>NZ_CP150315.1:10175000-12826009 GCF_051525985.1 Sorangium sp. So ce145 | reverse complement strand
CGCTGCTCTGAAGTCCGCTCCACGAAAATAGGTTTCGGGGGCGACCGAAAGAACCGTCGCCCCCAACTTATCCACAGGTCTCACAGCGAGGACTCGCCTCTAACTCCTGGAGATCTCTATGTTATTCTGAATGTAATCGAAGGGCGTGTCGACTTTTCAACAGTCCGCCCACGGCCGCTTCGTCCTCGGGGAATCGTCCGCATGCTCCCGCCAACTGCGGGTGAACAGTACAGCCCTCCTGTACCTGGGTCCGGCCCGGCTGCAGCCGAGCACGCCGATCGAGGTGGGGGTACAGCCGTCGCGTCGAGGTCCATCGCATTGAAAGACAGATCGGCACAGCCGTCCCCCATACCGCCTCACAGAGCTCGGTAACCCGCAGCGCCCCTTTCGAGGCCACCGTTTGGAGGACCCGGTGCGGCACGGAACCGCCCCGAGGACGAATCGGAGGTAGCACCGGGTGAGTCCGGGCGTCTATCCCCAACTGCGAAACTTGGCTCAAGTATCCGATACTATTGTTATAAATTCAGTCCCTGACACACTGCGAAGTCGGCTTCGCGTCGACCGACCTCTGGCTGCCGGACACGAGGCGCCAAAACTCCCGACGCGGGGCGGTGATTTTTACGACGCGCTCACGATTGCAGAGCAAAACCCGCTCATCTCGTCGTCAAGAGCCTCGACGTGGCGGGTTTTCCAGCTTTTTGAGGAAGACGGAGTTCGTCCAGCACAGAGCGACCGAGGTTCGCCGGTTTTCAGGAGCCGAGAATTTGCCCCCGGGGTCCAGGTGTGCGCTATGGCGAGGCGATGTCGTCAGGGATCCGGTTGACAAGGGGGGCACTCCTGGCGCAGCGGCCGGAGGGGGCGTCGCGCCGGGCGGCGGCCGCCTGGCGGACCGGGGCCCTCTCGGCGGCAGGCGCGCTCCTGATGGCGTCGGCCGCAGGGCCGGCGGCGGCGGCCGACGAGCTGCCGCCCCAGCTCGCCTACGCCTACGGAGAGAATGAGACGCCCCGCGCCGCGGCCTTCGGGGGCGCGCTGCGCGCCCTCGGGAACGGGACGTCGGCCGTCTTCCTCAACCCGTCCGCCATGGTGGAGACCCGCGTCTACCACCTCCAGGCCCTCTTCCAGGGGAGCCCCGAGGCCGGCCGGCACGCTTACGGCGGCGTCGTCGTCGACTCGGTCACCGGCAAGCTCGCCGGGGCGCTCTCCTTCGTGGGCGGCTTCGTCGACATGGACGACGGCGGCATCAAGCGCTCCTACCTCGACGCGCGGGCAGGCCTCGCCTACCCCCTCACCGAGCGCGTCTTCGTCGGGCTCACCGGCCGCTACGCCAAGATCACGCAGGACGGGACCCTGCTCCAGGGCGGCCTCGGCGACAGCTCCGTCTCGGGCGGGCTGCGCGCGTGGGAGGACGGGAAGCTCGTCGGCCGGCACGCCTTCGTCGACGAGTTCACGTTCGACGCCGCGCTCACCGTCAAGGCGACCGACAGCCTGTACATCGCGGCCGTCGGACAGAACCTCACCTATCCGGACAACGGGCTGCTCCCCACCACGGTCGGCGGCGGCGTCGGGCTCGGCACGGCCGACTTCTCGATCGAGGTCGACGGGCTCGCCGACCTCAACTCTTACCGCGACACCACCTTCCGCCTCATGGCCGGCGGCGAGTACCTCGTCGCCGATCACTTCCCGCTCCGCGCCGGCTACCGCTTCGACCAGGGCGCCGACCAGCACGCGCTGTCGTTCGGCCTCGCCTATGTAGGCACCCAGTTCGCGGTCGAGGGCACCGTGCGGCGAGCCCTCGCCGGCGGAGGACCCACCACGTTCGTGGTCGGGCTCGCGTACCACCTAGAGTCGAGCGGGCTGACCCGCGGCTCGTCCGACAGCTTCTAGAGCGACGGCCACCCGCTGCGGATACGGGCCCACCTCGACGTTTTCGGTGCTCAGCGCACCGGAGTGCGCTTGCGCGCCGAAAACGCCGATCTGGGCCCGTCTCCTGTGCGGGTGACCGTCGCTCTGCGACGCGTCCGGAGCGATCGTCGCGGCCGCGCCGGCCTCGAAGCCTGGCTCCCCCTTCTCGCCGCGGCGCGGCTGCTCTAGGTCGGCCCTGCGTGCTGTGCCTGACCCTACCGACCGACCCGCGCTGGGCTGACGTGGCGCTCGCCGATCTGCCGGCGCTCCTGACCGATCACGCGCACTGCGAGATGAAGGCGGCGTCGAACGCCCTGTCGCTCGCCGCGCGCTGGCCGTCGCTCCCGCGCCTCGCGCGGGCGCTCGTCGACCTCGCCGAGGAAGAGCTCCGGCACTTCCGCGCGCTGCTCGACGTGATCGAGCAGCGCGGCCTCGCGCTCGGCAAGCCGGAGACCGACGTCTACGCGAGCGAGCTGCGCAAGGCGGCCTCGAGCACCTGCGCGCGCAACGCGAAGGCCGCGCTCATCGATCGGCTGCTCGTCGGCGCGATCATCGAGGCCCGATCCTGCGAGCGCTTCAGGCTGCTCGCCGACGGGCTCGCGGCGCGCGAGCACGAGCTCGCGCCGCTGTACGAGGAGCTCTTCGCGTCGGAGGCCCGGCACTACCGGACCCTCGTCGACCTCGCCGTCGAGGTCGCCGGCGACGAGGGCGCCACCCGGGGCCGGCTGGCCGAGCTCGCGCGCGCCGAGGGCGAGATCGCCGGGCGGCTCGGGACGGCACCCGCGGTGCACGGGTAATGCACGGGTAAATGACGTCATGAGCATGGAGATCGATCTGATCCGCCTCGACCGGGACGTCGCCCGCGCGGAGCGCGCGTGGCGCGCGGCGCACGGCGACCTCGCCCGGCGCGGTCCGGCCCCCCCCGCAGACGAGGACGGCCCGAGCGCCGCCGAGGCGAGGGCCAGGCTCGAGAACCCGCTCGATCCCTTCCGGCGCGTCAGCTCGCGGACGACCTACCTCGAGCTCACCGGCAAGACCCCGGGCCTCGGCGCGGAGCTCGGGCTCGCGAGCCCGACGTCACCCGCCGCGCCGGACCCGACCGGCCTCGCGGCCCCGCTCGCCGACTGGGTCTACGCGCTCACGCTGGAGCGGGTCGTCTGGCCCGACCGCGTCCGGCTCGCCACGGCCTGGCACGCGCCGCTGGTCACGATCGACCTGCCCGAGCCGGCGCGGATGTCGCCCCACGAGGCGCGGCTCAGGCTGCTCGCCGATCCGACGAGCGCCGGACGGCAGATCTTCGCCGAGGCGCTCGCCCGAGGCTCCGGCGCGGTCGCCGACGCCGCCCGCGTGCTCGTCGAGCGGAGGCATGAAGCGGCGCGGCGGCTCGCGGAGGAGGGCCTCCGCGCGATCGAGCTCCCCTGCGACCCTCCCGGCGCGGCGATCGGCGCCGCGGAGGCGCTGCTGCGCCGGACCGAGTCGGTGATCGAGCTCGAGCCGACCTGGCACGCCGCGCTCGGGCGCGCCGTCGGCCGCGACGCGGCGTCGGGGTGGCCGGCGCGGCTCGGCCCGCGGTGGATCGAGGAGCTGTTCCGCGCGACGAAGCTGACCGAGGGCGTCGCGATCGATCTCGGACCGCTGCCGCGGCCGCTCGGCGCGGCGTCGTTCGCGCGCGCGCTCGCCCGCTTCGGCGCGGCGCTCGCGCGTGGTGGTGGAGCGCGCGGGCCGTTCGCGCTCTCCCGCGCGCCGTTCGATCTCCGGCTGGCGCGCCGCGCCGCGCTCTTCGGCGGCCTCGTCGCCGATCCCGTCTTCTGCGCCCGCGCGCTCGGGCTCGGGCGGGGCCGCGCGCTCGATCAGGCGCGCGCCACCGCGCGCAGCCTCCTCCTCTCGCTGCGCCTCGACGCCGCGACCGTGGCGCTCGTGTTCGGCGCCGGCCAGGGCGGAGGCGGGCACGTGCTGCTCCGGGCCTCGCGCGATCGGAGCGACCGCTTCGAGGAGACCACCGCGCGCGCGCTCGGCGCGCCGATCCCGGGCGCGCTCGCCGGGGTCGTCCCGGCGCTCGATCCCGGCGCGGCGGTCCGGCTCGCCGGGGCGCTCCTCGCCGCGCGCGATCGGCGCGGCCTGATCGAGCGCTTCGACGAGGACTGGTTCCGCAATCCGCGCGCCGCCGAGGCCATCCGCGACGAGGACGCCACCCGCGCGCCGGCGCCGCGCGCCAGCGAGGGCGATCTCGAGGCCGGCCTCGAAGAGATGATGCGCTCGCTCGCGGGCCTGTAGCGCGAGCGGCGAGCGGGCGCGTCGTCAGGAGACGTGATGTTAAAGAGGGGCTCGTCCGCTCTGCGAGAACCCTTCCAGCTTTGACTGACACGTGCTAGTGCCGGCTCGCGAAATCGCCCCCCCGGGGGGCGTGGGGCAGCGAGCGGCTCGCGCTGCGCCGCCCTCGTCGCCGAACAAGCACCCGTGAACCCGAACGCAATGCACCCTCTCCTCGCGTCCGGCGCCAGCGCCATCGCCGTCGACTTCGATCTGACGTTCCTGGCGCAGGTCGTCCTGTTTTCGACGTTCGTCGTCGTGCTCAAGCCGCTCCTGTTCGATCCGCTGCTCCGCGTCTTCGAGGAGCGCGAGCGGCGCACCGACGGCGCCAAGCGAGAGGCGCGCGAGATGGACGAGCGCGCCGGCGAGCTGCTCACCCGCTACGAGGCCGAGATCGAGAAGGTCCGGCGCGAGGCCGGGATCGAGCGAGAGCGCCTCCGCGCCGAGACGGCGAAGATCGAGGCGCAGATCATGGCCGAGGCCCGGGCCGAGACGGCGCGCATCCTCGAGGACAGCAAGGCGAAGATCGCGGCCGAGGTCGCCCGCATGCGCGGCGAGCTCTCCGCCGCCCAGCCCGCGCTCGCCGCGGAGATCGCCGCCAGCATGCTCGGCCGCGAGGTGCGCCAGTGAAGAAGCCGCTCCGCCGCTCCTCGCTCGCGCTCGGCCTCGCCGCGGCGCTCGCCGCCGGCACGGCGCTGGCTCAGACGCAGCCGCCGGGCTCCGACCCGGCGCTGCCCCCCGGGCACCCGCCCATCCCGTCGCCTGCCCAGGCGCAGCCGGGCTCGCCGCAGATGCCGCAGCGCCCGCGCGACGCGCAGCCCGGCCGGCCGCTCGGGCCGGGCGGCCGCCAGCTCCCGCCGGGCCATGGGCTCCGGCCGCCGGGCATGCAGCCCGGCCGTGCGCGCCCCACGCCGCCGCCCGCGCAGCCCGAGCACGCCTCCCACGGGGAGGGGCACTGCCCCGGGCACGGCCCGACGGATCCGCCGCCGCACGTCAACTGGTGGCACGGCCTCATCGGCGTGAACAACGAGGCGGCCGCGAAGGGCGGGATCAACGCCCTGCTCTGGCGCTACCACAACGAGCAGAACCCCTGCGATCCGAAGAACGAGCCGCCGCCGTTCCTCGCGTCGGTCCTGAACTTCGGGCTGCTCGCGCTCATCGTCGTCCGCTTCGGGAGGAAGCCCATCGCGGAGGCGCTGAAGAAGCGCAAGCAGACGATCACGCAGGAGCTCGACAACGCGTCGCGCCTCAAGCAGGAGGCCGAGCAGCGGCTCGAGGAGTACGAGGACAAGCTCACGCGGCTCGAGGAGACGCTCGCCGAGCTCAAGGCCGAGCACGCGGCGCAGGCGGAGGTCGAGAAGGCCCACGTGCTCGCCGAGGCGGAGCAGCGGCGCGTCCGGATGCGGCGCGACGCCGAGTTCCGCGCCGAGCAGGAGCTCAAGGCCGCGCGCGCCATGCTCCTCCAGGAGGCGGTGCAGAACGCCGTCGTCGCGGCCGAGGAGCTGCTCCGGCAGCGCATCGGCCAGCAGGACCTCGACCGGGTCAACGAAGACTACCTGAAGGCCATCCCCGCGGCCGTCTCCGCCGGCGCGCGCCGCGGAGCCCAGACCACCGGAGCAGCGACATGAGCTACGAGTCCGTCGCCCGACGCTACGGGCGCGCGATCTTCGAGATCGGCAAGGAGACCGGGACCCTCGCGGCCCTCGCCAGGGAGATCGGGGACGCCAGCGCGATGTACTCGGCGAGCGAGGAGCTCCGCCTCGTCCTCGACAACCCGCTCATCCCGGAGGCCTCGCGCGAGGAGCTGCTCCGCGAGCTCGGCGGCCGCGCCGCCTTCTCGGACGTGACGAAGAACACCCTCCTCCTGCTGGCGCGGCGCCGGCGGCTCGCGGCGCTGCCCGAGATCGCGCGGCAGCTCGCGCTCCTCGTCGATCAGGACCAGAACGTCGCCCGGGCCGTGGTGACGAGCGCGGGCCCGCTGAGCGACGGCTACCTCGACCGGCTCCGGGCCGAGCTCGAGAAGGCGACCGGCAGGAAGATCTCGGTCACCCACAGGCAGGATCCCTCGCTCATCGCGGGCGTGGTGACCCAGATCGACGATCAGGTGATCGACGGCAGCCTCCGGACCCGGCTGTCGAGCTTCCGTGACAACCTGCTCAGGACCTGAGGGGACGCGAGCAAGCCCCCCTGTTTCATGATGGGTCGTGGCCCGGCGCTCGGCGCCTCCTCGACCTTGACGACGTTGACTCCGCAGCCCAAGCGTCTCCCGACAGAGGACTCCGCATGCAGCTCCGCGCCGAAGAGATCTCCCAGATCATCAAGAAGCAAATCCAGAATATCGACAAGGCCGCTCAGGTCACCGAGACGGGCACCGTGCTCACGGTGGGCGACGGCATCGCCCGCGTGCACGGCTTGAGCCGCGCGATGGCCGGCGAGCTCGTCGAGTTCACCGGCTCGGAGGGCGGCAGCCTGATGGGGCTCGTGCTGAACCTCGAGCAGGACAACGTGGGCGCCGCCATCTTCGGCGACACGAGCTCCATCAAGGAGGGCGACGCCGTCAAGCGGACCGGGCGCATCATGGAGGTGCCCGTCGGCGAGGCGACCCTCGGGCGCGTCGTGAACGCGCTCGGCATGCCGATCGACGGCAAGGGGCCGCTCGAGACGAAGGAGCGCCGCCGCGTCGAGGTGAAGGCGCCCGGCATCATCCAGCGCCAGCCGGTCACCGAGCCGATGCAGACCGGCATCAAGGCGATCGACGCGATGATCCCGGTCGGCCGCGGCCAGCGCGAGCTCATCATCGGCGACCGGCAGACGGGCAAGACCGCCGTCGCCGTCGACGCGATCATCAACCAGAAGGGCAAGGGCGTCATCTGCGTCTACGTCGCGATCGGCCAGAAGCTGTCGACGGTGCGCCAGGTCGTGGACAAGCTCGATGCGCACGGCGCGCTGGAGTACACGATCATCGTCGCCGCGACGGCGAGCGAGACCGCGCCGCTCCAGTTCATCGCGCCGTACACCGGCGTGACGATCGGCGAGTACTTCCGCGACAGCGGGCGCCACGCGCTGTGCATCTACGACGATCTGTCGAAGCAGGCGGTCGCGTACCGCCAGCTCTCGCTCCTGCTCCGCCGCCCGCCGGGCCGCGAGGCGTACCCGGGCGACGTCTTCTACCTCCACTCCCGGCTCCTCGAGCGCGCCGCGAAGATGGCCGACGTCTTCTACGTCGTGTCGAAGGGGACGAAGATCGAGGGCGGCGACGCCTCGTACCGCGGCATCGACGGCAAGGCGCACGTCGGGGCGCACGGGATGCACTCGGCGAAGGACTCGCTCTGGAAGACGATCGACGGGGCGCTCTTCGAGAAGCTCGAGCAGGCGCGCAAGGACGAGAAGAAGGACGAGATCAAGAAGCTCGAGCAGCAGCTCTCGGACAAGGCGAAGGCGAGCGACTACGAGATCGTCCGCGATCCGAAGTCGGGCGGCTCGCTCACGGCGCTGCCGGTCATCGAGACGCAGGCGGGTGACGTGTCGGCGTACATCCCGACGAACGTCATCAGCATCACGGACGGGCAGATCTTCCTCGAGGCCGACCTCTTCTACTCCGGCGTCCGCCCGGCCATCAACGTCGGCATCTCGGTCAGCCGGGTCGGCGGCAACGCGCAGATCAAGGCGATGAAGTCGATCGCCGGCACGCTCCGCCTCGATCTCGCGCAGTACCGCGCCATGGCGGCGTTCTCCCAGTTCGCCTCGGACCTGGACGCGAAGACCCGCGCGCAGCTCGAGCGCGGCGCGCGCCTCACCGAGATCCTGAAGCAGGGCCAGTACGTGCCGCTGGCGGTCGAGAAGCAGATCCTCATCATCTACGCCGGCACGCAGGGCCTGCTCGACAGCCTGCCGGTGAGCTCGCTCTCGCGCTTCGAGGAAGAGCTCTACAAGTTCGTCGAGGCGAAGCACCCGCAGATCTTCACGGACATCCGCGAGAAGAAGGTCCTCGACGACGACCTCAAGTCCCGGATGACCAAGGCGATCGACACCTTCAAGAAGCGGTTCGCGGTGGAAGCGGGCGGCGCCTCGACCGCGGCCGACGAGGACGGCGCGGGCGACGACGAGGAGGAGGCGCCGGCGCCGAAGGCCAAGTCGAAGAACGCGAAGAGCGCCTCGAAGGCAAAGGAAAAGTAGGCAGCCGTGCCCAGCCTCAAGTCCATTCGCAAGCGGATCTCCAGCGTCAAGTCGACGCAGAAGATCACCCGCGCCATGAAGATGGTCGCGGGCGCCAAGCTCAACAAGGCGCAGCTGCGCATCACCGAGCTGCGGCCCTACGCCGTGAAGGTGCAGGAGGTGCTCTCGGCGATCACGCGCGACGCGGCTCCCGCGGCCGAGGCGCTCGCGGCGGAGGGGATCGGGGCGGAGGGCGAGGCGGGCGCGCCCGCCGGTGGCGAGAAGGCGCTGCACCCGCTGCTCGTGACCCGTCCGGAGCGGCGCGTGCTGCTCGTGGTGCTCACGAGCGACCGCGGGCTTTGTGGCGCCTTCAACACCAACATCAACAAGCGCGCCGAGCGCGAGTGGAAGAGCCGGACGGAGGCGGGCCAGGAGGTCCAGCTCGCGATCATCGGCCGCAAGGGTCGGGACTACTTCAACCGCCGCGGCGCGCCGATCCTCGAGTACCTGGCCGGGGTCTGGGACAAGCTCAACCTCGAGACGGCCCAGGCCGTCGGCGCGAAGCTCCTCGCCCCGTTCAACAAGGGCGAGATCGACGCGATCTACCTCGTCTACAACGAGTTCAAGAGCGCCATCACGCAGACGGTCGTCGTCGAGCGGCTCCTGCCGCCCGCCGGCGGTCCGGCGAAGGAGCAGGAGCAGGGGGACGAGGGCGGCCACGGCGCGCCTTCCGCGGCGTCGGAGTTCCTCTACGAGCCGGACAAGGGCGCGCTCCTGGAGCGGCTCGTGCCGATGTACGTGGACATCTCGATCCTGCGCGCGCTCTACGAGTCGATGGCGAGCGAGCTCGGCGCGAAGCTCACGGCGATGGACGCCGCGAACAAGAACGCCAAGGAAGTGATCGACAACCTGACGCTCGAGTACAACAAGGCGCGTCAGGCGGCGATCACCAAGGAGCTCATGGAGATCATCGGCGGCAGCGAGGCGCTCAAGGAGTAGCGAGCCGCGCCGCCGCCAGGATCTTCGATCTCCGCCTCGGGCCGGTCGCGCGTGCGACCGGCTCGCGTCTCGGGGCTTGGCCCCGCCTCGTTTTCACTCGCTTCACTTGCAGCGCCCGCACCCGGCTGCCCGACGCTGGCCGAACATCCGAGCGGCCAGCACTGGCGAAGCCGACCGGGCTGCCCCATGGTTGCGTTCCCGTGCTCCAGCCCATCAACCCCGATCACCCGGAACCCCGCAAGATCGCGCGAGCGATCGATCTCATTCAGAAGGGGGAGGTCATCGGCTACCCGACCGATACCGTGTACGGGTTCGGGTGCGACCTGATGAACAAGGCGGCCATCGAGCGGGTGTATCAGATCAAGGGGATGCGCCAGAACAAGAACCTGGCGTTCATCTGCCCGGATCTGAGCGACATCGCGCGCTATGCGATCGTCGAGAACCAGACGTACCGCATCCTCAAGCGCTACCTGCCCGGGCCGTACACCTTCATCCTCCCTGCGACGCGCGAGGTGCCGAAGTACGTGCACCTCAAGCAGAAGACGGTCGGTATCCGCGTGCCGAACCACCCGGTCGCGCTCGCGCTGGTCCGCGCGCTCGGGCGGCCGCTCATCAGCACGACCGCGGCGCCTCCCGGGGAGGATCCGATCATCGATCCTGGGGAGATCGACGACCGGTTCCCGGGGCTCGCCCTCGTCCTCGACGCGGGGACCGGCGGGTCGGTGCCGACGACCGTGATCGACCTGAGCCAGGGCGAGGTGCAGATCGTCCGCGAGGGCGCGGGGCCTATAGACGATCTGGTCTGAGCCAGGGCGAGAGGGAGAGCGGGCCTATCCTCTACCCTCGAAGCCGCGGACGAACCGGTTGCAACGGTTGATTCAAACCTTGAAACGGGCCACTCGGCGCCCGAGTCGGCCTTCTCAAGCCTTGAAACGGGCCACTCGGTGCCCGAGTCGGCCTTCTCAAGCCTTGAAACGGGTCACTCGGCGCCCGAGTCGGCCTTCTCAAGCCTTGAAACGGGCCACTCGGCGCCCGAGTCGGCCTTCTCAAGCCTTGAAACGGGTCTCTGCAACGCTCGGACGGCTCCACAAGCCGAGGGAGAGCCCTCCTCGATCGCCCAGCGCGCTCGCCGGGGCCCAGCGTCAGGGATCTTCCGGCTCGCCGTCCGCGGCTGGAACGGACTCGTACGCCGTGTACACGATCCCCTCGCGGTCGAGCCGCTCCCGCGCCGTCGCGAAGGCGAGCGGGCTCCGGTCGCCGCCGACGAAGCGGCGGCCGAGGCGCGCGGCCGCGACGAGGGTGGTGCCGCTTCCGCACATGAGGTCGGCGACGGTCGCGCCGGGCGCGGAGGACGCGCGGACGATGCGCTCCAGCAGCCGTTCCGGCTTCTGCGTGGGGTAGCCCGTGGCCTCGCGGCGCAGCGGGGTGTTGGCGACCATCCCGGGAATGTCGCTCCACACGCTCCCGAGCCGGCGGCCCTCGTCGGCATAGTACCTGTACGCCTTGCCGCCGAGGATCCGCTCGCGGTACAGGCGGCCGTCCTCGTCGCGGTGCTTGAAATGCATCGCGAGGCTGGTCTCGGCGTACGGCTCGCGGAGCGTCGGATCCGCGGCGTTGTAGACCACCTGGCCGCGCTCGCTCGCGGCGCGCGCGTAAAGGAGGATCGTCTGGTGCGTGACCGAGAAGCCGCGCGCGCCCCGGCCGCCGTTGCCAGGCGCCCAGATGATCTCGCCGAGGAAGGCGCCGCGGCCGAACAGGCGATCACACGCGACCTTCGCGTCGTGGACCGCGCGGTGATCGAGGTGCAGGTACAGCGTCGCGCCCTCGGTCATGCGATCGCGGATGGCCTCGAGGCGCGGCGCGAGCATCGCGACGAGCGCGTCGGCGCTCGCGCGATCGTCGTACGCGTCGGGCCCGCTCTCCGGCCTGCGCCGGCCGCGCGCCTGGCCGCGCGCCGCCCGCGCGGTCATCGTCGTCCCGACGCCGAAGGGCGGATCGAGGTAGACGAGATCGAACCGCACGTCCGCGGGGAGCGCCGCGCAGACGTCGGCCGCGTCGCCGTGCGCCAGGAGGTGGCTCACAGCGCGCTGTCGGGAGCCGCCACGCGAGAGCCCGCGGCGGCGCTTCCAGGCAAGAGGTCGTCGAGCAGCGCAGCGGCGAGATCGCCGTCCGACGGCGGAATAAGCTGCGGCACCGCCGGCAGCCAGGGCCACTGCGGGCCGCCGCCGAGGCAGCCGGAGAGAGTTTCGTCCGGCGTACACGCGACGCGGAGGTGGATGTGATCGGCGTGCGCCGTGCTGTCGCGCGGCTGGAGCAGCACGCTCTCGGCATACCAGATGAGCTCCGGGTCCTCGCCGAGCGCGCGCGCGTACTCGATGAGCAGCGCCTCGAGCCAGCGGGCCAGGAAGAGCCACTGGACGTGCGCGTCGGGCGAGCGGATGAGCGACTTCACGAGCAGCCACTCCCGCTCGACGTCGAAGCGGACGTACTGCGGCGCCCCGGCGCGCGGCGACGCGGGCTCCTCGGCGCCATCGCTGATCCGCCCGAGCCCGTCCGGCCCGATGGCGACGAAGCCCGGCGACCGCACAGGGCGGCCGTCCGGGGTCAGCGCGTAGAGCAAGAGGTCGGCGTCGCGCCCGGTGCGGTGGGACCGGTGGCCCCGCGTCGCGCCGCCGTAGCGCGCGGAGAGGTCGCCGACGACGAGCGGCGCGCCGCCGGGGCGCGCCAGCGCCACCTCCGCCGCGGCGCGCTGGACCGCGGCGACCAGCCCCGCCGTCCCCCACCGGATGCCGTTGCTGCGGAGCAGCCGGTAGCCCGGGCCCTGCTTCGGGAGCTCGACGGCGTCGGTGATGACGCCGTGGTGCGGGACGCCGATCGAGCCGCGGAGCGCAGGGGCGAGCGGCGTGGGCGAGGAGCCGACGCAGGCCGCGCAGCAGAGCGCGACGAGCCCGAGGAGGAAGGCGGCGAGGAGAGGACGGCTGGTCATCACGACGAACGAGAGGAGGGCCGCGGCGCCAGGCGCCGGACGGACGAAGCTGACAGCCGCTCGTTAGCCTCGCCGGCGGCGGAGGGGAAGTTCTCGGCTCACCCGGATGCCCGGAGCGCGGCGCGCGCCGCGATCGTGGGTCCAGCCGGCGATGCCGATGAGCTCGCCTGCGCGCGTGCGCTCCCCAGGGTCGTTCAGGTCGTTGATTATCCATGGAGGGGCCGTGTCGGGAGGCCCGTCGTGGACAAGATCGGCCTGGCTCAAACGCACGCCGGGCTCGGGAACAAGATGGCTGTTTCGGTGATCGCTCGTCCTCCTGGCGGAGGTGAACTCGCAGGGTCCTGCGCCCCGAAATGGTCCCTCGAGGGTCGATATCGAGCATCGATGGATATCGGCACGACCCGGCGCGCGCGAACCGGCGTCGCGCCGCGCAGAGGCGGCCGAACTGCCACACAGATCTGGCGCCGCAATACGCTCCCCCTGCCCTCGCGGAGCGATCAGCGCTAACACCCACGCCCCATGGATCCCGACCAGCGCGCCGCCCAGCGGAACACCAGCCAGGGGAGCACGGGCGCAGATCGACAGCCGCCGCCGGCGGAGGAGCCCGAGGGCGTCGCCTGGAAGGGCGCGCTGGCCGTCGTCCTCGTCGTCGGTGGCCTCGTGGTGTGGCGCGCCTGCTCCACACCGGGAGGCGCCACGAGCGACGCGCCCGCGCCGCCCGGCGCGAACCCCGCGGCGTCCGCGCCGAGCGACGCCGACGACGCCGGCGCGGCGCCGCGGCCGCAGCCCCCGCGCTGCACGCCCGCGAGCCCGCCGCCGTTCGTCATCGGCGACGCGCCGCCCGCGCGCGGGGCCGAGCAAGGCGCGGGGGGCGGCGGCGCGGACAGCGCGGACAGCGTTGAAGACATCGCGCCGTTCGCCGTCGAGATCGGCCGCGGGACGACGTTCTCCGGCGGGTTCGCCGTGGGCGCCCAGCGCGAAGCCGAGGGAGGGACCGTCGCGATGGTGGCGACGCTCTCGGCCGACGGCGCCCAGGGGAAGCTCGTCCGCCTCGCGCGATCGCGCGGGGACATGGATCCTCCGGTCGTCGCGGGCGCCGGGGGCGCGATCCTCGCCGCGATGCTCGAGCCGAACGCGGGCGGGCGCGCGATCAAGGTCGCCAGGGTCGAAGGGGACCACGTGACGTGGGGGGCCGAGCTCGCCGAGGGGCGGGACGAGTCGCTCGCGCTCGACATCGCCGCGTCGGGCGAGCGCGCGGTCATCGTCTGGGACGACGTGACCCGCGACGGCAAGCGATCGCGGATCATGCTGGCCTCGGCCGACGTGGGCACGCTGCGCTCCGTGACGTCGGCCCGCCCGGTCTCCCAGCCGAGCACCGACGCCGAGATGCCGCGCGTGCTCGGCCGGCCGGGCGGCTACTGGCTCGCGTACATCGCGCGCGCCGAGGAGCCGGCGCGAAAGGCCGCGGCGAAGAAGGACGACAGCGACGAAGACACCGCCGCGGCAGGCGAGACGATCACCCACCAGTGGATCGAGGTGGTCCCCCTCGACGAGACGGGCGCGCTCACCGCGACGCCCCGCGCGGTCACCCCCAAGAACGGACACGTGCTGGCCTACGACCTGACGCTCGGCGACGACGACGGGCTCATCCTCGCCTTCCGGGACGACGACACCCCGAGCGGGTCGATCGGAGGGCGCATCAGCGCCGTGCTGGTGCGGCTCGGCGGCGCCAGCGAGCCGCGCGTGCTCGTCGGCGGCGATCGCGACCAGGACGCCCCGCCCGAGGCCGCGCTGGGCCTGGGCGCCGGGGTGCCGGCGCTCCTCCCCGGCGCGCGAGGCCCGGGCGGGCAGGACCCGGCGAAGGCCGCGGGCGCAGCGGCATGGCTCGCCATCGCGAACGCGTCCGGCCCGACGCAGCTCGCGGCGCTCACCGCGAGAGGCGAGCTCGAAGGCGGGCTGCAAGCCGAGCCGGCCCTCGGGCGCGGCGAGCCGATCGCCGCCTCCGCAGAGGCGCTGCTCGTGGCGCACCCGGCCGGAAAAGCGATGAAGCTCGCCTTGCTGCGCTGCGCATCGACAGCACCGCTCAACAAGTAGGTCGCCCCTGTATCGGTAAGCGCGCAACGCCAGCGAGCAGGCGCATCGGCTGTAGATTGAAGGCGCGTGGATGTGTAGCATCCGCGGCGGTGGCCCACGGGGACGATCCGCAACACGAAGCGTCGCGCCGGCCTGGTTTGCCGAGCCTGTCCGGATCGCCGGACGAAGGTGGCTGGGAAGCCAACGCCGACAACGCTCAAATGACGCGCGCGAGCGCGCAACCTCAGCCCGGCGCGAAGACGCTGCTCGTCGGCACGAGCACGTCGAAGCTCGGCGCGCCGCCGAGCGCGAGCACGCCGGCAGGCGACGAGCCGCTGCCAGCGGCCGCGAGCGCGCCGACAGGCGGCGAGCCGCTGCCGGCGGCCGCGAGCGCGCCGACAGGCGACGAGCCGCTGCCGGCGGCCGCGAGCGCGCCGACAGGCGGCGAGCCGCTGCCGGCGGCCGCGAGCGCGTCGACAGGCGGCGAGCCGCTGCCGGCGACCGCGAGCCCGCTGCCGCCGCCGAATCCGCCGCCGCTGCCGAGCCCGCCGCTACCCTCGATCCCGCCGCCGCTGCCGAGCCCGCCGCTGGCGTCGAGCCCGCCGCTGCCGCCGAGCGCGCCGCCGCCAGGGCCCAACAAGACGCCAGCCCCGAGCGTACCGCCGCCGGTACCGAGCAGGCCACCGCCGCTGATCCGCCGCAAGGACGGCAGCGTCGCGAGCGGGCCGCCGGCGCCGCCGCCACCGGCGCCGCCGTCGCTTGCGCCGCCGTCAAGGCCACCGCCGCCGATGCCTCCGGGAGGCCGGTCCAAGACGACGGCAGCGCCCTCTGGCTCCAGTCCGGCCCGCCCTCCGGCGCGCGGCCCAGGCCAGCGCCCGCCCAGCCCGAACCGCGCCGCAACGCAGCCCGCTCCAGGCTCCGCCGCGAGCGCAGGGAAGCCGGCGCCTGGCTCCCAGCCGGGCGGCGCGGCCCAGGCGATCGCCGCCTTCGACGCAAGCACGACGCCGATGCCCATCTCGGTCGAGCCGACCGCGACGCCGCTGCCCATCTCGGTCGAGCCGACCGCGACGCCGCTGCCCATCTCGGTCGAGCCGAGCTCGTCGCCGGCGCCCATCTCGGTCGAGTCGATCGAGCCGGCGCTCGCACAGAGCGCCGAGCCGGCGCCCGTGCAGAGCGCCGCGCCGGCGCCCGTGCAGAGCGCCGCGCCGGCGCCCGCGCCAAGCGCGACGCGCACGCCCCTGCCAGGCGGCGCGCACGCGCCGAGCGCCACGCGCACGCCGCTGCCAGGCGGCGCGCACGCGCCGAGCGCCACGCGCACGCCGTTGCCAGGCGGCGCGCCCACGCCGGGCGCCCCACGCGCGCCGCTGCCAGGCGGCGCGCCCACGCCGGGCGCCACGCGCACGCCGATACCGGGCGTCACGCCGAGCGCCGCGCACGCGCCGGGCGCCACGCCCGCGCCGAGCACGGCGGCGCCCGCGCAGAGCGCCGCGCATGCGGCGACCGTCCTGCACACGCCGAGCGCCGCGCATGCGGCGACCGTCCTGCACGCGCCGAGCGCCGCGCATGCGCCCGCGCACGCGCCCGCCCAGCCACCTCCGGCGCCACGCTCGCAGCCGAACGCGCCCGAGGCGCCCGCGCAGAGCCCGCAGGTCGCCGCGCCGGACCTCGCCGCCGAGCTCCAGCAGCGCGCCGAGCGGCTCAAGGGCAGCGATCCGGTCGGCGCGGCGCGCGCCCTCGTCGAGCTCGGCATCCATGAAGAGCGGGTGCTCAAGAACCCCGCCGCCGCGCGCCGCTCGTACGAGCGCGCTCGACAGCTGTCCCGCACGCTCGAGCCGGCGCTCTCGCGGGTCCACCGCGTGCTCGACGCGCGCACCGAGCTCGCCCTCGCGCTCGAGGTCGTCGAGGACAAGCTCCGCGTCGCCGAGACCGACGCGCTCCGGGCCGACCTCCTCGCCGAGCGGGCGCGCCTGCTCCAGGCCCTCGGGCGGACGCCCGAGAGCTGCGAGGCGTTCACCGAGGCGCTGCGGCTCGTCCCGCTCCACGCCGCGTCGCTGCGCGGGCTCGAGATCGCCCTCCGGCGCGAGAGCGCCCGCGGCGCCGAGCAGGCGGCCAAGGACCTCGCCGCGCACCTCGACCGGCTCTCCGCCGCCTACGCCCCAGGGCGCGGGCGGCCGGACGGCGACGGCCAGCTCACCGCCTGGGTCCACGTCGAGCGCGCCGCCGTGCTCGATCGAAAGCTCTACAAGCCGGAGCTCGCCCTCGCGTCCCTCGAGGGCGCGATCGCGTTCGATCCAGGGCCTGGGCCCGTGCGGGAAGCGCTCCGCCGCCACCTCGTGCACCACGACGGCATCGTCGGCCTCGTCAGCGCGCTCTCCCTGGAGGCCGATCACGAGAGCGACGACGACCGCGCGGCGCGGCTGCTCTACACGGCGGCGCGGCTGCTCATCGACAAGATCCGCTCCCCGGCGGACGCGGTGCCCCTCCTCCGGCGCGCGTCGACGCGGGCCCCGGCCGGCTCGCCGACCGCGCGGCGCGTGGTCGGCGAGCTGATCCGCCTGCTCGAGGCGAACGGCATGCTCGAGCTCGCCGCCAACGTGCGCCAGAAGGAGCTCGCGCTCCTCACCGACAAAGAGGCGATCATCCACGAGCACGTCCGCCTCGCGGAGATCTACGACACCCTCGGGGACGCAGAGCAGGCCGCGCTCCACGCGACGCGCGCGCTCGACCTCGATCCCGAGGACAGCTCGACGCGGGAGCGGCTCGACCGCGCCCTCCAGCGCCTCGGCCACCACGCCGAGCGCGTGGAGGTGTGGACCGCCGTCGCCAACGCCGACCGGCCCGCGCCCGTCCGGGTCGCGGCGCTGCTCCGCGCCGCGGACATCTCCGAGCGCCACCTGAAGCGGCGCGACGAGGCGCTCGCCATCCTGCGCGCCGCGTGGGCGATCGAGCCGGGCAACAGCTCGGTCTTCGACGCGCTCTCCGCCCTGCTCACGCCGGACGCCCTGGCCGTCGAGGAAGATCCGCGCGGCGTGCAGGCGCGGCTCGACCTGTACACGCAGGCCGCGAGCGCGACGGAGGACCCGACGCGCAAGATCGGCCTGCTCGAGAAGCTCGTCTCCATCTGGGAGGACGAGCTCGCCCAGCCCGCCCGCGCCGTGGAGGAGATCGAGAAGATCCTCGCGATCGACCCGGAGCGGCGCGCCGCGATCCTCGCGCTCCAGCGCAACGCCGCGCGCGCGGGCGACGCGCAGCGGCTCGCGCGCGCGCTCTGCGCCGAGGCCGAGCTCACGAGCAGCCCGCGCGAGCAGCGCAGGCTCCTCCTGCGCGCCGCCGACGTCACCGAGCTCAGGCTCGGCGATCGCGACCGGGCCTCGTCGCTGGTCGATCGCGCGCTCGCGATCGATCCGGCCGATCCCGACGCGCTGCGCGCGCGCGTCCGCCTCGACGAGCGCGCCGGCCGGTACGAGGAGGCGCGGCGCGCGCTGCTCAAGCTCATCCAGCGCGACCCCGCGGGAGACGCGGCGTTCAGCCTCTGGCTCGAGGTCGCGGGGCTCGACGAGCGGCGCCTCAAGCGGCCGCACAGCGCCGTGGAGTCGTACCGCGAGGCGGCGCGGAAGCGGCCCGCTCACCCGCTGCCGCGGATCGAGATCGCGCGGCTCCTCCGCGAGACCGGCAACTACGAGAAGCTCGTCGAGGTGCTCAGCTCGCTCGCCGACGAGGCGCAGCGGCCCGACGACCACGCGCGGCTGCTCTTCCAGGCGGCCGAGGTGCAGGAGCTCGCCCTCGGGCGCGATCAGGACGCCCTCCGCCTCCTCGCCCGCGCCGACGCGGCGCTCGCCTCGGGCCAGCACGATCCGGCGATCCTCGACGCGATGGAGCGCATCTACGTCCGCGCCGGCGGCGCAGGCGTCGGCGTCGGCCTCGGCGCGCCCGTCGCGCAGCGGCCCGCGACCGGCGTTCGCGCGTCCAGCCTGCCGGGGATGTCCGCCTCCATGATCGCGAGCGAGCTCGCGGGGCTGTACGCGCGCTGGCTCGAGCGCAAGCCGCCGGCGCTCGTCGATCACGCGCTCCGGATCTCCCTCGCGCTGGTCCTCGCGGACAGCAGCCCGCGCCAGGCCGTCGAGATCCTGGAGGGGCTCGTCGGGGTGGTGCCGAACCACGTCCCGGCGCTCCGCATGCTGGAGCAGCTCTACCGGCACCTCGAGGCGCCGACGTCGCTCGCGACCGTCCTGCGCGCGGAGGCCGACGTGTTCACCTCCGCCGCCGCGCGCGGCGGCGCCCTCTGGGAGATCGCGTCGCTCGAGGAGCAGCTCGGGCCGAGCGCCGCGCTCGAGGCGCTCGCGCGCATCGTGAAGGAGGCGCCCGACGACGCGGCCGCCCACATGGCGATCCTCCGCATCGCCGCCAAGGCGAACCCCGCGGATCCGATCGCGCCGCGGGCGCAGGCCCTCTTCGCCAGCGCCATCCGCGACAGCCGGGAGCTGACGCCCGATCCCATCGCGCGCGCCCTCTACAGCGTCGAGGAGGCGCTCCTCGCGGAGGCGCAGGCCGACGCGGACCCCGCCGCCGCCCGCGCGGCGCTCGCCGGCTTCCGCAACGCCCTCGGGCTGTGGCCGGAGAGCGTCATCGCGGCGCGCGGGCTCGATCGGCTCGCGCAGCGCCTCGGCGACCGCGCGAGCGTGATCGCGGCCCAGCTGGCGCTCGCCGATCTCGTCCTCGGAGCGCCCGCGCGCGCGATGCACCTCGTGCGCGCGGCGGAGCTCACCACCGAGGACGCGTCTCCCGAGGGCCGCGCGCGCGCGCTCGAGCTGTACGAGAGCGCGCTCCGCGCGGATCCGAGCTGCGTGGCCGCGGCGCGCGCGCTCGCCAGGGAGCTCGCGGGCGATCCCCAGCGGCTCACCGACCGGCTCGGCGAGGCGCTCGGCAAGGCCGCGAGCCGCGAGGCGATCTCGCTGCTCGGCACGGAGATCGCGCGGTCGGTGCTCCAGCACCACGGGCGCCCGGGCGCGATCGACGCCGGCGTGGGCATCGCGGCCGTCCGGCGGGTCATCGAGACGCTCCCGAACGACGCGGCCGCGCTGCTCCTGCTCGCGCGGCTGCTCACCGCGCAGCGCGTCTGGCTCGAGGCCCGCGACGCCCTGAAGCGCACGGTGGCCGCGGCGACGGACGCCGAGACCAAGATCGCGGCGCAGTTCCTGATCGCCGACCTGTACGAGGGGCCGCTCGCGAACCCGGCGCTCGCCCAGGACGCGCTCCAGGCGGTCCTGTCGCTCGACGCGCAGAACCGTCCCGCGCTCGAGCGGCTGCACAAGCTCGGCGTCACGCGCGGCGACCACGCGCTCGCGCTGCGCGCGCTGGGGCGCCTTGTCGAGCTGTCGCCCGACCCGGGCTCCCGCGTCGAGGCCGCCCTGCGCCTCGCGGACGCCTACCGCGACGCCGGCGACACGGCCGGCATGGTCCGCACGCTGTGCGACGCGATCGTGAGCGCGCCCGGCGGCGACACGCGCGGGTGGGTGGCGCTCGCCCGCCTGTACCGCGTCGACACGAGCGAGGGCGCGGCGGCCTACGCCAAGGCGCTCGCGCAGCTGCTCGAGGTCGCCGAGTCGCGCCGCATCCCGGCCGATCCGCGCTGGCTGACCACGCTCGGCCTGCTCGAGTCGACCCTGCTCGTGCGGCCTCGCGACGGGCTCGCGCGCCTCCAGCAGGCCGTCGCGCTCCCGGGCGCGCCGCCCGAGTCGCGCACCGCGCTCGGCCGCGGGCTCGAGGCCGCCGGGCGCAACGCGGAGGCGGTCCAGGTGCTGCGGGACGTCCTGACGCCCGATCCGGAGGTCTTCACGCGGCTCCCGGACCTCGGCCCGGCGCTCGCCGCGCTCGAGGCCGCGCTCGCCAAGGACGGGCGCGCGGAGGAGCGGATCACCGTGGAGGAGGTCCGCGCCTGCCTCGGCGAGGTGTCGCTGGACCGCATGGCCCGGCTCAGGGGCCGGCGCGTCCCGTCGGAGGCGCCGTACGCCGGGGCCTTCGCGGGCCCCGAGATGGGCCGGCTGCTCCTCCCGGAGGCCCGGAGCCCGTGGATCGACGTGGCGCTCGCGATCGCGCCGATCGCCGCGAAGGCGATCCGCTTCGAGCTGAGCAACTTCGGCATCAGCTCGCGCGAGCGGATCAGCCCGCGCGACAACCACCCGACGAGGCACCTCGCCGAGCGGGTGGGCCGCGCGCTCGGCGTCGAGGCGTTCGAGCTCTACCTCGTCCCCTCGTGGCAAGGAGCCGCCCGCGTCTTCCCGGGTGATCCCCCTGCCCTCGTCGCGCCGACGTCGTTCATGGAGCTCCCGGAGCTCGAGCAGACCTTCGCGCTCGCCCGCCTCTTCGCCCGCATCGCGGTCGGCTTCACGTTCCTCGACGAGATCCCGGCCGAGGCGACCGACGGCCTGCTGCTGGCGTCGATCCGCACGATCGATCCCGGCTTCGGGTCAGGCGCCATCTCGCCCCCGCGCGAGCACGCCGCGCAGCAGATGCTCCCCGGCGTGCAGCGGGCGATCGGGCGCCGCCAGCGCAAGATGCTCGAGGAGCTCGCGTCGACCGTCGCGGTGTCGTACGACGCGCGCGCCTTCGTCCTCGGCCTGCGCCGGAGCGAGCACCGCATCGGCTACCTGCTCTGCGGCGACGCGCTCGCCGCGATCGACTACCTCCGTCGGTACGATCGCGACATGGCCCGCTCGACCGAGGAGCCCCGCCTGCTCCTTCAACATCCTGTGTCGAACGAGCTCCTGCGCTACGCGCTCTCGGCCGAGGCCTACACCGAGCGCAGGCGCGCCGGCTCCATCTGGCCCGCCGTCTGAGCGGCACGCGCCCTGAGCGGCACGCGCCCGCTGCGGATACGGGCCCATCTCGACGTTTTCGGTGCTCGGCGTATGTGAATACGCCTGCGCGCCGAAAACGCCGATCTGGGCCCGTCTCCTGTGCGGGCGCGCGCCGCTCGGCGAGGCGCGTTCCGGGGCGGATGAGCTCGGTGAGGCGCGTTCCGGGGCGGATGAGCTCGGTGACGAGGGGGCTTCACCAGGGATGAGCTCGGTGGGGGGCGCGCCACGATGCTCGATGAATGAGCGGTGGTGACGCGGCTTGGCATGGTGTGTTTCATGGCCGGTGAAGTTCGATGTCGAGAAGATATCGGTGCTTCTGCGGTAACAGGGACGTACAGGGGGCCGGTGATGTTATGTGGCTCCCGGGGTCGCGGTGGGCAGCCGAACACCCGTGTTGAAAAGATCACTGCACTTTTGCGGCGACAGGGACGTACACACGAGCACCTATGTCGTATGGCGCGCCGGGGTGCGCGGTGCTGCGTCGAACACGTAATTGTCCGACCGGAGCGGTGTTTGGGCGTCTGAGGCGCGCGGAGAAGGTCAGGAGGACGGCGCGTGGTATCCTGATCTCCGCGTGAGCAATCCGCTGATGCCAGGCGCCCTGGTGGCGAGTCGCTATCGGGTCGATCGCCAGCTGGCCGAGGGAGGCATGGGGGTCATCTGGGCCGCCACCCACCTCGCGGACGGCGAACGTGTGGCGCTGAAGCTGCTGCGCCCCGGCACCGCGGAGGACGCGTCGACTCGGCGGCGCCTTGTCCGGGAAGCGCGCGCGGCGGCGGCGGTCGATCACCCGAACGTGCCATCCATCCACGACGTGCTCGAGCTCGACAACGGGACGCCGTTCCTCGTCATGGATCTGCTCGAGGGGGAGTCGCTCCGCGACAAGCTGCTGCGCGAGGCGCAGATCCCGCTCCCCGAGCTGTCGCGCATCCTGCTGCCGGTCATCTCGGCCGTCGGCACCGCGCACGCGCTGGGGATCGTCCACCGCGACCTCAAGCCCGACAACATCTTCCTGCTCACGCCCGACGCGGCCTCGCCACGAGGCGCGGCCGGCGCAGCCGCTCACGCCGCCGCGGTGCCCCCGAGCGGCGCGCCGGCGCCCGGCTGCGCGGACTCCGCGGATGCGCCGGGGGCCGCGCAGCACGACGCCCGCGTCAGGGTGCTCGACTTCGGCATCGCCAAGGTCACCGCGGCGCCCGGCGAGACCAGCTGGTCCTGGGGACGCACCGGGAGCGGCGAGATGCTCGGGACCCCGTACTACATGTCGCCCGAGCAGATCCTCGGCGAGCACGACGTGGATCACCGCGCAGACATCTGGTCGCTCGGCGTCATCCTCTACGAGTGCCTCACCTCGGTGCGACCCACCGAGGCCGAGAACATGGGCAAGGTGATGAAGCGCATCCTGACAGGCTCCATCCAGCCGATCGGGGAGAGCGCGCCGACGCTGCCCGCCGACGTCGCGGCCATGATCGATCGCATGCTCAGCCCGGACCGCGCGCAGCGCCCGGCCGATCTCCGCGAGGTCGGCGCGCTCCTCGAGCGCTACGCGGCCGTCGCCCTCCGCCCCTTCGGCCCCCCGGCGGCGCCCAGGGTTCCGGAGAGCGACTCGCTCGTGCCCAGCGCCCGCGCCAGCGACCCGCTCGTGCCCAGCGCCCGCGCCAGCGGCTCGCTCGCGCCCGACGCCCGCATCAGCGACGCGTTCCCGGACAGCACCGCCGATCTGGACGGGGAGGCGTCGACCGCGACGCTGCGCGCAGGCAGCCTCCTGCCAGCGCCCCCCTCGAGCAACCGGCCGCGCGCGCGCGGCGCCGGAGCGGCCTCCCTGGAGGCGCCGCCCGACGCCGCGGCGCTCTCCTCGCCGGAGACGGCCGGCGCCACCGCCGCGCCCGCCGGAGAGGGCGCGGTCGCCTCGTCGGCAGGGGCGCGCCGCGCGAAGCACGCAGGGATCAAGCTCGTCGCCGCCGGCGTGCTCATCGCCGCCGGAGCAGGCTTCTCCCTGCTTCGCTGCTCCGCCTCGTCAGCGCACGAGTCGCCCCGCCACCCCGTCATCGCGCCAGCGAAGCGCGCTCCATCGAACGAGCAGTGATCTGGTCGACTCCGGATCTGCCGGAGAGCCATCGAGGGAGCTGCCTGAACGAGCCAGTGTCGAGCTCGCCAAGATCCGGTTGTGACGCGATACGCCAGCGTTCTGCCGGGTCGGATTCCTGTTGCGCCTGGATCTTGAACGCGGCGACGCTCCCTCACCTCAGGAGAGCGTCATGCCCAGCGATGTCATCGTCCGGATCCGTTCGCCCCGAGGGTTCGTCGACCTGCCTGGCACCGTGGATGCCGTCGGGCCAGCCGCGTCGTCCGCCTTCGAAGAGCGAAAGTCCGCGCCAGGCATTCACCTGCTCGCGGTCGCGGTGAGCGACAGCAATTATGCCATCTCGCTCTCGGCGCCCGTCCCCGGGGACAGCCTTGCGGCGCTCCGGGAGGGCGAGGGAAGGGCGGTGCTCATCGTGTTTCCCGGCCACTCGCCCGTGCGCCGGCGGCTCTGCGCCGTCGCCGTCTCCAACGTCGAGGTCGTGCCGGATCCGGGCGTGGCGTCGCAGGCGGCGCCGATCGACCTGAACGCGGGGCGCGAGGGCGCCGCGCCGCTCTGGCTCCTGCCCGCCGGGGTGTTCAGCGCGAGCCCGACGCTCAGCCCCGACGGGCCCGCCGCCCGCGACGCCCTCGTCACCGCGGCCCGGTGGATCTCGTCGCGCCGGACGAGCACCCTCACGCAGCTCTTCCCGCCGAGCGCGTTCCACCCGGAGGAGCCGGCGCGCAAGGAGCGGCTCTCGGCGCGCCGGGGCGCCGCGCTGCTGGATCAGGCGCGCGCGGCGCTCGAGATCGCGGCCGTGGGCGGCGAGGAGGCGAGGCGCGATCCGACCGCCGCCGCGACCCTGCGCTCGGCGGCGACGACCATCCTCTCGCACCTCATCGCGACGTCGCTGGACGACCGTGGCTTCGCGCCGGTCGCGGAGCGCGCCGCCGAGGAGATCCTCGCGCTCATCGAGAGGGAGGCGGGCGACGAGACGGCCCGGCCGGCGCTGCGCGCGCACGCGATCCACCTGCTCCAGCTGCGCGCCCCGGGGCTCACGGCGGCCCAGCAGGAACGAGCGCGGGGGCTCGTCCGCGGGCTGCTCCGCGAGGCGCCGCCGTACGACGAGCTCACGGGACCGTGGAACCTCGCGATGTGCGGCGCCTCGGAGTTCCACGAGGGCGAGTGCAACATCCTCGTGTCGACCCACGGCTTCAAGGAGATCGCCCTCCCGCCCGAGGCGCCCCCGTCGCCGAACGGCTGGAGCCCTTACCGCGCCTTCGAGGCCCCCTTCAAGACGCCCGCCGGCGAGCCCATCCGCGTCTTCGCCCGCGCCGCGACCCCGCGCGACGAGAACCTGGAGATGGGGATGGCGTTCTTCATCGGGGTGCTCATCAACCGGCACGCCCAGCTCGGCGCCTTCGACCTCCGCGCGGCCGCGGTGCAGGTGAAACAGGAGGGGTACAAGCTGATGATGAACTCGCAGTGCGCGGGGCTCACCACGCGCTTTGCCATCTCCCAGGTGTTCCCGGACGCCGACATCTACTCTTCGTGGGACTCGACGTACTTCAGGACCGGATCGGACGGGGTGGTCACCTCGTCCGAGGGGGTCGACTGCTTCGTCGCCGCGCTGCGCGGGATGAGCAAGCGCGCGTCGCACGCCGAGCTCGACGCGCGCCTCCGGAAGGCGCAGTGGCCCCACCCGCAGGCGCAGATCGCCGGGTTCTCGCAGTTCGTCGGGCCCTCGCACCCGCTCGTCGTCGCCCGCTACTCCGACGTGAACCGGGACGGGCGCGCGGATTACTACGACGGCTTCCTCGACTTCCAGCTCGCGGACATCGCCGAGGACATCGAGGCCTCGATGACGCCGCGCGACCCGGGGGTGAGCGCGTCGCAGATCGGCGGCGACGGCGCGGCGGGCCTCAACTGGGCGGCGGGCAGCCTCAATCGCGTCGCGCAATACTCGGACATCTGGGCGGGGCTCGCGGGCCAGAGCGAGCTCTACTATGCCTTCCAGTCGGGAGGCTTCTTCAGCCACCGCGAGCCGCCCCACGACGTGCCCACGAGCGGCGCCGTGCAGCAAGATCTCGGGCGGCTCCCGGCCGTCACCCGCTTTCAGCAGAGCGAGGAGGCGCTCGGCGGCCTCTCGGTCGAGGTCATGTTCCACAGCCACCTGAGCCACGCGGCCAAGGAGCTGAAGCGCCTGCTCTGCGCGGCCGACGCCATGCGCCGCGCCTTCGATCTCGGCCACCTCTCCAGCGAAGGGGCGCTGTCCACGCCGAGGGGGCAGCGCTGCGCGCTGCTGCTCACCATGGCTGGACTGCTGGAGTTCCCCGCGGACCAGAACCGCATCGACGGCCTGTGGTCGATGGCGCTCAAGGCGCTGCGGCTCCCGCAGATCTCCCGCAGCGCGGTGCGCGCCTGCATCACCGCGGAGGACCACGAGATGTCGAACTACTACGGATCGCAGCGCGGGCTGGCGCAGCTCCTTGCGGCGCTCGAGAGGAGCGATCCGGGCGCGTTTCAGCAGCTCGGGAGCGAGGATCCGCTCGTGGGGAGGCTTTCGGAGATCGAGCTTTCGGCCGAGGGGAAGCCGGAGGGCTGAGCTTGAGAGCGCAGGTCGGGGGCTGAGGCGGTCGTCGCGCGCGTCCTGCCGGCGCAGCTCGTGACGGCCGGACGGAGGCAGGGCGAGGGCGAGAGCGCAGCGCTAC
This sequence comes from Sorangium sp. So ce145, assembly GCF_051525985.1. NCBI lineage: Bacteria > Pseudomonadati > Myxococcota > Polyangiales > Polyangiaceae > Sorangium > Sorangium sp. So ce145. The sequence goes on along the minus strand of NZ_CP150315.1, from coordinate 12,799,954 downwards.
CGAGCGCGGGCGAGCAGCGCCTCGAGCTCCCGGATGCGCCGCTCGGCAGCCTCGCGGGCCGCGCGCTCGGCCTCGGCGTCCCGCTGCGCGGCTTCGGCCTTGCGCTGCGCGGCTTCGGCCGTGCGCTGGGCGCGCGCCGCCTCCCGCCGGGCAGCTTCCTTGGCGGAGCGCTCCGCCTCTTCCGGGGTCAACCAGCGCTCCGCGCCGGCCTCGTCGGTGCTGAGGTCGAACGACACGCCGGCCGGCGTCCGCGCGGCGTGAAGCCAGCCCCGGAGGGGCTCCGACCATGCGGGCCCCTCGCCGGCATGCACCTGCGCGAACATGGCGTCGTCCACGCGGCGCCAGATCTGGATGCGGAACGGGCCGCCGTGGGCGCGCGGGCCCTCATGGAACGGATCGAGGATCCACAGCTCCTCGACGCCGCAGGCCGCATATTTCTGCGGCGCGATGACGTAGTCCTTCGTCGGGTGCTGCGCGCTGACGATCTCCACGGCGAGCCGCGGCGCGACATGGCCCGTCTTCCAGAGCCTCAGGCTGCGCACCGCGTCCCCCTCCGGGGGCGGCGGCTCGACGACGTAGACGTCCGGGTCGACCCCGAGCCGCGGGTGCTTGCGGTCCCAGCGGACGGCGAGGTTGCGGCCTATCTTCACGGTGCGCTCGGCACGGGCTGCCCAGCCGAGCAACAAGCCGCGGATGCGCTCGCTCAACAGATCGTGGGGGCTCGACTCGGGCACCGTCTCCTCCGTCAGCACCCAGCGCTCGAGGTCCGGGACGACCTCGGAGCGGCGGATCACGCGGAGAGACGGCGGCATCGGCCCAGAAGGTAGCACGGGGCTGGGGGCGCGCTGCGCGGCGGGCAAGGTCGGCGGAATCCTGGGTGCGGTCATGGCAACACCTCCCCCCGGCGCGGAAGGGCCGCGCTGCGGGGTGTCTCTGTTAAGGAGTTCCGGGCGGGCGGGGCGGGTGATTTCGGAAAATGCGTCGCCGCGTCGTGAGCGCACGAGCGACGCCATCGTGACCTGAAAGGGTGCCGGTCGAGGTAGAGCTCGGCGGTGACGGTCTTCTTCCCGAGGTAGGGGGTGAGCTTGCCGATGAGGACATCGGGCAGGCCCAGCGTGCGCAGATCGCCCAGGCCGCGGGCGCCGAGGTCGAAGCCGGTGGCGATGGTGACGCCGCTCTGGCTGCTGCTCATCACAGGAACATAGCCGTCAAGGCGCTGCCCTCATTCAAGCTTGGCGATGAAGCGGAAATCGATCTCGTGCATGCCGAAGCTCCTATACAGCGACGAGCAGGCAGCCGTACGAGCCAGGGATGACATACTGGATACCGCCGCCGCGCGCGGTGTAGTGGCGATACACGCCGACGGGGAGGAGCTCGCTCCAGGTATCGACGACGGGGGCGGCATAGGACTCGAGGACCTCGACGAGCGCGCGCACCCGGAAGCGCTGGAATCGGCGATCGTGGGGGTTGACGCCGAGCGAGTGCAGGTTGGCCCCGACCTTGGTGTAGAAGAGCTTGAAGGGGCTCTCGGTGCTTCGACGGAAGGCCGCGATCTCGGAGTTGGGCTGGAGCAGGACGCGTTTCACGGGCCTGTGGAGATCCATGCCGCGGAGGAACGCGAGCATCGTGCGGCGGTCGAGCCCGGGCATGCGCTGGTGGAAGAAATCGAGCGCCTCGACGAGGCCCCGGCGGGTGAGCGGGGCGTCGGTGATGCGTAGGTCCCTGAACCACTGCTCGTATGCCTTACCTTGGAAATGGGCGCTCATGAACATCCTCCCGAGCCGATGAAGGCTTCCGTGTGGCCAGGCGCTGGGATTCGACACTCCCAAGGCGAGTCAGGCATCACATGCCCAGGAAGGACACCGTTCCTCACGGCATGCTGGCGATCGCGACGGAGCTGAAGCCGGTGCCGGCGCCGACCCCGACGGCGGAGGTCCAGCTGCTGCAGGCGCCGGAGGTCATCGCGGTGCACCGCGTGTGACGAAGGGCACCGGATGTGCCGGTGCCACCGCTGGTCGAGTCGAGCACGTAGGCGAGCTCCACGGAAGCCGCTGCCGAGGTGCCGGCGCCCACGCCGCGGGCCAGCGCCGGAGAGCCCACGATGCGGATGTTGCTGACGGGCTGCGTCGCCGTCGACCAGCTGCCACTACCGCTCGGGTTGAAGAACCTCGTGTACAATGTGCCGGAGTTCGATCGGTAAGCCATCACGGCAAGCCCCCCGTCGAGAGCGGCGAGCGCGACCTGATGACTCGTCGTAAGCGTTCCGATTCGCAGCAACGGGCTCCACGTCGTCGTTCCCGTCCGCCTCCTCCAGTACATTCCCCCTGCCGAGTCGACGAGGACTACCAGCAGATCGGCCCCGCTCCCGCCACGGAAGGCGATCGTCGAGGACGGCACGGTCGAGGACGGTACGATCGAGGATGGCGTCCCCCCTGAAACGTTCGTGCTGAGCACAGGCTCAAGCACCCATGCATTCTCGGCGTTCCTCTCCCTCGCCCGGATTTCCAGGACGTCCGACCCGCTCACCCTGATGCCATGCGTGTAGACCATCGCCGGGCGGTCCGACGGTAGTGCCGCGATATCAGGTGCCAAATCTGACCTGGCCGTGTCCTCGACGTACCCGAAAGGTTGCCAGGCATTGCCAGCAAACCCTCTATACGCATCGCGCCTGCCCATTCCGGTGTCCACCAAGAATGCCGCATGAATGGACCTCGCTCCGGAGCTGAGCGCTGGCCATCCCAGCACATTGACATCGGTACCCCCCAACGCGTCGAAGGAGGTCCAGCTCGTATAGTCCCATAGCGCGTACCGCAGCTTGCCGCTGCTCGTGCCGGAGCTACCACGAACCAGCCCCATCCCTCCCTCCAGGTTCAGCGCCACCGCCACGCGATCCGCCGTCCCCGCGCCAGCGATCGTCGCGGTCTGCCAGTCCTCGCCGGGATGGAAGTGGGCTCCGAGGATGTCGTCCGCGCCGCCGAGCAACAGCACGGTGTGCGCCTGGCATGTTCCGGGAATCATGATGTTTCCCGTGCAGAAGGCGCCAGCGACGCAATCCGTGTCCGCGTCGCAGCTCGTCAGACATTGACTACCCGCACACGCGTAGAGGCCACAAGGCGCAGTGTTCGCCGGGCAGTCTGCCGAGTCACCCGTGCACGACTCGGCCATGTCGCACCCGCCCGCCGCCGCGCGGCACTCCGTGCCGCTCTCCTTCATCGCATCGCTCGGGCACGCGGCGGTCGCCCCGTCGCAGCTCTCCGCCACGTCGCAATCGCCCGCCACCGCGCGGCACACCGTGCCGCTCTCCCTCATCGCATCGCTCGGGCACGCAGCCGTCGACCCATTGCAGGTCTCCGCCACATCGCAATCCCCTGCCGACGCGCGGCATACCGTTCCGCTCGCCCTCATCGCATCGCTCGGGCACACAGCCGTCGACCCATTACAGGTCTCCGCCACATCGCAATCACCCGCCGCCGCGCGGCACACCGTTCCGCTCGCCCTCATCGCATCGCTCGGGCACGCAGCGGTCGCCCCGTCGCAGCTCTCCGCCACGTCGCAATCCCCCGCCGACGCGCGGCACACCGTTCCGCCCGGCACCCGCGCGTCGATCGGGCACGCAGCCGTCGACCCATTGCAGGTCTCCGCCACGTCGCAATCCCCCGCCGACGCGCGACACACCGTGCCGCTCTCCATTATCGCATCGATCGGGCACGCAGCCGTCGCCCCGTCGCAGCTCTCCGCCACGTCGCAATCGCCGGCCACCCCGCGGCACACCGTTCCGTTCGCCCTCATCGCATCGCTCGGACACGCAGGGGCCGTCCCATTGCAGGTCTCCGCCACATCGCAATCCCCCGCCGCCGCGCGGCACACCGTGCCGCCCGGCACCCGCGCGTCGTTCGGGCACGCAGCGGCCGTCCCATTGCAGGTCTCCACCACGTCGCAATCACCCGCCGCCGCGCGGCACACCGTGCCGCCCGGCATTCGCGCATCGCTCGGGCACGCCGCCGTCGACCCATTGCAGGTCTCCGCCACGTCGCAATCCCCCGCCGACGCGCGGCACACGGTGCCGCTCTCCCTTATCGCATCGCTCGGGCACGCCGCCGTCGACCCATTGCAGGTCTCCGCCACATCGCAATCCCCCGCCGCCGCGCGGCACACCGTGCCGCTCGCCCTCATCGCATCGCTCGGGCACGCAGCGGCCGTCCCATTGCAGGTCTCCGCCACATCGCAATCCCCCGCCGACGCGCGGCACACCGTGCCGCCCGGCACCCGCGCGTCGCTCGGGCACCCAGCGGCCGTCCCATTGCAGGTCTCCGCCACATCGCAATCCCCCGCCGCCGCGCGGCACACCGTGCCACCCGGCACCCGCGCGTCGCTCGGGCACCCAGCGGTCGCCCCATCACACGTCTCCGCCACATCGCAATCACCCGCCGCCACGCGGCACACCGCGCCGGTCGCCCTCACCGCATCGACAGGGCACACGGCGGTCGCCCCATCACACGTCTCCGCCACATCGCAACCGCCCGCCACCACCCGGCACGTCGTACCGGTCGGCCTCACCACATCGCTCGGGCACGCGGCAGTTGCCCCATCGCAGGTCTCCGCCACATCGCAGTCGCCCGCTACCGCCCGGCACACCGTTCCGCCGGCCCTCATCGCGTCGGCCGGACACACGATGCCCGACCCGTCACAGATCTCCGCGACATCGCAGCCGCCCGCCGCCGCGCGGCACACCGTGCCGCTCGGCGCCCGCGCATCGACCGGGCACGCAGCCCCCGCCCCATCGCAGGTCTCCGCGACATCGCAGCCGCCCGCCGACGCGCGGCACACGGTCCCGCTCACCCTCACCGCGTCGCCCGGACACACGGCGCTCGATCCATCACAGGCCTCCGCGATATCGCACGCCCCCGCCGACGCACGGCACACCGCGCCGGACGGCCTCACCGCATCGCCCGGGCACGCTGGGCTCGTCCCGTTGCACCGCTCCTCCACGTCACAGCCGCCCGGCCCCGCCTCACGGCACACCGTCCCGCTGGGCCTCCTCTGATCGCTCGGACAGACCGCGCTCGTACCGCTGCACGTCTCCGCGATGTCACACTCGCCCTCGGCCTCGCGGCACACGGTGCCGCTGGGCAACCGCGTGTCGCCCGGGCACACCGGGCTCAGGCCGCTGCACATCTCCGGCACGTCACACCCGCCGGCGGACGCACGGCACACGGTCGTGCTCGATCGGAACACATCGTCCGGGCACACCGCCCCCGTACCGGTGCACGTTTCCGGCAAGTCGCAGTCGCCCGCCGCACCGCGGCACACCGTTCCGCTCGGCTTGAATGCCTCGGCGGGGCACGCCTTCGTCAGCCCGTTGCACGCCTCGGCGACATCGCAGTCCCCCGTGCTCGAACGGCACACGACGCCCGCGTCACGCACGCCGTCCGCAGGGCACACCGTGCTGGCGCCGTCACACAGCTCGGCGACGTCGCAAACGTCCGTCGCCCCGCGGCAGATCGCCCCGGCCGGGCTCGGAGAGCAGGTGCCCAGGTGGCCGGCAACGTTGCACGCCTGGCAGTCGCCCGGACTGCCGTTACCGCACGCCGTCTGGCAGCACACGCCGTCCACGCAGTAGCCGTCCGCGCACTCGGAGGCCGACGTGCACGGCTCCCCGGCGCGAAGCTGGTCGGTGCACGCGTCGCCTCTGCAGCTGAAAGGAGCGCAGCTCTGGTTGCCCCGGTCCACGCACGACCCGCTCCCATTGCACGTGTCCGCGAGCTCCAGCGTGATGCCGTCGGCGCTGCAGGTCGCCTCCCTGCACGCCGTCGTCGCCGGGTGCTGCTGGCAGGCGCCAGCACCGTTGCAGAAGCCCGTGTTGCCGCACGTCGCCGGTGCCTGGGAGTTGCACTCTTCATCCGGGTCCCGATCGGACGCGATCGGCCCGCAGACACCGTCTTGTCCGATGCCCCGCAGTGACGTCGTGCACGCATAGCAGAGAGCCGAGCACTCAGCGTCGCAGCACACACCGTCGACGCAGTGAGTGCTCTCGCACTTCACGTCCGCGTCGCAGGGCTCACCGAGCCCCTTCTTCGGCTGGCACCGCGTCCCCGCGCAGATGGACGTCTTGCAGTCGACATCGTCCCGGCACATCTCGCCGACCTCGCACTTCTCGAGGCACGAGCCGCCGCAGTCGATGTCGCTCTCGTTGCCGTTCAATGTGTTGTCCGGGCAGCAAAAGGGGCCATCGTCGACCTGCCCGTCGCAGTTGTCGTCCTCTCCATTGCACTGCTCAGCGTCGCTCGTCGCCTTGGGCAGGCATCGGATGCTGCCGTCCTCGGCGTCGCACTGGGTGGTCCCCGCGCTGCATCGGGCAGAGAGCCCCGTCTCGCAAGGCAAACCGACGCCGGGCAGATCGTCGGTCACGCCATCGCAGTCGTTGTCCAGGTTGTCGCAGCGCTCCAGGCTGGGGAGGACATCATCCTTGCACTCGCCCCAGCGACCCTCGTTGCAGTGCTGCCGGCCATAGTTGCACGGATCATGACCGAGCGTGTCTTCCGGCCCTCTGTAGCAGAACTGCTCATCACCGTCGTTGCAAGGGCACCCCTCGTCGACCTCGCCGTCACAGTCGTTGTCCAGCTGATCGCAGAGCTCGGACGTCGGGACGATGGCCCCCGCGCACTGCCCCCAGACGCCGTTCTGGCAGGGCTGGGTCCCCTCGCGGCAGAGACCTCTCCCCTGGCCCAGGGTGTCCTGCGACGCGGGGTAACACAGCTTCTCCGCCCCGTTCTGGCAGGCGCAATCATCCTCATCGATGGCGCCGTCACAGTCGTTGTCGAAATTGTCGTTGCAGGTATCGCTGGGCTTCGGTTCGAGCGGTGGACAGGTGGCGGGTAGCCCGAGATCGTCGCACGCGTCGAGCAGCACCCAGCAGATCCCTCGGCCCTCATGGCACGAGACGGGAGGGAGCTCATCCGCGCTGGGATCGTTGCACGGATTGTGCTCGCTCTCCGTGTCGACGCCCAGGAGATCGGCGCAGCTGGCGACCGTCGCGAGCACCCAGAGCGCGAAGAGCACGAGGCCCGCCGGCATGCTCCGCCCCCTGCCCACGCGGCGCCGTGCCCCACCCGAGCTCGCTCCCCACCCAGACCCGCGCATCACCATACCCACCTCATCCCGGCGACAGCCTCGCGCGCGCTGCCCCCTGCCCATAGCTCCGGGTCCGCCGCGGCCCCCAGGTGACGCCGTGGTGCCTGACCCACACGTGCAGGCACCGGCTCCGTCAGAAGCAACACCACCGCCACCCCGAGCGCGCCCAGGCCGACCCCGAAGCTTGCGGTGCTTATGGGGCTCGCGACCGCCGCCGTGTGGATCGCTTCCTCCCCCGTCTTGTTGCAGAAGCTGTCGCGGCAGTTCTCCGCGATGGTCTCCTTCTGGCTCAACGTCACCCAGCCTGCGATGGATCCGGCAACGACCCCTGCCAATCCCACGCCCCCCGCGATGTACATGCCGAGCCGGCGTCCTGACATCCCGTCGTCGATGGATGGAGGGAGCAACACCGGCACAGGCTCGAGCGGCCGGCTATATCGCACCGTCTTCGCCTCATCGCCGGGCTGCGCCACCGTCAGATCGATCGTCTGGCGCTCTCTCCGGTTCACGAAGAACCGCCTGTCCCGCGGCGGCCCCCCGGGCGGCTCGGTCCTCACCCACTGCTCTCCCGGATCGACCGGCACCGGGACCCCGAGCACCACCGGCACCGGGTCCGGGCTCGCCTTCGACGACCGCGTCACCTTCGTCCCCTTCGGCGCCGTCTCCGGAAGCCGGAACGTCACCCGGGGGATGTCGGCGTCGAGCCGCTCCCGCCTCTCGAGCGCGAGCTTCTGCCGCGCCGCCTCGTCCTGCTGCTCCGGAGGGGACAGGCGCTCGAGCGCGTCGAGGTATTCATCGTAGTGCAGCGCCGCCGTGGCGATGCGCCCCGCCCGCTCCTCGCACTCGGCAAGATGAAACAGCGTCCGCGGCCGCTTCTCCAGCCGATAGCTCTTGCGAAGCAGAGGACACGCCGCGTCGTGACGACCGGCCTGAAGGTCCGCCATCCCTCTCTCGAAGAGCTGCTCTGGATCGCTCGCGCTGGCCGGCGCCGTCGACCCCAGCAGCGCGCACCCCAGCAGGACCGCCGCCGCCCAGCTGCCAGACCGACGGCCGAGAGAACGACGAGGCGAAGAGGAGAGTTGGTCGGACCCCGCGCAGGTCGAAGCGGACATCTCAGGTGCTCCATCAAGGTGGCAAGAAGGTCATGGCGCCTCCGCGCCCGTCCTGCGCAGCCGGCATCTCCTCCACAACCAAGTCCCCGCTGCATCTTACGTGGGTGCCTAGCGCGGGCCAACGGAATAGTGCGCGGTCACGAGCCCCATGGCCGCCGGCTCGCGCGCCGCGAGACCGAGCCCGTCTCCTCTCTTGCGAGCCCCTCCGAGATCGTTCCTTCCTCGGATTCCTCAGACCCCGGCACACCGCGCCGGCCCTGCACACATGAACATCTCGACAAGAAGAGGTATTTCGTGTGTCGGACGCGTTGCCAGTGCGCCTGAAGCATTCCGCGCGCGCAGCACCGAACCAGCCGGCGCCGTGCCGTTCGACGCGGCGCTCATGCCTCGTTGCAGCAATCGGGCGAGCGCCTCGGCCGCATCGGCCGCTTCACCGGCCTCTGCAGTTTTTTTCCATGCGCCGTGCGCCCCCAGTTACCATCGCTTCCATGCCGTACCCGACCGGCGTCCGGGGGCGCCGGAGTTCGCTCCGCCGCACCCTCGGGGCCCTGCTGGCGGCCTGCGCGCTCATGGGTTGCGGGGGTGGGGTGGTAGCTACTCGCCTTCTTCTCGAGATCCGCATCGCCGCGCTGGCGAACCAGAACTCTCCGATCCCTGTCACGCTCCTGGCTGTCTATGACGCGAAACTGTTCGAGCGCCTCGCCGAGATGTCGGCGAAGCAGTGGTACGAACAAAGGGATCAGCTCCGGCGTGATTTCCCTGGCGGAGACGCGTTCACCGAGTGGGAATGGGAGTTCGTGCCGGGGTACACGCCGCCTCCCGTCGTGGTGGAGATCCCCCGAAATGCGAAGCCGCTCGTGTTCGCCAATTACCGCGCGCCCGGATCCCACCGCATCCGCCTCGGCTCCCAGCAGCGGATCCGGATCGAGCTGCAGGACGGCGACTTCGCCGTGACCACCCTCGAAGCCCTGGAGCAAAACCGATGATCGCAGGCAAGCTCCCGACGCGCCACGCCACGGGCAGCCACGCTGCCGGGCAGCCACGCCTCGCCAGGAAAGCTCACGCATGAGGCGCCCCGCGGAAGTACCCGCCGCCGTCCAGTGGCACGACGGTATGCTGCTCTCGCCGCAGCACTTCCAGGAGGCCGCGCGGCGCTCCGAGCGCCTCCTCGATTACCACCTCGGGCAGCTCCACCCGTTCCATTACGGGGTCCACCACCTCGAGATCGACGCCGGGCTGCTGGCGAGCGGCACGCTGCGCGTCCTCGAGGTCGAGGCCGTGCTCCCCGATCACCTCGTCGTCCATCACACCGCGCGCGATCCCGAGCTCCAGGTCGACCTCAAGCCCCATGCCGCCGAGCTCGCGGCAGGCCCCCTCACCGCGTACCTCGCCGTGCCCAAGGAGCACCTCGGCGGCGCCGCCACCGGCGGCGATCTCGCCCGCTATCGCTCGATCGAAGGAGCGCCGGTCCCGGACGACAACACGGGAGAAGAGCCGCTCCCGATCCCGCGCCTCGTCCCGGTGGCGCGCCTGCTCGTCGCGGCCGCGCCGCCGGCCCGCTTCGTGTGCCTGCCCGTCGCGGAGCTGCGGCGCGAAGGGGAGGCGTTCGTGCGCACCGAGTACCTGCCGCCGAGCATGACCGTCCCCCTCACCTCGCCGCTCGGCGCGATGTGCGGCCAGATCACCGCGCGGCTGCGCGAAAAGGCGCTGCGGCTCGCCGACAGGCTCAGCGCGCATTCTCGCAGCAAGGAGCGAGACGTGCTCGAGGAGCTGCGCCGGCAAATCCACGCCCTCGTCACCGCCTTGCCCCCCTTCGAGGTCGTGCTCGGCACGGGCAGATCTCACCCCTACGCCCTCTACCTCGCGCTCTCCTCCCTCGTCGGCCACCTCGCTGCCCTCGCCCGCATGCCGGTCCCGCCCGTCCTGCCCGCTTACCAGCACGACGATCTGCGGGTCACCTTCAGCACCGCGCGCGACCACGTCTTTCGCCTCGTCGACGAGGGCATCCTGGAGTCGTTCACGGCGCACCCCTTCGACTTCGGCGAGGGGCGCTATCTCGTGGAGTTCCAGCGGCGCTTCGCCGGGCGGCCCGTGCTCGTCGCCGTGCGCGGCCGCCGCGGGGCGCAGGAAAAGGACGTCGTGAGCTGGGTCGAGGGCGCGCTCATCGGCTCGGCGCGCCGCGCGCGCGAGATGCAGCAGAGCCGCGTGCTCGGCGCCGGACGGCGGCGCGTCGATCGCCACGGGGATCTGATCGCGCCCGCAGGGACCGTGCTCTTCGAGCTCGAGCCGTCGAGCCCCTACCTCGATCTCGGCGAGCCGCTCCTCATCTTCAACACGGGAGATCCCTCCGCGGCCGCCGGGCCTGCAGAGCTCGTCCTGTACGTGAAAGCGACCGACGAGCGAACATGACCGCAGGAGCTACAGCCACCGTGGAGACGCCACGACGGGAGGCCTTGGCCCCTCTCCAGGGGAGCCCCGTGCAGGCGCTCGCGGGGAGCACGCTCCTGCTCGACGCCTTCCATGCGTTCTACGCCGAGGTCGTGCGGCAACGACAGCTCGTCACCCTCGCGCACGGAGGGCTCGCGCCAGGCATCGAGACGGTGCGGCAGCGCCTCGTCGACTTCCTGGAGACCCAGGCCGTCTCGCTCGGCCGCAAGCTCACCAAACACGAGCTCCGGGCCTACGACGACGCCCAGTACGTGATGGCCGCCATGGCCGATGAGCTCCTCCTCCAGGCCGAATGGGACGGGCGGTACGCGTGGGCGGAGCGCCCGCTGGAGGCGCACATCTTCCACACCTACGTCTCCGGCGAGCGCATCTTCCGCAAGCTCGACGACGTGCTCTCCGGGCACGACGCGGCCCCCTCCGCGCTGCTGCTCGTCTACCTCGCCGCCCTCGCGCTCGGCTTCCAGGGCAAATACCGCGCGCTCGGCCTGCGCGACAAGCCCGAGCGGTACCGGCAGGACCTGGCGCTCCACCTCCAGCGCGTCGATCCCACCCTGGCCACCGGGCTCACCGAGCTCTGCCCCCAGGCCCACGCGCACACCCTCGGGGGCTCGTCGCGGAGCCGGCTGCCGTCGCTGCGCGCCGGCGTCGTCCCGCTCGCCGTCGTCGCGGGCTTGCTGGCGCTCGCCGCGCAGGGCGTCTGGCTGTACCGCGTCGATCGCGTGGTCGAGGAGCTCGACCGGATCGAGGGCGCGCCGTGACGTGGCCCCTCGCGATCGCCCTCGCGCTGCTCGTCGCCGCGCTCGTCGGTCTGGCGCTGCTCCTCCGCGCGCGGCGCCGGCGCCGCGCGGCAGGCGCCGCGCCGACCGACGATCTCGAGCGCGAGATGGCGCGGCTCTTCACCGCGGCGCGCGCGGCGCTCAGGGCGTCGCCCGACGAGATCCCGTGCTTCCTCGTGCTCGGCGCCGCCAGCGCCGGCAAATCCACGCTGCTCGCCGGCGCCGGGCTCACGCCGCGCTCCGGGACGACCGCGCGCTCGCTGGGCGATCCGTCGACCTGCCAGGTGTGGCTCTTCGAGCGGGCGATCTTCGTCGAGCCGGCGGGGCGGCTGCTCGCGAACGAGCCGCAGGGCGGCGGGACGCCGCGCGCGTCCGGCTTCCGCGCCGTCCTCGAGGCGATGCGGCGCGCGCGCTCCGAGCGGCCCGTCGACGGGATCCTCGTCGCGCTCTCCGCCCGCGACCTGCTCGACAGCGACGGCGCGGCGCCGGCCCAGCAACGGGAGATCGCCCACCTGCGCCAGCGGCTCGACGAGGCGCAGCAGCACCTCGGGATGCAGGTCCCCGTCCACCTCGCGATCACGCAGAGCGACCGGCTCGACGGGTTCGACCGCTTCGCGCACGAGCTCGACGCCGATCTCCGCCAGGCGACGCTCGGCTGGGCGCAGCCGGGCGCCGCCTGGGTCGAGAGCACCGCGGGCCTCGTCGACGAGGCGCTCGGCAGCGTCGGCGCAGCGCTCTCCGCGATGCAAGCGCGCCGCCTCGCGGCGGACCGGCCGTTCGCGGCGGGCGTCGAGGCGTACTTCCTCTTTCCGGACGCGCTCCTCGCGCTGCGCGAGCCCCTGAGGCGGTCGCTGGAGGACCTCCTCCGCCCGAACGATGACGGCGAGCCCGTCGCGGTCCGGAGCCTGTCCTGGGTCGGCCTGGAGCCGCCGGCGCAGCCCGAGCCCGCGCAGCCCGCGACGCCATCGGAGAGGCCGGCCGGGCGACGCGCGCTCTTCGCGCGCGATCTCCTCGAGAGGAAGGTGATCGCCGAGGCCTGCCTGGCGCGCCCGACCCGCCTCACGCTGCAGCGCCGGCAGCGCGTCGTGCGGGCGCTCAGGATCGCCACCGTCGCGATCGCGCTCCTCTACAGCGTCTTCCTCGGCCTGGAGAGCAACCGCCTGGAGCGCCACGCCGCGTCGCTGCTCCCCTTCCTGAGCGACCTGGCGGCGAGCCTGCGCCACATGAAGCTCGAGGACCCCAGCGCCGACCCCTCGGGCGCGGTGCGCGCGGAGCGATCCGTCCGCCTGCTCCAGGGGCTGAGCGCGATCGAGGGCACGCGGCTCCGCTCCGCGCTCGTGCCCGGATCGTGGCTGAGCGGCATCGACGCGCGGATCGAGCAGGCGATCGCGAGCGCCTACGAGCGGGTGATCCTCGACGCCTTCCGCGTCGGCCTCCACGCGAGGACGGGCCCGCTGTTCGGGGAGCCCCCCGCGCTGCTCCCCGCGGGCGCGGAGATCGCCGCGGCGACCTTGGAGCGCACGCCGGAGTACGTCGCGCTCGAGGCCTGGCTGCGCGAGGTGGCCGCGTTCGAGGGGCAGGTGGCGCGCTTCGAGACGCTCGTGGCCGGACCGCCGAAGGATCCCACGACCGAGGCCGGCGACGCGCGCGTCCAGAGCGTGGCCGATCTGGCCGAATCCGTCCTCCAGCACAGGCTCCCGCCCGCGCGCACGACGGCCTACCAGCGGCGCGCGCTCCTCGCCATCCCGCCCCTCTCGCCCTTCGGCCTCGACGCGTACCGCGATCCGGCGCGCGCCCGGTCCGATCGCCTCTTCAGCCAGCTCTACCAGCGCATCTCGCGGACGCTCGACGAGGCCGCGCTGCGCGCGGACGTCGACGCGCTCGTCCGGGGCCTGAAGGAGCTCGAGCGCGGCGGCCCCGAGTACCGGTCCGCGAGCCTCGCCGCGCTGCACGACGCGATCGCGCGCACCGAGGCGCGGCTCGCCGCGCCCACCCTCTCCTGGGTCGCGGCCGACAGGCTCCCGCCGAACGCCGCGCTCGATCGCCTGCTCGCGGCGGTCCGCACCTTGAAGCTGCTCGGCGATCCGGCCTACGGCCTGGTGAAAGACGACGGCGAGGGGCGGCTCTTGCTTCTGAAGAGCTACCTGGGCGGCGCAGAGACAGCGCTCTCGGGGCCGCTGCTCGTGCGCAAGGAGGGCGAGGTGCAGCTCCAGCTCTCGCCCTTCGTCGCCGCCCTCAAGGAGCCCTCGACCGCGCTCCTGCGCCAGCGCTTCATGGAGCCCGTCGACAACGTCGATCCGCTGCCGGCGACCCTCGACGACGCGCGCCTGAGCTGGAACGTCGAGGAGCTCAAGGAGGGCGCGAAGCGCCTCAAGGAGTACGAGGCGTTCGCGCAGGAGGAGGGGCTCAAGCGGTTCCCGGAGAAGGTGCGCGGCACGCTCGGGGAGCTCGCCCTGCGCAACCTGCGGGACAACGTCCTCGCCGCGGTCGGCAAGGCCGCGCGCCGGGAGATGGCCCCGCCTCCGAGCGAGTCGCGCCGCGTCGAGACGGTGCGCGCCGACGTCGGCACCCTCGCGCTCGCGAGCGAGCCGCTGCGGGAGATCCTGGCGGCCGCGGGGCGCCTCGGGCTGGAGGAGGTGCGCGATCGCGTCCGCGCGCTCGTGCGCGGCCAGGGCGCGTACCTGCTCACCCTCGCCAGCCGGACGCTCGAGGCCGACGGTCTCTACGAGGTCAAGAACGGGACGTTCCTCTGGTGGAACGGCGAGCGCAGCCCGGCGTTCGAGGCGTTCGGCCTCGCGGACGGCGACGGGGCGCAGCTCGCGGAGTACGCGGTGGCGCAGCGGGGCCGGGCCGACGCCTTGACCCGCGCGCTCGCCGAGCCCGTCCTCGGCTTGCTGGAGAGCGCCGAGGTCGCGGCCGATGCCCGGTCCGTCAACGGCATGGCGCCGTGGCAACACATCGTCGGGGCGCTCCGCGATTACGAGGGGAAGAAGGCCGGCAACAGCGTCGCCGCCCTGGAGCGCTTCCTCCTCAACGACCTGCCCACGGTCACGTTCGAGAACTGCATCGCGCAGATCGAGCGCGTGCCGGTCGACGTGCGCTCCGACGACTACTTCGCCAGGCGGCGCCGGCGCATCCTCGTCCTGCTCCGCGATCGGTGCGCCACGCTCGCCACGGAGGAGATCCGCACGAAATACCCGAGCCTCCGCCGCTCGTTCCACCGCTCGCTCGCGGACCGCTTCCCCTTCGCGCGGCTCGAGCCGGGCGTCGAACGGGAGGACGCGAACCCCGACGACGTCCGGCTCTTCCTTCAGAGCGCGAGCGACTTCCGCAAGCGCTTCCGGCCCGTGCTGTCGCTGCGCGGCGGCGCCGCCGCCCGCGACGTCGTGCGCTTCCTCGACCGCATGGAGAAGGTGCGCGAGTTCCTCGCGCCGATGTGGGCGCAGGGGGACGCGACGATGGACGGCTCCTTCGACGTCACGACCGCCTTCCGCGTCAACCAGGCGCGCGAGGTGGCGGGCAACCAGATCGCGGAGTGGAGCCTGCGGATCGCCGAGGAGCGGCTGTTCCTGGGCGGGCCCAAGCCGACCGCCACCTGGCGGCTCGGCGACCCGGTCCAGCTCACGCTCCGGTGGGCGAAGAACAGCCCCGACATCCCGTCGGTCGAGCAGAACGCCGGCGCGGTCGCGAAGGAGCGGACGGCGACCTTCGAGGCGAGCGGCCCCTGGGCGCTGCTCCGGCTCATCGCGATGCACACGCACGCCGCGGAGGAGGCGGAGCTGAAGAAGGAGGACGCCGTCGCCAACATCCTCCAGCTCGTCGTGTTCACGATCCCCGATCCCGCCGGCGGCTGGCTGGAGCGGGCCGGTACGACCGGCGGCTCGGCCCGGGTGTTCGTGCGGCTCGGCCTCGTCGGCAAGGAGAAGGACAAGCAGCTCAAGTACCCCGATTTCCCGACGACCGCTCCGGTGCTCGACAGCGAGTAGCGCGGCAGCAGCGACGAACGAGGCACGCATGGCAGAACGCACCATCGCAATCGACATCGAGCGCCTCCTCGCGCCCATCTCGCAGGCAGCGCCCGCCGGGGCGCCGCTGCGCTACGAGGGCACCTACGATCGCGTCCGCGAGGCCCGGCGCGAGGACGATCCGACGCTGCCGCAGGGCGTGTGGGCGACGCGCCTCAAGACGGCGGACTGGAAGCTCGTGGCCGAGCTCTGCGCCGAGGCGCTCGCGCGGCGCTCCAAGGACCTGCAGATCGCCGCCTGGCTCACGGACGCGTGGGCGCAGATCGGCGGGATCGGCGCGGCGGCGCCGGGGCTCCGGCTGATCGCGGAGCTCTGCGATCGCTACTGGGACGCGATGTTCCCGGCGCTCGACGACGACGGCCTCGAGGCGCGCGGCGACCTCGTCGGCTGGCTGGACGAGGCGCTCGCGCGGCGGCTCCGGATGGTCCCGCTCCTCGAAGGCAGCGACGACCGCCCCCCCTGCACGCTCGCCGACTGGGAGAGCGGCCGGATGGACGGCGGCGGCCCGGCCGAGGGCGCGCGCTCGGCCGAGCCCCTCGCGGCGCGGCTCTCCCTCGTCGATCGCTCGCGATGGACAGCGCTCCAGCGCGACGCGCGCGCCGCCCTGTCCGCGGCCGAGGCGCTGGAGCGGAGCCTCGCGGCGAGGATGGACCGCCCCCCGGTCCTCCACCGGACCCGCGGCGCGCTGCGCCTGCTCGGCGCCGCGACGGCGTCCGCCCTCGGCGAGCCCGCCGACGACGCGCCGGCGCCGGCCGCGGGAGAGCCCTCGGCGCAGAGCGCGGAGGACCCGGCGCCCGCGCGGGGTCCGGGCCCGGCGATCCAGAGCCGGGTGGAGGCGTATCGCCGGCTCAACGAGGCGGCCGACTACCTCCTTCGCACGGAGCCGCACAGCCCCGTCCCGTACCTCGTGAAGCGCGCGATCTCCTGGGGGAACATGTCGCTCGCGGAGCTGCTCGGCGAGTTCGTGTCGAGCGCCGACGACCTCGTCGCGATCTACCGGCTGCTCGGCATGCGCGGCCGGGAGGAGGGCGACGCCGGATGATCTCATGAGACCGCCGGCGCCGGCCCGATCCGACGATCGGCCCCCGGCCCGGCCGCGCGAGGGTGGATTGGCCCCGGGGAGAGCGTCCGCGCGAGATGCACGCTCGACCGAGGCCGCGGGAGAAAGGAACGACCATGGCAGAGAGCAAGCAACAATGGCTGAGCAGGAACCGCCCGCCTCGGGTGCAGATCACCTACGACGTCGAGACCGGCGGCGCGATCGAGAAGAAGGAGATCCCGTTCGTCGTCGGGATCATGACGGACCTGTCGGGCACCTCCGAGGCGCCGCGGCCGAAGCTCAAGGACCGGAAGTTCGTCGAGATCGATCGCGACAATTTCAACGAGGTCCTCGCCGCGGTGGCGCCCGAGGCCACGTGCCTCGTCGACAACAAGCTCACGGACGAGGGCGGCAAGCTGAAGGTCAGCCTCTCCTTCAAGAGCATGGATGACTTCCGGCCCGAGCAGCTCGTGGAGCAGGTCGAGCCGCTGCGCGCGCTGCTCCGCGCGCGGGAGCGGCTGAACGATCTGCTCGCGAAGCTCGAGGGCAACGACGATCTGAGCGGGATGCTCAGGCAGGTCGTCGAGGACACGAAGAAGCTCGAGACGCTCAAGCAGGAGCTCGAGAAGGGCCGGGGCGGCTGAGCCGCGATCTTAGGACGGGAAGGGAGAGAGCCATGGCGGAAGAGAGCACCCAAGCGGTCGGCTCGGCGGCGGCAGCGCCGGCCGAGGAGATGAGCCTCATCGACCAGATCCTCGCGCAGGGGATGGTCCGCGGCGCGGCGGAGCCGCAACGAAAGCACGCGCGCGATCTCATCGATGAGTTCGTGAACCAGGTCCTCGACGAGAAGGTGAAGGTCGGGAGCGACACGGTGGCGGCCATCGAGGCGCGCATCGCCGAGATCGACGCGCGCATCAGCGCGCAGCTCGACGCCATCCTGCACCACAAGGAGTTCCAGCGGGTGGAGGCGCGCTGGCGGGGGCTGAACTACCTCGTCATGAACACCGAGACCTCGACGCGGCTGAAGCTGCGCGTGCTCAACGTGAAGAAGGACGAGCTGCGCAAGGACTTCGAGGCCGCGGCGGACTTCGACCGGAGCGCGGTCTTCAAGAAGGTCTACGAGGAGGAGTACGGCACCTTCGGGGGCGCGCCGTATGGCATGCTCGTCGGCGACTACGAGTTCGATGGCACGAACCCCGACGTCTCCCTCCTCACGGAGCTCTCCAAGGTGGCGGCCGCGGCGCACGCGCCGTTCATCGCGGCGGCGTCGCCCGAGCTCTTCGACATGCCGAGCTTCACCCAGATCGGCGTCCCCGGCGACCTCGCGAAAATATTCGAGAGCACGCAGCTCATCAAATGGCGCGAGTTCCGCGAGTCGGAGGACTCGCGCTATGTCGGGCTGGTCCTTCCGCACGTCCTCATGCGCCTGCCGTACGGGCCGAAGGGCGTCCCGGTCGAGGGGTTCAATTACGAGGAGCAGGTCGGCGAGGGCGACGGGAACTTCCTCTGGGGGAACGCGGCGTACGCGCTCACGCAGCGGATCACGAACGCCTTCGCGCTCTATGGCTGGTGCGCCGCGATCCGCGGCGTCGAGGGCGGCGGTCTCGTCGAGAACCTCCCGCTGCACACCTTCAAGACGAGCGAGGGGGATATCGTCGCCAAGATCCCGACCGAGGTCGCCATCACCGACCGGCGCGAGAACGAGCTGTCGGAGCTCGGCTTCATCGGGCTCTGCTACAAGAAGGGGAGCGCGCAGGCGGCCTTCTTCGGCGGCAGCACCACGAACAAGCCGAAGGCGTACAACCTGCCGCAGGCGAACGCGAACGCCCGGCTGAGCGCGCAGCTCCCTTACATCCTCGCCGCGTCCCGGTTCGCGCACTACGTCAAGGTGCTCATGCGCGACAAGATCGGGAGCTTCAGCTCGCAGGAAGGCGTCTCCAACTACCTCAACAACTGGATCGCCGACTACGTGCTCCTCAACGACACCGCCGGCCAGGAGACCAAGGCGCGGCTGCCGCTGCGCGAGGCGCGGGTCGACGTCTCCGAGGTCCCCGGCAAGCCCGGCGCGTACCGCGCGGTGGTGTTCCTGAAGCCGCATTTCCAGCTGAACGAGCTCTCGGTCTCGATGCGGCTCGTCGCGGAGCTGCCGCCGCCGGCGGCATGACGAGGAGCGGCGCGCGCCGCGTGCGTGCGTGCGTGCGTGCGTGCGTAGAAGGTGGCCGCGCTCGCGGCGGCGCCCCGCGATGGGGCCCGGCCGCGCGCGGGCCGCGCAATCGTGGATAGAGGAGGGATGAACCATGCAGAATATCTTCTGGGAAATCGATGGCATCAAGGGAGAGAGCACGTCGGCTCAGGGCAAGGACATGATCGAGCTCCTGTCCTTCAGCCACGGAGTGGCCATGCCGCTCACGGCCGGGCCCTCGAACACGAGCCGCGCGAGCGGCCGCTGCGTGCACAACGATTTCACGATCACCAAGTACCTCGACATCGCGTCGCCGACGCTCAACCTCAAGTGCTGCGGCGGCGAGGACATCAAGTCCATGAAGGTGCACATCTGGAAGGCTGACGTCGCCGGGGCGCCGCACAAGTACATGACGTACACCTTCGATAGCTGCATCATCACCTCCGTCTCGGTGACGGGCGGCGGGGATCAGCCGATCGAGACCATCACCTTCGGCTACAAGAAGGTCACCTGGGACTACGCGCAGCAGAAGCAGGAGGCGCCGGGCGGGGCCAAGGGCAAGAGCTCGGCGAGCTTCAGCGTCGAAGAGAACAAGGGCAAGTGATCTCGCGGGGCCGGCGCGCGCCGCCGCGCCGGCCCTCGCTGACAGGGGCGCTGAATGGAAGAGAGCTGGGGAGCAGCGGACGCGGGGCGCGTGCCCCTCTTCGACCGCCTGGTCGACGACACCCCGTCGCAGCGCAGCGAGGCGCGGCCGAAGCGCAGCCACGACCTCGACGCGCTGCGCGCCTCGGTTCTCCGCGAGCTCGAGCGGCTGCTCGGCACGCGCTGCCCCGTGCCCGGAGACGTGGCCCTCGCACGCCAGCGCACGGTGATCGACTACGGCCTGCCCGACCTGGAGCTCGGCGGCCGCGAGGTCGTCAAGGAAGACCGGTTCCGCGTCGCGCGGCTCATCCAGCAGACGATCGAGGCGTACGAGCCCCGCCTCGCGCGGGTCGAGGTCGAGCTGCTCCCTCCGGCGGACGGCGACGCGCGGCACCGCGTCGCCGTCCGCGCGCAGCTCGTCACCGAGCGGGTCCGCGAGCCGCTCAGCTTCACCCTGCCGCTGCCGGAGGTCGGGTGACGACGACCGACCACGACGCCGAGCTGCTCGATCTCTACGCCCGCGAGCTCGCCTACCTGCGGGAGCGCGGCGCCGAGTTCGCCGCGGCGTACCCCAAGATCGCCGCGCGCCTCGGCCTGGAGGGGCGCCACTCGGCGGATCCGCACGTCGAGCGCCTGCTCGAGTCGTTCGCGTTCCTGACGGCGCGCCTCCAGCGCCGCCTCGACAGCGATCTCCCCGAACTCACCACGTCGCTGCTCGGCGTCCTCTATCCGCCGCTGCTCTCGCCCATCCCGTCGATGGCGATCGCGGCCTTCGAGGTGAGCCCCAGGGACAGCAAGCTCACCTCGGGCCACGTGATCGACCGGGGCACGCCGCTCTTCGCCGAGGCGCACGGGGGCCCCACCTGCCGTTTCCGGACGTGCGCTCCGGTCACCCTCTGGCCGATCGAGATCGAGGCCGCCGGCTTCGGCGCGCCCGAGGCGCTGGATTTGCCGCCGGGCTCCGGCGGCGTGATGGCGGCGCTCCGCATCCGCCTGCGGAGCGGCGGCCCTCCGCTGCGCGCGCTCGGGGTGCGGCGGCTGCGCTTCTTCCTGAGCGGCGGTGGCCTGAGCGGCTATCGCCTGTACGAGCTGCTCTTCGGCCACACGCTGCGCGTCCTCTGCGCCGGCGAGGACGGCAGCCGAGATCTCGCCGAGGCGCGGCTCCACCCGGTCGGCTTCGGGCCCGACGAGGAGGCGCTCCCCTACCCCGTGCACGCGTCCCCCGGGCACCGGCTGGTCCAGGAGTACTTCGCCTTTCCCGAGAAGTTTCTCTTCTTCGACGTCGAGCTGACGCAGCTCCCCGAGGGCACCGCGTGCAGCCTGCTGTTCCTGCTCGATCAGCGCCCGCCCGCGAGCCTCGTGGTGCGGGCCGACACCTTCCGGCTCGGCTGCGCGCCGATCGTCAACCTGTTCTCCCGCACGACAGAGCCGATCCGGGTCGATCACCGCTTCCCGGAGTATCGCCTGGTCGCGGACGCGCGCCGCGAGCGCACGACCGAGATCCACTCGATCCACAAGGTCACGGCAACGGCACCGGGCGAGGCGGAGCAGGTGGAGTACGCGCCGTTCTTCTCCTTCACGCACCACGCCGAGGGCGCGGGCCCGCGCGCGTTCTGGCAGGCCCGCCGCGTCGCGACGTCGCGCGAGGACGTGCCCGGCACGGACGTGACCCTGTCGTTCGTCGATCTCGACCTCTCGCCTCGGAGGCCCCCATCCCGGGTCGTGTACGCCTCGGTGCTGTGCACCAACCGCGACCTCCCCGAGGAGCTGTCTGCCGGCGTGTCGCTGTCCCTCGAGCGTGGAGCCGCCATGGGCCGGATCACCTGCCTCACCAAGCCGACCCCGCAGCGCGATCCTCCGCTCGGCGGACAGGCGCTCTGGCGGCTCGTCTCGAACTTATCGCAGAATCACCTCTCGATCTCGGGGCCGGGCGGTATGGACGCGCTGAAGGAGATCCTGCGCGTCTATCTCTTCGCGTCGATCCCCGAGGCGGAGCGCCAGATCCAGGGCATCGTCGGCGTGTCGGCGCGCACCGTGACGCGGCGGATCGGCGCGGACGCGTGGCGCGGGTTCTGCCGCGGGACGGAGGTGACGCTGACGCTCGACGAGGAGCAGTTCGTCGGATCGAGCCCGCTCTTGTTCGCGGAGGTGCTGAGTCGTTATCTCTCGCTGCACGCGCACATCAACTCGTTCACGGAGCTCGTGCTGAGGAGCACGGGGCGCGCGGAGGTCTGGAAGCGATGGCAACCGATGGCAGGCGCGAAGGCGCTCCTCTAGACGAGGAGGACGTGCTCTTCGCCGAGGGCCGGCGCTTCGACTTCTTCCAGGCCGTGGCGCTGCTCGAGGCGCGGGCGGAGGGCTGCCGGAGCGTGGGCGAGAGCGCCGAGCCCGCGGCCGAGGCGGTGCGGCTGCGCGGCGCGATCGACCTCGCGTTCCCCGAGACGGACGTGGCCGGGATCGAGCGCCCCGCGCGCGAGGGGGAGCCGGCGGTGTTGACCGCGAGCTTCATGAGCCTCGCGGGCGCGCTCGGGCCGCTGCCGCCGCCGTTCGCGGAGCTCGTGTACCAGCGCGCGGCGCGGCGCGACTTCGCGCTGCGCGATTTCCTGGACATCTTCAATCATCGCCTGCTCTCGCTGGTCTACCGCATCCGCAAGCGGCACCGGATCGGGCTCGGCGTGGCGTCTCCGGAGCAGGACGACGCCGCGCGGTACCTCTATGCGTTGATCGGCCTCGGGTTGCCGTCGCTGCGCGGGCGGCTCTCGGTGAGCGATCGCGCGCTGCTCGAGCCGGCGGCGCTGGTGGCGCGGGAGGTGCGGCCGATGGCGGGCCTCACGGCGCTGCTGCGGCATCACCTGCGGGTGCCGATCGAGGCGGCGCCGCTGACCGGGGCGTACCACCCGATCGAGGAGAGCGATCGGACGGCGATCGGCCCCTCGGGGCGCAACCGGGGGCTCGGGCATGGAGCGATCCTGGGGCGGCGGGCGTGGGACCAGGAGGCGGGGTTCGAGCTCGTCGTGGGGCCGCTGTCGCTCCGGGATTACCTGCGCTGCTTGCCTGGAGGGGACCTGCTCGAGCCGCTGTGCGCGCTGACGCGGTTCTATGCGGGCGAGGTGCTGAGCTTCACGGTGCTCCTGCGCCTGCGCGCCGAGGAGGCGCCGGCGGCGCGGCTCGGGAGGCGGCACGGGGCGCGCCTCGGGACGACGGCGTGCCTCGGCGGGGGCGCGCGGAGGCGAGAGCCGATCGAGAAGAGGCTGCGGGGGGCGGCGCTCGGGGGTGCTGGCGATCCGGATGCGGGCCCGGGCGCCGCGCCGCGGTCTGGTTGACGAGCTCGTCCGACCTGCGCTTTGGCCCTTCGCTCACCACACCGACGCTCGCCACGCCGACCCGCTCGCTCGTCACGCCGAACTCCCATGCTCCAGCTCAGGAACAACACCGCGTTCAAGGCGAACATCGCGCTCTTCCCGGACGCTCGCGGGGTGGACACGCTCTACGTCGCGGTCCGCGCGACCTTCGCGCTCCGCGGCGGGGCGCTGCGCATCGCCGAGGCGCAGGAGCCGCTGAAGCTCGCGGACGAGTACTGGGGCGAGCCTGGACAGACCAGCCTGAAGCACGCCGCCGATCTCCACCTCGGCAAGCCGGCGACCGACGTGGTGCTGCTCGGCGAGGCGTGGGCGCCGCGCGGGCGCCCGGCGCCTTCGGTCGAAGTGTCGCTCGCGGTCGGCCCGGTCGCCAAGGTGGTCCGCGTCTTCGGCGACCGGGAATGGCGCGGCCCGCTGGATCTCCGCATCTCTCCGCCGGTCCCGTTCGAGCGGTTGCCGCTCGTCTACGAGCGCGCCTTCGGTGGCGTGCTGAAGTACGATCCCGAGAAGGGTCCCCTGGAGATCGATCAGCGCAACCCGGTGGGCATCGGCTTCGGCCTGCGGAGCGCGCCGCCCGAGAAGGCGGTGCGGCGGCTGCCCAACCTGGAGGACCCGGCGCACCTCATCTCGGGCACGCGCGACCGCCCGCCGCCCGCGGGTTTCGGCTTCATCGCGCCCTCGTGGGAGCCGCGCAAGCGGTATGCGGGGACCTACGACGAGGCCTGGCAGGAGACGCGGGCGCCGTACCTGCCGAAGGACTTCGACGCGCGCTTCTTCAACGCGGCCTCGCCGGGCCTCGTCTGTCCGGGCCACCTGCGCGGGGGCGAGCCGGTCAAGGTGCAGAACGCCTCGCCAGATCCCTGGGATGTGCGGCTGCCGCTGTGCGATCTCGACGTGAAGGTCACGATCGAACCCAGCGTGGAGCGGCCGCCCATGCGGCTTCAGACCGTGATGCTCGAGCCTGGCGAGGGGCGGCTCGGGATCGTGTGGCTGGGCGAGGTGGGTTGCGACAAGCGAGCGCTCAAGGTGAAACTGGTGGAGATCGACGCGAAGCGGATCGAGCTGAGCGGACGGAGGTCGTGATGGCGGCGCCGGGCGCGGACATCCTGCGGGTGGGGATGGTGAGCTCTGTCGGGCTGAGCGCCGAGGTGACGAGCGCGGCGGTCCGGGCGGGGATCGATCGGTTCCAGCAGAGCTCGGTCCTGGATCGCCGCTTCAATCCGCTGGTCATGGCGCTCGTGGCGACTCCGGATCTGCCGCCGCTCGCGCCTGCGCTCGAGGGGATCGCCGGGCTGACCGCGCGGCAGATCCGGATGCTGCGGCTGGCCGGCCCGGCGCTGCGCGCATGCCTCGAGGAGGCTCCGCCCGGACCGGCGGCGGTGCTGCTCGCGGGGCCCGAGGCGTTCCCGGGAGGCCGTCCCGCGCCGGTGGGGCCGGTTTTCCTGGAGCACCTCGCTGCGCAGGCGGGGGTGAAGCTCGATCTGGCGCGGAGCCGGGTGTTCCCGGCGGGGCGGGCGGGGGTCTTCCTGGCGCTCGCCGCGGCGCTGGAGGGGCTCTCCGCGCGCCGGTATGATCGCGTCGTGGTGGGCGGTGTGGATACGCTCCTCGACCTGTACCTGCTCGGGACGCTGGACCTCGAGGAGCGGCTGCGCGCGGCGGGCATCTTCGACGGTTTCATCCCGGGGGAGGGCGCGGCGTTCCTGCTGCTCGCGCGGCCGGGCTCGGGGCGCACGCCGCTGTCGCGGCTCGTCTCGGTGGGCACGGCGGAGGAGGAAGGGCACCGCTACAACGAGGGCGCGGCGTACCGCGGTGAGGGGCTGGACGCGGCGCTCAAGGCCGCGTTCGCGGCGGCGCCGGGGGCACCGGTACGGACGGTGTATGCCGGCTTCAACGGCGAGAGCTTCTTTGCCAAGGAGTGGGGGGTGGCGGTGGCGCGGCACAAGAAGAGGATCGCCGAAGACTTCGTGATCGAGCACCCTGCGGACTGCGTCGGCGACGCGGGGGCGGCGCTCGGTGCGATGCTGGTGGGGCTGGCGGCGATGTCGCTGGCAGAGGGCCGCCGCCCGTCACGCTGCCTGGTGTGGGCGCCGTCGGATCTGGCGGCGCGCGGCGCGGCGATCCTGGACAGGGAGTGATTCGGCGAGCGGAAGGGACAGGAGGAGCGAGCGATGGGAACGAAGGTGTTCGCCAACATGCGCGGGGTGGTCCACAAGCAGAGCGGCGGCATGAGCATGGTGTTCCCCGACGTCTGCAAGACGCCGACCCCCGGCGGGCCGGTGCCGATCCCTTATCCGAACATCGGGCAGGCGTCGGACACGTCGGACGGCCCGAAGAAGGTCACGTGCGACGGGAAGATGCCGATGGTGAAGGGGGCGAAGTACTCGAAATCGAGCGGCGACGAGGCGGGGACGGCCGGCGGCGTGATGAGCTCGTGCAACCGGGGGGAGTGCGAGTTCATGCTGTACTCGTTCGACGTGAAGTTCGAAGGGAAGAACGTGTGCCGGCTGGGGGATCCGCTGTTCCATAACAAGAAGAACATGATGGGATAGCAGGAGACCAAAACAATGCCCGAGATCGGCGAATCAATCGCAATCGACCTCATGGTCCCTGAGAAGGATAACTGCTGGTACTGCACCGAGCAGCCTACGCAAGCCACAGAAAACAAGCTTGACGAGGATCCCAACTCAGTCGACAGCGCAGAGAACTCGATGGCGAACAGCTCGAGCAAGCTCGGGCAAGCGCTGGGTCATCGCCCCTCATGGACCTCGATGGTCTCGGGAGAGAAGGTCGATGTAACGCCGGCGGCACACCACCTCATCCCTGGAAACGCGTCCCTGAAGAAAGCGACGAAGTTACTGAAATTCATGAAGAAGGGGGACACGGTGGATGGGGACGTGGGATATGACGTGAACGACCAAAAGAACGGCGTGTGGCTACCCACGTACCCGGCAGACGGATGGGGCGCGCTCGACCGAGACGAGTACGCTATCCAGGCGATGAAGGCCGCAGGCGCGCAGTTTCACAACGCACACGCGCAGTACAATCAGAAGGCCAGCCAGAGCCTGAGCGCGATCGCAGACAAGCTCGTCAAGAAGAGCGACCAATGTCCGCTCTGTGGCGAGAAGATGCAGAACGCGAAGCGACCTCCCTTCGGCCTCGTCGGGCGGCTCAACGCGCTCTCCAGGCGATACCGTGGGTTCCTGAGGGGCTCGCCCCGGCGGTGGCCGACGGGGTCTGGGATCTATACCTCTGAAAAATCGAAGCTGATGAAATAGCGATGAGGGTTCACGATGTACTACGTGCTGACCTACGAGGTGCCGCAGGACGAGAACGAAGGGTACCTGGACCTTCAGGACGGGCTCGATTTCGATGGAGTCGACAGCTGGTCCCTCGGGCAACGCTTCCTGGCAGCGCTGCCAGACCCGATCGAGGTCGATCTCATCCCTGTAAGCAGCTTTCGAGGCGAGCCCTCCGAGATGTACGATGGCAACATGTGCCTGATGTCTGCTCGGCTCGTATCTGCCCTGCTCGCATGCGGCGTCGACAACATCGACCATTACCGTGCTGTACTCAAAAACACGGAAACCGGACAGACCTACAGCTACCGGGCCGTGAATATCGTGGGACTGATCGCAGCGACCGATCTCGCGAGTTCCGTCTGGGAAAGCCACGATGGTGACGCGCGGTTCGACACGAGCTTCGACGCGCTCGCGGTTAACGAAGACAAGGCGCTCGGCGCGCTGATATTCCGACTCGCAGAGAACACAAGCACGATCCTGATCCACGCGAAAGTGCGGGATCACCTGCTCTCAGTGGGCTTCCCTACGCTCCGGTTCTTAAAGCCGAGCGAATGGGTGACCTGATTCCGCGCCGTTGCCGTCAGGAAAGTGGGAATTCTCAAATCGTTCACCGGAACGACGTGCTCGCGCGACGCAGGTCGAGTACCGGCGCCTAAATTGCGGCACGCAGCCCGCGAGGCTCGTCGGCCTCGCGGGCTGCATCGCGTCAGATCCACGATGGCCATCGCTTTGCAGCAACGGACGGTGGCCAGCTGGATATCCATCGCGCCGTGCGATGTCGGGGCAACACCCCCGATGGCCATCGCCGGACGGACCCCTGCCGAACAGCCGCGAGGCGCGCCGTCATCCGGACAGGGCGCGATAAGCCAGTCGGCTCGGTAACATACGGGAAGCAGAGAGAGAGAGAGAGAGAGAGAGAGAGAGAGAGAGAGAGAGAGAGAGAGAGAGAGAGAGAGAGAGAGAGAGAGAGAGAGAGAGAGAGCTCGATCCTCGCGCTCAACCTACTCAGTACCGCCGCAATGAGTTATCTCTGCCGACCAGTCACCATTGGAGCATTACTTATACTCGATACCTAATCTCAATTTCATCGTTGGACCTATGGAATCTAGCTCAACGCTTGCCTTGCTCGACCCGATTCGTCTGAAGGTGATGGCTTCTATTGGCGGCCCCTCGACCAGGTGCTCCTCGTATGCCGGGAGCGTCGGGTCGATCCGGCGCGCAGCTTTGCCTTTCTTGATGACATGCGCCATAATGTAATGCCAACGCCAAAGCTCCTTACCTGGAAACAACACCGTGTTTCGCCTCCAGCCTTTGGGTCGTGCTACGATGCGACTCAGAGTCTGTTCCCACGCCACTTTCACCCACTTGACTCTCGGGATCGCAGTGGTGTCCACGATGCTAATATGTTTATTCGCAAAGAGTGTTGACACCTGCACCAGCCGCGTAGCAAAATTCAACATCGACGCGGAGAGCGCCAACTGCGATGGCGTACGCATCATTTTGAATCATCCTTAAACTTTGATGCCTGTTTGCTCAAAACATTGTTCGGCCACAGAGATATACGGACCACGGTGAGTTACACCCACAGCATCGACTGCAGCCCTCTCGGCGTTATCAGGCCCCTCGGCCGCTGACCACCGCCTCAGCATGGGCAGCCGTGAACGCCCCCCAGCGCCGTCGTGTCGACCCCACTCATCGTCGTAAGGTAGTGTACGCCACGACGCCTCTGCCTTGTCAAAAGGCCAGCGCACGAGCGAGTGGGTTCCACGCCGGACGTAGGCGCGAGCGGGCCTTCAATGCCCCTGCCTCTCCGAGCCGAGGAAGTGGCCCAAGCTCTCTCCCCCAGGAGGCACATGGCCGGCCCCGCATCGCGCCCCGCATCGCGCCGCCCGCAGCAGAGCGCTCTCCACCGGCTCGCAGTGCTCGTCCCCTACCCCCCGAGCTCCGCCCGCTGCGCCTCCCCCCGCGCACGCACCTCGAACACCCCCAGCCGCGGCCTCAAGAAGCACCGCTCGATCGCCGCCGCCGCCCTCGCCGGTTGGCTCCCGCGCCGCAGCACCTCGTTGAGCCCCTCCAGATCGACCCCCCTCCCCCAGAGATGCCTCTTCCCCGCCGCGAAGTCCCCTCGCCGCCGCGCCCACCACCGCCCCACGGCCGCCGCGTCGGGCCACAGGAGCCCGTCGTCCGGATCGGGCCCCACGTCCTCGTCCTCCGGGTCGTCGCTCGGCCCGGCCTCCTCCAGCTCGGGCCCTTCGAGCTCCTCTCTCACCAACTCCACGCCCGTGATCAACGACAGCGCCCCGCCCGCCAGGCGAGCCAGCCTGGGCGCGCTCATCCGTTCGATGAGCCACGGCACGTGCGCCGGATCCCCGAGCGCCCCCACCCCCGCGATCGCCGCCCGCGCCGTCCCCGGCGATTCACCGAGCCCCCTCAGCCATCTCGCCCCCGCGTGCGGACCGAGCCGCCGCAGCGCCACGCCCGCCGCGCGCTCCGCGAGCGCTCCGCCACCCGCAGCGATCTCGAGCAGCACATCGACGCCCCGCGCCTCCCCGAGCAGCGCCGCCGACCACGCCGCCCAGAACCGCACCGCCTCGTCCTCGGCCGAAAGCGCCCGCCGCGCATCGTCGAGCCCCTCCACGTACCCGAGCTCCCCGAGCGCCTTGAGCGCCCTGGCCCGCAGCCGCGCGTCCTCTGCGGAGAGCGCCTCCTTGAGCGCCGGCCCCGGATCCCGCCGCCGCACCGCGCTCGCGGCGATGCCGATGGTCCGGAGCGCCGGCTCTGCCTTCGCGCCGAGCAGCGCTGGCAGCACGTCCTTCACGAGCTCCGGCGCCGCCCACCCGAGCGCCGACACGACCCCGCGCGCAACCGCCGGCGCATCGATCCCCCGCGCGATGAGCGCCGCGATCGCCCCCTGATCCCGCCGCGTGAGCGCGAGCGAGAGCGCCGCGAACACCTCGCCCGCCCCCCCTTCCTCGGCCGCGGCCGCGCAGCCGTCCCACGCCGCGCGCCCGCCTCGCGCGAGCAGATCGAGCTGCGCCGCGAGCCGCCCGTCGACCTCCGCCAGGCCCTTCAGGTCGTACCGCGGATCGCGCGCCGCGCTGTCGCGCTGGCTCCACAGGAACCCTGCGTTGTCCACCGCCTGCGCGAAGACCTCATCCTCGGTGATCGACAAGGGCGCTCCTTTCGCGACGCGCTCGCCCACGCCCGGGCGGACGTCAGTTGTTCTTCACCTCGCTGCCCTTGATCGCGACCTTCCCGTCGCCCTTCAACGTGAGATCCGCGCCGGCCTCGCCCTTCAGCGCCTTCCCAGCCTTGAGCGTCATCGCCTGCTCGCTCTTGATGGTCACGGTCTTGGCCTCGATGACCAGGTTCCCCTTCACCTTGAGGACGTGATTGCCCTTCACCTCCTGGGTGAAGTTGGCCTTGTTGGTGTGGGTCTCGTGCCCCTCGACCGTCAGGTCCCGCGTCCCCTTGACCGCGTGCGACTCGTTGCCCTTCGACACGTCGATCGTGCGGTTGCCCTTCCCCACCGTCAGCAGGTCGTCCCCCTTGTCGATCGTCACCGTGCGGCTCTTCTCCACGCTGATGGTCTGGTCTCCGCCCACCGCCAGCGTCTGATCGTTATCGATGGTGATCGACTGGTCGTGCTTGACGCCGATCGTCCAGTCGTTCTCCACGTCGACGACCATGTCCTTCTGGGCGTGCATGAAGAGCTCCTCGCTGTCCTTCTTGTCCTCGAAGCGGAGCTCGTTGCCCGCGCTGCCCCCCTTCGACGACCGGGACAGGAGCGTGCTCTTCGTCTGCTCGCCGGGAAGCGCGTAGGGGACCGTCTGGTCCGCGTTGTACACCGACCCGGTGCAGAGCGGCCGGTCGGGATCGCCGCCGAGGAAGCTGACCACGACCTCCTGGCCGACGCGCGGCAAGTACCAGCTCCCCCACCCCTTGCCGGCCCAGGACTGGGCGACGCGGATCCAGCAGGAGCTGTTCTCGTCGCGCTTGCCGTACCGGTCCCAGTGAAACTGCACCTTGATGCGGCCGAACTCGTCGGTCCATATCTCCTCGCCGCTCTTGCCGACGACGACGGCCGTCTGAGCCCCCGCGATGATGGGCCTCGGCGTCACGCGCGCGGGGCGAAAGGGGCTCTGCATGGGCATCGCCTCGAAGGAGTTCTGGTACTCGTCGTTGTCGGCCGAGTGCGTGACGGCGAGCAGCAGGTACTCGCCGTTCACGTCGGAGCGCTCGTGCTGGACGAGCTGGAACGCATGGCCGGCGGTGAACGCGCGGCAGAACGAGCTGCCGACGAGGCGCCGGGCCACGCCCTCCTCCGCCTCGATGCGACGCGTGGCGATCGCGTCGCCGGCGCTCTTGTCGGCGTAGCCGCCGGGATACTCGAAGAGCGCGAGCTTCGCCCCGCCGCCGCTCGCCTGGCTGAGCAGCGAGGTGCTGGGCGCCTTGAAGTTGTAATCGGTCGCCGCATACGACCCCGCGACGACCTCTCCGATGAGCTCGCAGACGGTCATCGCGTCCTCATCGCGCGTCGAGGTCTCGGCGGCGCCCACGTAACGCACGTCGCCGAGATCGGGGCAGCGCGGGTTGCCCGCGCTGTCGTCGCCGAGGACGAGGGTGTGCTTTCCGTCCTCGTGCTGAAAATAGTAATAGATGCCCTCCTCCTCCAGCAGCCGCGAGACGAACTGAAACGCGGTCTCCTGGTACTGGACACACACCTCGCGAGGAGCGTACGAGCCGGTCAGCTCGTCCTTGTAATCGGAGAAGCCGAGATCATCGAAGATCTGCTTCACGATATCGGGCACCGATCTGTCCTGGAAGATGCGGGAGTCGGTGGTCCTGGTCAGAAACCAGAGCCAGGGGTGGATCTCGGCGCGGTAAGCGGTCCTCGGCTGGCCGCCGTCCACGTGGACACGCCCGGCCTGACGGAAGCGCGTGACGACGCCGTGGATCGTGCGCTCGCCGCCGCTGGAGAGGCGAATGACCGCGGTGATGCCCTGGCCGACGATGGAAGCAAAATCGATGGCCCGCTCCTCGGACAGGAGGTCGAGCTCGAACCGGAACAGGCCAGACAGCCGCTCCTCGCCATGGATCCTGACGAGGGCGAGGGCGTCGGGGCCGAGGGGGCTATGGAGGGCGAGGATCGTCTTCGCCTGGGAGTAGGGCATCGCGCATCCTCTTGGTTCAGGGCCGGCGGTCGGGCCGAGACTACCACAGGGGGCCCGCGGAGCCGCAGCGCGGCGACGGGCCCAGAGGCCATTGGCGTCCAGCGAGCGGTGTGCGACAAGGACATCGCTGCCCTCGAGAGGCGGCGCTGATTGTCTTCGCTGGCGCGGGTGCGTTGTGACCCCTTACGACGAGCTCCCCTCCCTGTTCCGTGGGCACCTGACCGCGGAGAACCGCGCGTTCTTGCTCGCGAAGCGCGGACGCTTGCAGGCGGACGGATGACGGCAGGGCTGACACTCCTGGCGCTGGTGGCGCTGCTCGTGGCGGCGCTCGTCGCCGAGCGGGGGCGACGGCAGCTACGGAGGGCTCTCGAGGACACGCGGCGCGCGCTCGCAGCAGGGGAAGCGGCTCATGCCGAGTCGGCGCGGGAGCGCGAGGCCGTGCGCCGCGGCGCGGAGGCCGCTCGCCATGCGCAGGACACGACGCAGCGCGAGACCGAAGCGGCGCGGCTGGCCCAAAGCGCGGCCCAGCGCGACGCCGAAGCAGCCCAGCATGACGCCGAAGCGGCGCGACAGGCGCAACGCGCGGCCCAGCGCGACGCCGAAGCAGCCCAGCATGACGCCGAAGCGGCGCGGCAGGCGCAACGCGCGGCCCAGCGCGACGCCGAAGCAGCCCAGCATGAGGCCGAAGCGGCGCGACAGGCGCAACGCGCGGCCCAGCGCGACGCCAAGGCCGCGCTGCGCGAAGTCGAAGCGGCACGGCAGGCGCAACACGCGGCCCAGCGCGACGCCGAAGCGGCACGGCAGGCGCAACACGCGGCCCAGCGCGACGCCGAGGCAGCCCAGCGTGAGGCCGAAGCGACCCTGCAGGCGCAGCACGCGGCGCACGCCGCCCTGGAGTGCGCGAAGGCTATCGCAGAAACGGAGCGCCAGGCAGCGCTGGAGGAGGCCCGGCAGGCGCGCGCCGAGCGGGACTCATTCGCGCTGGAGGTGCGGGTGCTGCGCGCGGAGCTCTCGACGGCGCGCAAGCCTGTCGAGAAGGCGCCGCAAGCGGCGGAAAAGCTCGCGGGAATCTCCGTGAAGCCGAGGACGCCGAAGACACCCGAGCAGCCGGGCAAAACGAGCTGGTGGTGTCAGCAATGCGGGCGAGGAGGAACGCGGCCCGAGCGGTGCTGCAGATAGATGGGAGATAGATGGGAGATAGATGGGAGATAGATGGGAGATAGATGGGAGATAGGTGGCAGATAGGTGGCAGATGATGGTCGGTTCGGTCGATCGGCGCGCGCGCAGACCGGGCCGTCGCTCGTCTCCACGCAGCGCACGCCGGAGCGACCGCCCCCTGTCAGTGAGCCCACATCTACAGCTCGGCTCTATCGCGCCCCCGAATGCTTGACCGCGGCTTGAGGCCACCCTGCTCAGCGTCGTACAATCGACCAGAATGAAGTTTTTCCAGGCCATCGCTCGGATGGGGCTGAAGTCGGGCGACGATCCGAAGGTGCGCCAGCACAAGAAGATCCTCACGCTCACCGCGGCGCTCAAGGCGTGCGCGTGCCCCGTCTGGGTGATCGCCTATGGGGCAGCCGGGGACCACCGCTCGGCGGCGATCCCGCTCGGCTACATGGTGTGTACCGGCCTGAGCCTCGCCCACTTCGCCAGGACGAAGAAATTTGCCGGGTTCCGCTTCCGTCAGGCGCTGCTCATCTTCGCCCTGCCGTTTCTCATGCACGCGAGCCGGGGAGGGTTCGTCGGATCGAGCGGCGTCGTCCTGTGGGCGCTCCTCGCGCCGCTGACGTTGCTGCTGTTCCACGGATCGCGGGCGTCCATCCCCTGGTTCATCGCGTACGCGCTGCTCGTGATGGCGGCCGGCGTTGCCGACCCGCTCCTCTCCGGCGTCGCGCCGGAGGCGCCTCCGAGCCTCCTCGCCGGCTTCTTCGCGATGAACCTCCTCACGGTGTCGGCCATCGCGTACGCAGCGGTGCAGTATTTCGCGCGCCAGCTCGCGGAGGAGCAGGAGAAACTCGCGGAGCTCGTCGTCTCCTCGGCGCAGGCGCTCGACGACCTCGCGAGGTGGTCGTCCGCCGCGGCGGCGCAGATCGCGGAGGCGATCGGCGCCCGCGAGGTCGCGGTGTGGAAGGCCGAGGAGCAGGCGATGGTCAGCCTCACCGCGACCACCACCGAGGCGCCGCACGTCGACGCGCTGCGCCACGCCGCGCTCACGCAACACTCCTCTCCGAGATCCGCGGAGGTCGTGGTCCCCGTCCTCGGCATGTCGGGCGACGTCCACGGCGCGCTGGTCATCGTCGGCAGCGGCGTCGTGTGGAGCGATACGACCCGACGGCTCGTCCGCTCGTTCGCGCACCACCTCGGCAGCGCGCTCGAGCTCTCGCGGCTGCGCAAGGATCTCGCGAGCGCGGCGGAGCGGCGGGCAGCGACGCTCGAAGACATGGTGCGCCGCGGAATCGATATCCTGCAAATATGCCCGAGCTGCCAGCGCTGTTACGATCAGCGTGTGGAGCGATGCCTCGATGACGGCGCCGCGCTGAACAGGCCGCGGCCGTTCCCCTATCGCGTGGCAGGGCGGTATCGCCTGACCCGGGCCGTCGCGGAGGGCGGCATGGGCAGGGTGTTCAAGGCCCACGACGAGCGGCTCGGGCGCGAGGTCGCGATCAAGACCATCAGGACAGAGCACTTCAACAACGAGGATGTGCGCGAGCGGTTCGCGAGAGAGGCGCGCCTCGTCGCGCGAATCCATCATTCGTCCGTCGTCGAGGTGTACGACTCGGGCGAGCTCGAGGACGGGACGCTCTTCATCGTGATGGAGTGGCTGGAGGGCTTCACCCTCGCTCACGCCATGAAGTCGCACGGGCCCGGGACGCCAGCCCAGGTGGCGGTGCTGCTGCGCGAGGGTGCCTCGGCGCTCGGCGCCGCGCACGCGGCGGGGCTCGTGCACCGCGACGTCAAGCCGGAGAACATCTTCCTGATCCCGTCGACGGGGCCGGGCGACTTTCACGTCAAGATCCTCGACTTCGGTATCGCCAAGGAGCTCTCCGCCGACGTGAGCGCGACCTCGACGGGCATCTTCCTGGGGACTCCGCTCTACATGGCCCCGGAACAGGCGCGCGGCAGGTCGGTGGACGCGCGCAGCGATCTCTACTCCTTCGCGGCCGTCGCTTACCAGGCGCTCACCGGACGGCGCATCGCCGCCGGAGAGGACCTCGCCACCATCCTGTCGAGCCTCTCGCGCGCCCCTCCGCCGCCCGTCTCGTCGCTGCTCCCGGGGACGCCGCCGGACGTCGACCGCGCCTTCGCGCGGGCGCTCGCGCTGTCGCCGGACGAGCGGCCTCAGGACGTCGAGGAGTGGGTGAGCTCGTTCGCCGGCCTGCTCGACAGCCTGCCCAAGCGGAGCCCGGGCTGGCGCATGTCAGGCGACGCGCCCGACATGGAGGAGCTCTCCAGCGCCGAGACGGTCCTGATCCACGAGCCCAGAGCGCGGATGCCGTCGGACGTGTCCCGCGCGTCGTGATCGCGCCGCGCGCGCCTTCGCGAGGCGCGATCACGACGCGCACGTCAGGTCTTGCAAAAAGGGCGGCGGAAGGGCTATCCCCGAGGACGGGACCTCATGTTGTGCCCTCGTTGCCACCGGCGGTACGCGGATGACCACCGCTTCTGCCCGCACGACGGAGAGAAGCTGGTCGCGAGCCACGACATCCGGCGGATCCGGTCCCAGCCCACCGAGCACGTGGGCGCGATCGTCGCCGAGCGGTACCGGGTGCGGGGCCTGATCGGCAGCGGCGCCATGGCGCAGGTGTTCCTGGCGGAGGACACGAAGAGCGGCGCGCCCGTCGCGCTGAAGCTGCTGGAGCCGAGGTTCCGCCGCGAGCCCAAGGTGAAGGCGCGGTTCCTCCTGGAGGCCAAGGCCGCGGCCACGGTCGTTCACCCGAACATCGTCGAGGTCCTCGACATCGGCCTCCATGAAGGGTCGCCTTACCTCGTGCTGGAGTTCCTCTTCGGCGAGTCGCTGAGCTCGCTGCTCCTGCGCGAGAAGCGGCTTTCCCCGGAGGCCGGCGTGCCCTTCCTCCTGCAGGCCGCGGCCGGGCTCGGCGCGGCCCACCGCGCGGGGATCGTCCACCGCGACGTGAAGCCCGCCAACGTGTTCCTCGTGGGGGAGAAGGGCGACGCCTGGGCGGCCAAGGTCGTCGATTTCGGGTTCGCGAAGCTGTACGAGCACTCGGGGCTCACGCAGGCCGGGGTGACCGTCGGCACCCTGGAGTACATGGCGCCGGAGCAGACCGTCAGCGACCCTCCCGACGGGCGCACGGACGTCTACGGCTTCGGCATGCTCATGTACCGGATGTTCACCGGCCGCCTCCCCTTCAGCGTCGCGCGGAGCTCCTCCCCTGCCCTGGCGCCCGCCATGGACGAGGCCGTGGTGCTGGCCAACCAGCTCGTCACGCCGCCCCCGCCGCCCAACCTGGGTGAGAGCCCGGCGTCGCGGGCGCTCGAGGCGGTGATCGCGAAGTGCCTGCGCAAGCGGCCGGAGAACCGGTATGCCTCGATGGAGGCGCTCGGCGAGGATCTCGCCCGGCTCGGGCGGCCCGGCGCGCTGGCGGCGCACGCGCCGATCGCCTCGCCCGACGTGTACGCGGCGCAGACGCCCTATGGAGAGCACGCGGCGCGGTTCCTCTACAAGCAGCTCGGCAGGGTGTACGGCGACGCGCCGTAGCCGCGGCATGCCCGGAGCGCGCTCCCTCGCGCGACGCCGCGCTCCCGCGCTGGCCGCCTGCGCCGCCGCGCTCGGCTGGCTGCTCTGGCCGCTCGCCGCGGGCGCGTCGCCCGAGGCGCCGCGGCAGGCGGCGCCGGCGGTCGCCGCCACGGAGCCCGACATCCGCCCCACGCTGACGTGGCTCTTCGTCCAGCTCGTGCCGAGCCCCGAGCTGTGGCTCGAACCGGGCGAGGCGCGCTTCGGGTTCCGCTGGCAGGTGACGCCGCTGCTCTACTCGTTCGGGATCAACCGCAAGCTCTCGCCGTGGCGCGCCTTCATCGCGGAGCCGCTCACGCGTCACGCCGGCTCGATCGAGCTCTTCGGCTCGCCCGGGTACGTCGCCCGTCCGGGCGCGTTCGCCGATCGCTGGGTGATCCGGGGCGGCGTCCGCGCCTATTTCCCGCTCCTCGACGGCGGCGACTACCTGTCCTGCTCGCTCGGCGGATCCGCGCTCCATGCTCGAGGGCAGGTGGCGGCCTCGTACGAGGCGGGGGTCTATACCCTGTTCGGCGCCCTGGGCGCGCAGGTGGCGGCCACGCCGACGGCCGCCTTGCGATCGACCACGTTCACGCTCAGCATCCGCTACTTCTGACGCCGCGCATGGCCACGCGCCCCTCCTCGTCGCCAGCTCGCCTGTCCGCCGCGGCGCTCCTCGCGCTCGCGGGCCTGTCGTGCGGCGTGCCCGCGCGCATCCTGGAGAGCAACGTGGCGAGGCTGTTCGCGAGCCCGCTGCCCGTGCCGGACAAGGTGCGCGCGCCGTATCGCCCCGAGGCGAGGCTCGCAGCGCTCTGGGTCGGGCACGCGACCGTGCTCGTGCAGATCGACGACCGATGGATCCTGACCGACCCCGTCTTCACGTCGACGGTGGGCCTCATGGTGAAGCGGCTCGTCGAGCCGGGGCTCGCCCCGGAGGACCTGCCGCCCATCGACGCCGTGCTGATCTCGCACATGCACCTCGACCACCTCTCGCTCGGGTCGCTGTCCCTGATCGAGCCGAAGGTCCGCGCGCTGCTCGTGCCTCGGGGCGGGCTCGTCTACGTGCCCAACCATAGCTTCGCGTCGTTCGAGGTCCCGACCTGGACGACATGGCGGCAGGGCGATCTCGAGATCACGGCCGTCCCGGTGCGGCACTCCGGCTATCGCTACGGGCTGGACCGGGACTGGATGACGGAGAGCTTCACGGGTTATGTCGTCGAGTACCATGGAATCACGGTCTACTTCGGCGGCGACACAGCCTACGACCGCGATGACTTCGTGAAGACGCGCGCGCGATTCCCCGCGATCGATCTGGCCCTCTTGCCGATCGCGCCGGTGGGGCCGCGCGAGTTCATGGAGAGCAAGCACGTCGATCCGGCGGAGGCGGTGCAGGCCTTCCTCGACCTCGGGGCGCGGCGGATGATGGCTATCCATTTCGACACGTTCATCAACAGCACCGATACGTTCGGAGAGGCGCCCCGCGAGCTCCGGCGCGTCATGGCCGCGCGCGGGCTGGGGCCGGATCGCGTGATCCTGCCCAGGCACGGAGAGCAGCGGATCCTCATCACGAGGGGCGAGCCCGGGGGCGCGGCGGCGGCGAGCGCGCCGGCGCCGCGCGGCGAATAGGCCGGGTCAGTCGAGCTCGCGGAGCGCCGCCGCGTAGTCCTCGGGCGTGTTCAGGTTGCGCAGCGATCGCAGCGCCGGATCCGCGGCGCGGAGCCGCGGATCCGCGAGCAGGAGCTCCGGCTCCGCGACAAGGGTGCGCGCCCGCTCGAGCAGGGTGGAGAGCCGCAGCCTGCCCTCGGCGAGCAAGGCCGCCACCTCGCCGCGCACGGCGCACGCGTACACCGCGGCGAGCGGGTGATGGTGCCCCTCCGCCCGCGGCACCGCGATGGCGTGGCCGCCCGCCTGGAGATCCGCGAGGCGCCGCACGAAGGCGGGGTGCAGGAAGGGCGCGTCGGTCGAGGCGACGTAGGCCCGCTCGGCGAGCGGCGCGATCGCGTCGAGCCCGGCCGCGACGCCCTGCAGCGGCCCGCGGCCCTCCACCGGATCGCGCACGAGCAGCACCCCCTCCGGCAGCGGCGGCAGCTCCTGCCCCGGCGCCGCGACCACCACGAGCGGCCAGGCCGCCTCGCCGAGGCGCCGCACCACCCGCTGGAGCAGCGCCTCACCCCCGAACGGCAGCCATGCCTTGGGGCGCCCCATCCGGCGGCTCTGCCCGCCGCACAGCACGACGCCCGCGAGGCCGGCCACGCGGCCCGCCCCGCCGCCGTCCTCCGAGGGCGCCGTCATGAGCTTCACCGCCGTCCTGCATACCACCCCTGCCCGGTACATGCGCCCGCGGCGCGCGCCGAGCGCCGACCGCTGCCGCCGGTGCGCTCGTGCCAAGCCTCAAGGCGCCGGCAGGAGGACCCGCGCGCCGCGGGCGAGCGTCACGCCGTCCACGTGGCCCATCAGCGGTCGCTCCGGCAGGACGACGTGAAAGTGCGTGTTCGACCCCATGTGCGTGAAGACGCCGTGGTGGCGCTTCGAGAAGAAGCCCACCAGCACCCCCTCGGCGGCGGGGAGCGCTCCGTTCACCGACGCCCGCACATGGTCCGCGTGACCGCCGCCGGGGGCGAGCTTTCTCCCGTCGATGACGTGCCAGCGGAGATCGCGGAAGCCGCCGCGCACCTGGACCGGGACAGCGCCCTCCGTGTCGAGCCCGCGCTCCCGCAGCAAGGCCTCGATGCGCGCGTCGATCTGCCCGTCAGGCACGTCGGCGTCGAGCGTCGCCTCCTGCCAGCGCGCGACGTTCGCCACCACGAAGAGCGCCGCCTCCTCCTCCGCCCCGGCGGGGCGCACGTCGAGGGTCCCGTCGTCGCGCGCATAGGAGGTCCAGATCGCGTCGTCGACGACCGTCACCTCCCCGCGCAGCGCGCTGAGCGCCCCGATCCCGAACGCGCGCGGGCCCGGCACCACATCGCCGATGCGCACGGCGGGCCCCGTCTGCCCCTCGTGCATGATCGCGCGCAGCGCGCCGAACGAGCGGACCTGCACCGCCGCCGGCGCGCCCGGCGCCGGCCCCGCGGCGGCCTCGCAGGAAGGCGTGCAGGAGGCGATCGGGGCCATCAGGAGAGCTCCGAGGAGCCCGGGAAGAACGCTAGGGAGAGTCGCTCGCATCGCTCGCATGGGGTTGCTCCTCTGTCGCGCGGGTCACGCGCGAGAGCGCGCGATTCAGGACGTGCAGCGCGCGCACCACGGCGGCGCGCTCCTCGCAGGGGATGGCGTCCACGATCGACTGGAACCGCACCAGGCTTTGCCCCTCGAGTCGCCCCGCCATGCGGCGCCCGGCCGAGGTGAGCCGCAGGCGGCGGACCCGCCCGTCTTCCTCGCTGACGTCCTGCTCCACCCGGCCCTCCTCGCGAAGGCGCTGTATCAGCCGGGTGACATTGCTCTTGTCGATGCCGAGCGCCCGCCGCAGGTCGCTCTGGGAGAGCTGCTCTCCCGCCCGCTCGGCGTCCGCCAGGACCGTCAGCGCGTGGGCCTCGCGCGGCGCCACCCGGACGCCGCACGGCGTGCGCTCCTCGTCCAGGAGACCGAAACCGCGCACGAAGGCGCGGACCTCCGAGCGGAGCTCTCTCGTGGTCACCCTTCGAGGAGACCACAGATGGTTGCGATGCGCAACCAATTTGGCACCGGGGCACTCCGCGCCGCGGCGAGCTCGGCCACACGGCCGGCGACTGCCGAGCTGTCATGTTTCTGCGGCATGAGGTCGCGCCGCTCGGCGGCTCTGGCTGGCCGGCGAGGCGGTCAACCACGAGGGAGGATCGATGCGATGGTGCTGCCCTCGACGGGGAGCATGACGCAGGGATCTCAGCGGCTGGCGCGGCGCTTCCAGCGGCGTCGCGCCCCGCCGGCGGCCGCGCCGCCCAGGGTCAAGGCGAGGGCGCTCGCCCCTGCTCCTCCGCGCTCGAGAGCGCGACCTCGCCGAGCACGCCGTGGTTCGCCGCGCCGAACAGGTTGTCCGGATCGACGGCCTGCTTCACCTGCTGCATGAAGGCGCGCGCGCCGTCCGAGTAGATGTCCTTCACGAAATCCTGCCGGATCTTGCCGATCCCGTGGTGGTGAGACAGCGACCCTCCGGCGGCGAGGATCTCCTCTCGCGCGGCGTGCTCCATCTCGGCGTAATGGCGCACGGGGTCGTCGACGCCCTTCGCGTAGAAGCCGAGATAGAAATAGATACAGACGCCCGTGGGGTAGACCTGGGTGATACGCCCCGTGAAGAACGGCTTGCCAGGCAGGCGCCGCTGCTCGTGCTCGCGCAGGATGCGCTGGCGCACCCGGTCGTAGAGCTCGAGCGCCCGGCTCCACGGGACGCTCGTCTCGAAGCTCTCCGCGATCGCCCAGTGCTCGAACGTGAGATCGCGGATGTACGCGATGCCGAAGGTGAGCTGATAGCCACGCTCGCCGTTCGCCGCGCCCGCCTTCATCCCGCCGTGCTGCGCCGCGATGCGGTAGAGCGTCTTCTCCTGGAAGTCGACTTCCTCTTTCGTCCCCTCGAACACGAGGGTGGCGACGGCGAGCTGGTGCGGATCGAAGCCCTTGATCCGGGTCACCACGAGCTTCTCCGCCTGGCTCTTCACCCGGGCGAGCAGCCCGGACTTCTTCGGCTTGAGCGCCTGACCGAAATGGAACTGCGTGTTGTCCATGACGCGCACGCTCGCGGGCAGCGCGCCGGCGGCCTGCAGGTCGTAGAGGAACGCGAGCCCGCGCGCGAGGTCGGGGAAGATGACGCTGCCGTAGCGCTGGACCTCGGGCAGGGGGAACAGCTTGACGACAGCGCTGGTGACGATTCCATAGTTGCCCTCGCTGCCGAACATGCAGTTCTTCGGGTTGGCGCCGACGCTCTCGCGCGGGGCCACGTGCGGCCGCTCGACCACGCCGCGCGCGGTCACGACCTGCATGTCGAGGACGAGATCCTCGATGTTGCCATACCGGTTCTTCTTCATCCCGCTCGCGTTCGTCGCGATCCACCCCCCGAGGGTCGAGAACTCGAGGCTGTCGGGCTCGTGCCCCATGGTGAGCCCGTGCTTCTCGAGCTCCGCGACGATGTGCCGCCCGGTCGCGCCCGCTTCGATGCAGGCCATGCGGTTCACGGGATCGAGCCAGAGGATCCTGTTCATGCGCCGCATGTCGACCGCGATCACGGTCCGCTCCTCGTGGATCGACAGGCGCAGGGCGTCCGTGACGTTGGTGCCGCCGCCGAACGGGACGAGGCACGCGCCGTGTTGCTTGGCGACCTCGGTGAGGCGCACGACGTCGTCGTGCGACGCGGGGAACACCACGAGATCCGGGACGCGCTCGAGGCGCTCGTAGCGGATCGCCCAGATCTCGGCGCCGGTGTGGCCGTGGCCGCGGCGGAGGCGCACGAGCGGATCCTGCGAGATCTGATCGTCCGAAAGGAAGCCGCGGAGCGCGGCGAGCAGCTCGCTCGCGACCTTGGCGTCGGGGATCCGGGGCGGGTAGTGCGGCTCGTTGCGGTTCTCGTAGGAGAGCGGCGCGGCGAGCGTGGCCGACATCCACGGGAGCAGCGACGGCAGCTCGACGTTGCTGATGCTGTACCGCGTGCCGGTCAGCACGACGCTGCCGCTCGGCTTGACGACGAACCGGGTGTCGGCAAAGCCCCAGCCGTCCTTGCGCTCCTCGTCGCGCGCCTCGTCGCGCGGCGCGGGGCCCGGCACGATGCGCGTGCTCGACGGCGTCGCGCCGCGCGAAGAGAGCAGCGTCGAGCCCGAGGGAGTCTCACGTCTTCGATTCACCATGGAGATAAGGCCTTCCAAGCAACCCGCGCACGAGCGCGCGTCCAATCCCGAGTAGATCGCGCTGGAGCGGGCCGGACGTCCGTCGAGAGAGCGCGGCCGCCGATCGACGCCGCGGCTCTTCTGGGCCTGCTCAACGCGCGGCGATGGTGGCACGAACGTCGGCGGGCGTACCACCGGATACTTGGGCGCGGCCGCGGGCCCGTGGATAATGCGCGCCGAGACGCCGCTCGAGATGCGCCCTGCCCCTTTCTTCCTCGCGATGTGCGCAGCGGCCGCGCAGATCGGCTGCGAGCGGCCCGCCAACGTGGGCTCCGGGCTCGCGCCTCCGCCCGCCGTCGTGCCGGCCGCGCCCCGCGACGTCGCGGAAGCGACCCGGGAAGCCCGCGCCGCGCCGGCCGCCACCGCCGCGCCGGCCGCCACCGCCGCGCCGGCCGCCACCGCCGCGCCGGCTGACGCCACCGCCGCGCCGGCCGCCACCGTCGCGTCGACCGCCGCGCCGGCCGCCACCGCCGCGCCGGCTGACGCCACCGCCGCGCCGGCTGACACGATCACGCTCCTCGCCGGCGGCGACGTCTGCCTCGGCAAGGCGCTCGGCCAGGAGCTGCTCCGCGATCCGGCGTACGATCCGTTCGCCTCCGTCGCGGCGCTGTTCGCGTCCGCCGACGTGCGCTTCGTCAACCTCGAGAACCAGCTCAGCGACCAGGGCGGAGAGACCCAGCACCCGCGCCAGCCGCTCGTGTTCACGGGCCCGCCGGCCGGCGCGGACGCGCTCGCGCGCGCCGGCATCGGCGTCGTGTCGCTCGCGAACAACCACATGTGGGACTACGGCAAGGGCGCGTTCCTCGAGACGCTCGGCCACCTCGAGCGCGCGGGCGTCGCCTACGTGGGCGCCGGCCGGACGCGGCTCGAGGCGTACGCGCCGGCCATCATCGAGCGCCGCGGCTTCCGCGTGGCGCTGCTCGCCGTGACCGGCATCTGGAACCAGGGCTCGCTCTGGCAGCACCCGGCGCGGGAGTTCGTCGCGGGCGCGGAGCGGGACGGGCTCGCCGCCGCGGTGCGCGCCGCGCGCAAGCAGCCCGGCGTGGACGCGGTCGTCGTGAGCTACCACGGCGGCACCGAGTACCTGGACACCCCGCTGCCCCAGGCGCGCGCGCTCGCCGGCGCCGCCATCGACGCGGGCGCCGACGCCTTCCTCGGCCACCACCCGCACGTGCTCCAGGGCATCGAGCTCCGCCGCGGCCGGCCCATCTTCTACAGCCTCGGCAACTTCATCATGAAGGTGAAGAGGACCGGCCCCGCGGCCGAGCTCGCGATGATCGCGCGCCTGCGCCTGCGGCGAGGCGCGCCGCCCCTCGCCGAGATCTGCCCGGTGCGCAGCGAGGGCCTCGGGACCGTCCCGCTCGCGGCCGACCCGCGGCGGGCGGAGACCGAGGCGGCCTTCGCCGAGCGGATGCGCCGCGTCTCGGCGTTCGTCAAGGGCGAGCCGGCGATCGGCCCCTTCGCCGCCGACGGCTGCGCGCCGCTCGAGCCCGCCGCGGACGCGGCCCCCGCCTCGCCGCCGAGGGTCGCCGGCCCGATCCGCTGAACGCGGCCTGCTCATCGTGGGCAGACAGGCCGCCCGCGCTTTTGCTCCCGGCCCGCCAGCACCCACCCGAGATGGCGCTCATCGCGTGTCACTCCGTCCGCCCAACGATTGTAGAGCGCCGCGGCGTCCAGCGCCCGTCGGCTCCTGCGCCCTGTTGGGTTGCATGGGGGTAGAACAAACCCCTCACTCCGTGAGCTTCAGCACCACGTTGCCCGTCTTCTGCCCGGACGCGACGTAGGCATAGGCCTCCTGGACCGCATCGAGGGTAACGGTACGGTCGATGACGGGCCGGAAATGGCGCTCGGCGACGAGCCGGCCCAGCACCTCCAGGAACGCCTTCCGATCGACGGGTATCGGGAACACGACCCGCTGTCCGCCGAGCACGGGCGTGGCGAGCGCCAGGAATGGATTCTGCCAGCCAGGTCCGGGTTCCGAGGAAACATACACGCCCCTGGGCGTCAACAAGCGCTTGCAGGCGCCGAACGTGCTCTTTCCGACCGCGTCGAATACGTGGTCATAGACCTCGTCGTCCCGGGTAAAGTCCGATTGCTCGTAGTTGATGACCCTGCTGGCCCCGAGCGACCTCAACAGCTCCAGGTTCCTGGTGTTCCCCACCGCGGTCACGGTGGCGCCCAGGTGGACGCAGATCTGCAGAAGCGCGGATCCGATCGCCCCGGTAGCCCCGTTGATCAGCACCCGCCGATCCTTCTCGAGGCCCGCTCGCTGGGTGATGCTGTAAGCATACCAGGCGCCCTCGATGCAGGCTGCAGCCTCCTCGAAGCTCAGGCCGGCGGGCATGCGCGCGACCGAGTCCTCTGCGGAAACGACGAGGTACTCCGCATGAGACCCGACCCCCAGATCGTTCATTCCCCAGACCTCGTCGCCGACCGCAAAGCTGCGTACGCGCGAGCCGAGCGCTTCCACCCGTCCCGCGAAGTCGGTGCCGAGCGCCTTGTTCCTGGGCCTGCGAAGGCCAGTCATGAACCGCATGATGAACGGGGAGGCCGCGAGCAACGCACAGTCGGTGCGGCTCACCGTGGCTGCGTGGACCCGCACCAGGATCTCGTC
The DNA here is from genome assembly GCF_051525985.1 of Sorangium sp. So ce145. NCBI lineage: Bacteria > Pseudomonadati > Myxococcota > Polyangiales > Polyangiaceae > Sorangium > Sorangium sp. So ce145. Next base: position 12,755,575 of record NZ_CP150315.1, on the reverse strand, counting down.
ATCGGCCGGCGTGGGCACTGCCACGTCTTCGAGCCGGATGACTTCCGCTGAACCGTACCTTTCCCGTCGGGCGGCTCTCATGGTCCAGTCATACCGGCGCTGCCGGAGCGTGTCCATTCCGCTCGTACCCGTTGAGAATCAAGCTGGTTGATGCTTCCTCTTGATGCTTCCTCGCTCGGGCTGGCGGATGATCATCGCGACGGTGAGCGGGCCCCGGTCACGGGCGTGGTGGTCGGCTCATCGCGTCCTGAGCGTGCGGGGGTGCTGGGACGCGTCAAGGGTGCCCTCGCAGGGCTCGGCGGCTGCGCCGCCCTTGACGCACCCTGCGTGCCCCGGCGGCCACGTCGCGCGGGCGATGGGCGGACGGAGCCTCCTGCGGAGGCTCCGGGCACCGGATGGGGGCGATGGCCATCGTGCGCGTGAGCGAGCCATCATCCTGCGTGAGCGAGAAGCGGCCCCCACCCATCATCTAACGGGAGCGTGAACACCTTGGCGCCGCGCGCAGACGCCGTCGAGGCCGTCCGAAAGGGCGCCCGCGAAGCGGGTCGGAGCGAAGCGGAGCGCCTCGATGGCGTCGAGCACGGCGCCATCGAGGCATTCGACGGGCGCTCGCGCCGTACACCCACGAAACGCTCAGGAGCGCCACATCATCTTTGGATCAGGGCGTCGCGTTCCAGACGCGACCAGCTGCAGTTCCATTGCTACCGGGGTTGAACACCTCGACGGCCAGGACCTGATAGGTGGGATCGTCGCTCGCATCCAGGTTGTTCATGTTCGGGACGATCCAGCCGTTGTCGGCCCATGCCTTCACGTGATCGGCGAAGATGATCTTGTGGTCCTGCCCGAGGGCCTGCGGCTGAGCAGGCTTGCTCCAGTACTGGTAGAACGTGGAGCGACCATTGATGGAGGGCTGCTGGTTCCGCGTCGAGCGGTACGTGGAATACTGAACCCCATCGCTCGTGAAGGTCTTGCCAGCGGTGGCGCCCTGGCTGGGGTCATAACTCCATCGTTGCAGGATGTAATACTCCACCAGGTGCGCCGCGTTCGAGGTGGGCATGGTCTTGTCGTACCCCCAGCCGTACAAGGCGATATAGCTCGCGCCGCTGTCGTTATTGAGGCGGTAGCCGATCACCCTCTTCTCATCTCCGTAATGCCACCCTGGACCACCGACATAGTTATAGCCACCGCCCTGCCAGGTCACGCTGAACTCGCCGTTCGGGTCCACGGTCAACGATGTCGAGCCGCCATCCTTCCAGTGGGTGAAGAAGAAATCACCGACGTGACCCGTCGCGTGATTCGAATTGATCACAGTCTTCTCCGTGTACCTCTGAGTGTAGGCCGAGTACTTGGAGAAATCGGGGAGGGGCGTGACCGTTGTTGTATCCAGCTCTCCATCATTGGAGAAAATAGCGAACCCCGCGATGGTGGGGTTATCCACACCCTTGATCAGCTCGATCGTGACGCTGCCGTCATTCACCGCGATATCCGCGAAGGTCTCCGTGTGGCCCACGTCATGACCAACTTCGGCATAAATATCCAGATCACTGACAACGGTGTTGCCTTCGATCGCAACGTCAAAGCTGCGCGAACCAGCGCTGTTCTTATCAATCTCCGCAAAATGCAACTTCACGGTATAGTTGCCATTGGCGGTAACCGGGATTTCATACTTGAATGAGCCATACCGCTCTGTTTGATAGAGCTGCCCACCAACTACAGCGTCTTGCGTGCTGTTGGTCGTACCACCGCTAGAGTATTTGTCCGCCTGGTACTCCACGCCGTCAACCGTTGCGCTCGAATTACTACCGGAGTTGATGGCGACCACCAATGCGAGATCGCCACCAGACGAGCTGGAGCTGCTCGAAGACGAGCTGGAGGTGCTCGAAGATGAGCTGGAGCTGGAGCTGGAGGAGGAAGAGCTAGAGCTGGAGGTGCTCGAAGACGAGCTAGAGCTGGAGCTGGAGGAGGAAGAGCTGCTAGAAGACGATGAGCTGCTCGAGGGCCCTGTGGCATCGTCATCACCGCCACAGGCTGCCAGCGCGACTGACGCGAACGCCAGTATGAACCAACGAGAGAACTGATTCTGCTTTGAATTTTTCATAGGTGTTTCCAATGTTTCCCGAAGATGCACACGAAGCGACTCGCCTGTCAGGGACTCTCTGTCGCGCATCGAGACCAGGGGAGACAACGACATTCGCAGTTGATCACACAGGATCACGCAGTACCATTCGCAGAGTCCGAAACCTTGCCCGGACACCCATGCTCTCTCTGGAAGATCATGTGGTCCTTCGACTAGATTTATACGCCAGGGAGCGACCGCGACACAACGCCATTTTGTGCGGTTTCATTGCTCGTGTTTCTCACCCAACGTTGGCACAGAGGGGGCGGAAAATGCCAACAGGATTGAGACGGGCCGGACGAGAATCCTATGAGTGGATCGCGCAGAGAGACGCGTTCCGGCTCCAGCCAACGGTCGTGCGACTGAGCAGGTCGAGGACGACGTACAGGCCGTAGAAGACCCCAGGCAGCGGCCCGCGCAGCGCGGTGATGTCCCACGTCCAGATCGGGTTGGGGGCCGTGGCGGTGAGCGTCGGCCTGGCGTGCTTTATCGGCGCACGCTGGGCGCGCCGCTCGCCGCTCTCGCCGGAGGCGGCCAGCCGCCGGTACATCGCGCGGATGGAGGCGAGGTGGACGCCGCGCGACAGCCGCGTCGCGCAGACCTCCGGCGGGGGCTGGTCGACCTCAGGCCCCCCCGCGCCGCGCGCCGTCCACCTCGTCGACCGCCTCGAGCGCGCTCTCGATCTCGCGGACGAGCTCGTCCGCCGCCTGCTGCTCCCTGCCGGCGCGCGCCTCCACGGCCGACGCGTCGAGGCGCAGCTCCACCCGCCGCAGCACCTCCGCGACCCGCTTGCCCTCCGTCGAGGCGGCGTCCACACGCCGCCGCTTCAGCGCGCCCAGCGCGGCCTCCACGGCCGGCACGAGCGGCGCGGCCACGACCGGGTCAGCGGCCCTCAGCTTGGCCCGGGTGCGCTTCGCAAGATCGAGCAGGCGGCCGAACGGCGATCGGGCGCGCCGGCGCTGCACGACCCACCCGATCGACGCGAGCACGGAGGCGCCGAGCAGCACGGCCGCGCCCTGCACGTAAGGAACGGCCGCGGGCGCGACGGGCGGGAGCACGGCGTCCGGCACCTCGACCGTGATGCCCCCGTGAAGGCAGCTGCCCAGCTCCTGCGCCGTCTGGAGCCGCGAGCGCGCGAGCGGCAGGAGCCGGAGCGGGAGGCACGGGGCTTCCACGCCCGCGAGCGCGCACGCGGGGGCCGGATCCCCGGTCGCGATGGCGTGGACCTCGTGGGTCGCGGGGTCGCGGCTCGTCATGTGAAAGCCGCCCTGCTCGAGGTCGACGAGCCCGCCGCTGTCGACCGACGCGCCGCCCGGCGCGCCCGCGGGCCAGGTCGTCGTCGCCGCGTCGATGACCGAGGCGTCGGTCGAGCAGACCAGCTTGCCGCGGAGGACGATCTCGCCGCCCGGCGCGACGTCGACGTGCTGCGCCGCCACATCGCGCCGGAGTGTGAATGTCTGGGTCATGTCCGCCCCTCGGCCCCGCCGGTGGATCGCCGCTGCGCCATCGTGCCCCGAGCCCCGCCCTCAGTGAAGGTGTGTCCGCGAGGCCGTCTCGAGCAGCATCGCCAGCACGAGCGGATCCCCCAGGCCGCCCGCGGCCCCCGCGTGGCCGCGGAGGCGCGCGAGGCGGGCCGCGTCCTTCAGGAAGAGCGGCTCCCCGAGCGCCTCGGCCGCGGCATGCAGGATCCCCTCCCGCTCGGAGAGCAGCGCGGCGGCGCGGGCGCGATCGCCGAGCGCGATCTGGCGGGCGGCCTCGGCCAGCGTCTCGCCGGCGGCGAAGCCCTGGATCGTGCGGGCGACCGACGGGTCGACGCTCGCCGCGCTGTCCGCGTCGCCGGTCGCGTACGCGACCCGGAGCGGCGCCTCGTCCACGACGTTCTTCTTGGCGACGCGGTCCTTGTACTTGAGCTCGATCGCCGCGATGGCCCGCGTGTCGGCGCCCGCCGGGAGGCCCAGCTTGAAGAGCATCGCGTGGCTGTCGTCGCGCGAGAACGCCGGGATGAAGAACCGCATCCCGCCCTCGGCGTCGTCCTGCCGGTCCCGCTCGATGCCGTCGCGCTTCGCGGACTGCGCGTCCGCCGCGACCTCGATCGTCCGCACGCGCGCCGCCTCCACGTCGTTCAGCCGGCGCGACCCGTAGACCTGGAGCAGCTTCACGTCCGGCTTCAGCCGCACCCGCAGCTCGACCGCGGTCGCGACCGGATCGAGCCGCCTGTCGAGCTCCGTCGCGAGGGCCGGGGCGATCTGATCCGGATCGCGCAGGTAGTAGTACCCGCCCGCGCCGTCGCTCGCGATGGCGCTCATCAGCGCGCCGTCGTAGTCGGCGCCGAGCCCGAACGTGCTCGTCTGGACGCCGCCCTGGAAGGCGTCCAGCGCGAGCCGCGAGAGCCGCTCCGAGCTCGTGATCCCGGCGTTCGCGCGCCCGTCGGAGAGCAGCAGCACGACCTTCACCGCGCCCTCGGGGATGCCCGGCCGGGCGGCCTGCGCGTAGCCGAGCGCGAGGCCCTGGCCGATGTTGGTGCCGCCGCCCTCGCGGATGCCGTCGATCGTGGCCTTGATCGCCGCCCGCCGCGGCCCGACGGGCCCATCGTCGATCCTGACGTCGGCGCCGCTCGAGAAGGTGACGAGGGAGAAGTCGTCGTTCGCGTCGAGCCTGTCGACGAGCGCCCGGGCCGCGTCGCGCGCCCGCGCCATGGGCTCGCCCTGCATGGATCCGCTCACGTCGAGCACGAGGTGCACCGACAGGTGCGGCCGCGCCGCGGGCGCCTGCGCCGTCGAGCGGAGCGCGACGCGCACGTGCACCGGGCCGCCGCCGGGCGGGACCCGCGTGCGCTCGAGGTCCGTGCGCAGGGCGAGCGCCGAGCCCTTCGGGACGTCGATCGACGGGGCGTAGCGGGCGCCGACGTCGCTGACGAGCTCGCGCCCGTCGGGAGGGACGATGCCGCGCGCGACCGCGGACTCGAACGCGGCGAGGTGGCCGCCGCCGGGGCGGTACGTGGTGGCGAAGCGGCCGTTCGGGTCGAGGCCCGCGGCCTCGGGCGCCGCGGCGCGGGCCGCGCCCTCGCCCGGCGCCGCGGTGGCCGCCGGGGCGGGGGCCAAAAGGCCGCCGGCGCCCGCGCGCCCCTTCCCGCCCGCCATGTCGCGCGTGGGGGCGGCGAGCTCACGCGCCGCCTTCAGGGGCTCGGCGGCCTCCGCCAGGGTCTCGCGCTTCGCCTCGGCGGCGTTCCCCAGCGGCATCGAGGCCGGGGACGCCTCCGGAGGCGCCGACGCCTCGGAGGCTTTCTGGGCATTGCACGCGATCCCCGCCCCCGAGAGCCCCAGCACGAGCGCGCCGCCGAGGAGCGCTCGCTTCACCCACACGATTCCGAGTTCGTTCATGGTCTTTCCCCTCCCGCGGACAGAGCGGGTGCTCGGTCTGACGGGTGAGCGCCGCATCTGTTCTGTCGCTCCGCTCCGGAGCGACCGCGCCGGCCGCCGCCGGGCGCTCCAGCCGGAGAGACAGCGGCGATCGTAGATTGTTCGGCAGGGGTCGCCCGTGCGCCGGAGTCCGACCTCCGCGTCGGCCGCCGCCCGGCCGCCGCCGCCCGGCCGCCGCCCGCAGGTGCGACAAGGCCGGGGGCGCCCGGCGTCACACCTGCGCGAGGGCGGCTGCCGGTCGGGCCCGCCTCCTCGTCTCAGCGGATGTTGACCCTGAGCCTCGTCGGGCGGCCGTCGCGCTCGACGACGACGGAAAGGCTCTTGTCGGAGCGCATGCGCGAGTAGGCCAGCATGGCCTTCTGTGGGTCCGTCAGGTCGATGCCGTTGATCGATTTCACGATATCGCCGCTCTGCACCCCGAACGACTCGAGCACCGAGCCTGGCTTGACCATCATCTTCAGCCCGATCACCTTGTTGTCCCGCATCTCCGGTATCGCCGCCGAGGTCTGCGTCACGAGCTCGGGCTGCGCGAAGATCTTCTCGGCCGCCGAGCGGTCGATGTCGATCTCCGTGTCGCTCACCCGCTGCATCCGCGAGGCGATCTCGGGCGGGACATCGCTCCTGCTGCTCGGGCGGTACGTCGCGCGGGACGGAGCCGGCGCTGCCGCCTGCGGCTCGGGCTCCTTCTTGCCGCCCTCTCCGCCCTTCTTGCCGAGCTGCATCTGGCAGCGCGCGCCCCCCGAGGTCGAGGTCATCCACACCCGATCCCAGGCGATGTCCTCGACCTTGCGGCCGCCGATCTCTCCGCCTCGCCGCCCGAGCGCCGTGTGTCCGCCGTCGCTCTCGACGGCGGCGAACGACCATTCGGGGTCCTCGGACATGGCGATCAGCACGACGCGGCCCGTATCGCAGGGTGGAGCGAGGTAGGGGTCGAGCTGCGAGAGATCCGCCGGGGCGGCGGGCGCGGCGCTCGGCGGGGGTACGAGCGGCCCTGTCGTCGAGTCGAACGGATTGCGCTCCAGGATCGGCGCCGCGCTCGGCGGGGGATCCTCCTCGGAGAGCGGCGCCTCGACAGGATCTGTGACGAGGGGGGCGGAGGCCTCGCCGTCCCGCGTGATCTGGTGAGCGATGAGCTGAGATACCCCGGAGGCCTGAAAATACGCGGAGACCGCGACCATTCCTCCCAGGATGAATGCGAATCGGCGCTTGACGAACGCGTCCGGGTTCATGAGTAACGCTCCTCCTGGCCGGAGCGCGCCGGGGCTCGCTGCGCGAGTGTCCCTTGCCGCCGCGGCGTTCGCGGCAGTGCGCGCCCTCGCCACCGGCGAGACCGCGCCTCAGGGCGAGCACCGAGCGTGCCTGCGCGAGAGCGAGCGCGACGCGCGTCCCCATGGAGCACGGACTGCCGCTCTGACTGGACCGCTCAGCGCCGGTCGCGGCTCGTCCGATACGGACGCGGAGCGCGCCCCGCGAGCGTCACGCGCGTCGCCCGGTGGAACAACCGGAAGATCCGTCGATCAGGGGAGATCTGGCGGCCAACGGGGACGGCGCGGCGAGCGAGCTCGCGCGCTCGCCCTGGGAAACGGGGCCGTGAAGGGCGCGCTCGGGGACCGAGGAGCGCCTTCGCGCGGCTCAGCGGAGCGCGTACTCCAGGCCCCAGATGTCCACGGAGCTCCGCTGTGGGTAGTACACGGTGAGCTCGTCCGAGGTCTCGAGTCGGGCCGCGTCGATCAGAGGATCGGAGAAGAACCGGCCCGAGTCGGCGGCGTCGAGGAGCGTCCAGGTCGCGTAACCGTCGCTCGGGGAGGCGCCGGCGATGCGGAGATCGGGGAGGATCGCATAGACGTTCTCGGTGGAGGAGATCGCGAGCTTGCCCCGGAAGTTCTGGACCACCTTCAAGCCGATGCCGTGGCGCGCCCAGGTCCCGTCGGTGTCGCGGAGATAATGGAAGAACTCGCTGCGCGTCCGGGCGCTGGTGAAGTTCGAATTGTCGGTCTCGGCGTCGGGGAGGTGCGAGAGCAGCACATGGACGCGGCCGCTCGCGTCGACCGTCATGTGTTCCTGGTTGATGAGCCCTCGGTTCTGGCCGATGGGCCACACGGACAGGCCCTCCGTGCGCAGCGAGACGAAGGAGGCGCCGGTCGTCGCGACCGTCGCGCCTGCGTTGTTCTTCCAGGTGCGCCCGTGATCGTCGCTGTAGACGTACAGGAGATCGTGGTTGGTCGTCGCGTCGGGCGTGTCCCGCCAGCACCACGCCGCGTGCAGGCGCGAGCCGCCGCGCGTGTACGACAGGCCGTGCAGGTAGGCGTTCATGCTGGCGTCGGTGCCCTCGATGTACTCGCCGAGCGCGGTCCAGGCGTGCGTCGTGGCGTCGTACTCCCACAGGTGCTCGTCGCCGCTGCCGCTCTCGCCGATCCGGGCGCTCAGGAGCATCCTGTCCCCGCCGGGCTCGGTGACGAACCGCGGGTACGTCACGAGGGACACGCGGGTCGATCCGACGAGCGCGCTCGAGACGGCGCCGAAGCTCGAGGCGGCCCAGGCCGCGCCTTCCGGGTCCGTCAGGAGACCCGTGACCGAGCGGCGGTAGTGCAGGTTGCTGCCGTGGTGATCGAACGCGAGGTGCAGCGTGCCGTCGCCTGGCGCGATCCCGAGAGAGATCGTGTTGTGGGCGTCGTCGGCGCTCAGCCGATAATCCTTGAAGTCGAACTTCTCCCAGGCGCCAGCCGCTCCGCCGGCGCTCACCGGCAGCCGCCGCCGCGCGAGGACGACGTTGCGGTTGGTGTTCCAGAAGGCGGTGTACTGGAAGCCGCCGAACGACACGATCCCGTCCTGCTGGAACGACTCGCCGTTCAGGTAGCCGCCGTAGGACACCACGGTGAGCCCCGACTCCGCGAGCTTTCCCTCGCCGAGCTTGACGATCCCCGGCGCGACGGGCTCCGCCCCTCCGCCGCCGGTCGTCGTGCTGCTGACGGTCGTGCTGCCGACCGTCGCGCCGCTGGTCGTCGTGCCGCCCCCCGCGCCGGTGGCCTCGGAGGTCGTCGCGACCGCGCCGCCGCCGCCCGGGTCCGCGCCGCCTGAGCCTGACGAGGTCGACGACGCGGGCGTCGAGGGGCGCTCGCCATCGCCGCAGCTCGTCAGCCAGACGACCGGCGCAAGGACGGGCAGGATGGAGAAGATACGTCGGAGGGTCATGCGTTTGCGCGAGGATACTCGCCGTGCCGCGGCGGTACCAAGCGAGGCAAGCGGTGATCGTTGAAGGATTCGCGGCAGATAGCTCTCCAGCAATCGCATTGCGCTGTCATCGCCCGCCGACCAGAGCGGTCCGAAGGGGGCGCTCCCCAGGGAGACCTGGCAGCTCGGCGTGGTGTTCGAGCCGGTGAGGGGGAAGTGAGCGGTCGTTCGGCGTAGATCATGGCTGGAGCTGGCGGTCGACCTCCGGGAAGCTCGATCCTACGAGAGCGATCCGATCGACCGGTTCCCCGGGAAGCCCGTCAGGACGCCGGCACGAGCGCCGCTCACATGAAAAATTCCATCGTTTCGATCCCTTGGTCGCCACGCTCTTCGGCGCAGCGCTCCGCGCTGGTCGTCGCCGAGCCGCCCCTCCGCGGCGCAGCGATGCGCTCCCTCCGGCGATCCACGGCAGCCGCGGCGCTGCTCGCGAGCGCGCTCGCGCCGTGCCTCGCCGCCGCCGCGCCCGACACGCCGCTGCCCCATGCAAAGCCGCCTGCGGAGCCGTCCGGCGATGCGCCGCCGGCGAAGCCGTCCGGCGATGCGCCGCCCGCGGCGCCGCCCCCCGATGCGCCGCCGGCGGCGCCGCCCCCCGATGCGCCGCCGGCGGCGCCGCCTCCCGATGCGCCGCCGGCGGCGCTCGTCCCACCAGCGCCGCTCACGCCGCTCAGCGCCGACTACCCAGCTGGGGCGCATGGTGACGCGACGGTCCGCCTCGTCCTCACGGTCAACGCGGACGGGACCGTCCGCTCCGCGGTCGCCGAGGATGGCGTGGAGCCGTTCGCATCGGCCGCCGTGGCCGCCGCAACGTCGTTCCGCTTTGCGCCGGCCACCAGGAGCGGCGCGCCGGTCGCCGCCAGGATCCGCGTCGAGGTCCGCTTCACCGAAGCCGCGTCGCCCGCGCCGCCCGACGCCTCCGCAGCCGCGCCGCCCGGCGCCTCCGCGCCCGCGCCGGAGCGCCCGGCCACGGCAGCCGGGCCGGCGCCGAGCGCGCCGCGTGCGATCGAGGTCACCGTGCGCGGCGAGCAGCCGGCGCCCGGCGTCTCCAGCTTGAGCCGCGGCGAGGTCAGGATCATCCCCGGCGCGTTCGGCGACCCCTTCCGCGCCCTCGAGGTGCTCCCCGGGGTGACCCCCATCGTCTCGGGGCTGCCGTTCTTCTACGTTCGCGGCTCACCGCCGGGCAACGTCGGCTATTTCCTCGACGGCATCCGCGTCCCCTACCTCTATCACCTCGGGCTCGGGCCCTCCGTGGTCCATCCCGGCATCGTCGATCGCGTCGACCTCTACCCTGGCGGCTACCCCGCGCGTCACGGTCGGTACGCCGGCGGCATCGTCGCGGGCGAGACGACGCCGCCGCTCCCGTACTGGCACGGTGAGGGCATGCTGCGGCTCGTCGACGTGGGCGGGCTCGTCGAGGGCCCCTTCGCCGGAAACCGAGGGGCCGCGCTCCTGGGCGGCCGCTACTCGTACACGGCGTTGCTCCTCTCGCTCGCCGCCCCCGAGGTCGCGCTCGATTACTGGGATTACCAGGCCCGGCTGTCCTACGAGGTCGCCCCGGAAGGCCGGGTGAGCCTCTTCGCGTTCGGCGCCCACGACTTCCTCGCGAGCGAGGAAGACGGCGAGGAGACGACCCTCTTCGACACGACATTTCACCGGCTCGATCTCCGGTACGACCAGGCCTATGGCCAGGGCAGCGCGCTGCGCGGCGCGCTGACGCTCGGCCACGACGAGACGGGGATCGAGGACGGCCAGAAAGCGCTGACGCGGAGCCTCGGCGCGCGCCTCTCGCTCGCTCACCGGCTGCGCGACGAGACGATGATCCGCGCCGGCATCGACGCCGTGGTCGACGACAACGAGCTCGATCTCGGGATCGGCGCCGACGCCCCTCCGGGCGGCGTCGCGCCGGACGATGACGACGACTCCCCCGCCGACGATTTCCTCTTTGGCCGCAGCCGCGTCGACCTCACGGTGGGCGGCTACATCGAGTCCGACATCGCGATCACCCCGCGCCTGCGCATCACCCCCGGGCTCCGGCTCGATCTCTACCACTCGGACGGCACGGTCGCGCTCGCCGTCGATCCGCGGCTCTCGGCGCGGCTCTCGCTCGGGCGCGGGGTGACGTTCGTGCAGGCGCACGGCGTCGCCTCCCAGCTGCCGAGCTTCGTCGTCCCGATCCCCGGCGTCCGCCCGCGCCTCCAGGACGGCCTCCAGCGGAGCTTCCAGTCGAGCGCCGGCGTCGAGCTCGCGCTGCCGGAGGACATCACGGCCACGGTCTCGGTGTTCCACAACGCGTTCTTCAACATGACCGACGCGCTCGGCGCGCTGGGCCTCGAGTCGGCCGAGGACGCCTTCACGCTCCGCGCGCTCGGCGCCGCGACCGGCGTGGAGCTGTCGGCCCACCGGCGGCTCACGCGGCGCGTCGGCGGGTTCGCGTCGTACACGCTGTCGCGCTCCACGCGCAGCATCGGCCGAAGCCGGCAAGTGAGCTCGTTCGACAGGACCCACGTGGCGAACGTCGCGCTGACCTACGACCTCGGTCGCGGATACAGGGCTGGCGGGCGCGTCGTGTTCTACTCCGGGCTCCCCCAGAGGATCGACGGCGCGACGCTCCCGCCGATCAGCGGCGTCCCCGGAGGCTCCGGATCTCTCGCCGGCGGAGCGGCGCGGTGGGAGCGGCTGCCGCCGTTCTTCCGCCTGGATGTCCGCCTGGAGAAGCGCTGGTCGATCGGGAAGTCGGGCTGGCTGGCGGTCGTCCTCGACGTGCTCAACACCACGTTATCGAAGGAGACCTTGCCGGGGAGGTGCGATGCGTTCTCGTCGTGCAAGCCGACGACGTTCGGGCCTGTCACCGTCCCGAACTTCGGCCTGGAGGGCGGGTTCTGACGCCCGGGAGGCGCGGCGCCCCAGGCCGGCGGCGGCCCGCGCCCGCTCCGGCGGGAGGAGAGGAGGCCTCAGGTTACCACTTCAAGGCTTCGATCATCTTCTCACCATAACGCGTGCCCATGAGGACGACGGACGCATGATCGAAGTGGTACTGATCCATGACCTTGGTCCCCTCCTGGGAGATCCAGTATCCATCAGGCAGCATGTCGGCCGCCTGGTGCACGAGGTTGTTATGCACGCTGCAACATCCGCCCGCAGGCAGCTCCCCGAGGATGAAGGGAACGTCGTAGTCGACACCCCAGGCTGCCTTCATCTCGTTATAGAGCTGAACGACCTTGCCGGGCCATGAGCTCTGGCCGGTGTCGGTCTCACCCTGGTGGAAGATGATGCCCGCGAAGCGCGCATTCTCGGCCGTCTTCGCCTTGGCGATCTTGTTCAAGATCGTCTGGTGATGTGAGCCACCTGAGATGAACGTGTTGATCGACTCACCGCTCTCAGCAGTACCGATCAACCCGATCGTATCCCCCTCACGCAGCTTTCCGAGCAGGGTCTTGCCGAACCAGATGCCTGGGTCGACCGACGTCGACAGGTTAATTCGCGATTCACCAGGGCAATCGCTGAGCGGCGGATTGGCCAAGTTCCACTGTCCGGCCGGCTGGTTGCACCCGCCGAGGACCTTGAGCCGCTGGTCGGAGTTCTGGTCACTGGCCTGCTTGGCCGCGACGCCAGCCATGTTCGACTGGCCCATGAGCATGAAGATGTGAAACGTCGGACGTGAGTTCGGCGCGCCGCCGGTGCCTGCCCCGCTGCTGTCCGATCCGGTCCCCGCGGTCGTGCTGCTCGTGGCGCCGCCCCCGGTCCCCGCGGTCGTGCTGCTCGCGGCGTCGCCCCCGGTCCCCGCGGTCGTGCTGCTCGCGGCGCCGCCTCCGGTCCCCGCGGTCGTGCTGCTCGCGGCGCCGCCTCCGGTCCCCGGACCGGTCCCTCCGGTGTTGTCGGTATCACCGGTCGCGCCGGGCGAAGAGGACTCGCCACAACCCGACGCAGCGAGCATGGCGAGCAATGGGAGGAGCAGGAATCTGGCAGTGCCTCGGAGTGTGCGGTTCATCTGGGTCATGGTCATTACCTCGTCGCGCCCGGTCGCGATCAGAACACAAGAGCGGAATTGGGGGGGCCGGCCGTGCGATGCCGACAGGACGAACGTCGCCCGCAAAGCGCTCAGCGCCGAGGCCTACCCTATCGCATCTTGGGTGCCTGGCATCCAGGATTCGGCCCGGGATGGCGCGCGGAGAAGACCGCTGTCGATGGATTCTTTCATCATCGGCGGAGTTCGTCCTTCGGTGCGCCTCGAGCGCCGACCCGTCCTTTGGAAGCGAAGCGGTTTCACGGTCCGGGACCGCGGAAATTTGAAACGGACGCGCCGCGTCCCAGGTTGGGTCCCGCGGCGCGCCGCCGCGCGGACGCCGCCGACCGAGCCGCTTCGCTTCAGCCACCCGCCTGGTTTGCGAGCAGGACCAAGGTGAGGCCGATGGCCGACGGGACGGTCTGCACGAACAGGATGGATCGCTTTGCCGTCGCGGCGCCGTAGACACCGGCGACGGCCACGCAGAGGAGGAAGAAGGTCTGGATTTGCCATGCAAAGGCCCTGTTCGGATGGATGACGCCCCAGAGCAGGCCCGCGGCGAGGAATCCGTTGTAGAGCCCCTGGTTGGCCGCCAGCGGCGCGGTGATCGCGGCGACCTCGGGGGTTGTACCGAACGCTTTGTACGCTCGTTCCGAGCGCCACAAGAACATCTCCAGGATGAGGATGTAGATGTGAAGGACTCCGATCAACGTGACGACGATCCGAGAAGCGATCTGCATGCGGCACACCTTACCACGCGTGCCGCGGCGCCACCGGATGCCCCCGAAACGTGCTTCAAGCGCGGCGCCCCTCCCCCGCCTCACGCGTCGTAGAGCAGCACCTCGACCTCGGCGCCCTCGCCGATCACCGCTTCCTCGGCCTGCACGATGACCACGCCGTCCGCGCGCGTCGTCGACGACAGGATGGACGCGCCGCTCGTCGCGATCGGAAACACCCGATCTCCCTCGACACGCACCCTCACGTAATCGACGCGCCCGGGCTGAGAGACGATCTCGCTCGCCACCACGCACCGCCGCCGCCGGTGCGGCCACGCGCGCGGCAGGCCGCCGAGGGCGCGGATCGACGGGCCGGCGAAGAACTCGTAGGCGCAGAGGCACGACACCGGGTTGCCCGGCAGCAGGAACACCGCCCGCCCCCCGGGCAAGAAGCCGAACCCGGCGGGCTTCGCGGGGCGCATCGCGACGCCGTGGACCACCACCTCACCCAGCTCCGCGAGCACGAGCGGCGCATGGTCCTCCGAGCCGACCGACGACCCGCCGGAGACAAGCACCACGTCCCCGCCCGCGGCCTCGAGGGCGCTGCGCACCGCCTCGCGCCGGTCGGGGACGTACGCGACGGCGACGTCCTCCGCGCCGTCACGGCGCGCGAGCGCCGAGAGCACCAGGCTGTTCGTGTCGACGATGCACGCACCGCTCGGCGCGCTCCCCGGCGGCAAGAGCTCGTCGCCCGTGATCAGGATCCGCACCGACGGCCTGCGCACCACGCGCACCTCGGCGACCCCGGTCGAGGCGAGCACGCCGACGTCCTGCGGGCGCAGCCGGCGCCCCGCCGGCACGACCTCCGCGCCCTCCAGCACGTCCTCGCCGATCGCCGCGACGTGCTTGCCGGACGGCACCGGCTCGCGCGCCCGCACGACCGCCGCCCCGTCGCGGCCCGCGCCCTCCTCCGCGCGCTCCGCCATGAGCACCGCGTCCGCCCCCTCCGGCACCGGCGCGCCGGTCGTGATGCGCACGGCCTCGCCCCGGCGGATCGCGCCCGCGTGCGGGCGCCCGGGGAACGACGCGCCCACGAGCGCGAGCTCCACCGGCGCGAGCGCAGCCGCGCCGGCGGTCGCCTCGCCGAGCAGCGCGTAACCGTCCATCGCCGCGCGGACGAAGTGCGGCACGCTGATCCGCGCGCGCACGGGCTCCACCGCCACCCGCCCGACCGCCTCGGCGATCGGGACCAGCTCGTCGGCGAGCCGCTGGATCCGCCGCTCCAGGACCTCGAGCGCGCGCTCGACCGCCGTGTGCTCGCGAAAACCCCGCATCCGGACGTCGCGCATCGGCTCTCCGTGGAACGACGGCCGCTCAGACCGCCGCGGAGGCCTCGAGCGCGCCCCGGTACACCTCGTCCACATCGAGCAGGGCGTCGATCGACGCGAGCCGCGCGCGCTCGCCGGGCCCGGCCTCGTAGAGCGTCCACGTGCCGTCCTCGTTGCGCCGGAAGACCTCGATCCTCCGGTGCGCCTGGGAGACCAGGACGTACTCCCTCAGCGAGGGGATCCGGCGGTAGTGCGCGAATTTCTCTCCCCGATCGTAGGCCTCCGAGGAGTCCGACAGCACCTCGACCAGCACCAGCGGGTTGACCACGGCGTCCTTGTCCTCGGGATCGCGCGCGATCGGGCCGCAGACGACGCTCACGTCGGGGTAGGTGGCGAGGCCCGTGGCGCGCACGCGCACGCGGAGGTCGGACGAGAACACCTCGCAGGGGCGCCGGCCGAGCTGCGCGCCGAGCGCCACCGTCACCCGCGCCGCGAGCCGCGCGTGCTCCGGCGTGCCGCCGGCCATGTCGAAGATCTCGCCGCCGAGGAACTCGTGCTTCGTCGGGCTCGCCCGCTCCTGCTCGAGGTACTCGGCGTAGGTGAAGGAGAGCCGGCGGGCGGGCGCGTTCACGTCATGACCTCGTCCGGGAGTATGCCACGGGAACCGCCCCCCGGTGCGCCCCCCCTCCCGGAGCGCCGCCGCGCGGCCTACCGCCCGCCGCGCCCGCCGCCCTTCCGCGGCCGGCTCGCGCGGCGGAGGGGCGCGATCAGCGCAAACATCCCGAGCGCCATCACCGACAGCTTCGGCCCGCGCTTCTTCCGGGCGCTCGACTTCCGCTCGCCCGCCATCGAGCAGTCCTCCGACTCGGCGGAGTCGTCGGTATCCCCGCTGCAGCCGTCGTCCTCCTCCGCGTAGTACTCGTCCTCGGACTCGCTCGTGTCCCCGCTGCAGCCGTCGTCCTCCTCCGCGTAGTACTCGTCCTCGGACTCGCTCGTGTCCCCGCTGCAGCCGTCGTCCTCCGCGTAGTACTCGTCCTCGGGCGCCGGCTCGCTCGTGTCCCCGCTGCAGCCGTCGTCCTCCGCGTAGTACTCGTCGTCCTCGACGTCCTGCGGATCGGTGTCATCCACGACGACCGTATCGGCGGTGCCGGAGCAGCCGCAGCCCACGTCGGCGGCCGGCTCGTCGTAGGTGTCGTCATCGTCCGGCGGCGGGTTCCCGGCGCCGGACGAGCCGCTGGCCGGGCCAAATCCGCCGCTGCCCGGCCCGCCGCCCAGGCCGTCGGGCCCGCCCACGCCCGACGAGCCGCCCGCGCCGGCCTCGCCGGAGCACTCGTCCACGAGGACACGCCCGGCCCTCACGACCGGCGAGATCGCGGAGCCCTCCCCGAAGGTCAGCGGCCAGTCCGCGCCGGGCTGCCCGGCCGCGAGCCGGAGCGAGACGCGGGTCAGCCACACGGACGACGGCGCGAGCCCGGAGAGCCCCACCGCGAGGTCGTCGGCGGCCGGACCGCAGCGCAGGAGGTCGGGATCGGTCTCGTCCCTCCGGGGCGACTCCGCGCAGTCCAGCGCGCCGTCGACCACGCCGTGCGCGGCGCGCGGGCAGCTCGCGGCGACCTTGAGGCTCGACTCCAGCGCGGCCGCGGCGACCGCGGCGCACGTGCCCGGCGCATCGCCGATGTCGCCGTACGCGCTCGCGCGCGCAAAATAGGCCTCGATCACGCTGTCCACGCTGTCGCTGCCGAGGGAGATGCGGCGGCTCAGCGCCTCGTGGCCCGCGCCCTCGACGAGCCACCCGTGGAGCCCCGCCTCGCCGAGGGCCCCGGCGCGGAGCTCCGCATAATCGCTGCGCTGCGCGCTCGCGTCCCAGCTCAGCGAGGCCGGCGGGAGCGTCACCGGCGCCGCGCCCGAGAGCGCGCCCCGGCCGTCGCCGAGCAGCCACGCCGTCACCTGCACGTCGCCTGCGCCCGCCCCGGCCAGCGACAGCGGCAAGATCGGCTCGCCGCCGCCCGTGGCGATGCGCAGCGTCCTCGTGACCGCCGCGCCGCCGGGAGCGTCGAAGCGGGCCGCCACGAACCGCATCCCTCGCAGACCCCCGAGCTGCGCGGCCGCCTCGGAGGACAGCGCGAGACCGGCCGACGCCGCCCAGCGCGCGACGGCGTCGGCGTCCTCGAGCACCGTCACCTCGACCGGCTCGAGCGTGGCCTCGTGGGCGAGCCGCCCGACCGTCTCGAAGGGGCTCGGCGCGCCCGCCTCCCCCGGGCAGTACGGGTCGACGCCCTGGGGCGGGAGCACCCGGGGCGCCGTCGCCGCCTCGAGCGCCTCGAACCACGCGTCCGAGCTCGTGTCGAGCGCGGCGAGCGGCGGCACCGGAACGACGAGGGCCACCGGCCCGCTCGCGCCCTGGAACCGCAGGCTCGTCCAGAGCGTCGTGCGCTCCGGCCCGGCCGCGACGGCGACGCGCTGCTCGACCGACGCCTGTCCGGCGCCGGGCAGCCACGCCCCCGTGGCGAGGGCGTCGCCGGAGAGCGAGAGAAGGACCGATGAAGAAAGAGCGACCGCAAGCGACCGTCGGGGCATGCGAGGCCGATTGGCAAGCAGCATGCCCCGCAGAGTACGCCTTGTTCGAGGCCGACTTCCACGCGGCCGCGTCCGGCTGAGAACGGCGGTTCACGACGCCCCGGCGCCACACGGGCGCGACGGCCGACCGGCGAGGATCACCCCTCGTGGACGATCACGATGTCGTCGGGGTGGAGGTGGCAGAACACCCGGTCTCCGACGTGAAGCGCCGCCTGGCCGGAGCTCTCGTTGGCGACCACCGCCGTGAGCACGAGGCCGGCGTCGGTCCGGAGGCGCAGCTGGTCGGTGGCGCCCTTGAACAGCTCGTCCTCGACGCGCGCCTCGAAGCGGTTCTCCGGCGCCCCCTGCGGCTCCTTGCGGAGCGCGATCTTCTCCGGCCGGATGGAGACAAGGGTGCTCCCGGTCCCGCCCGCCAGGTGCTCGGCGTTGACGAGGAGCTCGAGCCCCCCGTCGAGCTGGACCCGCGCCCGCTCGCCGCTCCGCGAGAGGACGGTCGCGCGGAGGATGTTGGCCTGGCCGATGAAGCTCGCGACGAACGTCGTCTTGGGGCGGTGGTAGATCTGCGATGCGTCGCCGAGCTGCTCGATCCGGCCCTTGTTGATCACGGCGATGCGGTCGCTCATGGTGAGCGCCTCTTCCTGGTCGTGGGTCACGAACACGAAGGTGATCCCCAGCTTCTTCTGCAGCTCCTTGAGCTCCACCTGCATGGCGTGCCGGAGCTTCGCGTCCAGCGCCGAGAGGGGCTCGTCGAGCAGCAGGACCTTCGGGCGGCACACGATGGCCCGCGCGAGCGCGACCCGCTGTCGCTGCCCGCCGGACAGCTGCGACGGCTTGCGCTGCTCCATGCCCCCGAGCGACACCATCGCGACCGCGGCCCGGACCCGCTCGTCGATCTCCGCCCGGGGCACCTTCTTCATCCGCAGCCCGAAGCCGATGTTCTCCTGCACCGTCATGTGAGGGAACAGCGCGTAGCTCTGGAACACCTGGTTCACGTCCCGGCGGTACGGCGGCTCGTGCGTGACGTCCTTCCCCTCCAGCAAGACGGCGCCGCTCGACGGCGTCTCGAAGCCCGAGATCATCCGGAGCAGCGTCGTCTTGCCGCACCCCGAGGGGCCGAGGAGGGTGATGAACTCGCCCGCCCTGATCTGGAGGTCGACCTCGCTCACGGCGTGGAAGGCGCCGAATCGCTTGGTGACCGCGCGGAGCTCGACCATCACATCCATCGATTCACCTCGGAGGGCCGGCAGAGCGCGCGGGGGAGGCGGAAGAGGCGAACGAGGCGGAGACGAGCGGCGCTGGGCCACCCCGCGCGACGGCGCCGCATCAGGCCTCCGGCTCCTTGCGCAGGCCGAGCAGGAAGAAGAGCGAGAACAGGAGCAGGAGCGCCATGCCGAGCGCGGCGCCGAAGGGCCAGTCGCGCGCCTGACCGAACTGGTTCTGGATGACGTTGCCGATCATCGGCACGCGCGATCCCCCCATGAGATCCGTGATCGCGAACATCCCGAGCGCCGGGATGAACACGAGCAGGACGCCCGCGAGGATGCCCGGGCGGGTGAGCGGGACGATGACGTGCGAGAACGCGGACACGGGCCCCGCGCCGAGATCGAACGCCGCCTCGATCAGGGCGTTGTCGAGCTTCTCGACGCTCCCGTAGATGGGCAGGATCATGAACGGCAAATACGAGTAGACGAGGCCGATGACCACCGCCGTCGGCGTGTACATGATGTCGAGGGGGGTCGAGATGATCCGCAGGTAGAGGAGGAGCCCGTTGAGGAGTCCCTCCGACTTGAGGATCGACATCCACGCATAGGTCCGGATGAGGAAGCTCGTCCAGAACGGCACCATCACCAGCATGAGCAGCCGGTTCCGGACGCCCTCCCTCGCCCGCCCGATGAAGTACGCCACCGGATAGCCCGCGACGAGGCAGATCACCGTGGTGATGGCGGCGTACTTGATCGAGCTCAACAGGATCTTGAGGTAGGTCGGGTCGAAGACCCGGGCGTAGCTCGACAGCGAGAGCTCGAAGACCACCTGCCCGAGCTCGTCCCGCTCGCAGAAGCTGTAGACGAGCATGATCGCGGTGGGCGCCACGACGAAGGCGAAGAGCCAGAGCAGGAGCGGGGCGAGCAGCAGCCACCCGCGGACGCCCGGCCTCCGCCGGGCGCCCTGGAGCTCGACGACCTGCCCGGTGGCCGTGTTCATGACGCCCCGCCGCTCACTGCGACGCCTTGAGGTCGGTCACCAGCTTGTCCACGTCCGCGGCCACCTTGCCGATGTCGTGGAACGTCTCCATCCCCGCGAGCGGCGGGTAGCTCGCCGGGTTCGCGAGCTGCTCCGGCGTGAGCAGCTTGCGCGCCTCCGCGTTCGGGTTCGTGTAGGGGAACTTGTCCGAGATGATCTTGCTGACCTCGGGGCGGAGGATGTAGTTCATGAACATCTCCGCGCCGATCTTGTTCTGGGCGCTGTCGGGGATCACCAGGCTGTCGATCGCCTTGTGCGTCCCCTCCTGCGGCAGGACGAACTGGAACTTGTCCTTGTCCTCCTGGTAGAGCAGGGCCGCCTCCCCGCTCCAGACGACGCCGATGTCGACGTCGCCGTTGAGCAGCGCCGTCTTCGGGCTGTCGGAGTCGAACACCTTCACGAGCTTGATCCACTCCGCCAGGGTCGGCTTGACCTTCGCGAGGTTCTCGGGCGTGACGTCGTTGGGGTTCATCCCCATCGTCACCATGACCCAGGAGACCATCTCCCGGTTGTCGTTCAGGGCCACGATGCGCCCCTTGTACTTCGGCTGGAACACGTCCTTGAAGCCCTTCACGGGCTCCTTCACCTTCTGGGTGTTGACGACGATGCCCACGACGGTGCCCATCCACGGGACCGAGTACTTGAGCTCCGGGTCGTGCGGCTGGTTCCTGAACGCGGGCGCGATGTTCTTCAGGTTCGGGATGCGCGCTTGATCGAGCAGCTGCAGCTTCTTCTGCCGGATGAGCGCCTCTACCGCGTACTCCGACGGCTGGATGAGGTCGTACCGGGTGCTCCCCGCGAGGAGCTTCGACAGCATCTCCTCGTTCGAGGCGAAGGTCTCGTAGTTGACCTTGATCCCCGTCTCCTTCGTGAAACCGTCCAGGACCTCCTGCGGGACGTACTCGGACCACCCGAAGAGGTTGAGCTCGTCGCCGGGCTTCGGCTCGGGCGCCGGGGCGCTCCCCGAGGCGGCCGCCTGCTGCGGCGCCGGGCTCTCCTTCTTCCCGCAGCCGAGGAGGCAGAGGAGCGGGACGAACATCAGTATCAAGAGCGCTGAGATGCGTTTCATTGGCCTTTCCTTGTCTCGCCTGCGCCGGCGCAGGCCCCCGCGTTCGCGCCGCGCGCCGCTCCCCTTCAGCCCTCGTCGGGGAGCCGCCTCGCGGTGCCCTTCAGCGACTCGGCGACCACGACGAGCATCGCAGTCGCTGCGATGAACACCGTCGAGATCGTGTTCAGCATCGGGTTCAGACCGACCTTCGCCATGCCGAACACCTTGATCGGCAAGGTCTCGGACTTGGGCCCGCGGGTGAAGTAGGTGACGATGAGCTCGTCCATCGACAGCGTGAACGACATCAGCGCACCGGAGATGATCGCGGGCAGAAGGTAAGGCACCATGATCAGGAAGAACGCCTTGAGCGGCGTCGCCCCGAGGTCCAGGGCGGCCTCCTCGAGCGACGGATCGAGCCCCGCGAGCCGCGCCTGGACGGCGATCAGCACGAACGGGAAACAGAAGGTGACGTGCGAGATGATGACCGTCGTGAAGCCGAGATCGAGCTCCACCGTCTTGAAGAAGATGAGCAGGCTGATCCCCATGATGATCTCCGGGATGATCATCGGAATGAAGATCAGCGTCGTGATCGACCGGAGCGCGGGGAACCTGTACCGGTAGAGCAGGAAGGCGCCCGCCGTGCCGAGGGCGACCGAGAACGCCGTCGTGATCGCGGCGATGATCACGCTGTTGCTCAGCGACTCGATGAGCGGCGACCGCCGCTCGTCGCCCAGGTGGGCGACGAGCTCATCGAAGAGCTGCCGATACCATTTGAAGGTGAACCCCTCCCACACCACGCTCATCCGCGAGTCGTTGAACGAGTAGGCGACGAGGAGCAGGATCGGCAGATACAGGTAGAGGAGGACGAGCCCGCTCCAGCCGCCAAGGAGCCAATTCGACAGCTTGATGCCCGACATCGTCCGGAGTCGCATGCGGCGGCCTCGCAATCCGACAGGATCGCCGCGCGAGCTTATCGCTTGCAGAACGCCGCGCGCAACACATTGCCGAGTGGAGAGGAAGGGCGCGACGCAGGTGATCGCGGCCACGCTGGCTGTCGTTCGCGAGGGCGCGCCTGCACCGGCCGCACGCCCGCACGCCCGACCGAGCGCGCGCCCGCCGCATGCTGCGCGCGCGGCGGCTCCTTCCGTAGAAGCCCTTGACACCGCACTCTCCTCCGCTTACCGGCCCTGCATGACCGGGTCGTCGCGACGCCCTTCAGGTGAGGTCCCGTGAGCACCTCCCGCATCTGGACGATCGAAGAGGCGAACGCGCTCGTCCCGCGGCTCTCGTCGATGATCGGCCGGCAGCTCGCCCTGGCGAGCGACGTCGAGCGCTGCTGGCAGGAGCTCGTGCAGGCCGTGCAGAGCCCGGCCGCGACGCCCGATCAGCTCATCGAGATGGCGCGCAACGGCAGCGAGCTGGCGCGGGCCCGGGAGCGCGAGCTCTCGGAGAAGATCGCCGCGTACGAGTCCGGGTGGCAGGAGATCGAGGAGCTCGGGGTCGTCGTGAAGGACCAGCGGATCGGCCTCTGCGACTTCTACGGGCGCCTCGACGGCGCCCTCGTCTGGCTCTGCTGGCGCTACGGCGAGCCGGCCGTGGAGCACTACCACGGGCTCGAGGCCGGCTACGCCGGGCGCAAGCCGATCACCGCCGAGAGGCGCCGGCAGCTGCTCAACTGACGAGGCCCCCAGTGATCGATCGGAAGAGAGCGGCGTGGGCCATCGAGGAGTTCCTCCGCGCCCTCGGGCGCGACGTCGAGGGGGACCTCGCGGGCACGGGCGAGCGGGTCGCCGACGCGTGGGCCGACGACCTGATCGAGGGCGAGGCCATCGACGCGGCCGCGGTGCTCCGCGAGGGCGCCATGGAGACAGGCCCCTTCGAGCGCGGCCTCGTCGTCGCCCGCGACCTCGCCGTGACCACGATGTGCCCGCACCACCTGCTGCCGGGGCACGGCACGGGCATCATCGTCTACCTGCCGGGCGCGCGGGTCGCCGGCATCGGGACGCTCGCGCACGTCCTCGACGCGCTCGCGCGGCGGCTGACGCTGCAGGAGCGCATCGGCGGGCAGCTCGTCGAGCTCCTGGTCCGCGAGCTCGGCGCGCGCGGCGCGCTGTGCAAGCTCACGCTGACGCACACGTGCCTCATCGCCCGCGGCGAGCGCAAGGCGGGCGCACTCATCGAGACCGTCGCCGCCGCCGGCGAGCTCGCCGAGCCAGGCCCCGAGCGCGATCTCGCCCTCGCCGCGCTCTCCGGGGGGAGGGCGTGACCGACGTCGCGGTCGTCACCGGGCCGAGCCGCGGGATCGGCCGGGCGACGGCGCTCGCGCTCGCGCGCCGCGGCCTCTCCATCGCGCTGCTCGGCCCGCCGAGCCCGCGCCTCGACGAGGTCACCGACGAGGTCCGCCGCCTCGACGTCGCCGCGCTCCCGGTCCCCTGCGACGTCGCCTCCGAGGAGCAGGTGGCGCGCGCCTCCGCCGAGGTGGTGGCGTGGCTCGGCGCGCCCCGCGTCGTCGTGAACAACGCCGGCATCGTGAGCCGCGGCGCGAAGGTCCACGAGACCGCGCCCGCCGCCTGGGACGAGGTGATCGCGGTCAACCTCCGCGGCCCCTTCCTCATCTCGCGCGCGTTCCTCCCGGCCATGCTGAAGCAGGGGCGCGGCCGCCTCGTCCACGTCGGCAGCATCTCCTCGACCCTCGCGTGCCCGGGCAACGCCTCGTACGCCGCGTCCAAGTGGGGCCTCATCGGCCTCTCGAAGAGCCTGGCCGAGGAGCTGCGCGGGACGGGGCTCCAGTCCGTCGCCGTGCTCCCCGGCTCGGTCGACACCGACATGCTCGTCGGGAGCGGGTTCCCCCCGCAGATGAGCGCCGACGAGGTGGCGCGGCTCCTCGTGTACGCCGCGCTCGACGCCCCCGACGCCGTCACCGGCTCGGCCATCGAGATGTTCGGCTGACGGCGCGCCGCGCTCGCCTCCGCGGAACGCGCGACGCGAAGGGGACGGCGGACTGCCGAGCCCGATGTGGATGTGCGTGGCGCCGCCACACCCAACCCCCCCGCGTGCTACCCTGCGGCCCGTGGACACGACGCCTCCGCGCCCGGGCGACCTCAGTGCGGCATTGCCCGAGCTGCCGCTGTTCCCGCTGCCGCAGACGGTGCTCTTCCCCGGCGCCCTGCTGCCGCTCCACATCTTCGAGCCGCGCTACCGGGCGCTCGTGCGCGACGCCCTCGGGACGCACCGCATCCTCTCCGTCGTCCTCATCACGGACCCCCGCGCGCTCGACGCGCACGGCCACCCGGCCATCGCGCAGGTGGCCGGCGCCGGCGAGATCATCGATCACGCCGAGCTGCCCGGGGGCCGCTACAACATCATGCTGCGGGGCCGCGCCCGGGTCCGCCTGGCGGAGCGCCCGTTCGTGCCGCCGTACCGCACGGCCGCGGCGACGGTCCTCGAGGACGAGCCCGGGGAGGTCCCGGCCCAGGATCACGCCGCGCTCATCTCCACCGCGGCCTCGTTCGCGGCGCTCGTCCGCGATAGGGACAGCAATTTCGAGTTCCGGCTGCCGCGCGACGCGGCCACGTCGCTCGTCGCGGATCTCTGCGCCCACCACCTCATCCTCGACGCGCGGGAGCGGCAGGCGGTGCTGGAGACCCTCGACGTCGTCGCGCGGGTGCGCCGCGTGACCGAGGCGCTCGCGCTCCAGCAGCTCGCGCTCGCCTCGGCGGCGCGCGACGTCAACTGAGACCCGAAGCGCCGGCCTGCCCGCATGGGCCCGCGCGGCGCACCTGAACACGGGTCCAGAAGGGGCTCCGGGGCGGATGCGGTCGTCCCAAGATCGAGTAGGCTGCGCCGCCTATGGCGACCTCTCGTTCAACGGAACCCTCGGCCCCGATCATCGTCAAGCACCCGGGGTGTCCCCAATGGGGACTCGGATACCTCGTCGAGGAGCGCGACGAAAAGCGCTTCTACGATTTCGAGGATGGCCTCAATCACTCCATCGCCAAGGCTTTCTGGTCGAAGCTCGAGCCGGTGCAGCTCGGCGACGACGAGGCGAGCGCGCTCGAGGCCAGGATCCGCGGTCTCCGTGACCGGCCGTCGGCCGCCGCCAAGAAGCAGCGCGCCCGCGTCGTCGCGCCGCCGGTCACGAGCTTCGACGAGCAGGTCGCGAGCTTCGAGTCGCAGTTCGAGGGTGGGTTCGGGGGTCCGCAGTTCATCGCCGAGGAACGAGGCGCCGCCGGGGGCGAGGGGGCCGAGGGCCCGGCGAGCGGGGGGAAGAAGAAGAGCAAGGCCTTCAAGCAGGGCGCCATCGAGACCGCGCGCGCGCTCCTCGCCAAGGGCGAGCTCGAGGCGCTGCTCGCGGCGGGCAACCTGAACGATTTCATGGAGCGGATCACCAAGGTCCACAAGGCCGCGACGGGCCTCCTGCACCCCCTCGGCGATCTCATCCCCTTCAACAAGATGCCGGCCGAGCACCACCGCGCCTACGCCGAGGCGGTCGTGGATCTCCTCTATGGCGCGGGCGACTACGCCGCGCGCTTCGACCGGCTGGCCGGCGTGCTCGCCGCGGCCAAGGTCGTCACGTGGCCGCTCGTCACGATCCTCGGCGCGCTCGTCTACCCGGGCGAGCACGTCTTCGTGAAGCCCTCCTTCTACGAGAAGCAGGCCGCCGTGCTCGGCTTCGATCTCGCCTACGATCGCGCGCCGAGCGCCGAGGGGTATGCCCGGATGCAAGCGCTGGCGCGCGAGCTCGAGCGGCGCCTGCGCGAGCGCGGCCTCGCCCCGCGCGATCTGATGGACGTCTACGCGTTCCTCTGGCGCACGATCTCCCCGTCCAAGCCGGCCACGAAGTCCTGACATCCCGCGTCAGGCCGCCCTGCGCGACGTCGTGCGACGCCGCGCGGGGTGGTCCCCGGCGCCGCGAGGCGGCGCGGGCGCGGCCGGCGGCCCTCGACCCTCGACGCGCGGCGCTGGCCCGCTTATGCGACCTTCCCAAGGAGGGTCTCGCATGAAGGCTGCCGTGCTCGAAGCCGTGAAGAAGATCGCCGTTCGCCACGACGTCGCTCCGCCGCAGATCGGCCCGCGCGACGTCCTCGTCCGCGCGAAGGCGTGCGGCATCTGCGGCACCGACGTGCACATCTGGGAGGGCGATTTCTTCCCGACCTTCCCGCTGATCCCCGGGCACGAGCTCGCCGGCGAGGTGGCGGCGGTGGGCGACGAGGTCGAGGGCCTCCGGCCCGGCGATCGGGTGATGGTCGACCCGACGGTGACCTGCGAAGAGTGCCACTTCTGCATGATCAACCGGCAGAACCACTGCCTGAAGTGGAACGCGGTGGGCGTGACGCGCGACGGCGGCTTCGCCGAGCTCGTCCGGGTCCCCGCGAAGAACTGTTATCGCTTCGAGCGCGTCTCGTTCAGCGAGGCCGCCTTCTGCGAGCCGCTCGCGTGCGTCGTCTTCGGGCAGGATCGCGCGCGCATCGAGATCGGCTCGGAGGTCCTCGTCCTCGGCGCCGGCCCGATCGGCCAGCTCCACCTCCAGGCGAGCCTCGCGAACGGCGCCGCCGCGGTCACCGTCGTCGACGTCGTCGAGTCGAAGCTCGACCTCGCCCGCCAGCACGGCGCGACCGAGGTGGTGCTCGCCGACAACGCGCTCCAGGCGAAGCTCAAGAAGATCGCGCCCTACGGCTTCGACGTCGTCATCGACGCGACGGGCATCGCCCGGGTGCTCGGCGACTCGGTCCAGTACGTCAAGAACGGCGGCCGGTACCTCGTGTTCGGCGTGTGTGGGCCGCAGGACAAGGTCGAGATCTCGCCGTTCGAGATCTA
The DNA here is from genome assembly GCF_051525985.1 of Sorangium sp. So ce145. Taxonomy (NCBI): domain Bacteria; kingdom Pseudomonadati; phylum Myxococcota; order Polyangiales; family Polyangiaceae; genus Sorangium; species Sorangium sp. So ce145. The sequence goes on along the minus strand of NZ_CP150315.1, from coordinate 12,729,082 downwards.
CCGGCGCGATCTCGAGATCATCGGCAGCTTCGCGATCAGGCGGACGTACGACCGGGCATTCAAGCTGATGGAGCGGGGCGCGATCGACGTGAGGAAGCTCCTCTCCGAGGCGATGCCGGTCGAGGAGCTCCCGCGCGGCCTCGAGATGATGAAGAGGGGCACCGCGCCCATGAAGCTCCAGGTCGTGTTCTAGCCGCGCGGCCTGCGCGCTTACAAAGCTTACGATTTTCTCGATTAGTTAAGAGTCGTTACGAAGATCACCGAAGTAGACGAAACTGCAAAAAGGACGCTTTCCATGGCCATCGTGATCGGAATCGACGTCGGGACCAGCGGCCTCAAGGCCATCGCAGTCGAAACGGAGCGCGGCGCGGCGGTCGCGTCGGCGCACCGCGAATACCCGCTCTCCACGCCGCACGCGGGGTGGGCCGAGCAGGATCCCGAGGACTTCGCCGCGGCGGCGCTGAGCGCCCTCGGCGAGCTCGCCCGCGCCCTCGGCCCGCGCCGCGACGACGTGCGCGCGATCGGGCTGACGGGGCAGATGCACTCGGCGGTCTTGCTGGACGAGGCGCAGGCGGTCATCCGGCCTGCGATCCTGTGGTGCGACACGCGCACCACGGCCGAGTGTGAGGCCATCCGCGCGAACCCGAAGGTCGGCGACGCGGGGCTGGCGCGCCTTGTCGGCAACCGCGCGCTCGAGGGGTTCACGCTGCCGAAGCTGCTCTGGCTGCGGGCGAACGAGCCCGAGGCGTTCGCCCGCGTCCGCGCGGTGCTCATGCCGAAGGATTTCGTGGGCTTGAAGCTGACGGGCGAGCTCGGGACGGACGACAGCGACGCGAGCGGCACGCTGGCGTTCTCGCCCGGGGATCGCTCGTTCAGCGCCGAGCTCCTCTCGGCGGTCGGCGTCCCGCGCGCGGTGTTCCCGCGGTCTGCGCCGTCGAACGCGCCGCTCGGCCAGCTGACGGCCGAGGTCGCGGCCGCGACGGGGCTGCCGGCGGGCATCCCCGTCGTGCGGGGCGCCGCGGACAACGCGGCGGGCGCGGTGGGGCTCGGCATCGTGCGCCCCGGCCGGGCGATGGCGTCGGTCGGCACGAGCGGCGTGATCCTGGCGCACACCGACTCGTGGATCGTGGAGCCCGAGATGCGGCTCCACAGCTTCTGCCACGCGGTCCCGGGCCGCTTCTACCTGATGGGGGTGATGCTCGCCGCCGGCGGCGCGCTCCGCTGGTACCGCGACGTCCTCGGCGACGGGGAGCGCATGGCGGCCGAGCTCCGCAAGGTCGATCCGTACGAGATCATCTCGGACACGGCGTCGACGGCGCGCCCGGGCGCGGGCGGCGTCGTCTTCCTGCCGTACCTGATGGGCGAGCGCACGCCGCACAACGACGCGGCGGCGCGCGGCGCGTTCGTGGGGCTGAGCGCCCGCACGACGAAGGCCGATCTCTCGCGCGCGGTGCTGGAGGGCATCACGTTCGGGCTCGCGGACTCGCTGGATCTGATGCGCGGCGTGGGGCAGACGAACGGCGCGGCGGCGGTCTCGATCGACGAGATCCGCCTGACCGGCGGCGGCGCGCGGAGCCCGTTCTGGCGCCAGCTGATGGCCGACGTCTTCGAGGCGCCGGTGGCGATCACGACGTCGACCGAGGGCCCGGCCTACGGCGCGGCGCTGCTCGGCGCGGCGGGCGCGGGGCTGTTCTCGTCGGTCGAGGAGGCGGCGGACGCGTTCGTCCATGTCGTGTCCCGGGTCGCGCCGGACGCGGCGCGCTCGGCGCGGTACCGGGAGATCCACGCGGTGTACCGGGGGCTCTACAACGACCTGCGCGGGCGGTTCCGGGAGCTCGGCAGGCTGGCGTGATGGAGTGACAGGATCCGGGCGGCCACGGTGGGCGTGAGGGCTTGCCGGGTCGCCCGGCGCCCGGAGAGGGTGTTCTCCGCGCGGAGAACCCCTCTCCGGGCGTCTGCCGCGGGCGCGGAGCCTGGGACGAGCTCAGACGACGCGGGATCAAGGCGCCTTCGGCAGATAACAGAGTCGCATCCACGGTCGCAGACTCGATGGGAGATCGCTGGCGAAGAGCCGGATCTGCTCGCGGTCGTCCGAGCGGAGCAGGATGCCGTAATTCTCCGTCTTGCCGCGAAGCCAATCCAGGACGAGCCTGGTCACGTCGAACGAGAGGAGGCCACCCTCCTTTACAATGGCCTTCACGTTGCCGGTGACGGCGACCGGAATGGGATCAAACCAATCCCCTGCGAAGGAAGCCCAGGATTCGCTCTCGTCCCAGTCCCTCAGCACGCGGTGCACGGAGATCGCTCCCGGCCCGCTCGTGCTCGCCACCCCCAGCCCGACGCGAGCCGTGAGGAGCGTCGCCCGCCGGGGGACCGAGGAGAGATCGAAGCGGAGCAGGGCGCGGCGGACCGCATCGGTGCCACGCGGCGTCCCCACGAGGAGATCGACGCGCTCGCCAAAGCTCTGATCGGGCTGGTCGCTCGCGATGTACGTATCGCGGACCTGGCCGGGAGTAACGCCGCCGCGCATGATCAGGCGGTGCTCGAGCGTGGATGCCTCGCCCGCGAGCACCTTCTCCAGGAACTCGTTGCGGACGCCAGCAAAGGCCACGCGCGCGAGCGCACCCGAGGCGTCGCAAAAATTGGATCTGGCGACGAATGAGCTCACGCCCGCCACGACCTCGACGCCATTCTGCTGGATCAGCGCTGGACCGCCGCTGTCGCCGTAGCACACGCCGCCTTGTGCGTTCGTCTGATCGATCACGATCGTGAGCGGCTCGACCTCGCTCACGCGCGCTTCGACCCTCCGGCGAATGGAGTTCTGCGCCGGGGTGCCGCCGTACCCCACGACGGTCACTGCGCTTCCGACCGTCACATCATCCGGCGCCGACGCAAGTGGGATCGGCGTGACATCGAGATCGCCCGCGCCGCTGGCAGTCACGACACAGACATCATAGTCGTGGTTGAACACGTTGTAACAGGGGTGAAGCCTGGCCGAATCATCATCGACATCAAGCGTCCTCGACGGCTCCAAGAAGTCGGGGCCGATCAGAACCTTCTTGGGAGGGGACAAGCAGCAGTGCGCGGCGGTGAGCACGTAGACCTTGTCGCCATCGGCGCTCCGGCGAACGATGGTGCCGCTGCAGCCTCCGTCGAGGGACACCACCGCCGTGCGCGTGTTGTCCGCCCGGGCGTCGGCGCCGACGATCGCTGACCGCTCCTCCCCGCTCTCCTCGCGCGCGCCGTTCTCGGTCGGTTGCGCGCAGGCCGCCGGCAAGAGCGCGGAGATGACCAGCCGGGCCACCGTGAGCGTTCTCATGATTTGACCTCCCCTCAGACCACCAAACGCTCGGCCGGCGCGCGCGACGCCATCACGCGTTCTCGACCGTTCCCGATGTTCATCCGTCCGAGAGGAATCTTGCTGGCGGTCCGGGCGCTGTCAATCGATCGTGCAGCGCTCCCGCGCTCGCACTGCAACCCGCACCCAGCACGAACGGCGGCCCCGATCAGCTTGGAAAGCTCATTTCCACCCATCTCGCGAAGAACGAGACGGCGCGCATTCTCCAGAGATCGCCCATTTCGCATCGTGAGCGCACGGATCGAGTCGGCACCACGCACAACGTGTCTGTCGGATCGCAGCGCGCGTAGTTCTCGTGCGCGACCGCGAACGGGACGCACCTGGCGGGTCGCGGGCTACCGGGGCCTCGGGCCCGTGCCGAGGATGTAGCGAATCCAGATCGGGAGCGCGGTGTCGAAGTCCGGCGAGAAGGAGTGCTGTTGCTGCTCGGCGTAGGGCTTGTGGAAGACCTCGGCGCCGAGCGCGCGCAGCCGCGTGGCGTCGCGCTGCATGCCCATCACGACAGGGATCGGCTTGCCGGTGCGATAGCCCTTCGGGAGCACAAGGAGCGTCTTCTTGATCCCGGACTGCCCCCAGTAGCGCCCGGCCCGCGCCAGGTAGGTCAAGCGAGCGGCGTGGCCGCCGCGCGCAAAGGCGCACGGAGAAGACTCTCTTTTGCCTACGCCGCCCGCACCCAGCCGCGCGACGTCTCCTCGAAATGCTCGGTGCTCGCGATCCCGAAGAGTCCGTCTTCCGGCTGCCAGAAATACCGCTCGATATGGATCTTCCTTCCATCGACGCGGATCACATTGAAGGCGTTCTGCTCGCCCCGGCCGCGCGTGGAGGTCGCGGTCCCGGCCTGGACGATCAGCGAGGAGTGGCCGCCCGCGTCGAAGCGCTCCGCGGAGTGCCCCGTGTGGCTCATGTGCAGGTGGCCGGACAGGATGACGTCGACGCCGCAGCCCGCGATCGCCGCCATCGCCTGCCTCGCGCGCCCGACGATCGCATGCGGCGAGTTCTCCGGCAGATCGAACGGGTGGTGCGTGACCACGATCTTCGTGATCTCGGGCCCTAGATCGCACATCCTCGCCTTGATCCCCTCGACCTGCCGCGCGTTGATGCGCCCGTCCTTGATGGTCAGCGAGCGCGCGGTGTTGATGCCCAGGACGGCGATCTCCGCGTCGAGGTGGAACGGCGAGAGGTCGTCCGTGATGTGGCTCCGGTACCTGTCGAGCGGGCGGAAGAACCGGTCGAACAGGTTGTAGAGCGGGACATCGTGGTTGCCAGGCACCACGATCCGCGGCGAGGGCAGCGCGTCGAGGAAGGCGCGCGCCTCGGCGAATTCGGCGTCGCGCGCCCGCTGGGTCAGATCGCCGGAGATCACGACCACGTGCGGATCGAGCCCCCCTATCCTGTCGATCAGCGGGCGGAGGATGGCCTTGTCGACGCGGCCGAAGTGCAGATCCGACAGGTGCACGAGCGTGCGCACGGCGCCTCACCCCTCCAGCGCCGCGACCGGGCGAAATGGGTCCTCCTGCCGCCGCGAGCCCGAGCGGAGCTCGGACGACAGCGGCACGATGACGCGCAGCGCTGCAGGCCGCACGCGATAACACAGCGGCGGCGCCATCCTGAGGACCTCACCGTCCGCGGCCACGTGGAGGCGGCGGTGGGGCGCCTCCACCCGGAGCTCCGTCGTTCGCAGGATACTGAAATCGTTCGATTGATGAATGCGCCCGACGACGGCGCTGGCGATGAGCTTGAGCGTGGAGAGGCGGCTCTCCGCGTGCGCCACGCAGACGCCGAGCTCACCCGAGCACGGCGGGCGCTGGCGGCCGATGTCCATGTCGCCAAGCTTGAAATCGTTGTTCGCGACGAACACGAACGGCGTCTCCAGCTCGACCTCCTGCCCATCCAGGACGAGCCGGAGACGGACGCGCTCGTGCCGCCGGATCCCGGAGACGGTCGAGAGCGCCAGGGCTATCCACTTGTTGAGCCCACGCCGCTTCCGGAGCGCCTCGCGGGCGCGCACGATGCCCGGATAGATCCCCAGCGTCGAGTTGTTCACGAAGACCCGGCCGTTGACCTCGCCGACATCGACCCGGACGCGCCGCCCCTCGACGAGCGTGCGCACGGCGCCCTCGAGCGCCAGCGGAACGCCGAGGTGCTTCGCGAAATGGTTCACCGTGCCGAGCGGAAGGACGCCCATCGTCTTGTCCGTGCCGGCGATCGCGGCAGCGACGGTGTTCACCGTCCCGTCGCCGCCGCCGGCCACGACGAGGTCGCAAGGCCCCCGCGCCACACGGCGGGCGAGCTCCCCGAGCTGCTGTCCCTTCTCGGCGCACAGCACCTCCGCGGCGAGGCCGCTCTCTTTCAGGAGCTCCCCGAGCCGCGCGCGCTGCGCCGCCGCGCGGTTCGACCGCGAGGAGCAGTTCAGGAGGACCGCCATGGATCGATGCTTCACCGTCGCTCTCCCGGCATGGGGCAAGGGCCCATGCCCACCCGACAGCGAGAAAGCAGATCGCGCGCCACCGCCCCGCGGCGAGCGGCCGCGACGCTCCGGCTCCGTCAGGCGGCGCGGAGCGTGGCGGATTGCCACGCTCGCCTCGGGCCGCGCGCCCACGCCAGAGCCCCCGCTCCTCAGCGCATGCCGAGCCCGCCGTCCGTCTCCATCCGAGGCCAGGTGAAGAAGAACGTGGCGCCGGCGCCCTGCTCGGACTCGACCCACGCGCGCCCCCCCTTGCTGAGCACGATCTTCTGGACGATCGCGAGCCCGATGCCCGTCCCCTCGATGTTGTCGCGCGCATTCAGGGTCTGGAAGATCTCCCATACCTTCCCGTGGTATCGCGGGTCGATCCCGGGCCCGTTGTCCTTCACCGAGAACTCCCAGAGATCGCCCAGCGCCCGCCCCCGCACATCGACGCGCGCGTCGGGGCGCTCGGCATACTTCAGCGCATTGCCGATCAGGTTCAGGAACACCTGCTCCAGCGGGATCCGCTCGGCGAGGAGCGTCGGCATGCCGATCGCGACCTCGATCGACGCGCCCGCAGGGACCGTGAGCAGGGCGACGACGTCCTCGAGGAGCTTCTGGACATCCACGATCTCGGGCTTGTCGCGGAGGCGTCCAGCGCGCGAGTAGCGCAGGATCCCGTCGATGAGCGCCTCCAGCCGGACCACGCGCGAGCGGAGGAGATCCATGTACCGGCGCGTCTCCGGCGTCGCCTTGTCCACGAGATCGTCCTCGATCCACTGCGAGAGGTTCGCGATGGCGCGGAGCGGCGCCTTCAGGTCGTGGCTCGCCACGTAGGCGAAGCGGTCGAGCTCGTTGTTGCTCCGCTCGAGCGCCTGGATGAGCTGCTGCGCCTTCCGGAACAGGTGCGCGTTATCCATCGCGATGGCGGCCTGAGCCGCGAGGCCGACCACCAGCTTCTCCGCCCGCTCGGTGAAGACACCCCGCTCGGAGTGCCCGAAGAACAGCCCGCCGATGACATGCCCCGAACGGGAGACCACCGGCACGGCAAGGTAGCTGACGACAGGCAAGTGGCCCTTCGGCATCCCGCGGTAAGGGGCGTTGTTCCCGTAGCGCGGGTCCTTCGTGACATCATCGAGCCGCACCACGCCCTCTCCGTTGAAGGTCGGCGCGAACACGTCCGTGTTGCGCGGCATCGCGAACCCGGAGAAGCGCTCTCGGGGCACGCCAGAGATGGTGTAGAGCATGTAGCTCTTCCCCTCGGCGTTCGTGACATTGTAAAAGAACGCGCCGAACTGGGCGCCGCTCAGGCGGGTGGCCGCGTCGGTCACCGCCTGCACGAGCTTCTCCAGATCCAGCTCGGCGGCGAGCTGCTTGCCAGCGCGATTGAGCAGCTCGAGCGTCTCCCCTTCTTCCTGGAGCCTGTCCTCCGTCTGCTTGCGCTCGGTGATGTCGAGGACGATCGTCCCCACGCCCATGACGGGCCCGCCGTTCGCCCGCACAGGCGCGTAATTGACCAGCCAGGAGCGCGGTCGCTCCGACGCCCGCGTCGTCCCCGTCACCTCGGCGGTGAACGCCTCGCCCGTCTCCAGGACGCGCCGGAGATTGGCGACGATCGCGTCGCTCATCTCCGGGAGAAGCTCGGGGATCGTCCTGCCGAGGTGCCCCTCGAGGGGGATCCCGTTGATGTCCGCCAGCGCCTGGTTGAGCCGCACCACGCGGAGATCGCGGTCGATCACCGCCAGCCCCGCGGTCGTGGCCTGGAAGAAGGCGTCGACCAGCGCGCGGTCCGCGGAGGAATCGTGCGGCGCAGGGCGCTCCTGATCGAGCCGCGCGGCCTCCGCCTCGCCGCGCTGCAGGGGCGCCGCAGCGGGCTCTGCCGCCGCGGGCGAGGCCGCTTCGGAGAGCTCCGCTGTTTCTTGACGCGAATCCGTGTTCTCCATGGACCTCGTGGACACAGGGTGCCCCACGACCTTAGCGCTCGAGTGCAAACACGACATCCGCCGTCTGTCGCCGTCTATCGCCGTCTGATACCAGGCCGTGCCCCGGCGCCAGCGCTGCAATGCGGGCTCAGCAGCCAAACACGGCCGGTCGCCGCGCACGACCGCATCCCCCTGCGCGCCGGCGACCGCCGGCTACCCGCCAGCGACGACCGGCCGGGCGAGACGGAAGCCCACGGCGCTGAAGCGATCCTCCGGGCGCGCGGCGAAGCGACCTGCCGCGCGGCACACCGCGGGGGGCCCGGAGCTCCACGCGCCCCCGCGGATCGAGCGGAGCCCCGGAGCCGCCGCGTCCGCTGGCTTTAGGCGCGCGATGCGGTCGACCACCGTGGGGCCGTCGGGCATCCACAGCTCGGCGCACCAGTCGCGGACGTTGCCCGCGAGGCCCCGGGCGCCGTGGGGGCCCTCGTCCGTCGGATGGTCGTCCACCGGCGCCGGGCTCGCGGGGCCGGGGCGGCCGCCCACCATGCAAGCCCACGTCGGCTCGGGCTCGTCTCCCCAGGGGAAGAAGCGCCCGTCGACGCCGCGCGCGGCCTTCTCGCGCTCGAGCTCGCCGACGAGGCGCCACGGCGCGCCGGTGCGCGCCTCCAACCAGGACGCGTAGGCGACGGCGCTGCGCCAGTCCACCGAGGCGACCGGGTGCCGCGCCTGCTCCGCGCGCGCCTGCGGGCCGAGCGCGAAGCGCCCGTCCCCGTCGCGCGCGAACAGCGGGATGTCCACGTCGCCGGCGATCGCGCGGGCCGCGCGCGGGCACGCCGCCGCGGCCTCCGCCTCGCGCCCGCGCGCGAGCAGATCGTTCAGGAAGGCGAGGTACTCGGCCTGCGTCACCGGGTGCCGCCGCACCACGAAGCCGTCGACCCAGATCCGGGACGCCGGCAAGCCGTCGCCGGCCTGCGGGTCTCCGCCGGCCGAGAAGAAGCCCGCCGGCACGTAGACGTCCTCTTCGCCGAGCGCCTCCGAGGGCAGGAGGGGCACGACGAACGGCTCCGCGCCGCCCGGACGCACGCCGTCCCAGTGCTCGCCGCGGCCGATCTTCACGGGGTACGACGCCTCGCGGTACCCGGGCGCGCGGATCGAGAGCAGGTAGCTGCCGCGCGCGAGGGGGACCTCGCAGAGCGGCGTGTGACCGAGGAGGCCCTGGGGCTCGGCGCGAAGCCGGCGCCCCTGCTCGACATAGCGGAGCAGCCAGACCTGCGCCCCCTCGGGATCGGTCCGCAGCGAGAGGGCCCCGGTGCCGCGGAGCAAGACCGCGTGCCGCTCGCGCGCGTGCGCCCTGAGGAACGCCTCGGCGCGCGCCGCGGCCTCGGCGTCGCGGGCCTCCTCGGCGGCCCGCAGATCGGCCAGGTGGGCGTCGGCGAGCGCCGCGTGCGCTTCGTCGAAGTCCGGGGCCTCGTTGAGCGCGGCGCGGAGCTTCTGGTGCCACGTCGCCTCGTCCAGCGCGGCGGCGCGGTCGAGCGCGCGCGCCTCGTCCTCGAGCGCCCACCCCTGCGCCTTCTCGGCGGCGGGCGCGAACGAGTCGAGGCGCCCGAGCACCGCCTTCGCCTCGGCCCGGAGGGCCCGGGCGCGCGCGCGCAGGCCCTCGATCTGCGGCGCCAGCGCGCGCGACTCCTCGACCAGGGCGCGCGCCCGCTCGCGGCGGCGGGCGCCGTCGAGGAAGCCGCGGATCTCCGCGGCGAGCACCTCGGCGCTCGCGTAACGCGAAGGCGGATCGCGCGCCATCGCCCGCTCGCAGATCGCGATGAGATCCCGAGGGATCTGGTCGGGGCACCGGACGGCGAGCCGCTCGGGCGGCCGCTGGACCACCTGCGCCAGGACGGCCAGCGCCGTCCCCCGGAACGGGGGCTCGCCGCAGAGGAGCTCGTACAGGACGGCCCCGAGGGCGTACACGTCGCTGGCGGGCCCGAGCTGCTCGGCCTCGCCGCGCGCCTGCTCCGGGGGCATGTAGACCGGCGTCCCCAGGACCAGGCCCACGTGCGTGTGGTGGCCGCTGTCCGGGAGCGCGTCCGCCAGCGCGCCGCGCGCGGTCGCGCGGGCGATGCCCCAGTCCATCACGAGGACCTCGCCGAACTCGCCGATCATGACGTTGTCCGGCTTGAGATCGCGGTGGAGGACGCCCTGGCCGTGCGCGTACGCGACCGCCTCGCAGACGCGGACGAAGACGTCGAGCACGCGGCGCAGCGCCTCGGGCGAGGGGCCCGCCTCGCCCGAGGCGTGGAGCGCGCGGATCAGCGCGCTCAGCGTGCGGCCGCGGACCTCCTTCATCGTGAACCAGAGCTGGCCGTTCGGGAGCATCCCGCAGTCGTGGACGGGGACGATCCCTGGGTGCTGAAGGCACGCCGTGAGGCGCGCCTCGTCGAGGAAGCGCGCCCGGCCGTCCGCGTCGTCTTGCCCCTCGACGCGCAGCAGCTTCATGGCGAGCACGCGGCCCATCACGCGATCGCGCACGCGCCGCACCTCGCCCATGCCCCCGCGGCCGATGAGCCCGAGATCGTCGTAACGGTCCCAGGGCCACGCCGCGACCGGCGCGTGGACCGCCGGAGGCGCGGCGCTCGGGCGGCGCTCGGCCGCCGCCGATGCGTCCCCGGTCAGCCCGGGCGCGTCGCCGGCCGGCGCCGCCGCCGGCGCCTCCCCGCCGGGGCCCGGCGCGCCTCTCGGCGCCGCCGGCGCGTCCCGGACCACGGTCGCCGGCAGCTCTTCCGTGAGGCTGCGCGCCGCGTGCTCGGCGAGCGCCCGCTGGATCTCCGCGCATGCCGAGGGAGACAGGTGCAGCTCACCCGCCAGCTTCCTGAGGAGTGCCGCGGGATCGCTCATGGGGGCCTCGCCTTCGACGCCGTTGATGTGGTCGGCGGCAGCATCTTACGCTGCATCCATGGCGGTCTTGAAGCATGAAGCCCACGGCGTTCGCGTGACGCTCCCGTCGCGCGCGCGGGTCGGCCGGGCGCGCGACTGCGCCGTGCGCCTCCAGGACCGCTGCGCCTCCGGCGAGCACGCCGTCCTGTTCTGGGACGGGGCGCGCTGGTGGATCCGCGACCTCGGCAGCACGAACGGCACGCACGTCGGCGGCCGGCGGCTCACGTCCGCCGAGCGGGCCGCGCTCGACGCGGGGACGGAGCTCGTGTTCGGCGGCGACGCCGAGCGCTGGATCGTGGAGGAGGCCGGCGCGCCCGTCACGAGCGCGCGGGCCGAGCTCACCGGCGAGGTGCGCGCGGCGGAGGAGGGCCTGCTCGCGCTGCCGGACGCCGCCGACCCCCGGGTGACGCTCTTCGAGGATCAGCACGGCGTCTGGCAGATCGAGATCGACGGGAGCACGCGCCCGGCCGTGGATCAGGAGCGCATCGAGGCCGGCGGCGCCTGGGTCCTGCGCGTCCCGCCGCAGGCGCTCGACGCCGCCGTGCCGACGACCGCGTCGAGCGCGGCGAGCCCCAAGCTCCTCGGCCTCACCGTCCTGCGCTTCGAGGTGAGCCACGACGAGGAGCACATCGCCGTCGCCCTGGTGCAGGGGGACAAGGTCATCCAGCTCGCCGCACGCGCCCACCACGAGCTGCTCCTCATGCTGGCGCGCTCCCGGCTGCGCGACAGGGAGACCGGGCTGCCCCCGGCCGAGCGCGGGTGGCGCTACGTCGATGACCTGCTCGGCAAGCTGCGGCTCGACCTCCATCACCTCAACGTCAACGTCTTCCGCGCCCGCCAGCAGCTCGCGCGCGCGGGCGTGCTCGACGCCGGCTCGCTCGTCGAGCGCCGGACGACGTCGCGGCAGATCCGGCTCGGCACCGAGGCGGTCGAGGTGGTCCGGTACTGAACATCGGGCCGCGGACGGAGCGCGCCGGCCCTCGCGCGTGACCGCCTGTCATCGACGCCGCGGCCGGGAGGATCCAGGTTTCCTCTCGTCGACGCCGGGCGAGGCCGCGCGGGTCGCGCGTCGTGAACACGCGCGCGACCGCGCCGCCGCCGGAGCGCGGGCTGGGCAGGGCCTGCGCGCTGCGATCGATGCTGTCGTGATCGTCATCCCAGGAGAGAGCGCAACCATGAGCAACGATGCAGACTCAACGTTCGGTGCGCCCGCCGCTGGCGCTTCCATCTCGACGCGCAGCCCGGCGAAGGCCAAACCGGGCTCCGGTGTGACTGACCAGATCCCGCCGGACGTGAGGCTCAGGATCTTCTCGAACGCGGATCTCGTCCGGATCGTGGCCCTCGGGAGCAACGGTGTTTCCAATGGCCAGCTCACCTTCCAGGCGCAGACGGAGTACTGGCGGTGGGCGAGCACGCTCACCTTCTCGAACACGCTGACCTTCACGTCCGAGGTGATCCCGAGCTTCACGGCGCCGGCGCTCGACGCGTTCCTGGACGTCGTGAGCCCGAGCAACCAGTTCACGGCCCCCCGGAACCCGACCCAGGGCGACTGGACGCAGGGGACGCGCTCCGTCCCGGGGACCCGCACGGGGTACCTTTACCGGTTGCCGAGCCCCGACGACAGCCAGGTGAAGATGGGAGTCCTGTTCGAGAAGGACAACCAGACATCGGCCCTGATGGCGGCCGCCTGGTACGTGAACACGCAGGCGCCGAGCAACGGCCTTGCGTTCAACAAGAAGATCTTCACGCGCACGCTGACCCGGGTGGGCGGGACGCACCCGAACGCCATCGAGGTGGGCACCTGGTATTATCTCCTGATGGGCACGCCCTGACCTAGGGCAGGGGCGAGAGCGGCGCGGCGGGGTCGCCTCCGGGCCCGCTCGAACGCGCGCGCCGCCTCAGAGGAACGGGGCAGAGCGCCGCTCCGGCTCCCGAAGAGGGATATGCAGCTCGCGCTGGGGAATCGGGACGACGATCCCCTCGGCGTCGAGCCGCTCCTTGAAGTGGCGCGTGAGCTCGAGCCGCGCCGGGAAGAAGTCGGCGGGGAGGGTCCAGGCGCGGACGAGCAGGTTGACCTTCCCTTCCGCGAGCTCGACGACGTCGACCGACGGCGCCGGCTCCGGCAGCACGCGCGGCTCGCTCGAGAGGACGTCCCGCAACGTGGCGATTGCGTGAGCGATGTCGGCGGTGGCGCTGACGCCGATCGTGAGGTCCATGCGCCGGCGCTGCGCCCGGGTGAAGTTCTGGATCTTGGCGGACCGGACCTTGGAGTTCGGCAGCGTGATCGGGACGCCATCGAAGCTCGTCAGCCTGGTCTGGAACACGTCGATGGCGTCGACGACCCCGGAGGTCCCGTCGACCTCGATCGCGTCGCCGACATCGAACGGACGGAGCACGAGCAAGACCAGCCCGGCGGCCACGTCCGACAGCGTGTCCTTGAGGGCGAGGCCGACGGTCAGACCCGCGGCGCCGAGCACGGCGAACAGGCTCTTCGTGTCCACGCCGAAGCGCTCGAGCACGGCCATGGCGGTGACCGTCAAGATGGTGAGTCGACTTACACTGGCCAGCAGGGGGATGAGGGTCGCGTCGACCTGCGTCCATTTCTTGCCGAGCGACCGCACGCTCCGCGCGGCCCAGGCCGCGGCCGTCCACCCGACGACCGCGATGAACAGCGCGCTCGAGACGCCGGGCCCGTGGCGCTCCAGGAGCTCGATCGGCGTGCCCCACGTCGCAATCCCCTGCTCCACTGCGCATCCTCCTCGGCTTCGACGCCGCGCGCGACGCCGCGCGCGGCCCAGCGCCGGGGTGTCTCCGCGCGCGGCCGGCGGGAGTCAACCGGCGAACGTGAGGAGGCGGCGGAGCCGCTGCGCCACGAGCTCCACGCCGTTCACGAGGCCCCGGAGGACGTGGGCGGTGACGTCGTCCTTCGCCGCCCGCGTGGCGCGCATCGGGCGCGCCGCGAACCACGCGAGCTCGCCGGCGACCGCCTCGACCAGAGGCCTGCGCATCGACAGCCAGCGCGCGCACCACGCGGCGAGGGGCGTGTCGCCCTCCACGGTCGCGACGTACTGGAGCAGCTCGACGAGGTCGACGCCGTGCCGCATCCCGAGGAGCGTGCCGCGGTAGGACCTCTCGGTGCTGAGCAGGTGATCGGCGAGGTGATCGCGCAAGGCCGAGAAGGCCGCGCCCACCATGCTGCCGCCCGCGCTGATGGGCAGCCCGCGCTCGCGGAGGAGCGGGCGGATCTCCGACAGCGTGGCCTCCGCGTGGCTCGAGACCGCCCGCATGGCGCGCGCCGGCGGCGCATCGCCGAGGCGCTCCGCCTCGATCCGCGGGTGGATCATCGCCGAGCGCTCCGTCTGGAACAGCTCCCGGACAAGGGTCGTGAGGAACGCGCGTCCTCTCCGGCTCTCTACCTGCGGCCCGGACTCGTCGCCCAACAGGCCGCCCTCGCCATTCGTCGCTCCGTTGCTCTGAAGTTCGTGCATGGTCGCCCCCTCTCCTCTTCTCGCCGGGGCGTCAGGACCGGCTCGCGGCGCGCCGCGCTCCGGTCTTCGCCCCCGAGGTCGTCTTGCGCGAGGCCCCGCTCGCGGCGCGCCGCGCTCCGGTCTTCGCCCCCGAGGTCGTCTTGCGCGAGGCCCCCGCACCGCCGCGGCGGGCCGTGCCCTGCGCGGCGCGGGAGCGGCCGCTCGTCGACGGGGCCGAGGAGCTGCGCGAGCGAGCGCTGGACGCGGCGCTCTTCTTCGCCCTCGCCGGCGCCTTCTTCGCCGCCGTGGTCCGTCCGGCGCTCGCCGCGGCGTTCCGCTTGCGGGTCGCCGCCGCCTTCTTCGCCGCCGCGCTCCTCGCGGCGGCCGGCCGCGCCTTGGACGCGGCGCCTCCCTTGCGGCCCCCCTTTTTCGCCGGCTCCTTGTTCACTGGCTTGCCCACCCCCGATCCCGACTTCTTCCCCCCGCCGGTCATCTTGTTGACGGTCGCCCAGGCCCGCCGCTCGGCCTCTTCCTCGGAGACCCCGCGCTTCTCGTACCCCTCTTCGATGTGCTCGGCCTGCCGCTTCTGCTTGGTCGTGTAGCTGGATTTGTCGCCTCTAGGCATGGTGCCCTCCTTGCGCCTGCTCCACCTCGCGGGTCGGCAGCTCCGTCGGAAACGCCGGCTTGCCCCGTCGTGAGAGCGTGAGAATCGCGAGAACGTGCGAACGTGGGAACGTGCGGAAACGTGCAACAAAGACAGACCGTGCGTGTGGCCCGGGTCCATCGAGCCGCGATGTCGGTTACGTCGGTTGCATCGGTTGCGTCGGTTGCGCCTGTCTCGATGGACGAGCAACCGCTGTGCCGCCGGAGAGCGCGGCGCCAGCCGCTGGCGGCGCGCCCGCGCCGGGCGCCCCGTCACACGCGGTTTCCCCGCTCCGCTGGTTGCCGGGTGATGGGGGCTCGCAGCGTGGCAATCGGCCCCGGATGTCGAGGAACGCCTCGGTCGTACCGCGCGAGGAGCGCGGCGCGCCGGAGGCTCAGAGGGACTCGAGGTAGGCGACCAGATCGTCCAGCTGCGCGGCGGTCAGGCCGGAGATGTCGCCGTGACGGTCACCTCCGCACAGCGGATCGAAGCGATCGTGGAGCGTCGCCGCGCAGCCGTCGTGCATGAACGGAGCGCGCCCGGCGATGCCGAGGAGCGAGGGCACCTGCAGCCGCTCGCCCTTGCCCACGTCCTCGTTCCGGTTGTTGGTGAGCATCGGGCCACCGTGGCACTCCGCGCAGCCCACCTGCTTGTCATGGAAGAGCACCTCGCCCCGCGCCACGGCGGCGTCGTCCTCGGGCGGCGACGCCGGGAAGGCGGGCAGGCTGTCGATGTAACGGGCCATCAGGTCGAGCCGCCGGGCGCCGGGCTGCTGGCCGCCCATGCGGGAGACGAACACCTCCCCCATCAGGCCCGCGAGGTCCTGCAGATCGCCGCTCCAGTGGAGGGGCGCCGTCTTCAGGATGCCGCCGCCCAGCGCCTGCGTCCGCCGCAGGCCCACGGGATCGAAGTCCCACGTCCGCCCGTCCTCGTGCCCTTCGGGGTGGCACGACGCGCACGCCACGGCGCTCACGCCGTTCGGCGGGCGGTGGAACATCTCGTGGCCGGTGTCTTTCACGCTCGCGCCCGGAAGCGCGATGGTGCGCCGGCCGACCAGCTCCAGGGCAGCCGGCTCCCGCAGCTGCACGACGATCTCGCCCTGGCCGTCGAAGGCCACGGCGACGGGCTGCCCGCTCAGCGCGTTCGCGGTGACCTCCGGGCTGCAGCCGTTCATCTCGGCGTCGCGCTCCAGGTTGTCGACGGTCGCGCTCACGACGGAGCGTCTGCCGGCCGCCACGATGGCCATCCGCGCGCCGTCGGGCGCGACCGCGATGTCGACAGGCAGCGAGACATTCGGGATCGCGGCCGCGGGCAGCGAGGGGATCGATGTGTCAGGAACGTCCGCCGGGTCGATCCTGCTGACCGCGGCGTGCACGATGTTCCCGTCGCAGTCGGCAGACTGGTAATAGCCGCCCGGGCTGAGGGTGACCTTCGACGACATCGCGCGCTGGTGCACCATCAGCGCACCTCCGCCGGCGAGCGGCGCCATGCGCCAGGCCACGGACGGCGCATACTCCGAGTTGGCGAACCCGTTCGAGTAGAAGACGGGGAGCGTGCGGCGCGAGAGCACCGCGCCGTCGGGGCCCACGACCAGCGTCTCCGCGGACCTGAAGCGGCTGACCAGGAGCCGGTCACCCTCGACAACGACGTCGCGCAGGTCGGGGGCGAGGCGGAGCTTCCGGACGGCGGGGCCGCCGGAGGCCGGGAGCGTCACGAGCTCGCCGCCAGCGCAGGCGACGTGGATGGCGTCGAGCGAGGCGTCGTAGGCGACCCCGCGCGGCGCGCGGCAGACGTCTCTGCGCGCGACGACCGACCGCGCCTCGACATCGAGGGTCACCACCGCGCCGGCGCGCCGGAGCGCCACGTGGACCCGGCCGCTCGCGTCCTCGACGAGACGCCCGGGCTCGTCGCCCCGCTCCAGCAGGACGGCCGCCGGCTCGCCGCCCTCGAGATCGACGATCCAGACGCGATCGCGGTCGGCGTCCGCCGCCACCGCCGTGCGACCGTCGCTGGCGACGATCAGCGTTCCCCCGCTGATGGCCGGCGGTGGCACCTCCGTCACCGTGATCTCTTGATCAGGGTCGCCGACATGGGCCCCGGCCACCGGGGATGGATCCCCCGGGCCACACGCCGTGAGAGCTGACGAGAAAACGCCCGTGGACAAGAGCCCTGCCACGACAAGAGAACGAGAAAGGCGCAGACGCATGGGTTCCTCCGTTCGCCGCGCGTGCGAGCTTAGCAAGGAGGATTCCAGGCGGATGTCGAGATTTGGACGGCGGCGATCCCCGCGGGCGGCTGGGCGCGCAGCGCGGCACCGGCGGACGCCGCGAGAAGTGGTGTTCGCTGGCGTGGTGCGAAGGATGTCGCGCGGCGATGGTCCATCAAGGCGCCGGCGAGGGCGTGACGAATAAGAAGAGGGCCCAAGTTGCAGCCTGAGCCCTCATGCTCGGTTCCGATCAGGGCGTTTCTGGCTCAAACCGGCGCATCGTCGCCTTCGAGCGGATCCTCCTCGTCCGGCGGCGCTCCGTCGGTGCTGCCACTTCCAGCGCTGCCGCTGCCGGCCGCGCCTCCTCCTCCGCCGGACGCCTCGGCCGCCTTCTTCCTGGTGCTCCGGCTGAAGAGCCGCCGCGTCGCGATGGGTACGAGGCGCGGGACGGTCGGATCCTGCTCGTTGGCGCGCTCGAACACCCGCACGATCTGCTCGAGGAGGATCAGGTTGATGCCGTCGGCCCGGTCGAGGTCGCCGCTCGTGACTTTCTGGCCTGCGGGGCGCGCAGCCGCCGTCTTCGCCGCCTGGGTGAGCTCCTGCGCGGTCTCTTCGAGGCGCTCGACGTAGTCCTGGTCGAGCCGCATCAGCTTGGCGCGCACGGCGAGAGGACCTTTCTTCTGGGCGAGGTAGCGCTTGCCGAGCGCGGCGAGCTGGGTGAGCCCGCGCGCGAGCGCGCCTGGATCTTCCGCGGTGCCGACCGCCTGCGCGAGCTGCTCGCGCGCCTCCTTGCCCGAGCCGGCGACGCCGCGCAGGACCTCGTAGGCCTGGTCGCGCAGGAGCAGCGAGCGCGAGAACCGCTCCCGCAGCGCCGCGTCCGTCGTGGCGCGCGCCGCGTCCTTCTTCTGCCCGGCGCTCTCGTGCGCCTCGAGCAGCCGCTCCAGCGCGAGCGCCTGCTCGACCGCGAGCGCGAGCAGCTCCGGCGAGAAGCCGCGCAGCTTCTCCCGCTTCTCCTTCGACGCGCTCGACCAGCACGCGTGCGCCGTCGCGTAGAGGCGGCGCAGATCGGTCAAGACGCGCGAGGAGGCGATCTGCCGCCCTCGCTCGACGAGCTGGGATTCGGTCGTGCCGTCGAGCAATGCCTCGATGATGCCTGGCTCCGGCTTGCCGAGCCGCTCCGCCAGGGATTCGAGCGTGGGGTCGTTGTCATAGGTCTCTTCGGGAGGAGAGATAGGTTTGGCCATCAGCGCAGGCTACGTGCACAGGAACCGGGATGTCGAGGGGCTCTTCTCGACCCATGGCGCCTGCGAGCGCCGGCCGAGGCGCGCCCGTGGATGGCGACAGCGCGAGGCGCCAGGCGCGAGGGCGACGCGCAGGCGCGCGGCGCGGAACCGTCGGCATCGCGGCGGAGGGCGTCGTCATTGCGGGAGGGGGCCATCGTCATCCGAGGTGGACGTCGTCGTCATCCGCCCGGGAGGCATCGGCATCCGACCAGGACACATCGGCATCCGGACTGGGGCCCGCCGGCATACGCCCGGAGCCCATCGGCATCCGGCCGCTGCCCCTCGGCATCGGGCGTCGAGCCATCGTCATCCGGCCCGGGACCGTCGTCATCGAGGCTGGAGCCCATCGTCATCCAGCGGCGAGCTCGCCGTCATCCGAGGTGGAACCTGTCGTCATCCGGCGGAGACCCGTCGGCCATGGTCCCCCCGAAGCGCGATGATGTCGCGGAGCGCACCGATGGCCTTTGTGCGTCGCTTGTAGAGCGTAGAGAGAGGTAGTCCTGCGTCTTCTGCCACCTGGGCCATCGGGATCCCGTCCAGATCGTGTGCCACGAGAACAAATCGCAGGTCCGGATCGAGCTCGTTCACTGCATCGATGGTGCCGGCCCTGATCTCGTCCGATTCCATCACAGCAGCGGCGTCCGGCGCTGGATCGAGCACATCGATCCGATCGACGAGCTCCTCCTTCCGGCGCCGCGCACACCGGTGGTAGTGCGACGCGACATGGACGGCGATCGAATTCAACCAGCGTTCTGGCCTGCCGCGCTTCGGATCGAAGCTCGGCCAGCTCTGCCAGGCGATGAGCCAGATTTGGCCTGCGACGTCGCCACGATGGCAGAGTGGGACCCCTAACCACGCCAGCCAGCGCAGGACGGTGCGCATCAGCATCGGACAAAACAAGCGGGCGTGCGCGGCGGCACGTTCGTCGTTATTCGAATGCGAGGCTTGGCCGCGCTCACCCATGGCTCCCTACTCCGGGGAGTGTCGTGTTCAGCGGCGAGCGCTCTGCTTCCTCCCAATCGGACCCGTTGGCCGTGCTCTCCGCCCCTTCGTCACGCTGTAGTGGAAAGCTCGTCAGCGTGGCGGCGCGCTGGGCGAGCTCCGCCCCTGCGGCGGCGCGGGCAGGGAGCGGCGACCGAAGCCGCGGCAGCGGAGGCGGCGGGAGCTTCGCCCGCGGGCTCCTGGTCGCAAGCTCGGGAGACGGCACCACGGGCGGAGGAACGTCGAGCGCACGAGGAGGCATCGTCGGCGGAAGCGGCGGCACCGAGGTCGGCCCGGGTGACGACGGCGGACGCGCAGAGCTCTCGCGCCTGGTGACGGGTTCGCCGACCGGGATCACCACGGTCTCCTCTGCATCCGCTCGATGGTCGTCGTGCAGCCGCCACAGGCGCTCCCAGTACCGGGCAGGCGTCCCGGTGAACGCCTCCAGCTGCCGGGCCAGGCCGGGCGTCATGGGAAGGTCGCTCCTGAGCAGCCGCTCCACCTCCCTCGGCGATAGCCCGGTGCACTCGGCGAGCTTTCTCCTCCACGAAGGGCTCGTCGCGCAGAACGACTCGAGCACCCTTCCTGGCCAGGGGACAGGGCGTGAGCGGGCGTGTGTCAGCTCTGCGAGCGCCGCGTCGATGTGACAGTCCAGCAGGCGTCGGTATCGGTCCCGCTCCTCTGCAGCCTGCTCCCTCGCATCGGTGAGGGCTGCCTCCTCGTCATCACGCGCGTGCTCGCGCGCCTCGCGAAGCCCGCGCTCGCGTCCCAGCGCTTCGCGCGCGGTGACCGCGAAGCCGATCGCGACGCACGCGATCATCGCGAGCCCGAGCGGCGAGACGAGCCACATCGCACCCAGCATGTCCTCCATGTTCCCTCCTGAACCGTGAGCATTCCTGTCCGACGCACGGCGGAGCTCGGCCTCGTGCTGCCCGACGACAGCACCGACTCCGCCGCTGGCTTAGGTGTCGATGGACAGCCGAGCCGTCAGCGCAGCTGCCTGAGCATCTCTTCGCGCTCCGCGGCGAGCCGACCGCGCGGGAACTCCTCCGCATGGGCCTCGAGCAACCGGTGCGCCTCGAGGTCCGCCTCTGGGCTGTGAGCCTCGATGGCCGTCCGGGCCTGGCGGATCAGGCTCCTCTCGCGCGCGCTGATCGCCTGCTTCGCGTGGGTCGTCGAGGACGACGCACGAGGAGCAGCCGTTGCCGACGGAGGAGGCGTCGTGGTCGCACCGGCGCCGTCCTGTCCGGCGCCGCGCTCCACGGGGAGCGCAGCGGCCTGCGCTGCGGGTGATGCGGAGGACGTCCCCGCCTGCCCGGCGCGGCGCTCCGCGGGGAGCGGCGCAAAGGCCTGCCCCGACAGCGCGGGCCAACCGTCATCGAGAGCCGATCGAACCCACGCCTGCAGCGTGGACGAGGAGGTCACGGCAGCGACCATGGCGCTCATGAGCACGACGCTCGCCCCCTGCGCCAGGAGCCTCCAAGTCCAGCGGAGCAGGGAGCCAATCCATGCCCGGCGTGGAGTGAGCCCGAACGGAACGACGCAGGGGGTCTCGTCCCATCCGCGGGAGCGTTGCTTCGCCCTCCGGCGTTGCGCCGCCTCCTCCAGCTGCTCGCGGGCTCGACGGTGCAGCGTCTTCACGGCGTCAGGGTGAAGGCCGAGCTCCACGGCGATCTGGGTCAGCGGGATCTCCTCGAGATCGTGCTTGATCAAGATGTCCCGGTACTTCGGCTCGACACCGTCGATGAGCTCCCACAACACGGCTTCCCGCTCGCGCCACCTGAGCAGCTCTTCCGGCGTGGGGTGCTCGTCGTGGAGCTCGGGGTCGCCCGACGGCGTCAGCACCTCTCGCCGGCGGCGAGCGCTTCGAACATGGTCGCGCGCTTGGTTGGCCGCGATCGCGACGCGGTACGGCGCCGGGTCCCCGCCTGCCTCGATCCGTCCCTCCGCGTCGAGCCCCCGCAGCAGCGCGTCCTGCGCGACGTCCTCGGCATCGCGCGCCGGGACGCCGAAGCGCCTCGCCAGGCGCCGGAAGAGCTCGAAGCTGCTGAAGGTCCCCGCGGGCTTGCCCATGCCGGTAGCACGTCTGAGCGGCCCTCCCGGGGTCAGAAAAGTGAACGGTCCGGGTCATTTTGGTAGGACAACGTCCCCCGGTACGCCACCTGCGCGCGCGCACAGCGCTCGGCCCTCAGGCGAGATGGCAACATTGCTGTTTCGCGCTGAAATTTCTCACGGCAAACGCAGGCGCATGGCGATTTCACCCGCCATTGACGCCGAGCAGTTGACGCAACTACCGTCGTGACATGCGTTGCGCTCCACAGTTCCTCTCGATTCTCCTTGCGCTCGGGGCATCGACATGCCTCACGAGCGCAGCGCGCGCCCAGGGCGGCTCATCGACGACAAGATCGAGAGAGAACGCGACGGTGAAGGACCATGTTCGCCGTGGCCAGAGGGCGCGCGCGGCGGGGCAATGGTCCGAGGCACACGCCGCCTACAAGGCGGCCTTCGACGCCGCGGACCCGGCGTCGAGCACGGAGCGTGAGCGCGCGGAGATTGCCGGGGAGCTCGGCCTCTGCGAGGTCGCATTGGGCAAATACCGCGACGCGGCCGAACACCTCGCCTTGAGCCTCGAGCAGCGCGAGGCGCTGCCGGCCGCGCTGCAGAAGCGATTCGAGGAAGGGCAGCGCAAGGCAGCACCGCACGTCGCGAAGATCCGTGTCTCCGTCGACCCGCCGGACGCCGAGGTGATCATCGACACCAAGCCCATCGGCCGCGTCGCGCGCGTCTACACGCTGTTCGTCGAGCCCGGCCTGCATACGGTGCGGGCCCAAGCACCGGGCCGCGAAGATGCGTTCCAGACATTGCGCACCGTGGCGAAGGCGGAGCACGAGATCTCGCTTCATTGTCCGCGCGCGTCGGTGAGCAGCGCCAAAGAGGACGCGCCGGGTTCACCGAGCGAAACGCCGCGAGCCCCGAGCTCTCCGGCGGCCGCACAGGCGCGGCCTCCCAGCCCGTGGGCTGCCTGGCCGGGGACGGCGCGGATAGGCGGTATCGTGGTGACGACGGCGACGGCAGCGGCCGGCGCGGTCTTTCTCCTGCGCGCTCACGTCATCCATGGCGATCTGCGCGAGCGAGACGTCACGCGTCGCGCGCAGGGATGGACGTCCCATACGTGCCGGGACGCCAATGCACCGGCGTCGTGCGCCGGCATTCGTGACCAGGTGAACGAGCGGGATCTGTTCGCGACCCTCGGCAAGGTGTCGCTGGCGACGAGCGCCGTGTTCGGCGTGGCGACGGCGGCCTCGTTCTTCACGGAGGTTGCCTTTTTCGGTGGTGCGCCCAATGCCGCTGGCCTTCGCATCGTGCCGGTGACGACGAGCGACCGAGCGGGTGTGCTCGTCGAGGGAGCGTGGTGAGGGGGAGGCGAGGTCATGCGTTCTAGATCGATGGGTCGCAGTCGAGAGGTCCTCCGTTCGCTGGCGCCTATCGCGCTCGGCTTGGCGAGCGCCGCCGGGAACACCGGCTGCTACTCCGACAGCTGTGCGGACAGCTACTGGTGCGAGGTTCCGCCGCCGGAGCCATCGCCTTGTGATGGGGATCCGAGGACGGCGACGGCGCTCGATATGTGCGGCGTGTTCGTCAGCGAGCAGGGCGACGACAGCAGCCCCGGCACGAAGGGCGCGCCGGTGAGGACGTTGCAGCACGCGATCGGCCTCGCCGCGCACGTTCGACGCGACGGCAAGGCGCCGACCCGGCGCGTGTACGCGTGCGGCGGGTTGTTCGAGGAGGCCATCTCGCTCCCCCAGGGTGTCGAGCTCTGGGGCGGCCGTCTGTGTGCCGGCGGCGACTGGTCCTACGGAGGGCCGCTCGACGAGCAGAACGCGCTGACCGTCATCGCGCCGCCCGTGGGGATCCCGGTGCGGGTCCTCGGGGGGGACGACGATGCGGTCAGCGCGGAGGAGGATGCGACGTCGGTGATCTTCGGCATGCGCGTCGAGGCGGCCAACGCCTCCGCGAGGGATGGCAAGTCGTCGATCGCGATGCTCCTGGAGCATGGGGCCAGGGCGATCGTGAAGTCGAGCGTGATCCTCGCAGGCGACGGCAAGGACGGAGAGCCGGGCGAGGACGCGCCGAGCTTCCGCGCGAATGCCGGCGTGGTGGGAAACGACGGCGCGGACGCCTGCACCGCGGACGCCGCGCGGGGCGCCCCTCCGGTCGTGACCGTGTGCGACGACGGGATCGAGTCGACGGGTGGCGAGGGGGGTCGTGGAAGCCTCGAGACGGGTAGCGACGGGACGTCAGGACTGCCGGAACCGGTCGGGACTCCGGACAACATCGGCCTGGGTGGCCTCGGTGCGTCCAGCATGGCGTGCACGGAAGGGCAGCGGGGAGCAGACGGCGCCCCTGCGGAGCGCGCTGCCGGAGCAGTGGATCCTGGTCTCCTGGGCGTCGACGGATGGATCGGCGTCCGCGGGGAGAACGGGAAGCCAGGCGGCGTCGGTCAGGGCGGCGGCGGGGGTGGCGGCGGCAAGGGGCGCGACCCCGCCAGGGACGCGTGTCAGACAGGTCGGCCGCAGGGCGGTGCGGCCGGCGGATCGGGCGGCAGCGGCGGCTGCGGCGGCAAGGGGGGCAAGGGGGGCGGCTACGGCGGCGCGAGCATCGGGATCGTGGCCTTGCAGGGGAGCAACCTCACGGTCGATGCCAGCACGGTCCTCGGGGCCAAGGGCGGCAATGGCGGCGTCGGCGGAACGGGCCAGTGGGGAGGGGCCGGCGCTGACGGTGGCCACGGCGGACACTGGGTTCTGATCGACACGTCGCGAGGTTGCGCCGGCGGCGATGGCGGCCACGGCGGTCGAGGGGGCGACGCCGGCGGCGGTCTCGGCGGCCACTCGTTCGGCATCGCTTCCGTGGGCGCCTCGGTGGCCATCTTGGAGAAGTCAATGGTCTTGCCCGGACGAGCCGGCACCGGGGGGCTCGGCGGCAATGCATCCACGGAAACCACGTTCGGCAACGGGAACAATGGGACTGCACAGTTCTGGTACCCGTTCGATGCGCCAGACCAGGAGCCGCCTCAATGAGCCGCCCTGTGCTGGCGGCACACGTCAGGAGACGCCCATGAGGAAGATCGCCGCTGCTACCTTCGTCCTTCTGTTGTCGCCGTGGGCCACCGGCTGCGGAACCGTGCCCGATGTGAACGACCCTGGCGTGACGCCTTGTGAAGGTACCTCGTGCGTGGACGAGCCGCCCCCGGAGTCGGTCTGCGTGGAGCACGTCGCCGCCGACATCCTCGACGACGGCTGCGGCGTGTTCCTCGCCGGCCCCATCGGTCGCGGCGACGACAGGAATCCCGGCACGAAGGCGAAGCCGGTGTACACCATCGAGCGCGCCATCGAGCTCGCGCGCGTCGGACGAGGGCGCGTGTTCCTCTGCAACGAGGGATTCACCGTGAGTCAGTTCAGGGTGCCCTCCGGCGTGGATCTCCTTGGGGGCTTCCACTGCCAGACATGGGTGCGCGATCCCCTGCGCCCATGGACCCTGTTCAATGCCGATCGGTTCGACGGCCCCATGGGGATCGTCGAGCCCGCGGGCCCTGAGGACAGCGGGGCCGCGGACGGGGTCTCGACGCTCGCCGACCTCCACTACACCTCGTGGGGCCCGATCGGCTTGCTCGCTCAGTCCAACACGGCAGTGGAGATCCTGCGGAGCGAGATCTCCGCCAGCCAGGGGAATGGAGGCCGTGCTGGCGAGCCGTGGCCGACCAGGCAACCGGACGGACCGGATGGCATGTTCGGTGGGGACGCGTGCTTGGCGGCCGTCGTCGCCGGCGGGCCTGCGACCGTGAACCAGTGCGAGAGCGGGCTAACGAGCGTTGGCGCCAAGGGAGGGGACGGGCTGCCCGACAGCGCCGAGGATGGAGCCGACGGGGAGCCCGCCTACGCTTCGCCCTCGCGCGGCGGTCTCGGGGAGCGGGACAACCGCAGTTGCTCCGATGGATTCACTGGGGGCTCGGGGGCTCCGGGGACGCAGGGCGCGCCCGGCAAGGGCATCGGGCGCGTCACCGAGACAGGATGGGAGGGCGACACGGGGGGCGAGGGTACCTGGGGCACGCCGGGCCAGGGCGGCGGCGGTGGCGGCGGTCGCTGGGGCGGGCTCGGCCGGTGCGGCGCGGCCTCAAAGGGTGGCCCAGGAGGAGGCTCTGGAGGAGCCGGCGGTTGCGGAGGCCGAGGAGGCCGCGGGGGAGCGAACGGTCAGCCGTCCATCGGCGTCCTCGCGCTTCACGCCCGGGTGACCGTGCGCGACACCAAGATCACGGCGAAATATGGCGGCAAGGGCGGCGACGGCGGGGAACCTCAGGATGGCGGCCGAGGCGGCCGAGGTGCACCGGGCGGAACGCTGGGCGATGAACTCGGCGCCTGTTTCGGAGGCCGGGGCGGCCAAGGAGGACCCGGCGGCTACGGCGGCCCCGGGCGCGGCGGCGACTCGATCGGCGTCGCCTACCTCGACGAGGACCATCTCACGCTGGAAGGCGTCACCATCGAGATCGGGCAGCCGGGCAAGGGCGGCACCAGCTGGAACCACGACGGCAGCATGACGGTGGGAGAGAGCGGCGAGGCCCACGAGACGCTTCGCTTTCCCCAATAGCCGCAGTCACGTCATGGGAGGATCGGCGCGGAGATCGGCGACCGAGTCCACGGGCCAGCTCGCCAGGAAGCTGGAGGCCCAAGCGACCATGGCGGCCGGCGGCTCGCCTTCACCGTCCCACGAAGCGACCAGCGCTTCGAGCTCACGTTTGGCCGCCATGGCGCGGAGAGTCTTCGGCGACTCGTCGTGCGGGCGCATGCGCGCAAGCTCCTCCAGCATCTTGTCCTTGTGCAGGAAGCCGTCTGTAGATGCCGACCAATAAAGCCCAAACGACTGTCGATATGGCTCCGGCATCTGCTGAATCATCCTGGGCAAATCGAGTAGTATTCCGATCTGGTAGTGCGCCTGGAGCACGGTAAGCACCCCAATAAACCGAGCTGTCAAGCTGCTCGGCTCAAGCGTCACAACCGCTCCTCGCTCTGGCGGGGACGGTTCCACCCACTGACTATCTATGGTAAAAAGACAATCGTACAACGTCGCACCGCGCATGCCAACCACCACGCCCGGCACGAGAGTGGTACCGACCTCCGGTGGCATGGGCTCGCAACCGAAGGTCGACTCGATGTCATGGGCGATCCACGTCGCGTAAGGCCGCTCGTCTGGCGCAAGATCGAAGGTGAGCTCATGCCGGGTGACGGTCGCGCTATGCAGCCTCTCATCATACGGGTTCAGTACGAGATCGGGCCCCAGAGCACTTCGTGGAATGGAAAAATTGATACCATACGGCACCACGAAGCCGGCAGGCGGCCTAACAAAATCGGTCATGCGATAGCTGTATACGACATAGTACGGAGCCAGAAAGCTCACGTGAAACCAAAGCGTTCGACGGTCGGGTGCGTTCGGCAGATCGACCGTGAACGAATAACACGCGTCACAGGCTCCGGCGGGCAGGTGAAGTGATCGGTTCATGAGTAGCACGTCAGGGAATCGCTCTGATATGCGACGTCGCATGGCATGCCAGCGTTCGTCCTTCGATGCTTGGATCCGCGCAGCGACGAGCCGAGCGTGTTCTTCAGTCTGTTCGCGCTGGGAGTCGTCCTGCCAAAATTGGTTCGGGTCGGGACGGCCGATCCCACGCGGGAAATACCGGTAGACGACTTCCAGTAGTTGACCGACCGTGTGCTTCATGACTTGTTGACCACCACACCAAGTTTCTTGTATTGTTCCGCGAACATATTCTTTACGTTCGTGAAAAACTCTGAGCAGAATATGCCAGGTGGCAGCGCAAAACGACCCGTCCTCTCCATCTCACCTGCGACCATATTTGTCACTTCGGCGCTGTACATTGCCGCATCGTCAGCCGATATAACCCCCCAAAGGTGATTTCTTATAGGCATTCCAATGCGAAGAAAACACGCTGCTACGCCATCTTCTAGGTAGATGATCAATCCTGACTTTGCCTCCTGCCAACCACCTGCCACATCAGCCCCATCGTCGGCGACGATCGTGACAAACTTGAAATCAGACGGGCCGAACCGCTTACTTGCGCACCCCATGGTCGGAGCGCCGCTCTGCTGGCAGGGATCTGGCGGGCTCGTCGGGCTAGCTGTCGGCTTCTCCGTGCTGTCGCTGTCGCTAGGGGGCTCCTCTTCTTCCTCTTCTTCGAGGTCCGACTCGTTGCACGCGATCTTGCGCTCGCCGCCCCCCTGCGGGTCGGCCCCGAAGTCACCGGATGCGGCGGAGGTGAAGACGGGGCGGGGCTCCGAGCCTGGACCGGCCCCTGCCCCCGAAGTCCTTTCCTCGACAGGATAGCAGTCGCCGAACGTCCAGTTGCACGCCGCCAGCGCCCAAACCGCGATGGCCAAGATCAACAATAGAGCTCTTCTCGCGTTCATTTCTCACTCCATCGAAGCACGGGACCAGCAACGAATACGACGGACACATAGCCCGGGAGCACCAAACTGCCCCGACCGACCCAATCCACGTTGACGCTCACCGACACCCCCAGCGGTCCGGCGACGTACGCGTTGGTCTGCGCATGGCCGCCCACGGCCAAGCCACCGACGCGGCCGCACAAGGTGACGCCGCACGCCGGCATGAGGTAGAACGCGATAGACGGCCCCGCGCTGACGTTGCCATCCTTCCACGCGTACCCGATATCAACCGAGGTCTGGTTGTAGATCCCGAGCCCATCCTCCTGGATCGGGGGTAGGATCGTGCACAGGTCGTGCACCGCGAACAGGATGTCTCGCTGGATGGGCCACGATATGCCCGCGTGCGGCCCCACCGCGAGGCGCGGAATGGTGCCGGCCTGGAGCCACCCGAGGCTCACACCGGCGCTGAGCTCGGACGCCTCTCCTTGCGTCGGTAGGACGACGAGCGAGGGGACGACCAGGACCACCCACGGGATCCGCCGGCTTCCTGTGCCCATCGTCCCCCTCTCCCCTTTCCGCAACGGACGAGCAACGTGGCGACGCGGGCGATTCTTCTGATAACAGGGATCCGACGTCAAACAGAATCCAGACGAGCGCACTCCACGGACCGAGGGTCGTACCGTCCAGAGCGCACACCAGCGCGCAGCTACCTGCGCGGCTCCGGCGCGTATCGACCAGCTGGCGCCAGCTGCCTGTCCACGCTGCCATGAGAGCGCACGGACGGCGCTGCGCTCTGCGAGGCACGACGTCGCTCGCGTGCCACGGCCACGAGCCACCACGACAGCCTGGGCAGGCCGCCACCGCGGTTGACGGTGCAATGGGGCCGCCGCGGCTCGAGCTCGGCGTCCATCGGCCAAGCCGAGCCCCTCCACTTGGTCTGGACTGGGTGGGCGAGGCGCGGTGGAGACGATCCTGCCGGACGGACCGCGGCTCCTGGACCGTGCCAGGTTCGAGCGCGACGAGCGCGGCTTCGTCACGCGCTCGCGGAACGAGATCGCGATGAGCCGCCGTCCGCAGCAGGGCGCGGTCAGCGGTAAGCGCCGTATCCCAGCTCGTGCTCGATCTTGACCAGCTTGTTGTACAGGCCAATCACGAGCAGAGACGGCGCCCACTGGCCGATGAAGTTCGCGATCTGCTTCTTGCCGGCCAGCATGCAGCCGGCCGAGATCACCATCGAGCCGATCGCCAGCCCGAGATAAGTGCCGGACGGAATCCTGCCGGTCCTCTCCTCGATCTTCGTCGTGATCCTGCCCTCTTCCTTCTGGACCATCTGCTTCTGCACCATTGGCTCGGTCGTGGTCATCGTCGATCTCCTTCCGCAGCGCCTGGCCGGCGCTGCCCTGGCCAGCACTGCCCTGGCCGCCGCGAGCCGGTGCGACGACCGGGCCAGAAATGAGGGCGTCCGGACGAGAACAAACCGCGCAGCGATCGCTCCTGTTGCCGGCACCGCGGCGCGCTGTGCCTCTGGGCGATTGCCGTCCACGCAAGGCGCAGGGCGGCCTCGACAGCCACGATGGCAGGGCTCGATCGCGACCGACGCTAACTGCCACGTCGATGCACACGCCGGCTGGTCGACCGCTCGATCGCCGGCCTCCGGCGCCGGGCCTGCCCGGGCGCCCGCGCCGCTCAGATCCGCGCCGTCACCGCGCGCAGGATCTGCCGCTGCGCCGCCGCGAACACGAGGAGCACAGGCAGGCTCAGGATCACGTTGCCGGCCATCACGAGGTGCCAGCGGACCCCTGTCCCCTGCTCCCGGAGGAGGGCGATCGCGAGCGGCAGCGTGCGCACCTGGTCGTCGGTCGTCATGACGAGCGGCCAGAAGTAATCGTTGTAGTGAAAGACGAAGCTGAACAGGAACAGCGCCGAGAGCGTCGGCCGCAGCATCGGGCCGAGGATCAGGTAGACGATCCTGAGCTCGCCGGCCCCATCCATCCTCGCCGCCTCGATGATCTCGTCAGGGACCGAGAGCAGCGCCTGGCGCACGAGGAACGTGCCGAGCGCGCTCACCCCGAAGGGCAGGATCAGCGCCCCGAACGTGTTCACGAGGCCGACCGAGCCGAGCATCGTGAAGACCGGCACGAACGTCACCTGCGCCGGGATGAGGAGGCACGAGAGCACGATGACGAATGCGGCGCTCCGCCCCACGAACCTGAGCTTCGCGAGCGCATAACCGGCCGGGAGCGCGAGGGCGATCTGCAAGAGCGCGATGGCCGTCGCCATGAGCACGGTGTTGGCGAAATACCGCATCACCGGCACCGCCTGGAGCACTTCGCGGTACGCGCCGAGCTGGAAGGCCTGCGGCAAGGGGTAAGCCGGAGCGCGGGTGATCTCGGGCAGCGTCTTCAGCGAGGTGATCGTCATCCACGCATACGGCCCGAGCCACACGATGGCCACCACGACGAGCACGGCGTCCGAGACGAGGCGGCGCGAGCGCGCGTACGTGTGCGAGTTGAAGAGCCCCGCGCCGGCGCCGCCGCTCTGCCCCGCCGTCACGACGGCCGCCTCCCCTCGCGCGGCGCGCCCGCGCGGAGCGCCCAGAGCTGCAGGACCGTCAACAGGAGCAAAAAGCCGAAGAAGATCACGATCATAGCGCTGGCCCGGCCGACCCGCAGGTTCATGAAGACGTGCTCGTAGATCGCGTAGACGAAGAGGGTCGTCGATTTGACCGGCCCTCCCTGCGTCATCACGCGGATCACGTCGAACGCCTGAAAGGAGAGGATGAGGCTCGTCGTCGCCACGAAGGCGGCGCTCGGGCGGAGCAGCGGCCATGTCACGTGGCGGAACCGCCGCCACGGGCCGGCGCCGTCGAGCGCGGCCGCCTCGTGGAGCGCGCGGGGGATGTCCTGGAGGCCGGCCAGGAAGATGACCATGGCATAGCCGGTGATCTTCCAGACGCTCACCGCGGCCAGCGCGAGCAGCGCCGAGCGGGGATCGCCGAGCCAGCTCCTCGTCGGCAGGCCGAGCCAGCGGAGCGCGACGGTGAAGAGCCCCTCGGCGTCGAGGATCCACATCCAGAGGAGCGCCACCGCGACCCACGACACGACATAGGCGCTGAACACAGCGCCCCGCACGAAGGCATAGACCGGCCCAGGGCGATCGAGCGCCACCGCCAGCGCGAGCCCCAGGGCGCCGGAGAGCGCCACCACGACGGCGCTGTAGCCGAGCGTGCGGAGCAGCGTGCCGGCGAGCTCGCCGCTCTCGACGAGGACCTGGTAGTTCCGGAGCCCGACGTACCGCGGGGGCGTGAGCAGGTCCCACGCAAAGAAGCTGTTCTTGGCCGCGAGCAGGAGCGGGACCAGGAAGAACACCGCCAGGAAGGCCGCGGTGGGCAGGAGGAGCAGGTAGGGCGAGAGGGGGTGTTTGGGCTTCATCGCTCGCGCGCCGCGCGGACGGCCTCGGAGAGGGTCTCGGCGGCGTCGCGCGGGGCGAGCACCGCCTCTTCGAGCCGGGGCTGCACCGCCTCGCGCTGGACGCGGAACAGGTCCGGTGACCAGGGCCAGGGCGCGGCGTGCGCGAGCTGGTCCACCGCGACGCGGTCGTTCGGGTGCGCGGCGTAGTAGCCGCCCTGCCGGAGCACCTCGAGGCCGCGGCGCGAGACGGGGATGTAGCCCGTCCGCGTCGCGAACGAGTTCGCCTGCTCCGGCTGCATCATCCAGCGCAGGAACGCGAACGCCGCCTCCTGCGCCGCCGGCGCGGCGCCGCGCGGCATCACGAACATCGTCCCGCCCGTGGGCACCGAGGCGCGCACGTCGCGCGGCAGCGGGGCGGCGCCGACCTCGAACTTCCCCGCGCCCGCCTGGCCCGCGTTGTCCTCCAGGTATCGAAGGAACGCGGTCGACGTCCAGATCATCGCGACCCGGCCTGCCAGGAAGTCGGTGTTCGTCACCTGCCACGCGTTGTAATCGCGCCCCGGCGGCGGCTTCATCGTGCGGTCCTCGTGCACGAGGGTCTGCCAGAACCGGAGGGCGCGCACGCCCGCCTCCCCGCCGAGCGTGGGCGTGCCGTCCGGGGCCACGACGTCGCCGCCCGCTTGCCCGACGAGCGCGGCCCAGAACCACCAGTCGACCGGGCACTCGAAGCCCCACCGCCGCGTGCTCTCGCCGTCGCGCACGACGAGCCGCGCGGCCGTCGCGCGGAGCTCCTCCCAGGTCGTCGGCGGCGACAGCCCGAGCTCGCGAAACACGTTCCGGTTGTAGTAGGCGATCGGCGTCGATCGGTTGAACGGCAGGCACACGAGCGGGCGCTCGCCGCCTCCCACGAACGTCCCCGACTGGCCGAGGGCCTCGACCACATCGAGGTCGCCGCCCGGCGCGCCGGCGAGGAACCGATCGAGCGGCTCGAGCACGCCCGCCTCGGCCAGGTAGGGCACCACCTCGCCGACCACGTGCGTCAGGGCGGGCGCCGCGCCCGCCGCGAGCGCGGTCCGCAGCTTGGCGAGCGCCTCGAAGTAGTCGCCCTGGTACACGGCCTCGATGCGGTAGCGGCCCTGCTCGCGGTGGAACTGATCGACCAGCGACAGGAGCACCTCGCGGTTCTTGCCGCCGTAGGCGAACCACAGCGAGCCCTCGATACGTGCGTCGACGACGCGCGCGCGCCGCGCGCAGCCGATCGATCCCGCCGCGGCCGCGGCGAGCGACGCGGCGAGCGCCCGGAGCGCGTCGCGCCGCGAGCGCGCGGCGCGGCCTCCCCCGCTCACGACGCCGCCCGCGGCGCGGCGATCCGCGCGCCGGAGCCCGCGTCGAACCAGAGCACGTCGCGCGGATCGAGCCGCGCGCGCACCGCCTCGCCCGGCGCGGGCGTCGCGAAGCCGTGCGCCCGCGCGCGCAGCCGTGTCCCGCCCGCGTCGAGGTACAGGAACGTCTCGGCGCCGAGCGGCTCGGCCACGACGACGCGCGCCTCGACCTCCACCTCGCCCTGCGCCCCCGCGTCGCCGTGCGATCCGCGCCCCGGCGCGACGCGCAGGTGCTCGGGCCGCACGCCGGCGATGGCCCGGTCGGGGAGCGCCACCCCCGGCGGGGCGGGCAGCGAGAGCGCCGCGCCCACGTACCGCTCGCCGGAGCGCTCGAGCGGGAGGAGGTTGATCGCCGGCGTGCCCAGGAACCCGGCCACGAAGGTGTTCGCCGGCGCCTCGTAGATGGCCCGCGGCGGGCCGACCTGCTGGAGCTCGCCGGCGCGGAGCACGGCGATGCGGTCGCCCATGGTCATGGCCTCGACCTGATCGTGGGTCACGTAGACCGACGTCGTGCCGAGGCGGCGCACGAGCGCCGCGAGCTCGACCCGGAGCTCGGCGCGCAGCGCGGCGTCGAGGTTCGAGAGCGGCTCGTCGAAGAGGAACGCCGCGGGGGCGCGCACGATCGCGCGCCCCATGGCGACGCGCTGGCGCTCGCCTCCGGAGAGCTCGCCGGGGCGCCGCTCCAACAAGTGGCCGATGGCGAGCAGCGCCGCCGCCTCCTCGACGCGGCGCGCCCGCTCCTCCCGCGCGACCCCGCGCATCCTGAGCGGGAAGCCCATGATGTCGCGCGCGGTCATGTGCGGGTAGAGCGCGTAGCCCTGGAAGACCATCGCCACGTCGCGGTCCTCCGGCGCGACGCGGCTCACGTCGCGCCCGCCGATCGACACCGTGCCGCCGTCGGGGCTGTCGAGGCCCGCGATCAGCCGGAGCGCCGTCGATTTGCCGCAGCCCGAGGGGCCGACGAGGACGAGCAGCTCGCCGTCGTCGACGTCGAGATCCAGGCCGGCGAGCGCGGGGCGCTCGGCGCTCGGGAACCTTCGGGTCAGGCCTCGGAGCGAGAGGGTGGCCATGGCAAAAGCTCAGGTGGCGAGCAGGACGAGCCCGGGGATCGTCTCGGCGACCGCGAGCAGCTTGGGGCTCGGTGAGACCGCGACGGGCACCCGGGCGGTCCGGAGCAGGGCGGCGTCGTAGGCGCTGTCGCCGAAGGCCGCGAGCACCGCGAGCTCGGGGAAGATGCGCTCGAGGGCGCGGGTCTTCCCCTCGCCGTAGGTCGCGGGCGCGCCGAGCTCGGGGGCGAGCCGGCCCTCGTGGACGGCCGGGGTCATCGCGGCGATGCGCTCGGGCGCGACGCCGAGGCGCGCGACGGCGCGCTCGATCACGGCGCGCGGCGACGCCGAGACAACGTACACCGGGACGCCGCGCGAGCGCGCCCAGCCAAGGATCGGCAGCAGCGCGGGCCGGATCCGCCCGGCGTGGCCCTTCTCCTCGAGCACGCGGTCGACGAGCGCCGCGAGCTCGTCCTCGCGCCACCCCGCGAAGGCCCAGGCCATCATCGCGAAGGCCCTGTCCTCCGGGTAGCGCTCGGCGTTGAACGCCGCGTAGAGCGCGCTCGCGATCTCGTGCGCGCCGCCCTCCGCGGCGACGCCGAACGCCTCGGCCTCGCGGCGCAGCGCCGCCTCCGCCTCGAGCCGCGCGCAGCGCCCCGCGAGGAACGCCTCGAAGAGGTCGACGCCCACGTCCCCTTCCCAGAGGGTGCCGTCCGCGTCGAACGCGAGCGCGGGGCGCGTGGCGTACGTGTCGTGCGCGGCCTCGATCCGCCGCAGGATGTCCGTCGTGCTCTCGCGCGGGATCGTCGCGCCGCCGTCGAGGTGTGCCGCCGTCATGGTCTCCCCGGGGCCGGACGCCTGGTCCGACCGAGGCCTACGCCTACTGCGGCGCCCGCGTCGCGTCACGCCTGTCAACGTCGCGTCATCCGGCAGGAACGCCGATCACGCCGAGGATCCGGGAGAAAACAACAGGGAGAGACGGGGAGGCGAGGAGGAAGAGAAAGAAAAATGAACATCTCCCCGTCTCCTCGCCTCCCTGTGAGATCTCTCCTGTTTCTCGAGGTTCAGTCTGTTCGGCGCGCCACGAGGCGTCACCGCGCCTTCTCGAAGAGGGAGTGGTGCAGGACGCCGACCGCGGAGGCGACGTGCGCGTCCTCGATGACCATCGACAGGTTGACGCTGCCCGTGGCGTAGCTGAGCATCTCGACGTTGACGCCGGCCTGGGCCATCGCGTCGAGCACCTGCGCGGCGACGCCCTTCTGCCTGGGCATGCCCTGGCCGACGATCACGAGGGTCGTCCGGTTGGGCAGGACCTCGCAGGCGCCGAACTGCTCGAGCTCGGGGAGCGCGCGGCTGAGCTTCCCGAGGTCGTCGGTGGTCATCGAGACCGAGACTTCGGACGTCGTGATCACGTCGATCACGACCTCGTGCCGGGCCAGCACCGCGAGCACCTGCGCGAGGAAGCCGACCTCGCCGAACATCCGGGTCGAGCTGATCTTGAGCACGACCTGCCGCTCGCGGTAGGCGATGCAGGTCACGGCCGGGGACGCGGCGTCGGTGTCGAAATCGATGACCGTGCCGGGGTGATCCGGCCGGTTCGTGTTGAGCACCCGCACCGGGATGCCCTTCTCCATGGCGGGCAGGAGCGTGGAGGGGTGCAGGACGCGGGAGCCGAAGAACGCGAGCTCCGCGGCCTCTTCGAAGCGCATCGTGGGGATGTTCCGGGCCGTCTTCACGACGCTCGGGTCGGCGGTCATCACGCCGTCGGTGTCGCTCCAGATCTGCGCCTCCTCGGCGCCGAGCCCCGCTGCGACGAGCGTGGCCGTGAGGTCGCTCCCGTTGCGGCCGACGGTCGTGATCTCGCCGGCCTCGTTGCGGCCGACGAAGCCGGTGACGATCGGCACGATCCCCTCGGGGACGCGCTCGGCGAACATGGCCTTGATCCGGGCGTCGAAGCCGGGCAGCGGGCGCGCGCGGCCGAAGTTCGCGTCGGTGATGAAGCCGAGGTCCCAGACGTCGTAGGCGCGAGCCGGCACGCCGCTCCTCGCGAAGAAGTCCGCGATGCACCGCACGGCCATGCGCTCTCCGAAGCTTGCGATGTAGTCGAGGCTCCTCGGGCTGAGCTCCTTGACGAGGCTGATGCCGCGCAGGAGATCGGCGATCTCCTCGTAGAAGGGCGCGAGGAGGTCGGGCGCGCAGCCGAGCGACTCGGCGACCGCGCGCTGCTTGTTCACCGGGACGGAGGGATCGAACCGCCCCGTGGCGGCGGCCTTGGCGGCGTTGATCAGCGCGTCGGTCATGCCCTTGTGCGCGGAGCTCACCACGACGGGGCGGCGGGCCAGGCGAGCTCTGACGATGTGAAGAACCTTCTCGATCTGCGCGCGGCTCTCGACCGAGCTGCCGCCGAACTTCATGACGATCATGCGCGTGCCTCCATGGGCCAGCTGGGCCCGGTGGGCGCGAGAATAGTCGCGGCCGGCGGTGAAGCGAGCCCGGCCTGACGTTGACGCGAGGTGCTAAGAGCCTGTCCCGGTAGCCGACCCAACCAGGCGCGCGAGGGGCTTATGCCTCGGTCGCCAGGAGGGCCCGGAAGCTCTCGCGCTTCGTGAGCAGGAGCCAGCGCAGGTTCTTCATGAGCGTGCCTTGCTCCGAGAGGGCCGCGTGGCTCAGGAGGACGAGCTCGGCGACGCTGATCCCCTCCCGCACGTCCTCCAGGGAGACCTTGACCCTGCCGTCCGCCGCGGCGCGGCAGCGGGCGAAGCGCGAGATCACGACGGTGGCCAGCGAGAGGTCGAGCACGGCCGCCAGGAGGTGCCTCGGCGCCGAGAAGATGTGCCGGCGCTGGAGCACGAGGCGCAGGTAGTCCTTCACGGCGGCCCCCTCGTCGCCGGCGAGGAAGCGATCGACCGTCCTCACCCGCTGGAGCTTGAACGGCCTGGGGACGAACATCATATCGACGGTGCCTCGCCCGAGCATCCAGGCGGCCTTGTTCCCGAAGCTGCGCAGCGCCTGGAGCTCCGTCCACGAGGCCTTCTCGACCCGGTGGGGCTCGCGGACCCGCGACGGATAACAGAGGTTGCCGAGGAGATAGGCGAACAGCACCCGCGCATAGAAAGAGGGCTTCTTGCGGGGCGCGAGCGGCTCGGGCTCCTCCTTGCCGGCCTGCCCGAGGGCGGCGTCGACCGAGGCGTCCGTCGCGCGCCCTTGGCCCTGGGGGAGCGCGCGCTCGAAGGCCGCCGTCCAGTCGTAGAGCCGGGCCAGCGTCGACGCCGGCGACGCGCCGGTCGCGAGCTGCTCTTCCCAGTGCCTCGCGGCGCGCAGATAAAGCGGCTGCGTGAGGATCACGCCGCTCAGCGTCGCCAGCGCCGTCGACATCCGCTCCGTATCGCCTCGCTGCTGGAGCTTCGCCTTGAGCTGGCGATCCACGGGCTTGCCGTAGTTGTCGCGAATCGACGGGCACAGCTGGGAGAGCTGCGCGACGACGGCATCCTTCTCGTCTCGGACGAACCCGAACGGGAACGCCTGGCACGACTTCGGGATGTACTCGTGGCCGAACCGCTTCTGCATGCTGCAGAGCATGTCGTCGTCGAGGAAGACGCACTGGAGCTGGCGATCCCGCTCCCGCACGGGCAACACGCCGCGCCCGATGACGAGGGCCCCCTCTTCCCCGACGCGCTCCCGCACCCAGGGCTCGGCGAGGTACCGCCTGGCTTCGTCGCTGCTGAAGCGGATGTTCCACGGCATCCGGCAGCACCGAGCGGGGCAGTCGCGGCACTCGAACTTCTGATTCGGGGGGTGACTCGAGGGAGCGATGAGCTTCGTCGCCATGGGGCGGCGGGACCATACAACGCCCCGGAGATCGGCGCTCGATCCGGCGCTCGATCCCCGCGTGCCGCGCGTCCATCGCGCCCGGCGCGGCGCAGCGAGCCAGTGGGCTCAGGCGTGGCGACGGCGATCGGCGAGACGGCGACCGACAAAAAGACAGCGCCGCCGGGGCCTCAGGGGGGCGAAGGCCACGCCGGCGACGCTGCCTCCCATGAAGCACTGACCGTGCCATCCGGACGACCCCTAGGCAGCACCCCGAATTGCGGCCATGCGTCAGGGACATCCCCTACGGGTTTCGTTTTTGAAACGCCACGGTCTCAGCATTGAACGATTGTAAGGGTTCTTTTCTTACCACCACATTTCGCTCCGGACGTAACAATTCCAGTCAGTCCAGGCTCTTTTTGCTGTTGTCGCAAGTTTTGCTGCGTTCCGTGGTCGAGCGCTGTACCTCTCTTTCAGGAGAACAACATGCGACTTGCTCTTCCCCTGTCAGCGGTCACAGCGATGTCTCTCGCGCTCGCCGCCTGCGGCGACGACGACGAGATCTCACCGTTGGGAGCGGCGTCCAGCGCAGGCGGCCAGGGCGGCGACGGCGGCGAGGGCATCGCGCCGGACGGGAAGGCGGACGGCGAGGCCTGCGCGGTCAACGAGGATTGCCTCGGCGGGCTCTGCTTGACCGAGGAGGACTTCGGCTGGGCGGGCGGCTACTGCACGAGGCTCTGCGACACGGCGCTCTTGCCGTGCGGTGAGGGCTCCGAGTGCCTGCCACAGGGCAGCTTCTCGCTCTGTCTCAAGTCCTGTGAAGAGACGTCCGACTGCGGGAGGGCGGGGCATACGTGCGTCGACGTGACCGACGACGGGTGGACGATGTGCTTTGGCGGCTGCGACGACGACGCGCAGTGCAAGGGCGCCTGCGACGAGGACTCCGCGTTCTGCGTCTCGTCGGGTGAGATCTGCGACAGCGCCGAGGACGAGGACAAGGACGGCCTGCAGGACTGCGAGGAGCGCGACTGCTCGACGAAGGCAGCGTGCGTCGAGAGCGTCGCCGCGGCGTGCGCGGAGGCCACCGACGTCTCGGAGGGCGGGAGGTTCACCGGCACGACGGAGGCCGGCACCAACCTGTTCGCCGCGCTCTGCCCTGGTATCCCCACGTCCGTCACGGGCACGGGCATGCGAGAGCGGGTGTTCGGGTTCGTCGCGCCGGCGAAGGGCGCAGTCCAGATCGCCGCGACGGCGACGGCGCCGGAGGGCGACTTCGACTGGTACATCCGGGAGAGCTGCGACGACGAGGCGACGCTGCTCGGCTGCGTCCCTGCGTTCGGACCGGAAGACGCCCCGCTGGAGCTGCTCACCGAGCCCGGTCAGACCTATTTCATCTTCATCGAGGGCAAGAACGGGATGGACGCGTCGTATACGCTCGACGTGTCCTTCGCGGAGGAGATCTGCGGGGACGGAGCGCGCGTCGGCGCGGAGGAGTGCGACGACGGAGACGCCGTGGATGACAACGTGTGCAGCGGCGAGTGCAAGGTGAACCTGGAGCCGCTGTGCGCGGCCACGGCGACGCTCACGGAGGCAACGACGGTGGGCGACACCTCCGAGGGCACGCAGGGCGTCACGGCGTCGTGCGGCGGCGAAGGCGGGGAGCTCGTGTACCGGTATACCCCGGAGGCGAGCGGCAACCTGACGATCACCGCGACGCCGGAGCGCCACGCCGATGTCGTCCTCTACGCGCGCAGCGACTGTGCAGACCCGAGCAGCGAGCTCTCCTGCGTGGATGATCCCTTCGACTCCGGGCAGCCCGAGTCGATCACGGTGACGGCGACTGCAGGCCAGCCGATCGACATCTTCGTCGACAGCTACAACGCCGCCTCCTCGGGGCCGTTCACGCTGACCATCACCCCGGCGGAGTGACCTGAAAACGCGGACCGGCCGTCCAGGAGGCTCCGCCTCCGGACAGCCGGGAGATCGCGCTGGCGCGGAGCTCGCTACCGCAGCGGGAGCGCGGCCTCCTGGCCCTTCATGCTGGGCAGGTCGATCACCTGGAGATCCGCCGTCGTGACCTCGCCCGCCTTCACGTGCACGCCGGTCCCGATGCTCGTCGACTCGACGTTGATGATGTAGCCGCCGGTCGGGAGCCCGGACGCGCGGAACGAGCCGTCCTCCGCGGTGACGGGGTAGAACATGCCGATCGCGCCGTCGTCCCCGATCTGGGTGGCCATCATGAGGCGAGCCCCCGGGAGCGGCTTGCCGGCCACGGTGACGCGGCCGCGGATCTCCCCGGTGCCCCGGGGCGCAAAGGCGATGTCGTGCTGCGTGGTCTTCCCGTCCTCGATGCCGACCGCCGCGAGCATCACCTCCTCGCCTCGCCGCATCATGACGCGGAGCTCGCCGGGCGGGACCTGGTCGAAGTGGAAGGTGCCGTCCTCGTCGCTCACCGTGTTCACGAAGCCGATCGGGCGGTGCATGAGCGTGAGCCGGGCGCCGGCGACGGGCTTGCCCTCGGCGTCTCGCGCCACGCCGGAGAGGCTGCCGCCGGGCGACATCACGAGCTTCACCGGCTTCAGGCCGTCGCAGCCCGCGACCTCGATCTCGGTCGAGCTCACGGCGTTGCTGCCGTCATAGCCGCGGACGACGATCGTGCCCTTCGGCACGTGCGGCAGGCTGAAGGAGCCGTCGTCCTCGGTCTGCGCCTGCGCGGCGGCCTCCATGGACAGGCTGCTCAGCTCGCCGACGGCGAAGAGCGACTCGGCGTCGACGTACACCCCGGGCAGCGGAGCGCCGGACGAGTCCACCGCCTGCCCGGTCAAGGTACATCCCTTCGAGAGGGTCAGATCCATCTTCTCGACGTCTCCGGCGCGCACATTGATGTTCGTGGAGAACGCGGGCGCGAACTCCGCCGCCGTCGCCCTGACGACGACGTCCCACGAGGGCAGCTGATCGACGCGGAACGAGCCGTCCGGGCTCTCGAACGTGCGAGAGAACAGGGGCGGCGTCGCCGGCGTCTCCGCCGTCACGGCCGAGAGGATGTCGATCGAGAAGCGGCGCACGGGCTCGCCCCGCTCGTCCAGCACGCGCCCCTCGATGACGCCGCTCTTCGGCAGCACGAGGCTCACCGCCTCGCCGGGGCGCGCCGTGATCGACGTGGTCCCGTATCCATCGACGCTCGCGCTCAGCTGATAGGTGCCGTCCGGGAGCGTGAGCTCGAACCGCCCCCCATCGTCGCTCTTCACGGAGCCCGCGGTCGAGAGCACGTTGCCGGCGACCTCGAAGGTCATGGCGACGACGGTCGCGCCGGCGAGGGTGTTCCCGTCCGTGCCATAGACGAGGCCGCTGATCGCGGGCCGCGCCTCCTCCTTCGCCGCCGGCGCCGGGCCGCGAACGAGCGCCCTGTTGCGGTAACGGACGTGCTTCTCGGCCCCGGCGGCCGGGCCTTTCGCCCCGGCGGTCTGCTCGTCCCCGGAGCGGAAGGCGAGGAAGAGGGCGACGCCGGCGAGGGCGGCCAGGAGCAAGCCGGCGGCGATCCACAGGGGCCGGCGCGAGGGGTTCCGTTGCGACGAACTCGGTTGCATCATTGTTCCTCCAGACAAGTTGACCTGGCTAGAGCCCTCGAGTCGGGAGCTCGGCAGAGGCGGAGAAGAGAAAGGGGCCGCCGGCGTTCCGCCGGCGCCCCCTCCTCAATCCGCACGACGCGATCGACGAGCGCCTCCCCGACCTGCCCGGGGCCGTTACTATGGGCTTTCTGCAGGGAGGCTCTCGCCGATCGGTCGGACGCCGGGCGCCGTCTCAGAGCCCAGTGAAGAC
This sequence comes from Sorangium sp. So ce145, assembly GCF_051525985.1. Classification (NCBI taxonomy): domain Bacteria; kingdom Pseudomonadati; phylum Myxococcota; order Polyangiales; family Polyangiaceae; genus Sorangium; species Sorangium sp. So ce145. Next base: position 12,687,928 of record NZ_CP150315.1, on the reverse strand, counting down.
CGGTCTCAAAGGCACGCCGTCAGTAGCAGTGCGGGGCGAACGTGACCGGCGTGGGCATCGACAGCGCGGAATAGAACTGGATCGTGGACTTGATCGTGCCGGTGTAGTCGTCCTCCATCCCCACGAAGTTGCAGATGGGCGCCTTCTGGAGCCGCGAGGTGATGCCGGAGCTGGGCGGGAACGACACGGTGCTGGGCGGGATCGGCACGGTGGGCAGGAGCGAGATGCTCCCGTCCGTGAAGTAGAAGGAGTTCCAGTCGCAGTCGTTGTTCCCGATCGTCGTCTGCTGGCGAAGGAAGATGTTGGCGGCCACCGCGGCGCCCGGGCCCGCCACGACGCCCCACTTGCCCACGTAGCCGCACTCATCGTTCCACAGGGTGCCCGCCTGCTCGGCCAGCTGGAAGACGGTCTGACCTACCGGCACCTTCCTCAGGCCGGTCTTCATGGACACGTCGTAGAAACAGTCGTTCCGGATGGCCATGGCGCTGCCCGAGATCGACGTGATGGTTGCGAAAGCGAGCACCCAACGAGCAAAATTCTTCATGAGAAATACCTCCGAGGAATCGAATCTGTGGTGAAGTTTGATGCAGATACCTATCCAGATCGTCACCCAAGGGATGCAATCCCCCGGGGCCTGCGCCAGGAGAGCGGTGCCCAGACGGGAGCGACGCACGTCGTCGTCGTCCCGTCACGGTCACGCTCCCGGAGGAACCCGCCCCGAGGTCATGACGCGAACAACAGGAGACTATTCTCCCCGCGGTCTCACGCAAGCACTTTTGACTGGCATCTTTCCGGTCAAAAACAGGACGGAGTTAGAACCAGGGAGAATACCGGCACTCCTCGACAAAGAACTCATGTCCTCTGCCTTGAACGCACCCCGCGGGCTCCTACATCCAGCCGAAGTATCACGCACCCGCGCCGAGAGAGGCGGTGTACGGCGGCGCCGCGAGGCGCGGCCGAGGGCGGGAATCGCCGGGCGACGCCAGGGCGGGCGCGCGGGCGCGGCACAAGGCAGCTCCGTGCCGCCCCCGGCGCTCGATCTACCTACCTACCTACCTAGCTACCGAAGACACCCCGCGAAGGTGCTTGTGGGTATGGCCCCCGCATGCGGCTCCGATGAGCACCGCGGAGCCACACCGCGCGGCGGCGCGACGGAGCGCGGCAGTCTCGCGATGATGGGATATCGAGACATCGAGTCGCCGCGCGGCGGCGGGTGCGTCCCGGCCTCCCGGCGGCGCGCGGCGGCGCGCGGCGCTGGACGCGCGGCGGCGAACACGCCCCGTCCCGGCCGGACGGGGCCAACGGTGATCCCGGACGTCCGGCGGCGTCCGCGCTCGTCAGCGGAGCGTGACGGCCAGCCGGTACTCGAAGAGGGCCGCGGTGCCCGAGGCGCCGGACGCGGCGCGGACGCGGAGGAAGTACCGCCCCGCCGGTAGCGCATGAGCCCCGGGGTGGCGCGGGGCGTCCCCGGTGCCGTCGAGGATCGAGCAGTTGCCCCGGCCGCCGTCGTCGTCGTCCGCGATGAGCGAGCCCCCGGCGTCGAACAGCGACAGCCGGCTGTCGATGTCGAGCGACTCGCACGCCTCCTCGCCGCCCTCGATGATCTCCGCGCGGATCGACCGGCCCTCCGGGACATCCACGGCGTAGAAGTCGAAATCGTCGGTCGCCCGCGCGCCGGCGATGAACCCATCGGAGCCGGCGAATCCGCTCGCGGTGGCGATGGTGCCATTCGGCTCCTCCTCGGCGCCCGCTGGCGCGAGGATCTTGGCCTGGAGGAGGTAGAGCGGAAATTCCGCGCCGCCCTCGCGCGCCGCGACCTCGACGTCGTGGTCGCCGGAAGGCAACGCCACGACGAGCGCCGAGCATCCGCCGATGCCCCCCGCGTACGCGGTGTCGGAGAGCCCCTCGTCCGTCGCGACCGTCCCGCCTGCCGCGTCGAGCACGCGGAGCGTCGTGAGGAGGCCTCCCTCGCAGCCCGCCGCGGTGCCGTCGAAGACCTCGAGGCGCACGACCGAGGCGGCAGGCAAGCTCAGGCGGAACACGTCCCTGTCGCCGCCCGCGGCGAGGCTCGCCGCGAGGAGCGCGTCGCCCGAGATCACGAGATCGCTCGCCCCGGCCTGCGCGGGGGTGTCGTTCGGCTCGATCTCGGCGGTCACCGCCTCGAGCTGGCAGGCGGAGCTGCACCCGTCTCCGCCCGCGGCATTGCCGTCGTCGCACCCCTCCGGCGCGTCGAGCAGGCCGTCGCCGCAGACCGGGAGCCTCTCGCAGCGGGCGCTGCACCCCGCGCCGCCGTCGCACTCCTCCGCGCCCTCCCTCACGCCGTCGCCGCACGAGGCGTCGAGCGAGACCCGCAGCGTGTAGCGGGCCCCCGGCTGCTCCGGGAAGCCGCTGACCCGGACATGGTATGTCCCGGGACCCAGGCGGCGCGCCGCGGCCCCGCCGGGGCTCCTCGAGTCGATGAGCGAGCAGGCGCCGATCCCGCCGTCGTCGTCGGAGGCGAGCACGGTCGCCCCGTCCGGCGAGAGGAGGGAGAGGACCGTGTCGACGCCCTCGGCGCACCGCGCGGGGCCGCTCGAGTCGAAGGTCTCGAGCCGGAGATCGGAGACGCTCGTGAGCTGCAGGGCGAAGAGATCGACATCGCTGTCCGGCTCGATCGCGCCGGACACGAGCGCTCCCGGCGCCACAGCGCCGTTCGCCTCGGCCTCGGCAGGGGTCGAGTTGGGCTCGATCTCGGCGATCGCGCCCTCGATCCGACATGCGGCGTCGCAGCCATCCCCGCCTCCGGTGTTGCCGTCATCGCAGACCTCGGGCTCGTCGACGAAGCCATCTCCGCACACCGGGACGCGCTGGCACGTCGCCCCGCACGCGGCGCCGCCGTCGCACTCCTCCAGGCCCTCGACCGCGCCGTCGCCGCAGACGGCCGTCGTCCGCGCGCGCACCGTATATCCAGCGATGGAGTCTCCTCCATAGTCCTGGACCCGCACGTAATAGCGGACGTAATCGACGCCCGGCGCGGTGACGGCGGCGCGGATACGGGAGCACCTGGCTTCGCCGCCGTCGTTGTCCTCGGCGATCACGGCGCCGTCGGGCCCGAGGAGCCGCACCACGGTGTCGACGCCGCGGCACGAGGTCGGACCGGTCGCATCGAATGTCTCCACCTCCAGCTCGGCCAGGCCGGGGACGTCTATGGCGAAGAAGTCGACCTCTCCCGGCGGAGAGATCGACGCGGTGAACAGCGCCCCCGCCGCGGTCGCCCGACCCGCGGTGGCCTGGCCTCGCGCGTCGTTCGGCTCGATCTCCGGGAGGGTCCCCTCGAGCTGGCACGCGGCGCTGCAGCCATCTCCGCCCTCGGTCCCGCCGTCGTCGCACGCCTCGCCGCCATCGATGGCTCCGTCGCCGCACACCGCGATCCGCGCGCACGCCGAGGAACACCGCTCCCCGCCGTCGCACGCCTCGCCCTCCTCGATCACCCCGTTGCCGCAGAGCGAGGTGAAGGCGATGAGGAGGTCGTACCCGGGGATGGAGGCGTCGTTGTTGAACTCCTCGACGGTCACATAATACGTGCCCGGCTGGAGCCGTGTCGCCCTGTCGTCGACGCTCGAGTCGATGAGCGAGCACGCCTCGAGGCCGCTGTCGTCGTCGCTCGCCAGCACCGTCGCGCCGTCCACGTCGAGCAGCTGGAGGAAGGTGTCGACGCCCTCGGCGCACTCGTCCAGCCGCCCGGGGCTGAACGTCGCGAGCTGGACGTCCGCGAGGCTCGGCACCTCGAAGGCGAAGACGTCGATATCGCCGAGGGGCTCGATCGCCGCCGAGACGAGCACGTTCGGCCGGAGCGCGGCGCGCCCTCCCGCCTCCGCCGCGGTGCTGTTCGGCTCGACCTCGGGGGTGCGGAGCTCCAGCTCGCACGCCGCGCTGCAGCCGTCACCGCCGGTCGTGTCGCCGTCGTCGCAGAGCTCCGGATCCTCCAGCACGCCGTCGCCGCACACCGAGGTATCCAGCGTGAGGGAGAGCGTGTAGTCGAACGTCGCGGGCTCCGCTCCAGGGGAGATCTGCACGCGGACGAAATACTCGCCAGGGCTCAGCTTGCGCAGCGCCAGGAAAGAACAGGTATCGTCGTCGGCGACATCGTCGTTGTCCTCGATGCTCGCCAGGCTCGCGTCGAAGATCGTCACATGGGTATCGACGCCGAGCGAGCTGCACGTCGTGCCCAGCGGGCCATCGAGCGTCTCTGCCTTGATGCGCCCTACCGACCCCTCGGGGACGGTCACCGAGAACACGTCCACGTCGGATTCGGGGTCGATGAACGCGCGGATCCGACCGCCGGGCGCGATGGCGAAGGCGTCGTTGGCCGAGGCGAATCCGTCGTTCGGCTCGACCTCACAGCCGGGCTCGACCTGGCACGCGCGCGAGCAGCAATCGCCGTCCTTGTCGCCGCCGTCGTCGCAGGTCTCCGCGCCGCCCAGCGCCCCGTCGCCGCACCCGCTCGTACACACGCTCGGCGCCCCGGCGCACGCGAACCCAGGCTCGATCGCGCAACCCGGATCGCACCCGTCGCCGGCCGTCCGATTCCCATCGTCGCACACCTCGGCAGGAGCGCTGATCGCGCCATCGCCGCACACCGCGCCGGCCGCGCCGCCCTGCCCACCGCTGCCGCCTTCTCCGCCGTTACCGCTCTCTCCGCCGCTGCCGCCTTCTCCGCCGCCGCCGCCCTCTCCGCCGCTACCCCCTTCTCCGCCGCTGCCGCCCTCTCCGCCATTGCCCCCGACCGCGGGCACATCGATCTTGCTGCGGTCGGCTGAGACGAGCAGCTCGCACCCGCTCAGGGCGATCAGCGCCAGACCGAGGAACCATGGGAGAGCGGTCCTGGGGGAGAAAATCATGGATTCTGAGGCCTCTGCTCGGCAGCGTCGCGAGGATCACGGCGATCGCGGCATTCGTGGCGATCACCGCGGGCGCGCCGCGGGCTGGCCACGACGGCGGGGGCGGCAGCAGACCGATGCTCCGCGGCTGCGTCAAGAGATGACGACAGCGCCGCGCGCTCAGTACGTCACGACGATCGCCTTGCGGAGGTACTCTTCGCTCTCCAGCTGGGAGAGCATGAAATACGCCAGATCCTCGCGCGAGATCGCGGGGCCGCCAAAGAGGTAGCCCTCCGGCGGCGAGGGGTCGACTTCGGCGCGGCACTCCTTGGTGAGCCGCCCGTCGGTGAGCTTGGGGACGCGCACGACGGTCCAGTCCACATCGCTCCGGCGGAGGGCCTCTTCCATGCGCAGCATGTCGGAATACCTGTTGCGGAGCATCGGCTTGACCAGGAGCCGGAACCAGAGCGCAGGCTGCTGCTCCTCGCCGATGCCCGCGGCGGTGACGGCGATCAGGCGGCGGACGCCGTGCTCCTTCATCGCGCGCAGGACGTGGATGATGCCGTCGGAGTAGACGCGCGTCGGGCCCAGGCCGCGCGACCCCAGGGCCGAGAGGACGGCGTCGTGGCCGGACACGGCGCGCGACACCTGCTCGGCATCCATGATGTCGCCGCGGAGCGCGCGCAGCCGCTCATGGTGCGGGACAGGGATGGTGGCGGGCGTGCGCGCGAATGCCGAGACCTCGTGTCCAGCCTCCAGCGCCTGACGGATCAACGCGGCGCCCGTGCCGCCGGTCGCCCCCAAGATCAGCAGCCTGCTCATGTGCCGCCAGCCTACCCGGTCCGCCGCAGCAGGTACAGTTTGCGCGCGAGGGCCTGCTCCATCGAGATCCGCTGGAGATCCGGGCGAGCGGGGCCCCGCCCTTCAGGCGCCGAGCCGCAGCCACGCGGCCACGCCGAGATGATCCGAGCCGGAGAAAGGCGCCCGCTCGCAGCGCGTGATCGCCCACCCCTCGCCCGGTTGAACGAAGACATAATCGATGCGGCGCAGCGGCAGGCCCGCGGGCCAGGTGCCGCCCGCCTTGCCGGGGTGCGCCTGCGTCCAGGCGTCGAGCCAGGAGCCGTTTCCGGCGCTCGCCTGGAGATAACAGACCGCCTCCTCGCTGGGGAGCGCGTTGAAGTCGCCCATCAGCACGGCGCCGTGGCTCCCCGACTTCTGGCGCTCGCGCGCGGCGAAGCTCACGAGTTCGCGCACGGTGCGCGCCCGCGCGCGCTTCGACAGCGAGAGGTGCGTGACGAGCACGTCGACCACCGCGCCGGCGTGCCGGATCGCGGCGCGCAGGACGACGCGCTGGCTGTCGCGCTCGAACGGGTCGTCGCGATCGAGCGTGAGCGCCTCCACGGAGTGATCGAGCACCTCGATGTCCTCCCGGCAGAGCAGCGCTACCCCCTCGCACTCGCCGCTCGCGGCGACCCTGCCCGGCGCGAACCAGGCCCGGTATCCGCCGGCGAGCCGCGAGAGCTCCCCGGCCTGGCCGAGGTCGCCGCTCGCCGCCGGCGCGTGCACCTCCTGGAGCCCGAGGAGGCAAGGGCGCAGATCGCCGATGAGCCTGGCAAGCATCGCCCGGCGCCGCTCCCAGAGGGCGACTCCCCCCCAGATGTTCTGCGTCAGGACGACGAGATCGCGATCGTGGCTCAAATGCCTCCTCCTCGGGCGTCAGTCCGGGGATGTCTTAACCAGCTTGTCGAGGAGGCTCAAGGCCCCGTGAGCGAGCCAGTCGGCGGCCTTGCCCGGGAGCGACCGCGCCGCGAGCGCGCCCCGGGTCACCGGCCGCGAGTCTGCCCTGTCCCGCGAGAACATGTCCGCCACCTGCGCGACGAACGCCGGATCGAACACGAAGAGGTTCACCTCGTTGACGGCGCTCAGGCTGCTCGGGTTCGCGTTGAACGTGCCTATCGTGCACCAGTCGCCGTCGACCAGCGCGAACTTCGAGTGCAGGACGTCCCGCTGGTACTCGAAGATCGTGAAGCCGCGATCGAGCCACGCGGCGTGCTCGGCGCGCGCGGCGCGCTTGATGATCGGCAGATCGGTCTCGCCGGGGAGGATGATCTGGACGTCGACGCCGCGCGCGGCCGCGTCGACGAGATCCTTGAGCATCCCGGCGGGCGGGAAGAAATAGGCGTTCTCGATCCAGACGCGCTCCCGCGCTCGCCGGATCGCCTCGCGGTAGCGGGCATAGACGCGCGCGTTGTCGTCCGGCGTGTCCGCGACGAGCTCGAGATCCGGGTACTTGCGCCCCGTCGCGTAGTCGCGCACCCCCTCGGATCCGCCGTCGGCCTCGCGCCAGCGCCGCTCGAAGAGGAAGGCGAAATCTTCGACGCAGGGGCCCTCGAGGCGCAGACAGACGTCGTGCCACCCCTTGCCCCCGCGCCGCTCCGGGAGCCACTCGTCTCCCCACGCGGCGCCGCCGGTGTAGGCCTGATCGTCGATCACGATGACGCGCGAGTGATCCCGCGGCAGGAGCCCGCCGTGGCCGAGCCCGGGCGCCATGGGGCGGTAGGCGCGGACCTCGATGTCGCGGCGCCGGAGCGCGTCGAAGAACGGGGCGTCGGTCTCGTGCGAGCCGAGCGGATCGTAGAGGAGCCGCGCGCGCACCCCGCGCGCCGCGGCCCGCCCCATGACGTCGGCGAACGCGCTCCCGAGCAGGTCGTCGCGGTAGATGTACGTCTCGATGTCGACGCGCCGCTCTGCGCGCTCGACGTCGCGGAAGATCGAGCCCAGCACCGCCTCCATGCCGGGCAGGAGGGTGAGCGCGTGCTGCGCCGTCAGGATGGGGCCGATCGGCTTCGACGCGCCGCCGCCGGAGCGGCCCGCGGGCGGATCACCCGGCAAGGGCGGGCTGCGTCCGTCGCCGACGGGGCTCAGCAACCGGCGGTCACGGGAGCTCATCGCCGAAGTGTGGAGGATGCGCGGGGGAAGACGAGCGCTACGCGGCCCGCCGGCGCTGCGCCGCGCGCGGGCGGGCGCGTTCGCTCACTTGAGGGAGAGCGGGCCCTCGCCGGGCTGGGCGCCGCCCTTCATCTCGTGCGAGTTGGGATCGTACTTCGAGGTGCACTTGGCCATCACGAGGCTCGCCTCGAAGTCGCCGCCCTGCGAGAGCGTGCCCTCGACGGTCACCTGGACGCCGCCGCTCGGGACGTCGCGGAAGGTGTCGGGGATGACGCACTGGGCGTAGCGCACGGGCAGCGGCGCCTGCGTGCCGTGGATCTGGAAGCGGTACTCGCAGGGCGAATCGCGCTTGACCAGCGTGCCGGGCACGAGCTCGCCCTCGACCCGGACCTTGCGGCCGGCGAGCTTGTCCTTCGACGCGAGCAGCTGATCGACGGGCGTCGCGTAGACGGCCGCTTCCTTGAAGCCGACGAGGAACAGGGCGACGAGCGCGCCCACCATGACGAGCAGCGTCGCCAGCAGGCCGAGGCTGCGCGACGGGCGCGCCTTCGGGGCCGGGCTCGCCGCGGCTGGCTTCACCACCGCGGGCGTATCCTGCTGCTCTGCGAGAGACAGCGCCTGGGCCAACTCGTCGTCCAGTTTCTTGCTCATCGTGGGTCCTTCACGCACAGGCTAGCCCGCGCCCCGCGGACGGTCGAGCACCACCTGCACGGCCTCGGGCCCGCCCGGCGGCGTCCTCCCGTTTGGGCGCTGCGGCGGACAGCCCGGCCGGAGATCTCCCTCGCGAGCGGACCCGACGAACCCGCGCGCCCGCTCGCGGAGGGTCGACGCGCCGGCCGTGTCGCCGCTCGGAGGCGAGGCGCAGAAGAGCACGCGGAGGCCCTCATGGGCTGCTCACGACCGCCTCGATGGCGGGGAGAAACACGGCGTGAGGGAACGCCGCGCGGAACCGCCCGGCTCGCGCGCGGGCGTCGGCGCGCCGCCCGGCCTGGACGAGGGCCTGGATGGCCAGCGCCTCGCGCAGCTGGGCTCTCGGGCTGCGCGGGTAACTCCGCTCGTGCGAAGCCAGCACGTCGAGCGCCTCTGTCGCCTTCCCTTCGCTGAGCGCAATTCCGGCGCTGCTGAGCAACGCGCTCTCCTCGGTCGTGTCGCGCTCGCTGGGCGGAGCCGCCTTGCGGGAGGGGGCGCGTGACGGCCCTGCTGCCGCGATCTCGACAGCCGCCGGGGATCCAGCGCTCCCGACGGTCGCGGCCACGGCGCGCCCGTCCGCGGCGCCCACGCCGCGCCCGGCCCCATCGCGATCGCGCTCTGCTGGCTCGGGCGCGGCGCGCTCGGCTCGCCCGGGCGCGGCGCCGTCGGCCTCGGCGCGGACGGGCGCGGCGCCGTCGGCCTCGGCGCGGACAGGCACCACCGGCGCCGCAGCAGGCGGCGGGAGCATGGCATAGACCAGGCCGGCGCCCGCCCCGACGCCCCAGAGGAACAGCGCCGCCCCCGCCTTGATGAGCCTGGCTCGCGCGATCGTGACGACCGGCGGCGTGCGCTTCTCCCCGGTGGCACCGGCGGCCTCCACCGCGTCCCCGGGGCGGCGCCGGTGGGACGACGTAGCGCCTGCATCGGGCCGTGTTGCAGGGGCGCCAGCGAGGCTGTCCGCGCCGCGGGCCAGCCCTCCTGTCGAAGCGAGCGACCGCTGGAGCCGCGCCCAGAGCGGCCCGGCGACGTCCCGCGAGAGACCGAGCCGTACCCCGCCTGCGTCGAGCAGCAGGGGTCTGTCGGCCAGGGCGAACGGCGCCAGGGCGAAGCGCAGGCGGCGAAGGCCGAGCGCGTCCGGGTCCCGCGCGGAGAGTCGTTTGACCGCGGCCGTGAACTCGCTGCGAGCGCGTCTCAGCCGATCCCATGCGGTGTTCACGGGGATCCGGAGGGCCTGCGCGATGTCGCGCATGTCGCTTCCCTCGAGGTCGTAGAGCACGAACACCGCTCGTCGTTCCCTCTCGATGCGCTGGATGAGCTCGCGGACGATACGCTGGGTCTCGGCCTGTGCGACCCGGCGCTCCGCGTCGAGCCCGGGGTCCGCGAGCTCGATGGGCTCGCCAGCGTCGAGCGCGAGCAGCTCCCGCTGGTTCCGGGCGAGCTGCAGGTGGCGAAGGGCGACATGCGCGCTGATTCCCGCGACCCACGATTTGAGCGACAGGCGAGGATCCTGGTCCTTGAGGCGGCGGTGAACGACGAGAAACACCTCGTGAGCGACATCGTGGAGATCCCGAGATGCGACGCCGACCCGCCAGAGCACCGCGAGGACGTACGGGAGCAAGGTCTGGTAGACCTCCTCGAACGAGGGGTGCGGGGACGAACCGGTGGCGGGCGCAGGATCCCTATGGGGTCCGGCAGCGGGTGCTGGGTCGGGTGCAGGCGTCCTCTCCGGGGCGGGTGCAGGCGCCGCCTCCGGGGCGGGTGCAGGCGCAAGCGCCGGGTCGGGCGCAGGAGGGGGCGCTGGGCGTGCTCGGGACTCTTTCATGGCTAGGTAGTCCGGCGACGCCGCCCGGCTCGTTGCGAAATCGTACACGGGCTTGGTGCGACCGGCCGAGCGGGTGCCGAGCGGAGGCCTCACCCCGGCAGCAGCGTCACCGAACGGCCGCCTCACCGAACGGCCGCCTCGGTGAGGCGAGTCTTTCAGCCAGCGCCCTCCTGGCGCGACGCAACCGGCTGGCGGCGGAATTGGGGTTCATGCGGCGCCTTCGTGCCCAGGCGACGAGGCTCAGGGGCCCGGCCCCTGCGAGGAGGACCTCGCGATAGCCGGCAGGGAGCGCGACGATCTCGCGGAGCGCGGCGCGGGCGAGGAGCGCTCCCTCGATCTCCACAGGCGCCTGGCCGGCGGGCGAGAGGGGCGCGTCGAGCAGGATCTCGCAGCGGATGCAGGCGCTGTCCCGGCAATGGGACACCTGGCGCCAGACGATGCCGTGCAACCACCCGCGCAGCGCCGCGCGCGGGTGCCGTCGCGGGTCCGGGCGGTACCTCCGCGCCCGGATGGCTTCCCAGGCGCCGAGGAGCACCATCTGGAGGAGATCCTCCAAGTCGCGAGCGGGAACGTGGAGGGCGCGGAGCAGGGGGGCGACGAACCGCCGCTCGGCCCAGAGGGCCTCGATCGAGGGCGAGACCGCCGGGTGGAGCGCCTCATTCGGCGCGCTGCGCGCGCGGCGGCGCGTCCGGGATCCCGGCGCATCGGCGGACGGGCGGCAGGCCTCCCGCCGGGGAGGGATGGGCAACGAGGTCTTCATGGGAGCGGTGTCCGGGACTGCCCCGCTCCTCGTTGCACAATCGACCGGTCCGCCTAACCGTGGGGCGCCAGAGCGCTCGTTCTGGCGGCAGGCGGGGAACCGGCGCACGACGGCGACAGCTCGGGCCCTCATGAAGAGCGACGCGGGCTGTCCCCCCGGGCGAAAGATGAGAAAAGGTCCGCGCTCTTCGTAATGCGATCGAATGGGGGTGGTGTGCGCCGGGGTTGGTCTGGCGGCGCCCTTGGGTCCTCTGGTAACGTGGCCGCACTTACCGCGGCGCGCCGTCAACAGCGCCGCAGAGCATTGGGGAGCGGCGATGGCGGCGCGGGCGCGACGTTGGCAGCGTGAGATCGTGGCGGTTTGCTGTGCGAGCACGCTCGGGCTCGGGGTCGCTTCCGGCGGATGCGGGACGCCAACGTCGTACTTTTGCCCCTGGGATGAGGATGAAGGACCCAAGGGAACGCCTTGTGAGGTGAACGAGCCCCCCGACGCCGGCGGCGCTGGCGGATGCGGCGGCGGCGACGATGGCGGCGATGACTGCGCGGCCGAGGACGACACGGACGTCGCCATCGCGTCCGATTTCGGCGACCTGATCCCGCCAGCAGAGGTCTGCGCAGGGCAGTGCGTACCGAAGGAGCCGCTCGGGTGGTCCGAGCCCGCGCTGCTCTGGATCGGCTCCCCCGACGGCGTGCCGAGCTGCCCTGCGACCGCGCCGATCGTCGGCTACGAGGGCTATGCAGATTTCGCGGCTCCGGCTCCGCACACGTGCCCCGTCTGCGCGTGCGACCCGCCAGAGGCGACGTGCGACGTGCCGACGGAATGGAAGGCCTACGCTGCCGGCTTCCCTTGCGGCGGCCCCGCGGCTCCGGCGACCTCGTTCGCTGCCACGGATGGGTGGGATGGGACCTGCACCTCGGTGAATGCCGTCGAGGCCGAACGGACCTGCGATGGCGCCCCATGCGTGCAGTCGCTCGCGATCCAGGCGCCTCGCGTCATTTCCGCAGGTTGCGCGCCGAGGATCGCGGAGGCGCCGGAGAACCTCGACGAGCCCGCCACGACTGGGAGCTTCACGATCGTCGCCCGGGCGTGTACCGGAAACGCGTACCCCCCGTGTGCAGATCCCGGCATGACCTGCACGCCGGCGCCGCCGATCGGCGACGCCGCGCCGCCGGAGGGATTCCTCACGTGCATCCACCACGAGGGCGAGCATGAGTGCCCTGCCACGTACCCGGACCGGCACGTCTTCTACGACGGCACCGAGGACACCCGCGGCTGCGCGCCTTGCGGCTGCACCGAGCCGACCGGAGCGATCTGCAGAGTTCTGGCCTCCGCGTTCAGTGACGAAGGGTGCTCGCAGCTCGTCGTGGCGGGTGTGGTGGGCACTGGCGACGCACCGTTCTGCGGTACCATCACGCCAGGCACGGCGCTCGGAAGCAAGTTGGTGAGCGTCGTGAACCTTCATCCCGGACAATGCGAACCGTTCGGCGGCGAGCCGGTCGGCAACATCGCGCCGACCGCGGCGGCGACGTTCTGCTGTCACCGCAGTTCTGTACCGGCCTGAGTCGGTGCTTCGTCCCGCATCGGGCGCAACAGCGGCCGCTCCAGGGGGTGACGGGCCGCAGGGGCGCCCCCGCGACCCCCACGCGCTGCACGCGCTCGCAATCGCCTCATGGGAACAGCTCCCTCGGGCGCGTCCGATGCTTTGCGAAACCGCACCCAGGTTCAGAAAAGAGCTATCAGGCGGAGCGCCACTGCCTGCGAGATAGGCGCCGTCTTCCACCCTGCTCCATAGGGCGATCGATGGACCGGTCGAACCGTGTTGATCAAGAGGTCGCCGGTGAGTTGCCCGGCCAGCCGGGCCGAAAGCGGCACCTCCAGCCCCGCACGAAGCCCGAGCGCTGCGTAGGGCAGCGCGAACTCTCTGCCGGTGCTCGCCCTGACCTGCCACACCCCGCCTGCCATGGCGAGGGCACAGCCGAAGAACCAATCCGTGTGGCCGCAGGGAACGAGCGAGCCGCTCAGCCCCGACACCTCAACGATCCGCCCGCGGTAGGGCTCGGCATCGATCGGAAGATCCCCGCGGGCCTCCAGCGAGAGCGAGAACCTCTCCCAGCGGGCGCCGGCAACCCCCGAGAACCCGACCGCCACCGACGGCGCCACGCCGGCGCCGAGCAGCACCCCGGCGCCCAGCTGGAGGCGCGGGCGATCCGGCGGCGGTCTCGGGCGCCGAACGGGTCGGGCTGGCGCCGCGACCGGGTCGGACGGCTTCGAGGCCGGCCCCCTGGGCGGCGCGCCCGGTGGGACGGGCGGAGCGACATCCCCCGGCGCCGGCGGGGGTGGCGGCCCTGAGGGCGGCGAGGTGGGAGCACTCCCCGGTGCAGGCCGTGGTGGCAGCAACGGGCGCATGACGGCGCTGAGGGCGAGGCCGATGTCCCCCACGAGCACGCCACAGATCGGGCTCGAGAGCTCCTGGCGGCCGAGCGCCCGGCCATCGCGGTCGTGAAGCGCGATCTCTCCCCGGAATGCCGGTCCCCTGCGCTGGACGACCACCTCGACGCGCCACGCGCCGTCGCGCACGAACGGGTCGACCCCGCCGAGCTGGCTCGCGACGATCTCCCGGAGGCTCGGCTCCTCGGGGCACCCCTCGGTGCCAGACCCCCGCGTGTAGGACAGGCGCGCGCCGCGCGGCGCCTCCTCCGCGAGCGCCACGGGCGCCGCCAGGAAGAGCGATGCAGCGAGCGGCAGCGCGGCGCGGTTCATCCTCCGGATCCGGTCTCGGGCGAGGAGCCGGCCGGAGATAAGCGGAGCTCCCTCATCCGTCGTCATCCCGTGCTATTTCCGGGAAGGTCCCCTGGATTGTTGCGAAATCGTGAGCCGGCGCCGAAAAAGAAGGCACGAGGTCTCCCGGCGACATTTCCCCCGAACCTGACGGAGATGTCACCTGGGATCGGGACTGGAGCGGCGTTGCGAGGTGGCCGGCGAACGGCGCCGTCGTCGCGCGATGGGTGGCATGGCGGGTCGCCTGCCGGCAGGCAATGCGGGAAGCAGCGCTATTCGATCGGCTCAGGCTCAGGCTCGGCCTTCTTCCTGGCGGCGGCGCGGGCCCGCTGGTCGGCGCGCCGCTCTTCCTCCGCCGCGTCCTCGTACGGCGAGAGCAGCCGGTCGCGGAGGAGCGCGTGTGTCTCGTCCTTGTCGTCGTCGTACTCGGCATGGACCTGGACCAGGAGCGTGCCATAGGCCTCGTGCCACGCCTCGACCGCCTTGACGGCCGGATCCGCGGCCTTCGCCTCCGTGACGCCGAGCTTCTTGCCGTACAGCTCCGTCCAGCGCTGGAGGCGGCCTACCTCGGCCGAGAGTCCGAGACGCTCGACCGCCGCCTTCACGTCCTTGCCCTCGAGTGCCTTGATCATCGCGCTCATGCGCACCCACTGCTGGGAATAGACGAGGCGGAGGAAGTCGGTGCCCGATGACAGCACCTCCGATCGCACCAGCTGCGCATCGCGACGGCGCGCCGCCTCGTCATCGGTCAGCGGCAGGATGTCGTCGTGATCGAACGTGCGCTCGATGCTGGCGAGCTGGCAGCTGAACCCTCCGATGCACCGGTCGGTGCCGCGATCGATCTCCACCATCGTGGCGTCGAGGCTCCCGAGCGCCTCCTCCCCTGCACAAGGTGAGCCCACGTCGTCGGAGCCCGCAAGGCGACGCGCGCTGTGATTGCCATCAAAAGCGATAGACGCCCTCGACGGCGATGCTGATGGAGATCCCAGACCAGGCGATACCTGGGATATACGCCACATGTACGGTGCCTCTGCCGCGAAGCCTGCTCTCCGGTGCCGGGGAGAGCGTCGCGCCCAGATGCAGGGCCGGCGCCAGGCCGTGCTCACGCTGGCACCACGTGTCGGCGCAGAGCGGCACGGCGAACACGTCGAGGCTCGGACCGAGCTCCAGCGTGAGCTCGCGGTGGTGGATCCCGAGCACGGCGGCGTTCACGTCGATGACGCCGATCCAGCGCAAATCCTTCAAATTGAAGAAGGAGATCGCATTGCGGTAATAAAGGCTGCCCCATTCGGCGAACCGCCAGCCGAGCGCTACGCTGGGCTGCAGGGTCATCCCTCCCGTGGCGCGACGCTCGCCCAGCGACGTGATGCCCACGCCGAGGCCCGCCTACGTGGATGAGCCGGTCGAGGCCGAGCGTTCGGGCGCGTTCGCGAGCGGGGGCTCATGAGTAGTCTTCGGTCGGGACGGGGGGTAAGCCGAGTTCTACCCGGATCGCGTCCCTGGCGTCACGAAGCTCGCGGGTGAGCTCATTCTCTGGTTCCGCATCCCTCAACCTCTCCAACGTCGCCTCCAACTCGTCTGGAAATTTCTCGTCCTCGAACGCCTTTCCGCCTTCCGTCATCCGCAGAATCGTTTCCCACTTGGCCTGACGCCACCGCTTCTGGGCTATCGACAAGTCGTAGGCGGTCCTCGCGCGTTCGTAACGCAGAACCACCTGTTCGCTCACGCCGAACTCCTCGGCGAGAGCGCGCCGCTCCTCCACCGACAAGCCACCAGAGTGCGTCTTGCGGGCTATGCGCCAGATGAGAAGGATGTCTTTCGTCCATTCAACGTTCATACCCGTAGCCCAGCCCACGCCTTGCGGCCAGCGAGAGGATGCCGGTCATCGCAGAGGAGCATCGTTGCAGTCCTCGGCGCCGTCCGGACAGTGGCCCGCCGGCGCCGGTGGCGGCGACATGAACCGTTTGTCGTCGCAGCGCACCCCCTCGGCCCAGACCCTCATCTTGAAGGCCAGGACATTCACCCCCCTGATCTGCTCGCTGATGGCCCTGGACAGCCGTCCGGCGAGATCGTTTCGGGCTGCTTCGCGGCGTGCGGCGCGGCGACGCGCCGCGATCTCCTCGTGGTCGACGACCTTGCCGTTGATGACGACCACCGATTCACGAGTGAACCATCGATCGAGTTGCTCGGTCTCCTCCCATGTCCCGCGCTCGGGCACCCCCTCGATCTCCCCTGCGTAAGGGGCCTCGATCACCCCGGCATCTGGGCCGACCGACTCGGGCCACGCTTGTCCTCGAACGGGCGCACTGTCCTCGGGGAGGACGCACACCAGCAGAGCGAGCAGGAACAACGAGACGTATCGTCGCATCACGCACCTCCGGCGCCAGAGACGCGCCAGATCGTCCACATCCCCGTCAACCCCGCTGAAGCCAGCCGGCGCAACCGCACACGCGCCCCTCTGGAGGCCGAGCAATCCGGCAGACTCGGCGCGCCCAGGATCCGTCCTTGTGGAATTTGCGGCTGCATCGGACGCCCCGCCTCGTGGGCCTTGCAGGTCGGTCCATCGGTGAGCGTCGCACGCGCTGCGCTCGTGGCCAGGCGGGTCGATGCCCTCCGCCATTGCGCCAGCCGGGCTGCCCGCCGCCTTGACTGCGTCGACAGCAAAAGGCGCTGAGCCGAGCATCCGACGCACCCATAACAAGGACGCCCCCCCACGGCACGCTACGACGGTACCTGCAGCGATCGCGCGGCGTCAACCTGCGTCGGGCACGGACCGGTGGCGTGGGGAAAGGTTCAGACCGGGAGGCAGGGTTGCCCCCGGACGGAATGGGAGCTCAGGTTGCATATGTCGTGGAGGACCAACGACGGAGGAGCACTGCACACAATCTTCTGAATCGTGCAAGCTTCGGTCCGTCGAGCGGCTCATGTTCAGGGATCAGGGAGGTAACGCGTCATAAGCGACGCGAACACGGTTCCCTTTCCTCTTGATGCTCAGGACTCGTATGGCGGAAATCTCGGACAGCGCTCGCACGTGGGTTCGACCGCAAGGTATCGGAGGGAAGTCCCCGATCTGGATCGCTCGCGAGCTGTACGGATCACCCGTCACCTTGACCTCGATGGGTTTCGAGAGGAGCTCTCCCAGGCGTGTCGAAAGCTCTATGGCAAGCCCATCAAAGCTGGAGGCTTCCGCCTGCCCCTCGAACTCGACACGCGCTTCTCCTGGCCACGGATGACCGGCCACGGCGGTCAACCCATGCTGAAGATTTTCCACCAGCCCGGCGATCAGGTGCCCGGACGAATGGTAGACCGAATTCAGCTTCCGCCAGGCGGAGTCGACTGCAAAGCCGTAGGTCCCTCCGACGGACAGGCCCGCGAGCGAGTCCACGAAGTGATCCACCATGCCGCCATGGTGAGCCACGTGCAGCACGCGAGCCGGACCCATGGCGCCTCGATCGGACCTTTGACCGCCTCCCTGAGGGTGGAACCAGGTCTCAGCCACTCGGACGACGGGGCTCTCACCTGCGATGAGCTCTGTCACGACAACGTTCCCTGTCGTATCGGCGCGATCTAGATAGACCCTTTTTGTACCCGACTCCATCTCCCCTGCACCTCGCCCCTCTTGGCGTCCTCTCCGCCATTTCCGGACCAGCCGCGAGCGTGCGGGCGGCACCCGCGCTAGGCTCGGCCGCCGCCCCGGGCAGCCACGCGGACAAGGAGACCCGAGCGCGAGCGAAGGATGCGTCGTCCCCGATCCCCCCTCTCCCCCCGATCCGTGCTCCCTGCCCTGCTCGTGCCGCTCGCCTGCGGCGCGGGCGCGTGCTCCGGCGGCTCCCTGCGGGACGCGCCCGCACAGACCGGCACCGCGGCGTACGCGCCCGGCACAAGCCCGGCCCCGGCCCCCGCCCCGGAGAGGGCGCCCTCGATCGGCGCCGCCGCGACCGCCCTGGCGGGCGTGGCTCCCCCCGGCCGCACGCCGCTCGGCACCGCGACGGTGCAGCCGCTCCCGTTCACGATCGAGCCGTCGCTCGATCGCCGCTCGGTGCTGCTCCTCTCCAAGCTGTCGTCCGATCGCGCCGGCTGGGTCAGGCGGCTCGACGCTGCCACCGGCGAGCTCGGACCGCCGCACCTGCTCCTCGACGAGGACCTCGCCGGCGCCCTCTCGTCCCCCGACGGGACCACCACGCTGCTCACATCGCAGGGCAGCGAGCTCTGCGTAACGGCCATCCTCCCCGGCGAGGCCTCGGCCGCGTCGCGCACGTGCGCCCCGATCCGCGCGCACGCCATGGCCGCCGTGGGCGAGCGCGTCGCGCTGCTCGAGCTCGCCGAGGCCGCGCCGCGCGGCGGCTCCGCGACGCCGGCGCAGCGCGGCGCGCGCGAGCGCTCCGCTGCGGCGAAGCCCGCGCGCAAGGCCCCCGGCCGCAAGGCGACGGTGGCGAAGCCGAAGCAGCCGGCAAAGGCCTCCGGCGCGAGCGGCAAGGCCACGCGGAAGAAGCGCGGCGAGCACCGCGGGCGCGACGGCCGGCCCACGAAGACCGCGCGCCCCGCGCCCCGGCCGAAGCGGCCGGACCCGCTGCCCGAGGTCGAGGTGCGGCTCCGCTGGGTCTCGCCGTCCGAAGGGATCGCGGCCACGTCGTCCCCCACCGGGCTGCGCTTCCGGCCGCCGCTCGACGGCATGGGGCTGATCGACGCAGGCGGGCGGCCAGGCGCGATCGATCTCTTATTTTACGCGGCGAGCTCGAAGAAGACGAGCACGTCATGGCTCGGGAGCGCGCAGATCGCCTTCGCCTCGCTCGGCGAGGACGGCAAGCTCGGTCCGGGCCGGCGCGCCGTCGTGGTCGAGGGCGACCTCGAGTACGGCGCGCTGCGCGGCCACCAGGATCCGCGCCTCGTGACCGCGAGCGCAGGCGCCGTGGTCGTCGACGTCACCGGCCGCAACGGGGCCTGCCAGGCGACGCGCGTCGCGCCCTCGCTCCAGCGGCTGGTCGCAGGCGCCGCGCCCAGGGCGGTCTGCGCCGTGGATCCGGCGCGCCTCGCGGACGCGACCCCGGTCACGCCGGCCGAGATCGGCGCGCTCGAGCGCATCGCCGCGAGCGGCGCCCGGCGCGCCGCGGGGCAGCCGGGGTACGATCCGGGGCTCGCCGCGTGGGCGGGAGATCGCGCGTACTTCCAGACGATCTCCGGCGGGCTCTTCTCGGCCTCGCGCGCCGACGGGCAGCCGCGCCGCGAGCCGGACCCGTTCCCGGCGCGGCGCGCGCGCATCGCGTGGGGCGCGCTCGCGACGGACGGCGAGGGGCTCGCCTTCGCCGCGGGGCAGCTCCACCGGCTCGACGCGCGCGCCCTGGTCACCGCGGCGGCGGCGCCGGAGAGCCCCGGCGCAGCGCAGGCAGGCGCCGCCGGCGGCGCGCCGGCCACGCCGATCGGCGAGCCGGAGCGCCCCACCGACAGGCGGCGCGCCGCGCGCATCGGGTCGTCCTGGTGGCTCGCGAGGACCGACGTGGGGCGGCTCCTGCCCGAGCCGCTCGTGGTGCCCGCGCTGCGGGGGCGCGCGCACGAGGACAGCACGGCGCTCGTCGGGGGCCGCGAGCGCGGGCTCTTCCTCGAGGTGCTCGGCGACAGGCTCCAGATCACCGGGATCGACGCCTCGGGCGCGCTCACCGGGCCCGGCGCCCAGGGCGGGCTCGCGCCCGTCGCGCCCGGCGCGCCCGACCCCGACGCAGGAGGCCGCGCGCCGCCCGCCCTCGCCATCGCGTCGCCGGTGCGCGCGGGGTTCGACGCATGCGAGCGCCGCGGCGGCGGGGCCATCGTCGCCGGCGTGAGCGCCGCGGATCCGCGCAAGGTCGTGGCGCTCTCGATCGACGCGCTCGGCCGGCCCGGCGCGGCGCGCGTGACGTCGCTGCCGATCGCCGAGGGCGACCTCGCGGTGCGGCTCGTCGCCCTGCCCGAGGGGGGCGCGCTGCTCAGCGACGCGGCCCGGCGCCACGTGGTGTGGCTGGACGACGAAGGCGCCGAGCTCGCGTCGCAGCCCTGGCCAGCCGACGACACCGGCGCGCTCTGCGTCGACGGGCAGCCCGCGCGGCGCGCGGTCCCGGCCCCGGCGCCCGGCGCCTTCGTGACCGTCCCGGAGCTCGCGGCGCCCGGCGCGTGCGTGGTGGGCGATGCGGTCTGGGCCTCCGACGGCAGCCTGCGGTGGTTCGGGAGCGCCGTGAGCGGCCTCGACGCGCAGGCCGAAGCCGGCGTCGCTCGCCCCGCGCTGCCCGCGAGCGCGGGCGCGGCGCGCCCGGCCGCAGGAGAGCCCGCGGAGGCGCCCGCCGCCGCGCTGCCGGGCGCGCCCGCGTGCCCGGCGGACATGGTGGCCATCGACGGTGGCCGCTTCTGCGTCGATCGCTTCGAGGCGATGCTCGTCGACGGCGCCACCGGACAGGCGCTCTCGCCCGACTACCCGTCAACGCCGAACCTGCTCGAGCTCACCCTCGCCGACTGGTCGACCGGCCTGCGGCGGATCGGCGACGTCCACGCGCGCGCGTTCCCCCTGCCCCTGCTCGCCCCATGGCAGCGCGGCCGGGCGATCGCCGCCCTGGCCCGCTCGCGGTCCGGGGTGCGGCCGAGCGGCTACGTGACCGGCCTCGTGGCCGAGAGCGCCTGCGCCGCGGCCGGCAAGCGGCTCTGCTCGGTCGAGGAGTTCGTCACGGCGTGCCGCGGCGAGGACGACACGCTGTACCCGTACGGCGACACGTTCGAGGAGGGCGCGTGCAACGTCTACCGGCCGGCGCACCCCGCCGCGCTACTCCACGGCAATGCGTCGATTGGCCACCTGGATCCCCGGCTGAACCGCGTGCGCAGCGCCCGCGAGCCGCTGCTCCGGGAGACGGGCGGGAGCCCGCGGTGCAGGAGCCGCTGGGGCAGCGACGCGGTCTACGATCTCGTGGGCAACCTCGATGAGTGGGTGAACGAGCCGGGCGGAGCGTTCGCCGGCGGCTTCTACGCGCGCTCGACCCGCGCGGGCTGCGAGGCGCTGATCACGGCCCACCCGAGGAGCTACCTCGATTACTCGACCGGCGTGCGGTGCTGCCAGGACGGGCCCTCGCCCCCGGCGACGGACGCGCCGCCGGGCGCCCCGGCCGCTCCCGGCGGCTCAGAGCCGCGGCCGCCCGGGCATCTGCCGTAACATCCCGGTCACGGCGAAGGCGGCGGCGATCACGAGGAGCACGGGGGTCCACGGGTGCACGGCCAGCACACCGACCATGGCGAGCAGCCAGGTCAGCAGCGAGACCAGCACCACGCTCCAGAGCACCACATCGGTCCAGCTTCTCATTCGTGCCCCTTTCGGTGACGGTCCGTCCGGGGACGAGGCGAACGGCGTGCCACCCCATCGCTGATGCGCGGCCGCGCGTGCTACGTTGGGCCGCGATGAGCGCGTCATCCTCCGCAATGGAAAGCGATCTGGAAAACCCGACGGAAGAGCACCGGATGCTGCGGCAGATGGTGCGGGATTTCGCCCGTGAGGTCGTCGAGCCGCAGGCCGACGAGCACGACCGGAGCGCCACCCTGAACGTTCCCCTGATGCGGCGGCTCGGCGAGCTCGGCCTGCTCGGCGTGACCGTGCCCTCGGAGCACGGGGGCGCGGGCATGGACGCGGTCGCCGCGGTGATCGTCCACCACGAGCTCGCGAAGAGCGATCCCGGGTTCACGCTCGCGTATCTCGCCCACGCGATGTTGTTCGTGAACAACTTCTTCCACGCCGGCAATGACGAGCAGCGCGCGCGGTACCTGCCGAAGGTGCTGTCCGGCGAGTGGATCGGCGCGATGGGCATGACCGAGCCGACGAGCGGGACAGACGTCCTCGGCATGAAGACGTTCGCCCGGCGCGACGGGGATCGGTACATCCTGAAGGGGCGCAAGGCGCTCATCACGAACGCCCCGGAGGCCCAGATCTTCCTGGTCTACGCGACCATCGAGGGCCGGGTCACGACCTTCGTGGTGGAGCGGGGGTTCCCCGGGTTCTCGACCGACGAGAAGACCCCGAAGATGGGAATGCGGGGGAGCACGATGAGCGAGCTCCTCTTCGACGACTGCGTCGTGCCCGCCTGGAACGTCCTCGGCCAGGAGGGGGGCGGCATCCGCAACATGATGAGAAACCTGGAGCTGGAGCGCCTCACGCTCGCGGCCATGAGCCTGGGTATCGCGGACCGCTGTCTGGAGATCATGATCCAGTACGCCGGAGAGCGGAGGAGCTTCGGCAAGCCCATCGCCGAGCACGGGCAGATCCAGCGCTACATCGCGGAGAGCTACGCCAAGACCGAGGCGGCGCGCGCCCTCATCTACGCGGTCGCGCGCAACGTCAGCCCCGAGCGGAGAAACCGGCTCGGGACCGACGCGGCGAAGCTCTTCGCGGCGCCGGTGGGCAAGGAGGTGGCCGACAACGCCATGCAGGTGCTCGGCGGCTGGGGCTACTGCACCGAGTACAAGGTGGAGCGGTTCTTCCGCGACGCCAAGCTGCTCGAGATCGGCGGCGGCACGCTCGAGTCGCACCAGAAGAACATCACGCGCGAGCTCATCGGCCGCATCAGCTGACGCTGCCCGGCCGCGCCGATAGGCTCGCTTGATCCCGGCGCGGGTGTGTCGGCGACGGATCTCACGGTACACCCGAGCTCGCACCGGCCATCACGGTGTGTCGTGGCGGTGAGGGGCTGTCACGCCTCGGTCGCGAAAAGTCAGCGCTGGGTTTGCGGTCCGGCCATCGATACGCCACGCGATTCGATCAGCATGGCCATCCATGGATTGGGGAGATCTGGCGACGGTCGCGCCGACGGCGCTGTCATCCATCATCTACGCGACGATCCAAACCTCCTTCCTCTGGAGGATCGCGCGGCACCGGCTCGTTGCGCCGGTCCAAGCGTCGCGACCGTGCGGGGCGACCCCGTTCGTCAGCATCCTCAAGCCCGTCGCGGGCGTCGACGACGGGCTCGCCGACAACCTCGAATCCTTCGCCCGGCTCGATTACCCCTGTTACGAGATCGTCTTCGGCGTGGCCTCGCGAGAAGACCGCGCGGTGCCGGTGATCCAGGCCTTCATCGCGGCGCACCCCGAGCTGAAGGCGCGGCTCTGCCTGACGGATCCGAGCGAGGCGTTGAACCCGAAGGTGGCGCAGCTCCTCGAGCTCGAGCGCAGGGCCGAGGGCAGCGTCCTCGTCATCTCGGACGCGAACGTGTGTGTCCGCCCAGACTACCTCCGCTCGCTGCTGTCGATCTTGATGCGGCCGGGCGTGGGGCTCGTCTCGAGCGTCGTCGTGGGCACGGGGGAGCGGACGCTCGGCGCGGTGGTCGAGAACGCGCAGCTCGGGGCGTTCATCGCGCCCGGGGTCGTCGCCGCCGCCGAGCTCGCGGGGCGGTCGATCAGCGTGGGCAAATCGATGGCGATGCGGCGGGTCGATCTCGCGCGGGTGGGAGGGTTCGAGAGCGTGGCCCACGTGCTGGCGGAGGACGACATGCTCGGACAGCGCTTCAGCGCGTGCGGGTTCGTCGTCGATCTCTGCCTGGATCCGATCGAGAACCGCAACACGAGCTGCTCTCTCACGCGCATGCTGGATCGGCACACCCGCTGGGCGAAGATGCGGCGCACGCTCGTTCCGCGCTGCTTCGCGGCGGAGCCGTTCAACTCGCCGCTGCTCATCGCGTGGCTCACGTTGCTGCTCAGCCCGACGGGCCTCGCGCTGGAGATGTGGCTGTTCGCCTGGACGCTCCAGAGCCTGGGGACCTTCCTGGCCCTGAAGATGCTGCGCCCGGCGCGCTCCAACCTGGCGCTGGTGGCGGCGGAGCCGCTCCGGACGCTGTGCTGGTTCTTCTGCTGGCTGAACGCCTATTCGAACCGGCGGGTCTCCTGGCGAGGCAACGCGTTCCACATCGGGCCCGGGACGGCGCTGGTGGCCGCGGAGGAGCCGTCGTCCTTGCGATCGCCCGCCAGGTAGCGGGGGCGCGGGGTCCCGGGCTGCTCCCCGGGCGCGCGCGCGGCGAGGCGGGGCCGGAGCAGCGAGGAGCGCCGGCTCTCAGACGTGGACCGAGGCGACGCCGATGACGGCGCCGGCCAGGATGAGCCAGAGCGAGCTCACGCGGTACCGGATCAGCAGGAGCGCTGCCGCGATGGCCAGAGCGCCCGTGAGCCAATCGACCACCGCCGCGCGGGCGAGGTGGAACGAGACGACCGCCATCAGGGCGAGCGACGCCGCGTTCACGCCGTCGAGGAAGGCCGAGGCCACGGGGGAACGGCGGACGCGGGGGATCAGGGGTCCGCTCAGCGCGACGAAGAAGAACGCAGGAACGAAGATGCCCGCCGTGGCGACCAGCGCGCCCGGGACGCGGCCCAGGAGATAACCGATGAAGGTGGCCGCCGTGAAGACGGGGCCGGGCGTCACCTGGCCGACCGCCACCGCGTCGAGCAGCTGGGCCTCCGTCATCCACCGGTATCGCTCGACCAGATCCGCGCGGAGGAACGCGAGCAGCACATAACCACTCCCGAAGAGGACCGAGCCCACCTTGACGAAGAACAGGAACAGCGGCAGGAGCCCGAACGGCACGCCCACCGCCGCGGCCGTCGCGGCGGCGCCGCTGGCGAGCGGGACGGCCAGCGGGACGGCGACGGCGGCCGCGCCGGGAGGCGGACCCGCGGGGCGCCCGGCCGCGAGCCGGTGCGACACGGCGAGCACGCCCGCGCCGGCCAGGACCGCGAGTTCGTGGATGCCGAAGAGGCTCGCGCCCGCGCAGAGCGCCGCGAGGCCGAGCGAGCGCCGCGAGCGCAGCCCGGCGCGGCCGAGACCCCAGAGCGCCTGGGCCACGACCGCGATGATCACCGGCTTCACCCCGTAGAGGAGCGCCGACATCTCCGGCACCGCGCCGAACCGGACATAGGCCCACGCGAACCCGAGCGTGATGAGCGCCGCCGGCACGATGAAGCACCCCCCGGCCACCAGCAGGCCCGCCCAGCCGGCCCGGCGATGCCCGATGTGGATCGCGAGCTCGGTCGAGCTGGGTCCCGGGATGAGGTTCGTGGCGCCATAGAGATCGAGGAAGTCCTCGCGCGTCATCCAGCCGCGCCGGCGGACCACCTCGTCCTCCATCATGGCGACATGGGCCGCGGGGCCGCCGAAGGCCGTGGCGCCCAGCCGGAAGAAGAGCCGCGCGAGCTCCCAGAGCGCCGCGCCGGGGGTCTCCCCGGACGTCGGCGCCCTCTCGATGCCAGAGTCTTTGCTCATGATACGTGCCGCGTGAACCAGCGCTCGCCGGGCCTCCAGGGAGCCGCGAGCGCCGGAGGCTCATCAGTCGATGGGGGGCACCGGGATCTCCGGCGGGACGAGGAAGAAGACCTTGCGGGTGCTGAGCGTGGTCACGCTGTCGCCGGTGACGACGATGTTCGCCGTGAACACCTGCGGCTCCGTCGTCGGAGGCACCGAGACGTTGGTCTTCGGGATCACGTCGAAGCAGAGCGTGGGCCCGGGGAACACGTTGGTATAGGTATCCGCGACGCCATCGACGTTCTTGTCGATGACCCTGAAGCCGGCGGCGCAGGGCTCAGGAGCGCTGTTGTTCGCGATGATCCTGTCGATGAACGCGCTCGCGGCGTCGACCGCGTCGGTCTCGTCCGCCACCGCCGCCGCCGAGACGTCGAGCGTGACATAGGTCGTGAGCACCTTGATCGCCTGCACGACGGCCAGGTTCAGCCCGTCTCCGCTGCTGGCGACCCGGAACACGAGCGGGCACTTGCCGCTCTCCATCGTCACGCCGCTCCCGTTCTCGCCGACGCAGCACTGTCCCACCGCGCACCGCGGCGGGCGCATGCCCTCCGGCCCCCACGCCGCCGGCGGGACCACCGAGCCCGTCGCCACGGCGCCGGCCGTCAGGTCGGCTTGCGCCTCGGCCGAGCTGGAGGCGACCATGCCGATGAGCCGGCCTCCCACGCGGGTCACCGCCTGCAGGGCCTGCGAATGGGTCGGCGACTCCACCCTGGACCTTGTGTAGTTGTGCTGCACGAACGTCCCGTTGTGGCTCGGCGTGTCGGTGATCATCACCACGATGGGCAGCGAGCCGAAGCGGAAGCCCACGCCACCGATGGTCCCGACCGTCTCGCCCGCCGGAATCCTGCCCGGCGGAGCGCTCAGCGGATCGAAACTGGGCACGTCGGCGCCGCCCTTGCTCGTGCCCGCCCCGGTCGCGACCTGATAAAGAGCCTCCCAGCCGCTCTCCGGGGGATCGCCGCCGGCCTCGGCCTTGAGGTAGTTCACCGCGTCCTGCACCGACTCGCGCCCCGCCGGCGTGAGGACGCTCATCACCCGGTGCTCCAGGTAGAACGGCTGGTCGTTGGGGCCCCCGTAGGCGTCGATCGGGAAGTCCTTGTACTGAGTCACCCCGATGCCGATGTTCGGGATCTCCTTGGCGAGCTGATTGATCATCTCCTGGAGCGCGCCCTTCAGATGATTGATCTGGCCGCTCATGGTCGCGGTGGTATCCATCGCGAACACCACGTCGGCCTGCGAGATGTTGGTCGAGAAATCCAGCGTGTCCTGCGCGGGATCCGGGCGGCTCTGATAAGGCACGATGAACACGAAATCCCCGCTGGCCCGCGGGTTGTCCAGGTCGTCGTTCGGGTCCGTGCCGGCGGCCTGCTCGATGAGATCGTTCACGCCGTCCTCGTCCGTGTCCTCGCTCGCGGTGCTGGACTCGCCCGGGTCGAGCACGCCGTCGCAATTGAGGTCCTCGAGCTCGTCGAGCAGGCTGTCGTTGTCGCTGTCCAGATCGAGGAAATCGCCCCCGCCGTCCATGTCGCTGTCCCTGGGCGGCTCCTCGGGATCGCCGTCGCCGCGCTCGATCGAATCGGGCCGGCAGTCACCGTCCGAGTCGAGATCTCGAAACGCCGGGATCCCGTCGCCGTCGGCGTCGAACTCTCTCTCGAACCGATCCAGGATCCCGTCGCCGTCGGAGTCCCTGTCACGGAAATCAGGCCACCTGTCGCCGTCGGTGTTCACCGGATCGAGCGGGTCCGGCCCGAGCTCGACCACATCCAGCAGGCCATCGCCGTCATCGTCGGGATCCACGTAATCGGCGACGCCATCGCGATCGCGGTCGCCGTCGCCGTCGTCCTCGTCGGGTAGCCCGTTGTTGTCGGAGTCCTCGTCGCGGTAATCCGGCACGCCGTCGCCGTCGCTGTCACGCGGCTCCGCTTCCCCTGGGAAGGGAGCGCCCTCGAGCTTGTCGGACAGCCCGTCGCCGTCGGAGTCGGTGTCCTCGAAATCCGGCTGACCGTCGCGATCCGTGTCGACCCCCTCGTCGCGCCCTTCGACCGCATCGCTGATCCCATCACCATCCGTGTCCACGCTCGGCAGCTCCGCCGGCTTATCGTGGGACGGCGGCCTGTTCGCCGACGTGGCGTCGCAGCCGATCGGCACGGAGAGCAAGAGGCAGCAGAGCAGAGGGTGAAGGCTGCGACGCATAGGAGCTCCCGCGCGGATGTGGGCGCGAAATCCTAGACGCTCCACGCAATCCGGATCAACCGACATTCCATGATGCGCCGGGGCTCTCCGCCCGTCATCGACCGCAGACGGATTGTCGCGCGCGGCCGCCGCGGAGGCTCGACCGCTGCGCCGGGTCAGGGGAGCTTCAGCCGAGGCAGCGCGACGGGGATCGACTCTGCCGGCGCCCTCTCCCGGTAAGGGCAGTGGCGGCACTTGGAGTTACAGCAGTATCCCCGCTTCAGGTGATACGCCTCTGTAAAAACCACCCGGCCTCCCTCGAGGTAATAGTCTTCGCCTTCGACGGCCCTGGGAGGCTTCGGCCCGCTCATCTACCCTCGATCAAGCTACTCCGAAAGGCGCACCGGCGCCATCCGGCGCGCGGGCGGCTGGATGGCGCGCCGGCTCCACGACGCCCGCCTGCCGCCCGTGCTACGCCTGCGCCGCCCGCCGCACACCGGTGCGCCGCCGGGTCCGCCCGCGATGCCCGATCGATCCTGCTCGAAGCTCCTCCGCGCCCTGCTCCCGCTCCTCGCCGCCGCCGGCTGCGATGGCTGCCCGAGCTCCAGGCCCTACACGCCCTACACGCTCGGCTCGGCGGCGCCCTCCGGCTCCCCGCCCCCGCTGAGCGGGGTCGGCCCTGGCGCGGCGACCGCCGTCCCCGAGGCCGACGCCGGCGCTCCGGACGCCGCCGCGCCTCGGTTCGCGGTCGTGCCGAGCGTCCCGGCGCCCGAGGGCGGCAAGCAGTGGCCCCTCGAGGGCGGCGCCGTGGCCGCGGCGCCGACCGGGCGCACGTTCGAGACCGGGCTACTCCTCGACGCCGACGGGGACGGCGCGCGCGATCTCGTCGCCTGGGCGCGGTCGCCCGACGGCCTGCGCGGCGAGCTCCTGCTCGCGCCCGCCGCGCGGCCGCAGGCGCTGCGCACGCTCGCCGCGCTCCCCGGCGATCTCGACGCGCAGGGGTGCACCCCGCGCGTCGGCCTCAGCCAGATCGGCCCCTCCGCGCTCGCCTTCGATTTCGCCCCGCAGTGCGGCGGCGCTCACCGCGGCGCCGCGGGTACGGGCCCGACGCGCTGGATCGCCGTGATCCGCCTCCCCGGGCCCGCCGCGGGCGCGCCGCCGGAGCTCGCCCTGGAGCTCCGCCTCCGCGCGCCGCCCGCGGAGGAAGCGCTCTCCGCCTCCCTCGAGGTCGCCGACCGCGACGCGGACGGCCGCGACGACCTCATCGTCTCGGTCGGCCTCTCGGGCGCCCTGCGCCCGTTCCCTGCCCCGGCGGGCGCCGCGTCCGAGGTCCGCGCCCCGCTCGTCTTCCTGGATCGCCCCGCCGGCCTCTCGCGCGACGCGGCCCAGCCCGGCGAGGCGCTGCGCGCCCTCGCCGCCTCCCTGCTCCGGGACGCGCGTGGCAAGTCGACGGCGCCGGCCGTGGCCGCCTCCGCCCAGCGGCTGCGCCGGCTCCACGCCGCCCTCTGCGCCGACGCCGAAAGCGGCGCCGGAGCGACCACAGGCCGCGACGCCGCGCGCGCCGGCGAGGCGCTCGTCTGGACGGGCGCTGGCCCGGTGCGCTGCGGCGAGCCGGGGCTCGCGGCCGCCATCGGCCACGCGGAGGCGGTCGCGGCGTCCACGCGGGGCGCGCCGATCGCGGCCATCGCGGCGCTCGACCGGGGCGGCGCCGAGGCGCGCACCAAGGAGGACGGCAAGCTCCTCGCGAAGCTCGCGCCGCCGGCGACCGCCGCCGCCGTGTACCGCACCGCCGCTGCCCCGCAGCCGACCAGGACCGGCGGCTTCGGCCCGCTCGCGTTCGAGGCGAGCGGCGCCCTGCTCGTCAGGACCGCGCAGGGCGTGGTCCGCGTCGACCCGGCCACGTCCACCGAGTCCGCGACGGACATCCCCCCCTGGCCCGCCGCCGTCCACGCCGGGCCCGCGGAGCTCGTCGCCGTCGAGCGGCGCTGCGACGCGCCCACCTTGCTCGCGCTCTTCCGCAGCTCGCCCGATGCCGTCGGCGAGATGGAGGTCCCGCTCCCGCTGCTCCGCGGCCAGGGGCCTCGCGCCCGGCCCGGCGCGGCCGCGCCCGAGCGCTGCGCCGGGACGGAGCGCCTGCCGTTCGTTCCGCTCGCCGCGTCCGAGCGCGGCTTCGACATCGCCCTCGGCGCCGCGCTGATCTCGATCGACCTGCGGGCGGCCGCGCCGGCCTCGTCCGCGCTGTCGTTCCCGCT
The DNA here is from genome assembly GCF_051525985.1 of Sorangium sp. So ce145. Lineage (NCBI taxonomy): Bacteria > Pseudomonadati > Myxococcota > Polyangiales > Polyangiaceae > Sorangium > Sorangium sp. So ce145. Next base: position 12,658,362 of record NZ_CP150315.1, on the reverse strand, counting down.
CACGACGCCCGCGCCTCAGGGCGCGGCGCGGTCGCCGGACGGCGCCACGCTGGCGATCCCCGCCGCCGGCGGGCTCCTCGTGGCGACCGCGGGCGGCGCCGCGCGCCTCTGGACGGGCGGCGACCTCGCGCAGGCGACGGCGTGCGCGCCGGCCAACGGAGGCGCCCGCGTCGCGTGCGTCGCCGGCGCGGCCGCCGTGATCTTCGAGGCGAAGTGACCTCCGCCGGCGCTCGGACCCCGGAGGTCAGCCGGGGATCACCTGTTGACGCGCTCCAGGTACTTGCCGTCGGTCGTGTCGATCTTGATCCACTCGCCCTCCTTCACGAAGAGCGGGACGTTGACGGTCGCGCCGGTCGACACCGTGGCGGGCTTGGTGGCGCCGCTCGCCGTGTCGCCCTTGACGCCCGGCTCGCTGCTCACGATCTGGAGCACCACGTGCGGGGGCATGCTGACGCCGATCGGCAGCCCGTTGAACAGGGTCACGTCGATCGACATCCCGTCGCTCAGCCACTTGGAGTCATCGCCGATCTTGTCGCCCGGGACCGTGAGCTGCTCGCCGGTCGCCGGGTCCATGAAAACGAAGTCGGTGCCCTCCGGATAGATGTACTGGAGGCTGCGCTCCTCCACGTCCGCTGGCTCCAGCTTCTCGCCCGATTTGTACGTGCGCTCGAGCACCGCGCCCGTCGCCATGTTCCGGATCTTGACGCGGGTGAACGCCTGCCCCTTTCCCGGCTTGACGAACTGGAAGTCGATGACCGAGTAGGGCTGGCCGTCGACCATAAACTTGAGGCCTTTTCGGATGTCGCTTGTGTCCATGGGGAGAGCTTCCTGGTAGCGTAAGGGCGGCCTGTCGGCGAGGCCGGGGATCCGCGTCCGCGGCACCCTGGCGCGGCTCGGGGGTCCGCGCTCGCGGCCCCTTCCACGGGTCGGGGGTCCGCGAACGCGGCCTCCGTCTACTACAGGTCGGGGGTTCGCGTTCGCGGCCCCCTTAGCACGAGCACGGCCTCCTGCACAGGCCACGGTTTCAGGACCTGAAAATGCACGACTTCGACGACGAGCTCAGGGAGATCAAGCGTGAGATCGTGGAATCCCGTGGGCTCATCATCAAGACGAACAACCTCACGAACGCCCTCGCCGCGGATCTGAAGAGCATCTCCAAGCGCCAGATGGCGTACGAGCGGCGCGCCTTCTGGAACAGCGCGAGCGCGAACCTGCTCTTCGTGATCGTGGTGATCGGCGTGGTCAAGCTCGCCTGGGACGCACGCGTGGACGCCGTCCAGGCCGAGACCAAGGGCGCGCGCGACCGCATCGCGAAGCACGAGGCGGATCTCAAGGAGATGCAGCAGCGGAGCGACGCGCGCGCCAAGGCCGAGAGCGACGCCGCGGCGTTCTACGAGCTCATCCGTGCCGAGCGGCGACAGGAGGTGATCGAGGGCTTCGAGGCGCTGCGCAAGGCGCCGCTCACCCGGGCCGAGCTCGCGTTCTTCTCGGACTCGGTCGACAAGTCGCGCTCGGAGCTCTCGATCAAATCGTACCAGACGGGCCTCGATCACATGCGGACGGGCCGCTGGCACGAGGCCGCTGTCGCCTTCGAGGACGCCATCCGGCAGAAGGAGACGGCGTCGCACACCCCGTCGGCCCGCCTCAACCTGGCGCGCGCCTACCGCAGGCTGAACCGGCAGCGCGACGCGATTCCGCTGCTCATGACGCTCTCCGAGGCGTCGCCCGATCGGGAGGTCATGGATGACGCGACCTTCCTCCTCGCCGAGTGCCTCCTCGACATCCAGGCCTGGAACGACGCGAAGACGACGCTGCGGTCGTTCATCCGCCGCTTCCCGGACAGCGCGTACATCAACGACGCGCGCCTCGCGCTGGCCGACGTCTCGCTCCGGCACTGACGCGCGCCGCCACGACCGGCCAGCGCCCCCTCACGCGGCGCCGCGGCGGCGGGACGACGTCAGGACCCGCGCCGCACGTCGATCCGGCGCGGCTCGTCCTTCTTCTTGAACCAGCTGGATCGGAGCTGCCGGCGGAAGCCTGACGCGAACAGGCAGTCGCGGAACGCGTTCTGCTCGAAGGTCACCGCGCTGTGCGCGAGCGGGACCTGGATGAAGATGGCGCGGCCGTCCAGGAGCTGCTTGCGCGTGAGCTCGCCCGGGCGGCGCTCGTGCAGGCAGGCGACGCCCTGCGCCTCGAGCGCGCGCTCGAGCTCGAGGTTGAGCCGCCGCACGTCGCCCGCGACGAAGTGGCTGATGAGCTTGTGCCTGTCCCGCCCCGTTCGGCCCTTCCGCTCGAGCACCCAGTCGCGGAACGCGTCGACCTCGCCGTACAGCGCGTCGAACAGGTACACCTCGTTCACCTCGCAGCCGCCGTGGCGCAGGCACGCGGCCGCGACGCGGTATCCGCCCGAGTGCGCCGACAGGCAGAGCCTCCCGAGCCTCGCCTTCCGCGGGATGGCGCGATCGCCGAGCGCCCGCCGCGCCGAGGGGCTCGCGAGCACCGACGCGAGCTCGCCGCACAGCCGCCGGAGGCCGCCCTTCTGCCCCAGCTTGCCCGGGGGCGACTCCGCCGCGTTCACCGCGCACTGCGGCACCACGAGCACCGCGTTCTGCTTGCTCTCGTGGAGCTGCTCGCGGAGCTTGTGCGCCGCGATGGCCCGCTCCGCGGTCGTGACGTGGCCGTGGAAGTGGATCACGAGGTCGAGCTCATCGCTCTCCGGCGCGCGGTAATGGGCCGGCACGAAGACCATCGCCGTGGCGTCCTGGTAGGGCGCCCCGTCGCAGGGAAACGGCGCGTTCGACAGCTCGATCTTGAGCGTCACGCCGATGTCCGACGCCTCGACGGCCCTCACCCTGGAGGCCGCCCTGGCGAGCGCCGGCGCCGGCGCCCAGAGCCCCGGCGCGGCCAGGGCGCCGCCCGCCACGCCGAGCGCACGAAGAAAGGCCCGGCGGCCGAGCGCCGGCGTTGCGATTCGGGACATCTGGCGACCTCGTCCCGCGCCTATCACCGGCGCTCGACCCCGGCAAAAAAACCGAACCACCGAACCGCCGCCGAGCGGCGGTCACCCGCTGCTCAGCTTTGACTTACGGCGGCGGAGCTCACCTGCGCGAGCAGGTCCTGGATGCGCCGGACGAGCTTCGCCGGCTCCTGGACCACGCCCTCGACGAGGAGGGCCTGGTCCAGGAGCAGCTCGGACCACTGCTTCACCCGCTCCGAGCCGGGCTCGCGCCCCGCCAGGATGTTGAGGTTCTTCACCACCGGGTGGCCCGGGTTGAGCTCCAGGATCCGCTTGGATTCCCCGGTATTCTGGTCGATGAGCTTCATGATCCGCTCGAAGTTCGCCCCTGGGTCCCCCTCGGCGGCGACGAGGCAGCTCGCGCTGTCGGTCAGGCGCCGTGAGACGCGCACGTCCTTCACCCGCTCGCCCAGCGCCGCCTTGACCGCCGCCACGGCCGCGTCCACCGACGCCTCCGGCTCGTCCTTCTTCTCCGGCTCGGCGCCGAGGTCGACGTCGCCGTGCATCACGCTCTTGAGGCGGCGCTTGTCGAACTCGTTCAGCGACTGCACGAACCACTCGTCGACCGGATCCACGAGGAACAGCACGTCGTAGCCGCGCTTCCGGAACGCCTCGAGGTGCGGGCTCTGCTCGACCGCGTGGCGGCCGAGCCCCGTCACGTAATAGATCTCCTTCTGCGCCTCCGGCATCTTCGCCACGTAGTCGCGGAGCGAGATGACCTTGCCGGCCTCCGTGTTCATCGACTCGAACCGGCAGAGCTCGGCGATCGCGTCCTTGTTCTTCCAGTCGTTGGTGACCCCCTCCTTGATGACCCGGCCGAACTCCTTCCAGAAGGCCGCGTAGCGCTCGGGCTCCGACTCGGAGAGGTCCCTGAGCGACTTGAGCACCTGCTTGACGATCTGCTGCTCGATCTGGGAGAGCGTGCGGTTCTCCTGGAGCATCTCGCGAGAGACGTTCAGCGAGAGGTCCTCGGAGTCGACGACGCCGCGCAGGAAGCGCAGGTACATCGGCGTCAGCTTGTCGCAGTCCTCGACGATGAGGACCCGCTTCGCGTAGAGGCGCACGCCCCTGCGGTCCTTGTGGAACATGTCCGCCGGCGCCTTCTCGGGCACGTAGAGCAGGGCGTGGAACTGCACGGGCGCGTCGATCGACAGGTGCACGGTGAGCAGCGGCTTCTCCCCCTCGTAGCCGCCGGTCACGTGCCGGAAGAACTCCGCGTGCTGCTCCTCGGTGATCTGCGACTTGGGCAGCGTCCAGAGCGCGGCCGAGCGGTTCGCGACCTCGTCGTTCACCTTGATGGGGAAATGAACGAAATCCGAGTACTTGCGGATGATCTCCTTGATCCGCCACACCTTCGTGTACTCGCGCGCGTCGTCCTTGAGGTGGAGGACGATCTTCGTGCCCGGGTGCTCGCGATCGCCGGGGGCCACGGTGAAGGAGCCCGCGCCGGACGAGCGCCACAGGACGGGCTCCGCGCCCGGCAGCATGGAGCGGGTCTGCACGTCGACGCGCGAGGCGACCATGAACGCGGCGTAGAAGCCGACGCCGAACTGGCCGATGAGCTGGAGCTTGCCGCCGTCCTTCTTCTGCTTGGCGGCCTCGGCGTTGGCCTTCAGGAACTCCAGCGACCCCGAGCGGGCGATGGTGCCGAGGTTCTGCACCACCTCGTCCCGGGTCATCCCGATGCCGTTGTCCTCGATGGTGAGGGTCCGGGCGGCGTCGTCGAGCGTGATGAGGATCGCGGGCTCGCCGGCTTGTTCAGCGACGCCTTCGCGCGTGAGGGCCAGGAAGCGGGCTTTGTCGAGCGCGTCCGACGCGTTCGAGATGAGCTCGCGGAGGAAGACCTCCTGGTTTGCGTAGAGCGAGTTGATGACCAGCGCGAGGACCTGCTGCACCTCGGCCTGGAAGGGGAGCTCGACCGCGCCGGCGGCCTTGGCCTCCTCGGACGGGGTCGACGCGGGCGTCTCCGGGCCCGGAGCCGCACCCGAAGGCTCGGCAGAGGGCGTGGAACCGCTGGTTTCGGGGTTCGGGCTTTCCGTGTTCATGTCGGCGACCAAATGGATCCGATTTTCGAAAGGGCAATCCCCCGGCGCGCGCGGAGCGCCACGGGGCGCCCCCAAGACGCGCCGCGGTGTGTCGCCTCGCTCCGGGCGCGCTCCGCGGCCAGCTCGCGGCCCCGCCGCCGCGGCGCCCCCTGCCGAGGTGAGGGGCTCACCAGGCCGCGGGGCGAAGCCTGCGTCGAGGTCGGGATCTGCGCGCCGGGTCGTCACGTTCAGGTCGCTGTGCGCGATCCCCGCATCCTTGCCCGGCTTTTCCAGTGGGTAAGGGTTTCTTCATCAGGTCGCCGGAGCTAGATTCACCGGCGTTGCACCCTCGCCGTCGTGGAGATCTGTTGTGGTAGCACTTCTCCGTGCAGTACTCCGTGTTCTCCCGGCAATCGGCGTGCTGGCCGGGGTGCTGGCGCTCGCGGGGTGCGGCGATCGGGGCAAGACGGCGGATCGGGACGTGAAGCGTCCGCCTGCCGTGCTCCAGTTCGACGGCTATGTCTACGTCCCGACCGGGACGAGCGATTTCAAGATCCTCGAGCGCGTGCGGACGCAGACGCGATCGGTGTTCACGGGGCTGCGGAAGTCCCGGGTGATGGTGAGCCGGCGCGAGGTCCAGGGCGCGACCACGGACAGCTTCGCCAAGGAGGCCGTGACCGTCGTCGATGCCGCGGGGCGCCGCACCCTCGCGCTCCGCGTGCGGTACCGCTTCGTGGCCCGGCCGGAGGTCGCGAACGGCATCGACGATCGCAAGGAGCTCCCGCTCGCGCTCCTGCACCGGGAGGACGACGACGCCGCGGAGCGCATCCACGAGGAGTGCACGCCGCCCCAGGAGCGGAGGAAGGGGGGCGCCAGCGCCGTGGGCCTCGACTTCGATCCGTCCCTTCCGAGCTGCAAGGCCGCGATGGCCGCGGAGCAGGCGGCGATCGACGCGGCGCGCGCGAAGGTGCCCGAGCTCGCGGGCGGGCCGCCGGCCTCCGCCAAGGACACCGTGGTCCCGCTCGAGGAGACGCGGCGCCTGTACATCCCGACCCTGGTGACCGTCGAGCTCCGCGATCGGAAGCCCGGCGAGGTCGCGCCGCGCTTCGTCCCGGTGGATCGACCGGAGAACGACGACGCGCGGGTCGCGACCGCGGAGCCGGGCGGCGCCGAGCACCCCGAGGGGCTCGAGCCGGCGGCGGTGCTCATCGACCCGGATCTCAGGACGGAGCGGACGCCCGAGGAGAAGGCGATCGCCGAGGGGACCCTGCTGCCGAAGATGCCCGCGGCCGGCGGCACGGGCGCCGTGAGCGGCGGGAGGCGGATCGAGGTCGTGAGCCCCGCGGTGGCGCAGGCGCAGCAGCGCAAGGTGGAGGCCGCGACCGCGAACGAGCGCTTCGAGATCCCGTTCGAGACCCTGACCGACCCGAAGTTCCTGGTGGTCTGGCTGAGCCTGCTGATGGCGTATCCCATCCTCCGGGGCGATCCTCGGAAGAAGCGCTGACGCGCGCCGCGAGCGCTGACGCGCGCCGCGGCGCACCTCGCCGAGAGGGCGATGGCGCGGCGCTCGGACCGGCGCGGGCACAGGCCGCCGCGATCGCGGGGAGCGTCCGCTACGATGCCCGCCATGATGCTCCGCCTGATGAAGATGTTCGGCCTCGCGTTCGTGGAGACCACGACCGAACGCGCCCGCCGGGGGCCCGCGCGCCCGAGCTGGGGCTTCGGCTTCGAGTGCGTGGTCCGCTTTCTCCGGCGCGATTTCATCCAGCTCCTCGACCGGCCCTACCCGGAGGTCAGGGCCGAGCTCGACGCGCGCCCGTACTCCCAGAAGGCCGTCCGGCGCGTGAAGCGCACGGTCGACACGTTGAACGGCGTCCCCGCGGTCTGGTTCGAGCCTCCGGGCGCGGCGTCGCGCGGCGTCGTCCTCTACCTCCACGGCGGCTCGTACCTGTACGGCTCCACGAAGACGCACGCGGACCTCATGGCGCGGCTGGCGCTGGCGAGCGGCGCCCGCGTCGTGGGCATCGACTACCGGCTCGCGCCGGAGCACCGCTACCCCGCGCAGCTCGAGGACGCGCTCGCGGCCGTCGACGCGCTGGTCGAGCGCGGCCATGCGCCGGGGGAGATCGCGCTCGCCGGCGACTCCGCGGGCGGCAACCTCGCGCTCGTCACGCAGCTCGCGCTGCGCGACCGCGGCGCGCAGGCGCGCTGCGCCGCGCTCATCTCTCCCTGGCTCGACCTCACCTCGAGCAGCGCCTCGGCGCGCGCGAACGACGCGACCGATTACGGTACCCGGGAGGGTCTCTTGCGCCAGGCGCGCGATTTCGCGGGCGAGACCCCGCTCGACGATCCCCGGCTCTCACCGCTCCACGCGCGCCTCGCCGGGCTGGCCTCGCTGTTCATCCAGGTCGGCGACGCCGAGCGCCTCCACGACGAGGGCCAGGAGCTCGCGCGGCGCGCCCGCGAGGCGGGCGTCGACGTCACGCTCGACGTGCTGCGGGACATGCCCCACAACGGGCCGGTGCTGGCCGACTTCCACCCGGAGGGCGCGCGGGGCGCGGACACGCTGGGCTCGTATCTCCGAGCGAGCCTGTCGCCGGGCGCCCGCGTGGGCGACGCGGCCTGACGCGGAGCTCGCTCCGGGCGCTGCGAGGCGAGGTGGTTGCCGTGAGCGGGCGGCGCGCGTAGGGGATCGCGCCGTGAGGCTCGCCTCGAGGGCCCACGGAGGAGACGATGACCCCTTCCCAGGACCTGGTCGAGCTGGCAGAGCGGCTCGCGGACGCCAGCGGCGCCGTGATCCGGCGCTATTTTCGCAAGGGCATCGAGGCCGACGACAAGGCGGACGCGAGCCCTGTCACGGTCGCCGACCGCGAGGCCGAGGCGGCGATACGCGAGCTCCTCGCCGCGCACGCCCCGGGCCATGGGATCGTGGGAGAGGAGTTCGGCCGCCAGAACGAGGGGGCGGAGCTCGTGTGGGTGCTCGATCCCATCGACGGGACGAAGGCGTTCATCACGGGCAAGCCGCTCTTCGGCACGCTCATCGCGCTGCTGCACCGGGGCCGGCCGGTGCTCGGCGTCATCGATCAGCCCGTCCTCGGCGATCGCTGGCTCGGCGTCCTGGGCCGCCCGACGCTCTGGAACGGCGCGCCGGCGCGCGTCCGCGCGTGCGCGGGGCTGCCGCTCGCGCGCCTCTCCACGACGGGCCCGCAGTACTTCCCGCCGGCGAAGGCCCGCGCCTTCGGGGAGGTCGCGTCCCGGGCCAAGCTCGTGAGCTACGGCGGGGATTGCTACCAGTATGGCCTCGTGGCGAGCGGCAGCATCGACGTGGTCGTCGAGTACGGCCTCAAGCTCCACGATTTCGCGGCGCTCGTCCCGGTGATCACGGGCGCCGGAGGGGTCATGACGGACTGGGAAGGGCGCCCGCTCGACGCCGCGAGCGCCGGTGACGTGGTGGCCGCCGGCGACCCGCGCACCCACGCCGAGGTGCTCGCCGCGCTCCGCGCCGGCGATCCCCGGCACGGCGCGCGCTGACGCGCGCCGACGTCGGAGCGCCGGCGCCTCACGCCCGGAGCCCTCGGAACTGGAGGGTGAGGGAGCTCTTCAGCACGGGATCCAGCGCCGCGCCGAGCGTCACGAAGCCGCTGAGCCAGGACAGGAGCGCCGCGAAGTAGAGAGCGAACACGTTGTGCGCCGCGGCGAGCGGGTCGATGTCGCCCGCGACCTCGCCGCGCGCCTGCGCGTCGCGCACGAGGCCCGCGATGCGGTGCAGGAACGCGAACGTGAGCGCGTTCAGCCGCTCTCCGTTCGGACCCGACGCGCCGGGAAACGCCTTCACGAACGCCTGCGACACGAGCGGCTGCTCGCCGTACATCGCGAACAGCCGCTGGAACACATGGAGCAGCTGAGCGAGCAGGGGCTCTTTGCGCGGCAGCGCCTCGAACGCCGCGTCGACAGCGGCCGCGAGCCGGTCGTGCATCACCATCATGAGCAGGTCGGGCTTGTCGCGCGCGTGGACGAACACCGTCCCGGTCGCGACCTCCGCGCGCTCCGCCACCGCCTTGGTCGTCGTGTCGTCGTACCCGAGCTCCGTGAAGAGCGCCCACGCGGCGTCCCGGATCCGCCGGCGGGTATCGAGCTTCTGCTGGGCGCGCCCGCCGCGCTCGGGCGCCGGCGCGATCGGCGCGGACGCGACCGGAGCTCGCGGCGCCGCGGCTCGCTTCCGGCGTTTCGTCGCGCCTGGAATGACCTTGCTCATCGACCGGGCAATCTGTTGCCGCGGACGCCTCCCCGTCAAGCGGCGATCTACAGCGGCGTTCTCCTTGACAGAACGAACGCGAAGAATGACCATGGTCAGTGACTGAAGTCATCGAACGAGGGTGGTGCCATGGCTCTGGTGCATTACGACGAAGGCCTCACGATGCGGGAGGCGCGCGCGCTCTACTTCGAGGTGAACCGCTTCGGCGCGGACGGCGGGTACGGCGACGCGTGGGTCGACTTCAAGCTCGGTCCGCTCCCCGTCCCGTTCCCGAACACCCGGGCGCGCGTGCGCGCCGTGCGTTACCACGACCTGCACCACGTGCTGACGGGCTACGACACGAACGCGATCGGCGAGTTCGAGATCGCGGCCTGGGAGCTCGGCGCCGGCTGCAAGGGCTTCGTGGCGGCCTGGCAGCTCAACCTGGGCGGCCTCTTCGCGGGGCTGCTCTCGGCCCCGCGCCGGACGGTCCGCGCGTTCTTCCGCGGCCGCCGCAGCGAGAGCCTGTACGGCCGCCCGTTCGAGGAGCTGCTCGATCGGGAGGTCGGCGAGCTGCGCAGGGAGATGCGCGTCGATGAGCGCTCTTCTACTACCGGTTCCAGGCCGGCGGCGCTCGACGTGCTCTGGCTCGCGCTCGCGAGCCTCGCGGGGATGGTGGTCGGCGTCCTCGGGTTCGCGACCGTGCTCTTCGTGGCGCCGATCGGGATCGTGAACCTGGCGCTGCGCCGGCACCGCGCGCGCGGCGCCGCGGAAGCGGGGGCCTGAGCGCGAGGAGCCTGCCGGCGTTCAACCCCCGAGCAGATCACGAGGGCTCAACGAACCCCCAGCACCTTCTCGCATACTCCACGACCACCTTTGCGAGACCATGCTCAATCGATGACACATCCACGCGAACAAAATCGCCCTTGAGAGGCCCACCGGAAGCAAGGACAGTATACGGGCCGTTATCGGACGGACCTCTGCCACCATCAAGCTTGATGAGGACGATCGCCCCGTCGCTGCGCATGCGCTCCAAGATCGGGAGGACCGCATCGATTCCTCTCCACTGCGCTGAAACTGGGCTCAACCCAAGGTGGCTTGCCACCATTGGAATGAGGCTGTAGTCATCTGTGGCCATCACAACCCCTGGGGTGTCGCACGGTGAACTCCTGTCGAGACGCCGTCTCGATAACCTTTACGAATGGGGTTCCGAAGAAGTCTGAACCGCCAACATCGTCGACCAACTCCGAGTACGGTACGCCACCGGGCCCAAGAATGCCTCGCGCACAGCCTCTGTGCGCCCGTCCGGCCGCCGGCCCGCCCCCTGACGAAGCTCGACGCGCCCCCCGGCGCACCCCGCCCCTCCCCCGCCTCCCCTCCCCCAGCTTGACCTGGCCCCCGCGACGCACGAGGATCCGCCTCGTGCCCCAGCGAAAGCGCTACCTCTTCGTCTGCGTCAACCGCCGCCCGGACGGCGTCCCCAAGGGCTCCTGCGCTCAGCGCGGCGCCGAGGGCATCCACGTGCAGCTCAAAGCCGCGCTCGCCGAGCGGGGCCTCGCGAAGGTCGAGGCGCGCGCCTGCTCCGCGAGCTGCCTCGACGTCTGCTGGGCGGGCCCCGTCATCGCCGTGGAGCCGGACGGCTACTTCTACGGCCGCGTGACCCCCGCCGACGTCCCGGAGATCGTCGACGCCCTCGCGTCGGGCCGCCGCGTCGAGCGGCTCGTGCTCCCGCCCGAGGACTTCACGGAGGCGACGGCCGCCCCGCCGCTGCCGGCGCCGCCCCGGGGCGCGCCCCCGCAGGCGTGATGGGCGGAGGCGTGATGCGCGGCTTCGAGTTCTGCGAGACCATGGCCGGGAGCTTCCACCTGGTCGACTCGCCGTCCGACGAGCGGCCCATGTCGTTCACGATCCGCGCGCGCTCGCGCGGCCTCCTCGACTTCCTGCGCAAGCCCGAGGTCGAGATCGAAGGCGAGATCGACGCCGAGGGCTTCGCCGACCACCGCTACCTCTCCGGGCGGCTCGGCCTCGACGTCGTGCGCACCGGCACCCTGCCCTACTCCTTCGAGTTCACCGCCAACGACGGCCGCCGCTGCGCGTTCGCCGGCCGGAAGACCGTGCGCCCCGGCGATCTCATGACGTCGATGACCGTCTTGCCCGGCGTCCTCGTCGGCGACGGCGGCGCGCTGATCGGCGAGGCGCTCCTCCGCTTCGACCTGCGGAGCGACCTGCTCCGGTTCCTGAGGAGCTTCCGCGCCACGAGGTAGCCACCATGCAAAGGATCGAGCCCGCAGACAGCGCGGTCATCGTCGTCGACGTCCAGGAGAAGCTCGCCGGCGCGATGCCGGCGCCCCAGATGGACGCGCTCACCCGCGCGGCCACGGTGCTGATCGAGGCGGCGCGGCGGCTCGGCGCGGCGGTCATCGCCACCGAGCAGTACCCCGCGGGCCTCGGCCCGACCGTCGCGCCCATCGCCGAGCGGCTCGCCCAGGCGGGCGCGCCCGTCCTCCCCAAGATGGAGTTCTCCGCCTGCGGCTCCGCCGAGTTCGAGCGCGCCTTGCGCACGTCGACCGGGCGCGCGCCCCGCGCCGCCATCGTCGTCGGCGTGGAGGCGCACGTCTGCGTCTTCCAGACCGTGCGCGACCTCGCCGCGCGCGGCGTCCTCGTCCAGGTGCCGCTCGACGGCGTCGCCTCCCGGCGCGACGACCACCGGCTCGCCGGCCTCGATCTCTGCCGCGCCGCAGGCGCCACCATCACCACCGCGGAGACCGTCGTCTTCGACTGGCTCAGGATCGCCGGGACGGACGACTTCAAGCAGCTGTCGAAGCTCATCCGCTGACCGGTCCCGCGGTCTTCGCCGGGCGGCGCGCGCGGCCCAGGTCGGCGTGTCAGTTTGTCAGGCGCCGGATCGGACTTTGTCAGACCCGTGCTCTCCTGGACACGCCGCTGGCGCCTGTGACACAGTGGCGCATGGCTGACGATCTGGCACAAGTCCCCCCGAGCGCGCCGCCCGCTGGCCCCGCTGCGCCGCCGCCCGGCGCGCCGACGGTCCTCGTGGTCGACGACGAGCCGTCGAACGTCGCCTCCATCGAGAAGATCTTCCAGCGCGACGGCATGCGCGTCATCACCGCGGACAGCGCGAAGGCGGCGCTGGAGATCGTGCGCAGCCGCCGCGTCGAGGTCGTCCTGACCGACCTGATGATGCCGGGCGTCAGCGGCCTCGAGCTGCTCCGCGCGCTGAAGCAGCTCGCGCCCGACACCGAGGTCGTGATGATGACCGCCTACGGGACCGTCGAGACCGCGGTCCAGGCCATGCGCGAGGGCGCCTACGACTTCGTGGAGAAGCCGCTCAAGCGGATGACGATCATCAAGAGCGTGCGCAAGGCGGCCGAGCGCCAGTCGCTCGTCGCCGAGAACCGCTCGCTCCGGCAGGAGATCAAGCTGCTCACGAAGCGCGAGATCGTCGGATCGAGCCCGACGCTCCGCCGCGTGCTCGACATCGCGACCCAGGCGGCGCCCTCGAGCGCCACGGTGCTCGTGCTCGGGGAGAGCGGCACCGGCAAGGAGCTGCTCGCGCGCTTCATCCACGAGCGCAGCGCGCGATCGCGGGGGCCGTTCGTCGCGGTCAACTGCGCGGCCATCCCGGAGACCATCCTCGAGGCCGAGCTCTTCGGCCACGAGCGCGGCGCGTTCACCGGCGCCCTCGCGAAGCGCGACGGCCGCTTCGCCAAGGCGGCCGGCGGCACGCTGTTCCTCGACGAGATCGGCGAGCTCTCGCCCGCCGTTCAGGTGAAGCTCCTCCGCGTGCTGCAGGAGGGCGAGTACGAGCCCGTCGGCGGCGACACGGTGCGCGCCGACGTGCGCCTGGTCGCGGCCACCAACAAGGACCTGCGCGCCGAGGTCGCCGCCGGCCGCTTCCGCGAGGACCTGTTCTACCGGCTCAACGTGATCGCGATCACGGCGCCCCCGCTCCGGACCCGCCGCGAGGACATCCCGCTCCTCGTCGACCACTTCCTCGGCGTCTACTGCACGAAGAACAACCGCCCCCGCCTGGAGGCGCCGCGCGACGTGCTCGCGCGCCTGACCGACTACACGTGGCCGGGCAACGTCCGCGAGCTCGAGAACGTCATCGAGCGCGCCGTGGTCCTCTGCCGCGGCGACCAGCTCTCCGTCGACGACCTGCCCGACTTCATCCGCGAGGCCGCCCCCGCCGAGCCGAGCTCGCTCACCTTCTCGGTCGGCACGCCCCTCGACGAGGTCGAGCGCAGGCTCATCCGCGAGACGCTCCGCCACGCCCGCGGGGACAAATCCGTGGCCGCGCAGTTGCTCGGCATCTCCACGCGCACCATCTACCGAAAGCTCGGCGAGCTGGAGTGACGCCGCGCGCGCCGTCCCGCGGACACGGCGCGCTCCCGTGCGCCGGCGCCCCGCGAAAATTCATTTGTCACTTTGGCAACGAAGGCCGTCCGACGCGGCTGGGGTGCGTCACCTTGGCGGGACAGCTCCCGAAATTTCGTGAAGACGCGGGAAACCACCGGCGATTGACCGCTGGCATGAAACTCGCCTAGAGGAGGATGGGCGCATGGGCATCGACGCGATCCTGAAGCGGTATTTTCCCTGGGTGCTGGGCGCGCTGATCGCGCTCGCCGCCTACTTCCAGGCGTCGGGCATGGGTCAGCTCGTGGTCTCCAGCGTCGCCATCGACGCCCCGCCGGCGCCGCCGCGCCCTCCGACGCGCCCGGCGTCGTTCGGATCGACCGCGAGCAACACGGACCACACGACGAGCGCCGCGGCGATCCTCTCGCGCAACCCGTTCGACTCGGTGACGGGGCCGCTCGACGGCAAGCCCGTCGAGATCCCGAGCGTCCCGCACGAGCTGCCCAACAAGGACCCGTACGCGGACCCCTCCTGCGACGGCGCCCGCGTCCTGCTCATCACGCAGGCCGACGATCCCGCGTGGTCGTTCGCGGCCATGGCCGGCTCGGACGGCAAGGCGATCTTGCGCCGGCAAGGGGATGAGATCAGCGGGCAGACCGTTTACTACGTGGGGTGGGATCGGGTCTGGCTGACGTCCGGCAGCTCGCGGTGCCAGGCCATCGTGGGCGGCAGCCGCGCCGTCGCCCGCGCCAGCGCCACGCCGGCGCCGGCGCCCGCGACGACGTCGACGAGCGCGGCGTCGAAGCCCGCCGCCCGCGGCGGCAAGAAGATCCCGCCGGAGATCGCCTCGAAGATCCAGCGCGTGAGCGAGAACGAGTTCAACGTGGAGCGCAGCGCCGTCGACCACATCCTGGAGAACCAGGGCGAGCTGATGCGCTCCGCGCGTATCGTCCCCGAGAAGGAGGGAGACAAGGTGGTGGGCATCCGTCTCTTCGGGATTCGCCCGGACTCTCTGCTGGGGACGCTCGGGCTGGAGAACGGAGATCGGCTGTCCAGCATCAACGGGTTTGAGATGAGCGATCCGCAAAAGGCCCTCGAGGCCTACGCGCGGCTCCGGACGGCGGACCGGCTCACGGTGAGCATCAACCGCAAGGGCAAGCCGATGAACATCGACTTCAACATCAAGTGAGCGCTCCGGACTGAATCCAGGGACGAAAGCAGGGTAGCGGCATGGCGCGATGGATAGGGACGCTGAACGAGGGGAGCCTGCTCCGGCGGACGCTGATGGTGATCGGCACGTTCGTCCTCGGCTCGCTCACGTTCGTCGGGGTCATGAGCCTCGTCCTCGTGTCGATCGCCAAGGCCGTCCTGCCGCCCCACGACAAAGAGTCCGCGACGGACGCGACGGAGGAGGCCGACAGCGAGGCCTCCGCCGGCGCGGGCAAGACCGCCCTGGGCAAGACCTCCCGCTCGAAGCGGCCGCGGCCCTCCTCGCCGGCCGCGCGCGAAAGCGCGCAGAACGCTGACTGAGCGGCGCCGCCTCCCCACGACCAACCAACGCAGAGAATATCGAGTCGACTGATGGTGATGACGACCCTCGAGCGATCCTGCTGCCTCCGGAGGAGGCTCCTCGCCGCGCCGGTGGCGGCGCTCGTGCTCGCCGCCGCGGCGCCGCCCGCCGCAGCGCAGCCCGCGAACCGCGGCGCCCCCGTGCTGCGGACCCCCGGCCAGGTCCCGCCGCCCGCCCGCCCCGCGCCGGGCGCGCCGGCCGCAGGCGCTCCGCCAGCTGGCGCGCCGGGCGCAGCCGCGCCGGGCGCCCCGGCCGACGCCGGGGACGACCCGCTCGCCGCGGTCAAGCAAGGGGTCCAGGAGATCGAGTTCAAGCCGAAGCCCGGCGGCTACAAGGTCAGCTTCAACCTCGACGAGGCCGACCTCCCCGAGCTCGTGAAGGCCATCAGCAACATCACCGGGCGCCGCTTCATCTACGGCGGCAAGCTCCGGCAGATCAAGGCCACGGTGTACGCGCCGGAGAAGGTGACCGTCGCCGAGGCGTACAGCGCGTTCCTGGCGATCCTCGCCTCGAACGATCTCACCGTCATCCCCCACGGCCGCTTCCTCAAGATCGTGGAGACGCCGGGCGCGGTGTCCGAGACGACGCCCGTGTTCGGGACCGCCGCGCCCGTGCCCGCGGAGGACCGGTTCGTCACCCGCATGTACCGGCTGTCCCATATCGACGCCAACGAGGCGGGCGGCGTCCTGAGCAAGTTCAAATCGAAGGACGGCGACGTCACCGTCTACCCGCCCGGCAACCTGCTCATCATCACGGACACCGGGACGAACATCCAGCGCATGCTCCGGATCGTCGAGGAGATCGACGTCGGCGGCGCCGGCGATCAGCTCTGGGTGCAGCCCGTTCATTACGGCTCCGCGGCGGAGGTCGCGACCAAGCTGAACGAGATCGTCGACCCGAGCCGGGGCGCGGCGGGCGGCGGCCGGCCCGGCAGGGGCGGCGCCGGCGGCGCCGGCGGCACCGGCGCCCGCATCATCGCGGACGACAGGACCAACTCCCTCATCATCACCGCCACCGAGCCGGACTACCTGCGCGTCCTCGGCATCCTGAAGCGCCTCGACGTGGCGCAGACGGGCGAGGGGCAGGTGCACGTGCTCTCGCTCCAGCACGCCGGCTGCAAGGAGCTGTCGGCGACGCTGAACCAGGTCCTCAGCGGCGGGAGCGGCGGCGGCGCGCCCGTGGGCGGCAGGCCGGGCGCGCGCGCCGCCCCGGCGGTGCCCGGCTCGACCGACGACATCTTCGAGGGGCAGGTCAAGGTCACCTGCGACGAGGCGAGCAACAAGCTCCTCATCACGTCGTCGCCCCACGATTACGCCCAGCTGCGCGCCGTGATCGACGAGCTCGACGAGCCGCGGCGGCAGGTGTTCATCGAGGCCGTGATCATGGACGTGAACGTCAGCCGCTCGCTCGATTTCGGCATCGGCTACCACGCCGGCGCGCCGTTCAACGGCCTGAACCCGGACGACAGCGTCGTCTACGGCGGCAACAACATCCGCCAGTCCGTCATCGGCCTGCCGGCGCAGCTCGGCGCGCTCGCGCTGGGCATCAAGGGCCCCGCGATCACGGGCTCGAACAACATCCTCGGGACGGGCATCTCGATCCCCGCGTTCGGCGTCGTCCTGCACGCGCTGGCCCAGGACGGCGACTCCAACGTCCTCGCGACGCCGCACATCCTCGCGACCGACAACGTGGCGGCCGAGATCTCGATCGGCCAGAACATCCCGCTCCAGACCAACGTGGGCGGCGGCGGGCTCAACCAGCTCGCGAGCCTCGCGGGCGGCGCGGGCGCCGCGGCGGGCGGGCTCGGCGGGCTCGCCGGCCTGCTCGGCGGCCTCGGCGGCGTCGGCGGCACCGCCGCGCGCCAGGACGTCGGCACGAAGATCAAGGTCGTCCCCCACGTCAACGACTCGGACCAGGTGCGGCTGGAGCTCTCCGAGGAGATCTCCGACGCCGGCGCCCCCCTCGAGGGCGCGCTCGGCGCGATCCCCATCAACAAGCGCACCGCGAGCACCACGCTCGTCGTCCGGGACCAGCAGACGGTCGTGATCGGCGGCCTCATGCGCGACGGCATGACCACCTCGGAGACGAAGATCCCCGTGCTGGGCGACATCCCGGTGCTCGGGTTCCTCTTCCGGCAGCGGGTCAAGACCAAGACGAAGACGAACCTCCTCCTCGTGCTGACGCCCTACGTGATCCGCGACCAGGACGACCTCCGGACCATCTTCGAGCGCAAGATGCAGGAGCGGCAGGAGTTCATCGACCGTTACTTCGTCTTCAGCGAGAGCGCCGCATGGGAGCCGCCGCGCGACTTCGGCCGCGCGAACGGGCTCCTCGAGGACATCCGCCAGTCGATGCTGGCCGAGGAGGAGCGGGCGCGCCTCGAGGAGGAGGCGCGCCCGAAGGGGCCGCGCGAGCACGTGCCGGTGGATCCGGTCGGCCTGCCGACGTTCGGCGGCAAGGCCACCGGCGCCGTGCACATGCAGCCCGGCGCGGTCGACATGGAGGGCGAGCCGGCCCAGCTGCCGCCGCCGCCGAACGGCGCCCCGCCGCCGCGGCCCACGCGGCGGCCGCCGGGCGGCGGACGGCAGATGGAGCGCGTGGAATGAGCCTGCAGCAGCAGCAGTACCTCGGCGAGATCCTGATCCGGCGGGGCGTCGTCCCCGCGGAGCGGCTCGCGCCGCTCTACGACACCGTCCGCGAGCGCGGCCAGCCGCTCGCGGACCTCATCGTCTCGTCCAACATCGCCGACGAGGCGAGCATCGCCAAGGCGCTCGCGGAGGAGTGCGAGGTCGGCCTCCTCCCGCGCATCGACATCGACGCGGTGCCGCTCGAGCTCGCGAGCCGGGTGCCCATCACCTACGCCAAGCAGCACAAGATCCTGCCGCTCGCCGAGCACGACGGGGTCGTCTACTGCGCCGTCGCCGACCCCCTCGACACGACGGCGATCGACGACGTGCGGGCGCTGTTCGGCAAGCCCGTCGAGATCGCGGTCGCCACGAGCGACGCGGTGCTGAACGCGATCAACCGCATCTGGGAGCGCAAGGAGGACGGCGGCGCGAAGCTCGAGGGCGACACGGCGCTCGAGGAGGACAACCTCGTCGACATCATCGACTCGGACGACGACGCCCCGATCATCGCCTGGGTCAACGGCCTCTTCGCGCAGGCGGTCCGCGAGCGGGCGAGCGACATCCACATCGAGCCCGAGGAGCGCGACGTCGTCGTCCGCTACCGGATCGACGGCGAGCTCTACGTCGCGAAGCGCGCCTCGAAGCAGTTCATGGCGCCGATCATCGCCCGCGTGAAGATCATGGCGGCGCTCAACATCGCGGAGAAGCGGCTCCCGCAGGACGGCCGCATCACGCTGAAGATCGCGGGCAAGAGCGTCGACATCCGCGTCTCGACCGTGCCGACGAGCCGCGGCTTCGAGCGGATCGTGATGCGCATCCTGCACAAGGCGTCGGTCCTGCTCGGGCTCGACGATCTCGGCTTCGCGCCGCGCGAGTACGCCATCATGGACGCGCTCATCCAGCGGCCGGACGGCATCATCCTCGTCACCGGCCCGACCGGCAGCGGCAAGACGACGACGCTCTACGCCTGCCTCAACCGGATCAACGAGCCCAGCCGGAACATCCTCACGGCCGAGGACCCGGTCGAGTACGAGATCGGCGGCATCCACCAGATCCACGTCCACCCCGGGATCGGGCTCACCTTCGCCTCGGCGCTCCGCGCGTTCCTCCGCCAGGATCCGGACGTGATCATGGTCGGCGAGATCCGCGACAAGGAGACCGCCGAGATCGCCATCCACGCGTCGCTGACCGGCCACCTGGTGCTCTCGACCCTCCACACGAACGACGCGGCCGCCGCCGTGACCCGCCTCGTCGAGATGGAGATCGAGCCGTTCCTCGTGCGGAGCAGCGTGATCGGCATCCTCGCCCAGCGCCTCGTGCGCCTGCTCTGCCCGGCGTGCAAGGTCGCCTACCGGCCCTCCGATTACGAGCTGCAGCAGCTCGGCCTCGACGAGGACCGGCTCGCCTGGAAGGCGCGGCGGAAGCTCTCGAGCCGCTACAGCGTGCACGGACAGAAATACGATTACATCGGTCAGGACATCGACCGGGCCGTGTTCTACAAGCCCGGGGGCTGCGACGCCTGCAACCAGAAGGGCTTCATCGGCCGGCGGGGCATCTATGAGCTGATGGTCGTCGACGACGCGGTGGGCCCGCACATCCTGAAGAGCGCGGACGCGCAGACCATCAAGCGGGTCGCCATCTCCCAGGGGATGGATACGCTCCGGGACGACGGGGCGCGCAAGGTGCTCAAGGGCATCACCACCGTCGAGGAGGTCCTCGCGGCGACGCAGGAAGACGTCATCGTCGACGAGTAGGGAAGGCCGTGGCGGTATTCGAGTACAAAGGCATCCTCGTCGGCACCGGCAAGCCGGTCAAAGGGGTCCGCGACGCGGAGAACGCGAAGGCCCTCCGGGCCGCCCTGCGCAAGGACGGCATCATGCTCACCGGCGCGACCGAGGAGCAGGCCGCGAAGGCGAAGGCGAAGCGCGATCTCAAGATCTTCGCCTTCGCGGGCCGCCCCTCGACGTCGGACGTCGCCGTGATGACCCGCCAGCTCGCGACGCTCATCGGCGCCGGCATCCCGCTCTTCGAGTCGCTCAACGCGCTCATCGAGCAGGTCGAGAAGGAGTCGCTGAAGAAGGTGCTCACGCAGGTGCGCGAGCAGGTGCGCGAAGGCACGAGCTTCGCCAAGGCCCTCGAGGCGCACCCTTCGGTCTTCCCGCCGCTCTACGTGAGCATGGTGCGCGCCGGCGAGGCGTCCGGCACGCTCGAGGGCGTGCTGACCCGCCTGACCGTCTTCATGGAGAACCAGGCGAAGCTCGTGGGCAAGGTGACCGCCGCCCTCGCCTACCCCGCGCTGATGGCGCTCATCGGCATCGGGCTCATCTCGGTCCTCATGGTCGCGGTCGTGCCGAACGTGACCGGCATCTTCGCCTCCATGGACCAGGCGCTGCCCTGGTACACGGCGGCGCTCATCGGCACGTCGGCGTTCGCCTCGAGCTACTGGTGGCTCGTCCTGCTCGCGCTCGTCGGCGCGGTGTACGGGTTCCGCCGCTGGGTGCGGACGCCGAAGGGCCGCCTCGCGTGGGACACGTTCGTGCTGCAGGCGCCCATCTTCGGCAAGCTCATCCAGATGCTGTCCATCGCGCGCTTCTCGCGGACCCTCGCGACCCTGCTGTCGTCGGGCGTCGCGCTCCTCAGCGCGATGGATATCGTGCGGAGCGTGCTCGGCAACGCCGCCCTGGAGAAGGTCATCGTCGACGCCATCGCGTCGATCCGCGAGGGCCAGAGCATCGCCGAGCCGCTGAAGCGGAGCGGCCGGTTCCCGCCGATCGTCACCCACATGATCGCCATCGGCGAGAGGAGCGGGCAGCTGGAGGCGATGCTGGAGAACGTCGCCAACGCCTACGACTCCGCCGTGGAGACCCGGGTCCAGGTGCTCACGAGCCTGCTCGAGCCGCTCATGATCGTCATCATGGGCGGCGCGGTCGCGTTCATCGCGATATCCATCCTCATGCCGCTCATCCAGATGTCGAGCTTCGTCGGGTAGGTGGCTATGGGGCGGCGCAGGCAGCGAGAGAGCACGATCTTCTTCCCCTGGGAGCGCGGCGGCGGGCTCTTCCGGCGGACCGGCATGGCGCGGGCGAGGCCCTTCGCCGCGGGCCTCGCGATGGCGGTCCTCCTGCTGCTCCTCGGCGCGCGCGAGCGGCGGCTCGTGGGAATTCGATCGACCCGCGCCACGTTGTCCGTCGTCCACGGGGCGATCACCCTGTACCGCGCCGATCACGAGCGGCGGTGCCCGGGCTCCCTGGAAGAGCTGAAGCGCGAGGGATACCTCGCGATCGACCCGGTCGACGCGTGGGGCAGGCCGCTCCGGCTCACCTGTCCCGGAAGAAAGGATCCGGACGGATACGATCTCATGAGCGACGGACCGGACGGCGAAATAGGCGGCCTTGACAGGGTGGAGTGAGAGATGGAGACGAACAGAGCAAGCAGCGCAAGAAGGATTCGACGGCTGAGCCGGAGGCTCTCGCGGGGCGTGACCCTGGTCGAGGTGCTCATCGTCGTGACGATCATGGCGATCATCGCCGGCGGCGCCACGCTCGTGGTGTGGCCGAAGCTCAAGCAGTCGCGCGTCAAGAGCGCCTATACCGGGGCGACGATCATCAAGAGCGCCGCCGAGCAGTATCAGCAGCTCGGGGCGGGCAGCGAAGGGTGCCCGACGATCCAGGCGCTGGTCAGCGCGAAGCAGATCGACGGCAACAAGACGGACGATCCCTGGGGCCAGCCCTACAAGATCAGGTGTGACGAGAACAACGACGTCCATGTCATCTCGTCCGGCGACGACAGGAAAGAGAACACCCCGGACGACATCCGGGATGACATGAAGCAGTCGGATCTCAACAAGATCGCGGAGATGTAGCGCCGCGCGGGAGCAGGAGCGCCCATGGCACGCCGTCGCACGAGGGGACTCACGCTGGTCGAGGTGCTGATCACCGTCACGGTGATCGCGCTCATCAGCGGCTCGGTCATGCTCGGCATGGGCGCGGTCACGAGCGCGCGGCTGAAGCGCAGCGCGGCGCTGCTCGCGGGCGCCGTCAGGGTCGCCTACGCCCACGCGAACGCGAAGTCGAAGCCGGTGCGGCTGGTCTTCGATTTCGAGGAGCGGATGATCGTGCTCGAGGAATCCGCGGGTGAGCTGCTCGTCGAGCGGAACGATCGGGCCGGCGGCGCCGCCGCGGCGACGGAGGCCGAGAAGGCGGCCACGGCGGAGGCCGAGGCGATCCTGAAGGGGCCGCGCGCGCCGCGGCCCTCGTTCGAGCCGGCGAAGGCGTACGGCTTCAACCCCGAGAAGGACAGGCCCGGCAAGGAGCTGTCGAGCGGCGTGCGCTTCCTCCAGGTGGAGACCGGACACCAGGACGAGCCCGTGACGGAGGGGCGGGCGTATCTCTACTTCTGGCCCGGAGGCCAGACCGAGCACGCCGCGATCCAGCTCAGCCTGGGCGGCGGGGAGACCGAGGACGCGGTGATGACGGTGCTCGTCTCGCCGCTGACCGGCAAGACGGAGCTCAGGAAGGGCAAGGCGAGCATGCCCAGGCCGCGCGACGACGCCGAGGCGTCGGAGCGCGAGGACACGGGGCTCTGATGCGCGCCCGCGGCTTCACCCTGCTCGAGGTGATGGTGGCGGTCGCCATCCTCGGCCTCGGGCTGACGGCGATCCTCTCCGCGCAGGCGGGCGCCTTCTCGGCCGCGGCGCACGCGCGGAACCTCAGCCTCGCGAACGGGCTCGCGCGCTGCAAGATGACCGAGCTCGAGGAGCGGCTCGCCAAGGACGGCCTGCCGGCGCTCGACGAGGCCGACAGCGGGCCGTGCTGCGAGGGCGACGAGTCGCCGAACATCAAGTGCAGCTGGCGCATCGAGAAGCCCGAGATGCCCGAGCCCAAGTACGGCGATCTGGACCTCGACACCAACCTCGAGGGGCTCGGGGCGCTCGGCAAGCCGGGCGAGTCGAGCGGCACCGCGGCCCCGAGCGGCGACATCAACGATCTCGCGCAGTCGCTGGTCGGCGGCGGCGCGGGGGGCGGCGAGTCGGGCGGCGGGATCTCGGGGATCCTGCAGCCGTTCGTCGACATGCTCGCGCCGACGCTCCAGCCCATCTTCGAGGCGAGCGCGCGGCGGGTGACGGTCAAGCTGACCTGGAAGCAAGGGTCTCGAGAGCACGCGTTCGAGCTCGTGCAGTGGGTGACGATCCCCCAGATGGGCCAGCCCGACGAGGGCGCGGGCGGTCAGGGAGGAGGGAGTTGACCGTGGCGACGCGAAGGCCAAGCTCTCTACGCAGGCGCCGCGGCCGCTCGCGCGCGGTGACCCTCCTCGAGGTCCTCGTCTCGGTCGGCATCCTGGCGCTCATCGGGACGCTCATCTACGGCGCGTTCGACGGCATGAGCCGCGCGCGCTCGGGCATCGCGCGGATGGGCGACCGCTACCACCAGGGCCGCGCGGCGATCGCCCGCATCTCGCGCGAGCTCCAGACGGCCTTCCTGTCCAGGCACCAGCCGGCCGACAAGAACATCGTCGTGCGGCTCACCGCCTTCACGGGGGACGACTCGTCGCCCGCGGACCGCGTCGATTTCACCGCGTTCGCGCACCGGAGGCTCCTCCGGAACGCGCACGAGTCCGATCAGTGCGAGATCGGCTATTTCGGCGCGCGCGACCCGGAGCGCGACAGGCTCGATCTCGTGCGGCGAGAGGCGAGGACCATCGACACCGAGCCGACGAGGGGCGGGGTCGTCAACGTGCTCGCCGAGGACATCGAGAGCTTCAATGTCCAGTACCTCGACCCGATCACCGGGGAGTGGGTCGACTCGTGGGACTCGACGCAGCCGGCGGCGCAGCTCGACCGGCTCCCCTCGCAGGTGTGGGTGACGCTGGTCCTGAACGGCGGGCCTGGCGGGGAGCCGATCAAGTTCGAGTCGAAGGTGCCACTCCCGATGCAGGTCCCCATCGCCTTCGGGAACTCGACGCCATGAGCCGGCCGAGGCGCCGAAGCGAGAGGGAGCGCGCGTCCCCCGCCATGCAGGGCGGGCGCGGCCTCCGCCGCCTCCGGAGGCGGCGCGAGCGGCGCGGCGTGGCCCTGGTCATGGTGCTCGGCGCGATCACGGTGCTCACCGTGTTCCTGACCGAGCTCCAGGAGGAGACCTCGACCGAGCTCTCCGCGGCGCTCGCCGATCGCGACGCGCTGCGGGCCGAGTACTACGCGAAGAGCGCCGTGAACCTGTCGCGGATGCTCATCGCCTCCGAGCCGAGCGTCAGCACGGCGATCGGGCCGATGCTCGCGATCGTCGGGATCAGGGGGAAGTTCCAGGTGCCGGTCTGGAAGTTCACCGACATGTTCCTCGGCCCCTTCAACGCGCAGCTCGCCGAGGGCGGCGCGGCGCCGCCCCCCGAGGCCGCGGGCGAGGGCAGCGCGACGGGCAAGAACCTGGGGCTCACCGGCGGCGGCCGCTTCGAGCTCAAGATCGTCGACGAGGACTCGAAGATCAACGTCAACCGCGCCGCCGACGACGTGGGCGGCATCTCCGATCAGATCGCCATAGGGAACCAGCTGCTCAGCCTGATGAGCGACGCGCAGTACAACGCGCTCTTCGAGGAGCGCGACGGCGACGGCCAGTTCTCCGACCGCGCGACCATCTGCAGCGCGCTCATCGACTGGGCCGACCCCGGCGACCAGACGTTCGCCTGCGACGCGACGCCGAACGCCCCGAGCTCCACCGGCGCCGAGGACAGCTTCTACCAGACGGTCGGCCTCCCGTATCAGCGCAAGAACGCCCCGTACGACTCGGTCGACGAGCTGCGGCTGATCCGGGGCATGAACGACGACTTCTGGGCGACGTTCGTCGACCCGGATCCGAGCAACCCCGACAAGCGGGTCCTGACCGTCTGGGGCAACCGGAGGCAGAAGGTGAACGTTTCGTCGGCGAACGCGCTGACCCTGCTCAGGCTCACGTGCACCGCCGATTTCGTGGATATCGCGACGACGCCGCTGTGCACCGACGTGAACCAGCAGACGGCGTTCCTCACCGTGGCGTCGCTCGTGCAGAGCATGACCGGGGGGCTGCTCTTCCCCACCCCGAGAGATTATGTCGATGCGATGACCCAGAGGGCGGGCAGCTCGCTCGGGGGGATGCTCGGGCAGCAGTTCAAGGCGATGGGCGTGGAAGCTGTGACGTTCAGGCCGAACGTCACGAGGTCCCTCGGCAACAGGACCAACTTCCTGAGCATCTACGCCGATGGCGTCGTCCCGGGGAACAAGCGTGAGACGCGCGTGCGCGTCCATGCGGTGGTCGACCTCACGGGGGCGACGCCGCTCAGCCAGAGCGGCAGTGGCGGAAGCGGCGGAAGTGGCGGAAGCGGCGGCAGCGGTGGCGAGGGTGGCAATGGCGGCGGCAGCAGCAGCGCCCCTGCGACGCCGGAAACGTACGAACAGCAGGTACGATCGAACCCTGCCGGGACGATCATCTACTATCGCATCGACTAGGACACCCCTCCGGGAAGAAGCGCGCAAATGCACAGGCTGCTCGGGATAGATGCTGGAAAATCCGTGGTGCGGGCGGCGCTCATCCGCACCACGTACAGGAGGGTCTTCGTCGAGGCCCTCGGCGAGGCGGCCGTCACGGACGGCGTCTCCGAGGCCGAGGCCATCCGCGCCGCCGTGGGGCTCCACCGCCCCGACGCCGCGGCGATCGCGCTCTCCGGGGAGAAATCGTTCTACCGTCGCCTCGACCTGCCGGCGGCCGCGCAGAAGGAGGTCGAGAACGTCCTCGGCTTCGAGCTCGAGGCCACGGTGCCGTTCGAGATGGAAGACGCGGTCTTCGACCACCGCCTGCTGAAGCGGCCGCCCGGCGTGGAGACGCTGCCGGTCTTCGCCGCCGTCGCGCGCGCGGACGACGTGCGCGAGCGCATCGCCGTCGTGAAGGAGGCGCTCGGCTTCGAGCCGGAGCGGGTCGCGCTGGGCGCGGTGGCGCTCGCCAACCTCGAGGCGGTGATGCCGGAGCTCGCCGCGCCGTCGCCCGCCAGCGCGCCGATCGCCCTGCTCGACCTCGACTACCTCACGTCCGAGATCGTGATCGTCTCCGGCGGCGAGCCGGTCTTCGCCCGGACGCTGTCGCGCGGGACGGCCGGCCTCCCCGGCACCGCGCCGGCGCTCGCGCGCGAGCTCCGCCAGACGCTCGCGGCGTGGCGCAACCTCGGCGGCGAGCCGCTCGCGGGGATGTACCTGGTCGGCGGCGGCGCCACCGCGCAGGGCGCGGAGATGTTCCTGTCGACGCAGCTCGGCCTCACGATCCTGCCGCTGCCGACCCCTCGCATCGAGGGGCTCACGCCCGAGCAGGCCGCGGCGCTGCCACGCTTCGCCAAGGCGCTCGGGCTCGCGCTCGGGCTGACGCCGAAGACCAAGGGGTTCAACCTCCGGAAGGGCGCGCTCGAGGCCGAGCGCAGCTACCCGTTCCTGCGCGAGAAGATCCCGATCCTCGCCGGCCTCGGCACCGTCATCGCGCTGAGCTTCGGGTTCTCCATCGTCGCGGAGCTGCGCACCCTCGACGCGGAGCGGGAGCTGCTCGCCGCCTCGCTCGCGACCGCCTCCCACGACGTGCTCGGCGAGGAGACGAGCGACCCGCAGAAGGCCCGCGAGCTGCTCGAGCAGGGCCCCGGCGCGGCCGACGAGGATCCGATGCCCCGCGTCGACGCCTTCGACGTCATGGTGCAGCTCTCGAAGGCCGTGCCGAAGGAGATCACGCACGACGTGCTCGAGCTCGACGTGAACCGCGGCCACGTGACCCTCCAGGGCGTCGTCCCGTCGGTGTCGGACGCGCAGATCATCGCGGATCACATGAAGGAGCACCGCTGCTTCCGCGACGTGAAGGTCGGCCGGACGAGCCAGTTCACGGAGGGCAGGCACAAGTACGTCCTCGAGCTGGATCTCAAGTGCGAGGACAAGACGAAGAAGAAGAAGACCGGCGCCGCCGACGCGGCGGAGAGCGCCTCGGCCGGCGCGCCGGAGAAGCCGGAGGGATCGCGATGACGCTCCGCGAGCGACTCGACAAGCTGGAGCCGCGCGAGCGCAGGCTCCTCACCATCCTCCTCGGATTCCTGGCGGTGATCGTCCTCTTGCTCGTGCCGATCGGGCTCGCGAGCGTCGCGTCCAGCAAGCGCGCCGAGAACCAGGAGATCCGCGACCTGCTCCAGTCGATCTACGAGGCCTCGGGGAAGGTCAGCGAGCGCAAGGCGCTGAAGGACGCGCTGCTCGCGCGCTACGCGCGGCCGGCGCCCGCGCTCGCCGGCTTCATCGAGGACGCGGCGAAGCAGCAGCAGCTCACCGCCGCCGAGTCGCAGGATCGCCCCGACGTCCCGCACGGCAAGAAGTACACCGAGCGGATCACGGTGGTGAAGATGCACAGGATCGGGATGCTCGGGCTCGCCAAGATGCTCGAGCACATCGAGAGCTCGGGCCACCCGGTCGCGGTGACGAAGCTGAACCTCAAGCCGCGCGCCGGTGAGCCGGACTCCTACGAGGTCGAGCTCGGCATCTCCGCGTTCGATCGGAAGGGCGAGCCCCAGCCGGCGACCCCCGCGCCGTCCGCGCCCCCCGCCGCCGAAGAGGAGCAAGAGCCATGAAGGCGCGGCTCGTCAAGATCGCGAGATGGGCGGTCTACCCGCTCTTTTACCTCTTCTGCCTGGGGCTCTTCGGCTACCTCACGTTCCCCTACGACCGGCTCAAGGACCGGCTGATCGCCGAGTTCGACCGCACGCAGCAGAAGCGGGGCCCGAGCCAGGCGCAGCGCCTCGAGATCGACGAGCTCGACTCGTACTGGTTCACGGGGGTCGAGATGAAGGGCGTGCGGCTCATCCTGCCGCCGGGCGAGCTCGGCACGAGCAGCAGGCCGAGCGGCGCCGCGGCCTTCGCCTCGGGCGACGCCGCCAAGGACAGCGCGCCGAAGCCGAGCGTCATCGAGATCGACGAGGCGCACGCGCGGGTGAAGATCCTGCCCCTCCTGATCGGGCGGATGCGGATCTCGTTCTGGGCCAGCGTGTTCGGCGGCGAGATCGAGGGCGTTGTCCCGATGGGCCGATCGGGCAGCGACGTCCACGTCGAGGTCTCGGACGTGGAGCTCGCCAAGGTGGGTCCGCTCGGGGACATCCTCGGCCTGCCGATCGCCGGCACGCTGAGCGCGAACCTCGATCTCAGCGCGCCCGACGGCAAGTTCAACAAGGCGAACGGCGCGCTCGAGGTCTCGGCCAAGGAGGTCTCGGTCGGCGACGGCAAGACGAAGATCCAGGGGCTCATCGCGCTCCCGGAGGCCAAGCTGGGGGAGCTGCTCCTGTCGGCGGAGGCGAAGGACGGCGTCCTCAAGGTCACGAAGATGTCCGCGAACGGCCAGGATCTCGAGCTCGACGGCGACGGCAAGGTCAACATGCGCGAGCCGTGGAACAACTCGACGGCGGATCTCTACGTGCGCTTCAAGTTCACCGACGCGTACCGATCGAAGAGCGATCTCACGAAGTCGCTGCTCGGCGCGCCGGGATCGAACGTGCCCGGGCTGATCGAGATGCAGCAGCCCAAGATGAAGCGGTCGAAGCGAGCGGACGGCTTCTACGGCTGGCACGTCCACGGCCCGCTGAAGAAGCCCCGGTTCGACCCGCACGCGGCCGAGTCGCCCGCCGCGCGGGGCCGCGGCGCGCCGGGCGCGAGCCCGGCCACGACAACGAGGAAGCCCGGCGGCGTGAACCTGCCCCTCGGCGCCTCCGAGGCCGCCCCGAGGGAAGGTGGTGAGGAGCACGAGCCCCCTGTGATGCCCCCGCCTCCGCCCCCGCCCTCCACCGAGGACGAGTCCCCCACACGGCCGCCGTCGCCTCCGCCCGTAGACGGCGAGGGCACGCCTCCCGTTGAATAGAGCGGGGTGCAGCTTCGTGCGACGAGGACGCGCCCTGCTCTAGGACCCGGACCCACGCTCCAAGGACTCGGTGATGGGGGATCCCAGCTGGCAGCAGAACCGGCGCATTTTACTGATCGACGACGACGAGGCCATCCACGAGGACTTCCGCAGGATCCTCCGATCCGAGCCGGAGGGCTCGACCTTCGCGAGCCCCCAGCCGACGCTGTTCCGCGAGCCGCCCGCCCGGCGGCCGGTGAGGTTCGAGCTCACGTCCGCGACCCGCGGGGAGGAGGGGCTGGCGAAGGTCCGCGAGGCGCAGCAGGGCGGCGCGCCGTACGCGCTCGTGTTCGTGGACGCGCGCATGCCGGGGTGGGACGGCGTCGAGACGCTCTCGCGCATCTGGAAGGAGGACGGCGCCATCCAGGCGGTCCTCTGCGCGGCGGACTCGGATGACGCGTGGGAGGAGATCGCCGCCCGGTTCGGGCAGACCGACAACCTCCTCATCCTCGCCAAGCCGTTCGATCCGAGCGAGGTCCGCCAGATGGCCTTCGCGCTCACCGAGAAGTGGAACCAGCGCCGCGCCCTCGCCGAGGCCAACTACCAGGTGTCGGCGCAGTACACCGTGACCAGGATCATGGTCGAGTCGACGACGCTCTCCGAGGGCGTCCCGGCGCTCCTCGGCGCGCTCGGGGAGATGCTCGGCTTCCGGTTCGCCGCCCTGTGGCTCGGCGACGACGAGAGCGACGGGCTGCGCTGCGAGCACACCTGGAGCGCCGCGCCCGACGACTCGATCGCGCTCGAGGCGGCGACCCGGGGCGCGCGCTTCGCCCGCGACGCCGGGCTGCCCGGCCGCGCGCTCGCCCAGGGGGAGCCGACCTGGTTCAGCGATCTCGACGCCGAGGCGGACGACCCGCGCGCGCAGGCGGCGCGCGGCGCCGGCCTCCGCTTCGCGGTCGAGCTCCCCATCGCGGTCCGCGCCGACGCGCAGGTCGCGGCCGTGCTGGAGCTCATGGACGCCGAGCCGCGCGCGCCCGATCCGGGGCTGCTCGACGTCCTGCTCGCCGTCGCCGCCAAGGCCGGCCACTTCATCGGCAGCAAGCGCGTGGAGGCGGCCCTGCGCCGGAGCGAGGCGAACAACCGCGCGCTGCTCTACGCCATCCCCGACACGATCCTCCGGATCAGCAGCGACGGCATCTGCCTTGATTTCAAGGCCTCCCGGGACCCGAGGCCGTCGCTCCGCGCCGAGGATCTCCTGCACAGGCACGTCGCCAACGTGTTCCCCGCCCACGTCGCCGAGCAGATCACCGGCCTCGTGGCGCGAGCGCTCGCGGACGAGGCGACGCACGTCTTCGAGTACCAGGAGCAGCTGGCGGGCGGCGCGCGCGACTACGAGGTCCGGATCGCCGGCAGCGATCGGGCGGAGGCGGTGGTCATCGTGCGGGACGTCACGGAGCGGAAGCGCGCCGAGGCGGAGACCGAGGCGCGGCGCGCCCGGGAGGAGGCCCTCCGGGCGCAGAACGAGATCCTCGCGGCGCTGTCGACCCCGCTCATCCCGATCAGCGACGACATCGTCGTGATGCCGCTCGTCGGCGCCCTCGACAGCCAGCGGACGCGCCGCGTGCAGGAGACGCTGGTCCGGGGCGTCGCCGCCCGCCGCGCGCACGTCGCGATCCTCGACATCACCGGGGTGCCGCGGATCGACGGCCCGTGCGCCGACGCGCTCCTTGGCGCCGCGACGGCGGTGCGCCTGCTCGGCTCGGAGGTGATCATCACGGGCCTGAGCCCCGACGTGGCCAGGACGCTCGTCGAGATCGGCGTCGACATGAGCGGCATCGTCACGCACAACACGCTGCAAAACGGCATCGCCTCCGCGATGACCTCCGCGAACGCGCGCGGCCGGCGCCGGCGGCGCCGCGCGAGGTCGCGCGGGTAGCGGCCGGCGGCCCGATCTTGCCGGCGTGTCAGCGCTTGCCGGTCTGCGCGGCGTGCCTGTCGAGGGCGGCGAGGACGCGGTCGTAGTCGGGCGGCAGCTCGACCGGCGGGTTGGCGAGCCGGCTCGTCACGTCCGCGAGCGCGCGCTCGTGGTATTTCACCTTGAACTCCGTGAACTTGAGGCCGTTCGCGGTCGAGACCACGACGACCCGCTGGCGCTTCTCGACGAGGCCCTTCTTCACGAGCTTCTCCAGCGCGGCGAGGGCGACCGCCGTGTGCGGGCAGGTGTACATTCCGGTGCGATCGGCGCGGGCCGCCGCGTCACAGAGCTCGTCCTCGGTGACCTCCTCCGCGACGCCGTCCATCGCCTTGAGGGCCAGCATCGCCCTCGGCGCGCTCACCGGGTTGCCGATCTGGATCGCGCTCGCCAGGGTCTCCCCCGCCTTCATCGGCACGACCTCGCTCCGCCCCTCGGACCACGCCTTGAAGAGCGGGTTGGCCCGCGCCGCCTGCGCCACGCAGAGGCGCGGGAACCGCGTCGTCAGGCCGAGGTCCTTCAGCATCTTGAAGCCCGCGTAGAGGGCGTAGGCGTTGCCGAGGTTGCCGCTCGGGAGGATGACCCAGTCGGGCAGCGTCCAGTCGAACTGCTGCACGATCTCGATGGCCACGGTCTTCTGGCCCTCGAGCCGCAGGGCGTTCATCGAGTTCGCCAGGTAGACGACGCCGTCGGCCGAGAGGCGCTGCACGATGGCCATGCAGCCGTCGAAGTCGGTGTCCAGCGAGAGGACCAGCGCCCCCGACGCGATCGGCTGGACGAGCTGCGCCGTCGACACCTTGCCCCGCGGAAGCAGCACGACCACGGGCAAGCCGGCAGCCGCCCCGTACGCCGCGAGCGACGCCGAGGTGTCCCCCGTCGACGCGCACGCGATCGCGCGCACCTCGAGGCCCTCGCGGATCGCCTTGTTCACCACCGAGACGAGCACCGTCATGCCGAGGTCCTTGAACGACCCCGTGTGGCTGTTGCCGCAGAGCTTCACCCAGACGTCATCGAGCCCGAGCGTGCGGCCGTAGCGGTCCGCCCAGAACAGGTTCGAGCCGCCCTCGTCCATCGACACGATGGCCTCGTCCGGGACCTCGGGCGCGACCCACTCCCGCTTGCCCCAGACCCCGGAGCCGTAGGGCCACACCGTGCGCTTGTAGCGCTCGTCGAAGAGCTTCATCCACGTCGCGGGGCTCCGGTCACGGAGCGCGTCGACGTCGTGGGCGACGTCGAGCAGGCCGCCGCAGGTGGGGCAACGGTAGAGGGGCTGCGTCAGCGGGTAGCTGCCGGCACAACCGGTCAGGCATCGGAATGCAGCAGAGTAGGCCATGGCAATCGGATCTCCTGGGTGGCGGGAAGCGCCCGCGGGAGGTGGTGTCGGTTCAGTCGAAGCGTGGGGCTTCCATGCCGAGCCGCCTATAGAAGTAGATCGCCGCGTTCCTGGCAAACGATCCCTGCGGGAGGTAGACGTCGCTGGGCTCCCGCAGCGGCTCGTCGGCCGAGAGCGGCCCGTCCCGGTCTCCGGCCAGCCGCTCGAGATCCTCGAGGAACGCTTCCATCGAGGGATAGCGGTTGTTCGGGCTCTTCCGGATCGCCTTCAGGATCACGGACTCGAGCAGCGGATCGAGGCTCCGGCGCTTCTCCGAGGGGCGGGGCGGCGGGGTCACGAGCTGCCGGGCGAGGAGCTCCGACTGCTCCGATCGCGGGAACGGGAGCTCCCCGGTGAAGGCCCGGAACATGACGACGCCGAGCCCGTAGACGTCGGTGCGGGCGTCGGGCAGGTCGCTCACGACCTGCTCGGGCGCCATGTACTCGAGGGTGCCCACCGCGGTGCCGGTCGCCGTGATCAGGTCGGCGGCCTGGATCTTCGCCAGGCCGAAATCGAGCACCTTGACCGCGTACGGATCGCCCTGCGGGCCCACGAGGTAGATGTTGTCCGGCTTCACGTCGCGGTGGATGATCCCGGCCCGGTGCGCGGCGGCGAGCCCGGACGCGGCCTGGGAGAGCACCGGGATGGCGAGGTCCGCGTCCATGCGGCGCTCGCGCCGGAGCCAGTCGCCGAGCGACTCGCCGAAGAGGTACTCCATCACGAGGTAGGGCGCGCCGTCTTCCGAGCGCGTGCCGGCGTCGAGCACCCGGACGATGTTCGGGTGCCCGATGGTCGCGGCGCTCTGCGCCTCGCGCACGAACCGCTCGCGCGTCCGCTCCGCCCGCGCGGCGAACTCCTCGAGGACCTTGATCGCGACCGGCTGGCCCGTCTCGATCTCGACCGCGAGGTAGACGCGCGCCATCGCCCCTTTGCCGAGGTAGCCGCGCACCTCGTAGCGCTCGCCGAGGACGGTGCCGCGCAGCCGGGTCGGCTTGTACCGGAACAGGTCGACGCGCCGGCCCTCGGTGAGCTCCGCGCCGTCGTAGGGGCAGAACCGATGGCCCGCGTCGTACTCCCGGTGGCAGCGCGCGCAGAACATGGCCCCGCATCGAATAGCGCCCCGCGCTCCGGCCACGCAAGCCCGCTCGGCAGAGGCCGCCGGCCGAGGGATTCTCCTTGCGAGCCGATGCTGCCTCCGGCAATTTGCCAGGGTGGCGCCATCGTGTGCCGGGGGACGACATGCCGCTGCCGCCGACCTCACAACGCCTGCTCGATCCCGACGCCGTGCCGTATTTCCTGTGGGATCTGGGCATCACCGTCGCGGAGGCGCGTCGGATCCTCGCGCGTGAGGCTTCCCCGACCCGGGATGACCTGATCGCCCGCATCCTCCGTGAGGCCAACAGCCGCGACGTATGGACGCTGCTCGATTGGCCCGCGATCGAGGAGGCCTGGCCTCGGATCGTGCACCGCCTGGGGCGCGCCCGTGGCGTCTGGACGATGATGCTCGAGCGTCGCCGGGAGCATGTCCGGACTACCGCGGCTGCCTGAGCTGGCCGAGCGCTTGGTCCTCGCGGCCCAGGACGCATCGCCCGCGGTGCGGCTGGTCGGAGGCTCAGGGCTCGCGTTGCTGCTCGATCACCGGCGCTCCGACGATCTGGACCTCTTCTGCGGGTTGCGCGAGGACGTAGAACCGATTGTCCGCACGCTGGAGGCTGCGGCGGCGGCCTCCAGCGTCGGCGTCACGCGCGTCGATCTCGTCGACCTGTTCTTCATCGATCGCGCCGGCTTCCCGATCCTCCAGGGCTTCGAGGATGCTCTGAAGAAAGATAGCGGAATGGACCCGGCGTGGTTCGCCTGGGCGGTGTCCCAGATCGAGCTGAAGCCGCTGCGCGGCATGGTCGTGCCGCTCCCAGAGCAGGAGTTGGAGGCGTTCAAGGAGTCGCTGCGCCGAGGAGCTCTGGACCGCGCCGGCGCTGGCGAGAGCGTCTGACGAAGCAAGATCTAGGAGGTGGCGGCGATGCGTTCGCGCGCGAGCTACCTGCGCGCGCAGGAGCCGCCTCGCTCCGCGCTCTACGCCGCCTTGCGCGGCGAGCGCCCCGTCAGCTTGGTGTACGCGTGATAGCCGAGCCAGCGGAGCGGCTCGGGCGGGACGCCCCGGAGGGGGGCCATGTAGAACGGCAGATCCCGCCACCGCGCGTCGTCGCCCGCGTAGATGTCGCAGAGCACGCGGCCCGCGAGGTTGGCGAGCGTCACGCCGTGGCCGCTGTAACCGAGGGCGTAGTACACGTTCCGGTGCTCGCCGCGCACCCCCATGCTGCAGAGCCGGCTCATCGTGATGCCGAGGGTGCCCGTCCAGCGGTGCGCGATCCGCAGCCGCTCGGCCGCGGGGAAATAGCCGGTGAGCCGGCGCCGGATGGCCTCGAACGCCGGCCCTGCCGACCCGGGTGTGCCCGGGTAGGAGGTCTTGTTCCCGTAGAGATAGGCATACGCTGCGTTGCTGCCCCCGCCGAACACGAGCTCACCGGCCGGCGTCATGCTGGCGTACGCGATCCGGTCGCGGTCGTCGCTGAAGCCGGCGACCTGCCCCCAGCCGAGCGCGGCGCGCGCCTCGGCGTCGAGCGGCTCGGTCGCGATGACGTGCGAGTGCAGCGGGAAGATGCCGGTCTTGAAGTAGCCGAGGCGCGGCGTGTAGCCGTTGGTGGCGAGCACGATGGCCGCGGCCCGGACGACGCCGCCCGGCGTTGTCAGCTCGATCGTGCGCCCCTCCCGGATCCCGAGCACCGGCGTGTCCTCGTGGATGGCGACCCCCCACGCGAGCAGCAGCGGGCGCAGGCAGCGCAGCAGGTCGACCCCGTTCAGCTGCCCCTCGGTCGCGTCCAGCACGGCCCCGGCCGCGCCCTGGACACCGAGCCGCTTCGAGAGCGCCGCGCTGTCCAGGTACTGTAGCGAAATGCCCCAGCTGGCCAGCTGCTCCACCCGCGCGTGCGCCGCCTCGGCCCGGCGCGCGTCGGTGAGCACCTCCATGCATCCGTCGCGGCGGTGGCGCACAGGAAGGTCGTGCTCCTGGATCATCCCGACGATGCCGTCGATCCCCGCGCGCGTCGTCTCGTACACGCGGCGCGTGAGCTCCGGATCGCGAGAGCCCACCCCGTTGATCCAGTTCAGCATCATCCCCCCGTTGCGCCCGCTCGCTCCGTTCGCGAGGTGGCGCGCCTCGAGGATCACGACGCGGAGGCTCGGAAACCGGCGGATTAGGTGGTATGCGGTGGAGATCCCGGTGAAACCTCCTCCGATGATGGCCACGTCGGCCGTCGCGTCCGCGCGCAGCGGAGGGACGGGCTCATAGACCGGACCCGCCTCGCTCCACACCGAGCGCGCGGAATCGACGTGCATGAGCGTGTGTGAGTGCGTGTACGTGTCAACGAGCGCTGCACGAGCCACGATGATCACCTATCAGAGGGATGCGCCTCTGGCACCATGAACCCCGGGAGCCCTGCTTGAAGCGACGTGTCCGGCTCTGCATGAAGGATCTCTTCCACCAGGACGTGGTGGAGATGATCGAGCGCGAAACCCGCAAATACCAGATCTGGTCCATCGAGGACCCTTCCGACCCGGACTTCGACGCGGCGTATCAGATCCTCTGGGACTGCTTCGGTCCCCATGGAGAGATGGAGCGCAGGGAGGCGATCGAGGCGTTCCTCCGCGACGACCCGTTCACGCCCGAGCCGTCGGGCACGTACATGCGCTACTTCCTGCTCGTGGCGCGAGACGCGGACGGAAAGGTGCGCGGCGTCCGCGACGGCACCGTGCTCATCAACCCGGCGTACGCTCCGGACCTCTGCGTCATCTACCTCGCTCATATCTTCATGATCCCCGAGGCGCGCGGGACGGTGCTGTCGTACTGGCTGCGCATCTCGCCGGTCGAGCTCGCCATGCAGTACCTCACCGACCTGCATGCGATGGGGAAGATCACCCTCCCCGCGCCCTCGGCCCCGGGCAAGTACTTCGGGATGAACGTCGATCTCGCGGCCGAGGTCGAGTACTTCACGCCGGAAGAGCGCCTGTCGTGGCAGCGCATCCTGTTCTACGGCCGAGGCGGGTTCGACGCGATCAACCCGCGGCACTTCCCCTACCGCCAGCCCGACTTCCGCGATCCCGAGGTGATCCGCGCGACCGGCAACCAGCCGTCTCCCTTCATGGTCCTCGTGCGGCGCATGGGCCGCGAGCGGCAGGCGCAGCTGCCGATCGACGAGGCGAGGGCGCTCATGCGGCTCCTGTACGACGACTTCGCGGATCACTGCGCGCCGCACCTGCTCGAGAACAGCCTCCAGCTCGTCCTCGACCGGCTGGAGGAGCGGGCGAAGCGGAAGAGCTTCGTCGAGCTCTTGCCGCTCCCGACCGGGCCCAGGGATCTGCACCGGCTGAAGCCGCTCTTCCGGCACAACGTGTTCACGAAGTACTACCCGGACAGCGCCGACGTCCGCGGTTACCTGAACAGCGGCATCCGCGAGAGGCTGCTCGCGAACCCGCGCCACCTCGACGAGGAGCTCGCCCGCATCGCCCGGGAGCTGGAGACCCGTCCGCCGTTCGTCTACGGGAGCCGGGACAAGACAGCGACCTGGGAGGGCACGCCGCTCGCTCCGGGCTCGGAGCCGCTCGCTGACGGGCCCGACGCGGGCGAGATCACCCGCGAGGTGCCGGCGCCGCCGTCGACCCTGCCGCCGCGGTGATCCCCCGCGGCGCCGCGCTGGTCACGCCGCCCCGGGCGGAGCGGCGCCGCCGCTCCGGGGGCCGGCCGTCGCGGCCCGCGCGCGCAGGGCGCCCGCGCGGAGCTTTTGCACCGCGGCGGAGGCGGCCTCGTGGGCGTCGAGCGCGCCGCGCAGCACGAGCGCCCGCCCCTTGGCCGCGGCGGCCTCTCCCAGCGTCCCATCGAGCACGCCCTCGGCGAGCCGGACGAGCGGGCCGATCTCGGCGAGGTTCCGCGCGAGCGCCCGGGCCTCCGTGGCGAGCCCTGACGCCGCCTCGCAGGGCGAGGCGCTCGCGATGGCCGCGGCCTCCTCGCAGAGCTCCTCCGCGACGGGGCCCATGTCGCGCCAGCACGACACGGCCGCGCGCAGGCTGGCCGGCGTGACGTGCGTCGCGCGCGGCGCGTGCGATGCGTCGATCCCGCGCGCCGCGTCGCCCCGCGGCCCCGCCGTCGCCGCCTGCGCCGCGGCGATGACGGGCGAGAGGGCGAGGAGCGCGCGCTCCAGGGCGCGGGTGGCCTGCTCGACGCGGACGAGGCGCTCCTGCACGTCGGCGCTGGCCAGCGGGGCGTCGCTCAGCGAGAGCGCCGAGAGCCGGCCGGAGACGTCGATGGCGAGCTGCTCGAGGGCGCCGACGATGCGCTGGTCGAAGCGGCGCGGGACGACGTCGAGCACGCAGAGCGCCCCGAGCACGTGCCCGTGCGCGCGCACCGGCACGCCCGCGTACGCGCGGATGCCGTAGCTCTCGACGAGCTCCTTCGGGACGCGCTCGTCGCGCAGCGCGTCGTCGACGATGAGCGGCACCTCGTCGAGCACGACGAGCTGGCAGAAGGAGTTGCTCCTCGACGTCGCGCAGCTCACGGCGAGCTCGAGGGGGAGCCCGTGCTGCGCGCGCAGGAGCTGGACATGGCGCACGAGCAGGCTGACCACGGCGATGGGCGACCGGGCCAGCTTGGCGGCCCG
This sequence comes from Sorangium sp. So ce145, assembly GCF_051525985.1. Lineage (NCBI taxonomy): Bacteria > Pseudomonadati > Myxococcota > Polyangiales > Polyangiaceae > Sorangium > Sorangium sp. So ce145. Next base: position 12,620,600 of record NZ_CP150315.1, on the reverse strand, counting down.
CACCACGCAGGCGTCGAGGATGGCGTCCGCGTCGGCGCGCAGCACGGCGCCGCGCAGCTCGGCCAGGCGGACGGGGTCGTTCAGGTCGGCCATGATGAGAAGATTACCAGCACGGACCGCGTCCCGAGGCATCTCCCGGCGGCGTGTCGACGGTGGTTCGCTGCGCAGGCTCGATCCCGCCACGCTGGCGGACCTCGAGGCGCTACCGCCGCACATCAAGGGCGAGATCATCGAGGGTGTGCTGTACACCCAGCCGCGCCCACGCTCGCGCCACCAGCGCGTCCTCGATCTCGAGGCGCGGACGTTCACCTGGAGCCGGCTTCACGAGGGGAAGTGGCTCGCGCTCGGCGTGGCCGTCGGAGAGGCCGATCCGAGTCACGCACCCGCCCGGCGCGCGCAGAAGAAGGCCGGCTTCGACCGGGAGATCCCGAGCGTGTGGATGGTTCGACGTCTCGACTAGCCGTCCGCGCAGATCGCGTACGCGCGAACCTCTCCGGTCACGCCGGAGGTGCTGCCCTGCGTCCCGACCCGCACCGTCGCCGTCTTGAGATCCCACGACGGCACCATCTCGTACGTGCGCATCGCGGTTCGCACGCCGGCGTCGACGCCACCGGCCACGCTCAGCAGTCGCTTCTCCGCCGGACACGCGGCGACGACCGGGCGCCGATCCCACCCGTTCGCGGCGGTCGCACGCACGCGGACCAGGCCCGTCGGCGCATCGGCGCAGACCGCATACGCGCGCAACGACCAGTTGCTGGTGGTGCCGTCCTGATCCTCGGACGCCGTGACCGTGACCTGATCGAGCGTTTCGTTGGGCCGGATCTCGTCGATCTTCACACGACCATTGCCGTTCGTGATCGTGCCGCCGGAACCGACCACCTTCTTGCCCGACGGGCAGCTCACCGTCCAGGTGCGGCTGGCGCTCGATGAACTCGAGCTATCGGCCTTCGCGACCGTCAGCCCAGAGAGCTGCCGGCTGCACGTGGCGTAGGCCGTGATCTGCCAGTTGATGGTGGTCCCGGCCAGGTCCTCCTGCGCAGCAGCCTCGGTTCCGTACGGGTTCGCTGCGAGGCCTTGCACCGGGATCAGCCCGCGAAACAGGATGTGACCATTCCAGGTCTGGCTCGATCCCATTCCGACGAGCGTGCTGCTACCGGGGCAGTAGACCGTGGGGCTCCGCCACCACGTCGAGCTCAGACCGCTGGATGCCGAGACCAGCTCGAGCCCGTTGATCAGCGCTAGCGCGACGACTTCATTTCCCGCCGCCTTCACGACGATCCCGCGCAGGAGATCGTCACGCGACAGCTTGCCGGCCGCCATGCTCCGAGCGATTGCCTCGTCGAGCGACAGAACATCACCGCTCGGATCGATCACATCGATCAGCGCCAGATCGACCGGACCGGCGGATGGATCGATCCGATAGGCGCCGCCTCGGAGATCGAGCGTCAGGCGCTCGTCAACGGCCAGCAGCGCCATGTCATCGGCGGTGATCAAGCGGTCGTCGTGCTCGACACTGGCGACGCTGTTCGAGCCATCGAACTCCGGAATCGTGCAACCCAGCGGCGCCGCAAGCAGCGCGCCAGCGAGCGCAAAATGACGAACGTTCAAGCGAGTCATCATCAGTCTCCTCTCTCTCCAGATTCAGTTGCATCGGCTCATGACGCGCGCGGGCCTAGAGCAAGCGGCAGACCGGCGCGAGCTCCTCAGGCAGAAGCGAATACGACTCATCCGCCATGCAGGCGGAGAGACAATGAGCCCGACCAGCGCCGCATACAGATCTTCAGTTCATGATGCCCCAGCGCACCTTCCAGCCGAACAAATCATCGTGGCCCTTATCGCCATAGTGTCGCGTCCGAGCACGCGCGCTGTCAGAGCACACCGCGGGCCAGGGCGCGCCTCGAGGTGGTCATATGCAATCTTGCCCACAACGAGCCCTGCGCCTCTACCGCCCGACGCCAATGCTGCTGCCAGCGTCCGGTGCCTCAGGCACATCCAAGGGACCAACAAGGAGCTCGCATCCGGCAGCGAGCGACGCGAGGCGGATGTCAGAGAGACGAAGGGCGCTGAGGGAGTCGCTCGCGGGGACGTCCGTCCGCGTCGCGGGCGCGGATAGCCTCGCAGCGACGGTTCGCGCCCAGGCCAACGAGGCGCCGCGCCGATGCAGCACGCCGATTCGGCGCGGTGTGCGCCGGCGCGGCGCGACTCGCATCCCGGCATCGGCGCTCGATGCAGCCCGCCTGCCTTGAAAGGCCGCGGCGCATCTGCTTGAACCCGAGGCACGGCCTGTGACGACGCACGCCTCCACATTGGCACGACGTGTGCTGTGCAAGGGAATATCGAGCGGCGCGTTGGACGATGCGACTGCCGGGCGCCGGACATATCGCGGGTCACCCCGTCGGCTTGGGCGAGGCCAGGCAGGGACTCGGGTCGTTCGGCACCGTCGGGAGCAGCTGCCCGGGTGCCAGCTGCCAGGCTGGCCATGACTCCTGCTGCAGCAAGGTAGGTGACCTCTGTGTCACCACAACTGACCAGAATGGCTGCTTCCGTGAGCCTGCGAAGCGTTTTTTTCAGAGGCGACGTCTTGAGGCCGTAAGCGAAGCAGGGAGAGGCTCTCGCATGCTCGAACATGGTGCGCGAGGCGGGCTCGGAGGACTGCCTGTGAACATGGTCAGTTCCTCCGATAGCTGCGGGAGCATGTGCGGCGGCGTGCGGCGGAGCGCAGTTGGGCTTGACGTCTCCGAAACACATTTGATTGCATTCTTCCCATCGCGCTGAGGCCATCCGGGTCGCGCCTGGTCCTGCTTGCGGGTTTCTCGCTAAAGACAACAGCGCGAGCGCCCGTTACCATGGGCACGCTCCATGGCCTCCGATCCCCCGCAAGACACCGCCAAAATCGGGCGCAACGCCGGGTCCACGCTCGACGCGCGTGAGAGCGGCGTCACACGGCCGTCGGGACGGGCCCAGACCAGCGGCTTGCTCGTGGTCTTCGAGGGCACCACCTCGCGTCTCGTCTCGCTTCCCGAAAGCGGCGAGATCGTCATCGGCCGCGCCGACGCCTGCCACGTCGTCCTCCGCCAGGCGGGCGTCTCCCGCCAGCACGCCCGCATCTGGATCGACCACGGCCACACCCTCATCGCCGATCTGGACAGCCAGAACGGCACCCGCCTCAACGGCAAGGTCCTCTCTGGGACCGCCGTCCTCCACTCCGGCGACGAGATCTCGCTCTCGGAAGCCTCCATCATCTTCTACACCTCCCCAGCGCATGCGCGGCAGGACGGCCTCCTCGACGCCGCCGCCTTCCGGGCCCGGGTCGAGGCCGAGCTCACCCGTGCCCTCAAGTACGTCCGCTCGGTCACCGTCGCCGCCCTGCCCCTCGGCGCTCGTACCGACCGTGCCAGCGTGAGGCTGTCCGTCGATCCGGTGCTCGGCAGCATCGAGTCTGTCTCGCTCCTGGGAGACGACACGCTGCTCTGGCTCCTGCCCGAGCACAGCGCCGAGGAGGCCGAGGAACGCGCGCGCGTCCTCAGCAACGCCCTCGCCGCGAGCTTTTCGGCCGTGCGGGTCGGGCTCGCGACCTTCCCGGACGACGGCATCGACGCGGATACGCTGCTGTCCGCTGCCCGCGAGGCCGGCCGCGAGGCCGGCGAAGGCGAGGTGCAGCGCGCTTCCCGCACGTTCAAGGAGCTCCTCTTCGGAGAACATCGCGTCTGGATCGCCGACGTCGTGATGTTGCGCCTCTATGCGCTGATCGAGCGCCTGGCGAAGGCCGACCTTCCGGTCCTGGTGATGGGCGAGACCGGCGCAGGCAAGGAGCTCGCCGCCACGGCGCTCCATCACCTCTCGCCGCGGGCTGCGAAGCGGCTGGTCACCGTCAACTGCGCAGCCATGCAGGAATCGCTGATCGAGTCCGAGCTGTTCGGCCATGAGCGCGGCGCGTTCACAGGAGCGGTCGCCACCCGCATCGGGGCGCTGGAGGCTGCCGAGGGCGGCACCGTCTTCCTCGACGAGCTCGGCGAGCTCTCCCTCGCCTCCCAGGCCAAGCTGCTGCGCGCGCTCGAGACCCGGCGCATCACCCGCGTGGGCAGCACCCGCGAGCGCGAGGTGGACTTTCGCGTCATCGCCGCCACGAACCGCAACCTGGAGGCGGAGGTGAAGGCCGGTCGATTCCGGCAGGATCTCTTCTTCCGCCTCTCTGCGGCCACCGTGTGGCTCCCGCCGCTGCGCGACCGAAAGCGCGAGCGCCTGATCCTCGCCCGCGCTTTCCTCGACCGCGCGTGCGCGCGAGCAGGCCGTGCGCCCCTGGAGCTCTCCGCCGCCGCCGTGCAGCTGCTCGCCCAGCACGCCTGGCCGGGCAACGTGCGCGAGCTGCGCAACCTGATGGACTTCATCGCGGCGACGGCGGTCGACGAGACGGTCGAGCCATGGCACATCGCCCACCGCGTCCGCCCGACCGACGACAAGAAAGGCAGCGGCACCGAGCCGGAGTCCGAGCCGGCACCGCCGGTCGAGTCGCTCACCCACTTCCGGCCCATCGCCGAGGAGATCGCCGAGCTCGAGCGCAAGCGCATGCTCCAGGCGCTCCACCTGGCGAGCTGGAACCAGACCCGCGCGGCGCTCGCGCTCGGGATGCCGCTGCGCACCTTCGTCACCAAGATGCGCCAGTACGATCTGCGCAAGGAGCGCGGACGGTAGTGCCGCCCCTGTGGACGCCGCCCAGGGAGTTCGACGAGTACCGGCTGCTCGATCCGCTCGGCCATGGATCCATGGGGCAAGTGTGGTCCGCCCTCGACGCGCTGCTCGAGCGGCGCGTCGCGATCAAGTTCATCGGCTCAGCTGGCGATGCGCCGGCCCTCCGGGCCAGGTTCCTCGTCGAAGCGCGCGCGGCGGCGCGCATCCAGCACCCGAACGTCGTGGCTGTCTACCGCGTGGGCGAGGCGTTCGGTCATCCGTACACCGTCACCGAGCTGCTGGCGGGCAAGAGCCTCGATCGGATCGAGCGGCCACTCTCTCCGGACCGCTTGCTCGATCTCGGCACCCAGCTCGCCCGCGGCCTCGCCGCCGCTCACCGCCGCGGGGTGCTGCACCGCGATCTCAAGCCGGCCAACGCCTTTCTCACCGACACGGGCGAGGCGAAGCTCCTCGACTTCGGGCTGGCCAAGCTCAGCCCAGCGCTGGCGCAGGAATGGCCCTCCCCGGCGCCGAGGGGCCGGCGCGGCGGCGAGCCCGGGGAATGCGCGCCGGACGCGCCGAACGTCGCAGATGCCGCGGCCACGGTCCCCGACGCACCCGCGCCCGGTGCCCTCGACTCGGCGCTCGCCGAGACCGCGCCGTCGTTCGGGGCGCGCGTGGGGGAGGAAGCCAGCGCCGCAGCAACCCCCGCGGTGCCGCCGGCGCTCCAGCTGAGCGCCCCCGGCGGGGTCATCGGCACCCCGTACTACCTGGCGCCCGAGTGCTGGGACGGCGCCGCGGCGACCTGCGCCAGCGACGTCTACTCGCTGGGGGCGCTGCTCTACGAGCTGGCTGCGGGGCAACCGCCTGCGGCGTACCTGTCGGATGGGCCCCTCGCCGACATGGTCCGCACGAAGGACGCACGACCCCTCGCCGAGACCGCTCCCCAGCTCGACCCGCGGATCGCGGGGATCATCGAGCGTTGCCTCGCGCGCGACCCGTCGCGCCGCTATGCGACCGCCGACGAGCTCCGCGAGGCCTTCGAGCGCCTCGTGCCCGCCGTATCGCGGCTGCTTCCGGAAGGAAACCCCTACCGCGGGTTGCTCGCCTTCGAGGCCGAGCACCGCGCGGTCTTCTTCGGTCGCCAGGCCGAGGGCCGCCTGGTCCTGGAACGGCTCAAGTCCGACGGCTGCGTGGTGGTCGCCGGGGACTCGGGCGCTGGCAAGTCCTCGCTGTGCCGCGCGGCGGTGCTCCCGGCGTGCGCCGAGGGGGCGCTCGGCGAGGCGGCGGGCTTGCGCATCGCCACGCTCCTTCCAGGTCGCCGGCCGCTCAGCGCGCTCGCCTCCGCGCTTGAAGGGCCGCTCGGCATCGAGGAAGCGAGCGTGTTCGAGGCGCTCCTCGCCGCGCCGGACGAGGCCCCGGCCTACCTCCGCCGCGCCCTGGGCCGCGCGCGGCGGCTGCTCATCTTCATCGACCAGCTCGAGGAGCTGGTCACCTCTGCAGAACCCGCTGAAGCGGACGTTTTCGCGCGCGTCTTCGTCGCGCTCGCGTCCCGCAGGCCCGGCGTCCGCGTGCTCGCCGCGGTGCGGGGCGATCTGCTCGGACGCTTGGCGGCGTCCGCCCCGGGCCTCGCCGACGCGCTCGGGCGCAGCCTCGTCTTGCTCGGTCCGCCGAGCGCCGATGCGCTGCGCGAGATCGTGACCGGACCGGCGCACCTCAAGGGGTATGCCTTCGAGTCGGAGGACGTCGTCGCCGCGCTGGTGAGCTTCGCGGGACGACCCGGAGCGCTGCCGCTGCTTCAGTTCGCGCTCGCCGAGCTGTGGGAGGCGCGCGACGAGGCGCGCCGCCTGTTGCCCCGGGAGGCCCTGCAGCGGCTGGGCGGCGCCGAAGGGGCGCTCGCGCAGCACGCCGACAAGACCCTCGATCTGCTCGCTCCCGACGACGCGGCCGCCGCGCGAGAGGTGCTCCTCTCGCTCGTCTCCACGAACGGCACGCGCCGTCGCGCCTCGCGCGACGAGCTGCTCCGCGGCGACGGGCAGCGGCGCGCGGCGCTGGAGGCGCTCCTGCGCGCCCGGCTGCTCGTCGCGCGGAGTAGCGCCGGCATCGAGGGCCACGAGATCGCGCACGAGGCGCTGATCACTGCCTGGCCGCGGCTCCGCGACTGGCTCGACGAAGACGCGGGAGCGCGCGCGCTGCGCGAGCGGATCGAGCGCGCGGCGGCCGAATGGGAGCGGCTCGGCCAGCCGCCCGAGGCGCTGTGGGGACGCCGGCAGCTCGCCGAGCTCGAGCGGCTGACCGAGCTCCCTTCGTCCGACGTGGTGCGGGCGTTCATGGAGGCGTCACGGAGGCGCGAGCGATTGCGCCGCTTCCGGCTCCCCGCGGCGGCGGCGGTGCTGACGACCGCGGCGGTGGCGGCCTGGGGCGGGGCGCGCCTCGCGCAGCACCGCGAGGTCTCGACCCGCGTGGCCGCCCGGCTGGCGGAGGGCGACGCTGCGGCGCGCGCTGTCCGCGCGCTGGAGCAGGCGTGGCTGCGCGCGCGAGGAGAGGCCTACCGGGCGTTCGATGAAGGCAAGTGGCCGGAGGGCGAAGCGCTCTGGCGCGCTGCCCGCGCGGAGCGGGCCAAGGTCGAGGACGCGGCGGCGCGCGCGAGCGCGGCCTACGAGTCGGCGCTGCTGCTCGACTCGAGCCGCGCCGAGGCGAGGGACCGGCTCGCCGATTGGATCTTCGACCGCGCGCTGACCGCCGATGAAGCGGGCGACGAGCGCGAGCGCGACGAGCTGCTCGTCCGCCTCTCGATCCTGGACCAGGGCGGCGCGCGGGCGGCGCGTTTCAGCGACAAAGCGGCCGTCGCCCTGCGGCTCGATCCTCCCGGCGCGCGCGCCCGGATCTCACGGCACCGCCTGGAAGAGGCGCGGATTCTGACGGGGACGCCGCGCGACTTCGCCGGCGGTCCGCTCGATCCAGGCAGCTGGCTGATCGAGGCTCGAGCGGAGGGACACGCGCCCGTACGGCTGCCTCTGCTGCTCCGGCGGGGCGAGCGGCGCGACATCTCGCTGAGGCTGCTCCCCGAGGAGCGGGTGCCTCCGGGCTTCGTCCATGTACCGGCGGGTCGCTTCCTCTTCGGCGCAGACGGAGACGACGAGCTCCGGCGCGTGTTCTTCGAAGCAGCACCGATCCACCCGGTGGAGACGGGCGAGTACCTCATCGCGCGGCACGAGATCACCTACGAGGACTACCTGCCCTACCTGCGAGCGCTGTCTCCGGCGGAGCGGCAGGCGCGATTGCCTGGCGCCGGTTTCGGCGCCGTGGAGGGGTCCAGGGTGGCTCTGTCAGAGGAAAGCGGGAGGTTTGTCCTCACGTTCCAGATGACGGGGCCAGTCTACCGGGTGCGCGAGGGAGAGCCGCTCGTGTACCAGAACCGCGCGACGCGCGCGTCTCACGACTGGGGGAAGCTGCCGGTCCTCGGGATCTCGGCGGAGGACGCGGAGGCCTATGCCCGCTGGCTCGACCGAACCGGCCGGGTAAGGGGAGCACGCCTGTGCACCGAGATCGAGTGGGAGCGCGCGGCGCGGGGCGCCGATCGCCGGAGCTATCCCCACGGAGAGGTGCTCTCGGCGGACGAAGCCAACATCGACGAAACCTATGGTCGAAAGGATGGCGCGTTCGGGCCGGACGAGGTCGGGAGCCATCCCGCGTCCACCAGCCCCTTCGGGGTGGACGATCTGGCGGGCAACGCGTGGGACCTCGTCCGCGCGGTGCGCCCGGGGGCGGCCGTGGTCGCGCGAGGAGGTTCCTTCTACGTCGGCCAGCTCACGGCGCGCTCCATCAACCAGTGGGCGATGACGCCGGCGTTCCGTCACGTCGAGACCGGCGCCCGGCTCTGTGCGGACGTGCAGTGATCGGGTAGCGCTTGCTGTGCCGACTCGGCGCTGCTGCGCCGATTCGGCGTGATTGCGCCGATTCGGCGTAGCGCTGCTCGGCGACGGCGCTCGCGCTCCTCGCACACTGCCGATACGGCCAGGAAGTCCGCTCTCGGTACACCCGTTGCAGACCGCCCGATCATGCCCATGAACGACGTGTATTCTCGAATTCCGCGCACCTGTGCAGCGCTGGCTCTCGCGGCCTGCGGCGCCGACCCCGCGGCCGATGCGCTGGGCGACGATCCTGGAGATATCCTCGAAGCACGTCAGCTCGCGCAGGCGGTGCAGGGCAGGACGGCACAGGGCAGGACGGCACAGGGCAGGACGGCGCTGGGCGAGCTCGCGGGAGGCGGGCCGCCGGTCAAGGTGATGACGTCCGGCGCGACGGTCACAGTAGACGGCATCACGTACAGTGTGTCGCGGTTGACGTGGCAGAACGGGAAGCTCTCGGGGACTTACAGGGTACGTCGAGGCTTGCTATGGCAGACGGTGCCACTGCCGAACGATGGGGTCGGCGTGAGCTTCAAGGTTCAGCCGATCGACGGCATGGGCCCTGAAGAGACGCTGCGCGTGGTGTCGAAGGTGATGGACACCAATGACGCGAATCTCATGGCGAGCTGCGCGCACCGAACGAACCCTGAAGACGTGCATCTATACAACATTCAACGGTTCGACTCGAAGGACAGCAAAGGGACATGGAAGGACCTTTGCGATGCGCCGGGTGGCGATGCGGTGGGCAGCGGGCGGGCGGTGTTCACCAAGGGGTACTGGAAGAAGCAGCCGGTCGATCCTGACGTGATCCCCAAGACCGATTACGAAGACCAGGATCCGAACGCATTCGGGCTTGCGTGCTGGGACGGCGTCGCCGCCAAGTGCACTCGCTGGGGCTACAAGGAGTGGCAGACCTTGACCTCGCCGAAAACCGGTAAGCCGGTGGAGATGCGGTCGCTGTTCATCGCCTGCCAGCGCGCCGCCATGGCCGATTACTGCGGGACGGGCGAATCATTCACACAAGAGAACACACCGATCGACATCTGGGATGCTCACAACTTCATCCAGAAGAGCGATGAGGCGATCACCTCGCCGATGTTCGCGGAGGAATCCTCGTTTGACGAGTCCAAGGCGGTGTGCGTCGAGGCGAGCCGGTATGAGAGGATGCCCAAGTTCTGCCAAGACAGGTGTAGTCGCCCCCGCGAAGAGACGGCGATGTCGATTTGCCTGGAGGAGTACGAGCTGGCCGTGGATCTCGGCCAAAAACCGCCGGTTATCGATCGGTCAACCTGCGGCGACGCCCAGCTCATTTTCGTGGACACCGGCTCGGGAGACTACTGTCCGCACAGCCCGGCGACCACGCATGAAGATCCCTACACCAGTCCCCCAACGCCTCCGAAAAGAATGTATAAGAGCTGCAATTCGTGCACGGCTGCCGTGTGCCGGGATTATCCATCGTGTTGCCATCCCGTGACGCCCGAAGGGGGCGGCTGGACGAGCGCGTGCGCGGAGGCCGCACAACGGGGATGCCTCTATGTGCCCGCCGTATCGACCCGACCCTTCTGCCGCGCGGATACCGTGGCCGGCCAGATGGGGGGAACGCTCGGAGGCACGATGATCGGCAGCATCTTGCCCTGAAGTGGAGAGACCGGCCCCCCGGATCGCGCCGCGATCGGGGTCGGCAAGACCAATCCGGAATGGACCGCGCCCGGCGCCTCGTCGGGGCATATCGCAACTCAGAGATCGGCCGCGGCTCCGCCAGCAGCATCAGCCTCCCTCGCCCGCACCGCCGCGACGAACGTGCCGAGGTGCACCTCGACCACCCGGCTCACGTCGGGCGTGTAGCCGCCCGCGAGGACCCACGCGATCGGGATACGCCGCTCGAGCGCGGTCCGGAACACGATCTCGTCGCGCGCGCGCAGGTCGTCGTGCGTCAGGTCGAGCGGCGAGTATGGGTCCTCGCGGAACGGGTCCGCGCCGGCCTGGTACAGGATCAGGTCGGGCGCGGCGCGATCGATCGCGGGGCCGAGGTGCCGCTCCAGGATCTCGAGGTACGCGGCGCCGCCGCTCCCGCCCGGCACCGGGACGGACCAGCTGTTCTCCGTGTCCGGAGCGCGCTCGCCCTCGACGTCCCGGTACGCCCGGTTCTGCTTGTACCAGTTGCCGTAGATGGAAAGGGCGAACGCCCAGGGGCGCGACGCGAGCAGCGACGCGGTGCCGTTGCCGTAGTGGAGGTCCATGTCGACCACCAGGGCGCGGCGGATGCGCCCCTCAACGCGCGCGCGCTCCATCGCGACGACGAGGCCGTTGAAGGTGCAGAAGCCCTCGCCGTGATCGGCGTGCGCGTGGTGGAAGCCGCTCGCGAGGTTGCCCGCGATGCCTTCCTCGAGCGCCGCGGAGACGGCGGCGATGCAGCCGCCGTTCGTGAAGCGCACCGCCCCGGCGAGCGCCGGCGACCACGGGAGCTTCTGCGACTCGGCCAGCGCCCGGGGCTCGCCGGTCGCGATCGCCTGGACGTACCCGGGCGTATGAACGCGGAGGAGATCCTCGTCGCTGACCGGCCCGGGCTCCTCGATGCGCGCGGGCAGGCCGCTCCGCTCGATCGCCTCGCGCACGAGGGCGAACTTGCGCATCGGCATGACGTGCTCGCCGATGTCCGCGAAATAGCGCGGCGTGTGGAACACCCGGATCGGCGGCGAGCCGGCGGCGTCCGAGGTCACTTGCAGACCGACTCGAGGTGATCGAGCGCCTCGCCGACGTGGCGCGGGGCGAAGATCAGCGCCGGCCGGAAGCGGAGCGTGCGCTCGCCCGAGCCGCCCACCTCGAGGCCGCGGTTGCGGAGCGCGGTGAGCGCCGCGTCGCGCCGGACGGCGTGGGGGAAGTCGACAGCGGCGAAGGTGCCGCTGCCCCGGGCGCCCGAGAGCACCGCGGGGTAGCGCCGGCAGAGGTCCTCGAGGCCGGCGACCAGGCGCTCGCCGGTCGACCGCGTGTTCTCGAGGAGCCGGTCGCGCTCGATGACCTCGAGGATCACCTCGAGCTGCGCGCCGCGGAGCGGGTCGCCGAGCCAGGTGTTGAAGACGCGCAGCGGCTCGATCGGCGCGAGCTCCTCGCGGCAATAGAAGCCGCCGAGCTGCATCTTCTTGGAGAACGTGACCATGTCCGGCGGCTCGGGCAGGTCCCACGCCTCGTGCGCCCAGAGCGCGCCGGTCCCGCCGCCGCAGGTCTGCACCTCGTCGATGATGAGCGCGACGCCGCGCTCCGCGGTGAGGCGGCGGAGCGCCTGGAAGAAGGCCGGGCTCGCGTGCCGGTCGCCGCCCTCGCCCTGGATCGGCTCGACGATGACCGCGGCGACCTCGTCCGGGTGGGCGTCGAGCGCCGCCTCGACCGCCTCGAGCGAGCGCGCCTCGGCGGCGCGGTTCTGCTCGGCGTGCGCGGCGAGGGGGAAATGGCTCGCGGGGAACGGCGCGACGGGCCAGTCGAACGCGGGGATGTCGAGCTTGTGGATCGGCTTGCTCCGCGTCGCCGAGAGGGCGCCCATGCTGCGGCCGTGGAAGCCGCCATCGAAGGAGAGCACCTTGAAGGCGTTCACGCCGGGCTGCCGGTTGAGCATCGTGGCGGCGAGGTCGCCGTCGCTCGGCTGCGCGCCGCCGCGCCGGCGCCGGGCGAGCCGGATGAACGCGGCCTTGAGCGCGTTCTCGACCGCCTCCGCGCCGGTCGTGAACGTGAAGACGCGCGTGTGCCCCTTCGGCGCGACGCGCATCAGCGTCTTCTCGACGAGGTCGACCCACTCGGGCGCGGGCGCGACGCCAAGCGCGGAGCGGTAGCCGGCGCACCAGTCGAAGCGGCCGTCGCGCCACGCGGCGAGCAGAGCCGGGTGGTTGTAGCCGATGGGCACGGCGGCGATGTGCCCGTACACGTCGAGCAGCACGTTGCCGTCCACGTCGACCATGTAGTTGCCCAGGCTCTTGCGCGCGTCCTGATAGAAGTGGATCGGTCGCGCGTCCTGGTAGCGATGGTGGCGGGCGCGGAGCGCCTCGGACGCAGGCCCCGGGATGGCGGTGCGCATCGAGGCGCGCTCGGGCTCGCCGGGGATGGGCGGGGGGATGTGGGTCGGGGCGTTCATGGTCGGACTCCAATGCAACGGGGGCGGCGGAGCGTCACGCAGATCCGTCGGTCGCGACCGCCGCCTGGACGCGCACCACGATCGATTTCGACGCGGGCGTGTGGCTCTTCTCGGCGATGCTGCCGAGCGGCACGAGCACGTTCGCCTCGGGGAAGTAGGCCGCGACGTTGCCGCGGGGGATCGTGTACAGCACGACGCGGAACGCGCGCGCGACGCGCTCCCCGTCGGAGAAGCGGCTCGTGACGTCGACGAGGTCCCCCTGGGCGAGCCCGCGCTCGGCCGCGTCCTCGGCGTTCATGAACACGACGCGGCGCCCGCCTCGGACGCCGCGGTAGCGGTCGTCGAGCCCGTAGATGGTCGTGTTGTACTGGTCGTGGCTGCGGATCGTCATCATCAGGAGCTCGCCCGGCTCGAGATCGTGCCGCGGGAGCGGGTGGATCACGAAGTTCGCCTTGCCCGTCGCCGTGCGGAACTCGCGCCGCGCCGCCGCGTTCGGCAGGGCGAAGCCGCGCGGGTCCCGGATGCGCGCGTTGAAGCCGTCGAAGCCGTCGATCGTGCGCTCGATGAGATCGCGGATCCTGTCGTAATCGGCGGTGAGCTCCTCCCACGGCACGCGCGAGCGCGCGCCCAGGGCCGCGCGCGCGAGGCCCGCGACGATCGCCACCTCGCTCCGCAGCAGCTCCGAGGCGGGGGGGAGGCTGCCGCGCGAGCTCGAGACGACGCCCATCGAGTTCTCGACGGTCACGAACTGCGGCCCGCCCGCCTGCATGTCGCGCTCGGTGCGGCCGAGGCAAGGCAGGATGAGCGCGCGCCTGCCCGTCACGAGGTGCGCCCGGTTCAGCTTGGTCGAGACGTGCGCGGTGAGGTCGCACCGGGCGAGGGCGCGGGCGGTCAGCGCCGTGTCCGGCGTGGCCGAGAGGAAGTTGCCGCCCAGCGCGAAGAAGACGCGGGCGCACCCCTCGGCCATCGCCGCGATCGCGGCGACGGTGTCGAGCCCGTGGCGGCGCGGCGGCGAGAAGCCGAAGTTCTGCTCGATCCGATCGAGGAGCTCCGCGGGCGGGCGCTCCCAGATGCCCATCGTCCGGTCGCCCTGCACGTTGCTGTGCCCGCGCACCGGGCACGCGCCCGCGCCGGGCCGCCCGATGTTGCCGCGGAGGAGCAGGAAGCTCATCACCTGCTGCACGTTGGCCACGCCGTTCTGGTGCTGCGTGAGGCCCATGGCCCAGCACGCGATCGTGCGCTCGGAGCGCATCGCGATCTCGGCCGCCGCCCGGATCTGGTCGCGCGGCACCCCGCTCTGCGCGACGATGTCGTCCCAGGGCGCGCCGCGCACGGCGTCCGCGAACGCCTCGAAGCCGTGGGTGTGGCTCGCGATGAACGCGCGATCGAGCACGGCGCCCGGCCTCCGCGCCTCCTCCTCGAGCATCTCCTTGATGATCCCGGTGAAGAGCGCGACGTCGCCGTTGATGCGCACCTGGAGGAAGAGCGTCGAGAGCGGCACGCCCGAGCCGACGAGATCGAGCGGGTGCTGCGGGTGCTGGAAGCGCTCGTTGCCGGCCTCGGGGAGCGGGTTCACCGTCACGATCTCGCACCCGCGCAGCCGCGCCTCGCGCAGCGCCGAGAGCATGCGCGGGTGGTTCGTCCCCGGGTTCTGCCCGACGACGAAGATCGCGTCGGCGAGCTCGAAATCGTGGAGGGAGACGGTCCCTTTGCCCACGCCGATGGCCTCGCGCAGGCCGACGCCGCTCGACTCGTGGCACATGTTCGAGCAGTCGGGCAGGTTGTTCGTCCCGAGCTCGCGCACGAAGAGCTGGTAGAGGAACGCCGCCTCGTTGCTCGTGCGGCCCGACGTGTAGAAGACGGCCTCGTCCGGCGAGCCGAGCGCGCGCAGCGACGAGGCGACGACGTCGAGCGCCTCGTCCCACGACACCGGGCGGTAGTGCGACGCGCCCTCGTCGAGCAGCATCGGATGGACGAGCCGCCCCTGCTTGCCGAGCCAGTGGTCGGACTGCCGCGAGAGCGCCTCGACGCTGTGCTCCCGGAAGAACTCGGGCGTGACGCGGCGGAGCGTCGCCTCCTCGGCGACCGCCTTGGCGCCGTTCTCGCAGAACTCCGCGAGCGAGCGCTTCTCCTCGGGCTCGGGCCACGCGCAGCCGGGGCAGTCGAAGCCCTCGCCCTGGTTCACGCGGAGGAGCGTGCGCACGGCGCGCGCGACCCCCATCTCGCCGACCGCGTGCCGGAGCGTCGCGCCGACCGCCGGGAGCCCGCCGGCCGCCGCGCTGCGCTCGCCGATCCTGGGCGCCTCGGGCTCGAGCGGCGGCTCCGCCTGCACGTCGCGCGGCACGTCGCGGGCCGTCACGACGCGGCCTCCGCCGGGACCGAGACGGGGACCTCGACGCGCTCCCGGCCGGCGTACACGTTGAACCGCCCGTCGCGGGCGAAGCCGACGAGCGTCATCCCGTGCGCCGCCGCGAGCTCGGCGGCCAGGCTCGAGGGCGCGCCCACCGCGACCATCACCGGGATCGAGGCCCGGAGCGCCTTCTGTACGAGCTCGAACCCGGCGCGCCCGCTGACCATGAGCACCGCGCCCGGGTCGGGCAGCCGCCCCGCGAGCAAGGCGGCGCCGATCAGCTTGTCGACGGCGTTGTGGCGCCCGACGTCCTCGCGGAGGTCGGCGAGCGCGCCGCCCGCGTCGAAGAGGGCCGCCGCGTGCAGCCCCCCGGTCCGCCCGAACACCGGCTGCGCGCCGCGGAGCCGCGCGGCGAGCCCGTGCACGACGCCCGGCGCGAGCCGGGGGACGCCCCGCGCGAGCGGCGCGGGCGGCGCGAGCGCCGCAACGTCGATCGACGCCTTGCCGCAGACGCCGCAGCTCGCGTTCGCGACAGCGAGGGCGCGCTCGGTGCGCCCGAGATCGACGGTCACGTCATCGCCGAGCGTGACGCGCACGAGATCGCCCGAGGGGCCGAGGGCCTCCTCGACGGCGACCACGTCGGCCGCGCGGGAGATGACGCCCTCGGCGAACAGGAGGCCAATCGCGAGCTCGCGATCGTTGCCAGGCGTGCGCATCGTGATGCCGAGGCGGCGCGGGGCGCGGCGCTCGTCCCCGGGGGCGCGGGCGACGACGATGATCTCGAGCGGATCCTCGACGGCGAGCAGATCTTCGGCGTCCGAGGCGGTCTCGCCCGTGATCGTGCGAATCGAGACGTGGGCTGTGCTTGACGGCATGGCGTGTCCGGCGCTCTCAATCGTAGCCCGCGGCGACCCGCCGAGCAGGATTCGCGTGGAGCCGCCCGCCTGGCCGCCGCCGACGGCGCTCCGACGCGCCCCGGGCGGAGCCCTCGCAGGGATCTCCGCCGAACAGCCGGCGCCTGCGACGGGTCGCGGAGCCCCAGGGACTCCTGGCTCCGGCTATCCCGAGGACCACGCCGCGCAGAGCCTCTCGAGCTCCCGCTCGGGTACGTCGAGCGGCGCCTTGCCGCGCCACGCCGGCGGGAACAGCGGCATCACCGCGCTCCGGAGCACCGGCGCGAACCCCGCGACGTCCGCCGGCCCCCGCGGGATCCGGATCAGGGGGACGCGCTCGCCCGGGAACGCCGTCAGGCGCGCGAGCGCGTTCTCGCGGATCGGCGCGAGCTCGCCCTGGCTCACCTCGCGCGCGTGCACGGCCTGGTAATGGCGCAGAAACGACTCGGCCCGGGCGCGCGGGATGTCGTCGCGATCCTCCTCGCCGACCTGGCGCACCACCGCGAGCAGCGGCAGCGGCACCGGCGTGACGCCGAGCGCCGCGGTGTCGCGAAAGTCGGGCTGCGCGTACGGGAGCACGTCCGGGGGGACGATCGCGAACCCCGCGCGCCCGTAGGCGATGAGGCGCACCACCGTGTCGCGGTCGTCCGGGTCGACGGCCTCCATCTCGGCGGCGAGCATCACCTCCGCGCCGTCGCCGCCGGCCCCCTGGCCCCCAGCGAGCCCCGCGTCGCCGAGCGCGCGGCGCGCGAGCGCGACCGGCGCCGCGCGCAGCAGGGCGGCGAGCCCGGTGCGGCGGAACGGCGGCAGGACGAGCGCGTGCGACAGGAGCACCACGCAGCGCCGCGCCGCGCGGTCCAGCGTGACGTAGCAGTCGCGCACGCCGGCGAGGCGCCCGTCGTCCACGCCGCGCGCGAGCAGCATGTGGTACGTCGCCGTGATCGGCGCCCCCGCGTCCGTGTGCGCCCCGGTGAGCCACGCCCAGAGCACCTCGCGGCGCTCGAGCTCGCCCTTCGGCCCGAAGACCGCGTCGAGCGCCCGGTAGCCCTCGTCGAACGCCGCGCCGTCCCGCGCCTCGTCCACGGAGAACTGCCCGAGCGCCCGCGCGACCTTCTCCGGCCCCTCCCCCGGGCAGACGTCGCGCGGATCGACGATCATCCCGCCATCTCGCGCAGCACCGCGTCGAAGACGCCGATCGCCTCGTCGACGTCCGAGACCGTCGTGATGAGGTGCGGCCGCAGCCGCACCGAGCGCGTCCCCGTGTAGCTCGCGAACACCCCGCGGCGGAGCGCGCGCGAGAGGAAATCGTCGCGCGCCGCGGTCGTCGGCAGGTCGAACGCGAGCAGGAAGCCGCGGCCGCGCGGCTCGCTCGCGAGCGCGGGGTAGCGCTCGCAGAGCTCCTCGATCCGCGAGAGGAAGTGGCGGCCCGTCGCGCGCACGTTGCCGAGCAGGTCCTCCGACTCGATCGCGCGGAGCGTCGCCAGCGCGATCGCGGACCGCGCGCGGTCGCCGTTGCGCGTCTGGTACATGCGCCCGAACTGCGCGACGTCGTACGCGCTCGTCGCGAAGAACCCGCCCATCTGCATCTTCTTCCCGAAGCACATGAGATCGGGCGGGCGCGGCAGCTCGAGCTGCTCGTGCGCCCAGAGCGTGCCGGTGATCCCCATGCCGGTCTGCACCTCGTCCAGGATGAGCGCCGCGCCCGCCTTCCCGGCGAGCTCCTGCGCGCGGCGGAAGAAGGCCGGGCTCGCGTGCCGATCGCCCCCCTCGGACTGCACGGGCTCGACGATCACGGCGGCCACCCGGCCGTCGTGCGCGTCGAGGATCCGCTCGAGCGCGGCGAGGGCCTCCGCCTCGGCGCGGTCGTTCTCGTCGGCGAAGCGCGCCAGCGGGAAGCGGCTCGCGGGGAAGGGCGCCGTCGGCCAGGGGAACGCGGGCAGGTCGGCCTTGTGGATCACCTTCGAGTGCGTGGCGGACATCGGCCCGAGGCCCCGGCCGTGGAACGCGCCGGCGAACGACACCACCACCGCGTCGGTGCCCGCGTTGTCGAGGATGCTCTTCTGCAGCTCCTCCGGCAGCTCGAGCGGGTTCCTCGGCAGCCCGGCGGCCTCCCGCCGGCGCTCGCCGTGCCGGATGAACGCCGCCTTGATCGCGGACTCGACGCCCTCGCCCCCCGCGTCCACGCAGAAGACGCGCGCCATGCCGCGCGGCGCGAACCGCTGCTCGAGCGCCTCCACGAACTCGAACCAGGCCGGCGTCGTCACGAACGGCGTCGACGTCGGGTTCGCGACGGCGCGGATGAAGGCCTCGCGGTGCGCCACCTCGACCAGCGCGGGGTGGTTGTAGCCGAGCGCCCCGAGCGCGAAGTTCGCGAACAGGTCCAGGAACACGTTGCCGTCCACGTCGACGAGCGAGCACCCGCGGCTCGCGATGTCATCCATCACGACCGCGCGGTACCTCGACTGCATGTCGAAGCCGCCGCGCGCCATCCAGGCGCGCGCCTTCGGCCCAGGCAGCTCGGTGACGACTCTTCGCAGAGGGACGGACGGGAGCGTGGGGCGATCGGAGAAATCCATAGGCAGCGCGAGTATCCCGCACGCCGGGGCGCGTGTCATCGCCGCTTGCCGCGCCCGGGTGCGCGGGTTTACGACGGGGGCATGGGTGACACGCGCGAGACGGTGAAGAGGCTTTGGATCGACAACGCCGAGAGGGAGGCGCTCTCGGGCGAGACGTTCGACACCGCGAACCCCGCGACGGGCGGCGCGCTCGCGCGGCTCGCCCGCGGCCGCCGCGCGGACGTGGACGCCGCCGTGACGTCCGCGCGCGCGGCGTTTCCGCGCTGGGCGGCGATGGATCCGAACGAGCGCGCGCGCATCCTGTGGAAGGCGGGGGAGCTGATCCTCGCGCGGTGCGAGGAGCTGGCGCGGCTCGAGGCGCTCGACACGGGCAAGCCGATCACGGCTGCGCGGACGATCGACGTGCCGCGCACGGCGGACACGTTCTTCTACTTCTCCGGGTGGGCGACGAAGCTGGGCGGCGAGACGATCCCGGTGCGGGGTCCGTTCCTGAACTACACCGTGCGCGAGCCGCTCGGCGTCATCGGCGCGATCATCCCCTGGAACTTCCCGCTCCTGCTCGCGGCGCGGAAGGTGGCGCCCGCGCTCGCGGTGGGCAACGTGGTGGTCGTCAAGCCGCCGGAGGAGGCGAGCCTTACGACGCTGGAGCTGGCGCGCATCCTCGCGGAGGCGGGGGTGCCGCCGGGGGTCGTCAACGTCGTCACGGGGCACGGCGAGGAGGCGGGGGCTGCGCTCGTCGAGCACCCGGGCGTCGCGAAGATCTCGTTCACGGGCGGCACGGAGACGGGCAGGACGATCATGCGCGCGGCGGCGGGCACGCTGAAGAAGCTGTCGCTGGAGCTGGGCGGCAAGAGCCCCAACATCGTCTTCGCGGACGCGGACGTGGAGAGCGCCGCGAAGGCGGCGGTGACGGCCATCTTCTACAACCAGGGCGAGCTCTGCACGGCGGGGAGCCGGCTCCTCGTGGAGCGCTCGGTGCACGACCGCGTGCTGGAGGTGGTCACGAGCGGCGCGCGCCGGCTGGTCCCTGGCGATCCGCTCGATCCGTCGACGCAGATGGGCCCCCTCGTCTCGGAGGCGCACTTCACGAAGGTGCTCGGCTACATCGACCGTGGCGCGGCCGAGGGGGCGCGCCGCGAGACCGGCGGGCGCCGCGAGGGCCCGGGGTTCTTCGTCGAGCCGACGGTGTTCTCGGCGGTCTCCCCGTCGATGAGCGTCGCCCGCGAGGAGATCTTCGGCCCCGTGCTGGCGGTCCTCCCCTTCGACGACGTGGAGGAGGCGGCGCGCGTCGCGAACGCGACCGAGTTCGGCCTCGCGGCGGGCATCTGGACGCGCGACGTCGGCAAGGCGCACGCGCTGGCCGCGCGCCTCTCGGCGGGCACGGTCTGGATCAACACGTACAACCGATTCGACGCGGCGAGCCCGTATGGCGGAACCAAACAATCCGGCTTCGGGCGGGAGAACGGCCGCGCGGTGCTCGACGAGCTGACGCAGCTCAAGTCGGTCTGGGTCTCGCTGAGCTGAGCGGGACGCATCGGCGCTGACGGCGCGCCCCGCTCTCGTCTCCTTCTCCCCTCCCCGCGTGCAGCCAACTACTTCGGCGGGAGCGCGGCCTCCTGCGTGCCGGGCTTCGTGCCAGGGGCCGGCGGCTGCGCGCCGCCCTGGGTCCCTGTCGCGCCCGCGCCAGCCGGGCCGAGCTTCTGCGAGAGCGCCTCCGCGTCCTTCAGGTGCTTCTCGATCGTCGGCCGAAGGTCGTTCTCGACCATCGCCCTCAGATCGGCGTTCTTCGCGTTCGGCAGCGCCTTCCTGTCGAGGAAGTCGAGCGTGTTCTGGTGATCCTTGATCATCGTGGCCACGAACTGCTGATCGAAATCGGCCCCTTGCAGCGCCTTCAGCTGCTCGAGCGCGCTCTGCGTCTCTTCGGTGAGCTGCTTGCTCTTGTCCGAGTCCGCCGCCGTGATACCGAGCTTCTTGACCAGCTTGGCCTGCTTCGCCTTGGCGTCGGTGTGGTGCTGGGCGATGACCTTGGCATAGGCCTTCACGTCCTTGCTCTTGGCCTTCGTCTGCGCGAGCTGGGCCTCGTCGATCTCCTTCTTGTTCGAGGCGTCGAGCACGGCGAGGATCTGCTCGTCGGTCAGGGGAACCTCGGCGGGCGCGCTCGGCGCCGTGGTCGTCCCCGGCTGCGCCGCCCCCGCCTGCGGCTCGGTGCCGGGCGGCGGAGCCGGCGGCGTCGCGGGAGGGGCCGCCTCCGGCAGCGGCGGGGCGGCGGTCGGGGCCGGCTGCGGTGGTGCTTCGTTCGTGCTCGGGCTGCTCGCCGGGGGCGTGTTGGAGCAGCCGACGCCGACAGCGAGACCGATCGTCAGGACGAGAGCGTTGCGCGATGCAACCATGGGTAAAGACCTCCTCACGTGGATTCGAGTGCCGGCCCCCGTGCAAGATCCGGTGCACGGCATGGGTGCCCCCTTTTCTCCCGAATCCACGCGACTGCCTCCCTCCCCGCTGTGGCAAGTTGCTACGGGAGTGGGCGAATCTGCCTCATCAGTCCGCTCAGAAGGATGCCTGTGGCGGACTCGACGGTTGCGGGGTGATGCTGTCGCACGACAGCCCCGGTAAGGCCGCGCGGCACGGCGCGATGACCTCGGCGAGCACCTCGCGGCGCAGCGCCCCGAGCGCGCGCGCCGGGAGCAGGCCGAGCGCCTCGTGCACGGCGGGCCCGGGGGCCGGGTCGACGGCGTAACGGGCGGCGGCGCGGGAGAACGCCCGCTCCGCCGCGGAGCGCGCCGGCTCGCCGAACGTCGCGAGCATCCACGAGAGCGCCCTCCACGAGAGCGCCGCGTGCCGCTCCTCGTCGGCGGCGATGCGCGCGAGCGTGGCCGCGAGCGCCGGATCCCCCGCGCGCTGCGCGATCTCACGGCCCTCCGCCGCGCCCAGCGCCTCGCCCACGCAGCCCTCCTCGACGAGCGCCTCCACCACCTCGGCGACGCCGGCGCCGAGCGGCGCCGTGGCCGCCTCGAGCAGCGGCCCGGGGCCGATGGCCCGGCCGGCGAGGCGGGAGGCGACGCCGTAGGCGAGGCGCGCGTGCTCCACCTCGTCGAGCGCGGCGCGGTGCGCCTCGCCGACGAGGGCGGCCGGCGCGCCGAGCGCGAGGAGCTGGAGGGAGAAGCGGGCGAAGCTCGCGATGGACGCGTGCTCGAGCGCGGCCATCGCGGCGTAGTGCGCCGCGGCGAGCTCGCGCACCTCGGGCGAGAGGGACGCGACATCGAGCTCGGCGCGAGCGCGCCAGTCGTCGCGCGCGGCGCCCTGCGCGGCGCGCGGCTGGCCGTCGACGACGAACGGGCGGCCGATGGCGCACGAGATCCCGGCGCACTCCCAGCGCACGCTCTCGGCCTCCGGGTCGGTGACGACGCAGGCGGCGCCGCGGCTCTCGTCAGAAGATCGGCAGTCCGCGTCGCTCAGGCAGGTATCTTCCTTGGTGCGGCAGGCGAGCGTCACCTGCTCCCAGCAGCCATTGAAGTATGCCGACAGGCCGCAGGTGCTTCCGGGGCAATCGGCGTCGACCGAGCAGAGGGCCTTTGCGCAGACCGAGTGCTGCTCTCGGAGGGCGCCTGTCCCTTTGCACACGCAGGCCTCGGACGCGCCGCACTCCGCGTCGCTCTCGCAGGCGTACTCGCAGCCGCAATACGCGCCTATCTGCCCGAACGAGCTCACGCACTTTCCGCGGGGTCCCTCCTTGCAATCGGCGTCCGTCCTGCACTGGAACGTCCGCTCCGTGCCGCTGCACGCGCGCTGATCGATGGTCGCGTCGCACCGGACCCGCGTGGCGCGGTGCACGGTGCCGTCCCGCTCCTTGACCCAGCCCACGCCGCGCGGCGGCGGCCGCGGCGCGGACTGGCCCGGCTCTTCCGGGACGCCGGCGTCGCGGGGCGTGGCCTGCGGCTCGCCGAGCGTGACGACCGCGACGTCGGGGCTCTTCGCGTTGGAGCAGCCGGCAGCGCCAGCGGCGAGGAGGAGGGTCATGCGGAGCGAGCGGTGACGTTCCATTCGCGGCAGGGTAGCAGAGGGGGGCGCGAGGCCGGATCGGCCGGCTCACGGCGGCGCCGCCGCGGTGCGAGCGCGCTTCAACCGAGTCGAACGGTTCGGGCATGGACATCGATGCTCGCCGGACCTGCCGAGAAGCGCGCGCCCTCGGCGGTGCACGGCCCTCTCCGGGATTCCACACCAGAGCGAGCCGTCTCGGCGACCGTGCCAGGCTTTCTGAGAGGTCCAGTTTTCCAGTCCTCAGGGCACCTGCTCGGAGCCGAGCGACTCTCCATGATCCATCTTCGGCGAAGCTGCCCAGCGCGCTCGACCCTCACACCGTCCGGAGCCGAGCCGCGAGATGAGCTGCTCTGCGGAGACATGGTCGCAAAGCACGGCGCGAGGCCGCGCGCCGCTGCGCACGGCGCGGCGGCTACCTCCTCGCCCTGCGCCCGATCCCGCGCGCGTCGCGCCCGATCGGCTCGCCCAGCTCGAACGCGGGCTCGCCGGTCCTCGCCGGCGGCGCTTGCGGCTCGCCCGCCTCGAGCGGGCCGTGCGCGTGCTCGGCGTCGGCGATGGATGGATAGCGCTCCACGTCGCCGTCGACCCGGAAGCCCCCCTCGCGCGCCGGGCGCACCACGCGGCCGAGGACGAGCCCCTCGTCCCAGATGCCGCGGTGCTCGACCGCGATCGCGGCGCCCACCGCCACCTCGGAGAGCCGCGCGAGGTCGCCCTCCGGCCGCTTCGGCGTGGGCCGCCACCGCAAGATCATGTCCTCGTGAAGCACCACCACGGCGCGATCGCCGGGCAGCTCGGAGACCCCGAGGGCAAGACGGACGCGGCATCCAGGAACGCTGGCTCCCGCCCCACGCTCGTCGCCAGCAGCGCCCTCCAGGTCGCGCACGACGCCCTCCAGGTCGCCGCGCGCGGCGTCCTCCCCCTCATCACCCACCTCATGGATCGCGATGATCTGCCCCGGACGCAGATCCTCGAGCGCCGTCATGCGAGGTCCTCCCCCGGAGATGTCGGCCACGGACATGGCGCCGTCAAGCCGGCCGCGCGGCTACCTCGGCGCCGGCGCGACCCTGCTGCCCGGCGGCGCCGCGGTCCCGGCCTCGCCCTTGCGCGCCAGGTTCAGCTGGATCCGCGCGGGGGACTCCGACGTGATCTCCACCGTCTGCGAGACGCCATCGCTCGTTCGCACGTCGACCGAGAGCGACACGCCCGGCATCGGCCGCGCGATGACCTGGCTGCCCACGCCGAGCACCACGCCGTTCAGCCGCACCACCGCGGCGCTCGGCTCGATCTGCACCGCGATCGGATCCACGAGCGACCGCTGATCCCTCGGCCGGCTCAGCGCGACGAACATGAGCGACGCCACCGCGACGCCCGTGGACACCGAGGCCACGAGCCACGGCAGCGCCACCGGGCGCAGCGCGTCGCCGCCGGCGCGCATCAGCCCGCCGAGCCCCTGCCGCGGCGCAGGCCGCACGCTCCGCCGCCCCTCGGAGGGCGGCCCCGCCGACAGCGTCGCGCCCGGCTTCGGCCGCCACCCCGCGCGCTGCTGCGGAGCGACGGCGGCCGCGATGCGCTGCCGCTCCTCCTCCATGCTCTCCCCGCAGCGCGAAAGGAGGAGCTCCGCCACGTGCGCGGGCGTCACCACGCCCGACCTGCGCATGAGGAAGTCCTCCAGCACGCTCGCCATCTCGCCCGCCGTCTGGAAGCGCTTTCGCGGATCGCGCGCGAGCGCCTTCACGATGATCTCCTCGAGATCACGCGGGCAATGCGGCGCGATCAGCGTGGGTCGCGGCGGCTCCGGCACCCCGGTCTGCGGCAGCACGAGGTCGTGCAGCACCTGGAACGGGAGCGCGCCCGTCACCGCCTCGAAGAGCACCACGCCGAGCGAGAAGATGTCCGAGCGGCGGTCGACCGGCTGGCCCTGCGCCTGCTCCGGCGACATGTACTCGCCCTTGCCCTTGATCTCGCCCGTCTGCGTCGTGTCGCCCAGGCGCTCGAACGCCTTCACGATCCCGAAATCGGCCACCTTCACCGTGCCGTCGCGATCGATGAGGATGTTCTGCGGGCAGACGTCGCGGTGCACGATGCCGAGCGGCTCCCCGCGGTCGTCGTGGAGGTCGTGCGCCGCGTGCAGCCCGTGCGCCGCGTCGGCCACGATGCGCGAGGCGATCGCCGGGGAGAGCGGCATCGGACGGAGGCCCGGCCGGAGCAGCTGCTGCATCGTCTGCCCGTCGATCCACTCCATCACGAGGAAGAGCACGCCGTCCGTGTCGCCGAGGTCGAGGATCTCGACCACGTTGCGGTGGTGGATCTTCGAGGCGAGGTTCGCCTCGTCGAGGAACATGCGCTGGAACTGCGGATCGCGCGCGAGCGCCGGGATGAGCGTCTTCAGCGCGACGACCTTGTGAAAGCCGCGGGAGCCCTCCATGCGGGCGGCCCAGACCTGCGCCATCCCACCCTCGCCGATGAGGCGCAGAAGCTCATATCGCCCGAGACGCTGCCCCGGACCGGGGTCCTCGGAGATCCGCATGGCTCACCAGATGCTGGTGCTCGGGGAGCCGCGCCCGCGGTCCCCAGGAGCAGCCCGGCCGCGGGTCGCGGCCCCTCTCTCCAGACGATCACCATAGCCAAGCGCGACCGCGCCGGAAAGGCTCGTGTGGCGCGCCCGCGCCCGCGACGCCTCGATCCCGGCGTCCGCGATGCCCGCGACGCCCCGCGTGACCTTCTCCTTCTCCCTTCTCCCTTCTCCTTCGCCACCTCCACTTCCGCTTCCACTTCCCCTTCCCCTCGCCCGCGATCCGCGTCGCTCCCTCGCCTCGCCCCTGCTATGGCCGGAGCACGATGACGAACGCGACAAGCGCTCCGCCCGCCCGCGCGGACCGGGCCCCCGCCTCCAAAGCCCTGTTCGACCGCGCCGCCGCCGTCCTGCCGGGCGGCGTGAACAGCCCCGTGCGCGCCTTCCGCGCCGTCGGCGGCGACCCCCTGTTCATCGCGCGCGCCCAGGGCGCGCGGCTGTTCGACGCCGACGGGGCCGAGTACATCGACTACGTCGGCTCCTGGGGGCCGGCCATCCTCGGCCACGCGCACCCCGCCGTCATCGAGGCCGTCCGCGAGGCCGCCCTCGGCGGACTCTCGTTCGGCGCGCCGACCGAGCTCGAGGTCCGCTTCGCAGAGAAGATCCGCGAGCTCTACCCGAGCATCGACATGCTGCGCTGCGTCTCGAGCGGCACCGAGGCCACGATGAGCGCCATCCGCGTCGCGCGCGGCTTCACGCGCCGCGACGCCATCATCAAGTTCGAGGGCTGCTACCACGGCCACGCCGATCACCTGCTCGTCAAGGCGGGCAGCGGGCTCGCCACCTTCGGCGCCCCCGACTCCGCCGGCGTCCCCGAGAGCATCGCCCGCACCACGCTGTCCTTGCCCTACAACGACCCGGCCGCCCTCGAGGCCGCCTTCGCCGCGCGCGGCGGCGACATCGCCGCGGTCATCCTCGAGCCCGTGGTCGGCAACATGGGCTGCGTCCCGCCCGAGCCCGGGTTCCTCGCCCTCGTCATCGACCTCTGCCGCAAGCACGGCGCGCTCTCGATCTTCGACGAGGTGATGACCGGCTGCCGCCTCGCCCGCGGCGGCGCGCAGGAGCGCTTCGGCCTCCGGCCGGATCTGACGACGCTCGGCAAGATCGTCGGCGGCGGCATGCCCCTCGCGGCCTACGGCGGCCGCGCCGACGTGATGCGCGTCGTCTCGCCGCTCGGCCCCGTGTACCAGGCGGGCACGCTCAGCGGCAACCCGCTCGCGGTCACCGCGGGGCTCGCGACGCTCGATCGCCTCACGCCCGCGCTCTACGAGCGGCTCGAGGAGCTCGGCGCTTCCCTCGAGGCGGGCCTCCGGGCCGCCGCCGAGGGCGCCGGCGCGGCCGCGTGCGTCCAGCGGGTCGGCTCGATGATCACGCTGTTCTTCACGAAGGGCCCGGTCCGCTCCTGGGCCGACGCCGCCACGTCCGACACGAAGCGCTTCAGCGCCTTCCACGCGGCGATGCTCGCGCGAGGCGTCTACTGGCCTCCATCGCAGTACGAGGCGGCGTTCCTGAGCGGCGCGCACTCGGAAGAGGACATCGAGCGGACGATCGCCGCCTGCCGCGAGGCGCTCGCGGCCTGAGGGCCTCGCCGGCCTCTCCCAGGAGGGCACCCGCGACGGCGAGACACCAGGACGGCGAAGGGCCGACCGCCGCGGCGATCGGCCCTCCCCGCGCCGGCGCTCCTTCCTTCAGCGCCGGCGCACGAACGGTCCTCGGAGCGTGTCAGTCGGCCGCGCGGACCCAGCCGTTTCTGTAGTAGTTGCCGCGCGCGGTCGGCCAGAGCAGGCAGTTCGACGCCGATCCCGGCACCGTGTACACGTACGTGTTCGGCTCCGGGTCCGCCCCGTCCCACCCGATCTCGCGGAGCGACACGACGATCTCGATCGTCCCGTCGCCGTTCACGTCGGCGAGCGTCGGCACCGGCATCGCGCCGAGCCGCGGCAGCGGGATCTTGTGGAGGATCGTGCCGCCGGCGTCGAGGACGAAGAGGTGGCTCCTGTCCTCCTCGGTCGAGTAGGTGTTGAACACGATCTCGGGGATGCCGTCGCCCGACAGATCCCCGACCACGACGCCGCCCGTGAGCACCTGCGTGTCGTCCGTGTAGGTGACGTCCCAGAACTCGGTCTTGTCGGCGTAGACCGCGTGGATCCGCCCATCCAGGCCCGCGAAGATCATCTCGGGCCCGGCGTGCGTCGCGTCGAGATCGGCCACGGTCACCTGCTGCGTCATGGCCACGATGTTGCCCTCGAAATCCTCGCCGCCGGACAGGTAGTCCGGCGCGTAGAACGGGCTCTCCCACCCCTCGATGCGGCTCGCGTCGTTGCGGACCACCCACAGGCCGACGCCCTGGGACTGGTCGTTCATGGCGACGTCCTCGGCCGCCGCGAGCATGATGATCTCCGGCGTGCCGTCGCCGTCGAGGTCGGCGATCGCAGGGGCCGAGTTCTTGAAATAGGCCTGCAGGTCGCTGCTGTCGCCGAAGCCCTGCTTCGCGAGCTCGAGATCGTGCATGTACCGCACGCCCGGCGTCTTCGGGCGGCCCTCGAACATGGGATTCGCGTCGAAGGCCTCCCCCGTGCCGTGATAGAACCCGGCATAGGAGTTATCCATCGGCGAGACGATGTCCTGCGATCCATCGCCGTCGAGATCGCCGATGGCCAGGTTCTGGTCGTAGCCGCCCACGATCCAGCACTCGGCGTCGTCGCTGCGGCGCGCGTCGCAGCCGATCGTCTGGCTCTCGATCGGCGGGAAGCCCGCGACCGCCGACCCGCTCGCGTGGAAGGCCATCAGGATGTCGGAGTAGTCGGGGGACCTGTCGGTGCTCGCGGCGACGACGTCGAGCTGACCGTCGCCGTCGATGTCGCCCGCGGCGAGGGAGCGGATCTCGTCGTTCCAGGTGACGGGCCAGCCGCTCACCAGCTGGCCGCTCGCGTCGAGCATGTAGATCGTGGTGCGCGCCGCGAAGACCACCTCGAGCTGCCCGTCGCCGCGGAAGTCCGCGACGATCGGGCTCGCCCAGATGCGGCCGTTCTGGCGCGACTCGTCGTACCGCCACTTCTGCTCGCCGTCGGGGCCCCAGACGACGACGTTGCCGTTGTGCGTCACCAGGATCTCCTGCTCGCCGTCGCCGTCGAGATCGGCGACCACCGGCGACCCGAGCCACGCGCTCTCGTCGTCGTCGGACAGCTGGAGGAGGAGCTGGGGCTCCGCGACGTCGGAGGAGCCGCTCGACGCCGGAGCGCACGACGCGGCGACCGGCAGCGGCTTGGAGCCCCCACCGACGGGGGGGCGGTAGCCACCGGAGCCAGAGGAGCCGCTGCCGCTGCCGCCGCCGGTGGTGGGAGAGGTGCCGTCGAGGTTGCCGAGCTGCCCTTCGCAGGCCGCGAGGGCGAGGATGCTGGTGAAGAGAGCGATTCTACCGGGAATTACAAAACCTCGGTTGGAGACAAGGGAGTTCATCATGCCAGGGAGCTTACCAGCGCTCCGGGCCCTACAAGGAGGTGGAAGCGGAAAATTGACGCAGTCACGCACACGCGGAACGGTACGTTACGCTCCTCCTTCTGGCGCGCAGGTGGCACACATCATTGCAGGAGGGAGGCAAGTACACGTTCGTGACGTAGCGCGCACGCGCTCCACCCCCGTTCCCGTTCCCCACCTCCGCTCGCGCCCCCCGCGCGACGTCGGAGACGCATGGCGGGGGTATGGGTGCGGGTAGGTGCTGTGCTAGGCTCCGCCGCCATGAACGTATCGCGACGGCTTTGGATTGCTGGCGCCGCATGTGCCCTCCTGATGGGGACGACGGCGCTTGGCTGCAGCTCGAATCCCCCGCCCAAGACGGCCAAGGTGCAGGCCGGTGACATGCCCGAAGGCGGCGACTGGACGGGGGTCTATTACAGCGAGCTCTACGGCTACCTGCACCTCGTGCAGGACAACGACGCCATCGAGGGGCGCTGGATCCGTCCCGTCAAGGATCGCTGGGGCGTGCTGCACGGGACGGTGACAGGCGACCTCATCAAGTTCACGTGGACCGAGCACACCATCGGCGCGATCGGGCAGAGCGCGACCAAGGAAGGCCGGGGGTACTTCAAGTACCAGCGGCCGGAGGGCGACAACGTCGACGACCGGCTGGCGGGCGAGATCGGCCGCAACAAGGACGAGGTCGGCGAGCCCTGGGAAGCGGTCAAGCAGCGCAACATGCTCCCGGATCTGAAGTCGATCGGCGGCTCCGGCGCCTCCGACATGGGCGGCGGCGACTGGGACAGCGCGAACCAGGAGGAAGGCGCGCCCGAGCCGCCCGCCTCTCCCTCCGACGAAGCACCTGCCGAGCCCCCCGGCCTCTGACATAACAGCCCCCGATGACCCAACCGCAGCCTCGAGGCATTCAGTTCCGCGAACCCCCCATCTTCGAGCGTGGCACGCCGGGCAGGACCGGCGCGTCGCTGCCCCCGCTCGACGTGCCCGAGGTCGAGCCCGCCGCCCACTACGGCGCGCTCGCCCGCAAGGAGCCGGCCGGCTTGCCGGAGGTGAGCGAGCCGGAGGCCTTCCGGCACTTCATCCGGCTCTCGCAGTGGAACTTCTGCATCGACGGGCAGATGTACCCGCTCGGGTCGTGCACGATGAAGTACAACCCGAAGATCAACGAGTGGGCCGCGCGCATCCCCGGGTTCGCGAAGCTGCACCCGATGACGCCGGACGAGCTCAGCCAGGGCTCGCTCGAGGTGATGTGGCGCCTGCAGGAGGCGCTCTGCGAGGTCAGCGGGATGGACGGCTGCTCGCTGCAGCCCTCCGCGGGCGCGCAGGGCGAGCTCGCCGGGCTGATGATGATGCGCGCGTTCCACGAGTCGAAGGGGCGCTCGCCGAGGAAGGTGTTCATCCCGGAGAGCGCCCACGGCACGAACCCGGCGAGCTGCGCGCTCAACGGGCTCGTGGCCGTCCGGATCGAGAAGACCGCCGACGGCATCACCCACCCCGAGCAGGTCCTCGCCGCGATCGAGCGCGAGGGGTCGGACGGCGACGTCTGCGGGCTGATGATCACGAACCCGAACACCCTCGGGGCCTACGAGACGCACCTGCCGGCGATCATCAAGCTCATCCACGACAAGGGCGGGCTCGTGTACGGGGACGGCGCGAACACGAACGCGATCATGGGGCACGCGCGCCCGGGCGACGTCGGCATGGACGTCATCCACATCAACCTGCACAAGACGTTCACGACCCCGCACGGCGGCGGCGGCCCCGGCTCCGGGCCGGTCTGCTTCAAGAAGCACCTGGAGCCGTTCCAGCCCTCGCCCGTCCTCGTGCGGCGCGGCGACGCCTTCGCGTGGGACCGCGACCGGCCCCAGAGCGTCGGGCGGCTCCGGGCCTTCACGGGCAACTTCGGGATGTTCATCCGGGCGTACACGTACATCCGCGAGATGGGCGGCGACGGGCTGACGGCGGCGAGCAGCCTCGCCGTGCTCAACGCGCGCTACCTGTGGGCCAAGCTGAAGGACCACTACCTCGCGCCGGTGCCGCAGCCGTGCATGCACGAGGTGGTGCTCTCCGACAGCCAGCTGGAGAAGGAGACCGGGGTCAAGACGCTCGACGTCGCCAAGCGGCTGCTCGACTACGGCTTCCACGCGCCCACGGTCTACTTCCCCCTGGTCGTGCCCGGCGCCCTGATGATCGAGCCGACGGAGACGGAGACCCGCGAGACGCTCGACGAGTTCGTGGCCGCGATGCTCAGCATCCTCAAGGAGGCGCAGGAGACGCCGGAGGTCGTGAAGCAGGCGCCCCACGGCACGGTGGTCGGCCGCCTCGACGAGGCCCGCGCCGCGCGCCAGCCGCGCCTGCGATGGTCGAAGGCCTGAGCTCCCCGGAGGAGGCGGCCCGCGGTCGGCCTCCTCCGGCGGGCGGCGCCAGCCGGCCGCGCGCTCCAAATTCGCGAATCTCCGCCAGACGCGACTACAATGAGCGCCGAGGGACCGCGGTGAGGCACCTCACGGGACGAGCGACGCGTGGCCGATACCGTTGAGAACGAAGGCGACATCGAGACGATCAGCCAGACCACCCCGGTCTCGGTTGGAGACACCGTGCGCCTCGTGTTCCGCGCCTACGACGAGGCGACCCCGCCGTTCAACATCAAGATCCGCTCCCCGTCCGGGAAGATCATCATCGAGCGCGTGCTGCGCGATCTGCCCACCGGCAAGCCGCAGAGCGCCTCCCCCGTCGAGTTCAGCGCGTCGTCCCCCGGCGAGTACAAGATCGAGATCAAGCAGCTCTACGGCAAGGCGAAGGGCACGGCCGTCCTGCGCGTGAAGCCCTAGCACTCCTGCGGGAGGTCGCCCTGAGAAGCGAACCGCCAAGGCGCCAAGGGCGCCAAGAAGCCGGGGAAATAAGAGGAGGAAGGCCGGGATGGCCCTCCCCCTCTTCTCTTGGCGGCCTTGGCGCCTTGGCGGTTTTTCTGCTGATCCGGGGCAACTTCCCGCAGCAGAGCTAGCGCACGAAACCAGGGAGGAGCATGGCGGTCATGCGGTCCGGGCTCACGATGCCCTGCTCCTGCATCCAGCCGTTCGCCGCGTCGACGGCGGCGCGGCCCTCGTCGCCCTTGAGTAGCTCGCCGTGGCGGCGCCGCGCCGCCGCGGCGTAGAGGGCCATGCCGGCGGCCTCGAAGCCGCGCACCGCGTCGGCGAGCTGCTGGACGGCCGCCTCTCCCTCGCCGCGGGCCGCGGCGATCGCGGCGCGCACCGCGGCCGCGAGCGGGTCGGCCCAGGGCATGTGCTCCGCGTCGATCTTGCGGGCGGCGCGCGTCGCCTCCTCGTACAGCGGCTCCGCGTCGGCCGGCGTGGACGCGGCGGCGGCGGCCAGCGCGGCGCAGGCCCGGAGGTGGGTGATGATGATGCGCACGGCCTGGATGCGCAGGACGAGCGAGCTCTCGAGGCCCGCCCGCTGCTCCGCGAAGAGGCGGTACGTCGCCTCGCCCTCGCCCCGGTACAGGCCGATGTGCGCGCGGGCGACGAGATCGAAGTAGCTCTGCAGCTGGAAGCCCGCCTTGGACCAGCTCCGGATGGCGTCCTGCGCCTGGCGCAGCGCGGAGTCGGGGTCGTCGCCGACGAGCCAGTAGGCGTTGCTCTGCGAGGAGCGGAGGCTCGTGGCGAGGTAGCGGTCGCCGCGCTCGTCGGCCGCCTGCAGGTACATCGGGACCCGGCGCATGAACTCGCGCGTCTCGCCGCCGTACCAGAGCGCCCAGACCGAGAAGGTGTGCGCCCAGCTCCGCTCCCACGTGACGCCGGTACAGCGCTCGCGAAAGATGGTGTCCGCCCGGTCGAGATCGGCCACGCCCTGCTGCCAGCGGCCGAACAGCGTCGCGGTGACGCCGCCGACGAAGCCGACGAGGCCGAGCGCGTGAGGCCTGCCGATGCGCGCCGCGATCGCGCTCGCCGTCGAGAGCAGGTCGGCCACGCGGGACGCGGACGGGCCGCCGTCGATCGCGAGGTAGGCCGCCTCGAAGGCGAGCGCGCGCGTCACGCGGTACGGCTCGCCCGCCTTGAGCGACAGGAGGAGGTTGCGCGCCTGGAAGTCGGCGCCACGCGTGGGGTCGACGATGGCGAGCCCCATCGCCGCCGACCAGCAGACGTCGATGCGCATGAGGTCCTCGGGCGAGACCTCGTCGGCGGGGCGCTCGACGAAGTTGAGCCCGCGCAGGCGCACCTGCGCGCGCCGCAGCATCAGCGACGCGACCGCGAGCTCCGGCGTCTTCGGCACCTGCATCCCGACCGCGCCGAGCACCGAGCGCAGGCCCGCCATCCCGGCGTCGACGTAGCCGGCGCGGAGCAGGTTCTCCGCGGCCCGGCGGCCGAGATCGATCGCCTCGGACTCCGGGGCGCCGTCGCTCGCGGCCATGTAGGCCTCCGCTGCCTTGGCGCCGCGGCCCGCGCTGCTCAGGGCGTCGCCGAGCTTGGCGAGCACGACCCGCCGCTCCGCCGCGCCTGGCAGGTGGAGGTCGATCGCCATGCGGTAGAGGCGCGCCGCGTGGTCGAACGCGAACGCGGCCTCGGCGTGCTCGCCGGCGCGCACGGCGTAGCCGGCGGCGCGCTCTGGGTCCCCGGCGGCGCGCCAGTGCTCGGCCAGCGCCTCGAGCTCCGCGCGCCCCGACGCCTCCAGCGCCAGCGCGAGCCGGCCGTGCCAGCTGCGCGCCGCCTGCTCGTCGAGCCGGCTCGCCACCGTCTCCCGGATGCGGTTGTGGAACGGCTCGAGGAACTCGTCCTGACCCGAGCCGCCGGTCCGCACGAGGTTCGCCGCGCGCAGGGCCGAGAGCACCCGGGTGAGCTCCCCGAAGTCCGCCGCCATGGCGTGCGCGGCCACCGACGTCAGCACCGGCGCGCCGGCGCACACGACGAGCTCGAGCAGCTGGCGCGCCCGCGGATCGAGCCGGCTGATCCGCGCCCAGAGGACGTCGTCGAGGCGCACCGGGCCGCCGTCGGCGTCCGGGGACATCATCCGGTGGCGCAGGAGCGCGTCGATGAAGAGCGGGTGGCCGCCGGCCTCCTGCGCGATCGCCTCGATGCTGAGCGGGCGGCCGACCTGGGCGCCGCGGAGGAGGAGCGCGCAGAGCTCCTGCGCCTCCGCGAGCGACAGGCGGTGGAGGATGATGTGCCCGAGCGAGTCGATCGGCACCCCGAGCTGCCGCGAGACGGGCGGCGCGGTCTCCGAGGCGGTCCGCACCGTCGCCACGAGCATCATCGCGCGCGGACGCGACAGGTCGACCAGCGCGCCCGAGGACACGGGCCCATCGAGGCCGGCGAACGAGCCGGGCCTGTTCGCGGCGTGGAGATCGGCCTCGGTCCACGGGCGCATCACCTCCGAGAGCAGCGCGACGCTGTCGGCGTCCGCCCACTGGAGATCGTCGATCGCGAGCACGAGCGGCCGCTCGGCCGCGAGCCGGCCCAGCAGCTCCCGGAGCGCGGCGAAGACGAGGGCGCGGATCTCGGGCGGGTCGATCGCCTTGCGCCGGGCGCGCGCCTCCGTGATCGCCGGGACCGTCCGGAGCACCGGGAACACCGTGCCGAGCAGGCCCGCGTTGGGCGGCAGCAGCGCCTTGACCTGCTCGGGGGGGCGGCGCACGAGGTGACGGCTCAGCCCGTCGATGAGCTCGTCCACCGCCTTGTAGGGGACGGCCTCGCGCTCGTAGCAGCGCCCCGCCAGGACGAGCGCCTCCTTGTCGATGCGCTCCAGGAACCGGCGCAGGAGCGCGCTCTTGCCGACGCCCGACTCGCCCTCGATGAACCGCGTGACCGCGCGCCCGAGCTTCGCCTCCGCGAACGCGCCCTCGAGCGCGGCGAGCTCGCTGCGCCTGCCGACGAAGCCGATGCGCTGCGAGAGGACGGGCGGCTCCTCGATGAGCTCCTGCACCTGCAGCCGGCGCAGCACGTCGCGCGCCGTCGGCCGGGCGGCCGGGTCGATGCGCAGCATGTCCACGCAGAGCTCGTCGATGTCGGGGGGCATGTCCTCGACGAGCCGGCTCGGCGGCGGAGGCTCCGCTCGCCGCATCATGTCGAGCGCCGCCTTGGGCGCCGTCTGGAACGGGTAGACGCCGGTCAGCGCGAGGTAAAGCATGACCCCGACACTGTAGATGTCCGCCTCGGGCCCGGCCGCCTTGGCCTCGGCCTGCTCGGGCGCCATGTAATGGAGCGTTCCGACGACGGCCTGCTCGCGCCCTGTGCCGCTCGCGTCGGCGACGAAGCCGAAGTCGAGGAGGACCACCCGCTCTTCCGCGGTCACGAGGACGTTGGAAGGCTTGATATCGCGGTGAACCTTGTAAGCCGCATGCACCGCCGCGAGCCCCTGGGCGAGCTGCGCCAGGGCCGAGCGGAGGCGGGCCTCGTGGAAGGGGCGCTTGATCCGGGGCTGTGGCTCCGAGGCGGGGCCCTGCACAGCAGACCACATGGGGCTCGACGGCAGGGTCGAGCGGCGCCCGACGCCCGCGGGCTCGCCCCTCGGCCCGGCGTCGCCCTCCTCGTGGAGCCGCACGTGGACCACGAAGTCGACGCCGCGGATGAGCTCCATCGTGAAGAAGAGCTGCCCTTCTTCCTCGTGGAGCTCGCCGAGGCTGACCAGGTTCGGGTGCTGGATGTCCTGGAGCGCGCGGAACTCGTTCTTGAACCGGAGGCGCGCGTCGGCGCTCAGATTCCGGAGGATCTTGAGCGCGACCCGCCCCTTCCGCTCGCGATCGAAGGCCTCGTAGACAACCCCCATCCCGCCGCGGCCCACGACGCGAACGACCTGGAAGCGACGCGTGCCTCCAAACTCGGGTCTCGCGTTCCTCAGGCCCATGCGTGGGACCAAGAAATCACCTGCGCCGAGCGGTGGCAAGCAGTGCGTGGGGCGCGCGCGCGACGAACGCGCCGCGGACGCGTGGGGAGCGCGCGGCGAACGCATGGGGCGCGCGCCCGAGCGCGCAGGGGAAGCGCGCGCCCGAGCGCGCAGGGGAAGCGCGCGCCGAACGCGTTGGGCGCGCTCCAGCGACGCGCGAGCCCTGCGCGGCGCTGGAGCGCGCCGCGAGCAGGATCGGCAGAAAGGTGGCACGCCCAGGGGAAGGGCGGTAGCGTACGCCGCCTGCGAGCGAAAAGAGCCCGGCCGGGCGCGCGCCGCTCAGCCGGTCAGCCCGG
This sequence comes from Sorangium sp. So ce145, assembly GCF_051525985.1. Taxonomy (NCBI): domain Bacteria; kingdom Pseudomonadati; phylum Myxococcota; order Polyangiales; family Polyangiaceae; genus Sorangium; species Sorangium sp. So ce145. Next base: position 12,584,823 of record NZ_CP150315.1, on the reverse strand, counting down.
CGCGCACCCAGTTGACAACGGGAGGGCATCATGGTCTGCGTAGTACGCTCCGAGGCTTCGGAAGCGGTTCGGAATGCGCCACGCGCGAAGGGTTTGCTGGGGTGATCCAGAGGTTGAGAGACTTCTTCTCGTCGCCGGGGCAGCGCAGCATGACGCCCCTGACCGACAGCGCGGCCGAGCGCAACCCGGGATGCAGCCTCGTTGTAGAGAACGTCAGCAAGAGCTTCGGTAAGACACAGATACTGAACGACGTGTCGTTCACGGCGGAGGCCGGCGAGTTCGTCACGCTCCTCGGGCCTTCGGGCTGCGGCAAGACGACGCTGCTCCGCATCATCGCGGGGCTCGATCGCGCCGATCGGGGGCAGATCCTGCTCGCGGGCAGGGCGGTTGACCACCTGCCGGCGAACCGCAGGCCGGTGAACACCGTGTTCCAGAACTATGCGCTGTTCCCGCATCTGAGCGTGTTCGAGAACGTGGCCTTCGGCCTGAGGTCGCGCAGCTTCCCTGACGCCGAGGTGCGCGAGCGCGTGCGTTCGAGCCTCTCGATGCTGAAGCTCGATGACCTCGCGGAGCGGTATCCGCACCAGATCTCGGGTGGTCAGAAGCAGCGAGTCGCGCTCGCGCGCGCGGTCGTCAACGAGCCTGAGGTGCTGCTGCTCGACGAGCCGATGTCGGCGCTCGACGCGAAGCTGCGCGCCGAGGTGCAGCTCGACCTGCGCCGGCTCCAGCGCGCGCTCGGGAAGACGTTCGTGCTCGTCACGCACGATCAGGACGAGGCGATGACCGTCTCGGACCGCATCGTGCTGATGAACAAGGGCCGCATCGAGCAGCAGGGGGCGACGGCCGAGGTGTACGAGCGGCCGCAGAGCCGCTTCGCCGCCGAGTTCTTCGGCGCGGCCAACCTCATCTCCGCGCAGCGCGTCGGCGCCACGCTCGTCTTCACGACGGTGGGCGCGCTGAGGGTGCAGAGCAAGCCTCAGTGGGAGTACGGCACGCTCGCGATCCACCCCGAGTGGATCGAGCTCTGCGAGAACGAGCCGGCGGAGAACGGCGTGCGCGGCGTGGTGAAGGAGAGCTTCTACCGCGGCGATCACGTGGAGCTCATCATCGAACCCGGGCCGCTGCGCGTGCAGCTCAGCCCCCGCTCGCGGCTCAAGCCCGGCTCCTCGGTCTGGCTCGCCCTGCCCGCCGAGCGGCTCGAGGTGCTCAGTGACTGAGCCCACGGTCTGGTATGGACAGCTCACGACGCGGCGCAGGCTCCTCGCGCGGGGGTCCCTGCTCATCGCGGGCGGCGTCTCCTGGCTGTCCGTGTTCCTCCTCTTGCCGAGCCTGGCGCTCCTCGTCGTGTCGTTCCTCAAGCGCGACGCGGACGGCGCCCTGCTCTGGGAGCTGTCGTTCGAGTCGTTCGAGCGCATCTTCGGCTCCGCGTCCGGCGAGAACGCGCGCATCCTCATCAGGAGCATCGTCCTCGCGCTGGTCGTGACGATCGCCTCCGTGATGCTCGCCTATCCGATGGCCTTCTTCATCGCGCGCGGCTCTCGGCGCCGGCGCTTCTTCTGGCTCGCGCTCATCATCGTCCCGCTCTGCACGAACCTCGTGATCCGCACGTTCAGCTGGAAGCTCCTCCTGTCGGCGCAGCTCCTGCCTGCCAAGCTCGCCGCCTGGCTCGGGTGGATCGACCCGGGCCGCGACGTCTATCCCAGCTGGACGGCGGTCACGATCGGCCTCGTCGCGGCCTCCCTCCCGTTCGCCGTGGTCCCCCTCTACACGAGCATCGATCGTCTCGACTGGTCGCTCGTCGAGGCCGCGCAGGACCTCTATGCGTCGCGGCTGCGCATCTTCCTCGCGGCGATCCTGCCGCAGACCCTCCCCGGCCTCAGCGTCGCAGTCCTCCTCACGTACGTCCCCGCGATGAGCGTCTTCGTGGTGAGCGACATGCTCGGCGGCGCGAAGCACTGGCTGATAGGGAACCTCATCCAGCACCAGTTCGGCCCGGGGAGGAACATCCCTTACGGCGCGGCGCTCAGCCTGGTGCTCATCGTTCTGACGCTGGGCGGCGTGTCCCTCTACCGCCGGAATGGGCGCTCCGTGGAGATCCTGTGAAGCTCGGCCGGGGCCTCTGGCGCGGGCTGACGACGATCGCCGCCTTCTTCGGCTTCGCGCTCCTCTACCTGCCGCTCTTCGCGGTCGCCGTCTACTCGTTCAACGCCGCGGAGCGGGGCCTGCTCTGGACCGGCTTCTCGGTTCGCTGGTACCTCGATCTCTTCGCCGATCCCGAGACCAACCGGCGTGCCATGGAGATCCGCGAGGTCGCCGTGAACACCCTGATGCTCGGCGGCGCCTCCACGCTCATCGCGACGGTCCTCGGGACGCTGCTCGCCCTGGGGATGCACTTTCCGTGGCCGAGCTCCGTGAGTCGTGTGCTCGAGTCGATCGTGGACATCCCGGCGGTCGCTCCCGACATCACGTTCGCGGCGGTGCTGGTCATGGCGTTCAACGTGCTCCGCCGCGTGGTGGACCAGTGGTTCGAGCCCAGCATGACGACGATGATCATCGGTCATGTGACGTTCGAGATCGCGTTCGTGACGCTCATCGTCCGCAGTCGGCTCGTCGCCATCGGGCCGACGCTGAGCGAGGCCGCGATGGACCTCTATGCGTCGCCGTGGATCCACTTCCGGAGGGTCACGCTCCCCCTCCTGTGGCCGGCGATCGTGGGGGGCGCCATGCTGGCGTTCACGCTGTCGCTCAACGACTTCGTGATCAGCTTCTTCACGTCCGGCCCGCGCTCGGTCACGCTCCCGCTCTACGTCTACCAATCTCAGATGCGAGGCGTGCGGACCGACCTGTTCGCGATTTCAACGCTCCTCCTGATCGGCGTGGCGGTGTCCATCGTGCTCCTGGAGCGGCTCACCCGCTGGAGGCACGATTGAGCCGCCGGCCCGGGCTCGCGGCGGAGGCGGCGGAGTTCGGCGCGCCGGGCGCCGGGCGGCCAAGGGGCTCGCGCGCGCCGCGCGGAGCCCGGGGCGGACTCCTGCGCGTCAGCGCAGCGATGCACCGCCCTTGTTCACCTTGGCGCTGGGCCTGACCAGCGCTCCACCTCGCTCTGGCTCGCGCGGCCCGGCCCCGGGGTGCCGAGCTCGAGCGCTTGCCTGACGGCGCCTCCTCGGGAGCGCCGGGCCCGGACCGCGCGCCGCCCCGGGTTCCGCTCACTCTGTCATGCGCTCCGCGCACGGCGCCTACACAGCGGCGTCCACGCCGGCGTGAGGTCCACGGCCGCCTGTGCGAACAGGTTGGATCAGCTGACGGCTTACGGTAAGCTGACCCGGCAATGCGGCTGTTTCGTCCCAAGCTCGCCGGGTTTTTGCGTGACGGCTGGACCCGGCGGACGGCGCTTTGCGCTCCACTTCGACCGTTGGGAATCGAGATCGAAAGATGAGCTTTCGTCGCTCCGCACTCCTACTCATACTCGTAGCACTCCTCACATTCTCCGGTCGGCCTGCCTGGGCGGATGATCTGGCCGATGAGGCCGATCTGCACTTCAGGATCGCCACGGAGCGCTATTCGGCGCGTGACTACCGGGGCGCCCTGGAGCACTTCCTGGTGTCGAACCGGCTTGTCCCGAACCGAAACGTCATCTTCAACATCGCCCGAACTTACGAGGCTCTCCAGGAGTATCCAGACGCATTTCGCTACTACGTTCAGGCGCTCGATCTCGAGCCCAACGCCGCGCGCAGGCCGGCCATCGAGGAGGCGCTCGCGCGCATCCGGCCGAACGTCGCCGTCATCAACGTGACGACGGACCCGCCCGGAGCGACGGTGTACATCAACCGCCGCGATCTCGGCGGCCGCGGCAGCACGCCCCGCCTCCTCGGCTTCCAGCCCGGCAAGCACAAGATCATCGTCGATCTCGAGGGGTACGAGCCGGCGGAGGTCGAGAACGTCGAGGCGAAGATCGGCGAGCAAACGAACGTCGCGGTCAAGCTGAAGCGCATCGTCGGGACGGTGCGCGTGGTCGGTGAGATGGCCGGCACGACGGTGCGGGTCAACGACGCGAGCGGCCCCCCGGCGTGCACCGCGCCGTGCGATCTCACGCTGCCTCCTGGCCGGCACCGCCTCTACCTTTCGCAGGAGGGGTATCAGCCGTCGGAGCAGGACGTGAACGTGGCGGCCGCGAGCACGGTGACCGCGCGTTACCGGCTCAACCCGCTCACCGGCAGCCTCGTCGTCAACGCGGACGAGCGCGACGCGCTCGTCGAGGTCGACGGGAAGCCGATGGGCTTCACGCCCGCGGTCCTCAACGTGCAGAGCGGCCAGCGCCGCGTGCGCGTCTCGCTGCGCGGCTTCCGCCCGGTCGAGCAGTCGGCCACCGTGGTGGCCGGACAGCAGACCCGGATCGACATCTCGCTCCGGCAGCTCGAGGAGGTCGAGGCCGCGTCGCGTACGGCGGAGGCCGTCGAGGACGCGCCCGGCTCGGTCACCATCATCTCGGGCCAGGAGCTCCGCGCGATGGGGTATCCGACCGTCGCCGAGGCCTTGAGGGGCATGCGCGGCGTCTACACGACGTACGACGGCACCTACTCCTGGGTTGGCATCCGCGGGATCAGCATCCCCGGCGACTACAGCAACCGCGTGCTCGTGCTGCTCAACGGGCACTCGATCAACGACACCTGGGACGGCCTCGCCTTCGCCGATCAAGCCGCGCGCACCGACCTGGAGGACGTCGAGCGGATCGAGGTCGTCCGTGGCCCGGGCTCGCTGCTCTACGGTACGGGCGCGTTCGTCGGCGTCATCAACATCGTGACCAAGGGCCGCCCGACGTCGTTCGGCGCGGGCGTCGGCGTGGGCGCGGCGCAGCACGGCTTCATCCGGGGCCGCGCCCAGGCGCAGGTGCCCTTCGGGCGCGACTCCGGCATGTGGCTGTCGGTCGCCGGCGGCCACAGCCAAGGGCGAGACTACTTCCTGCCGATCCCGACCGGACTCGATGAGCAGCAGTGGAAGAACGGGGATCCCAACACCCGCGACGCCGACCACTTCAATGTCGGGACGGTCCAGGGGCGGCTCTGGTACAAGTCCCTCTCGGCGCAGGTGTTCTACAACGAGCGCAGGAAGGCGCTCCCGAACGGCGCCAACAAGACCGTCGTCGGCGACGACAGGACGTTTTACCGCGACAGGCGCGGGTTCGCCGAGGTCACGTTCGCGCCGCGGATCTCGGACGTCTTCTCGACGGTCACCCGCGTGGCCTACGATATCCAGTTTTATGACGACACGCTGTGGCTGGTGAACGACAGCACCGGCATGAGGATCTCCGATGTCGAGCAGTACCAGGACATGTTTTTGCTCGCGGATCAGCGATTCGAGATCACCCCGTTTCCACAGCTGAAGGTCACCGTGGGCGTCGAAGGCCAGATGCACTTCGTCGGCAGGCAGCGCATCGAGGAGACCACCTGCCTCCCCAACCAACCCTGCGTCGACTCGCTCATCCTTCCCGTTCCGGTCGAGAGACAGGACGTTGACAACGATGGTACCGTTGAGGAGCCTGCTGCTGGCGCCAATAGCGATGACGATGATGATCTCAACAACGACGGCGTGATCAACAAGGATGATGTCGCCATCTTCAATGCGCGAGATGACGGTCTGTTCGACGCGCACCCTTACCAGATCCTCGCCGGCTACGGCGTCGTCGACTTCGTCCCGTCCGACCGCGTCCGCATCTCCGCGGGTGCTCGTATCGACTATTACAACTATAGCAGTGACGAGGCGCAGAAAAAGCTCAGCTTCAACTCCGGGATCAGCCCGCGTATCGCGCTCGTCGTCAAGCCCTACGAAGGGGGCAACCTGAAGGTGACCGGCGGCCGCGCGTTCCGCGCTCCGCCCATCTACGAGCTCTTCCTGCAGGTGCCCCAGAGCAACTTTGACCCGGGGTTCAATCCAAAGGAGACGGAGGAAGAGCGGATCGGTCCCGAGAGCGTGCTCTCGGGAGAGGTCGAGTTCACGCACCGGCTCTCGTCCACGCTCTCCCTGCTCGGCGCGGGGTACGTGAACTACATGACCGACATGATCGCGCAGACCGGCTCGTTCACGGAAAACGACAAGGGTAGGTACGACAACACCAAGGAGCCGATCCTCGTGCTGGGCGCGGAGGCCGAGCTGCGCCGCGAGTGGCGCCAGGGCTGGATGGCCTCTCTCTCCTACTCCTATACTCGGGCGCGGTACCTCGATAAGGGAGACGTCGACGACGTGCTCAAGAAGGTGCCCAACTCGCCGGAGCACATGGCCGCCGTCAAGGGGACCGTGCCGCTGTTCGGGAAGGCGCTGATGCTGTCGACGCGCCTCACCGTCGAGTCACCGCGCCTCGACAAGACCCTGACGGAGACCGACCCCTCGGTGATCTGGGACGTCGTCCTCTCCGGTCAGACGGACGTGGCCGGCCTCCGCTACAACATGGGCGTCTACAACGTCGCCGACTGGGAGTACGAGGCCCCCATCTCGCCCCAGTTCACGGCGACCAGGATGCCGCAGGCAGGCCGCACCTTCCTCCTCTCTGCCAACCTGAACTTCTGATCATCGCGCGGCCGTCCTGGCCGCGCGCTCTCCACCTCACGCCCATCACCCCCCGGCGCTCCGCCCCCGCGCCGCCCTGCTCGACCGCGGCGCAGGGCGGCCCGCGCAGCGCGTGGCCTCGCGCCCCGCGTCCATCGAACGGCGTCGCCCTGGCGGCCACATCCATTTCAGGCGTGGCGCAAGGCACAGCTGCGCCACCGTTCCACTCTGGCAGGAGCTCCACCGCCGCACGCGGTTCGCGCCACGCTCGAATTCAGCGTCTCACGTGAACTCAGCGCCTGGACCGGCCTCGCGTGTCATGCAGCGCTCTCGTGTGTTTCCTTGCCAGACGCAAATCGTGCGCCGAGGCGCAAATCACGCACGTTCCTCCGCAATCCACGATCGAGGCGCGATGGTGTGGAGCGGTGCGTTCGCTTCATGGCCGTCGCCGGAAACGCCGCGATCTGACGGCGCGCGGCCGCGCGCCACGTGCCGTGCAACCAAGTGACCACATCATCGGACGCCCGCGCACTCTTGTGACAATCCGCGCGGTCATGATTTTGCTTGAAAGCAAAACATCGCTTGTCCATCATGGTCACTCGTGAATATCCGCTCCTCGACCTCGGATCACGCGACACACGGCGCGCGCGGTCCGGAGCGACGGCGGAACGACGGGCGCGCCGCTCGGCGGATCGCGCCGCGAAGGGGAGCGATCAGGAGAGCGATGGGCGCCGATTTTCGCGCCGAACCGTAGGCCACGGGAGGAGCGCGCGTCGGGTCTGCCACCCGCGGCGCGCCGTCCCGGCGGCGTTTTTGCCAACCTGACGATCGTCAGCCAGCCCGAGCAAGAGGTCCATGTTGCCCGACCGCCCGATCGATGTCCCCGAGCAGTCGTTCGCTTCCGTCTACGACCGGCGTCGCCTCGCGGCCGCAGGGGAGATGTTGCCACAGATGTGGGACACTCTACCTGAGTGGCCGAGCGTCGGCGGCGGACGCCGTGTCATCGTGCTCGGCGGCGGGATTTCAGGGCTGTGCACCGCATGGTCGCTGCGGAAGGCCGGGTTCGACCCGATCATCCTCGAGCGGAATGACCGTGTAGGCGGCCGCTTCTACACGCTCCGGAACCACTTCGGCGACCAGTACGCCGAGCTCGGCGTCACCCGGATCGCCGACACCCACGTCCTCACGCTCGCCTATGCGCGCCACTTCGGGCTGGAGATCCTCGAGTATCCGCTCGACGCGACGCAGCTGTACTATGTCATGGGCCATCGCTTCCTGAGCACCTCGCGCGGCAAAGCGCACTATCCTGCCGACTTTCCGCTCTCTCCGGAAGAGCGGGACATCGACGCGGAGTCCCTCAACCTGCAGCTCGCGGCGAAGGCGTTCTCGGTGATCGGCGACCCGCGGGACACGCAGTGGCCACCGGCCACCGTCCGCAAGGACTTTTCAGGCGAGACGTTCTTCCGCAGCCTGGATCGGACCGGGGCCTCGCAAGCCGCGAGGGAGATCTGCCGCGCGTACGAGGGGACGGAGATCGAGATGTTCAGCGGCCTCGCCTGGTCGGCGAACCAGCGGCTCGACGCCAAGTGGTTCCACACCTACGCGATCGCCGGCGGGAACGACCGGCTGACCACCGCGTTCGCCGACGATCTCGGCGATCGCATCCTCAAGGGGGCCCATGTGCAGCGGGTGATCTCCCGCGAGGACGGCGTGACCGTCGAGTTCCTCAGGAACGGGGACCCCGAGACGATCGAGGGCGACTTCGTGGTGTGCGCGCTCCCCCACCGCATCCTGCTCGAGGTCGCGTTCGATCCGCCGCTCTCCGGCCCCAAGCACCGCGCCGCGTCGGAGATCCCGATGTTCACCGTCACGCGCCTCAACTTCCAGTTCTCGCACCGGTTCTGGGCGGATGAGGGCATCATCGGGCTGCTCGCGGCCTGCACGACGACGCCCATCGAGCGTCTGTGGGACCTGACCTCGCTCCAGCCGGGCACCTCGGGCATCCTCACGGCGTACGTGCAGGACCGCAACGCCGCGGCGCTCGACGAGCTGCCCACCGCGGCCGATCGCATCGAGTTCGGGCTCAAGACGATGGAGTCGTTCTTCCCGAACGCTCGGCAGTACTTCCAGAAGGGCCTGTCGTTCTCGTGGCACCACCAGCCGTACACGCGAGGCGGCTGGCCCGCGTACCGGCCCGATCAGACCGACCTGATCGCGGATCTCCAGCGCGGTGAGGGGCGCGTCGTCTTCGCCGGCGATCACACGTGTCTCTACACGGGCTGGGCGCAGGGTGCCCTCGAGTCGGCGCACTTCGCCACGGCCGAGGTGATCGCGGCGGCTCGCGGCTCGATCGAGCCGACCACCTGAGCGAGCTCGAAAGGCGCCCCCCGGCGCGACGTTCACGACGCCCCTCGAACACACGCCGCAGAGGGGGTGTATAACGTCGCTGGTATGGCTCGCCTCCTCCACGTCATCGGAGTCCAGTCCCGTCCCGTGCCTGGCGACCCTGCTGCGACGCTCGAGAAGCTCGAGCGCGAGGTGCAGGCGCTGGGGGTCTCGTTCCCCGAGGCGCAGCTCTACCTGTTTCCCGAGCTGTGGCTCACGGGGGATCACCCGTTCCGGCACACCACCCCGTCGCACGAGCTCGCCCAACCGATTCCGGGGCCGCTCACCAGGCGGCTCGGCGCGATCGCGCGCAGGGCTGGGAGGTGGCTCTGCGCCGGGTCGATTTACGAGCGCGCGGGGGACAAGCTGCACAATACAGCGCTCGTCTTCTCGCCGAGCGGCAAGCTCGTCGCCCGGTACCGCAAGCTCTATCCCTGGATGCCCTTCGAGACCTGTGCGCCGGGCGATGAGCCCGCGCCCGTGTTCGACATCCCGCGCGTCGGCCGGCTGGGGCTCATGATCTGTTACGACGGCTGGTATCCCGAGGTCGCGCGCGGCCTGGCGCTGCGCGGCGCCGAGGTGATCCTGCACCCGACGCTCACCACGACGCCGGATCGCGAGGAGGAGCTCGTGCTCGCCCGCGCCCGCGCGATCGAGAACCAGTGTTATGTGGTGAACGTCAACGCCTCGGTGGAGATCGGCGGCGGCCGCTCCATCGCGGTCGATCCCGAGGGCCGCGTCCTCTTCCTGGGCGGCTCTGGCGAGGAGTACCTCGGGGAGGTGCTCGATCTCGACCGCGTCCAGACGGTCCGCGCCCACGGCACGCGCGGCCTGAACCGGGTGCTCCGCCAGTTCACCGAAGACTCTCCAGAAGCGGTCTTCGCGCCGTACCGAACGCGGTCTCCGCGCCGCCAGACACGCTCGTAGACGCGATGCAGAGCGGCGGTCACCCGGCTGGCTCCCTTGCTTTGGGCGCCCCCGGCCGGCACGCGATGAGCCCGAGCCCCTCCTGCGCGATCGTCGCGCCGGCCAGCGCCGTAATTTCACCGACGTCGTACGCGGGCGCGACCTCCACGACGTCCATGCCGACGAGCGCGATGCCCTGGAGCCCCCGCAGGATCTCCAGCGCGACCGCGGTGGACATCCCCCCGCAGACCGGCGTGCCGGTGCCCGGCGCGAAGCTCGGGTCGAGGAAATCGATGTCGAACGTCAGGTAAACCTCGTGGTCCCCGACGATATTACGAACGTGCTCGATCACCGCCCTCGCGCCATGACGATGAACCCAGGGCGCGTCGAGCACCTGGAAGCCGAGCGTATCGGCGTTGTAGGTGCGGAGCCCGATCTGCGCCGAGCGGCTGGGCTCCACGAGGCCCTCCCGCGCCGCGTGGAAGAACATGGTGCCGTGATCGACCCGACCCGATCCGACCTCGTCGCTCCACGTGTCGGAGTGAGCGTCGAAATGGATCAGCGAGAGCTTCCCGCGGCGCTTGGACACGGCGCGCAGGATCGGGTAGCTCACGAAGTGATCCCCCCCGATCGAGAGGGGCGTCACCCCGGCGTCGAGGATGCGGCCGATGTGCTCCTCGATGGCGACAGGGCTCTCCTCCGGACGCCCGTAATCCCAGACGCAGTCGCCATAGTCCACCACGGCGAGCCGGTCGAGCGGATCGAACTCGTAGCCGTAAGGGCGGTTCCACGCGAGCTGCGCCGAGGCCTCCCGCACCGCACGCGGGCCGAAGCGCGTCCCTGGGCGGTTGCTGGTCGCCGTGTCGAGCGGGATGCCGGTGACCGCCACATCGACGCCGGTCAGGTCGCGCGTGTACTTGCGGCGCAGGAAGGAGAGCGCGCCGCTGTAGGTCGGCTCGCGCCGGACGCCATAGAGGCTATCGGCCGTGAACGCGTTGTCTACGATCATGCCTCTCGCACGAGGAGTGGTCTTGGAGCGATGATCTTCCATAGGGGTCCTTACGTTCAGATCGACGCGCTCCACCTCGTCGCGCCGGGCGCCTTGAGCGCGGTGCGCTCCGGTGGTAGCGAGCTGCGCCGTGCGCTCCCGCCGGGCTCGCCGCTCACGCCTCGGGGAGGCGCCGGCGAGGCGAGCGCCGCACCAGAGTGACACGTCGATTGCAACGAAGCAGTCCGTTTTGCAAGGGACTCCGCGCGGCGGCCCGGATTCCAGCTCGGGCGTGCGCTCGACACCGGCGCGTCGCGCAGGAGTGGCATCGGCGTGATCGGAGGCTGAGCACCTCGCTTGCGCCATCGCCTCGCGGTCAGTTCGATTTCACGGCCGCCCAGACCTCGTCGTAGAGCTTGGCCGACTCGCCGAGATCACGATGGGCCTCCAGGCGAGTCGCCAGATCGCCCGTCGGGTAGATGAGCTGGTTCGTGCGGTCTTCGACCGGCAGCTTGGCCTGCGCGGCGCTGTTCGGAGTCGCGTACTTCGTCATCATCGACAGCTGCGCGCCGCCGTCGGGGGTCAGCATGTAATTGATGAACTTGTGAGCCAGCTCGGGGTGCGGCGACTTGGTCGGCACGGTCATCACGTCGACCCAGATCACGGAGCCTTCCTTCGGAATGACGAGGGCGAGGCGATCCTTGTCCTCCCAGACCACCTTCTGCGCGTCGCCGTTCCAGACGACCGCCATGTCGACGGAGCCGCCCTTCACGTCCTGCGTCGCGCCGATGCCGCCCTTGAAGCCGAGGCACTTCGGGTTGCTCTTGGCCTCCTTGAGGATGCGCCCGGCCTCCCGGATCTCTTCAGGCTTCGACGTATTGCTGGAGAATCCCTTGTACTTCAGCGCCGCGCCGACCATGTCCCGCATCTCGTCGATCAGCACGAACGTGCCCGGCGTCTTCTGGGCGTCGAAGAGCACGCCCCACGTCGGATCCATGTTGGGGATCTTCTTCTTGTTGTAGATGATCGCGACAGTACCCCACTGGTATGGGATAGAGTACTTGTTGCCCTCGTCGAAGTTCGGGCCCGAGAACCGCGACTCGAGGTTCTTCAGGTTGGGGAGCTGGGCGTGATCCAGGGGGCGGATGAGCCCGCGCCGCGCGAGCCGACCGCTGGCGTGCGCCGCCATCACGACGACATCGTACTGCGCGTCGGCGCCCGCATAGGCGAGCTTGCTCTCCATCTCCTCGGTGGAGTCGTAGATCGTGAGCCGCAGGCGGGCGTTGTTCTGCGTCTCGAAGTCCTTGATGCTCTTGTCGTCCAGGTAGTTCGGGAAGATGAGGACGCTGAGCTCGGAGGGCTGAGCCGGAGCTTCCTTGGTGCCCGACTCTGCGCGTGCTTCAGAAGGAGCCTTATCTTTGCCGCAGGCGGCGACCGATAGGACACCCAACAGAATGGCTAGTACCATCAGGGGTCGACGTTGAGTTTTCATAAGTTGTCCTTTCTCCAGCTGCTCAAGGCGGACAGGCCTGCGGGTGTTCGCTGGCGCGATGCTGGCCTCTGGGATCTCCGGAAGCGAGAGCCGGCGGAGCGCGTCTGCGGATCGAGGCCCCCATCGACCGGTAGGACGCGCGCGGGATGCCGGGCAGCCCCGGCCGCAACCCTATGGACCGTGGATTGCAAGCGCGCGTCCCCTTGTCAAGGAAAATGTGTTGCGCGGTAAGCAACACGACTGGCCTTCTCATTCGGAGCGAAACCACGACTGTTCGCAAGCTTAGGCGAATCGTACATTCCGTGGCTCTGAATCCGAAAGAGATCGTCGAAATTGCATTCAAATGTGTGTCCACCACGCATGCACGCGCATCTGGGGTAGCGTCTACACGAGATTGTTCTCCCCCAGGTGAAATGGCGCGCGGCGCGGCAATGCGTGTTTCGACCCTACCGGAGCACAGGACGGCAATGCTCGCGGGCTGTGTTCGATGATCGTGCGCGTCGTGCGCGCTCGGATCTGCGGGAGCCAGGTGCTCACGCGTGCAGCATTGAAGAGCGGACACGCCGGCTCCCCGGCGCGCGGCGCGCGCCGGCGGGAGGCGTACTGCCGTCGCACCATGCTGCAAGCGAGTCTCCACGGGAACGCAGCGCTCCAGGCCGAGCCGATCGAGTCTAGTTGAACAGCGATTTCACGGGCCCCGTCGAGTGCACGATCCTCCGGGCCAGCAGCGTGACCACGAAGTGATGGAAGGCCGCGGCCAGCTCGGGCGCCTCCTCCGTCATTCGCTGCAGCGCCTCCTCCGTGAGCCGGTAGAGCGTGGACTGCCGGCTGGCGGTGACCGTCGCCGACCGCTTCTCGCCCATGTAGAGCCCGGACTCGCCGACGACCGACCCCGGCCCCATCGTGCGGAGCCGCTTCACCTTCTTCCCGTCGATCTCGAGCCAGGCCGTGAGCTCTCCGCTCTCGATGAGGTAGAGGTCCTTCGACACGTCTCCGGCCCGGAACAGATCGAACCCATCCGGGAGCTCAACGCGCTCGAGGTAGTCCTTGAAACGCAGCATTCCCGGGCGACCGCCGAATACGTCCTGGAGATCGTAGAACAGCATCGGAGGCGGCAGCATGCTGGGCGGCGCATCTGCGATGATCTCCTTCTCACAGGCCTCGAGGCCTCGATCCAGATCCGGGTAGATCCGGCAGACCTCGTCGTCATCGCCGACGAAGACCTCGCCCCGCTCGAGGTGATTGCGGATGTCCACACGCACCTCCGTGAAGATGAGCTTGACGCTGTGCGCCTTGGCGAGCCTGCGGAGCCGGAGGAAGCTCGCGATGGCGGACGAGTCGATGCCGTTCACGTGGCGGAAGTCGAGCAGCAGATAGCGCACCTCACCTTCCTCGCTCTGGATGCGCTGCTGGGCCGTCGAGAGGAGGTTGTACGCCGTCCCGAAGAAGATATAGCCCTGGAGCTGGAGCACGTTGAGCTGCTTGGCGCGCTCCGTCAGGGTCATCTCCTCGCCGTCGCTGCGGGCGACGTTGCTGCGCAGGTAGACCCCGGAGATGGCGTTGCGCACCACCTCGATGCGGCTGTAGCTGAGCGCGAAGAGGATGAACGAGACGCCGAGCCCCACCCCGATGCCGACAAGGAAGCCCCGGACGGCGACGACAAGGAGGATCACCACGATGACGAAGTACTCGATGCGCCGCAGCCGGAACCAGCCCTCGTAGAGCGTGTTGATGAGGAAGTGGAATCCGAGATAGGCGATCAGGCCCCCGAGGACGGGGCGCGGGAAGTACAGGATGGCGTCGGCGCCGACGAAGAGCACGACGCAGCTGATCGCCGCCGCGACCAGCCCCGAGACGCGGCTGTTCGAGCCGGCCTTGTAGCTCATCGACGACTCGGCCAGCGACAGGTAGCCGACCATGCCGCCAAAGAGGCCCGTGACGATGTTCGCGACGCCCGTCGCCCGCAGCTCGCGGTCGAGATCGATCTCCTGCTCGGTCGCGAGCTCCACGCCCGACGCGCTGAGCAGCACGGTGATGGCGGCCATGATCGTGACGGCGGCCATGTTGCCGGCGCTGCCGAACAGGACCGACCAGTCCACCTTCCCGAAATCCGAAGCGCCGATCGGAGGCCAGAGCGACGCGGTCGGGAACGGACCGAGGAGCCAGCCGCTGTCGAGCACCTGCTGCACGCTGACGCCGGCGAGGCCCAGCGAGACGTAGAACACCACGATCGAGCCCCCGAGCAGCACGGGGAGGAGCAGGAGCGACGAGAACCGCCGCAGCACCAGGAGCAGCAGGACGCCGAACACGAGGCCCGGGAGGACCCGCTTCAGGAGCTCCGGATCCATCACCACGCTCGGGAAAATGTCGAGCGTCGATGGCTGGCCGGACATCACCGAGATCGAGCCCTGGAGGAGGAGCCAGCCGGCGCCTGCGATGAAGCCGCCGGCGACGGGGTACGGGATGAAGCGGACCAGGATGCCGAGCCGTAAGAGGCCGAGCAGCAGGAAGAAGCCGCCTGCGACCACGGAGGTGATCGCGATGGCGGCCACGACCGTCGGGAACGGGCTCGCCGTCGGGTCCTTCTGCGCGATGCCCGTCGTGATCGCCGCCGCCATCGAGGCGAGAATGACGGCGGCGTCCTCCTGCGGCGCGGCGATCACCGGCTTGTACGAGCTGAGGAGAGACACGATCACGCCGACGATGACGGAGCTGATCAGGATGATGCCGATCCCTCTCGAGAGGTATTCGGCGAGCCCGTGGTTGAAGATCAGCGCGCCAAGAGAGATATCGAACGAGACGACCAGCGTCCCCGAGACCATTCCGGCGATCACGGCGGGCATGAGCTTGGAAGGCTTCGCCTTCTCAAGGAGCTCCTCGTTCAACAGCGCAGGTGACTCCTTTGTTGCCTGTCGTGTCATGCTCTTGGGAGACCTCGTGATCGATTGTCAGCGGAATTCGCAGGGCGGCGAGGGCCGGGGCGCGCCGGCGCCGCGCGGGCCGGCGGGGCCTCTGCGCCGCGATCTAGGGAACGTGCGACGACGTCGGACGACGGGGGCGCTTTCGCGTGGGCGGAGGGCACGGCAGCGTCCCCCACGGGCTCAAGAGGCCCCCAGCTCACGCTCGATGGCAGCGGCCTGCTCCTGCAGGGCCTCCGCCTCGCCGAGGTGGCCGCTCAGCCGGTGCAGCTTCGCGAACTCCCCGAGGAGCCTCGCCTCCTCGCGCCGGTTCCCGATCTGCCGCTCGACCGTGATCGCGCGCGAGTAGAGCGTCCGGGCGGCGTCGTACCGGCCCTGGACGGCGTAGGCCATCCCGAGGCTCGCGAGCGTGAGCCCCTCGGCCGGGAGGTTGCCCGCCTCGCGCGCGGCGCGCAGCCCCTCTTCCCAGTAGGTGCGCGCGTCGTCCGGCTGCTGCATCGCCCAGTGCGTGCGGCCCAGGCCGAGGAAGCCGAGCGACTCGGACCCGCGATCGCCGAGCTTCTGGGCGTCGGTGAGCACGCGGATGTGCTCCTGCCGCGCCTCCTGGTACCGCCCCCTCGCCTCGAGGACGTCGCGGGCGAACTCGTAGCGCACGACGACGCTCTCGGGCGTCGGCTCCGGCGAGAGCTTGAAGTAGACGCGGTAGAGGCGGGTCGCCTCCTCGTGGGCGTAGCGCGCCGCCGCCTTGCGGGCGCCCGCGAGGAAGTAGCGGCGCGCGTGGTCCACCTTGCCCGCGCGGCGCCAGTGGCGGCCGAGCGCGACGAGCTGGTCCTCGAGGTCATCGCCGTAGAGGCTCTCGATCGCCTCGGCCGCGAGCCGGTGGAGCTCCTGCAGCCGCGCGCGGGACTGCATCTCGTACGCCGCGTTGCGGAGGAGCGCGTTGCTGAACTGGAAGCGCCGCTCCGTCATCTGCGACCAGATGCACTGCGCCTCGCCGATGCGCACGTGCTCCTCGAGCACGGAGGCGTCGGGGAGCATCAGCGCGAGCACGCGCAGATCGAACTCGCGCCCGAGGACGGCCGCGGCGACGATCGTCTGCTTCACCTTCGCGTCGAGCCGGTCGAGGCGCGAGATGAGCAGGCTGTTCACGTTCTTCGGCGGCATGAACGTGTTCGAGATCGAGATGGAGCTCGAGCTCGAGCCGTAGCGCCCGTCCTCGAGCCAGTAGGCGAGGATCTCCTGCGCGAAGAACGGGTTGCCGCCGGCCGTCTCGCAGAGGAGCGTCGCGAGCATGTCCGGCATCGGGCCGCCGAAGAACGGGACCGCGAGCGCGAGGAGCTGCTCGCGCGGCAGCGGCTTCAGCTCGATCACGTTCTCGGAGATGCCCGGGTCGAGCGGGATGCGGACGGGGGTGCCGTCGTCCTTGCGCCGCGTCGTACAGATGATCGCGATGGGCAGCCCCCGGCACGCGCGCGCGATCACGCGCACCGCCTCGAGCGAGTCCTCGTCGGCCCAGTGCGCGTCCTCGAGGTGCAGGATCACCGGCTGGAGCGACGCCTCGGCGAGGAAGACGAAGCTCAGCGCCGAGAGCGTGCTCGTGTACCGGAGCTTCGGGTGCAGGCGCTCGTACGGCGAGTCCTCCCAGCGGATGCCGATGAGCGCGGCGAACACCGAGCGCGCGCGATCGAGCTCGCGCTTCAGCGCGGCCTGGCTCTCGGGCAGGCGCTCGAGGAGGTACTCGAACGCGTCGTCGAAGTTCGTGAGCTTCTCTTCCTTGCCGAGCGCGGAGGACTCCCAGAAGTACTCCTTCAGCGCGAACTCGAACGCGTTCAGCGAGCTCTGGAGCGTCTGGTCGCAGCGCGCGTCGATCCACAGGAAGGGCCGGTCGCTCTGGTGCTCCTCGCACCGGTGGCGGAAGCGCTGCACGAGGTAGCTCTTCCCGAGCCCCGGCTCGCCGTCGATGTACGTGATCCCGGCCGGCTTGCCCTCGAAGATCGGCCCGACGTAGCGCACGAGCTGCTCGATCTCCGCCTCGCGGCCGATGAGGCCGAGGTCGTAGAACTCCTTCTGGACCGAGATGCGGCGGCGCTCCAGCGAGTAGACGAGGATGGGCAGATCGAAGCCCTTGAACCGGAAGATGTTCTCCGTCGTCCACTGGTAGCTCGTCTCACCGGCGCGGAAGACCTGCTCGTCGGCCCAGATCGCCGACCAAGGGGCCTTCGCGACGAGGCGCGCGGCGAGGTTCGTCGCGCGGCCGATGCACGCGAACTCGTGGCGCTCGGTGCCGCCGTTGAAGCCGGCGTACCGGACGTCGCGCGTGATCCCCGCGCGGAGGCGCATCTGCCGGAGGCCGCGCTTCTTCAGCTCCAGCGCGAAGTCGAGCGCGCGATCGTTGTCGTTCTCGTGGGTGATCGGGGCGCCGAAGTGGATCAGCGCGGCGATGCCGAGATCGCCCGCGTCGATGCCCGTGAAGGTGCCGCCGTAGAGCTCGGAGAGCTCGTGCAGGAGGCGCGTGAGCTCCGCGAAGCTCGGGATCTGCTCGAACGAGAGGAAGACGCTCGTGACGTTGCGGAACTCGCCCTCCGGGGGCATGTCCGCGACGCCCCTCGCCACGAACGCGGTGCCCTCGCCGCGCGGCGGGTTCCTCGGGACCTGCGGCATCCTGGGCGCCGGCACGTCGCCGAGCTTGTAGACGCCCTCGCCGTGGTACTTCGCGCTCGCGGGCGGGATGCGATCGCAGAGCGCGCGGTCGAGGAGGATGTCGCCCTTCAGCGCTTGCCGCTCGATCGCGACGCACGCGGCGAGCGCCTGCCCGTGGAAGTGGTAGTACGCGCGCTCCGGGGAGATGCGGACGATGCCCCACTCGACCGAGCCCCACGCGAGCCCCATCCGGAACGAGAACGGGAAGCTGCCGAAGGGCGTGTCGCGCTCGGGGTGCTCCGCGAACAGGTCGCGCATCGCGAGCGCCGCGCCGAGCACGTACTCCGCGACCTTGCGGTCCGGCGTGTCCTGGAACAGCGCCGTGAACGCGTCGCCCGCGAAGTTCGTGATGAAGCCCCCGGCGTGGTGGACCGCGGCGATGAGCGGGTCGAAGTAGTACCGGAGCGTGCCGGCGAGCGTCTCCGCGCCCGCGCGGCCGTGCTGCATCAGCTTCTCCGTGAGCTCGGTGAAGCCGGGGATGTCGATCATCAGCACCGCCCCCGTGAAGCTGCCCTCGGTGTTGCCGAGAGCGTCTTGCTGGATGATGAAGTCGGGGACGAGCGGGTTCATTTCCTTGCTCCTCAGCAACGGATCCCGCTTGGAATCGGCCTGGGAAGCGCGTCTGCGGGACGCAGAGCCTGGAGTCTACTGCCGGCGGGAACGGATGAATACCGGGATCTTCGATCGATCGTTCGGGTGATCTGCGCGGGCCGGGTTCGCCGCTGGATTTGACGTTCCCCGCGCTGCACGGGCCGAGCGTGCGCGTGTTCGCGCGCGCGTTCGTGCGCGTACATTTGCGCATGTTCCGGAGAATGCGGCACATCGTCTCCTTCACCGTCACCGCGCGCACCGCGCGCGGGGTCACCGTCACCGTGCGCACCGCGCGCGGGGTGCACGCCGACGGAAAGCCTGGAACAAGGTGCCTCCACGTCGGCGAGGACATCCGCCCAGAGCGGCCGCGCGGTGAAGACAGACGGGGAGACGACGATGTGGTGTGTGGGGCGCTGGAGGGTCATCGTTCGATCTGGATATCCAGCGGCCGAGGAGAAGGAGGCGGGGGCGGGGGCGGCGCGTCGGGGGCGGGCGCGGGCCTGGCGGCCGGCCGGCCCGAGTACGGGCGAGGCGCCGGGGCGGCCGGGGGCGGCGTGGGCGCGGCAGGTGCGCTCGTCGGCGCCGCGGCCTGCTTCGTGAGCGTGGCGACCAGGCGCACGGACTGATCGGAGGGGCCCTGGACGATCGAGTACGGCTCGTACCCCTCATGGCGCACGGTCAGCCGGCGCGGGCTGGCGCGCACGGAGCTGTTCGACAGCGACAGCTGGAGCGGCGTGTTCCCGAGCGGCTTGCCGTCTTCCAGCACCTCGGCGCCGGACGGCATGGACTCGACCATCAGCACGAACGACCCGACGTCGGCGGGCGGCGGCGCGACCTGCGGCTTCTCCGGTTGCGCTGCGGCGGCCGGCGCCGGCGGCGGCTCGCTGGAGCGCATCTGCGACATCGCGACCCCGATGCCCGCGACGGCGAGGACGCCCACCGCGACGAGCACGATGCCCTTCCGGCCCTGCGGCGCGGCGTCGGCGGGGCGCGAGGCGGCGCCGAGCGAGGCGTCGTCCACCTGCGAGGTCGTGGCGCCGGACGTCGACGTCGGCGACGACGAGCTGGCGGGGATCGCCGTCATCACGCGCACGGGCGGCATCGGCGTCGGCATCCTGCCGGTGCCGGTGGAGTCCATGGTCACGAGGCCCGTCGAGCCGAACGCCGGGGACAGGCCCATCGCCTGCGCGCACTCGCCGAGCCCGCGGATGAGGGCCTCCATGTTGGCCGGCCGGCCGTCCGGATCCTTCGACAGGCAGCGCAGCACGAACGTCTCGAGCGGCTCGGGCACGTCGGCCTCGGGGTTGCGCTCCTTCATCCGCGGGACGGGCTGCTGCAGGTGGGCGATCAGGATCTGGACCGAGTTCTGCGCCTCGAACGGGACCTTCCCGCAGAGCATCTGATAGAGGATCACGCCCAGCGAGTACACGTCCGTCCGCAGATCGACCTTGCCGTGCGAGATCTGCTCCGGCGACATGAAGCGCGGGGAGCCGAGGAACGAGCCCTGCTGCGTGAGCTCCTCCGAGTCGTCCGCGAGCACCTTCACGAGGCCGAAATCGAGGATCTTGACGAGCTCTCCGGTGTCCTCGCCGGGGACGAGCATGACGTTCGACGGCTTCAGATCGCGGTGCACCACGCCGTGCTTGTGCGCCTCGCGCAGCCCGCGGGCGATCTGCCGGGCGATGCCCATCGAGTCGGGCGCCGAGAGGCGGCCGGCCTTGCGCAGCCGCCGGAAGAGCGTCTCGCCCTCGAGGAACTCCATGGCCATGAAGTACCGCTCGGGCTCCATGTTCTCGACTCGGCCGTAGTCGAAGACCGTGACGATGTTCGGGTGCTGGAGCCTGGCGAGGATGCTCGCCTCGAGGAAGAAGCGCTTATGAAAGTTGGGGTCGATCTGATTCGATGAGTTCGTGGGCGTCAGGACCTTGATCGCGACCTGCCGCTCGAGGGCGATCTGCTCGCCGCGATAGATGACGCCCATGCCGCCCGTCGCGAGGAGGGAGTGGATCTTGAACTTCTGATTCAAGACCTTTCCCAGCAGCGGATCGGACTCACCGCTGGCCGAGGCACCGTCCGAAAGCTTCTCCGCCGTGCTCATGGCCTCTGTCTCTTTCCCCTTCCCATCCCGCTGGCCCCCACTGCTGGCAGTCGGGGAAAGCGTACCCCGCGCCCGTCACGCGCTGCCCAACGCTCGATTTACGTTCGACTTACGTTCGACTTACGCTCGATTTACGTACTGGCTTACGTGCTGGTCAACGTTCAGGTCGACGTACCGCCTTACGTTTCGTCTGACGTTCCGGATTACCTTTCGCCTTACGTTTCGCCTTACGTTCGGATGCAAATTCTGGTACCCGCCCGGCTGCGGTACCTCTCGCGCTCGTCGGGTTGGCTTTCGGACCGGCTGCGGCACGTTTGAGCTCAGCCTACCGTAAGCCGCGAGCCGATCCAACCCAGCTGCTGAAGATGACATGGGTTGGCTACCCAACCACACGCTGTGGGCGTGCCCCCCCAGCCGGGACGCTCGCTCCCTGAACGAGCTTGCTGCATGGGCGGATGTACCCGTACTCTGACCGGGTCCCCGATGCCGCCGCAGCACTTCATCCGATGCCAGGCGTGCGGGTTGCCGCACCCGTCGGACACCGAGAGGTGCCCGGTGCACGGCACGGCGCTCACGCCGAGCGTCGCCCCGCCCTCCTCGACGCGGGTGCCGCCGACGAGCAGGGGCGAGTCGGGGTGGCCGGTGGAGGGGCCGCTGCCGCCCGATATCGATCCCGATCAGCCGCGGCCGACGAAGGAAGCGCCGCTCATCGGCCGCCTGCTGCACGACCGCTACCGCATCCTCGGCGTCATCGCCAAGGGCGGGATGGGGATGGTCTACGACGCGATCCACATCGGCCTGCGGCGCCGGGTCGCGATCAAGACGCTCCGCGGCCAGTACGCTCAGAGCAAGACGGCCATCGCGCGCTTCCACAACGAGGCCGCCGTCGCCGGCCGCTTCGGCCATCCGAACATCGTCGAGGTCTACGATCTGGGCGTGCTCGACGACGGCACGCCCTACCTCGTGATGGAGCGGCTCGAGGGCGAGACCATCACCGAGCGGCTCGCGCGCGAGCGCCCCATGCCCATTCCCGTCGTGCTGGACGTGGCCGTCCAGGTGCTCAGCGCGCTCGTCGTCACGCACACCGAGGGCATCCTCCACCGGGATCTCAAGCCGGACAACATCTGCCTCGTCGGCGGCGACCGGGGCCCGCTCACCGTGAAGGTGCTCGATTTCGGCGTCGCCGAGGCGTTCAACACGGGGGTGGCGCCGTCGATCCTCGTCTCGATGGCCGCCGCGGGGAGCCACGCCATCGCCGGCACGCCCGCGTTCATGGCGCCGGAGCAGGCGCAGGGCGTCCGCGATCTCGACGCGCGCGCGGACCTCTACTCGGTGGGCATGCTGCTCTACGTGATGCTCACCGGGCAGCTGCCGTTCAAGGCGCCGACGGCCGCCGCCCTGCTCGCGGAAATCCAGCGCGTGAAGCCGATCCGCCCGCGCATGCTGCGGCCCGAGGTGCCCCACTCGCTCGACGTCGCGACGATGCGCGCGCTCGCGCTCGATCGCGAGGAGCGCTTCCCGAGCGCGGCCTCGATGATGGACGCCCTCGAGCAGGTGCAGATCGAGGCGGCGATCGGCGGCAACGCGCCGGCCGAGCCGGAGAAGGAGCCGGCCGATCCGGACTCGGAGAAGGTGGAATACTTCTACCGGAAGAGCGTGCTCCCGCCGCCGATGGAAGAGTAAACGGCGTGACCAGCACGACAAAGATGCGCGCCGTCGTCATTCGCGAGCCGGGCGGGCCGGAGGTCCTCGAGGTGCGCGAGGTCGATGCGCCCGAGGTGCCCGACGGGCACGTGCGCGTCGCCGTCCGCTTCGCCGGGGTGAACCGCGCCGATCTGCTCCAGCGGCTGGGCTTTTACCCGGCGCCGCCCGGGGCGCCGCAGGACGTGCCGGGGCTCGAGTACGCCGGCGTGGTCGAGGCCACGGGGAAGGGCGCGCGCCGCTTCGCGCCGGGCGATCGCGTCTTCGGCCTCCTCGCGGGCGGCGCCTATGCCGAGCGGGTCGTCGCGCACGAGCGCGAGGTCGCGCCGGTGCCGGACGGGCTCACGGACGAGGAGGCGGCGGCGGTCCCCGAGGCGTTCGTCACCGCCTACGACGCGCTCGTGACGCGCGCCCGGCTCGCGCCCGGCGAGCGCGCGCTGGTGCACGCGGTCGGCAGCGGCGTGGGCACGGCCGGCCTCCAGATCGCCCGCGCGCTCGGGTGCTTCGTCGTCGGGACGTCGCGCACGCAGGACAAGCTGGATCGCTGCCGCGAGCTCGGCCTGCACGCCGGGATCGCGACGTCGGGCGCGACGTTCGCGGGCGAGGTGCTGAAGGCGACCGGAGGCGCGGGGGTCGACGTGGTCCTCGAGCTCGTCGGAGGTGCGTACGTCGGCGAGGACCTCAAGGCGTGCGCGCTGAAGGCCCGGATCGCGCTCGTGGGGCTGACGGCCGGCGCGTCCACGGAGCTCGACCTGCGCGAGCTCCTGCGGAAGCGCGTCGAGCTCTTCGGCACCGTGCTCCGCTCGCGCCCGCTCGAGGAGAAGATCGCGGCGGCGCAGGTGCTCGAGCGCAACATCTCCCCCTGGCTCGCGAGCCGCGCGGTGCGGCCGGTCGTGGACCGGGTCTTCCCGATCGGCGATGCCGCCGCGGCGCATATTTACGTCGCCAGCAACGCGTCATTCGGGAAGGTGCTGCTCCAGCTGGGCGGGTGAGCGAGCGCCGCGGTCAGGCGCCGCGGCCGGTGAGCCGCGCGAGCGCGCCGGCCTCCGCGTCGTGCGCCTCGGCCTCTTCGGACGGCGTCCACGACATGTCGACCTCGAGGCGGTACGAGCCCTCGAACGCGTGCGGCGGCGAGCCGCCCCACTCCTCCGGCGAGAGCATCGAGAGGTAAGGGACGCCGTCGCCGCGCCGGTACAGGTGGTAGACGTGGCCGGGCCGCTTCTTGAAGCTGCACGCCGCCCGGTGGAGCTCGCCGTCGCGCTGCGCCGCCTCGAGGACCCGCCGCGCCTCCTCCTGGAGCGACCGGATCTGCCGCGCGATCTGCGCGAGCTTGCCGCCGGTGACAGCGCCGAGCAACGCGTCGGCCTGCTGGATCTCCCGCGCCACGTCGACGAGCTCGTGCGGCGCGGAGAGCCGGCTCAGGGGATACGGCGAGGTGCGGGAGGGCCCCTCGTGGCGGCCGCCGCCGTGCTTCGTGTAGCCGTCGTCGCTCATGCGGTCCACGTCGTCATGGATCGTCCACGGCCCGGCGTCACGGGTCAGGGCACCCGTCCTCATCCGCGACGCCGTCCTCGTCTTCCTTCTGCGTGGGGCAGCGGTCCTCGTCGTCGAAGACGCCGTCTTCGTCGTTGTCCCCTTCGGGGCACCCGTCGTCGTCCTGGAAGCCGTCGCGGTCCTCCGCGAGCTCGCCGCACTGATCGACGTCGTCCGGAACGCCGTCCCCGTCGGCGTCGTGGACGCGCGGGGTCCAGGCCACCGAGAGGACGGCGCGCAGCGGCGTGGTGCCGACGCCGCCGGCCAGCGCCGTCTCGACGCCGGCCAGGAACGAGACGTCGCCCAGCGCGTAGCGCGCGGCGAGGCCGAGCTCGAGCGCGGCCGCCTCCTGGCTCGCGAACGGCGCGATCGGCGAGAGCGGGAGGTGCCCGTGCGCCTCCAGGAAGAACGTTGTGCGCCCTTCCGGGTCGATGCCCAGGATCTGCGGCCGGAACGAGAGGCCGAGGCCGAAGGGGAGCTCGTGGCCGAACACCGTGGGGCACGGATCGCCGCCCGCGGCGGAGACCGGGGTCGCCTGGCACCCGAAGCGGGCCTCGCCGGCGCGGAGCTTGACCCCCGCCGCGAGGTGCGCGCCGAACGCGATCAGGCGGTACTCGGCGAGGAGCCTGAGCTCGCTCGTGACGCCCCCCTCGCCCACGAACGACGCCTCGTCCCCCGTGGGCAGCGTGAAGCGCTCGTGCAGCGCGAGCGCGAGCCCGCCGAGATCGCCGCCGGTGGGCTGCACGAGCGTGAGCTTGCCGACGAGGCCGAGATCGCCGAGCGCCTGCGCCGGGAGCCACGTGTCGCCGAGCACCCGCGTGGCGTCGGACATGGGCGCGTCGCCGGTCTGGTGGAGGACCACGGGCAGCGTGAGCCCGACGAGCAAGCGCCGCGCGATGCCCACGCCGGCCGCGAAATCCGCGCTGACCTGGTGGCGGATGACGTCGAAGCGGACGTCGCCCGAGGCGGGATCGCGGAGCACGATGGGGCGGTAGGCGTACGAGGCCCAGAGGCTCGCGCTCCACTCGCCCGTGTCCGGGGTCGCGGCGGGCTCGAGGTAGACGCCGGCCCCGGGGTCGATCGAGGCGCGGAACCCGCGGAGATCGGCCGACGGCTGCGCGGCTGCGAGCGGGGCCACAGACGCGGCGAGCAGCGAGGACAGGGCGATGGCGCTCGGTCGCATGGCCGGAGGAGACTAGACGAGCGCGCGGGAAGCGCACGGGAAAGTGGGCCCCGTCGCCCGCCGGCCCCGCGCGGTGCGCCGGCGGCGATCGCGACGGCCGGCGCACCGCGCGGGGCGAACCACGGCGCGGCGCGCGCGCGAGCCCCGAAACATCGCGTTCCGCCGCGGGTTGTGCGATAGCGGGGGCATGGACTCCATCCGGATCCGGGGCGGGAAGCCGCTCTCCGGCAAGATCCGCATCAGCGGCGCGAAGAACGCCGCGCTGCCGATCCTCTGCGCGACGCTGCTCTCCGACGGGGAGAGCTTGCTCCGCAACGTGCCCGCGCTGCGCGACATCGAGACGACCTCGGCGCTGCTCCGGTTCCTCGGGCGCAACGTCGAGACCGCGCCGCCGCTCGTGAAGGTCGGCGCCGGCGACAACGTGCGGCCCGAGGCGCCTTACGAGCTCGTCAAGCAGATGCGCGCGAGCGTCATGGTCCTCGGCCCGCTGCTCGCGCGCTTCGGCCGCGCCAAGGTGTCGCTCCCCGGCGGCTGCCAGATCGGGACGCGCCCGGTGGATCAGCACCTCAAGGGCCTCGAGGCGCTCGGCGCGACGATCCGGCTGTCGCGCGGCTACATCGTCGCGGAGTGCAAGCGGCTGCGCGGCGCCGAGGTCGTGTTCGATCTGCCGACGGTGACCGGCACCGAGAACCTGATGATGGCCGCGGCGCTCGCGAAGGGGCGGACCACGCTGGTCAACTGCGCGCGCGAGCCCGAGGTCGAGGAGCTCGGCCGGGTGCTCAACAAGATGGGCGCGCGCGTGAGCGGCGCCGGCACGGACGTCATCCACATCGAGGGCGCGGACGAGCTGGAGCCGTTCGACCACGCGATCATCTCCGATCGGATCGAGGCCGGCACGTACATGGTCGCGGCGGCCGCGGCCGGCGGCGACGTGCTGATCGAGAACGCGCCGCTCGAGGACCTCGAGGCGGTCGCGGCCAAGCTCCGCCAGGCGGGCGTCGAGGTGGGCCGCGAGGGCGACTGCGTGCGCGTCCGCCGCGAGGGGCGGCCGCTGCGCGCCGTCGACGTCACGACGGCGCCGCACCCGGGCTTCCCGACCGACATGCAGGCGCAGTTCATGGTCCTGATGTGCCTCGCGCAGGGCACGTCGCGCATCGTCGAGACCATCTTCGAGAACCGCTTCATGCACGTCCCCGAGCTCGCGCGGATGGGGGCGCACATCGATGTGGACGGCCACACGGCGCACGTGCACGGCGGCGCGCCGCTGTCGGGCGCGACCGTGATGGCCACCGATCTGCGCGCGAGCGCGTCGCTCGTCATCGCCGGGCTCGTGGCGACCGAGGGCGAGACCGAGGTGCTGCGCGTCTACCACCTGGATCGCGGCTACGAGTTCATGGAGCGCAAGCTCGCGCAGCTCGGCGCCGACACGGCGCGCGTCGAGGGGCGGGACGGATGACGAAGCCCCTCACCATCGCCGTCCCCAAGGGGCGGATCCTGAAGGACCTCATCCCGCTCGTGCGGCGCGCGGGCCTCGACAGCACGCCCCTCGAGGAGAACGATCGCCGCCTGGTCCGGCCGACGGCGGACGGCGCGTTCCGGTACGTGTTCCTGAAGCCGGACGACGTCCCGACCTACGTCGAGTACGGCGCCGCCGATCTCGGGGTCTCCGGCCGTGACACGCTCCTCGAGCGCCGCCACGATCTCTACACGCCGCTCGATCTCGGCATCGGCCGCTGCCGCCTCGTCGTGGCCGGGCCGGAGGACACGGAGGTGCCCGATCTGCCGCGCGTCGCCACGAAGTACCCGCGGATCGCCGGGGATCACTTCGCGAGCAAGGGCGTGGTGGCCGAGATCATCCCCGTCCACGGCTCGGTGGAGCTCGCGCCGCTCGTCGGGCTCTCTCACCTCATCGTCGATATCGTCGAGACGGGCTCGACGCTGCGCGAGAACCGCCTCGAGGTGCTCGAGACGGTCACCGAGGTGAGCACCCAGCTCATCGCGAACCGCGCGTCCTACAAGCTGCGGAGCGACGTCATCCGCCCGCTGGTCGAGCGCCTGCGGGCCGCGACGGCCGGCGCGGGGCGGTGATCGCGGCGGGGGCGCTCGTCGCCGCTCGCTGATCGAGGACCGCCGCCGTCCGGAGACCCAGAGAGAGAGGAGGCCCAGTTGCTACCGCACCTCGCCGCGCTCCCGGCCGACATCGACACCTGGGTGGGAGGGGGGACCAGCGTCGTCGCGGGCGTGCACCGCGAGCAGCCCGCGGCCCTTCGCTTCGACGCGCTCGCGCAGGCCGAGGTCGGGCTCCGGCTCGCGAGCGGCTCGCTGTACTTCCGGCTCGATCTCGACGTGCAGGCGACCACGGCGCCGCTCGGGCTGCCGGCGTTCGGGCTGCCGGCGTTCGTCTACCCCACGTGGTCCTTGCCGACGCCGGGGATCAAGATCGGCCCGCCCGAGTGGGCGATGCTCCAGATTGGCCGCGAGGATCACCACCTCCGGCTGGGCATCATCACGCACCCGATTGGCATCGAGGACTGGGACGGATGGAACAACTATTTCCCGACAACCTCGACCATGATCAGCACCGTCCCGGGTCGGATGCTCGGCGTCGAGCCCGGGCTCGTCCTCGGCGAGGGATACGAGATCAACCTCTTCGGCGGCTTCGATCTCGACTTTGACGCGCCGACGTTCGGCGTCGGTCTCACCACGATGCAGCCGCTCTGGTCGACCTGGTCGGGCGTCGCGCTGTATCCGTCGATCGATTTCTACTCGGCGGTGGTCGCCCTGGAGCTCTACCCGGCCGAGGCGCTTTCCGTGTCGATCGACGGCAGCGTCGGGCTGGTCGGCGCGGCGGACGAGGCGGGGGCGATCGCGCTGAATCCCTGGGTGGGAGGCGAGATCATCGCCAATGTCCTCCCGAAGGTGGCAATCCATCCGGTCTTTCGAGTCCAGGCTCTCCACGAGCCGGAAGGCGCCCTCTCTGCCTTTCTATTCGCGCCTCAGCCGAGCGTCTCCGCGAGCGCCGGGCTCACCTGCACGCCCTTCGATGAGCTCAAGATCAGCCTCGAAGGCAAGGCCTCCAGGGTCGAGGACGACATCCTGCCCGGCCTGTTCGCCCTCGTGGCGCTCCGCCGGCCTGAGCCGCCGCCCTACGCCGCCAAGTGAGGCGACGGAAGCAGCGCCGCGCCGCCGCACTTTTCCATGAATGGGTGAGCCGGCGCGAAACACTCGAAACGTAACGCGCCGGAGCGTAACAAAACGTAACACGTGACTCGCGCGCGGGTCCCGCGCGGGCAGGCAGCCAGGCAGGCAAGGCGCCGGGCACACTGACGTCCGTCGACCCTGTTTTTCGAGTCTCGCGCGGGCGCGGCCTTGTGATAGGGTGGCGGCCCCTCTCATGAAAATCCACGAGTATCAAGGCAAGCAGCTCTTCGCTCGCTACGGAGTGCCGGTACCGAAAGGGGAGCCCGCTTTCCAGGCGAGTGAGGTGGCGCCGATCGCCGATCGGCTGATCGCCCAGACAGGCAACCCGGTCGTCGTCGTGAAGGCGCAGATCCACGCGGGCGGCCGCGGCAAGGGCGGCGGCGTCAAGGTCGCGAAGGGTGGCAGCGCGGAGGCGACCGCCCTCGCCGAGAAGATCCTCGGCATGCAGCTCGTCACCAAGCAGACGGGCCCCGAGGGGCAGAAGGTCCGGCGGCTCTACATCGAGCAGGGCCTCGACATCGCGCGCGAGCTCTACTTCGCGATGCTCGTCGATCGCGAGCGCCGCCGCATCGCGGTGATCGCCTCGACCGAGGGCGGCATGGACATCGAGGAGGTGGCCCACAGCACGCCGGAGAAGATCTACAAGCTCTTCATCGATCCGGTGCTCGGCCTCGCCCCGTACCAGGGGCGGCAGCTCGCGATCGCGCTCGGGCTCACCGCGAAGGAGACGCAGCGCCAGTTCCTGAAGCTCGTGGCCTCGCTCTATGCGTGCTTCACCGCGGAGGACTGCTCGCTGCTCGAGATCAACCCGCTCGTCGTGACCGGCGCCGGCGACGTCTTCGCGCTCGACGCGAAGGTGAGCTTCGACGACAACGCCGAGTTCCGGCACGCCGACTGGAACGGGATGCGCGACGTCGACGAGGAGGATCCGGTCGAGCTGCAGGCGAAGCGGGCCGGGCTGTCCTACGTGTCGCTCGACGGCGACATCGGCTGCCTCGTGAACGGCGCCGGGCTCGCGATGGCGACGATGGATATCATCCTCCATTACGGCGGAAAGCCGGCGAACTTCCTGGACGTCGGCGGCGGCGCCTCGCAGGAGCAGGTGAAGACCGCGTTCCAGATCATCCTCCGGAGCGAGCGGGTCCGCGGCATCTTCGTGAACATCTTCGGCGGCATCATGCGCTGCGACGTCGTCGCGGCCGGGGTCATCGCCGCGGCGAAGGAGCTCGGGCTCAAGGTGCCTCTCGTGGTGCGCCTCGAGGGGACGAACGTCGAGGCCGGCCGCAAGCTGCTCGACGAGAGCGGCCTGACCATCCAGTCGGCGAGCTCCATGGCCGACGGCGCGCAGAAGATCGTGGCCGCCACGCGCGGCGGCAAGGCCGGCGCCTAGGGCGCCCGCGAGCACCGAGCCTCGAACCCAGTTGAGCAGCGAGCCAGCGGCGGTGGCCGAGCTCCTGTCCACGTTGAAGGTAGAGTAATCAAGCGATGAGCATCCTCGTCAACAAGGACACGCGGGTCGTCTTCCAGGGCATCACGGGCGCCTACGGGTCGCAGCACGCCCGCGCCTGCATCGAGTACGGGACGAAGGTCGTCGCCGGCGTGACGCCGGGCCGCGGCGGCCAGCGATTCGAAGACAAGGTGCCAATCTTCGACACGGTCGAGCAGGCCGTGCGCAACGAGGGCGCCGAGGTCTCGTGCATCTTCGTGCCGCCGGTCGGCGCGGCCGACGCGATCACCGAGGCCATCGATGCGGGCTGCAAGCTCGTCATCTGCATCACCGACGGCGTGCCGGTGCTCGACATGATCCGCGTCCGTCGCTTCCTCGAGGGGAAGCCGGCGCGGCTCATCGGGCCGAACTGTCCCGGCGTGATCACCCCGGGAGAGTGCAAGATCGGGATCATGCCGGGCCACATCCACAAGAAGGGCCACATCGGCGTCCTCTCCCGCTCGGGCACGCTGACCTACGAGGCGGTCGGCCAGCTGAGCGCCCTCGGCATCGGGCAGTCGAGCTGCGTGGGCATCGGCGGCGATCCAGTCGGCGGCATGGACTTCATCGACGTGCTCGAGCTCTTCAACCAGGATCCCGACACCCACGGCGTGGTGCTGATCGGTGAGATCGGTGGGACGGCCGAGCAGCGCGCGGCGGCGTGGATCAAGAAGAACATGAAGAAGCCGGTGGCCGCGTTCATCGCCGGCCGCGCGGCGCCTCCGGGCAAGCGCATGGGCCACGCTGGCGCGATCATCGCGGGCGGCGAGGGCACGGCGGCCGAGAAGATCGCGGCGCTCGAGGCGGCTGGGGCCAAGGTGGCCGCCACGCCGGCCGAGATGGGCGTCGCGATGCAGGCGGCGATGGCGGCGGCGCGCTGAATCCACGCCAGGGCGGAGCCCGTCTCATGCAGACGGAGCTCTGCCCTCACGACACGTTCTGCCTTCGCCATCTCCTGGCTCGATCAGCGCACGCGGCGATCAGCGCCTGAGGCCAGCTCTTCCGCGCTCGTAGTGGCGGCAATGGATTCCTGATCGGCTCAGCACTCCGTACGGAGAGCCGCAAGCACCCTGTGACAGGCGGCTGTTGCACCGCAAAACTTGCTCCGGTAGCGTGGCCCACCACGCGTGCTCGGTCAGATCCTCGACGGGAAATACACCATCGTCCGTCTCCTCGGGCAGGGCGGGATGGGCTCGGTATACGAGGCCGTCGAGCTCGTCTCTGACCGGCACGTCGCGATCAAGGTCATCCACGCGGAGAAGAAGCTCAGCGACGATCTCGTACGCCGCTTCCGACGCGAAGCGAAGGCGGCAATGGCCGCAGCGTCGCCGCACATCGCACAGGTGCTCGACGCTGGGGTCGAGCCGACGACCGGGACCCCGTACATGGCGATGGAGTACCTCGTCGGAGGAGATCTAGAGGATCTGCTCCGACGCCTGGGACCGCTGCCGCCTTCCCTGGCGCTCCGGATCCTCGGCCAGGCGTGCATGGGCGTGCAGCACGCGCACGGGGCGGGCATCGTGCACCGGGACATCAAGCCAGCGAACCTGTTCCTCGCCCGCGCGGATGACGGGGAGATCGTGGTCAAGGTTCTCGATTTCGGGATCGCCAAAATCAGGACGGATCCCGCATATGGCATCGACACAACCGCGCTGACAAGCTCGGGGACCTTGCTCGGATCGCCGGTTTACATGTCGCCCGAGCAGGCGCGGGGCATCAAGAGCGTCGATCATCGGACCGACATCTGGTCGCTCGGCGTCGTGCTCTATCGCGCGCTCACTGGCCGCACGCCTCATCAAGGGGCCGACGCGCTCGGCGATCTCATCCTGGCCATCTGCACGAAGCCGCCGCCGCTCGTGCAAGATCTCGCGCCCTGGGTGCCACCCGAGCTCGCGTTCCTCTGCCATGCCGCGCTCAGGATCGAAGCCGACGATCGCTTCCGAACCGCCGAGGCGATGCTGCGCAGCATCCGCGCGCTCGCGCCCGGAGGCCTCGGACTGCGCGAGGAGTTGCTCGCCCCGCTCACCGAGACGGAGCGCACGGTCGTCGCGCATCGGCTCGACTGCACGACAGCGCGGATGCCGTCGATTCCGCTTGCCGCTGACGACGCGCAGGCCGAGCTTTCGCCGTGCGACACAGTCGCCGCGAGCCAGGCGCTCCAGGGGGCCTCCCCGGGCGGGGACCACTTGGCCCCGGCGTCGGGGCCCGGCCATCACGGCACGACGCCCCGAGAATCCAGCGGCATGCTCCGGCGCATAGGAGCGCTCGGAGCCGCGCTGGCGCTGGCGCTGGGCGGAGCGGCGGTGGCAGCAAGGGCGTTCCGGAAGGCAGACGCACGCTCCGAGGAGCAGCAATCCATGGCGCGAGGCTCGGCTGCGCAGCCCGAAGCCACCGCGCCGGCGAGCGTGCCGCGCGTCGCCATCCGGATCTCCCCGCAGGATGCATCCGTCGAGGTCGACGGCGTGAGGGTGAATCCGAACAACGGAGCCATCGAGCTCGTCGGCGCGCTCGGGACAGTGCGCCGCGTCCGCCTCTTCAAGGATGGATCGGAGCTGGTAGACGAGGTGATCATCACCCCGCGGGGCGCGCGACCGGAGGCGCTGGAGCTCGCCGCGGCGGCTCCCAGGCGGCGCGACGCCGTGGAGAACGCGCCGCCCTCCTCTGCTGCCGCGCGCGACGGCGCTGTTCCTCAGAATCCTAAGAAAAAGAGGGGGACGATCACCCGTTCGCCGTCGACGCCCAAGGCAGATGCGCCGCCTCCACCCAAGGAGATCACGGTCCCGCCGATCTCGGACATACACGAGCCATTCAATAAATAGCGTGCCCGCGCATCGCAGCGGTGTCTGCGTGCGTGACCCCTCGCCGCTCAATCGAGCGGTATCGTCCGCCGCTCGGCCGCGCTCTTCATCGCGGCCTCGATGACGCGGATCACGTCGCGCGCCTCCTCGGCGCGCACCGGCGGCGGGACGCCGTCGAGGATCGCCGCCGCGATGCCCTCGTAATAGGCCTCGTAGGCGCCGGGCAGGCTCTCGATCGCGCGGCGCTCGCCGCCCGCCGTGACGAGCGTGCCGAACCAGCGCGGGTCCTCCCGCCCCCACTCCGGTACGCCCGGGCGAACGCCCGCCTTGAGGGCGTCCTCCTGGCCGTCGATCCCGTACTTGAGGAAGCTCCCGCCGTCGCCATGGACCGCGAAGCGCGGCCCCGGCTCGGGCACCAGCGTCGAGGAGCGCACGATCACCCGGCGCTTGCCGTGGTCGAGCGTCAGGTGGAAATAGTCCACCGTGCGCGCCCCGGAGCGCTGCGCGAGGACGTCGGCGGTCACCGCGCGCGGCAGGCCGAAGAGCACGAGCGCCTGGTCGATCAGGTGCGCGCCGAGGTCGTACAGGATCCCCGAGCCCGGCGCCTCCTGCTCTCGCCAACCCTGCTTGATGGTTGGGCGGAAGCGATCGAAGTGCGCCTCGTACGAGGCCACCTCGCCGAGCAGGCCCTGCTCGATGCAGCTGCGCACGGTGCGGAAGTCCGCGTCCCAGCGGCGGTTCTGGAAGACCGAGAGGAGCCGGCCTCGGCGCGCGGCCAGCGCGATGAGCTCGTCGGCCTCGGCGCTCGTGATCGTGAACGGCTTGTCGACGACCACGTGCTTGCCCGCCTCGAGCGCGGCGCGCGCGAGCGGGAAGTGGGTCTCGTTGGGCGAGGCGATGACCACGAGGTCGATCCCCGGCTCGGCGATCAGCACCTCGGGCGTCGGATGCACGGCGACGCCCGAGTGGTCGGCCATGACCTGGCCCTCCCGGCGGGTCGCAATGGCGGCGAGGCGCAGCCGAGAGACGGACCGTATCAGCGGGGCGTGGAAAACGGCGCCGGCAAGGCCGTAGCCGACGAGGCCGACATAGACGCGCTGGGACATGGCAGGACGGGCTCGTCCGGGACGCTAACCCGAAGAGGCGCTGGGGGAAAGGCCCGGTCGCTCAGCCTCCCGCACGCCGCCGGTCAGGCCGCCGAAGCGCCGTCTCGACGGCCTCAGCCAGGCGCGGAGCCCTGCGGCGCAATCCCTTCAGCGTGAGGTCCTCTTCGAGGAACCACCGCCAGTGCGTCTCGTCGTCGGCGATCGTTGCGGGATCAAGACCTCCCAGGCGGCGTTGCACGGCTTTACCGATCAGGGGGGCTTTCCTGGAAAGCCACGAGAGCGTCACCTCGCCGTTCAAAAATTCGTCGTACCACGACTGGCGTTGCTCGAGGATGCCGTCGTCGTCCTGCAAACGCAGCGTCTTCAGCGTGAAGCGAGCCCGATCGCGCTGCTCGGCGGGGATGAGCTCCTCGACCATCACGAGCTCGAGCGACGGCAGGAGGATCTCGAACCAGCCGTCCTCGATCTCGAAGGGGTCGAGCACGCGGTCGTTCCACGTCCCCTTCCTGCTGTTCATCTCCCCGGACGCGAACCGATAATTGTCCCAATCGTACGTCCTCTCGGGGTGCGTGGAGCGGCTCAGGTAGTGATCGACCGTGCCCCGGGGGGTCCACATCGCCGAGTAGCCGCAGCGATGATTGAACCCATCGGCGAGGAGGTGGGTCATCGGGCGCCAGAGCGCCGGCATGGCCTCCGGCGGCGCGTCCGGATGCTGCGCGAGCCACGCGTTGCCGGGCGCCCGCACCTCTTCATCGAAGCTCGTCG
This sequence comes from Sorangium sp. So ce145, assembly GCF_051525985.1. Classification (NCBI taxonomy): domain Bacteria; kingdom Pseudomonadati; phylum Myxococcota; order Polyangiales; family Polyangiaceae; genus Sorangium; species Sorangium sp. So ce145. The sequence goes on along the minus strand of NZ_CP150315.1, from coordinate 12,550,432 downwards.
GCTCCGGGAGCAGCTCGACCCGGATCACGTTCCGCCCTCCTCGACGAAGGCCCGCCATCGGGCCCAGAACGGATCTTGATCGGCGAGCGTGTCGTGGAGAGCGCGGTCGACCTCCTCGCGCGTCCTGGAACGGCGAGGCTCTTCCCCGCGCATGAGCGCGCTCGCATCGTCGATCGCCTGCTCCGCTTCGATCGACCGCGCGCGACGGAGGTTGAACGCAGGCGACGTGAGCCAGCGGGACGCATCACCGAAGCGCGCCCAGGGCACCTCTCGGAGCGCGACGGTGCGCGCCTCGAGGTCGAACACGAAGAGCTTGTCCTGCTCTGGATCGAAGCAGGGCTCGAGCGACGCGAGGACCATCGGCGCGTGCGTTGTGAGGTGCGCTTGGACGCGCATCGACGGAGCGAGGGCCTCTAGCACCCTGAGGAGCGCCGGAGCGATGCGGCGCTGCCACTCCGGGTGGAGGTGGTTCTCGACCTCGTCCACGAGAAAGACGAGCTCGCTCATAGGCTCCTGCTTCAGCAGACGGCTCGCCTCCACGTGCTCGTGCCACGCCCAGACGATCAGGTACGCGAGGCTGATGATGCGTCGCATCCCAGCGGAGGCGTGGATCACCGGCACCTCTCCGTAGCCGGTATCGATGGTGGGGAATTCGCGCGTGTCGTCCAAGAAGAGGCGGACCGGTTTGCCAGCGAGGATCGTCTCGGCGCCCGCCTGCGGGTTGGGGGAGAGCTGCTCGAGAGCCTCACAAAGATGCCGAAATGCTCGTCCCCCCTGTGTCTCGGGCTTCTTCTCCTGCCAGCTCACCCAGTCGCGGATGAGACCATTGCAGACGGTCTTCCCCTGATGCGTTTTACCGTCCAAGATTTCATCAGGATCGAAGAGGTACGCTGGCGGGCGTCGCGTGGTACCTGAGCCAGCGAACAGAGAGGTCTGCTTCGATCCGCGTGGTCGCTTGTAGTCCTCCGGATCGAGGTTGCGAGCTGGATCCCACAAGGCGAAGGAGCCATCCGCCCGCGCATACAACACGAGCGCGCCAGCCCGCGTAGGGGCTTCGCTCCACCCTTGGGACTCGAACTGGAACCAGGACGCGTTGCCGGTACCGTCATCCATTTCATAGGATATTTTGGGCTCTTTTGCTCCGCCCAGCGGCCATGCAGGGCTCCCTGCCCAGGTCCCCGACAGCGCCCACCAGATCACGTCCAGTACGAAGCTCTTTCCGAGGCCGTTGTCCCCCGTCATCACGTTGAGCCGCCGGCCGAGCTCCAGGTGCAGCTCGGGGGCTGGTCCGACGTCCACGAGTTCCAGGGTGCGCAGCATGACCGTCCTCCTGTACCAGAAGGTCCAGGCCGTGCCCAACGTGTAGGCGGGAAGCGTACCGGAGCCCGCAGACGCTCACCTCGTTGCCGTGAGCCGAGCGGCGCCGGGCGCCGCGGCCACACGCTTCGCGCCGGCAGCAGGCCCTGGCGCGCACCTCGGCGAGGCGTACGACCGGGGCGCCCCGGAGGCGTGGGAGGGCGGCAGGCGGGCCGCCGGAGGCGTCCACAACGCTCGCGATCGGGCCTGACGAACCGCCAGGGCCGCCCGCAACGCTCGCGATCGGGCCTGGCGAACCGCCAGGGCCGCCCGCAACGCTCGCCATCGCACCTGACGAACCGCAACGAGCGTTCACAGCGCTCGTCACCCCATTTGGCACTCTGCACAACGCTTCTTCGAACCCTACGATCTCACGCCGGGGGCACGCACGAGCGACGATCACGGGCGAAGTGGTCACCGCACCTCCAATGTCGTCGCCCATGACCCCCTTCGCCGCAGCGCGAGGCGGTTCGTGCAGACGCGGCGCGGCGGTTGCGATACCCTCCTGCGCTTGGAGGCTTTGATGCAAGCCAAGAGCATCCTTTCCGTGGTGGCCCTGACCACCTTGATCGCCGGCAGCCCCTTCGCGGCAGGGTGCAAGACCACCGCCGAGGCCAGCGTGACCGAGGAATCGGTCCAGGCGGTCCCCGTGGCGATCGAAGATCCGTTGACCGAGGAGCACGACGGCGGCTCGGTCGGGTGGGATTTCGCGCCCGATGGCACCGTGAAGGCGATCGTGAAGGCGCCTGACGGCAAACCCATCGACAAGGACGTGAGCGGCACGCTCACCTGGAAAGGGCCGAACGGCGACGCGCAGGCCCCGCTCGCGCTCGACGCGAAGACAGGGCTCCTCGTCGCGACCGGGCCCAAGCTCGAGGCCGATCTCACCGAGGTGAAGTACAACATCATCGTCTCCGGGAAGCCGTGGAATGGCACGCTCCACGTGCCCTCAGGGGGCACGAAGGTCATCGTCGAGGGCGCGAGAAAGGCCGAGAAGAGGCCCATCCCCCCGGGCAAGACGGGGCCGAACGGCGGGGTGATCCAGGTGGTCGGCGACGACACGATCGAGGTCGTCGCCGATAAGGCCTCCGGTCAGGTCAGGGTCTACGTCCTCGACGCGGACCTGAAGCCGGTCCCCGTCGGCAACCGCAAGATCAAGCTCGGCTTCGTGGGACAGGGCTCCGAGCTCGTCGTGCTCACCCCCGGCCCGGGCGGCCTCTACTGCGTCGGCAAGGTCGCGGCGAAGGTCAACCCGGTGAAGCTCACGGTCGTCGTGGCGCACCCGACGCACGCCGACGTGGTGCTCGTCGGCTACCGCCCCGGCGTGCACGTCGTCGTCGGCCCGAGCGCGCCGGCCGTGAACGTCGTGGTGGCGACGGCGTGGAACGTGGATGTGAGGGTCAACAGGGCTCCTGGCGTGGTGGTGGTCCACGATGACGACGACGATGACGACGGCCGGCCGGTCCACATCCACGTTCACGGCAAGCACAAGCACAAGCACAAGCACAAGCACCACCCCCACCATCACCACGACCACTAGGAGCCCCCTCGCGCGGCGCTGGGCGGCCTACCTCAGCGCCGAGGTCGACGCCGCCTCGCTCGCCGTCTTCCGCGCCGGCTATGGCGCCCTGATCGCGTGGGAGGTCGTCCGGTACGCCCTCCACGATCGGATCTACCGCTATTACATCGAGCCTGGCTTCTTCTTCAGCTTCGTCCCCTTCGTCCGCCCGTGGGGCGGGACTGGGATGTACTGGCACTTCGGCGCCCTCTTCGTCCTCGCGCTGCTCTGCGCCGTCGGGCTCTTCTACCGGGTGAGCGCCGCGCTCCTCTGCGCCGCGCTCACCTATGTCTTCCTCCTCGACAAGGCGCAATACCTCAACCACCTCTATCTCCTCTGCCTCCTCGGCCTGCTGCTCGCCGCCGCCCCGGCGCACCGCGCGCTCTCGCTGGATCGCCTCCGCGCGCGGCGCGCCTCGCCCGCCGGGGCGGCGCGTGACACTCCGGCGGAGACCGTGCCGCGCTTCTATCTCTTCGCCCTGAAGGCCCAGATCGCCATCGTCTACTTCTACGGCGGCGTCGCGAAGCTGAACGGCGACTGGCTCCGGGGGCAGCCGCTCACCACGTGGCTCGCCGCGCACGGCGACGCGCCCCTCGTCGGACCGCTCCTGGCCTCACAGGCAGCAGGGCTCGCGCTCTCGTATGCCGGGCTCTTCATCGACCTCTCGATGGGCTTCCTGCTCTTCTCCCGGCGCACCTTCCCCTTCGGGGCGGCGCTCGCCGTGGCGTTCAACCTCTCCAACGCCCTCCTGTTCAACATCGGTATCTTCCCCTACGCGATGATCGCCTCGCTCGCGCTGTTCGGCGATCCCTCGTGGCCGAGGCGGCGGCTGCCCTTCCTGTTCAAGGGCGCGGACGCCCCCGGCGACGCCGCCCGTGCCCCCTCGCCCGCCGCGCCGCGCCGGAGCGCGCTGCCGCTCGCGCTGCTCCACGGATATCTCCTGTTCCACCTCGTGGTGCCGCTCCGGCACTGGGTCTATCCGGGCGACGTCGCCTGGAACGAGGCGGGACACCGCTTCTCGTGGCGCATGAAGCTGCGCGACAAGAACGTGAGCGAGCTCGGGATTCACGTGCTGGATCCGAGGACCGGCGTGCGCGAGCCGCTCGACGTCGAGGCCTGGCTCACGGACCGCCAGCTCGGGGAGATGTGCGCGCGGCCCGACATGCTCGTCGACTTCGCGCACCACGTGGCCGATCGCTTGCAAAAGGACTCCGGGGTGCGGCCCATCGTCACGGCCAAGGTCGTCGCGTCGCTGAACGGAGGTCCCCTCCGCGACCTCGTCGATCCGACGCTCGATCTCGCGTCGCAGCCGCGCGGGCTCCTCGCGGTCGTGCAGCCACCCTAGCGCCGCGTCGCCAGGCTGGTCCTTGCTCGCGCACACACCGCAGGCCCGGGAACACCTCACCCGCGCGCAGGAACGAACCCGGGCCCTTCGCGTCGAGTACTCGGCATCACAAACAACGACAAGCAACGCGACGCTGCAGCGTGACACAGCGCACGTCGAGCCCCCCTCCTGTGCACTCCCTGGGTGAATCCGCAGAAGACCGCCCTATACTGATCCTCCCCGGACGTACCCGGCCGCACGAGACGTGCGGACGAGGCCATCACGAGGTGGAGCGCAAGGACGTATGACCACCACAGCACCGTTCGATCTGCCAGGACACGTCGTCGAGCAGCTGATCCATGAGGGCGGCAAGACCCAGGTTTACCGTGGCCGCCGCGCCGCGGATCAGCGGCCGGTCGTCATCAAGACGCTGAAGGGGGAGCACCCGAGCGTCCGCGATCTCGCCCTGTTGCGGCACGAGTTCAGCCTCCTGCGCGATCTGGATCTCGAGTCCGTGGTGAGGGTGTGCTCGCTCGAGAGGACGCGCGGCGGCCTCGCCCTCGTCACGGAGGCGGTCGAGGGCACGACCCTGAGGGCGATCCTCGACGATCGCCGGCTGGATCTCCGCGCGGCGCTGGCGCTCTCGACGGCCATCGCCGACGCCATCGGCGCGGTGCACCGCTGTCACGTCACGCACAAGGACATCAATCCCAGCAACATCATCGTCAGCGCGGACCTGCGCCGCGCCACGCTCATCGACTTCGGCGCCTCGTCGCGGCTCAAGCAGGAGTTGCAACAGTCGACCTCGGCGTCCACCCTGCAAGGCACGCTCGCGTACATGTCGCCCGAGCAGACCGGGCGCATGAACAGGGGCATCGATTACCGCGCCGACCTCTACTCGTTCGGCGTCACGCTGTATGAAATGCTGACCGGAGCCCTGCCGTTCCCCGACGGCGATCCGGTGGACGTCCTCTACAGCCACATCGCGCGGCAGCCCGCCCCGCCGCACGAGCTCCGCGGGGATGTCCCCCGGCCGGTCTCCGAGATCGTCATGAAGCTCCTCGCCAAGGCGCCCGAGGACCGCTACCAGAGCGCGTACGGCGTCAAGGCAGACCTCGCGGAGTGCCTGCGCTCCCTCGAGCAGACGGGCCGGGTCCACCCCTTCCCCGTCGGTCAGCGCGATCGCAGCCTCGAGCTGCGCGTCCCGCAGAAGATCTACGGCCGGGACGCGGAGCGGGACCGGCTCCTGGCCGCCTTCGAGCGGGCCCGCGCGGGCGCCGCGGAGCTCGTGCTCGTTTCAGGCTACTCCGGCGTCGGCAAGAGCGCGCTGGTCCACGAGACCTACAAGGCCATCGCCAGGGTCGGCGGCCACTTCGCCCACGGCAAGTTCGATCAGCTGAACCGCGGCGTGCCCTGCGCCTCGGTCGTCCAGGCGTTCAGGGGGCTCGTGCAGCAGCTCCTCTCCGAGCGGACAGACGCGCTGGCCCACTGGAGAGCGGAGCTCGGCGCGGCGCTCGGGCCGAACGCCGGGCTCCTCGTCGACCTCATCCCCGAGCTCGCGCTCATCGTCGGCGAGGCGCCCGCGGTCGCGGCGCTCGGCCCCTCCGAGTCGCAAAACCGCTTCGACATGGTGTTCCGGAGCTTCCTTGGCGTGTTCGCCGCTCCGTCGCACCCGCTCGTCCTGTTCCTCGACGACCTCCAGTGGGCGGACCCGGCGTCGCTCAGGCTGCTCAGGCTCCTGCTCACCGACGCCGACACACGCCATCTCCTGGTCGTCGGGGCCTACCGCGACAACGAGGTGAGCCCGGCGCACCCGCTCGTCATCACCCTCGACGCCGTCCGCGCCGCGGGCGCGGCCGTGACCGACATCCCCCTCGCCCCGCTCTCGCAGGACGACGCGACGGCGCTCGCCTCGGACGCCCTCGGACGCGCGGCGCAGGACGTCGCCCAGCTCTCCGAGCTCATCCACGACAAGACGCTGGGCAACCCGTTCTTCATGGGGCAGTTCCTGCGCATGCTGGGCGACGACGGGCTCCTCCTCTGCGATCCGGAGACCGGCAGATGGACATGGGATCTCGCAGCCATCGAGTCGCGGGCCGTGACGGACAACGTCGCCGACTTCATGATCGCCAAGCTGCAGAGGCTCGCGCCGCCCACCCAGCGCGCCCTGACGCTCGCCGCGTGCATCGGGCACCGGTTCGACCTGCGCACGCTCGCGACGATCTCCGAGCTTTCGGCCGCGCAGGCGGCGCAGGATCTCTGGGCGGCCATGCAGGAAGGGGTCCTGCTCCCCATCGACGCCGACTACCGGCTCGTGCACCCGGAAGACCCCTCCCACGGTGAGCCCGCGACCGACGCGTCGCTCGCCGTCTCCTACCAGTTCTTGCACGACCGCGTCCAGCAGGCGGCCTATGCCCTCATCGCGGACGAGCACAGGTGCGCCGCCCACCTGCGCGTCGGCCGCCTGATGCTGGCCAGCCAGCGCGGCGAGCCGCAGGAAGAGAAGCTGTTCGACACGGTAAACCATCTTAACTATGGCGCCGCCCTCATCGCCGATCCCGGCGAGCGCGATCTGCTCGCGCGCCTGAACCTGCGCGCCGGGAGGAAGGCCAAGGGCTCGACGGCGTACGGGGCCGCGGCGGAGTATTTCAGCGCCGGGCGGAGCGCGCTCGGAGACGACGGCGCCTCGGGGGATCACGCGCTGCGCTGGGCGCTCACGCTGGAGGCGGCCGAGTGCGAGTACCTGTGCGGCCGCTTCACCGAGGCCGAGGCGCTGTTCCAGCGGCTGCTCGAGGTGGCGGCGTCGGACCTCGATCGGGCGCGGGTCCAGAGCCTGCGGATGAAGCTCTATCAGGTCGCCGGCCGCTACGACGAGGGCGTCACCGTCGGACAGGAGGCGCTGCGCCTGTTCGGCGTCGAGATCCCCGGGGCGAGCGAGGAGATCGGCGCCGCCGTCTCCGCCGAGGTCGCGCAGATCCCGGAGAGCATGGCGGGCAGGAGCATCGAGGACATCCTGCACGCGCCGCTGCTCGCCGACGAGCAGATCCGCGCGGTCATCAACCTGCTCGCCGACTGCGCGCCCTGCGCGTACATCGGGCGGCCGGGCGTGTTCCCGCTCATCGCGCTGAAGATGCTGAACCTGTCGCTGCGGCACGGCAACACCGAGGCGTCGTGCTTCGCCTACAGCGTTTACGGGTTCATGCTTGTCGCGGCGTTCGGCGATATCCCGTCGGGATTCCGCTTCTCGGAGATGTCGATCCGGCTGAACGAGAAGCTCGGGGACGTCGCGCTGCGGGGGACGCTGCTGCACCTCCACGGCGATCACATCAACTTCTGGGTCCAGCACATCCGGAACGATCTCCCCATCCTGGAGCGGGCGTTCCTCGCGTGCATCGAGGCCGGCGACCTGGTGTACGCGAGCTACCTGGCCTTCGAGACCGTCTGGCAGGTCTACGAGAAGGGCGATCCGCTGGCGGAGGTCGACCGCGTCGCCGAGCGCTTCGCGTCGTTCGCGCGCAAGACAGGCAATCACGCCGTCCTCGAGACGATCCGGCTGGAGCAGCAGTTCCTGCGCAGCCTGAAGGGGCTCACGGCGGCCGACGCCTCGCTGAACGAGGAGGGCTCCGCCGAATTCTCGGAAGAAGCGTGCCTGGCCGCGCTCACCCGCGCGAGCTTCGGGTGCGGGATCGCCTTTTACCACATCATCCGGCTCATCCTCCTCTATTCCCACGGCCGCCCCGAGGAGGCGCTCGCCGCCGCGGAGGCGGCGCGCCCGGTGCTCGGGGCCGTCATGGCGATGCCGATCGAGGCGACCTACCACTTCTATCTCGCGCTCACGCTGGTCGCGCTCGGCGAGCGCGACGCGCGCGAGCGCGAGCGGCACGCCGGGGCGCTCTCCGCGTCGCTCGAGAAGCTCGAGCTCTGGGCCCGCCATTGCCCCGACAACTTCCGCGTGAAACTCGTCCTGGTCCTGGCCGAGGCGGCGCGCGCCTCCGGCCGCGACGTCGAGGCGATGGGGCTCTACGACGACGCCATCGACGCCGCCCGCCAGAGCGAGTTCGTGCAGTACGAGGCGCTCGCGTCGGAGCTGGCCGGCCTGTACTACGCCCGCAAGGGCCGGCGGCGCATCGCCACGCTCTACCTGGACGCGGCGATGCACGCCTACCGGCAGTGGGGGGCAGAGCGGAAGGCGACGGAGCTCGTCCGGCAGCACGGGCTCGACCCGCTCCCCATCGCTCGGGGGCCCGCGGCGGAGCACGAGAAGGCCGCCGCGAGGACGAGCTCCCTGTCGGTGAGCCACCCGCTCCTCCACAAGCTCGCCGACGTCGCGGCGGTGCTGCAGACGACGCAGGCGATCTCCAGCGAGCTCGTGCTCGGGAAGGCGCTCGACCGCGTGATGCGCGCCGTCCTCGCGAGCGCCGGCGGACAGCGCGGCTTCCTGGTGCTCGCGCGCGAAGAGCGGCTGTTCATCGAGGCGTCCGTCACCATCGATCCGGAGTCGGTCGAGGTGGAGCTCCGGCGTCCGCTGGAGGAGTCCTCGGCCCTGCCGGTCAGCGTGGTCCACTACGTGGCGCGGACGCGAGAGCTGCTCATCCTGGACGACGCCGCGGCGAGCCCTCGCTTCGCGGCGGATCCCTACCTCGCCGCGCACCGGCCAAGGTCGGTGATGGGCCTCCCGCTCGTCCACCAGAACCGGCTCACGGGCGTGCTGTACGTGGAGAACGCGCTCGCGAGCGGCGCCTTCACCCCGGAGCAGACCGAGCTGCTCCGCCTCCTGGGCGCGCAGGTCGCGGCGGCGCTCGAGAACGCGCAGCTCTACGGCCGGCTGCAGGAGGTGTCCGACAGGCACCGCGACATGAACGATCGGCTCGAGAGCGAGGTGCAGCGGCGCACCGAGGAGCTGTTCTCGCTCAACGAGCGCCTGTCGCAGAAGGCAGACGAGCTGAACCGGGCCAACGAGCTGTTGCTCGAGGAGCTCCGCGAGCGCGAGCGCGCCGAGCAGGCCCGGGCAGCGCTCCAGGAGGAGATCATCGGGGTGCAGCGGCTGCGCCTCTCGGAGATGGCGACGCCCATCATCCCGATCACCGATCGCGTCCTGGTCATGCCGCTCATCGGGACGATGGACGCGGCGCGCGCCGCGCAGGTGCTGGAGGCGACCCTCGCCGGGGTGGAGCGCCACAACCCGTCCATCGTGATCATCGACATCACCGGCCTGAAGCACGTCGACGCCGGGGTCGCCGACTCGCTGATCCGCACCGCCTCGGCGCTGCGGCTGCTCGGCGCGCAGGCGGTCTTGACCGGGATGCAGCCGGAGGTCGCCCGCGCGCTCACGCAGGGCGGGATCGACCTCCGAGGCCTCATCACGCGCTCGACGCTCCAGAGCGCCATCGCCCACGCGATCACGCCGTCCCCCGCCGCGCGGCCCCGCTGAGCGCGCGGCGCGCTCCGCCGTCGCCCCCGCCCGCTGGTGAGGTCTGCGCGCGGGCCGCGCCCGCGCGGCCATCGTTTGAGCGCTACGGCGACGCCTGCCTGTCCTCGCAGCGGCCGAGCACGAAGATCCCGCAGACGCGCTCGTTCACCAGGCACTGCTGCCCTTCCGGGCACTGCGACGGATCGAGCACGGCCGGGTCGCACGGCCTCGCGCAGAACGGGGGCGGGCCGCGCGGGGCGTCGTAGGCGCCGTTGCCGTCGCGATCCAGGAAGATGGGGTTCGTGACCGCGTAGGGCGCCACCGGGTACCAGTCGGGGACCGGGGGCGACGCCGTGAAGAACCGGGAGAGCGCCTCGACCTGCGTGAACGCGAGGCTCGCGACCCGGGGCAGCTGGAGCTCGCCGAACGACACCGGCAGCGCGACCGGCGTGAGGAGGTTCTCGTCGCGCAGGCCCATCGCCACCACCACGACCCAGCCGTCCGACGGCGGCGCCGGCAGCTCGAGCCGCTCGTCGACGTCCACGATCGCCGACGGCCCCGAAGGCGGCTCGAGCACCCGGACCAGGCGGCCGCTCACGTAGACCTCGACGCGATCCACGCCGAACCAGCTCGCCGTCTCGATCCGCAGGTCGAGCGGCACCGTGTCGCCCTCGACGCGCGCCACGCCGCCGAACGTCGCGCCGCCCACGCTCGCGCGGACGAATGGCCCGTACGTGGCGAACGCGCTGCCCGCGCGGAGCGACGCCGTCGCCTCGGCGAGATCGAGCGCCGCCGGCTGGTCGGTCCGCGAGCGGAAATAGGTGCGCGGGAAGCCCGGCTCCAGCGAGGCGCCGTGGCTGTCGCTGCTCCCCACCTGCGTCGGCGAGAAGCCGTGGTCGAGGTAGCGGAACAGGTCGTCGACCTGGCCCGCGTGGAAGGTGCACGGCCGATCCGCGTCCTCCGGCGGGACCGCGCCGCCGTCGCCTCCCAGGCAGAGCGCCTCCCCGTCGGCCGCGGTCGTGTCGAAGTCCCAGACGGCGTCCTGCTCCTCGGGCGTCCTCGTCAGGATCCGCTTGGTCACGCTCCAGGCGAGCGCCGAGCGGGCGCGCTGCTGGCACGCCGCGTACCGCTCGCCAGGCTTGCACGCCGGCAGGCCGAAAGGAAGCTCGGCGCACGCCGCGCGGAGCGACGCCTCGTCCGTCGCAGCGTCGATCCGGGACAGGCACCGGTTGAAATCGACGACCTCCTGCACGGTGGGGGTCCGGAGCAGATCGAGCCGCTTCCCGTTGAAGACCTCCATCGCGTCGAAATCGCAGCTGCCCGCCTGGAACAGCGGGTTGCTCGCCTCGAGCGTCGGGATCGACCGGCGCAGCGTGAAGGGGTCGACGCCGAGCTGGTCGATGTACCCGATGAACCCGTCGCGCGGGTGAGCGACGATCACGAGCGCGTCCTCGCCCTCCGCCGCCGTGCCGCGCACCCCGTCGATCACGTCCCCGCCCGCGCGGCACACCCAGTCGAAGACGCCGTGATCCGGCACGTCGAGCTCGTCGTAGCGGAGGGGGAAGCCGATGAAGTGCCCGAGCTCGAGCGTCGAGACCTCGGCGCCGACCGCCGTCTTCAGGTGCGGCTCGAGCCCCAGCTGCCTCACCGCGGGCGCGAGATCCGTGTGCACGTCGTGGTCGGTGGTCACCGCGACGTCGAGCCCCTCGACGACCGCCGAGGTCACCCGCTCCTCGAGCGGCAGGCCGCTGTCGAAGCTCGGGCGCTGGTGCAGGTGCATGTCGATCGACATCCAGCCCGTCGAGTCGACCTCGCGCGGCACGACCGCCTCGATCCGCCGGACCTCCCCGGCGCGCACCTCGAGGTCGGGGATCTCGAACCGGCCGAACTCGGGCCCGCGCGTGGCGAGGACGCGGTAGCGCCCGGGCTCGATCTCGACCGCGCCCTCGCCCGTCGCCGATCGCTCGATCTGCCGGACGCCGCTGCCGAGGCGGCCGTGGCCGAGGTAGACCCGCCTCGTGCCGTCGCCCTCGAGCGGCCGCCCCGCGGCGTCGAGCGCGACGAACGTCAGCTTGGCGGGCGCGAGCCGGCCCCCCTCGTCGACCACCCGGTACGCGAGCCGCGCGGGGCTCGGCAGCTCCGCCGCCACCGAGACCGTGGCCCCGGCGCCGAGCGCCACGCGGATCGGCGCCGACACGGCGGTGCCCTCGGGGTTCTCGGCGACGAGCAGGTAGCCGCCGGGCGCGAGCCGCGCGTGGAAATCGCCGTCCTCCACCGGATCGAGCCCGAGGTCGGCGTCGATGGAGCTGAGCAGCCCCACGTCCCCCGAGCGCGCGAGGTTCGCCTCGACCAGCGCGTCGACGCTCGCGAAGGCGGCGCCCGGGTCGGGGTCGCGGAAGACATGGACGCGCGCGTTCGGCACGGGCGCGCCCGTCGACCGCCACCGCACGGCGCCCTCGAGCGCGCCGGTCGGCGTGCCCCGGGCGCCGTACACCACCTCGGCGACGCTCGCGATGTCGCCCTCGCCCACGGCGAAGTAGCGCTCGTAGGTGAACGACCGCTTCCGGTCGCACGCCTCGTCGTCGGAGTCCGCCGCGAGGCAGCTCCGCCCGGCGCTCAGGAAGGCCGTCGCCGCGCTCGTGAAGACGGGGACGTTGACCGTGGAAGGCGGGCCGCCCTCCGGCGCCTTCGTGAAATAGCCGTAGCTGACGTCGCCGCCCGCCGCGGCGACGAAGTCGAAGCTGAGCGGCTGCTGGAACGTGTCCCGGCCGGCGAAGAGGGCGTCGAACACCGCCTTCTCCTCGTCGAAGCCCATGCCGGGGCCGAAGATGTCGTTCTGGTTGCCGAAGAAGACGAAATCGCCGGCGACGATCCCGCCCTTGCGCTCGGGATCTCCGTTCCGCTCGTCGCCAAGGATGCCCCTGAAGATGTCCGAGGGTCCCGCGTAGTTGTCGAGCGAGAGCGGCTCCCCGCAGGTGCACACGGGGCAGCCGTCGTCGCCCGACGCGAGGCCGTCCTCGCACTCGAGCGCGCACGAGGCGACGCTCGGGCACCCGAGCACCTCGTCCGGCAGGAGGAGCGTCGTGCGGATCGTGACGAACCGCTCGCCCGGGCGCAGGACGTAGTCGGTGCGGAAGCGCATCGCCGGCTTGAGGCCATCGAACAGGAGGCCGAGCAGGTCCTCCTGGGTCTTCAGCACGCCGAGCGCGTGGAAGAGGAAGCCGCCGTCGCCCTCGACCCGGACGATCGCCTCCTGCCCGTCGGAGCCGTCGTCGACAACGAAGACCTCGGTGGCGCCGGGGTCGGGCACGAGCAGGTTGGCGACAGGGAACGACTCGGCGAAGCGGTCGCGGCCCGACGCGCTCGCGAAGCGCGGATCGGGGCGGCGCAGGTCGGCGTCGACAAGCGAGCCGCCGTAGACGCCCGGCCCCGGCGAGTGGCGCGGGCCGAGGATCGCGACCCGGATCTCGTCGTTTTCCAAAAGGAAATCGCCGACATCGGCCATCGCCACCGGGCCGCCGACCAGCTCGAACCGGTCCTCGATCGGCTTGGCGCGCAGGAGGTTCGGCTCGTCGCAACCGACCAGGCCGAGCAGGGCGAACGACGCGATGGCGGAGCGGCGTTTTCGCATGGCGGGCCGCTAGAACGACAAGCGGGTCGAAGCCGCATGCAAGCAGCGAGAAGTCGAACCGCCAAGGCGCCATGAGACGCCAAGATTTTTGTGTTTTTCTTGGCGTCTCATGGCGCCTTGGCGGTTCATTTCTCTGGTTTCCAAGCTGTTCGGTGCCTAGAGGTTGAGCTGCAGCTGCAGCGCCACGGCGTCGTTGTCGAGCGCGACGCCGTGGCGCTCCTGCCGGTGGGTGAAGTCGGCCTGCGCCTTGAGCGTGTTGTCGATGAAGTGGTAGCTCGCGCCGGCGGTGAGGGCCCAGCTGTCCGTCTCGTCGGAGAGATCGAGGTTGGGATCGAGCCACTCGAACCGCGCGCTCACGCCGAGCTTGATGCGCCTCGCGAAATAACCCACCTCGCCGACGAGCCCTATCGACGTGACCGGGGCGAGCTGGCCGAGCGGCTGCGTCGGGGTGCTCTCGGGGTCGCTCTGGTTCCAGAGGAGCTCGGCCAGCGCGTGCGCGCCCGCGGCCTGGACCAGGACGTCGGCGCCGATGCCGTGGATGTCGCGCGTCCCGCCGTCGCTGAAGAAGTAGCTCGCGCCTGCGCCGACGCGGAGGCGCGAGACGGCGAGGTCCTGCACCGAGCGCGGGAGGGGGCCGAGCGGCTCGGTGGCGAGCCGCGCGACGTAGGCGATGTGGTCGAAGCGGTTGCCGAAGCTCGCGGCGTTCTCGACATAGCCGACGAAGAACTGATCCGAGCGCTGGAAGCCGTTGAACATGCCGGCGAAGTAGCTGAACGCCCTGCCCCGGAAGTGCCCCTCGACGTGGAGGCCGACCTGGCGGGAGGGCGCCATGGCGCGCACGGCGAGGGGCCGCTCGATGAGCGCGCCCTCGCCGGCGCCGGCCATCGCGGAGCGGCTGAACGGCACGTCGTGCGCGCCGAGATAGAGGTTCGCGAACGGGAAGTGGGCGTAGCCGATCCACGCCTCGGAGAGCCGCGCCGAGCCGTCCGCGCCCCCGGCGAGCTCGCCCGAGACCGCGAACGGCACGTACCCGGCGAGCCTCCCCGCGAAGCCGACGCGCGCGCGCCGCAGGCGGAACCCCTGGCCCTCGGCGACGTCGCCCGCCTGGAGGAAGGCGTCCTCGCCCACGTAGGGGACAGCCTGCGCCTGCACGAGCACGAGGGGAGAGAGCACGAGGCGGCCGATCGCGAGCTGGAACGGCGGTCCGCCAGCGGCCGGCGCGGCGGCCGCCCCGGCGGGCGGCGGCACGCCCGCGGCCGCGGCGGGCGGCGCGGCGCTGGACGGCGCGGCGCCTGCCGGCGACGTGCTGGCGGCGGCTGCTCCGGGTGCGGCGACAGCGGACGGCGCGACGGTGGCAGGCGATGCGTCCGGCGTGGCCGCGGGGGTGCCGGACGTGGCCCCGGCAGGTGGCGTGGCCGGCGCGCCGCTGGGCGGCGCAGCTCCGGAAGGTGGCGTGGCCGGCGCGCCGCCGGGGGGAGCCGCGCCGGGCGGCGGCGCGACCGGGATGGTCGGCGCGACGGGCGGGGGAACCGGAAGCGCGTCGGCGGTTGGAGGCTGCGCTGGCAGCCGCTGGGCGGGTTGCGCGCCGGCCAGCGGACACCAGAGCGCCACCGCTGCCGGGAGGACAAGGGCGAGCACAGCGCCGTCCAGCGCCGTGCTGCCCCCGCGGCGCCGCGGCCGGGTACATCGAGGATCCGCACCGCGACGAGTCCATGCGCAAGGTGTCATTGGCGTCCGTGCTGGCCGGCGGGCGAGAGGAATCGCAACGAACTCGGCGACAGCGCCGCTGGCAGGCGCCTTCGTCTATCCCACGTGTCGACAGGGTGTCAACGCGCCGCCTCACCCCCGCGCGCACCAGGCGTGTTGCCCTTTCCGGGCACCTGCGATGGGCGTACACTGATGGCTCCCGAACCCCGCGACGATCGACGTCGATCGCCGCCCGTTCCCGGAGGCGGGCTCGCCCCGCCGCCGCACGGAAGGCCGGAATGACCGGCGCTCCGCGCGGTCGACCTCTCGCTGGATGTCCGTCAGCCGCGCGAAGGCGCGCAAAGGAGGTGGTGAATGAGGGTGTGCAGGAGAATGCACGGAGCTGCCGTGGCGCTGCTCGCGGTGCTGGTTGCGCCTGGCCTGGCGCAGGCGCAGGAGGTCGGGCCGCCGCCCCGGTCGCCCGCAGAGCGGACTGCGACGGTGCTGTCCGACGCACAGTTCAAGGCGCGGTTGGAGGCGCTCGCAGCGGAGCTTCCGTCCGCGCAGATGGGACGTAACTGGAAGCGTGTGGTCGACGAGGCGCTACAGCGGGTGAGCGACCTGCCGCAAGCGAGCGCGCCGGAGCTTCCGTCCTCGGACATTCTTGAGGATCCCGAGGCGCTGGTGGGGCTCGACGACCCGACGCAGGGGTTTCCGGAGGCGGGCGCGACATTCGAGCTGGGCCGCTATGAGGTCACGCTCGCGCCGGTGGTGCTGCCCGTGTCGCCGGTGGTCTGGAACCTGCCTGGCGAGCAGGGGATCCTTCCCGGCGCACGGGTACGGCTACCGTGGGCCGTTCCTTGATAAGGTTGCGCGCGCCCGCCAGCGCTTTCCACTCCGACAGAGAGGTTGCCGTCTCCGCGGCTCTGGTGCAGCCCCTGAAGGAGCGGCTCGGGAGCTAGCCGCGTCGGGCTTGACGTTCCCCAGGTATCCGAGCCTCCTGTCCTGGCGCCTCGGCGCAGCTCCTCCATGCACCATCGCTCTGCCATCCTGCTTGTCATCGCGCTCGCGGCCGCCGCGTGCAATCAGGCGTGCCAGCCGACACCTTCGCCGGTCATCGCGCAACCGCCGAAGTCGGCCGACACGATCGTGGCCGCACCGGTCGGCGCCCCCTCGCCGGACACACCCGAGTCGACGGCGACCGAGGGGGCCGACGCAGGGCACGGCGCGGCGCCGGAGCCGGAGTCGGAGTCGGCGGCCGTGTTGCTCTCCACCGCGGGCGACATCGACGGCGTGCCCGGCGACGAGCAGATCACGCTGCGCGCCGGCGGAGTGTTGTCGGCCGGCGCCACATCGATCCATGTCGAGATCGAGCCGAGCCCCGAGGTGTACTGGAAGCAGCGCAGGCTCGGCGAGATCCTCCGCGACGTGCGCGGCGCGCGCGCGGCGACGGTGCAGTCGCTCGATCTCGGGGACCACGGCGCCGGGCCGATCACGATCCGGATCTCCGAGGAGAAGGCCGAGGTGACGTTCCTCGACGAGGTGTTCGTCGAGGCAGGCGGCGCGCGGATCCACCCCCGCAGCTGCGACGTCACGCCGAGCCCTGCGTACTGCGCCGCGGGCGAGCGTCCTCACGTCCTGCGCCAGGGCGATGCGCTCGATCTGGTGTTCGACGCGGGAGGACACGTCGTGTTGTTCGCCCGCGGCTACTACGTCCCGACGCCCACGGCGGCAACACGCGAGGTGCGCTGAGCGACCGGATCGTCGCGGGTCTCCGCCGAGCCACGGGGCGCGGCGAAGCGGCGCGTGTGCCCTGGGCCGGCGAGGCGACGCTCGCCGTCCCGCTCACGGACGTGCCAGACGGCGCTGCCGCCCTTCTCCTGCTGGACGCCATCGACGGGACGAGCAGGAGGAGCCTCCTTCAAGGCTTCGCGCGCAGCAGAGCCTCCGCCTCGTCGCGTCGCCCCGTCAAGGATCACGATATTGACTCTTATTGAACTTCACCAAGTACTCCGAGAAGACATCATTTTGCCTTTTTGTCCTGAACCGCGAATCGATATATTTTATCGACGCCTTCTCGAACAGCACAAGAAGATCATCAGGCTCCATGGCCGTATCGATAAACTCCACTTCTTCCAGGCCCCGGACCTCTTTTAGCGCTGAAGCATCCGAAAATCTCTTGCACCCCCAAACACGAAAACTCTTCAGCGAACCCAGGCCCTCGAGGCTGGGAAGCGCCAATTCACCCTTCATATTCAACAGGTGCAGCTCCTCGACTCGGCTCAGATCCGACAAGAACCCAAACCCTGAGCTCACCTTCACGCCATTCAAGAACAATCTCTTGAGCGTAGTCAGACATGAAAGCGAAGAAGGATCTTCGATTTTTGCATTCACGAAGCTCAGGTCTTCAATACCGCTCAGCTCTTTCAGGAACGACAAGGACGCATGATTGGTTCTCCAAAACTCAAACACGCTCTTGCTCCCATACCTGGCTTTGATAACCTCCTCCTCCAATGAGGTAAATTTATCCTCGACGACAACCTTACCTTTCACGAGCCTCACATTTTTTGACATGGATAGTACGCCCAACGGCCAGCCTACCGGCTTTTGAGCCGCGCCGGGCGCTCCGGGCGCGCTCCGGGCCACGACCCGAGGAGGGTCACCCGGCGGCCCTCGGGCCGGGGAGCCCGGCGCTACCCCTTCTTCGCCCCGGCCCCGCCCGCCCCCTCCGCCGAGGGCCCGATCATCCTCTCCGGCCGCACGATCGCGTCGAACGCCTCGCCATCGAGGATCCCCAGCGCGAGCGCCGCGTCGCGCAGCGTGGTGCCCTCGGCGTGCGCCTTCTTGGCGATCTTCGCTGCGTTGTCGTACCCCACGTGCGGGTTCAGCGCGGTCACCAGCATCAGGCTGTCGCGCAGGTTCCGCTCGATGCGCTCGCGGTTCGGCTCGATGCCCCGCGCGCAGTGCTCCTCGAACGACGCGCAGCCGTCGGCCAGCAGCCGGATCGACTGCAGCACGTTGTGCACGATGAGCGGCTTGTACACGTTGAGCTCGAAGTTGCCGCTCGCCCCGCCGATGCCGACCGCGACGTCGTTGCCGAGCACCTGCGCGCACAGCATCGTCATCGCCTCGGCCTGGGTGGGGTTCACCTTCCCCGGCATGATCGAGCTGCCCGGCTCGTTCTCCGGGATCGTGATCTCGCCGATCCCGCAGCGCGGCCCGCTCGCGAGCCAGCGGACGTCGTTCGCTATCTTGGTCAGGCTGCAGGCGAGCACCTTCAGCGCGCCGTGCGCCGCGACGAGGGCGTCGTGCGACGCGAGCGCCTGGAACTTGTTCGGCGCGGTGACGAAGGGCGCCCCCGTGAGCTCGGCGATCCTGGCGGCGACCTTCGCCGGAAACTCCGGGTGGGCGTTGAGCCCCGTCCCGACCGCCGTGCCCCCGAGCGCCAGCTCGCGCAGCGGCGGGAGCGCGCGCTCCACCGCGGCGATGCCGGCGTCGAGCTGCGCCACGTAGCCGGAGAACTCCTGCCCGAGCGTGAGCGGCGTCGCGTCCTGCAGGTGCGTGCGGCCGATCTTGACGATGTCCGCGAACGCCGCGCTCTTCTGCGCCAGGGTCTCACGGAGCCGGCGGACCTCCGGGAGCAGGCGGCGCTCGATCTGGAGCGCGGCGGCGACGTGCATGGCCGTCGGGAACACGTCGTTCGAGCTCTGCGACCTGTTCACGTCGTCGTTCGGGTGGACCGGCGATTTCGAGCCCATCACCCCGCCGCTCATCTCGATCGCGCGGTTCCCGATGACCTCGTTCACGTTCATGTTGGTCTGGGTGCCGCTGCCCGTCTGCCAGACGACGAGCGGGAAGTGGTCGTCGAGCTTGCCGTCGATGACCTCGTCGGCCGCCGCGACGATGAGCGCGCACCTGTCCGCCGGCAGGAGCCCCAGATCGCGGTTCACGAGCGCCGCCGCCTTCTTCACGGTGGCGAGCGCGGCGATCATCTCCCGCGGGAAGCGCTCGCCCCCGATCCGGAAGTTCTCGAGGGAACGCTGCGTCTGCGCCCCCCAGTAGCGGTCGTCCTGCACCGCGATCGGCCCGAAGCTGTCCTTCTCGATGCGCGTCCCCATGGCCGCGTCTTAGCGGCGGCGAACGCGCCCCTCAAGCGGCGCGAAGCCCTGTCGCCGGCCCCTGCGCCGGCGCGTAGACCCATTCGCGCCGCGGAGGCAAAAAGCGGGCGTGCTCTTGTTTTCCCGCCTGTTTTTTGCGAAGTTCCGGGCCGCGCACGCGCGAGAAACACGGAGATCAGCATGGCCGGCATGGACACAGTACCGCGGGAGCTGCTGCAGGCTGCCTACAGGCGCAACCCGATTCACCTGCTCAAGATCCCGCTTCATTTCGGCATCTGGGCCGCGGTCACGTGGGTGCTGTACGCGACGCAGCACCACCCGCTCGCCATCCCGATCGGGGTCGCCTGCTCGTGGTTGATCGCCAACCTCGTCCGCGGCCTCGGCGCCGTGGCGCACGACGCCGTCCACGGCAGCTGCTCGCGCTCGAAGCTCACCTCGTACGTCATCGCCCTGCTGTGCTGGGCGCCGACCGGCATGAGCGTGACGCTGTACACGAACTACCACCTTCATCATCACAAGATCGCGAACACGTACCCTGACGTCGACAACTTCGTCGTCACGGATTACACGCGGAACCCCGTCCTCGCGAGGCTCCTGCTCCTCGCCGTCTACACGTTCGCCTATCCGCTCTACTTTCTCGGCTGCATGGCGCGGTACGTGAAGCGGCTGTCGCCGCTCCAGCGCGTCAGGATGAACCTGGAGCTCCTCGGCTTCTGGGGCCTCATGGCCTTCTTCTACTGGGTCATGCCGTTCCAGGTGTTCTTCTTCTTCTATCTCCTGCCGTTCGTCTTCGGCGCCATCCTCGCCAGCGTGACCTCGATGATCGAGCACTACGAGATGCTCCCGGGGGAGGACGCCTACAGCTCTCGCACCTACGGGACGAGCGCGCGCGTCACGAACTTCCTCTGGAACAACGTCACGTACCACAACGAGCACCACAAGTTCCCGGGCATCCCGTTCTACAACCTGCGCAGCTTCCACGAGGCGGCGTATCCCTACTACGATGAGCGGGTGAAGTCCGCCTGCCACCCGTCGATCGTCGGGGTCGCCCTCTCGCTCTACGGCCGTATCCTGAAGCTCGATATCGCGAAGCTCGACGAGCGGTACCGCGGCCTCAACAAGGACGACGAGCGGCGGAAGATGATGGCGCTGAACGGCATCCAGCCCGGCGCGACCGCCTGAGCCGGGCGAAGGCTCAATCCGCGGCGAAGCAGTAGATACGGCCCGCGCCGCCCACCGCCACGAGCTGCTGCTGGCTGCAACCGGCGGGAGCGTGCACCGAGTTCCACGAGTTGTAGGGGGCGCTGCCGTTCATGCCCGGACCGAGGCCGTCGGAGTGCCCCACCTGCGGCCCAGGCGTGGCGGTGGACGACGTCCAGTCGTTGCACGTGGCGGCCAGGGCCGTGCCGTCCGCCGCCGAGCCCGTGAGAATGTCGTGCTCGTTCGGCGTGGGAGAGCCCTGCCACTGGCCGTTGATGCGGTTGCCCTTGTGATCGACGAAGAGCTCCGGGTTGCCCCCGGGCAGCGCGTGCAGCGCCTCGACAGTCGCGGCCACCGTGACGCCCTTGGCGTTGACCCAGGGCCCCTTGCCGATGCGATCGCGGGCATTCTCCGTGCTCGTGCTCAGGTACGCGCGCCACGTGCGGCCGCCGGCGCCCACTTCGGCCGCCAGCGCCTGGCAGGTCGCGTCCGCGCCGGCGATCCCTCCGAGATCACCGCCGCTGTCGCTCGGGGTGGACACGAAGAAACCCAGCGATGAGGTGCCCGGGTCCCCGCCGGCCCCGGTAGCGGGCCCGCCAGCGGTCCCCGCGCCGCCCTCGCCTGCGCCGCCCTCGCCTGCGCCGCCCGATCCGCCCGTCCCAGCAGCGCCGCCTCCTCCGACACCCGTGCTCCCTGACCCGCCGCTGCCTCCGGTACCGCTGCCCGAGGCGCTGCTGGTCGAAGCGCTGCTGCTGCTGGCCTGGTCATTACTCGTACCGCTGGAATCGGATTCATCCGAGCAGGCCGTAGAGGTGACGAGGAATGCTGCGGAAAGGACGAGGTAGATCTTGTGCACGGCAGAGCTCCTGAATGGGCGAATGGTGCGCACGATACTGACAGCTCGCCTCTCGCCGCAACATCGAGCGCGCAAATGAGCCCAATGCGCGGGAATGCGCAAAATTCCACGGAGCTGCGGGGGTACACGGAGATGCCAACCGTGTTGGGGCAGGCCGGACGAGGAGGCAGCGCGACGGACCTCTCGGCGGCCCGATCGCGTCGATGTGCGCTCCTGTGCGCCCGCAGGAGGAGGATGCGCCTTTCAGGTGCTGTGCCCCCCTGTTACGCTCGCTCCCATGGCGCGCACGGCCCCCGTCCCGAATATCCCCGCGATCCCCGGCATGAATCCCGGCGTCTTCATCATGGGCGGCGGCGGCGGCAGCGGGGGCAAGGGCGGAAAGGGCGGCAAGGGGAGCGGCAAGGACCAAGGCGCCAACGGCTCCAACGGGGGCAACGGCGCCAACGGAGGCGGGAAGTCGGCATGCGGCGGTGCGGGCGGCGACGGCTCCGGCTGCCCGAACCACCATGGGTCGAAGAAGAGCGGGAAGGTGTCGAAGGGCGACCCCGTCGACGTCGCCACCGGCCACGTGTTCACCGATCCCGTGGTCGACCTCGAGCTGCTCGGCCCCCTCGGCTTGCGGTTCGTGCGCCGCTACAGCACGAGCGCCCACGAGCGCGACGTCGGCCTTGGCTTCGGCTGGGTCCACTCGTTCGCGTGGGCCGTCGAGGTGCGGCGCCAGAGCACCGTGCTGTGGACCGACACGGGCGCGGAGCTCTCGTTCGAGCCCATCGCCGAGGGGGACGCGGGCATAGGCCCCGACGGCTGGGTCCTGACCCGCGACGCCAGCGGGTTCGTGCTCGACGATGCCGCCGGCACGTTCTACCTGTTCTCCGAGCGCGACGGCTCGACATACCGCCTCTCCGCCGTGCGCGACGCGCATGGCAACACGACGCGGCTCACCTACCGCGAGGGGGGTATCGAGTCGATCGCCGACGCCGCCGGCCGCGTCGTGCGCGTGCGGCGCGCGCCCGACGGCCGCATCGCCGCGCTCGAGGTCAAGAACGCGCCCGAGCGAGGGAGGTGGGTGACCCTCCGGGGCTACACCTACGACGAGCGCGGCGACCTCGTCGCCGATGCCGACGCCGAGGGCTGCGTCACCCGCTACACCTACGACGATCACCGGCTGACATCGCGCACGGATCCCGAGGATCTCACCTTCCATTTCCGGTACGACGAGCGTGGCCGCTGCGTCGAGACCTGGGGCGATCACCCCGATCCGGGGCGCCTCGGCCTCGCGCAGGGCGTGCCCGATACGCTCGCCGATGGCACGAAGGCCCGGGGGATCTACCATTGCAAGCTCGTCTACGGCGACGACGGGTACTCGGAGGTGGCGGATTCGATCACCGTGCACCGCTACTTCGCCAATGAGTTTGGCAAGCTCGACAAGGCCGTGTCCGGCGGGGCCGTCTACAGCCGCACCTACGATGAGAACGGCAATCTCCGCTCGTTCACCGACCCGCTCGGCGCCACGACGACCTGGGTCCGCGACGCCCGCGGCCGCGCGCTCCGCGTGAGCGATCCGCTGGGCCGCACCACCGTCATCGAGCGCGAGCCGGACGGGCACATCCGGCGCGTCACCGACCCGGGCGGCGGCGTCACGGAGGTGACGCGCACTGCGGGCGCCTTGTACTGGACCGATCCGATCGGCGCGACCTTCGAGGTGCGCATCGAGGCGCGGGGGCTCATCACGGACACCGTAGCGCCGAACGGCGCGCGCACGCGCTTCCTCCACGACGCGCACGGCAACGTGATCCAGAAGATCGACGGGATAGGCGCCGTCACCGAGCACGTCTACGACACCTGGGGACGCTGCCTGTCGGTGCGCGACGCGCTCGGGAACATCACGTCGTACGCCTACAACGACCGGGGCGATCGCATCGCCGTGCGCCACCCGGACGAGGGCGTGACCCGCTATGCCCACGATCGCAATGGGGACGTCGTGCGCGTCGACCACCCGGACGGCACCTCGACGCGCTTCGATCGGGGAGGCCTGCACAAGGTCTGCGCGATTCGCCGCCCGAACGGCGAGGTGAACCGGCTCGGCTATGATCGCGAGGGCCGCCTCGTGCGGGCCGAGAACGCGCGGGGGGACGTGTACCTCATGCGCTACGACACAGCGGGCCGCATGGTGTACGAGCGGACGTTCGCCGGGCAGGAGAAGCACTACCGGCACGATATGGCCGGACAGCTCCTCCACGAGAAGACCGGCGCGGGCGAGCTCACGGAGTTCACCTATGACGCGGCCGGACAGCTCGTCCAGCGCACCCTGCCGGACGGCGCCACGGAGTCGTTCGAGTACGATCATTGCGGGCAGCTGATCGCCGCCGTCACGCCCGCCGGGGAGCTCACGTTCACACGCAACGCCGTGGGCTGGGTCGTGGAGGAGCGGCAGCTCGCCTCGGGGGACGCGTTCGTCGTGCGGCGGGCGTACGATCTCATGGGCAACGTGGTGCAGCGGACGACGTCGCTGGGCCACTCGGCCGCCTTCGCGCGGGACGCCTGCGGCCGGGCCACGCAGGTGGTGCTGGACGGGCGCACCGCGGTCGGGGTCGCGCACGACGCGCTCGGGCGCGAGATCGCCCGCGCGCTGCCGGACGGCGGGCGCATCCAGGTCGTCTACGATGCGCTCGGCCGCATGGCGCAGCGCTGGGTGGGCCATCCTGCGAAGGCCGGCGCGGGCGAGGGCCGGCCCGAGTGGGTCGGCCCTCGCCCGCCGGGGACGACGGTGTACCAGGCGTTCCGCTACGGGCCGTGCTCGGAGCTCGTCGAGTCGTGGGACGACGCGCTCGGCCGGAGGCTGTTCGAGCACGACCCCGCGGGACAGCTCCTGGGGATCCGCGACGAGCGGGGCCGGGGGCAGCGCTTCGCGTACGACGCCGCGGGCAACCTCCACGAGCCGGACGGCGAGCAGCGCGCTTACGGCGCCGGGAACCGCCTGGTGCAGAAGGGCGGCACCACGTACGCATGGGACGAGTCGGGCAGGTTGATGAGCGCGCGCGACGCGGAGGGCCGGTTGACGCGGTACACGTGGAACGCCCTCGGGCTGCTCGCAGCGGTCGAGAGGCCCGACGGGAGGGTGGTCGAGCACAGCTACGATCCGTTCGCGCGGCGCATCGGGAAGCGCACGTTCGAGCGAGCGCCCGACGGGCGGCGGCGCGAGCTGTCGAGCGTGCGCTTCGTGTGGGACGGCGGCGTGCTCGTCCACGAGATCAAGCGCGTGGCGCAGGTGTCGGGCGATCCCGTGGTGGAGGAGCGCACGTACTGCTTCGAGGAGGCCCGGTACGCGCCCTGGGCCCACCGCGACACGCGCGTGGCGGGCGGGCGGCGCGAGGAGAGCCCGTGGTTCCATTACCTCAACGACGACGTGGGCGCGCCGGAGCGCCTGGTCGGCCCAGCGGGCGAGGTGGTGTGCGAGCTCGACCGGTCGGCGTTCGGCGCGAAGGTGAAGGAGGGCGGGCGGACCACGACGCCGCTCCGCTTCCCGGGCCAGTACGAGGACGAGGAGACGGGGCTCGTCTACAACCGCTACCGCTACTTCGATCCCGCGCTCGGCCGGTACCTGAGCGCGGACCCGGCGGGGCTCGACGGCGGGTTCAACGGATTCGACTACGCCGGCAACGCGCCGACGCGCTTCGTCGATCCGAGCGGGCTGATGCCGTTCTCGACGGTCCGGAACGCGGCGGGGAACAACCCCGACAACAAGGACTTCACCGATCCGAAGAACCGCCGCGGGGTGCCGGGTGATATCGAGGGCAAGAGCCAGGGAGTGCGCGGCGGGAGAACAGCGGAGGAGCATCGCGAGAAGCACTACAAGGACCCCGCGATCACCGAGGCCGTCAAGAACGCGCAGAGGGCGCGCAGCGAGAGCCAGACCGGAGACACAACGTGCGCCGAGGTGGACGCGCTGCACAAGATGGCGAGCCAGATCCGCGCCGAAGGAAACGCCCAGCGAACGGCGAAGGGGAAGCCTGACATGACCAACGAGGAGGTGCGCGCCGAGCTTCAGAAGCGCTTCAGGAACGGCGCGACGATCGAGACGACGAACAAGACCGGCGAGGGCATGGCGCCCTGCCCCATGTGCGCGCAGATCTTCCGCGAGCTCGGCCTCCACCCGGCGAACATCGGAGAGGACGCGAAGGGCGGCGTGGTCGGCCCGAATGAAGAGAAGGAGACCAAGGTGAACAAGATGGGGCGGTGGGATGGGAACATCACGCAGAGCAGCCAGGATAGACACTCTCGACAACGGAACATCCGGACGACGCGCTCCACAACCCCCCCGTTCACCACCTGACGCACGCGATGACGAGACCCCGGCCCCGAATCCCCGCCCCCGCGCCCATCGAGCGCGCCAGCCGCTGCGCCTGGCGCGAAGCGTCGCGCGCCAAGCTCGACCCCGGAGAGCAAGGCGCGCTGGCCGCGCTCAGCCGATGGATCGAGGAGCCAGACCGACCCTATGCAATCTTGCACGGCCGGCACCCGAGCCGGCGCGCGGTCGTGGCCGCCCACCTCGTCCGTGCGCAGCAGGAAGGCACGGCGTACGCCGCGCACCTCGTGCCGATCGGGCCTGATCTCAAGCTCGAGCGTGACATCCTCGCGTTGCTCACCTCGCGGCTGCTCGCCGGTTGCGGTGGCGGTCCTCCTCGGTGGTTGCGCATGCGTATCGCGAAAGAGCATCTGCGCGTGGGGCCAACCGATGACGACCCCTCGCTGCTGCTCGCGATCACCGACGTGGAGGAGGCGGAGCCGCTCGTCTCTTGGCCAGGCCTGTTTGCCGCCGTGGGTCCCCGCGTCAAGGTGCTCGCCACCGTCGAGGGCGACGACGCCGCGGCCCACGCGTGGCTCCAGCGCCTCGGCTTCGATCCGGCGCGCACGCGGATCCACCCGCTACCGGTGCGGCCCTGGCCTGCGCCGGGCGATCCCACGAAGCTCCTCGCGACCACGGGCGCAGCATCCGCCGAGCTACTCGGCCTGCTCTCAGTCGCCTACGGCCGCCTTCGGGAGGACGAGATCGCGACTGCCCTCGGGGCCCCCATCGAGAGCGCCCTCGCCGGGATCGAGCCGCTCGTCACGGCCATCGAGGGCACCTACGCGTTCCGCTCGAACGCGGCGCGCCGCGAGGTGGAGGAGCGCCTCGACCGCGACGCGCGGGACGCATCGATCCGCCGCCTGCTGTCGCTCCCGCCGGACGAGTATCCCTGCGCCTACGCGCGCGCCCACCTGGAACAGGCCGCCGCGCCGCTCCAGGCATTCGCAGCGCTGGTCACCGAGGAGCACCTCGCCCGCTGGATGGCCCGGCCCGAGGCCTACCTCGGCTTCGTCGCCGACCTCGAGCGCGTGCGCCGCCACGCAGTCGAGGCGCTCGCATCGGGCCACGAGGCCGCGGCGCTCGCGGTGCGCGCTGCGCTGGTCGAGGCGAGCGTGAACTCGTGCGCCCGCCGCGAGGATCACGATGCTCCCGTCGGCGTCGAGCTCATCGATCGGGAGAAGCGGATCGCCGACGAGCGAGATCAGGCCAGGGCGCTCATCGCGCTCGGCTCCGCGATGACGGCCGGCCCGGCGCGCGCCGAGGTGCTCGCGTGGGCCGAAGACGCCACACGGCGCATCCCGGAGGCCGACTTCCGCGGCGACGCATTCCTGAGCCTCGCCGAAATCGTCGGGGGCGAGGCGCGATACGCGTTCGCGCGGGAAGCGCTCGCCGCGTTCCGGACCACGGAGAACGCGGAGGATCGAGCGCACCAGATGCTCTTCATGGCGAAGGAGTTGCCTCCGGAGGAAGGGATCACCGTCGCGCGCGAGGCGTTCAGGAGCCTCCGCGACGGTGCCGGAGATCCTGGCCGTGCCGAGATCTTCGTCAGCGATTTTCCGCGCGCCGTCGCCGAGGCGCTCTGGCCCGACGCGGAGGCGTTGCCTGCGCCCGCGCGAGCGCAGGTGCTCGCCGCGCTCGCGCGGGCCCTCGGCGATCCCGAGCGCGTGCGCACCGCCTTCGCCGCGCTGGAGCAGCACCCCGACCCATACAACCTGGACCAGCACTGGAGGGTCACGCAGCTCGTGCCGTTCCTCGACGCCTCGGAGGCCCGCCGCGCCGCGGCGCTCGCGCCCCAGTTCGGTGAACGGGCCGCCGAACTCGTCGAGGAGCTGATCCCGCGCCTCATCGCGCTGGGCGATCCCGCCGAGGACCTGCTTGAGGCGCTGCCGGAAGCGTCGCGCGTGCGGGCGCTGGCCCGGAGCCTCCCCTTCGCCGCGGAGCCGGCGCGGCTGCGGGCGCGCATCGACGAGGTCGTTCGAAAGGCCGAGCCGCTCGAGCGCTACGGGCTGTTCTTCGACGTGGGCCCCTGGTTCGCAGCGACGGGCGACAGCGACGCGATGCTCGCCTGGATCGCGACGCTCAGTGACGCCCACCACCAGGTCGCCCTCGGCTTCCTGGCGCGCCACGATCCCGCGCACGCGCCCGAGCTCACGCGCCGCGCCCTTTCCCTCGCCTTGCGCCTCGGCGCCGGCGAGCCGGACCGCCTGCTCGAGCTGCTCCCGCTGGCCCGCCATTTTCCGGCCGAAGGGGCCATCGCCGCCATCGGCCTCCTGCTCGACGCGCTCGCAGGCGATTACCGCGATGCCGCGCTCGCGGGCGACGGCGTGAGCCTCGTGAAGCTCGCGCCGCTCATCGCCGCGATCGCAGGCGACGACGGCTTGTCCGGCGCGGCGCGCGAGGTGGTGCAGGTCGCGGCGTGGTTCCCCTGAGCGCCGCTATCGGCGCGGAAAGCCTCACGCCGACGCGCACCCGGTGGCGCGGTAAAAGCTTCCGCGAGGGGAGACGTCGCGCCAGCTCCGCAACGAAGGAAGCGCCCAGCGAACGGCGCAACGGAAGCCCAATCTGACCCATCAACGGCAAGCGACGCGTGCGATGACAACACCCCCGCCCCATATCCTCGCCCCCGCGCCCGTCGAGCGCGCCTGTCGCTCCGCCTGGCACGAGACGTCGTGCACCACGCTCGACCCCGCAGAACGAGCCGCGCTGGCCGCGCTCGACCGGTGGCTCGACGAGCCGGAGCTGCCCTATGCGATCTTGCATGGCTCGCGCGCGAGCCGGCGCGCGGTCGTGGCCGCCCACCTGGTCCGTGCACAGAACGAAGGTGTCGCCTACGGTGCGCAGCTCGTGCCAATCGGGCCTGATCTCAGGCTCGAGCGTGACATCCTCGCCCTGCTGGTCTCGCGGGTGCTCTCCGACTACGCAGGCGGCGAGCCTCGGCTGTTGCGTAGACAGATCGCTCAGGAACACCTGCGCGTCGGGCCGACCGAGAACGAACCCTCGCTGCTGCTCGCGATCACCGACGTCGAGGAGGCGGAGCCGCTCGTCGCCTGGCCGGCGCTGTTCTCCGCCGTTGGCCCCCGCGTCAAGGTGCTCGCCACCGTCGAGGGCGACGACGCCGCGGCCCGCGCGTGGATCCAGCGCCTCGGCTTCGACCCGGCGCGCACGCAGATCCATCGACTGCCGGTGCGGCCCTGGCCCACACCGGGCGATCCCGCGGAGCTGCTCGCGACCGCGGGCGCCTCATCAGCCAAGCTCCTCGGCCTGCTCTCCGTCGCCTACGGCCGGCTCCCCGAGGACGAGATCACTGCCGCCCTCGGGGCGCCCATCGAGGGCGCCCTCGCCGGGATCGAGCCGCTCGTCACGGCCGTCGATGGCACCTACGCGTTCCGCTCGAACGCGGCTCGCCGCGAGGTCGAGGAGCACCTCGTCCTCGGCGCGCGCGAGACGTCGATCCGCCAGCTCCTAGCGCTCCCGCCAGACGGCTATCCCTGCGCCTACGTGCGCGCGCACATGGAGCAGAGCGACGCACCGCTCCAGGCATTCGCCGCGCTGGTCACCGAGGAGCACCTCGCCCGCTGGATGGCTCGGCCCGAGGCCTACCTCGGCTTCGTCGCCGACCTCGAGCGCGTGCGCCGTCGCGCCGTCGTGGTGCTTCCCATGGGTCGCGAGGCAACGGCCCTCGCCGTACGCGCGGCCCTCGTCGAGGCGAGCCTAAACTGGTGCGCCCGACGCAAGGACCGTGATGCTCCCGTCGGCGTCGAGCCCATCGACCGGCAGAAACGGATCGCCGACGAGCGAGATCAGGCCAGGGCGCTCACCGCGCTCGGCGCGGCGATGGCGGCCGGCCCGGCGCGCGCCGAGGTGCTCGCGTGGGCCGCGGACGCCGCACGGCGCATCCAGGAGACCGAATTCCGTGGGGATGTCCTCCTGAGCCTCGCCGAGTGCGCCGGGGGCGAGACGGGACACGCGTTCGCGCGGGAAGCGCTCGCCGCGTTTTGGAGCACGGAGGACGCTGAGAAGCGAGCGCACCAGATGCTTGTCGCGACAGGAGCACTGCCTCCGGAGGAAGGGGTTGCGGTCGCACGTGAGGCGCTCAGAAGCCTCCGCGACGGCGGCGGCGATCCTGGCGATATCGAGGTCTTCGCCAGGCATTTCCCGCGTGCTGTCGCCGACGCGCTCTGGCCCGACGCGGAGGCGCTGCCTGGACCCGCGCGGGCGCGAGCGCTCGCCGCGCTCGCGCGGGTCCTCGGCGATCCCGAGCGCGTACGCGCCGCCTTCGGCGCGGTGGAGCAGCACCTCGAGCCGTACGACCTGGCCGAGCACTGGACGCTCGCGCGGCTCGTGCCGCACCTTGACGCCCCGGAGGCTCGCCGCGCCGCGGCGCTCGCTCCCCAATTCGGCGAACAAGCGGCCGAACTCATCGAGAGCCTGATCCCGCGCCTCAGGGCGCTGGGTGATCCCGCCGACGACCTGATCGAGGCGCTGCCGGCGGCGCCGCGCGTGCGGGCGCTGGCCCGCAGCCTCCCCTTCGCCGCGGAGCCGGCGCGGCTGCTGGCGCGGAATCGACGAGGCCATCCAGCAGGCCGAGCCGCGCGACCGCTACGGGGCTGCGGATGTTCGACGTGGGGCCCTGGTTCGCGGCGAGGGGCGACAGCGACACGCTGCTCGCCGCGGTCGGGCCGCTCAGCGACGCCGGCCGTCTGGGCGCCTTCGGCTTCCTGGCGCGCCACGACCCCGTACACGCGCCCGAGCTGGTGCGTCAGGCCCTCCCCCTGGCCCTGCGCTTCGGCGCCGACGAGCCGGACCGCCTGCTCGACCTGGTCCCGCTGGCCCGCCACTTCCCGCCCGAGGGAGCCGCCGCGGCGTTCGGCCTCCTGCTCGACGCGCTCGCTGGCGACTTCCGCCACGCCGCGCTCGCGGGCGACGGCGTGACCCTCGTGAAGCTCGCGCCGCTCATCGCCGCGCTCGCGGGCGACGAGGGCCTGGCCGGCGCGGCGCGCGAGGTGGTGCGGGTCGCAGCGTGGTTCCCATGAGCGCTGCTGTAAACGCGGGCGGCCGAACGCCCCCCTGCCCTGGTGGCGCGGCCGTGGCGCCCTCGGAGCGTTCCGCTACGGGCCGTGCTCGGAGCTCGTCGAGTCGTGGGACGACGCGCTCGGCCGGTGGATTGAGGGGCCGGAGCTACCGTGTGCGATCCGGCACGGCCCGCGCCCAAGCCGGCGCTCGACCGTGGTGCGGCGCGGAGGTCTCGTCGCAAGGTCCGGTCGCCGGTCACACCGTACGCTGGTTCGATGATTGCGGAGGTCGACAGCCGACATCCCCAGGCACGCCCGATGAGGGCCGGCGGCAGCGTGCGGGCACGGAAGCGCCGGTCGACCGCGGCGAGCTCCCCAAGATCGCGCTGTAGCCGCGGGGAAACGCGATTCTCCTGCGGCAACTCGCGTTCCGAACCGTTCGGCGAGGCATGTGCCACGGGCACAGCCCGTCCGGAGCGCTCGGAAGCCGATGCGCCGCGGGAAAGCCGCCTTCCGGGCCGCTCCAGGCCCGCCTCACCGCCGGATCCTCGGCCTCCGACCGGCTCCAGGCCCGCCTCACCGCCGGATCCTCGGCCTCCGACCGGCTCCAGCCGCCCAAGCCGCAAGGGATAATCCTCTCGGGTCGAGCTGCTCGGCCCCCTCGGCTCGCGGTTCGTGCGCCGCTACAGCACGGGCGCCTGCGAGCGCGACATCGGCCGACGGCTCGACCTACCGCCTCTCTGAGGTGCGCGACGCCCATGGCAACACGACGCGGCTCGCCTGCCGCGACGGGCGCATCGAGTCGATCTCCGACGCCGCCGGCCGCATGGTGCGCCTGCGGCGCGCGCCCGACGGCCGCATCGCCGCGCTCGAACTCAAGAACGCCCCCGAGCGAGGGAGGTGGGTGACGCTCCGGAGCTCTACCTACGTTCGCGCGGCGCATCGGGAAGCGCACGTTCGAGCGAGCGCCCGACGGGCAGCGGCGCGAGCTGTCGAGCGTGCGCTTCGTGTGGGACGGACCAGCTACCGCTTCTTCGTCGCCATCGCCTTCACGACCGCGTCGACCGCCGTGACCAGCGAGCGCCTGAAGGCGTGCAGCCGCTGCTCCGCCGCCGATCCCTTCGCGACCGGCTGGTTTGGCGCGAAGCTGAACCAG
Source organism: Sorangium sp. So ce145 (assembly GCF_051525985.1). Taxonomy (NCBI): domain Bacteria; kingdom Pseudomonadati; phylum Myxococcota; order Polyangiales; family Polyangiaceae; genus Sorangium; species Sorangium sp. So ce145. Next base: position 12,518,777 of record NZ_CP150315.1, on the reverse strand, counting down.
GACATCGACAGCCCGAGGAGGATGACGAACAGGTCCTCGGCGCACGGCTTCGGCGTCGCCCCGAGGTCGTAGGCCGCGGCGAGCTCCTGCACCTTGTCGGTCGCGACGTCGTGCTGCGCCTCGTCGGGGAGCTCGAGCTGCCTCCACATCATCATCCGCACGCTCTTCGGATTCTCGACCAGGTGATCGAAGACGCCTGCGACGAAGGCCGTCAGGTCCGACGGGTCGAAGGGCACAGCGTCGAACGCGACCTGGCACCGCTCCTCGAGCACGCTGCGGAACAGGCCCTCCTTGGAGCCGAAATAGGCGTAGATGGCCTGCTTGTTCGCCGAGGCCCGCTCCGCGATGCGGTCCACGCGCGCGCCGGCCAGCCCTCGCTCGGCGAACTCGTCGAGCGCAGCGTCGAGGAGCCTCTTCTTGGTCGCCGCCGAATCGTAGCGCATGGGTGGACCCTTCATGGAGCACACGCCGTGGCGCGCGGCAAGGAGAGCGCGCCGCCGCCTCGCCCGGTTGACACGGCCAAGGCCGCTCCCTATATTTAAACCATCCAGTTGGTTTAACACCGAGGAGCGCGCCATCGATGACGATGACGAGGGCGCCGCGCGGTGTCGAGCTTGCAGGCGCGGGCGTTGCCGGAGCGCCAGGGCGCTGCCGGCGGCGGCGCGGTGACGACAACGGCGCGCAGAGAACAGATCTTCCCACAGGAGCCACGGAGTAACGCATGAAGATTGCCATTGTCGGCGCCGGTAGGATTGGAAGCACCTTTGCCTTTCACCTCTCGCGCGCGGGGCACGAGGTGACGGTGGTCGCCCGCGGAGAGCGGCTGGAGCAGCTGCGGCGGGACGAGGCGATCGTGAGCGCCTCGGGCGAGCGCGCGGCGGTGCGCGTGAGCGCCGCGCTCGACGCGACGGCGGCGTGGGATCTGGTGCTCGTGACGGTGCTCGCGCACCAGGTGGACGCCGTGCTCCCTGCGCTGGCCGGGAGCGCGGCGAGGTCCGTGATGTTCATGTTCAACACCTTCGAGCCGCTGGGCCGCCTCCGGGACGCGGTGGGCCCGGCGCGCTTCGCCTTCGGCTTCCCTGCGATCCTGGCGACCCTCGAGGACGGCAAGCTGACGTCGAAGGTCGTCACCCGAGGGATGGTCACCACGGTGACGGACGCGGCCTGGGCGAAGGTCTTCACGGACGCCGGCATTCCCGCCGTCGTGCACGCCGACATGGAGAGCTGGCTGCGCACGCACGCGGCGCTCGTCGTGCCGGCGATGGTGGCTATCACCGCGGCGCACGCGCGGAACGCAGGCGTGTCGTGGACAGAGGCGATGCGCCTCGCGCGCGCCATGGAGGAAGGGTTCCGCGTGGTGCGCCGCCTCGGAAACACCATCACGCCGGAGCCGATGGTGCCCCTGAGCCGCCTGCCCACGCCGGCGGCGGCCGCGCTCCTGTGGGGGCTCAGCAGGGTCGACGCCGTCCGCAAGACGGGCGCCGTCGGGCCCGGCGAGCCGCGCGCGCTGATCGACGCGATGGCCGCCGCGGCGCCGGGTCAAACGCCGACGCTGCTCGCCATCCGCCCTTGAACCCCTGAAGGAGAAGGCAGCGAGCCCATCCACGAGGGCACGAGGCGCCCGGGGCTCGTTGGACCGCTCGCTCTCGGGCTTCGAGCGGCGCCTCCGGCAGTCGGACCTGCGCGCTCTCTCAGCCGGCGTGAAGGATCCGAAAGCGATCGGGCTCCGCCGGATCTCGATCAACGACCTGGACTGGCGGCCAAGCCCACTGCCAAACGCTGATGCCTGGCGCGCGGGAGAACCGGATTTGCCCGCGGGTGCCTTCGACCGCGACGCGCGCCCAGGATCCGGCGGTGCGCGCCCGGTCCGCGCCGTGAGAACGCAGCACATCGGCGAGGACGGCGACCGTGTCGTAGCCCTCGAAGGCGACGAAGGACGGCGCTTCGGCCAGCCGCTCGCGCAGGGCCGTCTCGACCCGGGCGCCGAGCTGGCTGAGGCGCTCGGGCAGGTAGCGCAAGAACGGGATCGCGGCGCCGTCGCCGCCCAGCAACGCCGCCCATTCGGCGAACTCCGGTTGCCCGGCCGGAGCACCGATCGTGATCTCGGCGAGGCGCTGGTCGCGGCGGACAGACTTGACGATCGACACCGCCGGCTCCGGGTAGCCGACCAGAAGAAGGAGGGCTGTCGCGCGATTGCCGGCGAGCTCGTCGCACACGGCCGCGGGGGCGAGCGCGCGCATGTCGAGCTCGATGACGGTGCCGCCGCGTGGAGCGAGGTGGTCCCGCAGAACGCGGGCCCCAGACGCCCAGTAGACGCTCGAATCGGCTGCTACGGCGATGCGCCTGTGGCCCGCGCCGAGGAGGAAGTCCGCGTAGATCCGCCAGCCGTGGGACTGCGCCGGGGCGAGGCGCGCGACCCATTCCGCTGGCTGTTCGGTGAGCGCGTCGAGAACCGCTGACGAGCAGAGGAACGGCAGGCCGAGGGCGTCTGCCCTGGCGGCAGCGGCGCGAGCGACGACGCTGTGATACTCCCCCGCCAAGGCAGCCACGCCCAGGCGAGCCAGCTCATCGACGGCCGCCGCGGCCCTCTGAGGATCGGCCGCGGTGTCTCGGACCACCAGCTCGAGTGGTCTTCCGGCGATCCCGCCGGCGTCATTGACTTCGCGGACGGCCAGCTCGAGTCCGGCGAGCAAGTGCCGGCCTGCCTCGACCCAGCCGGGCCGAGTCAGCGGAACGAGAGCGCCGATCTGGACGGATGATCCGTCATTCCGCGCCGCTCCAGACGGCGACAGTGGCGTATTCATGTGTTGGCGTCACCCATAGAACGATTCATTACACCATGCCCGGCTCGGAGAGTAGCAAGGCCCGATAGTACGCGTCCAATCCCATGTCGCCGTGGCGGGCGCACCCGGGTGACCATGGACAAGGCCGCAGGTTGCCTTCGGACGCGAATGTGCTATGATGATGTCTCATCATGGACGTTATCTTTCGACGCACCGGCGAGCGGCGGTACGCCGTCGTCGTGGAGGTCGCCGGCAAACAGCCCCAGGCGATGGATCCGGCGCCTGGGTTCGACGACCACATTCCGCACGACCTCGTCCACTACATCGTGGAGGCCGAGCTCGGCTTGACGTCGGGCGTCTTCGGTCGTGCCGCGAGCGGCGGCGGCACCTTTATCTCGGCCGCGCTGGGCGACCGGAGCCCGCGCGAACGGGCGCGCGAGCGGCGGAAGCAGCTGCGCCGGGAGACATCGCTTCGCAACGCGGACGAGGGCAGGCAGCACGACATGGTCACCTCGGAGCGCCTCGCCGCCGTCTGCGACCTGATCTGGAGGCGCCGCCAGGGGCAGCGCCCGGATGCCTCGCGGCCCGCGCCGCGCGAGTCGCTCTCGGGCGAAGATGCCCGGCGGGTCGATCGCGTCGTCGTCCGGCTCGAAGAGCTGGCGCCTTTGTGGAACCAGCTGCCGGTGGGCGGTGAGCTCGCCTTCACATGGCCGAGCGTCGTGCCGAGGGCTCCAGGCCGGCAAGACGAGCGCCGCGTGGTGTGATGTCGCGACCGATCCGTCGCGTCGGGCTGCGGTGGTCGCATCGCTCGCCGGCCCCCTGAGCCCATTTTCTTCCTCTATACCCACGTCCTCGCGCTCCCCCTCGCGCAGCTGGACAGACCTGGTCCGGCGGCTTCGGTTGACCGATCGACGGATAGTCAGGCGGCTCTGAACATATCGAGGTTGTCGTGGACAAATGCATTGGATGGGCAAGCGCGGTGTTGACGCTCACGATGGTTGACGCTCGATCGCGCAGTCTGTTCGATGGCCATCGCGGGGGTGAGCGCTCCCGGTCACGGCCGTGATGGTCGGCCCATCCCGCGCGCTGTGAAAAGCGGGAGACCCGGGACATCGCTCCCTCATCCCCGCGCCCGGACGAGCGGCGTGAGCCACTTCTCGACAGCCGAGCGGGCGTTAAGCTTCCTTCATGAAGCTCGGCGCACGGCTCACCACCCACGCATTCTCGGCCGGCGCCGCCGGGATCAGCCTCATCGTCCAGCCGCTCCCGGGTTCGGACCAGCTGTTCGTCATTCCGATCCAGTACCTGCTCGCGGCGTCGCTCGCGAAGGAGCGAGGCACGTCCCTCTCGAAGCCGGCGTGGTCCCAGGTCCACCAGCTCATCTGGGGCGGCGGCGCCCTTCGTCTCATGATCGGCTTGACCCTGGGGCTGATCCCGCTGGCCGGCGCGGTGACGAACGCGATCACGGCGCTCGTTACGACCGAGTACCTCGGGCACTACGTGGATAGGGCCCTCGACAACCCGGACGAGCCGCCTCCTGCCCTGTCGATCCAGGATATCCTGGACTCCATCACGTCCCTCTTCACCACGCGAGCGCGGTAGGCAAGCGGTCCCTGGGTCGAGCTCACCCTGCGGCTCGATCCGTAGTCGACTCCGAACCGGAGCCTGTATATCTGCTCGAGCTCGACCCCGCCGGGCGGAGGCGTCCACGGCATGTGCGGTTACTTCGCCGCCCAGACGGCCCTGCACAAGGTGTTCGGTCGATGATCCAGCCCGGCCGCATCAAGGCCCGTGCGAAGGCGGGATACGCGCCCGCCGCGCGAGCTCGCCCGGAAGCGCGACGAGCAGCACGCCGGCGGTGATCGTCGCGGCGTCGGACCAGTCCGCCCTGAACCCGCCGAGCGTGATGAGCATCGTGGTCGCCGCGGCCGGCGCGTGCTGCGCCTTGAGCAGCTCCTGCGAGAGCAACGTCAGGGCCACGGCGAGGACGGACGCCCACGCGCGGCGCCATAGCAGGTGTCCGGAGCCCATCACGGACGGCTCGGCCGCGGCGCCGAGCACGGCCACGGCCGCGGCGGCGGCCACGATACCGAGCAGGTGGCCGACGAGCGTGTTGTAGAGCCGCGCGCCCCGGCTCCGCGGCGTGGTCACATGAACGAACACGGTCGGCCCGAGGCTCGGGAATAGCCACGGCTTGCCCATCACGAGCCCAACGGCCGCAGGGAGCGCCATGAGCGCCGCCCCGGCGAGCGGAGCCCAGACGGCCTCCGGTAACCTGGCGATGGCGAGGCGAGCGCGCGCGGCGTGGAGCCTTGGTCTGGGTGCGGTGCGGTTCATCATCGGCCAGCGCTCGCCCGCGCCTCGGTCCGGGATCATCCCTCCTGCCGTCAGAGCGGGACGCCCAGGATCTGCGGCGCATGCGCGCCCACCTGCGTCAGGAGCCACGCCTGCTGACGATGGGTGTTCTCCTCGATCCGGTCGCAGCTCGCCATGAGCGCGCGATCGCGCAGCATCATGGCCGTCTTCTTCACGGCGACGAGCGTGATGTGCAGGTCGGCCGCGAGCACGTACAGCTCGTGCAGCCCCCGGAGCTGCCCGAGGTGGCCTTCCCTGGCCCGGTTCAGGCGGATCTTCTCCGGCAAGGAGCCGAGCTCGTTCGCGTCGCCGGCCGGCGGGGCCGGGTTGTACGGCCGCGCCGCCGGCTCCAGCCACGAAAGCGACTGCCGCGAGATCTCCTGGAGCCGCGAGAGCCCCATCGACAGCTCGCCTTCGTTCAGCGCGTGCTCGGACGCGGCGTCGCACGCCACGATGAACCGCTCGTGGGCCAGCCGGAGCAGGCCGAGGTAGTCGGCCAGGCGCTGTCGCTCGGGCGCGTCGCCGGAAGCGCGCGTGATCGCCGACGCGATCGCCGAGGCCGCGGCGCCGGCCCGCTCGACGGCCCGCTCCGCCGCGCCGGCGACCTTCGCGACCGCGGTGCGGGCGGCGCTCACCTTCTGCAGTTTGGCCGCGGCGAACTTCACGGCCGGCTGCTTGCTCACCGGGTCCCAGGTCGTCATCGTCAGCTCGTTCGCGGCCCGCGGCCGCCCGTCCGGCTCCGCCCCGTCGGTCCCCTCCTCGTCCCAGTACCCGTAGTGAAACGGGATGAACAGGTGCCCCGGGACGATATCCCCGAGCCTCGCCGCACCGCGCACCCGGCCACGGCGGGTGATGACGTCGACCATTTCGCCCTCGCTCACGTCCATGCGCGCGGCGTCCTCGGCGCTCATCTGCACGAACACGTCCGGGGCCGCCGCCTGCAGCGCCGGGGACCGGCCGGTCTTCGTCCTCGTGTGGAAATGGTAGATGAGCCGCCCGGTCGTCAACCAAAATGGATACTCGTCGTCGGGTGACTCCGGCGGAGCAAACCAGTCAGCCGCCTTGAGGATCGCGCGGCCCGCCGGGTCGTTGGCCGCGTACTGCTCGCGCGTGACCGCCGCGCCGGTCTCGATGTCGTGCCCATAGCTCCCGCACTCGTCGACGCCGGTCGGGAAGCGCAGATCCGTGTACTGCCGCTCGGTCCCGTCCGGGTGCTCGTCGTTCACCGGCCACTGGATGCCGGAGCCGCCAGTGAGCTTGGCATACGTCAGGCCGGAGTAGTCGCAGTTCTGACCCTTGGTGCACGCGCGCCACGCGTCGAACGCGCCCTCGGGCGTGTCCCACTTGATGAGCGGTTGACCGTCCCTGTCCGTGAAGCCCATGCGCCGGGCGAAATCGATGAAGATATCCATGTCCGGCCGCGCCTCGCCCGGCGGGTCGACGGCCTTGTGCGAGATGTGCACCGTCCGATCGGTGTTCGTGAACGTGCCGGTCTTCTCCCCCCACATCGCGCTCGGCAGCACCAGGTCCGCGAACCGCGTGGTCTCGGTCGGAAAGGCGTCCTGAACGACGACGAAGAGATCCTCCTTCGCCAGCGTCTTGCGGATGCGGGGCAGGTTGGGCATCGAGACCGCCGGGTTCGTGGCGATGATCCAGAGCATCCGGATCGACCCCTGCTCGGCCAGCCGGAACAGCTGGGTGCAATGGGTGTGGGGCGCGAAGGTGGGGATCACGTCCGGCTCGACGTTCCACACGCGCGCGAGGTCGGCCACGTGCGCCGGGTTCTCCATGTTGCGGAACCCGGGGAACTCGCCGTCCGCGCCGGTCTCGCGGGTGTTCTGGGCGGTCGGCTGGCCGTTCGACTGGATCACGCCGCAGCCGGGTTTGCCGATCATGCCGCGGATCAGGACGAGGTTGTTGACCTGGCACGCCGCGGCCGTGGCCTCATGCGCCTGGTAGATGCCCTGAAGCGCGGTGGCCAGGAGCCGCTCGCTCGTCCCGAGCAGGTGCGCCGCGGCGTTCAGCTGATCCACGGGGACGCCGGTGATCTCGGCCACGCGCCGGGGCGGGTACGCCGCGACCTTCTCCCGCAGCGCCGCGAACCCGACCGTGTGCGCGTCGATGAACGCCTGGTCCACATGCCCGTTCTGGATGATCAGGTGCATGAGCCCGTTCAGCAGCGCCACGTTCGTGCCGACGCGAAGGGCCAGGTGGACGTCGGCCTCCCGGGCGGTGTCGGTCGTCCGCGGGTCGATGACGACGAGCCTGGGCGGGTTCGGACCCCGGCGGCGGTCGAGGATGTGCATCCACGACACCGACTGCGTCGCCGCGATGTTGTGGCCGACGTGCAGGATGCAATCGGCGACGTCGAAGTCCCGGTAGCTCGACGGCTGCCCGTCGCGGCCGAACGTCTCGCGGAGCGAGCTGCCAGCCGTGGCGGTGCACAGCCGCGTGTTCCCATCGATGTGGTTCGTGCGGAGCCCGGCGTGGGCGATGACGCTGAGCGTGTAGTAGTCCTCGAGGAACAGCTGTCCGCTGTTGTAAATGGCGACCGCGCCGGGCGTGTACCGGGCGACCACGTCCTTGCACCGGCGGGTCAGGAGCTCCATCGCCTCGTCCCACGTGGCCTCGCGGAACGTGTTGCCCGGCTTCTTGCCGGTGCGGATCAGCGGCCGGGTCAGCCGGTCGGGGCTGTTGTTCGCGACCCAGCCGTTCATCCCTTTGGGGCCCAGCCGGCCGTGGTTGACGACGTCCTCTGCCCGGCCGCGGACGCCGACGATCCTGTTCCCCTTGACCCCGATATCGAGCCCGCATCCGTTCGTGCACAGCACGCAGCAGGACTGGACCCACCGCTCCGGCTCCTCGTCCGTCTGCTCGTCGACCCGTGCCGGCCACTGGTGCTCACCGAAGTACGGCGTCCGCTCGCCCCACGGGCTCGTCACGCTGTTGCGTGTCTGGTGCATGCTTCGACTCCTTCCGTGTCGTCATCGCCGCGCTCGAGCACCTCTGTCACGTCCCCACCTCCTTCGGCTCGGTCCCGGCGGAGCAAGCACTGAGCGTGCCGCCTGCGGCCGGGGGACCCAGCTCAAGGGTCACCGCCGCCCGACGAGGTAGGCGGCGAGCGCGGCCTGAACCCGCATCCTGTCCCTCGAGCCCGGCGCGCTCACCGGGTCGTGCGCGCGCCCATCGAGCGGATCGTGGCCCACGCCGGCGCTTATCCGCGCGCCCGCGCGATCCCCCCGAGCAACCCGATCGCCGCGAGCGCCGCCGCACCCACGCCCGCCGCCGGGAGCCACCGCCCGCGCCGCGCGCGCCGCCGCCGCGGCGCTCGTCGGCCGGCCGGCGCTGCCCCGCAGCCCGCTGCCGATCGCCGCGCGCTTCGCGTCGGACGTCGAGGATGTCGCCCAGCGCGTGGTGAAGGTGAGGTGCCTTGAAGGCGAGCGCCGCCCGGCTCAGCGCCGGAGCGCTGCCGCCGTCCGCCCCGAGACGGCGGTTCCGCTCACGACGACGGCCGACCCCAGCTCGAGGAGGGCGACGAACGTGAGCACCATGGGATAGATGCCGACCAGCGCGAGGATGCCGAGCACGACCGCGGCGGCGCCGACGAGCGGACGCCGGCCGCGCCGCAGACGAGCGAGCCACCGAGCACGACCTTTGGCGCCGCCTTCTCCTCCTCTGGTATGCGTCGCGCGCCTGACAGCGGCGGTATCTGGCGCTCCGCCGCGCGGAGGCCCCGGCGATGGCCGCCGCGCACAGCGCTACGGCGCCGAGCGACCAGCGATGGATGTCGAACCAGAGCTCCAGGCTCGAGGCCTTGGCGCGCCGGTCGAACGGGCCGTGTGCTCCGAAGTCCCACGGCACGGGTGCCCACAGGTTGTCGAGGCGATTCGGGTCCACGGGCTCATCGGTCTGCTGTCGCGTGTACCCGATCTTCGCGAGCCAATGATCGAGCAGCCCCGGGATCATGCCCAGCGTCTGAACGGGCGGGCCGTCTGCGTCCGGTGGGCGGCGCCGCCTCTTCCACGGCCCGCCAAGCGCGTGACGGTCGATCTCGCTGAACCAGCCTGCGTTCAACGGGAAGAAGCGAGTGACGATGCCGCCGAAGCCCTCCCCCCCGGAGCGAGTCCGCGCTCTGCCCGAGGTACACGCCATGGACAAGCTCGTCGATCCGGGGGCGCGGTCTACGACACGCAGTCGTACAGCGTGCAGCTGGTGCAGCTGGACGAGGCGTCGCTCGCCTTGAAGCCCAGGCCGACCACCCAGTCGATGAAATTCGGCGGTACGCACAGCCTCACGTCGTGCCCCCGACGCCGCATCTCGGCGGCCAGGCCCACCACGGGTTGCACGTCACCGCGAGTCCCCACACCCTCAGCAATGCCCGCATCGCTGTTCTCCCTTCGACCACGCGCGTCGCGTGGATGGATGACGGAGGCGACGATGGCACCGCGGATGCGTTTTTTTTCATCGTATCATCGCCCACGTTCCGGGGGACCGGCGGCGGACGTCGTGGTCCCTGGCTTGGACGCTCGCCCCTTGTACGGCCCGAGCGAAGCTCACAGCTCGTGTTCTGTGGGCGATTGTTCCCTGCGCAAGAGATGCAGAACGGTGGCGCCCGCCTCCCGGGTGTCCGATCGCGCCCGGCGGCGTCGAGACGGACTTCGGCGGTGGCGTGATGCGCGATCCCGAGCTGCAGAAGGGCGTCGCCGCGCAGACCGCGCTCGGCCGCGTCGCCCGCGTCACGAGCGCGAGCTCGCGGCCGAGCCCTTCCGCATGAACGAGATCCGCATCTCGGTGCGCATCGAGCGGGAGCCTCATCCCGGCAAGCCGTCCGCTTCGAGCACATGCAGGTGAGGATGCGCCATCGCGGGGCTTGCGTGCCGATCGCCCTTGGCCAAGGTACCGCACGCAACGACCTTCGGACATGGCTGCGCTGGCCTCGCGGCTGGCAACGGTGAGGCTCGTGGCGGGCGGCTCGCCGATGCTCCGGCGCCGTGGCCGGCCGCACCGCTCGGCCCGCGGCCACGCTGCTCCAACCCGAAACACGACGTGCGGGCACACGGGAGGTGACCATGGCACGAGCCGCAAAGATCGGATCACAGGAACCCGAGCTCGGCCGGACGTTGCTGGACGACCCCGTTCGCAACAAGGGCACGGCGTTCACCGCCGAAGAGCGCCGCGCATACGGGCTCGAGGGCCTGTTGCCGTGCGCGGTCGAGAGCCTCGACCGGCAGGTCGAGCGCGTGATGCAGCACCTGGAGGCGAAGCCGACCGATCTCGAGCGCTACGTCTACCTGATCGGGTTGGCCGATCGGAACGAGACGCTCTTCTACCGGACGGTCATGTCCGATCCGGCGCGTTTCGTGCCGATCCTCTATGATCCCACCGTCGCCGAGGCCTGCCTCGCGTTCGGGCACATCTACCGCCGGGCCCGCGGGATGTACATCACGCGCCTGATGAAAGGCCGTATCGCCGAGGTGCTGCGCAACTGGCCGACGTGCGACGTGCGCTTCATCTGCGTCTCGACGGGCGGGCGCATCCTCGGTCTGGGCGACATCGGCGCCAACGGCATGGGCATCCCGATTGGCAAGCTGCAGCTCTACACGGCGTGCGCCGCGGTGCCGCCCGATGGCCTGTTGCCGATGCTGCTCGACGTCGGCACGACCAACGCGGCGCTCCGCGCCGACCCGCTCTACCTCGGCCTGCGCGAGCTGCCCCCGCCCGAGCAGAAGCTGGACGAGATCGTCGAAGAGCTCGTGCAAGCCGTGCAGCAGGTCTTTCCCGGCTGCTGCATCCACTTCGAGGACTGGAAGGGCACGGACGCGATCCGGCTGCTCAAGCGCTACAAGGACAAGATCCTCTGTTACAACGATGACATCCAGGGCACGGCCGGCGTCACGCTCGCCGGTCTGACCACGGCGCTCGAGATCATCGGTACGCCGCTGGCGGAGCAGCGGATCCTGTTCCTGGGCGCGGGCTCGGCCGGCATCGGCATCGCCGACCTCCTCGTTTCGGCCATGCAGCTCGAGGGGCTGTCGCAAGAGGCAGCGCGCAGCCGCATCTCCATGTTCGACATCAACGGTCTGCTCGAGCCCTCGCGCGCCGATCTGTCGGAGGTGCAGAGGGTGTACGCGCACAAGGCGAAGCCGTCCAAGGATCTCGTCGAGGCCATCGAAGCGCAGAAGCCGACGGTCCTGATAGGCGTCAGCACCAAGGGCGGCGCCTTCGACCAGCGCGTGGTCGAGACCATGAGCCGCCTCAACGAGCGGCCCATCATCTTCGCCCTCTCCAACCCCACGGACCGGGCGGAGTGCTCGGCCGAACAAGCCTATACCTGGTCCAAGGGCAAGGCGCTCTACGCCGCGGGCGTGCAGTTCCCCGACGTGACGGTGGACGGGAAGCGCTTTCACCCCGGCCAGGCGAACAACTTCTACGTCTTCCCGGCCATCGGGCTCGCGACGTACGTGGCGCGGCCCAAGCGCATCACCGACGCGTGCTTCGTCACCGCAGCCCAGGCGCTCGCCGGCCAGGTCGGCCCGGAGCTCCGCGCGAGGGGCATGCTGTTCCCGAGCCAGGCCGACATCCTGGAGTCGGAGGTCACGACGGCCGCGCGAGTCGCCGAGCTCATGTTCGACGAGGGATTGGCGCAGGTCCACAGGCCGCCGGACGTCCGGGCCTGGATCGAGGGCCAGCTCTACACGCCGACGTACTGAGTCGGAGCAAAGGAGCCATCCATGGCCGCGCAGGCACATCCCACGCTCCGCGACGTTCCGATCGGCATCGAGGCCACCGGCCAGCGTCGCGAGACCGACTCGATGGGCGAGATCGACGTGCCCGCCGATCGCTACTGGGGCGCGCAGACGCAGCGCAGCCTCATTCACTTCTCGATCGGCAACGATCGCATGCCGAAGCGCGTTTATCACGCCTACGGCTACGTCAAGGAGGCCGCGGCGCTCGTCAACGCCGCGGCCGGGCGGCTGCCGCGATGGAAGGCCGACGCGATCGTTCGCGCGGCCGAGGAGGCGGTGAGGACAACGCGGTCGCGTTCGCCGGCAGCCAGGGGAACTTCGAGCTCAACGCGATGCGCCCCATCATCATCAACGCCTTCCTCCACTCCGCCCGCGTGCTCGGCGACAAGAGCTCCAGCCCCACCACGGGGGGATCCGCTCTCGCTCCTGTGCCGCCTCGCCGCCAGCGTCCCGCCGCCGCGCTTTCACACCGTCAAGTACGCTGACGTTCTCGCCTCGGCAAGTCGCCCACGTTGGCGCGCAAGCGCATCGGACCGCGCCCTGCGAAGCCAGAAGAGCCTACGAAGGCGGACGATGACCCCGCTCCGAAACGCAAGCGTGGCGGCTATCGAGCGGTCGACAAACCGCGCCGAGCCCTTGCGCCGCACATTTGCGATCGATGTCCTCGAGTTCCCAACTTGCAAGGGGCGGATGAAGCTCGTCGCCATGGTCACCGAGCCCCGGAACATCGTCCGCTTCCACTCCGCGCTCGGCGAGCCGACCGATGTTCCAGCACGCTCTCCCAGCGTCCACGCGGCAGCCACCGTACTGGAAAAGCACCGTTGTGCGCCGTAAGGCGCTCGGTGACGCCGTCGAGCGTCTCGCGACGCGCCTCCCGGGCCAGACCAACGCCCGGACGGACACGTGTGCCCACGGCACGCCGATGCGCCCCCGTAGCGCGCTCGGCGCCGCCCGGACCACGCTCTTTCGACCCAGGGCCGAGCCATCACGACGCTCGGTCTCGCCATGGCGGCGCGGGCATCGCGAGGGCGACCAGGGCTCGGGCGCGAACGCTCGGGAGCGCGGAGCGCTACGGCATCGTGATCGCGTCGGTGCCCGGAACCGGCCGGAGCTCGATCTCGGCGAAGCGGCGATGGGTGAAGTTGAGCTGGATACGGAACGGCGAGGTGGAGAGCACGGTGGCCTTGGCGCCGCACACCTCCTCGCCGACCCCGATGAATGTCTGCGTGAGCCCGCCGGACAGGGCGCCGTTGTCGCTGATGCACGAGGTCTGGTTGAGCCCGCTCTTTTGCGCCCAGAGGAAGACACCGAAGCCCTTCTCTTGCCCCTCGGGCGGGGGATACGCCTTGTCGGCGTACTCGAACATCCCGACGTACAGCTGGGCCCCGTAGAAGCCGGTGAAGCTGCCAGCGCGCTCGAGGAGCCCGGTGGGGCCGCACACGCCGTAATCGAGCTCGTTCGAGCTCCGCCTGTAGACGATCGTTCCCACGTCGAGCCCTTCGCAACCCCCGTCGAAGCTCGTCAGCTCCACCGCCTCCGAAGGCGCGCCCGTCACGTCGACGAAGCCATCGAGCGGGGTAGGCGCGGGCGGCGTCGGCGCTGGATCGTCCGCGCAGAGCGGGACCATGGTGGGGATCGCCACCTTGGTCGGCCCCGGCTCGGGCAGCTCATCGCCCCAGCACCAGAGACGGTCGTTCTCCAGCACCGCGCATGGCGTCGCCCCGAACGTTACCCGCTTCGCTTTGCCGGCCCAGAGATCCACGTCGGCGAAGGTCGTACGGTCGATGAAGGCTCCGGTGCCCAGCTCCCCCGCGTCGCCGCGGCCCTGGCAGCGGACGCCGCCATCGAGCGTGACGTAACACTGGTTGAAGTCCGTCTCCGCGAAATCAGCGGCAGCGACGTCCGGCACCAGCACCGGAGCCCCCAGGCAGGCGCCGCCCCCGGCGCGCTCGCCGATCCCGCAATAGACCGCACCCGATTCCGTCACCGCGCAGCCCCGTCGCAGCGAGACGACGCCCTCCCCTCCGAAATCCGGCTGCACCGGGTCACAGGACTCCTCGCGCGGGGTCACGCAGTGGATGGCGCCCGCCTCGTCGAGACCGCACACCGCCGGGTAGTTCGCGATGATTTCCGTGATCCTCGCGCCGCCGCCGAGCGCAAAGGTCTGCCACGCGACGCGCTGTTCATTCCAGCAGGACACATCGTTGTCGTCACGCAGCACGCAGAAGAAGCTCTCGCCGTCGATCGCGGCGTCCCGGATGCCAGCGGGCGTGTCCGGGAACCGGATGGGCTCTCGCTCGGTGCCAGAGGCGGCACGCGCATCACGGATGGGGTCGGGCACTCTGTCTCCCCAAGTTCCCCAGTAAAAGAGCTCGCCGGTCTGGTTCACCGCCAGGGTCTCGCCGCCTGGACCGACGTCGAGCGTGAGCACACCGCCCGGCACCGTGATGTGGGCGAGCGCATCCCCATCCTTCGCGTCGTTGGCAATGCAGCGCTCGGGGCCCCAGCACCACAACGTGCCGTCTTGCCTGATAACGCAATTGCAAAGGCCTGGGAATATCTCTCTCACCTTGCAGTCCGAGCCCTCATCGCCGGCGCCGCCCGTGCCGGACGAGCTACCGCCCTCCCCGACGCCACCGCCCGAACCGCCCATTCCGCCACTGCCGCCGCTCGTCGCGCCGCCCATTCCTCCGGAGCCCGGAGGCGGGTCGCCGCCAGAGCAACCGAGCACATAAGCCAGACTTGCCATCATCGAGAACCTGAACCACCGCATCCGCATAGTCTGCCGCATGGTCTCCAGTTCACACGCGCAACGGCACGCAGTCAAGGCGCGCGGCGCCATAACAAGGATCGGTCGCGCCGTACGCCCGCGCGCCGTGATCGGCTACGCCTGCGTGCGGGCGTCGCCCAGGTAGTAATCGCGCTGCGCCGGGTAGTCGTCGGCGAAGCTGGGCAGCGGCTCGCCGAGCCGGGAGGCGACGAGCATGTCGAGGTAATACTCCCACCCCGGCCCTGTATCGCCGGCGAGCGCGGGATCGGTGAGGTGCTGGACGAAGGTGAGCTCGGTCGTCTCGCCCTTCCCCGCGAGCGACAGCTCGAGCCGCCACGCGCCGTAATCGTCCTGCGCCGAGAGCGCGACGCGATGCGGCGGCTCGCACGCCTCGATCGAGACGTCGCACCACGGCGCGCCCTGCTCGAACGCCATCTGCAGGCGAACCGTCTTCCCGGGCCCGGCCTCCCCGTCCCACGGGCCGATCCAGCGCGCCGTGCTCTCGGAGGCGGTGACGCTCTGCCAGACGTCTTCAATGGGAGCGCGGAAGCTGCGCGTGATGACGAGATCGGCGCCTGTCGCCGTGCTCCGGACGCGGCCGGTGGGTCGGGGGCTCATGCTATCTCCTTCTTGCGTTTCGTTTCGTTGCTGGATGGGGTCGCGGTCGCCATGCGCCGCTGTCGGCCGACGCGGTGCACCTCGGTCTCGAGCGCGTCAAAACGGCGGTGCCACGGACTCTCGGCGTGCAGCTCTCGCAGGAACGCCTCGAGCTCGCGGCCGCACTGGACGTCGCGCACCAGGCCCGCCTCGCGCAGCACGCGCAGGTGCCGGCTGACCGCCGGGCGGCTGACCGGAAACGCGCCGGCGATGCTGCCGGCCGTGGCGCTGCGGTCGCGCAGCATCCGCAGGATCTCCCTCCGGATCGGATCCGCCAGCGCCTGGGCAACCGCGTCCATCGGCGTAATTAGCTGCCGTTCCACTTCGCCGTTGTCGATCTCGAAGCGCCCATCTGTGAAGCCGCGCCGCCACACAGCCTCCTGGTTGATGGCGTACTGGGTAGCGATGCAGAGCGACGTGCCTGGTACGAACCGCAGGTGGAGCTCGTGAATCCACTGATACAGCTCGTCCACAACGGAGAGCGACCGCCCCTGCCACTGAAGGCCGCGGGCGTCGACGTTGCCTCCATGGGCTGCGTCGAGCCAGAGATCGAGAGCGATGGTGACAGGTTCCCTGACGTAGAAAGCCGCCGCGGAACCGTGTGCGCCCCGGCGCACGCCCAGAACGGAACGCGTCACGTCCATTCAAATCTGCTCGCCGAATCTCAATTTGACCTCCAGACCACACTCGGAAGAATGGCGCCTGTATCCACACCGCGTGTCGCGGCTCGGCCAGGAGCCTCCACCACGTCGATGCGCATCCACAGCAAGGTCGGCCTGTTCTACGCGTGTACCGATGCATGGATGAGTTACTGATACAGCGTCACTTTTCCAGGAGGGGTGCGAATCGCGTAAGGTTCTCTATATCAACCAGCGCGCGCAGCGTGGCTGTACCGTGGAATGGCCACCACGATGAGATTGGCTTCCAAATCTCGTTTGGATTTCCTAACCCCTCGATTCGGAACGCACGTGATCGTTACGCAACACGTGATTTCTAGCCACGGCGGATGGCCGTGACGCGTTGGCCGTATTACAAAATGAATTGGAGGAAATCAAGATGCTCACACTGCGACAATTTATGGCCCTACAGACAGGGAGATTGTTTCCACCATGGCGGCTAAACGAGTGCTCCGACGTCAGGCCGCTGTCGTTCGGCCGTCTCCTCGGGCTGGACGTCTCGCTAAAGGCAAAAGATTGGTTCTTCTACTATGGAAACATGCCAAATTCACCCAAGGCTCTAGCGAGTGGCGTGGGCTGGTATTTCGACTTTCCTCGCGACGTCGATGGCCCTCACTACCTTTACACCACTCATGCGAAACCGATCACGGCCAATAATTTGACCATGACATTACAGGTCGTGATCACCTCCGGCAGTCCGACTTTCGATCCCGCTGATACAACGGTTCGGCCGTACATTCAAAGGGAGGGAGACAACTGGACCGGGACTGGGGAGTACCAATTTTATCGTTGGTGGTCGAATCCAATCGCGTTTCGTCTCGAATGGTGGTCGAATTCGGATCCACAGCTCAGGATAGGTATCACCAATCTGATCGTGCCGCTAAAACCCGATCACTGGTCGTCCGTCCTCGGAAGACGTGGTGATGAGGACGCGAGCACGCTCGCTGGATTTCAGTCGGCCCTTAAAAATGTCCAGAAGGTTGGAATGACTTTTGGAGGAGGAGGCTCCTTCGGTCATGGTGTAACCGTCAGTGGTGGCACGGTTCGGTTTATATTGACGGACTACTCGGTTTACTAGTGTCCCGTCCGCAAGATGCAGCTCAGGGCATACACGCGGCGGGGATCGACGGCGCCGCAACTGCGGGCGCGCATTGTCCTTGCCTGTTCCGAGGGCCTCGACAACAAGAGCGCGGCCCGCAAGGTCGGCGTGGCCGCAGCAACGGCTGGACGATGGCGGCGGCGCTTCGTAGAGGACCGGCTCGACGGACTGCTCGACGAACCTTGACCGAGGTGCCGCGGACGGTGCTGGACGAGAGCGTTGAAGAGGTGATCGTCAAGACGCTTGAGTCGACGCCGCACGGCGCAACGCACTGGAGCATTCGGCAAATAGCGAAGGCCGTGGGTCTCGAACGAACAACGATCAGCCAGATCTGGAGCACATTCGGACTCCACCCGCATCGCCAGCATGGCGCGCTTCGGGCAGCGGACGCTCGCCGTTCACCAGGGGACGACTTGATCCTCGAATCTCGCGGACGGGACACCAGGAGCCACTGCAACAATAGCCGACACTGGGGCAGCACTTAACCCAACCACAGGAGCAGCATATGTCAAATAGTGATTTAACTCTCGAGAACAATGGCCTCGCACGCATCGAAGGAGATGTGTTCAAGGTAGAGGCCTTCGAGATCCAACTTGATAATACGGATCGTCGGTCACAGGGGAATAATGATTTTCCCCGACGAGCTCTCGTTCATGATTTCAGCGATGGGCTCACGCTCAACTGGGATCACGACTATCCTGGCGGCGTGACCGTCAACGGCCCCCTGGTCCTCCCCGATGGGATCAGTGGAGCCAATAAGGATGGCGGTGCTCTGAAGATCGGTGCGATCGAGATCCAACTGGACAACGCGGGGCGCCGGTCGCGATTATATCCGAACAAGCCGCGACGCGCTCTCGTCCATGATTTCAGCGACGGGCTCACACTAAACTGGGATCGCGATTACCCTGGTGGCATTACGCTCCGTGGTAGGACTATAATAGAGGGCCCCCTTGTGGTATGTCGCTATCTTTGGGGGCCCCTTCCGCACCATCCTCGGCCGAATTATGAACAACTTGCTGCCGATAAATTTGGCGGCAACGCGAGTGATTATGAGGTATTCGACGTCAGCAGGGAGTTCGGTTCTCTTCAATACGAAGTGAATCTTCTTAAAGACCAAGTGGCTCTTCTTCGAGAGCAAGTGGCTGCTCTGAACGCCAAGTTGGGCACGTAGGGCAGCATCGTCGGTCGTGGTAGGGACGGCCCTTCGTCGCCATGCTGGCCGACTCGGGCCGCCCCCCGCGCAGATCCCAGCGAGCGCTGCTAACGCACTGGGCTCTTACCTCGGGTACGGACGTCGAAGCGCTTCTGGGGTCAGGGATGCAGGACGCGGGCGCGGGGGATCCATCGGTCGGCAAACTTGTGCATTCGCCCCCAATCTGTCCGATCACGCTGACCTCGGCGCCGGAGCGCGCGGAGCCAGATGCGGGTGACCTCGGTGCGGAACGCGTCAAGCCGATCGATGTTGGTCGGCATGGCGTGGTACGCGAAATAGCCGCGGACCACTGCGCCGATCCATGCCTCCTGTTCTGGGACCGACTGATGCCGGCGGCGCTGCAACTCGACGCCAATCGCGTGCAGCTTCGCCCGCACGCGTTTCGACGCCGTTCGCCTCCTCAGCAGGAAGTCTCCGTTCCGTCGCTTCGCGCTGATGTGCGTGAATCCGAGGAAATCGAAGGTCTCCGGCTTCCCCTCGCCGTACCGCGCCCGGTTGTCGACGGCGAACCGCCCGAACCGGAGCACGCGCGTCTTGTCGGGGTGCAGTTCCAGCGCGAACTTCCGCAATCGCTCGCGGAGTTCAACGAGGAACCGAGTGGCGTCCGACTCCGACTGGAATCCCACGAGAAAGTCATCGGCATAACGCACGACGATCATCTCGCCCTGCGCATGTAGACGCCTCCACGGCTGGACCCAGAGGTCGAAGACGTAGTTCAAGTAGATGTTCGCCAGCAGGGGCGACATGGGGCCGCCCTGCGGCGTCCCCTCGGCCCAGCGCGCGCGAAGCGCCTTGAAGCCTGCCCAGCGGCTATTGGACGAGAGCGGGACGCCGAAGAGATCACCGAGCTCGCGGTAGAAGTCGCCGGCCCTGCTCTGGGGATGCTCGATGGTGCCGACCACCACGTCGGTCAGGGCGCCGAGCCGCGCAGCGAGCAGGCGTAACGCGATGCTCTTGCCCGTGCCGGGATCGCCGGTAAGCATGGCGAAGCCGCCGTGGGCCAACCCGAGCTCGACACGACGAAGGAAGGCGTCGACGGGCGGCGAGACATAGAGGGCCTCCGCGGGCACGTCGGCGCGGAAGGGAATGTACTTCAAACTGTAGAGAGACAGGAGTCGACTCATCATGGTCAATCCTCCTCCGTGTTCTTGGGCAGGTAGGCGGGCGGCAGGCCCGTGGCGGCGTACTCGGCCATCAGCTGGCGCAGGAGCGGCGCGATACCAGGAGGCTTCCTCGACGGCGCCAGCGGCGCGGTGAGCTCGGTGAGCGCGCGACGCGCCCGGTCCGCGTTCCGCTCCTTGTCGAGCGGAAAGAGCGTGGCGAGGCGCGCGCCCGAGCGCGGGTCGACGAGCTCTGCGCTGGAGAGATCCCAGCGCGCGACACAAATCCGGGGGCGTTCGAGCACTCGGTAGGCCGAGGGGACCTCGAAGCGCACCCCCTCGATCGTGACCGTCCCGTCGCTCCGGCGCTGGTGGCGCGAGATCTCCGTGCGGAAGGCCCGGCGCAGCACCTCGGAGTCGGGGCTCGGGCGGCTCACGTCGGGGCCCTCAAGGTAGCGATCGAGCGGAGTCTTGTTGAGCTCGCCGTGGACGGTGCGGTGATACTCCTGCTCGACCCACGCCTGGGTCGCGGTGGTGAGCAAGTCGAGCGTGAGATTCGGTTCGCCCTCGAGCATCGGCATGAGCCGCCCCTCGACGAGCGTCCAGAAGTGCTCTTGCTTGCCGTTCTGATGAGGGCTGTTCGGCAGTGTGAGATATTGCGCGATGCCGAGCCGCTCGAGCCCCTCCCGCATCTCGGCGGCCTTCATGGCACCTCCTCGATCGCTGTAGGCGCCGCGCGGCAGCCCCCGCTTCTGGATCCCCTGGCTGAAGCCGTGCACGAGGTTCTCGGTGCTCTCGCAGTCGAGGTACCACTGCGCGTGGCAACACAGCCGCGAGCAGTCGTCGAGCAGGCCGAAGAGATAGGGTGTCTTCAGCTCCCCGCTGGCCGTGATGACCTTTCGCTTGCCCTCGTGGAAGTCGTAGTGCCAGAGCGCGTTCACATAGGCCAGCTCGTACGAGCGCGTTTCGCGCGGCACGATCTCCGATTCGACCGCCCTGCCTTGGCACCTCTTCTGGATGCGATACGTGCCGCGGGCCTTCATGAAGCGGCGCACTGTGGTGTAGCTGGGCACCGGGGCGAGCGCGGGGGCGGTCTTCGCGAGCGCGACGAGGTTGTCGTGGTGGAGCTGCCAGGTCCAGCGCGGGTGATCGCGATACTGGCTCTCGATCGCGGACGCGACCGCCGCCGTGACGCCCTATTACCGCGCCCTCTCATTGATGCGGCAGCGCATCGCATCGAGCATGCTGCTTGATGGTGAGGGGTTCTGCCCAACGAGGCTGGCCATCAAGGAGAGTGCTCGCTCCGCGTACGCAACCCGGGAGGACGACTCCGGAGCGCCGCGGCGCACGACGCATTACCTCCAACCCCTCAAGATTCTCATCGCAACCCCCTCTGAGCACGGTTACGGCGGCTCAGAGAAGCCCTTCCCGCGCGGGCACCCCACTTCCGTCCACCGGCCGAAAATTACCACCCCTCGTCGTTCCCACGCCCGCCTCACGACGAGGTAGGCCGACCGCAGGAGCGGAGCAGCGGCGCGGTGCCGGCCACAAAATAGGCGACGAGGAGACCTGATCTTGGCGGACAGCCTCCTCGTCGTGCTCCGGTTCTTGTGCCCAGGAATCGAAGCGGTCGCAGTGTTATCCAGAGCGCCATCGACATCAAGCGCTGGCAGCAGCAGCCGCCCACGGTCGTCGAAGCTCGGCCTGCGCGCTGCCCCGTCTGCGGCGCTGCGAGCTGTCCGCTGGGCGGCGCCATCCGGCTCCAAGGCCACGGCAGGCGGGAGCGGCAGGTCTGGGGCCCCACCAGCCCGGACCATCCTCCCGAGGTGCTCTTGGTGACCGCCCGCCGCTACCGCTGCCTCGATTGCGGCGCCGTGCTCCTCGTCGTTCCTCGCGGTGTGCTCGGCCTTCGCGTGTACAGCGCCGCCGCGATCAGCTTCGCCCTCGCGCTCTGGGGCCTGGCGCTCGCGACGGCGGCCGAGGTCCGTCGGCGCGTTGGCCCGGCGAAGATCCTCGGCGACAGCGCCGTCGCTGGTTGGGCCACGCTGCGCCGGTGGGCGCGTGACGTCGCGCAGCGACGTCTGTTTGCGGATGCCCCCGACCCAGGCCCGTCCGCCTCGCTCCGGAAGAGCGCAGCCGCCGTTGCGGCATCGCTCGCGGCAAGCGCGGACCCGACGACCCGGGCGCTACCGCTCGAGCAGCGCGCCTTCTTCGGCGCCGCGCATGCGGCGTGAGGGCCTTTGCCCCGAAGGAGCCCCGAGCGTACAGCCCACCTGAGAGGATCGCTGCCGGAAACGCCGCCGATCCCGGACAAGGACCGCGCGCCAGCAAGGCGCAGAAAGGACCTGTCCGAATGACCCTCGGCCCTGCCGACCACGCCGAGACCGTCGCGATCTATCGCGCCACGGTCATCGGCCCTCTCATGCACCGCGTGCTCACCCACGGCCAGCTCGCCGCCGAGCTGCGCACGCTCAGCGAGCAGCGGTTTCGACCGCCGGGCGCGCCCAGCACGCGCACCTACTCGGTGCCCACGCTCGAGCGCTGGCTATATGCGTATCGCTCCGCTGGCCTCGACGGCCTGCGCCCGCAGCCGCGCAGCGATCGCGGCTTCGCGCAGGGCCTGTCGGAGGAGCTGCGCACGCTGCTGCTCGACATCCGGCGCGAGCATCCCGACGCCTCGGTACCGCTCATCCTCAAGACGCTCGTCGACGAGGGGCGGCTCGAAGCGGGCAAGGTCTCCGAGCCCACCGTACGGCGACTGTACGCCGCGCACGGCCTTCGCCGCCGCGCCGCGCGCGCCGAGGGCGAGTCGAAGACGCGGCTGCGCTGGCAGGCCGAGCGCCCAGGCGCGCTCTGGCACGGTGACGTCTGCCACGTGACCGGCTGCACCGTCGGCGGCAAAGCGACGCCGCTGCGCATCCACGGGCTGCTCGACGACGCCTCTCGTTACGTCGTGGCGCTCGAGGCGCACACGACCGAGAAGGAGGTCGACATGCTCGCCATGACCGTCGACGCCCTGCGTCGCCACGGCAAGCCCGACGCGCTCTATCTCGACAACGGCTCCACCTACCGCGGCGATGTCCTCAAAACCGCGTGCGCGCGGCTCGGCATCACGCTCCTGCACGCAAAGCCGTACGACCCAGAGGCGCGTGGCAAGATGGAGCGCTTCTGGCGCACGCTGCGCGAAGGGTGCCTGACCTACCTCGGCGCTGTGGCGTCGCTCGCCGACATCAACACGACGCTCCGCGCCTTCCTCGACAGGCGTTACCACCCGGCGCCGCACGCGGGCCTGCTCGGCCAGACCCCGGCGAAGATCTATGCGGCCCGCCCCGCCGCCGAGAGCGGCGTCGACGAAAAGGCGCTGCGCGTCGCGCTCACCGAGCGCACTCGCCGCCGCGTCTCGGGCGACAACATCGTTTCTGTCGACGGTCTCGCCTGGCAGCTCGATCAAGGCTACCTCGCCGGCCAGATCGTCTCCGTCGCCCGGTGCTTCGTCGCGCCTGACGAGCCGCCGTGGGTCGAGCACGAGGGCAAGCGCCTGGTGCTGCATCCGGTCGATCCGCAGCGCAACGCGCGGCGCAAGCGGCTGCCGTGCGGCGGGCCTGCGGCGGACAAGCCGACACGCCCGGTGGACTTCAACCCCGCGCGGACGCTCGGCCGCTCGATGGGCACTGGCGCCAACACGAGCGAGCGTGGAGGTGAGACGTGAGCGAGTCCTATGTCCGCTTCTTCACCCTCTCCGCCGCCCCCTTCTCCAAGGAGATCCAGGACGGCGACCTGTGGCTGCCGCCCTCCAAGGAGCAGCTCGTCGAGGAGGTGTGCGAGGCCGTGCACGAGCACGCCCAAGTGCTGCTGGTCGGCGAGCCCGGCGCCGGCAAGACGTGTGTGCTGCGGGCGGTACGTCATCGATTGCCGCAGGCAGGCTTCCGGCTGACCTACTGCCACAACGCCACGCTGGGCCGCCGCGACTTCTATCGCCAGCTCTGCCATGCCCTCGGACTCAACCCCGCTGCGACCGCAGCGGCCGTCTTCTACGCTGTCAGCGCGCATATCGAGACCCTCGGCCGCGAGCGCATCCACCCGGTTTTCCTGCTGGACGAAGCGCACCTGCTCCACCAAGACACGCTCGATCATCTCCACATCCTGCTCAACTACGAATGGGACAGCCGCGCCCTGCTGTCGCTGATCCTGGTAGGGCTCTCTGACCTCCAGGACCGGCTTGAGCTGCGCAAGAATCGCTCGCTGTATTCGCGCATCGAGCGGCGTCTCTCGATCGGTGCGATGGTGCCCGACGATACCGGAGAGTACGTGCGGCTACGGATGGGCCGCGCCGGCGCCGACCGCGACGTCTTCACCGCGGACGCTCTGACGCTGCTCCACGAAGCGGCCGGCTCGAGCCTGCGCGAGATCGACCGCATGGCCACCGCCGCGCTGCGCGAGGCGGCGCGACGGAAGAAGAAACTCGTCGAGCGTGACGTGATGGCGCGCATCGTCGGCGACCTGGGGACGGACGGCAGCTGACGCTGACCGACACGACGGGCGTCACCTCGGCGCTAGCGAAAGAACACCTCGCCGGCGCCGATGGCCACGAACGATGATGGCCATTGCGAGCCGCCCTGCGGCGCGCGTCCGAGCGATGGCCATCGCTCTCCTTGACTGCAACCGCGCACGTCCGCGATCGCCATCAAGCGGCCTGCTTGGCGGACCATCAGTCAGCCTGAGCGTCAACACGCCCGGGTGCGAGCCGGCGTGCGCCGGGATCTTGCGCGCGAGCACGCTGATCGGGTCATCCGCGCTGCGCGCCGCGTAGTACATGCGCACGATGGTCTTGGGCGAGAGCCGGATCATCGAGCCCTTGGTCGGGTGTCGCCAGGACTTCGCGGCCAGCTCCGCGATTCGACTCGCGAGCCTGCTGCGCTACACTTCCTCGCGCTGCGATCCGGCTTCTTTTACCTACGCGCGGCTCCGCAGCGTGGTTGAGCCCACTGCTTGAGGCGCTTCTACCTGCTGGACGAGATGATCCGGCGGGTGGTGAGGCGGCACGTCGGGTGGGGCGATCCGGCGCGGTCGCGGCGCCCGCACGGTGCGGAAGACAAAAATCGTATACGGCGTAACCAGCCGATATCACTACACTTCATCGCGCTCCTCCCGACGCATGGGGGCGACGGGACAGAGGCATCGGGCTAGGTGCTGGGTATGTACCTGACCGACATGCCGATCGACTGGCTGCGTGGCCTTCCGAGAGACGTTCGCTTCGCCGTGGAGGGGCGATTGCGCATGCGCGGGCCCGTGTGGCTCTTTCAAAACACATCCACCGAGGACGACGAGAGCGTCGTCAAGGCGCTGCAAGCGGTGGACGCCGACGTCCAGGTCCTGGACATCGCCGAGGCGATCACGACGATCCTGGACCAGCCGCGGACTGGTCGACCGCGGAGCGGCTGCGGGCGCTGGCGAGCTCGGGGCCGTCGGTCCGCTGGCCGGGCGCGGAGCGGCCGCACAGGTCGAGGGCCACGTCGGGCGCTGGTGACTGGCTGTTCGTCCACCAGTTGGTTCACGAACAGCCAGGGGGAGAAGCGTTCCAGCAGCAGCAGACGCACTGGCGAAGGACTTCGCATCGTCACAGGCGCTATCCGATACGCCCTATTCCAGCCTGTCGCCCGACGATGCGGTGCCAAATCGGCTTAGGTAAGGTGTGCCTTGTGCATCAAATTGGCATACCCATACGTGGTCAGGATCATACGCGGTAGCACCTCCAATAGATACAGGTGGGGCCGCTTGCACACTCGGCAGCGCGTCGATGATCTCCTCGCTCCCCGCACGCCATCGAAAGGACCATCTCGTCATCTCGGAAGGTCTCGGGTGATGCGCGTTCCGACGTTCGATGATGCGGCCTCGCGTGTGGTGATACCAATCATTGAGCCGTTTGGCTACGTACAGATCCCCCGCGTGTGAAAAACCATGCATCGAGCTCAGATTTGGCATTGATCGCGTTGACAAAAAAAACTTTAACCGGAGAGAGCCATTCTTGCGATAGCTGTCGCAGGAGGAGCTCGTCAAAGCGCGATAGTAAGAGCCCATGGCCTGCCCGTCGGGGAAATAGTCCGGCATGGTAGCGCCCAAGGTTGGCCAACTGCGGGTGGAACATGCTCCCAGATGCACAGAACCGCGATATGGCGCCCATCTACGCGCGCGGCCGGACCGACATCGAGATACCGAACGTCACGATCAGCGGCACCCCGCTCTACGCCATGTTCTTCTGCGACGTCGAGAACCTCCGCCTCGGCCGCGTCGCGCTGCGCGTGTCGAGCGGCCTCGGCGTCCGCATCGACAACCACGGGCGCTCGGATCGCGTCAACAAGGTGAAGAACATCGAGATCGACCACGTCGACGCCGTGAACGCGGGCACGGGCACCGGCTACGCCGCGTTCCGCCTCGCCAACCGCGCGGGGCGCATCGGCGGCAGCTACCCCACCAACATCCGCGTCGGCCAGGTCATCGCCCGCGGCGGCGGGCGCGGGATCTTCTGCGTGTCCGAGAGCGGCGGCGTCACGATCGACCGCATCGACGTCGCCAATACGGGCAGCAACTCGATCTTGCTCGAGAACTGCCACGACGTGAACATCGCCGCCGAGTCCGGGACCGTCACCGGCGGCGGAGACGTCCGGCTCGCCGCGCGCACCGAGTTTGCGAACTCTTCGGACATCACCCTCCAGAACCTCACGATCACGAACACCGCGGTCAACGAGACCCCCTGCGCAACGAACAGCACCTTCCGCAACCTGACGCTCGTGAACTCGCGCGACAACACCTGCGACTGACCGCCGCGGACCGCGGAGCTGCCGTGCGCAGCTTCCCCGCCAGAGCCCCGTACGGGCCCGCCCCGCGTCACCGGACGGCCCCCGCCGCCAGCCGCTCGCCGGCAGGCTCCGTGGGCTGGTGAATCGAGCCGCCGGGGCGATCACGAAGCCTGCCCCCCTCGCGCCCCGACAGGCACGCTTGCGCCTCGGCGAGGATGGCGAGCGCGATCTCTTCCGGCGTCTCGCCCCCGAGATCGAGGCCGATGGGGCTGTGCAGACCGCTCGCGCACACGAAAGCAGGATTGCCGCTCTCGGCCAGGAGGCGCTCCGCGCGGCGCCGCGGCCCCAGCAACCCGAGGTAGGCGACAGGCACCGTGGCGAGCGCCCGCAGGAGCGCCCGGTCCTGCTCCACGCTGTGCGTCATGACCACGCACGCCGCTCCGGGCGGGATGGCGAGACCGGCGAGCGGATCCGCGCGGTCGGTCACGACGACCTCGTCGGCGGCGGGGAAGCGCTCCCGGCGGGCGACGTGGGCGCGAGCGTCCGCCACGGTCACGTGCCACCCGAGGTCCCTGGCGAGGCGCACGAGCGGGATCGCGTCGTGGCCGTCGCCGAACACGACGAGCGAGCGCGGCGGGCGCACCACCTCGAGGAAGACGTCGACCCGCGCGCGACCGCCCCCGAACGCCACCTGCTCGGAGACGCCTCGCTGCAGGCAGCCCGCGGCGCGCGCCGCGATGCTCCGCGCCAGCGCGGCGTCCGGCAAGAGGCCGCCGACGTGGCCGTCCGCGTCGACCGTCACACGGTCGCCGACGCGAGCCCGGGAGGGATCGACCGAGCCGATCACGGTCGCCAGCGCCCCCGCGCGCCGCTGCGTCACGCACGAGGCGAGGAAGCGGATCGGCTCGACCGGCTCCTCCTCGTGGCGCAACCGCTCGAGCAGCACGTGAACGACGCCCTCGCAGCCCAGACCATACGGGAGCTCGCCGTCTTCCTCTTCGCGCGTGCTGTAGCGGACCAGCGCGGGGCGCCCGTTGCCGGTCAGCCACCACGCCTTGCGCGCCACCTCGCCTTCCAGGCAGCCGCCGCTCACCGAGCCGACGCGGCGCCCGTCCTCGACAAGCAGCATGCGCGTGCCGGGGCGCCTGTACGCTGAGCCCTCCACGCGCACGACCGTCGCCAGCACCGCGTCCCTGCCGTCGCGAACGGCCTCCGACCACAGGGAGATGACGGCTCGTGCTTCGTTCATGGGTCCCCTCCTCGCGTCACAGCACGTCCTCGATCCGGACCGGCAAATGACGGACGCGGCGACCGGTCGCATGATGGATGGCATTGACGATCGCGGGCGCCACACCGACGAGGACCACCTCGCCAAGCCCCTTGACGCCCAGGCTGTTGAGGACGGGATCCGGCTCGTCGATGAACTCCGCTTCGATCGTTCCGATGTCCGCGTTCACGGCGATCACGTACTCGGCGAGGTCGGCGTTCAGGAAGCCGCCGTACCGGGTGTCCACCTCGCTCACCTCGCGCAGGGCGGCGCTGATCCCCCAGACCACGCCGCCGATGACCTGGCTGCGCGCCGTGCGGGGGCTGATGACCCGGCCGCAGTCCACGACGCTCACGACGCGCGGTACCCGGATGCGCCGGGTGCGCGGCTCGATGTGCACCTCGACGAACTGGGCGCAATAGCTCATCGAGATGAACTCGGGATCGGCCGGGCCGACGGCCGAGGGGAGCCCCTGGGCGACACGGTCGAAGATCGCCTCGGGCTGGCCGGGCGCGCGGTGACGCGCCTCGACGTCGACGTGCGACCTGCGGGCGTCGCGCAAGATCTGCGGGAACGTGCGGCCAGCTGGCCCGTCGCCCGCGAGCCGCTCCAGCGCCTGCGCCATGTTCAAGGCCGCCTGGCGCACCGCGGGCAGGGCGGTGGCCGCCCCCCATGAGCCCGCGGTGAGGTGCTGGGGCACGACGCCGGTGTTCCCGACAAGGACGTTCACCGCGCCGGCCGTGACGCCGAGCTCCGCCGCGACCGTGGCAGCGATGGCGGTGCGGATGCCCTGGCCCATCTCGTGTCCGCCGACGCTCACGAAGATCTCGCCCGCGTCGGTCACGCGCAGCAGCGCGACGGCGGGCGCGGTCGACGCCTTGTACGCCCCGATCGCGACGCCCCAGCCGACGAGCGTGCCGTCGGGGAGGCGCATCGAGCCCGGCTCCTGCGTCCTCCTCGCCCAGCCGAACCGCTCGGCGCCCCGCTCGAGGCACGCAACGAGGTGCCGTGAAGAGAAAGGTCGGCCGGTCAGCGGGTCCGCCGCCGCGTCGTTGGCGACGCGGAGCGCGACCGGATCGCGCCCGAGCGCGTACGCCAGCTCGTCGACGGCGGTCTCGAAGGCACACGCGGCGATGTGCTCGAAGGGGGCGCGCTGGAAGCCCGGAGTCTGGATGTCGTTGCGGACGAGGCGCTCGTGGCCGCGGAAATTCGGAATGCCGTACAGGCGTGCTGACAGGTCCGCGTAAATCAGCGGGAATAGATCGTGGCGCGAGGTCTGGTGGTCGACCTCGTGCACGGCGGCCACCAAGGTCCCCGACGCGTCGGCCCCCAGCCGCACCGTGTGGCGGCTGGCGGGGCGGAAGCTGGCGTTGTTGAAGATCTGCGCTCTCGGCAGCACCAGCTTCACCGGCCGGCCGAGCGCGCGCGCCGCCAGCGCGACCAGCGCCGTGTGCCCCTGCATCGCGGCCTTTTGACCGAAGCCGCCGCCCACCGTGGGCGAGAGCACCCTGATCCTGTCCGGAGGCAGCCCGAGCACCCGGGCCAGCCCGTGTCTGACCGCCTCGGCGGACTGCGTCGGCTCGCGGACGGTGAGCGTCTCCCCGGACCACTCGGCCACCGTGGCGAGCAGCTCCATCGGGTTGTGGTGCTGAGGGGGTCCGTGGAACGTCGCCTCCACGCGCGTCGCGGCCGTCGACAGGGCACCTTCCGCGTCGCCGACGACCCTGTCCGCGAAGGCGGGCTGCGGCAACGGAGACTCCGCCTGCGCGATGATCTCCGCGCCGGGCGCGTCCAGCGTCACGCTGATGGCGTCCTCCTCGTACGTGGCGCGGACCAGCGCCGCGCCCTCCCTCGCCGCCTCGAGCGTGTCGGCCACCACGAGCGCGATCGGCTGGCCGCGGTAGGCGATCGCCGCGCCCAGGAGCGGCTGCAGGCTCTGAAAGCCGTAGCCGCCGCCCATCACGAACCCGGGTGATTGCAGGCCCGCCGTGTCCCGGTGGGTCAGGATCAGCCGCACGCCGCGGACGGCGCGGGCAGCGTCCGTATCGATGCTCACGATGCGGCCGCGGCCGATCGTCGCCACCGCGAGCATGGCGTGCGCGAGCCCGGGGGCGACATGATCGGCGGCATACCGGGCCGCGCCGCACACCTTCTCACGCGCGTCGACCCTGGGGATATCCGGATTGCTCATGGCTGCTCTGCCCTCTCTCGTGCGATCATCAGGGCGTCCGTGACCGTCCGCGCCCCCAGCTCGACCTTGAACGCGCTGTGGAGGCCCGGCCTCGCCGCCGCGAACGCGGCCTGGCCAGCGCGCTGCGCGACCTCCTCGGTGAACGGCTGACCGGTCAACACCTCTTCGGCCTCCGTCGACCGCCAGGGCCGGGTCGCGACGCCGCCCAGGGCGACCCGCGCTTCAGCGACCACGCCAGCGCTCAGCCGGACAGCGACGGCCGCCGACGCGAGCGCGAACGCGTACGACGCGCGGTCGCGTATCTTGTGGTACGTCGACGCCCGGCCCGCCTCGGACCTCGGCACGCGAATGCGCAAGATCAGCTCGTCGGCGGCCAGCGTCGTCTCGACGTCCGGCGTGGCGCCCGGCTCCTTGTGCAGATCCCGGACGGGGATCGAGCGCTCGCCTCGCGGGCTCAGCGTGTCCACCACCGCGTCGAACGCCGCGAGGGCCACGCCCCAGTCCCCCGGATACACCGCGGCGCACGCGTCGCTCGCGCCGAGGAGCGCGCTCCCGCGATCCAGGCCGTCGAGCGCCGCGCACCCGCTGCCGGGCCGCCGCTTGTTGCAGGCAAACACCTCTCCCCCGCGGAAATAGGCGCAGCGGGTCCGCTGCAGCAGGTTTGCGCCCACCCGCGCCATGTTGCGGAGCTGCTGCGAGGCGGCCTTCCACAGCGCCTCCGACAGCGCCGGGTAATCCTCTCGCAGCCGGCGGTCGGCGGCCACGTCGCTCATCCGGGCCAGCGCCCCGAAGACGAGCTCGTCGGGACCGGCGGTGTCGAAATGCGCGAGCGCGTCGAGGCGGGTGATGTCGATGATCGTGAGCGGCGCCTCCACCCCCAGCTTCATGAGATCGTGGAGCGTCGTCCCCCCCGCCAGGAACCGGGCCTCGGGGCCGCCGTCGGCGATGGCCGCGACGGCCTCGGCGGGCGTCGAGGGGCGCAGGTAGGTGAAGCTTCGCATGGCTCAGGTCCCCTCCATCTCCGGCGCTGCTTGCAGGATCGCGGCGACGATGCCGGGATAGGCGCCGCACCGGCACAGGTTGCCGCTCATGTACTCCCGTATCTGGTCCACCGACCCCGTGTTGCCCTCGCGAACGCAGGCCACCCCGGCCATGATCTGGCCCGGGGTGCAGTATCCGCACTGCAGGGCGTCGTGATCGATGAAGGCCTGCTGCATCGGGTGCAGCGGCCCGTCCTCCGGCGACAGCCCCTCGATCGTCGTGATCTCCCGGCCGTCGGCCTGCACGGCGAGGGTGAGGCAGGAGGCGACGCGACGCCCGTCGACGTGCACGGTGCACGCCCCGCACTGGCCGTGATCGCAACCCTTCTTGGCACCTGTCAACTGGAGCTGCTCGCGGAGCACATCCAGGAGCGACGAGCGCAGGTCGATGCCGAGCTCGACGCTCGCGCCGTTGACGATGAGCCGGAGCGTCGCATCCGCGTTCGTCGCGTCCGTCGAGGGGCGGTCGGGGGGCTCGCAGCCGACCCCGTGGAGCGACAGCCCGCTGACCGCGGCCGTCGCCACGGCGATGGAACCCGCGGTGAACTGGCGCCGCGTGAGGAGGAGGGCGGCGGCCGTCGGCCCGGCGCCGAGGCCCGGTTCGCCGGCGGCCTCCTGCCTGGCCTGCGCTCCGACGACAGGCAATGATCGACGTCTCTTGTCGTGCATGGCGTGTCGTCACCATGCTCCCGTGCGCCTCGACGAACCAGCGAATAGGATGGATACGGCATATGAACACCGGTTATGGGAGAGACCTCGACCTCAACCTGCTGCGCGTGTTCGCGGTGGTCGCGGACACGGGCAGCGTCACCGCGGCGGCGAGCCGGCTTTACCTGACGCAGCCGGCCGTCAGCGCGGCGCTGCGCAGGCTGACCGCCACCATCGGCGCTCCGCTGTTCGTGCGGCGCGGGCGAGGCCTCGAGCTCACCGGCCGGGGCAAGCGGCTGCACGCGGCGCTCGTGCCCCACCTCCGGGCGATCGTGGACGCCGCGCTCAGCGAGCCGCAGTGGAGCCCGGCGGCCAGCGACCGCACGCTGCGCCTCGGCCTGTCCGACGTCGCAGAGCTCTGGCTCCTGCCCGCGCTGCTCCGCGTCCTCGCGCGCGAGGCGCCGCGGATGAGCGTTGTCGCCGTGCCTGTGCAGTTCCGCACGGTCGCGTCGGCGCTCGCGGGCGGCCTCGACGCCGCCGTCACCGTCGCCGACGAGCTCCCCGCGACCGTGCGCCGCCAGCCGCTGTTCTGCGGCGGCTTCGTGTGCCTGTTCGACCCGCGCCGCACGCGCCTCCGGCGCACGCTGACAGCGGACGAGTACTTCGCGCTCGACCACGTGATCGTCAGCTACAACGGCGACCTGCGCGGCATCGTCGAGGACGTCGTGCAGCGCTCGCGTACCGTCCGCTGCTCGGTCTCGACGTTCGCGAGCCTCGGCGCGTTGCTCGACGGCAGCGGCCTCGTCGCCACCGTCCCCTCCTCGTCGCCGCGCACCTCCGCGAGACCCGGAGGCACCTCGCCACGCGCCCGCTGCCGTTCGAGCTCGAGGGCACGCCGACAGAGCTCCTGTGGCCGTCGAGCGCCGACGACGACGCGGCGTGCCGGTTCGTGCGCGACAAGATCGTCGACATCTCGCGACTTACCATCAGCAAGCTGGCTTCGGCCAGTTGACCCGCGCGCGGTCGTGTCATGGCGGGCCGCGCGTCCGGGCGCTACACGACGTTGCCCGGGCGGTACCAGTCGAAGTTGTTGTGGAACGGGAAGCTGTTGATCCCCAGGCTGATGCTCGCGTCGAGCACCCGGACATGGTGCCACCAGCCGACAGGGATGAAGAGCGCGTCACCCGGCTCGAGCACGACGTCCTTCACGAGCGGCGAGGAAGATGGGCGAGCCGACGATCACCGAGAGGACCTCTCTGGCCTGTCCTGCGACGAGCGCCTCGTCGCGCACGGCGCGTTCACGATCGTGACCGGGCGAGAGGCGATACGCGAGATCCTGGATCGCGGGATCGTCCTGGAGGACGGCGACGTGCTCGTGCTCTACAGCGACGGGGTGACCGAGGCGCGCAACGCGCACCAGGAGCGGTACGGCCTGGAGCGGCTCTGCGCCGCGATCGAGGCGGTCCAGGCGGCGCCCGTGGACGCGATCCGCGACCGGATCCTGGAGCAGGTCGAGGGCTGGTGCCCGAGCCTGGACGACGACATCACGATCCTCGTGGCGAGGTACCGCGCGCCCAGGTAGCCGGGCGCGCGGCGCGCTCAGGGGCAGGTCGGCGGGGGCTCGGGGCAGTCGAGGTCCTCGTCCGGCGGCGTCGACACGGCGCAGCCGGTGAGGTCCTCGAACGTGTTGGTGTCGGCGAAGTCGGGCGCGCTCGGGCCGCGCCAGCCGCGGTGGACGCCGTGCCCGGTGATGTGCGCGAACGTCGTGTGCTGGATGAACTGAGACGGCGGAGGCGTGGTGAGGATGACGCCCCCCTCGTGGATCCCGGGCTCGTTGCAGGTGAGCAGGATGGAGTGTGTCTCGGAGCCCGCGTACTCGATGCGGGCGTGCTCGATCCGGTTCTCCGGCTGGAAGACGCTGCCGAACCAGATCCCCATCCAGTCGCCGGCCGCGGGCGATTCCTCGGCCGAGGTGAAGACGATCGGTTTGTCCGGCGTGCCCACCGCGTGGAGGACGCCAGTCGCGGGGTCCTCGGTGGAGAACAGCTCGACGGAGAGCGACGCGCCGCGGACGAAGCGGAGGACGACGCCCGGCTCGATGGTCAGCTTCGCGACCGAGCCGTCGAGGGTGCCGCCGACGATCAGGGTCGCGCCCTCGCTGCTGCCGATGATGTAGGGCACGCCGCGGTCGCGGACGGTCGCGTCGGTCTGGATGCCCGAGGCCGCGCGGCCAGCGCCCTCGTCGATAACCCGGATCTCGTCCCTGGCATTGCCGGTATACTGGCCGGTCGGGATCGAGTCGAGCGCGTGCTCCGAGACCACCAGCGGGTACGCCGGCTGCTCCAGGCCCGAGCCGGTGACGACGAGATCGGTCGAGCCGTCGGCGAAGCCGGCCATGCGGTTGACCTCGACGCCGTGCGAGCTCGAGTCCTTGATCGTGACGTGGTCGACGAGCACCGGTTTCTTCACGGGCATCGTCATGTCGCCGTGGATCACGAGGCTCGCTTCACCGTCCGGGGAGTCGCCGCTCGCGCCCTCGATGGTCACGTGGCGCAGCGTCGCCGTGCCCGGCGCCTGGACGAGGACGCCGACCCAGCGCGCGCCGTCCTTGCCGGCGAGGCGGATCGGGCGCTCCTCGGTGCCCTCGGCGATCAGCGCGCCTTCCTGCCCTTCGCCGATGTACGCGACGCCGATCCCGGCGTTCTCCGCGAATTGCACCTCGGCGCAGGGCTCGACGGTGAGCCTCGCAGCCTCGGTGATCTCGACGAAGCTCTCGACGATGTGGGGGCTGCCCTCGGCGGTCCAGGTCTCGTCGTCGGCGATCCGATCGCCGCTGTGGACCGTGGGGCCGCGCGGGGCCGGGCACGCGCCGGCGGGCGCGCCGTCCGGCAGCTCCGCGGGGTCGCATGCCGCGAGGGCCAGGGTGACGAGGGCGAGGGAGGCGGGGAGGACGAGAGTGTTCATCAAGGCGCGCTCGGGTGCCTGAGAGCGGTGTGCTCGCTGGCGGGCGCCTAGAAGACGCGGGCGCCATCGGGGCTGTCAACGTCGATTGGCACTGAGCGTGTGGCGCTATTCGCAAGGCCATGTTTTCCTGGTTCGGCGCGGGATGGGTGGCGTGTCACGACGCGCGCGGATGCATGGGATTGCAGCGCCAGCCTGCGGTGATGGATCTTCGCGATGCCCTCTCGATGCACGGCCACGGAAGGCGGGCTGTCCTGTCCAGCGTCGTGCGACCTGCCCCCGAGATCTCTCACGATCTACGCGCGCCTTCGCTGACTGGACTGTCGCGGTGGACATGGATCCGCTCTCGCTCCTGTGCCGCCCGCACGCTCGCGGCATCGGGCGCACTTGGTCTCATGTCGTTCGCTGTCGCCTGTGGCCCTGTGGGAGATCCGGCCGTGGACGATCTCGAATCCGCGCCCGTCGCTCATGGCCTGAGCATCGTCGACATGGATGAGGCGGCCGGGAAGCTCGTCCTGAAGTTCGAGAACGACGGCCGCACGATCACATATGATATGCGCCTCGGCCCGAAGATGGAGACGCCTCCGACGCCCGAGGAGCTCGCTGCGAACCCCGAGCTCCCGACCTACCAGATCGACGCGCAGGTCCTCGACGCGAACGGGCAGCCGTTCAGGATGCAGATGGGCGGCGATGCCTTCATCGACGCGAGCTGGGCGATGCCGCGCGTCGAGGGCTTCGACGAGGCGGGTCGGCTCGCGGACATCCGGCTCATGCGCGACGCGGTCCCCGCGTTCCGCGCGCTGGAGCTGCCAGAGGGCCTCGCAGAGCTGCGGCTCGCGGGCATCGAGATCGGCCTCGGCGTCGACGGCCTCTCCGAGAAGCCGGGCGCCGAGATGCCCGCGAACGAAGCACCGGTGATCGGCGGGGGCGCCCTCACTCCGCAGGGGCTCGAGTTCGGCGGGAGCGCGGTCGTGAACTGGGATTACCAGATCCGGAACAAGGCTGTTGCGCTCGGCCTCGGCGACCACACCGCGGTCCTGCTCCGCGGCTGGTCGTCGTCGACCAACGTCGTCTTCACCGCGGCCAGCTGCAATCACGGCGCCTGCGCCGGCGCGTCCTCCATGAACACGCACTGCACGATGAGCGGGTTCCGGACCGACGACGGCACACACACGCGCTATTTCTACTCCGAACCCTCGGGCTCGACGAGCCAGGTGAGCGGCGGTTGCTCGACGGAATACGCCTGGGACAGCGGCAATAACCAGCACAACTGCAATGACGACGCCGAGCTCCAGCGGGACGCGATCTACAATGATTCGTGGCAGTCCACCACGGCGGGCCCCTGCAGCACGCGGGGATTCCACAACCGGTCGCCCGGCTGCCACTGAGCCGTATGAGCTGTAGCCGAGGCAGCGACGGCCCGCCTCGCGCGGGGCGGGCCGTTCACCTCCGCTCGTCCGGCGTGGTAGTGCCGAGCTGCCCGGCCCCCGTGGAGGAGGGCTCGCGCTTGCGGATTTCACCCCATCGTGATCACCGAGATCAGCGCATCGTGATCGCTCGGATCAGCGCATCATGATCACCCCGATCACCATCGTGATCAGCGGGATCACGGTCATGATCGCGCGGATCGCCGCTCGTGATCGCGCTGGTGCATCCTGCGCGGCCCACGAGGCTGAGGCGTAGCGGCGCTGGACGTCGGGTCCACCCACCCGGGCCTCAGAGGAGGGTCCCAGGTGGGGACGGAGCGACTGTCCATGCACAAAACGCGAGAGATTGGGCGCCGCGGTGCAGGGAGATCTGCGGCTCGACGCCGCCCCTTGTTGGAGCCGCCGCCCTCTCGAGCGCCAGCACGGCGGCCGCGGAGGGTCATCATCGCGGCCCCCGAGCATCGAGATACCCATCCTCGTGTTCGAGCATCCGTGCTGAGCCGCAATATGTCATGACGGTCCGTTGCGATCCACGGTGACCTGCTGCGCTCTGCTGCAACCGCGGAACCGCGGAACCGCGAGCCAAAACGTGCTTCTTGATTGACGCGAAGTCGTGGTCTGCGCGAGGATGTCCGGCTAATCTCCCCGGAGGTTCGCGGTAAACCACGCCCGACCTCGCATCGTGTACATCATTCGTGAGTATGGGGACTCCTGCCCGCAGCCTCATGCGCGACGTGGCCCGGACCGGCTCACGGAATCTATTGTCACGGAGGACTTTTGAATGAGCACCATGACGAAGGTCTTGAAGCCTGCGTGTGCTGGAGCGGCGAGCCTCCTCGTGGCCGGCTGCGGCGTCGACGCCGGCGCGTCCCAGCGGACGACCGACCGGCGATAGCTGCTCTCGGCACCGGCCGCAGGCGACGTGACCCTGGTCTGGCGAGCCGATCTCACCGTCCCGGTCACGGACATACCGTCTGGCGCTGCCGCCCTCCTCCTGCTGGACGTCACCGACGGGACGAGCAGGAAGAGTCGCCTTCAGGGCTTCGCGCGCAGCGGGCAGCGGAGCCCCCGCCTCGCAGCGCAGCCTCGTTGGCGCATCTTGCGATGAGGCCGTGCGGGGCGGTTTCGCCGAAGCAGAGCTCGAAGGTCGCCGCGGCTTGGGCCGTCGCCGCCCCCTTCCTCTCTCGCCTGAGCGCCGTAAGCTCGGACACTAGTGCTCTCAACAATGCTCGACGCCATGCGATGTCAAGGGCGAACCCGCCACGCCCGCGTCAGGTGACAGAAGTTCCCTTTGCGGTCCGCCTCCCTCCTGAAATTACACTGCATTAACAATTTAACACCGACACTACCCCGGTGGGCGGGCTGCAAACTCCGAACAACCGGGGCGATGGCGACGACGACTGGACCGCGCGCCGCGCCGGTGTATACCCCCCTCGACATGGTGCATTTGGACGAGAAAGTTGAGTCACTCTTCGAGCAGATCGTTCGCCGCAACCCCGGCGAATCGGAGTTCCACCAGGCGGTCCGTGAGGTCCTCGAGTCCCTCGGCCCGGTGCTCTCCAAGCATCCCGAGCTGACGCGGCACAAGATCATCGAGCGCATCTGTGAGCCCGAGCGCCAGGTGATCTTCCGCGTGCCGTGGGTCGACGACCGCGGCGAGGTGCAGCTGAACCGCGGCTTCCGTGTGCAGGTGAACAGCGCGCTCGGTCCCTACAAGGGCGGCCTCCGCTTCCACCCGACGGTCTACCTCGGGACCATCAAGTTCCTCGGCTTCGAGCAGGTCTTCAAGAACGCGCTCACCGGGATGCCGATCGGCGGCGGCAAGGGCGGCGCGGACTTCGACCCCAAGGGGAAGTCCGAAGGCGAGATCATGCGCTTCTGCCAGAGCTTCATGACCGAGCTCCACCGCCACCTCGGCGAGCACACCGACGTGCCGGCGGGCGACATCGGCGTGGGCGAGCGCGAGCTCGGGTACATGTTCGGGCAGTACAAGCGCCTCACGAACCGCTACGAGTCGGGCGTGCTCACCGGCAAGGGCCTCGCGTGGGGCGGCTCGCTGGTGCGCAAGGAGGCGACCGGCTATGGCGCCGTCTACTTCGTCGCCGACATGCTGCGGGTGCGCGGCGAAAAGCTCACGGACAAGACGTGCGTGGTGTCGGGCTCGGGCAACGTCGCGCTCTACGCGAGCCAGAAGCTGGAGCAGCTCGGGGCCCACGTCGTTGCGTGCTCGGACTCGAGCGGCTACGTGCACGACCCCGACGGCATCGATCTCGCGTTGCTCAAGCAGGTGAAGGAGGTCGAACGCGCTCGCATCAGCGAGTACGCGGCGCGGCGCGGCCGGCGCTCGCGCTTCGTGCCGGGCGGCAATGTCTGGGAGGTGCCGTGCCAGATCGCCCTCCCCTGCGCGACGCAGAACGAGCTGAACGCGCGCGACGCGGCGACGCTGGTGAAAAACGGATGCCGCGCCGTCGCCGAGGGCGCGAACATGCCCACCACGCCCGACGGCGTGCGCGTCTTCCTCGAGTCCGGGGTGGCGTTCGGCCCCGGCAAGGCGGCGAACGCCGGCGGCGTGGCGACCTCGGCGCTCGAGATGCAGCAGAACGCGAGCCGCGACTCGTGGTCGTTCGAGCACACCGAAAAGCGGCTCGCCGAGATCATGACGAACATCCATCGCACGTGCTACGACACGGCGGAGGAGCTCGGCGTGTCGGGCAACTATGTGGTGGGCGCGAACGTCGCGGGGTTCCTGCGGGTCGCGCGCGCCATGATCGCGCTCGGCGTGATCTGACGGCGAGCCGCGAGGGAAAGAAGACCGCGCACGAGGCGGCCAGCTGGGATTCACCACCACCTGGTACTGACATCCCGTCGACTGCACGCTCGGATCGATGCCCTCCCGCGTGGCGCAGGGGCAGGCTCTCTGTGACTCCTGGTGCGCGCGGCGGCCGAGCGCTCCTCGGCGCGCGGGCGGGCGAGCGTCGGGGCGGACCTGCGTCCGCCGCGGGCGCCGGCGCCGCCCGGACCACGCTCTTTCGACCCAGAGGACCGAGCCATCACGACGCTCGCGGTCCCACGCTTTAGGTTTGCTGCGCTACACTTCCTCGCGCTGCGATCCGGCTTCTTTTACCTACGCGCCTCCGGCTTCTTCTACCTACGCGCCTGGTTTCCTTGACAACGCGGGATGCCCGCAAGGTACGCTATCTATTGGCGATGCGTTGTAGCAACGCGACTGGATGAGTTCGGAGCTCAGGCGCTCCGCGCTGAGGCGACGGTCAGGGGCCCTGGGGGCTGATGACGCCGAGCGGGCCGCGGTCCATGATGTAGGCGCAGGTCATCGTGGTCCGCATATCCTGGTGACCGAGCAGTGTCTGATTCGTTCGGTTGATACCCGCCTCGATCAAGTGGGTGAGAAGCCGTGATGCAGGGTCGCGTATGTCGCACGCTGGCGAGCCCCCACGCGCGTCCAGCGTCGAGCGCAGCCCTTCGCACTGCTGATTCGTGCAGGTGGTAGGGGATGTGTCGGCTGGTCGCTGAGTCGGGTCAAGGGCAAGAGGCGGGGAAGAAGTATTACCTGCGCATAGGGCTTCGATGGAGGTCAGCAAATAGCAAGGAGCACAAACATGAAGGGTACGGTTATTACGGCCGGTAGCAACAAGTGGTTGTCGCTGGGGCTCTTGTTGATGAATTCGCTAACTGGTTGCCTCGACGCTGCTCCCGATGAGAGCATCGGCTCAGTCGATGGTGCCCTGTCGCTAGAGCCGACCGGCGATCCCGCGGGCTACGGAGCTATCGTCGGGGTCAGCGGAAATCCTGACGGCATCCTCAAGTGCCTCAAGTCCGATCGAGGACCGTGGAACTCGACCGAGGGCGGATTGATAGAATTCTACGTGGACGGCGAGTTCTTCACCAGTGTAGAGTACGCTCCGCAGCCGAAGCAGGGCGGCACGCTCTATGAGGTTTTGGCCAACAAGAGCGTATTCACCATGGTTCAAGGCGGGAAGCACACGGCGCAGTGCATCGCATACCCTTATGAAGACGGGCTACTTGGCAGCCCGAGCCTCGGATTCGAGAGCTGTGGTGCGTATGCCTGCGCTCGGAGCAAGGTATGGGGCTTCCGGGTGATGGACGTCAGCAAAAAGCCAGGTTATTGCAAGGATGGCTTTCCGGGCAAGGGGAATGGTGTCCGAGATAATATCGCCGAGAACTGCGGCTCTCGGCCTTCCACGGTCTACGAAAAAATCCTTGATGTGCCGCACTACTCTCAAGATCAGCCTTGCTGGTGTAGCGTGACGATCGTGGAAATGTGGTCAGATTACCTCAATGGCAGCGAATGGCGCGCATCGCATCAGAGTGATCTGGCGGCTGAGTACGGCATTCCGTCTACAAGGTGTCCCAATACTGGCGACGGAATGAACGTTCACGAATTGGCGGCTGCCGTGGAGGCAGAGACGTCGCACTGGATGAAGCGGGACAAGACCGCAAGCGAGGAGGCGTTCGCTAGAACGATAGTTGAACAGGTCAACGACGGAAAACCGGTGGCCGTGGTCGGCTACACTCGATACAAGCACAAGGACCACGCTGCGAATCAGCACTGGTATCTGGTTCGTGGGTTCAGGAACACCACCGAAAAGTTTAGCGCCTCCTTGTCGAATATTGACTGTTTCTACGTTCATGACAGTGTGCACGGCTCGGACATCGACTATATTTATTCAACATCGCCAGATGTGTGTGTCGGCACTGAGCAATTCTTTGACGAGTTTCTTTCGAAGTCCAACGGGCAGTACTATCTGGTGAGGGAAAAGAATGGAATTTTTGATAATTAGCTCCAGGCCATGACGCCGGGCCTTGACGGCGTGGCCTCCGGCGCGGCCGGCGCGTCGACGAGCGAGGCTTCGAGAGGCTCTCGGCCGCGTCGCTCGTGGCGGC
This sequence comes from Sorangium sp. So ce145, assembly GCF_051525985.1. Lineage (NCBI taxonomy): Bacteria > Pseudomonadati > Myxococcota > Polyangiales > Polyangiaceae > Sorangium > Sorangium sp. So ce145. The sequence goes on along the minus strand of NZ_CP150315.1, from coordinate 12,478,123 downwards.
TACGTGGCGGTGCCGCGGCGGAAGTCGTCGAAGCGGTCGGCGTAGTGGTCGAGGATGACCAGGCCCTGCACGCGGATGCGCTTCTGCAGCACCGCCGACATCGTCTTCGGCACGGGGCACGAAAAGGTTTAAGAAGGAGTGCGCGGATCGCAGTTCGTCGAGCAGCGGGCAGAGGTGGGCCTCCGGCACGCGCGGGCGGCACGCCGAGGGACGAGGCCGAGAGGCTCACGCCGCGTTGAACGATGCGTCTCTGGCCCTCGCGATGGGCGGCGGCTCGATCGGGATGCCCAGATGGCTCAAGATCGCCATAATGGCCTCGCGCTCGAAGATATCGGCGACGACGCTCGCGGTCCCACCCTTTAGGTTTGCTGCGCTACATTTCCTCCCGAAGGGCGCTGTGGGCTCAGGTCGCGCCGGGTCAGCGGGCGACCTAGCTCAGTTGACGACCGGGGTGAAGCAACCGATCGACGTGTCGATGCGGAAGTTCGACTCGGTCGTGTGGCGCTCGGCGAAGAAGAAGTCGAGCGTGTAGCTGTTGCCCGGCGTGATGCCGAACTCCTCAGCGCGCGCGTCGAGGTCGATGGTCGCGCTCTCCGGCCTGTGAACACCGCCCAGATCGATCGCGAGGTGGCCGTTGATGAAGGTGAAGAGGTCGTCGTCGCCCGAGAAGGTGAACACCTCGCCGCCCTCGTATTCAAACTTGGTGCGGAGCTCGAGCGTGAAGTGGTAGTTGTGGCTCCGGTCCTCGTTGCCAAACCCCATGTCGTCGATCGGGAAGAAGTCGGAGCTGTCGTACGTGGACGTGCCATTCCCGCTGTCGGCGAGCGGGATCGATATCTGGACGGCGGTGTTCACGTCGGGCACGTCGCGGAACCACTGATCGAAGGCCTCCTTGCCGGTCGTGGTCCGCGTGCCCTCGCTGCCGCCCGCATACACCGGCTTGCCGTCCGCGCCGAGCTGAGCCTCCACGAGGCCCCGGTCGCTCCCGAACCGGCCCGCCTCGAAATCAGGGTGCGTGTCCTTGAAGTCGCGGGCGATCGCGATGAGATCGCTGCCGCAGGGGTCGTCGCCCGAGCTCGGGTTACCGCTTGAGCTACCCCCGATTTCGCCGAAAGAAGGATCTTGCCCGAAGTCGCCGCCGCTCGCCGTCCCGGAGCCGCCGCTCGCCGTCCCGGAGCCGCCGCTCGCCGTCCCGGCGCCGTAGGAGGTAGCGTCACCAGCGTCGCTGGCCCCTCCTGCACACGCGGTCGCCGCCACGAGGGTCACGCACGCCGACACCGCCACCACCATCCGCCGATAAGCCATCATGTCTCGCCCCTTTTCCCGACCGCCAGAAGCCATCGAACCCGCACGGGACGACGTCGGAGGCCCCACGTCGCCAGCGTCCTTCCCGGTGGGCAGCGGTGGGTCGAACGGGTCAAAAATTCTTCGACAAAAAAGCTCGGCGTCCCCGGCCGCAACCCCGGAGACCTTCTGCATCAGACCTTCTGCATCAGGAGCAGAAAGTTCGAGCGGCGTGCGCTCGAACCCCTCGGTGAGGAAGATGCCGGACGAGCCGCGGGCCACCGTACTGGAAAAGCACCGTTGTGCACCACAAGGCGCTCGGTGACGCCGTAGAGCGTCTCGCGTCGCGCGTCCCGGGCCAGACCAACGCCCGGACGGACACGTGTGCCCACGGCTAGGTTTGCTGCACTACACTTCCTCGCGCTGCGATACGGCTTCTTTTACCTACGCGCGGGACGTGCCGACACCCTGAGCGCTCGCACCGGCTCGCGTGCCCGCGCGGGGCCCGGCGGACCGCTCGGCGGCGCGCCCATTGACCCCGGCCCGTGCCGGCGCGAGCTATCCATCATGAACGCGCCAACGTACGAGCTGTACTACTGGCCTGGCATTCAGGGCCGCGGCGAATTCGTGCGCCTCGCGCTCGAGGACGCCGGCGCTCCTTATGTCGATGTCGCCCGCCTGCCCGCGGCGAAGCACGGCGGCGTCGCCGCCATGCAGAAGCTCATGAAGAGCCACGCGCTCGCGCTCGAGCCCTTCGCGCCGCCGTTTCTCCGCTCCGGCGATCTCGTGATCGCCCAGGTGGCCAACATCCTCTTCTACCTCGGCCCGCGCCTCGGCCTCGCGCCGGACGACGAGGCGAGCAGGCTCGGCGCCCATCAGCTCCAGCTCACCATCACCGATCTGGTCGCCGAGGTGCACGACACGCACCACCCCATCTCTGTCGAGCTCTATTACGAGGACCAGAAGCCCGAGGCCCTCCGCCGCAGCCAGGCCTTCCTCGCCGAGCGCATGCCCAAGTTCCTCGGCTATTTCGAGCGCGTCCTCGAGCGCCACGGCGGCCGTCACGTCCTGGGAGGCGCGATGTCCTACGTGGATCTCTCGTTGTTCCAGGTGATCGCGGGCCTCCGCTACGCGTTCCCGCACGCCATGGCCGCCTTCGCGCCCAGGATCCCCGGGCTCGTCGCCCTGCACGACCGCGTGGCCGAGCGCCCGCGGATCGCGGCCTACCTGGCCTCGGATCGGCGGATACCCTTCAACGAAGACGGCATCTTCCGGCACTATCCGGAGCTCGATCCGGCGCCGTCGAAGAGGCGGTGAATCCGCCCGACGCGATCTCGAGCTTCGTGCGGGTCGCGCTCGCGCAGGGAGCGCTCGCGACGATGAGGAGGCGGCGCGGATCGTTCACGAGGCGCTCGGTCGGCTGCTCGGCCTGGTGCCAGCACCGGAGGGGAGAGAAAGGTCGCGCCGACGGTAGCAGGCCGCATTGACGAGGCGCCCGGACAGGAGAGGTGCGGAGATCCGCGGAGACCGAACCGTCCTGTCCTTGGCCGGCACTGTCGGAGATGGCGGCCGAGGTGGCACAGGACCGGAGCAGGCGAGAACCAGCACCAGCCGGCCGAAAACGAGCCAGGCGATGAGCGGATAGCTCGCGCAAAGCCATTCCGACCGGTCAAGAATTGGCCGCCAACGACCAGCAGCCGACATAACGCACAAGAAGTACGGATCCACTGATCCGCCTACAAAAGCCAACAGATCCAACGAGCTCACTCTGCCGCGCAAACCTGTCTATACTACGCTGGCGCCGGAGATGGGCGTTGGGCGTGGGGAGTGCGCTCGATCACGGCAGCCTCGTTGTCGGCAAGTGGGGCATGCTAGCCGAACTCGTAGGACCGATTCCCTAGCTGTAACCTGTACGGTACATGGACAGCACTACGTACAGCGCGCACCCCACACCTGTCCGGGCGCTCACTCGCGATACGCGCCGACATTGATCGACAACGTCCGCATCCAGCGATGAATCTGCACGCGAGATTTGCCCATGTCGCGCGCCACGCGCATTGTGGGGGTTGCGTTACGTATGCGGGAGATGTTACGGGTGGGCTTGCGTCATTCTGAATTTTCCGTCGATGAGCAGCCCCGAATGCCTCTCCTGGAGCTCTTGGGCGGTAAAGCAGCAATCACGGCGACTCCTGCCTGACTGCGACAGGCACCGGACTTGTCGTGCGCCGGCCCCCCACGGGGGACCACCCCTTGGGCCTTCACCTTTTCACTCGTAACAGGAGCCAATGAGAACCAGACACACGGTCGCACTGCCCCTCTTGTGCCTCGGTGTCATCATCGCTGCCAGTTGCAGCGATACGGCGCCCCCGCCCATCGGCCCCCCGCCCGACGAAACGCTGCCGGCGGGAACGAACATCTCAGGAGGCGACACGACAGAAGCCCTCGACGCCATCGCCGCCAACTGGCAGCCCTCGCTCGACCCCGATTACAACAACCTGACCCCACGGCCGGGTGTCGAACCCGCGACGAAGGCGCAAACGGACGACGTAACCGTCACGGCCACCGAGCTCGTCTTTCCCGGAGCGACGCACCCGGAAGTTCTCACCTGGAAGCCCGGGCGCATCGTCGTCGCGGGGCCGGGTGCAGGCGCAGGGAAAAACCCCTTGGGCTTTGCTCGGCGCGTCGTGAGCGTCGCCGAGCAGGGAGCGAACATCGTCGTCACGACGGAAATCCCCGTCCTTCAAGAGCTCTTCGAGGGCGACGTGCAGATGACGTTCGACCCCGCCAAAGCTCAGGCAGTCGACTTGACCAAGCTCGACCTGGAGTGGGCCGCCGAGAATCTGTACGCCAATGTCGACTTTTCCAGCGAAAGCCCCGGAGTTCTCACCGACAGCTTCCCCCTCGAGGCAGGCGACGTCGGTGAGGACGGCATGTCGCTGCCTCCGGCAATGCCTGGCGATCCGGCCTTCGGTTGGCTCGCCAAAGCCGCGAAGAAGGGCGTCAGCGCCGTCGGGGGCGCCATTGGCGGAGCGGCGAAGGCCATCGCGAGCGCGTCGAACACCGTTTGGCAAACCGTGACAGCGAAGAGCTTCGACGGCAGCGTTCCGCTGGACAAGGAAATCAGCAAGTCGGTCTCACAAGACTTCCTCGACCTCGACTACAAGAAAACCATCAACCCCTCGGGCAAGTTGCCGCTGGAGCTAGGCATCAAGGGCAACGCAATCGTCACCGGCACGCTGGCCTTCAACCCGAAAGTGCAGGTCGGCTTCACCGTTCCGGGGCTGGGCTCCATCGGAGGGGACAAGCCGTTTGCCTTGTGGATCAACGCCGACAGTTACCTGCGCGCATCGGAGAAGATCGACCTCGCGTTCAAGGCTACCATCGAGTCGGCCGGAGGCAAGTCGGGGGTCGACCTGGAAAACCTCTTCAAGGAAGCGCCCACGACCCGGGCCGAAGTCGAAACGCACACCAAAGAATTCTTCCTGGGCCATCCGGATCTCAAGCCGGGCACGGCTTGGACGAAGACGATCTTCATCTCCAAGCCAATGACACAAACGGTCGCGGCCGGCCCCGTGCCGGTGGTCTTCACCGAGACGTTCCAGCTCGACCTCGAGTGCGGCCTCCAAGCGCAGGCGAACATCACCGCGGTGCTCGAAACAGAGCAATCGCTGACGTTCAAATACTCGGCACGCTATGAGAATGGAGCCGTCACGAGCTCGAAGCCGGACGTCAAAGTAGGCAACAGGTTCAACATTCAAGTGCTCGCCGGTGGCTCGCTTGTCGCCACGTGCGGGCTCATTCCCCGCATCAATGCGTTCATTTATGACACCGTTGGGTTGAACGCGGGACTCCGGGCGTCGATCATCGGGCGAGCATCGTATACGACTTCCTGCGAAAACGCCGCGACGACCTGGAAGCCCGAAGGGGAAGTGAAGCTCGGCCTTTCGGCCGGCCTCGGCCTCAAGGTCGGAGCGCGCGGACAGGTCCCGGGCTCGAGCTTCCTTGGCACATCCGGAACCGCGCTTGGGGCGACGTGGTATCCGCCCGAGCTCTTCACAAAAGAATTTCCGTTGGTTGAAGACAAGTGGAGCGTACTGGGGCTCGGTTACTGCACGCCCACGTGCACCAACGCGGCGCAGGACGCCCTCGAAACCGACGCCGATTGCGGCGGAGGTCAATGCAATGGCTGTGCGGAAGGCAAAGGGTGCTCGAAGAACAGCGATTGCGCGGTCGGTTTCTGCGCGGCCGGGAAGTGCTCGAATACGGATCATTGCCAGGATGGGATCATCGACGGGGACGAGACCGCCACGGATTGCGGCGGAGCGCTCTGTGACAAGTGCCCCCTTGGGCGGGCGTGCTTGACGCCGAGCGATTGCAAGAGCGGCTTCTGCAAAGCGTTGCCGGGAAGCGGCTCCAGCCTTGGATTCTGCGTGGCCGATCCCTGCGAGGACAACACGAAGAACAACGGTGAATGCGGGGCCGATTGCGGCGGCAGCTGCAATGCCTGCGCGCTGGGCGCGTATTGCAACATCGACGCGGAGTGCGCGACCGGCGCCAGCAACGGCTATCGATGCGTCGATGAGACGTGCAAGGACCTGAAGCTCTCGCCTGGCGAGTCGGACATCGATTGCGGTGCCGCCTGCTTCATCGGCTGCGCACAGGGTCAGAGGTGCTTTCAGGACGCTGATTGCGCCGATGGAAGTTGCATTGCGGGCATCTGCGAGAACCAGTGGCTCTCGAGCTGTGCGGAGCGCCGAGCAGCGGATCCGGCGGCCGACGACGGCGAGTACACGCTCTACGTCGGCGGCGATCCTCAAAAGCCCTGGACGGCAACTTGCCATGACATGACGGGCACGCCCAGGACCTACCTCTCGCTCGTCAACACGACGAACGCGAACTATTCGCAATACACCGCCGGCGGGGCTTCTCCCGGGACCGACGTGCGGACGAGCTTCACGAAGGTGCGGATCGATCCGGCGACGCTCCAGGTGGATCCCAACGACCTGACGTTCTCCACATCGACCGGCAGTTTGGACCACGGCGATGCAATCCTCACTTCCGTACCCTATGGGTCCGCTGTCGACTGCTTGGCCCAGGGGAGCAGCTCCGGCGTCGGAAACGTCGATCTCACAGGGGTTCCCTTCGTCGTCGCCCCCGACCAGTTTACCGTGGCTGGCTTCATGCCGAGCGGCAATACCACGTATGGTGCAGGTGGGCGCACGGTGCACCTCACGGGCGGCGGCCATTGCGGCTGGAATACGGTCACAGGCGGCAACCCGATCGAGGTCGTCCCGCCGCTCCAGCTCGTGTATGCGCTCGTCGTCCCCGCCACGTCGTTCAAAGACGCCCAATACTGGAGTAGCAGCCTGAGCGACGCCGAAGGGTGGGGCGCCAGCGAGGCCCGTTATGGATCCATTCAATACGCCGACGTGAACGGCGACAATCGTGACGACGTCTGCGTGCGCGACGTGGACGGGATTCACTGCGCGCTTTCCACGGGCACCGCATTTGACGCGCTCTCGCACTGGTCAAACGATTACACCGACCCGGGGTGGACCCCAGACGCACATTGGAAGACCATCCGCTTCCCCGACCTCAACGGCGACGGCAAGGCGGACGTCTGCGGGCGCGGCGGTGACGGAATCATCTGTGGCCTATCGACAGGCGCTGCGTTTGCCGCGACGAGCTGGTGGACGACCGATTTCAGCAATCCCAACGGCTGGAGCCACGGTCCCGAGTATTATGGGACAATCCAGTTCCCCGACCTCAACGGCGATGGCAAGGCTGACATCTGTGGGCGCCATGAGCTTGGGATGCGCTGCGCGCTCTCCACGGGCACCGAATTTGGCGCGTCGTCTTTCTGGTCAGACGATTACAGCGACGCGGCGGGGTGGACCTCGGACATACACTGGAAGACCATCCGCTTCCCCGACCTCAACGGCGACGGCAAGGCGGACGTCTGCGGGCGCGGCGGTGACGGAATCATCTGTGGCCTGTCGACAGGGGCTGCGTTTGCCGCGACGAACTGGTGGACGACCGATTTCAGCAACAGCAAGGGCTGGAGCCACGGTCCCGAGTATTATGGGACAATCCAGTTCCCCGACCTCAACGGCGATGGCAAGGCTGACATCTGCGGGCGCGAAGAGTTTGGGATTCGCTGCGCGCTCTCCACGGGCACCGCATTTGGCGCGTCATCCATCTGGGTCAATGCCTATGCGGACGCCGGCAACTGGAGCTCGCAGCCCTATTACTGGGCGACAATCCGCTTCCCGGACATCAATGGCGACGGCAAAGCCGACGTGTGCGGTCGGGGAGCGAATCAGGTGCTCTGCGCGGTGTCCTCGGGAACGGCATTCACCAGCACAAGCGACTGGGACCTGAACTACACCGACTCGAACGCCTGGAACGCGAACGCATCGCGCTGGTCGACGATCCGCTTCCCCGACATCAATGGCGACGGCAGCTCCGACATCTGCGGCCGCAATGTAGGCGGCCTGTTCTGCGGCCTCGCGCTCCCCTGACGCTGCCCCATCCCCCTCCGACGCTCCCCCTGAACAGGCGTTCCTGATTCGGGAACATCCGCCAGCGGTCGAGTCGAAGCGCTGGACATACCTGTGCCAACACCTCATCGCCGCGAGCTCACGGCGGCCGCGCGCTTCTCGAAGCGCGACCTCAGCACCGCAAACGCCAATGCACCTGCCGCCACGAGGCCCACGCCGACAACCATCGCGTTCGAGGGCGACCCACCGTCGGGCGGCGTCGATGTAGGCGCCGATTCCACCAGGCGAATGGCCAGATCATCAAATAATGCCGCGGCCTCCCCCCGATTGGTGATTTGCACGTAATAACGCTCCTGCGGCAGCTCCAACGACGCCTCGAATCGACCACCCGCACGCGTGAATGCTGCCCGTGCCCCGAGCGCCGTTGCCTCGTCGACCAGCTCTCCGGCCCGAACGACGGCCTCCAGGTCGCGCTCGGCGCCCGCGGCGACGCGGAGCGAAAGGATCGCCTTTCCTGCTGCCGGCGATTGCCCACGGAATTGCAGTACCGACCGCGGCAGCGGCGCGTCCGGCACATCACGCCGCCCGGGAACCCAAAACCCATCCGCATGGGCGCGCGTCATGGACCCAAAGTTGAGTTCGAGCACCCGCTCTTCCAGCAAGAGCCCATGCTCCTCCGCTGCGCGCTGCCACATCGCGGCAAGCGCCGGGTCCATCGATTGCAGCTCCACGACCAGCCCGCGAGCCCAAGAACCAAGCGCTTTCGGAGGCGACGCCGTGTGGACGAGGTAGCGCGTGAGACCCTCGACGAAACGGTCCTTTCCCTCCGTGTACACACCCCACAATGCGCTCGAGAGCGCCAATGAATCGTCATGGGCGGCGCCGGTGCGGGCTTCCGGGAAAACAACCTTTACACGAAGAGATCGAGCGGCCTCCGTTGGAAATGCCGAACGCTCTCCCCAGACCGGATCGCCGCTTTTGACGGCCGCGTAGAAATCGGCGAGGGCTTCTTTGATGATCGCAGGGTCGTCCGAGCTGCCTGCGGCGTCGAGGGTCCAGCGGCCTTCGCCCAGCATCGGATGCATCCAGACGTGTGCAAGCTCGTGCGTCACCACGTCCGGATCGGCGCAAAGCTGCGAGCCGCGCACGCCGAACAAAATGGCTCCTCGCCCGTCGCAGAGCGACGAATCACGAAGCACCTCATTGCAATCTCCCCATTCATCGGCGGACGTGATGCTGCGCGCGTTCGCTTCGGCAAGGTTCGCAATGAGCAGAATGTCCTCATGCCGAGCGGCGTCTCCGAAGCCAAGGCCTGCGAAGAAGGCGTTCGCGCTGCGAGCATGCATATCCAATCGTTCGAGCGCCTCGACGGCCGCGGCGGGTAGCGAAGGGTCGACCTTCTTGACGAAGGCCGTGCAGGGTGCTTGTTCGGTGCGGACGCACCACCGAAGGTCGAGCTGGGTCACGGTTGGTCGGCTTGTTGCAGAAACCTGTTGCAGAAAGGTGAGCGAGGGCTTTCTCCCAGGATACGCGGCACGCCGCCACGCATCAAATGTCGACGCTCACGATGGTTACTGCTCGATCGTGCAGGCTGGTTGCTGTCCATCGCGCTGGTGAGCGGTCCCGCTCATGGCCCTGGTGGTCGGCCCATCCCACGGCCGAGGCTGCCGGGGTGCTCGGCCGCGTCACACATGCCCGCGCCGAGCGCGCGGCGGCTACGCCACCCGCGTGACCTCGCGCGCCGCGCCGAGCAGCCGGCAGCGGAGGGCGTCTCCGTCGTAAAAGAAGCGTGCTCGACCGCACCAGGCTGGGCCTTGAAGGATCTCCTCTGTGATCGCGCCGTCGCGCTCGCCAGAGGCGACGGCCCCCACGCCTGCAACGACTCACGCCTATCTCACGTCGATGGTGATCGCGTAGCGCATCTCGCGCTCGCACGTGAGGGCGAACTCGAAGCTGCTCGAGCCGTTCCTGTACACGCAGCCGGCCGGATGCGAGCTTTTGCGAATCGTGCGGTCCGAGGCGCTCCAGAACCAGCCGATGGACTCGGGCGCGCCATTGCAATCGAGCAGCCAGGTCCAGCCGCTCACCCCCTCCCCCTTCAGGTGGATGCACTTGTTCGCGGCGACGTTGCGCAGCGATCCGTCGCCGCCGAAGATCCAGCGTGCGGCGGGGCGGCCCCCCCCGTAATCGACGAAGACCGCTCTCCATCGCGATCCGTTCTGGAAGTAGTCCTCCGCGTAGAGCTCTGCGCCATCGTACGCGTGGACGATCCTCACGTCCGTGCGCTTGCCGCGAAGCAGGCTGCCCGCCGGATCGACGCCCCACGGATTGCCGCCCTCGTCGACGCTCACCTGCGCGAGCCGGCCGCCTCGCCGATCCCAGTCCCGGCTGTTCCACCAGAAGAGCGTGCCGTCGTTGCCCACGACCCAGACGGAGCGCTCCGCGCCGATGCCGATGTCCGTCGCGCCGCCCGGGATCTGGTTCCAGTCGGCCCCGTTCCAGCGGTAGATCGCGTTGTACGCGTTCACGACCCACGGCACGCCATCGGGATCGACGTCGATGCGCGCGGCCACGCCGGGCTTCTGCACCCAGCCCGCCTGCCCTTCCCACCGGTAGATGTTGAAGTTGCCGCGGCCGTCGCCGCCGCCGCCGATCGCCCACATGTGGTCGCCGACGGCGCTGCGCCCGACATCGCGGATGTCGCCGTACACCTGATACCAGCCGCCGTTCCAGGTGAAGAGCTTCTGGTCCCTCGTCACGACCCACGGGTTGCCGCCGCTATCGACGTCGATGCGCATTCCGGTGGTGATGCCGCCGATCTCGGTCCACGCGCCGGGCGGGGTGTCGAAACGGTAGACCTTGCCGGTGACGCCGACCGCCCAGACCTTGCCGCCGCCGTGGCCGATGTCGAGCCCGGTGCCGCCGGTGCCGAAGAACTGGAGGTCCTGCGCCGTCGCGACGGCGCTGGACATGAGACACGCACCGGCGAGCGCACTACGGACGAATGATTTCGCGTTCATGGACGTCTCCTTGATCGAGCCCGCGCTCCCGCGGCGGGCCGTGATGGCTCATAGGAGCACATTCATAGCGCCGCACGAACGGCATATTGCCCTGGTGCGCGGTGTCGAGCCCGCAGCAGCCATTGCAGCGGTGTTGTCCCCGTCTTTGCCTTGAAGCGCCTGTTCAACGAACGGACGCTCATCGCCGCCTCCGCCGCGACGGCTGCCCCGCTCGAAGGAACGGGGTTCGACCCCGGTTCGATCCCTGACGGCCTCGAACAGCGCGAGCATGGCATCGGGCTTCCGCGGCGGCCCGTGCCCCGCCGGTGTCTGCCCGACGGATCACACCTGCGGCTGCGATGACGCCGGGCGGATCACCTTCATCGAGGTCAACCACGCGGGCGTGCGGCGCGACCGGCGGTTGATCGACCACGATCCGCAGGGCCGGTGACGCGAGATCCAACTCGACCGTGAGGCCGACGGGTACATCGACGCCCGCTTCGTGTATGCGCATGGTGCCGACGGAATGTGCATTGTCACATTAGACTCAATTCCGGAAACCAGAACGCAATTGCTTCCTCGCCCAACCCTTCTTCACCTGTCCACCAGCAAGTCGGGTAACGCCATTCTTTCTTATAAAGATGTGAAGGAAGATCTTCGTGTGGACGAAACCAGGTGTTGCAAACAGTCGGCCTGCTGCGCGCGGTTAGAATGCCGCAATAACCCAGCGTTTCAAGTATGCCCTGGCGATCAGACTTATTTCCTTTAACAAGGCCCGACAGGCTCTCATTCAATTCTTTCAATTGAGCCGTCTCAGGCAATGCCCTGATGACCGAGAAGATCTTCGATAAAATTTTCCAATCCGCTTCGCTTGGTTTGACTTTCTCGCCTTCCTGAGACCAGATCAAATCTGCCAGCGCATAGCCTGGCGAGGGATGGTGAATGCCGCCGCCGCGAAAGCGAATTATTATATATTCGATGACCCCTGCGTGTCCATTGTTTGGATTTCGCAGAAAGCCGCAAATTTGGCATTCGTAATTCCCTGTGTGGCCCAATGACTTCTCTTGCGCATCATGCGCAGGGTGATGCAAATGATAGGCATAAGAAGAAAGCGGCGAGCGCCAATCGGGTCTGCCGGCACTCAAACTGGCGACAAATGAATTAACAACGTTGACACGATCCACCTGCCTAACCTTGTCGCGCAACATGGAAATCGTTTGATCGTGTTCATTGAGCGGCAAACGCAACAGTACTTTTTTCTCTATAGCATAAGCAAGATCTTCTTCGGGCGGCTCCAGATAATCCGTCAGCGCCGGATCAAAAGCATCCAGATCTTTACACGCGTTGTATGCGATATTCAGCGCCTTTTTATCAAGGCCAAACTTCTTCGCTTCGCGCGCTATCTGATTCTGTGCCTTGTCGGATTGATTGCGTTGCCAGAAACTTTTTTCTTCCATGGCTGATCGTATTGTTTCTATTTGCTTGCACAGTGCCCTAAAAGTGACCCACCAATCGATATGACAAACTCTCCATGTGCAAAGCTCGCTGCGCACCGATCAATTTGCACATGTCCAGAACGCCATCAATTCTATCCCACCGACATCAAGCGGGCCGGGGCGGCGCGGGAGGCGACGCGGGCCGGGTCTGCCGGTAGAGCGTGGCGCGGCTGACGCCGAGCGCTGCACACGCCTGCGCGATGGGGATGTGCGGGTCATCGAGCTCCTCGATGACGTCCATCAGCGCTCTCCGCCGGTCGTGAGATTGACGCCCAGAATGGCAGAGACTTTCTTTTGGAGGTCGATGAGCTTCTCGGCGAACGCGAGCTTCTCCTCGAGCCGCGCCGAGCGCTCCTCGAGCTCGGCGATGCGCCGGTCCTTCGCGTCCTGCTTCGGCTTGCGGCCGGGCTTACGCTCCGCGAGAGCCTCGCTGCCGTGGAGGGCGAGCTGCTTGCGCCACGCCGCCAGGAGGGAGCTGTAGATGCCCTCGCGGCGCAGCAACGCCTCGATGTGCCGGCGCAGGGTGCACGCGGCCGCCTCGCGAACGATGCGCAGCTTCTCCGCCGCCGAGAACTTCCGCCTCTTGCCCGGCTTCGGCACGCTCTCGACGGCGGCGCCACTCGGGCGAGCAGCAGCGCCCTGCGCCGCTGGGGCGGGGGTAGGATCGACCGCTCGGAGATGGGAAGGCTTCGGCACGGGTCAGGTCCATTCTCCGCCCTCTCATCACAGATTTCCAGGGGTAGCTTGTCTCACCCGACGTTGGCTCAGAGGGCTGCGCGTCGTCCGGAGGCGCGCAAGCCACGCTCTCCCAACCGAGGGCCGCCGTACTGGAAGAGCACCGTTGTGCGCCGCAAGGCGCCCGGTGACGCCGCATAGCGTCTCGCGACGCGCCTCCCGGGCCAGGCCAACGCCCGGACGGACACGTATGCCCACGGCACGCCGATGCGCCCCTTAGCGCACGGCGCCGCCCGGACCACGCTCTTTCGACCCAGGATCGAGCCATCACGACGCTCGCGGTCCCACCATTGGGCCTGTGCTTTGCGACGACACGGACTCGAGCGTCTTGCGGGATGACAAAGCCGAGCGCCTCGCGGTGCGCATTGCAATACCGGAACATTGACCGATGCCTCGTTCCGAGGGAGACTCGCCGCATGGGACTGCTGACCTTCAGCATCAACGTCACCCTGGACGGCTGCGTCGACCACCAGGAGGGGATCGTCGACGACGAGACGCGCGCCTTCTTCACCCGCCTCATGGACGAGAGCGGCGCGATGCTGTGGGGCCGCGTCACCTACGAGATGATGGAGAGCTACTGGCCGGCGGTCGCCCGCGGCGACGAGGAGGCGCCTCCGGCGATGCGCGAGTGGGCGGTCAAGCTGGAGGCCAAGCCGAAGTACGTGGTGTCGTCCACGCGCAAGGACTTCCCGTGGACCAACAGCCACCACATCGCCGGCGATCTGCGCATGGGCGTGCAGAAGCTCAAGGACGCGACGCCGGCCGGCGTGCTCCTCGGCAGCGGCAAGCTCGCGACCGAGCTGGATCGGCTGGATCTCATCGACGAGTATGAGTTCCTCGTCCACCCCAAGCTCGCCGGCCACGGCCCGACCCTGTACCAGAGCGGGCTGCCCGCCGCGCGGCGGCTCGAGCTGGTCTCGGCCAAGCCGCTCCGCTGCGGCGCGGTGGCGATGCACTACCGGCGCGCGCGCTGACGCAGAGGGGCCCCATCGCGCCCAGCTCGCGGGCCAGCGCGTCGTCGGGAGCCTTCTCGCCGCGCAGCACCGCGGCGATGTTCGGGGTTCAGCTCTGGCGCACGCGAGCGTGCATAGAGTAGACGCTCTGGGTCAGCTCCCGAGCCAATCGGGGATCACCTCGTCAGTCAGCACCACCGGCGAGAGCGCCTCGCTCAGGCACCCCCTCCCCCGCCGCTCCCTCCTCCGCCGCTTTCTCCACCGCCGCTCCCTCCTCCGCCGCTTTCTCCACCGCCGCTCCCTCCCCCGCCGCTTTCTCCTCCGCCGCTCCCTCCTCCGCCCCCAGAGCCGCCGGTTCCATCGGGGTTGCAGCAGAACTCGCCTAGATTCCGACCCTCGATGCAATCTGGACCCAAAAACCCACTCGCATTCGGCGCGCAGAACCAACCTTCCGGATGCGTTGGGTGATCGACCGCGCAAGCGGCGGACACGTTGGGACGGTCATAGCAATATTCCGTCGTGCTGGTGACCGAACTGCTGACGACGTCCCCCGCGCTGGCGCTCGAGCTCGAGGCGGGTCCGCCGCCCGCTCCGGGCGAGGAGCCGCCTCCGCCATCTCCACAGGCACCAAGAAGAAGCGCGAAGATGGCGATCTTAGCCAGAAATTTCCAGTACATGCAATGGTCTCCTCGACGATGTCCAGGCCGCTGCCCGCGGCAGAACGAAAGCGCAGCTCCGGCAGCATCGACGCTCGAAGCCCGGCTGGATACTGCGCTGTCTTTCCCATGAGTGCCCGCAGCCTCGGTCATCCGTCGACCAAACCAAGTCGTTTTCTTGCTGTGCGCGGCCACCCAACGATCACGGACGAGCCCGGCGTAACAAAATCGCTCGGCGTTTGACACGGTCGCCCTCGCGAAAGCGGATACAAAGACGCGAGCGCGCCCCCGCATCCGCCGAACGCGACGACAACAGCGGCCTGCCGCGCCAGCGGGAGGCGCCGCGCGCGACGCATCGAGATCGGTTGATCGCGCTCAGGGGGATCTCTCATCCGGATCGACATCGGGAGCATAGCGCCAAATTCGCGGCCGCGGCGTGGTCCTGGTCGAGCGCGACCACGCGATCGAGGATCGCCTCCGCCTCCTCGCGCGTCGGCGGGTGATCCCTCGCCGACGGCGCGCCATCGCCAGTGCCTCCGACACGTCGAGCTCGCGGGGCATTGCGGCTGCAGGCGCGTGCTGGAGGAGCTCGGCGGGCGTGAGGCGCAGGCCGCGATCGCAGCGACGGCAGAGGCGAAGCTGGACGCGGCGCCAGGTGCAGAGAACGAGGCGGTAGACGGACGAAGGCAATAGCCGCTCTCTGGACCTGGAGCCCGGCTTGTGATATAAACTGGGGACCTCCGACAAGGCGGAGATCCAGAAGGCCCGCCGGCGGCAGCCCTCGGGCCTTCGGCGTTTCGGCGGGCGCAACGTCTACGTCGCAGAGGCGAGGGGTGACCGACCGTTGATCCTGGTCGTGAACGGTTGCCAACGAAGGATGATTGGAAGCGGCATCAGCAATAGCAGAGGCTGACACTCGCCATGAAACCCACATCAATTCCCCTGATACTCATCGCATTATCATCTGCTTGCCAGCCCAGCAAGCTCGACAACCCCGAAGATTTGAAGGCAGTGCTGATAGCGTACTTCGACTGCATCAGCAAGAAGGACTTCACAGGGATGAGATCCCTAATAACCCCTGATTTTGTCATCTACGAGAACGGAAAGGTGATCAACAACGACGGCCTGATCGATATCATCAACACATCTCCAATAGTCAAAGCCACTTACTCGTTCGACAGCTTCACGATCAACGTCGATAACGCTTCTGGAAGCATGAGATATTTCAATCACGGCGAATTCGTGAAGGACGACAGGAGCCTTGCTACGCGCGACTGGCTGGAGAGCGCGACCTTCAAAAAGGTCGGAAACGAGTGGAAGCTGGACTTTATACATTCAACGGTCAAGAAGTAGAGGCAATCATTCAAGAGCCGCCTGGGAGCAGGTGGTCCGAGCGCCGCGCGAGCTGCGGCCCTCGTCAACCAGGGGGATGACGAGGCGTTCTCGGCGACACTCCCGCGGCGTCCTCCGGCTCAGCTGGCGCATCGTGCAGGCGCCGAGAGCCCTGGTCGACAACGTGGTCGCCCGCGCGCTCGCGCACCCGATCCACGACCGCCGTGAGCGACCGGTCGTTTTGGCGGGATTTCTGAGCCGCGGTACCAGCCTCGACTTGGGCACCGGTCACGTTGATCGAGCGAGAAATGAACCGCCAAGCTCGCCAAGATTGTGTTTTGTCCTTGGCGTCCTTGGCGGTTCAAATTCCCGCTCTTGTCCGGGGTTTCAAGCCGTTTGTCGCTCTAGGTTCCCGGTCTAAAGTGTTACCAGGGCTCCCGGTCGTTCACCCCCGCACAACCGGATCTGGTTACCGGGAGGCTGCCAGCTGCCTTGGAAGGACCGGATCCAGTCGCCAGGAGGCTGCCAGCCGCCTTGGCCGCTGCCATGGCGAGAGCCGAGCCCTGCCAGCGGCGCGAGAGATGGCGCTCCCGTCAGGCTCTCCGAACGTCACCGCACCCGTGCGGCCCGTGCCGCCGGACCCCGGCGCTCCCTACTGCCCGCCGGGCACGCAGATCGCCGTCGCCGAGCCCGCGCCCATGCACGAGAAGCCCGCCGCGCAGTCGGTGTTCGCCGCGCAGGGGAAGGCGCACTTGCCCACGGCCGTGTTGCACTTGTGCGTGCCGCAGACCATGTCGTTCGTACACGGGAGAGCGAGCGGGCCCGGCTGCCCCGTCGTCGCCGGAGCGGTCGTACCCGGCTGCTGGTACTGCCCGGGCTGCTGATACCCCGGCTGCTGGTACTGCCCAGGCTGCTGGTATTGCCCAGGCTGCTGGTATTGCCCAGGCTGTTGATACCCCGGCTGCTGGTACTGCCCAGGCTGCTGGTACCCGGGCTGCTGGTTGTAGGCGTTGTACTGCTGGTCCGACGGATCCTCGGCGTCTCGGCCCCGGCTGCACGCGGAGGTCAGGAGCCCGAGGCCTCCGAGGGCAAGGACGACCGAGGCGGCCGAGCGCGCGCTGGTGAACCACATGGATCGCTTCATCAAGGTCTCCTCGAGGTGCGGGGCTCTCCCCGCGTGAGCGACGGGCCGGTGCCGGCCCGCCGCTGAGATCTGAGCCCCGGCCCCCGGAGGAGGAGCCGCAGGCCCTTCGCCGGCGAGCGCCGCGCCGCGGGCCCGCTGGACAGGAGCGTACCCCCGGTCGGCGGCCGCGCGCCCCTCAAAAAGGACGCGCCACCGCGCGCTCACCGCGCCGCAGCATCCTTGCAGCAACGAAACCCTTGCTCGTAGCCGTAGTCCTCTTCCTTGTGGAACCCCACCGTGGGACGGCAGCGGCCGCGCATGGGGCCCCACCAGCCGCCCTTCAGCCCGCTCCGCTCCGGCGACTTGCGGCCCGGCCGCACGACCCACTCGTTGATGTTGCCGTTGAGATCGTAGGCGCCGAACGGCGACACACACGCCGGCATCGAGCCCGCAGGCACGCGCTGATCGAGCCGCTCGAGCTCCGCCTTGCACTTGGGGTGCCGCATGCACCGCTCGTAGTGGTAGAGCGTCACCTCGCGCTGGCGAAAGGGCCGGTCGATGTTGCACTTGGTCGCGTCGCGGACGAAGCCGTACGTGTACGGGAGCATCTCCTCGCCCTCGCAGGCGAAGTTGAACTCGTCCTCCGTGCAGAGGCGCTTGCCGACGCCCTCGCACGCCTTGACGGCCTGGCGCCACGAGACGAGCAGCGCCGGGAGCTCGCCCTTCCTGTTGGGCCACTCGTAGCGGTCGACGCAGAACCGCATCGGCGCGCGCTTCTTCGAGAGGCACTCGCTCGGCCGCCTGTACTCGAGGCACCGCTCGCTGACGCTGGTCGGGCCCTCGGCCTCCTTGTAGGGCGTCGCCCGTCGCTCCTGGTCCTTCTCGTACTCCTTGTGGTGCTTCAGGCAGATCTGATCGACCACGGGGCAGTAGTCGCCCTCGACGAGGACCATGTCGTCCGGGCACCCCTCGGAGCTGCCGGGCAGCCCCGCGTCCGGAGCGCCGCCGTCGAGGGCCTCCGCCACGGCGTCCGGCGAGCCGCCGTCGAGGGCCGCCGCCGCGGCGTCCGGCGCTGCCGCGGCGTCCAACGAGCCGCCGTCGAGGGCCGCCGCCGCGGCGTACGACATCGCTGCCCCGGCGTCCGGCGGCTCCGCCGGGGTGTACGACAGCTCCGCCGCGGCGTCCGGCGGCTCCGCCGGGGTGTACGACAGCTCCGCCGCGGCGCCCGGCGGGTCTGCCACAGCGGCGTCGGGCGGCGCGGTCTCGGCATCCGCAGCTGCGCCGGCGCGCTCGGGCCCTCCGGAGGCCACGGCGTCGATCCCCGCGGGCGGCGCGGGCGGCGGGCTGTCGCAGGCGAGGATCGCGGCCGTGAGGCCGCACAGGAAGGCGAGGCTGACCGCGCAGGGCCCGCGTTGAGCCCTGCGCCGTCGAGGTGGCGCGACCGGCGGCGCGGCGCGGCGAGAGCGCCGGCTCATCGGCCGGGGGCGGGGATGACCTTGAGCGGCACCCGGGTCCCGCCGCGATCCACCTCGATCTCGACCTCGCGGCCCGGCTCGAGATCGCCGAGCGCGAACATGAAGTCGTGGATGTTGGTGACGGCGTGGGCGCCGATGCGCACGATCACGTCCCCCCCCTGCATGCCAGCGCGTGAGGCCGGCGCGTCGGGCCGCACGCCCGTGAGCTTCACGCCGGGTCCCTGGTACGCGTAGTCCGGCATCGTGCCGAGCGACGCGCGGAAGCCGCCGCGCATGCTGCGGTGCGGGTCGGCGGGCGCGTCGGTGAAGGCGAGCCGCGCGTCGCGCCGCGACAGGGCGAGCGCCATCCGCGCCGCGAGCACGGAGCACCGCGAGACGCCCGCGGCGTTGATCTTGTCCGCCGTGTCGCTCGGCCGGTGGTAGTCCTCGTGGACGCCCGTGAACAGGAAGGCGATCGGGACGCGCGACGCCGTGAACGACGCGTGATCGCTCGCGCCGAAGCCCTCGACGCCGAACTGGAGCGTCAGGCCGAGCCCGCGGGCGGCGTCGTCCACGATCGACCTCCAGTCGGGCGAGGTCCCCAGGCCGTCGACGAGGAGCTTGTCGTCGCGCATCCGGCCGACCATGTCGGCGTTGATCATGGCCACGACCGGCTTCATCCCCGCGAGCGGCGCCGGCGGGTTATCGACGAAGTGGCGCGAGCCGATGGTGCCGAGCTCCTCGGCGCCGAACGCGATGAACAGGAGGTTCCGCGCCGGCCGCTCGGGGAGCGAGGCGAACCGCCGCGCCACCTCCAGGAGCATCGCCGTCCCCGAGGCGTTGTCGTCGGCGCCCGGGTGGACCGCGTGCACGCCGGGCGCGCGCGAGAACGACGTGCCCCCGTAGCCGAGGTGATCGTAGTGCGCGCCGACGACGACGTACTCACCGGCGTGCGGCGAGCCGTCCCGCGCCGGGAGCAGGCCGATCACGTTCGACGCCGGCGCCATCCGCGCGGTGACCTTGGTCGTGATCTCGACGGTGGTGCCGTCGAGCGGCTTCGGCGCGGCGGCCTTGGTCGCGGCCGGCTTCACGGCCGCAGGCTTCGGCGCGGCCGGCTTCGCGTCTGCCGGCTTCGCCGCGGCCGGCTTCGCGGGCGGCGCGAGCCCGGCCGCGGGGAAGAGCGCGCGGGCCGCGGAGCGCGTGATCACGACGGCCGGGATGCCCATGCTCGCCGCGTCGTCCGACACCCGCGGGAGCTCGTCGCCGGCCGCGACCAGGATCACCCCGGCGGCCTTGTGCTCGCGGGCGGTGCGGAGTTTGTAACGGACGCTTCCGAAGTCGCGGAGCGCGTCCGCCGGCCGCGGAGACGGCGCATGATGATGAGGAGCGGCGGTCGCGGCGCCGCCGTGCGGATTCGCGGGCGCAGCGCCGCCATGCGGATTGGCAGGCGCAGCGCCGCCGTGCGGACTCGCGGTCGCGGCGCCGCCGTGCGGATTCGCGGTCGCGGCGCCGCCGTGCGGATTCGCGGGCGCAGCGCCGCCGTGGGGCCCCGCAGGCGCAGCGCCGCCGTGCGGCCCCGCAGGCGCAGCACCGCCGTGCGCGCCGGCCTGCGCCGCTCCACCCGGGCCGCCGTCCAGCGTGGGCACGCCGTCGAGCACGATCGCGATCTTCCCCTCGATATCCCGGCCCGCGTAGTCGTCCCAGGAGAGCGCCGGCGCGGTCACTCCATGGCCGACGAGCACCGCGGCCCCTGACACCGTGCCGCTCGCGCTCCCGTCGGCCGTGACCAGCTTGCCGGCCTCGACGCTCTGCTTCCGGCCCGCGCGCTGCACCGCGAGCGCCGCGGGCGCCACGTCGGCGCCGACCCGCGCGTCGAACACCTGCCGGTACGCCTTCGCGTCGCTCCCCGGCCCGCCCAGCGGCGAGAGCTTGAGCTCCGCGAACCGGCGCGCGATGAACTCGGCCGCGAGATCGGCGCCGGGCTCGCCGGTCCCGCGCCCCGCGAGCTCGGGCGACGCGAGGTACGCGACGTCCGCCGCGATCCGCGCCTCCGCGGCGGGATCGACCTCCATCGAGGCCGGCGCGGCGGGCGCCGGCGCGGCAGGCTTCGAGGCCGGCGGCGCGTCAGGCTGGCGGGGCGGCGCGGCCGGCGGAGCGCACGCCGCGACCGCGGCGAGCAGGCCGGCAGCGAGGCCGCGGCGAAGACCCCATGCGCGGGGCGACAGCGGGGCCGCGGCGCGCCCGGCGCTCACCACGGCGAGGCCTTCTGCGCCGCGCGGACCAGCTCGAGCGCGCGACGGCCGATGTACTCCTCCACGTCGGCGGGCGCGATGTGGCGGTCCTTCGCGAAATCGAACTCGCGCGGCTTGCCGTCGCCGAACGTCACCCGGACGATCGCGGACTCCCGCAGGAGCTCGAGGGAGAGGCTGAAATCGCCGAGCGCGAGCCGGTGCTTGTCCTGCTCCTGCGTGAGCACGATGGGCTGCCCCTTCTCCCGCAGCCTCTCGTGCGCGAACTTCAGCGACTCGGCCCCCAGCGACACGGCCGACTCCGCGGCCGCGAGCGCCTCGGCGACCCGCTTCTTGTGCCGCGCGAGCTCCTCTGCCTCGCGCTCCGCCTTCGATTTCACGGCTTCGATGAGCTCATCACGCCAGGTCGCCACAGTGCACCTCGGCGCGAACACTCTTCCGAAACGTGCGTTTTGTCCAGCCCGACACGCGCCGGTCACCCGACCACCCCGGCAAGCCCGAGGCGCGCCGGAGACGGAAATGGCCGCGCTGCCAGCACAAAAACAGGAAGCCCGGGAGCTCCGGAGAGGACGACCTCCTCCTCGAGCGCTCCCGGGCTGCCTGCCCCTGGATCGTGCGCCGCGCCTTCGCGCGCGGACCGAACGCGCCGGACCGCGCGCCGCTACGGCGTGTCGGCGCCCCCGGCCTTCGCCGGGGCGAACTTGCTCAGGTCCTCGGCCACGGTGGCCTTCGGGTTCATGAGCTCGTGGAACGCGCGCTTCGCGAGCGCGCCCGTCTCACCCTGCTCGTGCCGCAGGGCCATGAGCACGCCCTTCTCCTTCATGAACTTGAGCGTCTCGATCGCGCCCTTCTTCTTCGCGCCGTCGCCGCTCTTGGCCTCCTGGAAGAGCCGGTAGCGCAGCACGACGCGGGTCTCCGAGTGCGGGCCGTTGTCGTACTTCAGGTTGTCGAACTGGGCCTGGAGCCGCTGCCGCGCCCACTCCTGCGGCGCGTCGGCGACCTTCACCCGCGTGATCGCCTCGGCATTCGCGACGTACCGGTAGAGGTTGCCGCGCTTGAAGTCCTCGTCCGACCAGTAGCCGAAGGCGCGGTAGTAGTGGTCCTTGAGGTCGTCGAGCGCGGACTTGTCGAAGTCGGCGTACATCGCGACCGTCCGCGCGGCGGTGTCGCTCGTGCCACCGAGGATGAGCGCGAGCGCCGCGGCGTTCCGGACCTCGACGTCCTTGAGCTTCTCGAACAGCTGCCCCTGCACCGCCTCGTCGAAGCCGCCGATGCCGATGGCGCGCGCGATGGCCATGCGCACCCCGGGGTCGACGTCGGCCGTGAGGAGCGTGACGAGCTCGGAGGCCGCGCCGGGCACCGGCCGGAGCGCGAGCGACGACGCGTAGCAGGCGCCGATGAGCTGCTTGCGCGGCTCCTTCTTGCTCGCGAACTCCTTCGCCTTCTTCGCCACCTCGATCATCGCCTTGTCGTCGGCGCACCAGGCGATCGACTCGCAGGCGGCCTGGCGGGCCTCCTCGTGCCACAGCTCGTCCTCGATGAGCTTCGTCAGCTTCTCCACCGCGCGCGGATCGCCCCACTCGGCGAGCCCCTGCGACGCGCCGTAGGCGACCGCGCGGAGCGCCATCCCCAGCATCGAGAGCCCAGCGCCCTGGAGCCCGTCCTGGGTGATGTCCATCTTCGGGTCCTTCTTCCGGCTGAACTGATCGAGGAGCTTCGGGTACGAGGGCTCGTCCTTCATGCGCCCGATGTACCGGAGCGCGCTCTGCGCGGTCTCGAAGGCCGCGGGGAACGGCGGCAGCTGCCCCTCCTTGGGGAGCGGATCCGTCGGGAAGGCCCAGTCGCGCATGTCCTTCAGGATCTTCTCGGAGCGGACCGTGGCGAGGAAGCGCAGGCCGTTCGCGTGCGGCTGCGGGCGATCCTTGAGCCACAGGATGACCGGGGCCTCGGCCGCGGCCTTGAGCTCGGCGGCCTTGTCCGCGTGGATCGCGGCGAGATCGGCGAGCATGCGGGCGCCGACGACGCGCGGCAGATCGGTGCGCGACAGGTGCCCGCCCTCGTCCGCCTCCCAGAACTTCTCGAGCTTGTAGAGCTTGAGCGGGTCGGCCAGCATCCGCTCGCCGAGGTACTTGGCGGCGCGGATGTCGCCGACCTCGGCGAGCCGCGTCCCCGCCTCGCCCTGCCAGTGCAGCGGCGGCTTCTTGGCCTCGATCCACTTCACGAGCGGGTCGGCCGACCGCGGGTCGGCGAGCTCGCGCAGCATCTCCATGATCTGCTTCGTCTGGAACCAGGTCGTCTCCTCGGGGTCCGGCTTCACGCTGTCGAGGGCGAGGACGAGCCCCTCGCCGCCGATGCCGTCGCGCAGCGCCTCGAGGAAGCGCTGGCGGCTGGCCTTGTCGGCGTTCGCGAGGGCCTCGAGGAGCGGGGCGCGCGCCGTCTCGTCGCCGATCCTCCCGAGGCCGTTCGCGGCCTCGCGCGCGACCTCGACGTCCTTGTCCTTCACGAGCGTGATGAGCGCGCTCGTCCACTTGGGCTCGGCGTTGCGCGACAGGACCGTCGCGACCAGCTGCCGCACCGACGAGCTCTCGTCGGTCGCGAGCTTCGAGAGCTCCTCGAGCGACACGAGGCCGGCGAGCTTCTCGGGGTCGAAGGCGATGCCGCCGCCGAGCCGCTCGACCTTCGAGAGGAACCCCTTCCTGTACTGGTCCATCGCGTCCTTGAACGCGGCCGGCTCCTTGAGCTCGACGAGGGCCCAGACGAGCTGGGGCCGGTCGCTCTCGTCCGCGACCTTGAGCGCCTCGAGCAGCGCGTGCTTGGCGCCGTCGGCCTTGGGCGAGCCGTAGTACGCGAGCACCTGCGCGGCGACGCCCTTCACGCGGTGGTCCGGGAGCGCGAGCGCGTTCTGCGCGTGGGTGACGCCCTCGGGATCGTCGGCCCACGCGAGCTGCATGAGGGCCTCCTGCTGGAGCGACAGCTCGGCGCTCGCGGCGGCCCACTTGCGCCACAGGGGCAGCTGGTCCTTCTTGGGCAGGACGAAGATGTTCTTCTTCTCCTTGGAGACGGCGTCGACCGTCATCTTCTGGCTGTCCTGCTTGACGCCGAACCAGATGGCGCCCGCGGCGCCGAGCGCGACGAGGAGGCCGACCACGATCGACACGGGGCTGAAGCGCCCGCGCTTGAAGTTGCCGTCGTCCGCGAAGCCGCCGCCCGCGGGCGCGGGCGGGGCGCCGGGTAGATCGTTGTCATCGGGGGGCCACTTGGCCGCCTGCTTGGCCGGAAGGGGCCCCGGCGGCGGGCGCCGTCCGCGCGGCCCCGCGGGATTCTCTCGTGAAAGATTCGGACGATCGAGCATGGTTCCTCCAGCGCGCGGGCGACGACGTGACCCGAACGGCGGTGGCATCGCGCGGCGTGCCGCGCTGCGCCCCCGACCCCTCCCGGCGGCGGCGGCGTCGCGCGGCGAGCCGCGCTGGGCCCCCGACCCCGGGCCAGGCGGCGAAGCGCCCGGCCGGTCGAGGCGCCGGACCGTACCAGAGCCGCTCGGACGTAGGCCCAAAGATTTGCTATGAAGCCCAGGGCCCGTATGGCCGAACCCCAGCCCAATTCCGGCAAGATTCTCTATCCTGCAGTCGCGTTGCTCATCGCCCTGAGCGCGCTGTTTGGTCTTGTGATCCTGCCGCGCCTTGCGCCGGGGGCCTCGGGCATGGTCGGCGCGGAGGCCCCCGACGTGACGCTGCCGGTCGCGGCCAACGGCGAGCCCGGCGCGCGCATGCAGCTCGCCGAGCTGAAGGGCCAGCCGGTGATCCTGGATTTCTGGGCGACGTGGTGCGGTCCCTGCGCGGTCCAGGCGCCGATCCTCGACCGGATCGCGCGCCGCTACGAGAAGAAGGGGCTCGTGGTGCTCGGCGTCAACGTGGACGACCCGCCCCAGGTGGCCAGCCAGTACGCGCTCAAGAAGGGCCTCTCGTATCCCATCCTCATCGACGACGCGAAGGAGGCCTCGGCCCACTACGGGGTGGACAAGCTGCCGAGCCTCGTGGTGATCGACCGGCAGGGGAAGGTCGCGGCCTACCTGACGGGCGTCGTCGACGAGGCGAGCCTCTCCGAGATCGTCGAGGCGGCCCTCTGATCTCGCTCGACGTGCCCCGCTCGCTCCACGTGCCTCTCTAGCTCGACGTGCCCCGCTCGCTCCACGTGCCTCCTCCCTCCCGTCCCTTGCACCTCGTGCTGGCGGCGCTCGCCGCCGCCGCGCCCGCATGCTCCCGCGGCGACGCCGATCGCGGCCGCGACGCCGGCGCGCCGCCTCCGGCCAGCGCCTCCGCGCCGCCTTCGGGCCCGGCGGCCTCCGCCCCGGAGGCGCCTGCCCCTCGGGCCTCCGGCGAGCCGGGCGCGCCCGATGCGGCCGGCGGCGACGCCGGCGCGCCCGGGGCGGTCGGGGATCCGATGGCGACCCACTACGAGGCGCGCGAGGATCTGGTGCGGCTCTTCTCGCTGAAGGAGTTCTCGGAGCGAGAGCGGAAGCTCAAGAACCCCGAGCTCTTCCTGGAGAAGAACTTCGGCGGCGGCTCCCCTGCCCGGCTCAACCAGGGCAACAAGGAGCTCGCGCGGCACACGCGCTCGAAGGAGCAGTGCCTGGAGGGCCTCCGGGGCGTCGTCCTCCAGACGGAGGAGCAGCGCGCCCGCTGCGGCGGCCAGGAGAACATGGTGCCCGTCTTCAAGCACGCGCGCGGGAAGCCGGCGTCGGCCGCGTTCTGCATCGACATCTTCGAGTTCCCCAACAAGCCGTGCGAGCTGCCGATGGTCTGGGCGAGCCCGACGCAGGCGGCGGCCGTGTGCAGCCTGCAGGGCAAGCGCCTCTGCACCGAGGACGAGTGGAGCCTCGCGTGCCGCGGCGATCCCGAGGGCGGCAAGCCGAGGACGTACGCCTACGGCGACAAGCTCGATCTCGCCGTCTGCCACACGCAGACGCCGCACCGCGACATCGACGGCAAGCCGTGCGACGGCGACACCGCGCGCTCCGCCTACCAGACCTGCGCGACCGACACCGAGCCCGCGGGGTCCTTCCCCGCGTGCCGCTCGCGGTTCGGGGTGTTCGATCAGCACGGCAACGTGGCCGAGATCATGACCCGCCGCGACCGCGACGACGGCAAGCTGTACAGCCAGCTCAAGGGGAGCGCCTGGTTCTACGTCGAGGTCGCCCGCGAGCACGACGCCCCGAGGCCGAAGGGGCGCGAGACCTACCCCGATCACTGCGCTTACAGCCCGCGCTGGCACGTCGAGCCGATGGAGGACGCGTGGCACGCGAACTACCACCTCGGGCTGCGGTGCTGTAAGACGATCCGCTGACACGGCGCGCCCTGCGCGCGCGGCTGGCTCGCGCCCGCGTCGGCAGGTACCCTTCCCCCGCGATGGCGATGCAAGCACTGGCGCCTCGCGCTCGGATCACCCGCGGCAACTCCGGTGAGGGCCGCTGGGAGATCGCGACGCGGCCCCCGGCGCCGCGCCTCCGCCCGTACATCCGCGACTACAGCGGCTACACCGAGGAGACGCCCGGGCCGCTGCGGCGGCGCGAGCTCCCGGCGCCGCAGATCGTCGTGATCATCGAGTTCGGACCGCCGCTGCGCGTGTTCGACGCGGGGAGCGATCGCCGTCATTCCTCGCACCCCGGCGGCTTCGTCGCGGGCCTCGACGCCACCTTCACGATCACCGAGCACGACGGGTTCCAGCGCGGGCTCCAGGTGAACCTCACCCCCATCGGGGCGCGGCTCTTCTTCGGCGTGCCCATGGAGGAGCTGACCGGGCGCGTGATCTCGGCGCGCGATCTGCTGCCCAGGAAGCACGCCCGGCTGGCGGAGCGCCTCGAGGAGCTCCCGACCTGGGACGCGCGCTTCGACCTGATCGAGCGGGCGCTCGGCGAGCGCGTGGACGAGGCGCGGCTCGAGGTCGGCGTGGTCTCGTGGGCGTTCCGCCGGATCGAGGAGCGCGGGGGCGCCGTCGACATGCGCGCCCTCGCGCGCGAGCTCGGCTACAGCCAGAAGCACGTGATCGGCCTGTTCCGCGAGCACGTGGGCGTCCCGCCCAAGCTCCTCGCGCGGCTCGTGCGCTTCGACCGGCTGGTGCGGCACCTCAAGACGGGCGCAACGGGGACCTGGGCGGAGCTCGCCCAGCGGTTCGGCTACTACGACCAGGCCCACCTCGCGCGGGACGTGAAGCAGTTCAGCGGGACGACCCCGACCCGGACGCGCGCGGCGCTGATCGACGTCGCCGGCATGAGCCCCTGAGCCCTCGTCGCGGCGGGTGAATTTGCGGTGGCGAACCGTCGCGTTCGTCGGGATTTCGGTGGAGCGTGACGACGGATCGCAGCCCCTCGGAAGGCATGGATCCAACCCGGGCCCAGCCGGCGCGCGGGATCGTGCGCCGGCGTGGAGGGCTCGCCTGAGCGGCCGGGAGCGCACGGCGACGCCGCCCGTCCGCCTCGGCGGAGGCGCTCTACCCGCCTTCCGGAGCGTCGTGTGTAGCTTCGAGCGCGGCGGCGGCCCGGTCCTCCGCCATGCTGATGCGCTTGATGCAGGCGTTGGTCTCGCGCCTGGCCGCTTCGATGACCTTGCTCTCCTCCGGGATCTTCGAGACGGCGCGGCCGCCGGTGCCCCTGAAGGTCGCGCCGGTGCGGCGCCAGCACTCCCGGGTCTCGCACCGGCAGATGTCGTCACGGATGCGCAGCGCCAGGGCGACGCCCCGCTCCACCACGGGCTCCGTGGATGGCGCGGAGGACGTCGCCGCGAGCTCCGTCGCTTCGGCCTCGCCGGCCGGGCGAGGCCGGGGCGCCGCCGCCGGTGGACCGAAAGACACAGTTACCGTCTTCGGCGGCCGAAAATCACCACCCCGCCCGGCGAGGGCCAGGATCAAGGCCACTGCAGCGCCCACGCCCACGCCCGTGATCATCCACCTTCGCGTCATGATCGTCTCCTGGAGCGACAAACGGGTTGAAACTGCCTGAAGAGCGCAGAATTTCGAACCGCCAAGTCGCCAAGGACGCCAAGAACGGAGAAATATCTTGGTGTCTTGGCGGTTCATTTCTCGCTCGATCAACGTGATCGGTGTCCTAGGGCTTGCAGCTGCTCTTGATATCGAAGTACCCGGCGAGGTAGGCCCGCGCGGGGCTCTTCCAGAACCGATCCAGCGTGACCTCGGCGTTGGGCATCACATGGTTTTTCGCCGGATCGAGGCCCACCGTGCAGACGTCTGCCTCGATGTACCCGATGTTTCCCCACGTCTGAAAATCATCTTTATCGGCGAAGTTGTAGAAGGAGTTGCTCTGGGCGGCGTGGCAACCACGGCAGTACGGCGCGATGACCTCCGAGTAGATCTTCTCGTCCGCCTTGTTCCCTGTCCAACCGGGCGGGATGAAGGCGTTGTTCTGGACCGTGCCCACCGTGCTCACGCTGCCGGCGGCGTACCAGCCCTCGATGAGCTCCTGGGTCGCCGCGGTGGGCCCGGCCTGGAGGACGAGCTTGTTCAGCTTGCGGAACTTCTCCTCCTGAGCGGCGCGCGTGAAGCCCGACGCGGTCGAGAACTCGAAGGCGGAGAGGTCGAACGGCAAGAACCGCGCGCCCCCCCCGTCCACGCTGTCGTTCAGCGTATTGTATCTGGCGCCGCCGTGGCAAACGATGCAGTTCTGGGGGATACCCTTGTTGTAGCCCTTGGAGTCGAGCTGCGCATCAGGCTGGAGCAGGTAATTCGGGCCCGGGCCATAAACGGCGAACCGCACGCTGTCATCCGCCGTAATCGGCGGGATGTACCACATGGCGACCGTGGCAAACGCGCCGCTGTGGACGCCCGAATATAACCCGCTCACCGTGTTGGCGAGGCTGTCGATCGGGTCTGCTCCGAAGACGTTCGCGTTGTCGTTCACATCGTCGTCGTAGTTGCTCACGAAGCAGGCTACGCCGGTATTCGGATGTGTCGGGTTTGTCGGGTATGGATTATACGATTTGCAGTTCATCTCCCGGCCGATGCCGAGATCGCCCGCGTTGTAGTAGACGGCCGACACCTCATCCGAGCCCGCGGCTCCGAACCCGAACCGGGTCTTGAAGGCGGTGAGGGAGGCCGGCGCGTCTATCTCGTCGTAGTATTCCGCCGTGTCTTCCGGGGAGCCGACCCCGTTCTCTTCGATGTGCGAGAGGTACGCCGGCGTGTCCTCGAGGTCGGTCGGCGTCTTCGAAGCGTTGACCAGCACGGCCTGTATCCAATTGCTCTTGCACTCTTCCCCTAGGGCAATCCAGTTCTCGTCCTCCTCGGTGGTCAGCTGGCGCATACCTACCGTCTGATAGCAATCCAGCCGGTCCTGATCGAAGGTCGCAAAGGCGCTGCCTATATCGTCGACGACGCGGAAGCGCAGGAGGCCGCCTTCGGGCCAGCGGGCGCTCTCCGTAGAGGTCGGCGAGCTCGGCACGGGGGTCGCGTTGACTGACCACTCGTACCACTCACCGAAACCCTGATCCGTGGGGGTCGAAGCGCTGGTGGTGGTTTCGAGCGTCACCCAGTTCTCGTAGTCAGGATCGTTCTCATCGTCAGGATCGGCCAGCACCTGGACACGGATCGTTTCGCTGCCAGCATTGAACTTGCCTGCGAAGTTGATGGTCGTGCCGGCGGGTACACCAAGGAAGACATCACCATTCTCGGGACCGTCCACGCACGCCACGGATGCGGTGCAAAGCGCCGCCAGGAGAACGGAACGCGTGAGGAAGGCAGATCTGCATATCGGCTTCATGGACACCTCTTGCTCTGGCTCGTGCACACGTTTGCTTTTCGGCCTGGGTTCCAGGCGCAGACGGCAGGGGGTTCCGGCGCGCTATTCATGAGGAAGATGAGGAGAGGCGGGCGCGCCGGCTCACGCCATCGCCGGTCCGGAAGCTCGATGCCGCTGGGCCCGCTCGGAGCGGCCAATGCACGCCTTGTGCCAGGCGCAGAGGTTGCTCGATGTCTCGATTCCGTCGCGTTCCACGCGCCGGGCAAGGATCCATTCGCCGTGAAATGCGGCCCATTCCTTCGTGACGTGTCACGGGCCGCGACCGTGACATGTCACGGGGTTGCACCGTGACATGTCACGGTCGCAGCGTGACATGTCACGGTCGCAGCGTGACATGAGCCACGGGTGAACCGCGCATCATGCCCAGTATCCCGGGCGAGCGCGCGCCAATGGCCTCGCAGGCACGGCGAGGAAGACCTGTGCGAGTTCGCTGGCGGGTAGGCGGGCGGCGCTCGCGTGGGAAAGCTGCGCGCGCCGTTCGCGGAGGAAAGGAATCTTCTCATCGAACGTAGACCGGTCTGAGCAGCGCAGTCGCCCGGAAGGCGCCCGCGCCCAGCGCTTCCAGGCGCTGTGCGCGTCGCCCGGAGGGCCACGCAGGCACGCTCGAGGTGAACGTTCTCGTTCGTTCAAGGAGATCTCGACATGACACGGATGAAGCTTCTCGGGTTTCTGATGGCTGGTCTCGCGCTCGTGGCTTGCGGCGATGATGAGGGTGCTGGTGATGGAGGTAGCGGGAGCGACATCGAAGGCAAACAGGTCGGCTCGCTGACGGCCGTGGAGGCCGACGGCCTGTGCGACGATCTCCGCGGGCAGGCCAAGACGATCTCGAAGGAGGACGCGTGCGAGGCCGAGGGGGTGCTTGCCTCTTTGTTCGGAATGGAGTGCGAGACCACCAGGCAGGAATGCATCAGCGCTCCGGAGGAGCCCGAGGAGACGGACGACCTCGACGAGTGCGGAGCGTCCCAGTTCACCGGCTGCACCGCCACGGTCGCGGAGGTCAGGGCCTGCGTGGACGCCATGGTCGGCACCATCAAGGCGCTCACGTGCGAATCGACGCTCACCGACCTCGCGCAGAAGCCGGCGGCGTGCGCCGCGATCGAGGAGAAGTGCCCGGGGGCCTTGGGCGGAGGGGAAGAGGAAGAGGAAGAGGAAGACGAGAGCGAGGGCGAACAGCCCTGAGCGCCTCGCCCGCCCCGCCGCGCGGCTCGGTCTCGCTGGCACGAGCCCGCGGCGGGGTAAGCGTCTCCGTGACGCCGTGGGGACACCAGGGCTGGACCCGGGTGGAGCGCCGCCGCGTCGATCGGACGCTCCTGGAAGAGCTGCTCGTGGCCCCACGCCCGCGGAAACGCCGGCGGGCACCTGACGGGCGCCGAGACACCCGGCCGGAGAGCGCCTCGACCGCGCGCGGCAAGGCTCGCGCCGAGGCCACTTTCTATTTTCTCTCCAGCAGGAAGAAAGACGGAACCGCGGTCGTAATAGGCTCGGCCCGCGCGCCTGCCCGGTCGACGATGCAGCCCGCTCGCTTCCTTCGGCGGAGCCGTCCTCGAGCGCCGCGCGGACACTCAGGTGAACATTCTCGATGAGGGAGCGCTCGATGACACGGATGAAGCTTCTTGGATTGCTGATGGCTGGCCTCGCGCTCGCGGCATGCGGCGGCGACGACGACGGGGGCAGCGGGGACACCGGGGGCCAGAGCGGAGGTGACCTCGACGGCAAGCAGCTCGGCCAGCTGACGGCCGCGGACTCCCAGGCGCTGTGCCAGGATCTCGCCACGTCGGTCACCGTCACGAAGGAAGACCTGTGCGAGGTCGCCGGCGCGTTCGCCGGCGCGTTCGGCGGTGACTGCGAGGCCACCAAGGCCGAGTGCATGAGCGGACCGGAGCAGCCCCCGCAGGGCGGCGGCGAGTGCTCCACCGAGGGCTTCGCGGGCTGTACCGCGACGGTGGCGGAGTACAAGGCCTGCGTGAAGGCCCAGACCGACGCCCTCAAGGCGATCACGTGCGCAACGCCGCCCGACACCTCCGGAGAGCCCCCGGCAGGTTGCGCCGCCCTCAACGAGAAGTGCCCGGAGGTCCTCAGCACCGGGGGGCCCGAGGGCGAGGGCTCCTGAGGTCGCCCAGCGCCCCGCTCACCGCTCGATCTCGGGCGTCACGACGGCGAAGCGCGCGATGAGCGCCACGAGGTCGGCCAGGAACAGCCCGGGGAGCTTGGCCTCGTCGCCATCGCGGTGAAGCTCCCTGTCCGGAACCGCGCCCGTCACGCCCCCTCTCCGACCAGGCCATGACATGCGGTGCGCCGAGCACCTCCGCGAGCTGCGCGCGACCGTGCACGCCTCGAGCGCCATCCCGCGCTGTCCGCCGATCTGAGCTTCACCGACGAGACCGTCGACCACGTGGCACGCAAGGCCGACGTGGCGATCCGGCTGGGACGCTGCCCGAGAGCGCGGAGCGCGGGTATCGTCGGGGCGACGGGGGCGCCTGCGGGTCCTGAACGGCCAGGAACGCACCTTCCTTGTCAAGGAGAGCTCGAATGAGACGGATGACGCTTCTCGAGGTCCTGGCGGCTGGGCTCGCGCTCGCGGCGTGCGGTGACGATGGGGGCGAGACCGCGATCGCCCTCGACGAGAGCCGGCAGCTCGGCGAGCTGACGGCCGAAGAGGCCAACCAGGTGTGCGACGACCTCAAAGAGCCGATGAAGCTCGCGAAAGTAGACCAGTGCGATCTCATCGGACTGCTCAACGCCTCTGGGATAGAGGACTGCGTGGCCATCTGGCGGGCGTGCCTCCTCTCTGCAAATGAACCTCTGACGTCGACCAGGTGCTTCACGTACGACTTCGAGGGGTGCACCGTCACGGTCGCGGAGGCCAAGACCTGCCTGATCGCCATGGCCGGCACCCTCAAGGCGCTCTCGTGCGGGTCCAGCCTCGACCTCTTGCAGCCTCCTGCGGAGTGCGTGGGCGTCCGCGCGTTCTGCCCGTCGATCCTCGAAAACGGCGAAGGCTTCTGAGGTCGCCCCTCGGCTGCACATCCGGCGTCCGCCGCGTCACCGCATCCCCTCGAGCCCATGCCTCCGGTCGCCGAGCGCGAGCGTCAAGCTGTCGCGGCCCCTCGCATCCTACATCGGAGCACCTGACGCGGCCCGCGCCCGGACCCGCGACGGCCGAGCATCCCGGACCTTGACAGGTGACCATTTGGTAACATATCAAGGAGGTGACGGACGACGATCGCGTCTTCAAGGCGCTGGCCGATCCCACACGGCGCTCCCTGCTCGACCGGCTCTTCGCGCGTGACGGCCTCACGCTCACGGAGCTCGAGTCCGAGCTCGAGATGTCGAGGTTCGGCGTGATGAAGCACCTCCGGGTGCTCGAAGCCGCGGGGCTCGTCGTCACGGTTCGATCGGGCCGGAAGAAGCTCCACTACCTGAACCCGGTCCCCATTCGCCAGATCCACGATCGTTGGATCGACAAGTACACCGAGGGGCGCATTTCGGCGCTCGTTGATCTGAAGAAACACCTGGAGAAGAACAATGACGACGAAGAGTGAGAAGCCGGTCCACGTCTACCGAGTCCACATCAAGGCGACGCCCGAGGCCGTCTGGGATGCGATCACGAAGCCCGAGTGGATCGAGAAATACGGTTACTGCGCCCGCGCGGAGTATGATCTGCGCCCCGGCGGCAAATACCAGGCGTTCGCGAACGCGGAGATGGCCCAGCACGGCGGCCCCAACGTGATCATCGATGGAGAGGTCATCGAGGCCGATCCCCCGAGAAAGCTCGTTCAGACGTGGCGCATCCTCTGGGATCCCGAGATGAAGGAGGAAGGCTTCAGGCGACTTACCTGGGAGATCGAGGTGAGCCCCTACGGCATCACGTCGCTGACCGTGACCCACGAGGTCGGCGACGCGCCCAAGACAGCCGCCATCACCTCGGGCGCGATCAAGGAAGCCGGCGGTGGCTGGAGCTATATCCTGAGCGATCTGAAGACGCTGCTCGAGACAGGCAAGACGCTGTCGGCGGCTTGAAAGCGCTGCGCCGCGCGTCCGGACAGCCGATCGCGCCGCCCGCCCGCGTCACCTGGCGCGGGCCCAGCGGCAGAGCTCGCGGAGGGTCGGCGTCGCTCCCTGGGAGAGGACGCCTGTCCGGAAGATCTTGGCAGCGACCCAGACGAAGAGCAGCACGGTCGCGCCGGTGCCGCCGATGGCGACGAGGATCTGCCAGAGCGGCGGCTCGGAGACGAGGACCCGGACGAACATCACCATCGGGGCGTAGATCGGGATCATCGAGAGCACGACGGCGAGCGTCGAGCCGGGGTGACCGGCGATGACGACGAGGAAGAACGGCGGCGCGGAGAGCGCCATCGAGATCGGGCTCATCAGCTGCTGCGCGGCCTTTTCGGAGCTCGCGGCCGCGCCGCCGACGGCATAGACAGCCACGTTCACGAGGTATCCCAGGAGGAAGAACACGACGAAGTACACGGCGACCATGGGGCGAAGCAGGGTCTCGGCGTCGATGAGGCGCGGCCCTCCCAGCGCGCCTGTCGCGACGCCCGCGACGGCCGCCATCCCGAGCCAGACGAGGATCTGCGTGAGGCCGGCGGCGGCGAGGCCGAGGATCCTCCCGGACAGGAGCTCGAACGGGGTCACCGAGGAGAGGAGGATCTCCATGATCCGGTCCGACTTCTCCTGCACGATGCGGCGCAAGATCTCGCGACCATTCAAGAGGATCGCGACGAAGAGCAGGCCGCCGAAGCCGAAGGCGACGAGCAGGTCGAGGTCGCCGCCGGGGCCCCCGGGGCCGCTCGAGGAGAGGGGCGCCGGATCGAACGCAGGGGGCGACAGGAGGCCCTCGATCTCGGCGGCGTCGCGGCCGCGCGCCGTCCACCGCGCCACGGCGACGCCGCGCGCCACCACCGCCGCGGCGCGCTCGACGGCATCGAGGTCAGCCCCGTTCGCGTACAGCGCGCCCCGCGCGCCGGGGTCCTCGAGCATCGCGGGCGGGAGCACCACCACGCCGTCCACGCCGTGCCCTCCCGCCTCGACGCTCGCCCTCGCGCCGTCGAGCAGCGCCGCGACGGCCGCGCTCGTGGCGGCGGCGTCCCCGGGGGCCACGTAGGTGAGCCGCAGCCGGGCGGCCCTCGGGAGCACAGCGCTGCCCATCGCGGCGCCGAGCGACCTCGCGGAGGACCGCGCCGACGCCTCCTCGGCCAGGCTCGCGGAGGCGGCCTCCACGACCCCGCGGAGCCTGCCTGTCCCGTCGACCACGACGACGGAGCGATCGCCGGCGCCGACGGCGACGAGGAGCGCGGGGAGCAGGCCCACCGCCGCGAAGAGGACCGGCAGGAGGAGCGTCGTGAGGGCGAAGGACGCTGTCTTCACCGAGGCGACGTACTCACGCTTCAGCACGACGAGGACGCGGCTCACGATGCCTCCAGCTCCGCGCCCCGACCCGCGCGCGCCCTGTGGGCGAGCGGCGGCGGGGCGCCCTCGCCGACGACGCGAGAGAAGATCTCGCCGAGCGACGGCGACGAGACCTCGAACCGCCGCACCCGGAGGCGCGAGAGCGCCGCCGAGAGCGCCCGCTGCGCGTCGCCGGCGTCGCGCAGCACGAGCTCCGCCACGCCCGGCTCGATCCGCGCGCTCACCACGCCGTCGACGCCGAGGAGGAAGGTCCCGTCGCCGTCGAACTCGATCCGCGCTGTGTTGCCGGCGAAGGACGCCTTCACCTCGCCGACGGGCCCCGAAAGGACGACGCGCCCCCGATCGACGACGACCACGTGGTCGGCCAGGCTCTCGGCGAGCGGCATGACGTGGGTCGAGAGCAAGAGGGTCTTTCCGGCGGCGCGGAGCTCCCCGAAGAGCCGCTTCACGAGCACGGCGTTGACGGGATCGAGGCCCGACATCGGCTCGTCGAGGACGAGGATCTCCGGGTCGTGGACGAGCGCGCCGCAGAGCTGCACCTTCTGCTGGTTGCCCTTCGACAGCGTCTCGATCCGCGCGCGCGCGACGTGCTCGAGCTCGAGCGACCGGAGGAGCCGCGCGGCGCGCTCGCGCGCACGGCGCGGGCGGACGCCCTTGAGCTCGCCGAGGAAGGCCAGGTGCTCGGCGACCTCCATCTGCTTGTACAGGCCTCGCTCCTCCGGGAGGTACCCGACGCGATCGCGGATCGCGACGCTGTCGCTCCTGCCCCCGAGCACCTCGACCGCGCCCTCGTCGGGGCGGAGGATGCCTGTCACGAGGCGCATCGTCGTCGTCTTCCCGGCGCCGTTCCGGCCGAGGAGCGCGGTGGCGCCGCCGCGCCGCACCTCGAACGACACGGCGTCGACGGCCCGGCGCGACGCGAAGACCTTCGTCGCCCCGCGGAGCGAGATCGCGGGCGTCACCGGCGCTCCGGGGCCGAGGCGCTCGCGGCCCGGTCGCCGTGCGCGGCGCGGCGATAACACACCTCGCGCAGCGCCACGCGCTTGAACTCGTCCGCGTCGGCGAAGCCGGCGGAGCGCAGCGCGCCCGCCGGATCGGGCGGCACGGGCGCGCCCAGGCATCGCTCGAAATACCACCGGATCAGGTCGCCTTCGGCCATCCCGGCGTCGGAGAAGGCGGGGTTCGACAGGCCGAGCTCGGCGAGGCGCCGCTGCTTGTCGCGGGCCCGGGAGAGCAGCTCCGCGTACTCGCCGGAGACCGAGAGGTGGTCGCGGACGTGGCCTTGCGCCACCTCGTCGACCGCCTTCTCGACCCAGCCGATGAGCGCCTCGTCGCGGAGCAGCCGCGTCAGCTCGCCCCAGCCGACGCTGAACCGACCCATCCACGCCTTCACGTCGTCCGGCTCATAGAGCCGCCGCTCGCGGCGGAAGGCGTCGGACGTCCGCTCCAGCGCGGCGTTGTCCACGGTGAGGCCGCGCCGCTCCGCCTCCTGCAGCGCGAGGTACCGGAGCATGGCCCCGCGCTTCGCCCGGCCGTAGGCCGCCGCGTCGAGCCGGAGCTCGTCCAGGATGCCGTCGAGGGCGACCGTCTCGTACGGCGACGGGTCGCCGGCGCTCGGGCGCTCCGCGGCGACCATCTCGCCAGCGGCCTGCTCGGCGCGGCACCAGAACTCGGTGACCTCGAACCTGTACGTGACGGTCTTCAGCGAGAAGCCCGCCTCGGCGCGCGCGCGGAGGTGCCGGAGCAGCGCGATCGCGTCGTCGCGCTTCTGGTTGACGCGCCCCTTCGGGAGGAAGTCGCGCAGCGACGCGAGCTCGCTCTGCGGGACGCCGTGGCGGGACGCGGCGTCGAGGATCACGGGATAGACGCGGTCGGGATAGTAAAGAGACTTTGCGACCGCCGTGAGCGCGTCGCGCGTGGCGGCGGTGATCACGCCCGCGGCCGCCGCGGCGTCGAACGTCCTGCGGATGTTGACCATCGCCTCGGAGCCGGCGCGAAAGCCGCTGTCCGCGGGGCCGTGGACGACGGCCACCTCGTCGTCATCCTCGATGAGGCCGTCGCGGTACGCCTCGAAGATGGCGCCCACGCCTTCCATGCCGAAGGCGGAGAGCTCGGCGGCGCGCAGCGCCCCCATGCTGGAGCTCCCGAAGACGTGGATGCCCTGCGCCATCGCGAAGAGGATCTCCTTGTGCCAGACCGCCGGGACCCGCTCGAAGTAGCCGTCGATGATCGCGATGGCGCTCGGGCGCTTCGCGCATGCCCGGTAGACGTCGCCCTGCGAGACCGGCGGCAGATAGAGGGCGTCGAGCTCCGCCCGCGCGGCCTCGAGCGAGAGGGTCGGACCGACAAAGACGATGAGGCTCATGCGATCTCCTTCAGGCTCGCCGCGCTCCGGCGCTCGAGCGCGCGGCGGAACCGGCGGCCAGGGATGTAGTTGGGGAACGAGTGGATCCCTTCGAGCCCGGGGATAACTATCTTGACGACGGGGATGCCGAACTCCGGCTTCGTGAGATCGAAGGCGACGACGCTGTCGATCCCGACCGCGCGCAGCCGCTCGAGCTGCCAGGCGACGTCGTCCTCGAACGTGTCGCCCGCGAACGTCGGGCCCGCGGAGAACGGGCGCTCTCCGCGCGCCGTCAGCAGCCGGCGGACGTGCCGGACCTGATCCGGGCTCCGGTGGCGGTCGTACTCGGCCCGGAGGAGGTCGTCGCGCGCGCCCGAGATGACCGTGAGCCGGGTCTGCGCGGCCTCGGTGAGGGCGCGCAGCAGCGCGACGGCGCGCGACGGATGGCAGCCTTGCCCGCCGGAGCCGTGGAGCGCCCGGACGGCGTCCTCCGTCCGCTCGGCGATCAGGCACTCGTACGAGGGGATACCGACGTCGGAGGTGGTCTCCCACGCGCCGACGGCGACCCCGGCGGCCGCGAATTTCGCGAGCACCTCGCGGCAGCCGGGATCGTCGATGCTGTCGAGATCGAGCCGCCTCGCGTCCCGCTCCTCGTCGGTGAGGGCGCCCCACACGGCCGTGGCGTCGCGCTCGACCACCTCGCAGATACCGTAGCTCACCGCCTCGAGGAGCCCGTTCCCCGACGAGAGCCCGTTGGTCGAGCAGCAGAAGATACCCGGGTTGACGCGGCCCGTCGCGGTGGCGTTGACGTGCACGAGCTCGTAGGGGACCCACACGGGAGCGCCGCGCATGAGGTCGTAGCCCTCGGCCCACAGGAGCGGGGTGTCCTCGTCGAACGGCACGCTCGAGGTCCGCGGCAGCGCGGAGACGTCGGCTATCGCGTGGGAGCGCCGGAGCTCGCGAGAGGAGCCGAGGAGCAGCGGCCGGACGATGTTCTCGCCGTGATAGGCCTCGATCGACTCCATCAGCCCCGAGACCTTCGCCGCCGCGAGCGTCAGCCCCTTTCCCTGGCTGACCGAGAGAGAGCGCGAGTTGGGGCGGCAGACGACGACGACCGGTATCCCGATCGCGTCGAGCCCCGTGACGTTGGCGATCCGCGTGATCCCCATCGCCGGCATGAAGCCCTTGATGCGATCCAAGGTCTCCTCGGGCGAGGCCGTGCGGTGGGTGCCGTTCATGAAGCGCTTCTTCTCGGGGCCCGAGAGCCCCGGCATGGGCGGAAGCTTGGTCTGAGTCTCCACGATGCTTCTCCTTCGCTCTGCGCCCGTGGCGGGCGCGGCTCGAGTTCGTTCTCCGTTCAAGTGCTCTGCAAACCGAGGACCACCGGCCTGTCGCGGCGGCCGTCGCCGCGGGAGGCGTCGCGCCGCGCGCGGGCGATGGCCACGACGAGCCGCCGCTCCTCCGGCGGCACGCCCGGGGTGAGCTCCGCGGCGCGTGCGAGCGCGGCCGCCCTGCCGGCGTCGTCCCCCGCGGCGGCGGCGACGTCGGCCTCGAGGTGCGCCGCGGCGAGCGCGAGCAGGGGCGCGCTCCGCGGGGCGGCCCCCCCGAGCGCGGCGAGGCGCGCGCGCAGCCGATCGAGGTGCGCCCCCGCCGCCCCGGCCTCCCCCCGCGCGAGGGCCGACTCGGCGCGCGCGTAGAGCACGGCGAGCTCGCCGTAGGGCGAGCGCCACACGCGGGCGCGCGCGGGCCGGGCGCCGTCGAGCCACGCGCGGACCGGGGCCGCGTCGCGGCGCGCGAGGCCGAGCGAGATCGCGTTCTGCGCGGCGAGCGACGCGAGGTCGAAGAGGCCGATCCACGCGGCGTGACAGGCCGCGAGCTCGAAGAGCGCCGCCGCCTCGGCGAGCTCGCCCGCGGCCGCGACGCTGCTCGCGAGGCGCACGCGCACCATGAGGGCGCGGCGGAAATCGGCGAGCTCCTCGGCGAAGGCGAGCGCCCGGCGCTGGTGCGCGAGGCCGCGCTCGTGCTCGCCGCTGGCCGCGTGCGCGGCGCCGCGCCACGCGTGCGCGGCGGCGAGGCACTGCGTCGGCGCGTCGCCGCGCGGCGCGGCGAGCAGGGCGTCGAGCCGCGCCTCGTGCTCGGCGCGGCGCTCGCCGGTCGCGCACACGAGCGCGGCGTCGAGCTCCGCCCAGCAGCGCTCCGCGGCGGACGCGCCGGGCGCCGAGCGCCGCTGATCGACCTCGTCCCGGAGCGCGTCGAGCGCGGCGGTCTCGCCCAGGTTGTGGAGCGCGGCGAGGAGGACGCGCCGCGCGAGCGCGCGGCGGCGCTCCGGGAGGCCGAGGCGGAGCGCCGCCTCCGCCGCCTGCCGCGCGAGGGCGGGGCGCGACATGCGGAGCATCGTCCTCGCGAGCGCCACGAGCGCGTCGGCCCGCGCCTCGGGAGAGAGGCCGGGCGACGCCAGGGCGTCGCCGAGGATCGCGGCGGCCTCGTGCAGCGCGCCGGCGCGGCAGAACGCTTCGCCCCGCGCGACCGTCGCGGGCCCCGGCGTCACGGCGGGGGCGGCCGCTTCGCCTTCGAGCGCGGGCGCGGGCGCGGGCGCGACGCGGAGGAGCCCCGGCCCCTCCTCGATCTCGGCCACGATCGCGGCCCACCCGGGGGTCGGGCGCCCGCTCGCGGTGACGACGAGGGCGAGCGGCTCCGTCTCCAGGGCGCGCGCGAGGAACGCGACGGCGTGCTGCGTGTCGGCGTCGGCGCCGTCGACGTCGCGGAGGACGAGCACCGTGGGCTCGAGCGTGTGCTCCGCGAGGAAGGCGCGGAGCGCCTCGGCCACGGAAGCCGGGTCGGGCGGCAGCGGGCACTCCGGCGCGTCGTGCGCGGCCTCGATGCGGCCGAGGGCAGCGAGGAGCGCGCCGCCCGCCGGGTGGGCGTCCGCGAGGGCGCGCAGCAGCGCGAAGGGCGCGGACATCCCGCCGGCGGGCGCGGCGGGCGCGATGAACCAGAGGCCGTCGCGGCGGGCTGCGTCGCGGAGCGCGTCGAGCGCGGCGCCATCGCAGGGGTCGAGGAGCGCGGTGACGGGCCGGCGCTGCTCGGCCGCGCGGGCGAGGCGCTGCCACGCCTCGCCCGGCGAGACGCCCGGCGGGCGAGCCCGCGGCGGCTCGTGCGGGGCGCCTGCCTCGGCGAGCGCGTCGGCCACCCACACCTCGAAGGCGAGCGTGAGCCCGAGGCGGTTATGGAACGTGTGGGCGAGGTTGGTCAGGACCGTCGCCAGCGGCACGCCGAGCGCTCCGCGCCGCGACGCCTCGGCGAGCTCGGGCAGATCCGCGTCGAACGCGGTGAGGAGCGCGCGCTCGCCGTCGACGAGATCGCCGAGCGCGGCGAGCCCCTCCCCCCGCACGAGCGCGCGCACCAGCGCGACCGACTCGGCATCCGGCGCTTCATAGACGAGCTCCACGCCCGAGATCGCGCGGGCGAACGTGCGCCAGTGCCGCGCGTACCCCGCGAGGAACGACCGCCGCGCGTCGCCCGTGACGCCCGCGCGCGCGAGCAGCGCGTCGAGCGCGCACGCCGCGACGAGGGCGCGCGCCCGCGGTCGCCCCGCCGTCTTCCGGATGCAGCCGAGCGCGAACCTGCTCGACGCGAAGAACTGCCGCTCCGCGATCTCCATCCCCGCGGGTCCTCCGTGCTTCTCGAGCTCCGGCTCGTAAACGGCGGCCTCCGCGCGCGACACGGCGGCGCAGCACGCCGCCGCCGCGTCCACGCGCGCCGCCACGTCGACGGGGTCGCGCCCGGGCGCCGCGCGCACGCGCAGCCGCAGGTGGTCGCCTCCCTCGGCGTACCGGAGGAAGAAGAAGCGATCGATCGCGCCGCGCTGCTCGAGCTCGGACACGAGCGGCTCGACGAGCCCGAGGAGGAGCGCGTCCGTCCCCTCCCCCTCGAGGCCCCGATCGTGGAACAGCTTCCGGTAGATCCAGCTCATCGCGCGCTCCTCTCGCCGTCGATCTCGACGAGCAGCTCCGCCGCGTGCGGCCTCCCTTCGAGGCGCAGCCACGACGCCTCGGGCTCCGGCAGGAGCTCGGTGAAGACGAGGTACCCGCTCGTCCCGCCGCCGGGACCGCCGAGCAGGCGAGCCAGCCCGATCAGCGTGAACGGGCTCTCCCAGTCGACGTACATGTTCGTCTCGGTGAAGCCGTAGCCGGCCACCTCCCGCCCGACGTACCGGGCGAACCCCCGGCTCGGGAGCTCGAGCTCGCCCCGCAGGCGCGCGATCGCGCGGAAGTACGACGCGTACGGCTGCTTCGGCTCCTTGCGCGGGATCGCGCTCACCGGGATCGCCCACCGCGCGCGCTCCACCACGACGCGACCGACCGTGAGGCGCGGGCGCCGCGGGGCCAGCGCGACGCCCCGGGCCAGATCGAGGCGATCGAGCACGTTGTAGAGGTCCGCCCGCTCCGCGACCGTGTCGTCGCGGAGCCGCGGCGAGAGCGCGCGGAGCAGGAAGTGCGGATCGGGGAGCGCGGCGTCCCGCAGGAAGCCGAGGTGGATCGGCTCGATCTCTCGGCCGAGGCGCCGCGATCGCAGCCGGAGCTCGACCGCCGCCGCGTCGAAGCGGAGGGAGAGATCGCGGAGCGGCAGGACCTTGTCGCCGGGCGCGCTCGGCTCCCACGGGAGCTCGAGCGCCCACGCCGTGAGGCGCGGGTGCACCTGGAAGTTGAGGCCGAGCGTGGGCGAAAGCTCGACGGGCAGCGGACCGTCCTCCTGCGCCAGGCGGCGGCGGATCGCCTCGAGGGCCTCGGGGGCGCGCCCCTCGACGTCCGCGAGGTAGCGCGACAGGTACTTCGCGCGCCCGGCCTGCGCGCCGTTGAGCACGACGCGCGGCGCTCCGCCGTCGCGCGGGCAGGGAGGCGCGATCTGGAGGAAGAGCGCCATCGACGACGGCGCGTCCGGGGCGGCGAGCCCCTCGAAGAGGCCTGGATCGAGGCACACGACGTCGCCCGTCGCCGCGGCGGCGACGCGGCCGAGCTCCGCGTCGATCCAGCGGATCGGCTCGGATGCGCCGCGGATGAGCGCGACGCGCCGCGGGTCCTCGAGGATCTCGGTCACGAACCCGCCGACGTCGTCGCACACGCCGTCACGACCGAACCGCTCGATGAACGCCGCGCAGAGCCGGCGGTGCGCGGCCCCGCAGGCGCTCGCGCGCACGAAGCGCACGACCGGCTCGAGCGCCTCGGCGAGCGCCCCGCGTGGGACAGGGAGCTCCGCGCCGAAGGCGCCGTCCACCATGACATCCTCGAGCAAGGACGAGCGCCCAGGGCCGCGGCCGAGCTCGGCGGCGAGGCGCGCGCGGGTCTCGACGCCGGCGGTCGCGTAGTCCTCGAGGCGCCGCGCGACCGAGCGGAGCTCGTCCGGCGCGCCCGCGCACCCGATCTCGCCCAGGGCGTCCGCCGCGGCGCGCAGCGCCGCAGGGGTCGGCCCCACTGGGACGCTCGCCGGCTCGAGCATGCCCGCCTCGACGAGCTGCTCGAGGACGTGGCGGCACGCTCGCTCGTCGGCGTCGTCCGACGCGAGCGCCCGGGCGGCGTCCTCGAGCGTGCGCCCCTCGGCGCCCTCGACGAGGCGGGCGACGGCGGGGGTCCACCCGAGCGACATCACCTCGCCCGACCGGGCGCGCGAGAACACGACCGACGGCGCGGCGCCCGCCGCGAAGCGCCGGAGCGGGTTCATCCGGAGCGGCAGGCGCGCGCGTGCGTGGGCGTGAGCCGCCGGCTGAGAAGACATCGCGCGCGCGACGAGCTCCCCGGCGTGCGCGAGCGCGAGCTGCGGGAGGCTGCGCCACCGCGCCTCGTCGGACGTGCGCGGCGTGCGCGGCGCGCGCGGCGCGTCACCGACGTCCGGGGGCGACGCGGAGAGATCGAGCAGCGCGACGCCCGCGAACCCCGCGAACGGCGTCGTCCGCGCCGTCGCGCGGAAGACGTAACGCGCGATCGTTGCCTCGCGGATCTGCTGCGCCGAGGTGAGCGGCGCGCCGCTCGGGATCTCCGCGAGCTTCTGCGCCGTGGTATAATGGTCGGCGCTCGAGAGCAGGATCCCCCCGAGCAGGCGCGAGCTCCCGAGCGTCTGCCGGAAGCGTTCCGACGCGGCGATCCACTCCGCGGCGAACGTCGCCTCGTAGCGCTCCTCCAGCGCGGCGCACCGGGCCGCGCGCGCGTCGACGAGCGCGAGCGCGGCCCGCGCCCCCTCCGGCGGCGCGGTCCTCGCGCCCTCGAGCGCGCCGGCCGCCACGGCCTTTCCGTTGAACAGCCGCCGCTTCACCTCGAGCGCCGCGCGGCGCAGCGCCTCGTCCTCGCACCCGCGCACGACGTCGAACATGCGCGCCGCCGCGTCCTCCCGCGCGGCCGCGAGCTCGAGCTCGGCCACGGCGAGCTCGCGCTCGACCGCGGGGCTCTCGCGGAGGCGGAGCCCGGCGAGCGCGTCGGCCGGCATCCCCGCGACGCGCAGCGCGCCCCACGGCGCGATCTGGAGCCCGCGGCTCATCGCGGCTGCCCTCCGCGAGGCGCCTCTCGGGGCGTCGGCTGGCGGTGCCCTCCGACGGCGAACGCGAAGAACGCCGTGTGATCGCGGCCGTCGAGCCCGAGGACCTCGTCGACGACCGCGGGGGCGAAGCCGCCGGTCGCCGTGTAGGTGAGCCCGAGCGTCTCCGCGACGAGGTAAAGGCGGTCGGTGAGCCACCCCGCCGCGAACGCCGCGCCCCGGTAGCCGCGATCGCCGAACGCCACGAGCCACCGCCCGATCGGGACCACCAGGAAGA
This sequence comes from Sorangium sp. So ce145, assembly GCF_051525985.1. Classification (NCBI taxonomy): domain Bacteria; kingdom Pseudomonadati; phylum Myxococcota; order Polyangiales; family Polyangiaceae; genus Sorangium; species Sorangium sp. So ce145. The sequence continues at coordinate 12,433,975 of NZ_CP150315.1, read as the reverse complement.
GCACCGCCGCGCCCATGGCGTGCTCCCGCTGAAGGATCGCGGTCTCGGCCATCCGCGCGCGCGACGCCGGGCCGATCGGCGCTAGGCGGTGCTCGCCGCGGTCGTACCGGTGCGCGCCGGGCGGGACACCGTCGACGTCGAAGACGACCGGAAACAGCAGCGGATCGAGCGTCGCGTCCGCGAGCCCTGCCGGCCGCGCCGCGGCGGCCGCGAGCAGCGTCCCGAGCGTCGCCGCGTCGAGGGCCCCCGCCGAGAGCCTTCCGCTCCGCCGCGCGGCGATGACCGACGCGAGCGAGCGCTGGACCGGCTCGAGCGCGCGCGGCGCGGGCAGCGAGAGGGCGCGCTCCGCGTCCCCGGGCAGCGGCGACGGCGCGGGGAGCGCGGGCTCCGGCGACGGCCGCGTCTCGGGGTAGCGGCTCGCGACGACGAGCTCGGCAACCCCCCGCAGGGGCTGGGTCGCCGCGGCGAGCGTGGACGAGATCCTGTGATCAGCGAGAGACATCGCGGGCCTCCGTGGCTGCGCCCCTGAGCGCGATGAGGAGATGCGGTGCGAGATCGATGCCATCGACGCCGACGACGCGCGCGACGACCTCGTCGTCGAACGTCCAGATCGTCGTCGCCTCGAGGCCGAGCTCCTGGGCGAGGAGCTCCACGCGGTGGGCCATCAACCCGGCGTCGAGCAGCGCGTAGGTGTACCCGCGCGCGTAGTACTTGGAGCACGCCCGCGCGACCGAGCCGACGACGACGATCACGGCGCCCGCGCGCTCCACGGCCGCGGCGTGCTCGGCGCTCCCGCCCGCGAGCACGGCGCGCGCGAGGGCGCCCGCGGCCACGCCGGCGCGGAGCGGCGTGAGCGCTCGCGCGGCGAGCTCGAACCGGTGGACGCCCGCCGCGAGCCCGGGGACCCGCGCCGCGGCGACGTACGCCTCCGCCGAGCCGAGGTTCCCGGCCGACGCGGTGGTGCGACGCACGTGCGCCTCGCCCTCGGCGCGGCGCTCGACGCGCCCGCCGAAGCTCAGCTCGAGCAGCGCGCCGAGCGCGCCCGCGTCGAGCGTCCCCGTCGCGTCGCGCCGGCGCGACAGCGCGGCCCCCACCGGCGCGCCGAACGCTGCGGCGAGCGGCGTGGCGTTCGTCGCACCGGCGCCCTCCGGAGACCGCCGCGGCGACGGCGCGGCCGGCGTGCTCTGCAGCTTCCGCACCTCCGGGCTGATGTGCGCCTGCATCCCCGCGTGCTGTCCGATGTGCCACGGCTGGACGACCGTCGTGTTGTGGAACATCCGCGCGAGGCTCTCCGCGTGCCCGGACGGGAGCGTCGCCGTCCGCGGCGGCGCGTCGCCGCCGCAGAGCGGGCAGCTGGGCAGCCTGGTCATGAAGGGGTGGAGCGCCGTCTCGCCGGCGCCGGGCCGCCACACCTCGACGTGCTCCAGCGGGGCCACCGCGAGCAGCCCGCTCGCGTGGAAGATCACGTGCTGCGCGACCCGGCTCACGAGCGCGCGCCCCCAGAGCGCGCGAAGAGCGCCGTCGTCGAGCGCGGGATCCGCCGCGGAGGCGCCGATCTGGAGCCGGACGCACGCCGGGCACGCGGACGCCCCGGGGATCGTGAGCGGCCCGATCGTCCACGTGCCGGGGTTCGCCGCGAGCATCGGGACGCGCGCCGCGATGCACGCGCGCGCCGCCGCCTCGAGCGCCTCCTGGTCGCCGATCACCACGGCCAGATCGACCTCGCCCTCGGCGAGCTCCCCGGCGCTCGCGGCGAGGCGGACGTCGGCGACGCCCGCCTCGCGGAGCATCGTCACGAGCATCCCCGCGAGCTTCGCGTCGCCGTCCCCCAGCGCGCGCACGCGCGCGCCTTCGAGCGCCCGCTGCGCTTCCCCTCGGCTGCGGTTGCGCCCGGTCCGGCGGAGGTACCTGCTGAAGAACGCGCGCTGCGCCCGGCGCGGCTCCTCGGCCTCGTCGGCCGCGGCGCCCTCGCCCTCCTCGAGCATGCCGTGCATGTGCATCAGGTGGATCGCGTCCCGCAGGTCGGAGGCGACGACGCCCGGAAACGCGGCCTCGACGTCGCCGACGGTGCGCGTCCCGTCGAGCAGCGGCACGAGGTTCTCCATCACCCACGGGAGCGACGCTCCCTGGATGATCTGCGCCTCACCGCCGAGGACGTGGAGCGCTCCGCCCGGGAGCGTCACGCGGAGGAGATCCTCGACGAAGCGCGGGCGCTCCGGGCAGCGGAGCTCCCAGTAAAGCTCGGCGAAGCGGCTGAGATCGCGGGCCTCGTAGGCATCATCGGACGGGCTCATCGGTCACCTCCCAGGCCGGACGATCCGGCGATCGCGAGCGGGTGCTCGGCGAAGTACCCCGCGAGCGACGCCCCGCGCCCCGCCGCGTGCTCGCCGGCGGCGCACCGCCCGCACAGCCCGACCCGGGCGAAGCGCCGCGCGCGGAGCGCGCCCGACGTGACGTCGCACTCCCAGAAGCGCCCCATGCGCGCGGCTCCGGCGCGGGGCGGCTCGGGCGCGCCGCGCTCCTTGGAGAGCGCGAGCGCCTGCGCGGCGAGCAGCGCCGCGGCCTGCTCGGTGACGGCCGCGAGCTCGCCCTGGAACCAGGGGCGAAGGTCGCCCGAGGCCCCGAGCGCCTCGAGGGCGTCGTGCGCCTCGAGGTCCAGCGCGACCGAGCGCACGCGCCGCGAGAAGCAGGCGAAGCACGGCGTGCGGCCGGGGACGATCGACGGCCCGATGCGGAGCTCGTGCGCGAGCAGCGTGCCCGACGTCCAGGCGACGCGCGCCGCGAACGCCGCCGCGTCGAGCGCGTGCGCCGCCGCGGGCCGGGGGCGATCGGTCGCGAGGACGATCACCGCGTCGGGCAGCGCCCCCGGCGCGCCCGCGTCCAGCGCCGACGTCGTGACCCGCGCCCCCGCGCCGGTCAGGAGCTCCGCGCATCGGGCGCCGAGCTTTCCGTCACGGAAGACGTGCACCGCGGGCGCGCCGGCGGCGCGCTCCGAGGCCGGGCTCTCCTCAGGCGAACGGGATCGGATCATCGGTGATCGACTCCTCTGTGCGAGCGCCGTACCCGAGCCTCTCCGGCGCGTCGTACAGGCGGGGGTGCGCGAGGTAGCGCGCGTGGTGGGTGAAGCTGATGGGCAGGAGCTCGGGCACGATCACCTTCACGACGACGATCCCGAAGTCGCGGACCTCGGGCATCGTCACGTCGACGGCGACCACCTCCATGCCGAGCGCGGCGAGCCGCGCGACGATCGCCGCGAGCGGGTCGTCGCCCTCGATCGGGCGGGGGAAGGCGGTCGCGACCGGCGCCTCGCGCGTGGCGAACGCGAACCGCGCCGGGCCGTCGGGCCCCGCGTAGAGGCGCCCGAACGACTCGGGCGTCTGATCGGCGTCGGTGAAGAACGACGCCCGGGTGACCGGCGGAGCGGGCTCGCTCAGCGCCACCCGCAGGCTCCCCACCTCTTCGAGGACGCGCGCCGCCGCGGCCTCGCCGTCGGGGCGGCAGGCCGCCATCGCGATCGCATGCGGCGCGCCGTGCGCGCACGTCTGCACGGCGCCGATCACGGGGACGCCGACGTCGGTCGTGAGATCGAGCAGCGCCGTCTCCGTGCCCGCGGCCTCGGCGCCGCGGAGGAGCGCCGCGACGAGCGGGCTCCGCGCGCTCCCGGGCGCGATGCGCGGCATCCGGAGCTGGTGCAGCCAGAACAGCGCGAGGCTGTCGCGCTCGATCACCTCGCACAGGCCGGAGAGGATCGCCTGCCGGAAGCTCGCGCCCGCCGCGAACCCCGTCGAGAGCGGGAAGAGCGCGTGCTCGCGGATCGGCAGCGGCAACCCCATGTACGTCGCCGTGAGCGGCACCCAGATCGGGCGCTCGTGGGTGAGCGAGAAGCCGCGCACCCAGAGCTCGTCGCGATCCGGATCGGGCTCGCGCAGGCGGAAGGCCGACGGCGCGCGGGCCCGCTCGCGCGCAGAGCAGCGCGGCAGCCGCGCGGGGTCGAGCGCGCGATCGCCGAGCGAGCGCGGCGTCGCGCGCAGCACCCCCTCGGTCGGGTACATGACGCCGCAGTAGCGCTCGAGGGCCTCGCAGACGGCCCGGATCTGGGCCGTGGTCTCGTCGACGGCCGTGCCGGAGCCGGTGAGCGACCCGAGCTTCGAGCCCACGCTCGACGGGCCCGGGTGGAGCGCCGCGGGCCTGCCGAGGAACGCGGTGAAGCCGTGCATCTGCCCCTCGAAGCCGGGGGGAAAAATGAACCGCCGGACACGGCGGATGATCCCGCAGCGCTCGTCGATGAGCGGCGCGAGGCGATCGATGAGCGAGATCTCCGACATGGCGGCGGCTCCTAGAGCGGGGCGGGCGGCGCCCCGGGCGCCCGGACGCGCGGCGCGCGTCCGGGCCGCCCAGGGTGCGCCTACGGGTTCACTTCGTGTCGGCGCCGAGCTCGACGCCCTTGGCGATCGCGGCCGAGACGAGGGCGTCCTGGCCCATGACGTCGAGCGCCTTGTCGTGCATGCGGATGACGCTCTCGAGCTGCCCCTCGTCGAGGCCGTCGAGCGACGAGTTCGACGAGACGCTGATCGAGCTGACCGAGGAGAAGCACCCGCTGCAACACGCGGAGCTCAGCGGGATGGCCTGAAGCGTCTCGTTGCTCTTCTCGCTGATCTTCTTGAGGGTGAGCTCGAGACGCTGCACGCCGGCCTTCGTGTCGACGACGTCGGTCGCGCCGGCGGTCGTCTGCGTCTCGATCATCGACTCGGTATTCTGGATGGTGAGCATGGCAATCTCCTTACAGACGTTGACTACGTATCGACGCGCGCGGTCGCTCGCGATGATTCGCGAACGACCGCGCGCGCCCTCTCGGATGCGCTCCGAAGAGTCCTTGAGGTCCAAGGCGGCATGCCGCCTGTGACACCCCGTGAGCGTCGGACAGCGAGCGTGCCTTCCGGCGCCGCTCCAGCCCCGAAGCTCGCGTTCCTTCAACCGTCAAGCAACGCGCATGCCGCGGGGCCCGAGCTCACGACCGCAGCCCGGGACCGGCGGAGCGCCGGCCAGGGCGCGGGCGGCATCCCCAGGATGCGGCCCTCGATGCGCAACTACGCGCGCAATTGAGCGAGGTTTCGCTCAACATGCGCACGCAGATCTCCGAGGCGCCTCGGGGACGAGGAGGGCGTATCGTTCCCGCGAGGCACCGAAGCACCATGCGTCGACACCGGATCACCCTCCCTCTCCTGCAGATCGCCCTGCTCGCGGCGTGCGTGCAGCGCCTTGACCCGGACGACGGCGCGGGGACGGACGCCGGGCCCACGTTCCCGTGCCCGCCGGGCGCGGTGGAGACCGGCGAGGGCTGCGAGCCGGCGGGCGTCCCGCCCGGGCGGTGCGGGAGCGGCTTCACGCCCGACGGTGCGCAGGGCTGCGTGCCCGTCCTGCCGGCGGAGGCGGGCCCGCCAGGTCAGATGGCCGTCCCCGGCGAGGCGGCGTGGCGGGAGGTCGCTCCGTGCGGAACGGGCCCGTGGGGCGGCGCGCCGATCGACGAGACGACCGAGTTCGTCGACGCGGCCTACGCGGGGGCGGACAGCGACGGCACGGAGGCCAGACCGTGGACGACGATCCAGGACGCGATCGACCGCGCGGCCGAGGGCGCCGTGATCGCGATCGCGGAGGGCAGCTATGTCGAAGAGCTGCTGATCTCAGGGCAGCCCGTGCGCCTCTGGGGCCGGTGCCCCGCGCGCGTCGAGATCGTCGGGCCGCCCGCGGCGATCGCCGTCCAGGTCGACAGGGGCGCGAGCGCCACGGAGATCCACGACCTCGCTGTCCGCGGGCAGGGCATGGGTCTCGGCGTGGCGAACGCGCGCGATGTCCTGGTCGAGCGGGTCTGGATCCACGACACCGGCGACATCGGCCTCCTCGCCGCGGGCCTGGAGTCCGAAACGAGCCTGACCGTGCGCGGGGCGCTCGTGGAGCACACAACGGGCGCTGGCATGGTCGTGGCGGACGCCGCCGTGAGGCTGGAGGGCACGGTCCTGCGCGATATCGATCTCGCCACCGGGGACCGGGGGCACCCGTTCTACGGCCATGCGATGGCGATGCAGGTCGAGTCGTTCGAGCGCCGCGCGAGCGTGACGGCGCGATCCGTCGTCATCGAGCGCGTCGGGGGGCTCGGGGTCCGGTTCTCCGGAGCGGACGGCGTCGTCGAGGACAGCGTCGTCCGCGACGTCGCCTGGCTCGCGGAGGACCTCCCGGGCACCGGGCTCGCGGCGACCCATATCCCGAGCTTCGATCCGGGGACCCTCACGGTCCGGGGCAGCGTCCTGGAGCGGAACCACACCGCCGCCATCGCGATGATCGGCGCGGAGGCGACCATCGAGGCGACGGTCGTGCGCGACACGGGTCTGGCGCTGACGGAGGGCGATCCGGGCCACGGCATGGGCCTCTACACCGAGCCGAGCCGCGTCGACGACCGCCCCGCCCGCGTGGCGCTGCGGCACGTCCTCGTCGAGCGGAGCCGCGAGAGGGGGGTCGTCGTCAACGGCTCCGACGTCGAGATCGACGGCCTCCTCGTGCGGGAGATCCTCCCCGGCGCGCCGGACTACGGCGCGGGGCTCGAGATCGCGCACGATCAGCGGCGCTCGAGCGCCCAGGTGCGCGGCAGCGCGGTGGAAGGCAGTTACGGGATGGGGATCGCCGTCTTCGGGGCCGACGCGACCCTGGACTCGACCGTGGTGCGCGACACGAGGCCGCTGCCGTCGAACGAGGAAGTCGGCCGGGGCGTCAATGTCCAGTCGCTGCCCGACCTCGGCGAGCGCGCGAGCGCGCACCTGCGCAACGTCCTTATCGAGTCGAGCAGGGACGGCGGCCTCTTCCTCAGCGACTCGGACGCGACCGTCGACTCGACGACGATCACGGACACCCTGGGGCGCACGCTCGACGGCGGGAACGGCTACGGCTACGGCATCATCGCCTACAACAACGAGACGGGTCAGGCGGACGCCCTCGTCCGGAACAGCGTGATCGAGCGGAGCACCGCGGCCGGCATCTACAACGTCGGCGCGACGGTGCGGCTCGCGTCGACGACCTTCACGTGCGAGCCGCTCGACCTCGTGAGGTACGTCGATGAGCGCTCCCCGGCGGTCTACGAGGATCTGGGCGGGAACGTCTGTGGCTGCGATGGCCGCACCATCGACTGCAAGGCGGAGCCGACGCGCCTCGAGCCCCCCCGCGCGCTGCCGCCGCCTCCGCCTCTGCCCGCAAGCGAGGATTGAGGCTCCGCAAAAGCGCGTTCAGGCGTGGCGCGTCGGCGCCGCAACGCTCGCTGGTCTCGAGCTTGCATGAGCAGCGACCATCGCATCGCCCAGGTTGCCGGCGGGGAGCGGGACGGTCTGCTCGCGTCGCACGAGGCGATCCTCGAAAGAAGGGGACTGTGCCATGTTCTCGAACCAGCACTTCAGCCGATCGGTTTCCATCATGTCAGCAGGGAAGGGACGGCGTGGTGCGCCCACGCTGGGATGGATGCTCGCGGCGCTGAGCCTCACGGGCACCGCGTTTGCCCTGCCCCCCTTGCCGCCGCCCGGCGAGGGCGGGCCGGTGCTCGACCCAGTCGATCCCTCGACACAACCGCCCGCGGCACCTTCCGGCGTCAGCGTCGGCACACGCACAGCGACGACGGTGGCGCTGTCCTTCCGCGATTCTTCGCCCTACGAAACGGGCTATCAACTCCAGCGGCGCGGCGGGGGCTCGACCAGCTGGGTAACGCGGCGCAGCTTTGGCGCCTTGAGCTCGGGCGCGACAGCCAGCTTCACCGATTCGGGCCTCACCCCGGATACGTCCTATTGCTATCGTGTGCGCGCGTACAACCAGTACGGCCAGCGCTTCTCGCCGGAGCGCTGCGTGTTCTCGCGCGACAGCCGGGGGTTTCGAGTCTGGCGCGCGCAGCTCGAGGTGCGCGTGGCCGATCGCAGCGACGCCAACACGGATGACGCGGTGTTCGCGCGCCTGAACGGTGGCGCCGTGCCGTCCGGCAACATCACGTACATGGACTACGGGCGTGACGACTTCGAGCGCGGCAGCACGTTCACGTACGACCTGAACCTCGACTCCATCGACGACATCGGGGACATCACGCAGATCACCCTGTCCAAGGAGGGCGATGACGCTCTCTGCGTGCAGGGCTTCTCGCTCCTGGTGAACGGCATGGAGGTCTTCGATCGCGACTTCGGGTCTGCCTCCAGCTGCCACTGGCTCGACACCGACGGCGGCCATTCCCCGACGCTCACCGTCAGCCATGCGGAGCTGCGCGCCCACCCGGCCTGGGCGGGCTACAATCACACCGCCGCCCAGTTTCTGCTGGCGTTCGGCATCCCCAACGAGGAGCTGGTGAGCCGGGTCGAGGCGCTGGTCGGTGACTCGCTGCACGGGGAGGACCTGTACTGGGGCAACCTGTACGGCCCTGCGGTGGAGATCACCCGCGGCTGCCCGGCGAGCGAAGCCGAGTGCACGACGGCCCACGTCGACCTCGATCTGGCCTACAGCACATGGCTGCCCGACCCCGAGGTGGACGTCGATTTCGATCTGGATTTCGTGTGCGCTGACGGCGCGCTCAGCATCGTCACGAGCAACCTCGAGGTCGATGCGGACTCCGATTGGTACTATGAGGTCCTGGGTCTCGGTCTGCTCGAGATATTGGACTACAAGGTTCGGCGCGGCGTGGAGGCAGCCTGGGAGGAGATCTCGCAGACGCTCGACGTCGGCGCGGAGTGCCGCGTCAACGTGACACCCGAGGGCGGCCTCTCGATCGAGGCCGTGCCGAAGTCGAGCGGGCCCCGCGTGCGACCGGGGCTCGGGGTCTTCAAGGGCGCCGTCGATTCACCGGTCGCGCGCCCCTGATCAAGCTCGCGCGGAATGCCACGCCCGAAGAGAGCTGGCCTACTTCATCACCTCGGGCGCGCGGGATGACGGACGCCGAGACGCGCTGCCGGGAGAGCGCCTCGGCGGCGCGCGGCGATCGTCACGCCGGATGGCGCTGTCTTTTTTTTCTGACGAGGAAGGAAAAATCGATCGTGGATGTAGTATGTTCACGCGCCGCGCGCCTGCCCGGTCGACGATTCAGCCCGCTCGCTTCCTTCTACGGAGCCGTCATCGAGCGCCGCGCGGACTCTCAGGTGAACATTCTCGATGATGGAGCGCTCAATGACACGGATGAAGCTTCTTGGAATGCTGATGGTCGGGCTCGCGCTCGTTGCGTGCGGCGATGATGGCGAGGGGAGCAATCCTTCCGGCACCAGCAGCACCAGCGGCACCGGCGGCACGGACGGCACCGGCGGCACCGGCGGCAACGGCGGCACGGACGGCACCGGCGGCAACGGCGGCGACGGGGGCACGGACGGCACCGGCGGCGATCTCGGGGGCGACCTCGATGACAAGCAGCTCGGCGACCTGACGGACGAGGAATCGCAGGCGGTGTGCGACGAGATCGCCGCGTCGGCCAGCGACATCTCGAAGGAGGACGCGTGCGAGTTCGCGGGCTTGGTCGCAGCCGCGCTCGGCGGCGCCGACTGCGCTACCGCCAAGGAAGAGTGCATGAACGACCCCGAGGAGCCTTCGGAAGAGGGGATGTGCCCCACGGACCAGTTCGCGGGGTGTACCGCCACGGTCGCCGAGTACAAGGCGTGCACGGGCGCTCAGATCGAGTTCATCACGTCGCTCACGTGTGAATCGACCCTCGACCCCTCCGCGGAGCCGCCTCCGGAGTGCCAGGCCCTCAGCGAGAAGTGCCCGGAGCTCGGCGGCGAGGAGCCCTGACGCTCCCCCGCCGCCCGCTCACCTGTCGATCTCGGGCGCCACGACGTCGAAGCTCGCGATGAGCGCCACGAGGTCGGCCAGGAACAGCCCGGGGCTCTTGGCCTCGATCATCGCCATCGCGGTGAAGCTCCCTGTCCGGAAGCGCGCCCGGTACGCCTCCTCCGCGCCACGCCCGATGACGTAACAGCCCATGTCGCCGCGGGCGCTCTCGATGCGAGCGTACGCCTCCCCGTCGGGCCGCATCTTCTTCGGAAGCTTGCCCAGGATGTCGTCCTCCGGGTGCTCGTCGATCTTGTCGAGCGCCTGGCGGAGGATCTTCGCCGACTCGCGGCACTCCTCGACACGGATGTAGAACCGGTCCCAGCAGTCTCCCACCGTCCCGTAGCGCCCTCGGCCCACGGGCACGTCGAACTCGAGCTCGGGGTAGACCGAATAGGCGTCCTCCTTGCGGAGATCCCATTTCACCCCGGACCCGCGCAGGTTGGGGCCGACGAGCCCCCAGTCCTTCGCCTCCTCGGCCGTGACCACGGCGACGTTGGCGAGGCGCTTGATGAAGATGTCGTTCAGGCTGATGAGCCGGTCGAACTCGACCATGATCGGCTCGAAGCGGTCGAGCCAATGCTTCACCTTGTCGGCCCACCCCTTCGGCATGTCGAACGACACGCCGCCGATGCGGTGGTAATTGAAGGTGAGCCGCGCGCCGCACAGCTCCTCGATGAAGTCGTTGATGTACTCCCGCTCTCGCAGCGCCCACGGGAAGGGCGTGACCGCGCCGACGTCCATCGCCATCGCGCCGAGCGCGATCATGTGGCTCCCGATCCGGTTGAGCTCGCAGGAGATGACGCGGAGGTACTGCGCCCGCTTCGGCACCTCGATGCCCATCAGCTTCTCGCAGGCGCTCGCCCAGGCCTCGTTGGCGAACATCGCGGCGATGTAGTCGACGCGATCCGTGTACGGCATGAAGCCGCTGTACGTGCAGCGCTCGCCGATCTTCTCGATGCTCCGGTGCAGGTAGCCGACGTCCGGCACCGCCTTCCGGATGATCTCGCCGTCCGTCGAGATGACGAAGCGGAGCACGCCGTGGGTCGACGGGTGATGAGGCCCCATGTTGAGGGTCATCTCGTCGTCCATCTCGGCGCCCGGCTCCGCGCCCCCGCGGTCGACGCTGAAGATGACCTGGCTCATGACGCCTCCGCGTCCTTCTTCGGGAGCTTGATCTTGAAGAGCTCGACGGGGTTCGGCCGCTGCGTCGGGATGCCGCGGTACTCGGCCTTTTCCTGCCAGTCCTTGCGCAGGGGGTGCCCCTCCCAGTCGTCGGGCAGGAGCAGGCGGCGGAGGTCGGGGTGCCCCTCGAAGCGCACGCCGAGCAGGTCGAAGCACTCCCGCTCCTGCCAGTTCGCCGCCGACCAGACGTCGACGAGCGTCGACACCGCCGGGCTCTCCCGGTCGAGGAACACCTTCAGGACGACCCGGTGCTTCTTCGCGTACGAGTAGATGTGATAGACGACGACGATCTTCTTGAGATCGGGATAGTCGACCCCGGTGATGCACTCCAGGTAATCGAAATCGAGCTCCGGCGCCTCGCGCAGGAGCCGGCACACGGGCTCGATCTTCGCGGGCGCCACCTGGAGCCAGGCGTCGCGATCTTTCGCGGACACGGGGTGGAAGTCGAAGACCGCGTCTTCGCCGAGCTTCGCCTGGAGCGCCTGGAAGATAGCTTCGGGTGACATGGGAGATCCGGGAGGTGTCGAGGGGAGAGAGCTCAGCCGCCCGTCGCGCCGCGGCGGCCAAGGGCCCGCTCGCTCTTGATCTTCTCCTGGATCTTGAGGAGCCCTTCGAGCAGCGCCTCGGGGCGCGGGGGGCAGCCGGGCACGTAGACGTCGACCGGGATGATCTGATCCACGCCCTTGCAGACCGAGTAGGCGTACTGGAAGAGGCCCCCGCAGTTCGAGCAGCTGCCCATCGAGATGACGAAGCGCGGCTCCGACATCTGGTCATAGAGGCGCTTCACGCGGGTCGCCATCTTGTAGGTCAGCGTCCCCGCGATGATGAACAGATCGCTCGACCGGGGGCTCGGCCGCGGCGCGGCCCCGAAGCGCTCGAGATCGCCGCGGGGGCCGCCGGTCTGCATGAGCTCGATGGCGCAGCAGGCCAGGCCGAAGAGCATGTACCAGACGCTGTTCGAGCGGCCCCAGTTGAGCAGCCAGTTGACGGTCTGATCGACGCTCGTCGTGATGACGCCGCCGCCGTCGCTCTCGTACTTCGCTTCCCACCCGCGGGGCGGGGCCATCAGGTTCAGGTTCGATGTCATGACTCCGCACCTCCCTCGGCGGCCGCCGCCTGACCCGGGAGGCCCGCCGGCGCGCCTTCGCCCGCGCCCGCGAGCCGCGCGCGCGGTCGAGCCCGGCTGCTCACGTTCTGAGCCCCGCGCGGATCCCCCTTGATGGAGCGGATCCAGTTGAAATCGCCCTTCACCCAGACATAGGCGAAGCCGAGCATCAGGATGGCCACGAAGAGGAAGATCTCGATCAGCGCGAAGAGCCCGCTGCCCTGGTCCACCCAGCGCTTGAACACCGCCGCGACCGGGTAGATGAACGCTATCTCGACGTCGAAGATGATGTAGACGAGCGCGATGATGTAAAAACGCGGGTTGAAGTTGAACCACGCGGGCCCGACAGGCGCTTCGCCGCACTCGTACGTCTCGACCTTCTCGGCGTACATGTTGTTGGGGCGCAGCAGCCTCCCGAACAGCAGAGAGCCGAGCATGAAGCCGATCGCCACCAGAAAGAACGCGGCAACGCTGGCGTAGGCCATCAACATCGGGCGGAACCTCGCTCGGCTCGCCCCCCTCGTTTCAGGCGAGAGGGGTCGGATCCAGGGGTGGTTATGTAGGTGAAAAGCTGAACCGCGGCAAGCCAGCAGACCCTGGCCTCGCCGGGGCTGCTGCTCGGGATCGACAGGACGCGCGGGGCTGGGATATCGCTCGAGCGTGGGTCTCGTTGACGTGACGGTGCTCGCGGCCGTGCAGGGGGCGGCGCAGGCGCTGCCCATCTCGGCGACCGGGCATGACGCGGCGGCCCGGCTCTGGCTCCGGGCGGCCGACGGCGACGCCTGGGTCCTCGCCGCGCAGGCGCTCGCGGCGGCGGCGGCGCTCGCGCTCGCCGTGCGGCAGCGGCTCCTCCGCGCGCTCGGCGAGGGCGCCCGGGCGCTCGCGAGGCCGTCGCTCTTCAGTTCGTCGCCGCCGGCGCGCGACGCGGCGGGGCTCGCGCTGGGCGCCGCCGTGAGCCTGATCGTCGCGGCGGCGCTCCGTCCGTACGTCGCGCCGTGGCGGGACGCGCCGCTCGCGGTGGGGCTCGGCCTGCTCGCCACCGGCGCGGCGCTCGCGAGCACTGCGCTCGCGCCGCGGCGGGACGGCCGCGACGAGACCGACGCGCCGTCGATCGCCGGGGCGCTCGCGGCCGGCGCGGCGCACGGGGTCGCGGCGCTGCCTGGCGCGTCGCGGGTCGGGGCGGCGCTCGTCGTGCTGCTCTGGCTCGGCGTCCGGCCCGCGCGCGCCGTCGAGCTCGCGCTCGCGCTGAGCCTCCCCGCGCTGCTCGTCTCGGGGCTCGCCGAGGCGCGCGCTTTCCACGGCCCGGCGCCAGGTGCGGGCGCCGTGGCGCTCGGCCTCCTCGCCGCCTTCGTGAGCGCCGCCGCGGCGGCCTCCGCGCTCCGCGCCCTCGCCGAGCGGCGGCGCGTCGGCGCGCTCTCGCTGTGGGTCGTCCCCCTCGGCCTCGCGATGGTGGCCTACGCGCGCGCGCTGCCCGGCCTCGCCTGAGCGCCCCTCGGCGGCCGCACCGCAACCGTGCGACCCTCTTCAACGTCCCGATCGCACGTCCAGACCGCACGCCCAACCGCGGAGAAGCGCCGATGACCCCGACCGACCCCTCCATCCATGTCCTGATCCTCGCCGGCGGCGCGGGCACCCGCTTCTGGCCGGCGTCGCGCGCCGCGCGCCCGAAGCAGCTCCTGCCGCTGCTCGGCGGCGAGCCGCTCCTCGCCGCGACGGCGCGCCGCGCGCTCCCGCTGTGCGCCCGCGGCGGGCGCGCGGGCTGGGAGCGCGTCTGGATCGCGACCGGCCAGCACCTGGTCGCGCCCACCCGCGCGGCGCTGCCCGAGGTGTCCGAGCGGCGCCTGCTGGTCGAGCCGGCGCCGCGCAACACGGCGCCGTGCATCGGCTGGGCGGCCGCCACCATCGCGCGCGACGACCCCGAGGCGGTCGTCGTCGTGCTCCCGAGCGACCACCACATCGCCGACGTGCCGCGCTTCGTCGAGGCGCTGGGGGCCGCCGTCGCCTCGGCCCAGGGCGGCGCGATCACGACGATCGGCGTCCGCCCGACGCACCCGGAGACGGGCTTCGGCTACATCGAGGTGGAGGAGGCCGCCGGGGCGGAGGGCGCGGCGCCCGCGCAGCCCCGCCGCGTGCGGCGCTTCGTCGAGAAGCCGAGCCACGAGCGCGCCGCGGAGTTCGTGGCGAGCGGCCGCTTCCTCTGGAACGCGGGGATGTTCATCTTCCGCGCGGGCGACATGCTGGCCGCGATCCGCGCCCACCTGCCGGCGCTCGCCGCGGGGCTCGACGAGATCGACCGCGCCGCCGCGCTCGGCCCGGGCGCCGAGGCGGAGACCGTCCTGCGGGTGTTCCCGGGCCTCCCGGCCGTCAGCATCGACCACGGCGTGATGGAGCACGTCGCCGGGCTCGCCGTGGTGCCCGGCGACTTCGGCTGGAGCGACGTGGGCAGCTGGCAGAGCGCCTGGGAGCTCGCCGACAAGGACGAGCGAGGCAACAGCGCGCCCGCGGGGTCGGTGCTGATCGACGCGCACGGCAACCACGTGGTCGATCTGCGCGCGCGCGCCGCGCCCGACGATCGCCGGGTGATCGCGCTCGTCGGCGTGGAGGGCCTCGTGGTGGTCGAGACCGACGACGCGCTGCTCATCGTGCCGCGCGATCGCGCCCAGGAGGTCAAGCACGCGGTCGACGCCCTGAAGGCGCGAGGGCAGGGCCGGCACACGTGAGCGCTCTACCGGTTCGGCTCTCCCCGCCGCGCCACCGCCCGCGCGTAGATCTCGCGCCGCGGTAGCCCGAGCTCCACCGACAGCTCCTCGGCGATGTGCTTGGCCCGCCTCCCCTGGGCGAGCTCCCGATCGATGCGCGCGTCGAGCTCCTCGTCGCTCGGGCGCGCGCCCTCCGCCGCCGGCGCCGCGGGCGCGAGCACGAGCGTGATCTCCCCGAGCCACTCCCGCTCGATCGCCGCGAGCTCCTCCACGCTGCCGCTCAGGATCTCCTCGTGCACCTTCGTCAGCTCGCGCGCAACGACGGCGCGCCGCCCGGGCATCCGCTCGGCGAGCTCGGCGAGCGTCTCGCGGAAGCGCCTCGGCGACTCGAACAGCACCACCGCCTCCGGCGTCGACGTGACGAGGGCCAGCGCCTCGCGCCGCTCGCGCCCGCCGCGGGGCAGGAACCCGACGAAGCGGAAGCCCCCCGTCACGAGCCCCGACGCGCTCACCGCCACCATGACCGCGCTCGGCCCGGGGATCGCCACGACGCGCGCCCCCGCCTCCGTGGCCGCGCGCACGAGCGCCGTCCCCGGATCGCTCACGACCGGCGTGCCGGCGTCGGTCATGAAGGCGATCGACTCGCCCGCCGCGAGCCGCGCGGCCGCGCGCGCCGCGTCCGCCTCCGAGGCGTGCGCGTCGAACCGGTCGACCGGCTTGCCCGAGACGCCGAGGTGGCCGAGGAGCGCCCGGGCCCGCCGCGTGTCCTCCGCGAGGATCCGGTCCGCCCCGCGCAGCGTCTCGACCGCGCGCAGCGTGATGTCGCCGAGGTTGCCGATCGGCGTCGCCACCACGTAGAGGCACCCGCGGTCGCTCGACCCGCCCTGCTCGCCGCCGCTCGACACGGCCTAGTCCATCTCGACGGCGTCGCCGAGCTCCTCCTGGAGGTACGTCCGCAGCTTGGACTGGAGCCGCGCCTCGAGCTGGCGCACGCGCTCGCGCGAGATGCCGAACTCGTTGCCGAGCTCCTGGAGCGTGAGCGGGTCCTCCGCGGCCATGCGCTTGTCGAAGATGATCACGTCCTTGCCCTTCAGCGTCTCGCGGAACTTCGAGAGCCGATCGTGGACGAGCATGCCCATCTCGCTCGCCTCGAACGCGGTGTCCGGGCTGGCCCCCGACGACACGAGCAGCTCGACGCGCGGGATCGTCCGGCCCTCGAGATCGCCGACCGGGGCGTCGAGCGAGGCCTCGCCGCTCGCGAGGCGGCGGTCCATGTCGACGACCTCCTTCTCCTCGACCGACAGGCGCTTCGCGATCTCCGCCGCCGTGGGCTCGATGCCCATCGCCGAGAGCTTCGCCTTCTCCTTGTTGAGGTTGAAGAAGAGCTTCCGCTGCGCCTGCGTCGTGCCGAGCTTCACGAGGCGCCAGTTGTTGAGGATGAAGCGGAGGATGTACGCGCGGATCCACCAGGCCGCGTAGGAGGAGAGCTTCACGCCGCGGTACGGGTCGTAGCGCTTCACGGCCTGCATCAGGCCGATGTTCCCCTCCTGGATGAGGTCCATGATGTTCTTGTAGGCGCGCCGGTACTCGTACGCGAGCTTGACCACGAGCCGCAGGTTCGCCGTCACGAGCCGCGCGGCGGTCGCGACGTCCTGCGTCTTCGTGTACTTGATCGTCAGCTCCTTCTCCTCGTCCGGCGTGAGCAGCGCGTGGCGCTGCACCTCGCGCAGGTAAGCCTGCAGCGGGTCCGTGCGCGACAGCGCGACGTCGCCGCTGCCGCGGCCCTCGCCGCCGCTGGCCCGCGCGGACCGCGGGAGCTCGATGTCGTTCAGATCGACGCCCGCGTCGTCGATCACCTCGCCGACGACCTCCACGACGTCCCCCTCGTCGACGTCGCCCGTCCTCGCGGCGCCGCTCTCGGGCGCGCCGTCCGCCTCGTCGTCCTCGCGCGGGCCCTCGTCGTCGCTCTCCGCGGGCTGCGCTTCGCCGCCGCGCGCGCGCCCGCCGTCCTTGCTCGCCGCGGGCTGCGCTTCGCCGCCGCGCGCGCGCCCGCCTTCCTTCGCGGTGGAGCGCGCGCGGCGCTTCGCGGCGGGCCGGGGGGCCGCGTCCGAGTCGGGCCGGAGGTCCGCGCCTTCACCCTCCGCTCCGGCCTGGGGCCCCGCCTTCGCCACCCCGTCGGGCTGGGGCGCTCCGGTCCCCTTCGTTCGCTTCGCTCGCGGCTCGCTCTTGCTCTTCGCCACCCGGACCTCGTCCTCGAAGTTCTAGTACAGCCCCGCCGCACCGCGCCACCTGTGCCGGCGCGCAGGCGCGCGGGCGCTTCGCGATCCGGAGGCTACCCGCTCCGCGATCCGCGGGTAAGGAAGAGAGCGCGCGAGATCGGAGAACGTGCTACACGCCAGCCTCCTCCACGTGGACTCGCACCGCCCTCCGCGCCCGCGCTCGCTGCGCCCCTGGTACCTGGTGGCCACCATGCTGCTCACCTGGCTCATCGGCGTGCGCGGCTTCATGGCCGGGTGCGGGACGGCCATGTACCTGCGCGCCGGCATGGCCCCCGACGTCATGGCCGTGGCCGAGCAAGCGCGCGACCAGGGGGATCCGTTCCAGTTCACGTTCCTCGTGCTCGAGGCCGCGCAGGCGCGCGCGCTGAGCCTGTACCAGGACGTCTCCTTCCCCCTCAGCATCGGGAAGCTGCTCCTCGGCGGGCTGCTCGTCGTCGCGAGCGGGCTGGCGCTCGGCGGGCGGCCCGGCACGCGCGGCTTCGTCCTCCAGGTCCTCGTCGCCAACCTGGCCTTCGCCGCGGTCGAGTACGCGCTCACGCGGGGCGTCCGCGGCGCCTGGATCGACATGGTGGCGCAGGCGGGGGCGCTCCTCCCGCCGGACATCCCCGAGCGCGCGGGCCTCACGAACACCGGGCTCTGGTGGACCGCCGAGCGGGTGCGCTTCGTGATCTTCGAGCTGGCCATCCTCGGCTCCGCCGCCGTGGCGCTGACGCGGGAGCGCACCAAGATGTACTTCCAGGCCGTCGCCCGGGCGGTCGACCCCGGCGACGAGCCATGAGCACCGCGGAGAGGATCGCCGGCGCGGATCCTCGATCGACGCTCACGCAGGCGCAGGTCGAAGAGCGGCGGGTCGCCATCCTCCCGGACGACCTCGCCAACCAGATCGCGGCGGGCGAGGTGGTCGAGCGGCCGGCGAGCGTCGTGAAGGAGCTCGTCGAGAACGCGCTCGACGCGGGCGCGCGCCGCATCCGCATCGACATCGAGGGGGGCGGCGTCGGCCTGGTGCGCGTCGCGGACGACGGGCGCGGGATGAGCCGCGAGGACGCCTCGCTCGCGGTGCTCCGCCACGCCACGAGCAAGATCGCCCGGCTCGACGACCTCCGCAGCATCCAGAGCTTCGGCTTCCGCGGCGAGGCGCTCCCGAGCATCGCCTCGGTGAGCCGCTTCTCGCTGCGGACGCGGCGCGACGGCGAGTCCGAGGGGACGGAGATCCGGATCGAGGGCGGCGGCGCGGCGCAGGTCATCCCCTGCGGGTGCGCCGCCGGCACCGTGGTCGAGGTGCGCGATCTCTTCTTCAACGTCCCCGCGCGGCGCAAGTTCCTGCGCGCCGTCGGCACGGAGTCGGCGCACGTGTCCGAGATCGCGCAGGCGGTCGCGCTCGGCGAGCCGGGCGTGACGCTCGTCCTCTCGCGCGACGGGCGCGTGGCGCGGGAGTGGCTGCGCACTTCGAGCCGCGCGGAGCGGGCGCGCGCGATGCTCGCGGGCGAGGAGCTCGCGACGTGCGCGGGCCAGCGGGGGCCGCTCACGGTCGAGGCGTTCGTGTCGCGGCCCGAGCGCGCCCGCTCGGGCGCCAGCTGGCTGTGGATGTTCGTGAACGGCCGGCACGTGCGCGACCGCTCGCTGGCGCGCTCGATCGCGCTCGCCTACGGCAGCGTCCTCGAGCCGGGCCGGTACCCGATCGGCGCGGTGTTCATCGATCTGCCTGCCGAGCTCGTGGACGTGAACGTCCACCCCCAGAAGGCCGAGGTCCGCTTCGCCGACGGCCGCGCCGTCGCCGACGCGCTTTACAAGATCGTCGCCGCGCAGGTGGCCGCGGCGTTCGGCCTGCCCGCGCCGGCCCCCGGCGGCTTCCAGGGCCGCAAGGGCAAGCTCTTCGAGGACGCGGCGTCCCCGCCCGGAGACGCGTGGGTCTGGTCGAGCGGCCCCGCGGCGGAGGCGCCCGCGGCAGGTCCATCGGCGCCCGCCGCGGGCGCATCGGGCGAGCGGCAGGGGCCGCCGGCCGATCCGTGGGGCCTCGGCGGCGACCTCGGCGGCGTCCCGCCGGCGCGCGCGAACGCCGCACAGGCCGCGCCGGCCGGGCCGGAAGCGCAGGCGCAGCTCGGGGCGTGGGCCGACATCGCGGCGCTCGATCTATCGGCGCGCGGCGGGCTGCCGGCGCGCGGCGGGCCGGGCGAGCCGCCGGCGCCCGCGCCGGGGTCGCCGCCCGTCCCCTACCCGACTGCCAGCGGGCCGGTGCTCGCCGCGGCCGAGCGCGTGGTCGCCTGGCGGTCGCTGCGCTTCCTCGCCCAGGTGCGCAACACCTTCTTCGTGTGCGAGGGGCCGGACGGCATCTACTTCCTCGATCAGCACGCGGCGGCGGAGCGCGTGACGTTCCACCGCCTGCGCGCGTCGTTCGACGGGCGCGACGTCGCCACGCAGAAGCTGCTCTTCCCGGTGATCGTCCAGGCCGCCCCCGCGGAGGTGTCGCTCGTCGAGGAGGCGCAGGAGGCGATCACCCGGCTCGGGCTCGACGTGCGCCCGGCGGGCGCGGCGCAGCTCGCGGTGCACGCGGTGCCGACGCTGCTCCGCCGCGCGGCGCCCGAGCGCCTCGTGCGCGACCTCGTGGACGAGCTCAGCCACTCGGGCGAGCGCGCCTTCTCGGGCGCGGTCGACCTCGCGCTCGCGACGATGGCCTGCCACGGCTCGCTGCGCGCGGGCGACCCGGTGGCGCCGGAGGAGGCGCGGGCGCTGCTCACGGCGCTCGACGAGGTCGACTTCGCCGGCCACTGCCCGCACGGCCGGCCCATCGTGATGCGCGTCGGCTGGCCGGAGCTGGAGCACCGCGTGGGGAGGCGGTGAGCGAGGCGGCGATCGAGCTCGCCCCGGACGCAGGCGCGGCCACGCCGCCGTCGTGGGAGACGATCGCGCCGCCGGCGCCGGGTGAGCTGCTCGTCGTGGTCGGCCCGACGGCGAGCGGCAAGACCGAGCTCGCCATCCGGCTCGCGGAGCGGTTCGGCGGCGAGGTGGTGAGCGCCGACAGCGTGCAGATCTACCGGGAATTCGACCTCGGCTCCGGGAAGCCGACGCCCGCCGAGCGCGCGCGCGCGGCGCACCACCTGGTCGACGCGGTCGATCCGCTGCAAGCGATCGACGCCCAGCGCTTCGCGGAGCTCGCCGAGGCGGCGATCGACGACATCCGCGGCCGCGGCCGGGTCCCCGTCGTCTGCGGCGGCACGTTCCTCTGGGTGAAGGCGCTCGTGCTCGGCCTGTCGCCCGCGCCGCCCGCCGATCCCGAGGCGCGCGCGCGCCACCGCGCGCTCGCCGACGCCGAGGGGCGCGCCGCGCTCCACGCGCGCCTCGCCGCCGTGGATCCGGAGAGCGCGGCCCGCCTCGCGCCCAACGACCTCGTGCGGGTCAGCCGGGCGCTCGAGATCTACGAGCGCTCGGGCCGGACGCAGAGCGCGTGGCACGCGGAGCACGGCTTCCGGGAGCGCCGGCACGCCGCGCGCCTGCTCGCGGTGCACCGGGACCGCGCCGAGCTCGACCATCGCATTGAGGCCCGCGTCGCCGGGTGGCTCGAGCAGGGCTGGGTGGACGAGGTCCGCTCGCTCCTCTCCCGCGGCTACGGCGACGCGCGGGCGATGGGCTCCGTCGGCTACCGGCAGGTGCGGGAGCACCTGGAAGGGCGCCTGCCGGCCGACGAGCTCGCGCCGGCCATCGTGCGCGCCACACGCACCTTCGTGCGCCGGCAACGCACGTGGTTGAGGGACCAGGCGGTCGCGTACGTCGCGCTGCCATGAGCCATAAACAATAATTATTCCAATAATTTACACAAGGACCACCCGCTGGCGAGGCGCCGCGGGCGCCGCTCATGCGCGCTCTTCGCCGGTCCCGCCGCCGCCGCGGCGCCGGCCCGCTCCGGCCAGGGGGACGCGCCACCGGACCTCGCCGTCGCAGCGCGGGCAGGCCGCGGTGGACGGCCGCGCCTCCTGGGCAAACGCGACGCGCCCGCAGTGCGAGCAGACGGTCATGTGGCGCTGATAGATGTCCGGGCCCGAGAGGATCGCCGCGGCGAAGAGGCTGAGCACGACGTCGCTCAGGAAGTCGCTCTCGCGCGGCGCCGGCAGCCAGCCGGATCGGTCGCCCACCGCGGCCCAGCGGACGCGCGCGCTGTACAGCGCTGCACGAAGAAACTTCCCCTCGGGGTCCGGTGCCACGAAGTCGAGCAGCGCGCTCCCCACGCGCCGGCGCGCGCGCCCGGTGAGCACCGCGACCGCCTCGGGGCGCTCGTCCAGCTCGCCGAGCGCCACGGTCTCCGCGCCCGGCTCGCGCACCGCGCGCGGGGGCCTCATCCACCCCGGAGCGATCACGTGATTGTCGAGCCACGCCCTGAGCTCATGGGGCTCCCAGGGGCGGTTCGTCACCTGCATGAAATGGAGCGCCCCGGCCAGGCTCGGGCTCGCGAGCATGCGCCCGCGCAGGGCGACGAACGATCGGGCCCTCCCGGCATCGGCGCGCGCGCTCCACCCGAGCCTCCTGCTCCGGCTCGCGAGGTCCGTCGGCGCGGCGCCGGGCATCGGGATCTTCAGGGAATTGCTCATGAGTTCCATGGGGTCTTCCGCCCCGCTGTGCGCCGCGGGGAGCGGCCGGCGAGCCGGCGATGTGCGTCGCGGTAAGCGCCCGGCGTGCCAGCCGCCGCGGAGGCCCGGATCTCCTCGCGCGCGCGGGCGGCGCCCGCAGATACGGCATGTTCGCGCGCCCGCTGGCGGCGCCGCTGAGGCCTCGAAACCGCCGTCCGCCGAGCGCGGTTGCGGGGTCCAAGCATCAGGGGGCCACCAGCGCGTCATCGACACCGCAGCTCGCTGGGCTTCATGGGCCCACCCCGGCGGCGCTCCGGGTCGACAGCCTCCCTCGAACGATGCCGAACCCCAGACGGCGAGGGGCGGGGCCCTTCTCGCCATTTTACGTCCATGCTAACCGCCTCTCTCCTCCGACAAGGAATGGCTCGAGAGAGCTCACCACGGAGCACGGCGCCTCCTGCTCCACGCGACGAAAGGACGACCATGACGCGAGAGTCGAATGACGTGCAGGCGATCCAGAATGTCGTAGTCCGGATCGCCCACCACATCGATAAGCGGCGCTGGACCGAGCTCCGCGGCCTCTATGCCGACGTCGTGGTGGCCGATTTCACGTCGGTCTTCGGGGGCGAGCCGCAGGAGCAGAAGACGGACGATCTGCTCGCGGGCTGGAGCAAGTTTCACGACGCGATCGACGCATCACAACATTTCCTCGGCCCCCTCGATATCGAGGTGAAAGGAGAGCACGCCTCGGTGGAGTGCCATGTCCGCGCCTACCATCGGTTCGCGCGCGCGCCGGGCGGCGAGGACTGGCTGGTCGCGGGCCACTACCGCTATGAGCTCGCCAGGCACGCAGGCGGCTGGAAGATCTCCAGGGTCAGGTTCGAGATGTCGTACCAGACAGGCAACACGAACATGTTCGAGGAAGCGCTCAGGTAAGCCCGCCGCGGGTCACCGCGGGTGGGGCGGCGCGATCGCCAGGCCGAGCGCGTGCGCCGCGCGCAGGGCCGCGACGCGGAGGTGGCCGTCCGGCAGGCGCTCTCGCCCCGCGACGAGCTCGATGAGCGGCACCCACGAGAGCCGCCGAGCGGCATCGGACCCCGGCGCGACCTCGGGCATGGCGGCAGCCGAGGCGGGCGCGCCGGCCGAGGCAGGCGCCGCGGTGACGACGAAGGCGAGCGGCTGGACCAGCTCCGGGGTCAGCCCTGCCGAAGGGCGGTAGGCCCCGCCGAGCTCGACGGCCGCCCCCACCCGAACGCCGTACTCGGCCTCCAGGCGCTCGCGCACGAACGCCTCGGCGGCCGAAAGCGCGCTCACGCTCCGCGGCAGCCGCCACGCCGGCGCGACAAGGATGCCGCTGTCGCCCGAGAAGCTCTGGGCGGCCGGCAGATCGTGGTCGTCCACGCCGAGCACGATCTCCCCCGACGGCGCCCGCGCGAGCAGCGCCGTCGAGACCGTGAGCACCCCGAGCGGCCGAGGCACCACGTACTCCAGCTCCCGCGCGGCCACCACGCCGCCGTCCGCGGTCAGCTCCTCGAAGCGCGCGCGCCGCACCTCGAGGAACCCCGCGCTGGCGCTCGGGTCCACCCGCGAGAACCTCCGGCGGCTCGGGCGCCCGAGCAGCGCGGCGAGCGACGTCGGCCGCACGGCGGCCACGCCGCCGTCGCCGGCACCGCAAGCGACGCCCGCGGCGCCCGCCGCGAGCGGGATCTCGTCGCCGATCCACGGCCCGAACGGCAGGCCGAAGCGCGCCAGGAGGTCGTAGACGTTCAGCTCGAGCCGCGCGTCGGGCAGGCCGCCGACCTGCGCGGCGCGGAGGAGCTGGCGCGCCTCGATGGCGCGGATGCGCCCCGAGGTGCCGAACCCCGACACGTTCTCCGAGGGCGCGTTCACGAACGTGGGCTCGACCTCCACCAGCATCGAGCGCACCTCTTCGAGGATGCCGCCCGGCGACGGGTAGTACGTCGTGCCCGGGATCATGCGCTGGATCGCCGCCGCCCGCACCCCGGCCGCCCGCTCCAGCGCGTGCTCGACCGTGTGCCCGACCGGGAACTCGGTCTGCACGACCGCGATCGGCTCGGCCAGGTAGTCCGCCGGCCCGCTGCCGTCGAGGGGAGGCGTCTCCTCGCGGCAGGCGCGCGCGATCGGCCGCGGATAGCTGGTCCGCGCCAGCACATACGCCGTCTCACCCGCGAAGAAGAACGGCACGATGTCCAGCGTGGGGTGCGGCCGCGCCGCCAGGTCGAACACCTGCCCTGTCGCCCGATCCTGGTGGTGCTCGATCCGCAAGAACTGCCGTGCGCTCTCCGCAGGCGCGAGCCGGAACGCGACCCCTTGACCGGCCTTCACCTTCTCTCCGACGATCAGGTAGTTGGTAGGCGGATAAGGCAGTCGGGCGCCCGTGGTGTCCCGGAGCTCGAAGCGACCGACGAACCTGTTCCGCACGATCCAGGGGTTGCGCAGCGGCGTCGACGACAGCACGCGCAGGCCGAGCCGGGCGAAGAGCGCCTCGAACTGCGCTTGAGAAAAATAGGTGTACTCCTCCTTGACCTCGGCCTCCCAGTCAGCGCGGTAATCCTTCCTCAACACGAACTCGACAGCATGCTTGTGGGCGAGCCGATACCGGCGCCACCCCGGGCGCGGCGCGGGGAGCGCGCCGGAGGGCTCGCCCGCGGCGCGCGCCAGCGGGAACCCCGGCTCCGGCGAGAGCGAGCGAAACTCACCCGCGAACCGCTCGAGCAGGGCCGCCGTCGAGGCGCTGCGGGGATCGCGGCCGTCGTCGCCGTCCTCGGCGGGCACGTCCAGAAACACCGTCTCCGGCCCGGGATCGACGAAGTCCCTCACCACGAGCACCCCGCCCGGCGAGAGCTGCTCCACCTGCGCCGCCAGCGCTTCCGCGGCGTTCGCGTGGCGGTAGCCCCCGTACGAGGTGACGTGGTGGAGCACCGACGAGTCGAAGATCCCGTCGAGGCTCTCGGGCGGGAATACCGTCCTGGCGATGTCGCCCAGCTGAAAGCCCAGGTTCGGGTGCTGATGAGCGCGGCGCGCGAGCTCGACGACCGTCGGATCGATGTCGACGCCGATGACCTCGAGGCGCGGGTAGAGCTGGGCCAGCGCGGCGCTGCCCTGCCCCGAGCCCATGCCCATGTCGGCGACGCGGCCCTCGCACAGGAGGTGCGCTGCCGTGAGCGCGACCTTCTGGCGCATCGACGCGTCCATCGCGGACAGGTACCGCGCGTACGCGGACAGGTCGTCTCGCCGCTGATCTGCCTCGTACCCCGCCGGCGCGCGCGTCGTCATGGTGACGAGTGTACGCCGGGCGCTGGACGGGGGTCGACGGAGGCGTGCGCCCGAGGGCGCGCAGGCGCCCGGGCGCGACGCGGCGGTCGCGGGGAACCGGAGCGCGCCGGGAAGCGGCGCGCCGGCCGCCTCAGCTGGCCGAAAGGCCTGGGAGCGGCGACTTGGACCGCAGGTTCGGATCGCCGAAGCCGGAGAAGTCCGTGACGCCCATCGCGTCGCACAGGCTGAGCAGCACGCGCTCGTGCCGCTCGCCGCTCTTGATGTACCGGCCGCCAGGGGCCGTCTTCAGATAGCCGCCCTCGCCGCTCGCCAGGACGAACTTCATCTCGTTCTGGTTGTGGTTCGGCGAGTCGCCCATGTCGCGGCACCACGCGATCAGCGTGTTGTCGAAGAGCGTCCCGGAGCCGTCGGCCTCCGGGATCGCCTTCAGCTTGTTGATGAGGTCGACGAACCGCTGCGACAGCCACTTCTCCAGCTTGATCAGGTCGAGGTGCGCCGGTGCGCCGGTGTGGATCATGGCGCCGTGCTCGTCGCCCTTCAGCCCGATGTCCGGGAGATCGACGTTCATGGCCTGATCCGAGCCCCACTGGATCGCGCCGACGCGGGTGATGTCGCACGCGAACGCGCCGACGAGGAGATCCATGTGGAGCAGGTTGGCCTGGAGCGGGTTGGCCGGATCGGTGGCGGGCTTCGTCGGCACGCTGCAGCCGCCGGTCTGGCCGGACGACGCGTTGGACAGCCGCTCCTCGATCTGCCGGATCGAGTCGATGTGCAGCTCCAGCTTGTACTTCTGCTCGGAGCCGAGGTTCCCCTCGAGCGCCTTGATCTCGTTCTTCAGGTGATCGAGGACGCTCTTGCGACGGCGCAAGAGATCGTCTGACGACGTGTTCGACGGGATCGCCGAGCCGAACAGGGTGGAGTAGGCGGACGTCGGAGAGGCGATGCCCGGCAGGTTGTCCTTGCGATAATACGGCGATCTCCCGCCGCTCACCGTGCTCTCGGCCCCCAGCAAGAGCGAGGGGATCTGCGTCTTCGTGCCGGCGGCGATCAGCTTGTCCGCGATGAACTGGTCGACGGAGATCAGCTTGGCGGGGTCGCTGAAGCCGAGCCCCGTGAGGGCGTCGGGCGCGCCGTGGTTGTTCCCCGGGTTCCCGGTGGGAAGGCCGTCCACGAGCACGACGTGCTGCTTCACGTCAGCGAGCGGCGACGTCGACTCGCTGAACGTGGGGGTCTCGCCCGAGACGCTCGTGGGCTTCCAGATCGATGGCGCGGTCCCCATCGTGCAGAACAAGAGGAGCCGCTTGGGCTTCCGGCCGGGCGCCGCCTCGGCGATGGAGTCCAGGAATGGGTTGAACAAGAAGCCGGCCCCGACGCTGGCCCCCAGCCCCTTGAGGAAATCTCTACGACGATGGCTGCGCATGAACGACCCTTTCACGCTACCGATCTCGCGCCAACGGAGCTCGCCGCGACAGGTGCGTGGGGGCGCACCTGTCGCGGCGAGCGGCCTCGCGTCCTCGGTGTCAGGTCGCGGCGATGCCGGGGAGCGGCGACTTGCTGCCCAGAGTCGGATCCCCGAAGCCGGAGAAGTCCGTGACGCCCATCGCGTCGCACAGGCTGAGCAGCACGCGCTCGTGCCGCTCGCCGCTCTTGATGAACCGGCCGCCGGGGGCCGTCTTCAGATAGCCGCCGTTGCCGCTCGCCAGGACGAACTTCATCTCGTTCTGGGTGTGGTTCGGCGCGTCGCCCATGTCACGGCACCAGGCGACGAGCGTGTTGTCGAGGAGCGTCCCGGAGCCGTCGGCCTCGGGCGTCGCCTTCAGCTTCTTGATGACGCCGACGAACTGCTGGTGCAGCCACTTCTCGAGCTTGATCAGGTCGAGGTGCGCAGGGGCGCCGGTGTGGATCATGCCGTTATGCTCCTCACCGCTGAGCCCGATCTCGCTCAGGTTCGCGTTCATCATCTGATCCGAGCCCCACTGGATCGAGGCGACGCGGGTGATATCACACGCGAACGCGCCGACGATGATGTCCAGATGAAGCAGGTTGGCCTTCAAGCCATTGCTCATGTCGCCGGTGGGCGTTCCCGGGACGGAGCAGGCGCCCGTCCCTCCTCCTCCGCCTCCTCCCGGGGTCATGGTGTTCGAGAGCCGCTGCTCGAGCTGGCGGATCGACTCGAGGTGAAGATCCAGCTTGTACTGCTGCTCCTTCCCCAGGTTTCCCTTGAGCGACGTGACCTCTTTCGTGAGGTTGTCGAGGACGCTCTTGCGCCGCTTCAGCAGGGCCTCGGCGGCGCTGTTGTCGTTGTTGTTGCCTTGGTTGTTGGACGGCGTGAAGCCCGTGAACACGGTCGAGTAGGCGGACGTGGGGGAGCCGATGGGCGACAGGTTGGTCCCCTTGTAGAACCCCGTCTTGCCGCCCTCGACGGCGGCGCCGAGCAGCAGCGAGGGGATGGGCGTCGACAGCCCGCTGCCCTTCAGCTTCTCGACGATGTACTGGTCGACCGAGATCAGCCCGTAGGGGCCGTTGCTGTAATAGCCCATCCCGGTGAGGCCGTCGGCGGACCCGTGGTTGTTGCTGGGGCTCCCGCTGGGGAGGCCGTCCAGCATCACGATGTGCTCCTTCACCTCCTCGAGCGGCGAGGTGGACTCGCTGAACGTGGGGGTCTCGCCGGAGACGCTCTTGGGCTTCCAGATCGAGGGGGCCGTCCCCATGGTGAAGAAGATCAGGAGCCGCTTCGGCTTCTTCCCGGGAGCCGCGTTGGCGATGGAATCATAGAAGGGAGAGAACAGAAGGCTGGCCCCCAGGCTGGCCCCGACACCCTTGAGAAACTTCCTACGACTGTGGCTGCGCATGACCGATCCTTTCACTTGCTACCGATCTGTTCTTGGGTTGCAGCCGTGGGGTCACGGACCTTGAACTCTGCGGGTGAAGTGCGGCGCGCGCGTCAGCGCGAGCCACACGCTCTTGAGGCGGAACTCGTCCGTCGCGGCCTCCTCCTGGACCTTCTCGTACGTGCAGCCGTCCTGCTCCCAGGTGCCGCCGAACGCGTAGTACGACCAGTAACGGACCATGCACGCCTTGACGTCCTCGCTCGCCGCGAGGTAGTCGGCCAGCTCGGTCACGCCGCTGAAATTGTAGTCTTCTCCGGTGGGCGGCTCGACGACCGTGCCGGTCACGTCGACGGGGATCCCGTTCTCGTCGTTCCGCCACCGGCCGAACGTGTCGTAGTGCTCGAAGCCGACGCCGATCTTGTCGGTGAACTTGTGGCAACCCGCGCAGTACTCCGCCTTCGTGTGCTGCTCGACCATCTCGCGCGTGGTCGCCGGGGTCTCCAGGGGCTTGACGTTCGGATCCACGCCGGGCGGCGGGGGCTCGAGCGGCTGGCAGAGGAGCCGCGTGCGGACCATCTTGCCGCGCTGGGTCGGCGAGGACAGCTTCGCGCTGCCATGCCCCGTCAGGAAGCTGCCGTGGGCCAGGATGCCCCCGTCGCGCTGCCCCGGGGTGAGCGTCACCTTCGTCAGCTCGGTGCCCCCGGCGCCGTTGATGCCGTAGTGCGCACCCAGGCTGGCGTTGATGAACGTGTAGTCCGCCTGCAGGAGGTTGGCGAACGTGCCGTTCTGGTTGAACGCGGTGTCCACGACGAGCGCCTGCGTCTCGGCCATCATGTCCTTGCGCATGGCGTCCGTGAGATCGAAGAGCGTGTTGTCCTTCACCGCGGTGACGAGGCGGTTCAGCTGGAGCCAGCCGCGCATGAACCGCATCATCTCCTTCTCGGCGAGCGGCCTTGTCGCCGAGTCCTCCAGCAGGCGCAGCGCGTGCTGGGCGATCTGCTCGCTGGTCAGGTTGGCGCCCTGGGCGGCGGCCGCGTCGGCGGCCTGCAGCAGCGCCTCGTCCGGCATGGTCCCGGTCAGCAAGTACGAGAGGTTGCTCGCGATCTCGTGCGGGGTGAGCTCGTAGACGCCCGAGCCGTTCGCCTCGGTCCCGATCTCGTGGCGATAGAGGAAGTACGGCGACTGCAGCATGGCGCCCACGACCACCTTGGCGCCGTCCTCGAACGACTTCTCCGCCCCGAACAGCGCGTCGTAGGACGCGACGCGCTCGTCCGTGAGCTTGTCGCGGAACGCGCGGCGGCCGAAGTCGCGGATGAACTCGGTCCGGCAGCTCGCGTCCAGGGTCCTGCACGTCGTCGTGGTGATGCTGGAGAGCTTGTTCGTCACCGCCCAGTCGGCGGTCGTCTCGGCCCAGTCCATGATCTGCTGGGCCGTCAGGTCGCGGATCACCAGCGCGTTCGCGTCGGCCGAGAACCCGAGCACCTGCGGGTCGTTGAAGATGCTCGGGAGGGCGACGGACTGGTCCTTGAAGAGGTCGCGGACAGTGGCCTCGAATTGATCCACCGTCAGGCGACGCACCACGCGCGGGCCCGGGGTGCTCTTGTCCGCGACCTCGCAGTGCGACACCTCCGGGATCTCCGTGTGCACCTCCGGCGGGTCGCCGATCGGCGGGCCGCCAGCGTCGCCGCCGCTGCTGCTGCCGCTGCTGCCGCTGCCGCTGCCGTTGCCGCTGCTACTGGTCTCGGAGGGCGTCCCGTCGGGATTGCCGAGGTTGCCCAGGCAACCGAGCGGGCCGGCGAGGAGAAGCGCCACTGCGGAGTAGCGGCGACACGCTTTCGCCGAAACTAAGCTATTAAGCGTGCTCATCATTGCTTGAGAAAAGCTGATGTCTCTCATGTTGTCAAGCCCCGATCAAGCGGTGTCGCCTCGATAATCCATGCGCATACCCGCGCGCTTCAATGGCCTGTCACCGAATCGTCCGCGTCGTCCGCGTCATTTGTGTTGTTTGCGTTGATTGCGTTGGCCGCGTTCGAATCGTTTTCAGCGTCGCTTTCAGCGTCTTTGCCCTGCCCGATCGCCTGCATGCGTCATGGTGCGCCCTTGGTGGCTCTCCCCGGGGCGACGTCGAGTTCGACGCTCCGCGTTGAGCCGACTCACGGTGTCACCCGCCACGCCAGAGAGCTCGACCTCCCACCGGATCCGAGGTCGAACCGGAGCCGCTGGATCGCCAGGCGCGTTTCGACCTCAGGGCTCTGGGCGAGCCGCTGGGCAAGGTCTTCGTCGTCCATGAGCGTCGAGAAGCGATCCACAGGAAGCGGTTAAGCAACCCTCGTGCCGAGTGTTCTCGCGGGGTTACCTCGCGCCTCCATGCCCGGTTTCTGGATTTTTTCGAAGGTTGCGAGGGGTGGACGCCGAGGGGTCCAGGAAGGGCGATCCACCGCTTCCGCGATCCATCCGTGCGCCGCTGCAACCGGGCCCCCAGGGCCAGCCGCGTCAGCCCTTGGACCAGGCGCTGATCGAGCGATAGCTCGCGACGGACTCCTCGATGACCTCCAGGGCGCGGTTCCTGTCGTACATCGTATCTACCTCTGCGAGCTTGTTCTCGAGCGTCTTGTAGTCGATGAAGAACCGCATGAGCTCCTTGGTCACGTGCGGCGGCAGCTCCTCGTGGGTCAGGTAATGGGCCACGGAGGGGTCGTCGACGGCGACAGCGATGATCTTGTCGTCGACCCCCTTGTCGTCGCGCATGAAGAAGCCGCCGATGGCGCGCGCCCTCACGATCGTGAGCGGCACGACCGGCTCTTGCATGAGGACGAGGACGTCGAGCGGGTCGCCGTCGCCCGCGTGCGTCTGCGGGATGAAGCCGTAATTGGCCGGGTAGTGCACTGACGAGTAGAGCACGCGGTCGAGCATCAAGAGCCCGGTCTTCTTGTCGAGCTCATACTTGCACTTCGATCCTTTCGGGATCTCGATCACCACGGGGAAGAAGTCGTGTCGGCTGTCGGGGAGCAAGATGTCGTGGAGCGGATGGGTCATTGAATCGTCCTGGGCTTTCGCCCCCGCCCGGGAGGCGGGCGAGGGGCGGACAGGATACCAGGAGTTCGATTCGGTGAGATCGTGCTCCAGACACCCCCGGATTCCCGCTCTGGAGCGAGATGAGCCACGCCGCCGCCGGGGCCCTCCCGGCGCGGGCCGGCGGGGGCGCAGGATCGACGCTGGCGAGCATGGGCAAGGGCGGTCGCTCGTGCGATGAGCTAGCGCGAAGCCGCCGGGGCAGACTCGCCGGCGGATCTCCGGATACCAGGTGCGCTCCCCATGAGACCGTTCCCCACACGCGCCCCAGCCGCGCGACCAAGGCGAGCGCCCGCGCCGCGACGCACGGCGCCCTGGGCGCTGTTGGTCCTCGCCCTGGGCGCGGCCCTCGGCGGCCCCCCAGCGGCAGCGGCGCGCGCGCCGGACGCGCCGCCGGCCAAGCCGCCCTCGCCCGTCGCGAGCGCGCAGGCCGGGGCGCCCTCGGACGACGGCGCCTCGGCGGCCGCCGCCCCGCCGGCTCAGGGCCGACCCGTGGTCTCGCCGGTGCAGCGCCCGGGCGAGCGCGACGTTCAACGACGCGCCTGCTCCTTCACGCTGCCCGTCTGCGTGCACGCGCCCGCGGACGTCCCCGGCGCCGCCCTCCTCGAGAGCCTCACCCACCTGGAGGCCGCGATGCGGGCCTACGACGCGCTCGGTCTGCCGCGCCCGCTCCCCGATGGCGCGCGGGGCGGCGGCCCAGCGTACGATCTCTACCTGGAGCGCGGCCCGCGCCGCGGCCCGACGCGCGTGGGGTACGACCTGCGGGCGCTCGGGGAGCGGTTCGACGCCGCGAGCGCGTTCGCCATCGTCGCAGCGCCGGGGCGCGGCGGGTGCGCGAGCGCGTCCGACGCGGCCTACGCGCTCGGAGCCGCCGTCGCGATGCGCCTCGACGCCGGGGCGGAGGAGGGCGCGATCGCCATGACGGCGAGCTACCTCGCCGCCATCGCGGCGCCCTGCGCGGCCGAGGAGCTCGCCGCGGTCGACGCCTTCCAGCGGGCGCCCGAGCGGGCGCTCACCGGCGCGGCGCTCGGCGCGCTCGACGGCGGCCTGCTCTTTCCGTGGTACCTCGACGACGCGTACGGCACCGGGACGCCGGCGCAGGTCGCGACGTCGCTGCTCGCGATCGCGGCGCAGTCCACGCCCGCGGGCGCGGCGCGCTTCCACGCCGAGCCCGACACCTTCGACGCGCTCCGGGCGTCGCTGCGATCCCGCGGCGAGGACCTCGACGATCTGCTCCTCGAGTTCGCCATCGCGCGAGCGTTCCTGGGCAGCCGCAGCGACGGCGCGCACCTCTCCGACGCCGCGCGCTTCGGCGATTTCGGCCGGGTTCGCTTCGAGTGGTCGCTGCCCTACGCCACGCTCCCGCGGCGGGTCGCGCCCCTGCGCCCGATCGAGCCGACCGGCGCGACGTACCTCTGGCTCGATCTCTCGGCGGAGAACGCGGCCGCCCGGCCGGATCTCAGGACGGCCGAGATCACCTTCGTGGCCGACTGGGAGCTGCCCGCGCTGTTCCGCTGGGCGATCGTGAAGGTCGACGCGCAGGGCGCCGAGGCCGGCCGCGTCGACGTGGCCGGCGTCTTCGGCAGCAGCCGCGCGCAGCGCACGGTGGTGGGGCTCGACGGGCTCTCGGGGCTGCTCGTCGTGGGCGTCAACGCGGGGAGCATGATCCGGAGCCTCCCCTTCGATCCCGACGACGCGCCGTTCATGCCGCACGCGTACACGGTCTGGCTCTCCAGGTAGGCGCCGCACCGGCCAGCGCTCGCGCCGGGCGGCGGCCGGCGGCGCGCTCGCCTCGGCCTGCGCGGGCCGCCGGCCGGCGCGTCACGCCCTCGCCTCGGCTCCTCGCGCGATCAGGTGCTGCGCGAACCACTCGCCGGCGAGCCGGGCGACCGCCGCGAGCGCGCCCGGCTCCTCGAACAGGTGCGTCGCGGAAGGCACGACGGCGAGGCGGCGCGGGCCCGCGAGGTCCTCGAGGGCGGCCTGGTTCAGCGCCAGCACCTCGGTGTCCGCGCTGCCCACGATGAGCAGCGTCGGCGCGCGCACCATCGCCAGGGCCGCGCCCGCGAGGTCGGGCCTGCCGCCGCGCGACACGACGGCGCCCACGACGCGCGGCCGCGCCGCCGCGGCGATGAGCGCGGCCGCCGCGCCGGTGCTCGCGCCGAAGTAGCCGACCGCGAGGTGACGGAGCTCGGGGCGCGCGAGCGCCCAGTCCGTCGCCCCGAGCAGCCGCCGCGCGAGCAGATCGACGTCGAAGCGGAGGTGGGCGCTCCGGCGATCTTCCGCCTCCTCCTCGTCGGTGAGCAGGTCGAAGAGCAGCGTGGCCAGCCCCCACCTCCAGAGCGCCTCCGCGACCGAGCGGTTGCGAGGGCTCCTGCGGCTGCTGCCGCTGCCGTGCGCGAAGATCACGAGGCCGCCCGCCCTCTCCGGGATCGCGAGGTCCCCGGGCAGCGCCGCCGTCCCTGCCTCGACGAAGAGGGGCCGCTCCGCCCCTTCCGCTCTCGGGACCTCGCGCCGCGCCTCGGCGAGCAGCGTGGCGACGACGTCGTCCGACGTCTGCGAGAAATCCTCGTAGTAGGCGCCGATCGCCTGGAGGCCCGGGTCCTCCTCGATGCAAGCGACGCCGTCGACCTCGCGGCTGAGCGACGACAGGCTCGACGGCGCGGCGACCGGCACGGCGAGCACGAGCCGCCTCGGCGAGCGCTTGCGCAGGTCGCGCAGCGCGGCCCGCACGGTCCCGCCGGTCGCGATGCCGTCGTCCACGACGATCACCGTCCGCCCCTCGACGCGGGGCATCGGCCTGTCGCCCCGGTACCGGCGCACCCCGCGCTCCACCTCGGCGGCCTGCTGCTCCGCGATCTCGGCGAGCTCCGCCTCGGAGATCCCCAGCAGCCCGACGAGGCCCCGATCGATGTACACCTCGCCCCCCTCGGCGATCGCGCCCACGCCGAGCTCCGGCTGCCCGGGTGCGCCGAGCTTGCGCACGATCCACACATCGAGCGGCGCGCCCAGCGCGCGCGCCACCTCGTAGCCCACCTCGACGCCGCCGCGCGGCAGGGCGAGCACGAGCGGCGCCTCGCTCCTGTACCCCGAGAGCAGCTGCGCGAGCCTGCGCCCGGCGTCCCTCCGATCCTCGAACAGCTTCGCTCGCCCCATCGCCCCCTCCCCTCACGTCCGCTCCTGAGACCCTTCAAGAGCGGTGCCGCGAGGTGCGCGCGGCGCGGGCTCGGCCGCGCGCGACGCGAGGAGGGGCGGGGGTCGACCGCGATACGGGCAAGGCCGCGCCCGTCAGCGCTCCATCAACCGAACAGGCTCCACTCGTCCTCGATCAGCGAGAGCGCGTTGATCAGCTCGACCGCGAGCTCGCGCTCGAGCCACTCGTCGATGCGCTGGCCCGCGGCGATCGCGCTGAAGCCCGCGCGTGGGATGCGCTTCGCGAGGTGCGAGAGGCACGAGCCGGTCCGATCGAGGCGCGCGACCCAATCGGTGTCGCGATAGGCATATCTGGCCTGGTGGAACAGCGAGTCGCTGAGCGCCGAGATCCTGTCGCGCACGACGTCGGCGGGCTCGGCGCGGGACGCGATCGCCTCGCGCACCTCGCCGATGGCGCGCAGCACGAGGCAGACCGGCGCGCCCGGATGGAACGAGGTGCGCTTCGGTGAGAACGTCAGCCCGTCGAGCGCAAGGAAGTACCAGGCCTGCGGCGAGGACACGCGATAGAGGTAGGCGGCGTCGCAGGCGTCGGCCGCCCTCATCGCGATCTGCCAGGCGCCTTGCTCGTCGATGCCGTCCTGCTCCGCGGGCATCCCGTCGATGCGCGCGATCCCGGCGCCGCTGGCGAGCGGGTCGGCCCACGCCATGATCAGGACCGAGGTCGCGCACGACCAGCTGCACAGGAGGCGCGCGCTCGCCTCGGCGGACACGCGCCCGCTCGGCGCGATCCAGACGAAGCGCCCCTCCTTGAGATCGGCGCGGTACTCGTGGAGCGCGGCGCCGTGACCTTCGAGCTGCTGGAAGAGCTCCTCCCCCCGCGCCGCCCAGCGCTGGGCGAGGGCCTCCTCGGCGCCCTCGGACGGCGTGTCGTCCCAGTCGAGCTCAGGCGGCCGGGGCGGCGAGAACTCCGCGTCGTCCGCTCCGCTCTTCGCCTTCGCGTTCCGGGGTCGGCGCTTCGGCGGCGCGGCGCTGGCCTGCTCGCCGGCGCGCGCCCTCGCGGCGCGCATCCTCGGCGCCGCCGGTGGCTCGGCCGCCGCGCGCTTGCCCGGCGCTGCCGGTCGCTTCGCGACGGCGGCCTCCACGAGCGAGGTCGCGCCCTTCGCCTTCCTGGGCCTGGCGCGCGAGCTCGCGGGCGCCCGCTCCTGCCCGTCGCGCAGCGCGGCCGGCGGGCCCGCCTTCGCGCCCGCGCGCTCGCCCGCCTTGCCATGACGCCGCGCGCGCGCGGATCCGCTCGATACCTTGACGGTGCGCCTGGGTTCGGCCGATGTCCCTCGACCGCGCGGTTTGGGCATTGCGACAGGCTATCACGAGCTCGAAGCGCGATATCGATGGAGGCGCCCCGGGAAACGGACATGGTGAGCCGAGCGCCAGATCTCGCTCGGAGCGCAGGTCCTGGAGCCCGGAGCCGGAGCGCGCGCCGCCGGGACGCGGGTGTCGCGCGTGTTCAGGTCGTGTTCAGTTCGCTTCGCTGAGGGCGCGCCGAACTACCTTCTTGAATTTCGCGAGCGGCTGGGCTCCGCTGACCAGGTAACCGTTGATCACGAACCCGGGAGTCCCGGTGATGCCGGCGCTCCGCGCGGCCTGCGCGTCGGCCTCGACCGCGGCGCGATGGGTGTGCTCGTCGAGCGCCTTTGCGAAGCGCGCCGCGTCGAGCCCGAGGCTCGCGGCGTGCTGCTCCAGGGCCGCGCGGTCGAGGTTCGAGGCGTCGCTCACCTTGAAGAGCAGGTCGTGCATCTTCCAGAAGCCGGCCGGCCCTTTCTGCGCGAGCGCTTCCATGGCCGCTTCGGCGGCCAGCTGCGCCTCCGGGTGGAAGGGAAGCGGCAGGTGGCGGTAGACGACACGGACCTTGCCCGGGAACGCCTTGATGAGCTCGTCCATCGTGGCGGCGGCGCGCGCGCAAAAAGGGCACTGGAAGTCGGAGAACGCCTGGATGACCACCTTGCCCGCGGCCGCGCCCTTGCTGGGGTGGCCCTTGGGCGCCGGCGGCACGGACACCTTCGGCGGCGGCGCCGGCGGGACCGCCTGCTTCTGGATGGCCTCGTACACCTTCGCGCGCGGCGTCCCGGCCACGACCATCGCCTCCGCCTTGGCGATCTCCTCGTCGATGATCGCCTGGAACTTCTCGATCGGCTGCGCGCCGACGAGGCTGCGGCCATTGATGAAGAAGTGCGGGGTCCCCTGGGCGCCGAGATCGTCGGCGAGATCCACGTCGGCCTCGATCTTGGCGGCGTGCTTGTGCGAGGCGACGGCGCGCTTCACCGCGGCGACGTTCAGCCGGAGGTCCGCGGCGACGGCCTCGAGGGCGGCGTCGTCGAGGGCGGCTTCGCCGGCGAGGAGGCGATCGTTGGCCTGCCAGAAGGCGTCGTTTCCCTTCTGGGCGCGGGCCTCGCGCGCGAGCTCTGCAGCGGGCTCGGCCCGGGGGTGGAACGGGAGCGGGTGGTCCTTCCAGACGACGCGCAGCTTGTCGCCGTACTGCGCCCTGAGCTTCTCGACCGTCGGCGTGACCCGCCTGCAGAACGGACACTGATAGTCGCTGAACAGCACCATCGTGACGAGCGCCGTGTCCGCGCCGCGCACGGGCGAGTCCCCGACGGGCACGAGGTGCACAACGCCGCCGTCGCTCTCTTCATCATCGGCGTCGTCGTGCTCCTCGGCAGGAGGAGCGAAGTTCTTCTTCGCGAGCGCCGCGTAGATCTTCTCCGGCGGCGTCCCCTCGGCGCGGAGCGCCTGCGCCGCGGCGAGCTGCGCGTCGATGATCTCGGCGAACCGCTCCGCCGGCTGCGCGCCGACGAGGAGGACGCCGTTGATGAACGACGCCGGCGTGCCGTTCACGCCGAGCCGCCCGGCGAGCGCCATGTCCGCGGCGACCTTCTGCGCCGCCCCGCTCTGCTGGACGAGCTGCGGGATCTGGCCGGGGGTCACGCCGGCCCGCCGGAGCGCGGTGGCCTGGACCTCCGGCGAGAGCCGCTCGTCGGCCGTGAAGATGGCGTCGTGAAACGCCCAGAAGGCCCTGGGACCCGCGTGCGCGAACACCGCCATCGCGGCCTCGGCGGTCGGCCGAGCCTGCTTGTGGAAGGCGAGCGGGAAGTTCTTCCACACGACCCGCAGCCGCTCCGCGCCGTACCGCTGCTCCAGCTGCCGCAGCGTGCCGCCCAGGTGCTTGCAGAAGGGGCACTCGAAGTCGGAGAACACGACGATCGTCACGGGCGCGAGCCGGCTGCCGCGCGCCGGGTCCGCGCGGGTCACCGGCACAGGACCGGGGTCGCCGTCCGCGACCATCACCTCGTCATCGAGCGTCGCACCCGGATCAGCGGCTGGGCCCGGCTGCCGCGCTGGGGCGCCGCTGCTCTTCGCCTGCGAAGCGTCTGGAGGGGGCGGCGGCAGCGCGGAGCTGCAAGCCAGGACGAACAGCAACGAGAGCCAGGCGACGGCGGCGATGGCGCGGCGAGACATCGCGCGAGTGTACTCCGGTTCCGCGATGACGCCTTCGCCGCGCGGGCGTCGCTGTGCCCAGCGCGGAACGCCTCGCCGCGCCGCCAGGCGCGATTGACGCCCTCGCCGCCTTCGGCCATGACGGGCGCGGCGCGCCGCTCTGCCGCGCCAGGAGAGCGCACCGGAAAGCCATGGAGAAGGTCTACAGCGCCGCCCGCGTCCAGCCGGAAGAGCACAGGGACGTCCTCGCGCAGCTCTGGAAAGAGAACCTCGCCCACGGCGAGGTGTCGCAGGAGCTCGTGGAGCGGCGGATGCGCTGGTTCCAGGAGCAGAACCCGGCCGGCCCCCCGCGGACCTGGATGGGCTTTCACGGACCGGAGCGGGAGATCATCGGGAGCGGCTCGTTCTACCCGCGCGACCTGGTCGTCGACGGGCGCAAGCTCAAGGCCGGCGTCCTCGGCGACTTCGGCGTGACCAAGGCGCACCGCATCGCGGGGGCCGCCATGAGCATCCAGCGAGAGCTCGCGAGGGGCTGCCGCGACGCCGGGGTCGATTTCGTGTTCGGCTTCCCCAACAAGGCCTCATTCCCGATCTTCCAGCGCGCCGGCTACAAGAAGATCGCCGATTCCATCATCTGGGTCCGGCCCCTCATGGCCGCGTACAAGCTGAACGAGCTCGCGGCCTCGTCGGCAGGCGAGCAGCGGAGCACCGTGAGCGCGGTGGTGCAGCGGGTCGCCGAGCGGGCCGCGTCGGCGGTCCCCCACCCTCGCTGGCGCGCGCTCTGGGAGGCGGCGGAGCCGGGCGCCCCGCCCGCCCCGCTCGCGCAGGCGCTGTCGACCGCGGCGGAGCGCGCCGTCCAGCGGGCGACGGTGAAGCCGGACAACCTCCTGGTCCGGGCCGCGGGCAGCGCCCTCGACGCCTCGATGGCGCTCCGGGACACCGCCGCGCTGCTCGCGAAGGGGAGCCGCGTGCGCACCGAGCTCGTGGACGCCGCCGATCACCGCTTCGACGGGCTGTGGTCGCGGGCGAAGCCCTGGCCGGTCGCCGGCGAGCGGAGCGCCCGGTTCCTGAACTGGCGCTATGCGCAGCTCGGCGACGTCCGATACCGCTTCTTCTGCATGCTCGACAGGCATGACGGGCGGCTGCTCGGCTACGCCGTCTACTCGGTGCGGAACAACAAGGTCGAGCTCTGCGACCTGTTCTGCGAGGACAACGGCCCCACGTTCGACGCCCTGCTGCTCGAGTTCTGCCAGGCGATGCGGCGAGAGGGGCACGTCTCCGTGGGCATGCTCCTCGTGACGCCCCCTTCGCTCAGCGCCCGCCTGCGGGCGCTCGGGTTCTTCTCCCGCCCCCACCCGCCGAACGTCGGCTCGCGGTGGCTCATCGTCCACCTCGATCCCGCCTTCCCCGACGAGCTGCGGCGCGTGCTGCTCGACGCGGAGAGCTGGTTCATGACCGACGGCGAGCTCGACGTCTGATCGCCCGGGCTCCCGCCTCCCGGGGGATCCCACCGATCCGCTGGACCACCTCCTCCCGCCGGTTACCCTTGCCTCTTCATGGATAACGAGGCGCCGGCCCTGTCCATCGCGCGGCTGCGCTCCGTCTGGGATGCGGAGGTGGGCCCCTCCGCGCGCCGCGCGCTCACCGCGGCCGCTTGCGCAGGGCTGTTCGGCGCGGCGCACGTGGCGCGCGTCGGGTCGCCGCTCGCCCGCGGGCTCGCCGGCGCCGGGCTCGCGCTGCTGCTCGCGGCCATCGCCGCGCGGGCCATCCTCGTGCGGCGGCGGCGCGGCGACGCCCGGCGCACGGTGCGCGAGATCATCGGTCGCACGGACGAGGCGCTCGGCGCCGCCACCCTGCGGGCGCTCACGCTCGCGGATCGCGCCGCCGCCGACGATCGCGTCGGCTCGCCGGAGCTCGCCGGCCTGCATCTCCGGCGGCTGCTCGGCCGCGCCTCGCAGGCGCGCGTCGTCGAGCGCGCGCGCCAGGCAGCGACGCGGTGGGCGAGCGCGGGCCTCGCCCTCGGCGCGGCGGCGCTCGCGGCGGCGGCGATCGAGCCGTCGCGCGTCGTCGAGGGGCTGGACGTCCTCGCCGCCCGCCGCGGCGAGGCTCCCCTCGATCTGCCGTGGATCGAGGAGGTCGAGATGACGGCGGCGCCGCCCGAGTACCTGCACCAGGGCGCCGAGGAGCTCCTGCCGTTCGCCCCGACGATGCAGCCCCGAGGGACCGTGATCACGGTGCGCGGCCGCCCCGTCCGCGCGGGGCGCGCGCTCGTGCTGACGGACGGCGGCGCCGAGGTGCCGTTCGTCGACGACGGCAAGGGCAGCGTGGTCGCCCGCTGGACGCTCGGCGAGTCGACGACCCTCCAGGCGGCCGCGCGCTTCGGGCAGGTGCGCGTCCGGCAGGCCGACGCGCAGCGCGTCGTGTCGATCCCGGACGACGCGCCGCGCGTCACGCTCGAGGGCGCGCCGCGCACGGTGAAGCTCCTCGACGAGCCTAGCATCCCGCTCCGCTACGAGATCACCGACGATCACGGCCTGCGCGAGGTCGATCTCGTCCTGCGCGCCGGAGCGAAGGAGGAGCGGCGGGTGCTCTCACGGCCGGCGGCGGACGCGAAGGTCGACCGCGGAGGCTACGAGCTCCGGGCGCGCGATCCCTTCTTCCGCAGGACGTACGTGCCCGTCGAGGTGCGGATCGAGGCGCGGGACAACGATCCGATCGAGGGCCCGAAGTGGGGCAGGAGCGAGGCCATCCTGGTCGTCCCGCCGCAGGTCGGCGAGCCCGAGGCGCGGCGCTACGCCGCGCTCGTGAAGGCCCGCGACGCCCTCACCGACCTGCTCGCCGACCGCATCGGCCAGAGGACGCCGGAGGCGGGCGGCGCCGCAGCACACGCGGCGCGCGAGGCCGAGGTGCAGGCGACGGCCAAGGCGGCGGTCGAGGCGGCGCTCGCCGCGGATCACGGCGGGCTGCGGGTGCGGGGGCGCATCGCGTCGCTCGCCCGAGGTCAGCTGGCCCGGCTCGACGCGGCGCTCGCCGCCGAGCGGAAGTCGACGACCCGCGCGGCGCACCAGGAGCTGCTCGACGAGACCGAGGGCGCGCTGCTCGCGTTCGACGCCGGCCTGCGCGGCCTGGGCCACCGCGACGCCCGGGCCGTCGCGCAGCGGCTCGCCGACGTCGCGGACGAGGCGGCGGCGGCGGCCGAGCTCCTGGACAACGGCGACCGCGAGGGCGGCGAGGTCCGCCTGGAGGCGGCCGTCGCGGTGCTGGGCGGCGGGGGGGTCGAGCTCGGCAAGCTCGGCGAGCTCGGCCTCGACCTCGGCGAGATCGTCGCGAACGACCTGCGCCGGATCGCGCGCGCCCGCGGCGCCAGCGACTGGCTGCACGCCGAGCTTGCGGCGCGCGACCTCGCGGCGCGCCTCAGGCGGCCGGAGCCTTCGTTCGGCGGCGGCGGCCGCGGCGGCGTCGAGTCGGGCGCGCCGCGCGGGCCTGACCCCGGGGACGCGTCGAACGCCGACGAGAGCGTCGCCCAGAGCGAGCGGGATCTCGAGGAGCTCGCGCGCGATCACGCCGCCGAGACGAACGCGGTCGCCGAGGAGCTCTCGCGCGCGTCGCGGCCCGAGGACATCGCGGCGCTCCGGGAGGAGGCGAAGAAGCACGCGGAGGCGATCCGAGAGGCCGTGCGGGACCTGCCGCAGCCGGGCGCGGCGCCGGGCTCGGCCGAGTCCGCCGCGGCGGCTGGCCGGGAGCAGGCCGAGGCGATGGCCGGCGCGCTGGAGCAGGGCCGCCCCGAGGAGGCGGTGACGAGCGGCCGGGGCGCGATGCGCTCGCTGGGCGACGCGAAGCGGCTCGGCGCGCAGGCCGGCGGCTTCTTCCCCGAGGAGCGCGCCGCTCGCGAGGCCGGCGAGGCGCAGCAGGCGCTCGCCGAGGAGCTGGCCTGGGCCGAGGAGGCGCTGCGCAAGCTGCGGCAGGCGGCGGCGGAGCGGGCGCGGGACGGCCTCGGGAAGTCGAGCCAGCGCGAGGGGTCGCTCGCTGACCGCGCGCGCGATCTCCGCAAGCGGGGCGAGCGTGGCGACGGCCGCATGCCCGAGGAGATGCTCGATCGCCTCGACGAGGCCGAGCAGGCGATGCGCGACGCCCAGCGCGCCCTCGCCGAGGGGGACGGCGAGGGCGGCAACGAGCGCCAGCGCGACGCGCAGCGGCTGCTGGAGATGTCGCGCAGCGAGGACCAGGGTCAGGAAGGCGACGCCGAGTCGGAAGGGGATCGGAACATGGCGAGGAAGGCCGACATCCCGGACAAGGACAAGCACAAGGGCCCCGAGGAGTTCCGCCGTCGCGTGCTCGAGGGGCTCGGGGGGACCTCGGAGCCGCGGCTGCGAGAGGCGGTCAAGCGTTACGCGGAGGGGCTCCTGAAATGACACGCACAGGCGGCGGAGCGGCCTCGGCTCGGCGCGGGGCGGCGGCGATCGCGAGGCGCGGCCTCCGGGCCGCGATCCTCGCCGGGCTCGCGACGGCGTCGGCGACCGCATCCGGGCGCCTCACGGTCGGCGATCTCGATCGCGCGGCGCGGGCCCGGGCCGCGATCCTGGAGATCGACGTCCCCGCGGCGCGGGACGCCCTGAAGGACGCGGATCCGGCGGACCTCGCGCTCGCGCTCGAGCGCGGCCGCCTCGCCATCTACGAGGGCGACTGCGACGCCGCCTCGGCGATCCTCGCGCGCCCCGATCTCGCGGCGACGGCCGAGGGCGCGGCGCTCGGGGACATCGCGCGCGGCTGCGCCCGGGCCACTGCGGCGACGGTCGTCGTGAACGACGAGGAGCGCGGCGTCTGGGTGCGGCTCCAGGACGACGACGATCGCGCGCTCGTGCCGCTCCTCGTCGACGTCGCGGCGAGGACGCGCGACGTGCTCGCGAAGGACCTCGGCGTCGAGCTCCTCCGGCCGCTGCGGATCGATCTCGTCCGCGATCAGTTCACGCTCTCCGCGATGACGGGGCTGCCCGAGGAGGCGGCGCGGACGACGGGCACGGTCGCCATCGCCAAGTGGGGGCGGGTGACGATGCTCTCGCCGCGCGCCCCGCCGAGCGGCTACCCCTGGCTGGACACGCTCGCGCACGAGATAACGCACCTCGCCCTGTCGCGCGGGACGCGCGACAACGCCCCGCTGTGGCTGCAGGAGGGCGTGGCCAAGCGCGAGGAGGTCCGCTGGCGCGAGCCCGACCCGCTGGACGACGTACCGTCCGCGGACGCGATCGCCTTCCTGGGCATCCAGAGGGGCCTCGGGCGTCCGCTCGACAAGATCGGCCCCTCGATCGCGATGCTCCCGAGCGCGGAGGAGGCGGCGGTCGTGTTCGCCGAGGTCGCGAGCTTCATCCGTTACTGGACGAGGGAGGCGGGCGACACGGCGCTGCCGCAGCTCCTGCGCCGGCTCAAGGACGCGAGCAGCGACGCGGACCTCGAGCGGGCGATCGCCGAGATCTCCGGCGCGGACCTCGCGGCCTGGGACAAGCGCTGGCGCGCCTACCTCGCCAGCGTGCCGGCCGACGTGCCGCCCGACCTCGCGCCCGGCGCGGACATGCCGCACCGGCAGGAGGTGAGCAAGCGGGTGCGGCTCGGCCAGCTGCTCCACGACCGCGGCCACCACACCGCCGCCGCGGTCCAGCACGCGCGCGCGCAGGCGCTCGCGCCGCACGAGCCGGCGGTGCGCTGCTTCCTCGCCGCCGCGCTGCTGGCGTCGGGCGAGCGCGCGAGCGCCTCGCCCCTCGTCGAGCGGGTGGAGGACGTGCACAGCCGCTACGGCCGGTGGTGGTCGCTGCACGGGCTGCTCCACGGAGGCCCCGACGGGGACCGCGCCTTCTCGGCGGGCACGGCGCTCGATCCGCTGAACCCCGACGTGGCCTGCGAGGAGAAGCTGCCGCCCGATCTCCCCGGCGATCCCCTCCGTTCGGCCCTCTGCGAGGCCGCGCGCCGCAGGGCGCGCTAGCCCGTCGCATCCGAGATCCAAAAAAAGACGGCCAGCCGAGGAAATAGCGCCGCTCGACGCAATGGCGCGCGAGCGGCGGTTTGTTCGCGAGGGTGCCCGCTCCGGATTCCGTCGCACCGGAGCGCGCTCCTACGGTGCGCGGGATGCCGAACCCTGGTCGCATCCCCTTGATGATCGCGCTGGGCCTCGCCCTGCCGGCCCCGGCCTACGCCCACGGCGCGCAGCGCGCGCCAGAGCCGCGCGTGCACAGCGAGTTCAGCGCGTCCTCCGTGCTGGCATTTGGCCTGACACCGACGGCGGGCCTCGGCCTCTCGCCCGCCGCCGCTCTCCGCTGGTCCGACCTGTCCATGTCGCTCGAGGCGCGGGCGCTCGTCGCGCTGGGCGGCCCGCCGAGCGATCTGCCGAGCGCCGGGCCGCGGCGCATCAGCGCCGGGCTGGGGGTCATGTCGCTCTGCAGGCACCGGGACGACGTCTTCCTGTGCAACGTCTTCCAGCTCGGCGCTGTCCGCGCGGCCGTCCCGGAGAGCGTCACCCAGGCGGAAGGCGACGTCCTCTGGCTGCTCACCTCCGGCGCGCGCGGCGGCGCCGAGTGGCGCATCGCGCGGCACCTCCAGCTGCGCAGCTTCCTCGAGCTGCACCTCGTCCTGGCGCGCCCTCTGCTCTCGGCCGGCCCGGCCGGGAGGTGGAAGACCTCGGCCGTCGCGGCGATCGCCGGGATCGGCCTGACGTTCCCGGTGGACCCGGGGTGACCCGGGTGAAGAGCGTCGCGCCTGCGGGCC
The DNA here is from genome assembly GCF_051525985.1 of Sorangium sp. So ce145. Taxonomy (NCBI): domain Bacteria; kingdom Pseudomonadati; phylum Myxococcota; order Polyangiales; family Polyangiaceae; genus Sorangium; species Sorangium sp. So ce145. The sequence goes on along the minus strand of NZ_CP150315.1, from coordinate 12,389,725 downwards.
GCGCGCGGCGCGGGCGCCGGGCCGGAGGAGGTCGCGCGCTCAGCGCGGCCTAAGTGCTTCGCGCGGCCTCAGTGCTTCGCGCGGAGCGCGCGCGCCAGCGTGTTCCTGCCGACGCCGAGCCGCTTCGCCGCTTCCGTCTTGTTCCCCTCGCACGCCCGGACCATCGCCTCGACGTAGCGCCGCGTCACCTCGTCGAGGGTGAGCCCGAGCGGCAGCGCCACCCGCGCGTCGCCCTCGGGCGCCGCGGCTGCGTGCGGCGGGGCGCCTTCGCCCCGGCGCGTCGGGAGGTGCCCCGCGGAGATGCGGCCGTCCGGCGCGAGGGCGATGGCGCTCTCGACCCAGTGCTCGAGCTCGCGCACGTTGCCTGGCCACGTATGAGCGCGGAGGTGGCGGAGCGCGTCCGGATCGAAGCCCGGCGACGGCCTGCCGTACCTCGTCGCGTAGACGTCCGCGAAGTGCCGGGCCAGCGTCTCGACGTCGTCGGGGCCGCGCTCGCGCAGGGCCGGCAGATCGATCTCGACGACGCGCGCGCGGTAGTAGAGGTCCTTCCGGAAGCGCCCCTCGGCGACCGCGCGCTCGAGGTCGCAGTGCGTGGCGCACACGACGCGCACGTCGGCGCGGAGCGACTGGCGACCGCCGACGCGCTCGAAGGAGCGGTCCTGCAGGAAGCGAAGGAGCTTGCCCTGGATGTCGAGCGGCAGGTCCCCGAGCTCGTCGAGGAACAGCGTGCCTCCCTCGGCGAGCTCGACCTTGCCCGGCACGCGCCGGTCCGCGCCGGTGAACGCCCCACGCTCGTGGCCGAAGAGCTCGCTCTCGACGAGCTGCGCCGGCAGCGTCGTGCAGTCGACGGTGACGAAGGGCCTCGTCTGGCGCCGCGAGTTGACGTGGATCGCCCGGGCGAAAAGGCTCTTGCCGGTGCCTGTCTCCCCGCGGAGCAGCACGGTCGCGTCGGTCTGGGCCGCGAGCTGGACCTTCTCGTACACGGCGGCCAGCCGCTCGCTCCGGCCGACGATCCGGTTGAACGGCCCCTGCAGCACGACCCCCGGGCCGCCGCCCTCGGCGGCGCGGAGCGTCGTCAGCGAGAGGGCGCGGGCGAGCTGCGTCGCGAGGGCGACGAGGTAGCGCTGGTCCTCCTCGTCGAAGGGCGCGCCCGCGCGGTTCAGCAGCTGGACGACGCCGCGGACCGGCGCGGCGCCGTCCTCGCGGATGGGCACGACGAGCATCGAGCGCGTCGTGTAGCCCGTCGCCCGGTCCGCCGACGGATCGAAGCGCGGGTCGCGCGAGGCGTCGTCGACGCGCACGACCTGCCCGGTCGTGGCCACGTGCCCGGCGATGCCGCGCTCGAGCGGCTGCCTGAGCGAGGGGAGCTCGGGCAGCAGGGCGACGCGCGTCACGAGATCGCCGCGCTCGGCGTCGACGAGCCAGATCGTCGCGCGGTCGGCGCGGAGCGCCTTCGCGAGCCGCTCGCACGCCGTGCCGAGGAGGGCGTCGAAGTCGACCTCCCGGGCGAGGAGGGAGGCCAGATCGACGAGCAGCGAGAGGCGCGACATGGATAGCGGAGCAGCATCCAGCATAGAGGGCGCCGCGCTTGTCGTCATCCGGGTCATCACGCGGCCCGCGCGAGGGCCTCGACGTGGATGCAGAGCCCCTCGCGCGCGGCGACCGAGCCAGGGAAGAGCTCGCGGGAGAGGCGCTCGATCTCGGCGACGCCGGCGTCCGTCCGCTGCGGGTCGTGGTGGAACAGGACGAGCTTCCGCGCGCCGCACGCCCGCGCGATCTCCGCACCCGCGACGTACGTCGAGTGCCCCCAGCCGACCTTCGAGCGCCCGCCGTCGCCGCGGTACTCCTCCGGGGTGTACTGCGCGTCATAGATGAGCACGTCGGCGCCGTCCGCGAGCGCGCGCAGCGCCGGATCGACGCAGGCGTAGTGCTCGGTGTCGGTCGCGTAAACGACGCTGCGGCCCTCGTGCTCGACGCGGTAGGCGAGGACGCCGCCCGGGTGGTTGAGCTTGGCGATCCGCACGTGGACCTCGCCCACGTCGAACGCCTCGCCCGGCCGCGCCTCCCGCACGGCGATCTGCGCGCAGAGCTCGTCCATGCGGACGGGGAAGCTCGGCGCGGCCATCTGCGTCGAGAGCACCTCGCGGAGGCTCCCGACCCCGTGCGCGCTGCCCACGATCGACAGCCGCGAGCTCGGCAGGTACGCCGGCACGAAGAACGGCAGGCCCTGGATGTGGTCCCAGTGCAGGTGCGACAGCAGCACCGTCGCCTCGACCGGTCCCTCCCGGAGCAGCGCATCTCCGAGCTTGCGTACGCCCGTCCCTGCATCGAGGATGATCCGCGACGATCCGCAGCGAACCTCCACGCAGCTTGTGTTTCCGCCCACCGCAGCCGTCTCCGGCCCAGGCGAAGCGATGCTCCCGCGAACTCCCCAGAACTTGATCTCCATCATTGTTGCGAGCCTCCTCGGCGCTCTTCAGCGAGAGCGAGCGGCGTGCCAGGACGCAGGCTCTTGAAATCGCTTCACTTTTCTGCTGTGCCCGCGGAGGTCGATCGAAGTTGCAGCGCGAGGTCCGGATCGCCGCTTCAGAATGGAGCGCGTCGAGGGGACGGCCTGCGGGCCCTCGCGCCCCCATTTGCGCGGAGCGGCGCTTCGCGATTGACGCGCTCGCAGCGACGTGGAGAAACGTGGGTCGCGGGGGACGGGCCTGGCGTCGCGCCTCGGATCGCGCTGTGCGTCGCGTCAAGGCTGAGCTCCCTCGCTGGTTGGGGACCGCGCCAACGCTGGAAGGTTCGTCTGACCCGAGCGTTGACCAAGGTCCTTCCTGAGGCCTAGCATTCCTGCACCGCTCTCTTTCCCGCATCGTTACCGCTGCTCCGCACAATGACCGTTGCCACCTACGCCGCCGCACAGCTGTTGCGGGTGCTTCCGCGAGAGCGCATTACCCGGGCCGTTGGCCGCCTCTGCGACGCCAGGGCACCCGCCGCCGTCTTGAACACGGTGGTGAAGCTCTACGCGCGCGCGTACCGCGTCGACATGGACGCCGCCGAGGTGCTGACGAGCCCTTACGAGAGCTTCGACGCGTTCTTCACGCGCAAGCTCCGCGAGGGGATGCGCCCTGTCTGCTCCGATCCCGGAGCCATCACCAGCCCTGCCGACGGACGGGTCGAAGACATCGGCCCCGTGACCGAGGGCGGGCGGCTGACCATCAAAGGGCAGCCCTACCGCGTGGAAGACCTCGTGGGCGACCCCGCGGAAGCCACGCGCTATGACGGCGGGCAGTTCGCGATCGTCTACCTGTCGCCGCGCGACTACCACCGGGTCCATTCGCCCGTCGCCGGGCGGGTGAGCCTCATCCGCTCGATGCCGGGGGAGCTGTTCCCGGTGAACGCGATCGGGGAACGCCACGTCCCGGGCCTCTTCGCGCGCAACCGGCGCGTCGCGATCGTGATCGACACGGAGCGCCAGGGGCGCGTTACGGTGGTGATGGTGGGCGCGATGATCGTCGGACGGATCACGGTGAGCGCCGTCGATGCGCGCGACGTGCCGCTCGGCCTGCACACGATCTCGCCGGCCCTTCCGGTGGCGTGCGGCGAGGAGATCGGCAAGTTCCACCTCGGATCCACCGCGGTCATGTTCGTGGAGCGCGGGGTGGCGCCGCCCTGGAGCAGGGCTCCTGGGCCGATCCTCTACGGAGAGCCGCTGGACGGAGGGGGCCAGCGATGACGAGCGAGCGGCCGCGCAACCCCCTGGCTACGCCCGCCCAGGAAGGCGGCGCCTCCGGAGAGCCCGGCGCGCCGCTGCCGGGCGAGGCAGGGAACGCGGCCGCACCGGCGCCGCAGGGAGAGCAGGGCTCGCTCCCCGCGCGAGCGTCCGCTCCACGGCCCGAGCGCTCGCCCAGCGCGCGCCCGCAGCTCGCGACGACGACGCCGCTGCCGCGCCTCGATGTCGTCGCGGGCATCGCGGACGGGGGCTCCAGCGGGCAGATCGCGGAGATCCCGGACCTCGATCTCGACCCGCGGATCGCCGGACCGCCCACGGAGCGCTCGCGGCACGGCGCTCCCCTGCCGATGAGCCCCGGCTCCAGGCGGTCCTGGCAGTCGCTCGCGACGGAGGTGGAGCGGGCGGCGGAGGTGGAGCGCGGCGAGGGCGCGAAGACCGGACGACGGCGCTCGCGGCGGCTCGTGAACGTGTCCGGAGACGCAGCGCAGCAGGGCGACGATCAGGTCGCCACGCACGACCGCGCCACCGTGCCCGAGGATGCCGCGGCGCAGCGCTCGCGCGCGCTCGACGAGGCGGACGACGACGGGTGGCCGAGCGCCTCCGAGAGGCGGCCCAGCTACCCGGCGCTCGAGGCGCCCAGGCATCCCAGCGAGCCCGCGCTGGATGGATCCAGGCCCCCCAGCAAGCCGGCGGCGGCGACGGCCGCGGCGACGAACCTGGCCGAGCTGGTCGCGCCCCGTGCGGTCCCGCGCCCGTCGCCGAAATCCTCGAGCATGCCGCCGATGCCGGCGCCGAGCGGGCTCATCATCGATCCCGACTCGGTCGCGGTGATCCGACCGCTCCAGATTGTCAGCATCGAGTCGGACCTGCCGCCGGTGCCGCCGGTCACCTCGGCCCCCGAGCCCGCCAGACCGCCGCTCTTGACCGATCCGGCGGAGCACGAGTGGCCGCCGCTCCAGTTCAGGATCCGGCCGGACGACGTCCCGACCGGGATGGGCCTCGACTCGTTCCAGGAAGGCCTCTCCGAGGGCCCGCCGACGGCGCGCGACGCCGCCTTCGACGCCCTCCAGCCGGCGCCTCGAAGGCGGTCCAGGAGGCAAGCCTCGGCGCCGGAGATCGACGCGCGCCCCTTGGACTGGCCGCTGGGGGCGGGCGCGGACGAGGTCGCGGAGGTCGAGCCCGAGTCCGAGCCCGTCGACGAGGCGAAGGCCGAGCCATCGAGCGCTTCCCCCGCGGGCGGCGAAGGCCAGCAGGCGCAGGGCGACGCGACGCGCATCACCGTGCCGCCGAGGAGCACCGAGGTCGAGCTCGAGGAGGTCGAGCCCGAGCGCGACGCCGAGCTCGCCGACGCGGGCTCGGCCGCGCAGGCCGATCCGCACGCCGCGCACCCCAAGAAGCCACCGCCGCCTCCCTTGCCGCCGCGGCGCCCGCGCGCGCAGGCGCTGGCATCGCCGGATCTCGCGACGTTCACGAGCTCGGTGCCGCCGCCGCCCGCGTCTGCGCCGCCCGTGTCGGCGCCTTCGTCGCACGGCGAGCCGTCCGCGTCCGCGCGGCCCGCCGCTCCCGCCGCTCCCGCCGCGGCGCCCGCGGCGAAGCAGGCCGAGCACGATTCCGGCCCGTCGACCGAGCCCGCCGCGCGCCGGAAGCGCCCGTGGTGGGAGGAGCTCTTCGGCGACGACTTCCTGCGCACGCTCGACAAGATCGACAGCAAGGTGGTTCGCCGCGAGGTCGATTTCATCGAGGAGCGGCTCGGCGTCGAGAAGGGCGCGGTGATCCTCGATCTCGCGTGCGGCGCGGGCGGCCACGCGATCGAGATCGCCAGCCGCGGCTACAGCGTCGTCGGCTACGACCTGTCGCTCGCCATGCTCGCCCGCGCCGCCGACGAAGCGCAGGACCGCGGCCAGAAGCTGAATTTCCTCCAGGGCGACATGCGCGAGATGACGTTCGAGGAGACCTTCGACGGCGTCTACTGCTGGTCGACGAGCTTCGGCTACTTCGACGACGAGAAGAACGCGGATGTCCTCGCCCGCATCCGCCGCGCCCTCCGCCCCGGCGGGATGCTCCTGCTCGACATCGTCAACCGCGACTATGTGGCGTCCCGCCAGCCGAGCCTTGTCTGGTTCGAGGGGGACGGCTGCGTCTGCATGGATGAGATGCACGTGGATTTCTTCACGAGCAGGCTCAAGGTGAAGCGCACCGTCATGTTCGAGGACGGCCGCTCGCGCGAGCTCGACTACTCGCTCCGCCTCTACGGGCTGCACGAGCTCGGCAAGGTGCTCCACGAGGCGGGCTTCAAGGTCACCGAGGTGACCGGACACCCTGCGCACCCCGGCGTCTTCTTCGGCTCCGAGTCGCCGCGGCTCATCGTCCTTGCCGAGCGGAGCTGAGGCGCTAGGGCTCCCCGCGAATGAGCTTCGAGGCCGCGATCGCGCGCGCGCTGCCGGGGATCCCGCGCAGCGCCTCCCCCGTCGATCAGATCGCCTACGCCCGCGATCTCTGGCCGCGGCACCACCTCGCGGTGACGGAGGGCCGCATCGCCGAGCACCGGCCCGGGATGATCGTCTGGCCGTCCTCCGCGGAGGAGGTCGCCCAGGTGGTGCGCTTCTGCGCGGACGAGGGGCTCCCGCTGGTGCCTTTCGGGGCGGGCTCGGGCGTGTGCGGCGGCGTCTTGCCGGACGAGCGCACGGTCGTGCTCGACCTCAAGCGGCTCTCCCGCCGCCGCTCGCTCGATCGTCAGGCCCCGTCGGTCGAGATCGAGGCCGGCGCGCTCGGCATCCGCTTCGAGGAGGAGCTCAACGCCGAGGGCTTCACGCTCGGCCATTTTCCGTCGTCCATCCTCTGCTCGACCGTGGGGGGCTGGGTCGCGGCGCGCAGCGCCGGCCAGTGCTCCGGGCTCTACGGCAAGATCGAGGACATGGTCGCGTCGCTCGAGTGCGTCGTCGGCCGCGGCGAGATCGTCCGCTTCGATCGGCGCGCGCGAGGCCCGGATCTCACGCCGCTCCTCATCGGCAGCGAGGGCGTGCTCGGCGTGGTCACCGCCGCGACGCTCCGGCTGCACCCGGCGCCGCCGGCGCGCGCGTTCGCCGCGTTCTCGTTCCCCAGCGTCGAGGCCGGATGGGACGCGATGCGGGCGATGTTCCAGGCCGGCCTCCGCCCGGCGGTCTCTCGGCTCTACGATCCGTTCGACTCCTTCATGGCCCGGCTGGGCGCCGTGCGCCGGCAGCGCGCCCACGCCGGCGCGGCCGACGAATCCTCCGGCGGGGCGGCCGCGCGGGCGCACGGCGCGCGCGGCCCCGGGGCCGGCGCCGCGGTGCTGCGCGGCCTGCTGCGCGCGCCGGGGCTCCTCAACCAGATCGTCGACGGCGTCGGGTCGCGCGTGCTCCGCGGCGCGACGCTCATCCTCATCTTCGAGGGCACGGCGCGCGCGAGCGCGGACGACCTCGCCCGCGCCGCGGCGATCGCGGAGCGCGGCGGGGCCAGGCCGCTCGGCGAGGAGCCCGCGCGCCACTGGCTCGCGCACCGCTACAGCGTGAGCTACCGCCAGGCGCCCGTGTTCATGGCCGGCGCGTTCAGCGACACCATGGAGGTCGCCGCGCCCTGGTCGCGCCTCGACGGGCTCTACCGCGCGGTGCGCGGCGCGCTCGGGCGCCACGTGTTCGTGATGGCGCACCTGTCCCACGCGTACCCGGACGGCTGCAGCATCTACTTCACCTTCGCCGGCAGCGCGCCGAGCGTCGCGGCGGCCGAGGCGAAGTACGACGCGGCCTGGCGGGCGGCCCTCGACGCCGCGATCGACGCCGGCGGGACGCTCTCGCATCACCACGGGGTCGGCCGGAGCAAGGCGCCGCGGCTCGGCGCCGAGCTCGGCCTCGGCGCCGACGTCATCCATGCGCTCCGCGGCGTCTTCGACCCCGCCGGCATCATGAACCCTGGCAACCTGCTCCCGCGCGAGGCGTCCTCCGCCGCGCGCCGCCCGCTGCCGCCGCCGCCCGCGGCGCCTGTGCTCGACGGCGACTCCATGCTCGTGCACGCCGCCGGTACCGCTCGCCTCGGCGAGATCGAGCGCGCCCTCGAGCAGCGCGGCCTCACGCTGGCGATCGACTTCGGCGCGACCTCGCCCGAGCTGACGCTCGACGCGTGGATCGCGGCGGGCGCGCCCGGCGCCCCGGATCCGTGGAGCGATCCGGTCGATCACCTCGTCGCCGGGTTCACCGCGCGGCTCGCGTCCGGCGCCGAGCTCGCGGTGCGGCCCGCCCCGCGGCGCGCGGTGGGCCCGGATCTCTTCGCGCTGTTCCTCGGCGTCGGTGGGCGCGTCGGCGCCATCACGTCCGCGCACCTCCGCGCCCACGGCGCGTCGCGGCCCCGCGCCCTGCCGGCCGCGCTGCCGAGGCAGCCGTCGCTCCGCGACGACGAGGCGGCGTGGCTCGACGCGGCGGTGAGCGCGGCCCGCGGCGTCCGCTGAGCGCGGTCGGCGCGGCGCTCACTCGGAGCGTGGACGGCGCGGACGGCGTTCAGCCGGGAGGCCAGGCCATCGGCCTTCCACCCATCACGTGGACGTGGATGTGGAAGACCGTCTGGCCGGCGTTCGCGCCGCTGTTCACCACGGTCCTGAAGCCGCTCTCCGCGATGCCGGTGAGCTCCGCGACCCGCCGCGCTGCGAGGAGCAGCCGGCCGAGGACGGCCTCGTCCTCGGGCGTGGCCTGGGCGATGCCCGCGATGTGGCGCTTCGGGATGACGAGCGCGTGCGTGGGCGCCTGCGGGTTCACGTCGTGGAAGGCGATGACGTGTTCGTCCTCGAACACGACCTTCGACGGGATCTCCTTGTTCGCGATCTTGCAGAAGATGCACATGGCCGCCTCCTACTCCCAGGGTGCTTGCGAGTCACGCCGCGCCCGGTCACGCGGCATCGCCCTCGTCCCGGGGTCCGGCTCTGCCGGCTCCCCCTCGCCCGGAGACTCCAGCGCTCCGCCGGGCTTCCCCTCGGGCAGCAGCCGGGCGAGCGCGCGCTCGATCCGCGACGTGTCCGCCGGCTCGGGGAGGAGCTCATCCGGCAAGGCGGCGCCTGTCGCCGAGCTCGGCGCGGCGTCCCCGCCGCCCGGCGGCTCGGCCCGCGGGACCGCCCCGCGCGCGACCGCGATGCGGAGCACGGCGAGCTCCAGGGCGTCGAGCGCGGCGGTGCGCTTCAACCCGAGCGACGGCACGTCGTAGGTGAGCAGCGCGCCGCCGCTCGCGGCGGGCGCGAGCCCGGCGCGGTCCGCGCCGGCGACCAGCTGCCGCACGATGCTCCTGAGCAGCGCCGCCCGCCGCCGCACCCGGCGCGCCTCCGGGTCGGCGTACAGCGAGAAGAAGCGGTTTCGCGAGAAGGTCGACGGCGCCAGCACGAGCGCGACGAGCAGCGCCTCCAGATCGACGGGCGGCGCCCCTCTCTCGATGGACGGCGCCCCCATCACGTGGCGGGCTCCAGCGCGGGCCCCGAGAGCCCGCCGCGCCGCAGGAGCTCCGCCTGGCGGTGCGTGCGCAGCGCGCCGATGAGCTCTTCGAGGTCCCCTTCGATGATCTTGTCGAGCTTGTGCAGCGTGAGGCCGATCCGGTGATCCGTCACGCGGTTCTGCGGGAAGTTGTAGGTCCGCACCTTCTGCGCCCGCTCCCCCGTGCCGACCATGGTCCTTCGCTCGGCGCTCTGGGCCTCTTCCTGCCGGCGCTGCTCGAGCTCGAGCAGCCGGCTCCGGAGGACCTTCATCGCCTTCGCCTTGTTCTTCAGCTGGGAGCGCTCGTCCTGGCACTTCACGATCATGCCCGTCGGCAGGTGCTTGATCTGCACGGCGCTGTTCGTCGTGTTGACGCCCTGGCCGCCGGGGCCGCCCGACGCGGCGATCGAGATCTCCAGGTCCTTCTCGTCGATGTGCACGTCGACCTCGTCGGCCTCGGGCAGCACGGCCACGGTGGCGGTCGAGGTGTGGATCCGCCCCTGCGTCTCCGTCGAGGGGACCCGCTGAACGCGGTGAACGCCGCCCTCGTACCGGAGGTGGGAGTAGACGTCCTGCCCCGTGATCAGCGCCGCGACCTCCTTGTAGCCGCCGGCCGAGGCCTCGCTCAGGTTGAGCACCTCGACCTTCCACCGCTTCGTCTCCGCGTAGCGGCAGAGCATGCGGAAGAGATCGGCGGCGAAGAGCGCCGCCTCCTCGCCGCCCTCGCCGCTGCGGATCTCGATCACGGTGTTTCGCGTGTCGTTGGGGTCCTTCGGCAGGAGGAGCACCTCGAGCTCGGCGGCGAGCCGCTCGCGCTCGAGCTCGAGCTCAGGCAGCTCCGCCTGGGCGAGCTCGGACAGGTCGGGATCGCTCAGCGCCTCGCGATCTTCGGCGATGCGCCGCTCGACGTCCCGCATCCGGGCGAAGGCGACGACCACCGGCTCGATCTCGGTCCGCTCGCGGTTGAGCCGCTGGAGCTCGGCCGGCGCGGCGAGCACCGCCGGGCTGCACATGAGGTGCTCGAGTTCCTGAAAGCGGCGCTGAACCGCCTCGAGTTTCGCGATAGGTAGCATCTGCAATCCGAAGACGACGCGGGGTTGGACGGCGGCGAGGGGCCCGGCGGAGCCGGCGCGCGCTAGCCGTGAGCGCCTGCGTAGCCGGGGTCGGCCAGCAGCTTGGAGTAGTCGGCGAACACCCGATCGGGCTGGACAGGAGCGGCCACCGAGGCCTCGCGCCAGAGCGTCGCACGGAGCGACGCGAGGGCGATCTCCAGCTGCGCGTCGTCGGGCTCCGCCGTCGTGATCTTCTGGACCAGGAACCCCGGCCAGAGCAGCGCGCGGAGCGGGCCGGTGGTGCAATAACGCGCGAAGATCCGCTGGATCTCGAAGGTGACCGCGGCGATCAGCGGGAGGAACGGCAGCTTCATCAGGAAGAACGTGACGCTCTCGACGAGCCGGCCGCCGGGCAGCTTGGGCAGGAGCGCCCCGAGGGACGCCCCGGCCACCGAGAACACCACGATGGACACGAGCGCCACCATGACCAGGAACGTCGTCCCGCAGCGGGGGTGCATGGCCGTCTTCCGGCGCGCGTTCTCGACCTCGAGGACCTCGTGCGCCTCGTAGGTGGAGATCGCCTTGTGCTCGGCGCCGTGGTACTGGAAAACGCGTCGAACCTCGGGGATCTGGCGGATCAGGAGGAGGTAGCCGACGACGATGGCGAGCTTCGCCACGCCGGTGATCGCCTGGAACGCCGGCGACGTGACCTCGAGACCGAGGCCCAGGAGCTTGTTGACCAGCTCGGCGCCGGCCTGGGGCGCCGCCACGAAGAGCAGGACCGCGAAGAGGATCGGGATCATGCCCATCCCTCCTCCGCGCTTCTTCCCCTCGGCGCTGCCGCCCGGGGCGGGGCCGCCCGTGACCTGCGCGGGCTCCACGTCCTGCGCCGCGATCGCCGCCATGCTGAGCGCCAGGGAGGTGAGGTTCACCCCGCCCGCCTGCCCCGCGCTCGGGCGCTTCGACTCGGGCCCCTTGGCCGAGCCCGCCTCCTCGGCCGACAGATCTTGCTCGTAGAGGTCCGCGGACCAGCGGAGCGCCTGGGATCCCAGGCGGAGCGACTCGACGAGGGTCGCAACCCCCCGCACGAAAGGCCAGGTGCGCGGCCCCTTCGAGACGGCGGTCATCGGCTGCTCGCGCACGACCAGCTCTCCCGAGCGGCGCCGGCAGACGATCGCGACCGAGCTCGGCGACCGCATCATGACCCCTTCGATGACCGCTTGGCCGCCGATATACGGACGTGCAGGCTGATCGCTCATACGCGTTCCAATCTAGCGCATAACACGGCCAGCGCATCGGCCCGACCGACCAGCGCCGCACAGGTGAATGTGCCGACGTCGTCAGGTTCGCATTCGCGTCCGGGTCCGCGTGCGCCGCGCGCGACGTCTCGGCCGCTCACGCTCCGCGCAGGGCCAGCGGGCGCTAGGCGAACCAACCCATCCGCCACGCCCCGGGCGGGCGCGGCGTGACGGGCGAATCCGGTGAAAGAAGGGAGTTCGGGGGTAGAGGGACGATCGGCCCGGCTACTTGCCTGCGGTCGCGTACTTCTTGCGGAAGCGGTCGACGCGGCCGGCGACGTCCATGATCTTGTGCTTGCCCGTGTAGAACGGGTGGCAGGCGGAGCAGACGTCGGTGGTGAAGCTGCCGCGGGTGGAGCGGGTCTCGACGACGGCGCCGCACGCGCAGGTGATCGTGGAGGCCTTGTACTCGGGGTGGATGCCGGGCTTCATGGTGAGTCCTTCGGGTGTTGCGAGGGAGGGCGCCTATAGCTCAGCGCGTCTTGGACCGCAAGAAGCCCCTCGGACGCGCCCGCTCTTCTGTCTCTCGTCCGGTTCAGGTCCGGCCCGCTCGGCATCGTTTGCGCCGCTGGCGGTGCGAAGCGCGGACACCTTAGGTGCGGCGCGACCGGGCTCCGGTCAAGGTCCGGGCGGCCCCAGCCCGCGCGCACGGCAATTGCTAGAGGCGGCGTTGACGCTCGGGCGCACATGGTTAGTTTCGCGGTCGCGAGCCAGCGAGCTCGCGAAAACTCGGCGAAAGTATCCGGATTCCCAGCGGTTTTTGACGGCTCTGGAGCGGTGGCTCGCGGCAGCTGTCAGCTGAGCCCTGCTGGCCGGTCGGGTCTTCTCGCCCCCCGTGGTCATCAGGCCGTCGCGCAAACAGTTCTCGGAGGGTTCAACGTCATGGGCAAGATCATCGGCATCGATCTCGGCACGACCAACAGCGTCGTCGCGGTGATGGAGGGCAAGGAGCCCAAGGTCATCGTGAATGAGGAGGGCTCGCGCCTCACGCCGTCCGTCGTGGCCTGGGACGACAAGGGCGAGGTGCTCGTCGGTCAGATCGCCAAGCGCCAGGCGGTCACGAACCCCACCAACACCATCTACTCGGCGAAGCGCTTCATGGGGCGCCGCTTCGAGGAGGTGCAGGAAGAGGCGAAGCGCGTCCCGTACACGGTCAGCAAGGGCAAGAACAGCGACGCCTCGATCGCGGTGCGCGGCAAGCAGATGTCGCCCCCCGAGGTCTCTGCGAAGGTCCTCCAGAAGCTGAAGAAGGCCGCGGAGGACTACCTCGGCGAGAAGGTCACCGAGGCCGTCATCACCGTGCCGGCGTACTTCAACGACTCGCAGCGCCAGGCGACCAAGGACGCGGGCCGCATCGCCGGGCTCGACGTGAAGCGCATCGTCAACGAGCCCACGGCCGCCGCGCTCGCGTACGGGCTCGACAAGAAGAACGAGCAGGTCATCGCCGTGTACGACTTCGGCGGCGGCACGTTCGACATCTCGATCCTCGAGGTCGGCGACAACGTCGTGCAGGTCATCTCGACCAACGGCGACACCCACCTCGGCGGCGACGACGTCGACCACCTCGTGATGGACTGGCTCGCGGCCGAGTTCAAGAAGGACACCGGCATCGACGTCTCGAACGACAAGATGGTCGTGCAGCGGCTCAAGGACGCCGCGGAGCAGGCGAAGATCGAGCTGTCGAACGTGCAGGAGACGACGATCAACCTGCCGTTCTTGACCGCGGACGCCTCGGGGCCGAAGCACCTCCAGAAGCAGCTCACCCGGGCGAAGCTCGAGCAGATGATCCGGCCGCTCATCGACCGCACGCTCGAGCCGACCCGCAAGGCGCTCGCCGACGCGAAGAAGTCGCCGCAGCAGATCGACGAGATCGTCCTCGTCGGCGGCTCGACCCGCATCCCGCTCGTGCAGGAGACGGTCAAGAAGTTCTTCGGCAAGGAGCCCCACAAGGGCGTGAACCCGGACGAGGTCGTGGCCGTCGGCGCCGCGGTCCAGGCGGGCGTGCTCTCGGGCGACGTGAAGGATCTCGTGCTGCTCGACGTCACGCCGCTCTCGCTCGGCGTCGAGACGCTCGGCGGCGTGATGACCGTGATGATCTCGAGGAACACCACGATCCCGACCCAGAAGAAGGAGATCTTCTCGACCGCGACCGACAGCCAGCCCAGCGTCGAGGTCCACGTGCTCCAGGGCGAGCGCACCGAGGCCCGCTACAACCGGACCCTGGGCCGCTTCCACCTGGAAGGGATCATGCCGGCGCCCCGCGGCGTGCCGAAGATCGAGGTGACGTTCGACATCGACGCGAACGGCATCCTCTCGGTCCACGCCAAGGACACGGCCACCGGCAAGGATCAGCGCATCACGATCACCGCGTCGGGCGGCCTGAAGGAGGACGAGATCAACCGGATGGTCAACGAGGCGGCGGCGCACGAGGCCGAGGACAAGCGCCGGCGCGAGGAGATCGAGCGGCGCAACAAGCTCGATAACCTCTGCTACACGCTGGAGAAGACGATCAGCGAGAACAAGGACAAGCTGCCGGAGGGCGACGTCTCGGCGCTGAACGGGATCATCGCCGAGGGGCGGTCGGCCATCGAGAAGCAGGACGACGCGGCCGTGAGCGCGGCGCTGGAGAAGCTCGAGAAGGAAGCGCACCGCATCGCGAGCGTCATGTACGAGAAGGCCGGCCCGCCGCAGGACGGCGGCGGCGCCGCGCCCGGCGGCGCGCCGGGAGGCCAGCCGCCGCCCCCCGCCGGCGGCAAGGGGAAGGATTCGGTCATCGACGCGGAGTTCGAAGAGTCGAACTGATCGCCGCGAGGAGCCCGCTCCTCGACGGCGTGCGACGAGCGCGGATTCCTCCGCGCTCGTTCGCCGAGCGGCAAGCGCCAAGCGGCAAGCGCCAAACGCAACGAGCGCGGATTCGTCCGCGCTCGTTCGCATTTGGAGCGACCGCCGCGCGCCATGCGGCGCACGCGGCCGTCGCCTGCGCGGCGCGCTCCTTGGGCGTCGACTCGGATGTCCGGGAGCCGTATAACCGGCGCTCATGCGAACTCTCCTGCCGATCGCCCCCCTGGTCCTCATGGCCGGTTCCCTCGCCTGCGGGCCGTCCCCCGCGCCTGTCGCGCCGACAGCAGGACAGGGCGAGGTCAAGGCCGGACCTGCCCAGGTCGCTACCAGCCCGGCGTTCGATCTATCGCCCGTCGCCGAGCCGGCCGATATCGTCGGCGTGCTCCGCTGGAGCAACCCCGCGGCCACGCTGTCGAGCATCGCGACGTGCGCGGGGCTGCCTCCGGCGCTCGCGGAGACGGGCGCGCAGGCGTTCTCCTCGGGTGTGCTGAGCGAGCTCGTGAGCCCTTCCATCGACACGGACCAGCTCGCCACGGTGCTCGCGCTCGACGCGCCGGTGCACCTGATCGTCGCGCTCGATGACAGCTCGAAGCGGGGCAAGCCCGTGGCGGCCGTGTCGTTCGGGCTCACGTCGCTCGAGCGGGCGAGGGGCGCGCTCGAGGCGGGCGCCGCGCTCACCGAGGTGAAGCCCGGCATGTGGAAGATCGGCGGCAAGGAGCCCTCGTCATCGAGCTGCTTCCTCGCCGCGTCCGCCGGCTCGGCGCCCGCGCGGCTCCTCTGCGGCGATCGGGACCGCGACGTCACGACGCTCGGGCCGTACCTCGCGCGCACGCTGCCGACGCTCGCGCCCGAGGCGCGCGACCTCCACGGCGAGGTCCGCTTCGTCCCGCTCAGCACGAAGTTCGGCGGCATGGCGAAGCAGCAGCTCGGCGGGCTCCCGATCCTCGCGCAGAGCCAGCTCTCGATCGGGCAGCCCCAGTTCGACCGGGCGCTCACCGACGCGGCGACCTCCGTTCAGCAGGAGCTCGAGGCGCTCATCAACGACGCGAGCAAGGCGGTCGTCGATCTCCAGGTCGACAACCAGTCCTGCGTGAACTTCACGGCTGCCCTGGAGCTCCGGGGCCAGTCGTCGTGGATCGCCAAGACGATGGCCGACAGGGCGAAGCGCGCCGGGGCCGCGCCGGCGCTGTACTGGCGCGCGCCGAAGGACAGCGCCGGCGCGTTCTTCGACCACGGCTACGACCCGGCGCACTACGGCGGCATCCTGAAGACGCTGCGCGAGATGCTCGAAGGGTGGCTGGAGAAGGAGAAGATCGGCAAGCCCGCCGATCGCAAGGCGCTCGCCGACCTCCTCGCGCTGCCGATCAACCAGGGGCCGAGCGTGTCCGCCCACGGGTACCCGGACGCGCCTCCTGCCGCTGCCCAGGCCGGAAAGCCGACGCCGAACGAGGCGCTCGACAAGATGATGGGGGGCTTCGTCGGCTGGAACCTGCTCGGGTTCGAGGAGGCGCCCGACGCGCTCATCAAGTACGTGAAGAACGCCGTCACCGCCTACAACACGCCCGGGCTGCGCAAGCGGCTCCCGGAGATCGACATCGATCCGAAGGATCTGCCGACGGTCAAGGCGGTCCAGGCGCCGAAGGAGCTCGGGAAGACGTCGCTCGCCGTCGAGATCCAGATCGTCCGCGATCTACCGCGGCTCGACGACGACGCGGGCTCGACCCCCGCCGCCAAGGGCAAGCAGAGGCCCAAGCTGACGATGACGCTCCACCTCCTCGTCATGGGTGAGGAGAAGACGACGTGGGTCGCCTTCGGACACGACAAGGGCGACCTGCTGAGGCGGCTCGCCATGGTGAAAGCGGGCGCGCCCGCCGCAGCGACGCTCGCGTCGCGTCCGGGGCTCGAGAAGCTGAAGACCGGGAAGTTCGCCTGGGGTGGATTCTCGACGCTCGCCCCGATCACCCGCACGTTCCAGAACGTGCTCTCGACGCTGGATCAGCCCGGGGCGGCGCCGGTGGCGCTGCCTCAGGAAGCCCGAATCTTCGGCGAAGCGCTGGCAAAGCTCCCCCACAAAGGGGAAGGGCTGATGTTCGTCACGACCCAGCAGCAGGGCGGCGCCGCGCCGCGGGCCGAGATCTCGATCAACGTGTCGAAGCCCGTGCTCGAGGACATCGGCGCGCTCGTGGCGGCAGGGCTTCGAATGGCCGGCATCACGAAGCCATAGGCTCGTGGATGCGCTATCACCACAGCCAGTAAGCTGGCGCGGCTGCTCCTGCTCGTTCGTGTTCCCTGGTCACCGCGCCGCGCGCGTGCTTCGTCCGCCCACGTTCAAGATCGGTACGCGAATTGCCACCGAAAAGATGAGAGGAAACAATGAACAACCGTGAAGGTGCGAGTCGCGACGGAATGAGCCCGGCGCGGCCGGAGACGTCCGCCACGACGGCAGCCGCCATGCCGAGGCCGCCCGTGCGCCGCGCGGCGCCCGAAACGGACGACTCCGATCTGCCCGATCTGACGCCGGAGCAGCTCGGCGAGCTCAGGCAGGCGCTCGAGGAGCGCCGGGCGAGCCTCGTCGCCAACATCGATGAGCGGCAGCACGCGGAGCGCGACATCTCGCGCGAGGTGGGCGACGAGATGGACGAGGCCAACGCCGAGGGCGCGACGTCGCTGACGTCGAAGCTCCTGGAGCGCGACGTCCGCGTGCTCGCCGAGATCGACCGTGCTCTCGCGAAGATGAAGGAGGGGAGCTACGGGATGTGCGAGGGCACCGGCGAGCCCATCGGTTACCGCCGCCTCAAGCTGCGTCCCTGGGCGCGCTACAGCGTCGCCTACCAGGAGCAGATCGAGCGCGAAGAACGCACCGGCGGCGGCGCCTGATCGCTCCCCGCCAGCAGGCACCGCACGTCCCTCCCCGCCAGCGCGGGCGAGAGGCGTGCGGCCCGCGTTAGCGGAGGCGCATGTCCACGGGGGCGCTCGAGCTCGCGCCGAGCGCTCTGGTCCGCGCAGCGATCACACGCGCGAGCAGGGCCCGCGCGACGACGCACCTCAGCCGCCCATCCGCTGGATGAACGGGACGATGCGCTCGACGAAGGGCTGCTTGTGATAGCGGTCGAACTCCGCCCAGGTGCAGAGCGTCCGTGGATCCTTCACGCGATCGACGAAGAGCACGCCGTCGACGTGATCCTTCTCGTGCTGGAAGGTGCCCGCCGACAGCCCGCGCACGACGCGGTCGATCGGCCTCCCCTCGCGATCCAGGCCGGTGAGCCGGATCTCGGTGGTGCGATCGACGACACCCCTCAGGTTCGGGACGCTCAGGCACCCTTCGTAGTTCTCGAACGTCTCCTGCGTGAGCGGCTCGATCACCGGATTGACCACGATGGTGAGCGGGATGTTCGGCTTGTACGGATAGCGGGGGTTGTCCTGCACCTCGACGGCGAAGATGCGCACCGGCACATGGACCTGGGTGGCGGCGATGCCCGCGCCGTTCGCGTCGCGCATCGTCTCCACCAGATCGTCGATGAACGCCTGCATCGCAGGGGACGAGAGCTCTTCTTCCGTGACCTCACGCGCTCGCTGCCTGAGGACAGGGTTGCCGATGTGGGCGATTTTCAGGAGCGTCACGCGGCGATCGTACCATGGACGCGCGCCGCCGGCCTGGCCGGCCATGGCGGCGCCCAGGCGCTGGTCCATGCGGCGCGCGGCGGCGTCAGCTATGGAGACGGGGCATGCACTACTTCCCTGACGAGCCTTGCGTCCCCGAGCAGCAGCAGGCGACCGCCGTCATGCACCTTCGCTTCGAAGACGTCAGCCAGAACGGACAGGTGATGCTGGACGCGCTGCCGCACGGCCTCGGGCCCGCGGTCTGGGTGAAGCTCCTGCGGGCGAGCCCCGTCGAGGCGCTCATGCTCACGCAAGGGATCGTCCCGATCCTCACCCGCCTCATCATCGAGGGCGGAGAGGGGCCGATCGCGACGCGGGAGCCGCTGGAGCTGCAGGGCCGCTACCAGCTGGCGCACACGGAGGACGCCACCTCCCAGGTGAACCGGCTGATCCTGGCCATGTGGCTCTCGGCCAGCGGGCGCCGCAGCCGGACCTACGGCCCGCCGCCGCCCGGCGCGGGCGAGCCGATCCAGGTCGGTCGCGTGTTCGCGGAGCACGTCTTCACGCGGCCCTTCGCGCCGCCGGAGGCGCGCAAGGTGCTGCGCTTCGAGTCCCCGGATCTGCCGGCGGTGCCGCCCGAGCGCTACGACTTTCGCTCGCCGGAGGCGTTGATGGGCCTGCCCGAGGGCGCGGAGCCGCTCGACGCGAAGCCGACCCTGGATCCGATCCCGGTGGCGTTCGGCCTGGATCACACGGACGGGAACCAGCACGTGAACTCGCTCGTGTACCCGCGGCTCTTCGCGGAGGCCGCGCTGCGACGCCTCTCGGCGCAGGGCCACAGCACGGCGGTGCTCGCCCGGAGGGTGGAGGTCGCCTACCGCAAGCCGTGCTTCGCGGGCACGCAGGCGAGGATCATGCTGCGCACGTTCACCCTCGGCGGCGCGCTCGGCGCGCTCGGCGCGTTCGTGCCGGAAGCGCCGGAAGACCCGGCCAGCGCAGCCCCCGGGGCGCGTGCCTATTGCTACCTCCGCACGCTGTTCCAGGGCTGAGCCGGCGCGAACGCGACGACGCCGCGCCCTCTGGACCGGCCTTCCGGGTCGACGCCGCGCGCAGCGGCGCGCGCGATGACCGGCCCGCTACGCGCTCACCGTGCGGGGGAGGCCGGCGCGATCGGCGATCTCGTCGTGGAAGGCGCGGAACGTCGACTCCTGGGGCCATGAGGGCGCGTCGGCGAGGAGCTCTTCGACGCGGGTGAGCTCGCCCTCGTCGATGGCGACGACGGCCGCGGCGTAGCGCATGGCCCAGAAGACGAGCGGGCTGGCCTCGCTCGCGCGCTCCAGCAGCGCGCGGTCGCCCGGCACGCTCGTGTGAGCGAAGGCGCGGGCGAGCGCGCCGGCCGCCGCTCGCAGGGTGACCACCCGGCTGCGAAAGGGCGAGCTGATGTCCGGGAGAGGGAGGCGCGCCAGGCGACCCGCCTGCGCGAGCGCCATGTCGCGATCGCCCTCGAAGGTGCAGAGGAGCGTGTCGAGGAAGAGGCGGTGCTCGAGGGCCGCTTCCCACGCGGGCCCCCGCTCGGCGGCGGCCATGGCCGCGCGCGCCTTCTCGACCCAACCATAGGCCGCGAACGCCGTCGCCGTCATGAGCGGCGCCATCGTGGCGGGGTGCGGGATGCGGTGAAGCGACGTCGACCAGCGCCGCAGCACCGAGCCCACGTCGCCCGAGCGCAGCAGCCGGCGCAGCTTGCGGCGCGCGAGCCAGCGCGCCGCGGCGAACACGAGTGCCACGCTCAGCACCGCCGACATGATCACCGGCTGCTGCCAGGCGAACCGGAGCGCGGCCGCTGCCAGCGCCGCGGAGCCGATGAAGAGAAGCACCGGAATCAGCCGGCTGCCCCGTCCCTCGTCCTCGGAATCGAACGGATTCACGACACCTCCAAGCGTACGGGGCTTCCTGAACGAGGCAAGTCCCGGCCGATGCCGCTCCGGGTCGATCGCTCCGCGCTCACACCACCACCCTTTGCACACCCCGATCGCAGCTCACGCTCGCACCGCGCTCACCCCCGATGGCTCCGAGGAGGGAACCAAACGTGGGCGACGTGGGCGACGGCGCCGCGTTCGCGAGGGAGTCGAGGCGCCATGGCCCACGAATCGCCGCCGCGCGCGCCGTGGGGCTCGACATGGGGACGAGGTTCGACTACGAAGTCCCTGCGTCAGGCAACAGCGCCTGGACCTCATGGGTCCGCCGACAGCGCGCCGTGAACCCCGCCAGGCCCGGAAGGGAGCAACGGTAGCGGAAAGCGAGTGTGGCGGGCCCACTTACTTTTTGTCGGTCCCGTTGTGGGCCCGACGCGCTCCCGCGCTCACCTCGGGCGCGGTCCCAGAAGAGCCGGGCCGTCGCCGCGCGGATGCAGGCCTCAAGGGGCGTCGAGCGCCGCCGGCGCGATGGGCGCGACGGGCACGGAGAACAGCGCCTCCGGGCTCGTCACGATGCGCGGGACATCCGCGTCGCGCAGCGGGCTCATGCCGTCAGCGGGCAGGCGCTGCTGCACGATGCCCGCCGCTTCGTCGCCGCCCTCCAGCGTCACGGCGGAGAGGCGGCTGTCCAGACCGACGTCGCCGTCGATGAGCACGCTCGCGCGGCGCGACGGGCTGATGGAGGGGCTGATGGAGGGGTTGAGGGACTCGAGCCCGTTGCCGCTCAGGACGAGCCCGAAGATCGCGGCCTGCGCGCGCTCCTGCCAGCTCACGCCGTCGCCGACGACCTCCTGGGCGAGCCCGCCGTCCGCGCTCACCACCGCCGAGTCCGCGAAGGTCCCGGCGATGCGCATGCCGTCGATGATGATGCCGCGCGCGTCGCCGCTCATCCCCAGGCCGATGGCCCGGTTCTTCTCGAGCAGGCCTCCCGTGAGCTGGACGGTCTGCTCCGGCGTCGTGTGCTGGATCCAGATCCCGGGCTGGTTGCCGCTCACCTCGAAGCCCTCGCCGCTCTCGCCGAGCGCTGCGTCCGCTCGATCGATCAGGAGACCGAACCCGGTGTTGTCGGCGACCTTGAGGGCCGCCGCGTCGAGGCTCGAGCAGCCGGACACGGAGATGCCGCCGCTCGGATCGAACCCGCTCAGGCCATTGCCGCTGACCTCGACGAAAGACATCGTGGCGCGCACCCCGACGAGCGACACGCCGACCACCTTGCTGTCGCGGACGAGCGCGTCCTCGACATGGAGCTCCACCGGCGCCTCGCAGCCACAGCCGCCGGTGCACTGCGCCCACAGGCCCGGCCCCTGCGAGCCCGAGACGACGGACCGCACGACGGAGACGCGGCCGGCGTCGAACGCGCTCAGGCCGTACCGCGCGGAGCCCTCGATCTCCGACGCGACGAGGTCGAGCGACGCGCCGAGACCGAGCGTCACGCCGTCGGACGCGCTGCTGACGACGCGCACCGCCTCGATCCGCGCCCGGGCGCCGGCCGCGATCCGCACGCCGCCCTCGCCCACGGTCAACGCCCGGAGGACGGCGCCGTCGCCGGCCGCGAGCGAGACCGCCGCGACGCTCACGGAGCCAGCGCCGCGGCCGAGCAGGCTCACGCCGGGGGGCAGGTCGATCGGGCCGTAGGCGCCAGGGCCGAGCGCGATGCACGCCCCAGGTCGAGCGGCCTCGGTGGCCTGCGAGAGCGCGGCGGCGCTCGAGACCTCGATGACCTCGGCGCAATCGACCGACGCGGCGCAGGAGTCCCCGTCGCAGAGCGCTCCCGCGGGGACACCGATGCACGCGCCAGACGCCGCGCGCGCGCCAGGGCATCCGCCCGGCGGTGCGGGATCCGACGCGCACCCGAGCGCCGCCGAGCCGAGCGCCGCCGCGGCGGTCAGAACGATAGCTGCCTGATTCCAAGACTTGATCATGACGAACGTCTCCCGCGCGGCACGTCGCGCTACCTGACGAGAAAGGGTCAGCGCCTCAGGGATCCGAGAGCAGCGCGCGGCACTCGGCCGCCCGCGCCGCGAGCTCGCCGTCCCCGAAATGCGCCGCCAGCGAGGCGGAGAGCTGCGCCACGGCCGCCTCGGCGCGAGTGCGGATCGAGGCGTCGCGGCGGGCCGCGCGGCAGATCCGCGCGAGGCCGAGCGCGACGTCCGCGAGGTACACGCGCCCGCCGCCCCCCTCGGCGAGTCGCAGCGCCGCGCAGCCGGACTCGAGCGCCTCGCCGACGTGGCCGGCCGCGAGCAGCGCGGCGGCGAGGTTGCGGTACGCGTCCGGGAGATCGGCGCCGGCGCCGGCCTGCTCGCCCAGCCTCACGGCGCGCCGCGCGTGCTCCAGCGCGGCGTGCGGGCGCGCGAGGCGGAGCTCGACCTCCGCGAGGTTGTTGTGGCCCGACGCGATCGCCTGGAGATCGCCGAGCCGCTCCTTCAGCGCGAGCGCTCGGGCGAACACCTCCCGCGCGCCGCCGAGATCGCCCTTCGCGAACAGCACGGCCGCGACGCCGTTCAGCGCGAAGCCCAGCGCCTCGGGGTACGCGCGCTCGTCGACGGCCCGCGCGGCCTGGCGGTAGCAGCGCTCCGCCTGCGCCAGCCGACCGCGCGAGTAGAACACCGTCCCGAGCGCGAGGAGCAGCTGCGACGCCGCCGCGCGGCGGCGGTCGTCGCCTCGATGCAGCGTCCGGCAGATGCGCAGGCTCCGGAGCGCGACCGCGCGACACGCGTCGAGATCGCCGGCGCGCCGGTGGAGCGCCGCGAGCAGCCCGTACATGGGGAGCGTCTCCGGGGCGGCGCCGCCGCGCTCCGCGAGCGAGATCGCGCGCTCGACCAGCGCGCGCGCGTCGGCCGTCGCGCCGCGCACCTTGAGCACCAGGGCGAGGCGGAAATCCACGCGCGCATCCCAGAACAGCGCCGCCTCCGGGCCTTGTCCGGGCGGGGCGGAGGCGCGCCGCTCGACGCGGAGGATCCGCGCCCGCGCCTCGAGGTACGCGCGCTCCGCCTCGTCGAGCCGGCCCGCCCTGCGGAGGGCGTCGCCGACGTCGAGCAACAGCGCCGCGCGCTCGTGCCAGGCGAACAGCCGGCGCTCGTCGCCCCCCGGCGCGGCTGCCGACGGGGCGCGCGCCGCGGAGCCCCTCGCCGGGGCGCCGTCCGCCGCGCTCGCGTGGATCTCCCGGGCCCGCTCGAAGTGCCGCAGCGCCTCGGCGTTCTGCCCGAGCGACGACGCGCTCGCCGCCGCGCGCGCGTAGGCGAGCGCCGCGCTCCGCGCGTCGCCGCCGCGATCATGGTGGAGCGCCGCGAGCGCCTCCCCGAGCCCCCGCGGCGCGCGCGCAGGGGAGCGCCCCGCCGAGACGCCGTCGATCCAGGCGGCGACCTCGCGGTGCATGGCCCGGCGCACCTTGAGGCTGAGCGTCTCGTAGGCGATCTCCTGGGTCGCCGCCTCGGCGAAGACGTACTCGCAGTCCTCGGGGAACGTCGACGCGTCACGCGCCTGGATGATCTGCTGATCCCGGAGCCGCCGCAGCACGTCCGCGGTGCTCGAGCCGCCGCCGTCGAGCGGCACGGCGCCGCGGAGGTGGTCGATCGCGCCCTTCCAGAACGTCCTGCCGACCACGGCCGCCTGCGCCAGGACCGCGCGCGCCTCGCCGTCGAGCCGATCGAGCCGCGCCTGGACGATGCCCTGGATCGTCGCCGGCAACGAGAGCCGGGCGAGCTGCTCCTCGTGCAGGATCCAGGGCTCGCCGAGGCGCCGCTCGAGCGCGCCGGCGTCGATGAGCAGGTACAGCGTCTCGGTCAGCGTGAGCGGGTTGCCCTCGGCGCGCTCCGCCAGGGCGCGGATGGCCTCGGCGGAGCAGCGCGCGACGAGGCGGAGGCGCTCGCGCGCCATGTCCTCGATGTGCCGCCGCGGCAGCGGGCCGAGATCGAGGCGCGCGTGGCTCGCCTTCCCTTCGCCCCAGTGCGGCCGCCGCTCGTAGAGCTCGGGCCGGGCCGCGCCGACGAGCAGCAGGGGCGCGTCCGACAGGCGCACGGCAAGATCGTCGAAGAGGTCGAGGCTGGCGTCGTCCGCCCAGTGGATGTCGTCGAGCAGCACGACGACGGCTCCGCGCGCGGCCATCGCTCGCAGCAGCATCGCGACGGCCGCGGCCACCCGCTTCGCCACCTCGGCGCCGCCCTCGTCAGGGACGATCGCCGTCGCGGGCGCGGCTTGCGCCGCCGGGCGCGGGCAGAGCACGGCCGCGACCTCCGCCAGCGCGTCCTCCAGGGCGAGCGGGTGCGGCGCGCCGCTGGCCTCGCCTCCGGCGTCGACGCCGAGGACGCCGCTCGCGAGCATGCTCCGCACGACGTCGCGCGCGTCGCCCTCCTGGACGCGGAAATGAGCGCGGAGGAGCGACGCGGCGAGGTGGTAGCTCGCATCCATCGACAGCGACGAGCACGCCGCGCCGAGCACGATGCACGGTTCCGCGCACGGTTCCGCCTGCGACAGCGCCCTCGTCCGGACCTCGGCGAGGAGGCGGCTGCGGCCGACGCCGCCCGCGCCGATCACCGAGACGAACATCGCGCGCCGCTCCGCGATGACCGTCTCCAGCGCCTCGGAGAGCCGCTGCACCTCCCCCGCTCGCCCGATGAAGCGGGTGTCGAGGCCGAGGAAATCGGATCCCGCGCCCGATCCGCTCGCGAGCTTCAGCACACGGAAGCCCGGCGCGCCGCCGCCTTGCGGCTCGACCTGGAAGAGCCCGGCCACCTGCCGGAACGTGGGCTGCGCGATCAGCACCGCGCCGGGCACGGCGGCCTGCTGGAGCTGCGCGGCCGCCTTCAAGGCCTCGCCGGAGGCGTCGACCGGGGCGCCCCGCCCGGTCGCGCCGCTCACGAACAGCCGCCCCGTGCTGATGCCCACCCGCAACCTCGGCCGGCAGCGCGGCGGCAGCTGGACAGGGAGCGACCCGGCGTCGAGCGACGCGAGCTCTAGCCCGGCGCGGACGGCGCGCTCGGCGTCGTTGTCGCTCGCGCGCGGCGCGCCGAACAGCGCGGTGACGACGCCCTCGCTCCTGCCCTGCACGACGCCCCCGAGCGCCTCGACGCGCTCGCGGACGAGCTCGCGGCACGCCTCGCGGAGCTCCAGCTCCTGCTCGGGATCGAGCGGCTCCTGCCCGTCGTCGCCGGCGACGATCCCCGCGGAGAGCACGGTGCAGACACGGTACTCACCCGCGGGCGCCGCGAAGGTCGCCCCGCCCGCGGGCGCCGCGACCTTCGTGGCGTCCGCGGGCTCCGGGGCGGCGAGGAGCGCCGCGCTCGGACCCCGCGGAGACGCCTTGTCGGCCCTCGGCGAGATCGCGGAGAGCGGGGCCGCCGGCGGCCGGAGCGCGGAGCCGGCGCGCGCGGACGCGAGCGCTTCTCCGAGCTCGCGCGCGTCCCGGAAGCGCGCTGCGGGCTCGACCGCGACGGCCCGCGCGACGACGGCCTCGAGCGCGGGGCTCGCCTCGACGCCGAGCCCCGCGAACGACGGCCGCCTGCGCGGGTCCACGGCGGCGAGGTAGAGCTCGGCCCAATCGCGCCCGTCGATCGGCTGCTTCCCCGAGGCGAGCTGCAGCAGCACGAGCCCGAGCGCGAACACGTCCGTCCAGGGCCCCGTCGCGCCGAGCTTCGGCTCGAACTGCTCCGGAGCGCCGTAGAGCGGCGTGAACACGTGCAACGTCGGCGACGTCGCGAGCACCTGCGTCGTGTCGCTGGGGCTCACGCCCCGCGCCGCGGCCACGGCTCGCCTCGTCTCCGCGAGCGCCTTCGACAGCGGCATCGACGCGTCGATCACCTTGGCGATGCCGAAGTCGACGACCTTGATCGTCGTCGCGCCGGGAGTCTCGACGAGGAACAGGTTCGCCGGCTTGACGTCGCGGTGAGAGACCCGCTCTTCGTGCGCCATCGCGAGCGCGCCCACCGCGGGCGCCAGGAGCTCGATCGCCTCGTCGACGGAGTACGGCGCGCGCCCGGAGGCCCGCCGCGCCTCGATGTGCTGCGCGAGCGTCTCTCCCTCGAGCCACTCCATGACGATGTACGGCGTCCAGCAGCCCTCCGGCGAGGTCGCGGCAGAGACGTCGAGCGCCTGGACGATGCCCGTCGTCCGGCGCGACAGCCGGTGCAGCAGCCGGGCCTCGCGCTCGAACGTGTCGAGCAGCGACTGCCGCTCTTCCGGCAGGAGATCTGCGGGGATCTTCAGGCACTTGACCGCCACCTGCTCCTGGAATCCCAGGTGGGTCGCCCGGTAGACCACGCCGAACGTCCCCTCGCCGGCCACGGCGTCCACCAGCAGCTTGCCGCCGATGGTGTTGCCCACCCAGCCGAACGGGTCCCGCGCGATCATCCGCGGAAATTCTACTGCCCGCGCCCCGGCGCCGGGAGCGCGCCGCCTCGCAGCGATGACGATCGCTGCCCCGCGCGCGCTGGACCACCTCGACCGCCACGCCCCGCGGGCCCCGCGCGCGCGAGGCGAGCGCGACGGCGGTCGCCCTGCGCCCGCGTCCGTGCTACGCAGCCGGCTGCTGGGCGTGCCCTCGGTCCTGGCGACCGTCCCGCGAACGCTGCCGCAACGGTCCCCGGAACGGATCGCACGCGCGCAGCGGCAGGGCGTCGCTCGTCGTCCGGCGCGACTCTGGGGTGCGATGTGGCTGAGCCGGAGATCCTTTCCCGCGATGGTGGCTCCCTCGAGCTCCTGATCATCACCCAGAGCTCGATGAGCACCCGGCAGCTGCCGGGCTCGGGCAGCGTCGTCCTGGGCAGGGACGAGGACGCCGGCATCTGCGTCCCCGACTCCTCGGTGTCGCGCCGGCACGCGGTGCTGCACCTCGGCCCGCCGCTCCGGATCGAGGACCTCGGCAGCAGCAACGGGACCCGCGTGCGCGCCCGGCACTGCAGCGCGGCGACCGAGCGCCTGATCGACGTGGGCAAGGGCGCGCCCGCGCGCGGCGCTGCGGTCGAGCTCTCGCCCGGCGACGTCATCTACCTCGGCGCCGCGCGCGTCGTCCTCCGCCAGAAGGGCGGCGAGCGGGACGCGGGCAAGGACGTCATCGTCAAGGACGACGCGATGCGCGCGGTCTACGAGCTCGCCGAGCGCGTCGCGAACGGCCCGATCAACATCCTCCTGCTCGGCGAGACGGGCGCCGGCAAGGAGGTGCTGGCCGAGTCGATCCACAGGGCCTCGCCGCGCGCGAGCCGCCCGCTCCTGCGCCTGAGCTGCGTCGCGCTGTCCGAGTCGCTGCTCGAGAGCGAGCTGTTCGGCCACGAGCGCGGCGCCTTCACCGGCGCCGTCCGGGCGAAGCCGGGGCTGCTCGAGACGGCCGAAGGGGGCACCGTGTTCCTCGACGAGATCGGCGAGCTGCCGCCCTCGATCCAGGCCAAGCTGCTCCGGGTCATTGAGGAGCGGAAGGTGATGCGGGTCGGCGGGCTGACCCCCATCAAGATCGACGTCCGCTTCGTGTCGGCCACGCACCGCGACCTCGAGGCCGAGGTGAGCCGCGGCGCGTTCCGGCAGGACCTGTATTTCCGGCTGAACGGCGTGACCCTCTCCATCCCGCCGCTGCGCGAGCGGCCCGGGGAGGTCGCGGCGCTGGCGCAGCTCTTCGCGGAGCGCACGGCGAAGGAGCTCTTCCCCGGCGAGGCGAGCGCCGCGTTCGTTCCGATCTCGCCCGCGGCCCTGGCCGCGCTCCAGCGCCACAGCTGGCCAGGCAATATCCGGGAGCTGCGCAACGTGATCGAGCGCGCGGTGATCCTCGCCAACGGGGCGCCGATCGGGCCGGAGCACCTGCTCCTCTCCTCTCTGGCCGATCCCACCCGTCCATCGCATGCCATGCCCCTTCCGGCGCGCCCGCCGCAGACGCCCTCGAACGCGCGTGCGCCGGAGCCGGCGTCGGCGTCGGCGTCAGCATCAGCATCTCCGATTGCGAGGAGCGTGCCCGACGGCGCGAAGAGCGCGCCGGACGGCGTGGACCCGGGCCCCACCCGGCTGCGCGACGCCATGGAGGCCCACGAGCGCGAGCGCATCGTCCAGGCGCTCGAGCAGTGCATGGGGAACCAGACGCGCGCCGCGGCGCTGCTCGGGATCTCACGGCGCACGCTGGTCGAGCGGATCCGCGTCTACGGGCTGCCGCGGCCGCGCAAGGCCTGAGCGTTGCGCAGATCGCCGCGCAACCTGGCGTCGATCTGGCGTCGATTGCGCGAGGGCTCGCTCAACCGAGCGGCCGCCCGCGCAACACCTCAGGCGGGCGTCTCACGCCGCTCCAGCGGGGCGAGCTCGATCCCGAGCTCCGTGGCGAACCGGAAGATGCGCTCGTCGCGGTAGAACTCGCCGAAGACGACGCGCGAGAGCCCCGCGTTCGCGATCATCTTGAAGCACCCCCAGCAAGGCGAGGCCGTGACGTAGACCGTCGCGCCGTCGATCCGCACCCCGTTCCGCGCGGCCTGGATGATGGCGTTGGCCTCCGCGTGGATCGTGCGCACGCAGTGGCCGTCCTCGATCAGGTGCCCGTCCTCGTCGCAGTGAGGCAGCCCCCGGATCGAGCCGTTGTACCCGGTCGCGAGGATGCTCTTGTCGCGCACGATCACCGCGCCGACGTGCTTCCGATCGCAGGTCGCCCGCGACGCGACGACCTCGGCGATGCGCATGAAATATTCATCCCACGAAGCCCGATGCGTCATCGCTCACCTCCACGACGGGGGATCCGCGCCCGCCGCCCCTCGACGTCCCCTCGACGCCGAGCGACCCGCGCTCGCCGATCCCTCCAGAATGTCCAGGGATCCGCCCTCCGGTCCCCTCGCGAAGGGCCCGGCGGCGCGCGCCCGCGGCCCCGGCCGAGCCGCGCCGCGCGCCCAGCGGGCGCTTCTATCACGACGCCGGGCGCCGCGGAGCCCCCCGCGGGCACGGGACCGCGCGAGGCGCCTCGACAGCGAGGCCCGGCGCGTGGTAGCGCGCGGGGGTGAGCTCCGCCGCCCCCCGAAGGTCAGATCGCCGCATCCTCGTGCTCGGCTCCGGGGGGCGCGAGCACGCCCTCGCGCGTGCGTTCGCCCGATCGCCCTCGGTCGCCGAGGTGATCGTGGCGCCCGGGAACGCCGGGACCCACGCGCGAGCGGGCGCCGGCCGCGCCCCGATCCGCCGCGTCGACCTCCCGTCCCTGTCGCCCGCCGAGGCGAGCCGGCTCGCCGTCCGCGAGCGCGCCGACCTGGTCGTCGTCGGCCCCGAGGCGCCGCTCTGCGCCGGCGTCGCCGACGCGCTCGCCGCCGAGGGCGTCGCCGTCTTCGGGCCGAGCCGCGAGGCGGCGCGCCTCGAGGGGTCGAAGGCGTTCCTCAAGGAGTTCGCCGCGCGCAACGGGATCCCGACCGCGCCGTTCCGGATCGTGCGCTCCTTCGACGAGGCGGCCCGCGTCATCCGCGAGCGCGGCGCGCCCATCGTCGTGAAGGCCGACGGGCTCTGCGCCGGCAAGGGCGTCGTCGTCGCGACGACCGTCGACGAGGCGCTCGCGGCCGCCAAGGACATGCTCGTGGATCGCCGCTTCGGCGACGCCGGCGCGACCGTGATCCTCGAGGACGCGATCCAGGGCGAGGAGGCCAGCGTGCACGCCATCAGCGACGGCGAGGCGATCTTCGTCCTGCCGGCGGCGCGCGATCACAAGCGCGTCGGCGAGGGCGACACCGGGCCGAACACGGGCGGCATGGGCGCGTTCGCGCCGAGCGCCCGCGTCACCCCGGCCCTTACCGCGCGCGTCGAGCGCGAGATCCTCCGGCCGACGATCGACGGCATGCGGGCGGAAGGGAGGCCCTTCCGCGGGGTGCTGTTCGCGGGCCTGATGATCACGCCCGCCGGGGACCCCATCCTGCTCGAGCACAACGTCCGCTTCGGCGATCCCGAGTGCGAGGCGCTGATGGAGCTGCTCGAGGGCGACGTCGCCGAGCTTTGCGCGTCTGCCGCGGCGGGCGCGCTCGCTCCCGGGGCGGCGCGCGTCGCCCCCGGCCGCCACGCGCTCACCGTCGTGCTCGCGGCGCGCGGCTACCCCACGGCGCCGGTGACCGGCGACGTCATCCGCGGCCTCGACGCCGCGGCGGCGGTGGAGGGCGCCTTCGTGAACCACGCGGGCACGGCCGAGCGGGACGGCGCGGTCGTGACCGCGGGGGGCCGCGTGCTCGCCGTCACCGCCGCGGGCGACTCGCTCGCCGAGGCGCGGGAGCGCGCCTTCCGCGCCGCGGGCGCCATCGACTTCGACGGCAAGGTGCTCCGCCGCGACATCGGGGTGGACGGAGCGCGCGCGGCCGGGTGAGGCGGCACCATGGAACCCATCGTCGATCTCGCCCCAGGGGCTGAGGAGAACCCGCTCGCGACCTACCTCGGTCAGCTCATCCGCGAGCACCTCGCGCGCGACCCGAAGCGCGCCTCCGATTTCCGGGCGCTGCGCGGATCGGTGCTCGTCGTCGCGCAGGACGCCGATACGTCCATGACGATGCGCTTCGACCACGGGCGGCTCACCATCCACGACGGCGCCATCGGCATCCCGTCCGTCACGTTCTGCGGCGACGAGTCGGCGCTCCGCCGGCTCCCCGACGTCGCGTTCCACCGCTGGCTGCGCCTCCCGAAGCTGGGGGTGCTGCACCGCCGGCAGAGCGGCCCCCTGCGCGACCTCGCGCGACTCGTGGCCCGCGGGGAGCTCAAGATCTACGGCCTCGTCGCGCACCCAAGGCTCCTCCTCAGGCTGCTCCGGGTCCTCTCTCGCCTCCCCTGAGGGCCTCGCCCAGGCCGGTAGCAACGCCGCGCGACACCATGCGGCGACGATGCGACGACGAGAACTGGTGTGATACTGTAAGACGAAAGCGGACGTCCCGTCCGGATTGCACGGCCGTTCTTGTGGGCTTGCAAACCAATGCTACCCGGCCCGAAAGCTGTCTTTTGACGGCCTGTTGGGCTGTTGGTATGGCTCGATCATGGGCATCCGATTGCGCTACCTCGCCCACGATCTCGAGGTGCCGCTCGGCGAGTTCTTCATCGGACGGAGCGCGGACTGCCAGCTGTCGCTGGACGACCCGCTGGTGTCGCGCAGGCACGCGCTGCTGACCGTCGGTGAGGGCGGCGTCGCGATCGAGGATCTCGGCAGCCGCAATGGCGTGCTCATCAACGGGGCTAGGATCGCGGGGCGCCAGGTCCTGTCGGACGGCGACAAGATCGCGATCGGGGGGCAGGAGATGTTCCTGCTCGGGGCCATCGAGCCGAGCTCGGCGCACTCGCCGCGGAGCGCGCCGCTCTGGACGAGGCAGCAGAACGCGCGCACGGTCGACATGAGCGAGATGCCCGCAGGCGAGGACGACGGCGCGACGGCCATCGCCTCCCGGAGGTCGCTCCCCGGGCTCGTCCCCCAGCACCCGGACAAGCGCGTGCACGCGCTCAGCCTCATCGGCAGCGTCGCCGACAAGGCGCTCGCCCTGGGGCGCGTCGACGAGGCCGAGCGCATCCTCCAGCGCTCGCTCAGCGACATCCTCACGAAGGCGCGGGACGGGGGCGTCGGCGCCGTGCAGCCCGAGCTGGTCGAGAAGGCAAGCATGTATGCGGCTCGCCTCGCCGCGGCGACGGGTCGGGGCTCGTGGATCAACTATATTTTCGAGCTGAATACCCGGCTCGAGCTCCTCCTCCCCGCCTACCTCGTCGATGAGCTGTATAGTGTCCTGCGCAAGGTGAAGGCCGTCGACATGTCCATTCTCCGTGGCTATGCGAAGCGGCTCCGCGAGCGCGCTGGTGAGCGTACGCCGGCGGAGCGGTTCATCCTCCAGCGCATTGAAGGGCTCGAGCGCCTCGGCGCACTGAAATAGACCATGCCTTTCCGCCTCCGGTACTTGGCGCACGATTTCGAGCTCCCCGAAGGGCCCTTCGTGATTGGCCGGAGCGGCGACTGCCAGCTCTCGCTCGATGACCCGCTGGTGTCGCGGCGCCACGCGACGCTGCAGGTGCGCAACGACGGCGTGGCCTTGCACGATCTCGAGAGCAGGAACGGCGTGTACGTCAACGGCACGCGCATCTCCGGCCAGCGCGAGCTGACCGACGGCGACCGCATCATCATCGGCAGCCAGGAGATGCTGCTCTACGGCGGGGAGGAGTCGCGCCCCCACGACGCCTACGGGGTCGAGTTCCGTCGCGCGACGGCGACGCTCGGCGCGATGGCGCTGACCGAGATGCGCAAGATGTCGGACGACCCGACGGAGCTCACGAGCCCGACGGGAGACGGCGGATCCAAGGGCTTCCAGTCGCTGCGCCTGCTCGCGAGCCTCGCGGACAAGGCGCTGGCGATGGGCCGCAGCGAGGAGGCCGAGCGCATCCTGCAGACGGTGCTGATCGACATCCTGAGCCGCGCGCGGACGAACGTGCCGCTGGAGATGCCGGCCGCCGAGCTCGCCGCGCGCTACGCGGCTCGCCTCGCGGGCGCCACGACCAAGGGGACGTGGGTCAACTACGCGTTCGAGCTCTTCACGATCGCGCGCCGCCCGCTGCCCGGCCCCGTCGTCGACGAGCTCTACACCGTCGTCCGGCGCGTCAAGACGCTCGATATCCAGCCGCTCAGGATCTACCTCGACGACCTGCGCCGGATGGCTCCGTCGTTCGGTCCGACCGAGCGGTTCTTGATGCAGCGGATCGAGGGTCTCGAGCGCCTCGTCGCGGCGAAGTAGCCTCGGCATCGCCGCCGGGCGTCGCGGGAGCGGCGGCCTCTGGCGACGCGCGCGACACGCGCGACACGCGCGGAGCCGGCTGCGCCGGGCGAGCGGCCCCGTGCGGTGCAGGCGGCGGCGACACACGTGGGGCCGGCGCCGCGGAGGGCTGGAGCGGCGGCGGCGCGTTGCGGGGACGCGCGCCCGCCTCGGCTTCCTGCCAGCCGAGGTTCCTCGCGGCGGCCTTCGCGATCGCCTCGCGCAGCTCGGTATCGGCGACCTTCCCGAGCTCTCGCCGCACCTCGACCGGGAGCGGCGCCTCCTTCGGGGTCGGGCGGACCTCCTCGCGCCACGGCGGCCGCGCGACCGGGTCCACCTTGCCCACGCGGAACCGGAGGGACTGCACCGGGAGGCCGCGCGACCGGAGCTGCGCCGTGATGGTGTCGCCGAGCAGCGAGAGCTCCTGCGCCCACATCGAGCTCGCCGCGCGGACGTGGAGCACGCCGCGCTCCAGCTTGAGCGGCCGCGCGCGCGCCGCGATCCGGGACCCCACGGCCGCTTCCCACTCGCGGAACGGCATCGGCGAGGTGTCGACCTCCGCCGGCGCCGAGAGCGAGGACCCGCGCTGGATCAGCGCCCCCAGCCGTTCGATCCCACCTCCGCTCCGACGCGACATGCGCGCCGAGCGTAGCAGCCTGACAGCGCCATGCTCCGGCAGAGCGCGCCGTCCGGGCTCGCCCAGCGTCACGGACGGTCAGCCTCTACGGCGCCGCCTTATGACCACGACGATCGCCCGCCAGAACGGACCACCCGCCCTCGGCTGCCTGGCGGCGAACGATCGTGAGGGGCGCTTTCGGTACCGAAGGTGGGACTCGAACCCACAAGCCCTTGCGGACAGCGGATTTTGAATCCGCCGCGTCTGCCATTCCGCCACTTCGGCTCAGCGCTGCGATGTCAGCGAGCTCCTGGAACCGTAGATCACCGGGCACGATCCTGGCAACCATCAGAGAGCCTGAGAGCCTGAGAGCGGTCGCGCGGGCAGGAGGCGCGGCGAAGCCAGAAGCAGCGCCGCCGCGCCGCCGCCACGCCTCGAGGCGCGGCCCGCGATCGCGGCGCGGCGCGAGGTCACACCACGAAATCCAGCATCTGGAGGCGCGTCAGGTAGTCCTGGAGCGCGGAGGCGTACTCGTCGATCAGGAGATCGAGCTTCACCAGCGCGCCGTGATCGTCGACCGCGTCGATGGTCCCGCTCACCGGGATCTCGCGCGCGGGCAGGACGAGCACGCCGCTCCAGTGCGCGCCCTTCGCGACGTCGCGCAGACCGGCGAGGCGCAGCCAGCCGTCCGAGAGCTCGACGACGGGGACGAGGTCGCCGCTGTCCAGACGGACCGAGCTCTTCAGCGTGTGAGCCGGCTCGACCATGTAATGGGAGCGCCGGTTCTTCTCGATGAGCTCCTCGAGGGTCGCGCAGATGACCTTGCTCAGCGGCGTTTCCTCGCTGTCGAGCACCAGATCGAGGAGCCGCTTCATCGCCTTCTGCGTGCGGATCAGGTTCGCGCGGGTCTCCTCGAGGCGGCGCGCGTCGCGCCGGATCTTGCCGGCCACGACGTTGAGCAGGTTGTTGTAGAAGGGGTACGCGACGTCCCCGTGGTCCTCGAAGAAGTCCTGGAGCTCGGCGACGCCGATGCGCCAGATCTCCGAAGGCTGCGTCGTCACCGCCGTCGTCGTCCGCCGGAAGCCGGTCAGCGCGCCGAGCTCGCCGATGGGCGAGATGGGGCTCAGGCGGAAGCGCGTCTCGCCCGCGTCGAGCAGCGCAACCTCGCCCCGGACCAGGAGGAACAGGTGCGCCGGGGCGCTCCGGGCCTCGAAGAGCACGTGGCCGGACGGGACCTCCTGGCGCTGGAACGCCTTCATCAGGTCATCGAGGTGATCCTCCGTGATTCTCTCGAACAGCGGGATCGCGTGCAGGTCGGATGGGCGGACCGCCATGGGATGACACTCCTCTTCAACATGGGTCGGGCTCCGCGTCCGCGGCGTCGCGGGACACGGAGCCTTGCGGCGCGCACGAGCTCTGCGTGGACCGCGGGAGCGGCATCCTACTCCAGGTCCCGAGCCGAGGAAGAGGGATGGCCTCGACGCGGCGAGGCGCGCGCCCGGGCGCCGTGGAGGTTTGCCCCGCTGGCAGGATCGGGTAGGTGCCGGTAACGTCGCCCGGGTGATGCCGTCCGTTCGCCAAGGGCTCCCCGCCGCGATGCGCGCCTCGCTGCCGCGCCGCTCGCTGCTGCGGCTCGCCGCCATCGGCCTCGCCCTCCTCGCCGCCGCGTGCGGCTCCGCGTCGTCCGGTGCGCCGGTCAGCGCGGAGACGGCGCCGCCGCCGAAGCCGCGCAACGCGGCCGCGATCGCGCAGTCGATCGCCGGGGGGAAGGTCTCGGTGCTCGTCTACGGCGACAGGACCCGGGGACACCCGATCATGGCGCGGCTCTCGGCGCTCGATCTGTGGGGCCCCGTGCTCACCGGCACGGGGCTCGATCCGGAGCGGGACGTCGAGCGCGCCTTCGTCACCGCGCCGCGCGCGGACGCGGCCCACGAGGCGGTGGTCGTCGTCCAGCACAGCGTGCCGCCGGACAGGCTGGCGTCCGGCCTCGACGCGCTCCTCTCGCGCAGCCAGCCGCCAGGGGCCCGGGAGAGCGGGCTCGGCGTGCCGGCGGTGCGCGTGACCATCAAGGGGCACACGCGCGTCGTGGCGACCGTGGAGCCCGACTTCCTCGTGGTCTTGCCGGTCGCGCGGGCGCGCGAGGCGCGGCGCTTCCTGGGCACGGGCGGCTTCCC
This sequence comes from Sorangium sp. So ce145, assembly GCF_051525985.1. Taxonomy (NCBI): domain Bacteria; kingdom Pseudomonadati; phylum Myxococcota; order Polyangiales; family Polyangiaceae; genus Sorangium; species Sorangium sp. So ce145. The sequence goes on along the minus strand of NZ_CP150315.1, from coordinate 12,354,284 downwards.
CGATCCGACAGGCGACGAGGCCGCGATCGCCGCGGCGATCGACCCGGCGCGGACGCTGAAGGGGCCGCGCGAGGCGCCCCGGGTGCCGCCCACCCTGCGATCGCTCGAGGCCACCGTGACGCTGACCAAGGACGGCGGCGCCACGGTCGCGCTCGACGGCGCGAGCGAGAGCGCCGAGCTCGCCGCCCGCGACGCGGCCTTCCTCAACGAGGAGATCGAGCGCGCGACCTCGTTCCGCATCGCCATCGTGACGGTCCGCGTCGTCGACCCGATCGTCTTCTTCGCCGAGGGGGACCGCGTGAAGTCGAACCGGCGCGTGACGCCCGGGGAGCTCGACAAGCTCTTCGGCCTGCTCAGCGCCGTGCTGCCGCGGTAGGCTGCCGCCCGATGCGACTCGTCAAGATCGGAATCGCCAACGTCAACGCGACCGTCGGCGCCGTCCGCTCGAACACCGACCGGTGCCTCTCGCTCGCGCGCGCGATGGCGCGCGACGACGTCACCCTGGCGGTCTTCCCGGAGCAGGTGATCGGCGGCTACGCGGCCGAGGACCTCGTGCAGTGGCCGGCGTTCGTCGCGAGCCAGCAGCGCGAGCTCCGCCGGTTCGCCGAGGAGACCGCGCAGCTCCGCACCGTGTTCATCATCGGCGTGACCGTCGGCGTGGGGGGCGACCTCTTCAACGCCGGCGCCATCGTCCACGCCGGCCGGGTGCTCGCCTTCTCCCCCAAGGAGAAGCTGCCGACCTACAACATCTTCTACGAGGCGCGGACGTTCTCGCGCGGCATGCCGCTCATGGAGCTCGACGCCGACGGCGTGCTCTGCGGCGATCGCGTCTACGCCTTCGATTTCGGGACGATCGCCGTCGAGGTGTGCGAAGACATCTGGTCGCCCGACGGCCCGATGCGGCGCCGCTGCTACGCCGGCGCCGAGATCGTCTGCAACATCTCGGCGTCGCCGTTCCGCGCCGGGGTGACGGGCACCCGGCGCGAGATGATCGCGACCCGCGCCGCGGACAACCAGTGCACGGTTGCCTACGCGAACCTGGTCGGCGGCAACGACGGGCTCGTCTTCGACGGCGGCGGGTTCATCAACCAGAACGGCCGGCCGATGCTGGAGGCGCCGCGGTTCCGCGAGGGGTTCTCCGCGGCCGTCGTCGACCTCGACCGGACCACCCGCTGCCGCCGCGAGGCGAGCACCTGGCGCAGCGATCTCGAGGAGTTCCGCCGCGCCTCGGCCCGCATGGTGCAGGTCCTCCGGATCGACGGGGAGACCGCGGACCGCGCGCGCCTCGCCTACCCCGCCCCGCCGGCCGGCACGACGCCGTTCCTGCCCTCGGCGGCGCTGCCCGCGATCTCCGCGCGCGACGAGCTGCTCGACGATTTCTACGAGGCGCTCGCGCTCGGCGTCGCCGACTATTACCGCAAGATCGGCGCCTTCAAGAGCATCGGCCTCGCGCTCTCGGGCGGCCGCGACTCGCTCCTCACGCTGCTCGTCGCCTGGCGCGCGGTGCAGCTCATCCACCCGGGCCTCGAGGGCGCGGCCCTGCGCGAGCGGATGAGGGCGTCGCTGCACGCGTTCTTCATGCCCTCCCGCTACTCCAGCGACGCCACGCACCGCGCCGCCGCGCAGATCGCCGACGATCTCGGGGTGTCGTTCGCGGTCATCCCGATCGAGGACGCGTTCCCCCGAGAGCTCGAGGCCGCCCAGGCGATGGTCGGCGAGGGCGGGCAGCTCACCGAGCTCACGAAGCAGAACGTGCAGGCGCGCATCCGCGGCGGGCGCATGTGGAACTGGGCGAACACGAGCGGCGCGCTGTTCCTGCAGACGGGGAACATGAGCGAGAAGGCGCTCGGCTACACCACGGTGGGCGGCGACCTGGAGGGGGCGTTCAGCGTCATCGCCAACCTGCCGAAGACGGTGGTCATCGCGCTGCTCGAGCGCCTCTCGCAGCGCTTCCGCTTCCAGGGCATCCAGCAGACGCTCGCCACCACCGCCGGGCCGGAGCTCGCCGAGAACCAGTCGGGCGAGGCCGAGCTCATGCCGTTCGAGGTCCTCGACGCGTGCCTCCACCTCTACGGCGCCGAGAAGCTCGCCGCCGACGAGGTCGCGGCGGCGCTCCCGAGCCTGTTCCCCGACAAGGACCCCGCCGCGCTGCGGGCCTGGGCCGAGAAGTTCGCGACGCTGTTCTCGAGATCGATCTTCAAGTGGGTGCAGTCGCCGATCGCGATCCACCTCGGCTCGCTCGATCTCGACCGCGAGCGCGCGCTGCAGTTGCCCGTGGTGCAGCGGACCGAGTGGAAGGGCGGCTGAGCCCGACGCCACGGCGCGGCCGCCGCCCTGCGCCGCGCGATCGGCGCTCGATCCGCGGCGCGCGGCGCGCGGGCGGGCAGCGCGTCAGTTGGCGGCCTTCTCGACGGAGGCCGGGGCCCCCTGCCTGCCGTCCTTGCCGTCCCTCGAGGCGATCTCGATCCCGTCGTGGCCAGCGGCCATGCCAGGAGCCACGGGCGTCACGGCGGGGCGGATCGAGCCGTCCGCCGAGAAGCGCTCGAGATCCTCGGTGACGCGGCGGAGATAGGCCTGCTTGATGTGGAACGGCAGGAAGGCGCTCTTGAAGCCGGCCACGATGGTCGCCTTGATCTCCTTCAGCCCGAACCCCATCTTCGTGTGGCAGTGCCAGAGCTCGTGGGACACCGTCGTGTCGGTGACGAGCCGGTTGTCCGTGTTGACGGTCACGCGCAGGCCGAGGCTCTGGTAGAGCTTGAGCGGGTGCGAGGCGAGGTCGCGCACGGCGCCGGTCTGCACGTTCGACGACGGGCAGCACTCGAGCGGGATGCGGTGATCGTTGATGTAGTGGAGCAGGTCGCCGTCCTCGCGCAGGCGGCAGCCGTGGCCGATCCGGTGCGCGCCGCAGACGTGGAGCGCCTGCGCGATCGACTCGGGGCCGTACGCCTCGCCGGCGTGGATGGTGCAGTTGATGTTGTTCTGCCGCACGAGCTGGAACGCGGCCTTGTGGTGCTTCGCCGGGTGGTCGTACTCAGCGCCGGCCAGGTCGAACCCGACGACGCCGCGGCCCTTGTACGCCACCGCGAGCTCCGCCATCTCGAGCGACGACTCCGGCGAGATGTTGCGGATGCCGCAGACGATGACGTTGCTCTCGATGCCCAGCGCGTCGCGCGCCGTCCTCAGCCCGGAGAGCACCGCCTCGACCACGCTCGTGAGCCGCAGGCCGAGGCGGGTGTGCAGCATCGGCGAGTAGCGGACCTCCATGTAGCGCACGTTCTCGCGCGCGGCGTCCTCCGCGAGCTCGTAGGCGACGCGGTGGAGGGCCTCCTCGGTCTGCAGGACGCGCAGCGTGATGTCGAACGCCTTGAGGTACTCGACGAGCGAGCCGCAGTTCTGGCCCAGGTTCATCACCCTGCACAGCTCCGCCGGCTCGTACGTGGGGAGCTCGACGTGGTGGGCGCGGGCGAGCTCGATGATCGTCTCGAGGCGCAGCGAGCCGTCGAGGTGAACGTGCAGATCGGTCTTGGGTAGTTGCCGGAAGAACTCCAGGGGGAGCTTGCCGGCTAGCTCGGGATGATCACTCATGAGCTATTCTGTCACCCGGCGACCGGCCGCGAAAGGCAGCGCGGGGCGCGACGTCGCTCACGATCGCTCTGGCGAGGACGACGAGGGCGCGGCGCCCCCCTCGTCCGCCGCGCCGCGCGAGCGATCCCTTCCGGCCGCGAGCACGGCGACGGCGGCCACGCCGAAGAGGGCGACGAAGAGCCACGGGAGCGGCAAGCTCATGTCGTCCCCGGCGGCCTCACGGCGCAGCGCATCGCGGATCCGCTCGGGGTTGTACGCCACCACGAGCCGCCGGCCGACGTAGGTCGTCGGTAGCCCGCGCGCCTCCATCCGCCCATACAGCGCGACGTCCGCGTCGATGGCGGCCTGGGTCTCGGGCGCGGCGAGGCAAGCCGCGAGCTCCGCGGCGGAGAGGCCGAGCGGCGAGAGGACGGACGCGACGCGCTCGTCCGTGAGCTTGCTGGGCGACGCGCTGTAGAGCAGCGCCGCGGCCTGCTCGCGCTTGTCCTCGGGCGTGCAGACGTAGGCCTTCGCGGCGGGGAGCGCGCCGGGGTGGTTCGGGAGCGGCACCATCTTGCGCACGTGGCGCACCCTGTCGCCGTAGGGCTCCTCGATCTTGCTCAGCTCGGGGTGCAGCCTGCGACAGAAGGGACACTCGAAGTCGGTGAAGGCCACGATCGTGATCTTGCCCGGCTCCTGCAGCGCCGCGAGCTCCGGCGGGAGCGGCGGGATGACCGGGTGGCTGCCCCAGAGGAACGGCAGGCCGATCGCGGCCGCGGCGGCCGCGCCCCACACCGTGACGCCCAGCGGCCCGCCCTGTGCAGCGCGCTCGAACGCCCCGGCCGGCATGCGCCGCGCCTGCCGCGCGACGAGGGCAGACGTGATCGCCGCGGCGAAGGCCGCGAGATCGACCGCGATGCACCACGCGCAGAAGGCGCCGATCACGAAGCTCTGGAGCCCGAGGAGCACCGCGGCGGCGAGGCCGCCGACGGCCGAGGCGGCCGCGATCGCGGCGTGGTGCCAGCGCGCCCGCGCGAGCAGCGAGGCGGTGAGGAGCGCGGTGAAGGCGGCGAGGCCGAGGTTCGGCAGCGGGACGCCGAGGAAGCGGCTGTACGGCGAGATCCTGACGGCGAAGCACCCCGACGTGACGCCGCAGAACGCCGGATCGCCCGCGTTCTGGTACTCGACGACGAGCGCCGCGCTCGCCGCGATGGCGACGAAGAGCGCGAGCCGGAAGAGCGTGACGAAGAACCGGGCGCGCCCAGCCTGCAGCTCGCTCGAGGACGGCGACGCAGGCGCCTCGGGGCTCGCCTGAGGCGCCTCCGCGCGCCCAGGCCGTCCGTCGCGTCCTTCACGTCCTTCACGCCGGTCGCCGGCCGGACGCACCGCGAAGACGTTGCCCCTGCCGGCGAGGGCGACGAGGAGCACCAGCGCGAGGAGCAGGGCGATCGAGTTCAGCAGCATCGGTCGTTGCGGGTGCGTTGCAGGTGGAAGAGGGGTGGGTTCGAGGCATACCGGACCCGGGCGGAGACAGCCAGCGCGAGGAGACTCGTGCTAGTCGAGTTTCATGCGTTCTTCATCTCGCGGAGATCCCCCGACGACCGGCTCCGGCGCGCGCCGCCGGGAGGCCGTGGTCGACCTGCTGTCCTCGTTCAAGCGCGCCCTGCACGCGAACGAGATCGCCGAGCGCCTCGGGGTCGAGCCGAGCCGCTACGCGAAGCTGCAGCGGCTGCTCGAGGAGCTGTCGCTGGAGGGCAGCATCGTCGCGCTCCCGGGGCAGCGCTTCCGCACGAGCCAGAAGCAGGTCGAGGCGCGCGGCGCCGAGCGCGAGGGGACGCTGACGGTGCACCCGCGCGGCTTCGGCTTCGTGGCGCTCGGAGGGGCGGCCGACGACGTCTACATCTCGCCCGAGGCGATGGGCGGCGCGCTCCACGGCGACACCGTCGTCGTGCGCATCTCGACCCGCTCGCGGCGCGGCGTGGAGGGGGAGATCGTCCGGGTCGTCAAGCGGCGCCACGCGCGCGTGGCGGGCGTGCTGCGGCGGCGTGGCAGGAGCGCGTGGCTCGAGCCGGACGACGGGCGCGTCCGCGGACCCATCGTGATCGTGCCGCGCGAGCCGGGCGCGCCGCTCGTTCCGCCCGACGCGGAGGACGGCGCCGCGGCGGTCGTGTCGATCGCCCGCTTCCCGGATCTGGCCGAGGAGAACCCGGAGGGCGTGCTCGAGGCCGTGCTGGGGACGCCCGGCGACCCGAACGTGGAGGTCGCCAAGATCCTGGTCCGCGAGGGCATCGAGGAGGAGCACGCGCCCGAGGCGATCGCCGAGGCCGAGGCGTTCGGGGGCGAGGTGCCGGCCGAGGCGCTCGAGGGGCGCACGGACCTCACCCACCTGCCCATGCCGACGATCGACCCGGAGGACGCGCGCGACCACGACGACGCGGTGTGGGTGATCCGCGAGGAAGACGGCTCGTACCGCGCCTGGATCGCGATCGCCGACGTCTCGCACTACGTGCGGCCGGGCAGCGCGCTCGACCAGGCGGCGCTCGCGCGGGGCAACTCGGTCTACCTGCCCGATCGCGCGATACCGATGCTGCCGCGGGCGCTGTCGTCGAACCTGTGCTCGCTGCTGCCCGGCGTGATCCGCCTCTGCCTGTGCGTCGAGGTCGAGCTCGACGCGACGGCGGCGGTGCGGCGGGCCCGCGTCATCGAGGGGTACATCCGCTCGATCGCGAAGCTCACCTACCCCGGCGTGGCGCGCGCGCTCGGCTTCACCCCCGAGCCGCCGCGCAGCCCCGAGGCCGAGGCGCTCAGGAACGACCTTCAGGTGATGTGGGACCTCGCCCGGCTGCTCCGCGGCAGGCGGATGCGGCGGGGCGCGCTCGACCTCGACCTGCCCGAGGCGAAGGTGGTGCTCGACCCGAAGACGGGCGCGCCCGTCGACGTGCAGAAGCGCAGCCACGACCCCGGCGTGGCGAAGGCCTACCAGCTCATCGAGGAGCTGATGCTCCTCGCGAACGAGACGTGCGCGCAGTTCGTCGTCGACCAGGGCATCCCCACGGTCTTCCGGTACCACGCGCCCCCGGACCAGGCGAAGCTCGAGCGCTTCGCGACGATGTGCGGCGAGCTCGGGCTCGCGTTCGACCCGGAGGACGCGGCCGACCCCAAGCGGCTGTCGGTGTTCCTGAAGAAGCTCGACGCGCACCCGCAGAAGCAGGTGCTGCACATGCTGCTGCTCCGCGCGATGAAGCAGGCGGTGTACGACGTCGCGAACGTGGGCCACTTCGGGCTCGCCTCGAGCGCGTACCTGCACTTCACCTCGCCCATCCGGCGGTACCCGGACATCACGGCGCACCGGGCCATCCGCGCGGTGCTGCGCGGCGAGCGCGTCGACAGGAGCGAGGCGGCCACCGAGCGGCTGCGCGAGGCGGCCATCACGGCGTCGGAGCGCGAGCGAAAGGCGATGGAGGTGGAGCGCGAGGTGGTCGACCTGCACCGCGCGCTGCTCATGCGCTCCCGGCTCGGCGACACCTTCGAGGGCACCGTCACGGGCATCGTGGGAGGGGGCGTCTACGTCAACATCGAGGATCCCTTCGTCGACGTGCTCGTCCGCATGGAGTCGCTCGGCCCGGATCAGTACGAGATCGACGACGAGGGGCTGCGCGTCATCGGCCGCCGCTCGGGGGACCGGATCGCGATCGGCGACGCGATGCTCGTGCAGATCGAGGACGTGGCCATCCTCCGGCGCGCCGTCTATGGCCGGCGCCTCGCCGGCGAACCGACCGCCGATGAGCCGAAGCCGCGCCGGCTGCGGCGCGACGCGGCGGACGCACGGCCCCCCCGTCGTGTCAAGATCAGCAAGAGCACCAAGCCCCTGAAGGGCATGAAGACCAGCAAGCGCACCCAAGGCGGCAAGAGCGCCAAGGTGCGAAAGAAGCAGCGGTAGCAGCGCGCTCAAGGGCTCGAATCCCTGCAGGCTTTGCCGCTCGAACGCACGAGCGCGCAGCACCTTCCCAGCCACGCTCGCTCGAGCGGACAAGCACGAAACCTCGTCGAAATCATCGAGACGACCCGACGCCGACGAGCGAGCGGCTCCTGCATTTCCCTTGCGTCCAGAAAACCACTATGTTCTCAACTAAATCATTCTAGGAGAGAGGTAACCAATGCCCAAGCCGACGTATCCCGCTTACAACGCTGGTGACTTCCTGGTCGATTACGAGGAGAAGGTCTTCGAAGACGTCAAGGCGAAGCCGGGAGAGAAGGCGCTGGTTACCTTTCACACGGTGGCCTTCGAAGGGTCGATCGGCCTCGTCAACGTGCTGACGGCGATCCGCCTGCAACGTAAGGGGTTTGAGACATCCATCCTGCTCTATGGGCCGGGTGTCACCCTGGGGCTCCAGCGCGGCTTCCCCAAGCTCGGCAGCGAGGCGTTCTCCGGGCACCTCGCGGTGAACCAGCAGATCGGCCGGTTCATGGAGGAGGGCGGCAAGGTGTACGCCTGCCGGTTCGCGCTGCAGGCGCTCTACGGCCACGGCGAGCACGCGCTGATCCCGGGCATCAAGCCCATCAGCCCGCTCGACGTGCTCGACATCCAGCTGATCCACCGCCGGGACAACGCGTTCATGGTCCACTCCTGGACGCTCTGATCCGAGCGCGGTCCATGGAGTTCAACCGCAAAGTCCGGGCGGCCGCGGTGCAGGCCAGTCCCGTCCTCGGCAGCCGGGACGGGACGACCGAGCGAGTCGTCGCCGCGATCGCCAGGGCCGCGAAGGAAGGCGCCGAGCTGTGCGTCTTCCCCGAGGCGTTCGTCCCGTATTACCCGTACTTCTCCTTCGTGCTCCCGCCGCCCGCCATGGGGAAGGAGCACATGCGCCTTTACGACGAGGCGGTCACCGTCCCCGGCCCGGTGACGCGGGCCGTGGCGGCCGCCGCGCGCGCGCACGGGGTGGTCGTCGTGCTCGGCGTGAACGAGCGCGATCACGGGACCCTCTACAACGCGCAGCTCGTCTTCGACAGCGACGGCTCCCTGGTGCTCCACCGGCGCAAGATCACGCCGACCTACCATGAGCGCATGATCTGGGGGCAGGGCGACGGCTCGGGGCTCAGGACGGTGGACACCGCGGCCGGGAGGCTCGGCGCGCTGGCCTGCTGGGAGCACTACAACCCGCTCGCGCGGTTCGCGCTCATCGCGCAGCACGAGCAGATCCATTGCAGCCAGTTCCCCGGCTCCCTCGTCGGGCCCATCTTCGCCGAGCAGATGGAGGTGACGATCCGGCACCACGCGCTGGAGTCGGGCTGCTTCGTGGTGAACGCCACGGCCTTCCTGACGCCGGAGCAGGTCCGGGAGGTCGCTCCGAACGAGCAGATCCAGGGCGTGCTGCGCGGCGGGTGCATGACGGCGATCGTGACGCCCGAGGGCGTGCACGCGTGCCCGCCCGTGACCGACGGCGAGGGGATGGCCGTCGCCGAGCTCGATTTCGCCCTGATCACGAAGCGAAAGCGGATGATGGATGCGGCGGGGCACTACGCCCGGCCCGACTTGCTGCGGCTTTGGATGGATACGGCGGAGCGCTCGATAACGCTCGGCGCGGGCAGCCCCAAGGCCTCCTCCCTTGCCCCGGCGGCGGTGGACCATGGATACCCAGACGCTGATCACCGAGCTCCAGTCGTTCGGCCTGAGGCTGGCTGAGGCCCCCGAGGCGGGCGACGCGCCCCCGCCAGAGCCCGCCTCCGGCGAGCCTTCAGGCGAGGACGACGGCCGCCGCGCGGCGTGGACCTCGCGGCGCGGCGGCGCGGGGCCGACCCAGCACGTCGCGGCGACGCTGCGCGGGGCCACGGTGATGATCCCGATCCACACCGACCAGGCGGCGGCGTCGCCGTTCGTCGCGCGGCTCGGGCGCGACGGCGCGGGGACCGTGGAGCGGGACGGCCAGGCGCTCGCGCCCATCGCCCTCGTGAAGACGCCGCGCTTCTACGCCCTCTCGACGAAGGACGGCATCCCCTACCCCAAGATCGCGCTGCTGCACGGGGCGGACGTCCTCGCCTCGACGGTGCTCCAGACGTGCATCCGGTACACGGAGCGCGAGAAGGCCTGCACGTTCTGCGCGATCGGGCAGTCGCTCGCGGCGGGGCGCACCACCGCGAAGAAGACGCCGGAGCAGCTCGGCGAGGTCGCCGAGGCGGCGGCGCGGCTCGACGGGGTGCGGCACGTGACGCTGACGACGGGCACGCCGCGCTCGGCGGATCGCGGCGCGGCGCACCTCGCCGACTGCGCGCGCGGCATCAAGGCGCGCGTCGATCTGCCGGTGCAGGCGCAGTGCGAGCCGCCCGACGATTTCGCCTGGTTCGAGCGGATGCGCGCCGCCGGCGTCGACAGCCTGGGCATGCACCTCGAGGCGGTCGAGGACGAGGTGCGCGCGGCCGCGATGCCGGGCAAGGCCGAGGTGAGCGTGGCCCGCTACTTCGAGGCGTTCGAGGCGGCCGTGCGCGTGTTCGGGCGCGGCCAGGTGTCGACGTACCTCATCGCGGGGCTCGGCGACTCCCTGGCGTCGCTGCTCGACGCGAGCGAGCGGCTCATCGCGCTGGGGGTCTATCCGTTCCTCGTCCCGCTCGTGCCCATCCCCGGGACGCCCGGGGCCGATCGCGCGCCGCCCTCGGGGGACTTCATGCGGGCGCTCTACGAGCACATCGGCCCGCTGCTCGCGCGGGCGGGGCTGCGCTCGACCGACGTGAAGGCGGGCTGCGCCCGCTGCGGCGCCTGCTCGGGGCTCTCGGGCTTCGAGGCAGGAGGCCGGCCCGCGGCGCGGCCGGGGTCCGGCGCGGCATGGACACCAACCTCGGAGAGCTCCGATGACGCCACGTTACAGCTTCGAGCTTGTGCAGAGCAGGGACACGTACCTCGAGTACCTCCGCTTGCGCCGGGCCATCTTCTGCGACGAGCAAGGGCTGTTTAAGACCACCGACGAGGACGACTGGGACGCCTCCGCGTTCCCCATCGCCGCCCTGGAGCACGGGGCGCCCGGGGGCCCGCGGCTCGTCGGCACCGTGCGCATCTACGAGGCGGAGCCCGGCCTCTGGTACGGCGGCCGGCTCGGCGTCGAGCGCGCCCACCGCAAGCAGGGCGTGGTCGGCCGCGGCCTCGTCCACAAGGCGGTCACCACCGCCCACGGCTGGGGGTGCCGCCGGTTCCTCGCGCTCGTCCAGGCGGCCAACGTCCCGTTCTTCGAGGGCATCCACTGGCGCTCCCTCGAAGAGCGATCGCACCGCGAGCGGCCGCACCACCTGATGGAGGCCGACCTCGACAGCTACCCGCCGAGCGACGAGCCCCGCCCGCCGCCCGGGCAGAGGTTCCGCTGATGCTCGGCGGCCTCGCGGCCGAGCTGCGCGGCGCGATCGGCGTCCTCGCGAAGCGGGACGTGCAGATCCCGGCGCGGCACCTGTCCGGCGCGCCGGGCGCGGCCGGCGCGGCGCTCGCGGGCGACGCGGCCGGCTCCGTCGAGCGACCCGCGGCGCTCGGCGACGACTGCGCGGCCATCCCCGACGGAGACGGCTACCTGCTCCTCGCCGCCGAGGGGATCTGGCCCGCGTTCCTCGAAGGGGACCCGCGGTTCGCCGGCTACAGCGCCGTGATGGTCAACGTCAGCGACGTCTACGCGATGGGCGGCCGCCCCATCGCCGTGGTCGACGTCGTCTGGGGGACCTCGGCCGGCGCGCTGGAGCCGGTCTGGGAGGGCATGGTCGCCGCGTCGCGCGCCTACGGCGTGCCGATCGTTGGAGGGCATACGAGCGCGCGCAGCCCGTACAACGCCCTCGCCGTGGCCATCGCGGGCCGGGCGCGGCGGCTCATCACGAGCTTCGCGGCGCGCCCCGGCGACGTGCTCGTCGCGGCGATCGATCTGCGCGGCGAGATGCACGCGGAGCACCCGTTCTGGAACGCCTCGACGGGCGCGGATCCGGCGCGGCTCCGCGGCGACCTCGAGGTCCTGCCGGCCCTCGCCGAGGCGGGCCTGTGCGACGCGGGCAAGGACATCAGCATGGGCGGCGTCGCGGGGACGTTGCTCATGCTCCTGGAGACGTCCGGCGCCGGCGCGGTGCTCGATCTGGAGGCCGTCCCGCGGCCGCGCGACGTCCCGCTCGCGCGCTGGCTGCTCGCGTTCCCGAGCTACGGCTTCCTGCTCAGCGTGCGCCCCGGGGTCGCCGGCGACGTGCTCTCGGCGTTCGCGCGGCGGGGCATCGCGAGCGCGGCGGTCGGCGCCGTCGACGGCTCGCGCAGGCTCACCCTCCAGGCCGCCGGCGAGCGGCGGACGCTCTGGGACCTCTCCGCGGAGCCGCTCACCGGGCTCGCGCGCGAGGGCGCGCGATGAGCGCCCGCACCCCAGCCGGCGCGATGAGCGCCGGCGCCACGAAAGCCTCGGGCGCGCCGCTCTCGGTCGCGCTCCTCACCTACTCGACCAAGCCGCGCGGCGGCGTCGTGCACACGGTCGAGCTCGCGGAGGCGCTCCACGACCTCGGCGTCTCGGTCTGCATCTACGCGCTGAACAAGGACCAGGGCGGCTTCTACCGCGCGCCGCGCTGCCCCTCGGTCCTCGTGCCCGCCGCGCCCCCGCCGGCGGGGATCGACGCGGTCGTGCAGCAGCGCATCGCGGAGTTCGAGGACGGGCTGCGCCGCCTCGGGGCGCGGCACGACGTCTGGCACTCCCAGGATTGCATCAGCGCGAACGCGCTCGCGGCGCTGCGCGCCGAGGGGCGCGTCCCGCATTTCATCCGGACGGTGCACCACCTCGACGACTACGACAGCCCGTACCTGCGCGCCTGCCAGGACCGCTCCGTGCGCGAGGCCGACGCGTGCCTCGTGGTCAGCGAGGCGTGGAGGGAGGCGCTCCGGGCCGAGCACGGCGTCGACGCGGCGATCGTCCCGAACGGCGTGAGCCTGCGCCGCTACACGGCCACGCCCGACGAGCGGGACGCGGCGCTGCGCGCGCGCCTCGGCGCCACCGGATCGCCGCTCTTCGTGACCGTGGGCGGCGTCGAGCCGCGCAAGAACTCGATCGGCCTGCTCAAGGCGTTCCTGTCGGTGCGGAAGCGGCTGCCCGGAGCCCAGCTCATCATCGCCGGCGGAGAGACGCTGTTCGACTACGAACCTTACCAGCGCGAGTTCGAGGCGATCGCGCGCGAAGGCGGCGTATGGCCCTCGCCTTCGGGCGCGTCGCCGCCGCCGCTCGTCCTCGCGGGCGTGCTCCCCGACGCGCTGATCCCGCCGCTCTACCGGCTGGCCGACGCGTTCGTCTTTCCGTCCGTCCGCGAGGGGTTCGGGCTCGTCCTGCTGGAGGCGATGGCCTCGGGGGCTCCGGTGGTGAGCTCTGCGCAACCTCCCTTCACCGAGTTCCTCGCCGACGGCGAGAGCGCGCTGCTCGTCGATCCCTCGAGAACAGACGATCTCGCCGGCGCAATGGAAGCTATCCTGGACGAGGGCGTGAGGCGGCGCCTCCGCGCCGCGGGGCTCGAGACCGCGGCCCGGTACACGTGGGATCGTTCGGCCCGCATCGCGGCCGGCGTGTACCGCGAGTTCCTTGGATCCCGCCAAACGTAGAACAAGCGAGCGACGTATGCCGGAGATGCGCTTCGTTATCGAGTGGCCGAGCGGCGAGCAGCAGGTCTGTTACTCTCCGTCGCTCGTCGTGAAGGAGCACCTCGACGTCGGGGAGAGCTACGATCTCGACGACTTCGTGTCGCGTTGCCGGACGGCGCTCGATATCGCGAGCGAGCGGGTCTTCAAGAAATATGGGTTCCCCTGCAGCCTGGCGCGGGCCGAGGCGGCGCGCATCGCGAGCGCGGCCGCGCGGTTCCACGGCCGGAGCGGGGCCAAGGTCCGGGTCCTCAGGTTCGTCGAGTGACGGAAGGAGCAGGAGATGGTGACGAAGTCGAAGATGGAGCGCCTCCTCAGCGAGCGCCAGTTCCTCGTTTCCGCCGAGCTGACGCCCCCGCGTCACTACGATCTGGAGAAGTTGCTGAAGCACGCCCGAAATATGGCGGGCTGTGTGGATGTGGTGCAGATCAACGATCACCTGCTCTCGCAGGCGCGCTGCGCCAACATGGCAGTCGGCCATTTCGTGAAGCAGGAGGGGCTCGAGCCGGTGCTCCAGTTCTCGCTCCGCCACAAGAACAAGATCGCCCTCCAGGGCGACCTGCTCGGGATGGCGGCGCTCGGGCTCTCGAACATCATCGTCCTCGGCGGCTACCCGTGCGCCATCGGCTCCGATCCCGACGCGAAGGAGGTGAGCGACGTCGACAGCTACGCGGCGATCGAGCTGACCCGCCGGCTGACGCGCGAGGGGAAGCTCTTCAACGGAGACGTCGTCTCGCCGGCGCCCTACTTCCACGTCGGGACCATCGATTTCCCGTGCGCGGAGCAGGCGATCGCCGGGGCGATGGACCGGCTCGCCGCGAAGATCGACGCGGGCGCGAGCTTCATCCAGGTGCAGGCGGTGTTCGAGCTCGCGTCGATGCGCCGCTGGATGGCCGCGGTGGTGGAGCGCGGGCTGCACGAGCGGGCGCACTTCATCGCGGCGATCTTCCCGTTCGCGGGCGTGGATCGGCTGAGCTTCCTGCAGAAGGTGCCGGGCCTCGTGGTCCCCGATCACCTGATCGAGCGCGTCCGCCTGAGCGGCGACGCGGAGGGGGAGAGCTACCGGATCACGCTGGAGCTCATCCGCGGGCTCCGCGACATCCCCGGGCTCTCGGGCATCCACATGCGGTCCATCGGCGCGGAGGACTGGGTGCCCCGGCTGGTCGACGAGGCAGGGCTCCGGCGGTCGGCATGAGCCTCTAGCGCGGGGCTCCGCGCGCCGGACGGGGCCGGTGCCTGGTGCCTGGTGACCAGGCGCTTCGGGCGGCGCGCTCAGGCCTTGCGGGCGATCCAGAGCAGCGCGAGGCCGTTCATCCGGCGCTCGCGGCGGTCGACCTGGAGCCCTGCGCCGCTGAGCTCGCCGCCGAGCTTGTCCTCGGTGTGACGGTAGGTGACCTCCGCCGCGTCGGCCCACGCCAGCATCGCGTGGGCCGTCGACGGGTTGTACCGGTGGCCGCGCAGGTAGCCGGCCATCGCGGCGCGGCTCATCGTGGCCGCGGGCTCGAGCAGCGCCAGGCGGCCGCCCGGGCGGAGGACGCGCACCGCCTCGGCCAGCACCGGGCCCGGCTCGGGCAGGTGCAGGAGCAGGTTCGACGCGGTCACCACGTCGAACGAGGCGTCGGGGAACGGCAGCCGCGTCGCCAGCGCCTCCCGGAACGTCACGTTGTCCAGGCCGAGCGCCTTCGCCCGCTGCGCGGCGCGCTCCACCATCGCCGCCGTCGCGTCGATCCCGATCGACTCGTGGCAGCGGCGACCCATCTCGCGGGTCAGGCGGCCCGTGCCGCAGCCGAGGTCGAGGCACCGCTCCTCGACGCCCGGATCGACCAGCGTGACGAGCTCGTCGATGAGCGTCGCATAAGGGCCCTCCGCCTGCATGCGATCGAAGAAGTCGACGAGCTCGTGGAACGGGGTCGCCTGCTCTCGCGCCGCGTAGCGATCGCGCCACCGCCAGACGTCGTCGAGGGCCTGGTACGTGCCCCGGTAATACAGGAGCGGCGCGCCCGCCTCCCCCCGGCCCGACGCGAGCACGCGACCGACGTAGATGATGTGATCACCCCCGTCGTACGTGTGCTCCACCTTGCAGTCGATGAAGGCCAGCACGTCCTTGAGGATCGGGCTGCCCGACTCGGCCACGTGAGCCTCGGTGAGCACCGCCTGCCGATCGATGTCCGTGCCCTTGCCGGCGAACAGGTCCGAGAACTCCCGCTGCTGCTCCCGCAGGATGTTCACCGCGAAGACCCCGGACGCCTCAATGGCCGCGCTCGTGCGCGACCGCCTGTCCGCGCAGAACAGCACGAGCGGCGGGTCGAGCGAGACCGCGCTGAACGAGTTCACCGTCATCGCCTGCGGCGTGCCGTCCTGCACCGTGGTCACGAGCGTGACCCCGGTCGCGAACTGACCCAGCACCTTCCGGAACTCCGCGGGATCGAAGAGCATGGGGCATAGTACGCGCTCGGCGCCCACCAGGGATCCACGATCTGCGCGGCGCGCGCGCTGGCCCCGCGCGCCGCGATGCGCGCATCCCGCGCCGGCGCCGCGCAGATCACGCGCCGGCGCCGCGCACTGCGGAGCTCACTCGGCGTCGCGCCGCGCCAGGTCCGGCGCGAAGGCCGGTATGCAGAGCGCGAAGTACTCGCTCTCCTCGTCGAACGGGTTGCTGTAGCGGACGCGCTGATCGGGCTCCGTCCAGAGGGCCTGACCGGCGGAGACGTCGACCGTCTCGCCCGCGATCTCGGCGCGCACACGGCCGCGAATCACGAGCGTCAGCTCGCCGAACGAAGGCGTCTGCGCCGGCTCGCTCCAGCCCGGCGGGGCCACCATGTGCGCCAGGCTGAACCCCTCCGTGCCGGTGTTCACGCGGCCGAAGAGCTCCTCGATGAGCTTGCCGCCAGGGACGGGGATCCGGGCCCTGGAGGTGACGAGACGGTAGGGATGCGCCATTGGAGTACCTCGCGATCACATCGCGCGCGTCCGATCATCGGACACGCGGTAGAGCTGCATGAGCAGGTGACGGCCGCCGTACGGCTGCAGGTAGCGGATCGCGCCGGCCTTGCTCGCCATGAAGCGATGGTAGCGCCGCGCCGGCACGGCGATGAGATCGCCGGCGCCGACCCAGATCCGCAGCCAATCGTCGTTCGTGCAACGGATGTCGTAACAGCCCTGTCCCTCCACGAAGAGCCGCACCTCGTCGCCGAGGTGACAGTGCTCATCCGCCTCTCTCGCGCTCTCCGCCTCGTCGCGCGGCTTGCTCCCGTCGCGGCGGACATCCTCGTGCTCCGTCCATCCGCGGTCCGCGACCACGCGCTGCAAGGCGAGCGCAGCTGCGCCCGGGTCGAACGCGCCGCACCGGATCCCTTCCGCCTCGAGCTCCGCCTCGGTGGCCTCGCCCTCGCCGTCAGCTCTCATTCGGATCGCACGCATGCGCACCCCTCCGGAACTGCGCTCATCGAACCCTGCGCGCGCGCGACGTCAAGACGCTAAGAGCGACCCAGCAGCCACAACAGGCCAGCAATGCTGAGCGCCAGCACACCAAGCGCGAGCAGGGCAATGAGCGCCTCTGTGAAGCCCCATCCACTTCCCTGCGCCCCGCGAGACGCCGGAGCCGCTTCAACGGGCTGCGCGAGCGGCGAACTCGTGCTCACCGAGGCAGGCGGAGGCGTCGGCGTGGAATGCGCTGCCTTCGGCTCCTCGAGCGAAGGCGGCTCGAACACCGCGTCTGGACGGAGCGGCTCACACGGGCTTCGCTCGATCTCCGCGAGCGCCTCGGCCGCCGGGTGCTCGAAGATGAGCCGATCGCCCGAGATCGCGAGCACCTGTCCAGGACGCCAGATCGTATCGAACTGAGGCACCGGAGCGCCGTCGAGCGAAGCGCCCGAGCGCGATCCGAGATCTTGAACCGAGAATTGATCGCCCCTGCGGGTAATGGCCAGATGACGGCGAGAGACGTCCGGGTCGTCGAGGACGAGATCGGTGTCCTTGGCGCGCCCGAGGATGTAGGGCCGCGCCGCCTCCTCGATCCGCAACGCGCGGCCGCTGTCGGGGCCCTCGACAACGACCACGCGCGGCGCCGGATCCTCCCCTTGCGCCGCGAGGCCGCGCGCGACGAGCTCGAGGGCGAGCTCCTTGGCGGCGGCCGCCGGGGCGGCCTTCGCGACCGCCGGCTCGATCCGGAGCAGGAGCCACACGCGCCCGATGCGGATGCGGTCGCCGCTCTTCAGGGGCATCGCCGTGCGCAGGGCGATGCGCGTCTTGCCGAGGAACGTGCCGTTCTCGCTGCCCTCGTCGAGCAGCAGGTACGTGGCGCCCCGCTGCCGGATCGACGCGTGCCGGGGGCTCACGCTCGTGTCGGGGAGGCGCACCTCGCAGCCCTCCGCGCGGCCGATGATGACGCGGGGCGCGTCCAGCGTCAGGGAGAGCTCGCCGCCGTCCGCCTTCCCCGCCCCGTCGGGCGCGAGCACCACGATCGTCAACGCCATCGATGCTGCCTGCGCGCGAGGGGGCGGCTCGGCCTCAAATCGCCGCCGTACGACGCATCCGCTCGGTGGCGCTGAGGAGCTGGCGCACCGCCTGGTCCTGCTGCCGCGCCGCCTCCTCGATGCGCTTGCCGGCCTCGACGAGCTGCTCGCCGCCGCGCGTCTGGCTGCGGTGCGAGGCGTTGAGGCTGTTGACCCCGTGCGAGATCTGCTCGATCGCGCTCGTGATCTGGCGACCGCCGCGCGCCTGCTCCTGGCTCGACCGCTCCACGTGCTGCGTGATGGTCCGCATCTTCTCGGCGCTCTTCATGATGAGCTCCGAGCCGCGCGCCTGCTCCGCCGTGGCGGCGGCGATCTGCTGCACCGTCTCGGCGATGCGCCCGATCGCGTCCGTGACCTGCTTCGACCCCTTGGCCTGCTCGACCGTGGCGCGGGCGATCGCGCGCACCATGTTGGTCGACTTCTGCGAGCTCTCGAGGATCTTCTTGAGGGCCCGCTCGGCCTCGTTCGAGACCTCGACGCCGCGGTCGACGTTGTGAGCGCCGCGCTCGACGGCGGCGATCGCGTTCTTCGACTCGGACTGGATGGTCTTGATGAGCTCGGCGATCTCCTTCGTGCTGCCGCCGGCGCGCTCGGCGAGGTCCTTGATCTCGTCGGCGACGACGGCGAAGCCCTTGCCGTGCTCGCCGGCCTGGGCGGCGATGATGGCGGCGTTCAGGGCGAGGAGGTTCGTCTGCTCGGCGACGTCGTCGATGACGGCGAGGATCTGCCCGATCGCCTCGATGCGGAAGCCGAGGTTCGAGATGACCGCCACGGCCTCCTGGCTCGACTCCTTGATGCGGTAGATCTCGCCGATCGTCTTCAGGATCGCCTCGGCGCCCTTCTCGGCGTCGGTCGCCACCTCCTCCGAGAGCCGGGCCGTCTCGTTCGCGTTCGACTGGACCTGGTCGATCGAGACGTCCATCTGGTTCATCGAGGAGCTCGTCTCCTCGGCCGTCAGCGCCAGGGCGTCGACGTTCTTCGCGACCTCGCGGATGGAGTAGGCCATCTCCTCGATCGAGGAGACCGTCTCGCGCACGCTCGACCCGAGCTCGCCGACGTTCTCGGCGACCTCCTCGTTCGTCGCCGTCATCTCGAGGATGCTCGAGCTCGACTCCTCCGCGCTCGACGCGAGCGACTCGACCGACTGCGCGATGTTGGCGAGGGCGGTCGTCATCTCGCGGATGTACACGGTCGCCTGCTCGCTCGCGTGCATGACGCTGCTCACGCCGTCGCTGAGCTTGGGCAGCAGCTCGTCGAGGAGCACGGTGGCCTGCGCCAGCTCCGAGCGGCGCTGCTTGTCGCGCAGCTCCGCCTGGGTGATCCGCTCCGCGATGCCGCTGAGCTCCGCGTAGAGGCGCGAGAGCTCGGGCGACGAGCCCGGCGGGACGCGCACCCGCTCGCCGGCGGTGGCGCGGAGCACGGCGTCCACGAGCGCGTCGACGTCGATGTCGGGGCCGCGCTGCGCGAGATCGTTCACCTTGCGGGTGAGCGTCGAGCACTCCCGCTCGAGGGTGTCGCGCTCCTTCGCGATGCCGTCGCGCTCCCGGCTCAGGTTGTCCCGCTCCCGCTCGAGGGTGTCGCGCTCCTTCGCGATGCCGTCGCGCTCCCGGCTCAGGCCGTCGCGCTCCCTCGCGAGCTTGTCGCGCTCCTCGGCGAGCGCGTGGCGCTCCTCCGCGAGCTCGAGCTGGCGGCCGGCGATCTCGGCGATCTGCTCGTAGGTCTCGGCGACGTCGGCGGGGGCGCCCTCGGGGAGCTTGGGCCGCTTGCCCCGGGCGGCGCCGCGGAGCGCGTCGCGCAGGCCTCCCAGGGGGACGCCGCCCTTGGCCCCGAAGCTCGCGTACACCACCGCCACCGCCGCGGAGACGCCGAACATCATGAACAGCTGGCCCGAGAACTCCGTCAGCGACTTCGACGCGAAACTCAGCCCGAAGCCGATGAGCGCGAGGATTGCGGCGATGGGGATGGAGAGCTGCTTGGCGTTCATTTCGTGCGTTCCAGCGCGGTCGAGCTGCAGCGCGCGCTGGCCGGCGCGCCAAGGGCGACCCCGAAGGACGACCGAGCGTAAGAGGCGAGTGCCCCCCGGTGCAAGGAGAGCGCGCGGCAGAAGCGCGGCGAGCGTGGCGGGCGCGGCACGGGAACCGCAAGCAGGCGAGCCGTGAACCGAGATCTCCTGGGCAGAGGCGCAGGGGACGGGCCCGCGCGGTTGGGGGAAACGCGATGAACTTGGACGATCTCGACCCGATGGCGTATGCACAGAGGTTGCGGCGGAGAAGGAGCCCGCCGCGGGGGCTCGGCACGGGCGCCGATTCCTCTAGGTTCGACCGCACCGACCCTGAACACCGCCGCGGACCGCGGCGGCCGCCCGGCCGTACCGGCGGCCGTGCGGCCGGGCGGGCGTGGCCGTCCCGCCATGTCCCTCGCCGCTCGCCTCCTGCTCGCCTTCGGGCTCGTCGCGATCATCGCGACGGCGTTCGTCGGGCTGACCCTCCGCGAGGCGTCCCGCGAGATCATCGAGGGCGGCTTCGCCGAGCGGATCGACGCGGCGCATGCAGGCGTCCGGCAGCAGCTCGCGTGGGAGGCCGACGCGCTGCGCGACCTCCTGCCGCCGCTCTGCCGGCACGACACGTTCGTCGACAAGGCCCACGTCGAGCTGGAGCGCGCCAAGGGCGACCCGGACGCGATGGACCCGGGGAGCCGCATCGCCCTCGGGCGGCTGGTCCCGAGCCAGGCCAAGGCGCTGCGCCTCGACGAGCTGTCGCTCGTGGCGGGCGACGGGAGCGTCCTGGGGGCCGAGGACGGCGCGCGCATCGGCACGCGCGACAAGCGGCTCGCGGAGCTCATCCAGGCCCCCGGGGGCGCGCCGCGGCTCCGGCCGGCGAAGGCGGGCGGCGAGCCGTCGCTGGAGGTCCACTGCGCCCTGTCGCGCCACGGGGTGACCATCGGCCTCGTGGGGGCGCGGCGGATCGGACCGGTCCTCGCGCGGATCGGCGAGGCGTACCATGTGCGCCTCACGGCGGCGCGGGAGGGGGAGCTCGCCCCTCGGAGCAGCGAGGCGGAGGTCGTGCGCGTCCTGCATTTCGCCGAGATCCCGGGCCTTGACGTCGTCGCGTCCGTTCCGCGCGATCCGCTGAGGCAGGCGCTCGCCCGGCTCGATCGCGCGATCGCGCTGACGGGCGCCACGGTGCTGGCGATCGCCGTCGCGATGGCCGTCGTGCTGGCGCGCAGCCTGTCGCGGCCGCTCGTGGCGCTGGCCCGCGAGACGCGCGAGGTGATGAGCGGCGCGCCGCGGCGCGTGGAGGGGCGCGGGGGGCGGGAGATCGCGGATCTCGCGGCGGCGTTCAACGCGACCATCGACGAGCTCGCGGCGATGCGCAAGCGCCTGGCTGCGACCGAGCGCATCGCCGCGCGGCGCGAGGTCGCGCGCCAGATCGCCCACGAGATCAAGAACCCGCTGGCGCCCATCCGCGCGGCGGTGGAGACGCTGCGCCGGCTCCGTCAGCGCGACGACCCGGCGTTCGACGACTACTTCGCGGAGGCGACGTCGACGGTCCTGAACGAGGTGCACCGGATCGCGAACATCGTGACCGAGTTCACCCAGTTCGCGCGCCTGCCGCCGCCGAACCTCACGCCCATCGATCTCGTCGCGGTCGCGCGCGGGGTGGTCACGCTGCACGCCGCGCCGGCGTCGGGCGAGGCGACCTCTGGCGCGAGGTTGTCCTCCGGTGCGGGCGCCACCTCTGGCACCGGCGCGCCGTCGCCGCGCGTCGAGCTCGTGGCGGATCCGATCCCGGAGGTCTCGGCCGATCGCGATCAGCTGATCCAGGTCCTCACGAACCTGGTCCAGAACGGGCTGGACGCCGCGAGCGCCATCCGGCGCGACCCGCGCGTCTCGGTGACGATCGGCCCGCTGCCGAACGACCGCGTGCGGATCGTGGTGCGCGACAACGGCCCCGGCGTGGCCGAGGACATGGTGCCGCGCCTGTTCGAGCCCTACGCGACCAGCAAGGAGAAGGGGACGGGTCTAGGCCTCGCGATCGCGCAGCGGATCGTGTTCGAGCACGGCGGTGAGATCACCTACCGCAAGGCCAAGAAGGGCGGCGCTGTCTTCGAGATCTGGCTTCCCATCGCGGGCCCTCCCCTCCTGGAGAAGCCGCTGGGCGACACCACGGTGCGCCCGCGCCCTCCGGACGCGCCGCGCTCGTGAGCGATCGCGCTCCCAGGTGAGCCCGATCCCAGGGTGTTCTCCCGCCCCCCGTGCGCCTCCGCCGGGCGACGCCGACGGTCACCCGCTGCGGATCCGGGCCCACCTCGGCGTTTTCGGCTCGGAAGCGTACTCTTGTGTGCGCCTCCGCCGGGCGACGCCGACGCCGACGGTCACCCGCACAGGAGACGGGCCCAGATCGGCGTTTTCGGCGCGGAAGCGTACTCTTGTACGCTGAGCACCGAAAACGCCGAGGTGGGCCCGGATCCGCAGCGGGTGACCGTCGCTAGAGGGGTTGGCCGTCGCGCTTGCAGGCCGAGCTGCAGCCGTCGCCGCTCGTGTTGTTCGCGTCGTCGCACTCCTCGTACGGGCTCTGCCGCACGCCGTCGCCGCAGTACGGCCCGTACATGCACCCCGGCGCGCACTTGCCGTAGCCGCCGGTGTTGTTGCCGTCCCCGTCGTCGCACTGCTCGGGGCCGTTGACCACGCCGTCGCCGCAGCGCGGGCCGTACAG
This sequence comes from Sorangium sp. So ce145, assembly GCF_051525985.1. Lineage (NCBI taxonomy): Bacteria > Pseudomonadati > Myxococcota > Polyangiales > Polyangiaceae > Sorangium > Sorangium sp. So ce145. The sequence continues at coordinate 12,331,872 of NZ_CP150315.1, read as the reverse complement.
GCAGTTGGGGCCGCACTCGCCGTAGCCGCCGTCGTTCACGCCGTCGTCGCACTTCTCGCCGAGGTTGGTCTGCACCACCGAGTCGCCGCACTGAGCGCCGAGGCGGCAGTTCTCGCTGCAGCCGGTCGCCTCGTTCGGCGGATCGCACTGCTCACCCCAGTCCTCGTCGATGCGGCTGTCGCCGCACTTGGCCGCCGGCGTGCAATCGGGGAAGCAGCTGCCGTAGAAGCCGTCGTTGACGCCGTCGTCGCAGGTCTCCGCGCCGTTGACGGTCGCGTCGCCGCAGTACGGCCCGTACGCGCAGTGCTGAGTGCACCCGTTGTAAGCGCCGTTGTTGTCGGCCTCGCCGAGGTCGCAGTCCTCCTCGTCGGGCTGCACCACGCCGTCGCCGCAGCGCGGGCCGTAGAGGCACATCGGCGCGCACTCGCCGTAGCCGCCGTCGTTGACGCCGTCGTCGCACTCCTCGCCGTAGCTCGCCTGCACCACCGTGTCGCCGCAGAGCGCCCCGAGCTGGCAGCCCACGCAGTTCGGGTCGGCCGGGTCGTCGCACTCCTCACCCCACTCCTCGTCGACGTTGCCGTCGCCGCACCGCGGGGCGGGCGTGCAGTTCGGGTTGCACGTGCCGTAGAAACCGTCGTTGCTGCCGTTGTCGCACTGCTCGGGGCCGTTCGTCACGCCGTCGCCGCAGTACGGCCCGATCTCGCACTCGCGCGTGCAGCCGCCGTAGCCGTTCGCCGTGTTGCCGGCGCCGAGGTCGCACGCCTCGTACGGCGCGTTGACCGCGCCGTCGCCGCAGCGGGGCGGGGCCACGCACCCCGGCGCGCAGGCGTTCGAGGCGTTGGCGTACGTGCTGTTGTTGACCCCGTTGTCGCAGGCCTCCGGGCCGTTCGTCACGCCGTCGCCGCAGTACGGCCCGAGCTGGCAGTTGTTGCACTGGCCGTAGCCCGTCCCGTTCTTGCTGCCGTCGTCGCACTCCTCGCCCGGCGTCACGACCGGCTCGTCGACCCCGCACTGCGGCGTGCACACCGACGTGCCGGCGCTGAAGCCCGACAGCGTGAGCTGGTAGTTCGACCCGGTGACGTGGCGCTCGGCCTGGAACACCGCGATCTCGTAGACCTTGCCCGGCTCGAGGTTCAGGTCGACGTCGTAGCTGGCGCCCCGGTTCGTGCAGCCGGCAGCGGCGGTGCACGGGGTCACGCGCGCGTCGCCGTTGTCCAGGATGGTCACGCTCTCCTGGAGCTGCCCGTGGATGCCGCCAATGTCCGCGGTCAGCGTGTTCTTGATGAACACCCAGACGTCGTCGTCACCGAAGAAGGTGAGCACCGGATCGGCCGCGGCTCCGTTCGGGTTGAACTGGAACCAGTACCGGACCTCGCTCGTGAAGTAGAAGTTGTGCCCCTGGGACTGCGCCTTCTCCAGTCCGGCGGAGACCAGGTTGTCGAGCACGGGATCGTCGCCCGGCGGGTCGCGGTCCACCGGCCAGAACGGGTTCCGCTGGTACACATACCTGCCGGCGTCCGGGAGCAGCTCGATGGAGGTGACGAGCGTCCTGTTGTACGTCGGGTTGTCCCGGTACCACCACTGGAAGTTGTTCTGCCCCGTGGTCCAGCCGTTCGCATCGCTCGGGTTGACAAAGGCGGGGCCGAACCTGCTCACGGGCTTGCCGTCGCCGTCGAGAGTCGCCTGGACCGTGCCGTCGGTCTGAATGCCGCTGGCGCTGCTGGGCGAGATCTCGAAATCGAAGTGCCCGATGAGGGTGTCCGTCAGGTTGTTGTCGCAGTCGGCATTGCTGACGGTGCGGTCGTACGAGGTCGGGCACCATCCGATGAAGTCGCGGATGACCATCGGCAGCCGCATCTCGGTGGGCGCCACGGTGCAGGTGTAGCCCGGCTCGATCGTGCACGTCGCGGAGCAGCCGTCGCCGCTCACGGTGTTGCCGTCGTCGCACGCTTCGGTGGCGTCGCCGGGCAGGAGGATGCCGTCGCCGCACTTCGAGATGCACGCGCCGCCGCTGCAGTTCGGCTCGCCCTTGCAGTCCGGCGTGCAGCCGTCGCGCCAGTTGCCGTTGCCGTCGTCGCAGGCCTCGGTGCCCTCGCGGATGGCGTTGCCGCAGACGGAGAAGCCCCTGCAGTCCTGGGGCACGCCGTTGGTGCACACCCGCCCGGGCTCGATGCGGCACGTGTCGTCGCAGCCGTCGCCGCTCGCGGGGTTGCCGTCGTCGCACTGCTCGGCGCCGCGCTTGCGCCCGTCGCCGCAGATGGTCTTGCAGGGGAACCCGACGCGCGAGCAATCCCACCCGTCCTCGATCGTCTGGCAGTCGGCGCTGCAGCCGTCGCCGCTCGCCGGGGGCTGCTTCCCGTCGTCGCACACCTCGGTGCCGCCGATCTTGCCGTCGCCGCACACGGGCGGCGGCGGCGGGGTGCAGCGCCCGCCGCCCGGCGGGCACGTCCAGCCGACCTCGATCTTGCACTGCGCGGTGCAGCCGTCGCCGCCGACAGGGTTCTCCCCGCCGCCGTCATCGCACTGCTCGCCGAGCTGCACCGCGCCGTCGCCGCAATAGGTCCTCACGGTGCAGGGCTGGCCGGGCTTGCAGACCCAGCCCTCCTCGAGCCGGCAGTCCGCCGAGCAGCCGTCGCCGCTCTCCGGCGGGTCGTCGCCGTCGTCGCACTGCTCGTTGCCGCTCACGCGGCCGTCGCCGCACAGGTAGAGCGGGATGCACGGCTCGCCCGGCTCGAGGCACACGTACGCCGGGTCCTTCACCTGGCAGTCGGCGGAGCAACCGTCGCCGCCCACGGCGTTGCCGTCGTCACAGAGCTCACCCGGCTGCACCTTGCCGTCGCCGCACTCGATCAGCCGCACGCAGGGCGATCCGGGGGTCGGGCAGTTGTAATAGGGCTCCTGCCGGCACAGGCTCGAGCAGCCGTCGCCGCTCGCGGTGTTGCCGTCGTCGCACCCCTCGCCTGTCTCCTTGGCGCCGTTGCCGCAGACCGGCAGCCGCGTGCACGGCTGACCGGGCCGGCTGCACTGGAACCCCGCCTCGCGCTTGCAGTCCGCGCTGCAGCCGTCGCCGGACGCAGGCGGGTCGTCGCCGTCCTCGCACTCCTCCGAGCCGTTCACGCGGCCGTCGCCGCAGTCGTAGAGCAGGATGCACGGCTCGCCCGGCTTCGGGCACACGTACGAGGGGTCGACGTAGTAACAGTCGGCGCTGCAGCCGTCGCCGTCGACGTTGTTGCCATCGTCGCAGAACTCGCCGGGGTCGACGACGCCGTCGCCGCACGCGATGGTCAGCTCGCAAGGCTGACCGGCCGTCGGACACTCCCAGTAAGGCTCGATCTGGCACTGCCCAGAACAGCCGTCGCCCGGCAGCGTATTGCCGTCGTCGCAGGCCTCGGACGCCTGGTTCAGCGCCGCGTCCCCGCAGGCGGGGTCGGGAGGCAGGAAGCACTCGGGGGGCGGATCATCGACCTCGCACGGGTCCGGCTCGCCGCCGCCGTTGCCGCCGAGGCCGATGCCGCTGCCGACCGTGAAATCGGGCTCACCGCCGCTGCCGCCGGCGCCGCCGACGCCAGGCGCGCCGCCGGAGTTCGCGCCGCTCCCGGAGCCGGTCGCATCGCTCGTGGTCGCGCCGCCCCCGCCGCAGGCGACCGTGATCTGAAGCAATCCCACCGCCAAAGCCAGATAAGAAGTCCTTAAACCCACGGCCACCTCGATAACGCACGTTGCGCTCTTCCCGAGCAAACGGCGCTAGACACACTTTATCGTAAAAGTGCACCCCGTCTCCAGGCGAAATCGGCGGCGCCGCTGTGCTCGGCGCAGCGCTTCATCCTGGCTCACCGCCGGTAGCCGACGTGGTTCTGCGCCTTGGTTCTGCGCCCAGGCGTCCACCTCGCCTCTGCACGCTGGCCACGGCGCAAATTTCGACAATAATGTCTATTTCCACCGTGACTCAACTCGGCTTCTGCCGACGAGCTCGCGGCTTGATGTCGAATCGAGCACGGCCGGAGTTCGATCTTGACATCGCCGGGCGCGCTGCGGATCAGGGCGGCGGCGAGGTGTACGCGGGCCAGCCGCCGCTCACCCGGCGCTCGGCGACTGGCCGTCTCAGGAAGGCAGCGGCTGCCCGTCGATCCGACCTGGCCTGCGCCGCGCGACCTCGATCCCCGAGATGCAGACGGCCAGCCACACGGTGCCTGCGGCGAACCCCGCGAGCACGTCGCTCAGGTAGTGCACGCCGAGGTACATGCGGCTGAAGCCCATCGCCACGGTCCAGCCGAGCGCGAGCGCGACGAGCACGAGGCGAGCGCGCAGCGTCCGGAGGAGCAGGAGGCCCAGGTACGAGAGCATGCCAAAGGCGACGAGCGTGCCCATCGAGTGCCCGCTCGGGAAGCTCCACCCCGCGGCCACCGCGAGCGGATCGGCGAACGTCGGCCGCGGCCGGGCGAACAGGGCCTTGAGCGCGGAGTTGAGGACCCCGCCGCCGGCGAGCGCGAAGAGCCACCCGACCGCGAGGACCCGCCGGCCCCGCCTCAGCAGCGCCGCGGCCACGACGACCGCGAGCAGCGCGAGCGCCCAGAAGCTGCCGAGGAGGGTGAACGCGCGGAGCGCCGCCACGCCGGCGCGGCTCGACGACGCGTGGAGCGCGCGCGCGAGCGCGAGATCGACGTCCACGATCGGCTCGCCCTCGCGCACCCCCTCCGCGAGCGCGACGAACACGAGCGCGGCCATGCTGAGCGCCAGCCCGAGGCCGAGGTGGATCACGAGGTACTCGGCCGCGGAGAGCTCGCGCAGCACCCTCGCGACAGCGGGGAACCGGGCCGAGAGGCGCCGCGTGGCCGGGTGCGCGGCCGCCGCGGCGTAGACCCGGACGGCCCACGCCCACAGCGCCCGCGCGTGGCGGTCGGAGAAGCGCGCGACGGCGACGAGCCCGAGGAGCACCCCCACCGTTCCGATCAAGAGCAGCGCGAGCAGCAGAAAGGGCCGCGCGCCGACCGCCGAGGCCAGCTGCTCGGCGGGGAGGTCCAGCGCTTCCATGGCGGAGCTCTAGCACGCGGCCGCGCGGCGGATCTCGCTCAGGGGACGAGCGGCACGACGGCTTCCGGCGTCGCGAGATCGCTGATGTTGGCGACCCGGATCTCGTCCTCGGAGACGGAGTAGACGTGATCCTCCATGAAGACGCTCCGATTCACGAACGACGTCGCGTTGCTCCACCAGCTCCTGCAGCTCGGGCCGCTCCCGCCCTCGCTCACGTCGGGCAGCGGGTGGGGCACGCCACCGACGGACGTGAAGCCCGCGCCGGTATCCACCTTGTAGACGAGCAGCCCGCTGAACGTCATCGTGTCGCCGAAGTCGCCGCCGCTCCCGCCCTCGCAGATGACCATGGGGATCCCGAGCAGCCCCCGCTGGGTGAAGTAGTTGAACGCGAGGTGGTTGGTCGCGGCGTCGCTCGCGGAGCCGCGCGTCCCGATCACCTCCTTGTGCGTGAGCTTCGGCGCGTCGAGGTCCGTCACGTCGAAGATCTGGAGCAGGATCCCCTGGAACCACGCGAAGTCGCCCTGGTCGTCGGCGTCGTAGCCGATGCTCATGACGTGCCCCTCGTCGATCATGTGCATGTAGGTCGAGAAGCCGGGGATCTTCAGCTCGCCGCGCACCCTGGGCGCCTCGGGATCCGAGAAGTCGATGGTGTAGAGCGGGTCGGTCTTCTTGAAGGCCACGACGAACCCGACGTCGCCGTAGAAGCGGGCGGATCGGATGTCCTCGCCGGGCGCGAGCTGGTCCACCATGCCCGTCGCCCGTGTTCGACAGGTAGACAGCGACGAGTACACGAGGGCGCGCTTCTCGTGGACGAAGAGCTTCTTCGGCTCCCCTCGATCGCGACCGACGCGACGCGGTGCATGTCGGCGGCGGGCCACGCGTCGAAGATCTGGAATTGCCCGTGGGCCAGGATGTAGACGTGCTCTCCGTCGTTCTTGATGAAGTCGGCCTCGTCGACGTCCGCTTCCTGCGTGTTGGTCGTCGAGTACTCCGTGGCGGCACAAAATGCGCCTGACACCTGATCGGGTCGGCGCGCAGGCGCCCGAGGGCCCAGGAGGAAGTGAGGAGGAAGTGAGGAGGAAGAGGAGCGCCGCGGTGACACGGCGGCTCGGACGAGGCAGAGTGGGTCGAGGAGAGCACGAGGAGGGAGTGATGCAGGCGTGATGAAGAAGCTGGAGCTCGAGTCGTATGCTGCGCAGTCCGCCCGCTGGCCCACGGCAGGACGCCACATCCTCGCGCAGTTCGACGCCGAGACCATCGTGGTCTATCAGGCGTACCGTCCGTCGATCGCGCGTCACGCGGCCCTGCACCAGCGGCTCGGAGGGCCGGAGTTCAGCTTTGGTCGCATGAGCTGGATCAAGCCGAACTTCCTCTGGATGATGTTCCGCTCGGGCTGGGGCACGAAGCCCGACCAGGAGGCGGTGCTGGCCATCCGCATCCAGCGCGCGGGGTTCGACGCGATCCTGGCGGCCGCGGTGCCGTCGGGCTTCGTGCCCGACCTGCACCCGAGCGAGGAGGCGTGGAAGAGCGATCTCCAGCGCTCGGACGTGCGGCTCCAGTGGGATCCGGACCACCATCCGTCGGGCGCGCCGGTCGCGCGGAGGGCGATCCAGCTCGGCCTGCGGGGCGCGACGCTGCGGCGGTTCGCCGAGGAGTGGACGGTGGGCGTGGAGGACATCTCGGCGCTCGTGGCGGAGCAGAGGGAGGTGCTGCGCGGCCGGGGTGTCGGAGAGCTCGAGATCCCGCGGGAAGAGGTGTATTGGCCGACAGCGGCGGAGGCAGCGAGGCGGGTTGGGATAGAGCGCCGAGGGTCGCAGCGGGACGACGAGCCCTGGCCAGGGTAGCGGCGCTTCCCTACTGTCGGCGCCAATGGCTTCCAGCTCTCTCGGCTTTGCCGAGTCCCGCCAGCGGCGCACCGCCCAGGTCCTGCTGTTCGTCACCCCGGCGCTGTTCACCGCCAACATGCTGCTGGCGCGCGCCACGGCGGATTTCATCCCGCCCGTGGCGCTGGCGGAGCTTCGATGGACGGGCGTCGTGCTGGTGCTGCTCCCCTTCTGCGGCCGTGAATTGTGGCGCAACCGCGCCGCGCTACGGCGCGACTGGGCCCGATATGCCCTGCTCGGCCTGCTGGGCATGGGCATCTGCGGCGCCGGCGTCTATTACGGCGCCGCCACCACCACGGCCACCAATATCGGCCTGATTTACGCCGTCTCGCCGGTGATCATCATCCTGCTGTCACGGGCCATGTTCGGGGAGCGGCTCAGCCGGCGCCAGGGCCTGGGCGCCGCGCTGGCGCTGACCGGCGTGCTGGTCATCGTGCTGCGCGGCGACCCGGCGGCGCTGCTGGCGCTCAGCTTCAGCACCGGTGACCTGATGATCCTCGGCGCCGCGATCTCCTGGGCGCTTTACACGGTGCTGCTGAAGCGATGGCCCGATCCGCTGGGGGTCCAGGCGCGGCTCACCGCGATCGCGCTGGCCGGGGCGATCCTTCTTTTGCCGCTGCTCGGCTGGGAGCTGGCCAGCCGCGGCGCGCCGCATTTCGATCTGCGCACCATCGCCACCGTGGTGACCCTGGTCCTGGTGCCGGGCGTCGGCGCCTATGCCACGTACAGCTATATCACCGAGCATCTCGGCCCCAGCCGCACTGGCCTGCTGCTCTACCTGTCGCCGGTCTATACCGCCGTGCTGGCTTGGCTGCTCCTCGGCGAGGCGTTTGCCCTCTACCACTGGCTCGGCGCGGCGCTCGTCTTGCCGGGCCTCTTCTTCGCCACCCACAAGCCGAAGGCGACCTGAATACCCCGCGCTCGGCGACCCGACCCCTGCCCGAGCGGCTGCGCTCGGCCGAGCTGCCGCCGCCCGGCGGCCCCGGGGGCCGCTCCGGCCGGCGCGCGCTGACGCGCCGCGCCCTCCATGATTTTGCCGCGCCCTCCATGATCTTGCGGATCTTGCGCGGCGCCCCCTCGTGCGCAGGTTCTCTCCCGGCGCCAGCGGGCTCCCGGTGCTGGGCTCGGCGCCTGCTTGACAGAATCCTCAAGCAGCACCAGACAGATCCCTCCAGATGATGACGAAGACCACCACCCTGCCCGTCGTGCTCCTGACAGCCCTCGCCATCGCGACCGCCGGCTGCGATTCCAGCGGCAGCGGCGGGCGGTCCAAGGAGCGCTGGGCGACCACCGAGAACACCACCGTCGAGCTCGACTTCGACAAGGTGAACGAAGCCTTCAAGGCGGCCGAGGGGCCCGAGGACTTCGAGCGGCGCGTCAACGAGATCTACCAGGGGAGCGAGGTCATCAGCGTCGCCGTACAGGACCTGGACGCCAAGACGCAGGTCGTCACCGGGTTCTTCGACAAGAACAGCGACGGCAGCGTGCAGGACCCCGAGAAGGTGTTCTCGATCCGCCGTGACGTCTCGGGCGAAGGCGCGGCGCAGATCCAGACGTCCGGGTTCGGCCCCTACGGGTACTACCACTCGCCGGTGATGAGCCTGGCGTCGGGCATGCTCCTCGGCGCCATGGTGTCGTCGGCGCTGCGCCCGAACTACGTGCCGGTGTACACGCAGCCGTACACCACGCCGCCCGGCCGCGCGCCCGATCTGCGATCCCACCGCGAAGCGTACCGCGCCTCGAACCCGTCGAGCGTCGACCACAGCAGGTCGTCGCAGACCGGGCGGCGCTACAACAACGCCGGCAGCAGCCGCTTCGGCAGCGGCAAGTCCGGCGCAGGCTCGCGCTTCGGCGTCCGCCGCAGCGAGCGAGGCCGCAGGCCCGAGCGCCTGGTCGCGTAGCCGCGCGCCAGCCGCCGCGATGCAGCCCCTGCGAAGCATCTCCGAGCTCCCGTTCCGCTGCCGTCCCGCGCTGGAGCTGCTGAACCTCGAACAGCACCGCGACGAGCCGGACGTGGAGTCCACGCAGTTCGGCTGGTGCCGGGTGGACGCGCTCTGGCTGGACGGCCGCGCGGGTCGCGGGCCGCTCCGGGTGACCGACGCGCTCGTCGTGGCGGTGCACGCCGCGGACGAGCCGGAGGTGCTGCCCGACGACGTGGAGCTCGAGTTCTTCGTCGAGGAGGTCGCCAAGGACTACTCGGTGACCGTGCTCCTGTCGGCGTTCCTCGAGCGCTGGCTGCCGGCCGCGCTCTCCGGCGAGCGCGCCATCGTGCTCGCCATGTGCAACCCCCACGCCGCGCGCATCCGGCGGCCGGAGGCGGCGGGGCGCACCCCCGTGTATTATGCCGACGGCGACGTCGACGCGTGGCTCGACACCGACGCAGACGGTCGCCGGCACATCCGCCTCGAGGCGGAGGCCTGGCGCATCGCGGAGTGAGACGATGTTCGAAGGACGCAGACAGCAGCCGATCGTGTCGCGCGAGCAGAAGCTGGTCTATGCCGGCATCTACGTGCTGAAGAAGATGGACCTGAAGCCCGCCGATGGAGGCATGGAGATGCCCCTCGTGCTCCCGTCCGAGCTGAGCCCGCTGGAGGACGTCCTGCAGGAGCTCGTGAACGCGGAGCTCATCGAGGTCAACCGCCGCAAGGCGCGGTTCGAGCTCACCAAGAAGGGGCTGGCCTACCTCGGCGAGATCATCGACGAGGCGGAGGCGCTGGTCGACGAGTTCGACGACGAGTCGCTCGAGGACGCGGTGGCCGAGCTCCGCGTGCGAAACGTGGACGTGCTGCGGGCCCGGTTTTTGTGGGGCTGGTACGACGGCGAGCTCGACGATCTGGTGCTCTTCCAGCAGCGCCGGGGCGTGACGCCGGTCGAGCAGTGGTGGGCGGACTACCTCATGAGCGACGCGTTCTACGAAGAGCTGCGGCGCGACTACGAGTGAGCGCGAGGGCGGCCGTCAGCGCGGGCGAGCGCGCTCCCCCATCAGCCGCGTGAGGAGCCGCGCCAGCTCGGCGCGCTCGCCTGCCGAGATCCGCGCGAGCCTTCGTCCGAAGGCGTCGTCGAGGATCGCCCGCGCCGCCTCCATCGCCTTGCGCCCCGAGCGGGTGAGCGTCAGCCGAAAGCGCCGCAGATCGCCCGCCTCCGTCTCGCGCTGGACGAAGCCCGCCGCCTCCATCCGCTTCACCATGAAGGTGATCGAAGGCTTGGGCGTGATCAGCACGCGCGCCAGCTCGGCAGGGTAAGGGTGGTCATCGAGCTTGCCGAGGAGAAAGAACTCCTTCATCTCGAGCCCCAGCGCGCGCACCTCTGGCTCCACCTCGGCCATGACCGCCATGCTGAACTCGAAGTTCAGCGTCCAGAGCTCCCAGGGCGAAAGCTTGTCCATGTTCTTTCTGCTCGCGCTTGACGATGGAGCGGTGCGGCGTTATTAGTTCAATATTAAACTGTTCGAAACGGAACAACTTCCGGAGGTGATGCGATGCCGCTCGATCATTATGTCACGCTCGGTCGCTCAGGTCTGCGGGTGAGCCCCTTTTGCCTCGGCGCCATGACGTTCGGCGAAGACCTGGGCTGGGGGAGCAGCGTCAAGGACTCCGAAGCCATCCTCGACCGTTTCATCGAGCTCGGGGGGAACTTCATCGATACGGCGAACCTCTACACCAAAGGACACTCGGAGAAGATCATCGGGGACCACATCGGCCACGACCGGCAGAAGCGTGACCGGCTGGTGATCGCCACGAAATTCAGCGGAAACCTGTACGTCGGTGATCCCAACGGCGGCGGCTCGAACCGCAAATCGATCCTCGCCGCCTGCGAGCAGTCGCTCCGCCGGCTGCGCACCGACTACATCGATCTCTACTGGCTGCACAACTGGGACAAGTTCACGCCGATCGAGGAGACCATGGCGGCGCTCCACGATCTCGTCCAGTCGGGGAAGGTCCGTTATATCGGCGTGTCCGACACCCCTGCGTGGAAGGTGACGCAAGGGCAGCTGATCGCTCAGTTCCGCGGATGGGCGCCGTTCATCGGGCTGCAGATCGAGTATTCGCTCCTCGAGCGGACGGTCGAAGGGGAGCTGATCCCCATGGCCCAGGAGCTCGGGCTGGGGGTGACGCCGTGGTCGCCCCTCCGGAGCGGGATCCTGAGCGGCAAGTACACGCGGAGGAACGCCGCGACGGTCAAGCCGGAAGGGCGGCAGTGGACCGCGAGCTACCTCGACGAGCGGAGCTACACGGTGATCGACGAGCTCGAGCGGATCGCCAAGCAGCTCGAGACCACCGTCGCGCGCGTCGCCCTCAGCTGGGTGCAGGCGCGCCCGGCTGTGTCGTCCACGATCATCGGGGCGCGCACGCTGGCGCAGCTCGACGACAACGTGAGGGCGCTCGAGGTGAAGCTCACGCCGGAGCAGACGGCGGCGCTCGACGCGCTCACCGCTCCGAAGCTGAACTTCCCCGCCGAGTTCCTCAATCTGGCGCACATGATCCAGGCCGGGGGGACGACGATCAACGGCCAGCCGTCGCAGCTCATCCCCTTCGGCGTCACGAAGAAGGGGGATCACTATTAACCGGTGACCTCAGCCACGGCGTGATCCGCGCGACGCGAGCGCGCGGCATGGGAGGCGCCGCCCGGGCGTTTTGATAGTCTCGTCCTCCTCTCGTGGACACGCCCGCCCGCCGCCCGCTCTTCCCTCACCTGCCCGCGCTCGACGGGCTGCGCGGGCTCGCCCTGCTCGGCGTCCTCTTCTTCCACGCGAACGGGATGCTGCGCGGCGGCTTCCTCGGCGTCGATCTCTTCTTCGTCCTCTCGGGCTACCTCATCACGTCGCTCCTCCTCGCGGAGCACGAGGCGCGCGGCAAGATCTCGCTCAAGGACTTCTGGATCCGCCGCGCGCGCCGGCTCCTCCCGGCGCTCCTCGCGCTCGTCCCGGTGGTCGTGCTCCACGGGCGCCTCTTCGGGCCGCCGAGCGCGCTCGCCGGCCTCCGCGCCGACGTGCTCGCGACGCTCGGCTACGTCGCGAACTGGCGCGCCATCTACGCGCACAAGAGCTACTGGGAGATCTTCACGTCGCGCTCGCCGCTCGAGCACACGTGGAGCCTGGCGATCGAGGAGCAGTTCTACGTCGTCTGGCCGCTCGTCATCGTCTTCGTGCTCTCGCGGTGGTCGCGCCGCGGCGTGCTCGTCCTCACGCTGGCGCTGGCCGCGCTCTCCGCGATCGCGATGCTCGCCCTCTTCGCGCCGGAGAGCACGACGCGCGTGTACATGGGCACGGACACGCGCGCCTCCGGCATCCTCCTCGGCGCCGCGCTCGCGACGGTGCTCACGCCGCGCGCCGAGCTCTCCGCGGGCGCGGTGCGGCTCCTCGACGGCGCCGGCGTCGCCTCGGCGATCGGCCTCGCGATCGCGTGGTCCGTGTTCGACGGCCAGTCGTGGCTCCTCTACCACGGCGGGTTCTGGCTGACGGAGCTCGGGGCCCTCGTCCTCATCGCGTGCGCCGTGCAGGGCTCGCGGAGCCTCGTCGCGCGCGCGCTCTCGTGGCGCCCGCTCGCGTGGGTCGGCACCATCAGCTACGGCGTCTACCTCTGGCACTGGCCGGTGCACGTGTTCGTGTCGAGCGATCGCCTGCACGGCCCCGCCCTCACCGCGCTCCGCTTCGCGATCACCTTCGCGGTCGCGCTCGTCTCCTACCGCTTCCTCGAGCGGCCGATCCGCGAGCGCGGGCTGCCGAAGGGGCGCTCGTTCTGGGCGGTGCCGGCGGGCGTCACGCTCGGCCTGCTCATCGCCGTGCGCGCGACGCACGCGCAGGACGGCGAGGCGCCGAAGGGCTCCGCGATGATCAACGCGCTCGTCACCGCGGTCGTGAAGGACGACGTCACGTTCCGCGTCGTCGTCGTCGGCGACTCGACCGCGAACACGCTCGGCTGGGCGCTCCGCGGTCTGCAGGAGCGCGGGCTCGCGGTGGACCTCCACGGGCGGGACGGCTGCACCATCATGGCGGACCTCTGCGGCATGACCGAGTGGCCCGCGCTGCTCGCGCAGGCGAAGCCCGACGCCGCGGTCCTCTACCTCGGCGGCGCCTTCATGCACGGCATCACGGTGAACGACGAGTGGACGAAGGCGTGCAAGCCGGCGTGGCACGAGCGCTTCGAGACGAACCTCGTCTTGAACCTCGACAAGCTCCGGAACCCGCACGGGCGCGTCTGGATGGCGACCGTCCCCTACGCGCTCGGCGACTGGGAGACGAAGGACGTCCGCGAGCAGGTCACGTGCATCAACCGCTCGATCCGGAAGGTCGTCGCGACGCTGCCCGACGTCGCGCTCCTCGACCTCCAGGAGAACATCTGCCCCGGGGGCGAGTGCCGGCGCATGTACGAGGACGGGGCGATCCGGCCCGACGGCGTGCATTTCACGATCGAGGGGGCGCGCGGCGTGGCGCAGTGGACGCTCGCGGAGCTCCGCGCGAAGCGCGCCGCGGCGGACCCCGGGCCGCCCCGCTGAGCGGGCATGCCTCCTGGGAGAGCCGCCGGGCGGCCTCGCGACTCGGAATCGCTGCTGCGGTGAGCTCGGGATCAGCGACCAGGAGACGCCGGAGCGCGCCTGGGAGACCCTCATCTCTCGCATCCACCCCGAGGACCTCGATGCATCGGCGGGTCATGTGCGGCAGCTCACGGATGCACTGGACGGCCAGCCCCTCGAACGCGCGCTGCGCGCGCAGTGCACCGGAGACGTCGAGCGCTCCTTTGCCCTGCGCTGTGTGGTCCTCACGCGCGGCGACGACGGGGCGGCGCATCAGATCCTCGTCTCGGCCGAGGATGTCACCGAGAGAGCGCGCCGTGAGGTGGAGCTGCAGAGGAGCGAAGCGCTGTTTCACGCGTTCCTTGAGCACATGCCTGCCATGATGTTCGCCAAGGATTCGGATAGCAGGTATGTCGTGCTCAACGCTCAATTCGAACGGTTCATGGGCATGGAGCCGGGGAGCGGCGCTGGCATGCGCGATCACGACATGCTCCCGGACGACATCGTCGCGCAGGTGAAGGCCGCGGACGACGCGGTGAGGAACACCGGCGTCGCGACGGCGTTCGAGGAGAGCGTCCCTCACCCGACAGAAGGGATAAAGCAGTTCCATTCCGTCAAGTTTCCCGTCCGGGGTCCTGGCCTCCCGGAGGGGACGGTCGGGGGCGCGGCCATCGATATCACGGCCATCAAGCGGGCGGAGGCCGAGCGCCAGGAGGCGCAGCTGGCGGTCATCGCGGCGCAACAGGCGATCATCCGGGAGCTCGCGACGCCGCTCCTGCCGATCGCCGACGGGGTGCTCGTCATGCCGCTCATCGGCACGCTCGATCCCGAGCGGGCGAGCCGGATCATCGAGACATTGCTCTCCGGGGTCGGCGCGCACCAGGCGACCATCGCGATCATCGACATCACGGGGGTGAGATCGGTCGACGCCCAGGTGGCGGGGGTGCTCATGCAAGCCGCTCGTGCCGTGAGGCTGCTCGGGGCGAGGGTCGTGCTCACGGGCATCCAGCCAGCCATCGCGCGGATGCTCATCGACATTGGCGTGGATTTGCAGGGCCTCGTGACAGAGGCCACGCTGCGCAGCGGCATCGATTACGCGCTGCGGACCAGGGAGCGCAGAGGGGGCTCCATTTCCGGCTGAGCGGACGTGGAGGTGCCCGCACGAGGCGGAGGGGGCGTCCGCGGAGCTCAGCAGCGCGCTCGTCGCCCGATGAAGGCGGAGAAGACAGCGCCGCCTCACGCTTGCTCGGGTACGCCCCCCGGGACGCGCGCGGGCAGCGGAAGCTCGACGCCCTCGGACAGGTTGCCCTTGCCGGGGACGTGGTTGATCTCGAGCCGGATGCCGTCCGGATCCTCGAACACGATCGAGTAGTAGCCTGCCGCCCACGCACCGTCCTGCGGCGCGCGCACGAGCTTGCCGCCGAGCGCGGCCAGCGTGCTCTCGAAGAACTCGTGGAATGCGTCGATATCCTCGCGGCTGCGGGCGCGGAAGCACAGGTGGTGCAGGCCGGGCTTGTACTGGTGAAAGCGGGCGCCGGCGTACTCCGGGTTCACGGGGCGAATCAACAGGCCGGTCTTGCCGCCGATGTAATAGAGCATGGGCCGTTCGTTCTCGCTGCCCGGATCGTCGTACTGGCACTGCATCTCGAAGTGCTCGCACAGCGCGCGGTAGAACGCGCGGCTGCGCGGGAAGTCCGTGACCGAGAGCTGGATGTGGGCGATTCCGGCGAGGTTCATGGCGATCATGGTAGCCCAGCTCCGACCGGTGGAGCGCTCTTCGTGGCAGGACCACGCCCCAGGCGGACCTGCGTCCACCCTACCGGCCCCGCGACGTTCCGGCGCCTTCGACGCGGGCGTGAACGCCCTCCTCTTTCACCGTCCCATTCCTGCTCCCTGGCGTCGTCCGGGGTGTCCGCGGAAGCGGGGAGGACCAATCCAGTTGCGGCGCCCCAGGTCGTGTGGCTAGAAGGCGGCGAACGATCCCCGGCGGAGAAGCAAGAACGAGATGCGAATTCCCAGCAGCCTGATGTCTCTGGCCGACGAAGGGCTCATCGAGGAGGTCGTGCGCCCGCTGATGAGCGGCAAGGAAGCGGAGGTCTTCCTGGTGCGCTCCGGCGGCGAGCTTCGGGTGGCCAAGGTCTACAAAGAGGCGCACGACCGGACCTTCAAGAACCGGGCGGAGTACACGGAGGGGCGCAAGGTGCGCAACAGCCGCGATCAGCGCGCGATCAACAAGCGCTCGCGCCATGGTCGTGCGCAGGACGAAGCGGCCTGGAGATCGACCGAGGTGGACATGATCTTCCGCCTGCACAGCGCAGGGGTGCGCGTCCCGATACCCCACCATTTCATCGACGGTGTGCTGATCATGGAGCTCATCACCGGCGCCGACGGCAGCCCGGCCCCGCGGCTCGCCGAGGTGAGACTGAACCCCGACGAGGCGGTGAGGGTCTTCGACCGATTGCTGGCAGAAGCGGTCCGGATGCTGAGCGCCGGGGTCGTGCACGGCGATCTGTCCGACTTCAACGTGCTGATGGGCGCGGACGGGCCGGTCGTCATCGATTTCCCGCAGGCGGTGGACGCTTCCAGCAATCAGAACGCGCGAAAGCTGCTGCTGCGCGACGTCGACAACCTCCAGCGCTTCCTCTCTCGGTTCGCTCCCAACCGACAGCCCCGCCCTTACGCGCAGGAGATGTGGGAGCTCTACGCGTGCAGCCAGCTCACGCCCGAAACACGGCTGAGCGGGCGTTTCCGGGCGTCTTCGAGGCGGGTCGATACCGAAGCGGTCCTGGGGCTCATCAGCGATGCCAACCGCGACGAGCGCCGCCGCCGTGAGGCGCAGGGGCGGAGCATGCGGGGCGTGTCGTCCCCGCCTCGCGAGGTCGAGGTGGTGATTCTACCGAACGGCCCGCGAGACCGCGCGCGCCGGAACGCTCAGGGAGCACACGCGGGCAGCGCGGCGAACACTCGTCCAGCACACGCGGGCGGCGCGGCGAACACTCGCCCAGCACACGCGGGCGGCGCGGCGAACACGCGCCCAGCACAGGCGGGCAGCGCGGCGAACACTCGCCCAGCACACGCGGGCGGCGCGGCGAACACGCGCCGGGCTTGACGTTTCCGAGCCGCCGGGCTCAAATCACCTTGTCGTCCGAGCTCCCGGAGGGCGCGTCCGGCGTGGCGCCCGCGCTGCCGGCCGGCGCCTCCCCCGGCCGTGCCTTCTGCTCCACGAGAAAGAGGACCACATCCACCGCGCCCCCCACGGCGCGGTTGACGAGGCGGATCGCCCCGTGGACGCCGGACAGCGTCGTATCGTGGATGAGCCGGATCCCCCTCACGGGCGCCTTGATCGGGGGAATCTGCTCCAGCAGGTCGAAGGGCAGCTTCGCCGCGTCCTTCTGGAGGCGCTCCACGCGCCGAGAGCCGTGGTCGACCGCGTCCTCTACGAGGTCCTTCAAGCCGCGCCACCGGTCCATCACACTGCCTCCTCGCACCACGCGCGGATCTGCGCGTAGACGTCCGGGTCGTGAGCCAGGCGCAGGTGTCCGAGCGACGGCATGATCCGCGCGTGCTCCTGAGGGAAGGGCGAGCACCGGTCCTCGGCGACGGCCCGCCCCGTGGCGCTCCGCAGCGAGACCATCGCGTCCCCGAACAGGAGGGAGAGCCTCGGGTCGGCCGTGAGCGCGCCGGCGATGAGATGATGGCGAATGTGGGGGAGCAGGGGCACGGGATGGCGGCGATTCTGGAGCAGGGCGTTCGCGCTGGCGCCCTCCCAGTCCTCGCGGCGGAGATTGGCATACGCCAGGTCCTTCATCCCGCCGCTGCGGAGGTTGACGATGTCGGCGATGAGCTTCGTGTACGGATTGTCGATGCTCGCGAGCGCCCACGTGACCACGTTGCCAAAGCGCTCCAGCGGGGCGCCGAGGTGCGGTGTGCCGAGATAGAAGGCCCGCTTGACGAGGGGCAGCCACCGTCGATCCTTGTCGCTCGCCGCGTGCGCGGCGCTGCGCGCGACGAGGCCGCCCATGCTGTGGCCAATGAGGGCCAGCTCCTCCACGGCAACAGGATAGGCACAGACGAGCTGTTCGAGGAGGACGTCCAGGGCCTCGCCGTTCTCGGAGACACGGAGGCCGCTGTTGTACCGCACATAAAACGGCGTGTAGCCGAGGTCGCGCGCAAGGAGCGATCCGTAGGTCTCGCCGTCCTGCATCGTCCAGACCTCCTCGGTGCTCATCAGCCCGTGCACGAGCACGACGACGCGGGGCATGGCCTCGGCAGAGACGGCCGCGGGAAACGCCCTGGCAAGCGGCACGGGGTGCCCGTCGCGGACGAGCTGCATCGCGGTCGCGAGGCCGTTGCTGGTCCGCTTCAGGTAGTCGCCGAGGACGCCGTTGAGCACCCCGACGACCCGCTCCAGGTGGTTTCCCATGCGACGATCCGGCGGCATCCTGGCACGGATCGGCGCCGGGGGCGACGCCGGGCCCCGCTGCGGCGGTTCGACCCCCTGCGCGCCCGCGAAGGCCCCCACGACTCGCCGAACACGGTGACGTTGCCCGGATCGCCGCCGATCGACGCGATTTTGCGCTGCACCCAGCGGAGCGCCGCCTGCTGGTCCTGCAGACCGAAGGTCCCCGAATCGTCGAGTCGGGGTATCCGAAGAACCCGAAGATGCCGAGCCGGAAATTAATCGTCACGACGACGACGTCGCCGCCAACGGCGAGCCGACAGGCGTCGAAGACGCTGCCTGCGCCGGTGGCTCAGGAGCCCGTCGTCGCGAGCAGCTCCCTAGCGTCGCGGACGGATGCAGCGCGGCGGATCCAGCGATCCAGCTCGGCGATATCCGTGCTCGCGAGGACGCGTTCCCGGATCTCGGCAGGGACCTCCAGCCCGCGGGCATCAAGGACGGCCAGCACAGCCTGCGCCTTCGCTTCTAGGAGCCCCAGCTCCCGGCCCTTCTCCACGCCCCTCGCCACGTAGCTGCGCGCGAATTCGCTCTGAAACTCGTATCCGCTCTTCATCATCGCCTCCAACATCCGCCTCGCCGCTGCGTTCAGCGAGGATAGCACCAGGTCCCCGTAGACGGCGCGACGCTCCTCATCGAGCCCGGCTGCCGCCGCCAGGAACGCCACGCCGATCGCCTCCCCCGCCTCGCCCTGCGCATGCGCCATGGCCGAGAGCACAACCACCTCGGGCGCCGACCTCGCCTGCTCGGCATCGGTGACGACCGGGACGCCCGCGGGCCCGAGCACCAGCGGCGTCAGCGTCAAGCCGGGGTGGCCCGCGTCGATCGGCCGCGCGCACCACCGCGCGATCTCCGCGTCGATCGTCGTGTAAAGATCGCCCTCTGAGCACCTGGGCATACGCGGAGTGTTGTTCGTGGCTATCTGCCCGACAGCGCCCCTGTCAGCCGCTCCGCCAGGTCGCCCCTCGGCTCCACCCGCACGCGCTCCAGCCCCAGCCACGCGGCCATGGTCCGCAGCTCGCCCGCCAGCCGCTCCGGCGTCTGCACGCCCGCCCACGGCTCGCCGTGGCTTGCCTGCACGATCAGCACGCCCGCCTTGCGGTCGGCCTTCAGGTCCACCCGCGCGGTGATCGCATCGCCCTCGAGGAACGGCAGCACGTAGTAGCCGTGGGTCCGCTTCGCCGCGGGGGTGTAGATCTCGAGCCGCACCCGCACGCCGAACATCCGCTCGGTGCGCTCGCGGAACCAGATCAGGTTGTCGAAGGGCGAGAGGAGGGCGCAGGCCTCGATACGCCGCGGCCGCCGCGCGGCGGGATCGAGGAAGGCCGGCTCCCGCCAGCCCTTCACGCTCACCGGGATCAGCTCACCGGCTTCGACGAGCTCGGTGACCCGCGCCTTCGTCTCGGCGACTCCCATGCGGAAATGGTCCCGCAGGTCCCGCTCGGTCGCCACGCCCAGGGCCCGGGCGGCGATGCGGATCAGCGCGCGCTGGGCGTCCTCGCGCGCGGGCGTCGGCGCCTCGATCACCGCCCTGGGCAGCACCCTCTCCGGCAGGCCATACACCCTCTCGAAGGTCCCCCGCCGGGTGGCGGTCGTCAGCTCGCCGCTCCAGAATAGGCACTCGGCCGCCCGCTTGGCGTCGCTCCAGCCCCACCAGCCGCCCGGCCCCTTCTTGCCAATCTCGAGCTCGGAGGCGGCCAGCGGCCCGCGCTCGCGGATCTGCTCCAGCGCCCGGTTCACCAGCTGCCGGTGCTCGCGCAGGAAGCGCGCCACACCCTTCCAGACGCCCACCCCGTCGTGCGCGTCGGCCATCCGCCAGCGCAGCATCGGCTGGGTGGTAAGCGGCAGCAGCGACGCCTCGTGCGCCCAGTACTCGAACAGCGGCCGCTTGTTCGCCCACGCGAGCTCCTCCAGCATCGGCCGCGGATAGGCCCCCAGCCGCGAGAAGGCCGGCAGGTAATGGGTGCGCGAGACGACGTTGACGCTGTCGATCTGCACCACGCCCAGCCGCTCGATCAGCCGGGTCAACTGCTGCTTCGTCGTCGCCGGCCCGGGTCGCTCCGCCCGGAAGCCCTGCGCCGCCAGCGCGATGCGCCGGGCCTCCGCCGCCGACAGGGTGTCCTTCATCCGCGCCTTCCGTCCGTTGGGGCCCGCACCCTAGCTGGCCGTGCTCGCTTGGCAACCGATCATCGACACCCTCCTGACATCTGATCCCGGTGCGTTCGTCCGCGCTCCGCTGGAGTTCACGCTGACCGTCGCCGACGAGCCGCGCTGGTCACCCTCGACGTCGCGGAAGGCTCGCGGCAGAGGTCGGGCCGGTCTCGGCCGCCGAGGTCGCGGTGAAGGCAAAGGCCGCGAGCATGAGGGGGAGAGAGCAGAGCGCGAATCGGATCGTCTTCATGGTCATTGTCTCCTTCGGGCCTGGTGGCCCACGTGAAGGCGCCAGGGGCGCCGGCCGAGCACAGCCCGCTGCGGGCAGAAGCGCCCACAGCCAGGCGTCTCCCCGCGCCGCAGCGGTGAGCGCTACGCCTGCGAGCGACCCGTATGGCGCTGCTTTCGGCGTTGGCGGCGCGGAGATGCCACCTCTACGCGGCAGCGGGCGGGTGGTTTCAGGGAAGCTCATCCCCCGTCGTTCGTGCTCTCTTTCGCGCTGGTGCGGCGTGTCGCCGACGAAACATGCTGACAAAGCGCGGCGGCCGGACCCGGATGGGGGCGACCCGGGTCGGGCGGCCATCGCGTGGCGCCGGAGCGTCTCTGACGACCCCGCGCGGAACGGCTCGCATGGCACGCCGTTACTCCCGAGCGCTCCGGAATCTTCCTCTCTCCAGCCTCAACCCCCATCGGCCGCTGCGCTCTCGGGACGGATGGAACCGCCTTTCTCCGCCGGGATTCATCGCTCGCCGGCCCACCCGTATGCGGGGTGACGAGCCAGGGTCGCCCGAGGTACACTTCGTCCCATGAAGCTCGCCATCGACCTGTCGCCCGCGCAAGCCGACCGCCTCCAGGAACGCGCAAAGAGCCTCGGCTTGCAGCCGGAAGAGCTGGCGCGGGCCGCCGTGGCGGATCTGCTGACGACGCCGGACGACGAGTTTCGCGCTGCAGCCGAGGTTGTCCTCGTGAAGAACGCAGACCTGTACAGGCGGCTCGCCTGAGCGTGCGCTACTTGACCTTGGCGGAGGTCTTCTTCCTCCACGAGCGGGTTCTTGCGGCGAGCGGTGGCGCCGCAGGCGTTCGCGACCTCCGCGCCGTCGAGGCTGCTGTGGCCCAGCCGAAGGCAACCTTCGGAGGTGAGGAGCTCTATCCTACCGTGATCGCCAAGGCGGCAACTCTCTGCTTCTCGCTCGTGCAAGGCCACCCATTCATCGACGGCAATAAGCGTGTCGGCCATGCGGCGATGGAAGTCTTCCTGATGCTGAACGGCTACTCCCTTGATGCCCATGTCGATGATCAAGAGCGCATCATGCTCTCGCTTGCTTCCGGCGCGCTCTCACGACACGAGCTCCTAGCTTGGCTCGAACAGCATGTCCGGCGACGGGAGCCCTCCGTCTAGCAGGAGTTTACGCACGCCGGTTATCAGACGCCCTCGCGCGCCGCGGCGCCTTCGGGAATTCCGTCGTCACGCCCCTGGAAAATTTTGCCCCCAATACAACAACCTCCCCATTTCTGCCATTGCGGTCCTGGGGCACGTTCTGTCGTACACCGCGCAGCGAGGGCGTTACGCTCCCCGGAAGAGGAGAACAGGACATGCGACTTGGCACTTCCCTGTCCGCGGTGACAACGATGTGGCTGGCGCTCGCCGCGTGCGGCGATGACGATGAAAAGCTGTCGCCGCTGGGAGCGGCGTCCGGCGCGGCGGGTGAAGGCGGCGAAGGCGAAGGCGACGAAGGCGGCGCCCCGGAGGCGGGGAGAGCGGACGGCGAGCCGTGCACCGCCGACGAGGAGTGCAGCGGTGAACTCTGCTTGACCGAGGCGGACCTGGGCTGGGCGGGGGGTTATTGTACGGCGCTCTGCGCGGAGCCGCTCGCCCCGTGCGAGGCTGGCTCGATCTGTGTGGCGACTGGCGGCAACTTCTCGCTCTGCTTCAGATCCTGTGAAGAGGCGGCCGACTGTCCGGGCGCGGGGCAGAGCTGCCTCGTGGCGAGCCAGAACGACGCGACGGCGGCGTGCGTGGGCGGTTGCGACAGCGACGATCAGTGCCAGGTCGCCTGCAACAGCGAGACGCAGCGCTGCTCCCTCGACGAGGCGTGCGACAACGACGAGGACGACGATGGAGACGTCCTGCGGGACTGCGAGGAGCTCGACTGTTCCAGGCACGAAGCGTGCGTGGACGGCATTGCCGCGGCGTGCGCGGGGGCGATCGACGTGTCGGCGGGCGGCGGCGGTGACGGGCGACACGTCCGAGGGCACGCGCGGCTTCACGGCGACATGCGCGGGCAACGGCCCGGAGCTCGTGTACCGCTATTCCCCCGAGGCGGACGGCAGCGCGACGATCACCGTGACGCCGACGGGATCCGCCGATCTCGTCCTCCACGTGCGGACGGACTGCGGCGAGAGCGCGACCGAGATCAATTGCCTGGACGCCGGCTACGCCGGAGACCCCGAGTCGGTCACGCTGGATGTGGCCGCAGGGACTCCGCTCGACATCTTCGTCGACAGCTACAACAATGTCTCTGCCGGCTCGTTCGAGCTGAGCATCACCCCGGGTTGACCTGCTGACACGACCGGACGAGCGCGGCCATCACCCGAGCTTCACATGGAAGCCCGCTCGATGAGGTCGGCGGCGACGGCCGTTCCATCCACCGCCACGGCGCCCGCGTTCGCCGCCGCGCGGGCGGCGACCCCGTGGTCGAGGGCGCCCTCCAGCGCGGCCAGAAGGGACTCCGCGCTCAGCGCTCCACGGGCCACGGACGTCCCGAGCCCGAGCGCCCGGACGCGCGAGGCCCAGTAGGGCTGATCGGCGAACATCGGGACGATCACCTGCGGGACGCCCGCGCGCGCCGCCGTCGTCGTCGTACCCGCCCCGCCGTGGTGCACCACCGCGGCGACCCTCGGGAACAGGGCCTGCTGGTTGACGTCGCCGATCGCGATGCCGTCGGGGGCGTCGTCGACGAGACCGAGCTCGGCCCACCCCTGCGACAGCACAACCCGGCGCCCCGCGGCCCGCACGGCCTCGATGACGATACGGCCCGTCTGCGGGTCGACAGGCATGCTGCCGAAGCCGATGTAGACGGGCGGCTCGCCGGCGGCGAGGAACGCTTCCAGCTCGGGGACGAGCGGCGCCTGGTCGGGAAGGAGCCAGGCTCCCGTCTGCGTGACCTGCAGGCCGGGCGTCGCCGGCAGCGGCCCAAGGACCGAGTCCGCCGCGAGCCACGGCGCCTTGCCCAGGACGTGGCTGAAGACGTCGCTCACCGGACCCTGGCCAAGGCGCTCTCGATTGGCGTTGAGGCGCTCGAGGAGGCGCTCGTTCCAGCTCCGCGATTCGTCCTGCCAGCACCGGAGGTTCGATTCCGGGTCGCCCCCGGGCTCCCCGCCGGGCGCATGGTCCGGCGATGGCAGGGCCACCGGGGCGTACACGGCGACCACGGACGGGATGCCCAGCCGCTCCGCGATGGACCGCGCGGCGTACTGGTGCGCTCCGCCGGCCACGATCACGTCGCATCCCTCCGCGGCCGACGCGGTCGCGTCGAACTGGTCTCTCGCGAGGTGCT
Organism: Sorangium sp. So ce145; assembly: GCF_051525985.1. NCBI lineage: Bacteria > Pseudomonadati > Myxococcota > Polyangiales > Polyangiaceae > Sorangium > Sorangium sp. So ce145. The sequence goes on along the minus strand of NZ_CP150315.1, from coordinate 12,308,281 downwards.
CGACCAGCGCGCGGACCTGCTCCGGCGTCGGCGGGGCGGCCGGCGCGGCGGCCCCGCTCGATTGCCGCATCGCGATTCCGATCGGGGTCGCCGTGAAGCCCATGCTGCCCACCCAGTCGATGAAGTTCGGCGGGACGCACAACCTCACATCGTGCCCCCGACGCCGCATCTCGACGGCCAAGGCCACCACGGGTTGCACGTCACCGCGAGTCCCCACTCCCGTCAGCAATACCCGCATCGTCTCTCTCCCTTCCACCACGCGGGCCGCGTGGATGACGGAGGCGACGATGGCACCGGAGACGCGTTTTTTCATCGTATCAACGCCAGAGTTCCGGTATACATGCTGGAACGGGAGGCAGGGCGAGGACGCCCATACACGGATCATCCGTTCAGGCCCAGACGGCCGGTGCCTCCTGGAGCTGAGCTGGCTCGTCGAGCCGTGTGAGCGGAAGGTGCTCCTCCTCCTCGGCGAGGGAGCAGGTGAATCCTTGTACGCCCGACCAAGGCAATGGCCGATCTCGGCAGGGCCGCGAGCGGGCTCTGCCTCGGCGCCCGCGGGGCGCGGAATGCATCTTGAACCGCCCTGATCCATGGGCGACGAGGCTGCGCATCCTGGTGACGCAGCGGGGGCCGCGGCGCTCCCGCTGAGCGAGGCGACGAGCGAAGCTGGCGCGCGCGGGCGCCTGGTCGACGCATGGCTCGAGGAGCTCTTGTCCCGCGCGGTGCGCCGCTACAACCGGCGGCCTCGACCCGAGATCATCGCGGAGGCGACCGGCGTGACGGAGGCGACCGACGCGCGCGCGGTCATCCGGCGCGCCTGCATCCGCTCGGCGCTCGCGGGCGGCGCGACCGGGGCGCTCTCGACCGGCGCGGCCGTGGCCACGGCCGAGACGAACGGGCTCGGCGGGCTCGTTGCGATCCCTTCGGCCATGCTCGCGATCGGTGCAGAGACGGTGCTCCGGCTGCTCCTCCACGTGCAGATGCTCTGCGAGCTCGCGGATCTCTTCGGGCTCCGGTTCAATCCGGACGAGCCGGCCGACGTGTGGGCGCTGCTCGCCCTCGCGTTCGGCGCCGTGGAGCACCCCCAGGACACCGACGATCCAGCGGGCGTGCTCGTGCGCTCGGCGCGCGGGCGCGGCTCGGATGTGGCGAAGCAGCTCGCGGCGCGGCTCGCCGGCGAGAGCGTGGCGCGCAACCTGGTGCCCGTGCTCTCGGTCGCCTCGTCGTCGATCACGAGCTGGGTAGTCACCCGGCGCCTCGGGGATACCGCGCGTCGATACCTCCGTTACCGGCGCGCGCTCGACGAGGCGCTCTGCGACGAGACGCTGCGCCCGCACCTCGATCGGCTGTTCGACGGGCTCTGGTTCATCTTCACCGCCGACGGCCGCCTCACCCCGGAGGAGTCCGCGCTGCTCGCGGCCGTGCTGCGGCGGCTGCCGGCCCCGGCGCGCGTTGGCCTGAACGAGCGCCTCGCCGACGACATCACCTGGATCGAGCGCCTCCGCGACGTGCCGGAGGGCGCGCGCGCCCCGCTGCTGCGCGCGCTCGAGATCGCGGCGGCCGTGGACAAGGTCGCGTCGCTGCGCGAGCGGAAGCTCCTCGTCCACGCCGCGGCGGCGCTCGGCCTCCGCGTCGACGAGGGCGGGCTCGCTCGGATGATCCGCGAGTTCGAGGAGATCGGCACCCTCGGCGTGGCCGCGTAGCGCGGGCCGTAGCGCGCCGGCCTGGGAATCACGACAGGGCGGGTCGGCCCTTCAGAAAGACGCCGACGAGACGGGTGGGCCAGGCCGCACGACGCTCACGATACGACAAGCGGAGGCGATCGCGGCAAGCTCGCCGGGCGATTGATCTCGGCCGACAGAGCGCTTCCCGCCCGGAAGCGCACGGTGGGCAGGCAACAAACGAGCAGAGATATTCCAATGCATTGGCGTGAGATCCGACATGCGGGAGGCTCCGTTGCACGCTGCTCCTCGGGCGCGGCCCGCCGGCGAGGCGAGGGCGGTGCGCCATGGAAGGTGAACGCGATGAAAGGGAGCGGCAGATGATCCTGGTGACCGGAGCGACAGGGAATGTCGGTGGTGCGGTGCTCGAGCAGCTCGTCGACGCGGGCGAGCCGGTCCGCGCGCTCGTGCGCGATCCGGCGAGGCTGGGGGCGCTCGGCGGCGACATCGCCGTCGTGAAGGGCGATCTCTCGAAGCCCGAGACGCTCGACGCCGCGTTCGCGGGCGCGGACAGGGCGTTCCTGGTCTGCGCGGGCGGCGACCTGCCGAACCTCGCCGGCAACGCGGCCGACGCGGCGAAGAGGGCGGGCGTGAAGCACATCGTGCTGCTCTCGTCGTCGAGCGTCGCCCGCGCGCCCGACGTCCAGATCGCCCGCTGGCACCGCGAGGCCGAGGCGAGGGTCAAGGCGTCGGGCGTCGCCTGGACGATGCTCCGGCCGGGAGGGTTCGCCTCGAACACGCTCCGGTGGGCCGCGTCCATCAAGGCGCAGGGCGCGGTGTTCCAGCCCCTGGGCGACGCCAGGACGAGGCCCATCGACGAGCGCGACATCGCGGCGGTCGCGGTGAAGGCGCTGACCTCGCCGGGGCACGAAGGCAAGGAGTACGAGCTCACCGGGCCGGAGGCGCTGAGCGCAGCGGAGCAGGTGGCGAAGATCGGCGCCGCGATTGGCAGGCCGCTCAGGTACGTCGACGTGAGCGAGGACGCCGCCCGCGAGGCGATGGTGAAGGCGAAGCTCCCCGAGGGCTTCATCCGCGCCTTGCTCGAGGCGTTCGCGTTGATCAGGTCCGGGAAGGGAGAGGAGCCGTCGTCCACCGTCGAGCAGCTCCTCGGGCGCAGGGCGCGGACGTTCGACGAATGGCTGGAACGCCACGTGAAAGCGTTCCAGTAGGGCGCGGCGGTAGATCGCCAAGGAGGAGAGAGCATGGCAACGAGAGCGACCAGGATCCTCGTCATCGGCAAGAGGGCCGATATCCTCGAGCGGAGTGTGGCAGCGCTGGACGCGCAGGGGCACTCGGCTGTCGGCACGTTGAGCGCGTCGCCGGACACGGAGTTCCACGCCGGCGACTTCGACCTCATCACGATCGGCGGCGGCGTGGACGCCGCCACCCGGGCGCGCCTCCACGCGCGCTTCAAGGAGCAGAACAAGGACGTGATGGTGCTGGACGTGTACGCCCCGATCGCCAGCCAGCAGATCGCCCGGGCACTCAGGAGATCTTCCGTCGAGGGCGAGCTCGGGAGCGCCTTCTCGGTGACGGAGGCCAATGACACCTTCGTCGCCCGCGCGACGATCGAGCGCGCCTGCGCGCTGCGCCTCGACATCTACAGCTACCCCGGCGGCGCCCTGGAGCCGGAGGTCGCGCGCATCGTCGACACCTCCGTCGCGCAGGGAACGCACGAGTTCAGGATCGAGAAGCAGCTCGCGCGTGACGGGTTCATGGCGGTGCTGACCTTGAACGGCGAGGAGCACCACCTACACCGCCTGCAGTAGCACCCGCCGCGGCGCTCGACATCGATCCTCGGCATCGAGAGGAACATCCGGGAGATCGTCTGGATGGGCGGCGCGCTCAGTCACCGCGGGCCCCTCGCAAGGGCGCACGAGGGTCGTGCCCGGCGGCCGCCCGGTGCAGGCGCTCGACCATGTGGATCTCGAGCAATTCTACAGATATCTCTTCTCCCAATGGTCGAGGTGACACAGGGCGGCCGGCACAGGTTGACACCACGGTCATGCGCGACACGCGCGGGGACCCACAAGGACCTCGCGGTGCTCGGGCGAGTCGCGGGCGGCACGGCGTCTGCATACCGGCGCGGTCCCTGCAAATGCCCGCGCGGAGCTGACCCTTGTCGGGTCGCTCGAGGAGGAACTTCGATGCCTTATTCTCGTTTCACCGCGATGGCGCTCGCCGTCATGGGAGGCCTGGCCGCTCTCGGTATCTCCCGTCCGAGCGCTGCCTGCTCGCCTCCGCTGGACGGGCCCTATGCGTCGTTGGTCCCGCGCGCCGTGCCGATCGATGGGGTCATCGTGGCCCGGACCGTCTGCTACTCCAGCTGTCCGGAGAGCGCGCCCGTGCTCGTGGTGAAGGACAAGGACACGGGTGAGGTCCTCACCGGAACCCAGGAGGAGGTCGCCGACGTGCCTGTCCGCGAGGGCGAGAGCGTGCTCGCCTTTCGCCCCGCGGCCCCGCTCGTCGACGGCCACACCTACCAGGTCACCGTCGAGGGACCGAACCTCAGCGCCGCGTTCCAGGAGACCCAGGCCAGCGCGGCTGTCGACATGGACGTCGGCGCCGTCCCCGTCCAGGCCAGCGTCCTCCTGGGGGAGCGCTGGCACGGCGAGGCGAGTTGCTGCACCCCCGATTGGGGCCCGGGGAGCTGCGGTGGGGAAAGAAGCTGCGTGGCGGAGGAAGTGGAGCGTTACGTCACCGTCTTCCTCGATGCGAGCGGGGGGGTGGACCACGGCGTGGGCCAGTACGTGCAAATCGTCACCTTCTCGAGTCCAGACGGGGAGGAGCTCGGCAAGCAGACGGCCTGGGGAGGGGCCCTGACCGCGACGTACGACGTCGCGGCCACGGAGTACTGCTACCAGCTCACGTACAAGAGCCTCGTCGACGGCGCGACGGTCGAGAAGGAGCGCACCTGTGTTGCGCACGGCGACGCGGGCGCGACGGGCGTCTTCCCGGCCGACGCGGCGGGCATCGGCGAGACCATCGAGGCGTGCGCTTCTCCGCCCGAGGGCTTCGAGGAGGCCTGGTGCAGCGCGAGGGAGGCATTCTGCGCGGAGGATATCAGCCTCTGCGCCAACGATGACGTGAGCTCCTGCGAGGACACCGGTGCGGGTGGTGGCGGTACCTCTCCGGAGGACCCGAATGCCGAGCACGACAGCGGCGGCTGCTCGGTCAGCGCGGTCAGCGCGGGACGCCGCGCCTCGTCGGGCTGGACGCTGCCCGCGATCGGGCTCGCGCTATCCCTCGCGAGCCGCGCGGGGCGGCGTCGCGATCGCCGCTGACCGGTCCAGGCGTACCGTCGCAGTCGACCCGGCGCGGCCCGGCCCAGGGGTTCCGGGCTATGGTGCGCGGCGCCCGCGCGAGAGCTCATGACCACACCCACGACCGCCTCAGCACCGATGGGCCCCGGCGCCCCCGCCCTGCGCCCTTACCAGCGCGCCGCCGTCGACGCCGTCCTCGCGGCCCGCAGGCGCGGCGTCCGGCGCATGGTCGTGTGCCTCCCCACCGGCGCTGGCAAGACGGTCATCTTCTCCCATCTCGCCCGACTCGCCAGGCGGCAGGTCCTCGTCCTCGCCCACCGCGAAGAGCTCCTCTTCCAGGCCAAGGACAAGATCGAGCGCGCCCTCGCCGGACAGGCCACGGTCGCCGTCGAGCAGGGCGAGCTCCGCGCCCCGGCGGACGCGCGCGTCATCGTCTGTTCCATACGCTCCCTCCACGAGAAGCGGCTCGAACAGGTCACCGGCGGCCGCGATATCGGCCTCGTGATCTACGACGAATGCCACCACGCCCCCGCCGACGACAACCGCCGCGTCCTCCGCCAGCTCGGCGCCTTCGACCCCGCGTGGACAGGCACCCTCCTCGGGTTCACCGCCACGACGGCCCGCGGCGACGGCAAAGGCCTCGACGATGTCTTCGAGGCGATCGTCTACAGCCGCTCCCTCACCGAGATGATCGCGGACGGCTACCTCGCCCCCCTCACCGGCTACCGCGTCGCCACCGCCACCGACCTCTCCCGCCTCGACGTTGGCGGCCTCGACTTCGCCACGGACGAGCTCGAGGAGGCCGTGGACATGGAGGAGCGCAACGCGCTCGTCGCCCGCTCCATTCAAGAGCTCGCCCGCGACCGGCGCACCATCGCCTTTTGCGTCACGGTCGCGCACGCCAGGAACCTCTCGAAGGCGCTCAACCACCTCGGCGTCCGATCCGCCTATGTCCACGGCGACATGCCCTCCGACCTCCGCGGCCGGATCCTCGCCGATTTCCGGGAAGAGCGCGTCCAGGTCCTCACCAACGTCGCTGTCCTCACCGAGGGCTTCGACGACCCTGGCGTCTCCTGCATCGCCATGGCCCGCCCCACCCGCTCGGACGGGCTCTATGCCCAGTGCGTCGGGCGCGGCACGCGCCTGCATCCAGGCAAGAAGGATTGCCTCATCCTCGATTTCGTCGACCTCTCCTCGCTCCAGCTGTGCACGCTGCCCTCGCTCTTCGGCATGCCCCGAGACCTCGATCTCGAGGGCCGGGACGCTTCGGAGGCGAGCCGCTTCTTTCGGCAAGTGACCTTCGACTACCCCGGGTTCGAGGTCGAGGCGGGCCGCATCACGCTGCGCGAGATCCAGGAGCGCGCCGCGCACTTCGATCCGCTGAGCCTCCGCGTCGACCCCGAGGTGATGGCCATCTCGCGCAATGCGTGGGCCTCTCTCGGCCGCTTCGGGCTCGCGCTCCATTACGAGAGGAAGCCCGGCGCGATCAGCGAGGTCGTCGTCCTCGCCCGCGGAGCTCGCGGGAAGCGATGGCACGTCCTGCTGGACGGCAAGCAGGTCGAGCGCTTCTCCACCCTCGAAGAGGCGGTGGCCGCTGTCGATTACGAGGTCGCGCGCCGCGGCCCCGCGGCCGGGGCCTCGGCGCGCCACGACGCGCCATGGCGCAAGGCAAAGGCCCCCGTGCCCCTGCCGGCCGAGCCCCCGAGAGGTCATCCCCCGCCGAGCACCATGGAACAGGCGATGATCCTCGCGGTGTGGGCGAGGGTCGCCGCGCCAAGGTGACGGATCGCCTCACGGTGTGCTTTCCCATGGTCGGGCCGCTCGGCTGGCCCAAGGTCAGCCGCGGCTCCGGCGCCGTCGCATCGCCAGGGCGGAGAGCCCCACGGCGAGCGCCGCGGCCCACGAGCTTGTCGTGGTGCTGGCTCCAGCGACGACGCACCCACAACCCTCGTCGGAGGACCCCGTGTCCGGCGTTGTTCCGCCGAGCCCACCTCCCTCGCCCGGTGCGTCGCCGCCCCCGGAGGAGGTGGCCGTCGTCGCCGCCCCGCCCACGCTGCCGCGGGCGTTCTTCACGAGCTCATCGGGACCGCCGAGATCGCCCCGATCGCCACGGGACGATTCGAGATCGTATCGATGCCGGTATCGCAATCTCTGCGCGATCGCCTCGCGGAGGGCTGTCGGGATCTTGTGGTTCGCTTCGAGCTGAGCACATCGAGCAGCGCCGGGGCCGTCTCGTTCGACCGCCTGGCGCTCGGATACCATGTGCCGGTCGTGGCTTCACCGTTTTGCGGTGCGCCGCCTCTCTCGCCAGATGCTGAAGACGAGCTGCCCAACGGATACCTTCGCCGTCATACCTGGCGAAGCGGCGCCTACGTTCAGATCGAGCTCGCTCGCCTTCAGGAGGCGCTCGAAGGCGACCCGCAGATCCTCGGGATCACGGCGGACGATGCCGCGCAGCACTTCATCGCGCTGGTCGACCGTGGCGCGACCCAGGATCTCTCGACGGTGGCGGAGAGATTGGAGCTGCTCCAGCCCACGATCCCCCTCGTGGTGCGACCGAGCTGCAGGAGCGGTGGTGAGCTCAGGCGAGCCCTCGAGGTCATCCAGCGCGGAGAGTTCCACCCGCGCGCCGCGGAGGTGGAGCTCCTCTATTCCTTGGACGTCGCGAAAGGACGTTATGACGTGCTCGCGGATCGCGCCGGGGCGGACGTGGCGCGAACCCTGCAGACGGAGCTGGGTCCCCTCGTAAGAATCGAATACCGTCAGGTGCCGGTCGAGCCGGCGCGCCGGACCTCCGATCCGGTCCGCTCGCCCGAGCTCGACGCGGCCTGGGCTCGACCAAGCGGGATCTGATGATCGAATGAGGGTGATCGCCCAGCCATCGCCATGGGCACGGCCGCTCGCGGCTCGCGATGATGACCGACAGCTACCTGGCGAAGGAACTCGGGCCGTGGGCGCTCAAGCTCCCCTCTTTGCGGTCGCCTTCCCGCCCCTCTTCGCAGCCGCCTTCTTCGCCGGCGCCTTCTTCGCCGGCGCCTTCTTCACCGTCTTCTTCGCCGGCGCCTTCTTCACCGCCTTCTTCACCGGCGCCTTCTTCACCGCCCTCTTCGCCGGCGCCTCGCCCCGCTTCCGCCGCTCGCCCGGCACCTTCCCGATGCGCGGATCGCCCGCCTCGATGAGCGCGCAGGCCCGCAACGCGGCTTCCTCGAAATCGGGCGCCTCCGCCGGGAGCACCTGCCAGCCCGTCACCCCGCTCCCGAGCACCTCGATGCTTCGCATGCTCGGAAACTCAGGGCGCAGGGCCGCGTGGTGCTCCGCCGTCGTGGCGAGCCAGACGCCGTTGTCCTGCGCGGGCGCGGGCTTGTCGCGCAGGATGAGGACGATCTTGTCCTCCACATAGACCGCCAGGCAGCCGAACATCGGCCGCGTCTCGGGCCCGAGCGGGGCGAGCGCGTCGAGCACGAACTCGTGCGGTACCGGCTTGCGCTTCCTCGCGGCGAACACGTCGTCCGCCGGCGCGACTCGGCTGCTCCCGCTGCGCTTGATCATGGCGACCAGGATAGACGAAGCGGCGGCCGAACGCACCGCCAGGCCGGCGCCAGCACGACGCCCCGAGGGTACCCGAGGGCTTGAGCCCCGCCGAGCGGACCGCGACGCGACAGCCCAGCGATGATCCTGCCGCGGTGAGGATCCGGTCGAACCGGACCGGGTTGACACCTGCCCCCGCCCGGTGACACTCCACCGGTGGAACATCGGGCGGTCTTGATCTCGGGGGCGAGCATCGCCGGCCCCGCGCTCGCCTTCTGGCTTGCGCGCCACGGATTCCGACCCGTCGTCGTGGAACGCGCCGACGCGCTCCGGCTCGGCGGGCAGAACATCGACGTCCAGGGCGCGGCGCGGAAGGTCGTGCGCCGCATGGGGATCGAGGGCGACATCCGAGCCGCCACGACGGGGGAGCTGGGACTCCGCTTCGTCGACGAGCACGACGTGACAAGGGCCGAGTTCCCCGCGGAGACCTCGGACACCGGTGGGTTTACCAAGGAGCTCGAGATCCTCCGCGGTGACCTCGCCAGGATCCTCTACGACCGCACCCGAGACGCGACGGAGTATGTTTTTGGTGACCAGATCACGGGCCTCCGGGACCACGGCGACCGGGTGACTGTCTCCTTCGAGCATGGCGCGGCGCGCGACTTCGACCTCGTGGTCGCTGCCGACGGCATCCGCTCGCGAACCCGTACGTTCATCGTCGGGGATGAGCCCAGGATTCGCCCGCTCGACCTGTATGCCAGCTACTTCACGATTCCCCGCGGAGCATCCGACAGCGCCTGGGCTCGCTGGTACCACGCCCCCGGCGGGCGATCGATCCTCCTGCGCCCAGACAATACGGGGACCACCCGGGCGTCGCTCTGGTTCCTGTCGCCCCCGCGTGGGTATGAAAGGCTGAGCGTCACCGAGCAGAAGGCGGTCATCACGCGCGTCTATGCCGGCGCCGGCTGGGAATCGCCGCGGGTGCTCGCGGCGCTGGCGGGCTCCGAGGACGTCTATCTCGACGCGGTCAGCCAGGTCATGGCGCCACGCTGGTCAAACGGTCGCGCCGCGCTCGTGGGTGACGCTGCGTACTGCCCGTCGCCGGTCAGCGGGATGGGCGCGAGCCTCTCACTCGTCGGCGCTTACGTGCTCGCGGGAGAGCTGTCGCGGCACGCCGACCATCGAGACGCCTTCGCGGCGTATGAAAAGCTCATGCGCCCCTATGTCGACCTGGCCCAGAAGCTCCCGCCAGGCGTCCCCTGGATCGCGCACCCGAGGTCGAGGCTCGGGGTTTCGCTCCTTCACCGGGTCCTCTGGCTCGCTTCCACTCCCCTGTTGCAGCGCCGCGAGGGGTGGTTCGGCTCCTCCGCGGCCGACAAGATCGAGCTCCCCGATTACTCGAATGGAGGCTGACAGCCGCATGACCCTGGCAGCAGATCTCGCCGCGGCGCTTGACGAGCGAGGCCGCGCAAGCAAGCCGTGCTGCCGGCCGCGCTTCGAGCCGCGGCGGCACCGCAGAGCGTCAGCTGGAGCGAGCACGCTGTATTGCCGAGCAATGGAGTCACAACATGGGCATAGACTTCACCGCCATCGTCGACCATGGCCTATCCTGGGATGAACTTTATGAACTGCCACGCGCGCTCAACGCTGCTTGGGCACTGCCGCCCGCGCTCCGTCCGTGGGTGCAGGAGTGGGCCCGGGCTGGACGAGCGTCCTGGGGATGGAAGCTGAGCGGGCTCAGCTCGAACGCCGCCGAGGAGCTATTCAACGAGGGCTACGTGTGTATGGATGGCCCAGACGGGTTCCGCGCCGCTGTCCACAAGAGGTTGATCGAATTCACGCATCTGGCGCGATGGTGGTCATTTCTTCACGAGCGTGACGTGCGGCAGGGTCTGCGAGAGTCCCTCCGGCTATTGTCAACGGTGGTTCGAGCGAGCATGGTCATCTACCTACCGGACAGCGGCTTCAGGCCGTCAGAAGCGTCCGATCTGCTGTTCGAAGACGCCGGCGCTGGCGACGTGAAGAAGTGGCTGGAGACGAACGTCGGACCATCGATGGCCGACGCGGCGAGCTTCCTCGATGTAGACGACGATTCCGTAGAGACCGCCTACTTCATCGAGGAGGTCAATCCAGGTCGTTGATGTCAATGCACCAGGGAGCGCCTCCGGCATGATGTTCCCCGCTTGGTCCCAGACGCCGCCCGACGCGGCGCCTGGCCGTTCGTTCAAGCCGACCAGGCACCCAGGCTCCGAGGTCCGGTCAGGCCGCGCCGGCTGCGCGCCGGGTGAATCGGCTCTCGGGGCGCGGCAGCCCCAGGTTCTCGCGCAGCGTGCGGCCCTCGTACTCGGTGCGGAAGAGGCCGCGGCGGCGCAGCTCGGGGACCACCAGGGAGATGAAATCGGTGAGCCCGCCGGGCAGGTGGGGCGGCATCACGTTGAAGCCGTCGGCGGCGTCGTTCAACAGCCACTCTTCCATCAGGTCGGCGATCGTCTCCGGCGTGCCCACGAGCTGCTTGTGGCCGCGTGCCCCGGCGATCCGGAGGTAGAGCTGGCGGATGGTGAGGTTTTCCCGCCGCGCGATATCGAGGAGCAGGGCCTGACGGCTCTTGCCGCCGTTGCTGGCGGGGAGCTCCGGGATCGGCCCGTCGACAGGGTACTTCGAGAGGTCGAATCCCCCGATCATCCCCGACAGCAGCGCGAGCCCCACGGTCGGATGGACCAGGTCCTGGAGGGCGTCGAACTTCGCCTGCGCCTCGGCCTGGGTGCGCCCGACGACCGGGAAGAGGCCGGGCATGATCTTCAGGTGCTCGGGGCTGCGCCCGTACTTGGCCAGGCGTCCCTTCACATCCGCGTAGAAGGCCCGGGCGTCCGCGAGGGTCTGCTGGGCGGTGAAGATCACCTCCGCGGTGCGCGCCGCCAGCTCCTTGCCCGGCTCCGACGAGCCCGCCTGCACGCGGACCGGGTAGCCCTGCGGCGAGCGCGCCACGTTGAGCGGCCCGCGCACGGAGAAGTGCTTTCCCTTGTGGTTCAGCGGGTGCAGCTTGTCCGGATCGACGAAGACGCCGGACTCCTTGTCGCGCAGGAAGGCATCATCTTCCCAGCTGTCCCAGAGCCCCATCACGACATCGATGAACTCCTCGGCGCGCTCGTACCTGCGGGCGTGCTCCACGTGGGCGTCCAGCCCGAAGTTCTGCGCCTCGGCCTGGTTGGCCGACGTGACAAGGTTCCAGCCGGCGCGGCCGCCGCTCAGGTGATCCAGCGACGCGAACTTGCGCGCCAGGTGATAGGGCTCGTTGTATGTGGTCGTGACGGTGGCGATGAGTCCGATATGCTCCGTGACCGACGAGAGGGCGGACAGGAGGGTGATGGGCTCGAACGCCGCGGCGTGGGCGCTCCGGGACAGGGAAGCGAGATCGGAGGCCCCTCCCCAGACGGCGGCGCTGTCGGCGAGGAAGACGGCATCGAACTTGGCTTCCTCGGCGGCCTGGGCGACCCGTTTGTAGTGCTTGAAGCTGTGACCTCCATCGGCGTGCGCGTCGGGGTGCCGCCAGGCCGCGACGTGGTGACCGGTGGCGGGGATGAACGCGCCGAGTCGAAGCTGCTTGCGGGGTGAGCTCATGAGAAGGGTCCTGGGGCTGGGTCGTGAAGAGGTCAGCCGCCGCGGGCCCATGGCGGGACGGCGGGCTCGGTCGGCCCTGGTGGAACCACCTTCCGAGCGCCGAGGACCTGGGCAAGCGTCGTGCCGGTGCAGGTGCGCGGAAGGGGCCGCCGAGCGGCGCGACGAGAGCCCGTGGGGAAGCACGGGTGCTGCGGAGGTGCTTCCGGGGCAACACCTGACAATCCCCTCCTCTTGTTGGCCGTTTTGGCCAAAAAATTGAACGGGGAGGCGGGAAGACAGGGAGAGTGATGGGATTTCACTCCCCGTCTCGCTGCCTCCCTGTGCAGTTTTCCTCTGACGATGCGATGGGACGCATCAGGGACAACACCCCGTGGCCATCACGAGCGGCGCCCAGATCTGGAAAGAGAACCGCTCCGAAGGGAGAGGGAGGAGACCATGAGATAACGCCGGGCACCGACAACGGCAACCAAAGACACGTGGGCGTGCCCCGCGCTCGTATCAGGAAGCCTCCGCTCGAGGTAAACCTGGTGCGGCGCGCGCAGCGATTGTGTAGATTCGGAGTCTCTGCGACGGCTCCGGCTCCTCCACCTGATGCCGTGTCGCTTCTGGGGCGGTCCGGAGCGGCAGACCGTCCAAGCGGCAAGGGTTCTGCGCAATCGCGGGGCGTGCGACGTCTCGTTCGCCGTGATCCCGCACCGGCAGGCGAAGGTCGCGGACAACCCGCTCGTCGTGGGCGCGCGCGCGGAGGGGTTCGAGGCCACCGCCGCGGTGACCGGCTCCGCAATGGCCTGAGGGGGCGGCGGACGGCGCCCGGCTAGGCGTGGAGCGCGGCAACTCTCGGGGGGATCGGGTCAGCAAGGACGCGCGGAGAGGCTCTCGGCCGCGGGCGATGCCAGGACGCCGAAGCGCTGCTGATGCAGCTGCCGGTAGATGCGGGCGAGCGTGTCGCCCACGATGCTCCAGTCGTACCTGTTCTGGACGAGCGCCCGGCCGGACGCGACCAGGCGCGCCCGCAGCGCCGGATCCGCGTCGAGCTCGAGGAGCGCGCCGCGGAGCTCCTCGACGGTCCGGGTGACGAGCGCATGCTCGCGATCGCGCAGCGTGAGCCCCTCTGCGCCGAGCTGCGTGGAGACGACGGGCACGCCGGCCGCGAGCGCCTCCAGGATCTTCAGCCGCGACCCGCCCGCGATGCGCAGTGGTACCACCGACGCGATCGCGTCGGCATAGTAGGGACGCACATCGGGCACCGTCCCGGTCACCTCCACGGCGGGCAATGCGCCGAGCGCGCGCACCTCCGGCCCGGGGCTCCTGCCGACCACGGTGAGGCGCCACTCCGGCCGCGCGGCGTGGATGGCGAGCCAGTGGTCGCGCGCGAAGGCGACGATGGCCTGCGCGTTCGGGAGGCAATCCATCGAACCGACGAAGACGACGCGGCGGCGCTGGGCGGGCTCGGAGGCATGCCCGCTTCCGGCGAAGGCGTCCACGTCGACGCCGTTGTCGACGGCGAAGGCGCGCAGGTCGGGGCGGAGCGCGAGGAGCTGCGCGCGATCCCGCTCGCTGACCGTGAGGTGCGCGTCGAACTGCTCGAGCACCTTGCGCTCGAAGGCGGCGAGCTGCGATGCCAGCGCGGACGCCGCGAGCCCGCGGAGGGGGTCGGGCGCGTGCTTGCTGTAGCGAACGAGCACCTCCGACTCGATGTTGTGCCAGTCGCAGAGGAGCAGCGGTCGATTGCGCGCCGCGCGCAGTAAGGGCAGATAGCCGGCGAGGTGCACGCTTTCGACCTGCACGGCGTCGAACTGGCCTTGCTCGAGGACGCGCGCGAGCTCCTGACGCATGGCGTTCGTCGTGTAGTTGAGGACGACGAGCGGCAGCTGCCCCACGGCCCCGAGCAGGATCTTGCCCAGGGAGTTTGGCCGCTCCCGGGCGAGCGTCACCACGTGATCGGAGATCTGCGCGATCTCCCTCATCGCCGGAGGAACGGGGCCGAACCCGCCCATGCGCAGCCGCCCCTCCCCGAGGGCGCCGTCCTCGAAGCTCAGGTAAGTGACCCGCGCGAAGCGCGAGAGCTGCCGGACAAAGTGCCAGTTGCGTAGCTTGGCCCCGGCGTCCAGCGGCCAGCAGGCACGGGGTGCAAAATAGAGAATACGCATCTGTCCCATTGCGGACATAGGCGCCTCCGGCTGGTGCGGGTCGCGCAGGCCGGTTGGAACGATGTCCCGCCGCGCGGCACGTTCCGGGCGACGCGCGGCCCGAGCCCCCTGCGCCGGCTCGGTGATGGACTGGGCGGCCGGCGCTCAAGGAGTGGCGACCATAGTCTGGAAAGACTAATATGCCTTTCCGGTGCGCTGCATGAAAATCGGCACAAGCCTGGTTGGCGAGCGTGCGTGGAGGCGGGAGGAGGACCTCGCATCGGGCGAAGCGCACGGAATGACGTGCACGCGGGCCGAGCGTTCCGGCCGGACACGCCCGAAGCGCGGGCGCGCGCCCTCGCGGGCCGATTCAATTTCCGTACGTCAATAATCGCTCGATTGATCGCTGACATGCGGAAGAGTAGCTCGTCGTTCAAGTTCTTCCCCGATTGCATGTAAGGTGGAATCGAGCCGCCCGGCCCCCGGGGAGGGAGCTAGTCGTGCAGGGCGGCGACGGGCAGAGCTCGCCTGGGACGTCCTGTACCCGTCGTGCTGCGCACGTGTCCAAAACGGCCCGGCTTCGCCCCAGGCAGGGCGATGCATAGCCCTCAGCCGCGGCGATAGCCTAGTTGATCGCGAGCAGGGCCGTCGCCGCCCCGCACGTTGAGCGCAAGAAATCTCCGCGGGACATACCGGCGTGACGAGCGTTCTGTTCAATGCGTTCGAGCGCTGTTCGCCAGGACCAGCGGAGCCGATCATCGAGCGGCCTCGGAACGTACTCGCCATTCGAGGTCGAGTCGTTCTCGATCGGCAGGGCCCCCGGCGCGGGAGATGTGCTGAGCCGCGCTTGCGAGCGGTATGCTGGGCGTGCCGGCCATCCAAGGCTGGTGTGCGAGCCGTTGGACCGTGCATCTTGGGATGGCTTCTCTCCCAACGAGCGCTGTGGCCTTCTGCCGCAGAGCGGCCATCCGTCACGCTTGCCGAGCCGTTCCGAGCACCGTTTGAGGCGCATTCGCGGAGGGAAACGCTGCCGGTCCTCGCCCAGCTGCCATCCCGGACGGGCCTCTCTTGGTACATTTGCCGCTCTCGATCTCGCTGGAGCGATCACCGATTGCAAAAGTCCATTTTTCGAATTAATGATAGCGGGCTTCATCTCTCTCCTCGAAGGGAAGAACGTGGAGTTGCTCAGCCAGGACGGCCGTGCGGGGGCCGAGAAGGTCCTTGTGCAAGCGGCGTGCTAGCCGAGCGCGCATGGGCATGGAGGACGTTCGCTCTTCAAGACAACACGAGGGAGCATGAGGCATGCCTTTCGCACGCACTTCCAAGGTTGGGTGGCCGCAATGACCGCCGCCTGCACCGAGAGCCATCCGAAACGGGTTGCCGGCGTCCTCCGCGCCGGGCTCGACGCCATCACCGGACGTCCCGATGACGGGCGCGTCCCTTCGCTCGATTTCTTGCGCACGATGGCAGTGCTGAGTGTGGTGTGCGGACACTGGGCCAGCGGGTTCCGCCGGGCCGACGGCGTCGAGGTGGGCATGGAACGCCTGCCGTTCTTCCATTTCGGCTGGGTCGGCGTCGACATCTTCTTCGTGCTCTCCGGCTACCTCATCGGCCGGCAGCTATGGAAGGAGGCAGCTGTTAGCAAAACGGTTGTCTTTCCGCGCTTCTTCGCCCGCCGCGCCCTGCGCATCTGGCCGCTCTACTTCTTCATCTGCTTCGTGGTCACGATCTTTCCCCTACCTGGTGAGGGTCCGGTGGGGATCGCGGACATCTTGTTCTTCTCCAACTACGCCCAGAGCGGCCTCGGCGGCGCGTGGTCGCTGTCGACCGAGGAGCAGTTCTACATCCTCGCGCCGCTGCTCGTCATCGCGCTCGGTCGGCGCATCCCGCTTCGCGGCTTCTTCGTGATCCTCGCAGTGTTGGCTGCGATCACCTCGCTCAACCGCTACTTCACGTACACCACCTCGGTGGTCGAGACGGGCGACCTCAGCACGCTCTACTTCGCCATTCACCTGCACAACGACGGCCTGCCGGTGGGCCTCGCGCCATCGCGTGTTCCACGCGCTCAGCGTGCTTTCGTACGGCATGTACCTCAACCACTTCGTGCTGACCGAGGTGCTCCCCGGGCCGTGGGTGAGAGCGACGGCCGGCTGGCCACCAGCGCTGTCGTATCTCTGCGGCGCGATGTCGCTCTTCGGCCTCTCGGCGCTGCTCTCGTCGGTCACGTACGTGCTGGTCGAGCACCCCTTCCTCATCCTGCGCGACCAATGGATGGGCCACAAGCCGCGCGAGGCGCGGCAGCCGACCGCCATCGCGGCCTAGTCTACTGCGTCAGGCGGCGCGGCGGGCGCTCCTCGGCGTGCAGGCTGTCCATCGAGACGCGTGCCGTGCGCCAGGTAGGGCACCGCGGGATCTAGCGCATCGCCACAAGGGCGGAGCGCAGGCGCAAGGTCGTCATCGAGTCAGCTACGTGACGTGAGGGGCGATGTGAAGAGCGAATGAGGTCCGCGATGATGGTCACGATATCCTCGAGCGGCCGCCAGGTACACGCCGTTCGGCCGCACAGCGCAGGTGTCCACAACGGGCCGCGCCTGGCGAACGGCGAGCATGAGCACGAGCCGTATGTCATCAACGACAATATCCGATCAGGACGGCACTCTACCTGTCGCCGCCTGAGCTGCGGTTTTCAGGACAACTGAGTGAAACATATCAAAAAAAATGGAGTCGGAAGAATAAGTTGGCAGCTGGATCGCCCCGTTGTAGAATTCCGTACTGGTGTCGCGACTGGTTCTGCAGGAAGCGAAACGCAACCTAGCACGGATCGAATGACGGCGCACTGACGCGTTCGACGGGGACGCACTTTATGATTCGTTAAATGCCACGCCGCCGGGTATGCGGCGGACGTCTTCCGGCGAGAGGCGATGCCGCATTTCGACCTCTTACTTCATCTGGCCGAATGTCCGTTCACTCCGCACATGGCAGAGAGCCCGCCCGAGCGCAGGCACGATCCTCTCGGGCAGGCTTTGACAACAAATCATTGGCAAAGTCTAAGAGGCCCCATGATCGACACTGAAAAGGCGCGGCAGGACCTGCTGGATCCATCCCTGGGTTTCTTCGTGATTCGCGGCCTGTTCTCGACGAAAGAGACGGACAAGTACCGGGAAAGCTGCGAGCGATTCATGACGGACGCTCGTCGCATTCGCGCGCGGATCATCACCAATTCCATGTGCGACTATGTCCATCCCAGATCACACGACCACGTGGAGCGAACCGCCAGGATCTACCAGTACCTCCACAATCACCAGGACGACTTTATTGGCGGCCTCCTTGGTCGGGCCATCGCGATTCGCGATACAATCGAAAGCGCGTGGCTCAGCAACCCAATCTATCGTAACGAGAAGGCCACTCTACATGACTACGTAATCGTCACCCACTATTACGGGAATCGTGGAATGCTCTCGCGACATAGGGATTACAATGGCCCGGCACCGCTGCCGCTGATTCAGTTCTGGGTCGCCCTGTCGGAGCCGGGGAAGGACTACGAAGGTGGCAACCTAGTCATCTATTCGAAGGACGGGACGCGGCGAAGGGTCGAAGCAGATCTCGGCTTGCGCAGGGGAGATGCGCTGATCTTCGACAAGACGCTGCTCCACGAAGTGGAGCTGACGCAAATTCCGGCCGATGGTGCCGCGCGTGGCAGGTGGACGGTGCTCATCGGCGCGAGGGCGCCGCGCGACACCATCTTCAGCGCGTCAAAGAAGAAAATTCTATATGGTCCGCCTCTTTATCCGCTGGTTGCGTTCGGGACCACGATGCTCAAGCGCATGCGCTCCAACGCTGCGCCGAGTTGACGATTTTCATGCGATTGAATGTGCTCGCCCTCAGTCATCCATCTCCGAATCGCTCACAGTCGGTCTACGGCATTTTTATCCTCAACCACCCTCGTACGATTTCACGATTGTGAAATATCAATGTTATTGCGATGGCCCAGCGCCCGCATGGGCGACGAGAGCGACGACGTGGGAATGAGCCTCGGCGCGTGTGAAGTGGCGGCGACGCGCCCCGGTCCGGCCTCGATGCAGGCCAGGGCGCGCCGTCGGCGGCTCAGGGAGCAAGCGCCGTCTTGTCGAGGTGCCCGAAGTCCCAGGCCACGGAGGAGCCTTGACCGTAGTCGACCGTCACCGGCTCCTGCGCGGCGAGGCGGTCGAAGGCGGCGCGCGGGAGCAGGAATTGAACGGTGTGGAGATCGCCGTTCGGATGGCGAGCCGCGGTGCTTCGCTCGGCGCCGACGGTGAGCACCAGGTTGGTCGCGCGGAGGTCGAAGAACTCGGCGCTCGTGAGCGTGAGCTCGACAGCGTCGGCCCCGCTGCGCCTCACGCTCTGGATGGCATTGCCCGCCGTGATCCGCCGCGCCTCGGGCCTGCTCGTGCCTGCGGCGCGCGCGAGGGAGATCGGCGGCGCTGCGCTCGACGCAACGGAGGCGAGCTGCCCCGAAGCCGCCAGGGCCTCGGTGGTGGCGCGGGTCGCGCGGATGTTCGCCAGGTACAGGCTGCTTCCGTCGAGCGGGGTGGTGAAGGTCAGACGAACCCCGCGCACCGACGCGAGCGTGGCGCCGCTGAACGAGGACAGCGGAATGCGCGCGGTCGGCAGCGTGGTCCCGCCGCGCGGCGGAGGACCGAGCTCCAGGAACTCATCGATGGCGACGGCGCTCGACCGGGTATCGTCGGCGTTCACGAGCTCCACGAGGAACGACGCCTCGGCCGGGTCGGAGCCCCAGCTGCGGTCGGCGCGAAGATCGAGGGTGTCATAGCTCGTGAGATCGAAGCCCGTGCCAGCCACAGACCAGTTCGACTGGAAGAACGTCGCGCTGCCCGCGGCCACGTCGTGGATCCAGGCGCCCGAGAGCGAAGGGTCGTGCCCGCTCAGGGGCGTGTGGTCCACCGCGATGGTGCCGCCGGTGGTGTTCGGCAGGCCGTAGGAGCTCGTGCCTGTCGGATTGATGAAATCCTCGAGCATCAGGCTGTCGGCGGAGCCGCCGCCCGGGTGATAGCCGCGGCGGACGCGGTACGGGACGTCCGGAAAGGGGAAGGCGGGGTCGAACAGGGCGTTCGCGGCCTCGTCGCGCTCCGCGCCCACGTTGGCGGTGAAGAACTGAACGGCCGCGAGGCGACCCGTCTCGCGCTGCGCCGGCGAGCCATACTCCAGCGGATCGAAGAGCTCCTCATGGTCGATGCAACCCGTGATCCCGCCGCTGTTCCCGTCCGCGAGCTGCCACTCGCTGTTGTAGTAATTGTGATTGGCGCCCCACACATGATAGAAGGACTTGGAAAGGGGCTCCGGCTCGGCGATGCTCATCATGCGATCGAACGGGCGCATCCCGGGCAGATCGCTCAGGTCCCAGTCGCATGCCGGAAGGATCACGTTCCAGGCCGTCTGGTCAGCGTTCAGGCGCTGGCCGTTCTGGCCCTGATCGGTCGGGCCGATCTCGAAGATCCCGCGGATGCTCACCGGGCTGTCGATCAGCGCAGGCCAGGGGCTGCCGCTCCGGCGGTACTCGTTGTAGGCGAACCGCACGGCCTCGCCGCCGCGCGAGTGCCCCAGCAAGCCCACCTGGTCGAAATCGATGCGATCGAGCAGATCCACGCCGAGCTCCGGGGGCGTCGGCTCGGCGCCGCTGTCCCAGCGGCTCAGCCGCTCCAGGTGGCGGAGCAGCAGGCGTCCGCGCGGCCCGATGACGAACTCGTCGCCGGGCGAGCCCGACGCGGCATGGATACCCCGGTTCGTGTTGATGGACACCACGAAATAGCCGCGCGCGGCGAGGTCCTCGGCCATGTAGTCGTAGCCGCGATGGTTGGGGACGACGACGTAGTTCGCCGGGCACGTCCCCGTCGTGGCATACTGGTTGTTGTTGTCCGTACGAGGATTCACGCCCGTGCCGCACGTCGGGTGGTTCCCGTGCATGAACACGAGCAGCGGATACTGCCGGCCGGCCTCCAGGTTCGCCGGGCGGTAGAAGGACGCCCAGAGCTCGGTCGCGTAGTCAGGGCTGACCATCGCGTCGATCGCGGCCGGGAACTTGTACTCCGCGATCGCGACGCCGCCGCCCATCGGCGGCAGGTCGCTGCTGACCGACAGCACGACCGGCTCGATCCCCTGGCTCGGGATGCTGGCGCAGAACCCGAACTGGCGGCTCTCCGACGGGGGGATCGCCGCATTGCTGCCTTGGGGCGTGACCGTGATCTGACCCGTGCTCCCGCTGAACGTGCCATCCCAGGACGAGAAGACGGCGCCCGGGCCGACGTCGAGCGCGACGCTCCACGTCCCCGTCGTGGCGCTCGGGTGCTGGTTGCTCACCACGATGCGCGCGCAGTACCCCTGACCCCACTGCGAATCGATCACGCGATCCGCGCTGATCCCGTTCGCGCCCTGCAGCGCGGCCTGCGATGTGCCGATCGGCTCCGTCGAGCCGTCGCTGCATGCCGGCAGCAGCGCCAGCGCTGCAGCGGCCATCCACGTGTCCCATCTGCTCTGGAAGCTGAAGTTGTGCATGGTTCTTACCCAAGTTGGTGATGAAGCGTCCGACCGTCGCGCCTCGTTCGGCAGGGCGACGAACCACCCCGTGCGTCACGGCGCGCTGCTGACACTCGAACCGATCTAGCGTCCGGATTCATGGCCTGGCAAGCGCCGGGGATGGCCCGATGCGCATGCGTGATGCCGTCATTCAGCCGTGATGCCGGGGCTCACACCTGGCGACGCCCGCCGCGCTCGTGCCGGCGCGGCGGGCGGTCGCTCTCGGTGTGACGAACGCTATTGGCAAACAAAGGAGCCCTGTCAAGCTCAGCAGTGCAAAATCATCTCTCCCATCGCCGAACGGCCGATGACGGGGCATTGCATAGTCGCTCTTCGACGCCTGCGCCAGTAGGGTTCTTCCGGACTTCAGCACGGCTCCTCATGCGCTTGGCGCCCCTCGGCGACTCGTGGTTTAATTTCGAAAACTATCGCGTGAAATAATGTAAAAAAGCATGAAGTTCATTGCGTTCGGGCGTCTGCTGGCGCGACACTCTGTGAAGGGGCGAGACCGCGCCGGGCCGTCAACCGGGAGCTTCGAGAGCTCGAACACTCCCGCACGGGCCCGCTGTCGCCTATGCTGCCGGAACCATGGCGATCGGCGGCATCAACCACGTGACCCTCGCGGTTCGAGATCTCGACCGCGCCGTGCAGTTCTACGTCCAGGTGCTCGGCGGAACGCGGCGAGCGCAATGGTCCAGGGGCGCATACCTCGAGCTGGGAGCGCTCTGGCTCTGTCTGGAGCTCAACGCGCGCGCCGCGCGGCAGGCCGACGACTCGCACCTCGCGTTCTCGGTCGATGCAGAGGGCTTCGCCTCCCTGGGCGAGGCCATTCGCCTGAGCGGGGCCCGGATCTGGAAAGAGAACCGCTCCGAAGGGGCATCGCTCTACTTCGAAGACCCGGACGGCCACAAGCTCGAGATCCACGTCGGCGACCTCCGGACGCGCCTTACGTCCTGCCGCGAAAAACCCTATGAAGGGATGGAGTTCTTCGACGACGGAGAGAGCGAGACGCCGGCGCGCTGAGCGATCACCACGTGACGCGCGACATCGTCGAGGTACAGAAGGGGACGTCGCGCGGATCACGCTGGCAAAAGCAGGGCTGAAGGACAGGAGCTCGTCTGCTGTCGTGAGCCGTCACGCGCTCGGAGACGGGCGCGTCGCCGGCCAGAGCCGGACGAGGAGCGCGCTGGCCGCCGCCGACGAGGCGAGGGCCGTCACCGCCAGCCAGCCCCACCGGGCGAAGAGCACGCTGCCCAGCGCGGCGCCGGAGGCCATCCCGACGAACATGCCGACGACGAGCACGGCGTTGACACGGCTGCGCGCGCCGGGCTCGATGCCATAAACGATGGTCTGATGCGCCACCAGCGCGGCCTGGATACCGAGGTCGAAGGCGACGGCGCTCGCGCCGAGCAGCCACAGCCGTCCATGCGCCGACAGCATGGGCGACAGCGCCATGGCGGCGAAGGCCACGAACGAAAGGGCGGCGCCCATGCGCGTCACCCGTTCGGGCCCGCTGCGATCGGCGATGCGCCCGGCCAGGGGCGCCGCCACCGCGCCGGCCGCCCCGGCCAGGCCGAAGGCGCCCGCCACCGCGCTGCCGAGGTGGAACGGCGCGCCGTGCAACATCACGGCGAGCGTGGACCAGAACGCGCTGAACCCCACCGACAGCAGCCCCTGGGCCAGCGTCGCGCGGCGCAGGGCGCCGTGTCGCTTCCACAGGTCGGCCAGGGAGCCGAGCAGCGCGGCGTAGCTCAACCGCGTGGTCGGCTCGAAGCGCGGCAGGCTGCGCCACATCGCCGCGCCGAGCAGGGCGATGCTGGCCGCGGCGGCGACGAACACCGCGCGCCAGCCGAAATTCTCCGCCACGAAGCCGCTGATCACGCGGGACAGCAGGATGCCCAGCAAGAGGCCGGTCATCACGGTGCCGACCACCTTGCCCCGATGCGCCTCCGGGGCCAGCGTCGCGGCGGCGGGCACGATGTCCTGCGCCAACGTCGCGGCCAGGCCGGTGACCAGGCTGGCGACCAGCAGCGTGCCGATCGCATGCGCGGCGCCGCCGAGCAGCAGCGCGCCCGCCAGCAGGGCAGCCTTGGCCAGGATGATGCGCCGCCGGTCGTAGCGATCGCCGAGCGGCGCAAGCAGCAGGATGCCGAGCGCATAGCCCAGCTGGGTGAGCGTGGGCACGAGGCCGAGCGCGCGATCCGAGGCGCCGATCTCGGCCCCCAGCACGCCAAGCATGGGCTGGCTGTAGTAGATCGAGGCCACTGCCAGGCCCGCGCCGGTGGCCAGCAGCAGCACCAGGGCGGCGGGCAGGGGCGGCGCGGACGCGGCGGGCAGCGGCTGGGTGGCGGGGGGTGTATGCGTCAACGGAATGGCGTGCATGGTACACGGAGTATGGGAACCATCGCTCCAGCGCTGTAGTGGCATGGAGCGCACGATGGTTATACCGTCGGCGTATGACCAGGCCGGTACCTCCCTCGCCCTCGTCGCTGGACGACATCGGCTTGCTGCAGACCTTCGTGAGGATCGTCGAGGCCGGCAGCCTGTCGGCCGCGGCCACCCTGCTGGGGACGACGCAGCCCACCGTGAGCCGGCGCTTGCAGGCGCTGGAGCGCTCGCTGGGCCTGCCGTTGCTGCAGCGCTCCACGCACACGATGAAGCTGACCGAGGACGGCGAACGGTGCTTCGAGCGCGCCAAGGCGCTGCTGGCCAGCCTGGAGGCGTTCGCGTCGGACATGCGAGGCGACCGCGACCAGCCCGACGGGACGCTTCGCGTTGTCGTGCCGCACGCGTTCGGCCAGCACCAGCTGGTCAAACCGCTGGCCGACTACCTGCGCCGGTACCCGCGCGTCTCGGTCGAGTGGCTGCTGCACGACGGGCAGCCGAACTTCATCGCCGACGGCATCGACTGCGCGATCCTGGTCGGCGCGGTGGCCGATCCGGCCGTGGTGGCGATCCGCCTGACCGAGGTGCCGCGCATCGTGGCCGCCGCGCCCTCGGTGCTGGGCCGGGCCGCGCGGCCGGCTCATCCATCGGACCTGGCCGACATGCCCTGGCTGGCGTTGCGCACCTACTACCGCGACACGATCACGCTGACCCACGCGTCGGGTGGCGAGCGGGTCGAGCTCGCGATCCGGCCGCGCATGAGCACTGACAGCCTGTATGCCCTGCGCAGCGCCGCGCTGATGGGGCTGGGCGTCTGCGTGGCCTCGTCCTGGCTGTTGACCGACGACCTGGCGCAGCGGCGGCTGCTGCACCTCGCGCCGTCGTGGCAGGCGGATCCGCTGCCGGTCCACCTGGTCTATCCTCATGCCCGCTTCTATCCGGCCCGGCTGCGTCGCTTCATCGAGGTGATGCGGGAGTCCGTGCCGGCGGTGGTCGACGGCGCGGCGGCGCGGCGCGGCTGAACGCCGGGTGCGTGGACCAGGCCCGAGCGTCGAGCCGGCTGCCCGCGCGCATCGAGCCATACAGGCCTGTGGGGGATCCCGAGCGATGTCCGCTTTGCGGCGCTCTATTCGACCCCCAACGCAGCAACTCACGCGGTTCGTTGGACCACGAAGGATGCATCGGACGATGGTGCTGATCGGCGACAAGCAGCGATTCGCCGCGGAGGTGGGGGAGCTCTGAGAGGGGAACCAGCAGCTTCGGCGCGTCGACCTCTGGGCCGCCGGCCGCTGGCTGACGTGCGAGGACAACATTGCGTTCGTCCCGCAGCTCTGCATGAGCGTGCAGGGCACGATCAGCTGGCTGCGGTCTGGCTGCGACCTGTCGTTACCGTTCCCGGCTCTGTCCCCGGCCGAGACGCACCGGCGGCTGTTGGCCGCTGACAGCGGGGCGAGGGAGCAGTTCTGGTTCCCCCGCTGGGAGCCGACCACGGACAACGTGCTCGGGCACGTCTTCCGGATCGGGGACCGCCTCGACGTCACGCTCGAGTTCTCCAGGGAGACGCACCCCATTCCCGAGGAGCGCGGGGTGGACTTCGTGGCGGCCCCGCTGGAGGCTGGGCTCGTCGGCGTGCTGGAGCAGATGCGGGCCGCACTCGGGTGTAGGTAGCGAGCAGGCACGAACAAGTTGCTGCACCGCTTGCTGCCGGAGGGGCAGAGCACTAGGAATCTGTTGACGCTGCTCACACCTCGCCGAAAGATCAGCACCTCTGGAGAACGGACGTGACCGGAATCAACATGAAGCGGATCGTCGCCGTCTTCCCCGATGCGCACACGGTCGTGCTGCCTGATGATTGGCCCGAGGGGCTCCGCGACGATATTTCTGTGTTTGAATCTCTCTACCGCTGGTTAGTTCTAGAGCGCCGCGTTGCTCCTGAGCGACTGCATGACCGTACCTACGCTGGCGCAGGCATCGCACGGGAGCTTCGGGCCGCTGAGCGTGCGCGTATCGCGAGGCGGACCAAGCTCAAGGGCAAGAGGCTCGACGCAGCGCTCAACATCTCGGATCTCGGCTCAGGCCCGCAGACGCTCTTCGCAGGGCAACCCATCCAAGGAAACGTCATCGTTGTGCTACCCGATGACGACAGCATCGACCGGGGCTCCAGCCATATGCTACAAGAGAGCCGGGTTGCTAAGACTCGTAAGATTCGAGATCTGGCCTCGGGGGCAGATTTTGGGCAGTGGCTCATCAGCAACGTCGGGCGAGAAGATCCCGTCGGGGACTTGGCCCACGACGTGGTTCATGATCCGGACTTTCCGAGAGATGCGAGGCATTACCCGGAGGCGCTGGAATACCTCCAGAGTCAGGGCTATTGCCTGGGAGCGCAGAATGCGCTCGCGGAAGCATGGAACGAATATCTTGCCAGGTATCCCGAGCGAGCTGTCAAGGCGGCCTGGTGCGAAAGATGCGCTCGGGCGATCGTTGAACTGCCGAAAGGCGTCCTTGTGTGGACAGAATCCGGCGGATTCGAGGTTCTTCACACGTGCTGTGTTCAAGGTGTGCCACGATGCTCTATCGACCTCCATCAGCTTTTCGATGGTCCCGACCTGGGTGGTCTGAATGCCTTTGCGAATGAGTGTGGCGCTCCGAGCGAGCTTGTTGCCAGGCTCGAGGCGCGACTCCGATTGTGGGGATTTGGCGCTCGGAGGCGCCGTCAGACGAAGGTCTACTTCATCCAGGAACCTAAGGACGGAGCGATCAAGATCGGATATACGTCTGGCCCGGTCGAACGCCGGCGGGCGGCCCTTCAGACTGGTCACCCCGAGCCGCTTCGAGTGCTTGCCACCATGGACGGAGATCGCTCGACCGAGGCCGATCTTCACGCGCGCTTCGGCCAATACCGTCGCAAGGGTGAGTGGTTCGCTCCTCATCGCGAGTTGATCCAGTTCATCGCCGCTCTAGTGCCCAAAGTTCCGCGCCCGTGATCGATGCGTGCATTTACCCCGACGCCCGTCCTCGAGCGGCATCCTGCGGACACCGAGGGGGGGTGGGCGTCCAGCGTGCCGTTGGCTCCGACGGTCCGGAGCAGCATCGAGAGGGAACACCATGACCGAGATGCGCGAAGTGTTCTTCCCGTATTGCCTGAAGCGCCAGCCCGATGGCCGCTATGCGATCCTGAATCGGCGATACAAGCCCGTGGGGCTCTTCACGGGCGGCTGGGTCAAGTATGACGGTCTGCCGGTCCTGGTGGATTTGCGAGTCACGCCGAGCATGGCCGCCAGCGTGTCCTGGGACCACAACCCCAAGCTTGATGAGATCTTCTTGTACGACGATGGCTGCGTCCCGACCGCCAGTACGGAGGCCATGGCAGCCTACCTCGACCGCGTCGGGCGCATGATGAAATGGAAGATTCGAGGCGAGATGCCGCGAAAAGACGTCGATCCCGGTTCGCGGGACAGGGAACATGATGAGTGAAAAATCTCTGCTAGCGCCGAGACCGAGGCTCTCGCCGAGGCCATCAGGAGCCACCGCTCGGAATCCCTGTTCTGAGCAGCGCGACGTCAGGCGTGGAGGCTTCCGTGTCGAGGTGTCGATCGAGAACGCAACACGATGCCGCAGGGCTGGGTGTTGCCCCGACGTGCCCACCGCTCCGCTCCGGCCACGCCGGTGAACACGAAGTCGTTCGACCGCCTCGCATTGTTCAGGCCGCGTCGGCCCCCGCCCGCCGTCGGCGCAGCGAGCGACGACCCTGCCCAGCGGTCGGGCCGACGTGAGCGTCCGCGCCGCCGTCTCCGGCGCTATCCTTCCCGCGTGACGTCCCGACCCGTCTTCGTCAATCAGGCCCTTTCCGCCCGGCTCGAGGCCACCGAGGCCGCTCAAATCGAGGCGCTCGCGCGCGAGGTCGCCACGCGGGTCCCGGCGCGGCGCGCCGCCGTCGCGGCCATCGCCGGCGGTCGCGCCGCGTTCGTCGCCCCGCACGCCCGGCTCTCGCGCGCGGTCGGCCTCGGGTTGAGCGGCCCGGTCGAGGCGCGCGACGTGGAGGCCCTCGAGGACTTCTACGCCTCGCGAGGCACCGCGGCGCGCATCCTGGTCTCGCCCTTTGCCCACCGTTCGCTGCTCGCGCGGCTCGGGGAGCGCGGCTTCCGCCTGGACTCGCTCGACACCGTGCTCGTGCGCCACCTCGCCCCCGCCGTCGAGGCCCACGCGCCTGAGCCAGCCGCGCACAGCGGCGTGGTCGTGCGGCGCGCCGCGCGCGAGGAGGCCTCGGCGTGGGTCGCGGCCTCGCTCTCCGCCTTCGCCACCCCGGATGAGCCTCCGTCCGATCGGGCCGACATCTTCGAGGCGGGCTTCCACGTGCCCGGGGCGGCGTACTTCCTGGCATCGTCAATCGCCGGCCCCGTCGCCGGCGTCGGCGCGGTCTACGTGCACGAGCGAGTCGCCCTCCTGTTCGCGGGAGGCACACTCGCGGCCCACCGCGGCCGGGGCGTGCAGCGCGCCCTCATCGACGCCCGCCTCCCGTACGCCCGCGACGCGGGGTGCGACCTCGCCTACTCGGTGGCCGAGGCGGGGAGCACCTCACAGCGTAATCTGGAGCGCGCGGGCCTCGTGGCCATATACTCGCAAGCGATGCTCATCAAGTCCTTCGCCTGAGCGCCGTCTTCGGGGGTAGCTTCCAGTCAGATCACACCGATCGCGAAGAGTGGATTGCATGCCGAAGCTTCACGAGATCCGAGCAGACTACGACGCGGAGACCATCGTCATGTACCAGGCCTACGCGCCGGCCATCGCCGAGCCTGCGCTCGCTGCCCAGCGCTTCGTCGCCCCGTTCTCGTTCGGTCGCATGACCTGGATCAAGCCGTCGTTTCTCTGGCTCATGCACCGCAGCAACTGGGGGCGCAAGGCCGGGCAGGAGCGGATCCTCGCCGTCCGCATCCGGCGGACCGGCTGGGAGCACGCGCTCTCCCTCGCCGTCCTCACCTCGCCGGAAGCGACGGTGTTTCGCTCGCCGGACGAGTGGAGCAAGGCGTTTGCCGAAGCCAAGGTCCACATTCAATGGGATACCGAGCGCAACCTCCGAGGCGGCCCGCTGCCTTGTTACAGCATCCAGGTCGGCGTCGGGCGCGATCTCATTCGCGAATACGCAGAGAGCTGGGTCGTCGCCATCGAGGATCGAACTCCCCTGGTCCGGAAGATGTACCAGCAGATTCAGGCCGGCCACGCGGACAGCGCGGCGAAGTCGCTGCCGCGCGAGAGGCCCTACGCCGTTGACGAGAAGATTGCCAGGCGGCTGCTCATCGACCCATGACGAGGCACGCCGCTTCCGGACACCGAGAAATATGTTCGCATTTCTTCATACTTCCCGCGTTCACGTCGAGACGTTCAGCCGTCTCGTTCGGGACGCAGACGACGCGATTCCGGTCCGGCACGAGGTGCAGGAGAGCCTCCTTGCGGACGCGCTTGCGGCCGGTGCGATCACGGACGGCATCCGCTCGGCCACCGCCACGGTCGTGCAGGCGCTCGCGAGCGAGGGCGCGAGGGTCATCGTGTGCACCTGCTCGACCCTCGGCGGCGTCGCGGAGGCGGTCGCCGTCTCGGACTGTCTCGTGATGCGGATCGATCGCCCGATGGCAGAGCAAGCCGTCGCGGGCGGCCGCCGGATCCTCGTCGTGGCCGCGCTCCAGAGCACCTTTCAGCCCACCGGGGCGCTGCTGCGTCAGATAGCCTCCGACGCGGGTCGCTCGATCGATGTCGTCGAAGTCCTGTGCGGGCGCGCATGGCGGCTCTTCGAGAGGGGTGACTCTCCTGGCTATGCCGGCGAGATCGCCCGGACGATCGAGGCGACGGCGCTCCCGGGCGATCTCGTGCTCCTGGCTCAGGCGTCGATGGCCCCCGCGGCCGAGCTGGTCCGCCACCTCGGGATCCCCGTTCTGAGCAGCTCGAGATCAGGCGTGGAGGCTGCCGTGTCGAGGTATCGTTCGAGAACGCGACACGATGCCGCCCAGCTCCGCGGAGAGCCATGAGCGACATCTCCGTGAAGGTCTTCCAGGCCGTCGTCGCCGGCGCGGCGGCCGACGGCGTGGCGCCCGCGGAGCTGCTCGCCGCGGCCGGGGTCGATCCGGGGGACCTCGCCGATCCGGACATGCGCTTTCCGCGGGCGATCGAGGCCCGGCTCTGGAGCGAAGCCGCCCGGCTCGCCCGCGACGACAGCTTCGGCCTGCGCCTCGCGCAGAGGCTGCCGGTGGGCAGCCTCGGAGCGCTCGGGTTCGCGGTGCGGAGCAGCGCCACCCTCGGGGAAGCCTACGCGCGCGCGGCTCGCTACCTCCGCGTCGTGGCCATCGGCCCCTCGCTCGAGATCCAGATCGACGGCGATGTCGCCCGCCTCCGCCACGAGCCGCCCCGGAGCAGCCCGGCGCCCTCACGCCACGCCGTCGAGTTCTTCCTGGGCAACCTCGTCGTCCTCGCGAGGCGGGGCGCGGACCCGGCGTTCACCCCGCGCGCCGCGCGCTTTCGCCACACCGCGCCCGCGCGCGTCGACGAGCACCGCCGCCTCTTCGGCGCCGGCCTGCACTTCGGGGAGGCCCACGACGAGCTGGTGCTCGAGCGCGCTTTCTTCGCGAGGCCCCAGGCGCACGCCGAGCCCCTGCTCTGCGAGGTGCTCGACCAGCACCTCGCCTCGCTCGCCGCCGCGCTGCCGGCCGAGGCGAGCTTCCTCGAGCGCGCGCGCGCCGCGATCGCGGCCGAGCTCGCCCACGGCGAGCCGGCACTGCCGGCGATCGCGGCGCGCCTGCGCATGAGCCCGCGCAGCCTCCAGCGGCGGCTCAAGGAGGAGGGCACATCGCTCTCGTCGTTGCTCGATGCGCTGCGCGCCGATCTCGCCGCGCGCTACCTGAGCGAGTCGCGCGACGCGATCTCGGAGATCGCGTTCCTTCTCGGGTTCTCCGAGGTGAGCACGTTCCACCGCGCCTTCAAGCGCTGGACCGGCGTGACGCCGGCCGCCTACCGCCGCGGCGCGGGGCGCCCACCGCGAGAGCTCCCGCGCGCGGCGGCGCGTCACCCGTCGAACAGCACATCGTAAACGTACGGCAGCGCGTCGTGCGCGGTGAGATCGTCGAGCGTGTACGTCGTTCCGCCTCCGTACCAGGCGCCCTCGCTCGCGGTGAGCGGGTTGAAGCTCCGGTCGTCGCCCTGGAGCGGCGGCGCGTCCGCGTGCGTCTTCTCCCATGTATACCAGTACCGATCGAGCTCGCCGTGGAGCATCCAGAACACGGGATCGACCGTCAGCTCATTGAAATACGTCACGGTGCCGCGCACGTCCGCGTTCGCAGGATCGAGCCCGCCCGCCCACAGGTGCATCCGGACGTGGGGCATGAAGTTGAAGAGGCCATAGACGTCCTTGACGGCGCCGACGAGCTCCGTGTCCGGCGCCGCCTTCTGCGCCTCGACGGCTCCGATCCAGCCGATCTCGAAGAGGGCGTTGGTCGTCTCCGCGCCCTGCTGCGAGCTGCTCGGAGATCCGCCGAAGGCATCGACGAGCGTCTTCACCGCCGCGCTCTCCGGCAGCTTCACCTCCAGCACATCCAGCGCCGCCCGCGCCTTTGGATAGTTCTCGATGCGGAGCTCGGGGGTGACGTCGAGCGCATCATAGAAATCGGCGAACGTGCGCTCGGCCAGGATGCGCCCGACGTGATCGGGCGCCTGCAGCGTATCGAAGACCAGGTTCTTGCCCGGCCAGCGCGCGAAGACGATCTCGTAGCGCTCGCCCACCTCCTTGCCGTACCCGGCGTGCCCCTCGGGCAGGCCGGGCGGCACGGCGGCCGTCCCGCCCCTGGGCTCGAAGCCGTGGACCCAGTGCGGCAGGTCCTGATCGTGCGCCGCGTCCCAGTACGGAATGAACAGGAGATCGGCTTCGCTCGGGTCGACGCCCTCTTCCTGGTCTCGCTGGCGGAGGGCGGCGCGGAGCATCTTCTCCGCCTCGAGGAGGAAGGCGCGGTGCCACGGCAGGAGCCGGTATCCCGACGTTTCGTCCATGACCATGACGGTCATCGGCGAGGTGGCCTGGAGGTCGGCGCCGTGGTGGCGATGCCGGTGGTGGTCGTAGTGCTCGTCGTTGAAGACGTCGAAGAAGCCGTTCGCGACGGCGTACTCGTAGGCTCGCTTGAACCTGTCGATCTCCTCGCTGGTCATCGCCGACGCGCTCTTGCGGGCGATCCGCGGGGCTTCCGGGCTCGCGTCGCCGGCGTCCACCGGGGTGTCGGCGCCGCAGCCGAGCGAGAGCCCGAGCCACGCCGCCGACGCCGCCGCGATGATCCCACGCACGAACGCTCGTCGATGCAACTCACATGTCATGTCCTGCCTCCTTCGGACGGGAGCTCCGTCGTTCATGAGGCGTTTATAAAGACGCGAGCGCGCCCCCACATTGGCCGAGCGCGACGAAAGCGTTGGCCTACCGCGCCACCGAGCGGTCACGTCGCCGCGTGGGCGCGTCGTGCTCTCTCGAACGGGCAAATCGGATGGATATAGAGTCGCCGACGGCCAGCGCCGGACGGCCCCAGTCGAGGCATTCGTCCGTGCGGTAGTCCCGCCCACCGACCGAGAACCAGAAATGGCTGGGGACGCGGCTTCCCGTAGGTCCGGCCCAGGTGATCAAGGACATCACATGACCACGGCGCGGCACCCCCGCGACACAGACGCGCCGCGAGTTCAGCTCGACGAGGACGGCGCGTTCTGCGCGCGCGCCAGGCGGACGAAGAGCGCGGCGCGCCATCGCGCTCGCGGTCCTCGAGAGAAGGTCCCGGGCGCTCCGGGAGATGGTCGCGAGTTGCCCTCGTGGATCGCGGAGCATCGGCCCGGCGAAGGCGCCCAGCGCGGTACGGACCTGGCGGAGCAGCGTGTCGCGATACGACTCGGCGCCCGGCATGCGTTTCAAAGGGGGGTCGACCGTGTCGACATCGAGGACCTCGATCCCGATCTCGTCCCCGACCCTGAGCGCGCGGGAAGGCCACAGAAAAAACTCTCGCGGCTCAGAGGCCATCCCGCAGATCCTCACGTCGCCGTCCCCGAGCAGCGCCTCCGGAGAGCCGGCGACCCGCGTGACCGTGATCGTCAGAACGCCGGTCGGGCCGACGCCCGCGGTGCAGACCTTCGCTCCATTGACCGAGACACGGAATGCGATCATGGCTCCCCCCGCGCGCACGCTTTGTTCACTGTATATCCCAACACGCCAGCGAGCGCCGCGGCGTCGCTCCCGGCGCCCTCCTGGCGCTTGCGGCTGAACCCCGGTACGCTGGTGAAGACCGATGGACAGGGTCGGCGTCGCCCGGTTTGCGCCGAGAGAGATCTCGACCAGGAGGCGCGGGCCCTACTCGCGATCGTCGAAGTCGGCGATCTTCGCCATGTCCCGCCGCAGCTGAATATCGCGCTCCACGAGGAGCTGGTCGAGCTCCTCTTCGGAAGCGTACGCCAGCCGTCGATGG
Source organism: Sorangium sp. So ce145 (assembly GCF_051525985.1). Lineage (NCBI taxonomy): Bacteria > Pseudomonadati > Myxococcota > Polyangiales > Polyangiaceae > Sorangium > Sorangium sp. So ce145. Next base: position 12,275,594 of record NZ_CP150315.1, on the reverse strand, counting down.
CGCTCAGCGACCCGGCTGTCGATCGCCCGGATCATCCGCACCGCGAGCCACGCGGCAGCGATCGACGCCGCGTCGGACGCAATGAACGCAACCCGGGACCGGATGAACTCCGCCACGGTCAGATCCGGCATGGTAGAGGCCAGCCACCCGAGGCCGCGGCTCGCGACATAACACCCCCACCACGCGCCGAGCGCGGCATGGTGCACCGCGCCCGCCCGCGGGGCGTGCGCCATCTCGACGCGGCGGTAACCGCCCCCGCCGTCCAGGAGAGGGCGCGGCGCGGGCTCGAGCACGGCCTCCGGGGCAAGGCCGTCGTGGAGATCGCGCAGCACCCTGTACGGCTGCACCAGGTTCACGACGGGAATGAAGAATCCCAGGACCGCCTCGGACGGCGTCCAGGAAAACCCGCGCACGGGATCCAGCTCGCCCGCCAGCGCGACAGCCCTGGCGAGCCAGCGCAGGAACACCACGCCCGCAAGGAGCCCGAGCCCCAGCTCGAGCAAACCCCCGACCTCACGGAGCGTGTTGGCAAGCCGCCACGTCGACGCCGCGACGTCCGTCGAGCCCAGCAACACAATGTGCCAGGCGCCGGTCAGCGCCGTGAACGCCGCCACCGCCCCCATCGCGATCAGCCCCGCAATCGCGACGCGAGCGCGCCGCCGCACGACGCGGACATCGCGGCTCCACCCCTCCCGAGCTTCTGCCCAACCGCTCACGACGAGCGAGGCTATCAGCGCAAGGCGCAGCATCGCAAGCGACGTGGCCGAGGAACACACGTGGTGATCGTGCGCTTCGAGGCGCCCGCTCCGCCCCCGACACCGCCATCGCAGGGCGGGAATCCGTCAGCTCGCCATCGCCGGCTCCCCTCGCCGCGCGCATTCGTCGAGCCCCGCCAGCGCGCGCCGGAAGCTCTGGATCGTCGCATAGAGCCCCTGCCGGAGCGGCACCCGCGGCTCGAACCCCAGCTCCCGCCGCGCCAGATCGATCGCCGGGCGCCGCCGCATCGGATCGCCCTCCGGCAGCGGGCGGTACGCGATCCGGCTCGCGCTCCCCGTGAGCCGCACGATCTCCTGCGCCAGCTCGAGCACCGTCACCTCCACCGGATTCCCCAGGTTGACGGGCCCCACCTCCGACGGGTGCTCCATCAGCCGCAAACACCCCTCCACCAGGTCGTCGACGTGACAGAAGCTCCGCGCCTGCGACCCATTCCCGTAGACAGTCAGCTCCTCTCCCCGGAGCGCCTGGGCGATGAAACTGCTCACCGCGCGCCCGTCGTCGATCGCCATCCGCGGCCCGTACGTGTCGAAGATCCGCGCGATCCGCCCCGACGCCCGCCCCTGGCGGTGAAAGGCCATCACCAGCGACTCCGCGCAGCGTTTGCCCTCGTCGTAACAGGCGCGCACCCCGACCGGGTCCACCCGCCCGAGGTAGCTCTCCGGCTGCGGGTCGACCTCGGGATCGCCATACACGTCGCTCGACGACGCCAGCAAGAGCCGCGCGCCGTGCCGCTCGGCGCACAGGAGCGCGTGCAGCGTGCCCATCACGTTCGTGAGCGTGGAGCGCACCGGATCGCCCCGCCAGCGCGCAGGGCTCGCCGGCGACGCCAGGTGGTAGACCCTGTCGACCTCGTAGTCGAACGGCAGGGCCACGTCGTGCTCGACCAGCCAGAAGCGGCTGTTGCGCATCAAGTGAGCCACGTTGGCCGGCGAGCCCGTCGAGAAATCGTCGAGCGCAATGACCTCGTGGCCGTCCGCGAGGAGCCGCTCGCACAGGTGCGAGCCGATGAAGCCGGCGCCCCCCGCCACCAGGACGCGCATGCCGCTCCCCACCGTCCTCCCGTTCGCGTCACCCATAGGAACACCTCCGTCGTCGCAACACCGCTCCTCGTGAACCGCCGAGACCCCCCGCGCCGCGCGGCACCTCACGCGAGCGGGCTCCGGTAGCGGCCCGAGTCGCGGCGGCGGACGCCAGACGCAGGGCCGCTCCGCTCCACGTCGTCCTCCGCCGCCTCGCCGAGCCGGTAGCACGGCCGCAAGAGCAGCTCGTCGATCAGGTCGAGGAGCGTGTCCACGCGGTGCGCGCACGTGTGGCGCGCGAGCACCGTCCGGCGCCCGTGCTCGGCGACGCCGCGCGCGAACTCCGGGTCCGCGAGCAGCGCGCGGAGGTGCTCCGTCATCTCGGCGCCCGTGCGCGCGACGAGGTAGTCCCGGCCAGGCGAGAAGAGGCGCTCGGCGTCGGCCCACGGCGCGCTCACGAGCGGGATCCCGCACGCGAGCGCCTCGAACGGCCGGATCGTGGGGATGCCGGGGAGCCACGCGGCGTACGGCCGCCGCGGGACGTGCACCGTGATCCTGGCGCGCGCGTAGGCGTCCGGGACGCGGTGGTTGGGGAGCCAGCCGGAATACTCGATGCCGGCGTCCGCGAGCGCCGAGAGCGCGCGATCGGGGTAACGCACGCCGTGGACCCGCGCGCGGAGCCCGAGCGCCCTCACGGGCTCGACGAGGAACTCGTGGAGCTCCGCCGTCCGCTCGCCGTCGCCCCAGTTGCCGATCCACACGAGATCACGCTCCTTCTCGACCTGGGGCAGCGGCCGGAACAGGCGCGCGTCCGCGGCCTCGTGCCACACCACCGCGCGCCGCGCGACGCCGCGGCTCAGGTAGAGATCACAAACGCTCTTTCCAAAGCCGAGCACGCAGTCGTACCCCGAGAGATCGCGCCGCACGATCGCGGCCGGATCGGTGATGAGCCCGTGGTGCGTGTCGTGGAAGAAGAGGCGATAACGATCGGTGCGCGCGCGGTGCTCGCCGAGCCGCCGCACGAGCTCCGGGTCGCTCCGCTCGTGGACGAGCACGACGTCGACCCCCGCGAGCGCGGCGTCGAGGTCCAGCGTGGAGAGCGCGTAGCGGCGCGGGCGGAGGCGCGGATAGACGGCGGCGGCCTCGCGCAGCGCGTCCGGGCCGTACGCCGCGACGAGGCCCAGGGCGCTCCAGGCGTCCTCGGGCTCGAAGGCGAGCACGTCGTGGCCGCGCGCGTCGAGCTCGGCCGCGATCCCGCGGAGGAAGTGCGCGTCCGCGTGATCCCAGTCGGAGAGCAAGGAGTGGCAGAAGAGGGCTATTCGCATGGTGTCCCGCAGGGTGAAGGCGACGAAGGAGGGCAGACCCGCCGGGGGGCCGGCGGGCGGGCGGCGAGCGCGAGGGCGTAGACGTCGAGGTAGCGGCGGGCCATGGCGCGCGGGCTGAAGCGCACCGCGCGCCGGCGGGCGAGCGCGCCGAGCGCCTCGCGGCGCGCGACGTCCCGGATGAGGTGGTCGAGCGCGGCGTGGAGCGCGCGCGGATCGTCCGCGGGGACGTAGACGGCCGCGTCGCGCCAGATCTCGCGCAGGCTCGGCAGATCGCCGACCACGAGCGCGCAGCCAGAGAGGGCGGCCTCCAGGGTGGCCATGCCGAACGGCGCGTACCGCGCCGGGGAGGCGTAGATCGCGGCGCGCGACATCCACCACGTGAGCTCCGGCTCATCGACCCACCCGAGGGAGCAGAGGCTCTCCCCGGCGCGGCGGCCGACGCCGCCCGCCGCGACGTCGCTCCCGGCCACGAGCACGGGCCACGCGAGGTGGGGCGCGACCTTCTCGAGGGCCGCGAGGTTCTTGGCCTCGTCCCAGAGCCGGCCGGCCGCGAAGACGAACGGCTCCTTCGGCGCCGGCGCGAACCGCCTGCGGTCGCGCGCGTGCGGGATGACATGGCCGCGGCCCAGGCCGAGCGCGCCATACTCGCCCGCGAGGGCGCTCAGCATCGCCGCGCTCGGCGCGACCACCGCGTCGGCGGCCCGGAGCCCCTCGGCGACCCGCGCGCGGTAGCGCTCGTAGCGGACCGGCGCCGGCCGGCGGTGCACCGCGCGCCACCACGACAGCACGCAGGAGTGCGCCACGACGACGCGGGGCGCCCGGAACGGCAGGGCCGCGTGGCAGTAGCCGTTCAGGTGGACGAGGTCCGGCCGCACCCGCTCCTCGAGGTCGAGCAGCCAGTCGCCGGCGGCCGCGACGTCGTCCCACGGGTCATCCATCCATTCGAGCCGGTAGGCGCTCTCGACGAGCTCGAGGCCCGGTATCGCGGCGGCCGCCGCGCGCGCCGCGGGCGACAGGGGCCCGCCCATGATCGCGAGCACCGTGGCCACGCCGGCGCGGGAGAGCGCGCCCGCGAGCTCGAGCGCGACCGTCCACACGCCGCCCTGCGTGTCGGCCGTCATCAGCACCCGGCCGGGCCGCAGCGCCGCGGCGCCCGGGGATCCCGTGGATCCGGCGTCAGCGCGCGCCATGCTCGAGCTCCGTGAGCGGCAGCGGCCGGCTGTCCGGAAGATCGCCGAACGTCCGGTGCTCGGCGATATAATGGGCGTGCGCCCGCTCCCAGGCGCCGTCATCCGGCGCGCCCCACCGTCGGGTGTACGCGGGGGAGCCGGGGTACGGGAACGCCGGGACAGGCTCGTTGGCCCACACGCCGAGCCCGAGGAGGCGCTGCCGCCACGACGCCACCTCGGCCGGATCGCCGGGGCCCGCGTCGCTCAGGTTGGCCTGCACGAAGGGCACGCTGCGCCGGGCGTGGACGAGCAGCGCGGTGAGCTCCTCGGTCGACGCGCTGCACCGCCTGGCGAGCGCGTCCATCCCCTCGATCGAGGGGCGATCGACGCTGGCCTCGATCGAGACGCAGCCGGCGCGGCCGAGGAGATCGAGCATCTCGCGCGACCAGCTGTCGATCCTGAGCTGGACGCCGAACACGATGTCCCGCGCCCAGATCTCCTCGAGCAGGGTCCGGTCGGGCAGGAAGCGCTCGTCGATGAAATAGACGTGGCGCACGCCCTCGGCGAGGAGCGCGTCGAGCTCCTCGAGCACCGTCGCGAGCGGGCGCTTGCGGAGCCTGTCGCGCGCGCCGTCCCTGGCGCAGGAGGCGCAGCGGCAGGGGCTGCCGCGCGAGGTCTCCATCTCGGCGCTCGGCCCCTCGGGCACGGCGTCGAAGCGGTGGTGGTGGTGGACGTGCCGCGCGATCGTCGCGCCGTCCCACCGCAGGGCCGGCAGCGTCCTCAGGCAGGCGGCGTAGGGGCCTCCTTGCACGTGGTCGATGCCGTTCCTGCGGTAGGCGATCGAGGGGATCTGCCAGAAGCGCGACTCGGTCGCGCCGGCGAGCATGACGAGGATCTCCTCGCACTCGCCGAGGACGACAACGTCCACGCCGAGCTTGCGGAGCGCCGCGCGCGGGGTCGCGGAGCCGTGAGGCCCGACGGCGACGAGGAGGCCGCCGTGGCCCCGCAGCGCGGCGGCCGTCGCCATGGGCACGCGCAGCTCGGGCGGGGGGCTGCGCCAGGAGAGGTAGCTCGGCGCCGTGGCGATCACCGTCATGGCCGGGCGGAGCGCCGCGACCTCGGCGCGCAGGGCGATGAGGTCGATCCCGCGCGCCTGGGCGTCGATGAGGGCGGCCTCGTGGCCCGCGCGCTCGAGCAGCGCCCTGGCGTACCCGAGCTCGATCGGCAGGTGCGGCTCGCGGCATCCGAGGTAGACGCTGCCGTGGAAGGTCCAGGGCGGGTTGACCAGCGCGACCTTCACGAGGCGGCCTCCAGCCGGTCCATCCGGACAGACGAGGGGATGTCGGCATAGACGGCCCCGAGGCGCGCCTCGACGCCGAGGCGCCATTGATAGAGCGCGCGCAGCCCGTCGCGCAGGGCGACCCGCGGCGCCCAGCCGGTGAGCGCCTGGAAGGCGCGGCAGTCGGAGACGTAGTACCGCGGATCGTCCCGCCTCCACGCGGCGAGCGAGACGACCGGGCGGCGCCCGTCGAGCTCCTCGAGCAGATCGAGCAGCTCGACGAGGCTGACCGCCGTGCCCGGGCCGCCCCCGATGTTGAAGGCGCGGCCCGAGGCGGGCTTGAGCGCGCGCCGCGCGCGCAGGAGGGCGTCGACGAGGTCCTCGATGAACAGCGCGTCGCGGACCTGCAGCCCGTCGCCGTAGAGGGTGATCGGATCGCGGCGGATGGCGCGCGCGACGAAGTGGGCGATCCACCCCTGGTCCTCGTTGCCGAACTGCGGGGGGCCGTAGACGCAGCTCACCCGGAGCACCACGGCGTGGAGGCCGAAGGTGCGGGCGTAATCGAGGACGTACTGGTCGGCGGCGCCCCGCGAGCACCCGTAGGGGCTCCGGAGATCGAGCGGCTGACTCTCGGAGATGCCGTGCTCGCGCGCGCTCTCGCACAGGGGTCGATACCGCTCCTCGCCGCGCTCGATCGGCAGATCGGGCAGCGCGCCATAGACCTTGCTGGTGGAGGCGAAGAGGAGCGGCGGAGGGCGATCGAGCCTCCGGAGCGCCTCGAGCACGTTCAGCGTGCCGCGCGCGTTCACCTCGAAGTCGTGCGCCGGGTCGGCGACGCTCCTCGCGATGGCGACCTGCGCGGCGAGGTGGAAGACGAACGAGGCGCGCCGCACGGCGTCGCGCACGGCCTGCTCGTCCCGGACGTCGCACACCCGGACCTCCACGCCGGCGCCGTGACGCCCCTTGAGGCGCTCGACGTTGCGCTCGACGAACCCGCGGGAGAGGTTGTCGAGCACGAGGACCGGCTCCCCATTTCGGAGCAGCTCGTCGGCCAGGTGAGAGCCGATGAACCCGGCTCCCCCCGTGATCAGGACATGGTCAGGCATAGGATGCTCCGTTCCGGTCTGGACGAGCGGCGGGCGAGCGGGTGATGAGAGAGAGCGCCTCGCGAACGGACGGCGCACGACGGCGCAGCGCGGCAGGCAAACCGAACGCCCGCCCGCCGCGCGATGTCCCCCCCCGGCTCCGCGCCTCGCTGCGCGGGGGTCCCTGAGGAGACAGCGATTAACATGTGATCTGGAGAGCCGCAATCGATCGAAGGAGCTTTGTTTGACGATCGGTATCGCGCCTTCCGCGCATCCTGGAGAGGGTACGGCGCCGCCGGATGGCAGCGGAGACTCGATGTGTCGCAAAGGGGGTTTGTGACGAGGAGCGCCCCTCGGACAGGCGATGAGCGCAGACGGGGACGGGGGGGAGAAGGGAGGAGCGCGCTCGGCGCGGGGCGGAAACCTGGGGGGGACCTCGGTGTTGAGCGAGCCCGTTCAGTCGCGCTCAGCGCCCAACGCCAGCCCCCCGTCATTGCTCACCAACGTGGTCGTCAACGTGGACGTGGACGTGGACGTGGTCGTCAACGGCTAGGTCGTGAACGTGAACGGCACCCGGAAGTCGCGGCTCTCATTCGTTGACCAGGGTTTCGGCAGAGCGTTTACGTCCACGCTGTGTCGTCGACGACCACGACCACGTCCACGTCCACGTCCACGTCCACGTCCACGTTGGTGAGCGTTGGTGAGCGAGGGGGGTCAGGCTTCGGGCGCTGAGCGCGACCGAACGAGCTTGGCCAAGCGCGAGGAGGGGGAAGGTGATGCGGCGAGAGCGCGGGGCTCGGCTTGCAGGGAGGAGGGCGGCGCGGGAGCGCGCCCTCGGGAGGCTCAGCTCGCGGTCGGCTGGCCCGTCAGACGCAGGTAGATGAACGCAAGCCCGATGGCGGCGACCGGCGCGGCCACGAGCGTGCCGAGGCAGCAGGCGAGCACGCCTGCCAGCACGAGCGCGCAGGCGAGCAGGGCATAGACGAGGAGGCCCCCCTTGTGGCCGGTCGTGATTCGCCAGCTCTCCTTCATGGCGTCGATGGCGCCCAGGTTCTTATCGACGATGCACAGCGTCGTCATGCTCAGGCCGAGCGCGACGATGACGCCGGGGACGATCAAGAGGAGCATGCCGGCGCCGACAGCGAGACCGGTCAGGAGCTGGGCGCCCAGGATGGACAGGAACCACCGCCCGCCGCCAAGGACGTCGCTGAACGAGTACGGCTCGCCGCGCGCGACCTTCAGGAGGAGGTTGTTCATGCCTCCGGCGAAGTAGGCGCCGACCACGAGCGCGACAGCCTGCATCAGGAACTGGATGGCCGCCCCCGCGGTGGGCGCGTCGCTCGCGAGCGCCGCCTGGATGCCTCCGCCGATGCCGTTGGGGACGCTCGACGCAAGCCCGACGACGACCATGGCGCCGATGAGGACAGCCGGGTCGCGCTTCAGGCGCTCCCAGCCGAAGGACGCCGCATCTCCCGCTCCCCACGGCGCCGCGACGCCCGTGCCCGGGGGTGAGCCGTAGCCTGCGCCGCCGCCCGGGGGCTGGTAGGGGTTGGCCCCACCCCAGCCGGCGCCGCCCCCCGGAGGCGGACCGTAGCCGCCGCCACCGCCCGGCGGCTGGCCCCAGCCGCCGCCTCCCCCCGGGGGCGGGCCATAGCCCCCGCCGCCCGGAGGCTGGCCCCAGCCGCCACCGCCCGGAGGCTGCCCCGGCGGCTGGCCGTAGCTGCCGCCCGGAGGCTGCCCCGGCGGCTGACCGTAGCTGCCGCCCGGAGGCTGCCCCGGCGGCTGGCCGTAGCTGCCGCCCGGAGGCTGCCCCGGCGGCTGGCCGTAGCTGCCGCCCGGCGGCTGGCCGTAACCGCCGCCCGGAGGCTGCCCCGGCGGCTGGCCGTAGCTGCCGCCCGGAGGCTGCCCCGGCGGCTGGCCGTAACCACCGCCCGGAGGCTGCCCCGGCGGACCGTAACCGCCGCCCGGCGGCTGGCCGTAACCACCGCCCGGAGGCTGGCCCGGAGGCTGGCCGTAACCACCACCCGGCGGTTGACCGGGGCCAGCGCCCCCGGGTGGCTGTCCGTAGCCGCCGCCCGGCGGCGGGCCGTAGCCACCGCCGGGCGGTTGCCCGTAACCACCACCGCCCTGACCGCCCCCTGATCCCCCGCCCCAGCCACCTTGGCTCATCTTGTCTCCACTGGGTGTGAATACCGACTACGCCCAACCAACTACCCCCACTATACGTGGAGGGCGCCGGCACGGAACAACTAACTTCCGGCGCCCGGCGCCCACGTGCGCGCCCGCACCGAGCCGCCGCGCAGAGGAGCGACGGCCGAATGCCGCGCGCGCTCCGCGATTGTGGACAGCGCAGCAAACACGGAGCCCGCGCGGCATTCGGCGATCAACAGCGATTGAGCGCTCGACGTCTCGACGTCTCGACGTCTCGACGTCCATTGCTGGACGCGGGCGAGAAACACGCGCAGATCACCTCGGCGGCGAGCCGCTCAGGCACAGGCCGGCGATGCTGCTCGTGAACGACGTCCCCTCCTCGCGCCGGACCTCGACGGAGTTGCCCGTGAGCGGCGACGAGAACACCCCCTGAACGACGCCCGCCCCCTGCTTCGCCGTCACGGAGCGGCCGACGAGCGACCCGGGCGACACGGCCTCGATCGGCGCTCCCGGCGCGATCGCCTGCTCCTCGGGCAGCTCCGCGCGCCGGAACCCGCCGAACCGAACCGCCGTGCCGCCGCCCTTTCCCGGCATGATCTTTCCGATGCACTGCCCGAGCGGCGTGCCGACGACCGCGTACGTCACGGCGGCGTCCACCGGCGACCGCCTCGATTCGCCCACCAGGGTGACGGCGACGGCGAGGACGAACGAGGCGACCGGGACCGCGAGCGCGGTCGCCACGACGACCGCGGCGGCGCCGGACGTCGCCCGGCCGAACGAGGCGAGCTCGGCGCTCACGGCCTGCTCGAACGACCGCAGGATCACGACCTGGCGCGCGCGCACCCGCTCGAGGACGGCCGCGGCGACCAGGTTGTCGGCGGCGCAGAAGCCGCACCGCGCGATCGCGCCGTCACCCGCGCCGAGCGGCGCGCCGCACACGTGGCACGCCGCCGGCTCGCCCGGGGCCGCCGGGGGGCGCGCGGCGCACGCCTCCTCGAGCCGCCGCTGCCTGCTGCGCATGACCGCGAGCACGGCCGCACCGGTCCCGACGGTGCCGAGCCACGCCGCCACCGTCATGCCGCCGGTGATCACGTTCCCCTCGGTGTCGGGGCTCACCCAGACCCCCAGCACGATGAGCGCGCCGAGCAGGGTGATCGGCACCGACGCGAGCGCGAACACGACAAGCAGCCGCGCGTGCCGCTGGGACGCCGTGACAAGCCTCCGCCGCAGCGCCTCCGAGAGCTGGCGGCGGCGCACGTCGGTCTGGAAGACCACGTGCGCCGCGGCGCGCAGGCCCTGCGCCGCCTCTACGGGCAGCGGGCCGCGGTAGTGGCACGCCGCGCAGTCCATGAGATCCGGGCTGGCGAGGGACACAGGCGCGGGTCGCCCGCAGCGCGGGCAATGCACGGCGAGCATGGACCGATTCTACGCCAGCCGCGTCTCGGCAGGTCAAGGCGGCTCACCGCGCCCCCCGCCTCGCCTTGCGCGCGCGCCGCCCCGCCGGCGCGAGCTCGCGGAGCGCCGCCGACAGCGAGGAGAACGTGCTCAGGACGCCGAGGTCGACGCCGACGAGGCTCATCGCGATCTCGGGGCGCACGCCGACCAGATAGACCCGCGCCCCGAGCAGCGCGGACGCGCGGCTGGTCATGCCCACCGTCTCGGCGACCCGGGCGTCCACGAACGGCACGCCCGTGAGATCGAGCAGCACGGAAGATGCCCTGTGCCGGCTCACCCCCTCGGACACCTTCTCGAGCACCTGCCTGGCACGGCCGCCGTCGATCATCCCGATGAGCGGCACGAGCAGCACGCCGGGCAGGAGCGGGATGAGCGGACAGCCCAGCTCACGCACCGTCTCCGAGAGCGCGCGCTCGATCTCGTACGCCCTCTGCAGGTCGGCGTGCTGCGACGACAGCGACTCCACCAGCGCGTCGCGCTCCAAGGCCGCGCCGAGCAGCGTCCCCCAGATCGCGACCGTCCCCTCGTCTCCGGCCATGGCAACGAGGGTCGGGCCGACGAGCACCAGGATCCCCCAGTCGCGCCGGGCAGAGCGTATCGGCAAGAGCAGCACCATGTGCGTGCCGTCCTCGGCCGACGGCGGCAGCATCGCCGCCGGCAGAAACGCCTCCGGCCGACAGCGGCGGCCGATCGGCGGGGTCGGGCTGCCGTCGCGGCTGTAGGCGCCGGCGACGACGAGACGGGAGCGCGCCTGCGGGTCGTCCCACAGCGCGAGGCAGCCCCAGACCACCGTGGTCGTCTCGAGCCACGAGAGCGACCGCGTCGCCTGCTGGGTGCCGCCGAGCAGGGCGAAGCTCACATCGTAATTGGTCCTCGCGAGCACCCCGAGCTGGCGGACATACTGGCTCTCGGCCTCGAGCCGGGCCCGCGCGATCGCGAGGCGCACGAGCTCCAGGAACGCGTCCACCCGCCGCCTGGCCGTGTCGTCCAGGGACGCGCCGCGCCGCTCGTGAAACTGGCCCAGCAGGCGGATCGTCGCCAGCAACGTCCCCACATCCATCGTGATGTCGACCGCCTGCCGGCAGGCGCCCCCGAGCTCGGTCGCCGAAGGCAGCGCGGCGCCCCGGAGCGCCGCGAAATAACCGTCGATCAACGACGTGACCGCCGGCCATACCTCGGTCGGCGGGAGGTCGGGCGGGAGCGGCTGGGGCAGGAGCAGGAGCTCGACCATCTGCCGGGCCAGGACGCCGCCGGCGTCCTCCTCGGGCACCGCGTCCTCCTTGTCGAGGAACTCCTGGATCGTGTTGCACCCGCACGAGCTCCGCACGGCGAGCGCGTTGGCCGTGCGCACGCCCTCGGCCGGGAAGGCCTCGCCGGCGATCATCGACGCAAGGAGATCGCACGCGGCGCTCCCCATCATCTCGAACCGCTGGCGCACCGTGGTCAGCGGCGGATCGGCGCTCTCCGCGTCCGGGATGTCGTCGAAGCCGATGATGGCGAGATCCTCGGGGACGCGGACGCCCGCCGCCTTCAGCTGGGACATCATCCCGAGCGCGTTCTTGTCGGTCGCGAAGACCGCCGCGGTGCACCCGGGCAGCCGCGCGAGGAGCGCCGGCGCGGCGCCCTGGCCGCCGCTGTACCAGTTGTTGTCGCTCCGGATGACCAGATCGGGGTCGAAGGCGATGCCCGCCTCGGCGAGCGTGTCCTTGTAGGACGCGAAGCGCTCGCGCACGTCGTACGCGTCGAAGTAGCCGACGAACGCGATGCGCCGGTGCCCGTGCTCGATCAGGTGGCGCACCGCGCTCCGCATCCCGCCGTGGTTGTCCGGGATCACGGCTGGACAGGCGACATCGGCGGCGCGCGTGCCGACGGTGATGAATGGGACCCGGCCGCGCGCGAGCGCCTCGATGCCATGCAGCTCGATCAGGACGATCCACCCGTCCACGTGCTCCCCGGCGAGCGACGGCGCGTGGACCTCGAACGGCGTACCGCGCAGCACCAGCGTGCGAAACCCGCGCTGCTGGGCCGAGTCATGGATGCCGAGCAGGACAGGGTTCCAGAACGAGCCGTCGAGAAAGGGGGAGATCACCCCGAGGGTGCGAGGGCGGGCCACGGCGCCGGCTGCCGGGACATGGAGCGGCGGGGCGTCGGTGCGGCGCGCCGGAGGGAGCGATGAGCGGCGCGCGGGAGGGAGCGATGAGCGGCGCCCCGGAGGGAAAGAAGAGCCGGTGCCGCGCCCCGAGCCCGCCCCCTGCCCCGGTGCGCCGGAAAGCTCGCCCCACTGCTCCGGCACCACGATGCCGCTGTCCCGGCGCTCCTGACCCATCCTCGCGCTCCCTCCCGCCCTGCTCGCCCACGTCCGGCCGAGCCTCTCCACTTCCGTGGCCGGCGCCATCCTTAATCGATTTCGGGCCGGAGGTGAGGAAAGCGACAATGCCCTGGCGCGCCCATCACCTCGCCTTGTGCGCGCCCCCCGCCGCCGGCGCGAGCTCGAGGAGCGCCATCGCGAGCGAGGAGAACGTGGCCAGCTCGCCGAGATCGACGTCGACGAGGCTCTCCGCGATCTCGGGGCGCACGCCGACCAGATAGACCCGCGCGCCGAGCAGGGCAGCCGCGCGGCTGGTCATGCCCAGGAAATGGGCGACCTGGAGGTCCACGAACGGAACGCCCGTGAGGTCGAGCAGCACGGACAGCGCCTCGTGCCGGCTCACCCCCTCGGCCACCTTCTCGAGCACCTGCTGGGCGCGGCCGCCGTCGAGCACCCCGATCAGCGGCACGAGCAGCACGCCGGAGAGGAGCGGGATGATCGGGCAGCCCAGCTCCCGCACCGTCTGCGACAGCGCGCGCTCGCTCGCGAACGCCTGCTGCAGGTCGGCGTGCCGCGCCGACAGCGACGCCAGCAGCGCGTCGCGCTCGAGGGCCGCCCCGAGCAGCGTCCCCCAGATCGCGACCGTGCCCTCGTCCCCGGTCATCGCGACGACGGCCGGGCCGATGAGCACGAGGATCCCCCAGTCGCGCTCCACGGAGCGTATCGGCAGGAGCAGCACCATGTACGTGCCGTCCGCGGCCGAGGGCGGCAGCATCTCCGCCGGCGGGAACGCCTCTCGCCGATGGCGGCTCCCGTTCGGGGGGACCGGGCTGCCGTCGCGGCTGTAGGCGCCCGCGACGACGAGGCCCGCGCGCTCCGCCGGGTCATCCCATAACGCGAGGCAACCCCAGACCATCGTGGTCGTCTCGAGCCACGAGAGCGACCGGTACTCCTGCTGGGTGCCGCCGAGCAGGGCGAAGCTCACATCGTAGTTGGTCCTCGCGAGCACCCCGAGCTGGTGGACGGAGCGGGTCTCGGCGTCGAGCCGCGCCCGCGCGCTCGCGAGGCGCGCCAGCTCCACGAAATCCTGGACCCGCCGCCTGGCCGCGGCGTCCAGGGACATGCGGCGCCGCTCCGGGAGCTGATCCATCAGGCGGGCCGTCGACAGCAGGGCCCCCAGATCGGGCGTGATGGCGACGGCCTGGCGATAGGCTCGCTCGAGCTCGGCGGCCGGGGCGGGCGCGGTGCCCCGGAGCGCCGCGAAATACATGTCGACCACCCGCGTGACCGCCGGCCAGACCGCGTCCGGCGGGGTATCCGGCGGGAGCGGGCGCGGCAGGAGCAGCTGCTCGACCATCTGCCGGGCCAGGGTGTCGCCGGCGTCCTCCTCGGAGGCCATGTCCTCCGTGTCGAGGAAGTTCTGGACCACATTGCAGCCACACGAGCTCCGCAGGACGAGCGCGTTGGCGGTGCGCACGCCCTCGGGCGGGAAGGGCTCACCGGCGACCATCGACGCGAGCAGCTCGCACGCCGCGCTCCCCATCATCTCGAACCGCTGGCGCACCGTGGTCAGCGGCGGGTCGGCGCTCTGCGCCTCCACGACATCGTCGAAGCCGATGATCGCGAAATCCTCGGGGATACGGACGCCCGCCGCCTTCAGCTCGGACATCGTCCCGAGCGCGTTCTTGTCGGTCCCGAAGACCGCCGCCGTGCACGCGGGCAGCTGCGCGAGGAGCGCCGGCGCGGCGGCCCGGCCTCCGCTGTACATGTTGTTGTCGCACGGGATGACCAGATCGGGGTCGAAGGGGATCCCGGCCTCGGCGAGCGTGCTGACGTAGGCGTCGCGGCGCTCGCGCACGTCGTATGCGGCGAAGTTGCCGACGAACGCGATGCGCCGGTGCCCGTGCTCGATCAGGTGGAGCACCGCGTTCCGGATGCCGCCGTGGTTGTCCGGGACCACGGCGGGACAGCGGACGCCGGCGGGGCGGGCGCCGAGCGTGATGAACGGGACCCCCGCGTCGGCGAGCGCCTCGAGGCCGCCGAACTCGATGATGACGAGCCACCCGTCCACCTGCTCTCTGGCGAGCGAGGGGACCAGGACCTCGGACGGCGTGCCGCGCAGCACCAGCGTGCGGATCCCGCGCCGCTGGGCCGACTCATGGATGCCGAGCAGGACAGGGCCCCAGAACGCGCCGGAGAGAAACGGGGCGACGACGCCGAGGGTGGGAGGGCGGACCGCCGCGTGCGCGCCCTCCGACAGGCGCGGATCAGCGCCGGAGACGCCGGCCTTTCCCCTGGCCTTCCGCTCCGCTGCGCCAGGCAGCTCGCCCCACTGCTCCGGCAACGGTACCGCACTGCCCTGGCGACGCTGACCCATTCCCGACGGCCTCCTGCTCCACAACCTGACCGCCTTTCCCACGGCCGCTGCGGACCGGCTACATCGTATACGCTGCGCCGCCGGCCCGGGCGAGGAGTCTCGTGTCCTGCCGTGGAATCCGGAGCGTGGCGTCAGACTGCGGACATGGCCGCCCCACACGCGGCGCGCGTGTCGACGCGCTTCGACGCGCTCCGACGACCGGCGCGCCGCCGGCGCCTGGCGTCGCTGGCGAGCTGGTCGGTGGTATCGTCGAGCAATGCAATACCGCGACGAACGAGACGCGCTGCGGGGGCGTGTGGACAGCCTCGAGGAGCAGCTCGCGGCGGCCAGAAAGGAGCTCGAGGAGCACCGCGACGACGATCGGGCCGCGCGGGTCGAGCAGATCGAGCGCCAGATGGCGGAGGCCCGCCGCGTGCTCGACCAGCTCGGCCGGGAGCTCGCCGCGGTGCGCGGCCAGCCGAAGCGGTCGTCGGCGGTGCCGCTCCTTGTGACGATGGCGGGCGTGGGGCTCTGCGCGATGATCGCGAGCTATCTGCTGGCGCGGCCCGCGCGCGAGACGATGGCGATCGTCCAGCAGCCGGCCCTGCCCCCGCCTGCCCCTCCCCTCCCGGAGCTGCCGGCGCCGGTCCCCGAGCCAGCGCAAGCGCCACCGGAGCCGGCCGCGCCGGCGAGCGAGGCGCCGTCGCGGACCGCGACCGCGACCTGGAAGGCGGCCGTCACGCGCGCCACGGGGCTCCCCCTCGCGGCCGGCGCGGCGTGCACCGTCGAGGCGGAGCTCGCGAGCTCGGGCGACGACATCCGCGTGCCCGCGCTCCGGGTCCTCTGCGGCGGCAAGCCCATCTACCGGTCGAGCGATCCGCTGAACGGCATGTCGATGTTCAGCAGCGGCGTGGAGGAGGACTCCGGTCCTGAGCCTGGCACCTATGCTTATGCCCTCTCGTACCAGGACAAGGGGTCGCGCGCCGGGGAGCGGGCCGAGGTCTCGCTCGACAGCATCCGCAAGGCGGGCGCCGTCTGGCGCGACTCGGCGCCCGCGTACCGCGTCGAGCTCACGCTGGCGTACCAGAGCCTGCCCGTCGCGGGGGAGCCGCTCCTCGACGCGACGCGGAAAGCGCTGCGCCGGTCCGCGCGCGTCACCGAGTCCACGGGACCGAGCCCGGTGAAGGTGGGCCAGAGGTGCGCGCTGCTCGTCTCGCCGCTCCCGCGCGGCGGCAAGTGCCTCACGCGCCTCGCGTGCGCCGGCCGCATGCTCTATGGCGCGGGCACGACTGGCGTCTCCGAGTGCACGGTGGAGGGGGACAAGGTCGTCCGCGTCCACGACGGGAACACGACCCCGAACGGCGGCGACCCGGCGTTCGATCTCGACACCGCGACGGGGCGCATCACCGTGAAAGACGACGTGGGCGGCGCCGCGTGGACCGTCGGCGTGCAGCTCGATCCGAGCGGCTAGCTAGAACCGCGCCGTTCGCGCCGACCTTGCCGCTTCGAGCTCGCCCCTCGCCCGCGTCGTCCAGTCCGCCCCTCTGGGCGTGACGTCTCGCATCGAGGCATAGGCAAATATGCCTATGCCTCGGGCGTGAGGCATAGGGTACGACATCGTCGCAGATGACCTGCATCGGGTGATGCGAGGACGGACGGCGATCTTAGAATTCTTCGAATAGAGAGGCGGAAACGAATGAAAACGCTTCGCAATTTCGGCGTGATCGCTCCTGGGATCGTTGCGCTCGCGGCGTTCGCGGCGCTGGGCTGCGCCAGCCAGGGAGAAGCAACGACCGAGGCATCATCCGGCGGCAGCGCCGGAGGGCCCGCTGGGCCCGGCTCCAGCGCCTCCGGCGCCACGGGTAGCACGTCGGCGACCGGTGGCTCGTCGGCAAACGGTGGCTCGTCGACAACCGGTAGCTCGTCGGGGACGTTCAGCGGCGCCGGCGGCAGCGGCGGGCGCCCGGACTCGGGGGAAACTGGCGCGGGCGGCGGGGCCGTTGCCGGCTCCGGCTCGAGCGGCGCTGGCGGAGAGGCGCAGAGCGCGGGCTGCGGCAGCGCGACCGCGCCGAAGAGCGGCCGTTTCAGCGTCGATGTCGGGGGCACGACGCGCGAGTACATCCTCGCCGTGCCGGACAACTACGATTCGAAGCACCCTTACCGGCTGATCTTCGCCTGGCATCCCCGCGGTGGCTCGGCCGAGCAGGTCGCGACCGGGTTCGGCGGCGGCTACTACGGCCTCCAGAGCCGCGCCAACGGCTCGGCGATCTTCGTCTCGCCCGAGGGCATCGACCAGGGCTGGGCGAACACGGGGGGCCGCGACATCGCGTTCCTCCGGGCCATGCTCGACCGCTTCCGCGCCGAGCTCTGCATCGACGAGAGCAGGATCTTTTCGACGGGGTTCAGCTACGGCGGCATGATGTCCTACGCGATCGGCTGTGCGATGGGCGACGAATTCCGCGCCATCGCCTCCATGTCCGGCGCGCTCTACAGCGGCTGCGAGGACGGCGACAGCCCCGTGGCCATGTGGGGCGCTCACGGCAAGAGCGACAACGTGGTTCCGCTCGAGAACGGTCAGAGCGCTCGCGATGTCTTCCTCGAGCGAAACCACTGCGGTCAGCAGACCACACCGGTCGAGCCGAGCCCCTGCGTCAGCTACGAGGGCTGCGACGCGGGCTATCCCGTCGTCTGGTGCGAGTTCGACGGGGGCCACGCCCCGCAGAACAACTCCGGCGAGTCGATCTGGAGCTTCTTCTCGAAGTTCTGAACCGGGTGTCGCTCGAACCAGCGCCACGTTTCAGGGCGCATCGAATCGCAGCGTGGATTGAATGGATGGGTCCGGCGATGGTGATCAAAAATCTGCCAGCGAAGCTCTTGATAACTGGAATCCTGGGCATTTGCTCCGGAGGGTGTGGTTCGTCGGCCGACGATACCAGCGGAGGGACGACGAGCAGCAGCTCCGGTAGCGCGGCGTCGAGCGGTCCCGGCGGAGCGACCGGCACCGGCGGCGACGCCGGCACGGGCGGCGGGGGCAGCGGGACCACCGCGGGCAGCGGAACCACGGGAGCCGGTGGCGCTGAGGAGACGGGCAGCGGCGGCAGCGGCGGCGCTGGCGGGACGCCCGGCGCTGGCGGCGGCGGCAGCGGCAGCGGTGAGGCGACGATCGTCCCCGATCCGTCGTGGACCTGCGCGATGCCGGACGGCATTCCGCTCCCCACGCGCGGCGAGCTCGTCTTCCGGGCGACGCTCCAGCTCGGCGAGACCCACGACGTCGGGACCACCCAGTTCGGCCACCGCCGCCTCCTCGACGTGAAGGGGGGCACGCTCACGGGCGACAAGATCCAGGCCACGTTCCTCACGGGCGGCATGGACCTCGAGCTCACGCTGTCGAACGGATCCGTCGAGCTCGAGGAGATCAACATCCTGAAGGCGAGCGACGGCAGCTCCATCTTGCTGCGAACCTGCGGCGTGGCCGCCGCCGGCGATGACGTCGTCCGGATCGTCCCGGACTTCGAGGTCGCCAACTCGAGCTCGCTCGCGTGGCTCAACACCGGGAAGTTCGCGGGCACCCGTGTCGTCAACGCCGCGGCGGGCACGATCCAGCTCGACGTCTACGACATCAGCAAGGTGGCCGCCGGAGAGCCGAAGATCCAGCTCAAGGATCCAGAGGGCGTCCCGAACCAATCGTGGGAGTGCTCGAAGGCGACCGGGGCGAGGGGCTCGAGCGTGTTCACCGAGACCGTCACGCTCGGCTCATCCGTGTCTGTCGGCGCGAGCAAGCGCGGCACGCGCAACATCATCCCCATCACCGGGGGCACGGTCACCGGCGGAACGCTGCTGAGCGGCCTGTCGGGCACGGTGCTCCCCGGAGGCGCCGACTACCAGCTCATCGGATCGACCACGGTGCTGGACGCCCGGTACGCGCTGTCCTCGAAGGACGGCGAGGTCATCGTGGTGAGGAACTGCGGACCGTTCGGCGCGCTCATTCCTGTCTTCGAGACGCGCGCGGACGGCCCCTATGCGATCCTCAACACGAAGCAGTATGTGAGCTCCGACCCGGGCGGCGCGGGGGGCGGAGTGAGCCTCACCTTCTACGAGCGCAAATAGAACATAGAACAGCAGAGCCGCGGTGACGCCGGTGCCTCCGGGTGGCCAGAGGCACGACGGCCACGGCGGTGGGCGTCTCGGGTAAAGCTACCAGGGCCTCGGGATGTGGTCGGCCATCTCCGCCGACGTCTCCCGCGCGGCGCGGACCGCCGCGAGCCAGTGGACCTGGTCCGGATCGCCGTCCCACGGCGGCGCCTCGCGCCAGCGCGCGTCCCAGTACTCGCGCGCGGCCGCCTCGGCTGTCGCGAGCTCGCTCTCGTCCTCGGGTGCGTCCTCGACGCGATCTGCGAAGTACCGCCATGGTTCCGAGTCGCGGTTGCACCGCTTCGACCGAGGGGGCGCAGGCTCCCCGTCGAGGATTCCGTCGCTGCTCCGGAGATAGGCATCGTAGGCGCTCTGCGCCATCGCGTCGCGCCGGCTTACGATGACCCAGTGCGCGCACGTCTCGCGGTACGCCTCGGCCCAGGCGCGGTCCTCCTCGGGCACATCATCGCGCCAGGCGCCCGCGTGGAGCTCGCGCAGTGCTCGCTGGCTCGCCTCCACGTCCTCGCGACTCGCGCCGCTCGCGCGCCACGCGGCCACGAGGGCTCGCTCGCGGGCCGCGCTCGGTCCCAGCAAGTTCGCCTCCGCTTGCTGGCGGTACCAGTGATAGGGAGGATCCACCATCCGGGGGATGTTCCTCTTCGTGGAGAAGGGTCTCTGGCCTCGTCCCAGCCGGAAGCCCCGCTGGAAGGCGCGGAGCGCCTCGGGGCCGTGGCCCTGGGCCACATCGTCGGCCGTCAGCAGCTTCCAGAGATAGGTCGTGTCCAGGCGCGCGAGCGCCTCGGCCTGCGTGATCGGCTTTCGCTCGAGAGCCCCATAACCGGCAACGAACGCCCGCTTCACGGCGGCGATCAGCATCGGCCACGGCGGGGCGGCTCTGCCGTCGACCCAGTGGTTGAACTCTTTCCGGTGCGCCTCGGCCCACGCGCGTTCATCCTCCTCTAACAGATCGTCTCGCCATGCCGTGCCGCACACCTCGCCCAGGTTCTGGACGTAGGACTTCCATTCTCGTGGGTCCTTGGTCATGAACATGACCGACCCATTGCCCGCCTCACGCGCGACGAGATAACGTTTCACGGTTGATCCCCGCCAGGAGGGTCTGTGGGCTCTCCGCCCGTAGGGAACGAGTCGGACGGTCTGGGAGGGCATCCCCAGCCCTCCCCGGCGCCGAGCGGGCAGAGGAGCGGCGCGAACCGAGGAATAGCCCACCCTGGAGGCGGCCCCGGAAGGGTGATCATGGCTTGGATGATATCATCCGACTCGATCGCATCGATATCGACCATCTTCGGATCCACCTTCTCGGGCTCGTATCGAAAATCCCACACGTACTTGCACTCGATGTCGGTGTACGCGGGCAGCAACTTCTCGATCTCCCTCTTCGCGTCAGGGACGACCCACGACGCAAAGTCTTCGGCGCAAAAGAGATAGTTCGGAAGATCGGGCTTCTCCCTGAGACAGCGGAGCATATCGTCCACGGTGATGTACTTATTCGGACGATCGTACCATCCGCTCCACATACCACCCTCGTTGTCGCGGCACACTACCTTGCCCACCTGGTCGTTCTCGTCCCTTGTCTCCAACCATTCCTTCGCCAGCTCGTGCATGGTCCAGCGCTTCATCTGCATCAGGTTGTCGTGCGGCAGCATCGCGATCTGACGTCTCAGCTCCGCTCGATCTTCTGGGTCCACGATCGAGCAGCCGACGACGAGCGGAACGAGCACCGCGACACATAGACGTCTCATACGCCCCCTCCTGCGTGTGACGCACGCTACACCGCGCCGCATCGCCGGACAAGACGTCCCGGTGGGCCGTATAGCGCGAGCGGCAAGACTCCCCTTGTGAGCGCGGCGTCCGCAACGTCGGCCTTCGTGGTCCCCTCACCTGCGGCGACGACGGCAATCACCAGGCTCAACGGCGAGCCGTGGCCCAGCGCCACCCGCGGCTGCTTGCCGCGTGGACGAAATCGAAGGCCGCGCGTTCACCTGGCCTGGCGCGGAGAGATCCCCGCAATGCCGCAGGCGAGCTCCGAGAGCAGGGTCACGGCCGCGCCGTACCCGCCGGCGTCCTCGGAGCTCGCGTTGCCCTGCAGGCTCCGCCGGTAGACCCCCTGGGCGATCGCGGCGAGGCGAAAGACGCCGAAGGCCATGAAGTACGGCCACGCGTCGATGCCGCTGCGACCGGAGAGCTCGCAGTAGGAGGCGACCATCTCGTCCTCGGTCGGGATCCCGAGCGACGCGACATCGACCCCGGCAAGGCCGCCACGGCCAGGGAGGTTGATGCGGTAACCCATGCAAGCGTACGCGAGATCGCTCACCGGATGTCCGAGCGTCGAGAGCTCCCAGTCGATCGTCGCGATCGCCTCGGGCGCGGCGCCGGTCGAAAAGATGATGTTGTCGATGCGGTAGTCGCCATGGACGAGCGTCGTCTCGTCGTTTGCCGGGACATTCGCGGAGAGCCAGCGCATGAGCGCCTCCATCGCCGGCACCTCGCCCGTGCGCGACGCCTCGTATTGCTTCGACCAGCGGTCGACCTGTCGCGCGACGAAGCCGCCCACCTTGCCGTAGTCCCCGAGCCCCACGGCGGCGTAGTCGACGCGATGGAGCGCCGCGAGGACACGGATGTACGCTGCATAGATCGCGCGGCGCTCTTCGGAGGTCGCGAGCTCAGCCAACGTCGGATCCCAGAAGATCCGTCCGGCGGCATACCGCATGACGAAGAACGGCGCGCCGAGCACGGAGCCGTCCTCGCAGAGGGCGAGCGCGTCCGGGACGGGCACCTCGGTGTCGCGGAGAGCGCGCATGACCCGGTACTCGCGCTCGACGGCGTGCGCGGAGGGAAGGAGCTTGCCGGGCGGCTTCTTCCGCAAGACGAGCTCGAGATCCCCGCCGGCTCCGCCGTCGACGCCCACCCAGTACGTCGGGTTCGACTGACCGCCCTTGAACTGGGCGACGGTCACGGCGCCTCCCGCGCAGCCTTCGACGTGCGCGGCGAGCCAGCGGCCGAGGGCCGCTTCGTCGATCCGGTGCGCCTCGCGGGGCGCGCGTGTGTTGGTCGGCGGCGTGAGGGCCATCGCAGCTCCGACGCTATCACGCAGCCCTTCGGCCTCCTATACTGCCGCTGTGACGATCTCCTTCGATCTGCCCCCCGATCTGGCCGATCTCCGCGGCCGCGTGCGCGCGTTCGTCGACGCGCATGTCATTCCGAACGAGACGTCGATCCTCGACGAGGATCGCGCGGGACGGAGGGATACGCTCGCGGCGCTCCGCGAGCGCGCGCGGGCCGAGGGGCTGTTCGTCCCGCACCTGCCCGCGGAGCACGGCGGGCTCGGGCTCGGCGTCATGGGCATGTGCGCGCTCTTTCGCGAGATGGGCCGCTCTCCGCTCGGCGCGGCCTGCTTCAACTGCGACGCGCCGGACCAGGGCAACATGGACCTCCTGCACAAGGCGGCGTCGCCCGCGATCCGCGCGAAATACCTCGCGCCGCTCGCCCGGGCCGAGATCTCGAGCGCCTTCTCGATGACCGAGCCCGCCCCCGGCGCCGGCGCGGATCCATCGAATCTGCGCACGAGGGCGGCCAGGGTCGACGGCGGCTGGGTGATTGATGGCCACAAGTGGTATACGACCGGCGGCGGTGAGGCGGCGTTCCTCATCGTGATGGCGCGGACGTCCGACGATCCTCGCACCGGCGCGACGTTGTTCGTCGTCGATCGTCACGCCGAAGGCGTCGAGCACGTGCGCGACATCCCCGTGATGAGCCCGCCAATGCTCCAGCACCGCGAGGCCGAGCTCCGCTTCCGCGCCGTGCGCGTCGGCGACGACGCGGTCCTCGGCGGCGTCGGCGAGGGGTTCCTCCTCGCGCAGCGGCGCCTCGTGCCGGCGCGCCTCACGCACTGCATGCGCTGGCTCGGCTGGGCCGACCGCGCGCTCGGGATGTGCCGCGACTACGTCCTCACGCGGGAGAGCTTCGGCAAGACGCTCGCTCACCACCAGATGATCCAGAAGAAGATCGCCGACGCAGCGTCGGGCATCCACGCCGGCAACCTGATGACGCTGCACTGCGCGGCGATGCTCGAGCAAGGCAAGGAGAAGGAGGCGCGCCCCTACTCCTCGATGGCGAAGAACCACGTCGCCCGGCTCCTCTGCCAGGTGCTGGACGACGCGATCCAGATGCACGGCTCGCTCGGATACAGCGAAGACATGCCGTTCTCGCTCTGGTACCGATTCGCCAGGTCCGCTCGCATCGCCGATGGTCCGGACGAGGTGCACGACGTCGTTGTCGCGCGCGACTTCTTGCGAGGGGCGCTGACGACGCTGATCTGAGCGGGCGCCCGCGGAGAGGCATCCGAGCGGCCTCAAGCGGGCCCTCCACGTTCGCCCTGCTCACGACCGCTCGACTCCTCCGCAGGGCTGCCGGCCTGAGGAGGCGACAGCGCCTCTGACGCGGGGGGCTACTTACTCGCGGCGGACGCGGGCGCGCATGTGCTCGGTGCCCGCGAGGCGCGCGAAGAACTCGAGCAGGCCGATCTGCCCGCTCATCAGGCTCTGCTGGACCTCCTCGATGGCGCACTCGGCCCCGAGCGCCCCGCCGTACGTGTACGTCGAGCCGAGCTTGCTCACGCACTCGGTCACCTCGGGCGCGCTGGCGAGCGTCTCCGCAAGGCCCTTCGCGCCGGCGACAGGCCGCTTCTCGTCCGCGACGGCGATGTAGCCCGAGTCGTCGATGGGAAGGCCCCCCTCGTCGGCGCGGTAACGCCCCATCTCGTCGAAGTGCTCCAGCGCGAAGCCCGTGGGGTCGAAGCTCGCGTGGCACGTGTTGCAGCCGTCGGCCGAGATGTGGATCTGCTCGTAGCGCGCGCGCGTGGTCGTCTTCCCCGGATCAGGCTTGGTGATCGCCGGAATGTTCGCCGGCGGCGGGGGGATATGGCCGCAGAGGAGCCGCTCGAAGACGAGCAGACCACGGTGGGTCGGCGACGAGCTGTCCATGCGCGAGTTCCCGGCGAGGAGGGAGCCCTGGGCGAGCAGCCCAACGCCCCACTCCAGAGGCCGCTCCACGCGCTGGAAGCCTTGACCGGTGACGCCGCCGTATCCGTAGAACGTCGAGAGCTGGGCGTTCAGGAAGGTGGTTGGCGCGGTCAAGAGCTCGGTGACGCCGGCGCCGCGCGTGTAGATGATCTCCTCGAGGAAGAGGCGCGTCTCCTCCTGCATGAGGGCGCCATACGTGCTGAAGTCGGGGATCTTCTCCTTGGCGATCCCGTTCACCTTCCCGTAGCTGAGCCACTGCTGCAAGAAGCGGCTCATCGCCTCGCGGCCGCGCGGCGTGCTCAGGAGCGCGCGCGCCTCCTCGACGAGCGCCTCCGGCGAGCTGAGCTCCCCGCGCGCCGCCTTGTCGAGCAGCTCGGGCGTGGGCGTCGTGCCCGTGGTGTTGTAGGCCAGCGCCGTCGCGATCTCGTGCTGGGTCAGCTCGTAGCGCCCGGCGTTCGGCACGCCGATCTCCGAGCGGTAGAATGCCTGGGGCGACTGGATCATCGACACCAGCGTCCACTTGAGCCCGACGCGGAAGTCGGACTTTCCGCTCACCGAGGCGTGGAGCGCCAGGAGCTCGCCCTTTTCCTCCTCGGTCACCGGGCGGCGGAACAGCCGCAGCCCGTGCCGCGTGACGAACTCGGCAGCGCACTCGGGGCCGGGCTGGGCCGCTGCGCACGGGAGCGAGGCGGCCAGCGCGGCGTCGGCGGTCACGATGTCGGCGACCTCCTCCGCCGTGCTCAGGAGCTCCTTCGCGGTCTGGGCGCCGACCTGCAGCGCCTGCGCGTCGTTGGTGAAGCCGAGCTCCGATGTCGGGTCCGTGCCCAGCCGGACGCCGGACCAGGCCGCCGCGCCGAGCTCGGGGAAGACGTCGCGGAGGCTGTTTTCCAGCTCCAGGGCGGAGAGCCGCCGCAGCACCGGAGCGCCGACCTGCGCCTGCTCGCACGAGCTGCCGTCGATGACGGGACCTTTCACCGGGTCGTCCTCACCCCCCATGCTGCCCGCGCCGCACGCGAGGAGCGAGGACGAGAGCCCGGCGAGCGCCCACGTTTGCCAGCGCTTCATGACTTCAGCTCCTGGATCGGCTGCGCGCTCTGCGCGCCGAACCTGTTGATCGAGACGCCCATGGCGTCGCCGAGCGTCGCCAGCATGTTGACGTGGTCGGTGTCGACGTCGACGACGCCGCGGCTCGCGATGCGGCCGCCGGCATTGCCGATCAGGATCGCCGGGAGGTACGAGTGGACGATCTGGTTCCCGAGATAGACGTCGTGGACGTTGGAGTTGTGATCCGCGCCGTCGCCGATCTCACTGCACACATAGATGAGCGAGTTGTGGAGGACGGTGTTGCCGGGATCGAGCGGATCCGGCTGGTCGAGGAGGGTGAGCAGCTTCTCCGCGAGCCGCGCGAAGAACCAGCTCTGGACAGTCGCGAACTCCATGCGACCCGGCGGCTCGCGGGCGTGGGACGTGGCCCCATGGTAGGGGCTCTCGCTCCCGGGGCCGCCGTCGAAGCTCATGGGGAGATCGCAGTTGACCCACAGGTTCTGCATCGTGACGACGCGCGCCGTGCCGCACACCATGGCGTTCGCGGCGACCTCGAGGTGCGCGTCGACGACGCGCCGCAGGTTCTCTTGCTCGAACACGCTCTTGCCCGCCAGCGCGTCGAGCGCCGGCAGCGCCGGCTTGCTGCTGCAGCCGTTCATGACCGGCCTGTCGGCCGCGGCCTTGAGCGAGCGCACCGACTCGAGGTGTACGGCGAGCTTGTTCTGCTCCTTCGTGAGGCCCGAGAGCGCGCTCTGCATCCTCTCGAGCTGGCGCTCGGTGAGCCCCAGCGCCTCGTTGCGGAACGCCACCTCGTCGGCCTCTGGCCCGCTCCCGCCGCCCTGCTGCCCGCCGCCGACGGCCCCGAGCATGGCCGCCGCCGCGGCCGCGGGGTCCTCCGTCGGGCGCACCCACACGCCCCCGTGCTGAATCAGGTACGAGTTCTTGTCGAACCCGGTCCCGTCCTGGTACCTCCGATAGGGGTTGGCTCCGAGGTTGTAGGCCTCGACGCCAAGCGCCTGCGCGATGGTGTGGTCGACCGAGTCGACCCCGGCGCCGTCCTTGACGCCGGTGAGCACGCCGGAAACCGCCTCGTGGTTGTTGAAGCCGTTGATGCCGAGCCCGCGGCAGACATTGATGTACTTGCCGAAGGGCGCGAGTGGCGAGAGGACCGTGGAGCCTTTCAGGAAGTCCGCTCCCGAGCCGTAGGGCTCGGCATACTCCATGGGCATGCCATGGGGGACGAAGTAGATGAACAGCCGGACCGGCGCGGAGCTCGGCTCGGCCAGCGCCAGGTTGCTCATCCGGAAGGCCAGCGGCGCCGCGATGCCGGCCCCGAGCGCCTTCAAGAAGATGCGCCGTCCCAGCGCGAGATCTCTCTTCTTGTACCCTGTCTCAAGAAAACGCATCTCGTCCCTCCATTCGGGCAAGCAAGCACGCCCCGTGGGTGACCGTCGTAGTCTTGCTATGTTGTTGCTTCGTCAAGCAAGCAAGCGTGGTATCCCGAAGTATCTCACAGCTGGCATACGAAGCAACCCACGACGAGCGGGCGGGATACACCAGCCGCTTCTCGTCGCGGGGGCGAAATCGAAGACCGAGCCTTCACATGGGGAACCGGCGTTGGGTGTCGTGCGCCGCGGGGGCTACCGCCCGAGCACCTCGTCATAGAGGTCCTCGTACGCGCGCGCCATGCGGTCGATCCCGAACCGCTCCATCACCCGCGCCCGCCCGCGCAACCCCATCTCCGCGCGATCCTCCCGCACGGCCACCGCCTCGAGCGCGCCCGCCAGGGTCTCCGGCGCTCCGGGCGGCACCAGCATCCCTGTCTCGCCATCCACCACGATCTCCGGATTGCCCCCCACCCGCGTCGCGACGATCGGCAACCCCGCCGCCGCCGCCTCGATGAGCGTCAGCGAGATCCCCTCCGTCAACGACGCGAGCGCGAACACGTCGAACGCCGGCAACAGCTCCGCCACGTCCCCGCGCGTCCCCGTGAACGTCACCGCCCCGCCGAGCCCGAGCCGCGCCGCCTGCGCCTCGAGCGCCGGCCGCCGCGGGCCGTCGCCGATCAGCGTCAGATGCGCGTCGGGCCGCGTCGCGCGGAGCCGCGCGAAGGCGTCGAGCAGCGTCGCGTGATCCTTCTCCGGAGACAGCCGCGCGACACAGCCCACGTGGTAGCCCGACGCCGGCACCCCGAGCCGCGCGCGCGCCGCGCCCGCGTCGCCCGGCCGGAACACGTCCGTGTCCACGCCGTTCAAGATCGTCACGACCTTGGCCGGATCGACATGCTCCACCTCGAGCGCGACCGCCCGCGCGTCGTCGCTCACCGCCACCACCCGGTCCGTGAGCGCCGCTGCCAGCCGGTTGACCAGCACCTTCCGCTTCTGCTTCGGGTAGTTGCGCCCGTGCTTCGTGTGGATGACGCGCGGCCCGCCGCCGCCAGGGAGCGCCGCCGCCCGCAGGAGGCCCGCCGCGAGCGCGCCATAGAGGTGCGGCCCCGGGTTGTGCGTGTGCACGAGCGCGATCCCCTCGCGCCGCAGCCACGCCGAGAGCCTTAACGGCAGCCCCGGGTCGAGGCCGGGCTTCCGCGAGAGCACCACGAGCGGCACGCCGAGCCGCGCCAGCTCCTCGGCCAGCGCGCCGGGCTCCTGGAGCGCGCACACCACCGGCGCGAACCGGTCGCGCGCCATCCTGTCGAGCAGCCGGAGCACCACGCGCTCGAGCCCACCCACGTTGAGCGAGAGCACCACGTGGGCGACCTTCGCGGGACGGCCCGGCGCGGCGCGCGGCGCCGGCCGGACCCCGGGCGCTCCAGTCACGCCGCGGCCCCGCGACCGAACTCGATCGGCACCTCGGTCATGGTGAAGCGGAACTTCCCCCCCGAGGTGACCGGGATGTCGCTGACGAGCTGGACCCGGATGTCCGCCCGCTCCCCGAGGAACCGGCGCAGATCGCGCTCGATGGCCTGCGACGTCTCCGGCCCGTACCCCTCGCCCGGGATGATCTTGATCGTGATCGCCCGCGTCTTGTCCTGGTGGACCTGATACCGCTCCACCGTCGGGTTGTCCTTGAAGAAGTAGGGGAAGAACACGGACGAGAGGAGCTGGCCGTCCGTCCCGACGATCATGTCGAGCACCCGCCCCTCGACCGAGGCGAGCAGCGGCAACCCGCGGCCGCACGAGCAGGCCTTGTCGGCCGCGACCACCACATCCTCGTTCTTGTAACGCAGCAGCGGCATCGACCGGCACACGAGATCGCTCAGGATCACCTCGCCCGGCTCGCCGGGCCGCGCGTGCCGGCCGCCGCGCACCACCTCGAGGAAGACGTTCTCGATGTTGAGGTGCTTGCCCTCGTGGCGCTCACACTCCGCGCCGATCAGCATCATCTCCCTGCACCCGTAGCGGTCGTAGACCGGCGCCTGGAACGCCCGCTCGATCACCTCGCGCTGGTGAGGGAAGAGCCGCTCCGCCGTCGCGATGATCCCCCTCGGCGTGGGCAGCCGGTGCCCCGTCTCGAGCGCATAGCGCGCCGTGTAGTAGAGAGGGCTCGTGTACCCCACAACCAGGTTCGGCTGGTAGCGCCGGATCTCGTCCACCACCCCCGCGAGCCGCTCCTCCGCCAGGTTCCACGCGCTGACCGTCTTCTTCCGGATCAGCGCCTCGTGCAGCGTGCGCTTCGCCTTCTTCCAGCGGGGCTCCAGGGTCGGAATCCCCCAGATGTACAGCTCCTTGTCCCCGATCCGGCCGCCGGCCCACGCGTCGGAGCGCAGGGCCGCGGCGCTTCTACACTCGTACGTCGCGTGATCGTAAAAGAAGCGCGCAGGCTCTCCGGTCGATCCGCCCGTACCGCTCCTGAAGAGCTTGCCGCGCCACCCATCCGCGATGAGCTCGCTGCCGTGCGCGCGGAGATCGGCTTTGGTCAACACCGGAAAGCGCGCGAGATCCTCGGGCGCGTGCACGTCCTTGACCCGCACCCCGTATTCGGCGAAGCGGCGCCGGTAGAAGGGCACGCTCTGCTCGGCAAAGCGGAGGGCCGCCAGCATCTTTCTCCAGTTGAGCTCCCTGAGCTCGCGCTCCGGACGCCACTGGGACCGCTCCAGCTCCCCCAGGTAGGCCAGCGTGGCTCTCCCTCGGAGTTTCGTCTCGTAAAACGGAAAGAGCACGTTCCGAAAGAGGGTTGAATACATGGCTGCTGAGGATTCTTTCGAACCTCGGCCACACAGTCAAGCAGCCACGGCCGGGTCGCCGCTTCCCCACGCGCGCGCCACCCACGCCCCCGCGCCCACCCACATGTCGCGCACGCCACGCCACCCGCGGCCACGATTGGTTACCGCGGAGATGGCATGAGTGAACTCCTCATGACAGCGGCGCGGCTCAGCTCGATCCGCTCACCGCGGCGCGGTGACACGCGCGCTGCGCCCCCCCTCGCCCCCGCCCGCCGGCGCAGCCGGGCGAGCCATCACACATGAGCTCTTCCGTCCACAGCGCGGCTGTGACTCGGCGCCTCACTGCAGCGTCGGCTCCGCTTCTTGCTGCCAGAGCGCCGCCAGCGCGAACGTCTTGGCGTTCTCCGGCACGGCCTGGCAAAAGCTCTGCCGCCGCGCCGGGTCCTGAATCCATTGCGCCCGCGCGACGAGCCGCTGCATCGCCACCGTGATCGCCTCGCGTGCCGCCTCGTGGTGGCCGCAGGCGCGGAGCGACTCGGCATAGACGAGCCGGATCTGCGCCTCGCCCTCCTCGGTCCCGCCGACCGACACGAGCAGCCCGAGCCCGCGCCGGGCCGCCTCGAGCGCCTCCGCTGCCCGGCCCTGCTCGAGCAGCACCCGCGCGCGCACCGAGAGCGCGTGCGCCTGGAGCGTCGGCACGTGCGCCAGCATCGCCACGGCCGCGCCCGCCTCGTTGTCCGCCGCGTCGAGATCGCCGAGCCGCGTCAGGATCGCGGCGAGGTACGCCCGCGAGCGCGCCTCCTGCCGCCGGTTCGCCTGCGCCACGAAGGCGTCGATCGCCTCGGCCGTGGCCGCGCGCGCCGCGCCGAGATCGCCCTGCTGGATCCAGAGCAGGCCCTGGTTCTGCTTGGCGAACGCCGCCACGTTGTAGAGCCCGAGCCGCCCCGCCTCCGCGAGCGCGTCGCGCAGCTCGGCCTCGGCGCGGCCGTAGACCCCGAGCTGGAGCAGGCAGTGCGCCGCGTTCACGCGGCTCAGGCACGCGTTCCTGAGGTCGCCGGTCTGGAGGTAGGCGGGGATGCTCTGCTCCGTGCACGCGAGCGACGCCGCAGGGTCGCCGTAGCAGAGCGCCCGCGACGCCCGGAGCGCGTGGATGCGCGCGGCCACCGCCGCGTCGCGCTCGGCGAGCGGCATCGCCACCCGGGCGAGCTCCTGCACGATCTCCTCCGCCGCGGCGTACTGGCCCCCGTGCAGGAGCGACCCGGCGATGCGCGCCAGCGCGCTCACGGAGGCGCCGGTCGCCTCCGCGACGTCGACCCACGAGCCGCGGTCCCCGCTGCGCGGGCCGGCCCCCCGGAGCTCCTCGACGAGATCCGCGAGCCGGTCGCCCATGCCGAGGCGCACGCGCATCGACGCGGCCTCCCCGGCCGCCGCGTACCAGAGCGCGCTCTTCCGGGGGAAGCCCCGCATCGCCATGACGGCGCACCGCTCGGCCTGGGAGGCCTCGCCGAGCCACTTGTGCGCCTCGGCCTGGACGAGGCGCAGCGCCGCGAAGAACTCGCCGTCCACGTCGGCGCTCGCGGCCCCCTGCTCGGCGCGCTGGATCGCGGCGCGGAAGTCGTTCGCCCCGAGCGCCTGCTCCGCCGCGCGCCGGAACCAGACGACAGCGCGCTCCGCGTCGCCGCCGCGCTCGAAGTGGTCCGCCAGGAGCGCCGCGTCGCGCTCGCCGGCCGCGTCCAGCCACTCGCCGGCGAGCAGGTGGCCGAGCGCGCGATCCGCGTCCGTGAGCGTCGCGTACGCCGCCTCGCGCACGAGCGCGTGCCGGAACGCGTACTCGTCCTCGCTCCGGAACTTGCCCTCGCCCCGCCGCGCGATGAGCTCGCGATCGACGAGCACCGCGAGCCACCCGTCCACCTGGGGGGCGCGGCGCTCGCCGCCGAGCAGCGCCATCAGCCCCCCGCGCCAGAACTTCTGGCCGAACACGCTCGCGGCCCGGAGCACCCGCCGCGCCTCGCCGTCGAGCGACTCCAGGCGGGCCTGCACCATCGACAGCACCGTCTCGGGGAGCGCCTCGGTCCGGCCCGAGGCGGCGGCGCGGATGAGCTCTTCCAGGTAGAACGCGTTGCCCCCGGCCCGCTCGCACAGGCGCGCGCAGACGTCGGGCGTCACGGCGTCGCCGAGCACCTCGCGCACGAGCCGCTCGCTCCCCCGCCGCCCGATCTCGCGCAGCCGGAGCTCCTGCACGCCGCGCGAGACCCACACCTTCGGGAAGACGGTCTCGACCTCCGGCCGCGCCAGCGCGAGCACCATGAGCGGCTGGTCGCGGAGCGCGAGCGCCGCGTCGATGAGCTTCACCGTGGGCACGTCGCCCCACTGGAGGTCCTCGAGCACGAGGAGCACCGGCTCGGCCCGGCACTCGGCGAGCACGAAGTCCTCGAAGGCGCGGCGGATCTGGTCGCCCATGAGCATCGGGTCGCTCCGCGCGGCGCGCAGCTCCACCCGGCCCTCGTCGGAGAAGCGGATCCGCGCCACCTCGCCGAGGAACTCGGTCACGCGGTCGAGGTCGGCGCCGCTCAGGTACCGGCCCACGCGGGCGCGGAGGCGCTGCTCGCGGACCTCCTGCGGCTCGCCGCCCGAGAGCCCGGCCTCGCGGCGGAGCATCTGGCGGAGCATCCCGAAGGGCGAGCCGGCGCTCATCGGGTCGGCGTGGCCGAGCCAGACCTGCACCCGCTCCTTGCGCTCCTCGACGCGGCGCAGAAACTCGTAGCGCAGCCGGCTCTTGCCGAGCCCCGCGGGCGCCGTGATGAGCACCGCGCGCGCCGTCGGCTCGGAGAGGCACTCGTCGAGCACGGCGTCGAGGATGGCGAGCTCGTGGTCGCGCCCCACGAACGGCGTCGTGCGCCCGAGCAGCGTCCGCGCGGCCTCGACGAGGTCGCGCTCGGCGCGGAGCACGAGGCCGGTCGCGTCCCCGCCGACCTCGAAGCGGGCGTCGAGCAGGCCGGCCATCACCTCGTCGAGGCGGATCGACCCGCCGTCGGCGCGGTCGAGCAGCCGCACGGCGCGGTCGATGGTGGGCCCCATCGGGAGCTGGTCGTCGGCGGAGCCGCGGCCGGCGACCAGGGCCATCTGCACGCCGGGCAGGAGGTCCCGCACCTCGAGCGCGCACCGCGCCGCGCGAGCCGCCTGGTCCGTGATGAGGCCGCGCCCCTCGAGCGTGATGAGCAGGAGCCCGTCGCTCAACGTTGGCAGCGTCTGCAGCGCCCCGCCGAAGCGCGACGCCACGCGCTTCACCTCGTCCTCCGGGACGGTGCGCGCGAGGGGCATCGTCATCGGGAGCGTCATCGGCATGGTGGGCCCCTGCCACGAGGGGGCCTCCGGCGCGCCCATGCGCGCGAGCATCAGGCACAGCGTGCGCCGCTCGCCGGTCGTGAGCGCGCTCGCGCGCCGGCTCGCGGGCGCGGGGGGGGTGCTCTTGATCTCGCCGACGCGGAGCAGCTCGAGGGCCACGGCGGCGCCGTTCGCGGGCCGGTCCGCCGGGGCCTTGGCGAGCATGCGCGCCACGGCGATGTCGACGTTCTCGGGGACGTCGGCGCGCAGGTCGCGGAGGCGCGGCGCCTCGTCGAGCACGACGCGGAGGAGGGCTGTGTGGATGTCGTCGCCGACGAACGGCGGGCGCCCGGTGAGGCAGTGGAACAGGACGCAGCCGAGCGCGAACACGTCGGCCTGGGTGCCGACGTCGCGCTCGCCGCGCGCCTGCTCCGGCGCCATGTAGAACGGCGTGCCCATCACGACGCCGGTCATCGTGAGGGGCGCGAGCGACGTGAGGCGGGCGATGCCGAAGTCGAGGAGCTTGACCTGCTCGACCGACTTGTCGACGAGGTACAGGTTGCTCGGCTTGAGGTCGCGGTGGACGACGTTGTGGCGGTGCGCCTCGGCGAGCGCCTCGGCGACCCGGAGGCCGAGCGTGACGCTCTCGGCGATGGTGAGCCCGCGCCGGCGCAGCCGGTCGCCGAGGCTCTCGCCCTCGAGCCACTCGAGCGCGAGCCAGGGCTCGCCGCTCTCGGTGGCGCCCTGCGCGATGTACCGGACGATGCCGGGGTGCCGCAGCTCGGCGAGCACCTGCGCCTCGCGCGCGAAGCGCTCGCCGTGCTCGAGGCCGCGGCCCGACATGACCTTGAGCGCCGCCGTCTCGCCCGTGTGCCGGTCGAGGGCGCGGTAGACGGAGCCCATCCCGCCCGACCCGGCGAGGCGCTCGATCAAGAAGCGGTCGGCGACGATGTCCCCGGGTTTCATCGGGACGGCGAGTATCACACGGAGCCCCGTGGGAGAGGCCAGATCCCGGCAGCTCCCGGCGACGAACCCGCGGCGGGGCGCCGGCGAGCCGGCTCACTCCCCACGGCCGAGGTGTGATAGGGTGCGCGCTATGTCTGCGCTAGTTCTGCCCTCCGTCGAGCTGCTTTCGCCTTACGAGACGGGGAAGCCGCTCGACGAGCTCGCGCGCGAGCTCGGCGTGACGGACGCCGTGAAGCTCGCCTCGAACGAGAACCCGCTCGGCCCGAGCCCGCGCGCCCTCGAGGCGGCGCGCCGGGCGCTCGAGAGCGTGCACCTCTACCCGGACGGGGCGGCCTACCGGCTGCGCGAGCGGCTCGCGGCGGTCCACGGCGTCACGATGGAGGAGATCGTCCAGGGAAACGGCTCGAACGAGCTGCTCGACCTGATCGTGCACGCCTTCGCGACGCCCGGGTCGCACATCGTGTTCGCCGACCCGGCCTTCGTCGTCTACAAGCTCGCCGCGCTCGCCTACGGCGTCCCGTTCACGGCCGTGCCGCTGCGCGATCTGCGGCACGACCTCGAGGCCATGGCCGCGGCCGTCACGCCGAAGACGCGGCTCCTGTTCATCGCGAACCCGAACAACCCGACGGGCACGCACGTGGGCCGCGCCGCGGTCGAGCGCCTGCTCAGGGAGCTCCCGCCCGAGGTGATCGTGGTCATGGACGAGGCGTACATCCAGTACGCGGACGCGGCGGACTTCCCGGACTCCATGCGCCTCCGCGGGCTCCGTGAGCGGCTGCTCGTGCTCCGCACCTTCTCGAAGATCTACGGCCTGGCGGGCTTCCGCGTCGGCTACGCCGTGGGCCCGGTTCAGCTCATCGACTACCTGAACCGGGTGCGCGCGCCGTTCAACGTGAGCGCGCTGGCGCAAGCGGCCGCCGTCGCGGCGCTCGACGATGCCGAGCACGTCGAGAAGAGCCGCGCGCTGAACCTCCGCGAGCGCGACCGGCTCACGCGCGAGCTCACGCGGCTCGGGCTCTCGGTGGCGCCGAGCCAGGCGAACTTCGTGCTCGTGGACGTCGGTCGGCCGGCGCGCCCGGTGTACGACGCCTTGCTCCGGAAGGGCGTCATCGTGCGGCCCTTCGGCAACCTGCCGACCAGCCTTCGGGTGACCATCGGCACCGAGCGCGAGAACCAGCGATTCCTCGACAGCCTGTCCGCAGTGCTGGCCTGACCCGGCGAGCGGCGCGCTACCAGCGCCTCGCCTCCGGCGGCGCGCAGCCCACGGCGGCGCGCAGCATGCCGCCGAGGCGCAGCGGCACGAGCGTGATGAGCTCGCGCTCCTCCGCGGCGCCGGGGCGCGCCGACGGGTTCTCGTAGACGTGCAGGAAGTCGTAGCCGCCCGCCGGCTCGGCCGCCGTCTGCCCGACCTCGAAGACGAACGGGCTGCCTCGATCGTTCGCCTCCGGGTCGAACGAGGAGGCGAGCCTGGACATGAGCTCGTCCGCGCCCTCCGGCGGGCTCGTGCGCGCGATGTCAACGAAGCGCGAGAACAGCGCATAGCTCGACGGGTGAGCCACCGAGCACAGGCAAAACACGGGTCGACCCGGGTGGGCGAGCATGTACCGGATCAGGCGCAAAAGGACGTGGCGGAGGACGACATCGTCGCCAGCGTGCTCGCCGAGCGCCCCGGACTCGCCGCGGAAGATCGCGATCTGCGCGCCGGAGGGCTCCGGATCCATGATCTGAACCGCGAAATAGCCGGTGATCTGGCCGCCAGCGCCCCTGTGGACCACGACGGCGCCGTGCTCCGCGCCAGCGTCGATGACGTGGGTGGCGAAGCTCTTCTCCCGCTGCGCGCCCTCGAAGATCACGCGGCGTAAGCCATAGAGCTCGTCGATGAGACGCTGTCTCTGATCCGGCGACATCTCACGTGGAACAAGAACCTCGACGGAGGTCTGGTCTTTCATCGAATCCTCCATGCCTGCCCATCCCGATCGCCCACCTCGGCCGCGGGACTGCGGTCCGCTGGGCGCCGTCGGCGTCGTTCATGCGGCCGGCGCCGGCGCCATCAGCGCCATCACATTCAGCAATGGTGGTGCCACCGGCGCGAGGCTCGGCGATGGCGCCACAGCTGTCCCGCATCGCCGGCGTCCGAGCCGCGCGCGGCGCGCCCGCGTGAGCTCGGCGACGCGGCGGATTCAGGCGTCTATCGCTGTACGGCGGCTGCGCTCGCCGGAACGCACTGCGGAGCGGGTGAGGCCGGCGGGCATCAGGCCGGCAGGCATCAGCCCGGGGCACCGCCGAGGCGCGGCCCCGGCGCGAAGCGGATCGGCAGGCGGGCCGGGCCGTGCACGTGGATCGCCCGGCGCGGCTCCCACGGCGCGTCGCTCGCGCGCTCGAGGCCGCCGAGCCGCGCGACGAGATCCGCCAGCGCTACCCTGGCTTCGAGGCGCGAGAGCGGCGCCCCGATACAGAAATGAATGCCGTGCCCGAACGCGATGTGCGGGTTGGGATCGCGCGCGATGTCGAAGCGATCAGGGTCGCGGAATTGCTGCGAATCTCGGTTGGCTGAGCCGATCATCGCCAGCACCGCCTTGCCGGCCGGGATCACCTGGCCGTGCATCGGGACATCGCGCCTCGTCACGCGGAACATCGCCTGGACTGGCGACCGGTAGCGCAGGACCTCCTCGATCGCGGAGGGCAGCAGCTCGGGCGCAGCCCGGAGGCGGGCGAGCTCGTCCGGGTTCTCGAGGAAACACAGCATCGCATTGCCGATCAGGTTCGTCGTCGTCTCGTGGCCGGCCACGAGGAGGAGCTGGAAGAAGCCCAGGATCTCGTCCTCGTTCAACCGCTCTCCGTCCACCTCGGCCTCGACGAGCCTGGTCAGGAGGTCATCCTCCGGCGCCGCGCGCCGCTGCTCGACGAGGCCTCTCAGGTAGGCCTGCATCTCGGCCGTCACCGCGGTGAACGCGTCGAGCGCCCGGGCCGCCTCCTCGCTGCCGGAGACGGTATGGCTGAGGTCCAGGATCGCGTCGCTCCAGCGCTTGAAATGCGGCTGGTCCGCCGCCGGGGCGCCGAGCATCTCGGCGATCACCAGGAGGGGGAGCGGGACCGCGTAGTCCTCGGCGACGTCCATCTGGCCGCTCTCGATCGTCCGGTCCAGGAGCTCGCGCGACAGCCGGCGGATGCGCGGCTCGAGCCCCGCGACGGCGCGCGGGGTGAAGGCCCGTGTGATGAGGGCGCGCAGCTTGGTGTGGCGCGGAGGGTCCGAGAAGATGAGCCACTCGGCGGTCCTGGTGCCCGGCGGCGACACGACCGAGCTGAACGCGTCGTGATCGTGGAGCGCCCGCTTCACGCCGTCGTGATCGAAGATCAGCCACGAGTCGGACGGCGGGTAATGGAGCACGGGCGTGCGGCTCCGGAGCTGGTCGTACGCGGGGTAAGGGTTTCGGCGCATCTCTTCCGAGAACAGGTTCATCACTCACCACCTCCAGCGGTGGCCAAGGTAGGATCAGGCGACGTGGGCCGCTTGAACGAATCCCGGATCAGCGCCGTGCTCGCGGACGCCTTCGCGGTGCGCGCCTCGACGGCGATGGGGTCGACCCTCCACGCCGAGCACGGCGCGGCGATCCTGGTGGGGCTCGAGCGCGAGGTGACCGTGACCGAGCCGGGCGGCGCGGTCGTGCGCGGGCGCGCGGTCGTGGTGCCCCCCGACTTGTGGCACGCCGCCGCGAGCCCCGGGCCGACGCTCGGGTTCCTGTACGACCCCGAGGCGATGCCGCACGTGGCGGGTTACGCGCGCCTGCGCGGCGGCCCCTGTCCGCTCGAAGGCCGGCTCCTCTCGCGCCTCGAAGGCGCCGTGACGGCGCACCGCGCGTCCCTGTCGCGCCCCGACGTGCTCGGCGGCCTCGCGCGCGAGATCGCGGGCTGGCTCGCGAGGGAGTCGCCGCGCCGCGCCCTGGACGGGCGGATCGCCCGCGTCCTGGAGGCGCTGCGCGATCCGGCGGCGGACCGGCGCCTCGCGGTCTCGCGCGCCGGGGTCTCCGAGGCGCACCTGCAGGCGCTGTTCGTGCGCGACGTGGGGCTGCCCATCCGCACCTTCCAGCTCTGGCGCCGGCTGCTCACGGCGCTCCTGGCGTTCGCGCGCCTCGACGCGACGAGCGCCGCCCACACCGCGGGGTTCGCCGATCTGGCGCACTTCTCGCGGACCTGTCGCCGCATGCTCGGCTATTCCCCGAGCGAGCTGCGCGACGGGCTCATGAAATAGCCCTCACCGCGCCGCGCCGGCGAGCTGCCGCCGGCGGCCGCCGCGATTGACGTGGAGCTGCCCAGCCGGCAGCGTGTCGGCCTCTCGAGGAGACGACGTCATGACGATGGATATCGCCGCGCTGCGCCGCGACACCCCGGCCTGCGCCAGCGTCCTTCACTTCAACAACGCGGGTTCCTCGCTGCCTCCGGCCGTGGTGGTCGACACGGTGGTCGAGCACCTGCGCCGCGAGGCGACCGTCGGCGGCTACGAGGCCGAGGCGGAGGCGGGCGAGCGGCTCGAGGCGGTCTACGGCGCGATCGCCCGGCTGATCGGCGCGGCGCCCGGCGAGATCGCGCTCGTCGAGAACGCCACGCGCGCCTGGGACATGGCGTTCTACTCCCTCCGCTTCGGCCCTGGCGATCGCATCCTGACCGCGCGGACCGAGTACGCCTCGAACTACATCGCGTTCCTGCAGGTCGCGCGGCGCACCGGCGCGGAGATCGTCCCCATCCCGAGCGACGAGCGCGGCGCGGTGTCGCTGCCCGCGCTCGATCGCCTGCTCGACGAGCGGGTCAAGCTGATCGCCATCACCCACGTCCCCACGAACGGCGGGCTGGTCAACCCGGCGGAGGAGATCGGCCGCCGCGCCCGGTCGGCGGGCGTGCCCTTCCTGCTCGATGCCTGCCAGTCGGTGGGGCAGCTGCCGATCGACGTCGAGGCCATCGGCTGCGATCTCCTGTCGGCGACCGGGCGCAAGTACCTGCGCGGGCCGCGCGGCACCGGCTTTCTCTATGTCCGGCGCGCGTTGCTCGACCGGCTGGAGCCGCCGTTCCTCGATCTCCACGCGGCGCGCTGGACCGCGCCGGATCGTTACGAGCTGCGGCCCGACGCCCGGCGGTTCGAGAACTGGGAGAGCTATGTCGCCGGCCGGCTCGGGCTCGGCGCGGCCGCGGAGTATGCGCTCCGGCTGGGCCTGCCGGCGATCCGCGACCGGGTGGGTGCGCTGGCCGAGCGCCTGCGCGCGCGGCTCTCCGAGATCCCCGGGGTCACCGTGCGCGACCTCGGCGAGCAGCGCTGCGGCATCGTGACCTTCACCCGGGCCGGCGAGGACGCCACGGCCATCAAGGAGCGGCTCGCCGCGCGGGCGATCCACGTCAGCGTATCGACCGCCGCCGGGACGCTGCTCGACTTCGAGGATCGCGGGATTCCCGATCTGGTGCGCGCCTCGGTCCACTATTACAACGACGAATCCGAGATCGACCGCTTCGTCGCCGCGCTCGCCGCGGCCTGAGCGACGGGGAGGCTCGGGGCTGCGTCTGGTCTTTGCGCGGCCTCCGCGAGGGCGACGCGGCCCGCGATCAGCCAGCGCGCGGCGCGCCGCCGCCGAGCGCCTCCGCCAGGGCCGCGAGGACGCCCTCCAGCCGCGGGGCCGCGCCGCGGATCGCGCGAAAGAAGGTCACCACATCGCGCGCGAGCAAGAGCGGAGGGGAGCCATAGGCCTCGTCCGTCAGGTAGATCTCCGCCGTTCCGACGCGGAACGCGAGATACAGGTTCACGGTGAACTCGACGCCGCGCTCGGACTCCCTGGGCAGCATGCGCTCTGGAAGCCGGGCAAGCACGAGGAGCTGCATCTCGCCCATCGCGCTCGACGAGCTCGATTTGCGGACGGCGCTCGCCCACGCGAGCGGCGACACGAGGACGAGCGCCCCCGGCGGGAGAGCGGCGGGCCACGGCACCCGAGACGGCGGAGAGGCCGAATCAAGGAGCGCCAGGCCGTCGATGGCGGCGTAGAGCGCCTCGATTTGCGGGTGGAATGCCCCGTGGCGCGCCTCGACCTCGGCCACGTCGAGGAGGCGCTCCGGAGACGGGGTCTTCACCGCAACGGAGCGACCGGCGCACGGCGAGGACGCGTCGCGCCGCGCGATGGCGCCACGGAGCGTGTCGCCGAGCCGGTCGTCCGCGGGCGCCGCGCCCGGCTCATCCGCGGCGCGGCGCGGGTCGAGGCAGGCGTCGATGAGCCCCGCGAGCGCCTCGTCGACGCCCGCGTCGGCGCGGAGGGGGCCGCGGTCGAGGAACGACGTGTAGCGGAGCGCGGCGGCGATGCGGGCGACCTCCTGGCGCCCGCGCGCGCCATAACGTCGCTCGAAGTACGCGCGCCAGGCCAGCGCCGCGTCCGTGAGCGCCGGGAGCGCGGCGCGCACGAGCGCATCGGCGTGCTCGCCGGAGAGCACCCACCCGAACACCATCCCGCCGCCGCGCTCCACTGCGATGAGGCCCTTCAGCACCGAAGTGAAGTTCGCCTGTGCTTCTGTGAACGAGAGCGCGTCGTCCGGCTGATGGCGCGCCATGGCCTCGAAGAACCACGCAAGCAGACGTCCCTCGCCGCCCATGATGCCTGTCAGTCTACCATGTCGAGGCCCGGGCGGCTCTCGGCGCGGCTAGCCTGATACCCTCTGCTCCTTCACGGCTGTCCTGTCCGCAGCGAAGGCGGCAGCACCTCGTTCAGGCGTGCGACGTCGCGCGCCATCTCGAGGCGGCGCGCCTCCTGGTCCGCCTGTGACGGGAACGGGATTGCGGCAAACGCCGCCGTGGCGGCCTCGGCCACGCGCGCCGCGCCCTCGGGGCCGAGGAGGCCGCGCTCGAGGGCCGTGAGCGCGGCGCCGATGTACGTATCGAACAGGTGAACGCCCGAGGCCGCGAGCTCCCTCCGCGCGAGATCGGGCGTGGCGACCACGTCGTGAATGAAAACCGCCTTCACCGCCCCCGGCGCGAGCTCGAGCATGCGCTGGCCGAAGTGGACATCGCCCTGCCCGCTGTCGCCGATGAAGACGAAATCGTACTCCGGGTACAGCCGGCGGTACTCGAGGAAGTTCTCGAGCTTCTTCTCCGCGATCGTGCGGTTGCCGATGAGGCGGGTGAACGAGCCCGCGAGCACGGTCGCGGTGAGCTGACCGCGCTCGGCGAGCGCCTTGATCGTCGCGTCCTCCACGAGGCCGAGGCGGTCGCCGGGGCGGGCGGTGACGAAGGTCAGATCGCCGGCCCGCCCGGGCACGGGGCCAGGGCCGCGGTCGAGCTCCGCATAGAACTGCAGGACGCCGGGATAGACGGTCTTCTTCGGGTACCGAGCATCCTTCCAGTTCGCGTAGAACGTATCGTCGATATCGGACAGGATCTTCACCTCGCGCACCGAGACGGAACCTGAACCTGAATCTGAACCTGGGAGAGCGTCAGACACCGAGACCGCCTCTCGCGCGAAGTGCGCGAGGAGCTCCTCGCGCAGGGAGTCGTCGTCGATATCGTGGTAGAAGAGCTGGTGAAGGTCGCGGTAGCCTCCCCGGCCGTCGAGCGCGTTCTTGAGCCGCGTGACGTCGGCGCCGCGCGTGCCGAGCCAGAGGCGGCGCAGCGCCTGCTCGTCGAGGCTACCGGTCCGGCCGCGCTGCAGCGCCGAGGCGAGCGCCGCGCGCGCCGGGATCCCGAGGTCGCCGAGGCGCTCGGCGGTCAGGAGATCGAGCAGCGCCGTGCGGTTGTCGGGACCGATGAGGCGATCGTCGATGTCTCCGAGCAACGCAGGCAGATCGAGCTGGAGGAGCAGCTGATCGAGCTCGACGGCGGTCGAGCCCGCGAGGATCTCCAGGATCCGCCGCTCGTCGTCCCGATCGGTGTGGGAGGCCATGCGCTGCCGGATCTCGTCGAGCTTCGACAGCACCGACGGGATGGGCGCGTCGGGAGAGGTGTCGATCGTCATGGGGTCCTGACAACGTAACCGATCCGGCGGGCGCTGGTAGCCTCGGCCAGCTCACGCCGACCGACCACGCGCCTCGCCGACCGCCCCTCCGGCGGCGGCCGCGCGGCAGGCCTGCATCGCAACGCATCAGCGTGGCTCGGCGGTCGAAGAACACGGCTGCCAGGCGGCCCGTGCTCCTGCTCTTTCAGACGGATTCAGCCCGCTGGCCGCTGGTGCCCCGGCTGGCGGAGGGCGTGCGCGATGCCGCTTTGCAGGGTGCCCAGCGTGGTGATCCCGGACAGATCCACGCCGAGGTTGACCAGCGTCTGCGCCACCTCCGAGCGCACGCCGGTGAGCACCACGCGCGTGCCGAGCAGCTGGGCGGCGCGCGCGGTCCGCGTCAGCGCATCGGCGACGTGCGCGTCGACCGCGCGCACCCCGGTGACGTCCAGGATCGCGGTGTGTGCGCTCTGACTGCTGATGCCGGACAGCAGCGTCTCCATGATCTGCGCTGCGCGCGCGCTGTCGATCGTCCCCACGAGCGGCATCGCCACCACCCGGTCGGCGATCGGGATGAGCGGCGTGGACAGCTCCCGGAGGGCCGCCTGCTGGGCGACGATGATCTTCTCCTGCAGCGCGGCCCGCTCGGCCTCCGCGTGCCTCAGCGAGGTGGTGTTGGTGACGACGCCGCCGAGGCCGATCGTCTCGCCACGCCCGTCGAGGATCGGGAACTTGACGGTGGAGAAATGAATACTCGTGTCGCCGAGCAGCAGGACCTCTTCGTACTGCACCGCCTTTCCCCCGGCCATCACGCCGCGCTCTCTCGCCACGACCTCCTCGATGGCCTCGGGGGCCAGGGGGCTCAACTCGGCTTCATTCTTGCCGATGACCTCGAAGACGTGCCTCTGGAGGACCTCGGCGTGAGCTCGGTTGACGAAGACATAGCGCCCGCCTGCGTCCTTGACGAAGATGGAATTGCGCGAGTGGTCCAGCAGCTGAAGGAGCAGCTGGAGCCGCCCGACCAGCACGTGCTCGCTCCACGGGTCCCCGGCGTCCTCGACGATCGCCGCGATCTCACGCGCGCCGCCGCGGTCGTCGCGCAGCACCGCGTGGGTCCACCGGAAGAGGCGCGCCTGCCCGTCTTTCGTCCTGCCCTCGCTCGTGGCCGAGGCGAACCGGTTCTCCGCCCAGTCGAGCAAGAGCGCACGCACCGCGTCCGGGGACACGGGATCTGCGCCCACGAGCTCGGAGAGCCTGCGGCCGACGGCCTCGCCCTCGCTCCAGCCGAAGACACGTTCGGCGCCATCGCTCCAGCGCGTCACCATGCCATCGGGGCGCCAGTGGATCAGCGCCGGCGCCGGTGTGAGCAGCCACGCGAGCGCGCCAAAGGCGGCGTGAGCGTCCGCGCTCACCGCGTCGGACGGCGCTGCTCCCACGGCCGCGCCGCCGATCGACCGCTCCGCTAGCGCGCTCTCCAGCTCCTCGACGCGCGCGTGCAGCGCGGCGATCTCTGCCCTGAGCCGCCCGATCTCCCCTAATCCCTCATCTGTCATTCGCTAGGTGCTGGACTGTATCCGGAGCGCGCCCGGGGTGGCAAGGTCGACATCCCCGAAGAGTACGCGAGATCCGTACGCCGGCACACTACGACACTGCGAATCGCGACATTCCTCAACCAACCGACGGGACGGGCGCGGGGCTGCACGTCTCCGATGGTCGATGGGGTCGTGCCG
This sequence comes from Sorangium sp. So ce145, assembly GCF_051525985.1. NCBI lineage: Bacteria > Pseudomonadati > Myxococcota > Polyangiales > Polyangiaceae > Sorangium > Sorangium sp. So ce145. The sequence goes on along the minus strand of NZ_CP150315.1, from coordinate 12,232,319 downwards.
TCTCCCTCAGCGCCAGGTCATTCCCAGTTCTTGCGCTGGGGATTCACCCAGGGGGAGGTGCACATCACGCAATCATCACCGTAGAAGTAGTGCTTCCCACCGGTGTCCTTGTAGAGAGGGCAAGCAGAAGACATGGAAGCGCCTGACGGCTTTCTTTTCGTGGTACACGATGCCCCTCTGTTACGTCACGCCAGCGCGAGGCGGGCAAGGCAATGCAGGTCCTGAAGCGCCATATGTGAACGTTCACATCTGCGGCGTCAATCACAAACTGGCGCGCGGCGGTGACGCGGACGGCGCTACTTGGCCAGCTCCTCGATGGCCGCGGCGAGCTCCGCGGGGGGCAGCGCGTCGGCGGCGCGCCACGGCGGCATGCGCAGCGGCGAGGTCGCGGGCTCCTGCAAGCGAAAGATGGCCTTGTCCTTCATCTCTCGCGACATGCCGTCCAGGTCCTTCACGTTGAACCTGGCGCGGTTCAGCGCCGGGTTCCCGCGACCGTCGTGACAGCGCGAGCAGAGCTGCGTGAGCACGGCGCGCCCGCTCGCCCCCGGCGGCGGCACCAGGCCGAGCTTCACCTTCGCGTCCGCGGAGAAGAGGTCGCGCAAATCGAGCAGGGATTGTCGCGGGGCCGCGCCCGTCACCACGTCGAGGTAGGACCGGGCCCGCTCCGCGCGGAGCGCGGGATCCGTCACGTCCACGAGCGGGTAAGGCACCGAGATCGAATCACCCGCCTGCGACAAGGCGAACTGCTTCTCCCAGATCGAGCTCGACGAGCCGGCCTTGGCCTCGGCCTCGATGCGCGGGTCGAACGCGTTCGGCTGCGCCGCCTGGCCTTCGGCGACGAGCAACGCCTCGAGCTGCGCGCCGCTGCCCTCGTCGATGGCATTCTGGATGATCGCGGTGGGGATGCCGCCGTACTGCGCGTCCTCCGCGTGGGCTTCCAGGAACTGCGCCGTGAGCACCCGATCGGACTCCGTCCGCTGCACGAAGCGCTGCGGGAACCAGTGCATCCAGGGGAACTCCAGCTCCTGCATGCGCAAGATCTTCTTCGTGCCATAGCCGTCGGGCTGGTGGCACGAGCGACAGTCGAACGACGTGTTCTCGACGTCTTCCTCGCTGTAAATGCTGAACGCGGTCCAGCCGTGCTCTATCTCTTCGGTGAGCAGGCTCGCCAGATCGCAGGTGCCGTCGTAATCACACTGCCGCTCGAACGTGAACAGGTAGAAATTGTAGTCACCGGTCGAGAGGTCGCGGCTCACGATCTCGACGAAGGGCTCGCCGCGAACGAAGCCGAGCGCGGTCATTTCAGCCGGCCTCTCGCGCGTCTCGGTCACGCGCGGAAAGACGATGAGGCGCGGATTGACGGCGGAGACGGCGCCCTTCACGAGCGAGGTGGAGTTGCCGGTGAGCGCGAAGGCGCGATCTTCGTCGAGCTTCGTGACGCTGAGCAAGCTGGCGAAATCGGTGATGTTCGGGCGGGGCGTGGCGCACACCGCCCGCCAGAAGCTGTCGCCCCGCCGCGTCGCGCACAGCGCGCGATACTGCGCCTCGCGCCTGGGTAGGTCCGACAGCTCCGGATCGGGAGCATTCACGGACGGCAGCGTGTCCCAGTCGGTCGTCGCCTCGTCCGTGGCAGCGCCCCCGCCGATCTCGCCGACGCACGCCGCCAGCAGCAGCGAAGCCAGGCACAGGCTCTGCAAGCGCCTCACGCGGGCCTCCCTCGGCGGGCGCCGAACGTCATCAACCCCGCCACGAGCGCGAACGAAAGGAGCGGCGCGTGGCGGTCGCCGCGCCCGCCCGCCACGCTGCAGCCGAAAAGGCCCTCCTCGCTGGGCTCCTCCCCCGCGCCGTCCCCCGCGCCGTCCCCCTCGCTCGGCTCCAGGTCGACGGTGCCGTCCAGCTGCTGCACGTAGGCGATGAGCTGCCCGAGCTCGGCTTCGCTGAGCGCGCTGGTGAAGGCGTGACGATCTTCGGGGTTGGCCGTCACGAGGACATCGCGCAGCGTCGGCGCGGAGCCGTCGTGCAGGTACGGCGCCGTCTCCCAGACGCCGTTCAAGGTCGGCGTGTCGATGCCGAGCAGCGGCTCACCGGCGCGCATACCCGACGACGCCTTCACGGTGCCGACGTCGTGCAGCTTGCCACCCGCGCTGTCGGTCCCGTCGGCACCCGTGTGGCAGAAGCCGCAACCCAGGCGCTTGAAGATGGCGCGACCCGCGACGCCGTCCTGGGTGAGCGAGCCGTCGGGGTTGCGAAAGGGGCTCGGCCGGTACGTGTCGAGCGAGCCGATGAACGCCGCCAGCGCGTCGAGCTCGGGGCTCAGGCCGGCCTTCTTGTCGCCGCGCGGCGTGGCGACGGTCCCCACGGCGAGCTGCTCGGCGCTGAGGAAGCCCTTGCCGCCGAACAGGTCACGGATGTTGTCGTCGGCGTCCTGGATCTCGTCGAAGCTGCCGCTCCAGTTGACGTTGCCGTGGCCCGTGCCGCGCCGTCCGAGCAGCGAGACGGTGTTGCGAAGCCCCTCCCCCACGCTGCCGAAATCCCAGACTCGCCCGTCATCCGCGCCGTCGAAGTGGCACGACGCGCAGCTGATGTAGCCCTGGTCGCTCATGCGCACGTCCTCCGAGTTGAAGAACAGCTGCTTGCCGCGCAAGACCTGCGCGTCGAGCTTCTCCGCGGCGACGGTCGGAATGTCGGCCAGCTTCTTCGTGATGAGGTCGTGCGAGCTGATGATGTCGGCGACGTCGTAGACCGCCACCGTACGGCTGAGCGACGCGTGCACGAACAGCCTGTCGGTCTCGGTCAGCGCCAGGCCGCGCGGAGCGAAGCCCGTCTCTTTCAGCGCGGTCACGAATTCGCCCGTGTAGGTGTCGCGAACCTCCACCAGGGCCGAGCCGGCGACGCTGACGAACGCATAGTCGCCGAGCGGCGTGAACACGACCTGGTTGGGCAGATTGCGATCGTCCAGGTCGATGCGCCGCGCGACGTCTTCAACGCCCTCCGCGACGTTCAACAGCGCGACGAGCGGCCGCACCGTGTTGTCGTCGGAGAGCGCGAGCTGATCCCGGAATGGACCTCGAAAGATGTTGTCCTTCTTGCCCGGCACCCACGCGAACAGGCCGTCGGGCGAGAGCCCCACCGAGAACAGGTAGTTTGGCAGGCCGCGCCCTTGTTGATCCGTGTCCTCCGTCGTGGTGTCCGCCGCGAGCTCGAAGCGCGTGCTCACCTGGAAGGTCGCCGCGTCGATGCGCGCCACCTCGCCGTGGCTGTCCCCGGAGAGGAAGCGCGTGACGTAGATCTGCGCGCCGTCGTGGGACACCGAGACGCCCCGCGGCGTACCGCCCAGCGAGAGCTCGGCCACGACGGCGCCGCTCGCCGCGTCCAGCTTCAGCACCTTGCCGACCGCCATCAGCGTCACGTACGCGGCGTCCCCGGCCGGGCTGATCGCCAGGCCCATCGGCTGCGACGCGTACGGCAGCCTGACCTCGCTCTCCACCGCCAGCGACGTGGTGTCGATGATGGAGAGCGCGTGCGCGTCGCGATGCAGCACCCACAGCTTGCCTTGCGCCGTGAGCGCGACCCCTACCGGGCCGCGCGCCACCGGCACCTCCGCGAGCTTGGTCAGCGCGTTCGTGTCGACCACGCTCACGCTGTCGTTCTCGTAGTTGGCCGTGTAGACCTTCGCGTTCGGCCGGTCGTAGACGAGATCGGTCGAGCCCGCCGCGTCGCCCGTGACGAGCGGCCGGTGCACCGTGTGCACGAACGCGACGCTGGTGAACCCGACATCGTCTTTGACCGTCACCAGCACCGGGTAGTGGCCGGGAGCGGCGTAGGAGTGGACCTGCTGCACGTCGTCGACCATGAACTCGGTGCGCGTCTCGTCCCCCATGTCCCAGCGCACCTGCACGGGGCCGACCGCGTCGCCGATCGTCAGGTCGAAGGTGACCGGCTCGCCGGCGAGCGAGGGCGCGCGCTCGGGGATGCTCGCCGTGACGGCGTGCGCCTCGGCCGGCCAGGCCGCCGCCCAGCAGATGCCAAACGCCAGACCAAGGACCCTCCGCAGCGAGCGCATGGCTCAGGGACCGGTCGTGAACGTTGACTTGAACTCGGCCGCGATCCCGTTGCCGACGAGATCTTTCACGCCGTCCTTCGGCAGGACGACCTCGTAGGTCGTGTTCGGCATCAGGTCCTCGTCGGGGTCGAAGTTGACGATGCCCATGTACAGGCCGAACGAGCCCTTCACCGGCTGCCCGCCCACCGGTCGGACGATGAAGCTGCCCGGGTGAACCGTGGCGAGCTCGACGTTGTCGGTGAGGCTGAGACCGATGCGCGACTTCCTGGACAGCCCCGTCGCCCCGTTCTTCGGCAACACCGTGTCGACCGCCGGGGGCGTGGTGTCCGGCTCCGTCGAGTGCGCGGCGATGACCATGCCGCGGTAAGGCAGCTCGTCGTCGGCCAGCACCAGCAGGCTGCCGACCGAGATCGAGAACTGGTCGTCGCCGTTCGTGAACTCGAGCCGGCCCCAGATGCGGTTCTCGATCGACATCCGCTGGATGTCGCGCACGTTGATCTTGGAGACGCCGGCGTCGGGCCGCAGGTGACCCAGGAACATATAGCCGTCGGAGAAGCTCATGTACTCGGACCCAGCGGGGTACCCCTTGGCCCTGAACGCCGAGTCGGGCAGCGTGGCAAGGGGTGAATTGGCCGAGCCGATGTCCGTGGGATCGGTCAGCACGTCCCACGCGCGCAGCGGCGACTGCACGAAGACGTGCTTGCCGTACAGGCCACAGATGTAGCTCTTGCTCGGGGTGATGAAGTCGAGCGCGACCGGGTTCATCGGATCGCTGATGTCCATCGTCGCGATGCCGCCGTTGTCCTTGGGCGTCGTGATGACGAGCGTATTGCCGACGGCCCACAGCGGACCGGCGCTCACGCCGCCGAACTGCGAGGTCGGGATCTTCTTGACGAACCTCACGTCTTCGGGGTCCGCGGCGTCCAGGATGTGCAGGCCCGTGTTGGTGCCGCCGATGTAGACGACGCTGCCCTGCCAGTACATGCCCCAGACGGCGTCGGTGAAGTCTCCGTATTTGATACCCTGGAGCTCGACGAGCTTCACGTGACGAGGCGCGCGGGCGTCGGTGACGTCCCAGATGTCGACGCCCTTGCCCGCGGTGGTGACCTGGTAGAACTTGTTGCCGTAGCGAGCGACCGAGGTCTGGTGGGACTCCGCCTCGCCGACGCCGTTGGGCCCTGCCTTGGGATCGAAGCCAGGGCTCTGGATGCGCGAGAGCATCTTCGGATTGCTCGGATCGGCGATGTCGTAGAAGACGATCTCGGCGTTGCCGGCGCCCTGAACGTAGCCGTTGATGACGATCGGCTGGTTCTGGTGATGGCCCGCCTCGAGCGTCGGCGACACCAGGCCGTCTCGCCAGTTGTTGCGTGGCAAGTTGATCTTGTTCGCCGGCATGGGCATGTTCGGGATCTTGCCCTCCGGCGCGGTGATCGTGTCCGGGTCGATTCCGCCCGCGCCGGTGCTCCCGGTCGTGGCGCCTCCACCCGAGCCGCTCGCCGCGCTGCTGCTCGCGGCGCTGCTGCTCGCGGCGCTGCTGCTCGCGGCGCTGCTGCTCGCGGCGCCGCTGCTCGTGGCTCCTGCCGCCGGCGCTGGGGCTGCGCCGCCGCTGCCTGCCACCACGGAGGTGGTGTCACCGGAGCTTCCGCCGTCATTTCCTTCCGGTGAGCTGAGGTCCCCGCCGGAACACGCCGCGAGCAGGGCGGCGAACGAAGGAAAGCCGAACCAGCGTAGTCCCATCCTCTTCGAATGCATCCCTGACCTCTTCTCTGGCGCGTGGGTCATGACAGGTGGCCACCCCGCCGGAACACGGGGCCGACGGCGCCCGCCGCGATCGCGCGGACGCACGGGCACGCGAACGCGCGACAGGCGACGCGCCCCCTAAATGAATCGGTTAAGCCATGGACAATGTGAACGTTCACATTTGGGATGTCAAGCGCGATCGGCCGCACTCGTTTTGACGCGATCCGGCAGCTCCGTGGGCCGCTGCTCCCTGCTCGGGATCGAGGGCATTCTCGCGCCGGTTTCTATTGACGTCGCAAATGTGAACGCTCACATTTCTTGCTGCTTACTGGGAACTGGCCCTCACACGGTGCAGCTCGGCGTGATGGTGCTCGCCGTCGCTGTCGTTGTCGTGTTGGACAGGCTGAGGAGTAGGTGCTCGATATGGACTACGCTCGTTCGAAGCTGATTGCTGGTCTTCTACTTTCGGCATGGCTCGGGGCTTGCAGCGGTAACGGCGGGGAGGAGAAGCCGGACACCGCGGCCTCTGGCCCAGGAACGTCGTCATCGAGCTCCAGCACCAGCTCGAGCAGCAGCGGCGCAGGCGGCAGCGGCGGTGAGGGCGCCAGCAGCGGCACGGTGGGTAGCGGCGGCGCGACGAGCAGCGGCGGCGCGACGGGCAGCGGTGGCGCGACGGGCAGCGGTGGCGCAGGGGGCAGCGACGGCGCGGAAGGCGGCGGAGGCGCAGGCAGCACGCCACCCCCGACAGAGTTCGACAACCCCGTCATCAAGTACGATGCGCCAGATCCGACCAGCGGTCCCGGAGACTACATCTTCACCGCGGACGGCGCGGCCATGGTCTGGAACAACAAGGTTTACCTCTATACCGGCCATGACGAGCAGGCCGAGGGTGCAGAGGGCTACCGCATGTTCGACTGGCGGCTCTGGACATCGTCCGACATGATCCACTGGGAGAACAAAGGCGCGGTGATGCGCTACGATGTGTTCCCCTGGGCTCACGGCGGCGACTCGACGGGCAACGCCAATGCGGGTCAGGTGGTCGAACGCGACGACGAGAACGGCAACCCGAAGTTCTACTTCTACGCGCCGGTGGAGGGCGGCCAGTCCAGTTATGGGATCTCGATCGGCGTCGCGGTCGCGGACAGGCCGGAAGGGCCGTTCAAGGACGCACGGGGGATCCCGCTCATCTTCCTGGCCGACACCAACGGCACGGCGGACCATTCGTGGCGAAACCTCGATCCGACGGTGTTCGTCGACGACGACGGCCGGGCCTACATGTACTGGGGAAATGGGGTCTTGTACTGGGTCGAGCTCGAGGACGACATGATCCACCTGAAGGGTGAGACCTACACGACCGACGGCAGCGGGAAGATGCAGAACCGCAGCATCGGCGGCGTCCAGATCCACGTGCTCAAGGACATCCCCGGCTACACCGAGGCGCCTTACCTGTCCAAGCACGGCAGCCTCTATTACTTGACCTACGCTTCGGGGTTCCCGGAGAGCATCTCCTACGCGACCAGCACGTCGCCGCGGGGGCCGTGGCAACATCGGGGCGTCATCCTGGACCCGGTGCCGAACAGCAGCACCATTCACCAGTCGCTCTTCGAGTTCAAAGGAGCCAGCTACCTCACGTACCACGACGCCGCGCTGCCGACCGGCGGTAGCTATCGACGATCCACGTGCGTCGATCGCGCCTACTACAACGACGACGGGACGATCCGGAAGATCGTCCCGACACACAGGTGATTTGTGCGGCGCACGAAGCGCTGACTCCAGAGCAGCTGCTCGTCGCCAGCATCGAGCCGCCGGATCCGCTCGCAACCGGGCTCGGGCTCGCCCTGGCGGTCGCCGTCGTATCCCTGCGCCGATGAGCACGCCGCCGGCGAGGTGAAGCGGTATCTATCCACCAGCGCGTGCAGCGTGGCTGTACGGTGGACGGGCCACGAGCTTTCCATGAGCATCGAAGGTGGTCACGCGTCCGGCGATCTCACTTCTCGTGCGCGAGCGCCTCTGATATGAAATCATCATGAAACATTTGCGCCAGTTCTTCGTATGTTCCGTCCTCGCGGCTCTTGCGATGCAGGTGGGTTGTGGAGCGGAGACGCCGGACGGCGTCGGGCAGGCGTCCGAGGTCGGCTCGATCAGCCTCGCCCTCGTCGGGACCAGCGTCACGGGCGCAACGTACCGCCTGTCGAACGCGTGGTTCAATATCCACGGTCCGACGAACCGGCTCGTCGATGGCTCGATCGAGGCGCCGGTGATCACGGAGGTGCTTCCGGTCGGCCACTATGACGTACGCCTGGAGCCCTCGTGGGTCCTCGAGCGGTGGACCGGCGTCGGTTACCAGCCCGTTCAGGCGGTCCTGACGTCGCCGAATCCGCTGCAGGTCTTCATCAACGAAGGCACGACATCGACGGTCGTGTTCCAGTTCCGCGCCGACGACGACATCGTCTCCGTCGGCCAGGGGAGCCTCGACATCGTCATCGGCGTCGACGACACGGCGGCGCCGCGCGAGGACACCGACGTGGCCTGCGGCAACGGCTACGATGACGATGAGGACGGGCTCGCGGATTGCGCCGATCCGGAATGTCAGGGGCTGCCCCTCTGCGCGCCGCCGAGCATCGCGGCACAGTTCACCGACACGCTCGGCGATGACATCCCCGCCATGTGGCCTGCTGTCGTGCTCGCGGATGCGACAGACGCGGACGACATCGTGCTGGAATGCAGGGAATGTGCAGATTGCGGGACGTTGCGGTGGAGCCTCGCGAGCGTGGGCTTCAGCCAGGAGCAGATCAGCGAGATGACCTATTATTTCACGACAAAGGAAGTGGTCGTGGACGGGGAGGAGGACATCATGCACTGGTCAGCCGGCTGCGTCGACTGCTTCGGGGCCTCTTGCTACCCGCAATACAACTTCTTGTACTGGAGCGCGGGCAGCGGCCTGGCGCACTTCCATCTGACCGAGACCGCAGCGGACTGCAGCTCCTCGGTGTGGAACCTCATGGGACCGCGGGATACGAACGGCGCCGAAGGAAACCTGTGCGGGCCCGGTGTTGTCGGAGGCATATCTTCGTATTCCGGCAAGGTGGGCGAGTGGTTCCAGATTTCGATCGTGAACCCGCGGTAGGGGATCAACCAAGGTCGGATGCCCCCTGACCATCAGCCGCCGGATGGGCGCTCCGAGCGACGCGCAGTGAGCGCGCCGAGGAACGGCAGCGCGTGGGGCGCGGTCTTCCGCCATGCCATGGCGATGCCTCTTTCGTATCACTCTGCGGGTCTGTTCCTCCGCTTCACGGCTCCTTTGCGCGCGTCGAGCCCGGCGGCCGACTCGACACGATCGGCGTGAGGGCTGCCCGGGTGTGCCTCGAGGAAGCGCCGCGCCGCCGCGTGCGCGCCCGCGCGATCCCCCTTGCTCGCCAGCGCCTCGACGCGGATCGCGGCGGCCTCGTCGGAGAGCTGAGCGCTCGGGAACTCGCGCGCGTGGCGAGCCAGGAGCGCGAGGGCGGCCGTTGGATCGCCGCGTCGCAGCGCGCGCCGCGCGGTGTCGAGCAGCGCCAGCTCGGAGGCCAGCGTCGGCGCGTTCCTTTCGCGTGCGCGCGGGCTGCTCACCGCCGTGGCGGCAGGAGCCGTGGCGGCGGGCGCGGCCACGGGCGGAGCGTCGTCCGTTCGCTCCTCCGGGACGCGCTCGTGCAACTCCACCTCGGCCGCGCCAGGTGCGCGCGGCGCGGCGAGCGCAGCCGGCGCGCTGGACGCCTCTCGAGCGCGCCTCGCGGGCATCGGCGCGTCGACGTGCGTCCATTCCGCGACCCCGAGCGTGAGGACCCCCGCGAGCGCGCCGATCCCGAGCGCGCTCAAGATCCCGCTCCCGCCCGCCACGCCCGCCACCTTCAGCGCGACGCTCGCCCCCGCCGCGGCCGCGCCCCCTGCCACGACCGCGCCCCCCGCCACGACTGCGCCCCCCGCCCCCGCAGCCGCGCCCCCTGCCACGACCGCGCCCCCTGCCCCCGCAGCCGCGCCCCCTGCCGCGCCCGCGCTCCCTGCCACGACCGCGCCCCCCGCCGCGGCCGCGCTCCCCGTCCCCGCCGCACCCGCGCCCCCTGCCGCGCCCGCGCCTCCTGCCGCGCCCGCGCCCCCCGTGCCCGCCACGGCCGCGCTCCCCGTCCCCGCCACGGCGGCCCCGACGCCGACCGCGACGAGCATTCGCCGGGCCAAGCCGCTCGGCGGACTCTCGTCGAGCGCCGCGCGGAGGAGCGTCGTTCGCAGAGCACTCCCCTTCTGGTCCAGAAGGCGCTCGGGATCGGTCATGGCGATTCACCTCGGAAATGGGCCCGCGCCTCTATCCGCCTCACGGCGGCCTGGAAGTGCTCGCGCGCCCGGCGGAGGCGAGACGCGACCGTGCCTGCCGGAAGATCGAGCAGCGCCGCGATGTTCGCCGTCGTCATCTGCTCCAGCTCGAACAGCACGAAGACAGCGCGCTGCTCGAGGGGCATCGTGTCGAGGATGGCATCGAGCGTCGCGCGGGCGCGAGCGCGATCCATCATCTCCTCGGGGTCCGGCGCGGGGTCGACGCGCTCGCTGGGCGCTTCCTCCAGCACCTCCCGGCGCCGCTGCTGGGTTCTCCGCGTGCGCGAGGCGATCCGCAGCGCCGTGCTGAACAGGAACGCGGCCTCCCGGCCCGATTCGATGTCCCCGAGCCGCCGGGCCGCCACGAGGAAGACCTGCTGCGCCGCGTCCTCCGCGTCGGCGCGCGGCACGCCGAGCCGCACCAGCGAGCGCCAGACGAACGCCGAGTGCTCCATCACGAGCCCGGTGAGGCGCCCGGCCGCCGCCCGGCTGTCGGGCGGCACTGCGGCGGGGAGCTGCATCAGGGTCAGCGCTTCACCACGGCTCACGCCTTTGCAATCTCCGGATCGAGGCAATTCGATCACGAAATCGACAGGCCAGCGCGGAGCAGCAGCACCTGGTGACCGCGGGCGCTTCGTGGATGAGCTGCGCCGAGCGCTCGAACACGCATGAACGCCGCACCAGCGGAAATTGCGGTCCTTATTGCACGTCGACGCGCACAAGCGCGCTGGGCGTGGGCTCCCCGTACTGCATCCGCGTCGCCTCACGCATGGAGCACGACCGCGCGCGCAGCGCCTTCGTCGTCGCCGGCGCTCGCGGTCACGACGACGCTTCCTTTCTTGTGCCCTTGTTCGACACGGGCAAGCACCGTTGTTCTCAACCCCGCTCGCCCGACACGTCACCTTTCCACTGAAAGACGTGCTCGAGCGGCACGCCGAACGCCGCCGCGATGCGGAAGGCGACCTCGAGGGAGGGCGAGTAGCGGCCCTGCTCGATGGCGACGATGGTTTGACGGGTGACGCCGACCTTCTCGGCCAGCTCTGCCTGGGTCATCTCGCCCGCATGAAACCTCAGCGTGCGGATGACGTTCGTGATCTGAGGTTGCCCCTTGCCCACGCCGCGTTCCATTTCTTGAACGTCATCTCGCCCTCCGAACCAGCGCGTCCTCCCCCATCTGCAGGCGGCGAGCTCCGCCTGCCACGCATCCGGCCGCGGATGGCCGGACGTCTGCGCCGCTTCACGCGCGCGGCCCCGGCTCTGTTTCCTCGCGGTTTCGCCCCGCTCGCGCCCCGGCGCCCGCTCCGCGGACGCGCTGGTTCGAGGTGTCAGCGATCCCTCCAGGGGTCGCTGACACCTCGAACCAGGTAACTGACCGGCGAACCAATGTCAACTATTTTATACATAGAGTCTTGATTAACTTACACTGAGTCCGGTTTCTATGACATCGGGGTGCTCGCCGTACCTTCCGTCAGCGAGGGCGCCAGCGTAGGCTCTCTGGCGATGCTCACTCCCACGGTGGTCGTGTTCGACCTGGACGGTACGTTGATCGACAGTCGGGGCGACATCGTGGCGGCGGTGAACCATGCGCTGGTGGCGACGGGCCGTGCTCCGCTGCCCGGGCAGGTGATCGTCCGGTACGTGGGCGACGGCGCGCGCGCGCTGTGTGCGCGCGCCGCCAGGCTCCCCGAGACATCCGAGAGCGTCGAGGACGTCCTCCGCCACTTCCTCGACTACTACGCGCGGCACCCGCTCGACTTCACCCGCTGGATGCCCGGCGCGCAGGAGATGCTCGAGAGGCTCTCGGACCTCGGCGATCTCGCGCTCTGCGTCTGCACGAACAAGCCGCGCTCGACCACCGACGCGGTGCTCGCCGCGCTCGGGGTCGGCGCGCGCTTCCGCGCGGTGGTCGCGGGCGGCGACGTCGCCGCCAAGAAGCCGGATCCGGCGCCGCTGCTCCACCTCGCGGCGCGCCTCGGCGTCCAGCCGCACAAGATGGTGATGGTCGGCGACGGCCCCCAGGACATCGAGTGCGCTCGCCGCGCGGGCGCGCGATCGATCGCCGTCCTCGGCGGCTTCGCATCGCAAGACGAGCTCCTCGACGCCCGCCCCGACGTGCTCCTCCGTACCCTGGGAGAGCTCTGGGACGTCCTCCGCCGCTGGCGCGACGCGACGGTCAGGCTCTCCACCGTTCGTTAGCTGCACACCCCCGGGTGATGCGCGTCGGATTTGCGCGCGCGGCCAGCCGCCCTCCCCGCACGCGCAGGACGTCGCCGCCCGCGCGCGCCTCAGGCCGGCGTCGCTTTCGCGCGCCTCAGGCCGGCGTCGCTTTCGCGCGCCTCAGGCCGCGACGCCCTCGGCGATCTCGCGCCCAAACGCGGTCGCGTTGAGGATCGCGCGCAGGCGCACGCGCGCCCGGTGGAGCCGCGAGCGGACGGCGCTCTCGCTCACGGCGAGCTTCTGCGCGATCTCCTGGAGGCCGAGGTCCTCGTGGTAGTGCGCGAGCACCACGTCGCGGTAGTCGTCCGGAAGCTCGCAGAGCGCCTCGCGGACGTACGCCTCCCGCTCCGCCGCGGACGCGGCGTCGTCCTCGCCGATCGTGCTGCGCATCGTCGGCAAGAGGCCGAGCTCCTCGAAGTCGAGCCCCTCGACGATGCGCGCGCGCTGCCGCCGCTGCGACCGCATCAGCATGAGCGCCTCGTTCGCCGTCACGCGGAAGAGCCACGTCGTGAAGCTCGAGTCGCCGCGGAACGAGCGGATCGTCCGCACCACCTGCAGCAGCGTCGACTGCACGAGGTCGAGCCGGTCCTCGTCGGACACGGGGTAGCGCGCGAGCTGCCGCTCCACGTGCGGGCGGATGAGCCGCGTGAGCTCGTCGAGCGACTCCCGATCGCCGTCCTTCGCCCGGCAGATGACCTCGGCCAACGGGCCCGCGCTCGCGGCGCGGGGCGAGGGGCGCGACCCGACCGCGCCAGGCGGGGTGAGACCGCAGGGCGCCAGAGGAGTCTCAGGCCTGGTGCTGGCGCTCGGTACATCGGTCGGAACGGCGGTCAGAGCCATGAGCCATCTCTCCGTCGAGGGCGCCGCGTGCGCTTCCGGCCCACGGGCCCGGTGGTGCGCACCGACCAGCAAAGGCCTTGCCACGGCAAGCTCAACGGACGTGCGCGCCGCGTGCGCACCGCGTGCTCAGCCGGTATAAGCGGGGCCACGATGTCCAGCGACGCTCCGCGATGGGAAGCCCCCCGAGGGGGAAACAGCCACGTTCCGACGCCCGAGGTAGACCGGCCAGCGCCGTCCGCCTCCGCCCCGCCGCGTGCGCTGGCCCACCCGCTGCCGGCCGGGATGCGCGATCTGCTCCCGGAGGAGGCGCGGCGCCGGCGCGCGCTCGCCAAGCGCGTGCTCGATCACTTCGTGCTGTGCGGCTACCAGCCGGTCTCGCTGCCCGCGTTCGAGTTCGCCGAGGTGCTCGAGCGCGGGCTCGGCACGCTCGACGCCGCGGACGTGCTGCGCTTCATCGAGCCCGAGTCGGGCGAGGTGGCGGCGCTCCGCCCGGACATGACACCGCAGATCGCGCGGCTCGTGGCCACGCGGCTCGCGGACGCGCCCCGCCCCATCCGCCTCTGCTACGAGGGCACGGTCCTCCGCCGCCGCCAGGGGCGGGCGCGGCGCCACCGGCAGATCCCGCAGGCCGGCGTCGAGCTCTACGGCGTCGGCACGCTCGCCGGTGAGATCGAGATCCTCCGCCTCGCCGCCTCCGCGGTGCGGGAGGCCGGCCTGGAGCACTTCGTCGTGGACCTCGGCCACGCGATGATCGCGCGCGCGCTGCTCGACGCCGTCCCGGCGGGGCTCGCGGCCGAGCTCTCGGAGGTGCTCGAGCTGAAGGACGCCTCCCGCCTCGCCGCCGTGCTCGCGAGCCCGAAGGCCGCCGACGTCCCGCGCCCCATCGTCGCGGCCATCGCCGCGCTGCCGGACCTCGCAGGCGGCGGCGCGGCTGACCCGGACGGCGCCGCGGTCTTCGACCGCGCCACGCGCCTGCTCACCGGCACGCCCGCCGAGGCGCCGCTCGCCGAGCTCCGCGCGCTCTGGGACGCGGCGAGGACGAGCCCCGAGCTCGGCCCGGCGCTCCGGGTCGACCTCGGCGAGCTCCGCGGTCTGGCGTACTATACGGGTGCAATTTTCCACGTGCTGGCCGATGGCCCCGGGGAGGCGATCGCGGCGGGCGGGCGCTACGACATGCTGCTGTCCCGCTTCGGCCTGCCGATGCCGGCCGTCGGCTTCGCGCTGAACCTCGACGCGATCGCCTGGGCGCGCGACGTCGCGGGCGCGGCGGACGAGCCGGCGCTGCGGGTGCTCGTCGCCGTGCGGCCGGAGCGCGCCGCGTCGCTCGCGGCGGCGCTGCGGGGGCTGGGTGTCCCGGCCGTGGCGCACGCGCCGGACCAGGATCCGGAGGGGTACGCGCTGTCCTGGCGGTTCTCTCACCTGGTGCGGGAGCGGGACGGGGCGCTGGTGGTCGAGGCGACATCCGGCGGCGGCGAGGCCGCGACGAGCGCGAGCGCCGTTCCGGCGGCCCTCGACGACGCCGCGGCGGCCCAGGCGATCGTGCTGAAGACGGGGGCAGGACGTCCGGGCGGCAAGTAGACGCTCGCTCGGCAAGCGAGCCTGGGGTAAAGGCCAACCTGGACCCGGACGGAGCCGCTCGGAGTGACGAGCGGGCCGAGGCCGGGCCACGTGATCCAAGAGGAGCTTCGGAATGACCGCGATCGTGATCGTCGGCGCACAGTGGGGCGACGAGGGCAAGGGCAAGGTCGTCGACCTTTATACGGAGAGCGCCGACCTCGTGGTGCGCTACGCCGGCGGGCCCAACGCCGGCCACACGCTGGTGGTGGGCGGGGAGAAGCTCATCGTTCGGCTCATCCCGAGCGGCATCCTCCGCTCGAACGCCCGCTGCGTGATGGCGCAGGGCATGGTGGTCGATCCCGGGGTGCTCGTCTCCGAGATCGACGCGGTGGAGGCGCGGGGCTGCTCGACGCAGGGGCGGCTGTTCGTGTCGGATCGCGCGCACCTGATCTTGCCGTTCCACCCGCTCGTCGACTCGCTCCGCGAGGCGGCGGCGGCGGACGGCGTGCGGCTCGGGACGACCAAGCGCGGCATCGGCCCCTGCTACGAGGACAAGGCGTCGCGGCGCGGGGCGCGGCTCGGCGATCTGCGCGACATGAAGCGGCTCGCGCAGCTCGTGTCGCGCTCGCTCGAGGCGTGGACGCCGACGCTGCGCGCCCTGGGCGGCGAGCCGCCGTCGCTCGACGCGATCCTCGACGAGCTCACGCCGCTGGCGAAGCGGATCACGCCGCTGCTCGCCGACACGTCGCAGCTCATCGACGGCGCGCTCCGCCGCGGCGAGCGCGTGCTGCTCGAGGGGGCGCAGGGGACGCTGCTCGACATCGACCACGGCACGTTCCCGTTCGTGACGTCGTCGTCGGCGATCGCGGGGGGCGCGTGCGTCGGCGCCGGGGTCGGCCCGACGCGCATCCGCCGCGTTCTCGGCCTGGCGAAGGCGTACTGCACCCGCGTGGGCGAGGGGCCGTTCCCGACCGAGCTCGACGGCCCGCTCGGCGAGCGGCTCAGGTCGGTCGGCGGCGAGTACGGCTCGGTGACGGGCCGGCCGCGGCGGACCGGGTGGCTGGACCTGCCGGCGCTGCGCTACGCGGCGCGGGTGAACGGCCTCGACGGGATCGCGCTCACCAAGCTCGACGTGCTGACCGGCATGCCGGAGCTCAAGGTCTGCGTCGCCTACGACACGCCGTCGGGGCGCACGCGGGAGTTCCCGATCGACGACATCGCGACGGCGAAGCCGGTGCTCGAGACCGTGGCCGAGTGGAGCGAGCCGATCGACGCCGCCCGCTCCATGACGGAGCTGCCCGCGGCGGCGCGGCACTACGTGGAGATGGTCGAGAAGGAGACCGGCGTGCCGGTCGACGTCGTCTCGGTCGGCGCCGACCGCGAGGCGACCATCGTGCGGCGCAACGCGTTCGCCTGAGGGGCAAGCGAGCGCGAAGCCCCACGTCGAGGGGGTGAAGAGAAGGCCGGCACCGTGAGACAACGGGCGCCGGCCTTCACCGGCGGAGCGGTACAAGACCGCATCCGGTTCGACCACGTTGCACACTCCCCGGCGCGGGCGCCGTCGGACTCACGTCTCGTGGGCTCCCGCCGCTCCGAGCCGGGCACGATCGAGCCAGGCGAGCAGCTCCTTTGCCCTCCTGTTGTCGCCAAACCTCCCGAGGAACCAGGTGTACGCGCGCTCGAGGGCCGGAACCGCGTCGGGGTGACGTCCCATCGCGATGAGGCAACGGCCTCTGCCAAACAGCAGCTAGTCAAAGGGGAGCATCGATAAAAGTGGAGCGCCAGGACGTCGACGACGCGAGGAAGAGAGGATTCCCTCCGCTTCTCTGGCGCCTGGCGTCCTGGCGGTTCATCTCTCGATACCACCTTGCCTGTTCGGCGCTTCAGCTCCGCGCGCCGGTCATCCTGAAGCCGTAAAGCCGTTCGCTGCATAAGTCTCTGAAACGCAGGACTGGCAATCGGCGAAGCCGGTGCTGGGATCGTGGCCGGGTGGAGCGAGCCGATCGACAGCGACTTACTGGCCCGAGCCGCCGCTCTTGCTACCGCCGCCGGGCGTGCCGCCCCGCTGGCCGCTGCCGCCGCCCGGCGCGGTGGTCCCGCCCGGCGTGCCGGTTCCGCCGCCCGGCGGCGCGTAAGCCCCTCCCCCCGGCGTGCCGCCGGTGCCGCTGCCCGGCGTGCCGCCCGTGCCCGGCGCGCCGCCCGTGCTCGGCGTGCCGCCCGTCGTGCCGCCGGTGCCCGGCGTGCCTCCCGGCGTGCCGCCGCTCGTGCCGCCGGTGCCCGGTCTGCGCTCGGTGCCGCTGCCCCACTCCTGCGTGCCGCCCTGGGTGCCTTGCCCGCCCTGGGCGCCCGGCTCTCCCGTCTCTCCAGGCATCGTACCCGCGCCGGGCGTTCCGTTCTCGGGCCCTCCTGGGGTTCCAGGCGCGCCGGGGGTCTCTCCGCCCGCCGGCGCGGGCGCCGGCGAGGCCGCCTCTCCGCCTCGATTGCCCCCGCAGGCCATGAGCGGCAGCGCGGTCAGGACTACCAGAAACATGCTTCGCATGATGTGTCTCCCAGGTCGTTTGCGTTCGCGGCTCGTGCCGAGCCGCCGGCGATGCGGACGCGCCCGTGCGCGCGAAGGCCGCCTCCGGAGCCTGGCGGCGTAGCGTCCCGCGCTCGACATGCTGGGGCCGGATACGGCCCTCGGGATCGAGACGACGCCGGAACGGCGCATCGGGCCGCGCCCGATCGAGAGCCGTTAACCCCTCGGGACACGAACAACGCCTGACGCCGGCCGGCGCGCGCTCGACGACAGGCGCTCAGCCGGCCACGGAGCGAGCGAATCGATCCACACGCGCCACACGCGCCACACGTCACGGCGCCCGGGCCGCGCTGGCCCAGCTCCGGCGGCAGGGCAGCGGCGTGCTCATCAGAAGTCGCGCGGGAAGGGGCGCCCCCTGCGCGCCGCGGTCCTCGGGCTCGCGGCCCTCGCGCGCGCCGCGCCAGGCCTCTTGTGGCTCCGCCCAAGGCTGCTCGCGTCGACGCGCGGCGGTTACGGCGCGCTCTCTTGAAGGCCTCTGGACATAACGTCGGGACAAGCGC
Organism: Sorangium sp. So ce145; assembly: GCF_051525985.1. Classification (NCBI taxonomy): domain Bacteria; kingdom Pseudomonadati; phylum Myxococcota; order Polyangiales; family Polyangiaceae; genus Sorangium; species Sorangium sp. So ce145. The sequence goes on along the minus strand of NZ_CP150315.1, from coordinate 12,214,480 downwards.
GCTTTACAGCCCGGGCCGAACAGCTCACCCGCTGTGCGCCGCTCGACAGATCGATGCCGCCGGAAGAAGGCGAAGTCAGCGGGGAGAAGTTCGATTTTCCTCCATGGGATCGACTATTCTGTCCATTCCTATGGCCGAGGACAGCTACATGTTTGCGGGTTCGGAGCGCGCGCGAGAGCTGGAGCGCCTGCGGCGGATCGAGGGCTTCTTCGACCCCGGCAGCCGGCGCCTTCTCAAGGCGTCCGGGATGGGGCCCGGCTGGAGCTGCCTCGAGGTCGGGGCCGGCGCCGGGTCGATCGCCTGCTGGATGGCAGAGCGCGTGGGCCTCGAGGGCGAGGTGGTCGCGGTCGACCTCGATGTCGGGTTCATGGACGCTTCTCCGCCGCCGGGCGTCCGGATCATCGAGGGCGACATCCGCCAGCTCAATTTCCACGCGGCGCGCTTCGATCTGGTGCACGCCCGCTACGTGCTCGTCCACAACGCGGATTTCCAGGATCTCCTCGACGCCATGCTCGCAGCGCTGAAGCCCGGCGGCCACCTGGTGCTCGAGGAGCCGGACTTCACCGCGGCGAGGGGCGCCTCCGGTCCGGATATCGAGGCCTTCGATCGGGTCAATCGGTCGATCCTCGCGATGTTCGAGGCCGACGGCAAGGACCCCGGCCTCGGCCTGCGCCTCCCCGCGATCCTGACGTCGCGAGGGCTCGCCATCGAGGCCGTCGAGAACGAGGTGCCGCTGTGCCCTGGCGGTCACCCGCTGTCCGAGATCATGAGCCTCTCCGCCACCCAGCTCCAGCACAAGCACCTCGCGACAGGGCGGGTCAGCGCGGAAGATCTCGCCGGCTACGCCCGGTTCGCGGCCGATCCGTCGGCGTGGGGCGTCTACTATGGCACCGTCGGCGTCCTGGCCCGCAAGCCGGCCAGGATCTCCGACTGACGTCCTTCTCCCGCCCGGGCGGCCAGGAGACGGTGGCAGGTGACGTGATCGAGAGCCCGACTCCGGGCCCGTCCTCCAGCAACGCGGCAAACTCCGTCCTGCCCTCTCCGTCGAGCCCGGACATGGCATCACGCTGATCCTCCGACAGCGCCGCTCCCGGCCCCCGCCCGCCCTCCGGCAGGGATTCCAGCGCCGCCGCCCGGGCGGGTGCCCGCGTCCGTTCATCGACGTCGAGAGGTGGCACCTCCGCGCCGGTCCGTCGCGCGGCACGGACGATTCAGCCGGTCCTGCGCGCTGGTGAGAATTGCCTATTTGATGTTCTCGCGGCTTGCGTCTCCCCACAACAGTTCAAGATACGTGACGGGGCGGGCCAGGCATCACCGCCGAGCGCTCCAGCGCCGGCCCCGCTTCCGTCAATGACATGGGGGAATTATGAACATTCGAGTCGACTCTCTTCGTTTTGCATGGATGGCAGCCCTCGCGCTCGCGGGGACCAGCGCTTGCTCCGTCGCGGCGGGAGACGGTGTTCTGGTGGCGGCGGACGAGGACAGCTCGGAGGAGGCGGTCGAGTCCACCTCACAGGCCTTCTCGCTCACCATGCCGCAGCTCGCCGCGGTGCTCGCCGCCTTCAACGCGACCGAGATCAGCGACGCGCAGATGGCCCGCGCCAAGGCGTCGGACGCGCACGTCTTCGAGCTCGCCCAGACGCTGTTCGATCATCACACCGCCGCGAGCGAGCAGCTCGCGCTCGCGCTCACGCAGATGGGCATGACGCCGGTGGACAACGAGATCAGCCTGGCGCTGATCGAGCAGGGCGCGGCGAATCAGCAGCAGCTCACGGGGCTCGCGGGGCCCAGCTTCGACTGGACGTTCGTCAATGTTCAGATCTATCGACACCGGGAGTTCCTCGCGCATCTCCAGGAGCAGATGGCCATCGTGGGGCCCGAGCTGCACCCGGGGCTCTCTCACCTCGTCCCGGAGGTCCTGAGCGCCACGAAGCGGAACCTCTCGTTCGCCACGTCGCTCCTCGCGCTCATCGGCAGCCCGTACATTCCGGAGGGCGGCTATCCGCCCGGCGTGCCCTATTTCGGCAATTACGGCACCTACGGCAGCTACATCGACTACGGCAATTACGGTAACTACGGCAATTACGGCAACTACGGCGGCGGCTTCGCCAACAGCGCGCCTTCCTACGGCCCCGTCTACTTCGGCGCCAACGGGCCTTACTCGCCGGCCGTCTCCCCCTACTACGGGGTTTACGGCCGCAGCGCGCCGTCTGGCTTCGGCGCGCCCGGCCCGTACCCCCGCCCGTGAGCCGAGGGGCGCAGTGCGCTACAGGCGGCGCCGTGCCCGGCCGCGATCCGGGATGACCGCGTGGATCTCCGCCTCGCTGAAGCCAGCCGCCCTGTAGAGACGCTTCAGGTGCACCAGCTCGATGTGCGCGCTCTTCGCCACCGAGGCGCGGATGCGGTCGAGCACGCTCAGCCGCTCCAGCGGCAGCCGGGTCGCCTCGACCGTGGAGCGCACCGCCGCCGCCGCCGACTTCACCTCAGCCGCCGCGGCCTGCGCCTTGTCCAGGCTGAGCTTCGGGTGGATCCCCGAGCCGAGCAGCTGCGCGAGCACCTCCAGCCGATCCGGCTGCCCCGTGAGATCGCCGTCCTCGTCGTCGGCGAAGTAGGCCACACCGCCCGGGAACAGGATCGACAGCGCAGGATCCGCGGAGGGGCGGCCCACGGCGTTCCAGACGTCGTCGGCGACCTTGCCGAGCGCGTCGTCGGCGCGCGCGGACTCCGCCTCGACCTTGGCGAGCAGCGGCTCCGCCTCGGAGCGCGCGGCGTTGCGCTGGGCCTCCACCCCGTCGAAGAGCGTCAGCACGGGCACGAGCCGCTGCTCGGCGAGCTCCCGGAGGGGCCCGCCCTTCGCGGAAGCGCTGTGGAGCGTCGCGCGCACGTCACCGATGATGTCGTCCGCTGGCGCATCCTTGCGAATCACCTCGCCCATGATGTCGATCCTCCTCAGGCTCCAAGGCTGCGGAGTCCAGCGAAACACGACCCGCGAACGCCCCCCGTCGACGCTGTCACCTCGGGCACCATAACGGACCAACGCCCACCCGATCAACCGGATCGCAGCCCTGCGCCGTCGGCCCCGGCGTGAGCCTCCAGCGCGCCTCCCTGGTACACTCTCGCCGTGCACCTCGGCCCGCTGCTGCTCACGGCCCTGCTCGTCTTCCCGCTCGCCGCGCACGCCGGACAGGGTGGCGATCTGGTCGCCGCCGCGGCGGCCGCGGGGCGTCCGCCCGAGTGCTCGGCGCGATCCGGCCGGGCCATCGCACGGGGGCCCACCGTCTGGGAGCGCGCGCGGGCGCCTGAGCTCCCGCGCTACTGCGACCTGCTCGCGCGCGGCCAGGCGCAGCTCGGCGGCGACGCCGAGGCGGCGCGCGCGTCGGCGCGCCTCGCCGATCAGCTCCTCCCGGGGCACGCCGCGCCGCAGGTCCTGCTCGCCCGCGCCGCCCTCGCGCTCGGCTCGCCCGAGGACGCCGCGCGCGCCTTCGAGCGGGCGCGGAGCGTCGATCCCCGCAGCGTCGAGGATCCGCAGACGATGCACGATCTCGCGCGCTCTCTCGCCCGGACCGGCAAGCGCGGCGAGGCGATCGCGATCTACCGCGCGCTCGTCCCGCGGATCGATCTGCTCGGGACCGCGGACCAGCGCGCGCTCGTGCTGCTCGAGGCGGCGCACCTGTCGATGGCCACCGCGGGCGCGGCGTCCGTCGCCGACGCGAGCGCGAGGCCGCCCGCCGGCGCGCACAGAGACGCGCACGGAGAGGCGGCCGCCCGCGGGGACCTCGACGAGGCGATCGCCTACCTGCGCGAGGCGCGCCTGCGCGCGCAGACGCAGCTCGCCCGCGACGTCACGCTGTCGCTCGCGCTCGCGCTGGACCGCTCCGGCGACAAGGCCCAGGCGGACGCCGCGCTCGAAGGCGACGCGGCCGCGCTGGAGGGCGCGCGCGGGCGCGCGGAAGACGCGGAAGACCGGAGCGCCGGCGCGGCCGCGCGCGAGCGGACCGCGGACGACCTCGCCAGCGCGGCGGCGCGCCTGCGCACCGTCGAGTACCTCGCGGTCCCGGAGGACAGGCTCGCCCTCGAGGCGCTCGCGCTGGAGCGAGCCATGACGGCGGCCGCGATCGCGCGCTGGGAGGCGTACCTGTCGGGCGCCGGCGGCCAGGGGCCGTGGGCCCCGGCGGCGCGCGCGCGCCTCGACGCGCTCCGGCGAGGCGCCGGCGGCGGGGCGCGCGCGCCCGCGCGCCCGCGCGCCCCGCAGGAGCGGAGCGCGGCGCCGCGGCAAGGCGCGGGAGGGGCGCGGTGACGCGGCCATCGCCCCCGCCCCGGCGGTCGCCCCTGCCGTGGCGCTCGCGCCTGCCAGGCGTCGCGGCGCTCCTCGCGTCCACGCTCGCGGCGGGGCCCCTCCACGCAGCGCCGACCGTCTGGTCCCGCGCGCTCGATCCGGCGGCCCACGAGCGCGAGGAGCTCATCTCCCAGGCGGACGCGCTCCTCGCGCGGTACGACCAGCTCCGGCGCTCGCCGCTCCTGGAGCGGGTCGAGGAGATCGGCCCGCTCTGGCTGCGCGAGGCGCGCGCCCTGTACGAGCGCGCCGGCGCGGCGACGTCGCGCACCCCTTCGGTGCGGCTGCGCTACGCCGACATCCTGGAGCACCTCGGCGACGTGCAGGGCGCCGTCGCGACGCTCGAGGGGCTCCTGCGGCTCCAGCCGCCGGCGCCTTTCCGGGCCGACGCGTGGCACGCGCTGGCGGTCTGCTACGCGCGGCTCGGCAGGTACACGGACGAGATCGAGGCGTACGACGAGGCGCTGGTGCTCGAGCCGCACGCGGCCTCGCGGGCGCTGCTGCTGGCCAACCAGGCCGAGGCCTACATGGCGCTCGGCGACATCACGTCGGCGGTCGAGGGGTACCGCGCCTCGCTCTCGACCCTCGGGTCGCTCGATATGGTCCGTTACGGCGTGACCACGCTCTGGGGGCTCGCGGTGGCGCTCGACCGGTCCGGCGACCTGGAGGGAGGCATCGAGAACATCCGGCTCGCGAGGACCTACGACCGGGCCGATCAGCAGATCAACGGCGCCGGCTGGTTCTACGTGCCCGCCCACGACGAGGCCTGGTACGCGGCGCTCGGCCACTGGGCCGCGGCGCGGAGCGCCGAGCTCGGCGCCGCGCGCGCGGAGGCCTACCTGCAGGCCGTGGCCGCGTGGGACGCCTACATCGCCCGGGCGCCGGGCAACGATCACTGGCTGCCGCTGGCGAAGGCGCGGCGGGCGCAGTGCGAGAGGGAATCGGAACAGACGCTGAAGACGCTGAAGCGCCTGCGCAAGCTCGCGGCGCCGCAGCGGCGCTGAGCCGAGGCGGCGGGCGCTCCATCGTCTGGACGGCCGCGCGCCGCTTCCGCCCGCTCCGGCGGCGCACCGCGAAGGACGGCCGCGCGTGCGCGTGGTCACCGATGGCGCTCTGGTCGTACGGCGTACAGCGGGCGACGGCGAGAGCCCCCTTTACGACCCCGGCCGGCGGGTTCACCTTAGCGTGGTCGCCCTCGCCCGCGGGGGCGGCGCCGGCCAGCTCACCCCGAACGGAGGATCCATCGAGATGCGTGACTCGGTGTTCGATGAGGTTGTGCTCTGGTCCGGACGTCCCAAGGTCGTCGCGACGCCGATGCTCTACCTCGTGGGCGCGGCGGTCTGCGGCGTGACCTCCGCGATCAGCACCGCGTCCGCCGTCGTGGTGAGCAAGGCGCTCGACGCGTCGCCGAACCAGCTGCTCGCCTTCGCGGCCTGGATGGCGAGCCTCGCGGTGGCGTTCAGCTACCTGCCGCGCTGGTGGCGCTCGGAGCTGGAGTACATGCTCACCGATCGGCACATCGTCGTGCAGCGCGGGAAGCTCCGGCGCTCCATCGAGCGGCGGTCGATCAGCTACGCGCGCATCCACTGGAACCCGAAGCACCCCGGCGTCGGCGACCTCGAGCTCGTCAGGGCGGTGCCGACCGGCGCCCTCCGGCGGCGGCTGTCGATCGTGCTGACGGGCGTCGTGGCCCCGGATCGCGTCTGGGCGATCCTCCGGGGCGTGGTCCCGTCGGCGCCCGCGGGCGACGGTCACCGCCTGCTCTCGCAGCGCCTCGACGAGGGCGAGCGGGTGCTCTGGTCGGCGCACCCGGCCGACGGCTGGCACAAGTGGCTCCCGAGCGGCCTGCGCGGCGTCGGCTCGGTGCTGCTCGGCGTGCTCCTCGGCAGCTTCGCGGTGGTCACGGCGGTGCACGCCGTGCGCAGCATCCGCATCGTGACCGCGGCGGGCATGGATCCGGAGAGCGTCTCCTTCGTGGCGCTGGTCGCGTCCCTGTCGCTCACGATCGTGCTGCTCGTCGCCGCGGGCGCGGCGATGCTCTACATGTCGGTGGTGCGCCCGGCGCGGCTCGCGGCGCGGACGCGGTACCTCATCACCGACCGGCGCGTGCTCATCCAGCGGGGCGACGAGGAGCTGCACCTCGATCGCTCGCGCATCGTCGACGTGATCGACGCGCCGGGCGCCGGGGGCCTGAGGGACGTGTTCCTCGTGCTCGACGGCCCGCGCGCCCGCGCCGTCGCCGCGAGCGGCGCCTTCGGCGAGGCCCCGGGCGCCGGGCTCCAGCCGGTGCTGCACCGGGTCACGGACGTGGACTCGGTGCGGCAGATCCTGCGGCCGGCGTAGTCCGCTGCGCGGTGCCGTTCAGGCTGGATCTCGAGGGCTGCCTCACACGCGAGCCCCGATCCTGCGCCTCCGAGCTCAGCGGTGTACCCCGCGCACGCTGGATCAGGGTAAGGGACCCCCATGCCGATCGTTCAGATCTCCGATCCGCAGCAGCCTGCGCCGACGAGCTGCGGCGTCATCGTCTTCCGCCTCGATCTCCAGACCGGTGATGTCGACGGCACCTTCGCCCTCGCCATCTACGAGGGGGAGCTCGCGCGCGAGACCGGCGTCAAGATCAGCGGCTCGCCGGGAGATTTCGCCGGCGAGTACTCGGTCACCACCCTGCGCCCCGACGGGACCACGTTCGCCCAAGGCCGCATGATCGCTCATCGGCTCGGCGCGCAGGGCGTCTACCTGGTCCGCTGGGACCTCGAGCCGGTCCCGGAGGCGCTCCAGGATCTCGGTTATGTCCCGGGGACGCGGCTCATCTACGAGGCGATAGGGATGACGCTCCGGGGCGGCGCGGAGATCGCGGTCGCCTGGGACAACAACGTCTTCGCGCGGCGCTGGCCCCAGGGCTCCGCCCCGCAATAGAGAGCCCCGGCCTCAGCCAGGCAGCGTGACGATGAACGTCGCGCCCTCGCCTTCCTTTCCGTCGACCCGGATCGTGCCCCGGTGGGCCTGGACGATGTCGTAGCTCAGCGACAGCCCGAGCCCCGTGCCCTGGCCCGTGGGCTTCGTCGTGAAGAACGGGTGGAAGATCTTGTCCCGCAGCGCCTCGGGGACGCCGACCCCGTTGTCGCGCACCCGGATCTCGACCTCGCGCCCGAGCCGCCGCGTGCTCACCACCAGCGTCGGCACGTACGGCCCGGCCGCCGAGCGCCGCTTCTCCCGCAGCGCGTGGAAGGCGTTCGTCAGGAGGTTCACGAACACCCGCCCTATCTCCTGCGGCACCAGCTCGATCGCGCCCACCGCCGCGTCGTAATCGCGCTCGATGACCACGTTCAGATCGAGCTTCTGCGCCCGCATCCCGTGGTAGGCGAGGCTCACGTACTGATCGAGCAGCCCGTTCAGCCCGACGCTCTGGCGCTCCCCCGTGCCGCCGCTCGCGTGCTGCATCATCCCCCGCACGATGCCGTCGGTGCGCCGCCCGTTCTCGGCGATCTTCTCGGCGCTCTGCTTCAGGCTCACCACCAGATCCTCGATCTCGGCGACCCGGAGATCCCGGTTCGACGCGAGCCCGTCCAGGATCTCGGCGGCGATATCGACGTTCGCCTCGGCGAAGTTGTTGATGAAGTTGAGCGGGTTCTTGATCTCGTGCGCGATGCCCGCGGTGAGCTGCCCGAGCGAGGCCATCTTCTCCGATTGCACGAGCTGGAACTGCGTCGCCTTGAGGTGATGCAGCGCCTCCTCGAGGTCGGCGTTCTTCTTCCGCAGCTCCGCCGTCCGCTCCCCGACCCGCTGCTCGAGCTGCCCGTAGAGCACCGCGTTCTCGATGGACACGGCCATCTGGGCCGAGAGCAGCCGCAGGACCTCCAGCCGCTCCTGCGTGAACGCGCCCGTGGCCAGGTTGTTCTCGAGATAGAGCACGCCGATGAGCTTGCCCTGGTTGAGGAGCGGCATGCACAGGACCGACCGCGTCTGGTTCCGGGTGATGTAGGGGCTCTGGGTGAAATCGCCCTCGTGCGCCGCGTCGCCGAGCAGCACGCTCTCGCGGGTCCGCTCCACGTAGACCGCGATGCTCTCCGCGAACTGCCCCCCTTCGACGGAGGACACCAGTTCCAGCTCCGTGACCGCGGGGGCGGCCCGCGGGTCGGCCGGATCCACGCGCGCCTCCACGCTGGGGATGAGCTCCTCGCCCTGCGCGAGCAGCAAGACGCCGCGCTCGGCCCCCGCGTTCTCGATGACGATGGTCATCAGCTTGGTGAGCAGCCGCTCCAGCACGAGCTCGCTGGCGATCGCCTGCGACGCCTTGAGCACGCTGCCCAGATCGAGCACCCGCGACGTCTGCTGCCGGGTGCTCGTGGTGGTGAGCGTCGTCCGGTCGAGGGGCGCCTCGGCCAGCGGCTGCGGCGGGTCGAGCTCCGCGTCGAGCAGCGCCACCTTGCGTCGCGCGCCCCAGAGCTCGAAGCCATAACGCGCGTCGGCGAGGTAATCCCTGCCGAGCCGCTCCTTCCCGCGCCGGAGCCAGAACCTGCCGTAGAGCTCGCTCGCGAGCGCCTCGTCCTGGAGGAACCCGTGCGCCCTCGCCGAGGTGATGGCGCGCTCGTAGAGCTCGATGGCCTCCCCGGTCTCGCCCGCGAGCCGCCCGAGCTCGGCCCCGACCAGCGCGTGCATGTGCGAGAACGTCTCCGGGCAGACCTCCGCCCAGCGCCCCAGCTGATCCCGCCTCGCCGCGGCGGCCTCCTGGAGGGCCCGCCGCTCGTCCGCCCCGGCGCCGTCGGCCAGCGCCGCGAGGCACAGCGCGTGATGAAACTGGTGCTCCGCCGACGCCACGTTGCCGGTGACGGCCGAGATGAGCGCCTCGGCCCTCGTCGCCGCGGCGCGCGCCCCCGCCAGATCGCCGTGCAGGTAGAGCGTCTGCGTCTTCAGGATGTGATGGTAACAGAGCGCCATCACGCTCTGGTTCGCCTCGCATGCGGCCAGGTAGTCGGCCTCGGCGGCGGGATCCGGCGCGGCGCCCCCGGCCCTGCCCGAGAGGTCCGCGAGCGCGAGCTCCAGCCCGCGGATGATGTCGATCGCGATCTGGTTCTTGCTCTTCTGGTTGAAGTGCAAAAACTCCGGCAGATCCGCGAGCACCTGGGCGAGGGGCCTGCCCTCGTACAGCTGGTTGAACAGCTTGTAGATGAGGATGTAGCCCGCGTACCGCAGCTCCCCTGCCTCGAGCCCCGCCTTGTACCCGGCGTCGTTGACCGCCTGGGCCGCCGGCAGGTGCTTCACCCACGGCAACAGGAAATTGCCGAGGGCGAAGCAGCTGTTGCAGACGTCGCCGGGGCTGTTGAACCGCTCGCCGAGCCGCACCGCGAGCACCCCCATCTCGTAGCCCGCGAGCTGCTGGCCCCGGAACCCCGAGAGCACGATCCCGTAGAACGCGAAGATCGAGCAGGCGCCGGGGGCGAGGCCGTACTGGAGGCTCAGGCCGACCGACTTCGTGACGGTGAACGCGTAGAGCTGCCGGTCCACGTAGAACGTCGCCGAGAGCACGTTCGAGAGCAGCTTGAGCGCGGCCTTGCCGGCGGGGTCCTCCACGGCGGGCGCGTCCAGCAGCGACTCGAGGGGGCGATCGGCGAGCCGGCGGTCGACGTCCGCGAGCTCCGCCTCGAGCGCCGCGCCGAGATCCCGCTCGGGCAGGTCGATGCCGAGCAGGGCGAGCCCGCGCCGGGCCACGTCGATGGCCTCCGCGTACCGCCCGACCATGGTGCAATGGCTGACCAGCGCGTCGTAGACGCCGGCCTGCTCGAGCGGCGTCCGCGCGTGATCGAGCAGCGCCCGGGCGAGCGTCTCGGCGCGCGCGTGGTTGCCGTTGAGCCCCTCGGCCTCCGCGAGCGCGCGGTGGAGATCCGCGGTGAGATCGTGGTGCTCTCCCCAGGAGCCCTCGGGCAGGAGCGCGAGCCCCGCGGCGAGGTACTCCCGCGCCGCGGCGTAGGCGGTGGAGCTCTTCGCCCGCTTCCCGGCCTCCAGGTTCAGCCGGGCGATCTCGAGCCGCTCGACCGGATCCGTGACGAGGCCCCGCCCCTGGTTCAGGTGCGTCGCGAGCTGGAAGATCCGCTCGGCCCGCTCCGGCCCGCTGATCTTCGAGAGGAGCAGCCGCCCGATCCTGAGGTGCACCGCGGGCCGCTCCGCCTCCTCGACGAGCGCATACGCCGCCTGCTGCACCCGGTCGTGCAAGAACCGGTAATGCCGCACGAGCAGCGAGGGATTCGTCGAGTCCTGGACCACCTCGAGCTCGGAGGCCGGGAGCAGGAGCCCCTCCAGCGCCGCCGCGAACAGCGCCTGGGACAGCGCCTCCTCGGACCTGCCCGCCACGAGCGAGAGCGCGCGCCCGTCGATCTCGCTGCCCATGCAGGCGCCGAGGCTGAGCGCCTGCTGGGTCGCGGCCGGCAGGCTGCGGATCTTGCCGATCATGAGATCGATGATGCCGTCGGTGACGCCCTTCGCCTCGATCCGGCCGAGGTCCCATTGCCACTGCCCCCGCTGCCGGTCGAAGGCGATGAAGCCTTCCTTGTGCACCGCCTTCAGCAGCTCGCTCACGAACAGCGGGTTGCCCTCGGTCTTGCGCACGATGAGCTCCGCCAGCGGGCGGACCCGCTCCGGCTCCGCGTGCATGGCCTGGCCGAGCAGCTCCTCCACGTGCTCGCGCGCGAGCGGCCCGAGGTGGATCTCGCGCACCGCCGTCCCGTACGCGCGGATGGCCGCGAGCGTCATCGTGAGCGGGTGAGCCGGCCCGACCTCGTTGTCCCGGTAGGCCCCGATCAGGAAGAGGTGCGCCAGTCGCTCCTCCCCGAGCACCCGCTCGAGCAGCCGCAGGCTGGCCGCGTCGGCCCATTGCAGGTCGTCGAGGAAGATCACGAGCGGGTGCTCCCGCTTCGCGAAGACCCGCAGGAAGCGCTCGAGCACCAGGTTGAAGCGGTTCTGCGTCTCGGTCGGCCCGAGCTCGGGCACCGGCGGCTGCGGCCCGAGGATCGCCTCCACCTCGGGGATCACGTCGAGGATGACCTGCCCGTTCTGGCCGAGCGCGCCGCGCAGCGCCTCCTGCCACCCCGCGAGCCGCGCCTGGCTCTCCCCGAGGATCTGCCGCACCAGCGACCGGAACGCCGCCACCACGGCCGCGTAGGGCGTCGCCCGCTGGAGCTGGTCGTATTTCCCGCCGATGAAGTACCCCCGCCGCCGCGTGATCGGCTCGTACAGCTCGCGCACGAGCGCGCTCTTGCCGATGCCCGAGGAGCCGGTCACGAGGAGCAGCTCGGCCGCCCCGCGCGCCCCCTCGACGGCGCTCCGCGCGCCCTGCGCGACCCGCTCGAAGGTCGAGAGCAGCGCCTCCACCTCGCGCTCCCTGCCGTAGAGCCGCTGGGGGATCTGGAACCGCTCCGGCACGTCGCGCGCCCCGAGCTCGATCGCCCCCACCGCGCCCGTCTCGCGGAGCGCCGCGATGCACGCCGCGAGATCCGCCTTGATGCCGTACGTGCTCTGGTATCTCGCCTCGGGCGCCTTCTCCAGGAGCCGCATCACCACGTCCGACACCGCCCTGGGCACGCCTTTCGCCCGCGCGTGAGGCGGCGCCGGGATCCTCGCCAGGTGGCAATGCACGAGCTCCATCGCGTCCTGCGCCGGGAAGGGGACCGCCCCGGTGAAGAGCTCGTAGAGGGTGACGCCGAGCGAGTAGAAGTCGGTGCGGTAATCGATCGCCCGGTTGGTCCGGCCGGTCTGCTCGGGGGCGATGTACATGAGCGTCCCGTCGAGCACGTCCGGGCTCTTGAGGACGGGGTTCTCCCGCGAGAGCACGGTGGAGATGCCAAAGTCGATGATGGCGAGCCGCTCCCGCTCCGCGCTCCAGACGATGTTGGAGGGGTTGATGTCCTTGTGGATGATGCGCTGCTCGTGGAGCTGCCCGAGCGCGTCGACGACACGGACGGCGATGTCCAGCGCCTCGGCGAGCGGCGGCGTCCCCCGGCGCAGCAGCCTGTCCAGCGACTCCCCGCCGAAGTCCTCGATAGCCATGGTCCAGCCCTGCAGCTCGAGCCCGAGGCCATAGGCCCGGGGGACGCAGGGCAGCTCGATCCCGCGCTGCATATCGTATTCGCGCTGGAACCAGGCGAGCCGCTCGGGAGACGGGCGGAGCGGCTTCAGGATCTTGAGGATGAGGGGCTCCCCGTCCGCCTTGCGCAGGGCGCGGCAGACGCGGGTGTTGGTGCTGTCGTAGACCTGAGCCTGTATCTCGTACCCGGGCAGGACCATGCTGGATCTAGCCTCGAAGCGCCGCGGGGCAGCCGGGCGAGTGGCGGAGGGCGGCGCTCATGGGAGCGGATTGGACCACGGTCCGCGGGACAAAGCCATGTCCCCGCCGGAACCGACGCCTACGACGCCCACGACGCCCACGACGCCCACGACGCCCACGACGCCGCTTCGACGCTCCTTTGACGCTCCTTCGACCGAACGCGCGCGGCGCCTCCTCCCGCCGGAGGTGGTTGCGAGGCGACCCACATTGACGCCCGCATTGCGGTGCTGATACCAAGGACCCTCATGCTCCGTTCAATGGGGGGAAAGGCCCTCGCGCCGTGGATCCTGCTGGTGGGCCTCGGAGGTTGTTCCAAGCCGCCCCCGTGCGCCCCTGTCCAGATACACGAGCGGAAACACCCGTTCATCGCCTTCGATCGCCAGGAGATCCCCGCCCTGCGCCAGCGGGTCACCCAGGACCCTTACAAGACCTGGATGGACGATGTCCGCCGCGGCCCGCCCGGGCAGGGCCACCCGTGCGGGGCCCCCTCCACGAATACGGACGTCAAAGAATTCCAGCTCTCCAACTGCGCGCTGTACGGGGCCCTCTCCTGGGTGATCGAGCAGCGCAGCGACGGGTTGAAGGCGGCGCGCGACGCGCTGCTGAAGGCGGGCGACACGAGCACCGGCTGGAGCCAGACGCCCGGCGCCTGGTACTGGGGCGGAAGCCTGCTCAACTATGCCTACGCCTACGACCTCGTGCAGCCGGCGCTGAGCGCGGATGACGACGCGGCCATCCGCGACAAGCTGGAGGACGCGCTCGGGAAGACGATGGGTGTGTACGAAGAGTTCAACACGACGTACGTCACCAACTTCCGCTATCGCGTGGGCAGCGGCGCGGCCACGCTGAGCTACGCCCTGGGCGAGCACGATCACGCCTGCACCGTCGAGCGCGATCTCTTCGGCGACGCGCCGCTGGAGTCGCTCTTCGCCCTCCGCTCCTACGGCCCCTACATGCAGGCCTGCCTCACCCAGGACGGCACCTACGTCGAGGGCCCGAGCTACCAGGACGACGTGTTCTCGGTGATGCTGCCCTACCTCCAGGCCATGAAGAGGCTCTCCGGCGGGGCGCACGACGGCCGGGATTACATCAACGCGGTGAACACGCCCGCTGCCTGGGGCAATGACACCCGCATCGCCCGCATGCTCCGCTACGGGGCCGCCATCTCCATGCCGGACGGCAACGCGGCCACCATCGAGACCGGCTGGCGCGAGCCCCTGCAGCTGAGCAGCATCGCCGCCAGCATGCTCAGCGAGAAAGAGGGGCGCCGCGACGCGAAGGGCTTCTATGGCTGGCTCAGCGCGAAGGGCAAGGCCGCCGTCAACAACCCGGTCTACAGCATCCTCTATACCGATCCCGACATCGCCAAGGCCGCCGCCGGGGGCCATGAGCCCTCGTACACCTCGATCGTCACGTCGGACATGACCTCGCTGCGCTCCGGCTGGAGCGCGGACGCGGTTCACCTGCTGATGACGACCGAGCACGAGTACCGGCCGTCCTCGCACAGCCAGCCCGACCAGACGAGCTTCCTCCTGCACGCGAAGGGGCAATACCTGATCATCGATCCGGGCGACGGCCGCAACTACGATCCCGCGGGCAGCTCCCACACCTCGCTGTTCTACTGGGTCAACTTCAGCCCGGAGTCGCACAACCTGGTCACCGTCGACAGCTTCAAGGGGATCCGGGATACTTACCAGACGCCCGCGTGGCGCCAGCTCGGTGTCTTCACCGATCTGACCCGGCCCGTGGACGATCCGGCGATCCTGCGGGCCTCGTTCCTGACCGGGGAGCTCGACTCCTCGACGGTCACGATCGACGATTACGTCAATGTGCCCGACGTGTCCACGCGGCGGACGGCGGCGCTCGCGCGGAGGAGCTACGTGGTCGTCTTCGACCACATGATCTCCGCGGGCGTCGGCTCGGCCCAACCGATGCTCCACTATTACGACACCCACCTCCATTACAGCGGTTGGCTGGGCTGCCGGCCAGGCGCGCCCGCCGTCTGCACCGACTACGCCACCGCGAGGCCCACCTCGCCCAGCACCCCGGTGGACTGCGGCGACGTCTGCGGCGAGGTCCGGATGGCCAGCGACCTCGCGGCGGAGGCAGCGACAGGGCTCGCCCCGAGCGGGCCGATCCCCCCGGACGCCGCCGGCCGCGCTCCGTCCGCTCCCACGGCGGGCCGGCTCGTGTGGGCGACGCGGACCGACGACGGCAAGCGCGAGCTCGAGCTCGACGTGGTCTACGTCCCCCGGCCTGACGCCTTCTCGGTCGATCGAAGCGGCTTCACCAACTTCTTCCAGAACATGACCTTCCGGCACCCGTTCTCGGTGGCGCGCTACATCGCCTCCAGCACGCAATGGCTGACCGTGCTCTACCCGCGCGACCTCACCGCCGGCGAGCCGAAGCCGGCGGTCGAGGCGCTCAAGGTGAGCGGCGGGAGCGGCTCGGCCGCGCTGATCTCCATCGCGGAGCAAGACACGCAGGATCTCGCGCTGGTCTCGGACGGCGCGCAGCCGGTGGAGGTGGGCGACGGTCCGCGCGTACCCTCCGCGAAGCTGCAGGGTCGCAGCGCGCTGCTGCTCCTGCGCAACAGGGCGCTCGATCGCGCCCAGGTCGACGCCGGCACCTCGCTGAGCGTCGGCGGCCGCGCCCTGCTGCTCGCCACGTCGCCCGTGTCCGCGTCGCTCCGGCCCGAGGGCGCCGGCGTTGCCGCGGAGCTGGTGCTCTCGAGCGCGGCGCAGGTCGGCCTCGCCGTCTCCCGGAAAGACGCGCAGCTCACCCTCGACGGCAAGCCCGCGCCGACGCGCTACGACGCTGCCAGCGGCACGGCCTGGACGAGCGTGCCCCAGGGCCGCCACCGCCTCGCGGCGCGCTGAGGCGCTCCGCGCCAGCGCCTTCGCGACCTCATCGCATGGTGGTCGTCGAGTGGACTCCGACGGTCGGCTCGCACCCTGCGATGACGTCGACCGGAGTGCGCTTGACCAGGTTGAAGACGCTCACGGGAGGGGCCCCCGGCAGCAGGCTCCTCGCGCCGACCTCTTCGAAATCGAAGAGCTGCTGCGCGGCCTCGCGGACGGTCGCTTCGACGAGGATCTCCCCGGGCCGCGACGCCCTGGCGAGGTGCGCGGCGGCGTTGACCACCTCGCCGAGCACCGTGTAGTCGAGCCGGCCGTACGCCTGAGATCCGACGCTGCCGGAGAGGACCTGCCCCGTGGAGAGCCCGATGCAGATCCCCTGCGTATACGGCGAGCCCTCGCCGGCGCGGCGCGCCACCGCCCCCATCTGCGCGCGGACGGCCACGCACGCGCTGAGCGCCCGCGACAGGTGATCCGGCCCCTGGAACACCGTCATCACCGCGTCGCCGAGGAACTTGTCCACCACCCCCCCCTTGGCGACGAGCTCCGGGACGATCACCTCGAAGTTGGCCCGGAGCAGCCTCATGGCCTCGCCCGGCAGCCTCTCCCTCGTCACGGGCGTGAACTGGAAGATGTCGATGAACGCCACCGTGGCCATGACCGCCTCGCTCGCGAGCGCGATCGCCGGGCCCATCTCCCGGATCCGCTCGATCAACGCCGCGCTCGTGAACTGCCGGAGGATCTTGTTCTCCTCGTCCGAGCGGGCGTTCCTCCGCAGCTCCGCGACGTGCTTGATGGTCTTGTCGATGGTCGCCTCGAGATCGCCGCGCTGGATCGGCTTGAGCAGGAAATCGAACGCGCCCTGGTTCATCGCGCTCCGGATGTTCCCCATGTCGCCGTAGGCGGACATCATCACCGTCCTCGCAAAGGGGCTCACCTCGGGGACGCGTCCAAGGAACGTGAGGCCATCCATCACGGGCATGTTGATGTCGGTGACGACGACGTCGATGTCGGGGTGGCGCCGGAGCTCGTCGAGGGCGTTCTCGCCGTTGTCGGCGAAGATGAACTCGTAGATCCGGTCGCGGATCTTCTGCCGGAAGAGCAGCTTCATCATGAGCGCCACGTCGGGCTCATCGTCGGCGATGAGGATCTTGGTGGGGCCCCCGCTGGCCTCGATCACCGCCGCGAACGCGGCCACGAAATCGGCCGCGGACTGGAACCGCTGCGCCGGGTCCTTCGCCAGCGCGCGCTCGAAGAAGCGGTCGAAGCCGGGCAGCAGGCCGGGCACGAGGCTCGACGGCGCCGGGAACGGATCGGTACAGATGCTGATGAGCAGCTCCCCGATCCCGCTCGCCGCGAAGGGGAGCCGGCCCGTGAGGGCCCTGTAGGTGATGACGCCGAGCGACCAGAGATCGCTCAGGTGATCCGGCACGACGGCGCGCACCTGCTCGGGGCTTATGTACGACGGCGTGCCGACGACCCTGCCGAACGAGCCCTGCTGTTCCTCGTCCGACTCGAAGACCGTCCACACCACGCCAAAATCGAGGAGCTTCACGCACTCTCCTGGCTCCTTCCGCGCCAGGAAGACGTTCGCCGGCTTGAGATCGCGGTGGATGATCCCCGCGGAGCTCGCCACCTGCAGGCCAATGGCGATCTGCCGGAGCAGGGCGAGCGTCGCCGACGGCGAGAGCTGCCGCTCCCGGATGAGCCTGGCCTCGAGGTCCTCCCCTTCGAGCAGCTCCATGACGATGTACGGGCAATCCTCGTCGATGCCGTAGTCGTGTATCTGGATGATGTGCTCGTTCTGGAGCCGCGCGATCGCCATCGCCTCTCGCTCGAACCGGCGCCGCGCCGAGTCCGAGCTCACATGCTCGGGCGTCATCACCTTGAGCGCCACGGGGCGCCGGAGCACCTGATCGAACGCCTCCCAGATGACGCCCATCCCGCCGCGTCCGATCTCTCGTCTCAGCGCGTACTTCCGCGCGATCGTGCGATTCAGCATGGTCGGCGCAGTGTAGCGAGCTCCCAGCGCGCTTGCTCAGGTTCGAGACGCGGGAGCTCGCCGACGGCAGCTGCGCATCATCGAGGAGACGGCCGCTTCACCCCCAGGACCTTCATGCGGTAGGACAGCGTGCGCACCGGGATCCCCAGCCTGCGCGCGGCCTCGGTCCGGTTCCAGCCCGCTGTTTCGAGCATGTCCTGGAGCAGCTTGGCCTCGTACTGCTGCACCTTCCCCCGGACCCGCCCGCCCTCGGGGGGCGCCTCCTTCGGGGCGGACGGCGTGGGGCAGAACACGGCCACGTCCGGCGGAGCGCCGCCGAGCTCGGCGTCCGTCCCCCGGTCCGCGGGGCGCTCCGACTCGCCGCGCGCCGCCGCCGCGCGCACCCTCGGGGGCAGATCCTCGAGGCCGACGAGCGCGCCGGGCGTCACCACCACCGCGCGCTCGATCACGTTGCGCAGCTCGCGCACGTTGCCAGGCCACGCGTACGCGCAGAGCAGGGCGAGCGCCTCGGGGGTGATGCCCTCGACATGGCGCCCGTTGGCCGCGCTGGCCGCGCGCAAGAAATGCCGCGCGAGCGGCTCGATCTCGTCCGTTCGAGCGCGCAGCGGCGGGATGTCGATCACGACCCCGCCGAGCCGATAATACAGATCGGCCCGGAACGCGCCCGACGCGGCCATCGCCTCGAGATCCCGGTGCGTCGCCGCGACGACGCGCACGTCGACCTCGATCTCGCGGCTCGATCCGACGCGGCTGAACGACCCCGACTCGAGCACGCGGAGCAGCGCGGCCTGGGCCGGCGGCGGCAGCTCGCCGATCTCGTCCAGGAACACCGTGCCGCCGTCGGCCTCCTCGAACACGCCCTTCTGCTGCTGCAGCGCGCCGGTGAACGCCCCGCGCTCGTGGCCGAACAGGGTGCTCTCCACGAGGTCCTTCGGGATCGCGCCGCAGTTGACGCGCACAACGCGCCGCCCCTTGCGCGGGCCGCCCTCGTGGATCATCCGCGCGACGACCTCCTTGCCGGTCCCCGTCTCGCCGTGAAGGATGACCGGGATGCGCGAGGCGCCCACGCGCCTCACCGTCTCGAGCACCTCGCGCATCTGCTGGCCGGCGATGATCCCCCCTTCCTCCGGCTCCTCGCGCGCGAGCACCGAGGTCGCGGCGGGGCCGCACGCCACCGGGCGCTCGGGCGAGGCGTGGCGGGCCGCCTCGCGGGCGGCCGCGAAGACCTCGTCCGCGGTGCTGCAGGCGTCCGGGTAGAGGGCGAGGCCGACGAGGAGCCGGGCGTCGCTGCCCACGAAGGAGGCCGCGATGGCCTGCGCGGTGCGGCTCGCCTCCTCGGCGCCGGCCTCGGGCAGCAGCACGTGGGCAGCGCAGGTGCCGTAGAGCGCCACGCGATGCACGGGCTGAAGGCAGGCGCGCACGGCGTTGATCCAGCCCTCCGCCGTCACCGCCGCGCTCATGCGCACGTGGAGCAGGGCGAAGGGGCGGCGAAAATGCCGGGCGCGCGTCAGCTCGTCCTCCACGCGGCGCAAGAGCTTCTCCTCTCCCTCGAGATCGAGGGACTCGCCCCCGGCGCCGAACGCCTGCACCCGCAGCGCGACGCTGCCGAGGACGACCTCATCCCCTATCGCGATCCCGGCGCGGGAGACGCGGCGGCCGTCGAGGAACGTGCCGTTCTTGGATCCCAGGTCATCGACCCACACCCGCCCGCGCGAGAGGAGGAAGCGGGCGTGCTCCCGCGACAGGGTACGATCGTCGATGCAGAGCGCGGCAGGCATGGCGCGCCCCACGACAAGCGGCGTGTCGGGAGAGAGCAAACGTCTCTCCGTCTTTCCGGCGTAGTGCCAGACGAGCGCGATGCCCAGCGCCGCGGTCTGCTGAATGGCAGAGATCGACCTCCCCGCCAGGGTCCAGGTCTTCGCCGCGTCGTCCTGCACCGACTTGCCTGACCGCATGCACTCCGCCTCGCTGGTCTCTATATCAGGCTCCCTCGGGAGGTCCAAGCGCCACCACGGACCTCGCCGCTCATGAGTATCCGCCGCGCCGCTGCTGCTTGTGTCGCCAGGTCGACGCAGGCGGTCGATCCATTTTCCATTTCCACGTCCATTGCGCGCAAACGTTTACTGACGCGCCCGGCGCGCCCGGTCATGCACGGTGGGCCAGGGACCGGGGGCTCTGGCCGGCTCACGTGCCGGGCGGAGCGACGATCCGGACGAAGGCCGCGATCGCCGGAAGGACACCGCTGTTACGTTCGGCCCGTCCTTGCCGGCAAACTCTTGCCGGGCAACTCGCGACGGCGATCTCTCGCGGGCAAGGTCTTGCCGAGGCGGCCGGCGGCGGGCGCGCCGCGCCCCCGGAAACGCGCGGGCGCCGCTCGCATTCTGCCCGCTGACATAGAGGGCCTGGCGCTTCCGAGGAGAGCGCGCCCTCGTGGCACGCACGCTGCAAACAACCGAACCCAGAAGCTGACGGGCGGCGAACATCGCGACCCAGGACATCCACCAGACCGACCACTCCAGGAGCCGACCATGAACACGAAACACATCTTCTCCGGACTCTTCACCTCCAGCGCGCTCGGCATCATGCTCATCGCGGGTTGCAGCGTGCCGATGGAGGAAGGTGACTCCGAGCAGGCGTTCTCCGACGAGGAGACCGTCGAGGAGGCGTCGCAGGCGCTCGGCCCTGCGTGCGTCGCCAAGAACCTCGCGCTGGAGGCCGGGCCCATCTGGAACACGAGCGATGCCCAGACCAAGTGCCCGAACGTCTGCAATCCCCAGAACATGAGCTGGAACGGGCAGTGGTGGACCACCGTTCCGGGCGCGATGTCGGTCTGCGAATGCGCCCCGCGCCCCGCCGCCGTCGTGCAGGCCGGCCCCATCTGGAGCAACACCCACGCTCAGACGCAGTGTCCGAACACCTGCGCCGCGTACAGCAGCGCGACGAAGTGGAACGGGCAATGGTGGACGACCGTCCCTGGCCAGATGTCCGTCTGCGAGTGCGCATTCACCCCGCCGGCCACGGTGTCGCTCGAGGCCGGGCCCATCTGGAGCAACGCCGACGCCCCGAGCAAGTGCCCGGCCGCCTGCGGCACGAGCCGCGCCTGGAATGGGCAGTGGAGCACGAGCGTCGCGGGCCAGATGTCCGTCTGCGGATGCGCTTGCACGCCCTGACGTCACGACGACCCGCTCGGCGGCCGCGCCCCCATCCACCGGCGCACCGCGCTCACCTCCGGGTCACGCGGGCCTCCAGGTCGCGCACCCGCGCCTCGAGCTCGCGGACCCGCGCCTCGGCGGCGGCGCGGGCGCGCTGCTCCGCGACGCGGGCGCGCTGCTCCAGGGCGCGCGCCTCGCCCTCGGCGCGGAGGGCCTCCTCCTCGGCAGGCACGAGATCCGTCGCGCGGGAGCTCCGCGCGACGCGCAACGTCGGGTGCGGGCCGTCCTTCAACACGACGAGGTGCGCGTCGAGCGCCTCGATCCAGACGGGATCGCCGCTCCCGTGGACCCGCAGGTAGGTGCCGTCCGCGTCCCGCCGGTACAGCTGGAGAGGCACCCGCTCCTCCGCGAGCGGCGCGCGGGCGGCAGCCGCCTCGGGATCGAAGAGCAGGAGCTCGGGACAGCCGAGCTGCCAGTACTTCGCCGGCGCATCCTCGTACATACGGCGCCAGTCGCCCGCGACCACCTCCAGCGCGAACCGCGGCGGACGATGGCCGGACAGCCAGGTCTGCCACTGCCGCGGGATGGGCGGCAGCGGGCGATGATCGAGGACGTAGAGGTCCGGCAGGACGCGCACGAACGGCTCGCTTCGCACCCACGCGAAGAAGTGCCCGGTGCCTGCATACAAGTCGGCCCAGCCACGCTCGCGCGCGAGCTGCGCGATCACCGACAGCAGCAGGCGGACGACCTCGGACCGCCCGACCTTGTCAGGACGCTCCGCGTCATCGGGCAGGTACCAGCCGGACCAGTCGATCGCGGCGCCGGCCTCCTCCGGCGACAGATCGCGGAGCACGAGCGCGCGGGGAGAACGCCGAGGGGTAAGGGGGAACCCGATGCGATTCGGCGATGCCACGCGAGGAAACTAGCACCCCGACAGGCCCCGCGGGGCAGCAGAGACAACGGACGCAACCGACGCAACCGCCGCAACCGCCGCAACGCGACGCGACCGGCGGGTAACCAGGCCAGGCGACGTGCCCCTGCCGGGCGCTTGACAGCGACAAGGGTCCATGTCCTCCTATCCGCTCGAACCTTTCTTCATATCATCGTCAACGGCGGCAACGGCGGCAGCCTCGCGCTGAGCGATCTCGCGATCCGCTGCTGGTACACCCCGGGGCCCGGCGCGACGAACCAGCAGCACCGTGACCACGCAGCCATCGCGTCAGCCCGGGTCCGGGCGCGTCGCGCAAGCGTCCGAGATCAACGCCGGGCGCGGCCGCGAGCTCACGGCCGCACCTCACGGCGTGCTGGTCCGGGAGCGCCGAGCCCCGAGCGCGCGCACGGAGGAACCTGGATGAGAACCTTGCATCGACGGATCGGGACCCTGGTGATCGGCTCTGCCTGCGCGATCGCCTGCTCGGCAAGCGCGGATCGGCCGCCGCAGCAGGTCCAGGGAGCTGGCGGCGCGGGCGGCATCCCGGACGACATCGGCGGCGGAACGGGGAACATCTTCGACGTGGGCAGCGGCGGCCCCGTGGAGCCGCCTCCCTGCGAGGTGTGCGAGGACTTTCCCGCGGCCCCGGTGCTCGACGACAGCGGGACGCCGCCGCCGGCGAACGCGGCCGAGCTCTTCGGCGCCCCGGGCAGCGGCGCGACAGGCGGCCCGTGCCTGGCCGAGCCGGAGATCGGCGCGCTCTACCCGAACAACTGGCTGCGGCCCAGGTTCCGCTGGATCGCGCCGCAGGGACAGGACCTGTTCGAGATCCGCGTGCACGCCGACAGGGAGAAGAACGATCTGGTCGTCTACACGACGAACCGAGAATGGAAGATGCCCAAGGACATGTGGGAGAAGCTGGCCGCGCACGTCCGCGGCGAGCCGATCACCATCACGATCCGCTCCGTGTCGACGAGCGCGCCGGGCGCGCCGCTCGTGGGCTCCTCCGGGCCGATCACCATCGCGCCGGCGCCGGCCGGCGGCAGCATGGTGTACTGGGCGGCGATCGGCGAAGGGCCCGCGGACGCCTGGCTGGCGGGGTTCGGCGTGGGCGAGGAGGGCGTCGTCGACGCGCTGAAGGTCGACCAGGTGCAGCAGGGCGGCCGGCGCGACGAGAACGGCAACGTGAGGGGCGACGGCAAGGCGCGGTGCATCGGGTGCCATTCGTCGACGCCCGACGGCGAGGCCGTCATGTTCATGGACCACTGGCCGTGGGATCTCGCCATCGCGTCCGTGAAGGAAGACTCGGTGGGAGCGGTCCCCGCCTATGTGACGCCCGGCGGCTCGGAGGCCATGAACCAGGCCTGGCTCGGGCCACCCAAGATGTCGCCCGCGCACTTCTCCCCCGGAGATCGGATCTTCATCACCTCCTATGGCCGGGACAAGGGCAGCGTCTGGGATGGCCAGTCGCACACCAGCATGCCGAACGCGCGCCTCGCGTGGTTCGACCTGGAGTCGCCCGCGCCGACCTACGCCGAGGGGACCAACGCCACGATGGCCAAGACCGAGATGGCGGCCGCGGAAGGCACCGCCTTCGGCTTCATCGAGCGCGAGGGCGACCCGCGCGGGGCGATGATGCCGGACTGGAGCAACGACGGCCGGACCATCGTCTACGTGTCGACCGACACCGGCAAGGACGGGCGCCTCGCCGCAGGCGCCGGCGATCTCTACACCGTGCCTTACAACAACAGGCAGGGCGGCGCGGCCACGCCCCTGCCCGGCGCCGCAGAGGCGAATTTCAACGAGTACTACCCGGCATTCGCCCCCGACGACAAGCTGATCGCGTTCAACAGGACGCCTGGTCCGGGGGAGATGTACTATAACCCCAACTCCGATATTCACGTCATCCCCGCGGCCGGCGGCACGCCGACGCGGCTCGCGGCCAACGACCCGCCCGCGTGCCTCGGGGTCACGAGCCCTGGAATCCACAACAGCTGGCCGCAATGGTCGCCCGAGGCCACCACCGTCGACGGCAAGACGTATTACTGGGTCATCTTCTCGTCGTCGCGCGACGGCTACACGCTCCAGAAGGCCCCGAGCAAGAAGGCTTCGCAGCTCTACGTGACCGGCGTGGTCGTGGAGGGCACGACGGTGCACACGTATCCGGCCATCTACCTCTGGAACCAGGATCCAGGCACGAGCAACCACACGCCCGCATGGGACGTGTTCAAGATCCCTCCGGCGCCCGTCCCCCTCTGATCCAGCGGGAGACTCACACGCTGGGACGACCCGCAGGCGACCCCGAAGAGCTCACCCCACAAGGTGTGCCGTCCAGGTCTCATGAAGGTCCGCGCCATCCCGTAACAACGGAAACCAACAGTCGCACCACCCGCTTGGCACACGTGTGCCAAGCGGCCTGCAGCCAGTGCTTGCATGTCGTGCTCTCCGCGGTGCGGCAGGCGCGGCGCGCAAGCGAAGCGCGGTGAACCGAGCGAGCGGACGGCTGGCGCGGGGCTTGCGAACGCAGCGGGCACCATGCGAACCCACCGCACCCATTCCTCCCTTTGGCTTCTCCTGGCAACAGGGCTCCTCGCTGTCGGATGCGAGACGGCATCAACGCCTGGCGAGCCTGTCGACTCTCAGCGCGCGGCGCTCCACCGGGCTCAGTCCTGCGGCGACCTCGAAGCGCTGCTGAAGCAGGACGCGCTCGCCAAGATGAACGCCCAGATCGACGCCACGATCGCGAGCTACTCGGCGTACGGCTACCCCCGCGGCGGCGTCGTTGGCGGCGTCGACAACGGCAGCGTCGGCGTCCCCGGAGGGGCCGAGGATCCCACGGACACGCCCGCCCCGGCGCCGCCCACGGCAGACGACGGGGGAGCCGGCCAGGAGGCTTCCGGGGAAGACAGCGGCAGCGGCGCCGACCCTGCCCACTCCGAGACGAACACCCAGGTCGCCGGCGTCGATGAGGCGGATATCATCAAGACCGACGGCAACAACATCTACGTGCTCCACGGCCAGAGCTTCTACACCCTGACGGCGTGGCCGGCGTCGTCGCTCGCGGTGGGCAGCTCGCTCGCGATCGAGGGGTCGCCCCTCGAGATGTTCGTGGCGGGCGACAAGGTCGTCGTCTACTCGTCGGTCAACGGGGCCGCGATCTACGAGCAGGCGGGCGTCACGCCGCGGCCGGGGTATTACGACTACCTGCTCGTCAACACCATGGTCGGCGGCGGCGGCGTCGCGCCGGCGCCTGGAAACCCCGGCGCGCCGAGCGACTCGGCGGGGGCCCCCGCCGACGGCGGAGACGCGAGGCCGCTGCCGCCGGACAACACCGAGCCACCGTCCGGCGGCGACACGCCGTCGGAGGACGACGCGCCCCCCGACGCCGAGGCGCCGTCCGGCGGCGAAGCGCCGGCGCCCCCGCCTCCGGACGGCGACGGGGCCGAGGAGCCGCCGCCCGACGAGCCGGTCATCGACGTGCCCGGCTCGGGCGGCGTCTGGGCGCCGCTCACGAAGATCACCGTCCTGAGCCTCGCCGGCGGCGCCCCCAGCGTGGTCAAGGAGGTCTACTTCGAGGGAGGTTACAGCTCGGCGCGGCGCACCGGCCCGAACGTGCGCACGGTGCTGAGCGGCGGCGCCCACGGCCCCGCGCTCCGCTACTGGCCGTCAGGCCTGACCGAGTACCCCGAGACCGCCGAGGCGTGGGCCGCGGCGTTCGAGCAGCTCCGCGCCGAGAACGCGGCGCTCATCGAGGACGCCCCGCTCTCGACGTGGCTGCCGTACCGCTTCGAGAAGCAGGGAGAGGCGGTCACGCTGCTCGACGCGAGCTGCTCGGACTTCTACGTTCCGGACGCCGGCACGACGTCGTACGGCCTGACGCAGATCGAGTCGATCGACCTCGGCGACCTCGCCGCGGTGCCGGAGTCGACCTCGATCGTCGGCGCGACCGACACCGTGTACGCGAGCCACGACGCCCTCTACGTCGCCGCGCGCTCCTGGCAGGAGCAGGCGGCGCCGGGCGAGATGTTCGTCGGCACGAACCTCACCCATCTGCACAAGTTCGATCTGATCGCCGACCCGAGCCAGCCCGGGTACGTCGCGTCAGGCTCGGTGCCCGGCCACATCATCAACCAGTTCTCGCTCGATGAGCACAACGGCAAGCTCCGCGTCTCGACGACCTCGCAAGTGCCGGCGGAGCCCAGGTGGACGACCAGCAACAACGTGTTCGTCCTCGAGGCGCAAGGGACCGATCTCGCGCAGATCGGCGCCGTCACCGATCTCGCCCCCGGCGAGACCATCCAGTCCACCCGGTTCGTCGGGGATCGCGGCTATGTCGTGACGTTCCGCCGGGTCGATCCGCTGTTCGTGATCGATCTCGCGGACCCGGCGTCCCCCTCCGTCGCGGGTGAGCTCAAGATCCCCGGCTTCAGCGAGTACATGCACCCGCTCGACGACGGGCACCTCCTGACGATCGGCAGGGATGGCGAGGAGGACGGCACGGTGACCGGCCTTGCTCTCCAGATCTTCGACGTCACGAACGCGTCGGCGCCCGCGCTCCTGCACAAGGAGGCGCTCGACGGGGCGGAGTACATGCACTCCGAGGCCGAGTACAACCACAAGGCGTTCACGTACTACGGCGAGCTCGGCGTGCTCGCCTTCCCGCTCGTGAGCTTCGACAGGGAGACCGGCGCGATGTCGAGCACGCTGGAGCTGTTCAACGTCGATATCGAGGACGGGTTCAGCCGGCTCGGCGCGGTCGACCACAGCGCCTTCTTCGGCAGCGTGCCGTCGGGGTGCTATTACGGCGGGGCCGCCGTGCAGCGCGGCCTGTTCATCGAGGACTACGTCTACTCGTACTCCCAGGGCGGCGTGCTCGTGAACGCGCTCGACGACCTCGCGACGCCGGTGGCGTCGCTGCCCCTGCCCACCCCGGACTCGGTCGGGTTCGCGTGCGCCGGCGTCGACGGCGGCGTCGCGGAGCCCGCGCCGGCGCCCGAGCCGGCTCCCACCCCGGAGGAGTAGCGCCAGCCAGTCCGCGATCGGCCGCAGCGCCGCCGCGCGCCCCACGACGGCGCGGCGGCGCGGCGCCGCTCAGGCGCCCGGCCGCGGCGCCTCCCACGGGTGATCCGGGTAAAACTCCTTCATGAGCCGCGCGGTGTACGCGGTGAGGTTCGCGAACCCCTCGGCCCTGCGCCGCAGCGGCGAGTCGAAGAACGGCGTGAGGAGGCCCGCCAGCACAGCGAACGCCGTCGCGTCGACGCCCGCCGGGCGCGCTCCGAAGAGGTACGGCTCGTCCCCGAGCAGCGCGGAGAGCGCGGAGAGCGAGCGCGCGCCGAGCTCGACGATCTCGGCGTCCGAGTGCCGCCCGATGCCCATCGCGCGGAAATTCTCGCGGACGCGCGCGAGGAGCTCCTCGCGCAGCTTCGGGCGCGCCTCCTCCGGCGCGCCGTTGACGAAATTCGCCGGGCCCTTCGCGAAGTTCTCCGGGATGAGCCAGCGCGCGCAGCCCGAGGCCGCGGCGAGCTGGTGCTCGATCATGCGCTCGACGGCCCACGCCTCGGCGCGCTGCCGGGCGTCGAGGCCGGCGTCGAGATCCTTGCCGTGCTTCTTCTCGAGGTGCTCGCGGATGAAGTGCGAGTCGGCGATGCGCGCGCCGCCGTCGTCGATGAAGGGGAGCTGCCCCTTCGGCGACTGATCGGGCCGCGCGCGCTCTTTCGTGTAGGGCAGGCCCAGCAGCTTGAGCTGGACCTCGGTCTTGGTGACGTAGGGGCTGGCCTCCGGCAAGCCGAACATGGGGCCGAAGCTGTGGAGCGTGATCATGGGCAATCTCCGAGCGGTTGTGGGTGCGCCGTGGACTGCGCTTGATGTAGCCCCGCCCTGCTGACAACCTGGTGTCAGCATCCCCGTGCGACGCGCCGATCGCCTGTTCCAGATCCTGCAGATCCTGCGCCGGCAGCGGGCGCCGATCACGGCGGCGGCGCTCGCCGAGGAGCTCGAGACGTCGAAGCGCACCGTGTACCGCGACATCGCGGACCTCCTGGCCCAGCGCGTCCCGATCCGCGGCGAGGCCGGCACGGGGTACGTGCTCGATCGCGGCTTCGACATGCCGCCGCTGATGCTGACGCCCGACGAGATCGAGGTCGCGGTCCTCGGCGCGCAGTGGGTCGCCCACCGCGGGGACGTCGCCCTGCAGCGGGCGGCGAAGGACCTCATCGCGAAGATCGCCGCGGCGGTCCCCGAGCGGCTGCGGCCCTTCGTGTTCGAGCCGGCGACGGGCGTGCCGGTCGGGGAAGACCAGGCGCCCGACGCGCTCGACCTGGCCGAGGTGCGGGCGTCGATCCGCGCCGGCACGAAGATCGCGCTCCGCTACCGCGACGAGACGGGGCGCGAGAGCGAGCGCGTCGTGTGGCCCGTGATCGTGGGTTATCGCGACTCGACGCGGCTCCTCGCGGCGTGGTGCGAGCTCCGCCAGGACTTCCGCCACTTCCGCACGGACCGCGTGACAGGCGCCAGGTTCCTCGACGAGCGCTACGCCGAGAAGCCGAGCGCCCTCCGCGCGCGGTGGCGCGCGACGATGCGCGCGCGTGGCGAGCTGCGAGAGCGCGACGGCGCGACGTCGACCAGGGCGCGCTAGCGCCGCGTGTCAGCAATCCCGCCAGGATTTCTGAGACGTCGAGGCGGATGCGGACGAAATATCAATAATTCAATCTGTTCTGTCTGATTCGAGGCCGGGTCGCTCGCCGGCGTGGCCCAACGCGGGCCCAACGCGATGCTGAACGGGCTCGTCGACGTGGCCAGCGTGGCGGGGCCGCCGTCCCCGCTGTACCCGGGCGCGCCGGTACCGGCCACGGTCGCGATCGTCCCGTCGGGTGTACTCCGCCGCACGCGATTGCCGCCCTGCTCGGCAATGCGCAGGCGGCCATCAGGCCCGAGCGCGAGCCGGCGCGGCACGTCGAGCTTGGCGACCGCAGGCCCGCCGTCGCCGCGATCCCCCTCATTGCCTGTGCCGGCCACGGACCTCAATCACCCCGTCTGTGCCCAGGCGGTGCACCCGGTAGTGGAACGTATCGGCGACGTCAATGCTACCGTCCGTCGCCGCGGCCACGCCCGAGGGAGCATATCGATGCGCGCGAGCGAGACGGGCACGCCGCGGCGGCTGGGCGGGATCGTTAGGGCATCAGGCCGAGCGCGAAGAGGGCATCCGACCAGAGCGGCCAGAGCGTGCGGTAGGGGTGGGTCGCCAGCAAGATGCCACCGTTCGGGAGGCGCCGGACGTGGAACCGGGCGTGATCCACCAGGAAGTAGACGTGCTCGCCCGTCAATTCCACCCAGGTGAGGGACCCGCCGCCGCGGGTGAACCCCTCACCACGCGCCCGGGCCTGCACCGTCAGGTTGTGGATCTCCTCGGCGCGCGGCTCCGCGGCGCGCCACGCCTCGTCGGGCACGTCCGCCGCGGCGATGAGTGCCTCGATCAGGGCGGAGCACGGCATGGCCAGCGCCTTGAGGACGGTCTCGCGGGAGAGCGGGATCGAGCGCCCGCTCTTGTCCGTCGGAACCACGCGCGCCCCGGCCGGCGCGGCTTCCACCCGCGCGCGGAGCTCCTCCGCCGGTAGGCCCGCGATCCGCGAGACGCTTTCGCCGTCGTGGAGGCTGACCCACGACAGGGCGAGATCGCGCGCGATGTCGCCGGCGTTCGCGTGGTACGTCGCGCACATCGAGACCGGCGCGAGCCACGTCCACGCGCTCGTGCAGCCGCCGGTCGAGACGCGCCTGCTCGCGTCCGGCGCGCAGAGGCGGAGCAGCAGGTCTTCAAGATCATCCAGCACGATGTGCCACGCGAGCTCGGCTTCCGCCTCCACGGAGCGCGGGCCGCTGCCCAGGGCGGGGTACAATTCCAGCGGGAGAATGTCCGCCGCGCTGGCTGGGACCATGTGGATGGGGCCCCGTGGCTTGAGACGTTCGCTCTTGCCCGTGAAGCAGCGATAGTGGCCATAGAACGTGCGTCGGTCGTCGAGCTCCATGGCGAAGTAGGTCTCGGCGTCGGTGCGTCCGAAGTGGGCGCGGATCATCGCGACCGCCTCGTCCACGAAGTTCACCGAGCGATCCACGTCGGAGCCCATCCTCACGCTGATATAACTCCCTCGTGCAACGAGAGCCGGCAACGCCGCCGCGAACGCGTCGCCCCGCTCTGCCTCGTCACACCAGGCGAAGAAATACGGCCCTGGTTTCATCCTTGGATCACCCTCATGCGGTTGCTGGGTCAGGGATCAGGCCGAGCGAGAAGAGCGCGTCGACCCAGAGCGGCCAGAGCGAGCGGAACGGGTGGGTCGCCAGGATCACACCGCCGCCCGCGAGGCGGCGCACGTGAAAAGGCGCGTGCTTTCGGAGGAAGCGGACGTGGGCACGCGTGTCCGTGTGCACCGGCCACGTGGGCGGGCCTTCGCCCGTTTCCGCGATCTGGCTCGTCAGCGCCAGGATCTCTCTCGCGCGCGGCTCGGCGGCGCGCCACGCGTCGTCGGGCGCCGCCGCGGCCTCGAGCGCCTCCAGCAGGGTGGCGGGCGGCGTTGCCAGCGCCTTGAGGACGGTCTCGCGGGAGAGCGCGTGCGCGCGCTCGCTGCCGCCCTTGAGCGGGACGCGCGCCCCAGCCGGCGCGGCTTCCACCCGCACGCGGAGCGCTTCCAGGGACAGGCCCGCGTTGCGCGATACCATCTCCTTGTCGTGGCGCTGTAGCCACGACAGGGCGAGATCGCGCGCGATGTCCCGCGCGTCCGCGTTGTACGTCGCGCACATGCGGACGGGTGCGATCCAGTCTCCCCCGTTCGTGCACGCGCCGGTGCGGACGCGGCCGCTCGCGTCCGGCGCGCAGAGGCGGAGCAGGAGCTCCTCGAGGTCGTCCCGGAGCAGGTGCCACGCGACCGCGGCCTCGGCCTCGATCGAGCGCGGGCCCCTGCCCCAGGCGAGCTCGAGGTAAGAGCAGAGAAACCTACGCTGGTCGCACGTGGTCATGTGGATGAGGCCGGCCGAAATGTCGCGGCCGGCCTCTTCGGTGTAACAGTGGCAGCTGCAGCCGAAGATACGTTTGGAGCCGGTCAGCATGACGTCGAGGCCTGCTCCAGCGGAAGGACCTGCGGCAAACTCGGCGCGGATCATCGCAACCGCCTCGTCCATGGAGGTCGTGTAGAATAGACCATCGTCCGTCATCATGCTGATACGAGTCCCTGGATGCATGAGCGCCGGCAGCGCCGCCAGGAACGCGTCGAGCGTCTCTGCCGCGTCACACCAGGCGAAGAACGACGGTCCTGATTCGCTCATAGCTGGGTCACCTTGATGGGGTGATTGAATCCTTTCAGGGTCACCTTCTTGCGCGTCTTCGTGTTGAAGAGGTACCCATCCTTGACGGCATAGGTATCTTTCGGCTTGAATTTCGCACCGCGCGTAATGATGAGCTCGACCTGCTCGACATCCCCCGCGACCCCCTTGTTCCGTAGCCCCTCCATCCCGTTCGACAACTGCTTGAACACATCGTCTAGCTCAACCGGGTTGCCCCCTTTCACTTCGCTCACGATCAGCTTCTGCCCGCGGGACACCGTCACGAAGTCAGGAGCCTTCCCACCGGACATGCCGGGGAGCGACTCGTCTGGAAGGTCGAGCATCTTACGCACGCCGCCGTCGCCGACGCCGAGGAGCGCCCGCCCTTCGTGGGTCATGTGGCTGATCGCCGCCTTCTCGAAGGTGTTGAATGCGGCTTCCGTGACGTGCCCTTTCAGCGTCTTGAACCCGCGGAGCCTCCATACCTCGAACCCCTTGACAACGACCTTATCTACCTTTGAGATCTCTCCAGCGATCCGGATCCCACGCGGCGGTAGCGCGCCGGCGGCAGCAACGCCGTGCCAGATGTGCCCGACCGCCCCGAGCCCGAAGCCCAGCCCCGAGAAGATCCGCTCCTCATCGCTGAGCTCTCGCCCCGACGGCACACACCACTCCTTGCCCGTTACCGCCTCGCACAGGTCGAGCGTCGGCCCGACCACGGGCACGAACCCCACCCCGATGCGCGTCGTCGCGTGCACCAGCGTCTGCATCACCTCCGCGTACGCCTCGAAGCCCTCGGCGACCGTCGACATCGCCCCCGCGAACGCGCTGATCGTCTGGTAGAGCTGCGTCTGCTCCAGGTCGAGCCCGCCCCCCGTCCACAGGTTGAGGTTGTCCTTCATCTGGTCCGCGAGCGCATCGAACCGTGGCTTCAGCACCGTGTCCACCTGCACCCGCAGATCCGGCGGGATCGGCGAGTCCTCGAACCAGTCCGACGCATCCATGAACTGCCGCACGAACCCGGTGATCCGGTTCTGCGCCTTCAGGAACGCGTTGGTCTCCGCCAGCGACACGCCCATCCGGTCGCGCAGCGCGATCTCCAGCGCCGCGCTGTTGGACCTCCACGCCCGCACGTTCGCCACGAAGTCCGCCCGGAAGACCACCACCCGGCCGCTCACGTCCGCCTCCAGCGCCGCGAGCACCGCATCCGCGTACGCCGCGTAGGGATCCCTCCCTTCGTCGAACGCGCCGTCCACCTCCGCGATGTCCGGCACCTCGACCCACGGCACCTCGCTCTCCCCGAGCGCGTACGCTTGCGGGTCGTCCGGATCCCAGCCTTCGGCGCGCGCGTCTTCCGTCGCCAGGTCCGCCACCTCGTCGGCCTGCGCGCCGAACTCGTCCATCAGCCGCGCGAGCTCGTCCTCGAGGTCGCTGACGCTCTGCTTCAGGTCGTCGACGAGCTGCTCCATCGCCGCGCGCGTCTCCGGCGCGACCGCGTCCTTGTACCGGTCCAGGATCGCTTCGAGGTCGGTCCGCGAGATCTCGTCCAGCGGACGGCCGACCAGGTCCTTGAGCTCGGTATCGAGCTGCTGGAGCAGGTCCATCTTCTCCGCCAGCAGGCCCACCGCCCGTGCGTTCGCCACGAGCGCCGCGCGCTCCTTGGCGATCTCGGCCAGCAGGATCTCGATGTCGCGCGCCAGCGCCGGGTTGACCTCCGCGAGGCTCAGGTCGAGCGTCGTGTCGCCGAAGAACGCCGTCCCGCTGCGCCGCACGTTGAAGAGAGGCTTGTTCAGTCCGAGCGGCTCCGAGACGAGATGCACCACCTCGTGCGACTCGGTGCACCAGTCATCGCCGGCAGAGTTCTTCACATGGAAGTGGAAGTCGTTCGCTCCCATCTGGAGCAGCACCGAGTCGAACTCCGTCTCCGCCCTGTTCGTCTGCGTTCCGTCGGGGAGCTCCAGCAGCGCGCCGTGGACCTCGTACGTGGTCAGCGGCGTATCGTTTACGCTGAAGAAGTTGTGTCCGACGAGGAACGCCCCTTCGCACGAGGAGCTGAGCTCCGTGCGCTCCCAGTCCAGCCTGTACGGCGTACCGGCCCACGCGAACGACGGCGCCAGCACCGCCAGCGCCGTGACCAGCGCGACGAGCCTCCGGAACACCGCGGCGCTCCGGCCGCGCAGCGCAACGTCCTTGGAGCCTCTCATGTCCCCTCCGCGCCGCGCACGGCGGCGTCATACGCGATCGCGGCGCCCTTCACGTCCCCCGCGTCGAGCCTCGCCTGAGCCGCGTCGAGCTCCGCCGCGCCCATCCCCTTCTCCCGCAGCGCTGCGAGGCCCGCCGCGATCTTCTGCGGCACCCCTGTGCTGAGCTCGGCCGCCGCGGCGTCGAACCGCCCCCGAAGCGCTGTGCAACCGGCCTCGCGCCAGGACGACCCCGCCGCCTCGCAGAGCGGTCGCAGCTGCGCCAGCGCCAGGAGCTCGCCGCACCGCTCGGCCAAGAGCGGCAGCCCGAGCTTCTCGCTCACCGGCGGCGCCGCCGAGAGCGCCGCGACCTGCGCGCGCGCACGCTGCTCGAAGGCGTCCGACGCCTTGCGCGTCCGCGCCCCTGCGACGGCCTCGCGCGCCCCCTCGTCCATCTGCAGCACGCGGAGCGCCTGCCGGCGCAGCGCGATGCCGCCGAGCAGCGCCGACGCGGTCGCGTCGCTCCGGGCGACGCGACCCTTCACGTAACCCAGCATCGCGTTCAGCGAGCGCAGCGCGCCCGACGTCATGTCCGGCAGCACCGCGCCGTGCGTGGCGAGCAGCTCCCTGTGCGGCGCCATCGCCTCATCGAAGGAGGCCGCGAAGACCTGGAGCGTCGCCGACCAGCTCAGGATCTCCGCGGTGAGCTCGCCGGGCGAGCGGCTCGCCTCGCGCGCCGCCGCGAGCACCGCCTGCTCCACGCCGTCGATGCCGTCGATGTCCGACCGCGACGCCTGCGCCGAGAGCGCCGCATACGCCGCCGTCTCCGCCGCCTCGGTCGCGCGGTACGCGGCGAAGCGCGCCGCGACGCCCGCGTATTTCGATCGCAGCGGGGCGGCCTCGTCCCGGGCCTGGTCGAAGATCACCTGCACGGCCGCCATAGCCTGCCTGTCGGCCGCGAGCGTGGCGGCGAGCGGCTCTCTCTCCGCGCTGGCCTTATCGAGCATCGCCGCCGTGAAGTTGCCGGCCGCGTCGACCGGCGCCTCCGCGAGCAGCACCCTCTGGCGGTCCCTCGCCTCGTCGAGCAGCCGCGCGAGCTTGCCCGCGAGCGTCGCCCGCAGGGACTCGGCGTTCCTCGCGTCGTCGCGCACGTACGCGATCGCCTCGTCGATGTGGCCGAACCAGACGCCGAGCGAGGTTTCGCTCGCGACGATCTCCTCCGGCGTCTTGTTGTTCGGCCAGGTGGCCCACACCTCAATGGGCAGCGCGCCGTCCTTCTCGGCCTGGGCCCACGCGGCGCCCGGCCCCTGATTCTCGCCCACGCAGTGCTCCTCGCCGCCCACCGCCGCCGCGCAGAAGCTCCCGAACGTGTCGTCCCCGAACTTCCACAAACAACCTGCCCCCGTGGCGCCGAACATCAGCGCGCCGATGGCCGCCGCAAGGATCGCCCTCCGTCGCGCCGATCTGGATCTCTCGATCATGCTCATTGCCTCCACCCCGCGAAATTTCTCGCCCGCGCACGCTCGCCCGCACATTCTTCAGAAGCAAGCGTCCTCACCAGAGCGCTAGGACATTGCTCGGCCGTGGATCGCGCCCCGAGCGCCAGGTTGTCCGTCCTCAATGCGCGGACAGTCGCCGAACAGGAGAGGTGTGCTTGGGGGTGCGCGGCGCCACGGCCTGCGGACCGGCCGCGGGGTCGAGGCGGACGCCGCTGAGCTCGTGCCCCTCGCCGGCGAGTTCCGCGAGCGAGGTCTCGGCGTCGTGCTCCTGGGGCGCTGCGCGGCTGTCCACGTCGCCACCAGCAGGTCCGCGGGCGCCCTCGTGGAGCTCCGAGCGTGCCACCGTCGGCGCCCTGTCACACCAGGGTTCGCCTGAGGTGTCGTGATCCTATTCAGGGAAACGCAGCGTCTCGACCTGGATGCCGTCCTCCCCCGTGATCTCTTCGCCAGACCAATCCCAGCTCACGCCGCCCTTTCCCGGCGGTCCGAGAGTATAGGTCACCCTCTCGAGCGTGAGCTGAGCTTCGTCGAGGTAGGCGATGCCGATCGAGTCGCCGCCGCGCCCGGGGCCGCCGTAGCCGCCATCGCCCCCTAGGCCGCCGTCGCCACCCTTGCAGGACCAGGTGCCGTCTCCCACGGCGCCGCCCAGTTCGCCTCGACCGCCTTTGCCCCCTTGCTCGGGTGGCCCGCCGTCGCCACCCGGTCCCCCGGCGAGCGTCTCGATCACGGTGTCGCGTACCGTCAGGTTGGCGTGGAGCGCGACGATCCCGATCGTCGGATGGCCGTTCTCACCCCCTCGACCGCCTCGCCCACCGCAGCCACCGGCGCCTCCGGAGCCGCCGCCGGCGCCTCCCTTCGAGGCCACGCCGCACACGGCGAGGCCGCCTCGACGGCCACCACCCCCGCCGCCGCCTTGACCCGGCATGCCCCTATCGCCGTCGCCTGCCCAGCCGGCCTCCCATCCTGTCGCGGTGATACGCCCGATGCCCTGACCCGCGGCGCCGACGGTACCCCACATGCCGTTCTTCCCGGTGAAGCCGCCGCTGCAACCACCGTCTGCCCGGTTGCCAAGTCCTCCCTGCCCATCGTGGCCGGGGTCCGGCTCGGGTACGGGCTCGCCGGCCTCCCCATCTCCAGCGCCGTCGGCGCGCCCGTCGCCTCCCTTGCCACCGGCGCTCGGGATTCCGCCATCGCACGGATTCATCACCGCCGGGCCGCCGGGGACGGTGTCTGCCGAGCACGCATCGCCGCCGTACACGCCATCCGGTCCGTGCGGTGCATGGTTTAGCCCGCCCCATTTCTCGCCATCGTGGCCTGCCCATCCATAGGAGGTGCGTATCTCGCTCCGGATGAGCTCCACGGCCGTGTTGGAGCGAACAAGCATCGTGATCGGCCCCCACGCCGTGAAAGTCATGTCGACGATCCTCGACACCCCGTCCGCGGCGCCCGTGTCGCCATCGCTCGCCGGCACGACGGTCAGGACGATGTCCGCCTTGTCCGAAATCTGAATCAGGGAGCGTGTGTCGGCCTGGCGCTTCCAGCTCACGCAACCGAAGCCGCCGATGAGATCCACGCCGGAAGGCAGCGTTAGCGGCCCGAAGAACCCGTCAGCGCACGCGAAGACGCGCCCTCGGCCGGCACGCGCGAGCTCCACGCCGCGCTGCAGCGTGCGCACTGGCTTGTCTTTGGTCGTGCCGGGGTTCGCGTCGTCGCCGCTGCCCCAGACGCCCCCCACGAACACGCCGCATCCATCCTCCCACACATCGGCGGCGAGACGCTCGAGGCAGACCGACTCCGGCGGCGGCTCGCCTTGACACGGCGAGGTGCCGTCGCACGCCGCTCCGCCAGGCTCGTTGGGGCCCGGCGCGGTGCCGCAGCCGGCCACCGCGAGCAGCAGCGCGGGGGACAGATGGATCGCTCTTGTGGTTCGCATCGTTCTTCCTCGATGTCGTGTCGTAGCGAGGGGCACAATCAGCGGGGCGGTGCGGGATTGGGCACGTCGAATTGACGGTAAGGCATGGAGTCGCCCCTCTGGCCCCTCCCCACCTCGTCATCAGGTGCTGCATTGCCTGCGAGGCCGCCCTCGCCAGGTTTTCCAAGCTGTACAGGGGTGTCCGGCCCGATGCCCACGTAGGCGCTGTGAGCAGCGACGCCGTAGGACGACCCGCCGAGGCCGCCGCCGGCGTCGCCCCCACGGCCGCCGTTACCTCCGGCGCCCCCCTTGCACGCGGGCCACATCTCACTGACGCCGGGAGGAGGCGTTCCACCATAGCGGCCGACGGCGCCCCCTCCGCCCGGTTGGCCTGTGCCGCCGACCCCGCCGTTGCCACCGTTGCCCGTCGTCACCCGAGTCGCCTCGAGCGTCACCGCGCTTCCCGGAAGGGCAACGACGCCGATGCTCGACCCGCCATAGCCACCGCCTTTGCCCCCAAGGCCACCGCAGCCGCCGCTGCCACCGGAGCCGCCACCAGCGCCGGCCTGCGGGCGGCCAGCTGGGCATGCCCCCATAGCTCCCCGCGATTTACTGCCGCCACCGCCGCCCCCTCCTTGACCGACGCCGCCCCTCTTTCCATCATCACCGCGGATTCCCATCCAGCCGTTTTCGGTGAGGTAGCCTGCGCCAACAGCACCGTCCGCGCGACCGGCGTCAGGGCCGTCCATCCCGTTTTCGCCATCACCGCAACGCGCGCTCCCCGCGCCAGTGCCTCCAAGGCCGTTGCCTTCTGGATTCTCCGCGGGCCGCGGCTGCCCCGGAGCGCCATCGCTCCCCGACTCGAGCCCACCGTCGCCCCCGTAGCCTCCGGTGGACTCGACGCCATCATCGCACACAGTCACGACTGCCAGCGCGCCCGTCGGGGAGTCCGTGGTGCAGGCGTTCGCACCGTCGTTCCCCACCATGCCGGCATTCGCGCGGAAGCTCGGCGCGTCCTTCCCCGGCTCCCCGTCCTTGCCGTCGCCCGCGACGATCACGCTTTCCCGCACGATCGCCCTGGCCCCCGCGCTCAAGATCACCGCGATCGACGACTTGCCGTCGGGTGCCGAGGCGCCGGCCGCCTTGACGCTCGCACCGAAGACCGTTGACGTCTTGCCCTCTTTTTCGCCTGCGATCACCCTCAGCGGGATCCCCCCCGGCGGAGCGATGATCGTCGGGTGCTCCGGCCCGCCGAATGACCCCTCGTACGACCAATCCCCGCCGTCACACAGGCGCCCGCCCCAGAGGTCGACTCCCGAGGGCAGCGTGATCGTCTCCGCGAACTCCCCTCCGCACGCGTACACGCGCCGGGTCGGCTCCTCGTCGTGGCCTCGCCCATACGCGGCGAGCCCAATCGCGTGTTGCAGGGTCTTCACCGGAGCGTCCTTCGTTCCGGCGCTGTTGTCGTCGCCCTGCTCGCTGACGAACACCCCGCACTCGTCCAGCGCCATTGTCGTCGCTGGGTCGCCGTCACAGAAAGTCGGCTCAGGCGCCGGGGCGCACTCCATCACTTCCCAGCAATCGTCACGGTACGAAGTGCAAGCTAGCAGCATGCTGCTAGCTCCCCACGCACAGACCACGACAGCAACGGCGGCGGCCAACGCTCTTCGGTCTTCCCATGGCCGCATCCCCTCGGTACCCGGCATGGTCACCACACCCCCTCGATGCTCACGCCCGTCTCGTGCCCGGTCACGACGGGCGATATCTGGACCCGATCCTGCGCTGGCGCGCGTCCCAGGAAGGAGAAGTCCGTGAAGAAGGACGCGGCGGTGGCCGCACCGATCACACCGCCCGTGATGACCAGGGCCGTGCCCACCCGGTCGGACAGGTTGCGCGCGTCGCGCAGGCGCCGCAACTCGCCGCATGGCGAGCGATCTGGCGCTTGCCAGCACATGGACGAGCTCGATCTCGGGTCGCTCTCGAGCTGGTCACGCCGCGCGCTCATGTCCTGATCGAGCTTGCTGGCGCTGATCATGAGGATGGCGCCTGCCGATACGGTGCCCGTCGCGAGCGAGATTCCCACGACACGCAGCGTCCCCGGCCACGAGGCCCACGGGCTGGGGGACTGCGCGCGCGGAGCGGGCAAAGCGCGCACCGGAGTCGGCGTCGCGGTCGTGGTCCCCTTGGCGCTGCTCGACTCCTTGGTGCCGCTCGCCGCCGCACACAGCAACGGCATCGTGAACTCGTGCTCCGCGCCTGCCACGGCGCGCAAGTAATGAAGAGCGTCCTTACAGCCCGGTGCACGGCCCCGCACCATGTGTTGGCCTGGCTCGAAGAACAGCGTGTAGGTCCGCGCGGTCCGGCCGATGCGCTTGCCGTCGACGAGCACCTCGGCGTCGGGCGGATCGACGCCGAGAACGAGCCGCGCAACGTGCGGCGCTGACTTGCGCTGCCCTGCCTCGAATCGCTGTTGGAGCGCTTCGGGCAATGCTTCACGCTGTTCTAGGCTCCTGGCCAGGTGCTCGGCCGCGTCGCGGTACTTGTGCAGCGCGAGCTCGCAAAGGCCGAGCTCACCGGCGAGCTCCGCGCGCTCCACCTCGGTGCTGGTCGCCGCGTCCGCGGCCTCCAATGCTGCCTTGTATTCAGCGGTTGCCTCGGTCCACAGCCCGGCCTTGCGCGCTCTGCGACCACGGCGAACATGCTCCTTCACCGTCGACCCGTCGCTCGGTCCCGCCTTCGGATGGGTATCGTCCGCACTGGACGAGTTCGGGAAGCCTGTTGCGGCCCCGAGCGCAAGAAAAATCGAGAGCGAATGCGCAATGCAACGCATCCCGCGACGGTACCGACGCCGGCTGCTCGGCGTCAACCGGCAGAAATCGGCACGTCTAGGCGGCTTGGGTGGGAATTGGCGGTCGAATGAGGGAATGCGTTCAACCATCCGTCGGACATGGTCAAGCGCGGTCTGACCAACTACATGGCGGCACACTATCCGACCGAAGTTGCTCCTCGACTCATTTTTCTGAACCTTTTGGGCCGCCTCACGTGTGCTGCTTACCGTGGCCAAGCCAGAGACCGTCTCCCCCGGCTTCGAGCTCTTCCGGCGCCTGGCCAGGCGCCACGGCGTACCGGCGCGAAACGCCGAGGATGTCGCCCAGGAAGCGCTGCTGCGGGGGCTCGACGCCGACCAACGGATTGAGCCGGGCGGCGACCCAGGGCCGTATCGCGTCACCATCGCCGTCAACCAGGCGCGCAATCACGTCCGGGACGCGCGCTGCCGCGGCGAGGTGCTCACGTCGTTCGATGAGCGCGAGATCCGAGATGAGCTCCCCACGCCGGAAGAGTTGCTCCGCAGACGGCAGCGGGAAAAGCTCACCCGGCAGCTGATCGACCAACTCGAGCCCAAGTACCGGGATCTCGTGATCAAGCACGACCTCGAGGAGGTCCCGCTCGCCGAGATCGCCGCCGAGCAGGGGCTCCCGCTGGACACGGTGAAGACGCGACACCGGCGGGCGCACAAGGAGCTCGAGGTGCAGGGGGGACGGTGGCAGGCCCAGGAGCGCTCTCAGGGAAGGGACGGGAGCATCTGCGTGCCGCTTGCGCTGGGGTTCGGCCGTCGCGCGTCGTGGCTGGCCTCGCTGCGCCGGCTGGGCCTGAGGATCGTCGTGCAGGCCGCGCTCGTCCTGCTGACCGGCGCGCTCGTCGCCGCCGTGCCGCCCATGCCCGACCTGGAACCGTGGATCAGGGCGGCGGCGGTCCGCGCCCCTGCCACCGCGCCCGCGGCGCAGAACGCCGTGACGCCCCCCGCGCGAGATGGCGCCCAGAGCGCCGCGGGGCCCGCCAGCGGAGATGGGGCGCACGACGCTGCGGCGCCCGCCGCGGCGACCGCGCACGAGATCTCGTCGCGCACGGAACACGGAAGCGCGCACGGCGAGGCGATGGCGACCGGCACGCCCGCTCCCACGAACGCGAAGACGAGAAGTCACCGGGCCGCGCCTCCGGCGAGCGCTGTTCGACCGACCGCCGGCGAGGTCGAGAGGAGCCTGGTCAACCAGGCGCGGAGGGCCATCGAGGCCAACGACGTCATGGCCGACGTCGAGGCTCGCCGGCTGCTCGAGGCCCACGCGCGGCAGTTCCCGCGAGGGCGGCTCGCCGCGGAGCGCGAAGCGCTGCTCAGGCAGCTTCGCTGAATCGTCGGCTACCCATCAACAGCTAGGCAGGCGGGGATAGCGGTGCTGCTTTCGCGCAGCGCAATGCCGAGATCCGCCTTGCGTCGGACAACAACGCTCAGGTCCAGGAGGCGAAAGTTCATGGAAGACATGCTGGGTGCGATGTGGCTCGTCTCGCCGCTCGGGCTCGCGATGATCGCGTGCGTCGCGATCGGCTTCGCGGTCACCGCGCGCGAAGCGCTGGGACGAGAGCGCGGGCTTCGCGAGGCGCGCGAGCACGCGCATGATGACGAGGAAGCAGCCCTCACCGATGCGAAGGAGCAGGCCGCGGGGGAGCGGGACCGATATCGGCGCCTTCTGGACTGTTACGTCGACGCGGCGCTCGCCGAGCTGACAGACGCCCGAGCGCGCCCCGCTCCCCGGCCGGGGAGGGTCCTCGAGTCGTTCTGCGCGACGACGCCTTCGTGGAGGAGAAAGCTGGCCGAGAGCACGGGGTTGGAACCGAGGGAGGTCGAGCGGTTGCTGAGGAGCGACCTGCCGATGACGCCCGGCCTTGCCCGGCAGCTGGAGTCCTTCACCGGCTCGCCTGCGCGGTACTGGGAGCGCCTCTGGCGGCTACACGACGACTACCGGACGGACGCAGAGGAGACCGTGGTGATCCAGGTGGGCGAGCCCGTCACCAAGCGCGAGAGCTCGGCGCGTCCGGCGTCGTCGTCGGCCCCGAGTTCGGCGTCGCCGACTCCGCCCCCGGTACCTCCCCGCGCGCTCGACGTTCCTCCGCCCGTGGTGCCGTCTCCCGAGCTTGTGGCCAGGAGCCCGCGGGCGAAGCTCCCGCCGCCTCCGCTGCCGCGGCTTCGGTCGCCGCTCCCTGCCCGCACCGCCACGGGGGTGGAGCTCGTCCAGCGCGCCGCCACGCTGACAAGCTTCCCGCTACAGCGTGACGAAGGGGGCACGAACTCCGCCAACGCGTCCGACTGGGAGGACGCAGAGCGCTCTCCGCTGAACACGACACTGCCGGGCGTAGGGAGCCATGGATGAGCGCCGCCGCGCTTCGCAGCTACATCAGGAGCCTGCTGGCGAGCATGCCGACGCTACGGGAACTGAGCAGCTACGGCTGACGTCTTCCTTTGGTAGAGGACGGGCAAGACCGCTTACCGGTGCCGCATGAGGCGGACGCGCGGCATCATCCGCTTACGGGCGATTGCCCGCGGGGCAGGGTAACGCCATGGATCGTTTGTCGAATGAAGACGAGCGCGCCGCCGCGCACGCGCGCTTGTTTTGCCCGGCGCAGGTTCGTGCCGTGCTGCGCTGGCTGGGGAGGCTGGGGGTCCGCCGGTGCCATCGTGCCGACGTCGCAGGCCAGGTCTGGCTCACCGCGTGGGAGAGCTGGCCCAGGTTCGATCCGAAGCGCGGCAGGCCGGAACGTTGGTTGAAGGCGATCACCGTACACGTGGCCTCACACTATCACGAGTGTATGGAGCGCCGCAGGGAAGAGCTCGTCGATTTGATCGATGTGGCCGATCCAGCGCCGGATGCCGCTGCTACGATGGAGTCCGACAGCATCAGGACGGCCACCATCGACGCGGTGAACGATCTCGAACCGAAGCTGCGCTTTGTTCTCGTGGCACATGATCTCAAGGGAGTCTCGATGGCCCAGATCGCCGAAGATGCAGGGCTACCTCTCTCTGTGATTTACAAGCGACGCGCCAAGGCGATCGGTGCGCTGCGCGACATCATCGGGCTTCGGGAAGACACGGAGGACTTCGCCCGGAGAGTGGGGCCGCAATAGCATCAACGATGAGGCACCTCTGAGGTCAAGGGCTTTAGCGCTCTCTTTGCGCGGCTGGCCGGCTTCGGCTCGGCAGCGGCAGCGGCAAGCGTCAGGCGCAGCAGTCGCCCTTGGATGATGCCTACCGGGACGTAGCTCATGGCGCCTGATCCTGGCAGGGTATGCGAAAGCCGAAGAACGCTGGCCCCCAGCTCACCTGTCCGGGGAGCAAGTCCTGGGGGACCAGGTCGCTGAAGTCCACGTCAGCGCAGGCGAGGATGATCGCAGGCGCTGCCGTGCGAGCACGAAGCTTCTTCGCCACGTGCCAGGCCTCGATGACGTTATGCGTGGGATGAAGCCACCGCTCCATGGGGAGCTCGGACGAATCCATGGCCACACGGATGAGCAGGGGCGGAGCAGGCGCAAGGAGGGACGCAGGAGCTTCCCTCACCTCACCGAAGAGGCGGCCACCCCGATCAAGCGAGCCGTCAGGCGAAGCCCAGCCCAGGCGCACACAGAGCCAACCGAGCACGGCCTCGGCGAGCTCGGGATCGCTCTCCAGGACGAACGACTCCTTCCGGCGAACGAACTCGTCGAGCCGGCTTTGCAGAGCGTAGTCCTCGGCGCAGAGACGCCCCCTGTGTAGGCCATGCAAGTGCAGCGCGAGCCGCAGCGACGGCACCTTTGCGAGGGGCACGCCCGGAGACGCAGGCAACGGGGAGAGGGCCTTGCTCGCAGCCGTGCGGACCCCGCTGAACGGGTCCGTCAGGCAGGAGCGCATCTGGGCCCGCGCTTCGGGAGAGGACGCCGGCTCGGCCGCGAGGAACGCGGCAATCTCCGCACGCAGCTCGTCCTCCTCTTCCTGCGCGAGCCTCACCCACAGCCGCGGATGCTCCTCGCGATCATTGGCCAGGGCGTGGAATGCCGCCGTACGCACCTTCTTATCTCTATCACTGAGGAGCTCCCGGAGCGCTACCCGGGATCCCGCATCGGTGGCGAGCGCTTCGGCTGCCGCGGCGCGCACATTATGATCGTCATCGTTCTGCAGTATCTGCCGAAGCGTCTGGACAGCATCGACATCCGTCGAGAGCGCCTCTACCGCGGCCTTCCGGGCGGCGGCGTCTTCGCTGCGGAGCAGCTCGAATAGCCTGGGCTTCGCCTCGGGATTGCCGACCATGGCCGGCGCAACCGCTGCGGCAACGGCGTGGACTTCGTCATGGAAGAGCTCCGAGAGGAGCGGCGCTGACTCCGGATCGTCCGCGAGGAGCTGGACGTAGCCGCGGGCGAGCTGCGGCCACAGCATCGATCGCCAGATCAGAGCCCGATCGAGCCTCTCCCGCGCGACGCGCTTCAGCTTCGGTTCACCCTTCAGCACGCTCATCAGAGTGAGCTGCTCGGACTCCGACACACTGCCGAAGATCTCGCACAGCAACGCCCGAGATCCCGGGTCACTCGCCAGAGGCTGAAACGCGGCGGCCCGGGCCCGGGGATCGTTATGTAGCATATCCTGGAGCTGTCTGCGCGCCCCTTCTTGGTTCACCAGCAGGAGGAACGCAGCCAGGCGCACCGGCCAGAGATCGTAATAGAGCAACGACCGAAGCTGCTCCCGAACCTGCGGCTCATCAGCGAACACCTCGACGGCATTGCCCCAGACACGCGGATCGTCGTCGTCCAGCAGCTTTCGCAGCTCAGCGCGCACCGATGCCACGCTGGCCAGCGCGCTCGCGGCCGCCGCGCGCACGTCCGCTGAGCGGTCGCTGAGCGCGCGCAGGATCAGCGGCAGCGAGCCTTCGTCGCCTGCCAGGACGCTCACGAGATGCGCTCGCTGCCACCCGCTTCTGGGGTCATCGGGATTTGAAGCCTCGTCTGTGCGCAACAGATCCCGTAGCAACGGACGTGCGGAAGGATGCTTCGCGAGTGCATCGATAGCACGGTTGCGGACATTGGGGTCCGGGTCGTGAAGGTGATCGCGAAGGAGCGTCCCTGCGTCGGGATCCGCCGCGAGGGCCTCGACGCACGCACGCCGAGTGTGCTCTGAATCGTGCTTGAGCAAGCTCTGGAGGAGAGGCCGGTGCCCCGGATCGTCCGCG
The DNA here is from genome assembly GCF_051525985.1 of Sorangium sp. So ce145. Classification (NCBI taxonomy): domain Bacteria; kingdom Pseudomonadati; phylum Myxococcota; order Polyangiales; family Polyangiaceae; genus Sorangium; species Sorangium sp. So ce145. The sequence goes on along the minus strand of NZ_CP150315.1, from coordinate 12,169,963 downwards.
AGCGCTGCGATGGCGCTCGCGTCGCCCCCTTCGGCAAGACGAATCACCTCCGTACGCCATTCCGGCGACGCCATGAGCGCCTTCAACGTTTCCGCTCTGAAGTGGACGTCGGGGCAGGCGAGCGCCCGGGCGACAAGCTCGCGAGATGCTGGATCATTGCGTAGCGCGCGAACTGCCGCGTTCGGAATATACCATAGCTGTCCGTGTTCCAGCGACTTCTGCAGTCGCGCTCGGATGAGTTCACGTGAGCTCGCATCGTCCCTCAGCGCGTCGATCGCGTCGGCAGCCACGTCCGTACGTTGGTCGCTGATGAGATGCCGGAGAAGATCCCAGCGTTCTGGATGCATCTCGAGCACGCCTATTGCGGCAAACTGGACAAATGCGTGTCTGTCGTCGAGGCAGACCCCCAGCATATCTTCAGAGGGCGGGTCCTTTTTGAGCGCACGGACCGCAGCCGCCCTTACACGTCCTTCATCGTCCCACAGGCGTTCTCGGAGCAAGGGGACCGCCTCGGGCTCGTCGCTCAATGCGCGGATGACGTCCTCGCGGATGCCGTCGGAGGGATCGCGGACGAGCGAGCGCAGCACGGCCCGGTAGGGGCGAAACCTGGCCAGGACGCGAACGGCATCATCTCGCTCGTAGCGTTCTCCGCCCTGCGTCAACGCGACGACCTCGCGCACGCCAAGGCCGCTGCGTACCATCGCCCGCGCTACTCGGTGGATGGCGCTCCACCATCGGCTCGTCCGCCTCTCGGGTGCTCGGAGCCCGAGCATGCGTGCGATCACGTGGGCCTCGGTCCCCACCTCGCCCGGCATGTCCAGCATCGACTCGAGCACCCGATCGTTCGCTGCCGGTCCGCCCAGCCCCGCCTTGAGGAACGGCGCGAGCACCAGTAGCGCGGGCTCCGCCGCGTCGAGCAGGCGCCGCTCCGCCTCGCCGAACCGTCCCGAGGGCATTTGCATTCGCGCGAGCAGCAGGTCCAGCACCCTCGCGCCTCGCTCCTCGCAGAACGCGCTGACGCCGTCGCCTCCGTAGCGTAGCGACCGCAAGAGCAGGCGGAGCATCCGGTGGTCGGGAGCGTCCCGCGTCTCCGCGTCCTCCAGAGCGGCCTGGAGCGCCGCCGCTCCCTCGACGGCGTGCGCCATCGGCAGGACTTCCAGGCTCTCCTCGCGACCCATGCGCGCCGCCGAGATCCAGCGCGCTCGGGCCGCGCTCAGGTCGAGGCCGGATCGTGCGGCGAAATACTCGCCAAACGTCAGGTGTGCGAACCGCAAGAGCGCCGTGCCGGTGAAGAGTCCCGACCGGCGCAGGGCCTCCCGCATGTTCCACGGCAGATCGCTCTCCGGAAAGGTCACGGTCGGCTCGCCCTCGTCAGGCGCCAGCATGCGGCGAGCGAGCCGCGACAGTTCATGCGCGATCTGTGCCCGCGTGACCTGCGCCTCGTCGATCACGCGGTCCAGCGGTCTCGCCAGCCCTCGATCCTCGGTGTCCTCGGTGAGGCCGATGACCTCCGCATAGAGATCGAGTGTCGAGCCCGCGAGCCGCTGCTTCCGGCGGTAGTACGCGGCCGCGATCGACAGGAGCACAGGCGTGCGCGCCCAGGTCGACCCATCGGGCAAGTCGTGCAGTTCACGCAAGAACGATGAGAGCCAGGGGACATCACCGAAGTACGCCCTCACGAAGCTTCCGGTCCCAGATGGTGGCAACCCCTTCAGCTCGACCTCCGTGAAGCGGCCCTGGACCGGCTCCGTCATGCGCGAGGCCACATGCACGTGGATCCGAGAATGTAGCTTCGTGAGCAGGGCCTGCGCCACATTGGAGGCCTCGTCCAGGCTGTCGATAAAAAGATGTGCCCTTCCAGAGCTGATCCGTCCCTCCAGGGCTCGGTAGAGCGGCGAGCGCCGATCGATGGGCAGGTGGAGCGCCTCGAATGCGAGCGTGATGAGCCGGCCGGGAAGATCATCGCCAGACCGGCCGTGCAACCGCGGGATCCACACCGGCAGCCGTGCTTCTTCAATCTCTCGAGATGCGCGTGCAGCCCTGCAGGCAAGCCACTGGAGCAGGGTCGACTTGCCGGTGCCAGCCTGACCCCAGAGGAACACCCGTTGCGCGAGATCGAGCACCGCCTCCGCCGAGACAGCGGTTCCCGAGGTGAACCGCGTGGTGACCGCGGCGCGTGCCTTCAGCTCTGCTCCAAGGTCGTCTGCCCCGGAGCCTCTTGCCTCTTCGTCAGCATCCCGGCGTCGCGTGGGTCGCTCTTCATCATCCCGCCGCCCGAACGGCAAGATCTCCACCATAATGAAGACGTCGTGGAGAGCGCGGGCTTCAGCCTCTCCCGCTAGCCTTACCTGGCCGGCGACTACCCGCAGGGCACGGAGGTATTCCCTCTCCGTCAGGTCGGCCGCGTCAACATCGAGCCGCTTCACACGTCGGAGACGTCTCTTCTCCAGCGCGGGGGGCTCACTATCGACGACCAGCTCTGCGCCTGGACATAACGTGGCCGCTGCCTGGAACCATGCGGGCGCTCCTTCGAACCCGCCCAGCGCGATGGCGCTGGCGTGCTGCTCCCCGACGCGGGCCAGGATAAGCAACCACCGCGCCCGCATTTGCTGGAGCGCGGCCTCGGGCAGATTGTCGGCGCTCGCAGGCGCTGCGTCGGCTGGAAACCCGAAGTGCACGAGCGGCACATCTCCGGCATCGTACCCGCCGCGCTCCAGCTCGCGCAGGCCGTCGCTACTCCACCGCTTGAAGGCGCGCCACGGGCTCATGTCAACGATGACGTCGTGCGCGACGATCGCCATGATCTGTGCTTGCAAGACGTCATTCCTCTGGAGCTCTGCGCCGATGCGATCCTGCCCCTCCTTCGTGAGTCCCTCGGCCCATAACTGTCGCACCCGCGCCGCAGCCTCGGGCGAGAGCCCGAAGTACGGCCCCGCGACGAGGACGCGCGGCCTCGACCCAGCCTGCGGTCCCGCGCTCGTCGTGCCGGCATTGATCGGCGGTGGGCCCGATAAATCGCGAAGGATCTCCACCACCTTCGCGTGCTTCCCATCGACGTCTTCGTACTCGATCAGGCGGAGGCCAGACTTCTCTAGCTGTGTGCGGCGGAACGGCGGCACGGGAGCGGGCACGAACGCGAAGTGCGTGGGTGGCTGCTCGCCCGAGAGCGCGCGCACCTCCTTGAGCACCTGTGCAAAGTCATCCTCCGCCGTCCCGTAGCCGATGAAGAGGAGCGGGCATGCGCGGAACAGAGTGCAACAGATATTCCGATACTCCGGTGTCCCGGACATCAAGCGGTCGTGCTGCTCGCGGGTGAGGACCCAGCTACTCCAGTTCCCAAGCGTGCCACGTAGCTTCAAGATGTGGTGTGGCCGCTGGGCGACGTCGCCGGCAGACGACGCCAGCGTCAGCTCGCTCCACTCGCCTTTGAAGGCGCGCACCAGGAAGCGATCGAGGTTCGTGGTGAGCACGGCGCGGAGCTTGGGTCGGAGCGCGCCGATCGCCTCCGCGACGTTCGGCAATGGGATGTCCTTATCGTCCAGCGCTCTCTCGACAGCCCGGCAGAACTCCTGTGGCCCGAGCATTTGCTCTTCGGCCGAGAGCGCGTCGATGAGCTCGCCGCGGGCGAGCAGGCAATCGAGCTCGTCGAGAGCCTCCGGGGGAGCGTTGCCAGGGTGCAAGCGGTCGCGGAGGTGCTTGGCGAGCTCCAGCCTCGTCGGCAGGCCCCCTGCGGCCGAGACCCCTGCGCCGGCGAAAACGATGAGGTTGCCTGACTCGTAAGCTTGACGAAGATCTTCGAGTAGGTCGAGCGAACGGGGCATCGATGTAGGTTACCACCGCCAGGCGGCGCATGCGCAGCTGTCAGCGGCTCTGGCGCCTCCGGCCAGAGGCCGAGGGCGCGACCCGCGCCGTCCCGCCTCACCGGGCCGCCACGGACCGGACCAGCTCGACCATCGCGGCGGCGCCCTCCAGCGTGGGCACCAGCGCATTCGGGTTGCGCGCCAGGTACTCCGGCGTCTTCGGGATCCCGAAGGCGGCGCCGGCGCCGACGCGTTCGAAGGGCAGATGCAGCAGCTGCGCGGTGAACGCCACCTTGCGCACATTGATGGAGGAGATGCGGCCCCAGATCTCCAACATAGCGTGGTTCTCGCGGATGATAGCGGCGAGCGCCGCGATCTCGGCGTCGATCTGCTCCACAGAAGGTGACGAAGGACAAGCGCCGCGTGCACACGTCCGCTGCGTCCGCATCGAAGGCGGCGCCGGGCACAAAGGCGACGCGGCGATCCACCGCCCGCGGCAGCAGCTCCACCGTGTCGGGGCCGGGCGCTGGCGAGCGGCAAGGCTCCGACAGTGAGTCGACGCGAGCGGCGAGCTCGACGTTCGATCCAAGCGCGCTCACCTCTCCGGTGCCACGGGCAGCCCGATCAGGCGACCGAACGCCTCGTGAACGACCCGGGCCGCCACGTCATCCCCGAGCGCGACGGCGCGGCTCAGGGTGCCGGCGAGCGAGGCGACCACGGCCGCCCGAGGCGACGGATCGGTCAGCGCGAGCTCCCAAGGCCCGGCGCTTGGCCGCTGGGCCCGGGTTGGGCCCACACCTTCCGAGGGGGTGCGATCCGTCGTCACCCCCTCCCCAAATCCCGAGGCATCCGACGGATCGCGACGGTTCGCCCCCGCGGAATCGTCCCGCCAGAGAAACCGGTCGATGACGAGCGGTCGCCGGAAACAGTAGAGACTTTTATGGTTTTCGCCTGTCTCGCCGCCGAGGGCGGCTCCGGTGTGGCCCAACGGGGCGCCCTCCGCCGCCGCGTCGCCCGCGGCGGTGAAGGGCTCGCCGGCATCACCGGTTTCGCCGTATAGCCACGCTGCACGCGCTGGAGCACCGTGACGAAGCCCTCGGTGGTGCACGTCGCGAGCTTGTGTCCGCAAGCGCGCAGGAGCCCGCGCACGGTGGTGACATCCTGGGCCCGCGTCTCAACCAACTGCTTTTCGAAGCGGGGCCTTGGCGCATGGCGGCGACGCGGACTCGCGCGTTGGAAGTCAGCTCACCGCCGTGGGAGAGCAGCGTGAGCCGACCGGAAGCCGGCAGGTCCAAGCACTCGTGCTCGGCGGTTTTGCCGCTCATCATCATCGTCGCAACGGGTGAGCAGACCCAAGCACGCGAGGCCGCGTGCGCCGCGAATCTGCTCGAGCGTTGGTGGCGTTCGCCTTTCGATTTCAGCGAAGGTACGGGCTCAACGCCTGGAACCAAACATCGGCCATGCGGTTATACCCTGCCTGGTTCGGGTGGAGATTGTCGGCGAAGAGGGACTGCTTGTAGTTCGGGTCGTTGGTGAACGCTGTGTACATGTCCACCAGCACGATGTGCTGCCCCTTGCTGACGCGCGTCGAAACCAGGTCGGGCATGGCCGCGTTGTAGGCCTTGACGGCGTTGTTCGTGGCGTCCGTTCTCGTCGGCACGATCTGCGCGAGCACCACGAGGATGTTCGGATCACGCATGAAAATCGAGTCGAGCAGCTTGCCCAGGCGATTCGGCGCGTCCGCAAGGTTGATGTTACCGTTGATGTCGTTCGTTCCGATCATCAACGTAATGATGTTGGGCTTGTAATTCGGAATGCTGGTGCCCACGAGCTGCGCGATGCCGTTGTTGCCCTCGATCGTCCAGCCGCCGTGACCCTCGTGGTTCCTCGGGAACGTCACTCCGTCCACCATGGGCACGCTGTAATCATTGGCGGAACCGACGAAGGTGATGTCGCGGTTCGCTTCGAGCGCGAGGTGGAACAGCGGGGCGCGGTAGCCGCCGGCGACGTTGAAACCCTGCGTGATTGAATCGCCGAAGGGCATGATCTTACAGGAGCCGCTCGCCGGGCAGGGCTGGAATGCCGGGCCGCCGCCCTCGCCAGCGCTGCCCCCTGCGTCACCTCCGTTGCCCGCGGTACCTCCGGCACCGTCGGATGCGCCGCCCATGCCGCCCGAGCCCGCTCCGCCGGCGCCCCCGGTGCCTCCGCCGGCCGTGCCTCCTCCACCGGCGTTCGCCGCGCCCCCGCTGGTCGCGCTCGAGCCGGAACTGCCGGGCGAGCCGCCGCCCGCCGCTGTCCCGCTGCCGCTCGTGCTCCCGGCGCTGGTCGTGCTCGCGGTTCCGCCCGTCGTCGTGCCAGGCGAGTCGGCGCCGTCACTGCACGCCGCGACGAGCAGCACCACACACGAGAGGACGGCGGAAGAAGAAAATTTTAGGCGGTGTACGTGCATCTGCTACGCATACCACGATCGCGGCACCACCGCGATTGTGAAGCGCGGCTTATCGAAATTGCCGTCGTTGTTGAACGATTTCATCGCGAGGGTAGGTTCACCGGTGAACTTCACCGAATCTCCGCGGATTGCCGCGATCATCAACAATGCCGCCTGATCAGCGACAATGACTGTCGCTTGACACTCCGGCCCCCCCAGGACGCCGCCCTCCGATGCCCGCGACCCTGCCGGAGCCGTCCGCCACGCCATACCTACACCTCGTCGCGCCGCGATCGGGCTTGTTTTACTTACGCGCCGCCGCGCAGGCGGACTCCGGGGCTGCGTAGCGGAGGCGACGACCAACGACCAGGTGCAGTCGTCGAACCATGGTAATGCAGGGCACCAAATGGGGCGCTCAGAGGGGTCCGGGGCTGCGCAGGAGGGGTCCGGGGCTGCGCAGGAGGGGTCCGGGGCTGCGTAGGAGCCACAAAAACGTGTGATAGGACACCAAAACGGGCACGCGGGAGGGCCGCTGGGACCGCGCAGGAGCCACGCGATCGTACGAAAGGACACCAAAGTGGATGCGCAGGAGGGTCGCCGGGGCCGCGCTGCAGGGCGCCAGGGCCGCGCAGAAGGGTCGGCGGGACCGCACAGAAGGGCCGCTGGGGCCGCGCTGCAGGGCCGGAAGGCCGCGCAGAAGGGCCGCCGGGGCCGCGCTGCAGGGCCGGAAGACCGCGCAGCAGGGCCGCCGGTCTGTACCCTTCCATCACGTGGGCGCCTGGACGTGGACTCGCCGGACCCCGGGCTGCTTTGCGAGCTGGTCAATCAGCGTCTCCACGCCGATCGTGTTCGGGATCCTCGCGTCGAGCGTCACGTTGACGCGCCGCTTGTCGTCGAGGCGGCGATCGTAATCCATGTCCGAGACGACGGCCCCGAGCGCTTCGAGCGCCTTCATGATGTCGGCCACGCCGGTCGACTCCTCGCCCAGGACGAGGGCGATCCGTCGCCGGGTGCTGCGGTCGTCCTTGTCCTCGAGGCGGCGGAGCGCCGTGAGCGCGAGCACGCCGAGGAGCGTGACGACGACAGCCTCGACGTACATCGCCGCGCCCGAGCACATGCCGATCGCCGTCACGAGCCACAGGCCCGCCGCGGTCGTGAGGCCCTGGACCGTGGTCCCGGTGCGCAGGATGGAGCCGCCGGCGAGGAAGCCGATGCCGGCGACGATCGACGCGGCGATGCGCGAGGAGTCGACGACGACCAGATCCTCCTTACCGTAATGCTGGAAGTAGACGAACTTCACCGAGATCACCATGAACGTCGCCGCGGCCATCGCGACGAGCAGGTGCGTCCGGAGCCCGACCTGGCGGCCGTGGCGATCGCGCTCGTATCCGATGACGCCCCCGAGCGCCGCGCCCGCGACGATCCGTATCAACAGGTCGACGTGCATGGTGTCCATCTGTGCTTGCACCTCCCGAGGGTGGCCGAGGCTCGCGGCGCGCTTGCGCCCGCGCGCCTCCTCGCCGGACGCGTGGCGACGCGTCCCCGTACATAAGGCTCGCCGACGCGCAGGGGAGACGAGGCCGCCGGGCGGCCTCGCCGGCGGTCACCGCCGCTGGCGCCGGGCGCCGGACGCGGCCGCGCGCGGCTGCGACACCGAATCGTTCGCCGGCGACGCCGGCTCGTCCCCGCCTCCGGGCCGCGACGCGGCGGGGAGGGGATCCCCGATGTCGTCGAGCTCGCGATCGAGCTCGCCCTTCTCGGCGCGGAACGCGTCGCGCTGATCGGCGGGGAGCTCCCGCAGGCGCATCGCGAGCAGCGTCTCCGCGTCGAAGTAGACGCCGTTGCGGCTCGCGCTGAAGTGCAGGTGCGGCCCCGTCGACCGCCCGGTCGACCCCACGTAGCCGACGAGCTGATGGGTCGCCACGTGGTCCCCGCGCTTCAGGCCCGCCGCGAACCTCGAGAGGTGCGCGTAGCCTGTCTCGACCCCGTTCTCGTGCTGGATCGCGACCCAGTTGCCGTGACCGCCATGCGGCCCCACCCAGGAGACGCTGCCCTCGAGCGCGGCATAGACCGGGGTTCCCGACGGCGCGCCGTAGTCCGTGCCCTCGTGCGGCCTGACGCGGTGCAAGACGGGGTGCATCCGCTTGGGGTTGAACGGCGACGTCCGACGCAGCGTGGCGAGCGGCGCCTGCCACGGGTTCGGCACCAGCTCGCGTCCTTCTTCGTCGACCAGCCGCCCCGTGGCGTTGCCGTCGAACCGGTAGAAGCGGGCTTCCGGCTGCCCGGCCGCCCGCACGGCGAGCGCCAGGACACGAGGCTCCTTCGGCGCCCTGGCGGCCTCGGCCACGGCGCGGATCACCGCCCCGCGACGGAGCCCGTGAGGGAGGCGCCGCGCGAGCAGCTCCTCGGCTGCCCGCCGCACGCTCGCCAGCGGCTCCGCCGGCTCGCCCGGGGCTCCCACGGTCCAGGACAGCGCGAGGTGCGGTTCTGCGCCCGCGTCGGGAGCCGGCGCGGGCGGCGGCGCCGCGTCCGGAGGCCCGGCGCTCGCGAGCTGCCGGCTCGCGGCGTCGAGCGACCTGTCGATCTCGACGGCGCGCACCGTGAACCACAGGACCCCGACGCCGAGCAGCCCGAGCCCGAGCCACACCGAGGCCTCGGTGCGGGGCGACCAGCCGTCGAACGTGGGCTCGGGTCGCTTGGGGCTTCCACCGGGCATCAGAGAGCACCTTGCGCCATGGCGCCGGCGAGCCTTGGCGGCAGTGACAGGAGCACGAGACATGCCGACGCTATGCGCGAGCGTCGCTCGCGTCAACCTCGGCAGCGTCGCGCCACGTCGCCCCACGCGCCGGGTACTTCATCGGCTGGCGCAGCTGGATCAGCGCGCCCCTTCATCATCCGCTGTCCGCCCCGCACAGCGCCGCAAGGCGGCGCTCGTCCTCGGGTCCGCGCGTTACCCGTGCTCCAGCCGCTCCAGCTCGCGCACGCGCGCCTCCAGCTCGCGCACGCGCGCCTCGGCCGCCTCCCTCGCGCGGGCCTCGATCGCCGCGGCTTCCTCCTGGGTGGGCACGAGCTCGCCCTTGCCGCCGGGGCGCGTGAGGCGGAGCCGGGCCTCGGCCCCGGCGCCGATCACGCAGAGCCAGCTGTCGAGCGCGGGGCTCCACACGCGCCCTGCGCCGGCGTACACGCGGACATACGCGCCATCGGGGTCGCGCCGGTAGGCCTGGAGCGCCACGCGCCCCGCCGGCGGCCGGTGCGTGGCGGCCAGCGGATCGAAGATCGCGAGCTCGGGGCAGCCGAGCTGGCAGTACTTGAGCGGGACGTCCTCGTAGGCCTTCTGCCAGTCGGTCGCCACGATCTCCAGGGCGAAGCGCGGGGGCCGGTGTCCGGGCAGCCAGGTCTGCCACTGCTTGGGCAGCGGCGGCGCGGGGCGGTGATCGAGGAGGTAGACGTCCGGCGAGACGCGCACGAGCGGCTCCTCGCGCACCCAGGCGAAGAACCGATCCGTGCCGGCGTGGTGGTCGGTCCAGCCGCGCTCGCGCGCGAGCTGCGCGATCGAGGAGAGGAGCAGGCGGGAGATCTCGTCGTGCTCGCCCCACGCGCCGATGCCGTCCGCGTCGTCCAGGTACCAGTCCGACCAGTCGATGGTCGCGCGGAGCTCCTCGGGCTCCGGGTCGCGGACAACGAGCGCGCGCGGCAGGCGCGTCGCAGGGGGAGCGGCTCCGGAGCGGGCAGGCAGCACGAGCCCACACGGTAGCACCCCGAGCGGGGCGGCGGGAGCCACAGGCGGGCGCGACCGCGCGCCGCGTCGCCGAGGCGCCGTGGGGCTCCCGTTCCGGCGCGCTGGCGCCATGTCAGCGGCATGCGTCCTCTCGGGGGAGTGCTCTTCGACGTGGATGGGGTGGTGGTCGACTCGCCGCACGAGCGCGCCTGGCAGGAGGCGCTGGAGGCGCTGATGGCGACCGAGTGGCGCGCGATCGCGCCCGAGACACGCTACGCGCCCGAGCGGTTCACGACGGCCGTCTACCAGAGCGAGGTCGCCGGCAAGGCGCGCGAGAGCGGCGCGCGCGCGGCGCTCGACTACTTCGGCGTGCCCGGCGCGGCGGAGCGCGCCGGGGTCTACGCCGAGCGCAAGCAGGAGGTGCTGCTCCGGAAGATCGCGGCGGGGAAGTTCGTCGTGTTCCCTGACGCGACGCGGCTGATCCTGGAGCTCAAGGCGCGCGGCGTGCTCCTCGCGGCGGCGTCGTCGTCCAGGAACGCCAGCGAGCTCCTCCGCAGGATCCGCGTCGACGCCTTCGTCGAGCACCAGAACCCCCGCCGCGCGCCGGTCTCGCTGGGCGCGACGCTGCTCGATCTGTTCGACGCCGACCTCTGCGGCGCCGCGGTGGCGCGCGGAAAGCCGGCGCCGGACCTGTTCCTGACCGCCGCGCGCGCGCTCGGCGTCCCGCCGCCGCGCTGCCTCGTGATCGAGGACGCGCCCTCCGGGGTGCAGGCCGCGAAGGCGGCCGGGATGACCTCGATCGGCGTGGCGCGGCTCGCCGACGAGGCGCTGCTGGCCGCCGCGGGGGCGGATCGCGTCGTGACGACGCTCGACCAGCTCGATCCGGACGCGCTGGTCGACGGGCGGATCGCGGCGCGCGCGGCGTGAGGAGGGCGCACGTCGCCGGACTTCTTCGTGGGGCCACCTTGCACAGACAGCGTTCCCTCGGCCCACGCTCGGGTGCCGCTTGAAACCGCGCTTGATCGAGCGAGTGTTCTGGTCACAATGGTCAACTGCGCAAGGCGTCGCTCGCGGAAGCCAAAGCTCACCTTTCCGCCCTGGTGACCGCTGTCACGACGCGCGAGCACGGAGGCGAGCAAGCACCTCGTCGGCGTCGAGCGTGTCTCCTGCGTCGTCCTGCGCAATGCCCTCAGCGAGCGCGGCGTGGAGGGCCCCCCGCTCCTCGTCATCGAGCTCATCGAGCGCGTCTCCCCCCACCGCGACAAGATCCACGACGGCCCCCTCTGGCAATTCGGTGGGCTCGTCGAGCACGAGGTGGCCGTTCCGCACGGTGGCTTTCAGCGAGAGCATCGAGGGATCATAGCACCGTGCGGCGCCCCCTCAGCCGCCCTGCTTGCGGACGATCGAAAGGCTCCAGATCTCCCCGGCGCTCGTCCCGACCCACAGCGTCGGCGACCCCTTGCCGGCGACCGCGAGCACGGCCGGCTCGCCGCGGGCGCCGAGCGTGACGCTCGCCGTCGGCGCGAGCGGCGCGCCGGACGCGGCCTCGATGGCGGCACCGTCGAACAGCGCGACGCGGCCGTCCGCGAAGGCGGCGAAGAGGCTCGACTCGAGGACGGCGACGTCGGCGACGGGATCGGCGAACGCGAGCATCTTGGCCGCGAGCTTGCCGGACGACCTCACGACCGCGCAGACCGCGCTCGCGCCGCGCTTGTACACCGCCGTCAGCTTGGGGCCGCCGCGCACGCGATCGAGGTTCTGGGCCGCGCGCGGCAGCGAGGCGCGGAGCGTCGGGCCCGGCTCGGGCGTCGCGCCGGGGTGGACGCGGAGCTCGCCGCCCTCCCCCGCGCCGTCCATCACCACGTGCGCCTCGGTCTCGGTCAGGTCGAACGCCCGCGCCGAGCCGCGCACCGCGAACGTGCGGCCGTTCACCTCGGTCTTGTCGAGCTTGAGCTCCGTCGCGCTGCCGTCCCAGCCGAGCGCGAGCGCCGTCTCGCCCGACGGCCGCGTGGCGAGCTGCCGCACGTCCCGGCCGACCTGATCGAGCTTCGGGCCGTGCGTGATGCCGAGCAGCGCCCACACCGCGTCGTCGCCGCTCCGCACCACGGCGACGTCCTTCGACAGGAGCGCCACGTCGTGCGCCGAGGACAGCGACAGGTTCGTCGTCTTCGCGCCGGAGCCGCCGACAGGACAGACGCCGAGGCGCACCGGATCGGTCGAGACCATCGCGACGAGCCCGGGGCTCGCGAGGACCGCGGCGCCTCGGATCTCCGCGTCCAGGCCGTGCACCTTGCGGGGGGAGCTCAGATTGCTGAAGGGCATGGCCGGCTAGGATACCGGTTCTCGCGCGGCGCGGTCAGCCCTTGATGAGCGAGCGGACGTCGATGTCGAGGTTCTCGGTCTCCGCGACCGCATCCATCGCCTTGCGGAGCTGGGTGACGGTCACCCCGGCGGGGACGTCGACGCGGGCCTCCATCCGGAAGAGCTGCGAGCCGGTGACGGGCGCCTCGTAGGCCGAGGTCTCGAGCGAGACGATGTTGACGCCGACGCCGTGGAGCGCGCGCGACACCGCGCGCACGATGCCCTCGTGATCGAGCGCGTCGACGGAGATGACGCAAGGGATGGTCGCCGCGCGCCGGTGCGACTCGGGGCTCTTGGTCCTGCGGCTCTGCACCGTGAGCCCCGTCGCCCGGGTGAGCGACTCCGTCTCGCGCTCGACCGCCTCGATCGCGCCGGGGGGGCCCGACGCGAGCAGGAGGATCCCGAACTCGCCGCCGAGCACCGCCATCCGGCTGTCCTCCACGTTGGCGCCGCGCTCCGTCAGGTAGTGGGTCACCTCCGCGACGATGCCCGTCCGATCAGGGCCGAGGCAGGAGAGGACCAGGAAGACTTCAGGCTCGGACGTCGTCGTCATGCGGCGCATCTTAGTCCGATCCGCGCAGCCAGCGCACCTCGCCGCGGGCGCGCGGGCTGCGCGGGTCGAACGGCGGGCGCCCGGGCAACGCCGTCCGTGTCCTCCGGCCGAGCTCCCCCGAGGGCGGCCGGATCGAGCGCCGGGCGCGCCTCCCGCCGGCGACGAGGCGCTTGTCTCCGGCGGGCCAGTGGGCGAGAGACGGCCATCCCCATGCTGTACGAACGCGACAACATCCATCGACTCACGCCCTACACGCCCGGTGAGCAGCCGCAGCGGGCCGACGTGGTCAAGCTCAACACGAACGAGAACCCGTACCCGCCGCCGGCCGCCGTGCTCGAGGCGATCCGGGACGTCTCGGCCGATCAGCTCCGCCGGTACCCGCCGCCCCGGGCGCAGCAGTTCCGCGAGACAGCGGCGCGGCTCCATGGCCTGTCGCCCGAGCAGGTGATCGCCACGAACGGCGGCGACGAGCTGCTCCGCATGGCCGTGACGGTGTTCTGCGAGCCCGGCGGCCGCGGCATCGGCGAGACGTACCCGACCTACTCGCTCTACGACGTGCTCGCGGAGATCCACGGCACGACGATCACCCAGGTCCCCCTCGCCGAGGACTGGTCGGTCCCGGAGGATTTCGCGCAGCGCCTGAACGAGCGCGGCTGCCGGCTCGCGCTCCTCGTCAACCCGCACGCGCCGTCGGGGCGGCAGGAGCCGCTCGACAAGCTCGAGCGCGTCGCGCGGGCGTTCCGCGGCGTGCTCCTCATCGACGAGGCGTACGTCGACTTCGCGGAGTTCGACGCGACGCCGCTGCTCGACCCGGCGCGGGGGCTCGACAACGTGCTGCTGCTGCGGACCCTGAGCAAGGGGTACTCGCTCGCGGGGCTCAGGTTCGGGTACGGGCTCGGGCACCCGCGGCTCATCGAGACGCTCGACAAGGCCCGCGACAGCTACAACACCGACATCCTCTCGCAGGCCGCGGCCACAGCGGCGCTGTCCGCGCGGGACGAGGCGAGGAAGAGCTGGGAGAAGGTGATCGCCGAGCGCGCCCGGCTCACGGGGGCGCTCCGGCAAAAGGGGTTCACGGTGGCGCCGAGCCAGAGCAACTTCGTCCTGGCGAGTCCGCCAGGAGGAGGGCTGTCGGCGCAGGCGATGTACCGGGCGCTCTACGACCGCGCGATCTTCGTGCGCTACTGGGACGCGCCGCGCATCCAGGACAGGCTGCGGATCACGGTGGGCACGCCGGAGCAGAACGACGCGCTGCTTGGCGCGATCGACGAGCTGTCGCGCGCCGCCGGTGGCGCGAGCGCGTCATGAGCTGAGCCGCCGTGGCGGATGGGGCGATGCGCCCTCGCGCGCCGTCCGCTTCGTGCGCACGTGTACGATCCTTGCGCAGCCCCTGGCCTCGGCGCTTCGCGCGCCGGCGGGCCGCGCCGGTGGCATCGGCCCTGCAATCCCCTCGACCGTTCACTGGACAGCGTGCCCCACGGGTCGGGCCCTAAAGCCTCGTCGATTCACGGCGGGAGAGGAGATTGCTTATGCCTCACCAGCATCACCAGAGCAGCCGGTCATCGTCCCATGTCCCGTCGCGCCTGTTTCGCGGCAGCGCCCCCTGTCTTTCCCTGGCGCTCGCGACGGCGTGCGGCGCTGGCTCCGGCGGCAGCCCGGTCGACTCGCTGACGTCCAGCGCGGCAGCGGAAGGCTCCGTCGGCAGCGGCGGCAGCGGCAGCGGCAGCGGCGACGGCTCCAGCAGCGGTGCCGCCGGCGGCAGCTCCGGCAGCGGCGGCGGCGCGGTCGCCCCGCCGGGCAGCTGCGGCGCGAGCGGCGCCATCGTGAGGCGCACCTACGCGCCCAGGCTGTTCGCGGCGGGCGCGGATCCCTCCGGTGATGCCGAGTGCCAGGGCGTGCTCAACCCCGAGCGCGGCGTCTTCCATTTCAGGGATCTTCGGGGCCTGGACTCCATCGCTGGCCTCCGAGACGAGGGATACACGCTGATCTACGGTCAGGCGCTCATCGACGACTACCGCGCGCGGGACATCGACCAGCCCCTCATCGACCAGCTCGACGAGAGCTTCGCCGCCGTGCGCTCGGCGGGGCTCAAGGTGCTCCCCCGCTTCTACTACGCGACGGACATCGGCGAGGACGACGCGCCGCTCGGCCGCGTGCTGTCCCACATCGATCAGCTCAAGCCCGTCCTGGAGGCGAACGCCGACGTCATCGCCGTGCTGCACCCTGGCTTCGTCGGCGCCTGGGGCGAGTGGCACTCCTCGACGAACGATCTCACCCGTCCAGACAGCCGCGAGCAGATCTTCGACGCGCTGCTTCAGGCGCTGCCCGCGAGCCGGATGACCCTCGCGCGCCGCCCCTCGCACAAGCTCGAGGCGTACGGCGGCCCGCTGACCGAGGAGACGGCGTTCTCCGGAGCGCCGCTCTCGCGGATCGGCCACCTGAACGACTGCTTCCTCGCGAGCGAAGACGACGTCGGCACCTACCAGCTCCCCGGCGAGAAGGCCTATGCCGCCGCGGACTCGGCGTTCACGCCGGTCGGAGGCGAGACTTGCGGCCGCAACCCGCCGCGCAGCGAGTGCGCCTCGGCGCTCGCCGAGCTGTCCGCGCACCACTTCAGCTTCATCAACACCGACTATCATCCTGACGTGCTCGATGACTGGCGATCCGGGGGCTGCTTCCAGACGATCGCCTGCCGCCTCGGATACCGCTTCGTCGTGATGGAGCACGAGTCACCCGAGCAGATCGCGCGCGGGCAGCCGCTGTCCCTCCGGCTGCGCGTGTTCAACGACGGGTACGCCCGGGCCTATAACCCGCGACCGGTCTACCTCGTGCTCCAGCAGGGCGAAGCGCGGCGCGTGGCCCAGCTCGACGCCGATCCGCGCCGCTGGGCTCCTGGCGAGGAGAGCGAGATGTGCCTCGAGGCGAAGATTCCGGCCGATCTCCCGCCGGGCGACTACCAGCTCGGCCTGTGGCTGCCCGACGCATCCGAGCGCCTGCGCGACGACCCGCGCTACGCGATCCGGCTCTCGAGCGGCGCCGCGTGGGACAGCGCCAGCGGCGTCAATCGGCTCGACGCTGCGGTCCGGGTGGTCGAGTGACCGGCCACGCGGCCCCGCCGCGCGCGAGCGGCCGCCCCCGCGGCCCAGGCTGATCCGGCGGCCGTCAAGCGCTGAGCTTCGTCGTGCTAGAACACCAATCGATCATGTTGAAACCCGGAGAATTTTCACAGGGAGGCGGGGAGGCGGGGAGGAAGAAAGAAAACGATCGAGCCTGGTCCGCAGCCATCGGGCGCGCCGAGATTCAGCTCGCGCAGAACAGCAGCTCGACGCATTCGACAGGGATGGCGGTGCAGGGGCCCTCAACGGCGCCGTTCACGCACGCCTCGACCACGCCGATGGTGGCCGCGCAGGTGTCGTCGGCGGCCTGATAGCTGCGGACGCACTCGGCGCGACTGGGCGCGGAGGAGATGTACGCGCCGCCGCCGCAGTCCACGCGCCGGCCGTAGCCGCCGAAGCGACCAGCGACCCAATCACACAGCGTCGCGGCATCCGCCTCCGGCAGGTCGAAGAGCGGCAATTCGGGGGAGAGCCCGGAGCTCGGCCCGGGATCCGGCAGATCGTCGCCGTCGCCGTCGCCGCAGCCGGCGGCGAGCGCGAGCGCGAGCGCCGCGACGACGCGGGCAACCCTCTCCCACGCCGCGGACGTCACGGCGCCGGGGCGTCTCGCGCGCGCCGAGGGCCCGGCAGCGACGTTCGCCCGCTCCCTCGATCCGAGGCATTCCGTCCTGTTGCTGGCCTCGATGCCCGCTCGCAGCAGCGACCCCGCGTTCATGAGCGCGGAGTGAACCACGGCGCGGCAGGGGGGATCAAGGAGTGAGCAGGCATCGCGCGAAGGTGGCGTCTTACGAGGAAGCGCTCCGCGAGCGCCCTCGTCTCGGCGTCACGCTCTGATGGACGACGGCTCGGCCGCGCCGCGCACCGCGTCGCGGAACCATTGCTGCGCCGGATCGCGGTGGTGGCGCTCGTGCCAGTACATGCGCACCTCGAAGCCGGGGAGCTTCACCGGCGGATCGACCACGCGCAAGGGGAGGATCTCCGCGAAGGCCTCGGCCACGCGCGCGCCGACGGTGACGACCAGGTCCGAGCCGGCGACAACGTGCGGCGCGAGGAGGAAGTGCGGCACCGCCAGCGCCACGCGACGGCGCTTCCCGAGCTGCGCCAGCGTCTCGTCGACGACGCCGCCGGGCGTGCCGCGCGGGGCGATGAAGACGTGGCGCATCGACGTCCAGGAGGCGAGGTCGATGCCCTTCTTCACGAGCGGGTGCCCCTTGCGCACGAGGCAGGCGAAGCGCTCGCGGTAGAGCAGGCGTGAGTGGATGCCAGCGGGGAGCCCGTCGCGTCGCGCCGGGGCCACCACCACGTCGGCGTCGCCGCGGGCGAGCTGCTCCTCGAAGGAGGCGTCGAGCGCGCGGAGCCAGAGATCGACGTTCGGCGCCTCGCGCCCGAGGCGATCGAGGAGCTTCGGCGCGAGGACGAAGGAGCCATAGTCGGCGGTGGCGACGCTGAAGCTGCGGGCGGCGCTCGCGGCGACGAACGGCTCCTCGGCGCGGAAGCAGCGATCGAGGGCGCGCATCGCGTCGCGCACCGGCTCCGCCAGCTCCTCGGCGCGCGCCGTCGGGGCGAGGCCGCGCGAGGTGCGGACGAAGAGCGGATCGCCGAAGAGGCGCCGGAGCCGGCCGAGCGCGTGGCTCGTCGCCGACTGGGTGAGGCCGAGCCGCTTGCCCGCGCGCGTGAGGTGCCGCTCGTCGAGGAGCGCGCCGAGCACCCGCACGAGGTTGAGATCGACCGAAGCGACGTCATGAAATGCAGGCATGATGCATATGTCTATCATGCAGTGGATCGATGCGCCGAGCGGGCGCATCTTCTCCGCGTCGACGGCGCGTTCGCCGTGAAAACAAGGAGCACGCACATGCACTGCGTCATCGCCGGGGTTCGGGGAACACGGGCTCGGTCGTTGCCGACACGGCGCCACCGCAATCATCGATTGGAGTGTTCAGCATGAAGGCCGCCGTCGTAAATGCGCTCGGTGTCCCGCCGTCCTATGGCGATTTCCGCGATCCGGAGCCCGGCGACGGTGAGACCGTGGTGACCGTACATGCCGCTCCGCTCAGCCCCATCGTCAAAGGCCTGGCCTCGGGCAGGCACTATGCGAGCGGAAAGAGCGGCGGCTTCGTCCCGGGTGTCGATGGCGTCGGCACAGACCCTGCGGGGAGGCGCGTCTACTTCCTGTTCCCCAAGGCGCCCTTCGGCTCGATGGCCGAGAGGTCGCTCGCCATGGACAGCATGGTCGTGCCGGTGCCCGACGCGCTGTCCGATGAGCAGGCCGCAGCGATCGTGACCGCGGGGCTCGCCTCCTGGATCGCGCTGTCACGCCGGGCGCTCCTCCGGAAGGGCGACACGGTGCTCGTGAACGGCGCGACGGGCGCGGCGGGAGGCATGGCGATTCAAACCGCCCGTTACTTTGGAGCGAGCAAGGTGATCGCCGTCGGTCGTGACAAGGTGAAGCTTGGCCGGCTCGACGCCGACGTGAAGATTGCCTTTGACGAGGACGCGGATCGATCACTGCGGGATCACTTCGATCGAGGCGTCGACGTCGTGCTCGACTTCGTGTGGGGCGAGCCGGCCGTCCGCGTTCTCCAGGCCGCGACGAAGGACCGTGGGTCCAGGGCCGGCGAGCCGCGCCTGCGCTTTGTTCAGCTGGGTACCGTGGCTGGCGACGAGATCCCGATCCGGGGTGACATGCTGCGCAGCACGGGGCTCGAGCTCATCGGCAGCGTTCCCGTGAAGGAGCTGCTGGCCGGGGCCGGTGAGCTCTTGGCAGCGGCCCCGGCGGCCGGCTTTCGTGCGCCGTTCAAGAGTCTGCCGCTCAGCGCCGTGACCGATGCCTGGAACGAGGAGCCGGATGTGCGGTGCCTTCTCCTCCCGAACGCAAATGCCTGAGGCCGATCATCCGCCATCAGCCCGCATGCAAGGAGAACGGGTCATCCGGCCGCTCGCGCGTTTGAGGAACGCGCCCGGTGTCAGCCCGACGAGCTGACGGAAGTCGGCGATGAGGTGGGCCTGGTCATAATAGCCCGCGTCTGCGGCGATTCGTGCCCAGTCGCACGAGGTAGCAACCATTCGCACCGCGCGTTGCAGCCGGACGGCCCGCGCGAACTCCTTCGGGCCGATGCCGACGTTCTCGGTGAAAGCGCGGCGAAGATGCCGCGCCGTGACGCCGAGCCGATCGGCGACATTCTCGACCCGGACCTCGCCCCCTTCGAGCAAGCGGACCGCACGACGAGCGAGCTGCCCCGATACCGTCTCGAGTGGTTGGCCGGCACGAAGGGTGAGTGCTCGGGCAACGCGGTCGATCACGTCCGCGCGGCTCCTCGCGGCGAGCAGGTCACCGCACAGCTCGCGCCCCGCGCGGCCCCACACGTCCTCCAGCGGAACGATCCGGTCCGTGAGCTCGCTCGCTGTCACGCCGAGCAGCGGAACCGACCAGCCCGGCTTGAACCGAAGGGTGACCGTCCGCGCGAGGCCGGCCTTGCTCTTGAATATCGCGCGCGTTCGGGGGCCCGCGACCCACACATCCCCCTCGCGCCCGCCCTCCAGCGCTCGAAAAAGGAGGCCCGTTCTGCCGTCGGGAAGCCACTCGACGTCGAACGCCTGACCGGGGGGTGGCGCGGCCACATGGACGTCCTCGACGAAGCGCGGGAGCGTGAGGGTGAGGAGATCCATCGCTGCGGCCACGTTCATCACTCTTACGCCTCTCGTGCGGCCGTTCAAGCCGGCGCGGGTGCCCGCATCGATCCGCTACCGCTCGCTGTCGAGAGCCTTCATGTGCTGGGCGGGGTAGCGCGTCCCGCCGATCGCGTCCGCTGGCACGATGCTCTCGAGCGCCGCGACGTCGCTCGCCGACAGCGGCTTGTCGAGGGCCACGAGGGCATCGTCGAGCTGGGCTCGCGTGCGGGCCCCGACGATCGGCACCAGCGTGGGCTGCTTCGCCAGCACCCACGCGAGCGCGACCTGAGCCGACGTCATCCCGCGCTCGCCGGCGAAGGCGTGGAGCTTCTCGACCACACTCGCGTTCTTTGCCCCCTGTTCGCCTGCGAAGCGTGGCATGTACTGCCGGAAGTCCCCCTTTCCCGAGGGCTTGCTGCCGGTGAGCAGCCCCCGCGCAAAAACCCCGTAGAGCGTCGCGCTCATCCCGAGCTCTGCGAGCGCGGGGAAGATGGACGCCTCGGGCCCGCGCGTCGCGATCGCGTACTCGATCTGCAGGTCCACGATCGGGTGCACCTTGCTCGCGCGCCGGATCGTTTCGATACCCACCTCGGACAGCCCGACATGCCGGACGAAGCCAGCCTTGATGAGGTCGGCGATCGCCCCGACGGTGTCCTCGATGGGCACCTGAGGGTCGAGGCGCGCGGGGCGGTACACATCGATGACCTCCACGCCCAGCCGATGCAGGCTGTACGCCGCGAAGTTCTTCACGGCCGCCGGGCGGGTGTCGATGCCCAGCGCGGCGCCGTCCGGGCCGCGCATCGCGCCGAACTTCACCGAGAGCTGGACCTTGTCGCGCACCCCCTCGATCGCGCGCCGGAGGAGGAGCTCGTTGTGCCCGTTGCCGTAGAAGTCTCCGGTGTCGATCAGGGTGATCCCTCGCTCGACGGCGTGGCGGATCGTGGCCACGCTCTCGGCGTCCTCGGCCGGGCCGTAGGCGCCGGACATCGCCATGCAGCCGAGGCCGACGGGAAAGACGCTGGGCCCGGTCTTGCCCAGCGGAGTCGATCGGAGCGGGGAGCGGCTCATCGCGGCGTCGAGGTGGGTCATGGGGTGTTCATGCCACGCGCCCGCGGCTTCCGATTGGAAAAACCGGACATTCGGGGACCCCGACATCTCGCTCCGACTGGGCACCAGACCCGCGGATCGAGCCCGCAGCCGACCGCCCCCTCGGTCATGGAGTGGCCCCCAGCAACGGCGTCATGTCCGGATCCGCCTTCTGCATCGCGCGTCGATACGCGGGGCGCGCGCCGATCCGCTGCAAATAAGCCAGGATGTTCGGCCACGGCGAGAGGTCGTACGGCTTGAACAGCCGCATGGTGGTCAGCGAGAACACCGTCATGATGTCCGCCGCCGTCAGCTCCGGACCGGCGAGATAAGGCGCCTCACCCAGACGCTGATCCACCGTGGAGAAGATCAGGTTGAACCGATCCTTCGCCGCATGCAGCGCCGCGTTCTTCTCGGACGCATCGACGCGCTCCAGGTACCACACCCGCAAGACGGCCGGCTGCAAGGTCCCGTTGGCGAAGTGGAACCAGTAGAGATAGTCGGCGAACCCAGGCTGGCCGCGCTGCACGGCGAGCCGCCCCTCGCCATGGGTCGCGATCAGATAGTCAGCGATCGCGCCGGATTCGCCGAGCGCCAGCTGCCCGTCGGTGAGGATCGGCGCCGTCCCCATCGGGTGAAGCGCCTTGTATTCCGGCGGCGCCATCCTGTTGTCTTTTCGACGCTCGTACCGTTTCAGCGCATAGTCGAGCCCGAGCTCCTCGCAGAGCCAGACAATCCGCTCCGACTGGGAGCGACCGAGGTGATGCACGGTCAGCGTGTTGTTCGCCATGAGCTCAACGTACGACCGCACGTCGCGGGGTGCTTGCCGGTAGCTCTCTGCTTCTTGCTCGATCCTCTCGCCGGGGACAGAAAAGCGTGATGGTGCTACGCTCTCCGCATGAACCTCGCGGCGCTCGCCGAGCTCGCCGCGCGCCAGCTCCCTCGCCCGGAGGACCGCGCTAGCCAGTACGTGCGACCGCTGAAGAACATCGGCATCCTCCGGCACCACCAGCCGACCTCGTTCGAAGCCGCGGTCTACGAGCCGGTCATGGGCCTTGTCCTCCAGGGGCGAAAAGAAACGGTCCTGGGAGCCGATTCGTTTCCGATGGGCGTCGGCGAGTGCCTGCTCATCAGCCACGACCTTCCGGTGATCGCGCGCGTCACGAAGGCCCCGTACCTCGTGCTGCTCTTCGATGTCGAGCTGGATACGCTGCGCGATCTGTACGAGGCAATGGCCGACTCGCTCCCCTCCGCCGCGCCGCCTCGCTCGCTGGCGGTCCACACCTGCGATGCCAGGCTCGTCGACGCGCTCCATCGCTATCTCGCGCTCGCGGGCTCGCGGACGGACGCAGCGGTGCTCGGTCCGCTCGTCTCGCGCGAGATCCACTACCGGCTCGCGACGGCGCCGTTCGGCGGCATGCTGCGCGACCTGATCCGCCATGACAGCCACGCCAGCGCGATCGCGCGCGCGATCGCACAGCTGCGGCGTGACTTTCGATCGCCCGTCGAGATCCCGAAGCTCGCGCGCAGCGTCGGGATGAGCCCGTCTTCGTTTCACAAGCACTTCAAGGCGATCACGGCGTCGTCGCCGCTTCAGTATCGGAAGGGCTTGCAGCTCCTCGAGGCCCGCCGCCTGTTGCGCGCCGGCACGATCTCGGTTTCCGCGGCGGCGTTCGACGTCGGCTACGAGAGCGCGGCACAGTTCAGCCGCGATTACACGCGCAAGTTCGGCGCATCGCCGAAGCACGACATCCCGGCAGGATGACCCGCGGTAAGTGCAAGGCGAACGTCGGCGCTCACTTCGGCTATGCGACCAACGCCGCCGACGTCTGCGTCCACCCGGACTTCCACTAGACGGCGCGGCGCTCGGCCGTACCGGACACAGCGAAAGTGAACAGAAAGGACGCCAGAGACACGTGAAAATCGCGCCTCTTGGCGTCCTTGGCGACTCGACTGTCTGATCCTCTCCGACGCCGAGCGCGGCGCGGCCTTCACGTGGCCGAAGGCGCGGGGGGAGCGGCGCGCGGGGCGGCGAGTGACGGAGCACGCGCTCGATCTCCTCTTGCACGACGCCGAGGCGCGCGTTATATACTGAACCACATGGTTCAGTATTCGAGTGCCCGCCTCGATGCTTCCTTCGCCGCGCTTTCCGACGCGACCCGGCGCGGCGTTCTGGAGCAGCTCGGACGAGCCGACGCTTCGATCACGGACCTCGCCGAGAAGTTTCACATGACCCTCACGGGCATGAAGAAGCACGTCGGCGTCCTCGAGCGGGCCGGGCTCGTCACCACCGAGAAGGTCGGCCGCGTGCGTACCTGCAAGCTCGGCCCGCGCGGGCTCGACGAAGAGATGGCGTGGATCGAGAGGTACCGCCAGCTCTGGGCCGCACGCTTCGACGAGCTGGACAAGGTCATCGAGGAGCTGAAACGAAAGGAGAACGTCGATGGACGCAAGCAAAGAGAGTGAGCCCCAATTGACGAGTCATCGCACGACGGTGGAACCGAAGTCCGATCGCGAGATCGTCGTCACACGGACCTTCGATGCCCCGGCGCGCATCGTGTTCCAGGCGTGGACCACGCCGGAGCTGTTCAGGCGGTGGTGGATACCGAAGTCGATGCCCGTGCCTCTGCTTTCCTACGAAGCGGATATTCGTACCGGCGGCAGCTACCGCCTGGTCTTTGGTCACGATGCCGCGCAGGCGATGGCGTTCTTCGGCACGTACCTCGAAGTGACACCGCATTCGCGCATCGTGTGGACGAACGACGAAGCGGGCGACGATGGCGCCGTCACGACCGTGACCCTCGAGGAAAAAGGCGGCAAGACGCTGCAGGTGCTGCACGAGCTCTATCGATCGAAGCAAGCGCGCGACGCCGCACTGGCCTCGGGCGCGTACAGCGGGATGGGCGAGACCTTCGAGCAGCTCGAAGAGCTTCTCGTCACGCTTGGTACGACGGCGCGATCGTCCTGAAGCCATCGCGCGAAAGGGGCGCCGGGGAGCGCGACGAGCGCGGTCCTCCTTCTCGGCGCTGCGCATTCACGCGGGCGGCGCGGCCGCGCCTCGCGGCGCGCCGCCTGCGGGCTCGCGCGCCGAGCGTCAGGCCCGCGACGGCGGCGAGGAGCGCGGGGTACGCGTCTTTGCCTGTCGGGGGCCAGGCATCCTGGGAACGTGGCGTCCGCAAGGCTGCCCGAGGCCTGGCGCAGGGCGATCCGGCCTGCGCGCCCGGTTCAAGCGGCGCCGCCAGTGAGCGACGCCTCCAGCCGGTTGCCGGCCGCACGGTGAGCGAGCACCGCCACTACCTTCTCGACGATCACACCGTCAGGGACGTCAGAGCACCCGCTCGAACGCGCCCTGCAGCGCGTCTCGACCGCCGCGCTCGACGACGTCGCCGTGCGCCACCACGATGCGCTCCGGCGCCCACGCGAGCATCCGGTCCACCGAGGCGCGCACCGCCGCGCGATCGCGCATCATCGAGCGCGCGATGCGGGACGGGCCGAACCTCCCGTAGGCGCCGTTCAGGCGCATGAAGAGGCGCGTCGGGAGGTGCTCGCTCTGCGCGATGTGAAAGCAGAGATCCCAGACGAAGAGCGTCCTGCTCGGCCGGTGGAAGAAGACCGTCTCCTCGAGCTTCGGCATCCCGAAGGCCGCCGCCTGGTCGATCTCCGCCGACCAGAGCGGGTCGGGCGCGCCGTCGAGCGCGCCGGTGAACGTCACGTCAGGGCGCTTCTCGCGGAGCCCCCGTGCGCCGAACAGCCGCGCCCCCGGGAACAGCCGCGCCGCCGGCGAGAGGCCGAGGTGGTGCAGCAGGTTCGGCGCCACGATCGCCCGCACCTCGCCGAGCGCGCGGATCTCGTCCGCCTCCCGCTCCACGCTCGGGAGCGGCGAGAACAGCAGCAGCCCGCCGTCCTCGAGGCGCACGACCGGAGATCGCACCGGAAACCGGAGAAACCCCACCTTCAACGTGTCTTCCGCAACCCAGAGGGATTGATCGAGCCGTCGCAGCATGTTTCAATTGGTAAATCAGCTTGACCATTTGGTCAAGTAAGTTGACCATCATGAACAAGCACGACCTCGATCCATGCGACGTCGCCGAGCTCGAGCGGCGCAAGCGCGCGAGCCTCGGGCAGCTCCTGCTCCGCTCGGCGCGGCTGCTCGACGAGCGGGCGGTGGCGCGCGTCGTCCGGCGCGGCGCGACCGGGGTGCGCCGGGCGCACACGGCGCTCATGCCGTACATCGACCTCGAGGGCACGCGGCAGATCGACCTGGCGGAGCGCGCCGGCGTGACGAAGCAGGCGGTGGGTCAGCTCGTGGAGGAGCTCGAGGCGGCGGGCGTGGTGGAGCGGACGCCCGATCCGGAGGACCGGCGGGCGAAGCGGGTGCGGTTCACGCCGCACGGGCTGAAGATGCTCCTCCACGGGCTCGGGGTGCTGCACGAGCTGGAGGAGGAGCTCACGCGAGCCATGGGGGAGAAGCAGATGGCCTCGCTGAAGAAGGGGCTCACCGCGCTCCTCGCGGCGCTGGAGGCGCCGGAGGCCCCGGAGACGCCGCCGGAGGGCCGGTGAGCGCCGGCGCGGCGGGGCTCCCGGGAACGCCGGCGGGGTGGGGCTCGAGGCCCAGCGCGTGCGGCAGGAGCCGCGCGATGTTGCGGGCGTCGTCGATGGCGCGGTGCTGCGTCCCCTGAAACGAGAGGCCGACCCGGCGCAGGGCCTGCCCCACGCCGAGCTCACGCTCGGCGCCGAGGCGGCGGGCAAAGGCCCGCTTGAGGTTGAGGTGATCGCCGCCGAAGGGCAGCGCCACCCCGTGGCGGCGGGCGTCGCGCTCGAGCTGCCGCTTGTCGTAGCCGCCCCAGGAGCAGAAGAGCGCCTGTCTTCCGCGCACCAGCTCCCTCAGCCGCGCCGCCGCCGCGGGGAAGCGCGGCGCGGCGTCGACGTCGGCCTGGCGGATGCTCGTCAGCCGCATGCAGAACGCCGAGAGGCGCGGGTGTCGGATCGGGCGCACGAAGCACTGCAGCTCGGCGGCGGGTCGCAGGGTGGCGGCATCGACGAGCACGGCGCCGACCTCGATGATCTCCATCTCGTCGCGGGGGAAGGCGGGGTCGTCGCTGCAGGTCGCCTCGAGATCGATGACCAGGTAGTGCGTGAGGGAAGACATCGGCGTTCTCCTTGAATTCGTTGCGGGTAGTCTGCGGTCGCGAGGACCGGAGCACCCGGACACGATTCCGGACACGCCACCTCAACGGGCTCGCCCGCGCGGCGGCGATCGCGCTCGCCGAGTCGGCGTGCCGTCACGCGGGCGACAGCGCCGCTCGTCAGGAGAGCACCTCGGAAGCGTCCTTTGCTTCGAGTGCGTTATCGACCCATCGATCGAGGATCGCAGGGTCCTTGCACGACTGGATGCGCTCGCGATGGTCGGCGGTGAGGGCGATCCCAGCGCGCGCCACCAGCCGGAGCAATGCGTCGCGCTTGGCCTCGAGGATGCCCTCGAGCTTGCCCTCCCGGATGCCCTCGAGCTTGCCCTCCCGGATGCCCTCGATCCGGCCACGCTCGATGAGCTGCTGGGCGAACGGGGGAAAAGTTGCCTTGCCTTCGGTCTGCCTCTCCATGATCAGCGCCTCCAGGGCTCTCCGCATGGGGTCACGCAACGCATTGTAGACGATCTGGAAGTACACCGCCGCGTGCTCGTGGTCGAGCCGTCCGAGCGCCCCGAGCGCGGACTGGACCACGGCGAGGCCGTTCGGTCCGTTGCCGTGCGCCACGGCCGAGAGAATGGCGAGCTCCGTCTCCTTTTCCGCCTCGGCCTGATCCGTCACCTCCGGCACACTCGCCGGCCCCAGCACCAGCGGCTGGAGCGTCCCGAGCCCCAACCCGAGATCGATCTTCTGCGCGGCCCAGGCGGCCACCTCCGCGTCGGGCGCGACGACGAGGACGACAGCCGAGCACTCCTTCCGGGCCCGCACGACCGCAACGTAGACAGGCCATGAGTAGCCCTTGCGCCGATCGATGTCGCGCTGGACCTCGAGGACGATGGAGAGCACCAGCGCACCGGCCCCGTCGCGGAGCTCGAGCACCAGGTCGGCGCAGAACTCGACCGGGAGGAGCTGGTCCAGCGAAGCCTCGACGACCGCGACCGTGGCATACGGCGGGAGATCCAGGTGAAAGAGGATCTCCAGAAAATGAGGCGCGAGCGACGGATTCTCGCGGAACATGTCGACGAAACCGTTGTGCTCGAGCGTCGGCATGGGCAGCACGCTACTGCCACCTACATGAGGTGGGCAAGCTGCGCGCACGCCTCCAGCCATGTCTCCCATGAGCGTAAATGAGCGAAATGAACCATTGTTTAACCACGTAAGTCGCCGTGTCGCTCCACGCGCGGCGGCTCAACCGTGCAGGCCGGCGTCAAACAGCCCCGCGCGACGAGGGCTTCCCGTGGCCGCGCCGCCGCGATAAGACAGCGCCGTGACACGCCCCATTGCACGGTGGATCCCCCTCCTCGCAGCGCTCTCCGCCGGGTGCGCCCCGGCGCCGCCCCCCGCGGCCCCGACGGCCGAAGAGGTCACCGCGAAGAAGGCCGCCAGCATGGCGCTCACCGCGCTGTTGAACCGCAAGTTCGACGTCCAGGGCTGCGACGCCTCCGAGGCGCGCGTGGTCCAGGAGGCCGAGGCGCGCGCGGGCACGCCCCAGGGCGAGCGCTGCGCCATCCTCGTCGCGCGCAGGAGCGACCGGACATGGCTCGTCGCCGTCCGCTCCTCGCTCTCGTCCGCCTCCGTCGGAGCGCAGGCGCTCGTGACCGTGCTCCCCGAGGCCGAAGGCGTCGGCGCCATCGAGTACACGCGCTGATCCGCGCGGCGGCCGCGCTCACCGCGCCGTGGCGACGAGGAACAACCGCCGGAACGGAAACGGCGTCTTCCCGTCCGCCGCCTTCGGATACGCCGCCGCCACCCGCCCGCCGTACTCCTCCAGGAACTCGGCCCGCTCGTGCTCATCGAGCGCCGCGAGCAGCGGTCGCAGCGCGGTCCCCTTGGTCCACTCGACGACCGGATTCGCGCCCTCGAGGACGTGCAGATACTCGGTCTCCCAGAGGTCGAGCCGCGCCGCGAGCGGCGCCAGCGTCCCGTAATACGCCGCCGTCGCCGCGACCGGGCTCTCCCTCACCACCGCCGCCAGCTTGTCGCGGAAGCGAGGCAACCGGCTCGCCTCCACCATCGCCGCGTGCGACGGCGCGCCGTGGTTCCTCGGCATCTGTACTGCCAGCACGCCGCCGGCCGCGAGCCGCCCGAGCAGCGCCGGGAACAGCGCCTGGTGGTCGTCGAGCCAGTGCAGCGCGGCGTTGCTGAAGATCAGCGCGGGCGGCGCGGACGGCGCGAAGCGCGCGATGTCCCCCTCGACGAACCGCGCCCCGGGCAGCGCGGCGCGCGCCTGCGCCAGCATCTCCGGCGAGCTGTCGACCCCGACGATCCCCCGGCCCGGGAAGCGCTGCGCCACGAGGCGGGTGATGTTGCCGGCCCCGCACCCGAGATCGACGATGTCGCCCGGCGCGGTGAGGTCGACCCGGCCGAGCAGGTCAATCGCGGGACGCGCCCTCTGGTCCTCGAATTTCAGGTACTGCGCAGGATCCCAGTCCGCCATCGCGCCCTCCATCGATCCAGCGCGGCAGAGCGTGAGCCGACCCGCCGCCGTTTCCTTTCCCTACTTCCAGCAGATCCGGGCGCGCCTGTCGACGCAGAAACCGAGGACAACCCCCGCGGCGACAGCGCCGGAGCCGCCGAGCGTCGCGCTGGACATCCCCGCACGGGAGCGGCACCCTCGCGCCGGTGGATGCTCCGGAGATCTCCGATTCCTCGACCCGCCGCGCGAGCGCGGGGTAGCATCGCGCCGCAATCCACCGATCACCGAGGAGCGCCGCGCGATCCGTCGCCGGCCGCACGCAAGACCCTATGAAGCTCGCTGTCATCTCAGGCAGTCACCGCAACGGCTCCGAATCGGGGAAGATCGCCCGCCACGTGCAGCAACAGCTGTCGTCGTCGGCGGACGTCTCCTCCACGTACACGCTCGATCTCGCCGACAACCCGCTTCCGCTCTGGGATCCGGAGGTCTGGCAGCCGTCCGAGAAATGGGAGCGCGTCTGGGCCCCCATCTCCGCCGAGCTCAAGACGTCCGACGCCTTCGTGATCATCGCGCCGGAGTGGGGCGGCATGGTCCCCGCGGGACTCAAGAACTTCTTCCTCCTGTGCTCCCGGGGCGAGCTCGCGCACAAGCCCGCGCTCATCGTCGGGGTCTCCGCGAGCGCGGGCGGCGCCTACCCGATCGCGGAGCTGCGCATGAGCAGCTACAAGAACACGTACCTCTGCTACATCCCGGACCACGTGATCGTGCGCAACGTCCGCAGCCTCCTCAACGATCCGGAGGCGCCGCAGTCCCCCGACGACGAGCGCATCCGCGAGCGGCTCCGCTACGCGCTGGGCATGCTCCTCCAGTACGGGAAGGCCCTGCAGCAGGTCCGCGCGAGCGGCGTGATCGACCTGGCCAAGTACCCTTACGGGATGTGACGAGCGCCGGCGGCGGACACGCTAGTCTCGCCGGGTGCCGAAGATCCTCGTCATCGACGATCAGCCCGCCGTCTGCGTCGCGCTGACGACGCTGTTCGAGCTGCACGGGCACGAGGTCCGCGTCGCCGCCACGCCCGACGAGGCGATGGCGGCGGTGCTCGGCGACGAGCTCGGCGCCGTGGTCCAGGACATGAACTTCCGGCAGAGCGCCACCTCGGGCGAAGAGGGGATGGAGCTGCTCCGCCGGATCAAGGCCGTCGACCCCGAGCTGCCCGTCGTGGCCATGACCGCGTTCACGTCGATCGCGGGCGCGGTCGAGCTGATCAAGGCCGGGGCGAGCGACTACGTGCCCAAGCCGTGGGACGACCAGAAGCTCGTCGCCACCGTGGGCAACCTGGCGCGGCTGCGGGCGCTCGAGCAGGAGAACGCGCGCCTCCTGGCCCAGCGCGGGCGCGCGCGGCACAGGCTCGCCGAGCGCCACGACCTGGCCGGGCTCGTGTACGCGAGCGACGCGATGCACGAGGTCGTGAGCCTCGCCGTCAAGGTCGCGCCCGCCGACGTGCCCGTCCTCATCACCGGGCCGAACGGGACCGGGAAGGAGCTCCTCGCCACCATCGTCCAGGCCAACTCGCGGCGGCGGGACGGGCCGTTCGTCAAGGTGAACGCCGGGGCCCTGCCCGACGAGCTCGTCGAGGCGGAGCTGTTCGGCGCCGAGCCAGGCGCGTTCACCGGCGCGACCCGCCTCCGCGCCGGCCGCTTCGAGGAGGCCGACGGCGGCACCCTCTTCCTCGACGAGATCGGCACGCTGTCGCTGAACGGCCAGAAGAAGCTCCTGCGCGTCCTCCAGACCGGCGAGTACCAGCGGCTCGGGAGCAGCGTCACCCGCAAGGCCGACGTGCGCGTGCTGAGCGCGACCAACCGCGATCTCCCGCGGGCGATCGCCGAGGGATCCTTCCGCGAAGACCTGTACTTCAGGCTCAACGTCATCGAGTTGACGATCCCCGCGCTGCGCGATCGCCCCGAGGACATCGCGCCGATCGCGAGCCACCTGCTCGATCGCCTGGCCGCGCGCGCGGCGGGCGGCGAGCGGGTGACGCTCGGCCCGCGCGCGCGCCACGCGCTCGCCGAGCACGACTGGCCGGGCAACGTCCGCGAGCTGGAGAACCGGCTCACCCGCGCGGCGCTGGTGCGCAAGGGCGAGACGATCGAGCCGCACGACCTGGGGCTCGACGCGGCCGCGCGCGCGCCGCCGGCGCCCATCGCGACCGGCGCCGCGCACGCCGCGTCCTCCGCGCCCTCCGCCGAGCGCCTCGAGATCGAGCGCGCGCTCGTCGAGGCGCGGGGCGTCGTCGCCAAGGCCGCGGCGTCGCTCGGCCTGAGCCGGCAGGGGCTCTACCGGCGCATGGACCGGCTCGGGATCCAGATCGAGCGGAAGCTCAAGTAGCGCGCTCGTCCGGCGGCGGCGGCAGGCGGCACTCCGCCTCGGCCCCGCCCCCCTCGCGGCGCCGCAGCGCGAGCGCGCCGCCGTGCGCGGTCGCGATCTCGCGGCAGAGCGCGAGGCCGAGCCCGCGGCCCTGCTGCTTCGTCGAGTAGAAGGGCAGGAGCGCCTTGCCCGGGGCGTCGTCCGGCAGCCCGTGGCCGCGGTCGGCCACCGTGAGCGCGAGCTCGCCGGTCGAGAGGCGCCGCACCGAGACCTCGATCCGGTCGGGCGGGCTCCCGGCCTCCACGGCGTTCTTGAGCAGGTTCAGGAGGAGCTGCTGGATCTGCGCTGGATCGAAGAACCCTGGCTCGTCCGGCGCGCCGCCCAGCGTGAAGGGCGCGAGCCCGCGCAGCCGCTCGAGGAAGGGGCGCCACGCGACCCGCTCGGGGGCGGGCGGCGGGAGGCGCGCGAGCTCGGCGTACGCGGCGAGGAAGCGGGCGAGGTGCGCGCTCCGCTCCTCGATGGTGTCGAAGACAACGCCGAGGCGCTCCCGCTGCTCCGGGCGATCGAGCAGGAGGCGGCCCGAGTGGAGGAGCGAGGAGATCGGCGCGAGGGAGTTGTTGAGCTCGTGGCTGATCAACCGGATCGCGTTCCTGTGGAGCTCCGCCTCCCGGCGCGAGATCTCGCGCGTGAGCGACCGGACCGAGACGAGGACGTGCGCCTGGGTGTTCAGGCGGAAGGCGCGGCGGGCGACGTACAGCGTCTCGAGCTCGCCCCGGCGCTCGACGGACACGAGGGCGTCCCGCCCGGCGACCATCGCGGCGCGGAGCTCCTCGGGCTCCCCCGCGAGCAGCGCGGAGAGCGTCCTCTGGCCGACGCGCTCGCCCGCGGCGAAGAGGGCGCGCGCGGCGCCGTTGCCGTACACGATCCGGCCCGCCTCGTCGTGGAGCACCATCGCGACGGGCGTGGCGTCGAGCGCCGTCTCGAGCAGGAGCTCCTTCTGGTAGAGGTCGTCGCGCTGCGCCCGCAGGGCGTCGCCGAGGCGGTTGTGGCGCTCGACGAGATCCCCGAGCTCGTCGCGGCGGTCGTGCCGGACGCGCTGCGTGTAGTCGGACTCGGCGAAGCTCGAGAGGCCATCGGTCACCGCGCGGAGCAGGCCGACCGCGCGCCCGAGCAGCGCGCGGGAGGCGAGCGCGCCGGCGGCCAGGGCGAGCCCGAGCCCCGCAAGGGCGGACACGGGCAGGGACGCCTGCGATCGCGCGGCGGCGAGGCTCCCGGCGCAAGCGGCGGCGGCGGTCAGGGCGACCACGGCGGCGAGGCGGACCCGGAGGGGCACGCGGAGAGGCGCGCGGGGCCACGCGTGGAAGGAGGTCATGATCGCGACGCCTCCGCGGGGGAGACGGCGCTCGCTCGGAGCGCGGGCACGACCGCCGCGGCCATGCCCGCGAGCCAGAAGGCCACGGCGACCAGGAGGGCCGTCGGCGGCTCGAGGGGCACGTCGAGCTCGGGGGCGGCGGCGCGCGCCGCGGCCCGGAGCCCGGCGAGGGCGACGGCGCCGGCGGCGAGGCCGGCCGTCGTGAGCAGCGCGTTCTCCGCGAGCACGAGGCGCGCGACGTCGGCGCGGGTCGCGCCCAGGGCGCGGCGGATGCCGAGGGCCTGGCGGCGCTCGGCCACGAGCAGCGAGGCCATCCCGATGCGCCCCAGGAACACGACGACGAAGATCGCCCCGAGGAGCGCGAGGGCCAGGCCGCCCGCGCCGCGGCTCGTGCCGGCGTCGAGGTCGACGCCCTCGTCGAGCCGGCGCACGAGCACGGCGCGGCGCGGATCGGCGCGCTCGAGGGCCTCGCGCACGCGCGCGCCGGCGCGGTCGTCAGCGCCCGGACCGACGCGGACGAGGTACGTCAGCGAGCGGCCGAGGGCGGGCTCCTCGGCCGCGAAGAGGGCGCGCTGGGCGTCGTCGGGATCGCGGCCCATGGAGACGCGGAACGACGGGACGACGCCGACGACGACGAGGGGCCTCTGCCGGGCGCTCCGGCGCACGATCTGCCCGACCGCGCGACCGTCCGGGAAGAGGCGCGCCGCGAGCGCCTGCGTGACGACGGCGGGCGTCGCCTCCGCGCCCGCGGTGTCCCCCGCGGCGAGCAGGCGCCCCGCGAGGGGAGCGAGGCCGAGGACCTCGGCGACGCCGCCGCGATCGTCGAGCATCCAGGCGACCGCGCGCGGGCCGCCCGGGAGGGTCGTCTCGACGACCTCCCTGTGCGTGAGGTTGAACGGCGCCGCGGCCGCCTCGGCGGCGGCGAGGACGCCGGCGACGCGCGCGAGGGCCGCGGCGTCGCGGCGGACCGCGGCCCCGCGCTCGTCGAGGGACGCGAAGCTCGGGCCGTCGCGCTCGGTCGCGGCGAGGAGCAGCGACCGCGTCTCGATGCCGCGCGGCGCGGACGCGCCGCGGGCATAGTGGACGGCGAGCCCCGAGGCGTGCACGGCCACGGCGAAGCCGAAGGCGGTCTCGAGCACCATGAGGAGCGCGGGCGTCTTCCGGCGAGAGAGCGCCCTGACGAGGGGGCCTAGCACGATCGCCGGAGCCCTTCGGCCGGAGGGATCCTCGCCGCGCGCAGGGCCGGGTACGCGCCGGCGAGGAGGCCGGCGGCCATCGCGGCCACGAGCGCCGCGCCGGCCGAGCGCGCCTCGAGGTGGTAGTCGACCGGCCGGAGGTGGATGACGCGGTTGACGATCTCGAGCGCCGCCGCGGCAACGCCGATGGCGAGCGCGGCGGCGCTCGCGGCCACGAGCGCCACCTCGGTCAGGAGCCCGAGGAAGACGGCGCGGGCGCTCGCGCCGAACGCGCGGTAGACGGCGATCTCGGCGCGCTTCGCCCGGAGCTTCCCCTCGAGCAGCCGCGCGACGCTGAGCGTGCAGGCGCCGAGGAGGACGTCGGCGAGAAGGACGAACAGGGTCGTGCCGGGGTCGTCCGCGCGGAGCGCGTGCAGGCGCTCGCGCGGCACGAGCTCGGCCCCGAGGACGCGCCGGCCGCGCGCGCGCTCGCCGCGGACGTAGGCGTCGAGCTCGGCCTGGAACGCGGCCCGGCTGGGCTCGTCCCGCAGCTCGACCACGAGATCCAGCCAGCCGTTGTCGGTGGCGGCGAGCGCGTCGAAGCTGCCGCCCGGGTCCTCGACCTCACGGACCAGCGCCGGCCGGACGCCGAGCGCGAGGCCGGCGGCGCTCGGCGCGAAGACCACGGCCGTGCGCGGGGCGCGCGTGCGCGGGACGGCCGGGAGCGCGACGACGCCGACCACCCGGAACGGCTCGCCGAAGAGCCGCAGCGCGCGCCCGATCCCGCTCGATCCGGAGAACAGCGCGCGCTCCGCCGCGTCGGAGAGCACGACAGGGCGCTCGTGGCCGGCGCCCTCCGCCGCCGGCCAGATCGCGCCGCTCCGGACCGTTGCGCCCACCATCCCGAAGAGATCGCTGGTGCAAAAGATCACCTGGACAGGGACGAGCGGGCCGTCGTCCGGGCTCCCGGCGGCCACGGCGGCGAAGAGATCCGACGCGCGCGAAGGGTGGGGGCTCTCGAGGAGGACGCGATCGCGGTAGCTCGGGGGATCGATCGCCCTGGGATCGGTGACGGCGCCGCCCTCCCGCGGGAGGGAGACGAAGTAGAGCCCGCGCGCCGACGCGAACGGATCGGACGCGCGCGCGTGGAGGACCGCGCGCGCGGCGGTCCATGCCGCGAGGCCGAGCGTGAACGCCAGCAGCATGATGGCGGTGTGCCCGGGCTGCCGGCCGAGGCTCCTGAGGGCCATCCGGAGCGCGTCGCCAGCCGTCACGGGAGGCCCTCCGGCGGAGCTTCCGAGGGCGGCGCCGGCGGCGCGGGGGCCCAGGGATCGATGAGCTTGCCGTCGAGCACGTGGACCCTGCGGCGCGCCCGCGCCGCCAGCTCGGGGTCGTGCGTGGTCATGACGATCGTCGTGCCGCCGGCGTGGATGCGCTCGAGCAGATCGAGGATCTGCCGCGCCGCTCGGGAGTCGAGGTTGCCGGTGGGCTCGTCGGCCAGGAGGAGCGAGGGCTCGCCGACCAGCGCGCGCGCGATCGCGACGCGCTGCTGCTGGCCGCCCGAGAGCTCGCTGGGCCGGTGGTGGAGCCGCGCGCTCAGGCCGACGCCCTCGAGCGCGCGCAGGGCGCGCTCGCGCCGCACGCGCGCGGCCAGGCCGCGGACCCGCAGCGGCACGTCGACGTTGTCGAGCACGTCGAGGTCGGCGATGAGCTGGAAGCTCTGGAACACGAAGCCGATCTTCCCGTTCCGGATCGCGCTCGCGCGGGCGTCGGAGAGCCCCTGCATCGGCTCGCCGTCGAGCAGGTACTCGCCCCCGTCGAAGGGATCGAGGAGCCCTGCGACGTTGAGGAACGTCGTCTTCCCGGAGCCGGAGGGGCCCATCACGGCGAGGAACTCGCCGCGCGCGACGTGCAGCGTGAACCCGGCGAGCGCGTGGGTCTCGAACAGGCCGCGCCGGTAGACCTTGGTGACGCTCGTCATCCGTATCATGTCGGCCACTTTGGCAGGAAATGCAGGTACTTTATCTTCACGGCCACCGGCCAGCCAGCTACCGTCGTCGCGTGAAGCGGCTGTCTGCATCGAAATCCGCTCCCTCTGCCGCGCCGCGCGCGCATCGCCATGGACCGACGCGCAGGGTCGTGGCCGTGGCGTATGACGGCGCGAGCGCCATCGACGTGGTGGGGCCCACCGACGTATTCGCCCTGGCCTCGGACATCGCGAGCGCGAAGGTGCCCGGCGCTCCCCCCGCCTATGCGGTCGAGATCGCGGCCGTGAACGGCGGCGTGATCCGGACGCTGTCGGGGGTGCAGATCGTCGCCCACAAGGCGCTCGCGGATCTGGCGCCCGGCATCGATACGGTGCTCGTCGCCGGGGGCGAGACCCGTGAAGCGACGCGGGACGCCCGGCTGCTCGCCTGGCTCCGCGCGACGACGCCCGAGGTGCGGCGCATGGGCGCCGTCTGCACGGGCGCCTTCCTCCTCGCCGCCGCGGGGCTGCTCGCGGGGTGCCGCGCGGCCACCCACTGGCATTCCGCGGCGGCGCTCGCGCGCGAGTTTCCCGGCGTCGAGGTCGACCCCGACGCCATCTTCGTGCGGTCCGGAAAGATCTACACGTCGGCGGGCATGACAGCGGGCATCGACCTCGCGCTCTCGATGGTGGAGGAGGATCTCGGATACGACATGGCGCTCCAGGTGGCGCGGGGGCTCGTGGTGTTCCTCAAGCGCCCGGGTGGACAGTCCCAGTTCAGCCGCCCGCTCCTCGCGCAGACGGTCGCAGCGGGCCCGCTGCAGGGCGTGATCGACTGGGTGCTCCGGCACCTCGACGCCGACCTGCGCGTCGAGGCGCTGGCGGAGAGGGCCGGGATGAGCCCGCGCAACTTCGCGCGGACGTTCACCCGGGCCATGCGGATGACCCCCGCGAAGTTCGTCGAGGCGGCCAGGCTGGAGCAGGCGCGCTCCTGCCTCGAGGGAGGCCGAGCCTCGATGAAGCAGCTCGCGCGCGACTGCGGCTTCGGCACGGACGAGCGGATGCGGCGCGCGTTCCAGCGCACCCTGCAGGTCACGCCGGAGGACTACCGGAGGCGCTTCGGTCGAGCGTGAGCGGACGCCGGGCGCCCGGCCGCACGCCGTCGTCGCTCGCCGGATCCTTCGCGCGCGGTCGCGCGCGACGGGGCGCGGGGCCCTGCGCCCGCGTGTCCTGAAAGCAGGGGACGATGTCCTTTCCGCCGCGGCCGGCGCCGCTCACAGTCAGGCCTGCGAAGCGCGCTCAGCCGCGCTCGTGAACGCCATGCGCGGGGCCGCGTCGAGACGAAGCCCCGCCATCGAGCGTTCATCGGCAGATGACGAGACGAAACGAAAGGGTTCAGGGACGAACGATGGCGGACACCTACGATATCAAGCTGCCAGATCCTCAGCCGCCGCTCCGGGTCGGCATGGTGCTCTACCCGGGCCTCACGGCGCTGGATCTGATCGGCCCGCAAAGCGTGCTGACCGCTCACGCGACGACCTATCTGCTCTGGAAGACGCGCGACCTGATCATGTCGGACTCGGGGGTTCCTATCCAGCCGACGGCGACCTTCAGCGACTGTCCGGACGACCTGGACATCCTGTTCGTGCCGGGCGGCATGGGCACCCCCGACGCCATGGTGGATCAGGAGATCCTTCGGTTCCTGAGGGATCGGGGCGCCCGCTCCAGGTACGTGACCTCCGTGTGCACGGGGTCGCTCATCCTGGCCGCGGCGGGTTTGATGCAAGGATACAAGGCCACGACACACTGGTCGACGCGCCACATCCTGGAGGCGTTCGGCGTGGAGTGCGTCCGGGCGCGCGTCGTGGTCGATCGCAACCGGATCTCGGGCGGCGGGGTGACCGCAGGCATCGATTTCGGGCTGACGCTGCTGGCGCTGCTGCGCGGGGACGATGCCGCGAAGCTGACGCAGCTCATGCTGGAATACGACCCCGCCCCGCCCTTCAACGCCGGGGTGCCCGAAGCCGCGGGACCCGAGCTGACGCAGCGCATAGTGAGCGTCCTCGACCCGTACGATCAGCAGATGCGGAAGATCGCCGCCGAGAGGAGCAAGAGAGCGAGCTGAGGCGCACGGGCGCGCAGCCGCGATGGCCCGCAGAATCACGCCAGCATCTGTCGCCGCATCCCTCGTCGATCGGGAGCGCGCCACCACCCACGCCGCGGCCTCCCCGGGGCTGGTCGTCACGTGGATCGCGGGATACCTCTTGACCGCGCTGCGGCAACTCCCCATGACGGAGCTCTGGATCGCCGCGGCGATCCCGCTGTCGCTGGCTTCACGGCTCGCCCTCGTCCATGGCGCCGCGCGCGATCGACGGACGATCGGCGGGTTCGTAACGACCTTTACCCCTCTCTTCGTGGTGCTGCTGATGATGGTCTTTCCCCCCACCTGGTCTGGTGTCGAACGATGAGCGCGCTCCGCGCCCTGCGCCTCGTCGGCTTCCTGGAAGGGCTGTCCTTCCTTGTCCTCCTCGGCGTCGCGATGCCGCTCAAGTACCTCTTCGAGCTGCCGATCGCCGTGCGGATCGTCGGCAGCGCCCACGGGCTCCTCTTCCTGCTGTTCGTCGGCGCGCTGATTCGCGTGGCCAGCGAGCGCGACTGGCCGCATCGCCGCTCGCTCGCGGCGCTCGTCGCGTCGCTCGTCCCCTTCGGGACGTTCGTGCTGGATCGCGCCCTGAAGCGCGAGATCGAGGGCGACGCGCAGGCGGCCGGCGAGGGCTGACGCTGGCGTGTCGCGTCCACGTCACGCGCGCCGGCGCTGCGCGCGGATGCGGCTCAAGGACACGGGCGTGATGCCCAGGTACGACGGACAGGCCAGGACTGGCTGAGCTTGCGAGGCGGTTGCATTCGAATCGCCCCGGCACGCTCGCCTGCTCGCGAAGCCGCTCGTCCGCCTCGAGGTCGCGACGCGCCGACGGCGCCGATCGCGCCGGTGCGCTATAGGATGTCGTTGCGGATGAAGCAGCAGCAAGAGCAGCTGTGGCTCGACGACGTCATCGGAGGGCTCCCCCTCCCCGTCCTCGTGCTGAGCCCGGCTGGCGTCGCGACCCACGAGAACCCGGCGTATCGAGCGAGGTTCGGCACGCGCGCCGACGACCGCCACGAGATCGCGTCCGCGCTGCGGGGCGGGCACGCCTCGGCGCTTCGCGCGGCGCTCGACGGCGTCTCGCGCGCCGTGCCGCTCGGCTCGATCAGCGGCGCGCCGTTCACCGGGCACTATTTCCCGATCCGCGACGCTTCAGGCGCCGTGGCGTTCGTCGGGATCCTGTTCGTCGAGGAGCGCGCCGCCCCGGTGCCGGCCGCTCCAGCGCTGACCTCGGAGACCCACGACATCCCGGAGGTCGAGCGCAGCCTTCGCCGCATCCTCGACATGATGCCGCAGCTCGTCTGGTCGACGCGGCCCGACGGTTATCACGATTTCTACAACCGCCGCTGGTACGACTACACCGGCGAGACGCCCGACGCCACGCACGGCGCCGGCTGGAACGACCAGCTGCACCCGGACGATCAGCAACGCGCCTGGGAGCGGTGGGTTCGCTCCGTCGAGACGGGGGAAGACTACCAGATCGAGTACCGCTTCCGGCGCGCCGACGGCGCATACCGCTGGTTCTTGGGCCGCGCGGTGCCGATGCGTGACGACGCGGGGCGCATCCTCCGCTGGTTCGGCACCTGCACCGACGTCGACGATCAGAAGCGCCTCGAGCAGCAGCGGGCCGAGGTCCTGGCGCAGGCCGAGGAGACGAGCCGGCTGAAGGACGAGTTCCTCGCGATCGTCTCGCACGAGCTCCGCACGCCCCTGACCGCGATCCTCGGGTGGGCGCGCATGCAGCGTTCGCGGCCGGAGCTCGCGCCCAAGGCGATGGAGGTCATCGAACGCAACGCCGAGGCGCAGGCCAGGCTCATCGAGGAGATCCTCGAGAGCTCGCGCATCGTGACCGGGAAGATCCGCCTCTACCCCAGGAACGCGAGCGTGAACGAGCTCGTCCGCACCGCCGTCGACGCCGTCCGGCCGGCCGCTGACGCGAAGGCCGTCGCCCTCGACGTCAGGCTCGATCCCGGTGTCGGGGAGATCGTCTGTGATCCCGATCGCCTCCAGCAGGTGGTCACGAATCTGCTGGTCAACGCCGTGAAGTTCACGCCGGGCGGCGGGCAGGTCGGACTCCAGACGGCGCTCCATCCGGGCGGCGTCGAGGTGACGGTGACGGATACCGGGAAAGGCATTTCGGCCACCTTTCTCCCGCACGTGTTCGAGCGGTTCCGCCAGGCGGAGGCGGCCACCACACGGCAGCACGGCGGACTCGGTCTGGGGCTGGCGATCGTCAAATACCTCGTCGAGCTCCATGGCGGCGCCGTCCGCGCGCAGAGCGACGGCGAGGGGAAGGGGGCGTCCTTCTGCGTGCGCTTGCCGGTGCGGGCCGTGGCCCTGGCGCAGAGCGAGAGCTCCGAGGTCTCGTCCGAGATCGAGCATCCCTCGGCCGGGACGCTCCCCCGGCTCGACGGGCTGCGCGTGCTCGTCGTCGACGACGAGCCGGACGCGCGGGAGCTCGTCACCATGGTGCTGCGCGAGGCAGGCGCCCAGGCGGACGAGACCGGCTCGGCCTCGGCAGCGCTGGAGATGATGTGCCGCGCTCGGCCCGACGTGCTCGTCAGCGACATCGCCATGCCGGAGCAGGACGGCTACGCCCTCCTTCGGGAGCTCCGATCCCGCGCTCCGGACCTCGGTGGCTCCGTGCCGGCGCTGGCGCTCACCGCCTTCGCCCGGCGCGAGGACATCCTTCAGGCCCGGGACGCCGGGTTCCAGCTCCACCTCGCCAAGCCGGTCCAGCCGGGCGAGCTCGTGGCGACGGTTTATCGGCTCGCGCGCAAAGGCGCCTGATACGAACCAGGCGCGGAAGCGGGGAGTATTCACAGGGAGGCAGGGAGACGGGGAGTATTTTGAAGATTTCCCTCCCCGTCTGCCGACTCCCTGTGAAATTGTCTCCGCTGAAAAGGGCTGCAATTGCAGGGATTCCTCGGAGGTCAGGCGGGAGGGCTCCAGTCCGCATCCCTCGCTCGTCCCCCGCAAGAAACCGGCGCCGGACCGCGGGCGCACGACACCTGTCCGCCTCCGCCGCGGACACCTGTCCGGACGCGGACACGCGCCCTCGCGCGCCGCCCGCGGATTGCGGCCAATCCTCTCGGGCACGCCCGCTGCTTGGGCGCCCCGCATGCGTCTTCTCATCCACTTCGTTTTGCCCTCCGCCACGGCGCTCCTCCTCGGTTGTTCTGCCGAGTCGGCGCCGGGCGCGAGCACCCCGACATTCCACAGGGACATCGAGCCGCTGCTCCAGAAGAGCTGCCTCGGCTGCCACGCGCAGGGCGGCACCGCGCCGGTGAGCCTGGCCTCGTACGAGAGCGCGAAGGCGCTCGCGCCGGTCATCGCCGACGAGACCGAGGCGCGGCGGATGCCCCCGTGGGGCGCCCTGCCGACCGACGAGTGCGCGCCCCCTCGCCCGTTCCGGGGGGACCTGCACCTCTCCCTCGACGAGATCGCCCTGCTCCGCGCCTGGAGCGACGCCGGCGCGCCCAAGGGGGATCCCGCGGACGCCCCGGCCCCCACCACCCCCGTCGCGGCGGGCCTGTCGCGCACGGACCTCGAGCTCTCGCCCAGGGCCCCCTTCGCGGCGGCGGAGGGCTCCGACAGCTTCCGCTGCTTCGTCCTCGATCCGGGGCTCACGGAGCAGGCGTGGGTCCAGGGCTACGACGTGCTGCCGGGCAACCGCGCCGTGGTGCACCACGCGCTGCTCTTCATCGACGCGAACCGCGAGGGCGAGGCGCTCGGCGGCGAGAGCGGCAGCTACGAGTGCTTCGGCGACGCGCGCCTCTCCGAGACGTCGCTGCTCGGCGCCTGGGCGCCCGGCACGCAGGCGTTCGAGCTGCCGCCGGACATCGGCATCTCGGTGCCAGCGAACGCGCTGCTCGTGATGCAGGTCCACTACCACCCGAAGCCCGGCGAGGCGCCCTCGCCCGACGCGACCCGGGTCGCGCTCCGCCTCGCGGACGAGAAGCCGAGCCGCGCGCTCTCGAACCTCGCGCTCGGCAACGCCGAGGCGCCGTTCCGGGACGGCAACGGGCTCCTGCCCGGGCCGGGCGACCGCGGGAGCGTCGAGTTCCGGATCCCCGCCGGCGCCCGGGGGCACGTGGAGCGGATGCGGTACGTCATCGACTTCCCGATCCCCGAGATCTCGATCTACGGCGCCGGCGTCCACATGCACCGAGCCGGCGTCGACCTCAAGGTCGACCAGATCCGCGCCGATCCGCGGGGCGACGAGGCCGACCGCCAGTGCCTCGTCCAGACGCCGGCGTGGGACTACAACTGGCAGCGGCTCTACAGCTACGACGCGCCGATCGACGAGCTGCCCACGCTGCGGTCGGGCGACACGATCGAGCTGCGCTGCACGTACGACAACACCACGGAGAACCCGGCGCTCGCGGCGCAGCTCATCGAGGAGCGCCTGCCCGCGCCGCAGGACATCGTCCTCGGCGAGTCGACGCTCGACGAGATGTGCGTGGCGTTCCTGCCTGTCGTCCACCCGAACCCCTGAGGAGACGCCGATGCCTTCGAACCCCTGTCACGCACTGTTCGGTCTCGGCGCGCTCCTGCTCGCCGCCTGCTCTTCACCGCCGAGCGCCGCGCCGCCCGGGCCCACGGCGCCGCGCGAGGACCTCTGCCCGGAAGGATTCGCCGATTGCGACGGCGACAGCGACAACGGCTGCGAGGCCGCCCTGCTGACGAGCGTCGAGAGCTGCGGCGCGTGCGGCGCGCGCTGCGCGGGCGGCGACGGCGCGACCGCGCTCTGCGCGGCGGGCGCCTGCACCCTCGCGTGCGACGCCGGGCGAGCCGACTGCGACGGCGACGGCGGCAACGGCTGCGAGGTCCTCGTCGCGGAGGACCCGCGCCACTGCGGGGCCTGCGGCGTGACCTGCGCCGACGCCTGCTGGAACGGCACCTGCGACGCCGCCGTGCTCGCCGGCGAGCTCCGGCTGCCCACGTTCCTCGGGATGGACGCGACCGGGCTCTACTGGACGAACCAGGGCACGGGCGACGCGCCGGACGGCAGCGTCATGCGGCTCGATCCGGGCGGCGGGGAGCCGGTGGCGCTCGCGCCGGAGCAGGAGCTCCCGGGCCCGCTCGCGCTCGACGAGGCCGCTGTGTACTTCGCGCACGCGCGCGGCCTCGCGGCCGTCCCGAAGGCCGGCGGCGAGGTGGCCGAGCTCGCGGCCGGCACCCGCGGCGTCACGGCGCTCGCTGTCGACCAGGGCGCGCTCTACTGGGTCGAGGCGGGGACGCCGCCTGCGTTCGAGGACGGCGGGCTGTTCACGCTGCCGCTCGGCGCCGAGCCCGGCGCGGCGAAGGTGATGCTCGCGGCCATCCCGGGCGCCGCCAGCGGGGTGGCGCTCGACGCCGGCCACGTCTACGTGACCGCGCGGGGCACCGGCGCGGCCGACGGCGCGATCTACCGGGTGACGCGCGACGCGGCGCCGCCGAGCGCGCCGGAGAGGCTGCACGAGGCGCTGGCCGCCCCGCGCGCGCTCGTGGCGCGCGGCGGCGCGCTGTGGCTCATCGAGGGGCGCGGGATCGCCACGTTCTCGCCCGGGGGCCCGCTTCGCAGGGTCGTCCCGGATCTGCCGCAGATCCCCGCGCAGCTCGCGTTCGACGACGCGCGCGTCTTCTGGACGACCGCGCGGGAGGCCGACGGTCAGGTGCAGAGCGCGCGGCTCGACGGGAGCGATCTCGCGACGCACGCGCGCAACCTGAGCTACCCGTGGGGCATCGCCGTGGACGGGACGAACGTCTACTTCAGCCTCGCGTGGAACGGCGGGCCCGCGACGGGGGCGCTGGTGCGCGGGCCGAAGGGCCCGTGACCGCGCGCTCCGCCCAGGGGAGCCCGGCCTCAGCGCCGGCCGACCTTCGCGCTCGCCGCTGCGTGACCGCGCTGGATCGCGCGGGTCCAGAGGTCGGGGCGCTCCGGGCCGTGGTCGCCGGCGCGGGCGATCTCGGCGCAGATCGCGGCGGTGAACGCGTCGCCCGCGCCAGCCGCGCGGGTCCCGGCCACGACGGGCGGGGCGAGCGCGATCTCGCCGAAGGGGCCGGCGGCGCGCGCTGCGCCTGCGCCCTGGGTGAGCACCAGGGTCGCGCTCGGCCGCATGGCGGCGCGCACCTGGGCGTCGTCGAGCCCGAGCCCGGCGAGGTCCGCCGCGCTGCACCGCACCACGTCGGCCTCGCGGAGCAGGGCGTGGAGCACGCGCGGATCGCGCCCGGCCCAGAGGCGCCACCGCGCGTTGAGATCGATGACGACGACGGTGCCCGTGCGGCGCGCGGCCCGCGCGGCCCGGCAGAGCGCGGCGATCGGCGCGAGCGCCGGAGAGATCCCCGAGAGCAGCAGCACCGGCGCCGCCCACCCCTCGGGCACCGAGAGGGGCAGATCGTCCTCTGCGCGGTGGGCGACCATGTGCCGCGCCCCGCCGGTGTCCTCCAGCACGAGGAGCCCCTGGCGGGTCGGGATCAGCGCCACGCCCGCGACGTCGACGCCGGCGGCCGCGACCCTCGCCAGGAGCGCCCGGCCCGGGGCGTCGTCGCCGAGCGCCGCCGCGAGCCCGACGCGCAGCC
This sequence comes from Sorangium sp. So ce145, assembly GCF_051525985.1. Taxonomy (NCBI): domain Bacteria; kingdom Pseudomonadati; phylum Myxococcota; order Polyangiales; family Polyangiaceae; genus Sorangium; species Sorangium sp. So ce145. The sequence continues at coordinate 12,126,046 of NZ_CP150315.1, read as the reverse complement.
CGCTCCGCGCCAGCGCGACCGCGGCGTTCACCGCGCCGCCGCCCGGCCGGAACCGCAGCGAGGCCCCGCCCGGAGGCGCGAGATCCCAGAGGGCCTCGCCGGCGCAGATGACGTCCAAGGTCGATCCCCGCGACGGCGCGATACGCGCCGCCGTGCCCCGCCCAGCGCTCGCAAACATCGATGCCATGGGGATCCCCATCTTACACCACGGGGATCGCGGCAGCGCGCCGTAAGTTGGTCGTCCCCACAGACGTCGCGCTGATCTGCTGCACTCGTGGACCTTCGGCGGACGGAGGGTCGCGCTCTTCGAGACGCGCGCGCGAACCACGGACGCCGGAGCGGAGGACCGTCGCAGCGCTCCCCGCTGTCCGGGACTTCGAGGCAGAGGCGCGCGGCGCGCGCTCAGCACGACCTGCACCGCAGGCGCACGTGTTGCGCGGCAGAGGACAGGCTCTCCGGCCTGCGCCGCGCCTGCGCCGGCCGGCACGAGCCGTGCAATCGTCGATCGTCGATCGTGACGAGCGCACGAGCGGAGCGCGGGAGGCCCCAATGCGGAACAGGATGGAAGACGTCAATGAATTCCTCTCCCACCGTCGGGTGGCCCTGGTGGGCGCATCGCATGACGACAAGGACTTCAGCCGGATGGTGATGCGGGAGCTCATCGATCGGGGTTACGACGTCGTTCCGGTGAACCCGGGGGGCGGCGTGATCGAAGGCCGCGTAGCGTACGCCGAGGTCGGCGCGATCGATCCCCCGGTCGAGGCGGCGATCGTGATGACCCCGCCCCAGGTCACCGAGCAGATCGTGCGGGCGTGCGCCGCTGCCGGCATCCAGCGCGTGTGGCTGCACCGGGGGGTCGGTCAGGGTGCGGTGAGCGCGCCTGCCGTGCAAGCCTGTCAGGAGCTCGGGATCCGCGTGGTCGCGGGCGAGTGCCCGCTGATGTTCCTCCCGGACGCGGGCTTCGTCCACCGGCTCCACCGATTCACCAAGAAGATCGCGGGGAGTTACCCGGCGCGCGCGTGAAGCGCCGTGAACCTGGGAGATCTCGAGATGACATCGTATCCTGTCACCTTCACCGTCACGCGCCCCTGGAAGCTCGATCGCGTCCAGCTCCTCGCGCGTGTCCTCCTGCTCGCGGCGCTCTCGATTGCCGGCGTCACGGTGGGGTTCGTCATGATGCTTGTCTATCTGGCCCTGCCCGCCGTGGCGGCCGCGCTGATAGCTCAGAAGGGGTCGGCCCGGTTCCTGGCCGAGGACGGCCCGAGGCTGACGCGCGCGCTCGTGTGGCTACAGGCCGCGTTCGCTTATCTCTTCCTGCTCACCGACAGGCTCCCGCTCGATCGCCCCGCCGAGACCGCGCGCCTCGACATCGATCCGACCGGCGCGCCGACAGCGAAGGACGCGCTCCTGCGCCTCTTCACGAGCCTCCCCTCGGCCATCGTCCTCGCGCTGCTCTCCTGCGTCGCCTACCTGGCGTGGCTCGTCTCGGCGGTCGCGGTCCTCTTCACCGAGCGCGTCCCGACAGCCATTTACGATTTCCAGTGCGGCGTGCTCCGGTGGCAGGCGCGGCTCCTCGCCCATCATGCGTCGCTGGTCGACCAGTACCCGCCGTTCGCGTTCGATCCGGGTCCCGCGGACGGCACCCCGCGCGATCACGCGGGCACGTTCGCCTGAGGCGTCCTCTCGGCGTCCGTGTCCGTGCCGCCGGAGGGAGCCGTCACAGGTCGACGACGCAGGCGACGCTCGTGGTCGTGTCCTCGCCGTACTCCGTGACCTCGATCTGGATCTTCGAGGTTGCCTCGTCCACTCCGGCGCCGAAGTGAGCCTCGAAGTCCAGCTCGTACCAGGTCTCGGTCGAGATCGGATCGGACACCTTCCACGCGAGCAGCTCGTAGCCGCCGATCGACGTGTGATCGAAGACGAAGATCGTGTCGTCGGGCGCGGTGTGCGAGACGGAGAGCGAGGGGCTCGTGAACTCGTAGGCGCCGGCCTCGCCGAGCTCGAGGCTGCAGGCCTCGCCCGAAGGCGTGGTCCCCTCGTAGGTGCCGACCAGGCAGGCGCTCGCGCTGGGATCGCTCGTCAGGGAGAGGTCGGGACAGGCGGCGAGGCGCTCTTCGAGCGCCGAGGGGCTCGAGCCGCCCGAGCCCGAGCTCGAGTCGCCCGACCCGTCGTCGTCGCCTCCGCAGGCCACCACCAGGCCGAGGGTGAGCACGGGAACGAAAGCCAGGTAAGAGCGCCGTCGAGCGGGGTTCATGCCATGGGAGGATGAGATCATCTGACGGAGGTTAGTGGAGACGCCAGCGCTCGACCAGCTGTCAGATCGGACAGAGGGCTCCGCAAGAGCCCGAGCAGCATCGCTTTCGCGACGGCGTGCTGGCGGCTCGAGACGCCGAGCCGTGCCCCGCCCAGCGCTCGCCAGCATGGATGCCATGGGGTTCCCCGTCTTGCACCACGGGGCTCGCAGCGGCGCGCCGGCTGCGCCGCTGGCCGTCGCAACCACCCTGGTAGGAGCGGCAGCCCTGCTGCCCTGGCGCACGCCAGGCAGCCTTCACGCTTTTTCACGCAGCGGCGCGGTCGCGCTGACTACGCTGACCCGCATGGCATCCGGAAAAGGTCGCTTGTTCGGGCTCCTCGGCGGGCTGGTGCTGACCGAGGCGAAAGTGCAGGCCGTGGACACGCCCCACCCGCTCTACCGGCGCGTGGTGCTCGAGGGCGAGGGGCTGCGCGCGCGCAGCTGGCAGCCCGGCGACAAGATCCAGGTGCTCCTCCCCTCGAACGACGTGCGGACGTACACCCCGATCGACTGGGCGGACGGTCGGACCACGCTGCTCCTCCACGCGCACGGGAGCGCGCCGGGCGCGCGGTGGACGGAGGCCGTCCGCCCGGGCGACGTCGTGCGGTTCGTCGGCCCGCAACGCTCCCTCCGTCTGGGAGGCGCGGGCCTCCTGACCGGCGACGAGACCTCGCTCGGCGTGGCGGCCTCGGCGCGCCGCCTCGGCGCCCACGCCGTGCTCCGGGTGGCGAACGTCCCCGCGGCGGAGGCGGCGGCGCGATCGCTCGACGTCTCCGTGGACCTCGCGGGGTCCGACGAGGAGGCCGCCGCTTTGCTCCGCGAGCGCGCGGCGGGCGTCGCCACCGCGGTGGCCTGCGGCGGCGGCGCGTGGATCCAGCGGGCCCGGGAGGTGCTCCGGGCGGCCGGGGTGCGGGAGGTGCGCGCCAAGGCCTACTGGATCGCGGGGAAGACCGGGATCGACTGACCCTCTCTGCACACCGGCCAGACCTGGACGGGTGGTTTGTTGGCCATCCGCGCGCATCCTGATAGCCCCCCGATCGAGGTGGTCGGGATCGATGATGCAGATCGGACGCTGGGCGCTCGCCGTCGCGCTACTCACGCTCTCCGCTGACGCCCGTCCGGCCCCGCGGAGCGGCGTCGCCGAGGCGCCGCGCGCCCGCGCCGGCGTCACGCTCGCCGAGGCGCGGAGCCGCGTGCATCCCGCCGCCACGCGGCTCGGCGACGTGGTCCCTCTCCTGCGGCAGGACGCGTCCGCCGAGATCTCGGCGATCGACTGGAGCCCGCTCCGGCTCACCCGCCGCTACGGGGTCGCCGCCACCGTGGTGCGCCTGGACACGAAGCGCACCGGGGAGCGAACCCTGACGGCGGCCTGCGTGGTGTCGGCGGCCGTGCGCGAGCTCGACACGGGCAACATCCTCTTCGTGGTCGAGGGCCGCGCGCGGGTCGAGGACGGCGCGGCGGCCAGCGAGCGCGCCCAGCGCGACGCCCTCCGGGCCGCCATCCAGAGCGCTGTGCGCGCGGTGCCGGACGGCCTGCGCCGCTCGCGGTGAGCTGATCTGCCTTAAAAAAAGGAGACCCCTCACGGGTCGGATCGACCGCGCTCCCCCGCGTCCGGCGGGGAGGACAGCGCGTCGACCTCGCCGCGCGTGACGCGCTTGTCGCCGTCGCGGTCGAGCGCCTTCATCATCTCGCCGACGACCACCTCGGACGGCGTCTCGGAGGTCGTCCTCGAGACGGCGTCCCTCAGCTCCTCGGCCGAGACGCGGCCATCCCCGTCGGCGTCGATCGCCTCGAAGGCCCCGAGCTGGCGGACGAGGTCCGCGGCGAACGACTCGACGAGGACGAGCTTCGGATCGCGCCCGCTGTCCGCCGGCGGCACCTTCTCCGGGTGCTCCTGCGCGAAGCGGACCAGCGGCGCGATGTCATCCATGCCGCCGAGGAGCCCGCGCGGGAGGGCGATCCGGTACGCGCGATCGTCGACCAGCGGGAGGCCGTCGATCGCGATCAGGGCGCCTCGGGCGTCCGTCGCCATTCGGTCGTCGATCTGGAGGTAACCGCCGTGCTGGGCGGGGGCGCGCGACCGCGACGCTGCGACGGCCTCGCGGACGACGCGGCCAGGCAGGAGGGTCACCACCACCTCGTTGCTGAAGGGCACCTCGGCCTTGAGATCCCCGTACGTGAAGCGCTCCCGGTACACGCGGCCGCCGCGGATGCCGCCGCCGTTGAAGAGGCACCCGTCCGCCCCGAAGGCGTCGCGGATCCTCGAGCAGAGCAGCGCGCCGAGCGACGTCTGCTGGGCCCGCGTCCCGACGGACGAGAGCTCGCTGCCCGGCGGGAGCCGGAGGAGGGTGGCCGCGTCGAGGTCCCGCACGATCTGCATGTGGCGGTCGACGCGCGCGCGCATCGCCGGATCCTCGGGATAGGCGCCGACCTCCTCGATCCGGACGGTGACCGCGGGCAGGTCGGGCACCCCGGCAGGCGGCGCCAAGGCCGGCCACACGAGGTCGATGATGGCGGCGCTCTCCGCGTCCGTGCCGGCCTTCACGACCCAGCAGCCGTCCACGTCGTCGAGGGTCACCTCGTGCTCGTGGCCGCCGAGGATCACGGGAAAGCGCGGATCGCGCTGCGCCCGCGCGAGCGCGAGGTCCTGGTCGCGGCTCTGGTGCGTGATCGGGATCACGCACGCGCACCCCTCGTCGCGGAGGAGCCGGCGGGTCCAGCGGAGGGCCGCCTCGTTCGCCGGCTCGATGTCGATCCCCCCGAACGCATCCCGCCGGTACAGGCCCTTCACGTGCACGAGCAGGCCGAGGAGGCCGATCCGGACAGCGCGCCCGCCGGGGCTCGAGACGTCGAGGATCTCGTGCGTCGGCAGCGCCGGGGTGAACGAGGGCATGTTGGTGTTGAGCCACGTGCCCCGGAACTCCTGCACCCGCGCCCTGAGCTCCGGCAGCTCGACGTCGGCCTCGTGGTTGCCGAAGATGGTGTGGGTGATCGGCAGCGCGTTCATGCAGTCGACCATGCCCCTGCCGTGATCGAGGCTCGACAGCAGGCTCGGCGCGAGGAAGTCGCCGGCCATCACCACCAGGAAGCGATCCGCGGGCCCTTCGGCGTGGCGCCGCACGAGGGTCGCGAGACGCGGCAGGTTGTCGAGCAAGTACACGTCGTTCACGCAGACGATCCGCAGAGAGGGGCCTCCGGGCAGGGCGTGTGCGGCGGCGGTCATGGCCATCGAAGATAGCCCAGCCCGCGGGCGCGCGAGGCCGTCAGCGCCGAGCGCCCCTCGCCTTCGGCGGGCGCCACGCGCGCAGGCTCTCCGCGAGCGGCTCGAGCACGGCGCGCACCCGCGGAATGGCGCGGGCGCTGCGCGGGCAGAGCAGGACGAGCGAGCGCCGCGCGGGCGGCAGGTCCACCTTCAGCTCCACGAGCGGCGGGTGCCTCGGGAAGCGCGGGTGCTCGCGCGCGAGCATCATCGCGCCGAGCCCCAGCTCGCACGCGCGGATCTGGACGAGGTAGTCGTCGGACGCGAACGACGGGCGCCACCCCGGGATCAGGCGGCCGAGCGCGCTGTTCGGCGAGAGGTCGTCGAGCGGCGGCGCCCAGCCGATCCAGGCGAGCTCCGCGGGATCGGCCTTGCCCGCCGCCCGCGCCGCGTACTGCTCCGACGCGAAGGCGCGCAGCTCGATGTCGACCGAGGCGACGCTGTCCTCGTCGACGGGGACGCCCAGCCGCAGCGCCAGATCCGCCTCCCGCCTCGTCAGGTCGAGCGGGCGCACCGTGGACACGACGTGCAGCTCGATCGCCGGCGCGCACCGCCAGAAGGCCGCCGCGAACGGGACGAGGAAGCCGTGCGCGATGCCGGGGGGCGCCGTCACCCGGACCACGCCCGTGGGCGCGTGCCGCCGCTCCGCCGCGCGGGTCAGCTCGGCGGCCCAGTCGGCCATCCGCTGCGCGGGCTCGACGAGGCCGGCCCCGTACGCCGTCAGCGCCGTGCCGGCCACGCCGCGGTCGAAGAGGGGCTCGCCGAGGAGCGCCTCCAGCTCCGCGAGCCGCCGGCTCACCGTGGGCTGGGTCATCTGCAGCTTGCGCGCGGCGGCGCTCAGGCTGCCTGCCTCCGCCACCGCGAGGAACAGCCGCGCGTCGTCCCACGAGATATCCATCTGCGTATGACTACATGCGACTTTCGCCAGTTACCCATTCATTTTTCGAAGAACACACTGGCGGCATGTCAAACCACACCTTCCGCTTCGTATCCCGCGCTCTCCTCGCCTCCGCGCTCCTGCTCGGCGCGTGCGCCGAGCCGCTCCCGGCGCCCAAGGACCCTCCGGCGTCGACGCACCGCGCGGTGAGGGCCACGCTCGGCACGCCGATCCGGCTGCAGGCGATGGAAGCGCTCCTCGAAAAGGCCGGTCCCATCACCGTCGAGACCGTCGTCAGCGCGCGGTGGGAGACCAGCCGCGCCGGGCTCATCAACCTGGCCCACGAGCGCGCCGCCGGCCTGACCGACGGCGCCGAGCCGGTCGACATCACCTTTCACGCGCTCGCGCACCCGGCCCGGGGCCTGTACCTCATCGACACGGGCGCGTCGCAGGCGCTCGCGGCGAGCGACCATCCCCTCCGCGCCGGCCCCGTCGGACAGGCGCTCAACTTCGGCGCCTTGCGGGTGGAGGCCGGCCTCGGCGCCTTTCGCGGCGAGCGGGCGCTGGCCGGCGTGCTCCTCACGCACCTGCACATCGACCACGTGCTCGGCCTGCCCGACGTCGCGCGCGACGTCCCGATCTTCGTCGGGCCCGGCGAGTCCACGTTCGAGAGCCCGTTCCATGCGCTCACCCAGTCCACGGTGGACCAGCTCCTCGAGGGCCGCGCGCCCCTCGAGGAGTGGGCCTTCGGCGGCGAGGGCGTGATCGACGTGCTCGGCGACGCCTCGCTCTTCGCGCTCTCGGCGCCGGGGCACACGCCGGGCTCGGTCGCCTACGTCGCGCGGACGCCCGAGGGCCCGGTGCTCTTCACCGGCGATGTGTGCCACACGGCCTGGGGCTGGCGGAACGACGTCGAGCCCGGGAATTTCTCGTCCGACCCCGCCGGGAGCGCCGAGAGCCTCGCCTTCCTCCGCGCCCTCGCCGCCCGCCACCCGTCGATGCAGGTGCGCCTCGGGCACCAGTCGCTGTGAGCGCCGGCCCTTCCCGGCGGGCGCTCATCCGTCGGAGGTGAGCTCCTTCTGGAGGTGCCGCTCCAGCCGCTCCAGCACCTGGCGCGCCACGCGCCGGAGCCGCCGGGGGTAGACGGCGACGAGGGGCGGGCTCGGCAGCGGGAGCCTGGGCAAGAGCCGGATCAGGCGCCCCTCCTGGACCCGGCGCGCGACCAGCCAGCGCGGGAGCACGCTCACGCCGAGCCCTGCCTCCACCGCCCTGAGGTTCGTCTCGATGTCGTCGGTCGTGAGCCTGACGGTGAGCCCCAGCTTCTCGAGATCGCGCACCCCGCCGCTCGCCACGACCCGCACCGCGGCGAGCTCCGACATGGAGGTCGGCGCCGGCTTGGCCGCGAACAGGCCGGCGCTGCCGACGAGCCACTGGGGCGAGGTCCCCAGCGTTCGCTCGATGAACGACGGCTCGCTGCGGACGCCGACGCGAAGCGCGAAATCGAACGCGCCTGCCACGAGGTCGACCCGCTGATCGGTGAGCGCGGCGTCCACGACGAGCCCCGGCGACTCATGCATGATCCGCACGAGCTCCGGCAAGAGGAGGCGGCGGCCGAGCGCCCCGGGCGCCGAGAGCTTCACGCGGCCCGCGAGGTCCCCGAAGCCGGACGCGGCGCGGAGCTCCGCGTCCTCGAGCGCGCGCACGTGCTCCTCGATCTGCTCGTAGTACGCGCGCCCCTCCAGGGTGAGCGCGACGCGCCGGGTGGTGCGCTCGAACAGCCGGAGACCGAGGCGCGACTCCAGATCGGCGATCCCGCGGCTCGCGGCCGATTGCGTCATGGAGAGCTCGCGCGCCGCCCGCGAGAAGCTGCCGCTGTCCGCCACCTTGCAGAACACGCGCAGCGCGAGGAACCGATCCATGGCTCAATTTATTCTGAATTGAAATAACTTTAAGCCGTATTCTATCGCTACCGGCATGAGCGGGCGCTGACCATCCTGCGTGCATGCTCGTACGCCACACGTTCGATGGGCCGAGGCGGGGCCGTCTGCTCCGCCTCCTCGCGTTCTTGAGCGCGCTGCTGCCGCCTCTGGGCGCCCGCGCGGCCGAGGCCACGGGGGCATCCCCGCCGCCGGAGGCCGCGCCCCGCGGCGCCGATTCCGCGGGTTCGGTGCCCGCGGAGGCTCGCCTCGTCCTTGGATCACGCCTCGTGGGCAGGGACACGGGCGGCGGCCTGGAGCTCGACGGCCGCGTGCGCCTCGCGGGTGGGGCGCAGCTCGGAGCCGCTGCCTCCTTCTGGGCCCTCGAGCGAGCGTACATGGGGGGGCGAACGGTGACAGGCGCGAGCGGCGCCTCGGGCGCTGCGGTCTTCCTGATGCCGCTCGTGACGCACGGCCCGATCGAGCTCGATCTACGCCTCAAGACGGGGTTCCTGGCGCTCCGGGATGTCGGAGGCGGCGACGGGGGAAGCAGCGCCGGGGGAGGCCGCGACGCGCCCGCGTCGGCGCTCCGGCACGTCGACGAGCTATCGATGGTCGCTCACGTCGCGCTCGGCGAGGCGTGGCTGCTCCGCGCCGGGGCCACCGTCGGCTTCGAGCTGGAGCTCGATCCGACCACGGAGCTGGCCGACCTGGTGCAGGTCCTGACGGCGGGCGCCGGCTACGCCGTGTCCGAGCACGTTCTCCTCACCCTCGACGCCAGCGCGGGAGGCAGCTTTGGATTCAACGGCGACAACGGCAAGTTCCTGCTCGAGGGCTCCTTCGGAGCGCGCTTCGCTTTCGGCCAAGGAGGCTCGCGTGTCGCTCACTGACCGCCGCGGCCGCGGCCTTCACCTCATGACGCTCGCGTCGAGCGCGTGCCTCGCGCTCCTGCTCGGGGCCGCGCGGGCCGACGCGCAGGCTCCGGGCGCCGGGTCCGGGGCCGCCGTGCGCGCCGGCGCGGGCGCCTTCGATGCCGGGCAGACCGCGGACGCGGACGCGCGCGGCGCGCGCCGGCGCGCGCCGGACGTCCCGGTGGGCGGCTTCGTCGACCTCGAGTGGCGCGTGATGGGCCTTGGAGGACACGTGTCGCATGGGCCGGCGTTCGCCGCCGGCGTGACCTTCGCCAGCGGCCTGGTGCGCCTCGGCCTGGGTGGGCTCGGGCGACCGGGGCCCATGAATCCGGCCACCTTCGAGGTCGCGCTGCCCGGAGGGCAGACCTACAAGGGGCAACGCACGCTCGAGCTCAAGTCCGACGGATCCATGCTGGGCGCGCACGTGGGGCTCTCGTTCCGGCTGCCCTTCGCGGAAGCGCTGGCGGTCCAGATCCCGATCACGGTCGGCTACGGCGGGTTCGGCTTCTACTTGCAGGGCAGCGATCGCAAGACGCCCGACGGACGCCGCGTGAGCGCGTGGGAGGACGAGCTCTTCGCAGGCAAGGACTCCTCCCTCGGCCTGGTCGTCGATACGGGGCTGCGCCTCGGGTACCAGCCGGACGACGCGCCGTGGTTCAGGCCCTACGTGGGCGCGAGCTTCACGGCGGTCCCCGGCTTCGACACGGTGGTGCGAGACGATTACCTCGGGTTCAGCGGAGTCCTCGGCGTGGAGATCGGCCACGGCATCTGAGCGGGCGCCTTCGCCGGTGTCGTCGGGTGGTCTGCCCGGCCCCGACGCGCGAACGAGGCATTCTCGATCTCGCGTCGCCCTGACGCGCGAGCGCGATCGAGGAGCGCCCGCTTCTCCAGTATTCAGTTCGGATCCGCCCCGACTCCCATCTTCCCGGCGACGGCCCGGCTCGCGGAGGTCGCGCGCATCGGCGCGCCGAGGCCGAACGTGATGGTCACGCCCGGCGCCTTCCTCAGCGCGCCGCCGTGCCGCGCGACGAGGGCGGCGAGGTCGGTCGCAGGCATCCTCGCGGCGGCCTTCTGGAGCGCCGCGAGCTCGTCGTGGTGGTCGATGTTGGCGAGGACTGCCCGGTTCACCGCCGATCGCTCGCTGAACATGCCCATCTGGTAGACGAGCGCCGCCGCCGCGCCGGCCGCGTCGGCGCCGCGGAACCACGACCCGAGCTCGTGCGTCTTCAGGTGCGCGCACTGTCCATAGAGCGCGCCCATCTCGGCGCCCGTGGCGGTGAGCAGCCGGTCGGCGAGCGCGACGAAGCGCCTTCGAGAGGCATCTTCGAGGTAGGCCCGCGCGTATCCTCCCCCCATCCGGATCGCCGCGGCGCGGAAGGCCGGCGCGGCCGTCACCGCCTCGGGCGCGAGCCCATCGGCGAGCTCCGCGGTGCCGTCCGTCACGGTCGCGAGCTCCTCGTCCGCATCCGCCGTCAATTGGCCTCTGGACACCGCGGCGACGAGCGCCGGGTGGTCGTGCAAGCTCTCGCCTTTCGCGCTGGCCAACCACAGCGTGACCTGCCAGCCCTCGGTCGCGAGCGGTGGAAACGGGGCTCCCCTGTAGATCTGGCTCCGCGCGGCCTCGCACGCGCGGCGGAGCGCCTCGACCCGCGGCAGCTCCTGCGCTCTCGGTGTGTCCGCCGTCACGCTCGGTGGTGGCACCGACGCTGGCAGAGAGGATCCGGCCTCCGCGGGTCGACCCCCTTGCCCGAACACCCGCTTGGCACCTCCGGCCCCGGCGGCGAGCAGCGCGCCGGCCATCACGATGATGAAGGGCTGCGCCTCGTCGCCCTTCCGATGAACGACGACGAAGAGGAGGGCGCCCCAGCACGGCAGGAGCAGGACGACGACGCCCCAGGCAGCGTTCGTCTTGAACGCGCTGATACAGAGCCAGATCTGGCCCGCGACCATCACGATGAGACCGAGGCCCATGAGCACATCGAGGAACGTCGCCATGGAGGGATGCTACGCGGCTGACGCCGCGGGAGGCAGCGCCGCACGTCTCCTCGACGCCCCGGGCTGTTTCTGCGCGCTCAACCACCCGGAATCACGAGCCAATTGCCCGTGTGGACGCGGGTGGAGCGCGTGCGCAGGATGACGTCGCGTCGTTGCGCCGCGCCGATTCGGCTGCTGCATGACGTGCCTGCAGAACGACGGTCGCGCGCCAAACGTGCCATGCTCCCGCGCGAGCTCACGAGCTCCGCACGGGCTCAGCGAGCCAGCGAATCAGCGCCTCGCTCTCGAGATCGAGCAAGGCATCCTCGACCTCGCCCGGACCGCTCGCGCGGGCTCGATCGAGGATCGAGCGCTCTTCTTCCGCCGTCGGCCGTCGGCCGGTCCGCCGCGCGAAGAGGCGACCGAGCAGCTCAGCGATCGCCTTCTCCTCTCCACGCTGCTCGGCCTCGGTGATCAGCTCCCCGATGATCGGTGTGCGCCGGAGCAGCCCCTCTTCCTTGTCCTCCACCATGTTGACGAGCTCCTTCATCAGATTATGCCCCCAGGGATCGATGGCCGCCATCACCAGCAGCGCCGTGTACAGCTCGGCCCGCTCCGCAGCCGTCGCCGCCCCGGCGTGAATCTCCGCGACGACGTCCCGCAGCGCCGCCGCGGTCGCGTTCCGTGCGAGGGGGGTGAACACCAGCCAGAGGACGCTGCCGCGCGCCCGCAGCTCGCCGATCGTGTGCTGGTAGACGGCATCGATCCGGGAAGGTGCGAGATGGATCTGCGCAGGTCGCCAGCTGCCCAACGTCGTTGCGATCTGCCGCAGGCGGGCTGCGCTCAGGGGTCGAACCGGTAGGTGGTCTCGCCGGCGGACGCCCGCGCCGCGAACTCTCGACAGAAGCCGTTCAGCGCCGGATAGGGCTCGGTCGGCAGGACGCGCCGGAACTCCAGATGCGTGACGAGGCAGAACAGCGCGACTTCCAGGTAGCTCAGATCCCTGTCCGACGGGAGCGCGGCGAGCGCGTGACTCGCGTTGTCCTCCAGCCATGACATGGTGTTCATGAGGCTCGTTCTCTGCTTGGCATGGTGCGCGCTTCCGTCGCCGGCCCCGGCGGCGCCGGCCATGATCAGCCCGACCTCCGTCGCCATGGCATGAACGACGAGCTCCTGGGCGTTCGCGAGGAGGGGTTGGTTGAGGTCCTCCGGCCATACCGTGCGTACCGCGCGCTTCGACTGCCGCGACAGCTCGCGGCAGATATTGAGCGCGCCGAACCACACGCCGCGGGATGTCCGGAGAGCCGGCATCTTGAGCGCGGGGTTGCCCCCGTAGTCCGCCGCGTTGGACGACATGAGGTCCCGGACGACCTCGAGCGAACAGTCGACCCCCATCTCCGCGGCGAAGATCCGCGTGACACGCGTGAAGTGCGAGCTGGAACGGCCGACGATGACGGGCTTGACGAGCTCTCCTAGAGCCTCTGACATGCTTGCTTCTCCGATCCGGGAACCGTTCTGTTTCGACGCGGGCCTGGCGCGTGGAGCGCCTTGAGCTCCAACCCAGCCCCGTCGCGCCGCTCAAATGCATCGTGGATAGATAGCGTATCCGACGCCGGACCCGCGCTGTCAAGCGTCCCAGGCAGCATCCCAGTTGGCCACCCGTGTCCCCGGTTCCACGATGTCCACGCGCTCATCAGCTCTATGGAACGCGCATCCTCGCAGCGGGGATGTCGTCGCTGAGGGGCATGCATCCCGGTGGAAACCCTTCGCGAGAGCAGGCAGGTTCATCCTCCGGCGCTCCAGCCCGGCCAGGCCAGGCGAGCGACCATCCCGCCGCGATGCCCCTGTCACACTCTCGCCCGCTGGGCCGATGGTCCAGGCATGAGAGCCGCCGCTCCGACCGCCCTCGCCCTCCTCGCCCTCGCCTGCGCCCCCTCCCCGCGCGACCCGGCCCCCGCGCCGCCGCCCAGCCCCCCTGCCGCGGCGGAGGCGCCGCCGCCCATCTGCGCCCGGCGCGCGGCGGGCCCCGCGCCCGCGCCCCTCGACGCGACCCACGCCGGCTCCGGCGTCGCCCTCGCGGAGCTCGGCGGGCGCACCCTCGCCTTCGTCGCCGACGAGGACGACGCCGCCCTCCACACCGTCGACATCGACGCCCGCGCCGCGCTCGCGCGCACGCCGCTCGCGGGCCGGCCCGCCCAGGTGATCGTGCTGGGCGACGGCCGTGTCGTGGCCTCGCTGCGCGACCGCGCCCTGCTCGAGGTGCTGGAGCCGGTGAGCCCTGCCGCCCCGCTCGAGCGAAGGTGCCTGGTGCCCGTGGCGAGCGAGCCGGTGGGCCTCGCGATGACGCCGGATCGCGCCACGCTGCTCGTCGCGAGCCGCTGGGGCCACGCGCTCACCAGCCTCGCGACAGCCGACCTCCGGCGCACCGGCGAGCTCCCGCTCGCCCGCGATCCCAGCGCGGTCGTCGCGTCGAGCGACGGCCGGCGCGCGTTCGTCTCCCACGCGGTCGGCGGCCGCATCAGCGTCGTGACGCTCGGCGAAGGCGGCGCGCCGACCGGCGCGCGGGAGCTGTCGACCGACGGGGCGGAGCGGCGCGCCCCGAGATCGACGTCGAAGCTCGCCAAGCCTTTCCCCCGCAGCTCGAGCGGACCGTCGCGGAAAGTGTCCTTCGATCTGGAAGACGGGACGCCGTTCCAGATGCGCCGCCCGACGGTGAGCGTGGAGCGCCGCGGCTCCCAGGGATTCGCGCTGGCGCGCGCCGCGAGCGGCGCGGTCTTCGCGCCCATCGCGCTCGTCGATCCGGGGCCCGCGACGGGCGCCGGCGGTTACGGCAGCGCGCTCGTCCACACCGTGATCGAGCACATCGCGGTCGTCGACGCGATGGGTGAACGCGCGGACGTCCCGCCGGTCTCGACCCACCTCGGGCTCGGCGGCTGCCGGCTCCCGCGGGCGGCGGCGATCGAGCCCGGGGACGAGGTGCTGCTCGTCGCGTGCCTCGGCCACGACGAGGTGATCGCCTACGACGCCCGCGCCCAGATCCCCGGCAAGCCGCAGCGGACCGGATCGGTGCGGGATCGCGAGCTCTTCCGCGCCCGCGTGGGCGCCGGGCCCACCGCCATCGCGGTCGACGGCGCACGCCGGCGCGCCGTGGTCTTCTCCCGGTTCGACGGCGCGCTCACGATCCTTCCTGCCGCGCGCGACCCGGGGCCGACCGCGATCGGCGCCAGCGGCAAGGAGCTCGCGGGCGAGCTGCCGGTCATCGCCCTGCCCCGCGCGTCGCGCCTCGACGAGCAGCGCGCGGAGGGCCAGCGGCTCTTCCACGCGGCCGGCGGCCGTCGCGTCGCGTTCGACGGCCGCGCCTGCGCCAGCTGCCACCCCGACGGCCGCGACGACGCGCTCACCTGGTCGACGCCGGAGGGGCCGCGCCAGACGCCGATGCTCATGGGGCGGCTCGACGGCACCGCGCCGTACGGCTGGGAGGGCAGCAAGAAGGACCTGGAGAGCCATTTCGCGCGGACCATGTCCCGGCTCGCGGGCACCGGCCTGAGCGCGAAGGAGCGCGACGCCATCTTCGCGTACCTCCGCGGCATGGAGCCGCCGGCCGAGGCGGCGGTCCTCACGGCCGAGGAGCGCGCCGCGCTCGCGGCGGCGCCGGCCGGCGCCGTAGAAGCGGCAGCCGCAGAGCCGACAGCCGCGGCGGCCGGCGCCCGCGCGGCCCTCGCCGCGCGCGGCGAGGAGCTCTTCCACGCCCGCGAGGCGGGCTGCTCGAGCTGCCATGTCGGCGACGAGCTGACCACCGACGGCGCGCGGCACGACGTGCGGAGCGCGACGCGCTTCGAGACGGAGCGCTCCTTCGAGACGCCCTCGCTGCGCTTCGTCGGCCGGTCCGCGCCGTACTACCACGACGGCCGCTACCCGACGCTGCTCGCGCTGGTCGAGGGGGTGGACGGCTCCATGGGCCACACGGCCCACCTGTCGGCCGGGGATCGGCGCGCCCTGGTCGCTTACCTGGAGTCGCTCTGAGGGTGGCGCGGCCGGCCTGATACGCCTCGTCCCGAGCGGGGCGACGCTCGACGGCCACGCGCCCGATCTCCACGCCTCTCGCGGGAGCTCACGA
Source organism: Sorangium sp. So ce145 (assembly GCF_051525985.1). Lineage (NCBI taxonomy): Bacteria > Pseudomonadati > Myxococcota > Polyangiales > Polyangiaceae > Sorangium > Sorangium sp. So ce145. The sequence goes on along the minus strand of NZ_CP150315.1, from coordinate 12,110,699 downwards.
GTGGCGAATCGGCTCCGCGAGCCAGCGGACCAGCGCCTCGCCCTCGAGATCGAGCATGGCATCCGTGACCTCACCCGGTCCGTTCGCGCGGGCTCGCTCGAGGATCGAACGCGCTTCGTCAGCCGTCGGCCGTCGCCCGATCCGCCGCGCGAAGAGGCGACCGAGCAGCTCTGCAATCGCCTCCTGTGCTCGTTCTTCGCCACGAAGCTCGCCTCGCAGCTCGCCCCGCAGCTCGCCTCGTCGCTCGGCCTCGATGATCATCTCTCCGATGATCGGCGTGCGCCGCAGCAGCCCCTCTTCCTTGTCCTCCACCATGTCGATGAGCTCCTTCCGCAGATTATGCCCCCAGGGATCGATGGCGGCCATCACCAGCAGCGCCGTGTACAGCTCGGCCCGCTCCGTCGCGGCCTTTGCCCCCGCGTGGATCTCCGCGACGACCTCCCGCAACGCCACCGCGGTCGCGTCCCGCGCCAGCGGGGCGAACACCAGCCAGAGCACGCTGCCGCGCGCCCGTAGCTCGGCGACCGTGCGCTGGTAGACGGCATCTACGCGGAAGTGGGTCCCGCTGAACGGCCGACCTGGCCATGCGGTGCAGCGTTGGCCCGTTGCACGTAAGCGTCGCTTTCTGCCCGAGAGGACCACGACGACGCTCTCGATCGGCGGCACAGGCTCACCGGGGGCTTCGAGCCGGAGCGCGGTGAAGAGGAAGCCGAGGTATTCGAGGACGCGATCCGGTATGTCGTCACGGAGCGCGAAGCAGAACTCGACATGCAGCACCCGCGGCTCGCCGTCGACCTGCAGGCGAAGCGCCTTGTCGAGGCGGCGCTCGATGTTCGTGACCTGGCTGTCCACCCAGCCGACGACCTCGGTGCGATGGCCCTCCGGGACGAAGGCGCGCGCCAGGTCCCCGGGGCGCCTGCGGGCGAGGTGGCGCAAGGTGATGTCCGCGTCTCCCATGCATGGCACCCACGGCAGATCGCGTGCCAGCGAGGAGAAGGCCGAGATTACGCGATGCCCGCGTGAGTCATGCACGTCGAGCGGGTGGCGGCGCCATGGCGGGCCGCGCGGCCCCCCTCAGGCCGTGAACCCGCCGTCGATGGTGATCGTCGCTCCGGTGATGAAGCGCCCGCCCTCGCCGGCAAGGTGAGCGACCGTGGCGGCGATGTCGTCGGTGTTGCCGTAGTGACCTAGCGCGAGCATGCTCCGCTGCAACTCCGCTCCAGCGCCGTTGGCCGGGTTCATGTCCGTGTCGATCGGGCCGGGCTGGATGAGGTTGGCGGTGATGCCGCGCGGCCCGAGATCGCGGGCGAGGCCCTTCGTGAGGCCGACCAGCGCGGACTTGCTCATGGAGTACAGCGCGATTCCCGGCCCCGGCACCCGGTCGGCGAGGCAGCTGCCGATGCTGATGATGCGCCCGCCGGCGCCCATGTGCCGCGCCGCGGCCTGCGAGGCGAGGAAGACGCCCCGCACATGGATCCCCAGCGTCTTGTCCAGATCCGCGAGCGTCACGGCCTCGATCGGCGCCATGATGGCGACACCGGCGTTGTTGACGAGGATGTCCAGCCTGCCGAGCTCGGCCACCGTCCGCTCGACCGCGCCGACGATCGCAGCCGGATCCGCGGTGTCCGCCGCGATCGCCATCCCCCGCCGGCCCGCCGCCTCGACGTCGGCGATCACCGAGCGCCCCTTGTCCGCGGCGCTCACGTACGTCAGCGCCACATCCGCCCCGCCCCGCGCCAGCCGCTTGACGATCGCCGCGCCAATCCCACGGCTACCCCCGGTCACCAGCGCCACCTTGCCTGCAAACTCCGCCATCGCTACCTCTTTTCTGTACAGATCGACACAGAATATATACGTTGTCCCGTGACCGGTGGTCAATCAATTTTTTATCGATCGTCACAGAAATACAGAAAGGTCTCGATGATGGTCGGACGGGGTCGCCCTCGCAGCTTCGATCGGGACGCCGCCTTGCGGCGGGCGATGGAGGTGTTCTGGGAGCGGGGCTACGAGGGCACCTCGCTCAGCGATCTCACGGCCGCGATGGGCATCAATTCGCCGAGCCTCTACGCCGCGTTCGGCTGCAAGGAGGCGCTGTTTCGCGAGGCCGTGGCGCTCTACAGCGAGGTCGAGGGCGCGGCGACGAACCGGGCCATGAGCGACGAGCCGACGGCGCGCAGGGCGGTCGAGGCGATGCTGCGAGGCAACGTGGAGGGGTACGCGGCGCCGGGCAAGCCGAGCGGCTGCATGATCGTGCTCGCCGCGACGCTCGGCACGCCGGAGAACGAGCGCGTGCGCGCCTACCTCGCCGGGTGCCGGCGGGCGGCGCTCGACGCGCTCCGGCGCCGGCTGGATCGCGGCGTCGTCGAGGGCGACGTGCCGGCGGGCACCGACACGGCGGCGCTCGCCGCCTTCTACACCACCGTGCTCCAGGGCCTCTCCCTGCAAGCCCGCGACGGCGCCTCGCGCGAGGCGCTCCAGGCGATCGTCGACTGCGCGATGGCAGCATGGGAGACGCTGGCGAGGCCGCGCGCCGCGGTCTGAGCGCGCGCGCCGAGCCCACGCTCTACGTGGCTTCGTTCATGGGCCGCATGACGATCTGCACGATGCGCGAGCGGTCCCGCGGCAGCGCGGCGAGCACCACGGCCTCGGCCACGTCCTCCGGCGTGGAGAAGCCGCGCATGCGCTCCGAGCCGGCGGTGCGCCCGTCGCCGAGGGCGAAGTGGGTCTCGACGCCGCCCGGACAGACGGCGCTCACCTTGATGTTGTCCTGCCAGAACTCGCGATCGAGCGCCTGGGTCAGGCCCATCTGCGCGAACTTGGAGGCGCAGTAGATGGCCTCGCTCGGATAGCCCTGCAGGCCGGCGACGCTGGCGACGTTGATGATGTGGCCGCCGCCCTGGCGGCGCATGTGCGGGATCACCTCGCGGCAGAAAAGCCAGGTCCCCTTCACGTTCGTCGCCATGATGCGGTCGTAGTCGTCCTCCGACCACTCGAGGAAGGGCCGGTACCCGCCGATGCCCGCGTTGTTGACGAGGATGTCGACCCGCCCGAGCTCGCGGACCGCCCGCTCCACGCACGCGGCGACGGACGCGGCGCGGGTGACGTCGGCCTCGATCATCAGCCCGCGGCCGCCCGCATCGCGGATCTCCCGCTCGAGCGCCGCCAGATCGGCCGCGGTGCGCGCCACGCCGACCACGACGGCCCCCTCCCGGCTCAGCGCGAGCGCGCTGGCCTTGCCGATTCCCCTGCTCGCCCCGGTGATGAGCGCGATCTTGTCCTTCAGCCGCACGGTGTCCCCCTCTCTCCGCCGCGCGCAGAGGAAAGGAACGGAGCGCCGCCCCCCCGCGCTGGCGGCAAGCACGCTATCACGGGCGCGGCCCGCCGGCGCGGAGCCGATACCCGACCTCAGCCGGAGCGCCGGCCTCGACCCAGGCCATGGCGCAGCCGCCCTCGCCCCCCGGGTTGACCCACACGATCGTCCGGAGCGCACGGACACGCCGCGACGCGCCTGCGAACAAGCCCCGCGCCACGTCGTCCAGGGAGGGGCGGCGTTCGGCCTCCACGCCGCCGACCGGTCTACCCCCGGCACTACAGATACAATTGCATCTAGTTTGCAATTGACTTTTCGATACATCGATCGCATACGGTGCGCCGCCGGCGGCGATGTCCCGGCGGACCAGCCATGCTCACGGCGAACAAGCTTTCGAAGTCCTACGGGGGCGCGCCCGCGCTCGACGCGCTCGATCTCGAGGTCCCGGCCGGAGAGGTGTTCTGCCTCCTCGGCCCCAACGGGGCGGGCAAGACCACCACGCTGAACCTCTTCCTCGGCTTCACGCGGCCTTCCTCCGGCGCCGCGTACGTGGGCGCCGCCCACGTGGAGGCCGATCCGCTCGGGGCGCGGCGGAAGATCGCCTACGTCCCCGAGCAGGTGCGGCTCTACCCGCACCTCAGCGGCTGCGAGAACCTCGCGTATTTCCTCGGCCTGTCGCAGGCGCGCGCGCTTTCCTCCGCGGAGCTCTCGCGGCTGCTCACCGCGGCTGGGCTGCCGGAAGGCGCAGTGCACCGCCCGGCGAGCGGCTACTCCAAAGGCATGCGGCAGAAGGTCGTGCTCGCCCTCTCGCAGGCGAAGCGCGCCGCCGCCCTGCTCCTCGACGAGCCGACCTCCGGGCTGGATCCAGGCGCCGTCCGCGAGCTCTGCAGCGCGATCCGGCGCGAGAGCGACCGCGGCGCCGCCGTGCTGATGGTGACCCACGACCTCGGCGCCGTCGCGAGCATCGCGCGCCGGATCGGCGTCATGAAGGCCGGCCGGCTCGTCGAGGTCACGAGCGCCGCCGGCGTGTCCGAGGCCGAGGTCATCGCGCTGTACCGCCGGCACTTCGACCCCCCGGGCGACGCGGCTCCCCCGCTCCCCTCGCGCAGCAGCGCGGCCGCCGCCCCCGCGCCCGAGGTCCTGTCATGACCCCGCGCGCGCGCACCTCCGGCCTCGCCACCGCCCTCGCCGCGCTCCTCTCGACCGCCGCCGCTGCCGGCGAGGAGATCCTCGTCATCGGCCAGCGGATCGGCCCCCTCGACAGCGCCGACATCGTGGCCTCGGTCGATGTCCTCGGCGCCGAGGAGCTCCAGAAGCAGAGCGCGGCCGAGCCGCTCGAGCTGCTCCGGCGCGCGCCGGCGGTCACCGTCGAGTCGTTCAACCAGGGAATCATCAACGCCGACGTGGGGCTCCGCGGCTTCAACACGCAGGGCGACGTCGCCCACACGAAGCTCCTCATCGACGGCATCCCCAGCAACCACCACGTCGGCCTCCCCGACATGAAGGCCGTCTTCCCGCTCGAGATCGAGCGGATGGAGGTCGTCAAGGGTACGAACGACCCGCGCTACGGCCTGAACAACGTCGCGGGCAACATCCATGTCATCACCCGCAAGACAGGCAATGAGCGCATCGCCCGGCTCCTCACCGGGAGCTTCTGGACCGTCGAGCCCCAGGTGCTCGTCGCCTCGGAGAGCGACACGCTGAGCCAGACCTATTTCGCCGGCTACCGCGGCTCGGACAACCACCGCGATCACGCCAGGACCGACAAGGTCGCAGGCTCGGCCAAGTGGTTCTACGAGCCGTCCAGGGAGCTCCGGGTCGGGCTCATCCTGCGCGGCATGCTCCTCGACGCCGACGCCCCAGGCTACCTGTCCGCCGAGGACGCGCGCTCGCGCCCCACGGCGTCGCCCGCCCAGTCGGCGACCGACGGCGGCCGGCAGACGACCCTCCACGCGAGCGTCCACCTCGATCACGAGCTCGCCCGGGGCCTCTCGTGGCAGCTGAAGGGCTACGGGCAGGCGTTCCTGAGGGATCGGTGGGTGAAGTTCGATCCCGACCTCGATCAGCAGCTGCGGATCGAGGACGATCGGCAGTACGGCGCGATCTCGGTGCTCACGTACCGCACGCGCGACCCCCGGGCGCTCGACCTCACCGTCGAGTGGGGCGTCGACTACCAGCTCCAGGACAACCGGTACCAGCGCATCCCCACGGTCGCTCGCGAGCGGCGAGGCCCCGCGTTCCGCGACGAGGACTTCATGCTCCACGCCGCCGGCTCCTACGTGCAGGCGAGCGCGAGCCCGATCAAGCCGATCAAGCTGGTCGCCGCGCTGCGGGCCGACCGCCTGGCCGGCGCCGGCAGCTTCCTGGAGCAGCCCGGCGGCGAGGCGGCCCGCAGGGTCGATTACGACCTCAACGACTACGGCTTCATCTGGCAGCCGAAGGCGAGTGTCATGGTCACGCCGGTGAAGGGACAGAGCCTGTATGCCAACTACGGGCGCACGTTCCAGATCGGCACGGGCAAGGGTGCTTATGCCGTTCAGGGCACGCCGCTCGATCCCTCGATCAACGACGGCTGGGAGATCGGCTATCGGTCGAGCGTCTTTCCGTGGATCACGAGCCACCTCGCCTTCTGGGAGCAGCGCGCGAGCGGCGAGGTGCGGGACAAGGGCGACGGCTCCGGCGACCTCGAGAACGTCGGTGAGACGGTGCGCCGCGGCTTCGACGTCGAGCTCACGCTCCGGCCGTACGATTTCCTCTCGGTGTGGGGCGCGTTCAGCCGCACCTTCTCCGAGCAGGTCGAGCCCGGGCCGGCGCTCGCCGCGAACAAGGGCAAGGAGCTCAATCACGTCCCGAGCTTCAGCGCCAAGGGCGGGATCGACGTTCACCCCGCGCGGGACCTGCTCGTCTCGCTCTTCTTCCACGCGCAGGGCGATTACCACCTGAACAAGGAGAACTTCACCCCCGAGCAAGGCGCGCGGAAGGTCGGCGACTACGTCGTCGTCAACGCGAGCGCGGCCTACGACGTCACGGAGGCCATCTCGGTCGGCGCCGAGGTGAGCAACCTGCTCGACCAGTCCTACGACACGTCCATCTGGTACAAGGACTTCGGCGCCACAGGGGCCCAGCACAACCCGGGCAACGCTCGCTCGGCGTACGTGACTGGCACCTTGAGCTTCTGACGCTGCCGCGGTCCGGCGAGCCCCTCAGGGAGTCAGCGCATGAGAGCCCTCTTCACAGCGGCGCGGCACGAGGCGATCCGCGCGCTGCGCAGCCGCACCGTCCGCATCGCCGCCGCGCTCGCCGCGGCGCTCCTCGTCGCCGCCTTCCTGCTCGAGGCGGCGCGGCACACCCAGGAGGCCCGCCAGCGCGCGGCCTTCCAGGAGCTGGTCCATCGCCAGTGGGTCGACCAGCCCGATCGCCACCCGCACCGCGCCGCCCATTACGGCACCTTCGCCTTCCGCGCCCCGAGCCCGCTCGGCTTCTTCGATCCAGGCCTCGAGTCCTTCGCCGGCACGTCGATCTTCCTGGAGCCGCACCAGCGCAACTCGCTGAGCTTCAGCGAGGCCGGGCAGTCGAGCGAGCTCGCGCGCTTCGGGACCCCGAGCGCCGCCTTCGTCCTCCAGGTGCTGCTGCCGCTGCTCATCTTCTGCATGACGTTCGCGAGCGTCGCCGGAGAGCGCGAGTCGGGGACATGGCGCATCGCCGTCTCCCAGGGCGTCGACGCGCGCGTCCTCGTCGCCGGGAAGGTCCTCGGCGCGCTGCTCGCCGTCGCGCTGTGCCTCGCGCCGCTCCTCGCCCTCGCGCTCGCGGGCGCGCTGCTCACGGGCGCGCTCGACGCGTCCCGGGACACGCTCGTCCGCGCCGCCGCGCTCGCGGGCGGCTACGCCGTCTATCTGACGGCCTGTACGGCGCTCGGCGTGCTCGTCTCGTCGTTCCACCGCCGCGCGCAGGGCGCGCTCCTGACGCTCCTCGGCCTCTGGGTCGCGCTCTGGATCGTCGTGCCGCGGCTCGCCACCCAGGCCGCGAGCCGCCTCCACCCCACGCCGTCGCGCGCCCAGGTCGAGCTCGACCTCGCGCGCGCGATCCGCGAGGTCGGAGACAGCCACGACCCGAACAACCCCCATTTCCAGGAGCTCCGGCGCCGCACCCTGGCCGAGCACGGCGCGTCGCGCGTCGAGGACCTCCCGGTCAACTACGGCGGCGTGGTGATGCGCGAGGGGGAGAAGGTCACGACGGCGGTGTTCAACGACTACACCACGCGGCTGTTCGAGGCGCACCGCGCCCAGGACGCGCTCGCGCTCCGCGCCGGCCTGTTCACGCCGCTGCTCGCGATCCGGTCGTTCTCGATGGGGATCGCCGGCACCGACGCCCACCACCTCGTCGACTTCGAGGAGCAGGCCGAGGCGCACCGCTATGCCTTCATCCAGCACCTGAACCACCTGCACGTCACGAAGATCCGCTGGCACGACGACAAGGCGCAGCGGGTCGATCGGGCGGAGTGGAGCGAATTCGACCCCTTCCAGCACAGGAGGCCTCCCGCGGCGTGGGCGCTGTCCCGCGTGGCGCCCGCCGGCCTCGCGGTGCTCGCGTGGGCGGCGGCGCTCTCGCTCGCCGTCGCGCTCTTCACCCGCCGCCAGGGAGAGGCGTCATGAGCTCGTTTCCCGCACGTCTCCTCGTACGTGTTCCCTCACGCGCGCGCCTGGAGCTCCGCCAGGTGCTCCGCGCGCGGATGGTCCTCGTCGCCGCCGCGCTGCTGCTCGTCGCCGGCGTCGCCGCCATCGTCGACGGCGCGGCCCGCGTCGCCCGCGAGCGTGAGGTCATCGCGGCGCTCGAGCCGGCGCTCAGGGAGGAGGAGAGCTACCTCCGCGAGACGCACGCGCAGGAGGACGATCTCGGCCTCGTCCTCTACTACCTCGCGATGCCGGTCGCGCACGAGCCGAACGAGTGGACGGCGCTCTCGACCGGGCTGCGCGACGTACACCCGTACAGCCGTCACCTGCGCTTCACCGGCCTCGTGCCGCAGCTCTACAAGACCGACATCGCCAACCCGCTGAAGCAGCTCTCCGGCAGCTTCGATTACGGGTTCGTCCTCATCTTCCTCGTCCCGCTCTTCATCATCGGCGTGAGCTACGACGTCCGCTCGCGCGACGACGACCTCGGCACCGAGCCGCTCGTCTGCTCCCAGCCGACGCGCCTGTCACGCGTGCTCGCCCTCCGGCTCGCGCTGCGCGCCGGGCTGGTCTCCGCCGTCGCGCTCGCGCTGCTCGCCTTCGCCGTCGCCTGGCTCGGCCTCCCGCTCGACGCGCGCGCCGGCGCCTTCGCGCTCGCGTCGCTCGCGTACATCGCGCTCTGGTTCGTCCTCGTCTTCCTCGTGGCCTCGCTGCGCCGCTCGTCCGCGTGGAACGCGATCTCGCTCGTGGGCGTCTGGATCGCCTGGTGCGTCCTGCTCCCCGCGCTCGTCAACCTCGCGATCATCACCGCCTCTCCCGCGCGCGGCGGCGTCGAGCTCACGCTCGCGCAGCGGCAGGAGATGAACGCCGGCTGGGACCGGCCGAAGCGCGCGACCCTCGACCCGTTCTTCGCGCGTCGGCCCGAGTGGGCCCAGACCCCTGTCCCGGAAGACCGCTTCTCCTGGCCCTGGTACTACGCCATGCACGAGGTGGGCGACGCGCACGTCGCCCGGCAGGTCGAGGACTACCACGCTGCGCTCGCGCGCCGTGAGCAGTGGACCGCGCGGGCCGCGCTCGCCCTGCCGCCGCTCGCGCTGGAGCTCGTGCTCGACCGGATGGCGGACACGGACATGGCCACGGAGCTCGCCTTCAGGGACAGCATGGTGGCCTACCACGAGCAGCTGAAGCAGTACTTCTATCCGCTCGTCTTCAATCACAAGGGCCTCGCCGCGTTCGGCATCGACGACGTCCCGCGCCACCGCGAAGGTGGCGGCCCGCGGCCCTTGCACCTCTCCGGCCTCGCCGGCCTGCTCGGCGTCCTCGCGCTGCTCGGCGCCGCGATCCCGCTGGCCGTCCGCCGCATCGACGCGACGCCGTGGCTGGAAGAGGCGAGCGCCTCGCGCGAGGCCAGTGCCCGGCCGACCGCCGACCAGGGACCGTCGAGCGAACCTTGCACGCTGCTGACCCGCGACGGGGAAGCACGGGAGACCTGAGCCATGGACAATCGAACGGCGCGGATCGAGGACGTTCACGGGCTGGCGCTGGACCCTCGCGAGATCGCCGCGCTCGCCGAGCCGATCCGACGATTCTATCTCTCGCTGCCGCCCATGCTCTCCGCCGAGGAGATCGAGCAGGTCAACCGGGGCACCAAGGTCCTGGGCGGCGATTACGTGTACCGCGGGCTGAGGTTCACGGTCCCGTCCGGCGTCCTCGTGCCGGGCGGGACGAGCGAGGTGATCTTCGACGCCCTCCACGACGGGCTCGTCGAGACGCAGGGCGCCTCGGTCGTCGTGATGGGGTGCGGGGCGGGCGTCGAGCCCATCCTCGCGCGGCAGCGCGGCGCCCGCGAGATCTACGCGATGGACATCCATCAAGCGAGCGTCGCGTCGAGCCTCGCGAGCTTCGAGCGGCACACGGGCGCGCGCGACCCCGGAAAGCACCACTTCCTGGTCTCGGATCTCTTCTCCGCGCTTCCGCCCGGGCGGCGCGCCGACGTGATCGCCTTCAATCCGCCCGCCAACCCGCTGCGCTCCGACGATCCCGATCTCACGCGGGTGAACTTCTCGGGCTCCGCGATCATGGCGCGCTTCTTCGACGAGATCGCCTCTCGAGAGCTGCTCGCGCCGGGAGGAAAGGTCATCACCGTGCTCTCGAACGCAAGCAACCTCCAGGGCATCACGGGGCACGCGCTCCGCCGGGGCTTCAAGCCCGAGCTCCTGAGGCGGAAGACCTGGTCCGCTCCCTACGACAAGATCCTGACACACCTCCTCTCCTTCACGCTGGATTCACGCTGAACCTCACGTTGTGACGAGAGCCCGACCGATGGCCCAGCACCGCACGCAGCCCCGAAAGGAGGCCTTGAGCTTCGGATCGTACTGGAAGCTCGCCCTCCCCCTGACCCTCGCCGGCCTGTCGGGACCCCTCATGAACGCCACCGACACCGCGGTCATGGGGCACTTCGGCGACGCGGCCACGATGGGGGGAGTCGCCGTCGGCGGCCAGATCTTCAACACCCTTTACTGGCTCCTCGGCTTCTTCCGGACGAGCACGAGCGGCTTCGCTGCCCAGGCGCGCGGCGCCGAGGATCGCCAGGAGGCCGCGTTGCAGCTGTTTCGTCCGCTGGTCTTCGCGGGCCTGGTCGGCTGCGCCTTCGTGCTGCTGCAGGGCCCCCTCGGGGCCGCCGGCATCGATCTGATGGGGGCCCGCGGACAGGTCGAGTCCCACGCGGCGGCCTATTACGAGGCGCGCATCTGGGGGGCTCCCGCGGTGCTGATGGGCTACGTGGTCGCGGGCTGGCTCATCGGCATGGCCGAGGTGCGCTGGGTGACGCTGCTCTATGTCGGAATGGACCTGCTCAACCTGGTCCTCACCGTCACCTTCGTCACGGCGCTCGACCTCGGGGTGAGCGGCGTCGCCTGGGCCACCGTGCTGGCCGAGGTGACGAAGGTCGTCGTCGGCTTCCTGGTGATCTGGCGCAAGGGCCACCTGCGCGGCGTCCAGCCGAGGTGGCAGCACCTCGCCGATCTCCACGCCATCACCCGCATGTGGCGCGTGAACAGCGATGTCCTCGTGCGCACGACCTGCCTGCTCGGCGTCTTCGGCTGGATCACCCGCCAGAGCGCGCTCCTCGGCCCCGAGGCCCTGGCGGTCAACGCGATCCTGATGCACATGCAGCTCGTCATCTCCAGCGCGCTGGGCGGGCTCGGCAACACAGCGGGCATGCTCGCAGGCCAGGCGATAGGGGCCCAGTCCCGGGAGCGCTTCCACGGCGCGATCCGGCTCTCGTTCTGGACGGCATCGCTGTCCGCGCTCGCCATCAGCCTCGCGTGCCTCGCCGCGCAGCCGGCCATCCTCGCGCTGTTCACGCCGCTTGCGTCGATCGCGCAGGCGACGGGCCGCTACTTCATCTGGATGGTCCTGTTCCCCCTCGCGATCTTCTGGAGCATGATCCTCGAGTGCGTCTTCACGGGCGCGACGCGGGCCGGTCCCGTCCGCAACTCGCTGCTCGCCGCGACCCTGGTCTTCTTCGCCATCTGGCCTGTCGCCTCGGCCCGCTGGGGCAACCACGGGCTCTGGATGGCCTTCCTCCTGTTCAGCCTGACGCGCTCCGTCTATCTCCATCTGGCGCTGCCGAGGCTCATGCCCCTGGCGTTCCCGGCGCGCCATCGGGAGCCCGTCACCGCCTGACGCGCGCCGCTGGGCCGCGCGCCGCGTCGCGGCGCTCCACGTCACGCCACGTCACGCCACGTCACGTTCCGGTCCCAGCTCCAGGAGAGTGCTCGATGTGTTCGATCGCTGGCATCTTCAACAAGAAGCATCCCATCGGCGCCGCGCAGCGCGACGAGATGGCGTCGCTCCTCGAGGCGATGCACCACCGGGGACCGGACGCGCGGGGCGCCCTGCAATGCGCGAGCTGGGCCCTGCTCGGCAGCAACCGGCTGCGCATCACCGACGCCGGGAACCCCGGCGCGGACATGCCGCTCACCTCGGCCGATCAGCGCCTCGCCATCGTCTTCAACGGCGAGATCTACAACCACCGTGACCTGCGCGCGCGGCTGTCGGGGTTCCCGTTCAGGACCGCCTCGGACACCGAGGTCATCCTCGCGGCGTACGAGGCATGGGGGCTCGCCTGCGTGGAGCACCTCGAGGGCATGTTCGCCTTCGCCCTGTTCGACAGCGCGACGCAGACGGGGCTCATCGCCTGCGACCCCACCGGACAGAAGACCGTTTACCTGTGGGAGGACGGCGACGCCCTGGTCTTCGCCTCGGAGATCGACCCGCTCATCAAGGACCCTTACCGCAGGAAGGACTGGGACCTCGACGGCCTCGCGGAGTTCACCGCGCACCGCTTCATCCTGGGCAGCGCCACACACGTCCGGCAGATCCGCAAGCTCGAGTCCGGCACCTGGCTGACCAGGACGCCCGAGCGGCAAGAGACGGGGCGCTTCTACCGGATCCCGCGCGGCGACCTGGCGAGGACCGACGTCCCCGCGATCCGGCAGGAGATCAGGGACGCGGTCATCGACGGATGCCAGAGGACGTTCGACCTCGAGGTCCCCTACGGTCTCCTGCTGAGCGGCGGCATCGACTCCACGGCGGTCCTCGCCGCGGCCCGCCGCGCCGGCCTGCCGATGAGGACGTTCTCCATCGGCTTTCAGCCGACGGGTCAGCTCCTCCCGAGGAGCACCAGCGTCTTCGACGAGTTCGCCTATTCGAGGGCGCTCGCCCGCGAGCACGAAACGCAGCACACCGAGATCACCCTGTCGGACACCGACTACTGCGCTTACCTCGACCGGTGGATCGAGACCGCCGGCGAGCCGCTCGGGTCCCAGGAGGCGCCCTGCCTCATCCGGCTCTTCGAGGAGGCCGGGCGAGAGGCGCGCGTGATCTTCTCCGGGAGCGGGCCTGACGAGATCTTCGACGGGTACTCCTACGGTCGGGCGATGGCGGACGTGCCCCTCGCCGAGCTCGCCGAGCGCTACTTCGCCGCCTTTCACTGGTCCGGCAAGGCCGACCTGAGGCAGCTCATGCCGCGCCACGACGCCGCGCGCCTGACGACCCGCAAATACCGCCAGATCCTCTCGCTCTACAGCGACTGGCCGCTCGACAGCCTGCAGGCCGTCCAGCTCCTGCACTTCCACGGCCGGCTCGTCGTCTACGAGTTCCGGCAGATGGATCTCATCAGCATGCGCCACGGCGTCGAGGCCCGCTCGCCCCTCGCAAGCGCCGGGCTCGCCCGCGTCGCCTTCGATTTCCAGAGCGAGCTGAAGCAGCAGGGCGGCTCCGAGAAGGGGATCTACAAGCAGGCCCTCGTCGATCTCGTCCCTCCGGCGATCGCCTCGCGCAAGAAGCAAGGGTTCCCCATCCCCGCGGAGATGTGGTTCTCGAGGCCGTTCGCGGACAGGGCCGCCATCCTCTTCGACAAGGGCTGCGTGCTGAGCGGCGCTGGCCTCGTCGACCCGAGCTACCTGAGGAGGCTCTGGGAAGATCCGGACCCGGCCACGCGCAACCTGTTCTCGCGCCTGTACACGGCCGAGGGCATCCTCCGTCGCCAGGCGCCGCACCTCGCGCCGTCGCGGGCCGCCTGATCCCAGGCGCATCGGGGCGGGGAATGACGGCCCCGACGCGGCGCCCGCGCCCGTTAAATGCAATTCATTTGCAATTGACATTTCAGGGTTCACGACGCATAAGTGGCCTGCCAGCGTCGGTGAGGCCGCCGGGGGTCCCACACACCGATCCTGACGAACAGATCCGCTGTTCTGGAGGGCCTCATGAACACGATCATCGATCCTTCGCTTCCGACACGCATTCACCGCATCTACAACGAGCTCGCGAGCATGGGCTCCCTCGAGCCGAGCCAGCGGGTGAACCACCTGTTCAGCGAGCTCGTGAGCATCTCCATGTCGCGCTCGCGCGGCGAGGCCGATGAGGTGCTCGGAGATCCGGCCGTGAGCGCGATCCGGGAGGGCCTGTGGCGCGTCTGCTCGCGCGGCGAGTACGAGCTGGAGCGCCACTGGGCGCGGCGCATCGCCGCCGCGGACGACCCGGCGGCCGAGCTCCGGAGCTTCCCGTACGCCGTGAATTACGAGAAGCTGACCCGGCTCGAGCTCTCCGGCCTGCGGGGCGTGCGCGACGAGCCGCCGCGGCGCGTGCTGTTCATCGGCTCCGGTCCGCTGCCCTTCACCTCGATCCTGCTCGCCGAGCGCCTCGGCGTCCCGGTCAGCAACATCGACGCCGACGAGGACGCGTGCGCCGACGCCCGCGCGCTCGCGCGCCGGCTCGGGCTCTCGGAGAAGCTCGGGTTCATCTGCGCCGACGCCCTGTCCTGCTCCGACCTCTCGGAGTTCGACTGCGTGTTCCTCGCCGCGCTCGTCGGCATGAACCGGCGCGAGAAGAGCCGCCTGCTCCACCACCTCCACGGGGTGATGCGCCCGGGCGCGCTGCTCCTCGTCCGCAGCTCGCAGCGACTACGCACGCTGCTCTACCCCGAGGTCGACATCCATGGAATGGCGCCGTTCGAGCCGCTCCTGGAGCTCCATCCGCACGACGAGGTGATCAACTCGGCCATCATCGCGGAGCGGCCGGGCGCGACCGGATCACCGGCTGACGCGGTGACATGCTAAGGTCCCGGCCCGTCAGGACCCGGCCGAGGAGCCCATCATGACCCCACCTGCGATCCCGTCGAAGCTGCCGTCGACCGGCGTCAGCATCTTCACCGTGATGACGCGCCTCGCGAACGAGCACAGCGCCATCAACCTGTCGCAGGGCTTCCCGGATTTCGACTGCGCGCCCGAGCTCGTCGAGGCGGTCGCGCGCCACATGCGCGCCGGCCACAACCAGTATGCCCCCATGCAGGGCGTCCTGGCGCTGCGCGAGGCGCTGTCCGCGAAGATCGAGCGGCTCTACGGCCGCCGCTACGACCCGGCGACCGAGATCACGATCACCTCGGGGGCGACCGAGGGCATCTTCAGCACGCTGACCGCGTTCGTCCGGCCCGGGGACGAGGTCATCCTGTTCCAGCCTTGTTACGACTCGTACGCGCCGGCCGTGCTGCTGAACGGCGGCACGCCCGTGTTCGTCACGCTCCGCTTTCCGGACTACCGCGTGGACTGGGACGAGGTGCGGCGCGCGCTCACGCCGCGGACCCGGCTCCTGCTCATCAATTCGCCGCACAACCCCACCGGAACGATGCTGTCGGCCGACGACATGCGCGAGCTCGCGCGGGTGCTCGAGGGGACCGACGCCCTCGTCGTCGGCGACGAGGTGTACGAGCACATCCTCTTCGACGGGCGCCGGCACGAGAGCCTCGCGCGGTATCCGGAGCTGGCCGACCGCTCCGTGGTCATCAGCTCGTTCGGGAAGACGTACCACACGACCGGCTGGAAGGTCGGCTACTGCGCGGCGCCGCAGCCGCTCTCGGCCGAGATCCAGCGGGTGCATCAATTCGTGACCTTCGCGGTGAACGCGGCCATCCAGCTCGCCTACGCCGAGATCGTGGCGCGCGATCCGCTCGCCGCCGATCTCGCCCCCTTCTACCAGGCAAAGCGCGACCGGTTCCTGAAGCTCATCGAGGGCTCTCGGCTGCGGCCCTTGACGTGCGAGGGCACGTATTTCCAGCTCGTCGACTATTCCGCGATCACGACGGAGCGAGACGCCGATTTCGCGCGGAGCCTCCTCCGCGAGCACGGCGTCGCCTCGATCCCGATCTCCCCGTTCCTGTCCGGCGTGGAGCCCGGGCCCGTCCTGCGGTTCTGCTTCGCCAAGCGGGACGAGACGCTCGAGCGCGCGGCCGAGAGGCTGCGCCGGGTCTGAGGCGCGGCGCCCCGCGCGCCCGCTCCGGGAAGAGCGACAGCAGCCCTCCCGGCGAGGCCTCGCACACCTCTCTCGCCGCCCGGGCACCTGTCCGCGCGCCTGATTTCATTTGCAATCAAGTTGCCATATAAGTAACAGGGGCGCACCCGGGATCAAAGCCAGATCGCCGCGGCGGCCCATCCACGCGGACAGGCGTGGCTCGCCCGTCATCCCCCCTCCGCCGGGCTCCGCAGAATGGAGGACTCATGCTGAAGTACACGTCCCAGCTCCGAGAGATCCCCCGCGCCGTCGTCGACGGCATGCTCGACGACGTGGCGCGCGCCGACATCCCATGGACCGAGAACTACTCGCGGTATCAGTCCGGCGGGTGGAAGACGGCCGCGCTCTACAACGCGAGCGGAGACTCGCAGGAGAACGATCTCGCCGACTGCACGCCCGTCCCCACCGAGGTCGTCCGGCGGCTGCCCCGGGTCCGCGCCTTCATCGAGGGGTCAGGCCTCCAGCTGATGTGGGTCAGGCTGCTGCGGCTCGACCCCGACGCATTCCTCTGGGAGCACACCGACTACGGGGCTCACAACCTGCGCCGCATCCCGAGGCTTCGGCTCCACGTTCCCCTGAAGACGAACCTGGACGCGCTCATCGTCCTGCCGTCGCGCTCGGTCCACATGAAGAGCGGCTTTCTCTGGAAGCTGTCTCCTCACGAGACGCGCCATGGCGCCTGCAACCGCGGCTCGGAGGTCCGTATCCACCTGATCCTCGACTGCTACATGAGCGGAACGCTGGAAGCGCTCGTCTCCCGGGAGTTCCTCGATCCGGACGCGCTGAGGGACAAGGCGCGTCTCTCGGAGGAGCGCTTCGCGGAGCTCTGCCGCGCCGCGGACGCGCTGGTGAGCGGCGGCCGCCAGGGCGCCGCAGAGGACCTGTTCCGGAAGGCGTTCCACGCTCACGACCTGGGCTCCCTGTCGAGCTACGACCTGCTCGCGCGCTATCACGAGGAGCGCGGTGACGCCGCCCGGCGGGATCACTGGTTGAACGAGAAGGTCACCTTCCTGAACCTCAACGTGCCAGGACATCCGTTCTATCAGCAGCACGCCCAGGGGTGAGGCCTGCCATCAAGAAGGAAACATAGACGAGGAAGGCGCCCCTGCCGCCGCCCAGGCTCATCCACATCGGCCAGCGCGCGCCGCCGGCGGCGCCGGGAGTGGGAGAGGCGCCCGATTGCCAGCGAGGCCGGACCTTCATAGCATGATCATATTGCGGGCTCCGGGGCTCCACGCTCCGAGGGAAAGAGCGGATAATGCTAAGTATCAACCACGCACAGACTGGCGCGGTGGAGGACCTGTCGCCGGGCGGCGCCGAGGCGCGCCCTTCGGCCCGTCGAGAGCGGGAGTGGCCCTCCAGCCCGCGTGACGCCGCCGAGCCGGACGAGGGCCGCATCAGGCCGGCCCCCGCGCGGCGCTGCGTCACGGCGCGCGCCGTCCGCTCCGACATGTTGCTCGTGCTGCTCGCCGCGCTCGCCGCGGGCGGCGCCATCGGGTGCGGACACGCCTGCAACTACGGCTTCTCGTCGTGCTCGGCGGTGTCCCCCGCGACCTCCGTGCCGGGCTCGACGGACGCGCAGGGCGCCTGCCCGACCGAGTATCGCCCCATTTGCTCCAACATCCGCTGCGTGACCGACAAGAACGGCTGCCAGATCTGCGATTGTGCGGAAACCGGGACGGCCCCGCTCCACCCGCGCGACGTGCAGCCGCCGGACGGACGGTGATCGCAGCGCCCCGGAGGAGCGACCCCATGAATGCACAGAAAGACGACGCGAGGCAGGCCGACGAGCTCCTCGCCGAGGCCGAGCGGATCTCGGCGATCCTCGCCGAGCACGCGGCCCGGCACGACCGGGACGCCACCTTCCCGATCGAGGGCCTGGCCGCCACGATCCGCTCACCGATCAACACGGCGCTGCTCGGCGGGGCCGCGGGCGACGACGCCGCCCGCGCGCCCTGCTCGTGGCTGACCTTCGGCCGCGTCGTCGCCCTCCTCGCGCGGGGCGACGCGTCGTTCGCCACGGCGTGGCTCATGCACCAGGGCGCCATGTCGGTGTACCGCGCCCTGGTCGACCCCGGCGAGCGGTCCCGCTTCGAGCAGGCGATCCGCCGCGGCGCGTGGGTCGGCAACGCGCTCTCCGAGCCCACCAGCGGCAACATGTTCCTCGTGCCGCGCCAGGTGGCCCGGAAGGCCGACGGCGGCTATCGCCTGACCGGCGAGAAGCGCTTCGTCACCGGGTGCGAGCACGCGGACTTCTTCTTCACGGCTGCGGTCTGCGACGGCCAGCCCGCGTTCTTCCTCCTCGATAAGGACGACTCGATCGCCATCGAGCCCGTCTGGGACACGCTCGGCATGCGGGCCACGCGCAGCCAGATCGTCCGCTTCCAGGGCACGCTCCTGCCCGAGTCGCGGCGGCTCGCGGTCGATCCCACTGCGCCCAACCCCATCCCCAACGGCCTCGGCTGGCTCTCCGTGGGCATCGCCGAGGCCGCCATGGCCGCGGCCGTGGCCTACGCCAAGGAGCGTGTCCTGCCGCCGAGCGACCGGCCCATCGCCGAGCTGCAATGGGTGCAGTTCGCCGTGGCCGACATGAGCCTGCGCCTCGAGGCCGCGCGCGCCCTCGCCATGCGCACCGCCGCCGCCCTGGACGCGGGCGACCCGAGCTACGGCCTCCTGCAGCTGCAGTCCAAGGTGGTGGCCAACGAGGCCGCGGTGGCCATCGCCACCTCGGCCCTGGAGATCGCCGGCGGCGCCGGGTACATGCGCAGCCGCCCCATCGAGCGCCACCTGCGCGACGCGATGAGCGGCCCCATCATGGCCCTGTCCGGCCCCGCGATCCGCGACATCGTGGGCAAGGCCCTGCTCGGCGTCGCCTGACGCCGCGCACGGCGTCGGAGCGCGCCGCGCCGGCGCGCGCGGCGCCGGCGCGCGTCAGCCGAGCAGCTGCCGGATCCGATCGAGCAGATCCGGAAAGCCGATCCCCTTCGAGAGCACCGCGTCCGGCGGGGGCGCGTCGCCGAGGGCCTCGTCGCCGCTGCCGCTGATCAGCACCGCCTTCGCGCGCGGCAGGCGCGCCCGCAGCACCGCCACGAGATCGGTGCCGTGGCCGTCGCCGAGGTTCTGATCGAGCAGCGCGAGGTCGTACCGCGCGCCCTCCGCCGCGATCTTCCGCCCGGCCTCGGCGAACGAGCCGGCCTCCTCCACCTGGAAGCCCTCGTCCTCCAGGAGCGTCGCGAGCACGAACCGGGACGACGCGTCGTCGTCGACGAGGAGCACGGTCACGCTCACGCCGCCCTCCTCCGCCCGCGCGGCCGGCGCTGTCGCGGCCGGGCAGGGCGCAGTGGACGCCGCCGCCCGGCGCCATGTCCCGCGGCCCTCAGCACGTCCCCGGGTCGCTCCTGGCGCGCGCGATCGTGTGCATCAGCTCGCGCACCTCGAACGGTTTGTGGAGGCAGGCGTACCCGCCCTGGCTCGTGAACGCGTGGATCATCTCCGGCGTCGCGTGGCCGGTCATCGCGATCACCGTGATCCCGCGGCTCAACCGCCGGATCTGCTCGTGGGTCCTCACGCCGTCCAGGGACGGCATCCGGAGGTCGAGCACGCACACGTCGACCGCCGCATCCCGCGCGCGCTGGATGGCCGTGTGCCCGTCGTACGCGGCCTCGGCGCGCAGCCCGGCCGCCGTGAGCCCCGCCACGATCGACTCCGCGACCGCGGGGAGATCGTCCACCACGAGCACGCCGCGCGACGAGAGGGCCCGCGCGATGATCCGCATGAGGTGCTCCATCGAGAAGGGCTTGTAGATGACCGCATAGACGCCCTCGCCGATGCCCTGCTCGATGAGCTGCTCGCGCGCGAAGCCGGTCATCAGCACCACCGTGAGCTCCGGCTGGAGCCGCTTGATCTCCCGGAACGTCGCGACGCCGTCGAGGCCGGGCATCCTCACGTCGGTCAGCACGAGCGCGAAGCGCCGCTGCCTCACGAGCTCGAGCGCGTGCGCCCCGTCCCGCGCCTCGACGACCTCGTACCCCTCGAGCTCGAGGTTCGCGGCGAGCGTGGCGCGCATCCCCTCCTCGTCGTCCACCACGAGCACCGGTCCGGTCCCTTGCATCGACGGCCGTCTCCCTCCGCTGTCACGCGGGCTGCACGGAGGAGTGTACCTCCGGCGCCGCGGCGCGCGGTAACCGGATGGTGAACGTCGTCCCCGCGCCGGGCGCGCTCTCCACCGCGATCGTGCCGCCGTGCAGGCGGACTATCCCGGCGGTGATGGCGAGCCCGAGGCCCGTCCCCTTCAGCTTCGTGCTGAAGAGCGGCTCGAAGATCTTCGCGAGGTGCTCCTCCTCGATCCCCTCCCCGTTGTCGGCCACCTCGAGGCTCACGGCCTCGTCGCATACACGTCCGACCACACGCACCCACCCTTCGCGTTCGACCGGTATCGCCTCGGCCGCGTTCTGGATCAGGTTCACGAGCACCTGCCGGAACTGGTCCTTGTCGAGGCTCGGCACCGGCAGCGCCGCCGGCACGAGGTTCTCCAGGCGCACGTGCGCGGGCGGCTCGACGACCGACATGGCGTCGTCCACGAGGGGCGCGAGCGGGCAGGCGGTGCGGCGGAGCCTGCGCTCACGCGCGAAGTCCAGGAGATCACCGATGATCCGGTTGCACGAGAGCAGCTCCTTCTCCATCAGACCGAGGAGCTGGGCGACGCGCGGCTCCGCGCCGACCTCGGTCCCGGCGAGGCGCTTCTTGAGGTAGTGCGTCGCGTTCCGGATGGCGCCGAGCGGGTTGCGCAGCTCGTGCCCGACGCTCGCCGCGAGCTGCCCTATCGCCGCGAGCCGCTCGACGCGCACGCTCGACGCCTGGGCCTCGCGCAGGCTCTCGGCCATGTGGCGGAGCGCCGTGCCCATGCGCCCGAACTCGTGTCTTCCCAGGTCGGGCAGCGGGTAGTCGAGGTCGCCTCCGGCGATGCGCCGCGAGCACTCCGCGAGCGCGCCGAACCCGCGCGCCATCGAGCGCAGGAGCCCGCCGAGGAGGACGACGAGGAGCACGAGCGCCGCCGTCATCAGGGCGATGCTCGCGATCCTGATCCTGGCGCCCGCGCGGCCCGCCTCCTCCGCGTTCCGCGCGACGTCGCGCCGCGCGTCGGCGATGGCCGCGTCGATCTGGGGCACGAACCCCTCCTCGTACTCGGCCTCGGGGCGCTCCACGAACCTCCGGTAGGCCGCCGGATCCCCGGCGCTCGCCATGCGGGACACGTGGTCGACGCCCCCGCCGATCGCCGCGAAGCTCGCGCGCATCCGGCGCAGGCGCTCGTCGCCCTCCTGCGCCTCGCGCAGCGCCTCGGGGGCGCGCTCGCCCTCGATCAGCGCCCGCTCGAGCGGCTCCCACGCCCGCTCGAGCGGCTCCCGCGCTCGCTCGAACGGCCTCCGCGCCCGCTCGATCGCCTCCGCCGCGGCCAGGTCCCGCGCGACGAGCCCGGCCAGGTGGTGGAGCTCCTCGGTGTCGCCGCCGCCGAGGGAGATCTCCGCGGCTTCCCGCATGTAGCGGCCGGCGTGGTTGGCGAGCGTGACGTGGCGGGTGAGGTCCTCGTAGGACAGCTCGGCGCGCCGCTGGAGCCGCGTCATGCTGGCGGACGTGACGTAGAGCGCGCCGGTCGCGAGCAGCACGACGGCCGCCGCCACGGCGAAGATCAGCGAGAGGGCGGCCCGGATGCTCATCGCGGCGCCTCGGCCGCGCGCGCCGTCACAGCCGCTCCTCGGCGCCCGCGCCGGGCGGCTCGGGCGCCAGAGCGAGGGGCAGCTCGATGCAGGCCACCGTGCCCGAGGGCGCGCCGCGGCCCAGGGTGAGCGCCCCGAAATAGCGGCGCGCCACGCGCCCGGCGATGTTGAGCCCGAGCCCGAGGCGGCCCGGCTTGGTGGTGTAGAACGGGCGCGTGATCGCCTCCCGCTCCTCCTCGGGCACGCCCGTCCCCGCGTCGCCGACCTCGATGCGGTAACGCGCGCCCACCACGCTCCCGCGCAGCGTGACCACCCCGCCCCCGGGCATCGACTCCGCCGCGTTCTCGACGAGGCACCGGATCGCCAGCGCGAGCTCGGCCGGATCGAGCTCGACAACGCCCTCCGCCGCGTCGACGTCGACGCGGATCGCCGGCTCGGCGATGCGCGCGCAGGCCGCCGCCGTGAGGACGCACTCGCGGGCGCTCGCGCTCACCGGCCGCCGCCTGAGGCTCGGGTTCGCGTCGACGGCGCCGTCGACGAGCGCACTCGCCGCGATCGCCTCCTCGTCGATGACGTCGAGGAACTGCGCCACCCGCGGGTCGTCCCGAAAGGCCTGCTCCCGGGCGACCTTGCGCCGGATGAAGAACGCCGCATTGCGGATCGTCCCGAAGCAGTTGCGCAGATCGTGGCGCAGCGCGGCCACGATCTCCTCGGCCGTCGCGGTCTGCTCCACCGCGCCGAGCGGATCTCGGCTCGTCATCGTGGGGGATGGCCTCCTCGGGTGCCGCGTTCGCCGCCGCGGTCGATCACTTGAGGGTCCGGGCCGGGAGCCCGGCGTCTCCGAGCCGCACCGTGTCCAGGTAGCTCGACGCCGCGCGGGAGGACGGGGGCGGGTACGAGCTCACCCGCTCGCGCTGCGAGGACGCCGGCGCGTCCTGGGCCTCCCGCGGCCTGAGCGACGGCGCGGCCCTCCTCGTCTTCGAGGCGGGCGCGGCGGCCTCGCGCGCCGAGGCGGCGCCCGCGCCGGCGTCCGCGGACCGCCGCGCGCGGGCGAGGCGCGCGAGCTCCAGGACGATCCGGGTGACCCGGGCGGGCTCGAACGGCTTGAGGATGACGTAGTGGCGGCCCGCCTCGCCGGAGCGGATGTACTCCTCGTCGCCGGTGATCAGCAGGCAGCTCGTGTAGAACGGCAGGCCGGCGACCCGCTTGAGGAGCTCGTCTCCGTTCATCCCGGGCATCTTGTAGTCGGAGCAGACCACGTGGAACTGGCCTGTCTGCAGCAGCTCGAGGGCCCGGTGGGCGGACGTGCAGGTCTCGACCTCGACGTCGTCGTCGAGGATGGCCGCGATGCTGTCCA
Organism: Sorangium sp. So ce145; assembly: GCF_051525985.1. Lineage (NCBI taxonomy): Bacteria > Pseudomonadati > Myxococcota > Polyangiales > Polyangiaceae > Sorangium > Sorangium sp. So ce145. Next base: position 12,087,797 of record NZ_CP150315.1, on the reverse strand, counting down.
GCATCCTCCGCTCGTCGTCGACGACGAGCACGCGCAGCCGCTCCTGGGCATACAGGCTCACGATTCTCCTCTTGTGTGCTGGTGCAGTGATCTGGACGCAGCCCGGGCGAGCGGCGGCAGGACGCCTCGCGTCATGTCGCGCGCGCTCGGCCCGCGCGCTCCAGGCTGTGCGGTGGCGCCGCACGACACCCATGCTCTCGTGTCGATGCGTTCCAGCCCGGAGCAGCGGCGCAGCAGATTAGGAATCTACACTACTCACCCTATCCCGGCAAAGAGATTCCTGAACGATTCCTGAGCGGTTCTCCCGCTCGCCGCCGTAGGGCGTCTTCGAGCGTCTTCGAGCGTCTTCGAGCGTCTTCGTGCTTCCAAGTCACCGTCTTGAAACATTCGATTCACACGAACGATAAGCGCGCCGGCAGTCCGCCGCGCGCGACGCGCATGGATTGCATATCTGCAAGGAGCGGGGAGATCTCGCCCCGAAAAGGCGCCATGAGCTGCGACTCTGTGCGAGAGGCATCCATCACAGAGCTGCCATCAGCGCAGGTGTGCGCTCGGCGCCGCTCGCCGGCGGGCAGGCGCGCGGCGCGCGGCGTTCCCGGAGGAGCCGGGCCGCCTCCCGTTTCCTCCTCTGCGACCGGCGGAGACGGACTCGCGCCGGGCGGCGCCGAGGACGGCTGCGCCCCTCGGCTGTCCTCCGCGCCGCGCGGCGCCTGACGACCGTGGAGTGACCGCCGCGATCCCGTCTGGTAAGATGTGCGTGTCTATGCCACCGGCCATCGACAAACGCGCATTGCTCGCGGCCCTGAAGGACCAGCTCGCCCGTGAGCTCGAGCGCTCCACCGAGCGGGCGCGCGACGCCGCGAGCGCCGTGACGCACGAGGAGAACCGCGCCGAGGGCGACAAGGACATGCGCGCCACCGAGGCGTCCTACGTGGCGCGAGGTCACAGCGAGCGCGTGCTCCAGATCGAGCAGGCGCTCGCCAGGCTGGGCGCCGTCACGGTGCGCGACTTCGGCCCTGGCGCGGGCATCGAGAGCTCGGCGCTGGTGGAGCTGGAGAGCGGAAAGCGGCGCGCGCTCTACTTCCTCCTGCCGGCCGCGGGCGGCGAGCGCATCCAGTTCCAGGGGGTCGAGCTGCAGACCCTCGCCACGACGAGCCCCCTCGGCGCGTCTCTGCTGGGCCTGTCGGAGGGCGACGAGGCCGAGGTCGCCACACCGCAGGGGACGCGCACCCACCTGATCGCCAGCGTCCGGTAAGCCGGGCCCGATCCAGCCCGCGTTGGCCTCTCCCGGCTCCCCGCGGAGCTTGCCTCCGGAAAAAGTAGCTCGCCCTCGTAGGGCCCCCCTCCCCGCCGGCGTCACAGGGATGAACGACCCGCTCGGCACGACGCGGGCGACGCAGGAGAAGAGTCCATGACGCAGTCTCGTTGGTGGAGGCTTGGTGGGATATTGCCGCTCGTCGGCGCGCTCGTCGGCGCGGCCGGTTGCACGGCGGAGACGGGGCAGGGCGACACGTCCCCGAGCGACGAGGCCGCCGAGGCGGCGCTCGCCAAGGGCCCGCGCGGGGCGGGCGGTCCCCGGGAGGGCTTCGGCGGCCATCGCGGCGGGCCGCGCGGCCCCGAGCACCTCCTTCGCGCGGCGCTCCACGAACTCGACCTCTCGGACGCGCAGGAAGCGACGATCGAGGGCGCCCTCGAGGGGCTGCGCGACGGCGCGAAGGAGCGCCCGAAGGACGGGGCCGTCTTCGCGGCGCTCGCCGAGGGCGTGCGCGCCGGCAAGATCGATCGGGCGGCGATCGAGGCGAAGCTCCCCGACGCCGGCCGCGCGGCCGAGGAGCGCCGCGCCCGCGTCGCCGGGGCGCTGAGCACCCTGCACGCCACGCTCACGAAGGAGCAGCGCAGGCAGCTCGTCGACGGGATCGCCGCGAAGATGGACGAGCGAGGAAAGCGCGGCCCGCGCGGCGGCGAGCACCACCACGGCCCGCGCGGCGGCGAGCACCACCGCGGCCCGCGCGGCGGCGAGCACCACCGCGGCGGCATGGGCGGCCCCGGGATGCGCGGCGGTCCGCTGGGTTACCTCCTCGCCGGCCTCGATCTGCGCGACGAGCAGCGCGCGCAGATCGACAAGGCCCTCGAGGCCGCGCGCCCGGGCGACGCCGACCGGGTCGGGCGGAAGGAAGATCACGCGGCGAGGCGCGCCGAGATGCGCGCGCGGCTCGAGACGTTCGCCGCGGATCGCTTCGACGCGAACGCGTTCCTGCCGCGGCCGCCGGCGGGCGAGAAGATGGGCCCTGCGGCGCACCTGGACCGCATGGTCGGCGCGCTGGCCGCGATCGTCCCGATCCTCGACGAGGCGCAGCGCAATGCGCTCGCCGAGCGCATCGAGAAGGGGCCGGCCGCGGTCAGGCCCGAGCGCGGCGAGCGCGGCCCCGGGCCTGGCAGGCACGGCCGCGAGCACGGCCCCGGGCACGGCATGCGCGGCCCCGGGCCTGGCGGGCCCGGCTTCGAGCGCGGCTTCGGGCCCGGCGGGCGCGGCCCCGAGCGCCGCTGAGCGCCCGTCCCGGTAGCGCGCGCGGTGCCATGGGCGCAGAATCGCGGGGGAACGTGATCGTCGACCTCAGGCTCGTCGCAGCGCGCGTCGCCAGGGGCGATGATGCGGCCTTCCGGCAGATCGTCGAGCACACGCGCGCGCCGATGTACCGCCTGGCCGCGCGCCTGGTCGGCGACCTCGCGGAGGCCGAGGACGCCCTTCAGGAGGCGTTCGTCGATGCCTACCGCGCCCTGCGCGAGGGGCGCTACGACGGGAGATCGAAGGTGGAGACCTGGCTGTACCGCATCGTGACGAACGCCTGCCTCGACGCCCTCCGGCGCCGCCGCGACACCCCGCGCGAGGCGTCGACCGAGCCGCGCTTCGACGGCCTCGTCTCCGCCGAGGCGCGCGTCGCGCTGCGCGAGCTCGACGCCCTGCTCGCCGCGCTCCCGCCCCAGGAGCGCGCCGCGCTCGTCCTCGTCGCCGTCGAGGGCCTGCCCGCGAAGGAGGCCGCGGCGGCGCTCGGCTGCTCCGAGGGCGCCGTCGAGCAACGCCTGGTGCGCGCCCGCGCCGCGCTCCGCGCCCGGCAGATCGAGAAGGAGGCGCCGCATGTCTGACCGCGACGACGACCGGACCGGACCCGATCGGGACCTCGCGCGCCTCGCGGCCGCGACCGCTCGCATCGACGCCGACGACCGCTTCACGGCGGCCGTGCTGCGCGCTGCGACGGCCAGCGATCCGCTCGCGCGCCTCGCGGCCGCGACCGACGGCCTCGAGCCGGACGCCGGCTTCACCGACGCCATGGTCCGCGCCGCGACGGCCTCTGCCGTGCCCGCGCGGCCCGCGATCGCCGACGGCATCGTCCGCTCGGGTCGCCCCGCCCTCGTCGTGACCGCCCTCGCGGCGGCCGCGAGCGTCCTCTTCTTCCTGCAGACGCAGCGCGACGTCGACAGCGCGATCATGGCCTCCGTGGAGGCCCTCGAGGCGAGCGAATGACAGAGCGCACCGCGTCCCCGCCCGCCCTCGCCCGCTGGAAGCCGCTGGCCGTGCTCGCCGCGGTCTTCCTCTTCGGCGGCGTCGCCGGCGCGGCCATCGGCCGCGTCACGGCGTTGCGCGACCTCGAGGCCACCTTCCGGGGCCCTCCGACCGAGGCGCGCGCCCAGTTCCGCCTCAAGGCGATGCGCCGCCACCTCGACCTCACCGACCGCCAGGTGCGCGAGCTCAGGGCGACCCTCGCCGAGGCCGAGGCCGAGCGGGACAGGCTCCTCTCCGAGTGCCGCCCCGCGCTCGACGCCCTCCGCGATCGCACCGACGCGCGCGTGAAGGGCGTGCTCACGCCCGAGCAGCTCACCCGCTACGAGGAGCTCGAGGCCGAGCGGCGGCGGCGCCCGGGCCCGCCGCCGTTCGGGCCGGGGCCCGGCCGCGGGCGCGGGCCGGGCGGTCGGGGCGACTGAGCGCCTGTCAGGACAGCGCCGGCGAGGGCGCGCTGCACGGCGCGCCCGCGTCCTCACCCGAGGTGGGCTCGCGGGCGTTCGCTCGAACCGCTATGGTCACCGCATGCGCTCCTGCATGAGGCTGCCTGCCGTGCTGCTCCTGGCGGTGACGCTGACGAGCGCCTGCGCCAGAGGGGACCATTCCGGGTCGGCCCCGCCCGCGCAGGCCGCGGCGCTGGATCAGCGAGCGCCGGGGCCATCACCCGCGTCGGCGCCGCTCGCCGGGCGGGCGATGCGGATCACCGTCGAGACCGCGATCCTCGTCGACGCCTTCGAGCCGGCGATGCAGCGGCTGCGGACCGCGGTCGAGGAGCACGGCGGCTACGTGAGCGAGGCCCGGGTGCACGGCGGCCCGCACCGGAGCGCGTCGCTCGAGGCGCGGGTCCCCTCGGCGAAGGTCGGCGCGTTCCGCGCCGCGGTGGCGTCGGTCGGCGAGGTGGTCGACGACGCGGAGAAGGCCGAGGACGTGACCGAGCAGCGCGCGGACATCGGCGCACGGCTGCGGAACGCCCGCGCCCAGGAGAAGCGGCTGCTCGACCTGCTCTCCGACAGGACGGGGAGCCTCGCGGACGTGGTCGCCGTCGAGAAGCAGCTCGGGAGCGTGCGTGAGACGATCGAGCAGATCGAGGCGCAGGAACGATTGCTGGAGGGGCAGATCGCCTATGCGACCGTGAAGATGTCGATCACGGCGCGCGGCGAGGAGCAGACGTTGGGCGCCGGCGGCAAGATCGCCCGCGCGGCCAGCGAGGGAATCGAGAACGCGGGGGTCGTCGCCGTGAAAACCGCGGTCCTCGCCGCCTCGATCGGCCCCACGTTGCTGCTCCTGGCGGCGTTCTTCGGGGCGCTCTACTACGCCCTTCGCGCGATCGTCCGGCGGCAGCGGCGCACGACAGCCAGCTTCCGTCCGCCCTTCCAGGCGGGCCCGATGCACGCTTACCCGAGCGGCGCGCCGCCGGTGCAGGGCGCGCAGCCTTCCCCGGAACCGACCTCGCCGCCTCCGGCGCAGGGCCCGCGCGGCGACGGCGAGATCGGCCCCGGGTGAGCCGGCTCGCAGCCCCGAGCAGCTCGATCACCGATCGCCAGTCGAGCACTGGACATGATGACTAGAGCGACCAACGGGCTGAAACCATAAGAAAAGCAGGAATTCCACAGGGAGACGGGGAGGCGGGGAGCGAGAGACGGCAAGAGGGAGAAACTCATTTTTCTTCTTCCTCCCCGACTCCCCGCCTCCCTGTGAAAATTCTCCGGGTTTCGACGTAATCGGTGTTCTAGTCATCGGCACACCCCATGTGACCTTCGACGAGGGCACGAAGGGACGAACCCCGGGGGGGGAACGACGATGTACCGGATCAGCATCGCTGATGTCGCATCGCTTTTGCTGGCGTTTTTGGTCGGCGGGATGCTCAGCATCCGCGGGTCGTGCACCGCCTACTGCCAGCAGCTCAACACGAACGGCATGTACTACCCGAGCTGCGTCAACAACCTCACCGGCATCCCGGAGTCGACCACCCGTGTGATCACCGTCTTTCTTCCCTAGCCACGGACGGCGAGCCCGAGCCGCGGAACCTGCCCCTGGTCGACAGGACATTCTCCGGGAACAGGAGCCACGCAAACACGAAGCGGCGTCCGTCCGGATCGGATGTGTCTTTCGCCGTGTCGATAGCACCTCCGAGATGCTCCCATGTACGAGGCGGCGAGCGCGAAGGGCAGGTCCCGGTCGGTGGTGCGCGGGGCTGCGATGAGGGCGAGTCGGTCGTGCGTGGGAGTACCGCTGTCGACGCGCCAGCCCGAGAGAACGAGCCAGCCCCGGCCGATTCAGTACTTCACGGGGCCAGCCTGATGGTGCACCATTTCAGCGCAGAAGACTCCGGGACGGCCGCGGGCGGAGAGCGGCGCGCAGGGCTCAGGGGGAACGATGGAGATGGACCGGCAGAGCGACGAGCGAATCAATGCAGAGAACGCGCGGCTCCGGGCTCGCGTGGAGGAGCTGGAGCGAAGGCTCGGCTCGGGCGCGGCGCCGCGCGACGCGCAGCGCGAGCTCGCGGACAGCGTGCCTTACCGCGCGCTCTTCGAGGCGGTGACCATACCGCTGGTGGTGCATCGCGCGGACGGGCTCCTCGTCGCCATCAACCGGGCCGACTGCGCGCGGTGGCGCATCAGGCCCGAGCAGATCATCGGCAAGTACAACGCTCTCGAGGATCCGCAGGCGGTGAAAACCGGCCACGCCGAGGCCTTCCGCCGAGCGCTCGCCGGGGAGGTGGTCACGCTGCCCCCAGTCCCGTACGACACCGAGCCGGGCGAGCTTTACAAGGAGCGGCGTCGGCTCTGGACCGAGCCGAGCTACGTTGCGTTCGAGGACGCGAGCGGGAACCGCTTCGTGGCGGTGGTGAGCATCGACGTCACCGCGCGCGTGGAGTCCGAGGCGCAGAGGCGCCGGGGCGCCGCGCTGCTGGAGGCCTTCATTCAGAACGCGCCGATGCTCATGTTCGCGCGGGACAGCGAGGGCCGCCACACGCTGCTGAACCCGCCGGTCGAGGCGCTCCTCGGCAAGCCGCGCGAGGAGCTGATGGGAAAGACCCAGCACGACCTGTTCCCCGCGGAGATCGCCGACCGGTTCGTGACGCAGGACCGGGCGGCGATGGCGTCGTCCGAGCCCATCACCTCCGAGGACGAGATGGAGCTGGCCGACGGGACGCACGTGTACATGAGCACCAGGTTCGCGCTCCGCGACGAGGAGGGCAGGGTCTCTGGATGCGGGGCAATCGCGGTGGACATCACCGAGCGGGTGCGGGCCGAGGCGAGGACCCGGCAGCTGCAAGAGAAGATGCTGCTCGTGCAGCAGGAGACGATACGGGCGATCTCGACGCCGCTGCTGCCCATCGCGGACGGGGTGCTGGTGGCGCCGCTGGTCGGCGAGCTGACCCGCGAGCGGGGCGCGCAGTTCACCGAGACGCTGCTGGACGGGATCTCCCGCCAGCACGCCCGGATCACCATCCTCGACGTGACGGGGGTGCCGCAGGCGGGGCCGGAGGTGACGGACGCGCTGATCCGGGCGGCGCGGAGCGCGCGGCTGCTCGGGGCCGAGGTGGTGCTCACCGGGATCCGGCCGAGCGTGGCGCAGGCGCTCGTGCAGCTAGGGGCCGATCTGGGGGGGATCGTGACGCGGGGGACGCTGGAGCGCGGGGTGACCTATGCGCTCTCCGGCCACGAGGGGGCGCGGGCGCCGGCGCGAACCCGGAGCGGGCGCGGCGCGCACTAGCTCACATCCCGGGGCCATCGTCGCTCTTCGCCAGCGTCGCGGCGTTGGCCTTCACCTGCTCGGGGGTCAACGGCTCGCCGTACAGCGCGGCATACTGGATCGAGCCGCGAAGAGAGCGCCCGGCCTTCCGCGAGTTTCCGAGCACGAGATACCACGTCGGCTCCGCCCACGTGAAGACGAAGTCGGCGGGTGGCCGATCCGGGATCGCGTTCGTTCGCACGTCGCCGTTCACGTAGAGATCGACGACCCCCTCGGCGGCGTTCAGCACGAGGTGCAGGACGCACGGCTGCTCCAGCTCCTCGAGCGGAATGAACCACTGCCCCACGAACTGCGTCTTGGAGTCGGCGTAGATGTGGAACAGCAGCTCTCGGTTGCCCATCCCGTCGGGGTCGCCCGCGCTCAGCGAGTATTTCCCGAACTCTCCGGTATCGGTCCCGAGGTACAGGATGCGCGCCGGCACGCCCTCGACCGCGGCGGCCGTCACGCTCACCACGGTCTCGAGCGTGAGCGCCGCCTTCGAGACGAGGAGCTTGCTCGGGGGCGTGGCGGTCGAAGAAAACGCGGCCTCCACGCGCGCGTTGCCGCCGAGGTTGTTCCAGCGGATGCCCACGCGCCCCGCCTCGCCTTCCAGGTTGAGCGTCTCTCCGTCCGACACCACGTCGAGCGAGAGCCCCGGCTCCGGTCCCGAGTCGACGAGCTTGCCATCCGTGCCGTACGCGTCGAGGAAGTACCGCGCGAGCAAGCCATCATCGACAAGGCAGGTCGAGATATGGCTCCCCGGCCCATCGCAACCCTCCGGGGGCGCCCCGCCGCAGCCGCCGCCCCCTTGCCCACAAGGCTCCACGGTGCCACCGGCGCTGCCGCTCGTTCCGCTCGTTCCGCCTGCGCCGCCCGTGCCGGGGACGACATCCTCGTAGCTGTAAAAGACGCAGCTACCCCCGGTAAGCGCGGCCAGCGGGACGATCGTCGAGAGCGCCCGGCCCATCCACGTCCAAGATACGATGCGCACCATCGGGACGATCCCTCTCTCCGGAAACCTCACCAGCGCTTGCTGATCACGAGCCCGCCCGGCATGGGGCTCACCGAAAGGCCGATCGCCGTCGCGTCCCGCGCGTCGGGCTGCCCTGTCAGGAGGACGTACGCCGCCGTGCCGAGCCCCGCCGCGCCCGCGGCCAGGAAGCTCCAGACCGCCGCGTTCGCGAGGTCTGCCTTGGCGTGTCCCAGCTCGTTGTACTGGCGCAGGTCGAGCCCGGGGCAGCGCGCAGGGTCCGTGCAGGCCGGCTCCAGGAGGCGCTGCTGCGAGCTCGCCTTCCCGTTCGAGAGGAACACGAACGCGACGCCCAGCCCCGTCCCCACGGCGGTCGCGGCGAGCCCCGTGAACACGACCGCGGTGCTGCGCGGGCCCGGGCGGCCATCCGCCGCGTCGCCGCCCTCCTGGGCGCCGCCGTCGGCCGCACCCTGCCCAGGGCCGAGCGGCCCGCCGCCCTCCTGGGCGCTGCCGTCGGCCGCACCCTGCCCAGGGCCGAGCGCCAGCGGCTCGCCGCCCGACTCGCGCCCGGTCCTGTCGCTCTCGACCCGCACCTTGCCGGCCGCGAGATCGACCTCGACCTTGGTCCTCATCCCCTCCTTGAGGACGATCTCCTTCGTCAGCCCGCGCCGTCCAGGCGCCGCCACGGCGAGCGTGTGGCTTCCCGGATCGCGCGCGACGGGCGTCGACAGGGGCACGTCGAGCCCGCCGAGCGCCACCTGCGCGCCCCCCGAGCCCGCGCCCGTCACGGTGATCTCCACGGTCGGGATGCGCGACGAGACGGCCTCGAGCTCCGTCCTCGCCTCGGCCTGCGCCTGCCGGAACGCCTGCGAGGCGTCGGCCGGGAGCTGTTCGTCGACGATGACCTGGTAGACCGAGCGCGCCTCGGTCAGGCGGCCGAGCTTGTGGCAGGAGCGCGCGACCATGATCAGGAAGGTCGGCGCATGCACCGTGGCCTCGGCTCGGCGGAAGGCCTGGAGCGCGTCCCGGTACCGGTGTGCCCGGTAGGCCGTCCACCCCTGGTTGGCGTACGCGACGGCCGCCTGCCGCGCCTTCGCCGACGGGGGCGGCGCCTGCGCGGACGCCTCCGCGCCGGCGAGCGTGACAAGGAGAAACGTGCCCATCACCGCCGCTCGGAAGCGCATTCCTGCTCTCTGGGGACGCGGAGCCACCCGGCTAGAGCCCCCAGTCCGGCCTGCTCCCGCCGGACTTCTTGCGAGGAGCCGGCGCCTTGCGCGGCGCCGCCGTCGACGCGGTCCGAGCGGTGGCCGGAGACGTGGGGCGCGCGGGCGCGGCGCTCGGCGCCGCCGCCGCGGAGGGGACGGCGGATGCCTGTGCCGGCACCAGGGAGGCGGCGCCCGGCGCGCCCGCGCCCGGGTCGAGCGGCAGCGGCGCCGGCACCACCGCGGGCGTCGCCGCGGCGCGCGCCTCGGGAGCGCTCGCGATGGCGGGGACCGCGGCGAGCCCGGCCGGCGCGCCGCTCGACGGCGCGGCGGGCGCGAGCGCCGCGGCGGCCGCGGACGCCTGGGTCGTGGTCTGGTCGCCGTCGGTCGATGCGCCCCTGAGCGTGGCGACGAACAGGCCGCCCCCCACGGCGACGATCGTCGCCCCGACGGCGACGCGCCCCGCGACCCGCGCGATGGCACCGCGCGCCGGGTGCGGCGCCGACAGGTTGATCGCGCCGGTCAAGGTGCCCGGCAGCGATTGCGGGTTCGGCGTCGAGGCGCGGACATCGTTCGGGTCCGAGCGCCGCTGGATGGGCATCGTCGTCAGCTGCGCCACCGGCGGCGTGCCGGGCTCGGCGAGCCCGGGCTCCCCGCCGGAGCCCCGCGATGACCACCCGGCGCCCGGCGAGGTCTCCCCCACGAGCGAGAAGAACGGCGGCGCGCCCGCGACGCGCGCGAGGTCATTGACCATGTCGCGCACGTTCTGGAACCGCTTGTCCCGATCGCGCGCCAGCGCCCGCTCGAAGAACGCGTCGATGCCGCTCGGCAGATCGGGGGCGAGCTCGCGCGCCGACGGCACCGTGCCGAGGATCACCTTCGTGACCACGCGCCCGATCGCGTCGCCCGGGAACGGCAGCTGCCCCGTGAGCATCTTGAACACGATGACCCCGAGCGACCAGAGATCGCTGCGCGCGTCCACGTCCCGCTCGCCATAGAACTGCTCCGGGCTCATGTAGTTGGGCGAGCCCATCACCTCGCCCGTGGCCGAGATATCGGCCGCGAGCACCGCCGAGACGTCCTTCGCGATCCCGAAGTCGAGCAGCTTCACGATCTCGCCGTCCTCGCCGTCGACGCGCGCGAGGAAGAAGTTGGCGGGCTTGAGGTCGCGGTGCACGAACCCCGCTTCGTGGACGCTGCGGAGCGCCTTCCCGGCCTGGGCGACGATGTGCAGCGTCTCCGGGAGCGAGAGGCGGCCGCACCGCTGGAGGCGCTTGCTGAGATCCTCGCCTTGCAGGAGCTCCATGACGAGGTAGGGCACCTCGTCGTCCTCCTCGAAGCCGAAATCGTGGACCTGCACGATATGAGGGCTCTTGAGCTGCGCGGCGGCGCGGGCCTCCCGCTCGAAGCGGGCCCGGAGCACCGGCAGCCGCGAAAACGAGTCGCGCATGAACTTGATCGCGACGAAAGTGCCGAGCTGGACGTGCTGCGCCACCCAGATCGAGCCCATCCCGCCGTGCGATAGCTCTCGCTCCAGGCGGAATTTGCCGGCCAGAAGGACGTCTTTTTCGAACTTCATACGCCCGGACACCTCCCGAGGGGGGAGTCGAGAGGATACCGAATCCCGGGCAGGACGCGAAGCTCCGTGTGGTCGCTCCGGCGCGGCGAGCAGCACCTCGTACGACCGTCACGGGGGGCGGTATGCAAACAGGCGACACGGCGCGGGCCAGGACGACGCGCGCTGCGCCCGCGGGCGTGCCTGCGCCGATCCGTACCCCGGGCGGAAGTGAGGCGGCGCGTGCGGCAGGTCAGAAAGCAGCCAGGGGTGCTGGCGCGCTGCAATGCGCAACGCCACGGCCGCCGCCCGATCCTGCCCGGGGATGCGCGCCGCGCTAGCTCGCCGTGCCGCCGGAGGCCGGCACCAGCGCCAGCACCCGGGCCGGCGCGCCGCTGCCGCGCGCGAGCGGGAGCGGCGCGACCACGACGACCGCCCCGGCCTCGGGCAGCTGCTCCAGATTGGCCAGGTTCTCGATGTGGTAGCCGCCGGCGCCCAGGAAGGCCCTGTGCTGCTCGAATGTCTCGCTCTGCCCCGGGTCGGTCGACAGCGTATCGATACCGATGCAGCGCACGCCGCGCTCGCGCAGGTAGCGGCTCGCCTCCACGGACACCCCGGGAAAGTGCATGACACCCTGGGGGTCCTGGTTCAGGTACCTCGCCGGATCGGACCAGCGAGCCCCCCAGCCCGTCCGGATCAGCACGATATGCCTCGCGCCGAGCGCGCCGTGCCGCGCCTCCCAGCTCCGGAGATCGTCCACGGTGACCCGGTGGTCCGGGCTGGCCGCCACGGCCGCCGTCACGTCCACGACCGCCGCCGCTCCGACGAGCTGCTCCGGCGCGATCTGCTCGACGGTCGCCGCCCCGGCCGTGAAATGCGCCGGGGCGTCCACGTGGGTGCCCGCGTGCTCGGCCATCGAGAACCGATTGGAGCAATACGCGTCCTCCTCGATGGTGCTGAGCGCCTCCGGCGCATAGGGCTCGTCGCCGGGAAACAGCGGCATCTCCGGGGTGATCGGGTGCGTCAGATCGACCACCCGCGCCGTGGCGAGGTCGATCACGAGAGCTCCGTGCGCCACCTGCATGGCGCACAGCTCACCACGAGCCCGCCGCCCGCACAAGGCACGCCGACGGGCGCTCGCGCTGCGCCCGCCCGGCGCGACGGCCAAAGCGGGAATCGCCTGCGCGCGCGGCTCACACCTCGTGCAGCTTCACCCGGCGTCGCAGGTAGTTGATCAGGTCGATGCGGGTGACCAGCCCGACGAACTCGTCACCATCGGTCACGATCGGCACGAGCCCCGCGTCGAACATCGGAAGGAGCTCCCGGATCGGCGTCCGCACGTCGACCGTCCGGAGCCGCGTCGTCATCGCGGCCTCGACCGGCTGGCGGAAGCGCGTCACGTCGTCGACGGCCGCGAGGAGGAGGTCGGACTCGTCCAGGATGCCGATGATCTTGCCGTCCTCCAGGACGGGCAGCTGCGACACGTCGTAGAGCTTCATCCTCGCATAGGCCACGAGGAGCGCGTCCGACCGCTGCACCGTGACCACCGCCCTGTCGGCGTGGCGGCGCGTGATCACGTCGCGCAGATCCCCTGTCGGCGCGCGATCGGTGAAGCCCTGATCGGCCATCCAGAAATCGTTGTACATCTTCGACAGGTACTTGTTGCCGCTGTCGCAGACGAGGGTACAGACGCGCTTCGGCGACGACTGCTCGCGGCAATAACGCAGGGCCGCCGCGAGCAGCGTCCCGGACGACGAGCCGGCGAGGATGCCCGTCCTGGAGAGCAGCAGCCGCGCCGTCTCCAGGCTCTCCCGGTCGGAGATCGTGTAAGCGCGCTTGACATGGGAGAGGTCGAGGATCGGAGGGAGGAAGTCCTCCCCGATGCCCTCCACGAGCCACGAGCCCGCCTTGCCGAGCTTGCCGGTCTTGACGTAACCCGCCAGCACCGAGCCCTCCGGATCGGCGAGCACCATCTCGCAGCGCGGCTGCGCTTTGGCGAAGTAGCGCGAGAGCCCTGTCATGGTGCCGCCGGAGCCGACGCCGCACACCATCGCGTCGATCCTTCGATCGAGCTGCGCGTCGATCTCGGGGCCCGTCCCGGTCTCGTGGGCGAGCGCGTTCGCCGGGTTCTCGAACTGGTTCACGTAGAACGCGCCCTCCTCGCGCGCGATGCGGGCGGCGAGGTCCTGGTAATAGCTCGGGTGGCCCTTCTCGACGTCGGAGCGCGTCATCACCACCTGCGCGCCGAGCGCCTTCAGGTGGAACACCTTCTCCTGGCTCATCTTGTCCGGGATCACGAGCGTGAGCCGGTAGCCCTTCTGCGCCGCGACGAGCGCCAGGCCGAGCCCGGTGTTGCCCGCCGTCGCCTCGACCACGTGGCGCCGCTCGCCCCCGAGCTGACCGGCGCGCTCGGCCGCCTCGATCATCGACAGGCCGATGCGATCCTTGATGCTACCGCCCGGGTTCTGGCTCTCCATCTTGAGGAAGAGCTCGCACGGGCCGGCGTCGAGCTGAGTCACCTGGATCATCGGGGTGTGCCCGATGAGAGCGACGATGTTCTCTGCGGGCGCGGGGGTCGGCAGGGGCATTGGCATGACAGCTCAACGGTCACACGACGCGCACCGTCTGTCGAGGTGGTGCCAGCGATGACGCGCGCGTCACGCGCGTCGCATGGGCGACGTGGGCCGCGCAGGGTTGCCGCGGACGGCCGACCTCTGGACCGAAGCGTCCTTCGCGGCGTCCGGGCCGCACGCTGCCACGCTCAGAGGCGCGATCCGGGAGGCGATCAGGCGGGCTGGACCGCCTTCTGGAACGCGGCCGGGCCGAGCGCGTTCAGCACCTCGCCCCGGCGGAGGCCGCCTCGCCGCGCGGTCCCCACACCGAACCGCAGGTTGTGGAGCGCGCGCGTCGAGTGTGCGTCCGTCGAGATGACGAAGCGGATACCGCGCTTGCGCGCCTCCTTGATCCACCGGGGCTCCATGTCGAGGCGGTACGGGTCCCCGTTCACCTCGACGGCGGCCCTCGACTCGGCCACGGCGTCGAGCACCTCCTCGACGCGGCACGCGAACGGCTCGCGCCGCTGGATGAGCCGGCCGAGCGCGTGCCCCCAGATCTTGAAGACCGGCAGCCGCATGGCGCTGACGAGCCTGCGCGTCATCTGGTCCGCGTCCATCTTCATGCGCGAGTGGATGCTCGCGATGACCACGTCGAGCTGCTCCAGGATCGCGTCCGGATAATCGAGCCTCCCCGACTCGAGGATATCCGACTCGGTGCCTCGGAGGAGCTTCACGCTCACGCGCTCCTGGACGCGGGCGATCTCGTCCCACTGCTGCTTCAGCCGGTCGAGGCCGACGCCGTTCGCGTAATGGGCGGCGGGCGAGTGATCGGTGATGGTGAGGTATTTCATCCCCATCGCCTCGGCCTCCAGGGCCATCTCCTCGATCGTGTTCTTGCCGTCCGAGTACACCGTGTGGCAATGCACCATCCCCTGGATATCGCCCTGCTCGACGAGCTCGCCCTCGCGGCCCGCCCGCGCGGCGCGCTCGATGGCGGCGACGATGTCCTCCGCGCTCTCGCGGAGCTCGGGCGCGATGTACGGGACGCCGAGGTGCTCGTAAAGGTCCTCTTCCGTCTTCACGGAGAGGCGCTTCTTGCCCCGCGAGAGCCCTCTCTCGTCGAGCGTGAGCCCCAGCTCGCGCGCGAGCGCGCCGAGCGCCGAGAGGTACTCGGGCGCCCCCGTCCGGTGGTGAAGCGCGGCCGCGTAGTCCCGGGGCGGCACGCAGAGGAGCTCGCCGCGCAGGCCGCCCGAGAGCCTCACCCTGCAGCGCGCGTCGCCGCGCTCCTCGACCTCGGCGACCTGCGGGGACCGGACGAAGCAGTCGATCACCTGCGCGGCGTCGTCCGCCGCGGCCACGAGATCGATGCCGGCCACCGTCTCTTCCCAGCGCCGGATCGAGCCCGCGAGATCGGCCTGCTCGGTCGCCTCGCAGCCGCGCACGTGGGCGAGGAGCGGCTCGGCCGCCTCGAGCGCGTCGACGAGGAGGACGCGCTCGTCGCGCGCCTCGTGGCGGGCTATCCCCTCGAGCAGGCTCGCTTCGGTCTTCGCCCCGAAGCCCTTCACCGCACGGACCTTCCCGGCGAGACAGGCCCTCTTCAGCTCCTCCACGCTGCCGATGCCGAGCGCCTCGTGGAGCGCCTTCATCCGCTTGAGGCTCATGCCCGGCACCTGGGCGAGCTCCAGCACGCCGCTGGGCAGCTCGGCGCGGAGCTCCTCGAGCTGCGCGGAGCGCCCCGTCTGGTAGAGCTCGGCGATCTGGGCGGCGAGCGCCGGGCCGATGCCCTTGATGCCGGTGAGCTTCTTGCTCGTGACGAGCGCGCCGAGGTCGTCCGTGAGCTGCTCCAGCGCCTCGGCCCCCGTCTCGTAAGCGCGCGCTCTGAACGGGTTCTCCCCCTTGATCAGGAGGAGCGTGCCCGTCTCGCGGAGGGCGCGGGCGATGTCGAGCTTGTCGAGCATGGGTGGCGGCAACTCTAGCACTCGCCGGCCGCCGGAGTTCATGCCGCAAGGCCCCGCGCAGCGGGGCAGTTTGCCACAGCGCCACCGGCGGAGGCACCGGCGACCGCGCCCGGCCGTGAGCACTGAAGCACATGAGCGCCCCGGGCGCCGCCAGCGGCCACCGCCGAGGGCGCGGCGCGCGGAGAGCGCGAGGGCGCTCCCTCGCGGCCGCGACGAAACGAGGTAGCCGAGGCCCTCCGTGCTGCCAGCCATGGCTGCGCGGAGGGCTCACGGCCCTGGCAGGTCACGCGCGCACATCGCCGATACATAGTAGTGGCGGCCATCGGTCTCGTAGGGTGCGCGGTAGGTCGTCGTCTGCCGGTATCCGGCGGCGACGAAGCTCCCGCCGTGCGCGACGCGCAGGGCAGCGTGGTTGTCCAGGCGGGAGCAGTCGTCGCACGGTACGAGCGGGCGGTCGTCGTCGGCGGCGTCGCGCGTGACCTTGTAGGCCTCGCCGGCGAGATCGAGCTGGCCCCAGCGCCCCGCTCCCCTGGGAAAGGAGCCGACGGGCGCGAGATCGTCCGTTGTGCAGTGGATGAGGCTCCACGGGGGAAACGCGTCCTCGCAGGGCAGCGACGTCGTGCCTTCGCCCTGGCAGCAAAAGGCGGCGTCTTCGGAGGTGATGGGGGAAGAGCCCCACGGATAAAGCCGTTGCTCGTCGCCGCCTGCAGCCGCGTAGTTCATCTCGGCCTGGGTCGGCAGGCGCCCGCCGTCCCACGCGCAGAACGCGAACAGCTCGAGCCATGTCGCGCACACGATGGGTTTGTCCTCGTTCGCGGCCGGGGCGTCGGTCCACGTCGGCCAGCCGTAAGGATCGCAGACGAGCGCCCGCTTCATCTCGGCCGTGGTCACCTGGAGCATCGTGTTCCAGGCCGGGTCCCATCCGCTGTCCGGGATCTTCGGGTGCGCCCCCGCGCCAGCCGGCGGCGGGCTCGCCTGCGTCGGGCCGCCGGTCTCTTCCAGGTAGCGGCGAAACCGCCCGACCGTGACCATGTACTTGTCGAGGTGAAAGCTGCTCACGCTCGCCGGATACCGGGGATCGTTGAGCCGGTTGAACGTCCCGCCGGGCACGGGCAGGCTGGCGCAGCAGTCGTCGTCGTGGCCGAGGCCGCAGCGGTCGTCGGCGCCGGGTGTGCCGCCCGCGCAGCTCGGCGGAGGCGCCTGCGCGTGGTCGCGCTCTGCGTGAACGGAAGCATTCGCGTCCTGCTCCGCAACGCCGCCGCTGTACGCGTGGCTGGATCCCAGGATCGCCGCGAGCGTGCAGAGGGCGAGGAGGGTCGAGAGCGGCTGTCGAGGAGGTCGCGTGGCCATGTGAGCGGTTAGGTGCGAGCGCCGCCGCTCTGGTTGTGCGACACGGCGGAAGGCCAGCGCGAGGCGGCCCGTGCGCCCGGGCGCACGGGGCGCCGGCGCGCGAGATCAGGCCTGGATCCAGGCCCTTCCGGGCAGCTACGCTGAAGTGCCCTCATGCCTCCGCCCCGACCGCCTCGCGAGCCCGGCCATCGCTACCCTTCATTGCCCTCCTCCGTGGTGTCCGCGTTCCTCCGCCCCGCGAGGCTCGACGCGCTGCTCGCCCCCTGGATGCCCGACGCGGAGGAGCGCGCCTTCGTCGTCCGGTGCATCGTCGGGGAGGGCCCGGTCCATCACCGCGGCGCGAGCTACACCCTGGTCTGCCTGCTCGGTCTGCTGCTCGAGGAGCTCGGCCCGCCGGAGGGCGGCGCGCCGAGCGGCGAGTCGCTGCCCGTCCCGATCCGCCTGCCGCCGCACCTCGCGCGCGGCAGCGAGCACGACTACCCGCTGGCCATCCCGCTCGCGCCGCTGACGCGCCTCGCCCCGAAGGGCTCGCCGGAGCTCGCGGCGCTCGTCGACTGCCTCACCGACGGCCCGCCGCACCACGCGCTCGCCAACGCCGCGATGGTCTGCCTGCTCGACGCCCTCTTCGCGCGCGCCGAGCGCGCCCGCGCCGGGGCGGAGCCGGCCTGATGGCGCTGCCGCCGGCGCTCGGACAGGCGTTCCGGATGGTGGCCGCCGAGCTGGGCATGCGCTCGGCGGCGCGGCTGTTCCTGCGCGAGCTGATGGGCGAAGGCGGCGCCCCGCTCGCGCGCGAGGCCCGCGACCAGCTCGGGCGCGAGTTCCCCGTCCTCGACTTCGTCGCCGAGCAGTGGCTCTCCGGCGGCGCCGAGGCGCCGCTCGACGTCGCAGGCGTCCTCGACGCGCTCCGCGGCGTGACCCGGCTGCTCGTCGTGGGGCTGGAGGCCGACTGCCTCGACGCGCTCGTGCCGCGGCTCTCCGGGGTCGAGGCGGGCCTCGTCACCGACGCGGGCGGGCTCGACACGGACTTCGGCCGTGTGCTCGCGAACTACGACGGGCTCATCGAGCCGGTGGGTCTGTCCGAGCTCCACCGCTGGGCTGGGCGGAGGAGCGCGCTGCTCACGTTCGTCTACGGCACCGACGGGCACGCGGCGCACGTGAGCCCCTCGTGGCTGCGCGTCTCGGGCCCCGACGTGCGGACCCAGTTCCGCTCGCTGATCGGCTGGGACATCCTCGGCCGGCCCATGACGGTGTACCCGCGCTGGATGGTCGAGACGAGCTCGGCCGATTTCTCCTGCCTCGTCGGGCCGGCCCCGCGCGGCCCCGCGCCCGAGGGCGCCGCCGCCGGCGCGGGCGACTTGCGCGCGATCGCGCCGGCGATCGAGGCGACGTGACGGCCCCCCAGGCCGCGCTCTTCGCCGTCCTGCTCGGCGCGCTGCTGCTCCAGGCGCTCCTGCCGTCGCGCCGCGTGCTCATCGTGACGGGCGGCGCGGGCCTCGCCTGCCTCGCGTCGACGCTGCTCGGGGTCGCGACCACGCCGCTCCTGCTCGCCGAGGTGCCGTGGGACGTGCTCGTCATCCTCGTGACGCTGGGGCTCCTGTCCCAGCTCTTCGCCGCCTCGCGGCTCTTCGACCGCCTCGCCGTCGCGGCGACGCGGCTGAGCGGCGCCGAGCCCTTCCGCGTCCTCCTGGTGTTCTCGATCGCGATGTACGTCGTGAGCGGCGTCGTCAACAACCTCACGGCGCTCGTGCTCGTCCTCCCGGTGCTGCACGTGCTGCTCAAGCTGATGGGCACGCGCCAGCGGTACGTCTCCTGGCTGCTCGGCCTGCTGCTCGTCGCGTGCAACCTCGGCGGCGCCGCCACGCCGATCGGCGATTTCCCGGCCATCCTGCTGCTCGGCCGGGGCAGCATGACGTTCGGGGGCTACCTCTCGCGCGCCGCCCCGGCGACGCTCTGCGCGCTCGCCGCGCTGCTCCTCGTCGTGCGCGCCGTGGTGCGCCCGACCGCGGGCGTGCCGCGCGATCCGGTCTCGGCGCGGCTCACGCGCGCGGCCATGGAGGCGCTGCACCGGCGGGTGCGGACCGACCGGCGCCTCCTCGTGCCGGCGGCGGTATCGCTCGGCGCGATGGTCGTCGCGTGGCTGTTCCTGCCCGCGGAGCTCGGCGTCGGCCCCGAGCTCGTGTGCTGGCTCGGCACCGGCGCGGCGCTGCTCGCGTCGCGCAGGCTCGGCGAGCGGCTCGCGCGGACGGGGCTCGACATCGAGGCGGTGCTCTTCCTGCTCTCGCTCTTCGTGATGGTCGCGGCGGTGCGGCGCACCGGCCTGTTCGAGGAGGTCTCGCGCTCGCTGGCGCGGCTCCCGGTCGCCCCGTCGCTGCAGCTCGTCGCGTTCCTCGTCCTCGCCGGCGTGCTCACGGGGCTGTTCTCGGCGGGCCCCAGCATGGCGGCGCTGCTCGACGTGGCCGAGTCGCTCGCCGAGCGGCTGCCCGCGCCCGCCGTGTACGTCGGCCTCGCCCTGTCCGTCTGCGCGGGCAGCTCGCTCTTCCTGACCGCCGCGACGTCGGGCCCGCTCGCGCAGGCGCTCACCGAGCGAGCCGACCTGCGGGACGTCGACGGCAGGCCCATCCGGTTCGGCTTCTTCGATTTCCTGCCGACCGGGCTCCTGAGCTTCGCGATCATCCAGGCCGTGGCGATCGCGTACGCGCTCCTCGCCATCTGGGCGGCGCGATGAGGGCGCCGGCCGTGGGCAGGAGCTGGCTCGCCCATGCGGGAGATGGGTGGCACCCGTGTCCGGGTGGATGCGCCTCGAGCATGAAGACGGGTCGCAGCCGTCTCCGGCTGGCCCCTCGCCAGCATGGAGACGGGTCGCAGCCGTCTCCCGGTGGATGTGCTTCCAACAAAACACGGGTCGACCCGTCTCCCGCTGGCCCCTCTCCAACAAAAAGATGAGTCGCACTCGTCTCCCGCTGGACGTGCCTCCACAAAAACATGAGTCGCACTCGTCTCCCGCTGGACGTGCCTCCACAAAAACATGAGTCGCACTCGTCTCCCGCTGGACGTGCCTCCAAGACTTCCCTGGTGCCGCGAAGCAATGGGCATGAAGGTTAATGATTTCAATTGGTTCGGGTCGATGCTCGACCGCGCTAGCTTCCGGCGTGGCCCAACCGGCCGCTTTCTCGTCGAGAACAACTGCGCCGCGCTCGAGATCTGCAAGGGGCTACTGCCGATGAGGCGCGCCGGATACGCAGCCAGCGCCAGGATGCGGCGAGTGAAACCTGCATTATTTCGATGCGATCCAGTCCCCAGATGCCTTGGCAACAGGGACATCGCACGGTCCGCATGGTCGAGCGTGAGGCGCACGAGAGGAGCAGGGCCGAGTACGTCGAGTAAATGCTTTAGCCTCCCGCGATAAAGATCCGGGCGGCGAATCACCTTCACATGTTCCGGATACTCCTCGGCCAGCTTGTCCGAAACAACCCGCTCAGCGAGCTCGGCTGCGCGGCGCGCGCGACGCCGAGCCCTCCGGCTCGCTCACGCGTGCCATCTCAGCATGATGCCCCCGAAGGAGGCCCCGCCTCCATGGCTCATGAGCATCACGAGGTCCCCGTCCCCGATCCGGCGCTTCTCCAGCGCCGTGAACAGGCTGATGGGCAAGTTCGCTGCTCCCATGTTCGACAGCGTGAGGATGTTGTCCTCGATCCGCTCCAGTGGAATGCCGAAGATCCTGGCGATCACCGGCGAGTACCAGACCATGGCTGCGTTGGTCACCAGGAGATTGACCTGCCCGGGCGCGAAGCGGCCTCCTCCGAAGAACTCGGCCCGGAGCCGCTCTCCCCAGAGCGGGACGGCCGCCACGGCCGCGCGGGCGACCTCCGGCTGATGCATCGTGAAATAGAATCGCTCCTCCGTCTGGGTCTCCCCGAATGCGTATGCGCGCGCCTTCGGGCGCAGGGGCGCCCTGCGCAGCACGAGCATCGAGTCATGGAAGAAGCTGTCCGTGAACTGCCGCGAGAGCAGGACCCCCTTGCCTTCCGGACAGGGCCCCATCACCGCCGCAGCCGCCCCGTCGCCCGCGGCGACCGAGATCGACGAGGTGTAGTCCATGATGTCGCTGTATTTCGTCGAGACGACCAAGAGCACGCGCTGGAGCGCGCCGCTCGCGATGTACTGATGGGCCATATCCATCATCGTCATGAAGCTGTGACAGAACGCGTTGATCCCCATGCTCCGAGCGTTCTTGAGACCCAGCGCGTGCTGGACCCGGAAGCAGGTGGACACCGAGACCGTGTCCGCGGGCAAAGAGAAGGTGAGGAGTAGGTCGATGTCCTCCGGCCTGACCTTCGCTGCCTCCAGCGCCCGTCTGGCGGCGAGGATCTCCATCTCGCTAGGGCGCATCTCCGGCGAGGCCACCCGGCGCTCTCGCATGCCCGCGAAGGGATCACCCTCGATCTTCGCGGTCTCCTCCGCGAGCACGGGGTGCATCGCCGGGGCGTCCCCTGGATCGACGCCTGGGGTGACGATCCTCTTCTCCCACCGGTGCCACGTCTTCACGATGGAGTCCGGCCAGAAGGCGTTGGTCCTGACCTCGTCGGGGATGTAGGCCCCGAGCCCGAGTATCGTGCTGCCTCGTATCACGGTGCAGTCCTCCGTGCATTGGTGTGCTCGCCGGCCGCCCCACTCTACGCGGGGCTCGACAGGGACGACATCTGCTGGAGCGCCTCGACCCGGCCGGCGCCTTGGATCCTGATGTCCGCGTCATGCCGGATGTCGAGCACGACGGGCCCCCCCCTCGCGGTAAGCCGATCGAGCAACTCGGCGGTGATCTCGCCGGGTCGTTCGATGAGCGCGGCCGTGGCGCCGAACGAACGCGCCCACGCGACCAGGTCGACGCACGGCGTGTCCCAGCTCGCGTCGCGGCCGAAGAGCTGGCGATAGCCGTGATATACCATGTTGTATCGAGCATCGTTGAAGACGGCATACACGATTCGCAGGCCCAGCTTGATCGCCACGAGGAGCTCGCTCCCCGCCATCTGCATGCCGCCGTCGCCGCAGATGCAGACGACCTTCCGCGAGCGATCGCCGAGCGCGTATCCGATCGCAGAGCAGATGCCCGACGCCATGCTCCCGAGGCCGAGGTGGATGAGGAAGCGATCCGGTCCCCGCGCCGTCAGGTAATGAAGCGCAAAGAGCATGTGCTCGCCGATGTCGGTGATGAAAGTGGCGCCGGGCGCGGCCCTCTCCAGGTCGGCGATGACGCGGTGGGGCGCGACGCGCGGCGACGCGTCTTCCCGGAATCCCTCGGCGTCGAACGGCGAGCACCGCTTCGCCTCGGCGAGTGGCGCCGCGGCGTTCAGGCTCCGGAGATTGAGTCGCTTCGCGACGTCATGGAGCTGCCGCGCGAAGGTCGCGAGATCGCCGGCGATCATGAGCTCCGTCGGGATGTTGCGGTTGAAGACCCGTGCGTCCGTGTCCACATGGATGAGGACGCCGCCCGGGCCGATGGGGTGCGTGGGTCCGATCGAGCAGTCGTCCAGGTCGGTCCCGAGCACGAGCGCCGTGTCGACGCCCCCGGCCGTGTAGCGGCGCGCCCACCAGGAGGCCGCCATGCCGGCATTGCGGAGGGAGAGCGGGTGCTCCTCACTGAGGATGCCCTTGGCCTGCGGCGTCGTCATGAAAGGGATGTTCAGCGCCTCGACCATCCGCTCCACTGCCTCCGCGTGGGGACGGCACGCGGCGCCGATCACCACGAGGGGGCGGCGCGCGCGCGCGAGCCGCTCCGCGGCGTCGATGATGACCGACTCTTCGACGTGCTCCGCGGTCGAGACCGGATTCCACGCGATCTGCGCCGGCCCGGTCGTGGCGACCCCGTGGTTCATCGGCAGGACGATGAAGGACGGGCCCGGATGGCCTGGGTTCCTCGCCGCCCTGAGCGCGGCCATGGCCTGGGACGCGGCAGCCCGGGCCGACGTGACGCGCACCATGGCGCGCGTCACGTTGCGCAGCATCTCCTCGATCCCGACTCCCTCTCTGCCCATCGACTGCAAGAGCCTCGCCCCTGAGCCCTCCCAGGCCACGTCGCCGCAGATGATCAGCATGGGCACGCCCTCCAGATGGGCCGAGACCGTGCCGGTCACGACGTTGGTGGCGCCCGGTCCTGCGGTGACGACGACCGCGGGCACCTTGCCCGTCGCGCGCCAGTACCCCACGGCCGCGAAGGCAGCGTGCGTCTCTTGCCGCGACTCGACGAGGCGCGCCCTGGGCGATCGGAGGATGGCATCAAACAGCGGGATGATCGGCCCACCGGGGACACCGAAGAAGGTGTCGACGCCGGCGGCGAGCAGCGCATCGAGCAAGGATTGCGATCCCGTCCGATCCGATGGAGGCGCAGCGCTCACAGCACCGATTCCCGGGGCAGGCGCTCGCGCGCCCGACGGGGGGACACGCTCCAGCAGTTGCGAGTTTCGGGTCGGTGGCATGGCGGTTTCCGACAAGCGAGACGAGTCTCTTGATACCGGAATATTATTAAATTACTTCACGAGGTCGCGTGCACTCAGGCTCGTACCGCAGCCCCATGGTTATCGCATATCATTCTTTTTACTTTCCTCCTATGCAGAAGTCGCCGCAGCGCGGCTACGAAACACGCCTCCTCGCGGTCGATTCGCACCTCCTCCGGTAGATCGTGGCCCATCTACGCCGGTGGACTACCAGGGCTCCACCCTCGACCAGGGACGCCGCGGCTTCGCTTTCGGCGTGCGCCCATCGGCCGATGCGCGGCGTGGGTCATGTCACGCCGCGATTCGTGACATGTCACGCCGCGATTCGTGACATGTCACGCTGCGATCCGTGACATGCGGCGTTGCAGTCCGTGACATGTCACAGAGAAATGGGCCGCATTTCGCGGCGAACGGCTGATTCTGCCGGCGCGTGGAGCGCGACATCTCGAGACATCGAGCGCCCCCTGCCCCTGGCACACGGCGTGCGTTGACCGCTCCGAGCGGACCTGGGACGACAAACCGGTCCATCTCGTGCGGTCGAGTCGGTGCGCCGGCGGTGGCGCGAGCTCTGCGCCATCGCCGAGCGATGTGGAGACGTTCCAACGCGTTTCTCAGGAGAGGTGACATGAAGAAGATGACGGATGATCCGTTCACGCTCGTCGTGATCAACGGCAATGGAGATGGCTACTACGTGATCGACAGCAGAGACCTCGGGCCGCCGAAGCGGCCGCTCGAGCCGATCTGCAAGGAGCTCGTCGAGCAGCGCGTCGCGACCCAGCACGTGCCGTACGCGGATGCGCCGCTGGCCCACCGCCTCGTCGAGCAGGAGCTGGCGCGCGGCGGAGCCGCCGAGGAGGTCGGGCCCGCCGAGTTCTGCGGCACGTTCTACTTCAACCTGAACGCGTTCAAGCCGCAGGACTAGCGCCGTGCCCTGCACCGAGAAGGCGTACTGGCGCGGCACGCAGCGCCGGATCAGTCCGGCCGACACGCTCGCCCGGGTCCGGCCGCTGCTGCGGCGACTCGGCATCACGCGGATCGCGGATGTCACCGGGCTCGACTCGATCGGCATCCCGGTCGTGATGGTGTGCCGGCCGAACGCGCGCTCGATCTCGGTCTCGCAGGGCAAGGGGCTCGACCTCGAGGCGGCGCGCGCGTCGGGCGTGATGGAGTCGATCGAGCAGTGGCATGCCGAGCACATCCTGCGACCGATGGTGTTCGGCACCGCTGCCGAGCTCGCCGCGACGCGCCGTCTCGTCGATCTCGCCGGGCTGCCGCGGCTCGCGATCGGGGCGTTCCAGCCTCATCGCAAGCTGCTGTGGCTCGACGGTGTCGACCTGTTCGACGGTGCGCCGCGCGCGCTGCCGCTCGAGGTGGTCACCACCGACTACACCTCGCCGCGCCCGCCGGGCAGCGGCTGCTTCTTGACCACGTCGACCGGGCTCGCGTCGGGCAACGACGCGCTCGAGGCGACGCTGCACGGGCTGTACGAGGTGATCGAGCGCGACGCGGTCGCGATCTGGCGCGCCGGCGGCGCCGAGGTCCGGCGGCGCACCCGGATCGCGCTCGACACCGTCGACGACCTCGACTGCCGCGCGCTGCTCCGGCGGTTCGAGCGCGCCGGCGTCGCGGTCGGCGCGTGGGACGCGACCAGCGACATCGGGCTGCCGGTCGTGGTCGCCGAGATCGCGGATCGCGATCCGGACCCGTGCCACGCGCTGTGCGTGAGCGGCGGCCAGGGCTGTCACCGATCGCGCGCGATCGCGCTCGCCCGCGCGCTCACCGAGGCCGCGCAGAGCCGGCTGACCGCGATCTCCGGCGCGCGCGACGACATCGTGGAGCCGTCGCTCCAGCGCGTCCGCGAGGCGGACCGGATCGCGGCGGCGCTCGCCGAGCTCGAGGCGCCCGCCGCGCGCTCGTTCGCAGAGCTGCCCGATGCGGTGAGCGACTCGTTCGACGACGACCTCGCCGCGGTGCTCGGCGCGCTGCGCGGCGCGGGGCTCGCCCAGGCCGTCGCGGTCGATCTGTCCCGGCCCGAGCTCGGCGTCGCGGTGGTCCGCGTCGTCGTGCCGGGGCTCGAGAGCATGTGGAACGCACCCGGCTACGCGCCCGGTCCGCGGGCGCAGCGAGCGAGGCCATCGTGATCGTGCTGTTCACCGGACCGAGCCTGCCGCCGGCCGACGTGCCGGCGGCGGCCGACCTGCGCGTGCTGCCGCCGGCGGCCCAGGGCGACGTCTACCGGGCCGCGCGCGAGCGGCCGTGGGGCATCGGCCTCGTCGACGGGTTCTTCGAGCACGTGCCGGCGGTGTGGCACAAGGAGATCCTGTGGGCGATGGCCGAGGGCGTGCACGTGTTCGGAGCGTCGAGCATGGGCGCGCTGCGCGCGGCCGAGCTCGCCGACTTCGGCATGGTCGGCGTCGGCTGGGTGTTCGAGCAGTTTCGCTCGGGCGCGCTCGACGCCGACGACGAGGTCGCGCTGACGCACCTCGCGGCCGACCGCGGCTATCGCCATGTCTCGGAGGCGCTGGTCGACATCCGCGCCACGCTCGACGCGGCGGTCGCCGCCGGCGCGTGCACCCGCGCGGCGGCCGATCGGCTGGTCGCGCTCGCGAAGCAGCGGTTCTATCCCGACCGCCGGTGGCCCGAGCTGCTCGCCGAGGCGCGCGCCGCCGGCTGCGACGTCGCCGCGCTCGAGCGCTGGCTGCCCGGCGGCCGCGTCGACCAGAAGCGCCGCGATGCGCTCGCGCTCGTCGACGCGATGCAGGCCGCGCGCACCGCCGGCGCCGCACCGAAGCGCGTCGACTACGCGTTCGAGCGCACCGACGCGTGGGACCACGCGCTGCCACGGATGCGCGCGGCGCGCGGCGCGACCGCGGCGCCGCTGCTCGACGGCCTGCGCGCGCTCGGCGACACGTCGCTGTACGCGAGCGCGGTCCACGGCGCGCTCGCCCGCGCGCTCGCCGAGGACGCGGCGGCGCGCCAGGGCCTGTCGGTCAGCGCCGACCTCGTCGAGCGCACCGCGCTGCAGTTCCGCCGCGAGCGCGGCCTGTACACCGCCGCCGAGACCCAGGCGTGGCTCGCCGAGCAAGAGCTCGACCCGGCCGCGTTCCTCGAGCTGATGCGCCGCGAGGCGGTCCTGCGCTGCGCGCAGGCCGCGACCGAGCCCGGGCTCGATCACCACCTCGCCGATCAGCTGCGCGCGATGAGCTGCTACGGGCGCGTGCGCCGGAGCCGCGGTGCGGAGTGAGCCGGTCGAGCACTGCCCGCCGCCGCTGCGCACGTTCGCGGCCGCGCACGAGGGTGCGGTCGGCCAGCTGCGCTGGAACGCCGACCTCGCACGCCGCTACGCCCGGCCCGGCACCGCGAGCGGCGTCGCGTGGGGCTCGGGCACGCTGATCGCGCGCGACCTGTTCCTCACCGCGGGGCACTGCTTCGACCGCACCGGCGGCCGCTGGCTGCGCCCGCTCGACGACCGCACCGGCGACGTGATCGGCTCCGCCGAGATCGCCACGAACATGCACGTCGCGTTCAACTACCAGCTCGATCCCGCCGGCGAGCTGCGGCCGACGCACTGCTACCGGATCGTCGAGCTCGTCGAGCACCGCCCGGGCGAGCTCGACGTCGCGATCGTGCGGCTCGCCGGCGCGCCCGGCGCCGCGTGGGGCGTCGCCGAGCTCGCGCCGACCGGCGCGCGCCCGGGCGAGGCGGTGTGCCTGATCGGCCACCCGCTCGGCTTCACGAAGCACCTTGTCGCGGGCCGGTGCGTGGCCGCGTCCGGCACCGCGCTCCGCTATCTCGGCGCGGAGACGTTCGAGGGCAGCTCGGGCTCGGGCGTGCTGCGGATCTCCGACGGCCGCCTGGTCGGCGTCCACACGAACGGCCGGAGCAGCGCGGGCACGAGCTCCGGCGTGTGCGTGAGCGCGCTGATCGCGCGATCGCCTACGCTCCAGCTGGTTGGCCGGGCGGCGGCAGCAGGCGGAACAGCAGCGCGTCCTTGCCCTGCGCCGCGGTCGCGACGCAGCCCTTGAGGTCGGCGAGAGCGCGGCTCGCGGTCTCGCCGAGCATGCGGCCGTCGTCGCGGCAGCGCGGCGCCTCGGGGATCGAGCCGACGTACTTCACGAACTCGTCGTACTTCTCGTCAAGCGGCGGCATCGCCTCCGGTTGTCCGGTCCGGTCGTCACGCGCGAGGCATCGCGGCGCCGTATCGCCGCTGCAACGCGCGGCGCTCCGCTTCCGTCGATGCGGTGATGAGCTCGATGTAGGGCTCGAAGGCGAGCGGCATGGGGAGATCGAAGAGCAGGTGCTTCTCCGGGTCGACGCTCTTCCCCGCGCCATGACAGAGGAACAGCCGCTCCTGGAGGAGCGGGAAGACGGCGAGCGAGGTGAGCTCGTGCCGCTCGATCGTCTCGATGTCGGCGATCGACGGCTCGAGGATCTCATCGAACACGCCGCTCGGATGCTTGAAGGGACCTCCGGCGTGATGGTTCACGTCCTTGCGCACGAGCGCCCCGCCGCGGCCGATCGTGATGAACGAGCGCTCATGAGGCGTGCCCTCCCAGACCGTCACCCGCCGGCTCGTCGCGTCGGGGTGGATCCACGCGGTCGGGAGGTCGACGTTCAGCGGCTCCACGCCCTTGACCCGGCCGATCGCGCTCGACCTGAGGAGCTGCCGGGTGACGCCCGCGCAGAAGAGGACGTCCGCCGGAGCGAGCCGTGTCCCCTGCCAATCGCGATCGCGGCGGAAGTGGCGGAAGAAGACGAGGTAGGGAGACCTGCTCATCTGCGCGAGGACGAAGAGCCCCCGGCGGGTCTCGAGGTCGATCACGTTGCCGACGCCCCAGGTGACGCGCCCCATCGCGGCCGCGACTCTACCCATTCAGGCTCGCGCCCGCGAAGCCAACGTCTCCTGGATCGCGGGCGGTTCTGATGGCGGCAGGTGGGGGCGAGCCAGCTAGTTGCACCCCAGCCGGCACACCATGGCCGCCGTGTAGGAGCACCCGTGATCGCCCCACAACGACGAGCTCGGCCCCGTGCACCGGAACGCGCACCCCCGCCCGTCCGCGGTCGCCTCGGCGGTCAGCCGGTATCCCTCGGCGTTGCAGCTCCCCGTCGACGACAGGCAGCTCGCCAGCTGCGGCTCGCACTGCTCGACCACGTAGCCGGCCGGGCACGTCCAGTCCACGCTCGCCCGGCCGTAGTCCGGCGACCGCCCCGTCTCGGTCGCGATGGGCTCGTGCTTCGAGAAGGTCGGCATCCCCGTCGTGACCTGGAGCGGCACCACGACGGCCCGCTCGCGCGGCACCACCGGGGCGGACGCGTCCTTCGGCTGCACGACGAACGTGTCCCGCCGCGTCTGCCGCTCGCACCCGGCCGTCGCGCCCTCCGGCGTCCACGAGAACGTGAGCTCCGCGCTGCCGTGCGCGGGCACCTCGACCGTGCGCTCGCCGTGGGTCACCCGGACGTCGACCTGCGCCCGGTTCGTGATGAGCGCCTGCGCCGTCCCCGTGGCGCCGTACGGCACCACGCCGAGGTCGACGGGCAGGGGCGCGATCTCGGGCTCGGCGAGCGAGAAGCGGCACACGTCCGCCACCGGGTAGATCGCGTACGCCAGCGGCACCGCCTTCTTGACCTCCATCCGCAGCGCGCCGAACGCCTGCCCGCCTCCCTTGGCGCCCGCGACCGGCGCGCCCTCGACGCCCTCGATGGCCAGCTCCCCGACCGAGGTCATCGTCACCCGGCGGTCGCCCGCCTCGAGCCGGGCCTTGAACAGGCCGAGCGCCGTGCCGTGCGCCTCGCCGGCCGTCACGTCCGTCTCGTAGGCGACCATCGCGCCGCGCTTCACGGCCCCGATGAAGTGCGTCGCGCGACCGCAGGCGCAGCCGCCGGCCGCCGCCGGCACCACGCTCTCGGTCGGCTCGAAGAACTGCGGATCCTCGTCCGCGACCAGCGCCATCGCGACCAGCCGCAGCCGGCGCCGGTCGAGCGTCCCTCCGGCGCTGAAGTACGCCGGCAGATCGACGTCGGCGCCGACGAGGACCGAGTCGACGGCGATGCCCACGTAGCGGAAGTCGATCGCGCGCTCGCCCGGCGCCGGCGCGGGTGCGCCCGGCGCCGGCGCGGGTGCGCCCGGCGCCGCCGTCGCCGCGGGCGCCGCCGTGATCGCGGCCACCGCCTGCGCCGCGGGCGCCGCCCCGGGCGCGCCCGTCGCCGGCTCCGCCTTCGGACGGGCGCAAGCCACGCCGACCGGCGAGAACGCGCCCGCCGCGCTCCTCGACAGCCCGCGGCCCGGCACCATCGCGCTCGACGTGTCGAGGAGGTAGTCGTGCCGCACGTCGCTGAACGCCCGCGCGGCGGCGAGCAGCGCCCCGGCCTGCGAGCAGCCGCTGTCCTTGCAGGCCGGCAACGCCGCCGCGCCGGCCGGCTTGCGCGGCGGCGGGACCGGCACCTCCGGCGGCCCGGGGCAGCCGAGCGCGGAGGCCAGCGCCCCGAGGAGGAGCCCGCCCGCGCGCAGCGGCGCGGCGCGCCGCCGGCGAGCGCGAGCTGCGCCGCTCACGGCCATGCGATCGTCATCCACCGGACGCGCCCCGAGCCGCTCACCGCATCGTCCGCGAAGAACAGCGAGGCGCCGGACCGCCCCGCGAACGCCGGCGACACGTCCTGCGACGCGCCGCCGGTCAGCCACGCCAGCGGCTTCAGGGAGGGCGCCGACACGTCGCCGGGCGCCAGCGTGAACGCGTTCAGCTCCACCGAGTCCCCCGGGGCCGACGCGAG
Source organism: Sorangium sp. So ce145 (assembly GCF_051525985.1). Classification (NCBI taxonomy): domain Bacteria; kingdom Pseudomonadati; phylum Myxococcota; order Polyangiales; family Polyangiaceae; genus Sorangium; species Sorangium sp. So ce145. The sequence goes on along the minus strand of NZ_CP150315.1, from coordinate 12,057,654 downwards.
CACGCCGCGGCAGATCTTGTCGCACGCGAGCGCGAGCGACGAGACCGCCGCGCCGTCCGGGCCGCTCACCACGACGGGCGGGCCCTGCACCGCGCCGTTGCCGTCGACCCGCACGAGCCGCGCGCGCCCGCCGGCCCCCGCGCCCCCGCCGGACTCGTCAGCCGGCTCGTCGATCCAGCCGACGAAGAGCCCGCCTTCGAGCGGCGCGAGCACCGGGCTGCGCGAGTGCTCCGAGGATGCATGGAGGCGCGATTCGTCGCCGATCCGCTGCAGCGTCTTCGCGTCGAGCCGCGCGAGGAAGATGTCGCCGCCGGGCTCGTCGCCCTGGCCAGCCGCACCGCCCGCAGCCGCGCCGCCGCCCGCGGCCGCGCCGCCCTGGCGAGCCGCTCCGGCTCCCGCAGCCGCACCGCCGCTCGCAGCCGCGCCGCCGCCCGCGGCCGCGCGCGCGTCGGACCACACGAGCCACACCTCCTGGCCGCGCACCGCGATCTGCACCTCGGCCGCGTCGAGCGGCGCGTTCGTGATGCGGCGGTCCGGCACCGTCCGGTTCAGCGCGCGGTCCACCCGCGCCGCGTACACCTCGGCGTTGCCGTCGCGGGTGTCGATCCACGCGACGATGAAGCCCCCCGCGCCGTCGTAGGCGATCGCCACGTCGGACGCCTCGCTCGCGGCGCCGCCCTGCTTCTTCCGCGGCGCCGTGGTGAGCTTCTTCTGCGCGACCTTCGCGCCCGTCGCGTCGACCTTGGTCAGGTACACCTGCGTCTCGCCCCGCTCGCGCGCGACCCACGCGATCACGCTCTCGCCCTGCGCCGCGCCCTTGCCCTTCGCGTCGGCCGGGAGCGGCGGCGCGGCCGCGATCGCGACGCCGCCGAGCGACGACGCCTTCTGCGAGAGGACGCTCAGCTTGCCGAGGCCGCCCGGGGACACGGCGCGCACCGCGAGCGTCGCGGAGACCTCCTGCCCGCGGGGCGCGGCGTCCGACGCGCCCTCGACGAAGTACGTGACCCACGCCGAGAGCGCCGCGCCGCCGTCGAGCTCGACCGCCGCAACCTTGGCGATGGGGTCGCCCTCGGCGAGGGCGCGCACCGCGGTCGCGCGCGGCGGCGGGTCCTTGTCCTCCCGGAACGCGGGCGCGCGCCACGCGCTCTCGCGCACCGGGAGCGACACCAGCGCGAGCGGCGCCCGCGCGCCCGCCGCGCCGCCAGCGCCGCCAGACGGCGCGCCGGGCGCGGCGCTCGCCAGCGTCGCGCACGCGCCCGCGTGGCACGTCAGCCCGCGCACGAGGTACGGCACGCCGTCCGTCGCCGCGAACGGCGCGGCGCGCACCGGCTCTGCCGCACGCACCGAGAGATCCGGGCCGAACCGCACGAACGTCGGCCAGACCGGCGGCGCGGCCGCCCCGTCGCGCGCCATCTTGAGCGTGGCGGGCGCGAGCGTCACCGCGGCGAAGCCGTCACCGTCGGCCGCGATGTCGGGCGGTCCGCTCGCGCTGAAGACGAGCGCCGCCCGCTCGGCGCCGAGCGTCCCGTCCGGGCCGACCGACGCGAGGTGGATGAGGCGCCCCGGCCCGCGCGCGCTCGCGCCGCCGGCCTCGCCGCCGCGGGCGCGCAGCAGGTCCTCCCACGCGAGCAGCGCCCGTCCGCCTCCGCCCTGGGAGGGCGCGACGAGCGACACGAGCGCCTGCTCGCCGGACGGCGGCGTCGCCTGCCGCGGCGCCACCACCACCTTGCCGCCCGGCTCGACCGCCGCGAGATAGACGGCGCCGTCGATGTCCCGCTCGTCGGTCCAGGTGAGCAGGTAACGCCCACCGAGGGAGGCGATTTCGAGATCGATCTGCGCCGTCGGCTCGGGGCTGACGACCACCGGCGCCGACACCTTCCCGGCCGCGTCGATCTCCAGGAGCGCGATGGATCCGAGCTTCCCGTCCTCCGCGGCGTCCTCCGCCTCCGCCTTGCGCGCGGGCTTGCCCTCGCCTCGGCCGCGCGGCGCGGCCGGCGGGAGCACGAGGGCGACCGCCGCGCCCCGCTCGGTGGCGACCGCGTGCCACCCGAGCACCTCGCGCGCGACCGACGCGGGCGCCGTCGGCTTGATCGCGGCGCCCTTGCCCTGCGCCACGACCGTCATGACCACGTCGACGCGGTCAACGCCGGGGTGGGCGACGCCGGCGCGCGCCGCGTCGCCCTGGGCCTCGCGCGGCATCTCCCAGAGCACGAGCGCGCCCTGCGCGTTCGGGAGCACGTCGAGCCACGAGATCTCCTCGGCCGTCTGCGCGACGAGGCTCGCCGGGGCGCTCGGCTTGCCGGCGGGGTCGAGCGCGAGCACGCGCACCGCGCGGCTCCCGTCGATCTGCTCGATCCAGGCGGCGAGGTAGCCCTGCGGCGTGGCGCGCACCGCGGCGACGGGCACGTCGGCGGCGACCGGCCCCGCGTCCACGGCGTCCCCGCGCGGCGCGCCGTCCGCGCCGAGGAGGCGCGTCCGGAGGCGCCCTCCCGCGGCGTAGAGCAGCAGCGCCTCGTCGCCGCGCCGGACGAAGTAGGGCGTCGTGTCCTCGTCGTCGAGCTCCGCGATCACGCGGGCGGGCAGGAGCGGCGGCCCTTCCGGCGCCTTCGGCTGCGCGGGCGGCGTCTTCACGACCCGCGCCGGGCGCGCGACGGGGGCCGGCGCGGCGCCGGAGCACCCGAGCGAGAGGGCGAGCGCGGCGCCGAGCAGCGCCGGCGCGCGGCGCCCGAGCGCGGGGCCGGTCAGGCGGCGTGCGTCGCGCCGCGGACCGCGTGGAACCGAGGGGAGAGCGCTGCGGACGAGCATGGCGGCGACCATGCCAGAAGCGAAGAGCCCCCGCTACAGGGCGCCGCGCGCAGGCCACTCCGAGGCTCGGCTGCGCTGGTCGGGCTGCGCTGGTCGAACGGCCCGATCCGCGAACCGACGGGCCCGGGCGGTAGACTCAAGGAGCGCCCCTTCGAGGAGCGGTACCCCTCGGTAGGAGAGCTGAGCGCGCTCGATGCTCGCGCCGAGGCAGCGCTGCGTGGAGGGCGGGTCGTGCGGCTCGTTCAGAAGGGAGAGCACGACCAGAAGGGGGAGCGCGACACCGGCGCCGTCCTTGGCCGGTATCAGGGAGTATTTGCGCCCCATGCGAAGCGCCGGAGTGCCGTGGTGCCCGCGCCAGAGCGGACTCGGTGTACCGGCGATCTGGGTATCTGGGTATCTGGGTAGGGGAAAGGCATTCGCGCCCAGGCGCGGCGCGCCGATTCGTTTGTGGTGAAATGATCTGGCGCGGGTGCGTCGGGGCGGCAACCCCGAATTTCGTTTGATCCGGTGCTGGACACGAGCCGCACCGTTTCCTAGGAACGCGTCGCCCGAGATCGTCCGAGGTCCGCCGCGAAGGACCGGCGTGGAGACGAGCCGCGACAGCGGCTCGCCGGCGCGCTGGCCACGTGTGCGACGAGCCTGGAACGAACCTGGGCGACAACCCACCAGCGGTCGGAACGACGACTGCGGGACTTTCGTCCTGCCCGCGCATCCGAAGGTCGAAAACCACCATGCCCGTACCCAAGATCCCGGACCCACCACCAGAACCTGCTCTATCCACGTGGAAGAGCGATCTCGTCTCGGGGTTCCTCGTCTTCTTGATAGCGCTCCCGCTCTCCCTCGGCATCGCCATGGCGAGCGGATTCCCCCCCATCGCAGGCGTGCTCACCGCCGTCGTCGGCGGCGTGATCGCCACCTGGCTCGGCAGCGCGCAGCTCACCATCAAAGGCCCGGCAGCGGGGCTCATCGTCATCGCGCTCGGCGCGGTCCAGGAGCTCGGCGGCGGGGACAACGCGACGGGCTACCGCCGCGCGCTCGCGTGCATCGTCGTCGCCGCCGTGGTGCAGATCGCCTTCGCGCTCGCGCGCGCCGGCACCCTCGGCGACTTCTTCCCCACCTCGGTGGTGCACGGCATGCTCGCGGCCATCGGGATCATCATCTGCTCGAAGCAGATCCACACGCTCCTCGGCATCACCCCGACAGCCAAGGAGCCGCTCCCCCTGCTGCTGGAGATCCCGGCGAGCGTCGTCCGGCTGAACCCCGCGATCGCCCTGATAGGCGTCCTGTCGCTCGTCCTCCTGTTCGGTTATCCGGCGCTGGCCAGGAGAACACGATGGATGCAGAAGATCCCCGCGCCGCTCCTGGTGCTCGCGGCCTCGATGCCGCTCGCGCTGGTCTTCGACCTCGAGCACAGGCACACGTACACCTTCTCGGTGACGGACTCGATCTACACGATCGGGCCAAAGTTCCTCGTCAACCTGCCGGGGAGCCTGGTGCAGGCGATCGCCTTCCCGGACTTCAGCCAGGTCGCCTCGTCCGCGTCCCTCAAGTATATCCTCATGTTCTCCCTGGTGGGAAGCATCGAGTCGCTGCTGTCCGCGAAGGCGGTCAGCTCCCTCGATCCCGAGCGGCGCAGCGCTGATCTCGACAAGGACCTGCTCGCCACCGGCGTCGGCAACCTCGTCGCGGGCATGCTGGGAGGGCTGCCGATGATCTCGGAGATCGTCCGCAGCTCCGCCAACATCGGCTACGGAGCGAGGAGCCGGCTCTCGAACTTCTTTCATGGCGCGTTCCTCCTGGTCTTCGTCGCCTTCGCGCCGGGTCTCATCCACAGGATCCCGCTCGCCGCGCTGGCCGCGATGCTCACCTTCACGGGCGTCCGCCTCGCGTCTCCCAGGGAGTTCGTGCACACGCTCCGCATCGGCAAGGAGCAACTCGTGGTCTTCGTCGCCACCGCCGTGATCACCATCGCGACCGATCTGCTCGTGGGCGTCGCGGCCGGCATCGCCGTGGAGATGTTCATCCACGTGCTCAACGGCGCGCCGATCCGGAGCCTCTTTCGGCCCGACATCGAGGAGCGCGTCGACGGCGGGCGGCTGGTGCTGCGCGTCAAGCAGGCCGCCGTCTTCAGCAACTACCTCTCGATCAAGCGGAGGCTCGCGCGGCACCCCGACGCCACGGCCGTCGAGATCGACTTCGCCGACACCCGCCTGGTGGATCACACGGTCATGGCCAACCTGCACGATCTCAAGGCCACCCTCGAGCGCGAGGGACGGAGGCTGACGCTCTCGGGCCTCGACGACCACGGTCCGATGTCGTCGCACCCGCTCTCCGCGCGGAAGAAGGTCGTGCTCGCACCCGTGATGAGCCGCTGAGCTTGCGCGGCGAGCATGAGGCAACTTTGAACGACAATTCCACTCCACGATTGATATGAACGAACCAGGTTCGACGTTCGGCGCAGGCGAAGCTCCAGAAGAGCGACTGCGCGCCCTCCTCCAGCACGTCGGTCATTTCCTGCCAGCACAGGGGCCGATCGGCGTGTTCGTCCACCACAACACGCTGCACGCGTTTCAACACCTGCCGTTCCACGACGCGCTCGCCGCGGCGAGCGCGCTGTTCGAGGCAGAGCCGTACCTCTCCGAGGCGGAATTCCGCGCGCACATCGCGTCGGGCCGCATCGACGACCAGGACATCGAGGCGGCGCTCGCCGAGCGCTTCGCCGAGACGCCTGACGAGCGCCGAGGCCCGCTGTCACGCATCGAGATCGAGCGCCTCGCGCTGCGCTTCCCCATCGAGACCGCCACCCAGGCGGGGCTGGGGTGGCGCATCGCCGAGACGGGAGCGACGCGCGAGCTCCGGCCCGATCTGCCGTCCGGGCCGTACCACCGCCTCCTCGTCTACACGGAGCGCTGGCTCGCCGAGCGTCCCCACGCCGCCGCGCGCCTCCTGGACCAGGGCGGCCGCGACCCGGAGTCCCGCGCCGCGCTCGCCCTCTGGGACGCCTGCCGCGGCGTGCCGCTGCCGCCGACGGAGCCCGCCGAGCCGCCGCTCGTCGATCGCGTGGGCGTCGATCGATCGCACCGCGATCTCCTGCTCGCGATCACGGGGGAGGATCCGGCCGAGCTCATCGATCCGCCCTTCATCCGGCTCCTCGGCGCCTACCTCGACGAGGGCGTCGCGCACTGGGCGATGCCGGACCGCGCGCAGGGGCTCTTCCGCGCGTTCCGCGGCCTCGTGCTGGAGGGGTCGAGGCCGGCCGGCGCGCACTTCGCCGGGCTCGACGCGGAGCTCCGCGCGATCGGGGCGAACATGCCGCCAGCCGCCGTGGCCGTCGCCGCCCTGCGCGACCTCGGCGTCGCGGAGCAGCGCTGGGAGGGCTACGTGACGCGCGTGCTGCTCGAGCTGCCGGGCTGGGCGGGCATGGTCCACCGCTTCGAGCACACGCCGAGCGACCGGCCCGCGGGCGCGCCGCCGGCGTCGCTGCTCGAGTACCTCGCCGTGCGCCTGACGCTCGCCCGGTACGCGCTGCGCGACGTGGCGCGCCGGAGGCTCGGGTACCGGGGGCCCCTCGCGGGGCTCGTCGAGCACGCCCGGCGCGCCGCGAGGCCCATCGAGCCGCCGCCGCGCTCGCCCGACGGCGACAGGCCCTTCCGCCTGTTCCAGCTCGCCCAGCTCGCTGGGCTGTCGGTCGCCCAGATCCAGCCGCTCTCGGCGGCGGATCGCGTCTGGGCGCTCGAGGTGCTCGAGGGGCTCGACGAGATGGCGCGGCGGCGCCTCCTGCACGAGGCCTACGAGCACCACCACCGGGTCGAGGTGCTGCACGGCATCGCGGCGAACCTGCGCCGTCCGGAGGACGAGCGCGCGGTCCGCTCGCCCCGGTTCCAGGTCGCGCTCTGCATCGATGACCGCTGCGAGGGGCTCCGGCGGCACTTCGAGGAGCTCTCCCCGCGGCACGAGACCCTCGGCATCGCCGGGTTCTTCGGCGTGCCCATCCGCTACCGCGGGCTCGACGACGCAGGCCACGCGAGCCTCTGCCCTGTCAACGTCGCGCCGGCGCACGAGATCGTCGAGCGACCCCGCGAGGAGGGCGCCGCGCTCGTCCGGAAGGCGCGGCGCAGGCGCTGGGCGCGCTTCGTCCATGCGCTCGGGCACGGGACCCGGACCCTCTCGCGCGGCGTCTTGCTCACGCCGACCCTCGGGCTGTTCTCCACGATCCCGCTCGTCGGCCGCACCCTCTTCCCGCGGGCGTACGCGCGGCTGCGCCGCGCGTTCGAGCGCCGCCTCCTTCCGGCGGTGCCGACCCAGCTCCACAGCCCGCACGAGGAGGGGACGGCGCAGGGCCGCGGAGGCGCGGCCTTCACGGCCTCCGAGAAGGCCGCGCGGGTGGCGGCGACGCTCGAGATCATGGGGCTCACCCGGCGCTTCGCGCCGCTCGTGGTGATGCTCGGCCACGGCTCGATCAGCGTGAACAACCCGCACCAATCCGCGTACGACTGCGGCGCGTGCGGCGGCCGCCACGGCGGCCCGAACGCGCGGCTGTTCGCCGCCATGGCCAACGACCGGGAGGTGCGCGCCCAGCTCCGCGAGCGCGGCATCGACATCCCGGACGGGACCTTCTTCCTCGGCGGGATGAACAACACGACGACGGAGGAGATCGTCCTCTACGACGATCACCTCGCGCCGGCGTCGCACCGCGGCGAGATCGCCGCGCTCAAGGACGCCCTCGGCGAGGCGCGCAAGCGGCACGCGCACGAGCGCTGCCGTCGCTTCGCGTCGGCCCCGGCGCGCCTGAGCCCCGAGCAGGCGCTCGCGCACGTCGAGGCGCGCGCCGTGGACCTCAGCGAGGCGCGGCCCGAGCTCGGCCACGCCACCAACGCCGTCTGCGTGATCGGCCGCCGCGAGCTCACCCGCGGGTTGTTCCTCGACCGCCGGGTGTTCCTCGTCTCGTACGACCCGACGCAGGACCCCTCCGGCGCGATCCTCGAGCGCGTCCTGCTCTCGGCCGGGCCGGTCGGGGCCGGGATCAACCTGGAGTACTACTTCTCCCGCGTCGACAACCTCCGCTACGGCGCCGGCACCAAGCTCCCGCACAACCTCGCCTCGCTGCTCGGGGTCATGGACGGCGCGCTGAGCGATCTGCGCACCGGCCTGCCGAAGCAGATGATCGAGATCCACGAGCCGGTGCGCATGCTCACCGTCGTGGAGACGAGCACGGAGACGGCCGCGGCGATCTGTGCGCGGCAGCCGGCGCTCCGCGAGCTCATCCACAACGGCTGGATCCAGCTCGCCTGCCTCGATCCGGCGACGGGCCAGATCGCGCGCTTCACCCGCGGCGCCTTCGCGCCGTTCACGCCCCCGGAGCGCCCGCTGCCCGAGGTGGCGCGGTCGCTCGACTGGTACGCGGGCAAGAGCGGCTTCGTCCCGCCCGCCATCATCCGCGCCACGCCCTCGCGGCCCTCCCTGGAGATCGCCGACCATGCTGCCTGACCTCGTCCTCGGCAAGCTCACCGCGCTCGCTGTGCTCTCTCCGGCGGCGGCCTTCGCCGCGCTCGGCGCCTTCCTGCTCCTCCTGCGCACGCCGAGCGAGCGGGTCGTGTCGGGCGTCGTCCTGTCCTCGCTCTCGATCTCGCTCGCCGCCTCGCTCGTCGTCTGGGGCTCGTCCGTCCTCTCGCCCTACGCCTTCCTCCCGGTGGAGCTCGGGCACTGGTTCGAGGCGTCGGGCTACGCGTTCGACGTCGTCCTGCTCGTCGACCGGCTGTCGGCGACGATGATGGTGCTCGTCTCGCTGATCGCGCTCGTCGCCGGCAGGTTCTCGGTCGCGTACCTGCACCGCGAGGCGGGGTTCGCGCGGTTCTTCCTGCTCCTCGCCCTGTCCTCGGTGGGCATGCTCGCGCTCGTGTCCGCAGGGAGCCTCGACCTGCTCTTCGTCGGCTGGGAGCTCGTGGGCGTGACGAGCGTGCTCCTCGTGGCCTTCTTCCACGAGCGCGCGGCGCCGGCGCGGGCGGCGCTCAGGGTCTACATCACCTACCGGCTCTGCGACGTGGGGCTGCTCGTGGGCGTGGTGCTGACGCACGAGATCGCGGGCTCCTCCCGCTTCGGCGAGGTGTTCGGCGGGGCCGCCTGGCCCGGGCCCGCCGCCGCGATCAGCGCCTCCGGGGCGACGGCGCTCGCGCTGTGCCTCTTCCTCGCCGCGATGGGCAAGAGCGCGCAGTTCCCCCTCGGCAGCTGGCTGCCGAGGGCGATGGAGGGCCCGACGCCCTCGAGCGCGCTCTTCTACGGCGCGATCTCGATCCACGCGGGCGTGTACCTGATGCTGCGCGCGGCGCCCGTGCTCGAGCGCTCGCCCGCGGCGAGCGCGGCGGTGGCCGTCGTCGGCGCGCTCACGGCCGTCCACGGGACGCTGGTGGGTCGCGTGCAGGCGGACGTGAAGAGCGCGCTCGCGTACGCGACGATGTCCCAGGTCGGGATCATCTTCGTGGAGATCGGGCTCGGGTATTACAGGCTCGCGCTCCTGCACCTGTTCGCGCACGCGTGCCTGCGGTGCCTGCAGATGCTGCGCGCGCCCTCGGCGCTCCGCGACGCGCAGGAGATCCGGGCCGCGCACGCGGGCGACCCGCTGCCGCACCTCGGGATCGCCTCCCGCCTGCTGCCGGCGCCGCTCGTGCGGCGCGTGTACTGGCTCGCCCTCGAACGCTTCCACGTGGAGGCGCTGCAGCAGCGGTTCATCGCGGCGCCGTGCATGCGCCTCGGGCAGGCGTTCGATAGGCTCGAGCGCCGCTGGGTCGCCGCGCTGAGCGGCGTCGCCGAGCGTGAGCCCGGCGGCGCGGTCGCCGGGAGCGCGCGCGGCGAGCGCGCGGGGGCGGCGGCTCCCGCGGCCGTCACGGCCTCCGCGGCCGGCGCGAAGGGGGCGCGATCATGACAACGTTCCTCCTCCTCTCGGCGCTCGTCCTCGCGCCTGCGCTCGCCGCGCTGGCCGCCTCCCGCGCGCGCGGCGACGATGCCGCCCGCCGCGTGGCCCTCGCCGGCGCGGCGCTCACCCTGCTGCTCGCGCTCGCGGCGCTCGCGGTGTTCCACGCAGGCGGCGGCGTCGCCCTCGACGCGATGGGCCCGGCGATGCCGCTGCTCGGCGTGCGCCTCCGGCTCGGCCTCGACGGCTTCAGCGCCTCGCTGCTGCCGCTGCTCGGCTTCATGCTGCTCGCCCTGATCGCCTCGGGGCCGCGCGCCGCGCTCGACCGGCCGAACCTCGCGGCGCTGCTCGCCACGGGCAGCGCCATCCTCGGCGTCTACTGCGCGACCGACCTCGCGGTGCTCGCCGTGGCGTGGGTCGCCGCGCTCCTGCCGGGCGCGCGCCTCACCTCCGGGAAGGGCGCGTCCGATCAGCTCCTCCGGCGGACCTACCGCATCTTCTTGATCGGCGGCGCGGCGCCGCTCGTCCTCGGGATCGGCATCATGGCCGCGCTCGCGGCGCGCCGCGGCGCGGCGCTGCCGTTCGACATCCAGGAGGTCGCCCGCGCCGGCATCCCAGAGGCGTGGCAGTCGCCGCTGCTCGCGCTCGTCGGCATCTCCGTGCTGATGCGCATGGCCGCCGTGCCGTTCCACGGCTGGCTGCCGGTGCTGCTCGAGCGCGGGCCGATCGGCGTGACCGTCCTGCTCGCCGAGATGCAGGTCGGCGTCTGCGTGCTGGTCCGCGTGGCGGTGCCGCTCCTGCCCGATGCCTGCGCCGAGCACATGCCGTTCCTCGCCGTGCTGGGGCTCATCAGCGCCGTGCACGGCGCGATCCTCGCGCTCACGCAGACGGATCTCCGTCGGATGATCGGGTACCTCGTGGCGAGCCAGAAGGGGCTCGTGCTCCTCGGGATCGCGTCGATGAACCCGCAGAGCGTGAGCGGCGCGCTGATCCAGAGCTTCGGCCTCTCGATCGCGGTCACCGGGGTGGCGATGGTCGTCTGGGCGATCGAGGCGCGGACGGGCACGGCGGACATGAGGGAGCTCGGCGGCCTCGTGGCGAGGACGCCGCGCATGGCCGCCTTCTTCTTTCTGCTCGCGTTCGCGGCGATCGGCTTCCCGGGGGCGCTCACGTTCATCGGCGAGGATCTGCTGCTGCACGGGATCCTGCACGTGCACGCCGTGCCCGCGGTGATGATGCTGGGCGCGACGGCGCTCAACGGGATCACGATGTTCCGCGCGTTCCAGCGCACCTTCCTGGGCCCGATCCCGCGCGGCCGGGCGAGCGCCGCCGCGATCACGCCGCTCCTGTTCCGCGAGCGGGCCGTCCTGCTGTCGATCCTGGCGCTCATCGTGACCCTGGGCGTCGCGCCGTCCCGGCTGCTCGCGCAACAGGCGCCGGTGGTGGAGCGCGTCCTCGCGTCGGTCGGCGACGGCAGCCCGGCGAACGTGTCGCCTCACGCGCGGGCGGAGTGAGCGCTAAAGCGCTAGCAGGCGCCCGAGCAGCGTTCTGTACCTGCGCAGCGCGAGCCGGAGCTCCTCCGTCGACGCCTCCCCTCGCCCGGGCTCGCCGTCGACGAGGCGCTGCAGCGCGGCGCGCTCCTCCCGGAAGCTCTGCGCGACCCGATGGATCACCTCGTTCACGAGCGCGTCGGCCTGCTCGACCGAGAGGCGGGGCGCTTCGATGAAGCCCGCCTGGATCGCGCTCCAGCGCTCGGAGAGCTCGCGCGCCTCTTCCGGCGTGAGCACGGGCGCGCGCTCCGGCCAGGGCTCTCCGGTGGGCCCGCCGCGCGCCGTGTAGACGGCCGGCTGGCGGCCCGACTCGGGCGGGATCTCTTCGTCGGCGAACCGCGCCTCGGACTGGCTGCTCTCGCGCGCCGTCACCATCCGTTCTCTGTGCAATGGGCTCACGATGGCCACCTCTCCGCTCGTTCGCACTGTGCGCCCAGCGGGCATAGCAAGCCGCATGCGCGTCTCGATGTGCATCCGCGCCCGCTGCGGCGCGCGCAGCGCGACAAGGCCAGAGGCCCGGAAGAGCGCGAGAAAATCCAGACAGCCCTCCGGGCGCGCCGGGTTGCCCGGCGCCGATCACGCGGAGCGGCGATCCTTCACGGGCCGATGAGGCGGAAGAGTACGGAATACGCCCGGCGCCGGCCGTGCCGCCGCTCGCGCATGCGCGCCCATGCGCGCGCATCACGGAGCCGCCGCCCGAGCGCGGCAGGGCCGCCGCTCGGGCGAGGGCGCGCAGATTCACCTCAGCGACGGGCGCAGCTTCGTCACGACCGCGCGGATCTCCCGCACCACCTGGAGGAGCGCCTCGTCCTCGTCGGGCCACCTGGTCACGGGCTTCTTGTCCCGCGGCACCGCCTGGAGCTCGGCGAAGCGCGTCGTCTCCCAGTCGCAGGGGCGGAGCAGGATCGGCACGACCACGGCCTGCCCCGCGGCGCGCCGATCCATCGCGCGCGCCACCTGCGCGTCGCCCTGCTCGGACGCGAGGTAGCTCGCGCTCACCAGGAGGAGGACGAGGTCGGCGGCCTCGAGCTGCTCGCCGATCGCGCGCGCGGTGTCCTCGCCGGCGCCGATCTCCCCGCTGTGCCACGGCGCGATCAGCCCCTCCCGCCGGAGCGGGGTCATGTGCGCCTCGAGGCGCGCGAGGAGCTCCTCGTCGCGCGAGGCGTAGGAGAAGAAGACGCGCACCGGCCGCGGCGCCGCCGTCGTCGCGCCCGGCGCGTGTGGCGCCACGGGCGAGGACGGCAACGTGGGCGACGACGGCTGCGCGGCCCGCGGCGCGGCGCGCGGCGGCGCGGCGACGTCCGGCGGCGGCGCGGCGGCGTGCGGCGGCGGCGCCGCGCCAGGCTCCAGGCCGAGGAGGACCTGGGCGACCTCCGCGTGATCGCCCGCCTGGTTCTCGTAGACGATGAGCCGGACGCCCGACTCCTCGAGCAACCTGCGGCGGAACGGCGGCACCCCCTTCGGGAGCAGCGCGAAGTGCATCGGCGGCTGCCCGCCGGAGAGAGCGCGCACGCGGGCGAGCGTCTGGTCGATGTTGTCGTCGGCGAGGCCGAAGCCCACGAACAGGATGGAGTGCGTGCGGTAGAGGGCCCCGAACGCGTCCTGCAGCAGGGGCGAGCCGAAGATCGCCCGGTCGTACTGGTCGCGCGAGAACACCCAGGTGTCCCACGCCCGCAGCGTGCCGTGCAGCTTCAGGATGAAGCACCTGTCCATGGCGACGTCGCCCGCCGGCCGATCGATCATGCGCCACTCGCCCTGGAACGCGCGCTCCAGGAAGCGGTCGATGTTCGTGGTGAGCACGGCCTTGAGCTTCGGCTTGAGCGCGGCGATCGCCCGCGCCAGCTCCGGCACGTCGCGGCCGGTGTCGTCGAGCTCCTTGTCGACGGTCCAGTTGAAGTCCTGCGGCCCGAGCGCGAGCCTCGCGGCGGAGAGCGCGTTGATGAGCTGGTTCGAGGAGATGTACTGCTGGATCTCGTCGATGACCGCCGGGTCCGCGCTCCGCCGCCGCGCGCGGTCGCGCAGCTTCTCGGCGAGCTGCTTCCAGGTGGGCATGCCCGCGGCCGCCGAGACGCCGGCGCCAGCGAAGACGATCAGATTCCCTGACGTGTAGCGCTCACGCAGCTGCTCGAGGATCTCTTCATCCATCAACGATCACGATACCGCGGATCTGCGCCAGCGGGCGGCGCCGCACCCTCACCGCGCCGCACCCTCACCGCACCACACCCTCACCGCGGCGGCGCGGAGCGCCGCTCGGTGGAGAGCGAGAGGCCGACCCCCAGCCAGGCCCCCTCGACGGCGCCCGCCTCCCCGCGAGCGCCCTCGTAGGGCGCAGGCCGGAGCACGATCCCCGGGTCCAGCGTGAGCCCGAGCCACACCGGGCCGCCCAGCCGGGTCTCCACGCCGAGCCCGAGGCCGGCGCGTGCGGACCACGTATCGCGCTCGCCCGCGATGCCATCGACGGAGGCGGCGGCGGGCAGCCTGAGCGATGCGACGGAGGCGTTGGCGCCGATCGAGAGGCGCCACGAGGCCGCCAGCCAGAAGCGGTAGTCGCCCGAGAAGCCCGCCTCGATCCAGCGCAGCGGCTCGCCGCCGGACGGCGCGGCCAGCAGGCGGGCGAACAGCGACTCCGTGAGCCGCAGGCGCCGCAGGCCGAGCGCGAGGCCGGCCCCGCCGAGCACCCGCGGCCCGCCCGAGACGATCGCCCCGTAGGGGCCGGCCGAGACGGACAGGGTGTCGAGATCGCGCGAGGCGAGCTCGATCTCGTCCTGCGTTGGGCGCCGCGGCGACGGCGGCCGCCGCGGGGCGCGCGCGCGGCGCATCTCGGCGAGGATCATCTCGGAGGCGGCGATCGCGACGAGCCGCGCGGCCACGTCCGAGGTGAGGCCGGAGACGGCGATCTGCCGCCGCACGACGGCGCGGCCGTCGAGGCGCACCTGGATCTCGAGGCGCGCCGCGGTGGGCCGGTCGACCCACACGCTCGCGACGCGGTCGCCGAGCGGGCCGACCGGCTCGGCGGCCAGCGCCGCGCCGTCCGGGAGCTCGATCTCGAGCAGGCGCCGCACGCGGACGCTCGAGACCTCCTCCGACGCGCCGCGCGACAGGGCGACGCGCACCTCGATGGGCGCCGCCCCCTCGGGCAACCGCGGCGCGACGGGCGCGGCGGCGCGGCCGGTGATCGCCACGACGGCGCGCGGCTCGGCGGCCGCGGCCGGGAGGGCAGCGCCCAGCAGGGGGACGAATGCGGCGAGGGCGAGCGCAGGCGGCTCCCAGCGCGGGGAGCGCGCCGAGCGCAGGCGGCAGAGGCCCGTCCGCTGCGCCGGCTTCCGCGCCGGAGATGATCCGCTGGGCATCGTCGCACGGGCCATCGGGGTGCTTGGCCACATACCCCGTTGCCACCTGAATTGCCTCTTTCTTGTGGTCCGCGACCACGTCGCCGAGGCCTCGCTGGCCGGACGATTCCACCGCGACACGCCCGTCGAGCGAGAGCGGCCGCGCGTGCTCGTAATATTTCGCTGCTAGCGCTTTCGTCACGCCGCGTCCCGCGCCGAGCCTCCGGGATCCCCACCCCAGCCGGTGTGATGGTCCCCCGGGCCCGGTGTTTCAGCCCTTTCGGATCAGACTGGCCTCCATCTCCTCGCGCTCGGATCCCAGCGCGCCTCGAGCTCATCCGAGCTCGGATACCGGAGCCCCGGGATCCGCGGAGCCTCCACGGCCCCGCCGTGCTTCGCGGCCCACGCTTCCCGGATCGTGATCTCGCGGGCGAGGCTCTCGGGTCACGGCGCGCAACCGCGGCGGCGCCTCGCCCCACCCGGAGAGCCGAGCGCGTTGTGCGGCGTGCGGCCTGGGACGATACTGACCCGTCGATGCGTCTGCCCCCCGACCCGACCGAGGAGACGAAATCCTTCGCGGCCGCGTCCGCGACGCCGGCCGGAGCGCGCCCGCACCTGCTCGTGATCCAGGGCGGATCCTCGTCGCGCTTCTCCCTGCCGGCGAGCGGCGCGGTGCTCGTCGGGCGCGCCGCAGAGGCCGATCTCCGCATCGAGAGCAGCGCGATCTCCCGGCGTCACGCGCGGCTGATGGTGGCCGACGGCGAGGTGCGGGTCGCCGATCTCGAGAGCCACAACGGCGTGCGCGTGAACGGCGAGCGGATCGAGGGGGCGCGGGCGCTCCGCTCCGGGGACGTGATCACGCTCGGCGAGATCGCGCTGATCCTGCGCTGCGAGGCGCGGGTGAGCCGGCGGCTGGCGGACGCCGCGCAGCTGCGCCAGCGGCTCGAGGAGGAGATCGAGCGCGCCGCCGACTACGGCTCTCCGCTCGCCGTGATCGCCGTCCTGCTCGGCGACGGCGCGCGGCCCGAGGCGGGCCAGCGGGCCATCGCCTCCGTGCGGCTCATGGACACGGTCGGCCTGGGCGGCGCCGCGCAGCTCGCCGCGGTCTTTCCGGAGCTCACCGGCGACGCCGCGCTCGCCGCCGCGACCGACCTCGTGGCGGCGCTCGCCCCGGTCGCGCCGGCGCTGCGCGCGGGCGTCGCCTGCCTCCCTGCGGACGGCTGCGACGCCGACACGCTGCTCTCCATCGCCCGGGCGGCCGCCGAGGCCGCGACCCCGGGCGGCGTCGCCTCCGCGGCGGCCGCCACGGTGCGGCACCGGCTCGGGGAGCAGACGCTGCTCCTCGCGGATCCCGCGATGATCCGGCTCTACGATCTCATCCGGCGGCTCGCCCAGAGCGACCTGCCCGTCCTCGTGCTCGGCGAGACGGGCGCCGGCAAGGAGAACGCCGCCGCCGCCGTCCACCACTGGTCGCGGCGGGGCGGCGGGCCGTTCGTCCCGCTCAACTGCGCCACCTTGCCCGAGGCCCTCGTCGAGAGCGAGCTGTTCGGCCACGAGAAGGGGGCCTTCTCCGGCGCGGCCGCCGCGAAGCCGGGGCTCCTCGAGCGCGCCAGCGGCGGCACCGTCTTCCTCGACGAGGTCGGCGAGCTCCCCCTCGGCGCCCAGGCGAAGCTCCTGCGGGCGCTCGAGGCGAAGCGCATCACGCGCCTCGGCGACGTGCGCGAGCGCGAGGTCGACATCCGCGTCGTCGCCGCGACCAACCGCGACCTCGAGGCCGAGTGCAAGGCGGGGCGCTTCCGGCAGGACCTGCTCTTCCGCCTCGGCGCCGCCACGGTCGACCTGCCGCCGCTCCGGCAGCGGCCCCGCGAGGTCCCCATCCTTGCGCGCGCGTTCCTGGCGGAGGCGCGCGAGCGGCTCGGCGCGCCGCCGGCCGAGCTCTCCGACGCGGTGCTCCGCCTGCTCGCCGCCCACGCGTGGCCGGGCAACGTCCGGGAGCTGAAGAACGCCATGGAGTTCGCGGCCGCGACGATGCAGGGCGACCGGGTCGAGGTCTGGGATCTCCCCTCGCGCACGGCTGGGCGGGCCGCCGAGGAGCAGCCCTCTCCCGGGGCGGCGGCGCCGCCGGGCAGCGCGCCGCCGCCTGCGGCCGAGCTCCGGCGCTTCACGCCCATCGCCGAGGAGCTGCGGCAGCTCGAGCGCCGGCGCATGGCGGAGGCGCTCGAGGCCACGGGCGGCGTGCAGACCCGCGCGGCGGAGCTCATCGGCATGCCGGTCCGCACCTTCGTGTTCAAGGTGAAGCAATACGGCCTCTCGCAGCGAGGGGCGAAGCCGAGATCGTGAGCGCGCCGCCCCACAGCTTCGCGGCGGAGCTCGGGTCCGGAGTCCCCCCGCCTCGCGGCGCGACGGCGCAGCCGTGAGCGCGAGAGGGCCAGCCGAGCGCGAAGCGTGGGATCCCCCCGAGGAGTTCGAGGAGTACCGGATCGTGAGCCCCCTCGGGCGCGGCGCGATGGGTCGCGTCTACCTCGCCGAGGACCGGCTGCTGGCGCGGCGCGTCGCCATCAAGTTCATCGCGACCGAGTCCCCGTCCGACGCGGCCCGCGAGCGCTTCTTCGCCGAGGCCCGGGCGATCGCGCGGCTCTCGCACCCGAACGTGGTGGCCGTGCACCGCGTGGGCGAGGTGCGACAGCGGCCGTTCCTCGTCTCCGAGTACGTGCGCGGCCGGAGCCTGGACCGGCTCGACAAGCCCGTCCGCTGGCAGGAGGCGCTCGCCATCGGCGTCGCGCTCGCGCGGGGCCTCGCCGCCGCGCACCGGAGCGGGGTGCTCCACCGCGACATCAAGCCGGCGAACGCGATCATCTCGGACGAGGGCGAGGTGAAGCTGCTCGATTTCGGCCTGGCGAAGCTCCTGCCCGAGGCGGGCGAAGCGGCGGCGCTCCTCGATGCGCGGGCCGCGGACCGCGACGCCATGGCCGTGGACAGCGGCGCCGCCGCCGGGAGCGGCGGGGACACGGGAGCGACGACCGGCGATCTTCTGGAGACGACGAGATCGCACGCGCCGGGACGCGCGCGCCCCGGCGCGGTGGACGCCACCACGTCGCTGCCGGCGGAGGGCCCCCGCGCCGGCGACGGCGGCGCGACCGTGTCCGAGGAGCCCGGGGCCGCGCGCCCCCCGGCCGCGGAGACGACGGTCCCTCGCGCGCCGGGCGCCGCGCGCGCCGGGGTCGCCCGCTGCGGCGGCGAGGATGTCGTCGGCACGCCGCTGTACATGGCGCCCGAGGTGTGGCGCGATGAGCCCCCGAGCCCGCGCGCGGACGTCTATGCCCTCGGCGTGCTCCTCTACGAGCTCTGCGCCGGGAGGGCGCCCCACCACGGCGCCGCGCTGGCCGACCTGCCTCGCCTGGCGCAGGAGGTCGCGCCGCAGCCGATCGCGCGGCTCGCGCCGGATCTCGATCCGCGGTTCGCCGCCGTCATCGATCGCTGCCTCGAGCGCGATCCCGCGCGGCGCTTCGGCTCCGGCGACGATCTCCGGGAGGCGCTCGAGCAGCTCGTCGCCCGCCGCGCCGAGGCAGCCGCGCCGGAGGGCAACCCCTACCGCGGGCTGCTCGCCTTCGAGGCGGAGCACCGCGGGCTCTTCTTCGGCCGCGACGCGGAGGTCCGGTCGATCCTCGACCGGCTGCGGGCGCAGCCGTTCGTCCTGGTCACGGGCGACTCCGGCGCGGGCAAGTCGTCGCTCTGCCGCGCCGGCGTGCTCCCCGCCGTCGCGGAGGGCGCGCTCGGCGAGGGCGGCGCGTGGGCGATCGCCTCGGCGCAGCTCGGCCCGCGCCCCGTCGAGGCGCTCGCGGCGGCGCTCGGCCCGCTCGCGGGCGAAGGCGAGCGCGAGCTCGCCGAGCGGCTGCGCGCGGAGCCGGCGGCCCTCGGCCGGGAGCTCCGCCGGCGCGGGACCCCGGTGCTGCTCTTCCTCGACCAGCTCGAGGAGCTCTGCGCGCTCGCGAGCGCCCCCGAGGCGGCCCTCGCGGCCGAGATCCTCGCCGGGCTGCTGCGCTGGGGCGGCGGCGTGCGCGTGCTCGCGACGGCGCGCAGCGATTTCCTCGGTCGCCTCGGCGCGCTGCCGGGCCTCGGCGACGAGCTGTCGCCGGCGCTCTACCTCCTGCGCCCGCTCTCCCCCGAGCGGCTGCGGGACGCGATCGTCGGCCCTGCCGCGGCGAAGGGGTTCCGCTTCGCCGCAGGCGTGGTGGAGGCGCTGGTCGCGGAGGCCGCGCGCGCGGACGGCGGCCTCGCGCTCCTCCAGTTCACCCTCGCCGAGCTCTGGGACGCCCGCGACGAGGCGCGCCGCGAGATCCCTGCGGCGGCGCTCGCGGCGCTCGGCGGCGTCACGGGCGCGCTCGCGCGCCACGCCGACGGCGTCCTCCGCGCGCTCTCCCCCGAGCAGCGCGCGGCCGCGCGGAGGATCCTGCTCGCGCTCGTGAGCCCGGAGGGCACGCGCGCGCACCGGACCGACGCCGAGTTGCTCGGGCCCGAGCTCGCCACCGCGGCGCGCGGGCCCGGGGCGAGGACGGCCGCGCGGGCGGCGCTCGACGCGCTCGTGCGAGGGCGGCTGCTCGTCGCCCGCGAGGCGGAGGCCGGGGCGCAGAGCGCCTACGAGATCGCGCACGAGGCGCTGATCCGGGGCTGGGACACGCTGCACGGCTGGCTCAGCGGCGACGCGGAGCGCCGCGCGGTGGTCCACCGGATCGAGCGCGCGGCCGCCGAGTGGGAGCGGCTCGGCCGCCCCGCCGACGCGCTCTGGGGAGACCGGCAGCTCCGCGAGCTGCGCGGCGTCGCGGACGAGGCGCTCGGGCCGCGGGAGCGGGCGTTCCTGTCGGCGTCTCGCCGCATGGCGCGCCGGCGCACGGCGGCGCGCTGGGCGGCGGCGCTCGGCGTTCCTCTGCTCGTCGGCGCGGCCGTGGTCGCCGCGCGCCTGAGCGCCGCGCGGGCGCTCGACCGGCGGGTCGACGCGCACGTCGGCCAGGCGTCGCTCGCGCTGGCCGAGGCGCGGGCCGGGTCGGAGCGGTCGAGCGCCCTCGGACAGGACGCGCGCGCCCGGTTCGCCGGAGAGGACACAGCGGGCGGCGAGTCGACGTGGCAGAGCGCGCGCGCCGCCGCCGCGGAGGCCGATCGCGCCTACGCGCGCGCGTCGCAGGAGCTCGAGGTCGCGCTCCGCCTCGGCGACGCGGGCCGGGCCGACGTGCGCGCGCTCCTCGGCGACGCCCTGGTCGAGCGCGCCGCGCTCTCGGAGCGCGAGCGGCGCTTCGAGCAGCGCGACGAGCTCATCAGCCGGCTCGCCGCCTACGACGACGGGGGCGAGCGCCGGCGCCGCTGGGGCGCGCCGGCGCGGCTCGCCGTGGGCACCGCGCCGGCCGGCGCCGAGGTGACGCTGCGGCGGTTCGAGGTGGCGGGCGGACGCCGCGTCCTGTCGGCTCCGCGCGCGCTCGGCAGGACGCCCCTCGAGGGCCTCGAGATCGAGCGCGGATCGTTCGCGCTCTCCTTCACGGCGCCGGGGCGCGCGCCGGTCACGCTGCCCCTCGTGCTCGAGCGGGCCCAGGTCGAGCGCGTCGACGTCGCGCTTCCGGACGCGGGCGCCGTCCCCGAGGGCTTCGTCTACGTGCCTCCCGGGCGCTTCCTCTTCGGGATGGAGGAGGGAGAGCTGCGGCGCATGCTCAACTGCCAGCCGCTCCACGCGGCCGAGACGGGCGCTTACCTCATCGCGCGGCGCGAGGTCACGCTGGCCGACTGGATGGCGTACCTGCGCGCGCTGCCGCCGGAGGAGCGCGCGCGGCGCACGCCCGCGGCGCAGAAGGACTGGCACGCGCTGGAGCTGCGCCAGGCGGAGGGCGGCGGCTTCGAGCTCTCGATGCGGCCCACGGCGCAGGAGTACCGCGCGCGCGAGGGCGAGCTGCTCCGCTACCCCGGGCGAGCGCGGCGCGCCGTCCAGGACTGGCGCCTCTTCCCCGTCGCCGCTGTCTCGTTCGAGGACGCGCTGGCCTATGTGGCCTGGCTGGCCGGCACCGGGCGTGTGCCCGGCGCGCGGCTGTGCACGGAGCTCGAATGGGAGCGCGCCGCCCGCGGCGCCGACGACCGGGTCTATCCCGGCGGAGACCGGCTGGAGCCCGACGACGCCAACCACGACGTGACCTACGGGCGCGAGCCGCTCGGCTTCGGGCCCGACGAGGTGGGCGCGCACCCGGCCTCCGACAGCCCCTTTGGCGTCCAGGATCTCGCGGGCAACGTGTGGGAGTGGACGGTATCTGCCGGGCGCGACGGCGCGCCTGTGCTCCGCGGCGGCAGCTGGTATCAGGACGCGGCGTCGAGCGCGAGCAGCAACCGCGAGGTGGCCGAGCCGACGCTCCGCAACCCGCTCATCGGACTACGGCTCTGCGCGACGCCTCCGGCTCCGGCGGGCTCAGGTCCTGGACGCTGAGCCACCCTTGCTTGCTCGGCAGTACTTGCGTGCTGGAGCGTGTGCCCGGAGAGCAAGGTTTGCTCGACCTGCCGCGAGCGCGCCGCCGGCGAGGCGGCTGGGGCGGCACGCCGATTGCCAGACACGGTGCGCGGCGCGGGCCCGCGCGTGAGGCGAGGCGCGAGCGCCGGATGAGCAAACGAGAGGCAGGCTTCAAGATGACGCTTTTCACGGGATCCAGGGTGGAGACACGGCGGGCCGGCGTGTGCGGCGCAGCGGGCGGCGCGTCGCAGTTGCGGCGGGCGGGGCGCGCCGCGGTCGTCGCACTGCGGGGCGCGGCCATCCTGCTGGGCGCGGCGTGCGTTGGCGAGGAGCCGGCCGATGAGCTCTCCCTCGTCGACGAGGCCGGATCGCCGGCGAGCGAGGCGCAGGTCGTCGAGATCGACGTGGAGCTGGATGTGACGATCGTGCCGCCGTCGCTCAAGGCGTGCGTGTCGTGCATGGAGTTCAATGATATCCTGTCCGCCGACGAGCTGAGAAATCGCTGGGGACAGCAAGGGAGGACGCTCCATGGCATCATGGACGGCGGCGATTGCGAGGCCATGGAGGTGCCCAGGAGCTTTTCCCTGAGCAGCGCAGCCGACGCGGCTGGGGCGCACATCCCCGATGTCCAGGTCCATCAGGGCAGGCTCGTCAGCAGCAGCGGCGCTGTGGAGTGGAAAGGAGCGCGTTTCCAGGCGAGCGTCCGCTGCGCCGGCGGCGCGGGGACTCTCCCTGTGACCGCCGTCATCACGGAGGTGCTCCCCGGCGCGAGCCATTTCGAGCGCGCCTATCGGCTTGACAAGTACCGCGTGATGCTCATCGATCCACGGAGCGGCGCCTCGTTCCCGGCGTGTCGCAACCCGGAGGACCGGACCCGTGGCCATCTGGCGATCGCGCTCCCCGGCGTCTGGAACGAGCACGGGAACCTCGAACACGACCTCGACGCCTTCACGTTCGCCTGCGTGACGTCCGCCGCGGCCAAATGCGACGATTGGGGCTACGGGCACGCGGGCATCCGAGCGGTCGATGTCTCGGAGATGCGCGTCCACGAGGCGTGCACCCGGATGGCGCGCGCCGATTACTGCGGCACCGGTGGCACGTGGACGCGCGACAGCACGACGATCGGGTTCTGGGACAGTGCGACTGTGGCGGGCGCAGAAGAAGCGTATCCGCCGCAGGCTCCGGGCTTCGAGTTCGAGGCGGCGTGGACCGCGGAAGGGGCGCTATGCATGCATCACCCACGCTGGCCAGATCGGTCACCTATGTGTGAAAAAGAGATCCCTTTCTGCGACTCGGCGAAACAGGCCAGCGACCGGTTCGACAAGTCTCTGCTGCTGTTCAACACGTCCAGAACCGAGGGCAACACGATCGGGCTGCCCCGCACCATGCCCATCGACCCGTAAGCAGCACCCCTCCAGTCCGGGCGGCCAAGCGGCCCCGCGCCGCCCATCCCCGGAGCGCGCGGTCTCCCCGGCTCACGCCTCCTGGCGGAACGCGGCCACGAGCCAGTTGACGTGACGTCCGGTGTCGTCGTCGCTCGAATGGCGCTTGAACAGCGGCATCCTCAGGATGCGCACGTGATCCTGGAGGTTCGTCTTGAAGGGCGAGCCCTGGATGGGCGTCCCGTCGGGCCGCACCTGCCGCCCCTCGATCTTCATCTTCTTCAGCACCTCGAGGGACGCGAGCCGCAGGAGCTCATAGGCCCTGTCCGGGTCCTTGCAGCTCACGGAGACGATGAGCTTGCCGAACGTGGGGTCCTTGTTCACGAGGACGTCCCCCGCCTCGAAGCCGCAGTCGAAGCGGACCTTCAGGTCGGTGAGGCCCTTCTCCTCGAGCGCCTCGCGGATCGGGTCGGTGTCGGGGAGCGCGATGCGATCGAAGATACCCGCGTTGGGCAAGAACAGCCCTTTGCCGC
Source organism: Sorangium sp. So ce145 (assembly GCF_051525985.1). Classification (NCBI taxonomy): domain Bacteria; kingdom Pseudomonadati; phylum Myxococcota; order Polyangiales; family Polyangiaceae; genus Sorangium; species Sorangium sp. So ce145. Next base: position 12,034,670 of record NZ_CP150315.1, on the reverse strand, counting down.
CGTCCCGCGAGTCCCTGAGATCGGGATTCCAGCTCTCCGCGTTGATGCGGAACTCGCGGCTACAGTGGGTCTGCACCACGTGGTCCTGCTCGAAATCGATGGGTTGCCCGTCCGCGATGCGCATCTGCCACGCGACGAGGTTCACGGGGACGCGGCTGCGCTTCCGCTTGATGGCGTAGCTCTCCTCGCTGACGGGGTGCTCCACCTGGATCCGCGTGTTCATCTCCAGGAAGTAGAACTTCCCTTCCTTGAACATCAGCTCGACGGTGCCCGCGCCCACGTAGCCCACGCGGTCCGCGATCTGCACGGCGAGCCCGCAGATGCGCTCTTCCAGGCCCGGGTACCGCCGGAGCAGGGCCGGCGGCGCCTCCTCCTGGATCTTCTGGCTCGCGCGCTGCTCGCTGCAGTCGCGCATGCCGAAGTGCCGCGCGTTGCCGTAACGATCCCGCAGCACCTGCACCTCCAGGTGGATCGTCTCCGGGATGTTCTGCTCGAACATCACGCCCGGCTGCCAGTTGTACGCCTTGATCTCGCCAAGGACCTTCTGGATGGCCTGAGGCACCTGCTCCACGGTCGGGATGACGGCCTGCCCGCGGCCGCCGCCGCCGTTGGCGGCCTTCAGCCGCCCCGGGAACGTGAAGCGCCCAGCCGCATGGGCCTCCAGGACGATCCGCTGGATCTCGCCCGGATCGTCGCTGTCGATGACGATGCCCGGCGTCACCGCGGTCGGGTCGAAATCCTGGGCCATCAGGCGGAATTTGCGCTTGTCGCCGGCGCTCTCCACCACGTCCTGCATCGGGCCGACGAAGACGATGTTCTTCTGGCGGAAGTGCCGGATGGCCGCGGCGTTCTCCGCCAGCGGGCCGTACCCGGGATAGAGCCCCGCGCGCGACAGCTCGTCCTGCCAGCCGTCGCCGAAGCGCCGCTCGAACTCGGCCCTCACCTTGTCCGCGATCTGGGTGAAGTTCGCGTAGCTCTCGCGGAAGCTCCCCTCGAGCCCCACCCCGAACCCGCCGCCCTCCCGCGCGATCCGCAGCTGCAGCGCGTTCGCGTCGTCCTGCAGGCTGTAGAGGACCACGGGGATCTTGCCGAGCGCGATCGCCTCCCGCGTCGCCCGCACGCCCATCTCGCCCTTGTCCGCCACGAGGACGTACTTGAGCTGGCCCGCGCTCACCGTCGTGGCGGGGTAGCTGTCCAGGCGATGCACGGCGGCGTACAGGAGATCCAGCACCTGCGCGTCCTCCCGCAGGAGGTCGCCGGCCCTGGAGCGCAGCAGCTCCGCCGCCTGGTCGCGGAGCGAGGGCTCGTCCTGCTCCAGGATCAGGAACTTGAGGAACCGCTCGTCGTCGAATTCACGGCGCTTCAGCGCCCGGAGCAGCCCGCCCTCCAGGTAGCGAGCGAACCCGTCGCGATCCGCGGCCGTGATCGCCGCGCGCGTGTCCCGGATCCGCGCGAGCAGGCCCTCCGCCGCCGCGAGGAGCTCCAGCACCCGCTCCTCGTCGAGGAGCGCCCTGCGCAGCGCCGCTTCCAGGGGGCGCTGCCAGCCGAAGTGCGTCCTCCACACCTCGCCGTTCGCGATGAGGTACCGCAGCCCGAGGAGGCGGTGCGCGTCCTTGCCGCCGGCCAGCGTGCCCAGATCGAGCAGCACGAAGCCAGGGACGCCCATCGCCGTGGTGAACGCCTCCATCGAGGACACATAGCCGCCCCGGGGCAACACCAACTTCCACGACGGGAGCGATTGAACGTCGTTGCGAGCGGGTAGAGAGCTGGTGCGGACGGCGGTGGTCATCCTGAGCGGTTCTCCGGCGCGGCGAGCAAGCAAGCGCAGAACCGCTGGGGGATGTCAAGCGTGTCCGCCGCGCTCGGCGGAGCGCGATCGACGTGGACGGGCGCCCCCCGCGCTACGGGGTCGGGCTCGCGTCCGGGGCCGGCGGAGGCTGGGGCGGCGGGACCGCGTGCTCCTCTTGCTCGGCCGCCTCTTCACCGGACTCGCCGGAGACGATCCGCTGGACGTCCTCGCACCGGCCGTCCGGGTACTTGGCCACGTACTCCTTGGCCATCTGAGAGGCCTCTTCCTTGTGGCCGGCGACCACCTCGGCGCGGATGCGCTTGCAGAACGAGTCCTCCGCGAGGTTGCCCTCGGGCGACAGCGAGCGCGCCTGCTCGTAGTACCTCGCCGCCAGCGCCTGCTCGCCCATGCTCGCGTGCATGTCGCCGAGCTTGTAGGCCGCGATCGGCGCGTTCGCGTCGCTCGGGAAGCCCTCGACCACGCGCGCGAACGCGCGCATCGCCGCGGCGCGATCGCCGCCCTTCCCGCGCAAGAGGTCGCTGAGGTCCATCAGCTCCCTCGCCGTCTTCGCGGAGGCGATGGCGCCGTCGATGCCGCCGCTCTGCTGCTGCAGGCTCTGCAGCGCCTCGGCGACGTTGCCCGCGTTGTACCGCGCGCGCCAGTCCGGCGCGGCGGCGGAGGCGGCCGGCGCGGCGGCCACCGGCGGCTCGATCGGCGCCACCTCCGCGCTCGAGCGCGGCAGCGACGAGGCGCGGGCGCGCCGGGGCTCCGGCGGCGCCACGACCGCGATCCGCTGCCGGATCGGCACGCCCTCCTCGGCGTCGCCGCGCCCGAGCTCCCGCGAGCCGGCCGGCGACGTGAGCTTGACCGAGCCGTCCGCGACGTTGACGTCGATCGCGTCGACGTTGTGCTTCACGCGCAGCACGCTGCCCGCCGCCGCCGCGAGGCGGGCCTCGCCGGCGACGATCGCGAGCGCCGCCGTGCGCGTCCCGCTCACGGTGTCGAGCCACGCCTCGCCCTGCACGAGCCGCAGCGTCAGCGCGCCGCCGTCCGCCTGCTCGACCTCGACGGTCGTGCCCGCCGTCAGCGAGATCCTGCCGCCGCCCGGCAGCTGGAAGGTGCGCCCCTGCGAGCCCGCGGCGAACACGTCGACAAACGACGGCGCGTCGTCGGCCGGCGCCACGGCGGTGGGCGCGGGCGCCGCGCGCTCGTCGCTCCAGATCGCCTTGCCGAGCCACAGGCCGCCGCCGAACGCCGCGAACGTCGCCGCCGCGAGCATCGCGGCCATGCCCGCGCGCCGCGGCGACGAGCGCTCGCGCGCCCCGAGGTCGTGCTCGATGCGGTCCCAGACGCGCGCGATCCGCTCCTCGGTCGCGTGGTCGCGCAGATCTGCCGGGGCGATCCGGGGTAGCCCTCGCCGGCTCATGATGAGGCCTCGCTGCTGGTTGAATCTACAAAATGACCGTCGAGGAAGTGTTGCGCCCGCGAAATCCGCCGCTTGACGGTCGCGAGCGAGCAGTCCGTCATCTGCGCGACCGTCTCGAGATCGTGCCCCTCCACCGAGCGGAGGATCCACGCGATCCGGTCGTCCGCCGGCAACGTCTGGAGCAGGGCGTAGATCTGCGCGATCTGCGCGCGCGCGTGGGGCGACGCGGCCGGGCTCGCCAGGGCGTCGAGATCGACCGGCTCGCTCGATTTGCCCATCCCGAGCACGCCGAGCAGCCGCGCGCGCCGCATCCGCGAGCGGACCTTGTGGACGATGATCGACCCGAGCCAGGCGCGGAACGCGGCGGGATCCACGAGATCGTCGAGGCGCTCGTAGGCGCGGAGGAACGCGTCGTGGACGATGTCCTCCACGTCGCGCGCCGAGCCCTCGATGCGCGTCGCGAGGTGGATGGCGAAGGCGACGTGCCGCCGGTAGAGCTGCTCGAGCGCGCCCACGTCCCCGCGGGCGCCGAGCATCACGAGCTGCGCGTCCGGCAGCTCCGCGAGGCCCGTTCCGCGCTCGGCCGGCCCGGTCGCGGCGGCGGACCGCCGGTCCTGCGCGCGCGCCCCCCCGAACCGGCCGTCGCCGCGGCCGCGCTCCTCCGGAGCGAACGCGGGCCCGGCGTCGCCCATGTCCTCCTGGGCCTCCGCAGCCGGGGCAGCCGGGGCAGCCGGTTCGACAAGGCGCAAGCGCCCTCGCTGAGGTCTCAGAGCCATGCGTTCGTACCAGGGGACATGACTGGAAATGTACAGCTGACGGTGATCGCGATGCCCTCGCGGGAGGCGGAGCGTCGGCCCGGGCGGAGCGCCGCGCCCCGGGCTCCTGTCCAGAGCGGCATCAGGAGCGCCCCGAAGTTCCCACACTTTTCTAGACGCCTGGTCGGGCCCGAGCGGCTCATCGAAAAAACTGTGAGCCGTTCTGGCTCCCCCCGGCGTCTGGGTGGTGGCCGCCGGATTTGCGTGCGGTTCACACGCCTGTTGGTTGTGAGGGTGGCCTGACCGCCCTCTTTTTCGGAGGATTCCATGAAGAAGCTCGTTCTTGCGCTCGCCGCCGTCTCGTCCCTCGTCGTCGCCTGCGGCGGCAGCGCCCCGGCCCCGACCGACCCGGGCGCGGCTCCGGCGGCTGACCCGGCGGCGGCTCCGGCGGCTGACCCGGCGGCGGCCCCCGCGGCCGACCCGGCGGCGGCCCCCGCGGCTGACCCGGCGGCGGCGCCGGCCGACGCCCCCAAGTGAGCTCTCTGCGCGGCACGTCGCTTCCTGGGTGAAGCGCGCACCGCGGAGCGCTTTGGGCGACGCCTCTCCGGAGGCGCCGCCCTCTTTTATTTTGTACCCCCCGTCCGGCATGCGCTCCCGGCCCGCGGCGCCGGCGCCGGCGCCGGCGCGCCCGTGCTTTCGCGCCACCCGCGGGGCGTCTCCATGTATGTTCCGTCCGCGCGCGTTCCCGTGGACGGCTCATCGCGGTGCCGCTGCAGCCCGCGAGCCGGTCCCGCTCCTTCTGACAACCCGACCTCTCGTGTCCCCGGGGCTGATCGTATGGGTACCACAAGCCGGCTGAGCTTCCTGCTGCGGTCCGGGCGGCATCGCCCTGGCTTCCTCTCCACGCGCGCCTTCGCCTGGTCTGCGCTCGTCGCCCTCGCGGGGGCCTCGCTCGGGGCGGGCTGCGGCCGCACCGAGACGTGGGAGTACGACAGCTCGTCCGGCGCCGAGCCCCCGGCATGCGGCGACGGCGCCTGCAACGGCGCCGAGGACTGCCGCTCCTGCGCCCCCGACTGCGGCCCGTGCCAGGGCCAGGGGTGCGGCGACGGCGTCTGCTCGGGGACGGAGACGTGCTCGATCTGCGCGATCGACTGCGGCCCGTGCGGGGGGTGCGGCGACGGCGCCTGCAATGGCGCCGAGGACTGCAGCAGCTGCGCCGAGGACTGCGGCCTCTGTCCGCGCTGCGGCGACGCCGCCTGCGATCCGGCGAGCGAGTCGTGCTCGACGTGCCCGGGCGACTGCGGGGTGTGTCCGAACTGCGGCGACGGCGTGTGCAGCGGCGCCGAGACGTGCGCGACGTGCGCGGGCGACTGCGGCGTCTGCCAGGGCTGCGGCGACGGCGTCTGCTCGCCGCGGGAGGACTGCCGCTCGTGCGCCCCCGACTGCGGCGTCTGCGAGGCCTGCGGCAACGGCGTGTGCAACGGCGGGATCGAGAGCTGCTTCTCTTGCCCGGACGACTGCGGCGCCTGCGCCACGTGCGGCGACGGCATCTGCTCGGGGACGGAGACGTGCGCGTCCTGCCGGCGCGACTGCGGCGTGTGCTCGGTGTGCTCGAACGGCGTCTGCGAGAGCTTCGAGACCTGCGGCATCTGCCCCCAGGACTGCGGCGCGTGCGAGCCCGTGGACTGCCAGGAGGTGGTCACCTGCGCCGCCCGGTGCATCGACAGCGAGCGGATGCCGCCGGAGTTCAGCGTCGCGTGCGTCTCCAGCTGCGTCTCGCGGGGCTGCCCCAACGCTCAGTTTTTCGCCGATCAGGCCCTCTCGTGCGCCTTCAGGTCGCTCGCCGTCTGCAACGGCGACTTCGCCTGCATCCAGAAGCGGTGCGGCGTCGAGCTCTCGGCCTGCGCCCGGTCCACCTGCTGATCTCTCCCCGGGGCCGGCGCGGGCGTCCGCTTCTCTCGCCCCTGGCCGCCCTCGGCCGCCCTCGCCTCACGCGTCGTCGAGCAGCTCCTTGGCCGTCAGCTCGCTGGCCGCCCGCCCGTGCTCGTACTCGAGCAGGCCGAGCGAGGCGTAGCGCGGCCGCATCCGCGCGGACAAAAGGCCGATCCGCTTCAGGTTCGGCACGATCCGCCTGAACATCGTCCGGCGGAAGAACCCCATCAGGTCGCTCTGGAGCATGAGCTCGTCCCACGCGCAGCGCGTCATGCGGTGAGCGTAGAACTCGTCATAGAACTCGTGCGCCAGGAAGCGGTTGCGCAGGAGCACCGACAGGTCGAACGCCCAGTCCTCACGCTCCCTCCGCGCCCGCTCGTCGATGCCCTCGCGGTAGAACCTGCTCAGCGCGAGCACCCCGTAGTGGACGTGGCGCGCCTCGTCGGTGATCACCGACCGGAGGACGTCCTTGAGGAGCGGCTCGCTCGTCACCTGTCGAATCGAGCCGAACGCGCCGAGCGCCAGGCCCTCGATCATGATCTGCATGCCGAGGAACTTCATGTCCCACCGGCCGTCGCTCATGATCGCGTCGATGACGACATAGAGGTTGTCGTTGATCTCGTAGAGCTTCTCCAGCTTCTGCGTCAGGTAGGCGTGGAACACCTCGACGTGGCGCCCCTCGTCGGCGACCTGCGTGCTCCCGTAGAGCTTCGCGTCGAGCGACGGCACGCACTCCGTGATCTGCGACGCCGCGAACAAGGCGCCCTGCTCGCCGTGCAGGAACTGGCTCAGCATCCAGGAGAGCAGCCCGTGGCGCTGCGTCGCGCGCTCCCGCTCGGAGAGCCTGCCCCAGGCGGGCAGCTTGGACGGCGGCATCCAGCCGTCGGGCAAGAGCGGCATTGCCGGGTCGAGCCAGTCGACGCTCCGCGACCAGTCGAGGTCTGTCGCAGCGTCCCACTGGGACGTCTTGGCGAGGTGGTAGAGCCTCGCCATGTCGGGGTCGTCCCGCCCGTAACTCCAGTTAAAGCTGGCCTCGTATCCAACCGAGATATCGGTCGAGACCACGCCCTTGCCCCGCCGCTGGACGAAGCCGCGGAAGGCGGGCCCGAGGAGCGAGGCGAGCACACGGACGTTACCGCTGCTCGACGCGTCGCGAAGGAGAGGGGCGGAATCGAGGAGGGTCTGGAGTGCTTGCTGAAGGCGCATGGACATGAGAGCTTTCCGGAGCGGCGAGGCGCTGGCGCGAGGCCGAGCGACCCGCGGGCGGCCCTTATAATGGCACCTATCATCGAGCGGCAATCGCCCCTCGCTCGTTTTTACGTCGTCATATCGACTCCGGGAGCTCCCGAGTCGGCCAGGGGGTCCACGCCGAGCGCGCGCCCGTCGCCGACCTGACATCGCGCGTCGCGGGGGCGCGGCGCGCGTCGCTGAAGGGCCGACGCTGGCCGCGTCAGAGCGCGCGGCACCGCAGCGTCGGCGCCGGCGAGGAGCAGTGCCCGGAGAGCTCGCCGATCAGCAGGAGCCCGGGCGGCCCCGCGGAGAGCTCGAGTCCGCCGATCCCGCGGACCGCCGCCTCCGTCGCGCAGAGCGCGTGCACCGCGTCGACGGGCGCCCACGCCCCGACCCGGGCCAGGTCGCCGCCGATGATCTCCGGGTGGTTCGCCGAGCGCACCACGACCTGCCCGGCGTGCAGGCACAGGTTCGTGTGCACGCGCGTGTCCGGGCCGCTCCTCAGCGCGATCTCCTCGTGGAGCGAGGCGGCGATCTCGATCACCGCCGCGCGCTCGAGCAGCGACTCCCGCAGCTCGCTGGAGAGGAGGCGCACGGCGAGGATCTCGCTGCCGGTCACGGAGACCAGCGTGAGCCCGGCGTCGCGGAGGCGCTCCTCCGCGAGGTCGAGCACGAGGCCGAGCTCCTCGGCGAGCGCGTCGTCGAGATCCTCGGCGTCGGTGCGCACCCGGAGATCGAGGTAGATCGCGATCGCGTCGGTCTGGAGCTCCGGCATGCTGCTCCGCCCCGACGTCGGCTCGCCGACCGCCTCGCGCAGCGTGTGGAGGAAGCTCTTCACCGAAGGATAGCGGTGCTCCGGCTGCTTCTCCATGCAGCGCAGCACCACCGCGTCGAGCGCGGGCGGCAGCGGGGTCCGCCGGCTCGGGCGCGGCGCGGGCTCCTCCAGGTGCTGCCGGAGCAGCTCGGTCGCGTCCGGCGAGTAGAACGGGAGCTTGCCCGTGAGGAGCCTGTGCAAGAGGACGCCGAGCGCATACACGTCCACGCGCGCGTCGAGGACGCCGCCGAGGATCTGCTCGGGCGCCATGATCGTGAGGGTGCCAGGCGCCCTGCCCGCCGTGGTGAAGCCGCTCGCCCCCTCGTCCGGCTCCATCAGCTTGGCGATCCCGAAATCGAGGAGCTTGATCGCCCGCGGGGCGCCCCGCGAGACGAAGATGTTGCTGCCCTTCACGTCGCGATGGATGATCCCGGCCGCGTGCGCCGCGTCGAGCGCCGAGCAGACCGGCTCGAGCAGCTCGAGCGCCTGCTCCGGCGAGAGCCGCCCCTCCTGCCGGAGGAGCACGTCGAGCGTCACCCCGTCGAGGTGCTCCATCATATAAAATGGCCGGCCGTCCGCGAGCTCGCCGGCGTCATGAATCTCGACGATCCCGGGGTGGTTGAGCAGCCGCACCACCTCGATCTCGCGCAGGAAGCGCTTCACCATCTTCGGCGACGCGGCGAGCGTCCCGTGGAGCACCTTCATCGCCACGCGCTCGCCGGTCCGGAGGTGAATGGCCTCGTACACGGCCCCGCATCCGCCCCGGGCGATAGGCGACACAACGGTGTACTCACCCGCCCGCGTGCCGCACGGCAGCTCGCCTCGGGAAAAGGATCTCTCCTCCAGCGAAAATGCCCGCGTCTCGTTATCTCGTGTCGCCAAAACATCCATCGTCATACCCCCCCCGATGCGACTAAGGACTCACCCGAGCGAGGATTTTCTCCGCGCCAGACGGCCGGGTTGGCGCTACACGCCGCTTCGCCAAGTGGTACAGTAAATCCATCGTTATCCTTACGGTAGCCTATTCCATCTGCTAGCAGAACGGACGCGGAGGGGGGACAGATGAAGAGGCGAATCCGAGCGCTGTGCGCACACACATTCCTGTTGGCTTCAGTGCCGTGCTGCGGTGGCAGCGACGGATTTCCCGCGGAGTGGGGGTCGGTCGACGAGGTCTCAAGTGCGCTCGTGAATCACAACGCGCTGAACCCGAACGCGCTGAACCCGAACGCCCTCAACCCGAACGCCCTCGACCCGATTGCGCTCGCCCCGAACAGACTCGCCTCGAACGCCCTCTCGGCGGCGGTCCGCGCCGCCATCACCCGCCCAGGGGAGCTCGGCGCGATGTCCAGGCAGCTCCTTCAATACATCGTCAGCTGCGCGCTGACCCCGTCGCAGTCGTTCAGGTTCTCGTGGCGCGACGAGCGCGGCGAGCTGCGCGAGGAGGTCTACCGGGGTTACCTCGGGCTCGCGGCGAGCTGGGCCATCGCGCCGCTGAGCGAGTCCCGGGAGCAATGGGTCTCGGCCTGCGTGGCGTCGCGCGCCAACCGGGCCGGCGTCTCCGTGATGATCTCGTCGCGCGCGGCGCACCTCGCCCTCAGGCACCCGGACGCGAGTGAGGTCGAGTCGTATCCGATGGAGGAAGGCGCGTTCTGGGGCAATCTGTTCGCGACCCCGCCCCGCCTCTATGCCTGCTACAACGAATCCAACGTGGAGAGCGCTCGGGCCCTCAGCAGGGACTGCGCCGCGGGGCTCCCCGAGCCCGGAGGGGGCGTCCGAGAGTGCCCGAACATTCACATCGTGGGCTCATGCGATCTCGCGTGTGACGCGCCCGGCGCGGCCGACGGCTATCGCCCGAGCTGCACCGACGATCGAGGCGAGTCGTGGTCCGCGGTGATTACGACGTTCCTGCCATGAGGCCCCCATGTTGCCCGATGCTCGTCGAGGCGGAAGCGCGGCTCGCTCCGGGGCGCCCACCGCGCGGTGCAGGGAGTGCGGCAGGCGCGTGGCGCACGCGGATCCGGGGTGTCCGGAGCACGGCCCCGTGGTGCGGCAGGCGAGCCCCGAGCCCGGCGCGGCCGGCGGCGCGGACGAGCCCAGCGGCAGCTGGCTCGGCGCGACCGCGCTGCCCAGCATCGAAGGCTACCGGGGCGTCCGGCTCGCCGGCGCAGGCGGGTTCGGGGCCGTGTTCGCGGCCGAGCCCGAGGAGGGCGGCCCGACCGTGGCGATCAAGGTCGCGCGCGTCGACCAGCCGGACGCGAGCGCGCGCCTCGTCAAGGAGATGCGGGCCCTCTACGACGTCGGGCCGCCCCACGTGCCCGCCGTCTACGGGTGCGGCCAGCTCGCCTCGGGCGCGCCGTACTTCGTCATGGAGTACCTCGACGGCCCCACGCTCGCCGACCGCCTCGTGGCGCGCGGGGTCGCCGGGCCGATGCCGGCGCGCGAGGCGTGCGCCCTCGCGCGCGCCGCGCTCCGGGCCCTCGAGGCGATCCACGCGCGCGGCTACGTGCACCGCGACGTGAAACCGGAGAACATCTTCGTCGCCGGCGCGCCGCTCGCCGCGCGCGCCGGCGACGCCGGGCACCGCGCCACCATCATCGATCTCGGCCTCGCCGCGGGGCACCGCGAGCCGTCGCCCCGCCTCACCGCCGAGAGCGACGCGCCCGGCACCGCCGAGTACATGGCCCCCGAGCAGTGCGACGGCCGCGGCGACGTCGACGCGCGCGCGGACGTGTACGCCCTCGGCGCCGTGCTGTTCGAGCTGCTCACCGGCAAGCCGCCCTTCTGGGGACCGCCCGCCCTGGTGCGGCAGGACCACCTCAGCCGCCGCCCCCCGCGGCCCTCCCTGATCGCGCCGATCTCGCGCTCGCTCGAGGAGATCGTGCTCCGGTGCCTCGCGAAGGACAGGGGCCAGCGCTTCGCGAGCGCCGCGGCGCTCGGCGCCGCCCTGGAGAGCTTCGAGCGCGGCCAGGAGCGCCGCCCCGCGCGCGTCAGCGGCCCCACCACCGATCCGCCGCCGCCGAGCGGCCGCAACGTCGAGCGGCGCGCCGTCGCGCTCCTCTTCTTCGAGGCCCAGCTCGACGTCGTGGCCCTCCAGCGGAGGCTCAGCGCGCTGGGCGGCGAGCTCGCCCACGCCGCGGGCGGCCGCTTCGTTGCCGTCTTCGATCACGCGGACGGCGCGAGCCCGCTGCGCCGTGCGGCGCACGCCGGCCGCGAGCTCGAGCAGCAGCGCGTCCTCTCCCGCGGGCTGCTCGACCTCGCGACCGTGTCCGTCCAGCCGCGGCCCGACGGCACGCGGCGGTTCCTGAGCCCGCTCTTCCACCGCGAGGATCGCCTCGCGGCGGGCGGCCCTCTCGGCCTCACCCTGTCGCCGGCGGCCGCGGCGGCGCTCGGCGACGACGCCTCCCAGGTCCCGGGCGACGGCCTCCCCCCGCCAGGACCGGCCTCCGGCCGGCCCGGGCTGGCCGCCGCCCTGCCCGACGCCGACACCGCGTTCGACTCGAGCTCCCAGCCGCTGTTCGGCCGGAGCGACGTGCTCGACGCGCTGGTCGCGGGCGCGCGCGACGCCGTGGCGACCGCGACGCCCACCATCGCCAGCGTCATCGGCGTGGCCGGCCACGGCAAGAGCCGCCTCGCCGGCGCGCTCGCGCAGCGGCTGCGCGCGATCGAGGGGCGCGCCGAGGTGATCGAGCTCCGGACCGGCGAGCCGGTCGCGGGCGGGGCCGATCGCGTCGTCCGGGAGATCCTGCAGCGGGCGCTCGCGCTGCCGTCGTCCCCTCCCGCGGACGGCGGCAGCGCGCTCCTCCGGCGCCGCCTCGCGGGCGCGCAGCAGGCGCGGCTCGGGGCCGCCGTGGCGCTCGCGCTCGGCTGGATCAGCGACGACCCGCTCGCCGAGGAGCGCTACCCGGAGCTCCGCGCGCTCTCCGCGGCGCCCGGCGCGCTCCGCGCCGCGCTCTCCGTGGCCGCCGGCGAGGCCCTCCGCCGGCGATCGCGCCGGACGCCGCTCTTCGTGGTGCTCGACGACGCGCACGTCGCCGACGACGCGGCGCTCGCCGCGCTAGAGTACGCGGCGCTCGCCGAGGCGCAGGCGCCGCTCTTCATCTGCGCGTTCGGGCGGCCGAGCTTCGAGAGCGCGCGCCCCTCCTTCGGCGAGCGCGCCGCGCGCCGCGAGACCTATAGGCTCGAGGCGCTCGATCGCGAGAGCGCGATCGCCCTGTGCCGGCGGCTGCTCCTGCCCGCGGAGGACGTGCCCGAGCCCGCGGTCGCGCACCTCGTCGAGCGCGCGCAGGGCGTCCCGCTCCTGCTCATCGAGCTCGTGCGCGGCCTCAAGCGGGGGGGCGTCGTGCGCCGGCACCCGCGGGGCGACGCGTGGTACCTCGCCACCGACGAGCTCGATCGGCTCCCCGACATGCCGCTCCTCGACTGGCTGGCCCTCGGCGAGATCGACGCGCTCCCGCCCGCGCTCCAGGCGCACGCGCGGCTCATCGCGCTGCTCGGCCCCGACGTCGCGGTCGCCGAGGTGGCCGGCGTGCTCCACCGGCTCGACGAGCACGGCGAGGCCGACGACCTGCCGCTCGACGCCGCGGTCGCCGTGAAGCGCCTGATCGCCGCGGGCCTCCTCGTCCAGGACCGGCGGGGGCGCATCGGCTTCCGCCACGCGCTGGTCCGCGAGGCGGTGGCCCGCGGCGCGCCCGAGCCGCTCCGCCGGCGCGTCCACCTCGCGGCCTTCAAGCTGCACCGCGACGCCGCGGGCGACGAGGCCGGCGAGCGCGACGCGCCGCACCTCAAGAACGAGCGCCTCATCCCGTTCGCGTACCACGCCGCCCAGGCGGGCCTCGGCGAGATCGCGGAGATCGCCTACCTCACCCTGGCGGAGCGCGCGCGCGCCCGGCACGCCTACCTCGACGCGGAGACGCTCTACAGCCGCGCCCTGGAGCAGCCGATCGAGCCGACGGCCCCGGGCGGAGGCCCGCCCAGCCGCCGCGCGCCGGGCGGGGCGCGCCCCGACCGCGCGGCCGCGCACCGGGGCCGCGGCCTCATGCGCTACCGCCTGGGCCGCTACCACGACGCGCTCGCCGATTTCGCCAGCGCGCGGGCCATCGCGCGGGCGCGCGGCGACATCCGGGCGCAGATCGACATCCTGCTCGACGAGGCCACGGCGCTCGACTGGATGGACGAGTTCAAGAGCTCCGAGGAGCGCGTCGAGGAGGCGGGCGTGCTCGCCGACGAGGTCACGCTGTCGCCGGCGCTCACCGCGCGCCTCGCGCTCGGCGCCGGGCGCACGCTCCACCGCTTCAGCCGGGAGGAAGAGGCGGCCACCGCGCTCGAGCGCGCCGCGGCGTCGGCCGCCTCGCTCGGCGACGAGGGGTACGAGACGCTCGTCATCTCGCTGCTCATGCTCGGCTTCGTCCTCCAGGGGCTCGGCCGGCTCGACGACGCCGAGGACGCGCTCGGCCGGGCGATCGCGCTCTGCGAGGCGCACCACGACACGCTGCACCTCTGCGTCGTGACGAACAACCGCGCGCTCCTCTGGGCGTGCCGCGGCGACAAGGCCCGGATGATCGCCGACCTCGAGCGGGTGCTCGCGCTCGCGCGCGACCTCGGCCAGGGCGCGCTGGAGCGGGTCGGCGAGTACAACCTCGGCGAGTACCTCTACCTCATGGACGACCTCGCGGCGGCGAGGCCGCACATCGATCGCGCGCTCGAGATCGAGCGGCACCGCTTCTGCGGGGTGTGCCGGCCCGTCGCCTTGCTCCTCAAGACCCGGTTCCTCTTCTTTTGCGGCGAGCAGGCCGAGGCGCGCGCGCTGTTCGAGCAGATGCGCGAGATGCAGGAGCGCGCCCGCGACGAGGGCCAGGCCGACGCGCTGATGGTCCCCTCGGAGGAGGTGCTCTGCGCCATGATCGATCTGGCCACGCAGGACCGGGGCGCCGCGGACGACGCCGCGTGGGACGCGCTCGTGGACCGCTCGGCCCAGAGCTCCGTGGGCCAGGAGCACATCGAGGTCCTCGAGATCCGCGCGGTGACCGCGCTGCGCCGCGGCCGGCTCGCCGCCGCGCGCGGCGCGCTCTCGGCCGCGCTCGCGGCCGCGGAACGCATCCCGAACGTGATGGGCGACCGGCTGCGCCGCCACGCCGCCGCCATCGCCGAGCGCGAAGCGGCGGAGGCCGCCCTGGATCAGCCGACGCAGCCGGCGTAGGCGAGCCGCGCCGACGCTCCGTGAAATGTCACTCGGCGGCGGCGAGCGCGAGGGTCTTCGCGTTGTCGGGCACGCACGTCAAGAACCGCGCCCGGAAGGACGCGTCGCTGATCTTCGCCGCGCGGTCGAGCAGGTGCTGGCGCGCGACGGCGAGCGCCTCCGCCGCCTCGCTCGCGGCGCCCGCCGCCGCGAGCGCCTCGGCGTAGGCGAGCCGCACGAGCGACTCGCCCTCCTCGAGCGAGCCCGCCTCCTCGAGCTGCACGAACGCCTCGCGCGCGGCCGGCAGCGCCTCTTCCGGGCGGCCCTGCGCGAGCAGCGCGCGCGAGAGCACCGCCACGGCGGCGGCGCGGAGCGGAGGCGCCACCACCAGCGCCTCGACCGCGGCGCGCGCCTCGCGCTCGGCGGCCACGGGATCGCCCGACAGGAGCATGATCTTCGCCATGTACGTCAGCGTCACGCCCTCCATGCGCCGGTCGCCCTGCTGCTGGAACGCCGCGGCGGCGCGCTGCTCGAGGAGCTTCGCCTCCTCGAGCTGCCCCAGGTGGGCGATGACGTAGCCGAGGTTCTGGAGCGCGGCCGTCTCCAGGTCGTCGAGGCCCATGCGCTGCGCCCCGGCCACCGCCGTCCGGAGCTCGGACTCGGCCACCTCGAAGTCGCCGAGCTCGCCGTACAAGAAGCCCAGGTTCGAGCGCGCCGCGCAGGCGTTCCGGCGGTCGCCGGCCTGCTCGAACGCCGCGCTCGCCGCCGTGAACCCGCTCAGCGCGGCCCCGATGTCGCCCCTCGTGTGCGCCCGGATCGCGCGCGCTTGCTGGTATTGCCCCGCCGCCTGCGGCTCGAGGCCGGCGGGCTCGCTCGCGGCCGCCTCGAGCATCTGGATCAGCGCGTCGGCCGCCGTGTAGCGACCGCCGAAGATCAGGTACATCGCGGCCTCGCACAGGCATATGATCCGCGCGCTGATCGCGCCGGCCGCCTCGGCCGCCCGCGTGGCCCAGGCCTCGACGCGATCGAAGTGGCCGAGCTTCCCCTCCGCGATGATCACCTGCCCGATGGCGCGGAACCACGGCGAGCTCCCGGTCCGCACGAGGCTCGCCGCCTCGGTGCCGCGCTGCACGGCGAGCGCCGTCTCCTGTTGCCACAGGGCGATCTCGGCCTCCACGAGCCGCAGCCGCCCGAGCTCCTCGTCGGCCGCCCCGCACTGGACGCCCATCTCGGCGCGCGCGAGCGCGCTCGCCAGATCGTTCGCCTCGAGCGCCTGCTCCGCGGCCCTCCGGAACCACCGCACCGCGCGCGCCGGCTCGCCGCCGCGGCGGAAGTGCTCCGCGAGCGCCATCGCGTCGGTGTGCCCGCTGCGCTCGAGCCACTCGCCGGCCAGCTTGTGGCCGAGGGCGCGGTCCGGCTCCGTGAGCATCGCGTACGCCGCCTCGCGCACGATCGCGTGGCGGAACACGTAGTCCGTCGGGATGAGCCACCCCGGCGTCGAGACCGGGGCGATGAGCTCCCGCGCCGCGAGCGCGTCGAGCCACGTCTCGGTCTCCTTCACGCGCGTCGCGCCGCCGAGCAGCGCCGCGACCGCGAGCTTCGAGAAGCGGTCGCCGAAGATGCTCGCGGCCCGCAGCACGCGCTTCGCCTCGTGCCCCTCGGCGTCGAGCCGCGCCTCGACCGTGCCGAGCACCGAGTCGGGCAGCACGTCCCCCTTGCCCGTCGCGACCGCGCGGATGAGCTCCTCCAGGTAGAACGGGTTGCCGTCGGCCCGCTCCACGACCCGGGCCACCGTCTCGGCGGGCGTGTCCTCGCCGAGCGCGCTCCGCACCATGCGCTCGCTCGCCTTGGCGGGCAGCGGCCCGAGCTTGATCGTCTGCACCTCCCGGTCGGTCCACAGCCCGGGGAACTGCTTGCTCACCTCGGGCCGGGCCAGCGCGAGCAGCATGAGCGGCAGGTCCCGGAGGTTCCGGAGCGTCTGATCGATGAGGCGCACGGTCGCCGGATCGCCGAAGTGCAGGTCCTCGAGCACGAGCAGCACCGGCTGCGCCGCGCACTCGGCGGCGAGCCAGTCCTCCCACGCCGCGCGCGTCGCGTCGGCCATGAGCATCGCGTTGTCGCGCGCCGCGCGCAGCCCGCTCGTCTCGCCGTCGGGGAACGGCGTCCGCGAGAGCTCGCCCAGGAAGGCCGCGATCCGGCTCAGCGACTCGCCGCTCAGGTGGCGCCCTAGCCGGCGCGTCAGCTTGCGCCGCCGGGCCTCCACCGGCTCGCCCTCGCGCATCCCCGCCGCCTTGTGGATCGCGTCGGCGATGAGGCCGAACGGGGACCCCGCGGCCATCGACTCGGCCCGCCCGGAGAGGATCTCCACCGACCCGAACTGGCGCCGCACCCGGGTGAGGAACTCCAGGCGGAGCCGCGACTTCCCGGACCCCGCCGCGCCGATCACGAGCACCGCGCTCGCCAGCGACTCGCTCACGCACCCGGAGAACACGCCCTCCAGCATGGACAGCTCGCGGATGCGGCCGACCCAGACGCTCGGCTTGCCGAGGAGCACGGGGACGCTCTCGTCGGCCGCCGTCTCGGTCGCGAGGAACGGCCCGTTCTCGTCGGTCTCCACCTTGAGCCGGCCGCCGACCACGCTGGCCGTCACGTCGTCGAGCCGGACCGCCCCGGCGTGCGCGGCCCGCAGGGCGCGCACCCCCCGGTCGATGACGTCGCCCTCGATGAGCTTCGCCGACGACACCCCGCGCCCCGTGGCGACGGCGAGCGGGATGCCGGGGAACCGCGCGCGCAGCGCGAGCGCGCACCGCGCCGCCCGCTCGGCCCGGTCCACGGCGCTCCCGGCGCCGGCGAGGATCGCGATGAGCGAACCTCGCGAGATCTCCGTGATGTGGGCGCC
Organism: Sorangium sp. So ce145; assembly: GCF_051525985.1. Taxonomy (NCBI): domain Bacteria; kingdom Pseudomonadati; phylum Myxococcota; order Polyangiales; family Polyangiaceae; genus Sorangium; species Sorangium sp. So ce145. Next base: position 12,017,650 of record NZ_CP150315.1, on the reverse strand, counting down.
GTAGGGCTCCACCGCGGCCCGCACCTCCGAGCGCGGCACCGCGGAGCCCGGGCCCTCGCTCGAGAGCTCCTGCAGCACGCTCGAGACGTCCGAGGCGCTGGGCACGCCGCCGGCCGCCGCGACGCTCATCTGCACGTCGTCCGGCTCGCCGGCGAGCACGAGGGACACGAGCCGCTGCTCGCTGCGCGTGAGGAAGCCGTCGGGCCGCGCCGAGCGCATGGTCGCGTCGCGCGGGGAGGCCAGCGTGGCGGGTCGCGGCGTCGCCCAGGTGTCGAGCACCTCCGCGATCTGCGCGAGCTGTACCCCGACGTCGCCGCAGTCGCGCGGCCGGTCCTCGGGGTTCTTCGCCATCATCCGGTCCATGAGCTGCTCCAGCGGCTCCGGCACGTCCGCGCGGACCTCGCGCAGCCGGGGGGTCGTCTGGAACAGGAGCTTGGCGAGCGCCGCCATGACGTGCGCCCCCTCGAAGGCCGGGCGGCCCGCGACGCACTCGTAGAAGACGCACGCGAGCGAGAACACGTCCGCCCGCGCGTCGAGCGCGCCCCCGCCCTCGATCTGCTCGGGCGCGATGTACCCCGGGGTCCCGAGGATCCCGCCCGTGTAGGTGAGCCGCCGAGACTCCCCGTCCGGGCGCGCGATCCCGAAGTCGACGAGCCTGAGCTGGCCGACATCGCCGGCGACGAGGAAGATGTTGCTCGGCTTGACGTCGCGGTGGACGATCCCGCGCGAGTGCGCGAAGGCGAGCGCGTCCGCGGTCCTGCGCAGCACCGCCAGGCTCTCGGCGAGCGCGAGCTGCCGGCGCGCGAGGCACGCCGCCAGGTCCTCGCCCTCCAGCCACTCCATGGCGAGGTAGTGGTCCCCGGCGCCGGTCCGCCCGTGCGCCACGTACCGCACGATTCCCGGGTGGCTCAGCTCGGCGAGGATCTGCGCCTCGCGCTCGAACCGCTCGACGTCGAAGGCCTCGCGGCTGTGCAGGACCTTGAGGGCGACCGGGCGGTCGTCGAGGCGGTCGTGCGCGCTATAGACCGTCCCCATCCCCCCGGCCGCAACCTGCTGCCCAACGACGAAGCGGTTCGCGAGGACGGCGCCGGAATCCACGCCGCCCGATGCTACTCGAGGAAGACGGACACCGAAGCCTTGTAGCGGTCGGTGCCGCGCGGAAAGACGGGGGGGCCGCACGGAAGGTCGAGCGGCTCACGATCGTGGCAGTTCAAGAAGCTGCCGTCCGACCGCGGACCATCGCACAAGTCCTCACATTTGCCCACGACATCGATCGGGCAGTTCTTGATCGAGGGCCCGCAGACGCGCGGGATCTGCTTCTTGCCCGGCGCGAGGCAGGCGAAGAGGCGCTGCGGCTTCTGGAAGACGTTGCCGAAGTAGGTCGCCTCCGCCTCGTCGTACCTCGCCCGCTCCCGCTTCGTGGACGAGAGCGCTTCGTGCTGTCCGCGGAGCGAGATCATGACGTGTTCGCCCCGGTAGTTGACGCGCGCGAGCAGGCACGCGGAGACCCACTCCTGGCAGTCTTCATCACACGAGCCGCGCTTCGAGCCCCACTCGGGCGCGAGGCCGAGATCCCCGGCGAAGCTGTAGGGCACCCCATCGATCTTGACGTCGAGGCGGGCCTCCTCGGGGAGCGCGCAGCCCACGATGAAGCTGAGGAGCTCCCTCGACTCGGGGGTGCGGAGCGCGTCTTTCAACCGCGAATTCCCCATCAACGAATTGACGGTCAGCGCGTTGACGGTCAGCGCGTTGACGGTCAGCGCATTGACGGTCAGCGCGTTGACGGTCAGCGCATTGACGGTCAGCGCGTTGACCGTTATGGCCGCCTGCTGGACCTCCTCCACCGCCTCATCGTCCCCTTCGAGCTCGGCAGACGCGACGCAAGCGGCCTGCGAGAACGACACAGCCACGCAAGCGAGGAGAGCGAACTGGCGTGCAGATTCCATAGTACCAATCAGATCTACACCACTCCAGCTATCAAGCTCAATTAATTTATGGACATTTTGCTGGACATCTTTCTCCACACCACCACGACAGGCGTTACGTAGTCAGGTGCCGGGAGTGGGATAACGCAGAGCGCAGCACTCGGGCGCACCCCGCGTCGGGGGGGAAGCGAAACAGCGCGTGGGTGGGAGATTTACGCCAGCTTCCTGGCCAGCAGCGGAGTGACCAGGTCGGGGTTCGCCTTGCCGCCGGAGCCTTCATGACCTGACCGACGAAGCGCCCGATCAGCCCCGAATTCCCCGCGCGGAAGCGGGAAACCTCGCCTGGATGGCCGGCGATGATCGGGTCGACGACGCGCTCCAGGGCGCCTTCGCCGGCGACCTGCCGGAGCCCTCTCTGCGCGACGAATCGCCTTCGGACTACCGCCCTGCTGCATTATCTCAGCGAGGACATCTTTTCCAATCTTCCCGGAAACCGTCCCGTCATCGATCCGCGCCGGGAGCTCACCGAGCTGCGCGCCCGAGACGGGGAGGTCGCCTGTCCTCCTGTCCTTCAGCCCGCGGGCGAGCGCGTGGATGACCCAGTTGGCGGCGCCCCGGGGGTCGTCGTGCACGGCGGCCGTCTCCTCGAAGCGCCGGGGGAGGTCATGGACAGGCTCGGTTCCACCTGACACCCGCTCAGGGCAACCAGCCAACCAGGATTCAAGTTCTCCAGAAATCCGTCCCCCCTTCGACCGCGTCGGGCCGGTCGGCCGCGAAGAGCCGGTCGTGGAGCCGGACCTCGGCGGCGAGCGCATGGGCGGCCGAGATCCAGAGCAACGTTCCCTCCGGCTTGCGGCCGTCGGGCGCGTCACCGCTCTTCGTGGGGCGATCGTACGTGCGGCGGAGCTCGACGACCTCTCCTGTGGCCTCGTCTCTCACCACGTCGCGACAGGTGACGAACCCGGCGTAGCCGAGGCGCCGCGGCGGGCAGGCGCGGGCGTGCGCGACGGACGGCGCACGCCCGCGCGGGCGCTCAGAACTGGGCGGCCTCGGTGGACTCGTGGAGGGCCAGCGTGGACGCAGCGCCGCCCGAGATCACCTGAGCGACCTCGTCGAAGTAGCCCGTCCCGACCTCGCGCTGGTGGCGGGTCGCGCTGTAGCCGAACTGCTCGCCGGCGAACTCGGCCTGCTGGAGCTCGGAGTACGCCGCCATCCCCCGGCGCTGGTACTGGCGGGCGAGCTCGAACATGCTGTGATTCAGCGAGTGGAACCCGGCGAGGGTCACGAACTGGAACTTGTACCCCATCGCGCCGAGCTCGCGCTGGAACCGGGCGATCGTCGCGTCGTCGAGGTGCTTCTTCCAGTTGAACGAAGGCGAGCAGTTGTAGGCGAGCAGCTTGCCCGGGAACTGCTTGTGGATCCCCTCCGCGAAGCGCTTCGCCTGATCGAGGTCCGGCGTCGAGGTCTCGCACCAGACGAGGTCCGCGTAGGGCGCGTACGCGAGCCCGCGCGCGATGGCCGCCTCGAGGCCGCCCTTCAGCACGAAGAAGCCCTCGGGGGTGCGCTCGCCCGTGACGAACGGCTTGTCGCGCGGGTCGACGTCGGACGTGATCAGCTTGGCGCTGTCGGCGTCCGTGCGGGCCACGAGGACGGTCGGTACGCCCATGACGTCGCTGGCGAGGCGGGCCGCGATCAGGGTGCGGATGAACTGGCTAGTCGGGACGAGGACCTTGCCGCCCATGTGCCCGCACTTCTTCTCGGAGGCGAGCTGGTCCTCGAAGTGAACGCCCGAGGCGCCCGCCTCGATCATGGCCTTCATCAGCTCGAAGGCGTTGAGCGGCCCGCCGAAGCCCGCCTCCGCGTCGGCCATGATGGGCGCGAGCCAGTAGCGCCCCGCCTTGCCCTCGGCGTTCTCGATCTGGTCGGCGCGGAGGAGCGCCTGGTTGATGCGGCGCACGAGCGTCGGGACGCTGTTCGCCGGGTACAGGCTCTGGTCGGGGTACATGGTCCCGGCCTCGTTGTTGTCGGCCGCCACCTGCCACCCGCTCAGGTAGATGGCCTTGAGCCCGGCCCGGACCTGCTGCATCGCCTGGTTGCCGGTGAGGGCGCCGAGCGCCGCCACGTAGGGCTCGGCGTGCATCAGGTTCCAGAGCCGCTTGGCGCCGAGGGTCGCGAGCGTGTAGTCGATACGGACGGTGCCGCGGAGGCGCGCGACGTCCGCCTCGGAGTACGGGCGGACGACGCCGCTCCACCGGCCCGGGACGGTGTCGCTCGGCGGCGCGTGCAGGGAGTCGGCGGAGATCGGCGTGTTCAGCGGGAAAGCAGCGGACATGACTGGGCTCCTAATGCGTTGGGGTTGGGGGCGGCAGCGGCCGCTGTGTCGACGTCAAACGAAGCGCGCCGGGCGTCACGAGCGCCGCTCTCCGGCGCTGGAGATCAAGAGCTCGTAAGCAGGCAGCGTGAGGAACTCCTCGAAGGTCTCTCCGATCGACAGCCGCTCGAACAGCGCGCGCGCCTCGGCGAAGCGGCCGCCGTCGAAGCGCGCCGGGCCGAGCGCGCCGCGGAGGGCGGACATCTCGCCGTCCACCGCCGCGCGGAAGCGCTCCACGGTGAGCGGCTGGCCGTCGTCGAGCGTCGCCCCGTGGCGGATCCATTGCCAGACCTGGGTGCGGGAGATCTCCGCGGTGGCCGCGTCCTCCATCAGGTTGTAGAGCGGGACGCAGCCGAGCCCGCTGATCCACGCCTCGAGGTACTGGACGCCGACCCGGATGTTGTGGCGCAGGCCGGCCTCGGTGCGCGCACCCTCCGGGACGCGCAGCAGGTCGGCCGCCGAGACGCGGACGTCCTCGCGCTTGCGCTCGATCTGGTTCGCAGCCGGCATGTGCGCGTCGAACACCTCGCGCGCGAGCGGCACGAGCCCCGGGTGCGCGACCCAGGTGCCGTCGTGTCCGTCCTTCACCTCGCGCAGCTTGTCGGCGCGCACCTTGTCGAGCGCCGCGCGGTTCGCCTCCGGGTCGCTCTTGATCGGGATCTGCGCCGCCATGCCGCCCATCGCGTGGACGCCGCGGCGGTGGCACGTCTTCACGAGCAGCTGCGTGTACGAGCGCAGGAAATGCTGCTCCATCGTCACCTGCGAGCGGTCCGGCATCACGCAGGCGGGGTCGTTCCGGAGCTTCTTGATGAAGCTGAAGATGTAGTCCCAGCGACCGCAGTTGAGGCCGGCCGAGTGCTGCCGGAGCTCGTGGAGGATCTCGTCCATCTCGAACGCCGCGGGCAGCGTCTCGATGAGGACCGTGGCCTTGATCGTGCCGATGGGGAGGCCGAGCGCCTCCTGCGCGAACACGAAGACGTCGTTCCAGAGGCGCGCCTCCAGGTGACTCTCCATCTTCGGCAGATAGAAGTAAGGCCCGGTACCGCGGCGGACGAGCTCACGCGCGTTGTGGAAGAAATAGAGTCCGAAATCGAAGAGCCCGCCTGGCAGCGGCTTGCCGTCGAGCTCGACGTGCCTCTCGGGGAGGTGCCAGCCGCGCGGGCGCACGAGCAGCGTCGCCAGCCTGTCTCCGAGGGCGTAACGCTTGCCGGTCGCCGGATCGTCGTACCGGAGCTCGCGCCGCGCCGCGAGCCTCAGCGCCGCTTGCCCCTCGATGAGGTTCTTCCACGTGGGCGACGTGGCGTCCTCGAAGTCGGCCATGAACACGCTCGCGCCCGAGTTCAGCGCGTTGATGATCATCTTGGGATCGACCGGACCCGTGATCTCCACGCGCCGGTCGAGGAGGTCCTCGGGCAGCGGCGCCACCGTCCAGTCGCCCTCGCGCACATCCCGCGTCTCGGGGAGAAAATCGAACCGCTCGCCCGCGTCCAGCCGCTCTTGCACGGCGCGCCGCCGGGCGAGCAGGGCGGGCACCCGGTCAGCGAACTTGCGCCCAAGACCGGAGACGAAACGAAGGGCCTCTGGCGTGAGGACGGACTCGTCGCCCCCGACCCGAGGAGCGAGCAAGCGGACGCTTGCGGTCTCATGATTCTGGCTCATCCACATCTCCTGCAACGCTGCGCGTCGTTACAAGCAACCTATGTTTGTCGACGAGGTTTCAGCGTCAACTTCGCTCTGAAATGCAGGCGGATAACGATGTAGACGAAAGGGCTTTACAGCGTGTTAACGTGTAAACTATTGTAAATTTCCACCAGGCGAGCTGCGCCTACATTTCATCCAGGTTGTCCTGGTCACGTCGGGAGGGTCCCATGGCCGATACACCTCTTCTCGGAGCCAAGGTCCGCGCGCTCCGGCGTCGCGAGCACATGACGCAGGTCGATCTGGCGGAGCGCCTCGGTGTCTCGGCGAGCTATCTGAACTTGATAGAGAACAACCGGCGTCCGCTGACTGCGCCGCTGCTCATCCGGCTCGCCCAGATATTCCAGCTCGACCTCCAGAACTTCGCGTCGGAAGAGGACGTCCGGCTCACGGCCGATCTCCACGAGGTGTTCGGCGATCCCATCTTCGAGAGCCACGGGCTGACGAACGCGGATCTGCGCGAGCTCGTCGCGGCGTCCCCGAACGTCGCGCGCGCGGTGCTCACGCTCTACCGGACCTACGCGACGACGCGCGAATCGCTGGATACGCTGGGAGAGCGGCTGGCGGGGGACGGGTTCGTCGGGGTCGACAACTCGCGGCTACCGTCCGAGGAGGTCAGCGATCTCATCCAGCGCCGGATGAACCATTTCGCGGAGCTCGAGGAAGGCGCCGAGGCGCTCTGGCGCGAGGCGGAGCTCGACGCGGACGACGTCTACCGCGGGCTCGTCCGGTACCTCCACGCGACGCGCGGCATCGAGGTGCGCATCGTCCGGGTCGCGGACGAGCGCCAGGCGATGCGGCGGTACGACCCCGACAGGCGCGTGCTGAGCATCTCCGAGGTGCTGCCGCCCCGGAGCCGCAGGTTCCAGCTCGCGCACCAGCTCGGCCTCCTGACGCAATCGACGGCCATCGATCGCATCCTGCGCGACGAGAACCTCACGACCCCGGAGTCCCGCGCGCTCGCCCGCGTCGCGCTGGCCAACTACTTCGCCGCCGCGATCCTCATGCCGTACCAGCCGTTCCTGGAGGCGGCGCGCGCCGAGCGCTACGACATCGAGCTCCTCGCGCACCGGTTCGGCACGAGCTTCGAGCAGGTGTGCCACCGGCTGACGACGCTCCGCCGGCCGGGCGCCGAGGGGGTGCCGATGCACATGGTCCGCATCGACATCGCGGGCAACATCTCGAAGCGCTTCAGCGGCTCCGGCATACGGTTCGCGCGGTTCAGCGGCGCGTGCCCCCGCTGGAACGTCCACGCCGCCCTGATGACGCCCGGCATGATCCGGATCCAGCTCTCGCAGATGCCCGACGGCGCCGTCTACTTCTGCATCGCGCGCACCGTGCGCAGCGACCGCGGCGGCTACCACGTCCCCCACACGGTGCAGTCGATCGGCATGGGCTGCGACGTCCGCTATGCCCGCGAGCTCGTCTATGCCGACGGGATCGACCTGGACAACATCGGCGCGGCCGTGCCCGTCGGCGTCACGTGCCGGACCTGCGAGCGCCTCGACTGCGCCCAGCGCGCGCTGCCGGCGCTGCAGCACCCGCTCCGCCTCGACGAGAACCGGCGGGGCGTCTCGTTCTACGCGTCAGTCGACAAGTGAGGCGACAAGTGAGGCGAGCCCGCGGCCGCCCTGCTCCGCGCGCCGGGGTGGCCGGCGCGCGGCGCGGGATCGCCGGCGGCCCGCTCAGCTGGGCCGCCCGAGCAGCTGGTTGAGCGTGGCCACGAGCCGGGCCACGTCGATGGGCTTGACCATGTGCTCGTGAGCGCCGGCCGTCCGGCTCCTCGCACGATCGTCGTCCCCGCCGAATCCGCTCACCACGATCACCGCCCGTGGCCTGTCCGCGAGCGACGCGACGAGCTCGACGCCGCTGCCGTCGGGGAGCGACACGTCCGTCACCAGGGCGTCGACCGCGCTCGCGGCGAGCGTCGAGCGCCCTTCCTCGCACGAGCGCGCCACGAGCACGCGGAAGCCGCGGCGGCGGAGCGCCATGCCGAGCAGCGCCGCCGTGTCGTCGTCGTCGTCGAGCACCAGCACCTGCGGCAGCTCCGCGCTCATCAGGCCCCCGCCTTGCGGTCGGCCGCGTTCAGCGGCCACTCCAGGGTGATCTGCGTCTCCGCGCCGACGCGGTCGGCCCGCGCCTCGCCGCCGTGCGCCTTGAGCACGCCGTCGATCACCCGGACGGGCAGCCCGCCGTCGGCGAGCGGATCCGCGTCCGGCGCGAGCGCCGACTCGAAGAGCTTCTCCACCGAGGCCGCGTTCGAGTCGCTCGTCAGCACCACCCGCGCGCGATCCCCGTGGGCCGCGAGCGCCACGACGACCCGCGCGCGGGCGACGTTCAGGGCGAGCATGAGCGCGTCCGAGAGCGCCGCGGTCATCGACGCGGCGTGCGCGAAGCCGCGCAGGGGGGCGAGGTCGAGCGTCACCGTGACGTCGCGCCGCCCGTAGACGAACGACGCCTCCGCGACGGCCTTCTGGACGAGCGCCTCGAGGTCGAGCGGCTGCGCCGGGGCGTCGAGCTGCCGCGACAGCTCGGACGCGGCGGTGTAGCGGTCGGCGAGGCGCAGCAGGCGGCGCACGCCCCGCCGCGCCATGGTGAAGTACGCCGCGTTCTGGGCGGTGGCCTCGCCCCCGAGGACGCTCTCCAGCTCGTTGAGCGCCGTGGCCACCACCCCGGCGGGCCCGCGCACGTCGTGCCCCGCGCGCGCGAACAGCCTGTAAATCGAGTCGGACAGCGCCTTGTCGCTCATTCCTTACGCCTCGCCTCGCCTCGCGCCCCGCCTCAGCTCAACGAGGAGCTCGCCGAGCCCGGCGAAGAGGCCGCCTTGTCTGGACCCTCGTCCCCGCCCGAACCGTCCTGCTCCCCGTAGCGCTCCAGCTTGCGGTAGAGCGTCCGCCGGTCGAACCCGAGCATCTGGGCGGCGCGCGATTTGTTGCCGCCGACGAGCGCGAGCACGCGCTTGATGTAGCGCTTCTCGAGCTCGTCCATCGTCATGATCTCCGCCGGCTCGTCGACGGCGACGACGAAGCGGTCGGGCCGGTAGGCCTGGACCTTCTCCGGCAGATCCTCGACCGTGATCTGCTCGAAGCGAGCCAGCGCCACCGCGCGCTCGATGCTGTTCTCGAGCTCGCGCACGTTGCCCGGCCAGTTGTACGCCGTGAGCTTCTCCGCGGCCGCGGTCGAGAGCGAGAGCACGCCCTTGCTGCTGCGGGACGAGAACTTCTCGAGGAAGTGCATCGCGAGGTGGAGCACGTCGGTGCCGCGCTCCCGCAGGGGCGGCAGGTCGATCTTCACGACGTTGACCCGGTAGTAGAGGTCCTCGCGGAACCGCTTCTCGTACACCTCGGTCTCGAGGTCGCGGTTCGTCGCCGTCACGATGCGGGCGTCGAAGGGGATCTCGGCGTTCGAGCCCACCGGCCGCACCTTGCGCTCCTGCAGCGCGCGGAGCAGCTTCGGCTGGACCTCGAGCGGCATCTCGCCGATCTCGTCGAGGAAGATGGTGCCGCCGCTGGCCTCCAGGAACAGGCCGGTGCGCTGGGTCTTGGCGTCGGTGAAGGCGCCGCGCGCGTGGCCGAAGAGCTCGCTCTCGAGGAGCGCCTGGGGCACCGCGGCGCAGTTGACCGCCACGAAGGGGCCGGACCGGCCGCTGGCCTCGTGGATCGCCCGCGCGATGAGCTCCTTGCCGGTGCCCGTCTCGCCGTGCACGAGGACCGAGGCGTCGCTCCGCGCGACGCGGCCGATCAGATCGTAGACGCGCTTCATCGCAGGGCTGCGCCCGACGAGGCCCTTGGTCTGCTGGACGTCGTGGGCCGCCTCGCGCAGGCGCTTCACCTCCGAGCGGAGGCGCCGGTGCTGGACGGCGCGCGAGACCGTCAGGCCGAGGAGGTTCGCGTCGAGCGGCTTCGTGACGAAGTCGAACGCCCCGGCGCGCATGGAGGAGATGGCGGTCTCCATGCTCCCGAGCGCCGTCATGACGATGACGAGCATGTCGGGGCGGGCGCCGAGGATGCGCTCGCAGAGCTCCAGGCCGCTCATCTCGCTCATGCCGACGTCGGTCAACACGACGTCGAAATCGTCCTCGCTCACCAGCTCGAGCGCGCTCTTGGCCGAGGTGCGCGCCGCGACGGAGAACTCCTGCCTCTTGAGGAGGGCTTCGACCAGATCACACGTCGCTTCGTCGTCGTCGACGACGAGTATCCTGCCGCTCATCGCGTGTCCTTCCCCGGCAGCTCTTCTAAAGGTCGACCGCTGCCTGCACTTGCAGGGAACGTGCCACGGAGAGTTCGCGCCATCAAGCCCAGTCCGCTCCTCGCCGGCGTGCTCCCAAACGTGACGTTTCGCCACAGGTGCGCGTTCTTGCCCCATCCTGGATGGCACCGGCCGCGCGCAGCGGCCGAGCGGTCCGCCGCCGACGGGGGCCAGCCAGCGCCGCTGCGCTGGAAGCGCACGGCCGGTAGGGGGCTCACCGACCCGCCGTTCCTCCACGGATCGGCGCGGGCCGGCAGCGCGCCTCGTCGGGGCGCGTGTCGCGCCGCCGACGGGTCACGCGGGGGCGACGGGCCGCTACCGAGGCATCACCGCGGTCCCGCGCGGGCGCCCGGCGCCTCTCTCGATCAGACGGCGCCGCCTGCCGGCAACAGCCGAGTTCGCCCGGGCTCCGGAAGCCATGGTGAGAGGCGAAATTCCACATCGATATTCCCTGTCCGGCGTCCAGCGTCTCTTCGCATCCGGAATGAACCTAATCGGCACGGTGATTGCTTTAGTGCGCCTCGTGCAGAAGAGGGGGCGGGAGGGGAGCTCGCGCGCTCGCGGGCTTTGCCGCTGACGCTGCGCGCGCTGCGCGACGGCGCGATGTCACCCCGCTGAAGCTCGGCGCGCCGCCGCGGGCCCTCGGCCGAGGCCGCCGCGTGAGCTGGTCGCGAGCGAGCGAGCGCGACGAGCTCCTTTCCACCTCGATGAACGGCAGCCCAGCCACCTCGATGAACAACAACCTGACGTCCGGTCCTTGAGAGGAGAATGCATGAAGGCGACACAGCTCTTGAAGGGGCAACACCGCGAAGCCGAGAGGCTGTTCGATCTGGCCCTCTCGACCACAGGCGATGTCCGGGGAGCGACGGACGAGCTGACCAAGCACCTCCTCGCCCACATGCTCGCCGAGCAGGTGGTCCTCTTCCCGGAGCTGCTCGCCATCGAGCCGGACCTCATCGGCGGAGCCTGCGAGGAGCATACGGTCACGCGGTTCGAGATCCGCCGCGTCGTCGGCACGGCGCCGGAGGACCCGAGCTTCAAGGCCAGGCTGGCCACCCTGAGGGAGCTCGTCACGCGCCACGCCGAGGAAGAGGAGCGGGACCTCTTGCCGAGGATCGAGGCGGAGCTGACCGAGGACACGAACGAGCGCCTCGGCCGGCAGATGCTGGAGCTCTTCGAGGCGCTCATCGCCCACTCCCGCCGCCACCACGCCTCGAGCCACGCCCCGCTCCGCACGGCGAGGGCGGCCTGACGGCCGGCGCCCTCCTCCGGCGGGCGGCGGTGGATCAGGGGCCGGTCGCGGGCGCGTCGCCGGGGCCGGTCGGGCCGCCGTGCGCGGGTCCGTATCCATGGGACTCGCCGTAGCCGAGATCCTCGGGGACCATGGGGTCCGCCGGGCTCGACGGAGCGGTCGAGGCGGGGCTCCGCGCGTCGTTCGTGACGAGCTCGTAAACGCCGCGCTCGAGCTCCACCTCGTCGAGGGCCGAGCCGCAGGCCCGGCAGGGCGTGGCCGCCGTCGATACGAAGACGTACCGGCGGCCACAGGCTTTGCATCGGAGCTCGCGGATCATCGAGGCTCACCCGGTTCAGCTGGGTTGACCTCGCCGCGCCGCTTCCTCGGCTTCGCGCAGCTCGTCGCCCTCGGGTCCGTCGAGCGCGCGGGCGGCCTCCTCGGCGTGCTCCTTGATCTTGCCGGCCTTCACCGACTTCTCCACCCCTTCTCGGTAACGCCGATCGGCCGTGCGGTTGCCCTCTCCCTCGATGTCCGCCGGAGGGGTCTGCTGAGTCGCCTTCTGATTCGCCATCATGTCCTCCTCGTGCCGAGCCTTGCTGGGCCCAGGCGAGCTTGCATCAAACGCGCCGTTTCACCGCCTGGATCGCGCGATCCAGCTCCTCCACGCGCTGGTAGACGCCTTGTTTCACCCGGTCGAGGGTCTCGCCGGTCGCCGCGTCGAGGTCGCGCAGGCTCCTGCGGACCGCCTCCGACTTGTCCTCCACGTCCTTCATCAGCCTGCCGACCTCGTCCTTGGGCAGCTTCTTCTCTGCCTTTTCGCGGAGCTCGACGGCATCCTTCTCGAGGTCCTCGATCCTGCGCGACGTGGACGCGCGCACGTCCGCGCGCGCCTTCGCCAGCTCCGCCTCGGCCTCCGCGGTCTTCTCCTGGGCCTCGGCGGCGGCGTTGTTGAGCTTCTCCGCGGCCTCGCGGAGCGCGTCGTCGGTGGCCCGCTCGGCCTTCTGGTCGATCTCGGCGACCTTCTTGTCGAGCTCGGTGGCGACCTCCGCCGCCTTCTGCTGCGCCTCGCGCTGCGCGCGCTCGGCCTTGGTTTGCGCGTCCGCCGTGGGAGACTCGCAGCCCACGACGGCGCTCATGACGATGGCGATAGGCAGGAATGTTCGGACGGTCAACATGATGATCTCCTCTGGTCTGGGGTCGACGCGCGACCTCGCGTCCGGGCGAGCGCCCGGCGCGTCACGGACGCCCTATCGACGCCGCCCGGGATGGGCCTCATGGCGCGATAGCTGGGTCGATCCACGGGTACTGCGACAGACGTGCCATGCAGAAGCATGGATACCGCTCGGCCTGGCGAGGCATGTCGCCCCGATCGTGGCCTCCGAGCACGTGCGATCCGCCTGGCGTCAGGTCGGGGCGCGTCGGCCGAGCGCGAGGGAGACGACCGCCAGGACGAGGAAGATGACGAAGAGCAACTTCGCCACCGAGGCGGCGCTCGCCGCGAGGCCGCCGAAGCCGAGGATCGCGGCGATGATCGCCACGACGAAGAACGCGACACTCCAACTGAGCATGATAACCTCCTCATTGGGTGAATGACCGGGTGAATCACCGGGTGAATCACGGGTGGATCGGTGTTCCAGCGCTTCGATGCTGCGTTGTTGCAGCGATTGCAGCGGTTACGTCGTTACCGCATTACGGCGTTACGTCGTTGCAGCCGACGTGCCGCGACGTCGCGAGTTCCCCGGATCCGCGGAGCGCCCGGGCGCCCCGGCGGATCGTTGCAGATGCCGCCGCACGACACGGGCGGGCGGCGTAGCTGCGGCAAATTGCCTCACTCGTGACGTCGCGCACCGCGCATCATCTCGTTCATCGGCTGGCCGATCTCGGCACAACGCTTGCTCGCGCCTGGGCTTGTGCTGGCGCGGTGGAAGTCAGGCTCAGCTCAAGGCCGGTGTCGCGATCGACGCCGACGGAGAGCCGGCCGCGGCTGTCTCAGGAGGGTGGCGGCCGGCCGCCCGAGGCCGGGTGAGCCGCGCTGGCGACAGTGCGCCTTGTGGCGCTCGGTCAGCTCTCCGAAGATACAGTGCTCGCCGATGCCACCCGCGCCGCCGATGGCCCACCGTCGCTCGCCGCTCGCTGCCCAGGCCCCCTGACGGCGACGTCTGCCGAGGTCGGGCTCCCGACGCGAACGATCCGATCATGACGATCCCGCTCTCAACGCTCATCAGGACCCGCCGCGAGGCCATCATCGAGCGGTTCGTGGGCGAGCTGCGCAAGCGAAGCGCGGCGGTGCGCGACATGCCGAAGCCGCTCATCATCAACTCGCTGCCGAGCTTCCTCGACGAGGTGGCCGCCAGCCTGGAGCAGCGCGCATCGACGGCCGGCAGCAAGGAGGCCGCGCGCGAGCACGGCGAGATGCGCTGGGAGCACGGGCTCGACCTGGGCGTGATGGTCCGCGAGTACGGCGTCCTCCGGCAATCCATCCTCCGCGAGATGGAGGAGGCGGGGATCACGCCGGATCTGCGGGAGATCGAGGCGCTCTCCGAGCGCGTGGACGCGGGCATCGCCCAGGCAGTAAGCGAGCACACACGCCTCCAGCTGGAGGCGATCGAGACCGAGCGCAGGCGCACCGAGATCGAGCGAGGCAGGAGCGGCTCGCTGCTCTCGCAGGCGCCCGCGCCGATCTGCTTCCTCAAGGGCGCGGCGCTCGTGTTCGAGCTCGCGAACCCGCTCTTCTGCCGCATGGTCGGCCGCGACGATCTCCTCGGCAAGCCGCTCGTCGACGCGGTCCCGGAGCTGCGCGGGCAGCCGCTGCACGCGCAGCTCGAGGCCGTCCTGGCGAGCGGCGAGCCGAGCGTGGCGAGCGAGATCCCGGTGCGGATCACGCGCTGGACCGGCGAGACGGTCGAGCGGCTGTACAACGTCCTGTGCAAGCCGGTGCACGACGTGGGCGGCGCCGTGGAGGGCGTCATGGTGACGGCGTTCGACGTGACCGAGCAGATCGGCGCGCGCCGGAAGGCGGAGCGGCTCGCGCTCGAGCTCCAGCAGAGCGTGGCCCAGCGCCTGCGCGCGGAGCAGGCGCTCCGCGTGAACGAGGAGCGCTTCCGCAAGGCGCTCCGGGGGTCGCCGGTCATGGTGTTCACCCAGGACCGGGACCTGCGCTACACGTGGATGCACAACTCGTTCGGCAAGTCCGAGCGCGAGGTGCTCGGGAAGACCGACGGGGAGGTGCTGGAGGACCCGGAGGCCGCGAGGTCGCTCGATCGGACGAAGCGCGACGTGCTCGCCAGCGGCGTCGGCCAGCGGCGCGAGATCGCGGTGCGCGCCGGCGGGCGCACCCAGCACATCGACGTCTCGATCGAGCCGCTGGCCGATGACACGGGCGAGATCATCGGCATCACCTGCACGGCGACGGACATCACGGAGCGGAAGTCGATCGAGCAGGCGCTGCGGGCGAGCGAGGCGAGGTTCCGCACCGTGCAGGAGGCGTCGCCCGACGGGTTCATGATGCTGCGCAGCGTGCGCGACGCGTCCGGGGCGATCTCCGACTTCGAGTGGGTCTACGTGAACCCGGCCACGGGGCCGATCGTCGGGGGCCGGGGCAAGGATCTGGAGGGCAAGCGGCTCCTCGTCGAGGTCCCGGGCAGCGCGCTCGCGAGCGCGTTCGACGCGTACGCGCGCGTCGTGGAGACAGGGGAGCCCGCCCGGATCGAGCTCTCCTGCGCGCACGAGGGCGCCCCGCGGACGTTCCGCGCCATCGCGGTGGCGCTGGGCGACGGCGTCGGCCTCTCGTTCCACGACATCACGGAGCAGAAGCGCGCCGACGCCGAGCGCGCCCAGCTCCTCGATCAGGAGCAGCGCGCGCGCCAGCACGCCGAGCAGCTGAACCGGCTCAAGGACGAGTTCCTCGCGACGGTGTCGCACGAGCTCAGGACGCCGCTCCAGTCGATCCTGGGCTGGGCGCGGATCCTCCGGACGGGCGAGGTGGACGCCGAGTCGCTCGAGCGGGGGCTCGCCACGATCGAGCGCAACGCGAAGGCGCAGTCGCAGCTCATCGAGGACGTCCTCGACGCCTCGACGATCCTCGCGGGGAAGCTGCAGCTCCGGACCGATCCGGTCGACGTGCGGCAGGTGCTCGCCACGGCGCTCGACCTGGTGCGCCCGGCGGCGCTGGCGAAGGGCGTCGCGGTCGACACCTCCGTCGCCGACGACGTGGGCATCTTCCTCGGCGACGCGGAGAGGCTCCAGCAGGTCGTCTGGAACCTGCTCGCGAACGCGGTGAAGTTCACGCCGTCCGGGGGCCAGGTGCGGGCCCTCGCCCGGCGCGTCGAGGCGACGCTCGAGGTCGAGGTGGAGGACAACGGCGAGGGCATCCCGAAGAGCTTCCTGCCGTTCCTGTTCGAGCGGTTCCGGCAGGCGGACGGGGGGATGACCCGGGCCCACGGCGGGCTCGGGCTCGGCCTCGCCATCGTGCGTCACCTGGCGGAGGCGCAGGGCGGCAGCGTACACGCCGAGAGCGACGGAGAGGGCAAGGGCGCGCGCTTCCGGGTCCGGCTGCCGATCCGCGCCGACGCGCCCGCGGCGCCGCCGTCCCCGCAGCGCCGGGGCGGCGAGGCGCCGGGGGGCGCCGCGCGCGTGCTCGAGGGCATCCGGGTCCTCGTCGTCGACGACGAGACCGACGCCCGCGAGCTGCTCGGCATCATCTTCGTGCGCGCCGGCGCGACGGTGAGCGAGGCGGCCTCAGCAGGCGCGGCGCTCGAGGCGCTCCGCATGGGCGAGTTCGACGTGCTCGTGAGCGACATCGGCATGCCGGGCGAGGACGGTTACGCGATGATGCGGCGGCTGCGCGCCCTGGGGGCCGACGTCCCCGCGAGCGGCATACCGGCGCTCGCGCTCACCGCGTACACGCGCATGGAGGACCGCCGCCAGGCGATCGCCGCCGGCTTCCAGATGCACCTGGCCAAGCCCATCGAGCCGAACAGCCTGGTGACCGCGGTCGCGCACCTCGTCGGCCGCGCGGGCAAGCGTGGTAGCTGGCCGTAGCGCCGTAGCCCCTGCGCGCGGGCTGCGGTTGATGCTATCAACGAGCTCCGCTTTGCCCCTCCATGAGGACGAGGATGGACGGTAAAATCCTGAATATTATCCTGGTCGAGGACGACACCGTCGACGTGATGAACGTCCGGAGGGCGTTCGAGAGGGGCAAGATCACGAACCCGCTCTGGGTGGCGGGCGACGGCGTGGAGGGGCTCGATCTGCTGCGCGGCAACCAGGTGCCCAGGGATCGGCGCCTCGTCCTGCTCGACCTGAACATGCCCAGGATGAACGGCATCGAGTTCCTCCGCGAGCTCCGGGCCGACGTCTCGCTCCGGGCGACGCCCGTCGTCGTGCTGACGACCTCGAACGACGATCGGGACAAGGTGGACGCGTACGATCTGAACGTCGCGGGCTACCTGCTGAAGCCGGTGACGTTCATGAGCTTCGTCGAGCTCATGACGGCGCTGAACCGGTACTGGACGCTCGTGGAGATGCCTTGAGCCCGAGGTCGGTTCGCCTCCTCGTCGTCGACGACGACACGGTCGATCGGATCGCGATCTTGCGCGCGCTGCGGAGCGGCCGCGTCGACGCCGAGATCAGGGAGGCCGATTCCGTCGATTCGGCGCTCGCGGTGCTGTACGAGCAGCAGGTCGACTGCGTGCTGCTCGACTATTACCTCCCCGGGGGCGACGGGCTCGCGGTGATCGAGGCGGCGCGCAAGGCGAAGCTCACGGCGCCGTTCATCATGCTGACCGGGCAGGGCGACGAGTCGCTCGCGGTCGATCTGATGAAGCGGGGCGCGGCGGACTACGTGCCGAAGAACCTGCTGACGCCCGAGCGGCTGGTGCAGAGCCTGCGCCATGTCCTGCGGCTGAGCGAGGCGGAGCGCCGCGAGGAGGAGGCGCGCAGGGCGCTCGCCCGCCATGCGAACCAGCTCGCGCAGCTCACCGAGGCGACGCTGCGCATCCACCGGTCGCTCTCGCTGAACGAGCTGATCCAGCGCACCACCGACGAGGCGCGCGCGCTGCTCGACGCGGGCGTCGCGGCCTCGCGGCTCTCGGCGCGGGGCGTGGATCAGCGGCCCTTGACGGGCATCTCGCTGTCCGAGGAGTACGCCGCGCGGGAGGACCGCGACGGCGTCCGCGAGGTCGCGCTCGGCCTGATCGAGCGGAGGAGCACCAGCGTCCGGCTGACGGGCGACGAGATCGCGAGCGATCCGACGTGCGCCGACGTGCTCTCGCGCGCGCCGGCGGAGCTCCACCCGCGCTCGCTCCTCGCGGCGCCGCTGCGCGGCCGGGACGGCCAGTGCATCGGGAGCATCCAGCTGCTCGACCGGCGCGACGGGCCCTTCGTGGAGAGCGACGAGGTGCTGCTCACCCAGCTCGCGCAGTCGGCGTCCGTCGCCCTGGAGAACGCGCGGCTCTACAACGAGGCGCAGGCCGCGACGCGCGCCCGGGACGACCTCCTGGCGATCGTGTCGCACGATCTCCGGAACCCGCTCAACACGATCGCGATCACGGCGTCGCTGCTGCGGAGCGATCTGCTCCAGCGGAAGGACGGCGACGACGACGACGCCGTCCAGCTCGTCGACCGCATGGACCGCGGCATCCAGAGCATGACGCGGCTCATCGAGGATCTGCTCGACGCGTCGCGCATCGAGGCGGGGCGGCTCGTCGTGTCGCCGAGGGTGGAGCGGGGCGGGACGCTCGTCCGCGAGGCCCTCGACGCCGCCACGTCGCTCGCGGAGGCGAAGGGCTGCCGGGTGACGCAGGGGCCGCTCGACGCGGGCCTGGAGGTCCTCGCCGACCGGGATCGCGTGCTCCAGGTCTTCTCGAACCTGCTCGGCAACGCGCTGAAGTTCACGCCGAGGGGCGGCGTCGTGAGCGTGTCGCTCTGCCGGGTCGCCGACGGCGCGCGCTTCTCGGTGGCCGATACGGGCCCGGGCATCCCGCCCGAGCACCAGCCGCACCTCTTCGATCGCTACTGGAAGGCCGCGCAGGAGTCGCGCACCGGGGCGGGGCTGGGCCTCTACATCGCCCGCGGCATCGTCGAGGCGCACCACGGGACCATGGCGGTCGAGAGCGCCCCGGGCCAGGGGACGACGATCCACTTCTCGCTGCCCCTGGCGAGCTGATTCCCCCACCCTGCCGGAATGAGGGGACCGCCAAGGCGCCATGAGACGCCACGAAGAAGAAAAAACTCAGTAAACCTGGCCTCTTGTGGCGTCTTGGCGGTTCAAAAGCCCCTCCTTCAGTCAACGGGCGGTGAGCTCCCTCGGCCGATCCCGGGCACGAAGCGGCCGACCTTCGCGCAGTAGGCCGCGTACGCGCCGCCGTGGGTGCGCAGGAGGTACGGCTCCTCGACCAGGCGGACCTGCAGCTCGATCGCGATGACCAGCGCGACGAGCGAGGCGAGCGCGGCCGCGTTCGGGAGGATCAGCAGCAGCCCGAGCGCGGCCAGCATCATGAAGCTGAAGACAGGGTTCCGCACCACCGCGAACGGGCCTCCGGTGACGAGGCCCGTGCGCTCCGCCTCGCGGACGCCGATGCGCCAGGACGCGCCCATCGCGCCCTGGGACCAGAGCGTGCCGAGCGTCCCCGAGATCGTCATGGCCGCGCCGAGGCCGACGAGGGGCGGGCCTGGATCGGCGAGGGGCCCGATCCAGGCCGCGAGCTCCGCGACGGGGGCCAGCGCTCCCAGGACGAGCGCGATCACGAAGAGCACGCCGCCGAGCCACGGCAGCGACCCGGGTGGCCCCGAGATGCCGCGGAAGCCCGCCGATCCCGTCGCGCGGAGCTGCCTGAGCGAGCGCCACCCGAACGCGAGCGCAAGGTAGATCCCGTAGAGAACGAGGGCGAGCCAGGGTCGGTTCATGTCGAGCTCTCCTGTCGATGGGTCAGCCGGTAGAGGACCGGCAGGACGACGAGCGTGAGCGTGGTGGACGAGAGGATCCCGCCGATGACGACGGTCGCGAGCGGGCGCTGCACCTCGGAGCCGGTGCCGGTGGCGAGCGCCATCGGGACGAAGCCGAGCGCCGCGACGAGCGCCGTCATGAGCACGGGGCGGAGCCGCGCGATCGAGCCGTGGAGCACGGCGTCGTCGAGCGCCTCGCCGCGCTGCCGCAGGTTCTCGATGAACGTCACCATCACGAGCCCGTTCAGCACGGCGACGCCCGAGAGCGCGATGAAGCCCACGGCCGCCGAGATCGAGAGCGGGAGCCCGCGGCCCCAGAGCGCGAGGACGCCGCCGGTGAGCGCGAGCGGGACGCCGGTGAAGATCAGCGCGGCGTTCCTGAGCGTCCCGACGGAGAGGAAGAGCAGCCCGAAGATCAGCCCGAGCGCCACAGGGACGACCACGGCGAGGCGCCGCTGGGCGGCGAGCATGTTCTCGAACTGGCCGCCCCAGGACATCCAGTAGCCCGGCGGGAGCTTGATCTCGGCGTCGATCCGCGCCTCGGCGTCGGCGACGAAGCCGCCGAGGTCGCGCCCGCGCACGTTGCACTGGACGACGACGCGGCGCTTGCCGCTCTCCCGGCTGACTTGGTTCGGGCCCTCTTCCACGCCGATCTTCGCCACCGCGCCGAGCGGCACGAACGCCGCCCGCTCGGGCGCGCCGGCCGCCGCGGCGATGGTGGGGCCGCTCGGCCCGGTCGCGTGGCCCCCCTTGCTCCGGAGCGGGATCGGGAGCCGCTCGAGCGCCCCGATGTCGCGGCGGATGGAGTCGGGCAGCCGGAGCACCAGATCGAAGCGCTTGTCCCCCTCGAAGACCTCGCCGGCGCTCACGCCCCCGATCGCGGCCTCGACGACCTCCTGCACGTCGGCGACGTTGAGCCCGTAGCGGGCCACCATGCGCCGATCCACGTCGATGGTCAGCACCGGCAGGCCCGTGACCTGCTCCACCTTGACGTCGGCGGCGCCCGGCGTCGCCTTGAGGAGCGCGCCGATCCTGCTGGCCTCCTTGAGCATCACGTCGAGGTCGTCGCCGAAGACCTTGACCGCGACGTCGCTCCGCACGCCGCTGATGAGCTCATTGAACCGGAGCTCGATGGGCTGGCTGAACTCGTAGTTCTGCCCCGGCAGCTCGTGGATCACCGCCTCGATCGCCTCGGCGAGCTCCTCCTGCGTCTTCGCCTTCTTCCACGCGCTCCGCGGCCGCAGCATCAGGTAGGTGTCGGAGACGTTCGGGCCCATCGGATCGGTCGCGACCTCGGCCGTCCCGGTCCTGGCGAAGACGTGCTCGATCTCGTCCGGGAACCGCTCCCTGAGGAGGCGCTCGAGCTGCGCCTGCATGGCCACGCTCGTCGTGAGGCTGATCGACGGGATGCGCGCCGGCTGGAGCGCGAGCGCCCCCTCGCTCAGCTTGGGGGCGAACTCGCTGCCGAGCCCCGCGGCGACCAGGCCGGAGGCGGCGAGGGCGACGCCCGCGATCGCGACCACGATCGGCCTGTGGGACAGCGCCCAGGCGAGCGCCCTCCCGTAGGCGTTCTTCGCGTGGCGAAAGAGGAGGTTCTCCTTCTCCGACACGTTGCCCCTGAGGAGCAGCGCCACGAGCGCCGGGATGAACGTCATCGACAGGATCGTCGCCCCCGCGAGCGCCAGGACGACGGTCTGCGCCATCGGCCGGAACATCTTCCCCTCGATGCCGGTCAGCGTGAGGATGGGCAGGTAGACGATCGCGATGATGAGCTCACCGAAGATCGTCGCCTGGCGGACCTCCTGGGACGCCTCGTAGGCGAGGCCGAGCCGCTCTTCGCGGGTGAGCACCCGCCCGAGCCGGCGCTGCTCCTCGGCGAAGCGCCGCACGCAGTTCTCGACGATGATCACCGAGCCGTCGACGATGAGCCCGAAGTCGATGGCGCCGAGGCTCATCAGGTTGCCGCTGATCTTGCCCTCGACCATGCCGGTGACGGCGATCAGCATCGAGAACGGGATCGCGAGCGCGGCGATGAGCGCGGCCCGGAGGTTGCCGAGCAGGAGGAAGAGCACCACGACGACGAGCGCCGCCCCTTCGAGAAGGCTGTTCCTGACGGTGCTCAGGGTGGCGTCGACGAGGTAGGTGCGGTCGTAGACGGTCTTGACCGTCACGCCCGCGGGCAGCGACTTGTTGACCGCCTTGATCTGGTCGTCCACCCGCCTGGAGACGGCGCGGCCGTTCTCCCCGACGAGCATGATGGCCGTGCCGATGACCGCTTCTTCTCCGTCCTCGGTGGCCGCCCCCGTGCGGAGCTCCTGGCCGACGCTGACCTCGGCGACGTCCTCGATCCGGATCGGCGCCTCGCGGTGGTTGCCGACGACGATGCCCCGGATGTCGTCCTCGCTCTGCACGAGGCCCGTGGCGCGGACGAGGTACTGCTCGCCCTTGTGCTCGATGTACCCCCCGCCCGCGTTGGCGTTGTTGCCCGCGAGGGCCTCGAGCACGTCGCGGAACGAGAGCCCGTAGCCGACGAGCTTCGCCGGATCGGGCGAGACCTGGTACAGCCGCTCGTGGCCGCCGATCGAGTTGACCTCCGTCACCCCCGGCACGGTCCGGACCTGGGGCCGCACGATCCAGTCCTGGATCGTGCGTAGATCGGTCAGGTCGTACGGCTTGCCGTCGGGCCGCCTGGCGTCCGGCGCGGCCTCGAGGGTCCACATGTAGATCTCGCCGAGGCCGGTCGCGATGGGGCCCAGCTGCGGCTCGCCGAGCCCTGGCGGCAGGCTCTCCTTCGCGGCGCCCAGGCGCTCGGCCACGAGCTGCCTCGCCCAGTAGATGTCGGTGCCGTCCTCGAAGATCACCGTCACCTGGGAGAGCCCGTAACGGGACAGCGAGCGCACCTGCTGGACGCCCGGGATCCCGCCCATGGCCCACTCGATGGGGAAGGTGATCTGGCGCTCGACCTCCACGGGGGAGAGCGCCTTGACCGATGTGTTGATCTGCACCTGGACGTTGGTGATGTCCGGGACCGCGTCGATCGGCAGGCGGGTGAAGTTGTAGGCCCCGAGCGCGCCGACCGCGAGGGTGATGGCGACGACGAGGAAGCGATGGCGGATCGAGACGGACAGGAGCCGCGAGAGCAAGGTGAGCATGGGGTCCTCGCGCTCCTCAGTGCTGGTGTCCGGCCTCGGATTTGCCGAGCTCCGCCTTGAGGATGAAGCTGTTCTTGCCGACGTAGCGCTCGCCGGCGGCCACGCCTGCCTCGATCTCGACGACCGGCGCGCCGCGCCGCGGTTCGGCGGCGGGAGCGCCGGGTGGCCCGCCCGCGCCTGCCCCGAGCGCCACGCCGCTCGTGCCACGGCGCCCGATCTTCACCGGGCGGGCCTCGAAGGCGTCGCCCTCCTCGACGAAGACGACGTCCTTGCCCTCGACCCGCTGGATGGCCTCCTCGGAGACGACCACGGGCGCGGCCGCCTCCTCGACGGCGATGTCGGCGGTCGCGAAGAGCCCGGGGCGCCACGCAGCGCCCGGGCTCTGGAGGACGACGCGGGCCACGGCGGAGCGGCTCTGCTCGTCGACGACCTGCCCCAGGTACGCCAGCGTGCCCTGCGCGCTCTGCTCGATCCCCTCGGCCTTGACCCAGGCCGTCTGGCCGATCCGCGCGCGGCTGAGGTCCTTGGCGTAGACGGTGACGTTGACCCAGATGGTCGACAGGTCGGCGATCACGAAGACCTGGGTGTCTTCCTTGAGCACCTCGCCGATGGCGATGTGCTTCTCGATGATGGTGCCGTCGATGGGGGCGACCAGCGCGTAGCCGCTGCCCTTGCCCGCGCCCGAGCCCGCGGCGGCGCTGAGCTTCTGGGCGGCGCTGCGGTGCTCGATCCGCGCCTCGGCGACCGCCTGCCTGGCCGCGAGGTACTCCTTCTCGGCCGAGATGCGCTCCTTCCAGAGCGCCTCGTGGCGCGTGAAGCTCGCCTCGGCGAGGGAGAGGCGCTCCTTGGCCGCCAGGAGCTCGCGCTGGAGCTCGGCGAGCTCGCGGCTGTCGAGCACGGCGAGCACCTCTCCTCGCGTGACCGTGTCGCCCAGCTGCTTCTTCACCTCCCGCGCCGTCCCCGGCACGCGGGGCGTGACGTGCGCGATGGCCTCCGCGTTGAGCGCGACCTCGCCGGGGAGGGTGACCGTCACCGCGACGTTGCCCGGTCCGGCGGTGAGCATCTCCAGCCCGGCGTTCTGGATCATCGCCGGCGACAGCTTGAGCCTGTCGCCGTGGGCGTGCGCTTCCCCGGGCTCGTCCGGCGCGCGCTTCTCCGCGTGGTCGTGGTCGTGATCGTCGCCGTGGTCGTGGCCATCGCCGCGGTCGTGCTCGTGGCCATCGCCGTGCGCTCCCTCCTTCTCGCCGTGCTGATGCCCGTCGTGCTCCTCATGGCCGGCCTCGCGGTCGTGCCCGTGGCGTCGATGCTCGACGCGCACCGTGATGGCGACGGCCGCGACGACGAGCGCCAGGACGGCGGCCGCGATCGCGGCGATCACCTTCGGGGAGAGCTCTATCTTCCACGGAGGAGCGCTCATCGGGGTGCCCTCCCCGCGGCGACGAGGAGCTCGATCTTGGCCGCCGCGTGGGCGTGCTCGGCCTCCAGCAGCGCCGCCTCGGCGTCGATGACCTCACGCCGCACCAGGAGGACGCTCGCGAGATCCTTCTCGCCGAGCTCGTACCCTCGCGCCGAGATCGCGGCCGCCTGTTCCATCAGGGTGGCCGTCGGTGTCAGCGCCTGGAGGGCCTCCTTCGTCGCCTTGTAACGCGCGTAGAGCTGGGTGATGTGGCCCGCGGCGCCGGTCCGCGCGGCCTCGGCGCGGGCCTGGGCGACCTCGATCTCCGCGGCGGCGGTCGCGGCGCCGGCGCGGTTGGCGTTGAGGATCGGCAGCGGGATCGCGAGGCCGAGCATGCCGATGTTCGCGCCGTCGTCGCGCTCGACCTGGGCGACGACGTTGACGGTGGGCCACCCGGCCGCCCGCTCGCGCTCCGCCCTGGCCCGCGCGGCGTCGACCGAAGCCTCGGCGGCCCCGACATCGGGGCGCCGCCCCAGGTCGCCGAGGATCGACGCCAGCGGCGGCGGATCGTCAGGCGGCACGAGGGGCCCCTCCACCGGGGGCAGCTGCTGCGCCGCTCGCAAGGGGAGGCCGAGCAGGCCGAGGAGCGCCGCCTCGTCGGCGTCGCGCGTGCCTTCCGCCGCCTTCGCGGCCGCCTGGTCGCGCCCTCTCTGGAGCGACGCCAGGGCGACATCGACCTCCGGCACCTCGCCTGCCTTGCGCTGGCGCTCCGCGGCGGCGTGGAGCCGCTCTGCGAGCGCGACGCGGGCGCGGGCGAGCTGCACCTGCCGCTCGCCCCGGAGCACGAGGGCGTGCTGGAGCAGGGCGGCGAGCAGGACGCGGCGCCGGCCGTCCTCGGCGCCGATCTCGGCGGCGCGCTGCTCGGCCTTCGCGGCTGCGATGCGCTCGCCTCGCTGGCCGCCGAGCTCGATCGGCCACGCGAGGGACGCCGAAGCGGCCGCCGGCTTGCTCCCGTCGGGGTTGAGCCGAACGCCGCCCATGCCGGTCAGCACGGGGTTCTCGAGGGAGAGCGCGCCTGCGGCCGAGGTCGCGGCGCGGGCGACGCCGACCTCCGCCGTGGCCACGCGCGCGCTCGGGGCTGCGCGGGCGAGGTCGGCGACGCGGGCGCGGGTGAGGGGCGGCTCTGCGGCGAGGGCCGCCGGGGGCGCGATCGACAGGAGGTGAAGGGCGAGCGAGGAAGCGACGAACAGACGACGCACGGGGGGATGGAACATGGACGACAGCCCTCGAGCGCGTGGAGCGCTCGCGCGAAGAACCGCGGTTGTGCCCGGTCAGGATCGCGTGAGAGGGCCGAGCTCACGGCGGCGCGGCGCAGGGGCGCTCAAACGCCTGTGCGCTGCTGCCGTGCTCGCGGGTGCGACACCTGACGAGGGCGCCTCAGGCGCGCGGGTGTCGGGGTGGCCGTTCGAGGCGGTGAGGGAGGCTGCGCCCTGGCATTTCCGGCAGCGTCGACGCGGCGATCTCGTACGCCTCCAGGAGGATGTAGGGCAGCGCGGCGCCGACGGACAGCGTCATGGGGATACGGCCACAAGCGCAGTCGCTGCAGCTGGGCGGACAGTCCTCGTGGGAGCTGTCCGGCGCCGCGTCCTCCTCGTGATGGGCCGACGACGCCTCGAGCATCGGGTGCTCGCAAGCGATCGTCATGCCGAGCGCCTGGAGGGTGTGGCCCTGCGCCATGAGACCGACGACGAGCAGCACCGGGAGCGCGGCGCGGATCCAGCGAAGGATCGCGCTGCGGTCACGATGGGGTCGCCGGAGGCGGGACATCCGATGCGAGCGTGGGGGAGGACGAGACGGGCGTCAAGGAAGGCGTTCGGCCGAGCCCGACCACGCCGCTCGGCGACCGACGCAAGCCTGTGCACGCCGCCGACGCGCGCCCGGACGGAGGATTGAGCAGGAATGCGCACGACACGGTCATCGTGGCACCCCGGACTCCACGCTGGAACATGCGGAGTGGACCCTCCACGAACAGCATGGGTCCGCGTTCAAAGCGTCCCCGCCGCGGACACCTCGCGCACGACCGATGGCTCGATTGGCGTCAACGCCAGTGCGCTAGGGACATGAACCATCGTCCGTATCGCGCGAGTCTGCGGGGATCACCTGGACCGGAGAGCCAGCGAGGAGCCTCGGAGGCAGCCGCCGAAACAGCACGTCGGCCAACCCCTCGGAAGAGCCCTGAGGGCTCCCAGGCGCGCATCTCCTGTGCATCCCCGGCGCGAGCTCGTGTGACATCCGCCCCGAACAGGCGGTCTGTCGCACGCCCCCGGAGCGCCACTCCCACGCGGCATGTGCTGCCCGCGAGCATCGCCGTGCGTCCAGCTGGGCGCAGACGAGCGCTCAGCGGTGCCACGGCAAGCCGTCGAGACTCAGACGCGCGCTCCGAAGCCGGGCGGCCCCGTCAAGACACAAGGGCAGCGTCACCGGTACCGCACAGGAGCCGAGGGAATGCGCTCAGCCAGGTGTGCACAAGGAGTGGAGAACGAGGCGTCGAGAGAGAGACAGGGAGTGCGAAGGGGGGGACTTGAACCCCCACGGTGTTACCCGCTAGCACCTCAAGCTAGTGCGTCTGCCAATTCCGCCACCTTCGCGAGTGCGGTTGCGGGACGGAACCTACCCAGCTGGCCGGGGAAGTCAAGCTAATCCTCACAACGTCGTCCCACGGCGCAGCGCCCGCGCTGGTCAGCCCGGCGCGGCGGCCTCGCGGCCTCGGCCGATCACCGGGCTGCCACGGCTGCGCGCGCGACCGGAGCGCGCGCCAGAGGAGCACGCCCGCACCGCGCGGAGCGCTGCGCGCACCTCGCCCGCGGGCTCTTCAGCGGACGAGCGCCTCGACGATCTCGCGGATCTCGAACGGCTTGCGCACCCAGGAGACGCCGGAGTTCGCGGGGAGAGGATCGGCGCCGGCGCTGCCGGACATGACCACGAGCCGCACGTCCGGGTTGGCCCTGCGCACGGCGGAGACGGTGCCGAGGACGTCCTGCTGGATCGGCGAGATGTCGAGCAGCGCGGCCTGGAACGGCCCGGAGGCGAGGGCCCCCGGGAGCTCGACCGCGCTCTGCACGCTGACGATGCTCGCGCCGCGGGCGGTGAGCGCCGTGTCGAGCAGATCCACCACCGCGTCGTCGTCCTCGACCACCAGGATCCTGACGCCATCGAGGATCGTCCCGTGCTGCGGCGGCGACGTCATGTTCCGCGGCACAGGCGGCTTTTCCTCGGCTCCTGCTTCGCCGGGCGGGGCGTCGGCCGGCGGCGTGTCCTCGACGGGCCAGCGCAGCTCGAAGCGAGCGCCTTCCTCCGAAGGCACGAGCGCGAGCGCGCCGCCGGCAGCGCTCGCCAGCGCCGCGGAGTGGCGGAGGCCGATGCCCGCTCCGCCAGGCCGCGTCGAGACGCCGGAGCTCAGCAGCGTCGCTCGGCGCGACGGCGGGACCCCGGGCCCCTGGTCCGCGACGCCGATGACGACCACGGCGTCCTCCAGCCTGGCATCGACACGGACGGACGAGCCGCGGGGCGACAGCGCCACGGCGTTGAGCAGGAGGTTCGTCAAGATCTGCACGACCGCAGCGCCGTTGCTCACGCCGGTGCGCGCGACCGCGGGCTCGATCACCGCGCGGAGCGCGATCGCCGAGCGGCGCGCCTCGGGCTCGAGCCCCATGACGGCGTCGTCGATGACGTCGGCGATCAGGCGCGCCGGCTCCCCCAGCGGCCTCGACGCGACCTCGCCGTCGCCGGCCGGACGCCCCTCGGCGCCGATGGCCCGCCGGATCAGGCGGCGAGCGTCGCGCGCGCGGGACGCGGCGACGCCGAGCGCGCGGCCCAGCTCGGGGCCTTGCTCGCCCTGCGCGCGCTCGATGCACCCCACGATGACCGTGAGCGCGTTGGAGACCTCGTGCAGCGCGATCGCGAGCTCCTGCGCAGACGGAAGCGAGGTCCCGATCGCGCGCTCCTCGTCGGCGCGCTGGCCGAGGTCGCCGCGCAGAGGAGGCGCGAGGGTCAGGCCATCCTCGGTTGAAGGCTCCGATGTCCCACCGCGCGTCGGCTGCGCCACGGGCGTTAGCCTATCTCGCTCCGCGCTGAGCTGGTACCGCCCTTTTTCGCTCCGACTTCACCGGGACATCGATGGGGGGAGCGGCAGTACATAGGAGCCATCGGCCGCCGACCGGGTCTCGCCGATCTGGATGCCCCTCGTCTCCTGCGCGGTCGCGCCCTGGACCGGCAGCCAGGCCACGACCGTGGCGTCGCCGAGCGGGGCGCCCGACGCGTCGCGGACGACGCCCTGGAGCACGGCCGGGAACGAGATGGCGAGCTCGAGGTCGGTGACCGCGGCGTCCATCGCAGAGATCGTCAGGCGCGGCCTGACGAGCCACGGGAAGGCGGAGCCGGGCGTCGGGCGGACCGAGAAGTCGAACTCCCCTGGGTCGATGCCGATCGAGAACGCGCCGTTACGGAGGACCCCGGACGCTTGCCGGGGCAGCAGCGGCCCGGGCGTCAGGACCTGGCCGAAGTAGGGCGTGACCTGGCCGCGGGCAGGGACCGCGAACACGCCGGCGCCGTCCATCAGCTCGCCCATGGGCCCCTGGACGCGGCCGCGAAGCGTCCCGGCCTCGGGGATGACGACCGACTGACCGCAGTAGCAGTCGTCGCCGGCGGCGAACTTGAGCGGCTGCTTGACGGCCGCCTTGGCGGTGTCGTTGATCGGCTGCGCGAAGAGGACGTACTCGCCCGGCGGGAGATCGGCACGGAAGAGGCCGTTCGCGTCCGTCTCGGTGTCCAGCTTGTAGGCGGCGGTGGGCGCCCTGTCGATGATGGCGCTCTGGATACGGACGGCGGTGAGCACCGGGTTGCCGTTCACGTCGAGCGTCTGACCTTCCACGCGGCGCGCCGCCGCGTCGAGCTGGAGGAGCGACAGGTCCAGGTTCCCCGTGGAGCCCTGGAGCGCGACCGCAGCGAGCTCCCAGTAGACCGTGGGCCTCGGCACGCCGTCCTTCGGACGCAGCCGGATGAGCGGGCTCCTGGCCTTGTCGGTCCAGTAGAACTTCACGCTGAACCCGACCTGCGTCGCGGTCGCCTGCGGGTCGGGCTCGGCCTGCTCGAGGAGGCCTACCTGGGAGAGGACGCTGCCGGTCACCGGGTCGACGAGATCGAGCTTCCACCCGTCGACGCGCACGCGCTCGGGCACCTGCAAGCTGCCCTGGAGCACGGCGGGCGCCTCGGCGTTGATGCCGAGCGTCCACTGCTCGGGGACCACCTGGTTCGGCAGGACGATCGGGGGGGGGATGTCGTCGAGGCAGTCGGCGCGCGCCTGCGGAATCAACGAGATATGGTAGTCGCCAGCGGGGATCGAGAGCTGGAATCTCTGGCCGTCGGTGCCGTCCGGCTCCGAGAGCGTCGAGTAGCTCTGGGTGGGCAGGCCCAGGATCGGCGAGATGCTCCGGAACTCGACCTTCACGGGGAACTGCCCGCCGCTCAGGGGAGGCAGCCCGCCGGTGCGGTTCTCGCAATAGGAGCCGCCGAGGCGCACGGTGGCCTTCACGCTCGCGGACATGGGGAGCGTGAGATCGACGGAATGCACCTGCCCGCCAGGGTCCTGAGGAGGGAAACCGCTCGCTGCATCGATGGCGAGGAGATGGGAAACCTCCGCGCCCTGCTCGGGCAAGGCGCGCGGCCGGATCTCGAGGATGAGCCCGTCGAGGTTCGCGCTCGTCGAGACGCACGCGCGTTGCCCGCTGACATCGGCGCAGGTCGCCCCCGGGCCGCACTCGACCGACCCGTCGCAGGCGTTCATCGGGGCGGATTCCGCCATTTCGAGGGGAATGCCGCAGGCCACCGAGGTCGGTAGGCAGGCGAGCAGCGCGGCGCACACGACGTGTCGCGCGCTCACGACGCCCTCCTCGCCACCGACGCAGCGCGCGCGGCGCGGAGCAGAGACCGCCCCCGTGGCGGTGCGGCGGGAGAGCGCCGCGGTCCCGCGGAGGCGCCGGCGACCGGTGGCCGCCGAGCGGATGAGAGCGACGCGCGGAGCCCGAACGGGTCCGCACCCGAGCAGGCGCAGGGGAAAATCACACCCGAACGAGAAGGCGATGTTCGTGCCAACCGACAGACGGCGTTCCGGGCAGCGTGGGGCGAGCATCCGCTCGACAGGGCGCCGCGCAACCCGCGGCGGCGCTGTGACAGCGCTGTCGCGTCGAGACGGATGCGCCGATGCGGCCACCCCGCACTCATCGCAACCAGGCGAAGCTCGGACATGCACACGGGAAAGCTCGGGTGAGACGGGATACGACCGGGCTCCGGTCGGCGCTGCGGGGGCGCGAGGTCTGCGAGGAACATGACGCCACCGACGTCCGCGCAGCGGGTGCCGCGACGCCTACGTGCCTGCACGGAAGCGCGAGCTTCCCGTGTCGACCCGCCGGAGTGAAGGCACGGTACCGGGCTGCCATCGCGCTTCGGCGTACTCCATCCGCGTCGCGAGGCGTACGAGATCGGCGACCTCGGGGACCGCCGCGCAGGCCGCGGCGAGCCCTTCGGGGTCGGAGAGCGGGACCGCCAGCTCCACGCCGCGCTCCTTGAGGGTCGCGCGCACGGCCGTGGCGACGTTGCCCGCGGCGAAGAGGCCAGCGCGGCGCATCGCGGTGCGGGTCGTCTTGACGGCCCCCTCGTAGGTGATCTTGTCGGCGCTGTCGCAGATCTCGCGGAGGCGACGCTCTGCGCGCGGGGGGATGAGCTGCCAGAGGTTCTGCTCGAGCCGCACCACGGCCGGATTGCCGCGGGCGCTGTGCGCGGTGGCCTCCAGGGGCCCGAACGCGGCGACGATGGCGGAGAGCAGCGTGCGGAGCTCATCCTCCGAGCTGGTGTTCACCAGGACATGGTCGGGCATGGCGCCAGCGAGCTGAGCGCCGAGCAGGTAACGCAGCTCGGGGGTGTCCTCGCGGACCTCGCCCCGCAGCAGCACGGCCGGCGGGTTGACCCGGACGATCTGCCCCTCCGGCCGCGATGGAGCAGGCGAGGGAGCGCGCTGGTGGAAGAGCGCGGTGCGCAAGAGGCCGAGGTGAGCGGCCATGACGCCGTAGATCTCCCCGAGGAGGGTAGGCGATGTCGGCTGGATCCGCTCGGAGGGGACGAGCCCGGACTGGCCTGCGTCGCGGCGGTAGAGGCCCGTCTCCCAGACGATCGCGAGCGCCTCGTTGACCGGCGACTCCAGATCGCGGAAGAGCAGCGCGCTCACGAGCTCCGGCGCGTCGCGCTGCGCGGCGAGGGGCGGCGGCGTGACGACGCCCTCGCCGGGCCGGTCGGACGGCTCGTCACCGTCGAAGGCGCGCAGCACGTGCTCGATGGCGCGGGCGTAGGTCATGTTCTTGTCGGCGATCGCGGCCGCCTGGAGGCGCTCCAGGGTGCCCCGATCGCCGAGGCGCAGGTGGGCCTGCATCCGTCGGACCGCCAGCGCCTCCCGGGAGCGATCGTCGCGCGGAGCGAAGCTCTTGATGAGCCGCTCGCCAGCGTCGTACGAGCCCGCGGCGAGCTCGCGGAAGAGCGCTGCCTCCTCGAAGCTCTCGGCCGCGGACGGCGACCACGCGGCCACGAGCCGCGTCGCGGAGGAGGGCGGCTGGATCGACGCCGGGGCGGAGACCGGGGGCCCGGGCTGCGGCGCGCCGGCGCTGGAGCGGACGGACGCGGCGCCGCCGCGCGCGGCGTTGCTCTCCGCGACGCCTGACACGGCGCTCGGTGACGGCGCCGGCGAGGCGGCGGTGCTCGCCGTCCCGTCGAGCAGATCGTCGTCCGACACCGCGGGAGAGGTGGATTGCGACGGGTCGTCGGCGATCAACCCCTCGTCGAGCGGATCGTTGAGCTCGACGAGATCGATGTGCGGGTTGCTCGAGGCCGGCGCGCCGCCGCTCGACGGCGCGCGGCTGCTCGCCGGCCCGACCCCGCTCGACGGCGCGCGGCTGCTCGCCGGTCCGACCCCGCTCGACGGCGCGCGGCTGCTCGCTGGCCCGACCCCGCTCGACGGCGCGCGGCTGCTCGCCGGCCCGACCCCGCTCGACGGCGCGCGGCTGCTCGCCGGCCCGACCCCGCTCGACGGCGCGCGGCTGCTCGCCGGCCCGACCCCGCTCGACGGCGTACGGCTGCTCGCGGGTCCGGCGCCGCTCGCCGCCGACGCAGCGCTGGGCGGCGCCTCTGGCGCCGCCTGGACCGGCTCCGCCGCGGCTGCCCGGAGCGACGCAGCCTGGAGCACCTCCTCGGGAGGCAGGGTCGCGCGCTCGCTGGCCAGCTCGGCGTTCAGCTCGGCGATCTTCAGCCCCAGCGAGCGATCCGAGCCCGCGAGCACCGTGGCCTGCGAGAGGATCTTCGCTGCGCGATCCGGGTCGCTCGACACATGCAGGCGCGCGAGCTGCATCAGCGCGCGCGCGCGATCGATCCCCGAGCTCTGCGCGGCGAGCTCCTCGAGCGCCTTCCGGGCGGCCTCGGGCTCACCTCGCGCGGCCGTGAGCTCCAGCTGGCGGCGCAGCGCCAGCGTGCGCGTCTCCGGCTCCGCCGCGGCCTCCTCGAGCAGGCGCGCGGCCGCCTCGAGATCGCCGGCGCTCTGAGCGGTCTCGGCGGCGGCGAGCGCGACCCGACCGCGCGCGCGCATCCCCTGGAGATCGCCGCCGAGCGCGCGATCGAACAGCGGGAGGGCGGCGGAGAAGTTTCGCTTCAGGGCCAGGCGCTCCGCCATGCCGAGCGCGACCAGCGTGCTCGGGCCGACCTCGGCGTGGCGCCGGGTCAGCTCCCGCATGCCGGCGCCGTGGCCCTGGATGACGTCGAGCGTCTCGGCGAGCAGGAACGCGTGCAGGTCGACATGCGCCGGGCGCAGGCGCGGCGCGATGCGGCCGAGCTCCTCCACCGCGGCCTGCGCGTCGCGCGGCGTCCCGGTCCCGCGCAGGCGATACTCGATGCGGCGCGCCTCGAGGACGGCGTCGGGCGACTCCGGGGCGAGCTTCACGGCGCGGCGAGCGCGCTCGAGCGCCGTCGCGTCGTCCCCGAGCGTCGAGGTGGCGCGCGCCGCCTCGACCAGCAGCTGCGCGCGCCGCTCGGGGGCGTCGCGCGACGCGCTGGCGAGCTGATCGAGCGCCGCGGCGAGCGCGTGGCCGTCCCCCTCCCGGCGGGCGATCTCGACGCGGAGCTCGATCACGGCCTCGCGCGGCGCGATGCGAGCGACGCTCTCCAGCGTGTCCTTCGCGGACTCGACGTCCCCGCCGCCGAGGTAGCTGCTGCACGCGCGGAGGCTGTACTCGGCCCGCTCGTCGGTGGTCGTCGCGAGATCGCCCAGCCTGCACCAGAGCGGCGCGGCGCGCAGCGGCGTCCCGAGCCGCTCGTGGATGTCCGCGAGGAACCTGAGCGCGCTCACGTCGTCCGGTGACGCCGCGAGCAGGGCCTCCAGCTCGGCGCACGCCTCGTCGAGGAGGCCGAGGCGCTGCTCGAGCAGGGCGGCGCGCCGGAGCCGCAGCGCGCGCCGCGTGTCCGGCAGCGGAGCCGCCTCGATGCGGCGCGCGAGGAGGGCGGCGACCGCGGCGTGATCGCCGCGGTCGCTCGCGTCCTGCTCGACGACCTCGACGGCGTGCATGTCGGAGAGATCCAGCCGGGCGATCGCCTCGTAGAGCGCCACCGCGGCGCCGCGATCGCCGAGCTCCTGGGCCAGCGGCGCGAGCTCGCGGAGCACGACCAGCCGCTCCTCGTCGCCGCTCAGGATGCCCTGGAGGCGCGTGAGCACGTCGAAGAGCCGCTGGCGATCGTCGGTGCTCCGCGCGAGCCGGATGAGCTCGTCGATGTGCGCCTTGTCGAACGGCGTCCTCTGGGCGGCCTCCAGGAGGAGCTCCACCGCGCCATGGAGATCGCCGCCGGCGGCGAGGATGCCGGCGTGCTCGCGCGTCAACCCGAGGCGGACGGCATCCGGCAGGTCGACGCGCGCGAGCTCGGACTGGACGAGCGTCTCGAGATCGGCGCTGCGACGTTCGGCCGCGTACAGCCGGCGCAGCCGGGTGACGACCTCGTCGCGCGTCTCGCCCACGAGCTGCCCGCCGGCGAGCGCCCGCTCCAGGGCGACGGTGGCCTCGGCGCGCTGGCCCTCGCGCTCGTGTTTGTCGGCGAGGTGCAGCAGCGCCTCGAGGCGCCGCGCGACCGGCAACGCGTCGTCCAGCGAGCGCTTCAGCGCCTCGTCCCCGCTGGCCTCGACGGCCCCCTCCGCCTCGTACGCGAGCGCGTCGTCCTCCGGCGCGCGCCGGGCGGCCTCCACGAGCAGCGCCGCGGCGACCGGCGGCACGTTCAGGGCGCCCGCGAGCTTGCTCGCCCACCTGAGCAGGCCGGGACCGACGCTCGAGTGCGGCCTCATCGCCGCGGCGTACACCGCCGCGACGAGGTGCGACGCCGGCTCGGTCTGCCGCGCGAGCTCGCCGACGATGTCGAGGAGCGTCTGGAACTCGTCGACGTCGCCGTCGGCGAGCATCGCGCGCTCGATCGCGGCGAGCGCGAGCGCGGGCGAGTCGAGGACGGCGACGGCGATGCGCGCCATCGCGAGCCCCGCGCGGGCCCCCTCGGGGCCGTCGAGCTTCGCGATGCTCGCCTTGACCGCGCGGTCGAAGCGGATGGCCTCGACCTCCGGCTGCCCCGTGCACGCGATGAGATCGCGGATGGCCGCGCCGACGTCCTCGACGAGCGCCGCGTCCGGGCGTACGACCATCGCGCGGAGCAGGATGTCGAGGCGCAGCCGGAGGCCCTCCTCCGTGCGGCCGGTGAGGGCCGCGGCGCGCTTCAACCACGCGTTGCGCGACGCCGGATCGGCCGTCGTCGCCACCCGCTCGAGCGCGCGCACGGCGTCCGACGGCTCGCCGACGTGCTCGGCGAGCCGAGCGAGCAGCACGTACGAGGTGCCCTCGGTCGGGACCGCCTCGAAGCTGGCCACGGCGTGCGCGAGCGCGAGCTCGAACGCGCCGCGCCTCTCCAGCTGCCGCGCCGCGCGGTAATGGGCGGCGCGGCGGCCGTAGCAGCCCAGGGCCGCGT
The DNA here is from genome assembly GCF_051525985.1 of Sorangium sp. So ce145. Lineage (NCBI taxonomy): Bacteria > Pseudomonadati > Myxococcota > Polyangiales > Polyangiaceae > Sorangium > Sorangium sp. So ce145. The sequence goes on along the minus strand of NZ_CP150315.1, from coordinate 11,982,594 downwards.
CGGCGAGCAGCCGGTAGGTCTTGTCGAGGACGACGATGCCGCCGTCGGCGTCCGCCGATTTCTCGACCAGCGCGACGGCGTCCGCGCGGAGGGGATCGAGCTCGATCGCGCTCGCCGCCGCGGAGAGAGCGCGCTCGGGCAGGCCGTGCTCGTGCGCCAGGTTGGCGGCCTCGATCAGCAGGTTGGCGCGCCTGCGCCGCTCGGGCCCGACGTCGCCCGACCACCTGTTCTCGTCCGCGGCGGGCTGCGCTCCCCGCTCGCTCCGCGCCTCCGCGGCGCGCGCGACGATCGCCTCGATCGCCGCCTCGACGCCCGCGAACTCGCACATGTCCCGCGCGTAACGCTCGGTGCCGCCGCTCGGCGCGAGCTCGCTCGCGCGGAAGAACGCCTCCTCGGCGCCCCGGTGATCCTCCGCCAGGTCCCAGCGCAGGCTGCCGAGCTCACGCCACGCGGCCGCGGCCTCCGCCGCCGCGCCGGCGCCCTGCGCGGTGAACGCCCGGGCCTTCGCCTCGGCCAGCGCGATGGCGCCGTCGGAGCCGAGCCCCTTCGCGTCGAGCAGCGACGACTCGAGGCGCTGGACCCGCGCGAGGATCTCGTGAGCATCCGCCTGCGCCGCGGCTGCGCGCGCGAGCTCCTGCGCTGCCCCGTCCGGATCGCCGCCGTCGAGCCGGCAATCGGTGAGCATGAACATCAGCTCGGGGGCGTGCGCTGCCGTGATCTCGACGGCCAGCCACCGCTCGAGCACGGTCACCGCGAGGTGAGGGTCGCCCGCCCGGCGCGCGAGCTCCAGCAGCCGCTCGCGCAAGAGCGGGTTCTGCGGGCCGAAGACGTCGAGCGAGCGCCTCGCGAGCGCCGTTCCGCGCTCGGGATCGAGGTCGTAGAGGGCGTGCAGCGCGCTCGCCAGCGCCGCCGCCATCTCGCCGAGCGGCTTGGGCTGCGCCAGGATCCACGCGAGCGCGTCCGAGAGCCGGGCCGCGTCGCCGGCGGCCGCCGCGCGGCGGATGAGCTCCGCGGTCGCCTGGGGGCACCCTGGCCGCAGCGCGAGCCAGCGCTGGGTCCACGCGAGCGCGAGCGGCAGCTCGCCCAGCGCCTCCAGCGCCCTCGCGAGGCCGTCGCAGAGCGCGCCGCGCGGGAACACCGTGGTGATGGAGCGCTCGATCGCGGCCGCCACCGCCCGATCGACCTCGAACGGAGGCGCCTCGCCGGCCTCCGCGGCGGCGGCGAGATCTGCCGTGAGGATGGAGGCGAGCGTGGCCACGGCGCGCGCGGACGACGGATCGGCCTCGCAGGCGAGCAGCGCGACCTCGCGCGAGAGCGCCGCCTCGCGCGCCCGCTGCGTCCGGTGGTAGAGCGCCGCGGCGCTCGAGAGCAGCACCGCGCGCAGCGCCGGCCAGACCGGCGCGGCGAGCTGCACGAGCGCGTCGGCGCGCTCCCGCAGGCGCCCGGTCCGCGTGGCCAGCACGAGCGCGGCGCTCGCCGCGCCGCGGTGCCCCGGGGCCTCGCCGAGCAGCGGCAACACCTCGTCGAGGGCGCGGGCGTCCTGGCCTTGCCGCCGGGCGATCGCCGACAGGAGGAGCCTTGCGCGCACCAGCTCGACCCGCGTCAGCGAGGCCGCGCGGAGCGCCTCGGACCTCGCGGAGCGCGCGCCCTCGGCCTCCGAGGGCGCCCGCGTCGCCTCGGCCAGCCGCGCGCGGAGCAGGGCGTCGAGCGCGGCGCCTCCCCCGGTCCGCCGGCTCAGCCGATCGAGCGCCAGCAGGCAGCCGCGGTCGGCCGGCAGCGCCCGCGAGAGCCCCACGAGCGCCTCCTCGTAGGCCGCGCGCTCCTTCGGGCGGCCGCGGTAGATCACGACGAGCCGGCGGAGCGCGTCGATCCGCCCCTCGGCGGTGTCCGCGCCGCGGAGCGCGCGCTGCGCCGCGGCGAGCGCCTCGTCCTGCCCCTTGAGCCGATCGGCGATCCGCTGGAGCCCTGCCTCGGCGGGCGTCGGGTCGCCGCCGATGTCTCTCAGCGCCTCGAGCGCCCAGCGCGCGAGGCCGGGGTCGCCGATCTTCTCTTCCGCGAGGCGCGCGAGCTCCGAGAGCGCGTCGATCCGCCCCGCCGCGTCCTCCGTCGCCCGCGCGTCCGAGCCCTCGCCGATGCGGATGAGCGCCTCGACGAGGGGCGCCATGTCGTGCAGCGTCGCCGCGTGGTCGCGCAGCGCGGAGCGCGCGGCGGCGCTGCCGGAGTCGCTCGCCGCGGCCTCGATCCAGGCCTCCACGGCGCGATCGGGGCTCGCGAGCGGGCCAGCGTGGAGCCGCGCGAGCGCCACGTACGCCTCGGCCCTCGACGCCCCGACCCGCTGCTCCGCCCTGAGCTCGATCCGCGCGGCCACGAGCTCGTAGAGCCCCGCCTGCTCGAGCACCTCGTCGATCGCGCGGGCGGCGTCGCCGTCGATCGCCCCGTCGAGGCCCGCGTCGAGCACGCACCCGACGGCGCGCGCCCAGTCGCCCTCGTTCGTCGCGCCCTGGAGCCGGTGGCCGTGCACCTCCAGCGCGCGTCGCAGGGCGGAGGGGCCAGGGGCCTCGCCCTCGCCGCGAGGCGCCCGCGCCGCGAGCGCGTCGGCGTGCGTCCGGAGCACCTCGTCGGCCGCGCCCTGCCGGCCGCGCAGGAACAGCGCGGCCGCCATCGCCTTGGCGGCCATGTCGTCGTGAGGCGCGATCTCGAAGGCGCGCAGGCGATCCTCGAACGCCGCCTCCCGCTCCCGCGCGGCTTCGCGCCGCTTGGCCGCCTCCAGGTACGCCTTCGCCGCGGCCGCGGGGAACACCTCGTCCGACGCCCAGGCCGCGATGGTGCCGAGCAGCTCGCTCGCCATCGCGTCGTCCGGGGCGAGCTCGCTCGCCTCTTCGAGCGCGTCGACCGCGCCCGCGACGTCGCTGGCGCGCGCGAGGAGCACGGCGATCTTCACCAGCATCCGCGCCGTCGCGCCGGGCGGCTGCGCGTCGTCGCGGAGGCCGCGCAGCGCCGCGGCGGCCAGGGCTGGCTCGCCCAGCCCGGCCAGCCATCCGGCGAGCTCGCTCCTCATCGCCGGGTCGTCGCCCAGCGAGAGCGCCCGGCGCGCCAGCGTCGTCGCCTGGTCCAGCTCGACGCCGCGCGCGGCGAGGATCCTCGCGAGGGCGAGGGCTGCCTCGCGCTCCCCTTGCGCGTCGCCGGCGGCGCGGCGCTCGTCCATCCGCGCGCGCCAGTAGGCCTCTTCAGCCCGCGGGCCGCGGTGGCGCGACACCGGCGCGATCGCCCGGGCCCCTGCGAGGACCAGCTGCCCCGCAGAGGCGGGCCCGGCAGGATCCATCAGCTCCGGCGACTGCAGCGACCTCCTCGCGCCCGACGCTGATGCTGCCCGATCCGGAGGTGAAGAGCTCATTTCGGCGACCCGCTTCGGGTATGCTGAACCCGCTCAGCCTACCAGAACGACCGAGGTACAAGGCCAATCTTCCGGTGCAATCTCGCGCTTTACCGGAGCGTCACCGCGAACGGTAACACCGTGAGCGCCCTCTCTCCGGCCAGGAGAGGCGCCATGGAGGCGGCGAAGGTCCCGACCTCCGGCGCGACGCCGAGCCACTCCGGCAGGAGGACGGAAGCCATCGCCTCCCGCGCGCGCTCCTTGAGCGCCGCGCGGTCGGGAGCCCGAGCGCTGCCCTCGTTGGCTTCGTCGCCGGTCGCCAGGAGCTCCAGCAGCCCGCCGTCGTCCTGCTCGATCTCGACCGGCGCGTCCGTCGGCAGCTCCGCCAGCTCGCGCGCGAGCGCGATCGCCCGCTCCAGGCCGCCGAGCTCATCGACGAGCGAGCGCCCTGCGGCCTCGACCCCGCCGAAGATCCGTCCCTCCGCCGACGGCGCGATCGTCTCCAACGGGAGGTTCCGTCCCGCCGTGATGCGCTTCAGGAACAGATCGTAAACCGCCTCCATGGAGGCGAGCACACGGGCGCGTGTGGGCTCGTCCCAGGGTGTGAGCGCCGACATGTACGCGGCGCGCGCTGCCCGCTGAGGATCCGGGTTGGCCGCGACCGTCTCCGCGTTGATCCCGATGTCCGCAAGCGCCTTCCCTACGGCGAACTTGCCGCCCACGACGCCTATCGAGCCGATGATGCTCGTCCGCTCGGCGACGATCTTGGTGCCAGCGCAGGCGAGATAGTAGCCGCCGCTCGCGGCCATCCCGCCGATCGAGACGACCAGCGGCTTCTGCTGCCGCAGCCGCATCAGCTTCTGCCAGAGCAGATCCGAGGCCAGCGCCGAGCCGCCGGGCGAGTCGATCCGGAGCACGACCGCCTTCGCGCTCTGATCCTCGGTGAGGCGCGTGATCGTTTTCCCGAGCTCGCGCTCGCCGATCCCGTCCGACGAGCCGATGGGCATGCCCTTGGCGCTCATGGTGATGCCGCCGATCGCCGGGACGACCGCCACGTGCGGCGCCCCCAGCGAGCTCGCCCCGGAGACCGAGCGGAACACGTCCACGAGGCTCCGGGAGAAGCTCGCATCGCGCGGGGCGCCGCCGAACCGAGGCACGGAGCGCTCGGTGCCAGCGAGCTTCTTCGCGTCCTCGGTCGCGGACTCGAGATCGCCGATCTCGTCCACGAGCGCCCTCGCCTTCGCCTCCTCGGGCGCGAACGGGCCGTCCTCGAGGGCCTCCCGGAGCTCCTCCTTGCCGCGCCCCTCCACGATGGCCGACAGCCACACCTCGCGGACCCCGCCGAGCGCGGACTCGAGCGATCGACGCGCCTCGGGGCTCGCCCCTTCCCGCGTGAACGGCTCGCTCGCGCCCTTGAACTTCCCCACCTGGAGGAAGTCGACATCCACGTTGAGCTTGTCGAGGAGCCCCTTCGCGAACACCAGCTGCGCCGCGATCCCCACCGTGTCGACCTGCCCGGCAGGGCTGAGCCAGAGCTTGCTGCAGGCGATGGACGCCAGCAGCATGGTCGCGTTGTTGTACTCGTCCGCGTGGCACACGACAGGTCGCCCCGCCGCGCGGACATCGCCGAGGATCCGGCCGATCTCGTGGGCCCGCGCGAACGCGAGGCGCGCGCTCCCGAGCCGCACGAGGAACCCCTTCGCGCTCGCGGACTCGGACAGCGCTCGCAACGACTGCACGAGCTGCGCGTGGGTCCTGCCGCTCGGCGGGCCGAAGAGCGACGCCGACGCGCTCTCGGGGAGCCCGCGCGTGAGATCGATCTCGATGACCGCCGGCTCGTCGAGGCCCGCCGCGGCGGGCGCCGGCAGCGCCGCCGCCCGCTCTCTCCCGGTGCACCCGGCCATCGACGCCGCCACGGCGAGGGCGCCGACGCCGGTCCACCGCACCCCTCGAGCTCGGCGCTTACTCATGCTTCATTCCAGGCAGATCCGAGGTGTCGATCGTCGGCGCCGTCGCTCCAGGCGCGGCGGTCGGCGGCGGATGCACGCCGGGCAGATCGCTCGTGTCGATGGTGCCGCCCGGGGCGACGTAGTCGTCTGGCACGCGGCCGTCGTCCGGCTCCGGCGCGCGGCGAACGCGCGCCGGCGCGGCCGGCGGGCTCGCGGGAGGAGCGCTCGCCGCGGCCGACGGGCTCGGCGGAGGAGCGCCCGGCTGCGGGCTCTCCGCGCGCGCGCTCGACGCCGGCTCGGCGACGCCTCCCGTCTCGCCCTGCGCCTTCTCGAGCCGGTCGATGAAGGCCCGGAGCGGGCGCGCGAGCGGGTGCTGCCGGCTCGTCGCCAGCAGGCGCTCGTTCTCGGCGCGCGCGGCCGCGATATCGCCGGACCTCGCGAGCGCATAGACGAGGAGCGCCCGCGCTCGCCCGGGGCTCTGCTCGATGCTCCCCGCCGTCCGGAGCCGCTCGACCACGGCGGCCCAGCTCGGATGAGCCTCGGCGAGATCGAGCGCGGCCAGCGTCAGCGCGCTCTCCGGCTGCGCGCTCTCGGCCGAGATCGCGCCGACGAGCTTCCGCGCGGAGGCGAGGTCGCCCTGCATGCGGAGCAGATCGATCGCCGCGCGGGTCACCTCGGCGTTCGCCGGCGCGACGCGCCGCGCGTGCTCGACCGCCTTGCGGGCGCGCTCGATCGCGGTGTCGAGCTCGTGCCGCGCCGTGTCCAGATCCGCGTCCCCTGCGGCGAGCAGCTGCAGCCGGAGCCACCGCACGTCCGCGTTCACCGTCTCGACCCGGGCCAGCGCCGCCGCGACGCGCGGGTCGTCCTCGGCGAGCGCGCTCGCCTTGACGAGCTTGTCCCTCGCCGTCTCCGGATCCCCTTCGGCCAGGCTCTTCTCGCCATCGGCGAGCAGCGCCGAGACGCGATCGTCGCTCGCCGCAGGCCGGGCCTGGACGGCCGGCTTGAGGTACTTCGGCCCGAGGGTCGCCGCGCTCACCACCATGAGGCCGACGACGATGAGGCCGACCACCCACCGCGCGATCCCCGTCCTCCTCGAGGGCAGCGACGTGATCCCCGCGTCGCCGTCCCCCTCGTCGACGTAGGAGGGACGCCCCTCGGGCTCCGCGGGTGCGGTCGGCGACCCCGACGTCGCTGCCCGCCGCGACGCGTGATCCTCGCTCGCCGCGCGCGGCGCCCCGCGCCTCGCCACGGGGGCTTCTTCTCCCGCGCTGTCGGCGCGCTCGATGCGCGGCGGTGGGACGCTGTTCGGCATCCGCAGCGGAACGACGCCTGCGGCGCGCCCCTGCCCCTCGCCGCCGGCGTCCGCGGGCCCGGGCTTGACGCCGCCCTGGCGCGCCTCGGCGACCCCCGCGCCGCGGAGGGTCCGCGGCTCCTGCCGGCGCGCGGGGTGCCCGTCCGGCAGCGGCGGCGCCTCTTCCGGCGGCACCACGACCCCGGGCAGCGCGCCCGGCTTCGTCATCACCCGCGCAGGGACGCTGGCCTCGGAGTCGTAGGCCGCGGTCTGCGCCCCGCGGCGCGGCGACGGGCGCTCCCTGCCCGACTGGACCTCCCGCACGTCCCGAACGACCGTCTCTGCGTCGTGGATGGACTCGGGGGCGATGTCCGCGTCGCTCTCCGCCCGCGGGAGCGGGATCGCGACCGAGTGCTCGGTCTGCGCCGGCGCCGGACCGCCGAGCCCTGGAGGCGTCAGCGACCTCGAGCGGCCAGGGAACGGCGAGGGCCCGCCGATGCCCAGCGCGGTCCCGGCCATCACGATGCTGCCGGGCCCCTTGAAGAACGGCTCCAGCTCCGCGATCGACCCGAGCCGCCGCGGCCTCGCGTTGCCGCGCGAGATCACGTCATCGCGGGTGATCTGGCCCTGGGTGATCGCCGCCTGGAGCTCCCGGAGCATCTTGAACTCGAGCTCCCGGCCGCCGAGCGTGCGCACCACCCACTTCTCGGGGAGCGCGCCGTCGGTGCGGCGGACCTTGAACTGGAAGCCGCAGTTCGTGCACTTGACCGTCGTGCCGCGCTCCGACACGAGCGCGTCGTCGAACTCGTACTCGGTGCTGCAACGCTCGCAGGTGACATCCATCTGCTCGACCGGTCCCCGTGTCCTCGCGAACGGCTGGCCCCCCAGGCGCGAGCCTGCCGGGTTTCCTCGTTCGGAGGTAGCCGCCCGGAACTCGGCGGAACGGTAGCACGGGTTCCCCTGCGCGCCCCAAAGGGTCGCGCCGCGCCGCGCCGTCCTCCGCTTTCCTCCGCGGTTCAGGGTTCACGGTTCCCTGCGATTCCCCCTCCCCTGCGGTCCCCCCTCCCCTGCGGTCCCCCCTGCCCCCCGATGTCGCGGCGGCCGCCGCGTGACCTCCGCGAGGCACGGCACATCGGGGCAGGGCCGCGCTTCGCCTCGCCACGCGCGAGCCACATGCCGACGTGAACGCGGCTTCACGGCGAGCGCGCGATCGGCCGAAATACGCCGCGACTTGCCAGGCTTGTGTGGGGCATGTCGCTTGCTACGCTCGTCCGGTCGCGACCGTCACGCGCGAGGGCGCGGCTCCTCGACGCCGGGCGGCCGAATGCTTTCGGGAGACGGTGAATGAAGCGACTTACTCTGCTGGGTCTCGCGAGCGTGCTGGCGCCCCTCCTCGCGGGTTGCCCCATCTACGACGACGACGCCGACAGCCCCTTCTGTGATGCAGTCGTCGAGGACTGCACGCCCGGCATCCCGAGCGGCTGTGACGGGCCAGCCGACTGCTGGATCAACGAGACCTGTGGCGAGGACAACCAATGCCACATCGGCGACTGCACGACCTGGGGATGTAGCCGGGGCTTCGAGTGCGTCATCGCCGACGACCACACCGCCGCCTGCGTCGCGAGCGGCTCCTCCGGGGAGGGGGGCAGCGGCGGGGCCCCGGGCGGCGTCGTGTACTGCGGCAACCCGGACGACTGCGCCGATGGCGAGACCTGCGCGCCGGATGGCACGTGTCAGCCCGGCAGCTGCGATCAGGTCCTTCCGAGCGGCGAGCCGCTCGGCTGCATCCACGGCTATGTCTGCGAGGGCGACGAGGACGATGCGACCTGCGTGCCGGCGACCCCGGCCGCGTGCGGCGCCGACGCCGACTGCGCCCGCCTCGGCGCTGACTACCTCTGCGTCAGCGGCATCTGCACCGCGCCTCAGGACCAGTGCTTCGATCAGACGCAGTGTCCGGTCAACGACAAGTGCGTCGAGGGCAAATGCACGCCCGCCTGCAGCGAGGACGCGGACTGCCCCAGCAGCTACCGTTGCGACGCGACCCTCGGCATCTGCTCCCGCCCTGCGCAGCCCTGCGTCATCACCGACGACTGCGGCGGCCCCTCCGCCGTCTGCGTCGACGGCGCCTGTGTTCCGAGGAGCGACGGCGCCACCTGCCCCGAGGGCGACGTCTGGGTCGAGAACGGCTGCATCCCGAATCAGTCGAGCAACTTCGTGTGCGGCGAGGATGGAGCGCAGGACGTCTGCGCGCCGGGGTCGATCTGTCTGCACCACAGCTGCTACATCTCGTGCGGCCAGCCGAACCCGAACGCCTGCGACAACCAGTCGCCCTCGCTGAGCGAGTGCAGGACGGTGGCGACGTTCTCCGGCGAGCACCAGGTCTGCGGATCGAGCGAGAACCTCGGCGGCGACTGCGATCCCGAGACGCCCTGCAGCGAAGGCAAGATCTGCATCGACGGCTTCTGCCGGTAACGCCGCGGCGCTCCTCCGCCGCGATCGCTCCTCGGGGCGGGGCAGCCCCCTGCCCTGCCCCCTCCGTGCGCAATATGCCCTTGGCATGCGCGCTGCCTCACGTCCCGCCGGTCACTGTTCCAGCCACGTGAATCCACGCTGAGGGATACGCGTTACGCGCCCCCACGCGATACGAACCGACGGAGCCACAATGAAGGCAGACGATCTCGTCCATTACATGGCCGACATGTTCCCCTACAGGAAAAGGAGCTCACTCGATTGGATCGTTCCCCTGTCGCTCGGGCTCGGCCTCGGCGTCGCCATGGGCGTCGGGGTTGGCGTCCTGGTCGCGCCGACGTCAGGTGACGAGGCGCGCCGCCGGCTGCGCGACAGCACGAGCCGGCTGCGCGAGCGCGCGGAGAGGGCCAAGGAGCGCGCCCTGGGCGCTGCGCAGCGGACCCAGGACCAGATCCAGGAGAAGCTCCAGGAGAGCACCGGCTCGTACTCCAACGAGCTCGGCGCCCGCTGAGCGAGCTCCAGGGGGCGCGAAGGCGCCGCACCGCCCACGCGCGGAGCGGCGCCTTCCATCATTTCCCGGGATGTGCTCCAGCAGCCGAGCGACATCTGCGCAGCCGGAGCGGCACAAGCGATGCTTTTCCGAGAGCAGATGGATTGAACGAGACACCTCGCGAACCGCGGCACAGGGGCACTCGTCGAATGATGTATTACCGGACGCTCACTGCATTCTTCCCAGGTCGCACGGAAGCCGCGGGCGCACTTGGCCGCCTCCTCGCCCTGGGCGTCGCGGCCGAGGACATCAGCATGGTACCCAGGCAGCACTCCCGTCTGGACGAGATCGAGCTCACGATCCACAGCAAGGCGTCCGAAGGGGCCGCCCTGGGCGCTGTGATCGGAGGGCTCGTCGGCGGTACGCTCGCGGCGATCACGGCAGGAGGCGCGCTGATCATTCCGCGGCTCGACGCGTTCCTGGCGGGGCCCATCGTCGCGTGCCTCGCGGGAGCGGGCGCCGCCGGCGCTGCCGGCACACTGCTCGGCGCCGTCCTCGGCGCGCGCCTGCCCGAGTACGAGGCGCGCCGTCTCGACGACGGCGGCGCCGGCGGCGGCGCGTTGCTCTCCGTGCGGTGCTTGCCCGATGTTTCCCGCAGCGTTGAAGAGGTGCTGAGCGAGAGCGGCGGTCGCCGCATCCGCAAGACCTGCAACCGCAGGGCCTGAAGGAGGACCTGCGCCCGGCGTGGCCCAGCGATCTTGCGAACGAGCGACGGGCGAGCCGCGATCCACGTGCGGACGCGGCCGGACGCGCCCGTGATGAAGCCGCCAACCCGCGAAGGGCGCCGAGAAAACCTCAAAAATCTTGGCGAGCTTGGCGTCGTTGGCGGTTCAAACGACCCCACCTTCAGCCAAGGTGACGCGGTGACGCGCGGCAGGTGCCTGCTGGATCAGGGCGACGCGCCGAGATGGCTCTGGGACCGCGTCTGCTCATCGAGGACGAGCTCGACCGCCTGGGCCAGCGCGCTCTTGACGTAGCTGCGCGTCGCGAGCGACCCGAGCCTGCTGAGCACGCGCGGCGTCAGGCCCCCGCCGAGCAGAAACCCCAGCCCGGCCGCCGCTGCGATCGCCACGTGCGGGTTGTCCCGCGCGAACGCCGAGACCGCCCGCTTGACCTCCGCCGCGTCGAGCCGGCTGAGCGCGTCGTTCACCATCTCCCGCGCGTCGCGCTCCCCTTCGGCCTCGACCTCACCTGCCGTCATGATGACCTCCTCAACTCAGCCGTGTAACGACCCGTCCGATCAGGTAGCCCACGGCGGCCACCGCGAGGAGCGTGGCCACAGGGCGCTCTTGCACGAGCGAGACGAGCCGCTCGTCCGCGCGGCGGACCTCGCCGAAGAGGCGAGGGACGGCGGCGGGAACGTTCGCTCGCCGCTCCCGGCGTCCGGACTCTTGTTCGATGTCTGCATCGTTGGCGATCATCGTGAACCGGTCTCCAGCAATGCCCGAACCACCGCGCGACGTGCATCGGCTGCACGATCCGGAGACCGACCCACCGGCGCGGGGCAGCAGGACGAGGAGAGCCAGCGGAGAAGCGCGCGCGACGAGCGCGGGGCGGAGCGCCTTCCGGGACGTTCGTGCTCACGGACGGAAGGGCGAGCGCGCGACGCGCGTGTGGACCTCGCGACCTCGCGCGCGAGCGCCGCGCCGACGGGCCGCGCTCGCCAGGTGACGGGCTCCTGGAGATCGCTGGCCGCACGACGGCGCGCGGCAGCGCACGGCTAGAAGCGGATGCCGAACGCCCGGAGCGCGCGGCGCAGCGCCTCCGCGCCGTCGCACACCGCCACCCGCTCGGCCTGGGACAGCTCCGCGGCCCGCGTCGGGTCCCCCTTGAACCAGACGGCCCGCATCCCTGCCGCGAGGGCGCCGCCGACGTCGGCGGCGAAGGAATCGCCGACGTGGACCACCGCGGCGAGCGGCGCGCCGAGGCGCTCGGCCGTCCACGCGAAGATCTCCCTGCCCGGCTTCTCGAACCCGAGCCGCCCCGAGTCCGCCACCGCCACGAAGTGCGCCGACCAGCCGAGCTCTTCGATCAGCTCCTCGAGCCGGCCCTCCGAGTTCGACAGCACCGCGACCGGCACGCCGGCCTGCCGGAGCTCGATCACGACGTCGATCATCCCCGCGATCGGCCGGCGCCAGAGGTTCTTCCGCGGCTGCTCCGTCCAGAGCCAGTCGACCGCCGCGTCGAGCGCGCTGGCCTCGACGCCGCCCGCCTCGAGCAGGCGGCGCATCATGATCTTCCACGGGTGGCCGCCGAACCCGCGCTGGATCGCCTCGTTGTACGCGCGCCAGCCCTCGTCCACCGCCCCGTCCAGCCGCTCCCGAGGCGCGGCGATGCCCCGCTCGGCGAGGCGGGCGGAGAGCAGCCCGGTGTCGAGCTCCACCAGGGTCTGGCCGAAGTCGAAGGAGACGGCTGTAGCAGGCTCGTTGCGCATGAATTACTCGGCGTACATCGCCTCGATCTCGCGCGCAAAATTCTGGCTCACATTGCGCCGCTTGATCTTGAGCGTCGGCGTCAGCTCGCCGTCCTCGATGGTGAAGCCGCGCGGCAGGATCGAGAACTTCTTGATCGTCTCGACCTGCGCGAGCTCGCCGTTCACCTCGTCGACGGCCCGCTGCACGGCCTCCCTGATCTCGGGCGACGCGTGCGAGAGCTCGCGGCCGAGCCCGCGCTCGGCCGAGAGGCGCTTCACCGCGTCGGGGGCCAGCACGAGCAGGGCCGTGAGGAACTTGCGCCCATCGCCGACGACCACTGCCTCGGCGATGAGGTCGTGGCGCTTGAGCGCCTCCTCGATGTTCTTGGGCGAGATGTTCTTTCCGCCGGCCGTGATGAGGATCTCCTTCTTCCGCCCGGTGAGGTGGAGGAACCCTTCCTCGTCGAATCGGCCGAGATCCCCCGAGTGGAGCCAGCCGTCGACCAGGGCCTGCGCGGTCGCCTCTGGATCCTCGTAGTAGCCGAGGAACACGGTCGGCCCCTTCACGAGGATCTCGCCGTCGTCCGCGATCTTCACGTCCATGCCTGGCACCGACGGCCCCACGGAGCCGAGCTTCGTCCGGCCCGGGACGTTGTAGCTCGTCGCGCCGGTCACCTCGGACTGGCCGTAGACCTCGGTGATCAGGACGTCGAGCGACGCGAAGAACTCGAGGACCTCCTTCGCGATGGGGGCCGCGCCGCTGCTGAACGCGTGCGCCCGGCCGAGCCCCACGGCCGCCTTCACCTTCGCGTAGACCAGCGTGTCGAAGGCGCGGTGCTGGAGCGCGAGCAGCGGCCCCGGCGGCTCGCCTCGGGCGCGGAGCTCGCTGTGCTGGAGCCCGACGCGCCTCGCTTGATCGAGCATGATTTTCTGCAAACCCTTCGCGCCGGAGAGCTTCGCGTCGATCCCGGCCCTCAGCTTCTCCCAGACGCGCGGGACCCCGAAGAAGGCGGTAGGCCGCACCTCCTTGAGGTTGTCGGCGAGCGCCGCCATCGACTCGGCGAAGTACACGGCCGCGCCGACCGAGGCCGGGATGTGGATCGTGAACATCTGCTCGGCGACGTGCGAAAGAGGCAGGTAGGAGAGCGCGATGTCCCGGGACGAGCACGGGATGAGGCGCGCCCCCATGTCCGCCGAGCGCGTGAGGTTCTCATGGCTCAGCATGACCCCCTTCGGCGGCCCCACCGTCCCGGAGGTGTAGAGCAGCGTCGCGAGGCCGTTCGGCTCGAGCGCGTCGAGCCGCTGCTCGAGCAGCTCGTCCGAGACGCGGTCGCCCCGCGCGAGGAGCTCATCCCAGGCCAGGATCCGCGGATCGCGCGGATCGCGCGGATCGCGCGGATCGCCCGCGAACTCCGCGCCCCGCATCAGCACCACCCACGAGAGCCGCGGCAGCCGATCCCACTGGCTCAGCACCTTCTCCAGCTGGGCCCTGTCCTCGACCAGCACCACCTGCGACCCCGCATGGCGCACGACGTGGCGCACCTCCTCGGGCGAGCACGTCGTGTAGATGCCCGCGGGAGCGCCTCCGATCGCCATGCAGGCCACGTGGAGCACCACCCACTCGGGCCGGTTGAAGCCGAGGAGGCTGACCGTGGCGCCGGGCTCGAGGCCGAGCGCGAGGAGCGCCTTGCCGGCGCGCCGCACCTCGCCCGCGTACTCCCGGAAGCTGGTCATCCTCCAGAAGCCCCCCTCCTTGACGTAGTGGGCAGGAGCCTCGGGACGCGCCTTCGCCTGGCCTAGCAGGCGCCGCGGTATCGAGTCACAGGGCATCGGGCTACCTCGTTCACGGGCAAGGGTGCGCAATCACAGGCGAATTTTACTGCACCCGCCCGGGGTCCGGGACCGCCTGGGGGAGTGGCGTCCCGCACAGTAGCAGCAGACGCCGCGGGGTTGCTGGCCCGCGCTGTCGTCAGCTTGACTGCACGTCTTTGGATCAGGACCATTCGGCGGTGGGCGAGCGCAAAGGGACGATCGAGGAAGCTGAGTGGGCGGCGGACTCCGCCCGCAGCAACGAGCTCGCCGCCTCGGGCCCGCCGGAGCGCGTGCGGGCAGCGATCGACGGCGGGACCCTGGTCTCCAGGCAGGGGCTCGTCCCCGCGCCCGAGCCCCCGCCCACCGTCCAGGTGCGGCGCGCGGATCGCGACGCGCCGACCACGGTCGGCCGGGATGCGCCGCCTGACGCGCCGCCGTCGCCCTCGGATCGGCACGCGCGGAGCTTCGGAAAATACCGGTTCATCGCGACGCTCGGGCACGGGGGCATGGCGGACGTGCACCTGGCGGTCGCGGTGGGGCCGGCGGGCTTCAGCAAGCTGCAGGTCATCAAGCGCCTCCGGCCCAACATCGCCGACGAGCCCGAGTTCCGGGACATGCTGCTCGACGAGGCCCGCCTCGCCGCCCGCCTGAACCACCGCAACGTGGTGCAGACCAACGAGGTCGGCCTCGCGGACGGCGAGTACTTCATCGCGATGGAGTACCTCGACGGGCAGCCGCTGAGCCGGGTGATCTCCCGCGCGCGAGAGCAAGCGCGGGCGATCCCGTTCGCCATCCAGTTCTGGATCCTCAGCGAGGTGCTGGCCGGCCTCCACTACGCCCACGAGCTCGTCGACTACGACGGGGCGCCGCTCAACGTCGTTCACCGCGACATCAGCCCCCACAACATCTTCGTCACCTACGACGGGCAGGTGAAGATCGTCGATTTCGGGATCGCGCTCGCAGCGCACCGCCTCGTCGAGACGCAGACCGGCACGATGAAGGGCAAGGTCGCGTACATGGCGCCGGAGCAGGCGTTCTCGCACTCTTCCCAGATCGATCGGCGCGCGGACGTCTTCTCGGCCGGCGTCATCCTCTGGGAGATGCTCGCCGGCCGCCGCCTCTGGCGTGGGCTGTCCGATCCGCAGATCATCTCGCGCCTGATGCGGGACATCCCGGACCTGCGGTCCGCGCGCCCCGAGGTGCCCGTCGAGCTCGCGCGCATCTGCGGCAAGGCGCTCGCGCACTCGCCCGACCAGCGCTACGCGACGGCCGCCGCCTTCCGCACGGAGCTCGCTCGCTACACGGAACGCCTCGAAGAGCAGGTGACGGCCGAGCAGCTCGGCGCGCTCATGCGCGAGCTGTTCGCCGGCGAGCGAGCCGAGATCCGGGCGATCATCGATCGCCAGCTTAAGCAGCTGCAGGAGCACGGCGCGGAGGCGGGGGGCGCGTGGCTCGCCGGCCGCGCGCCGAGGCTGCCGTCGCTGCCAGGGCGCGATGCGCTCGACTCGGATCCTCCCGCGCAGGAGGAGGGCGCGACCACGGGCTCTTCGCCGTCGGCGCCCACGCGCGCCCTCCACCGATCGAGCCCCCCGCAAGCGACGCTCCACGCCGTCGTGCGGACCGAGCCGGCCACGGCCGTTCAGCCCGCGCCGGCGCCGCGGCGCTCCCGGTTGCCGCTCGTCGCGTTCGCAGCGGTCATCGCGCTCGTCGGGGCCGCGACGCTGTACCTGAAGCTTCGCGATCCGGTCCAGCAGAGCCTCCGCGTGGCCCCGCCGCCGGCCGAGAGCGCGCTGCCCGCGCCGGAGCCCTCGCCGCCATCCGCCGCGAGCAGCGCGCCACGCGAGCAGACCGACGCGTCGCTCCTCCGCGCCTCGATCAAGGCGAGCCCCGCCAGCGCAAAGATCTTCGTCGACGGGGTGGAGCTCCCCTCGAACCCGTTCGACGGCAAGCTCATCAAGGACGGCGCGGCGCACCGGATCGAGGTCTCCGCGCCAGGCCACGCCACGCAACGACGGATGCTCGTGTTCGACCGGGACATCGAGCTCGAGGTGACGCTCTCCCACGCGCAGAGAGGACCGGCCCCCGCGGCCACGGCGACCCCGAAGATCGTCAAGCCCCCCGCCGAGGCGGATCCCACCGTCCCGCCGCCGAAGCCCGATCCCTACTGACGCGCGGGGCCCACGGGCGGCCGTTACAGATCCTGGTAACCGATCGGCGGCTCGACGAGCTTCGCCGCCTTGGCGACGCCGCGGAACACGTAGTCGGAGTAGCTGTAAGGCCCGTCCGACCACACGAGGAAGTCGTCCGCGAGCACCCCGTTGGGCGCTCCCTCGCAGAGCTCCGGCGCCGCCATGACGGGCCCTTCGTTGTAGATCGGCGCCGACGCGTTGACCGCCTCCTCGGCCTCTTCCATGGCGGCCAGCGCGCCGGCGTGCCGGTCGGCGTCGAGCTCGTCGACGGGGTAGAGCTCCCAGTCGAGCATCACGAGCTCCGGGTGCGGGGGCTCGTTCGGGGCCGACGCGAAGGGGGCGTGCGCGGCCTCGGGGAGGCCCGTCCGCGCGAGCGCCTCGAGCAGGCGGCTCCGGTAGCGCAGGGCCGCGTCATCCGGGGTCCAGAACGCCGTGAGGGCCGCGATCACGTCCTCGGTCTTCGCCTCGCGCCACAGCGAAGGGTCGCGCGAGCCGAGCTCGAGCGCGCGCTCCTTCTTGAGGCGCGCCTGGAAGGCCGACGCGTGCGGCGCGAACTCCGGCAGCTCGGCCAGGGCGTGATCGACGGACCAGTGGAGCCGATGATCGACCTCGCGCACGTACCGGTGCTTGCCGAGGGCGCGGAGGAGTCGGGCGATTTCGTCGGGTGTGCGCGCTGCGAACGACCAGGCAAGCATCATGGGGCAAGGCTCATCGATCCGTGCAGGGGATGGCACGCCGAGCTGGCTCGCCGATGCAGGTAGGGCGGCGGGCACCTCGGCACGAGGTGAATTCCCATCGCTCGGCCGCGGTGTCGATCACTTCTTGCCGGGGAGGTGCCACACGCCGGCGAACCACACAAGGGATCCGTCTGCGCGGCGCACGGTGGTGGCAGGCGCGAAGTACGCGCCCGGCGGGACGGGCTCCCATCGTCCCTGCTGCCACGCCCAGCGGCGGCTCCGCCACTGCCACTCGCCGTCGATCCACACGTCGCCCGGCCGCTCGGACGGCGAGATGATCTCGACCCGCGCAGGCGGCGGAGGGTACGGCACGACCACCGTCGTCTCGCTCGGCAGGTGCGGGCCGGTCGGAGGCAGCGGGAGCGAGCTGCCACAGCCCGCGAGCGCGAGGAGCGAGACGAGCGGGATCCCGAGCGCGCGGCGCAGGGCGGCGCTCATCCTGCGTCGATCCAGGAGAGGTACGCGTCGAGGACGTCGCGGCCGACGAGCAGGCACTCCAGCGTCGCGAGCGCGAGGAACGGGCCGAACGCCATGCGGGCCTGACCGAACCCTTCGCGAGGCTCCTCCGCGAGCGGATCTTGCGCCAGCTCTTCCTCGGCGGCGGCCCGCTCGTCGGGGGACATGGCCGCGAGCTCGGCGCGGATCTGCTCCCGCTCGAGGCGCACCGCCTCGGGCTCCTCGATGCTCCCGCGCAGGATCAGCATGGCGATCGCGATGATCGATCCCTGGACGGCGCCGGCGCCGAGCACGAACAGGGCGCCCCCCCAGCCGAACCACGCGCCCGCCAGCATGAGGAGCTTGGCGTCGCCGAGGCCCATGCCGACGCGGCCGCCGCGGATCCGCGGGTAGATCACGACGAACGGGAGCCAGACGATGCCGAAGCCGACCGCTGCGCCGACGAGGGCGTCGACGAAGCTCATCGATCGCAGCGATGCGGTCGCGACGCCGAGCACCGCGCCGCCGATGGTGATCGAGTCGGGGATGAACATGTGCTCGAGGTCGATGAACGTCGCCGCGAGCAGCCCGAGCGCGAGCGCCAGGCCGGCGGTGTACGTGGCGAGCGCGTGGAGGGCCGGCGTCGTCCCGGGGAGCCGGAGGATGATGACCTCGATGATCGCGAGCGAGAGCAAGCCGCCCGCCGCCTCCACCAGGGGATACCGCGGCGACACGGGCGCCCCGCAGCAGCGAGCGCGGCCGCGCAGCAGCAGGTAGCTGAGGACGGGGATGTTGTCGTAGGCGCGGATCGGCGCGCCGCACGCCGGGCAGCACGAGCCCGGACGGACGACGCTGAGCTCGCGCGGGACGCGGTGGATGACGACGTTGAGGAAGCTCCCCCAGAGCAGGCCGAAGCAGAGCCCGAAGGCGCGCAGGAACCACGGCGGGAAATCGGCGAGCATCACCTGGGGCTCATGTCCTCGGGCTCGACGCGGCGAGCCGGAGCATCATCGTGAGCGCCTGCTCGAGCTCCGCGATCGTGGGCTGCACGGGGTTCTCGGCGAGCGCCGCCTTGAGGTCGACGAGGCGGCCGCCGAGCTCCTGGTAGTGACGGCGCACACCCTCGGTCGGCGCCTCGGCGACCCACCGCCTCACGATCTCGCGCAGCTCGTCGAGATCGCTGCCAGCGAGGAGCTGCGCCATCTGCGAGGCCATCGGATCCGGTGCGCCGCTCACGCCCTGCCCCATCCCGGCCAGCATAGCGCGGGCACTTTGACGGGCGAGGGGTCCTGCGACATAAGGCGAGGCGCTCACGAGGAACCGTGCCGACGAGGACGCCTGCCGTTGCCCTGATCCTGCTGGCCGCCGGCATCGCCGGAGGGGCTGGCTGCAGCCGCGCCGAGCAGCGAGAGCCCGGGGAGAAGCGCGCGGACGGAGGCGCCCCGCAGGCGCCCGCGCCCCAGGGGAAGGTGCTCGAGGCGGCCGAGAACGAGTCGCCCGCCGCGCGCGCGACGCCGCGGGCCGGCGCCGCGGCGGCCGGGCCCGCGCGGATCGAGATCCCCGCTGGAAAGCTCGTCGCGGGCAGCACGCCCGGGGACAAGGGGCGCGATCCGACGCTCGAGCCGGCGCTGCTCGACGTCGAGCTGGGCGGCTTCACCGTCGATCGCCACCTGTACCCGAACGATCCCGCGCAGGCTCCGCTCACCGGGGTGACGCGGGCGCGCGCCTCGGAGCTCTGCCAGCAGGCCGGCGGGAGGCTGTGCACCGAGCTCGAGTGGGAGCGCGCGTGCAAGGGCCCCGAGGGGACGCCCTACGCGGGCGGCGCGGCGTGGGACCCGGCGTGCGCCAAGGCGCCCGCGTCGTGCGCATCCGGGTTCGGCGTCGTCGGGATGGGCGCCGCGCTGCGCGAGTGGACCGCGAGCGACATCGCGCCGATCGAGAACCTCCAGCCCAAGGCCGCCGCCGTGCGCGGGGCCACGGCGAGCGCGAGCGCCGTGGATCATCGGTGCGCGCGCCGCGCGGCGGTCGATCCGGCGGTGTCGGGCGACGACATCGGCTTCCGGTGCTGCCACGGCGCGCCGAACGCGGCGTCGATCCCGTCGCCGCAGTGGCAGCAGACGTTCCGGCGCGCGGAGATCGGGCCGCAGCAGGTCGCAGAGCTGCTCGCGTCCGTGCCGCAGCTGCGCGACCTCGGCGGGCAGATCTCCTTCTTCAAGGAGCCCGACGACGCGAACGCCGTGCTCAACCGGGGCCGGACGCGGCTCGCGCCGAGCGGCGCTCCGGCGAGCCAGCCCGCGGCGAGCCCGCCCCCGAACACCACGCTCACGACGTCTCCGCTGCTCTGGAACCCGGTCCCGGGCGAGGAGGTGCTCGTCGTGACGGGAAAGGCCGACGACGACGCGTTCATCGTCGCGTTCCTGAAGCTCCCTGGAGATCGCTACCGCATCGCGTCGTCGCTGCTGCTCAAGGACGACCCGGGGCCGCTCGCGCTCGGGTTCAACGGCTACGTGCGGCGACGGCTCGCGTGGGCGACCTGCTGGGACTGCCGCGGCGAGTCCGGCAACATCACCTACCGGGACGACAACCGCGTGGTGATCACGCAGAAGTGACCCCGCCGCGGCGCGGACCGGACACCGGCGCGCCCCGGCGCCTCAGGTGTCGGCGCCGAGCAGGGTCTGCTGGTAGGTCGTGCCGTATTCGATGATCCGCTCGACCGCGTCGACGAACTCCGAGCGGTCGAGCGACTCGGTGGGCAGCTCGGCGCACAGCAGGATCTCGTTCCGATCATCGAGGGCGAACTTGGCGACGCGCATGTCGCGGTTGGCCTCGAGCAGATGACGGAGCAAGCCGAGCACGTGGCCGGTGTCCTCGGCGAGGGTCGGCGTCGCAGCGCCGGCGTCGCCTTGCGCGTCGAGCAGATCGAGCACGCCGAACATCGAGAGCACGACCCAGTTCTCGGTGCACTGGACGTAGAACGGAGGGAGCTCGACGACCCCTTCCTCGCGCGGACGGATGCGCAGGGTCGACGGCTTCGTCAGCTCGGCGCTGTAGCCGATCTCCTCCGTCCAGCGCTGCAGGGTCGCCACGTCGATCACGTGTGACGTGATCGCCCTGCCGCCGCCGGAGATCAAGATGCGGCGCGCTGGGAGCCCCCTCGCAGGGGGGAGCGACGGAGGCGAGGGGCGCTAGAGGCTGAGGACGGCGTCCTCTCCCCGGTCGGCGAGCTTCGCCGCGATCAGGCTGAGCAGCGCTTGCCTCCGCTCCTCGAGCTCGACGAGCGCGCGCGGCGGCACCAGCTCCTCCTCGATGCCGCCGGGGCGCAGCGCCGCGGCGGCCTCCTCGGGGCCGAAGCGCGCGAGCGCATCGCGGAGGGCCCGGGGGAACCGCGCCGCTTCCACGAGGCGCTCGAGCTGCCGATCGAGCTCGTGCGCCTTCACGTGCAGCGGGAAGGCGCTCGCGTTGGCCTCCAGGCTGAGCGCTCCCGCGTGCACGTCGATGACGATCTCCTTCCGGAGCCCGTTGCCCGCCAGGTAATCGAGCACCAGCACCTCCAGGTAGTCGCGGAGGATGACCGTGCGCTCGCCGCGCACGGGCGACGGCGACCGAGCCCAGCGCGCCCACACGTCGAGCTCGGGCGCGTCGTCGAAGCGTACGGACCGCCGGCGAGGCGAGAGCCAGCGCGGGCCGGGCGGACCGGGAGCGGGCGCGAGGACCAGCGCGTCGACCGTCCCGTCGTTCATGACGGCGAGGCGACGCAGCAGCTTGCGTGCGTTCGGCTCTCGGCCGATGAGCGCCGCGAGCTCGCCGATGCCGATGCGTCGCGCCGCTGCCGCGGGCACGACATGCGCGCCGAGCGCCCGCGCCATGCGGTAGAACGCGAGCGGGCGCCGGAACGCGAGCGGGGCCTTCTTCTGCGCCGGCGCGAGCTTCACCTTCACCTCGCGCGGGGCCGCTCCTTCCGCGGGCGCGCTCAGCGAGAGCGTCGCCTCGAACCGGCCGTCCGCCAGCTTGCCCGTGAGCCGCAGCGCGCGCAGGGGAGAGCGCTGGAGGGCGCGCGCGACGCGCGCTTCCCCCGCGGTCCAGGCGCTCGACGCGGGAGGCGGGCGCTGCTCGGCCGGCGGGCGCGCATCGGCTGCCGGGCGCGCATCGGCTGCCGGGCGCGCGTCGGCCGGCGAGAGCGCCGTGGGCGCGCCGATCGCAGGCGCGCTCTCCTCGTCGACGAGCGCAGCGATCGCGCCGACGGACCCGTCGCTGCGCTCGGACGGCGGTCGCGCGCACGAGGCCGCGAGCAGCGCCGCCGCGGCGAGCATGCGCGGCGCCCCCGCGCCGCCGAGGCGCCGCAGCGATCCGCGCGCCGATCCGGGTGCGCGCAGGTCGCGCGCGCACCGGCTCATCCGTCTTTCGCGAGCCCGCGCGGATGGTCCGGCGAGGACCCGCCCTCGGCGAGACGCTGCGGCGACGCCTCCTCGGCCAGCGACCGCGAGCGCCCGTCATCCGTCGCAGCCTGCGAGCCTGACGCCCGCGCGCTCGCCCCGAGCGACGCGCCGCCGATGACGCGCTCCAGGAGGAACTGCTCCACGCGCTCGATGACCATCTTCTTGCGCTCCAGCGGGACGACGTGCGTGCCGCCGCTCACCATCATCAGCTCTCCGCGCGGCAGCGCCGCCGCCATCTCCTCCGCGAGCCGAGGCGGGGTGAACGTGTCGCGATCGCCCGCGATCACGAGCGCGGGCACGTCGATCTGCGGGAGCAGATCGAGCGTCGAGTGCTCGCCGGCGCTGCGCAGCATGTGGAGGAACATCGAGAAATCGATGTCGACCATGTGCCGCATGTACGGCAGCAGATCCGCCGGCGTGACCGCGCTCGCGTCGACCTCCCGCGTGAGCAGCGCGATCCGCAGCGCCATCGGCGCGGGCACGCGGCTCCAGATCGCGCGCGCGATGTGCGGGTACGCGTCGACCTGCTCGATCAGCCGCGGCAGGAGCTGCGCGAGCACGTCCGTGCCCTTGAAATGGTGCGTGATCCTGCCGGACGAGCCGCAGATCAGCACGAGCCCGCGCACCCCCTCGCGGTGGGTCCGCAGGTGCTCCAGGACGACCTGGCAGCCCATCGAGTGCCCGAAGAGCACAACAGGGCCGTCGCCGATCGACGCGCGCACTGCAGCCAGATCGCTGGCGTGATCGCGCAGCTCGACCGCCTGCGGATCACCAGGCAAGCTGCTGCGACCGTGGCCGCGATAGTTCCAGTGGGCGACGTTGACCGTACGGGCCAGGTCGTCCCACAGGTACTTCCAGATGAAGCCGTCGCACGCGATGCCGTCGCAGAGCACCGCGGTGAGGCGTCCCGAGCCCGCCCCGACCCCGCTGGCCAAGCTTCCGCTGCCGCCGGGACCTTCCCGGTAGCGGACGTAAATCCGCGTACCGTCCTTCCCGGCGGCGAAAAGCTCTCGACCCATCGATCCCCGAGCGACGCGGCTTACGCGAGGCTCGCGGCGATGTTAGTCGCCGCTGTCCTCGTCGTCAGCCACGTCATTGACACTCGGAAGCTTTTTGATGTCTATCCGCGCCAGCTTCCACGCGCGCTGCACAACCCAAGAAAGCGATCGAGCCGCGCCGCGCCGCTTCCTCCTTGATTTCCTGCAGCATCGACTCCGGAAAGTAGAGGCTCTGCTTCCGCTTGTCCGTCTTCGAGGCTTCGTTGTTTTTCGCCAGCGTGTCCTTGTCGGTCATACGCTCTTGGGGCTCCTCCCGATCCGCCACAGAAGAGCACCTTAGCGTACGGTGCACTTCCGTGGAAAGCATTCGTTTTTCCATGCTGCCGATTGCGGCCACCATGTGTGTATTACCGCGATAGGCGCTCTGCGTCATGATTCCGGGAATGCGATCTTCCCCGCGATCGCGCTCGCCGCGACGATGAGGGGACTGGCCAGGTAGACCTGGCCGGGCCCGCTTCGCCCCGGGAAGTTCCGGTTGATGGCCGAGACCGTGACCTGTTCCTTGCGGTCGGATACACCGGGACCGGCCTTGATGCACGCGCCGCAGGAGGGGTCGACGAGCTCGGCGCCGGCTTTCTCGAAGATCTCGAGGTAGCCCTTGGCCTCCGCGTAGCGGCGGATGTCCTGCGAGCCGAACTGGATGTAGAGGTGCACGCCGTCAGCGACGCGCTTGCCCCGCTCGACCGCCTGGCGCAGCACGGACGCGTACATGTCCATGTCGGCCTTCTTGCCGCCCGTGCACGAGCCTCCGTACGCGATGTCGATCTTCACCGGACCGCCGGCGGCCTCATCGAGCGACCGCAGCGGCACGCCGTTCCGCGGATCGCCCGGCGTCGCGACCATCGGCTCGACCGACGCGAGATCGACGTCGAACGTCGCCATGTACTCCGCGCCGGGATCCGCGCGCACGATGCGCGCGCGCACGTCCTCCGCGGCGAGCCCGCGCTGCTCGACGAGGTAGCGCACGATCTCCTCGTCGGCCTCGATGATCCCCGTGAAGCCGCCCGCCTCGACCGCCATGTTGGTGAGCGTCGCCCGCTCGTCGAGCCCCATCGCCCGGACGCCATCGCCCGCGAACTCGAGCACCTTGCCGATGCCCTGGCCCGTCTTCCAGAACGGCCGCGAGAGCAGGAACAGCATCACGTCCTTCGCCGTGACGCCCGGCCCGAGCCGCCCGATCAGGTTGAAGCGCACCGACTGCGGCACCGCGACGCGGACGTCGCGCGTGAGCCACGCGTTCGCCATGTCCGTCGAGCCGACGCCGAACGCGAAGCACCCGAGCGCCCCCGCCATGCAGGTGTGCGAGTCGGTCCCGGCCACGATCTGCCCTGGCAGCGCGAGCTCCTCGATCACCTTGTTGTGGCAGATGGCCTCCGAGCCCACGGTCCTGCCGTCGCGCTCGACCTCGCCGTACAGCTTGATCCCGTGCCGCTCGGTGAAGGCCTGCTGCACCGTCGCGAGCGAGGCCGCCTGCTCCCGCAAGCCGAGCCTGAGGTGCGCCTCCGGCATCACGCGATCGAGGAACGTCAGGTGATCCCGGAAGGCGAAGACGCTCTCCGGCTCGGTCACGACCGCCTCCGGCCCGACGCCCGCCCGGAAGAGCGACTCGGCCATCGGCGTGACGTACTCGTGCGAGAAGCGCACGTCGATGCGGGCGAAGAGCGCGTCTCCAGGCTTCACCGCGGGGACGCCGTTCTTCCCTGCCCGGGCGTCCACGATCGCGTGCGCCGCGATGATCTTCTCGCACAGCGTCATCGGCCGCGGCGGCGTGGCCAGGGTGGGCGGCGAGACCTCGCCGGCCATCCGCGCCTTGTTGTAGGCGAAGAGGCCACCGTACTCGACGACGTCGGCGCTGATCGGGTCGAGCCCGCGGGTGAACTCGCCGATCGGGATCTCGTCGCCTCGCGCGATCCGGTCGAGGAGCGAGAAATCGGTCGTCGTGAGCAGCCCGATGTTCTGGCAGTTCTGGCCGTAGATCTTCTCGATGCTGCGCGCGACGACGATCTGGATCCCCGCCTCGCGCTCCGAGTACGGCGCCGTCTCGCGCGAGCTGCCGCAGCCCTTCGAGCGCCCGCTGACGATGACGCCGAAGCCGCCGTTCTTGATGGCGTCGCGCTCGATGTGCCCGCCGCGCAGCCCGACCAGGCAGTAACGGGCGAGCGTCTCGTCGTAGTAGTAACAGACCCAGCCCGGCGTGAGCTCGTCGGTCGAGATGTTGTCGATCAGCGCGTGCTGCTCGGGATCGAAGCGAAGCTCGCCGCCCGCCAGCTGCTGCTTCAGGAGCGCCGGGTCCTCGGTCAGGTAGAGGGTCCTCCCGGTGACTTGAACGGACTTCCGGCGGGGGATCGGCATCTGCACCTCGGACGCCCCGGGACGCGCGGCGCGCGCTGGGACCTCTCCACACCTAGTCGCTCTGGGCGGAGGCGCCAACGGCGGTCTTTGCCGGCGCGCGCGGAGCTCCGCGCGGCTTACGTCGAATTACGTCGAAGGCAGGAAATCCAGCATGAGCCGAGGAGCGCCTGGACGGCAGCGTGCCTTGACGACGCACCGGGGAGATGGTGTCTTCGCGGCCGCGGCCGGGCCGCGAGCGATGACCCGACCCACGATCTCCAGCGTTCCCGTCGCGATCCTCGGCGCCGGCCTGACGGGCATGGCAGCGGCCTATCACCTGGGACGGGCCGGCGTGCCGCACCGGGTGTTCGAGCGCCTGCCGCGCCCGGGCGGCCACGCGATCACGCTCGAGGACGCCGGCTTCCGCTTCGACCGGACAGGGCACCTCCTCCACCTGCGCGACCCCGCGACCCGGGAGCTCGCGCTGAGCTGGCTGGGCCCCGACCCGCTCGAGATCGAGCGACGTTCGATGATCTGGTCGAATGGCACGTACACCCGCTATCCGTTCCAGGCGAACACCTTCGGCCTGCCGCCCGCCGTGGCCTACGACTGCCTCCGCGGCTTCATCGAGGCGCACTTCGCCAAGGACAGACCCCAGCCGAGGAACTTCGAGGAGTTCTGTCTGGCGCACTTCGGCGAGGGGATCAGCCGCCACTTCATGATCCCCTACAACAGCCGCCTCTGGGGCGTGCACCCGAGCGAGATCACCGCCGACTGGTGCTCCCGCTTCGTCCCGATACCGAAGCTGGAGGACGTGCTCGCCGGGGCGGTCGGGCTGAACGACCGGGAGCTCGGCTACAACGCGAGGTTCCTCTACCCGCGGCTCGGCATCGGGCAGCTGACGCACGGGCTCGCGCGCGCGCTCGCCGAGCAGCGGCCGCGGGACGCGGGAACGCCGGCGATCGAGCTCAGCCGCTCTCCCAGGTCGATCGACTGGCGCGCGCGCGAGCTCGTGTTCGACGACGAGATCGTCCGGTACGACGTGCTCGTCTCGTCCGCGCCGCTGCCCGCGCTCGTCAGGCTCCTCTCGGACGCGCCTCGCGCCGTCGGCGAGGCGGCCTCCCGGCTGCGCTGCACGCACCTCTACTACCTCGACGTGGCGCTCGACACCCCGTGCGGGCAGCCGCTGCACTGGGTGTACGTCCCGGAGGCGAAGTACCCGTTCTACCGCGTGGGCTGCTACTCCCACTTCTCCGCCGCCATGGCCCCGCCGGGCAAGGCCGGCCTCTACGTCGAGCTCGCCGATCGCGCCGAGCCCGATCTCGCGGCGCTGCTCCCCCGCGTCGCCGAGGGCCTCGTCGAGATGGGCCTCATCCCCGCCCCGAGCGCCATCCGCTTCGCCCGCCTGCGCCGCATCGATCACGCGTACGTCGTGTTCGATCACAGCTACTTCGGCTCGCTGGAGGCGGTGCGGCCGTTCCTCGAGGGCCAGCGCATCCTCTCGTGCGGGCGCTACGGCGGCTGGAACTACTCCTCGATGGAGGACGCGCTCCACTTCGGGCGCGACGCGGCGCACCGCGCGCAGGCGCTCCTCGGAGGCGCGCCGTGAGCACCGCCGAGCCTGATCGCGGGGATGCGGGCGGATCGCCGGAGATCTCCATCGTCATCCCCGTGTACAACGAGGAGGCGATCCTCCACGCCGCCGTCGTGGATCTGCGCGAGCGGCTCTCGCCGTTCGGCTGGCGCTGGGAGCTCGTGCTCGCCGAGAACGGCTCGCGCGACGGGACCCTCGGCATCGCCGGCGAGCTCGCGCAGAAGTACCCGGAAGTGCGGCATTTCTCGATCGGCGAGCCGAACTACGGGGCCGCGCTCCGCGCGGGCATCGAGCGGGCGCGCGGGCGCTTCGTGCTCTGCGACGAGATCGACCTCTGCGACGTGGATTTCCACCGCCGCGCCATCGCGATGCTGCGGACAGGCGGCGTCGACATGGTGATCGGGTCCAAGCTCATCCAGGGGGCGCGCGACGATCGCCCGTGGGCGCGGCACGCGGCGAGCCAGGTGTACAACGGGCTCCTCCGCGCCACGCTCGGCTTCCGTGGGACGGACACGCACGGGCTCAAGGCGTTCCTGCGCGAGCCGCTCCTCGGGGTCGCGCGCGACTGCGTCGTGGACAAGGACGTCTTCGCCAGCGAGCTCGTCATCCGCGCCTACCGCGCTGGCCTGCGGATCGAGGAGATCCCCGTCCGCGTGCTGGAGAAGCGGCGCCCCTCGATCAACCTCACCCGCCGCGTCCCGAACGTGCTGCGCAGCCTCGCGAAGCTGACCTGGGCCATCCGGGTCCGCGGCTGACGGCCGGCCCCTCCAGCCTTCGCGCAGCATTCGCAGCGCCGCGCGCGAGGCCGGGCCCGCTCGTGGAAAAATTCTGGCATGCTATACGCCGCAGGTGACGATCCTCCTCTCGAGCGCCGCAAGACCGGCTCGCCGCGCGGACACCGACGTGGACGTCGTGGTCATCGGCGGCGGCGTGAACGGCGTGGGGGTCGCGCGGGACGCTTCACAGCGGGGCCTGCGGGTCGCCCTCTTCGAGCGCAACGATCTCGCGTTCGGCGCGAGCGGCAACTCGAGCGGCATGATCCACGGCGGGCTCAGGTACCTGACCAGCGATCCGCAGGTGACCGAGAAATCGTGCCGCGACTCGGGCCACATCCAGGCGATCGCGCCGCACCTGCTCTTCCGGATCCCCTTCCTCGTCCCGTTCGAGAACGCGCGGCACGGGCGCCTCCTCTACCCGCTCGCGGACGCCTTCTTCGAGGCGTATGACAACTACCAGCCGCTCAAGCGCGGCAAGCCGCACGCGCGCCTCACGCCCGACGAGCTCCGCCGGCTCGAGCCGGGGCTGCACGGCGACCTGGTGGGCGGCTTCAGCTTCGACGAGTGGGGGATCGACGGCGCGCGGCTCTGCGTCGCCAACGCGGTCGACGCGATCGAGCGCGGGGCCAAGGTCTACGTGGGGCACACGGTCGAGCGGATCGAGCGCCGGGAGGACACCGGCGAGGTCGTCGCCGTCCGTTACCGGGACCGCACGACGGGGGAAGGCGGGCGGCTCCGCACGAGCACGGTCGTGAACGCGACGGGCGCGTGGTCGCCGATCACATCGTCCCTCGCCGGCCTGCCCGCCGCGAGCTCGCGCGTGCGGCCCGGCAAGGGCGTGCACGTCGTGTTCGACCGGCGTCTCACCAATTACGCGATCATGGCGAGGACGATCGACGGCCGTCAGATCTTCCTCGAGCCGTGGGAGAACATGAGCGTCATCGGCACGACCGACGACGACTTTTACGGCGATCTCGATCAGGTCCGCGCGACGAGCGAGGAGGTCAGGTACCTGGTCCAGGGCATCGCCCGCGTGTTCCCGCAGATCCACGAGGCGCGCGCGATCGGCACGTTCGCGGGCGTGCGGCCCACGCTCTACGCGTTCGGGCCCACCGAGGACGCGCTCTCGCGCGAGCACCAGATCGTCGATCACGCGGCGCACGGCGCGCCGGGCCTCTACTCGATGATCGGCGGCAAGCTGGCCAGCTTCCGGCTCTTCGCCGAGGAGATGACCGACGTGCTCTCGCGGCGCTTCGACCTCGGCGCCCGCTGCGTGACGCACACGACCGCGCTGCCCGGCGGCGATCGCGCGGTGGACGCGCTCGCGCTCTCGCGGCGGATGGAGATCGACGCGGTGGCCGCCCGGCGGCTCGTGTACCGGCACGGCTCGCGCGCGCTCCGGATCGAGGAGCGCGTGCGGCAGCGGCCGCGCGAGGCCGCGACGGTGTGCCCCTGCGAGCCCGTGATCGAGGCCGAGGTGCGTTATGTCCTCCGGCACGAGCTCGCCCGGAGCGTCGCCGATGTCGCGCGCCGAACGCGCCTCGGCCTGGGCGCGTGCGGCGGCATGCGCTGCGCGGCGCGGTGCGGGCAGATCGTGGCGCAGGAGCTCTCGCTCCCGCCGCGCGAGGGGATGCGGCAGGCGGCGAATTTCCTCTCGAGGCAGGCGGTGACCCGCGCGGTCGCGCTCGGCCCGGAGCAGGCGCGGCAGGAGGCCCTCGCGATCGCCAGCGTCCGGTCGGAGCTCGGCGCGCCCGCGGACGACGAGGCGGCGGCGGCGTGCGAGGACGCCGATCGTCGCGCGCAGCGCGCCGCGCGGGAGCCGGAGGAGAGGGCGTGGCGCGATCGATCCTCGTGATCGGCGCCGGCGTCGCCGGGCTCGCCGCCGCGTGGAGCGCGCGGCGGCGCGGGGCCCGGGTCGCGGTGATCTCCGCGGGCGTCGGCGAGACGGCGCTCGCGGGCGGCGCGGTGGACGACGTGCCGTGGGAGCAGATCGAGCGGGCGTCGCGGCTGCTCGGCGGCGACCTGCCCGCGAGCGATCTCGCGCCGGCGGCGAGGCAGTTCGCGGCGGAGCTCGGCCTGTGGGAGCTGCCGCAGGCGGCGGGCGTGCGCCTCGCGACCGTCGCGGGGCGGATCCGCCCCGCCCGCGGCAGGGATCGCGCGCTGCTCGACCTCGGCCCGCTCCGCCGCACGCGCGTCCTCGTCCCGCGCGCGGCGCGCGCCGCGTGGGACGCGGACGCGCTCGCGGAGGCGCTCACGGACGAGCCGTTCGCCCGGGCGCGGGGGCTCCGCTTCCTGCCGGTCGACGCGCCGGTCCTGCGCTTCGACGACGAGCGGCACATCGCCGACGGCGATCTCGCGGCCCGGCACGACGACCCGGCGCGGCTCTCCTGGCTCCTCGATCGGCTCCGCCAGGCGCTCGAGGGCGCGGGCGGCGCGGGGGCGATCCTGCTCGGCCCGTGGCTCGGCGCGAGCGCTCCGCGGGCCGAGGCGCTCGCGGCCCGCCTCGGCGTCCCGGTGGGCGAGGCGCTGATGGGCGCCGGCTCGCCGGCGGGGCTGCGCTTCGAGGCGGCGCGCGACGCGCTGCTCGCGGCGATCGGGGCGGCTCAGCGCCACGGCCGCGTGCGCGCGGTGGGCGGCGGGCACCCGGGACCAGGGGCGCCCGACGAAGGCGTCACGATCCACGTCGAGGGGGAGGACGTGCCGCTCGCGGCGGACGGGGTGATCCTGGCGATCGGCGGCCTCGCCGGCGGCGGGATCGCGTACACGCCGCCCGAGAGCGGCGCCGGCGCCGATTTCCCGGCGCGCGGCGCCGCGCCGTTCGCGCTCTCGATCGCGGCGCCCGTCACGATGGGCGACGATCGCGGCGCGTTCGGCGTGGTGAGCTCCATGCAGGGCCCGGAGCTCGACGTCGTCGCGTGGCCCCGCGGCGAGCGCCTCGGCGCGCTGGAGGCGGTGGGGGTGCGGTGCGAGGGCGTCCGCGCCGCACCCGGGATCCTCGCGGCCGGGGCGACCATCGCGGGGAGGGCGCGCACCGTGCTCGACGCGGTGACGACCGGGCTCCGCGCCGGCGCCGAGGCCTGACGCGCGTCGAGCGGCGCCCGGCGCAGGTCGCTCGCCGCGCGATCCTCAGCGCTGGCGGATCGCGGGGATGGCGCGGAGGAGCTGCTGGTACCCGACGGCGAGCGCGAAGTCGCTCCCGCGGGTGGGATCGGAGGGGATGTCGCCCTCGGGGCCGGCCGCCGCGGCCGTCTCGGCGCGCTTCTCCACGAGCACGGCCCTCGGCGAACGGTCGCCGATCGCCCCTTCGGCGGGGAGGTGTCCCTCGAGATCCTGCTCGCGGAGGATGGCGGCCGGGACCTGCTGCGCCGCGCTCTCGATGACGACATCCGGCCGGATGCCCTGGGCCTGGATCGAGCGCCCGTTCGGCGTGTAGTAGCGCATCGTCGTGAGCCTCACCCCGGCGCCGCCGGGCAGCTCGTAGATGGTCTGCACCGACCCCTTGCCGAAGGTCCTCGCGCCGACGAGCACGGCGCGCCCGCTGTCCTGCAGGGCGCCCGCGACGAGCTCGGCGGCGCTCGCGGAGTACTCGTTCACGAGCGCGACGATGGGCAGCGAGGCGAACGCGCCGCCGTCGTGCGCCTTCGCCTCGTCGACGACGTGGTTGCGCTGGCGCGTCGAGTAGATCGTCCCCGAGGAGAGGAGCTCGTCGGCCACGGCCTCCGCCTCGTTGACGAGGCCTCCGGGGTTGTTGCGCAGGTCCAGGATGACGCCGGCCAGCGGCGCCTTCGATGCGGCGCGCAGCTTCGCCGCGGCGCGGAGCATCTCTTCGTGGGTGCCGTCCTGGAACTGCTTCACGCGGACGTACGCGATGTCCCGGTCGAGGCGCTTCGCCGCGATGCTCGTGACGTGGATCTGCTCCCGCGTGAGGTCGAACGAGAGGGGCTCGGGCACGCCCTGCCGGCGGATCGTGAGCTTCACCCGGGAGCCGGGCGCCCCGCGCATGATCTTCACGAGCTTGTCGAGGCGCTCGCCGCGGACGGGGCGGCCGTCGATCGCGAGGATCTGATCGCCGGAGCGGATTCCCGCCCGCGCCGCCGGCGAGCCCTCGATCGGCGCGATGACGGTGATGTTGTCGTCCTTGGCGTCGACCTCGATGCCGACGCCGCCGAACGTCCCCCCCGTCTCTTCCTGGAACTGGGCGAACTCCGAGGGGTTCATGTACGCCGAGTGCGGGTCGAGCTCCGCGACCATCCCCTTGATGGCGCCGTCGAGGATCTTGCTGCGCTGCGCCGGCTCGACGTAGTTGTTCTCCACGAGCACGAGCACGCGCGCGAGCTGCTCGAGCGGAGCGTAGGGGCTCTGCGCCTGTGTGCTCGCGCCCGCGAGGTGGGAAGTCGCCGCCCCTCCTGCGAAGGCCGCAGCGATGAGCCCCAGGGTGCGCATCCAGCTCGAGAAGCGTTGCATCCGCCGACCATAGCAGCGGAACGGGCGGCGGCGCGGTGCGCCGGCGACGGCCGCGCTCGTCCACGCGCCTGCGCGGCGCGCGGTGGCACACGCCTGCGCGCCGCGCGGTGGCACGCGCCTGCGCGCCGCGCGGTGGGCCGGGCGGCGGGGCGCCGCGCAGGCTTTCGATGTGCCAGCGCGGGCGTATCGCCCGCCAGTCGACGAGGTCATCACGGCGCCCAAGCTCCGGGCGCATGGTTTGTCCTAAGAGGAGTGTTCGGCTATCTTCGCGCGCCTGAACGTGGAACTTGCCTCCTCATCGCCCGGCTTCGCGTTCGCGAAGCGGGGCTCGCCGCGAGGGGCTTCTCTCGCCGAGACGGTCGGGGGCCGTCGCGAGGAGGTGTCCGCGGCTGCGCTGTCGTCCGTGCGCGGGAGACAACTCGCACCCCGAGGCGGCTAGGATGGCCAAACCCACCGATCGTGAGCTCGTCGATCAAGCCCGGAGCGGAGACGCCCAGGCGTTCGGGGTGCTGGTTCGTCGATATCAGAAGCGCATCTTCCGGCTGGCGTTCCACCTTGTCCGCTCGGGCGCGGAGGCAGAGGACGTGACGCAGGAGACCTTCGTCCGGGCCTACCAGGCGCTCGACCGGTTCGACGGCCGGAGCGAGCCGTTCACCTGGCTCTACCGGATCGCCGTGAACCTCTCGCTCAACATGATCCGGGCCCGCAAGCCGAGCAAGAACTCGACCCCCGCGGACGATCCGCGCATCGAGGCGCTGCTGCTCGAGACGCGCCCGAGCCACGGCGTCGATCCGGCCGCGTCGACCCAGCGGCGCGAGCTCGCGGCCGCGCTCTGCGACGGCATCGACGCGCTCTCGGACACGCTGCGGACGACGCTCATCCTCGTGTGCATCGACGGCGTGCCCCACGAGGACGCCTCCAGGATCCTGGGTTGTCCGGAAGGAACAGTCGCCTGGCGCGTCCACGAGGCGCGCCGCAAGCTCCGTGCATACCTCGCGGAGCGCGGTTTCGGAGGGGACGCCGAATGAACGTCACCGACAAGCTCGACCTCGACGGGATGCTCAACGATTGGCCTGCCCCCGCGCCCTCGACGAACGACGAGGAGGCGTGGGAGGCGCGGGCCGCTCACATCGTCGAGGCCGCCATCTCCCGGCGCTCGGAGGACACCGCGGCGGCAGCCGATCTCCTCGCCCCCCCCGACCTCACCGCAGCGCCAGGCGAGGAGCAGACGGAGGACCCTTCGCGCGAAGCACGCGCGTCAGGAGAACGCAGCACCATGGGGGACGGATCACAAGCAGCCAGGGCCTCGAAGCCTGAGAGCCTGTCGGGCGGCACCTTGTCGCGGCCGCCGGAGAAGAGACGCCAGTCGCTGAAGGAGATCGCCGAGCGGGTCAGCCAGGCGCCGGGTCGCGCGAGCGGCATGCCCGCGATGAGCGGCGCTGCGCTCTCGACGCCGCTGCCGGCTTCGGGACGTAGCTCGGCGCCGCCAGGGCGTGTGTCCCCGCTGCCGGGGCGCGGCTCGCTCTCCGGCGGCGCCCGCGCGTCGTCGCCGTCCCTGCGGCCGGCGGAGGGGGTGCTGGAGGACTCCGGCGTCATCGATCTGAACCGGCTCAACGCGTCGGCGCCCTCGGAGGTGGAGGCCTCCGAGACGGCGCGGCACGGCGCGGCGGATCGGTCCGGGGACGCGAAGGCGGCAGCGGTCATGCCGGTGGCGGCGCGCCGCGCCCCGTCCGCGCCCGTGGACTCGGCTCCAGCGAAGAAGCGCTCCGGCGGGATGATCGCCGGCGCGGCCGTCGCGGCCCTGGGGCTGGCCGCGGCGGTCACCGTCATGGTGAAGACGACGGCGCCGCCGCAGCGGGAGATCGCGGCGACCGCGGCGCCCGCGCCGACCACCGTCGCGGCGCCCGCCGCGCCGCGCGGCGACACGCGGGTGGAGCCGGCGGCTCCGGTCGCCGCGGCGCCGGAGGAGCGCGCCGTGGTCGAGCAGCCCGTGCAAGCGGAGGAGAAGCTCGTCGCGGCGCCCAAGGCGCAAGCCGCCCCCGCCGGCACTCCTGCGCCGGCGGCCGTCGAGGTGCCGGCCACGCCTGTCGTGTCGCCGAAGCCCGAGCAGGGAAAGACGGCGGCTGCGCCGGCGGCGGCTGGCAAGCCGGGGGACCTCCCCTCGGCCATGCAGGCGGCCGTGGGCGACAACGCGGAGCGGCAGCCCTCGGTCGTCTCGGAGGCGCCGGTGCCGGCGTCGGGTCCGCTCCGGCAGCAGAACATCCCCGAGCAGCCGTCACAGGGCTCGGTGCAGGCCGCGCTCGGCTCGGTCATGGGCAGCGCCAAGGCGTGCGTCGCGGGCGCGAACGACGTGTCGCGCGCGCAGATCACGTTCTCGTCGACAGGCCAGGTGAGCAAGGTCAGCGTCAGCGGGTGGGCAGCGTCGAACGGCCAGTCGAGCTGCGTGCAGTCCGCGCTCAAGGGCGCCAACGTGGGTCCTTTCTCCAAGCCGTCCTTCTCGGTCAGCGCGACGATCCGACCCTAGCCCTGACCACGCGCCGACACGCCAGCACGCCCTCGCGGAGGGCAGCCAAACCTCCCGGTTGACACAGCCCCCCCCGTGGGTAGAATGCGCGCCCCCATGGTTTCCGCGACTCAGCAAACCCAGCGCATCCGCCGGCGCAAGGCGCGCACGGCGGGCACCCGCCGCAAGCGCTTCGAGCGCGCACACGGCACCCCCGCGTTCCCGATCCATCCGGCGGGTTACGACCAGAACGCGCCGGACGCCCTGCGCGCTGCCACGCCCGCCGAGGCGCAGGCGAAGAAGTAGGAGAGCTTTTCTCATGGCCAATCACGCATCTGCCGACAAGCGCAACCGCCAGCGCATCACGAGGACCGCGCGCAATCGCGCCATCAAGTCGGAGCTCCGCACGACCGTCAAGAAGGCGCGCACCGCGCTGAAGGGCGTTCCGCAAGAGTCCGCTGCGCCGGTGACCGC
Source organism: Sorangium sp. So ce145 (assembly GCF_051525985.1). Classification (NCBI taxonomy): domain Bacteria; kingdom Pseudomonadati; phylum Myxococcota; order Polyangiales; family Polyangiaceae; genus Sorangium; species Sorangium sp. So ce145. The sequence continues at coordinate 11,947,740 of NZ_CP150315.1, read as the reverse complement.
CGCGGTGAGCGCGCTCGATCGTGCCGCGTCGAAGGGGACGATCCCCGCCAAGCGCGCGTCGCGCGTGAAGAGCCGCCTCGCCCTCGCCCTTCACAAGGCAAGCGTCGCTGCCAAGACCGCCGCGAGCTGAGAACAACCCTTCCGCACGTACGCCCCGCTCACCGCAAGGTGAAGCGGGCGTCGTCGTTTTGTCTCCCCGGAGCACCGTAGCCCCCCGCTGCCGCCGTCACGGCCCCGAAGAGCGCGTCTCTTCTCCCCGCCCCTCTCCCCCCCATGACGCCAGCGGCGGGCACCCGCACAGGAGACGGGCCCAGATCGGCGTTTTCGGCGCGGAAGTGTACTCCGGTACGCTGAGCACCGAAAACGCCGAGATGGGCCCGTATCCGAAGCGGGTGCCCGCCCCATCAATGGGCGTCGGCCCAGGTGGGGCCGTGACCGACGTCGACGACGAGCGGGACGTCGAGCGGGAAGACCGACTCCATGGCCTCCCGCACCTTCGCCTTGGCCTCGTCCACGGCCGCGGCCGGCACCTCGAACGCGAGCTCGTCGTGCACCGTGAGCACCATGCGCGCGCCGGGGACGACGGGGCGCGGGACGCGCACCATCGCGAGCTTCAGGAGATCCGCCGCCGTCCCCTGGATGGGGGTGTTCTGCGCGATGCGCTCCGCCTGCGCGCGGCGCATGCGGTCGCTGCTGCGCAGATCCGGGAGCAAGCGGCGCCGGCCGAGCAGCGTCCGCACCGACTCGGAGCGCTTCGCCTCGGCCATCGTCCCCTCCATGAACTCGTGCACGCCGCGGTAGCGCGCGAAGTAGGCGTCGATGAAGCGCGCCGCCTCCGCCCGCGAGATGTCGAGCCGCTTGGCGAGCGCCGACTCGCCCATGCCGTAGATCACGCCGAAGTTGATCGTCTTGCTCCGGCGGCGCATCTCGGCGGTGACCCCTGCCTGGTCCACGCCGAAGATCTCCATGGCCGTGCGCACGTGCACGTCCTGCCCGGCGCGGAAGGCGTCGACGAGCACCGGGTCCTTCGAGAGGTGCGCGAGGACGCGCAGCTCGATCTGGGAGTAGTCGGCGCTCACGATCACGCTCCCGGGCGGCGCCACGAACGCACGCCGGATCATCCGGCCGAGCTCCGTGCGGATCGGGATGTTCTGCAGGTTCGGGTCCTGCGACGAGAGCCGCCCGGTCGCGGCCACGGCCTGGCCCCAGCGCGTGTGGATCCGGCCCGTGCCCGGGTGCACCAGGCGCGGCAGCGCGTCGACGTACGTGCCCTTGAGCTTGGCGATGGCGCGGTGCTCGAGCACCACCCCGGGGAACGGGTGCTCCTCCGAGAGCGCCTCGAGCACGTCGGCGTCGGTCGAGCGGCCGGTCTTCGTCTTGCGCTGGGAGCGCAGCTTGAGCTCGTCGAACAGCACCGCCTCGAGCTGCTTCGGCGACGCCAGGTTGATGTCGTGCCCCACGATCTCGCGCGCCTTCTGCTCCAGCGCGGCGAGCTCGGTCGTCATCTGCGCGCCGAGCTGCGCGAGCGCGCTCGGGTCGACGAGGACGCCCGTGAGCTCCATCTCCGCGAGCACGGCGGAGAGGGGCAGCTCGATCTGCACGAGCAGGTCCTCGAGCTTCTCGGCGCGGAGCCGAGGGCGCAGCCGGTCGGTGAGCGACAGCGCGACGTCGGCGAACGCGGCCCCGTAGCTCGACGCCTCGCCGAGCTCGATCTCGTCGAGGGCGCGCTGCGCCTGACCGCGGCGCTTCGGGGCCACCTCGTCGAGGGTCTGCATCTTGGCGCCGAGCTCGCGCTCGGCGAGCTCGTGGAGCTGGTTCTTCCCCTCGGGATCGAGCAGGTAGCTCGCCAGCATCGTGTCGAAGGAGACGCCCACGAGCCCGATGCGGTGCCGCAGGAGGATCACCTCGCAGAACTTGACGTCGTGGCCGACCTTCGGGAGCTCGGGGTCGGCGAGCAGCGGGCCCATCACCGCGTCGATGTCGCTCATCGAGAGCTGGGCCGGCGCGCCGAGGTAGCGGTGGCCCAGCGGGACGTACACGGCTTGCCCCGGTTCGCAGGCGAGCGCGACGCCGCAGACGTGGGCGCTCATCGGCTCGCGGCTCGTCGCGAGCACGTCGAGGGCGAGGCGGCCGGCCGCGCGCGCCGACCTGGCGAAGGCCTCGAGCTCCTCGCGCGTCGTCAGGACCCGGTAGGTCGCCGCGCGCGCGGTCGGCTCGGGCGCGCGGACCGCCTTCAGGAAGCGCGAGAAGCCGAGCTCGGTGAAGAGCTCGCGGAGCCTGCCGGTGTCCGCGCCGCCGTAGCGCAGCGTCTCGAGGTCGAGCGACACGGGCGCGCCGCCGTCGAGCGTCACGAGCTTCTGCGAGAGGCGCGCGTCGGCCTCGTTCTGCTGGAGCGACTCCCGGATGCGGGGCTTCTTGACCTCGCCGATGCGCTCGTAGATCGCCGAGAGCGAGCCGAACTGCGCGAGCAGCTCGGCGGCCGTCTTGAGGCCCACGCCGGGGACACCAGGGACGTTGTCCGAGGTGTCGCCGACGAGCGCGAGCAGGTCGCGCACCTGCTCCGGCGGCACCCCGAACTTCGCGACGACCTCGGGGTGCCCGTAGACCTTGTCGCGCATCGCGTCCCAGAGCATCACCTGCTCGCCGTCGACGAGCTGCATCAGATCCTTGTCGCTCGACGCGATGACGACGCGCAGCCCCCGCTCCTTGGCCCGCGCGACGGCGACGGCGACGAGATCGTCCGCCTCGAGCCCCTCCTGGATGAAGATCGGGATGCGGTACGCCTCGACGATCTCCCGGCACCGGCTCATCTGCACCCCGAGATCGGGTGGCGGCGGCGGCCGGTGCGCCTTGTAGCGGGGGTCGAGCTCGTCGCGGAACGTCTTGCCCGGGGAGTCCATCGCGACGCCCAGGTACGCGGGCTTCCGCTCGTCCACGAGCTTCGTGAGCATCGCGACGGTGCCGTACGTCGCGTGGGTCGGCTCGCCGCTCGGGCTCGAGAGCGGGCTGATCGCGTGGTAGGCGCGGAAGACGTAGCCCGACAGGTCGACGAGGTAGAGGACGTCCGGAGCTCCGGCCGGGGGAAGCGCGGTAGGGCGCGTGGACATGGACCGACCCTTAGCACCTCGGCGCGCGGCCGTTCACCGAACCACGACGTCGCGCCGTATCGTCACGTCGAGGGTGCGCCCTTCCCGCTCCACGCCGACGGAGACGACCGTCCCCGCCGGGCCGCGGAGGAGCTGGATGCAGTCGGCGAGCGGGAGCTCCGTCGTGGGCCGGCCGTCGATGCGGGCGATGACGTCGCCCGCCAGGAGCCCGGCGGACGCCGCGGGCCCTCCCTCGACGACGCCCGCGATGATCACGCGCCCCGAGGAGAGCGAGAGCATCGCGCCGATGCCCGTGAGCTCCTCGCGCGCCCCGCCGTCGTCCAGCTGGCGGAGCTCGACGTCGACGCGCGTCGACTGCGCGCCGCGCGCGTCGAGGCCGGACACGATCTTGGCCATGTACTGCTGGTGGCGCACGCGCACCGAGAACGGGCCGCTGGCCGGCACGCCTTCGAGCTCGTAGTCGCCGTTCGCGTCGGTAAGCGCGAGCGAGATCGCGTTCGCGCCCGACGAGGTCGCGGAGTCGAGCTCGACCTGGGCCTCGACGACCGGCGCGCGCGACGCGGCGTCGACGACCCTGCCCCTCAGCGTCGCGCCCTGCGGCAGCACGATCCGCACGCGTTCGGCGGCGCGGCCCGCCTCGACGTCGACGGGCCGGCTCCGCGCGGGCGGGCGTCCGGCCGAGCTCGCCGTCAGCACGTAGCGGCCCGGGGCGAGCGCGTCCCATCGGAACGCGCCGCCCGGATCCGACACCTTGCGCGCGCGGCCGTTCACGCCCGCGTGCGCGCCGGACCCGGCCGGCGTGAACGACTCGATCGCCAGGAGGTACGCCTCGACGGGCCTGCCCGATGGATCCACGACCTCGCCCACGATCGCGCCCGCGGCGAGCAGGCGAAGGACGTTGTCGCGGCCCGCGGCGACGCGCGTGGGCTCGGCGTCGCCGTACGGCGGCTGCGCGGCGGTGGCGGTACAACCGTCGGCCTCGGCCGGCAGCTCGAAGCGCCCCTCGGCGTCGGCGCTCGCAGAGTTGCCCGGCGGTTCGCGGCAGCTGACCACGGCGCCGGCGCTGGGGTGGCCTTCCGGATCCAGCACGACGCCGCGGACCGGCCCCACGCTCGCGGCCGTGACCTCGCGTGGCGGCGGTGAGGGCGCTGGCGGCGCGGACGGTGCCGGCGGCGCCTCGACCTCGCGCGGCGCCGTGAGCTCCGGCTGCGGTGGAGGGAGCAGCGCGGCGGCCGGCTCGCGCCGGACCGGCATCACGGGGCTGGGGCGCGGCAGGAGCAGCCAGACGAGGAGCGGCATGACCAGCAGCGCGACGGAGAGCAGCGCGGCGGAGAGCCAGGCCCTCCGCTGCGCGCCTGCCGTCCGGATGTCCGCCATGCCATCCTCCGCCGCCGGTTCACCGGCCGGCGTCGGCCTCGCCCGCCGAGCCTTCGCCCGCGCCTCGAGGGGCCGCGCTCGAGTTGGCCGGCCCGTCCGGCGACGCCTCGTCCGTGGGACCGAGCGCGGGGCCCCGTGGCTCGGCGGGCCACGGCGTCTCGCTGGAGGAGCCGCCGCACGCCCCGAGGAGCAGCGTGAAAGGTAGGAGCAAGGTGCCGGACCGCATCGCCGGCATCCTAGCTCGTTTTTGCAGGGTGGTCATGATGGCCGGGCGCACCGCCCGGCCACGGAGCGAGCGCGGCAGGCGCCGGCTCAGCGCGTGGACAGGTTCGTCCGGGCGATCCAGAGGCAGGCTGCGGCGTTGACCGCGCACCACACGATGAGGGCCATCTTGCCGAAGGGACCGGCGGCCTCGCCGAGCAGGACGACCGACGTGAGGTAGGCCGCCGTGCCGACGGCGAAGCCCGCGATCGCCGGCCGGAGCCTCTTCACGCCGAAGAAGAGCGCCGTGAGGCCGAGCGGGACGAGCGCGTTGGCGAGCGGCAGCCAGCGGTGGACCGACGCGCCGATCAGCAGGTCGAGGTCGGCGATCGGCCGGGCCAGCACGTCGACGGCGAGCTCCACGCGCGGCAGGAGCCACGGCGCGAAGAAGAACAGCCCCGGCCCCGCCGCGAGCGCCGGGAGGAGGAAGCTCGCCCGCCACGGGCTCGTGGCGGTCGCGTCCTTCTTGCGGGCGCGGCGCGCGACCCACGTCGCGAGCACCAGCAGCGCGAGCAGCCGCACGACGATGTGGCTCTGCGTCACGCGCACGACCGAGCTCGCTGCGTCGAGGATGCCTGCCCCGTAGAGGAGCTTGCCGCCGTCGGAGTCGTCGACGACGCGCGCGCCTGCGCGGAGCGCGTCCTCGACAGCGCGCGGGTCCGTCACGCCGAGGCTCACGAGCAGCGCCGCCGCGCCGGCCACGTGGGGCGCGGCCATCGAGGTGCCGCTGTACGCGTAGAAATTCTGGCACTTGTCGCGCCCGCGGTTGCAGATGGTCTGCTGGGTGACGTTCACCCCGGGCGCGGCGACGTCGACGCCCTGGCCGCGCGAGGAGAACCGCGCGATCTTGTCGTTCGCGTCGGTGGCGCTCACGCCGATGACGCCATCGGAGGCGCCGGGGAACTGCACGCGCCCGCCGGTGTTGCCGGCCGCCGCGACGACGACCGCGCCGCGCGCGACCGCGTCGTCGATCGCGCTCTGGAGCACCTTGGAGTTGCGGGGGCCGCCGAGGCTCAGGTTGATGACCTGGGCGCCGTGCTCGGCCGCCCACCGGATGCCGTCGGCGACGTCGGCTGTCGTGCCCCAGCCGCTCTCGTTCAGCACCTTGACCGGCATGAGCCGCGCGTGGAACGCGAGCCCCACGGCGCCGAGGCCGTTGTTGGTCGACTGCGCGATCGTCCCGGCGACGTGCGTGCCGTGGCCCTGGTCGTCGTTCGCGTGGTTCGTCTTGGTGACGAAGTTCCATCCCTCCACGCACTCGGTCGAGGCCAGGTCGGTCCCCTTGGTGAAGGGCCCGTGGTCCTCGCACGCGATGCCCGTATCGACAACGGCGACGGTGACGCCGCGGCCGGAGGCGAAGTCCCACGCGCGCTCGGCGCCCACGCGCGCCATGTGCCACTGGTCCTTCATCAGCGGGTCGTTCGCGACGAACGAGGCGCGCACCCAGGCGAGCGGCTCCGCCGCCTCCACGCGCGGATCGCGCGCGAGCCGCTCCAGCGTCGCGCTGACCGGCCCGTCCACCGTGGCGATCTGGATCCTGGTCTGTGACGTGAGCGCCGTCGGCGACACGCGCAGCGAGAAGTCGCGCACGAGGTCCGCGAGCGAGGCGTCGTCGAGGTCATCGCGCGCGTCGACGACGATCTGCCCTGGGATATCGTAGCTGGTCTCGTCGAGCTCGGAGGCCATGCCGTGCAGCGGCTCGCCCGCGGTCGCGACCGGTTCGAGCAGGAGGTCCGGGCCGCGCAGCGACGGGCTGACGTCGACGGGCAGCGCAGGGTTGACGTACCCGGGGAGGCGAGGCTCGAGCATCCCCGGCGAGCGCGCCGCGAGGGCGGCCCCGGCGCCTCGGCTGTCCGTCCCGTCCTCGGCCCTGACCGCGCTCGACACGGCGACCAGCGCGGTCGCAGCGAGCAGCGACGTCGCGAGCGCGCGTCCGGTTCGGAGATTTGCGGTCCCTGGCCAACGCAGAAGGCGAGACGTGTGCATGCGGGTCTCCTCATCGCCAGGGTAGCGCCGCCGCCCGCGAGCAGCCATCGCTCCAGCATCCTCGCGCCGCGCCCGTTGCGTCCGTGCGCCAGCCCGCTCGCCCCGTCGCCGTTTCCGATGGCATCCACCGCCAACCGCAACCACGGACTTCCTGGAACACCACCCCATCCTCAACGCCGAGCTCGACTGCCCAATCCCCCGCTCACCGCTCCCCCCGGCAGAGCCGCCGGTGGAGGGTGGGGCCGCGCGGGAGGGCGGCGGGGGTGGGCCCCACAAACCCGAGCGCCGGCCCGCATCGAAGCGAGTCGCCCCCAGCCCCACCCCACCCTCCTGTGTGGCAACAGCCCCCCAAAAGGCGCGAGTTTGTGGGGGGACCCCCGCCGCCCTCCCGCGCGGCCCCACCCTCCACCGGCGGCCCCCGCGTCTGGGCACGCCCTCCACCTCGCTCGCCTGGGCCGTTCCCCCGCCCGCCGTTCAGTTCATTGCGGCGTGGCCCAGAGTCCCGCCATCCACGCTTCCACGTCGCTCACGGACCTCGGGATATCGCTCGACAGGTTCCGATACCCCGTCTCGGTGACGAGGATATCGTCCTCGATGCGCACCCCGATCCCGCGGTACCTGGCCGGGACGGTCTCGTCATCGAGCTGGAAATAAAGCCCTGGCTCGACCGTGAGCACCATGCCCGCCTTGAGCTTGCCGAACTTGTAGACCTGCTGCCGCGCCTGCGCGCAGTCGTGCACGTCGAGGCCCAGCATGTGGCTCACGTTGTGGAGCGAATACCGCCGGTAGAGCTGCCTGTCTTCCTTGAGCGCCTCCTCGGCGGAGACGTGGAGGATGCCGAGCCGCTCGAGCCCCCGGGCGAGCACCCGCATCGCTGCCCGGTTCGGCTCCATGAAGTCGTTGCCCGGCTTCACCTCGCGGATCGCCGCCTCCTGCGCCTCGAGCACGAGCTCGTAGATCTCGCGCTGCTCCCTGGAGAACTTCCCGTTGATCGGCAGGGTCCGGGTGATGTCGGCCGTGTAGAGCGCGTTGCCCTCGACGCCGGCGTCGACCAGGAGGAGCTTGCCCGGCTCCAGCGCGCCGTCGTTCCTCGTCCAGTGCAGGATGCACGCGTGGTGGCCCGACGCGGCGATCGTCCCGTAACCGACGTCGTTGCCCTCGACCCGGGCGCGCAGGTTGAAGGTGCCCTCCACCTCTCGCTCGCTCCGCGCGCGGGGGAGCGCGCGGATGACGTCCTCGAAGCCCCGCTTCGTCGACGCGACGACCGCCTCGAGCTCCTGCACCTCGAGGGCGTCCTTGAGGAGGCGCATCTCCGAGAGCGCCTCGCCGAGCTGCTTGTCGCGATCGTGCCGGGCGAGGAGCTTGTCGACGCGCTCGGACATGCCGCGGAGCACGCGGTGGGGGCGCGTCACCGTGCCGACGAGGCCGCTCAGGTACGCGTCCAGCTCGGGGAGCCCGCGGCACTCGTCGACGCCGAAGTGCGCGCGGCTCTGCTCGACGCCGAGGCGAGGGCCGACCCAGAGCTCGCCCTTGGCGCGATCGGTGAAGAACGTCTTGTCGCTGCGCCCGGGGTTCGGCTCGACGAAGAGGATGTCCCGGTGCCCGCCCCCCTCCTGCGGCTGCAGCACGAGCACGCAGTCAGGCTCGAGGTTGCCCGTCAGGTAGAAGAAGTCCGAGCCCGGGCGAAAGCGGTAGTGCGTGTCGTTGGCGCGCACCTTCTCGTGCCCGGTGGGGATGATGAGCGTCTCCGCCGGGAAGAGCTTCGACAGGGCGCGGCGGCGGGCAGCGAACACCTCCGCGTGCGCGATCGCCTGCGGGAGCTCGCCGGACGCCGGCGCCCAGCGCTCCAGCATGAACGCGACAAGCGCCTCCGGCAGCGTCGAGTCGTGGCTCGCCGGCTTGGCCTCCGCGCCGGGAGCCGCAGCCGCGGGCGCCTCGGCCGGGGCGCCGCCGGCGGGCGCGCTGTGGGCAGGATCTGCCTGGAGGGGGGCGGCGCTGGTCTCGGGCGTGTGGCTCATGAGGCTCGAACTATGGGTCGATCAGGTGAGGTCGTTCAAGCCAAAGCGCGCGCCTGTTCACGCTGGGGCGGATCGACCCGCGCGGCAGGGCGGCGCGTCACGCGACCGAGACGCCGCCGTCGACCGCGAGGATCTGACCGGTGATGAAGTCGTTTTCAGCAAGGAACACCACGGCGCGGGCGACGTCTTCCGCCTCGCCGATGCGCTGGAGCGGGATGCGCTCGCGGAGGCGAGCGAGCGTGGCCTCGTCGTAGGAGGACGGCGGCAGCACCGTCCCGGGTGAGACGCCGTTCACGCGCACCTCCGGCGCCAGCCCCACGGCGAGGCCGCGGACCAGGTGCGCGAGCGCGGCCTTCGACACGGAGTACGGAATGTAATTTTTCCAGGGGCGCTCGGCGCTCACGCAGACCATCGCGACGACGCTGCCACGGCAGGCGCGGAGCGCCGGGGCGAGCTCGAGCGTGAGCAGGTACGGCGCCGTCGCGTTGAGCGCCATGGCGTGATCCCACGCGTCGGCGGAGAGCTCGGCCGGCGGGACCCGTTCGAAGTTCGCCGCGTTGTGGACCAGGAGGTCGAGCCGGCCAGACGACCAGTCGAGCACCGCACGAGCGAGCGCGGCGAGCGCCCCCCGGTCGTGGAGGTCCGCCTGGAACGCGGCGGCGCGGCGGCCGAGGGAGCGCGCCTCGTCGACGACGACCTCCGCGCCGGCGGCGCTCGTGGCGTAGTGCACGGCCAGGTCGGCGCCGGCGGCCGCGAGCGCGCGGGCCGTCGCGGCGCCGAGGCGGGTGCCGGCGCCGGTCACGAGGGCGATACGGCCGGTCAGGGGAGCATGGGGCATGGGGAGCTGTGTAGTCGATGCGGGGCCCCGCGCGTCGAGCCGGTGTACATCGCACGTCGCGCGCCGCCGTTTTTTTCGCCCGCGCCGCGCGCCATGGCACGCTGGACCGGCTTTGCCGACGCCTCCGACACGCCGAGCAGCCGCACAGGAACGCTCCCTGGAGCCGCCGCGCCGCCTGCGCGCCCTCGCCGCGGCGCTGCTTTGCGCGGCTGGATGCAGGGAGCGGCTCGAGTCGATCGATCTGCCCAGCATCGGCCTGCCGGGCCTCGATCCGCCCGGCGCGAGCGCCCCCGCGGCGCCGGCGAGCGCCGCGCCGCGGGCCCCGAGCGCGCCGCGCGCCGCCGGGACAGCCAGCGCCGCGCCGCGCGCCGCCGCGCCGGCGACCCGACCCGAGTGCGACGAGCTGCCGACGGAGGAAGAGGAGCGGCGCGCGCAGCTGCCGCCCCTGACGGCGCTCGGGAAGGCCGTGCCCACGGAGCCGTGGGCCCCGCCGCCGTACGAGGTGCTCCCGGGCGTGACGCTCCCGGCGAAGATCGCCGCGAAGGTCGAGCAGATCGACAAGGGCTACGCGCGACGCACGCGCGAGCACCTCGTGATCACGAGCGGGACACGCGACGCGAACCGCCAGGCCAGGGCGATGTTCACGAAGCTCAGGCTCGGCGAGGACCTCCTCCAGCTCTACCGCAACAAGGCGGCAGTCCAGGAGATCAAGAAGGCTTATCAGGCGAACTCCCGCAAGCGGCCGGAGCAGGTGGTGGCCGCCATGGAGGCCGTGATCCAGGACCAGATCGACCGGGGGGTCTACGTCTCCGCGCACCTGCGCAAAGGCGCCGTCGACGTGCGCAACAGGACCATGTCGCCCAAGGAAAAGCGCGCGTTCCTCGAGAGCACCGCGGAGGTTGGGGGCGTCCTGGTGATCGAGGAGACGACGCCCGCGCACTACCACCTGCAGATCGATTGACGGGCGCGCTCGGGTCCATGGCGTCCCGCCGGCCGCCGTCCGCCGGGCGTCAGGGCATGCGCAGCGGCGCGACCACGCTCGGCACGCGGCGCAGGCGCAGCGAGAGCGCGATGAGCATCGCTCCCTCGGCGATCGCGAACGCTCCGATGAACCAGACGAGCGCCAGCACGCCGGCCGCCGGGAGCGCCACCATGAGGACGCCGAAGATCAGGAAGACAGCGCCGCTCAGCCCGAGCCAGATCTCGTTGTCGATCACGTGCCGGAGCTTCACCGCGCTGACGATCTTGAAGATGCCCATCACGACGGCCCACGCGGCGACCACGCCGTAGAGCGTGAGCGCGGTGATCATGGGCCGCCAGAACGTCAGCACCGCGATCCCGACGCCGAAGATGCCCTCGACCACGGAATACACGCCGCCGCGGCCGCTGATCGCGGACGCGAACGCGGCGCAGCCGTCGAACAACGCCCACACGCCGAACAGCAGCACGAGCGTGGCCAGCGATGGGATCGGCCACACGAAGAACAAGATCCCGAACAGGATCCCGACCACGCCCCTCAGGGCCAGCAGCCACCAATACCGTCCCAGCGATTCCATGCCTCTCCCCCTTCTCTGGCATCCACGTCGCGCACACCCGGCGGACGCGCGCGGCCTGAGCGCACGGCGTCTCCGCCGCTCGTGTGCGGAGCGCTGTGCCGCTCATGCCCGCGCGGCGTCACACTGCCCGGGCTGGATGCACGTCCCCTGCCCGACCGCGGCGAGCGAGCTGCTCAGCAGCGTCGGGCAGGCGGGCCCATCGAAGGTCGAGCGCTGGTAGGTGTCACGGGCAGGCCTCGCGGCGCGCGAGGCTCACAGGCCGGCGATCGGCTTGCCCGCCGGGTCGCCGTACTCCGACAGCTCGACGCCGAAGTAGTTGATGATGGAGCAATGGAGCGCGCCGGTCGGGGGCTTGTTGGCCTTGATGGCGCGGCCTGTCTGGAACCCCCCGACGTGGCCGGCGAGCATGATGGGCATGTTGGTCCGACCGTGGGAGTCCCCGTCGCCGTTCTCTGACGTGTAGAGCACGAGCGACTCGTCGAGCAGGTTGCCCGTCGCCGTCTGGGCGGCCTTCATCGCGTTGAGCAGGTAGGCGAAGCGGCGCACCTTGAACCGCGAGGTCTGGACGACGCGGGCGTTCGCGATGCGCATCGCCTCCGCCTGCGGCAGCCCGTCGAGATCGGTCGCGCGGTCGCGATCGCCGAGCTTGTGCGAGATGAAGTGGTCGCTCCAGTCCCCCACGCCGTCGGGCAGATCGTACCCGGCGAAGTCGAGGCCCCAGCTGTTCGAGTACTGCAGGACGAGCACCCGCGTCAGGTCGCAGGTGAGGGCGAGGAGCCCGAGATCGATCATCTGCTTGAACTTGCCGTGCAAGCTCTGCCCCTTCGTGGGCGCGCCGGGGACGGCGCAGCCCGACTGCGTCGTGGACTGGATCTGCTTCTCCAGCTCGAACACCGACTCGAGGTGCTGCTCCACGCGCGCCCGGTCCGCCGCGCCGAGGCGCAGGTTCAGGCGCCTCGCGTCCTCTCGCACCCAGTCGAGGACGCTGGCGCGGCGCCGCCGGATGTCGTCCATCTCCTCGCTGGGGTTGCCCATGTTGCTGAAGAGCGTGTCGAACACCTTCGCCGGATCGCGGAAGGCATCCTCGACCTGACCGCCGTCCCTGAACGAGATGAAGCCCTGCGTGACCGCCGTGTCGCCCGTGGGGGACAGGTTGAGGCTGCGGAACGGGGTCTCGGCCGCGATGTGGTTGGCGAGGTACTGGTCGAGCGTGGCCTTGCGCGGGACGGCCGTCCCGCCGCCGTCGGTGTGGGCGCACAGCGCCATGGCCGGGCTGTGGATGTCGGAGCAGATCACCTGGTGGTCGACGCCGGACACCATGGTGACGTCGCGCCAGATCGCGTCCCCCGCCGGCCACTCGCGCTCGGCGTCGAAGCCGTTCATGTCGACGAGGCACGGCGGCAGCCCCTCCGCCGAGAGCGGGCCCTCCGTCTTCGGGTGCCACGCCCCGGGATCCGTGCCGTTCGGGACGAAGAACGCCACGAAGCGCTTCGGATCCGCCGGTGCGGCGCTGGCGCGCTGGGGCCGCATCACGTCGAGGAACGGCAGGGCGACCGCGACACCCGCCCCGCGGAGCAGAGCTCTTCTCGAGATCTTCACTGGCGACACTCCTCTTCCGTCGGTCGAACCGTGTGCGAGCACATCACTCTGGCGCCCTCCGCAGCCGGAACTCCGGCGAGCGCACGATGGCGGTCAGGAAGGAGCGGAACCGGTTGCCGTCCTGCGTGAAGCTCCCCGCGGAGGCGTCGATCGCGCAGCGGTCCTCGGCCGCAGGCTCGCGCCCCTGGGTGTAGATGAACAGCTTCTCCGCGACGCAGGCGGCCAGATCGGGGCTCCGCCGCAGCTCCGCCGCCAGGGCAGCGAGCGAGTCGAACGACTCGTTGGCCGCGCCCTCCAGGCGCGGCTCCAGCCCGAACTCGTCGATACCGATGCTCCCATCGTACTTCCCCAGCTTGTCGTACTGGGCGAAGCCGACGCCGATGGGATCGATGAGCGCATGGCAGCCAGCGCACCCTTCCTGGGTGTTGCGCTTCTGGAGGACCTCGAGATACGTCAGGCCCGAGAGCTCGCTCTCCAGCTGCTCGAGGAGCCCGGCGGGGATCGAGATCTTCTCGCAGAGGAAGGCCGCCCGGAGCCACTGGCCGCGCACGGCGATGAGATCACCGTCGTTCTTGGCGCTGATGAGGCTCGCGTGGGTGAGCAACCCCGTGTTCGCGCGGTGGTGGCCGGCCGGGAACTCCACGCGGCTCACGCCGTCCCCCGGCACCTCGAGGCCGTAGAACTTGCCGAGCGCCGGCGTGACATACGTGTGATTCGCGGTGAGCGCGTCGAAGAAGTCGACGTCTGGGGTGAACGCGTGCTCGCCGAGGACGAGCTCGCTCTCGGCGATCATGTCCTCGAGCAGGGCGGGCGTGAACGACGCGTCCGGGTTGACCGGCGCGCGGAGCTGCTCGAAGGTCAGCCACTGCTTGAAGAAGGCGTTGAAGAAGACCTGCGTCCGCTCGTCTCCGACCATCTCCTCCGCGACCGCGCGGAGGCCCTCGTCGCTGTCGAGCTCGCCGGACTCCGCCCGCTCGAGCAGCGCCGCGCTCGGGGACCGGCCCCACAGCGTGAACGACAGCCGCGACGCGAGCTCCAGCGGCGTCAAGGTCGACGTCTCCGAGCCGGCCGCGCCGACCTCGATCCTGAACAGGAAGCTCGGCGAGGTCAGCAGCGCCTCGATGACGAAGCGGAACGCGTCCTCCCTGTCCCGCGCGACCTCGCTCGCCCGCGCGACCAGATCGCTCGCCTCCTCGGCCGAGAGCGGCCTTCGATACGCCAGCTTGCCGAAGCGCTGCACGAAGCGCTCGAGGCAATCGTCGGCCTCCGGCTCGCAGCCGAGCACCGATGTCCGGCGCGCCTCGTCCGCCATGAGCTCCTGCCCGAGCGTCTCCGCGATCGCCAGGTAGGCGCGCAGGTGCTGATCCGACACGTTCTGGAGGGCGGCGATCGTCCGGAAGCCGCCCTGCCCGGTGTCCTCCGGGATGCTCTCCACGGCGGGCGGCTCGTCGAGCTGGAACAGGTCCTGAAGGGTCAGCTGGACCTCGACCTTGGACAGACGGCGCAGCACGCCGGGGCTCGTTCGGGCCTCTCTGCAGTCGTACGCGGCCGGCTTCCCGGTGACCGGGTCGATGGGCCTGTCGTCGTTGGAGCTGCCCGGGCTCCCATCGCCGAGCTGCCCGGTGCAGGCAGCCGCCGTCAGGCCGACGAGCCCCATCGCGAACATGCCCGCCGCGATGGAACGGCGGAGGAATGGTACCGATCGATCGGCGTCGGGCGGCGCTGTCTTGCTCATGGAGTGACCAGCCGTTCGGGTGGAATTCACCTGGCCCATGCCGAGGCGTGCCCCGGCGATGAGCCGCATCGTGGCTAAGGAGAATATTTGAAGCAGAGCGGTACGTGCGCCCCGGCGTCACCTCGGGGCTCGGTCTACATTATTCCCGGCGATCGCTCTTCTGATCCAGGCTTACCCTACTTCCGCCCGCCGACCAACCCCTTCGTCTGTCGCCCGGAGGCGCTCATGCAGAGGCATTCAGGGCAGAAGGAGCATTCCCTCGAATTTTCCGGAGAAATTGAACAGGGAGACGGGGAGACGGGGAGGAAAAAATCCCACCGTTCTCCCTCCCCGTCACCTCGTCTCTCTGTTCAATTTTCCGCCCCCCAATGCCAATCCATGAGGGGAATTGTCAGGTCAGGCAGACCCGTCAGCTCCAGCGCGCCGACATTCGCTCTCTGAGCGTCAGGCTCGACACCGATGCTCGCGGCGCTCTCGGAGCCTCCATGAAATCGGGTGGGGTGGTCGTCTCTGATAACGGCGTCGCCGGCCGCCTGTGTGATCCGAGCGACGGCACGGACTGCCGCGCTCGATCGCGCGATGATGCGAACCAGCTCTTGCACGTCCCGGAAATCCCGTTCTTCGATCCTGTCCACCCTTGATTTCCACCGGAGCGGCGCTGTACCTCGACGTTCTCGTGTAGGCTCCGGCGCGGGCGCAGACGCGGGAGCAGAGGAGCAGGGCATTGAGGATCACATGCGTGGGCGGCGGGCCGGCGGGCCTCTATTTCGCCCTCCTGGCGAAGCAGGCAGACCCCCGGCGCGAGGTCGTCGTGGTGGAGCGGAATCGGCCCGATGACACCTTCGGCTTCGGGGTCGTGTTCTCGGACGCGACGCTCGACGGCCTCGCCGACGCGGATCGCCCGAGCTACGACGCGATCCGGAGCAGCCTCGCGCACTGGGACGAGCTCCACGCGCACTTCGGCGGGCGCGTCCTCGTGTCGAGGGGGCACGGCTTCAGCGGCCTCTCGCGCCGGAAGCTGCTCGCGATCCTGGGGGACCGCGCGCGCGAGCTCGGCGTCGTCCTGCGCTTCGAGGAGGAGGTGACGGATCCGGAGGAGGCCCTCGCCGGGAGCGATCTCGTCGTCGCGGCCGACGGGGTGAACAGCCGGATCCGCGAGCGGTTCGCCGACCGGTTCGGGCCGCGCATCGACGTCCGCCCGAACCGGTTCGTGTGGCTCGGCACGACGTTCCCGTTCGACGCCTTCACCTTCTACTTCGAGGAGAACCGCCACGGCCTCTTCCGGGTCCACGCGTACCGCTACGAGCCGGAGCGCTCGACCTTCATCGTCGAGTGCCGGGAGGAGACCTTCCGGCGCGCGGGCCTCGATCGCGCCGGCGAGGACGAGACGATCGCGTACTTCGAGGAGCTCTTCGCCGAGAAGCTCCAGGGACACCGGCTGCTGAAGAACCGGAGCGTCTGGCGGAGCTTCCCCACGGTGCACAACGAGCGCTGGAGCGCGGGCAACGTGGTGCTGCTCGGGGACGCCGCGCACACGGCGCACTTCTCGATCGGCTCGGGGACGAAGCTCGCGCTCGAGGACGCGATCGCGCTCGTCGACAGCCTGGAGCGGCACCGGCGCGTGCCCGAGGCGCTCGCCGCGTACGAGGCGGAGCGCAAGCCCAAGGTGCTCGCGCTCCAGCGGGCCGCGCAGGTGAGCCTGCTGTGGTTCGAGAACACCGAGCGCTACATGGCGCTCGACCCGGTGGAGTTCATGTTCAGCCTGCTGACGCGGAGCCTGCGGGTGACGCACGAGGGCCTGAAGGCGCGCGACCCGGCGTTCGTGCGCGAGATCGACGCGCACGTGGCGCGCAAGGCCGAGGCGCAGGCGGGGGCGCGCCTCCTCGCCGGGGATGGGGCGCCCCCGCCGCCGATGTTCACGCCGTTCCGGCTGCGATCGCTCGTGCTGGAGAACCGGGTCGTCGTGTCGCCCATGTGCCAGTACTCGGCCGAGGACGGGCAGATCGACGACTGGCACCTCGTCCACCTCGGCAGCCGGGCGCTCGGAGGCGCAGGGCTCGTCATCACGGAGATGACCGACGTCAGCGCCGAAGCGCGCATCACGCCGGGCTGCGCGGGGCTCTATCGCCCCGGCCACGTCGAGGGGTGGCGGCGCGTCGTCGACTTCGTCCACGCGCGCTCCCGGGCCAAGATCGGCGTCCAGCTGGCCCACGCCGGGCGCAAGGGCGCGACGAAGCTGCTCTGGGAGGGCATGGATGTGCCGCTCGAGCGCGGCGCCTGGCCGCTGCTCAGCGCCTCCGCCATCCCGTACCTGGCGGAGAGCCAGGTCCCGAAGGCGATGGATCGCGGGGACATGGACCAGGTGACCTCGGACTTCGTGCAGGCGGCGAGGCGGGCGGACGAGGCCGGGTTCGACCTGATCGAGCTGCACTGCGCGCACGGCTACCTGCTCGCGAGCTTCATCTCGCCGCTCACGAACAGGCGCGACGACGCGTACGGCGGCCCGATCGAGAACCGGATGCGCTACCCGCTGGAGGTGTTCGACGCGGTGCGGGCCGCGTGGCCGGCGGAGAAGCCCATGAGCGTGCGCATCTCCGCCACCGACTGGGCGCCTGGCGGGCTCACGACGGACGATCTGATCGCGCTCTCGGCGATGCTGCGCGAGCACGGCGCCGACATCATCCACGTCTCGGCAGGCCAGACGGACCCGTCCAGCAAACCGGAGCATGGCCGGCTGTTCCAGACGCCGCTCTCGGAGCTCGTGCGGCTGGAAGCCAGCGTGCCGACGATCACGGTGGGCAACATCCAGAGCTACGCGGACGTGAACAGCATCGTCGCGGCCGGGAGAGCCGACCTGTGCGCGCTCGCGCGGGCGCACCTCTACGACCCGTACTGGACCCGGCACGCCGCCGCGGAGCAGGGCTTCGACATCGACTGGCCACCTCAGTACAGGTCGGTCGAGAGATACACGCTCCGCATGCGGTGACCCTGCGCGGGGCGAGGGAGAGGCCTGTCCCGACCGGGCCGCTCCGCGCGGCGCCCCGGTCGAGCGACAAAAAGTGAAGGCGGGCCCTTGATCCTCACGCTACGTGAGGACCTAGCCTCCGGGGCATGGACGTGCTCACCCGCCCTGGAAACAGGGGTAACGCCATGCGTTCAGCACCGTTGAAAGTCGGCGATCTCGCCCGGCAGACCGGCCTCTCCGTCCGCACGCTCCACTATTACGAGGAGATCGGCCTGCTCGCCCCGTCGCATCGCACCGCGTCGGGACACCGGATGTACTCGGCGGGCGACGTCGCCCGGCTCCAGCAGATCAAGTCGTTGCGCGAGCTCGGCTTCAGCCTGGAGCAGATCGCCGCGTGCCTGGACCAGCCGGGGTTCTCTCCGCTCCAGACCGTCGAGCTCCACCTGTCGCGGCTGCGCGAGCAGATCGCGCTGGAGCAGCGGCTCTGCGCGCGGCTCGAGGGCCTGGCCCACGTCCTGCGGTCGGGAGAGGACGTCTCTGTGGAGCAGCTCCTTCAAACCATCGAGGTGATGACCATGATCGAGAAATACTACACCCCAGAGCAGCTCGAGGAGCTCAAGCAGCGCGCGGACGCGATGGGCCCCGAGAAGATGCGTGAGGCCGAGTCGGCGTGGAAGCAGATCTACGACGACATGCGGGCGGAGATGCAGAAGGGCTCCGACCCGAAGGGCGAGCCGGTGCAGCAGATCGTGAAGCGCATGCGGGAGCTCATCGACGCGTTCACGGGGAAGAACCCCGGGATCGAGCGATCGCTCAACACGATGTACAGGCAGGAGCCGTCGGTGAGGACCCAGCACGGGATGGATCCGGAGCTGCACGAGTTCATCGGCAAGGCGATGAGCTAGCTCGCGGCGCCGGCAGGCCGCCGGCGGAGCGCCCGGCCGCGCGGGGCGGAGCGCCCGCGCCGCCGGCCGGAGGCCACGCGCGAGCGCCCGGGCAGGTGGCCTCGGGCGCTCGCGCCGTGGCCGTTCTGCCGTGTGGGGCAATTCGCGCCACGCGCGAGGATCGAGCCGCCCCCGCGCTCGGCCGGGGCCCCGCGCGCGAAAATCGCCGACCTGTCCGGGGAGCTGCAGCCGAAGGCCTGGCACCCGCGTTGCTTTTCATGACAGCGTACAGCGCCTCCTGCGCGAGCCGCCCCAGGAAGAACCCAGCAGCGCTCCATGCGCCCACCGAAGGTCCATCATGCACCTGCCCGGAAGAGAGATCCCCTGGAAGGATTTCCTGAACGACATCAAGCAGGAATGTATCAAGGACAAGATCGACACCATCGCTGCTTCGCTGGCGTTCTTCGGTGTCCTCGCGATCTTCCCGTTCCTGCTCTTCGCGGTCGCCCTCGCCGGCCTGGTCATCGATCCTGCCGAGTCCGCGCAGCTGATGAGCGAATTGTACCAGGTGGCCCCGCCCGCCGTGGCCAACATCCTGGGCGAGCGCCTTCAGGCGCTCACCGGGGGGCAGAGCCCGGCGCTCCTGACGGTCGGCGCCCTCGGCGCGGTCTGGGCCGCCTCGGGCGGCGTCACCGCGCTGATGGACGCGCTCAACTCTGCCTATGGCGTCGAGGACAAGCGGTCGTACCTCAAGCGCCGCGGGATCGCCCTCCTGGTCACGCTCGGCGGCGCCGTCCTGCTGACGATCGCCTCGGCGCTCGCGGTCGCCACGCCGGCGCTCGCCGCGCACCTCGGCCCCTTCGCGACGCTCGTCCTCTGGCTGCGCATGCCGGTGTCGGCGCTCATCGTGATGGTGGTCCTGGCAACCCTCTATTACTTGCTCCCCGACGTCGAGCAGCAGTTCAAGTTCATCACCCCGGGCTCGGTCGTGGCGGTCGTGATCTGGGTCCTCGCGTCCCTCGGCTTCTCCTTTTATGTGAGCCGGTTCGGCAGCTACGAGGTGAGCTACGGCGCGCTGGGCGGCGTGATCATCCTCCTCCTCTGGATGTGGATCTCCTCGCTGGCGGTGCTCCTCGGGGCCGAGATCAACGCCATCATCGAGCACCGCTCGCCCGAGGGGAAGCGCACGGGCGCCAAGGATGCCAGCGATACGGGGGCGGATCTGCCCAAGACCGAGAAGGAGGAGGCCCAGGGCGCCGCGCTCCCGGCCGGCGCCGCGCGCGCCCCGCGCGACGAGAGCACGGGCAGCGACGCGGCGCTCTCCCACCCCGCCGGCACGCGCCGCTCGGAGCTCCATCGAGGGAGGGCATAGGCGGTGCCCCTTCACCGCCGAGCCCCGCGCAGCGGGCCTGTCTCTGCCACTGGAGCCACCTTCATGCCAACTCGACACCTCCCCTCCTCGCCATCGCTGCTCGTGCTGATCGGCTCGCTCGTCACGGGTTGCCGCGGCGCCCCGAGCGGCGCGCCCGTGGCAGCTCCGCCGGCCGACGGCGCGAAGGGCGCGGAGACGGGGAGCGTGCGGGGCCCGGAGGGCGAGCCGACCGGCGCCGGCGGCGCGCCGGGCACGAGCGGCCCGTCAGGCTGCGGGACCGACAGCCCGATGCTCAAGTACGTCGGGCAGAGCCATGACGAGTGCGCTCGGATCCGCTTCGTGTGCGAGCCCGGCTGGAGCTACTTCAGCGACGACTGCGGCTGCGGCTGCACGAAGCAGTGACCGCCGGCGCGCGGCTCGCGACAAAAACACCTCGCCCTGGGCGGCCTGCGGCATCTAGCATCGGTGCCAGCATGCGCCCCCTCCTCATCGTGAACCCCCGGTCCAGCGGCGGAAAGACGGGCAGGCTCTTCGACGAGATGCTGACGCCCATCCGCCGCATCCTCGGCGACGTCGACATCGTGCGCACAGATCGCCCGCGCCACGCCGTCGATCTCGCGCGCGAAGCCGCGCTCGGCGGGCGCGAGACCGTCGTGGCGGTCGGCGGGGACGGCAGCATCAGCGAGGTGGTGAACGGCCTCATGCAGGCGAGGGACCGGGGCGCCACCGGCACGCGGCTCGGGATCATCGGCGCGGGCACCGGCAGCGATCTCTGCAAGACGCTGAAGCTCACCCGCCGGCTCGACAACTTTTGCACCGCGATCGCGAGCGGCCACACGCGCCAGATCGACGTGGGCCGCCTCTCCTACGAGACGCGCGACGGCCAGCGGGCCGACGCGTTCTTCGTCAACATCCTCTCCACGGGGATGAGCGGCATCGTGGTCTCGCTGGTCAACGAGTCGTCGCGGGTGCTCGGCAACACCCTCGCCTACACGCTGGCCTCGCTCCAGGGCCTCGTCCGCAGCC
Source organism: Sorangium sp. So ce145 (assembly GCF_051525985.1). NCBI lineage: Bacteria > Pseudomonadati > Myxococcota > Polyangiales > Polyangiaceae > Sorangium > Sorangium sp. So ce145. Next base: position 11,927,016 of record NZ_CP150315.1, on the reverse strand, counting down.
GCGTCGGCCGGGTGCGCTGCGTGACGACGCTGCGCGGGGAGCGGCGCGAAGAGGAGATCTCGACGCGCATGCTGGGCATCTGCAACGGCCGCTTCTTCGGCGCGGGCATGCAGCTCGCGCCGATGGCGAAGCTCGACGACGGCGTGTTCGACGTCATCGACCTGGGCGCCGCGCCCCACCTCCGCTTCGCGGCCGTGTCGACCGGGATGTACACGGGCTCGCACATCCGCCACCCGGACGTGCGCCACTTCCAGTGCGACAGCATCGAGCTCACGCTCCTGAACCGCGACGTCGAGCAAGCGTTCTTCCTCGACGTGGACGGCGAGCCGCTCGGGAAGCTGCCCATCACGGTCACGCTGGAGCCGAAGGCGATCGAGGTGCTGGCGCCGGTCGATTGAGGGGGTCGCAAGTCACGCGGATCGGGCGGGGCCGTGGGCTGCCGCAGCGGCGGTCGAGGGGCACGGGAGCCCGCGAGGTCCTCAGGTAAGGCCCGCCTTTTTCCGCAGCACCTGCCGGAGCTCGACGAACACAGGCGGGCTACTGCCAACCTCCCGCATCATGCGGGCGATCGCCTTGGCCAGGTTCAGGTCTCGCTCGGATGAGCTCGGCTGCGGGGGTCGCGCCGGCGTGCGATCGAGACCCGAGACATTCGACCGGAGGAAGCGGAAGATCTCCTTGCCCGAGAACGAACGGATCCACTCGTCATTGTCGAGGTGTTTCTGGAGCTCGTTGCAAGCGGCATCAATCCACGGCGAGCGCACGCCGCCCTGGCGCCAGCGCTGCCAGGCAACGCCGTGCTCGGACCAGTAGGCGCTGTTTTCGAGGTATCGCTTTACCTCATCGAGGCTCTGCAGCCCCGTGGGATTCGGCGGACGCTCGGGGAAGCCCTTGCCCAGATCTCGTTGCATGTCCCAGAGCACGCGACAGCAGATCATCCAGAACCGCATCTTCTGCGCGTGGTCGTGTGCGAGCTTCCGGATGCGGGCCGCCGGCTCGCTGCCGGACAGCGATGCCAGGACATCGAAGTCGAGCAGCAGATTCTCGATCTCGTGAGCTGGCAACCGGAGCACACGGCAGCCCGGCGATGTCCACTTGGCCGCGTTGTCGTCCTCGAAATCGCGATCCACCACGCCATAGACATGCAGCCCGGGCGGGCTTGCGTTAACCATGTGCGTCACGCCCGCCTTGCCATCGCCAACGAGCACGTTGATCTGCGGATCGCCCCACACATCGGTGAGCACCGCGTGGATGACGCGATCCTCGACCCAGACCGTGAGCGGACCCCGGTACAGTTCGCGCAGCGTGGTCTTCATGAGGGCGGGGTCGCCGCGAGCAGCTCTTCTTCCCCGTCATCGTCCAGATGGGCCCGCGGATCCTCGTGCTCGACGAGGATGAAGCGCTCGTAGCTCAAGGCCGAGTCCAGGATGGACTCCGAGTGCGTCGCGACGAGGATCTGCGTCGTCGGGGAGAGCTCCCGCAAGGCGGGTATGAGCAGGCGCTGCCACTGGACGTGCAGGTGCTGCTCGGGCTCGTCGATCAGCAGAACGTCGGTCGGCGCGTCCCGGAAGACAAGCGGACCAGCGAACGCGAGCAAGGATACCTGGCCGGAGCTCAGACGATCCAGCGGCACCATGCGCGGGATATCGGGGCGGGCCGGGGCGAGCCGGCGCGCCATCTCGAGGCTGGTCACGTCCTCGGGAACGGGGCGGTCGTCGCGGAGGACCACCTCGTCGCCGGAGCCGGGATCATTGCTCACCGGGATCACGTCGAGCGTCTGCCCGGCACCGTTGAAGCGCTCCCACAGGCGCTGCAGGCGGGCGAAGGGGCCGTCGTCCTGGGCGGCTCGCGCTCCCCCGTTGGCGGGCGCCTCCGTGACAGGCTTCGCGCGCCGCGCCTGGGCGCGAAGATCGCGATAGTAGGCGCTGATGAGGCGCCTCTTCAGCTCGCGCAGCCGGTGCGCCTCGACGTCGGAGCGCGCGCCGCCCGGATTGACCACTTCGCCGAGCGCCTCGGGCTCACGCCGGGCGGAGAAGTACTCCACATTCGCGTCGAACCGAGCATCCCTGCTCCAGCCGTAACCCGGGAGGGTCTCCTGAGGCTCGAGGCCGTGAGCTCTGAGGAAATTTCCCGATCGTGCAGGTGTATCGTGCGCGACGCGCAGCTCGGTATGGAAGTCCACGAGCTCGTCGCGCTCCTGGAAACGAAACTCCCCCCGGAGCTCCAGGGCCTCGGCTCCGAAGCGGATCTGCTCCCGGAGGGGCGCCGCATCGCGCGGCAGCTTCTCCGGCCTGTGCAGCAGCAGGAGGATCGCCTCCAGCAGCGCCGTCTTGCCAGAGCCGTTGGCCCCCGCGAGCACGACGAGATCGATCGCCGCCCCCTGTGCGTCGCGCAGATCGAGGCTGATCTCGTCGATGCCGCGGAAGTTGCGGACGTCCAGCCTCGTGAGCCGCAAGCCGGGCGCTGATCGCTCGGTCGACATGGCGTGTTTGTACGCCGCTCGGCGGGACATCACCAGCGCGAGCGCCGGCAGAGGCGGCACAATTCGACGCGTCCCGTCATCGCGCTCCTGCGGAGCCCCCCGACGGTCGCTCCCGCCGCTTCCGCGGCAGCGCGTCGGAGCAGCCTGTCCCCCCTGCCGCTCCCCTCGAGCCCATCGAGCCCGCGCCGCAGCGGTGGTAATGGATCTTTCATGAGCTTCACCGATTCACCTGCCGAGCTTGCCCCGGGCACCCCCGTGGCCCCCGCTTCCTCCGCCCCCCGGCTGCTCGTCGTCGGCTGCGGCGGGATCGGCGGCATCGTCGCCGCGTACCTGTTCGAGCAGGGCCACGACGTCACCGCCTTCACGACGAACGCGCTCATCGCGGACGCCATCAACGCCATCGGCTTCCGGGTGCGCGGCGACGCGAGCCCTGGCACGGTCGGCGGCCGCGCGGTGCGGGAGCTCGGCCCGGACACCCGCCCCTTCGACTACATCCTCCTCGCGACGCAGCCGCCGCAGGTCGAGGAGGCCGCGCGGGACGCGGTCGCGCACCTCGCCCCGACGGGCGCCATGATCTGCCTCCAGAACGGCCTCTGCGAGGAGCGCATCGCGCGCATCGCCGGCCCGGAGCGCACCTTCGGGGGGATCGTCGCGTGGGGCGCCTCGATGGTGGAGCCCGGCGTGTACGACCGCACCTCGAGCGGCGGCTTCGTCCTCGGCCGGCTCGACGGGGCGAGCGACCCGCGCCTCGACGAGCTCGCGCGCATCCTCGAGGCGATCGGACCGACGACCGTGACGGACAACCTCGCCGGCGCGCGCTGGTCGAAGCTCGCCATCAACTGCGCCATCTCGTCGCTCGGCACCGTCGGCGGCGATCGCCTGGGCGTGCTGCTCAGGCACCGCTTCGTCCGCCGCCTCGCGCTGGAGATCATGACCGAGACCGTGCAGGTCTCGCGCGCGCTCGGCGTGCGCCTCGAGAAGGTCGCAGGGACGCTCGACCTCGACTGGATCGCGCTCACGGACGCCGAGCGCTCCGCCGTGGGCTCGCCGGGGCTCTTCGCGAAGCACGCGCTGCTGCTCGCGGTGGGCGCGCGCTTCCGCCGCATGCGCTCCTCGATGCTCGCCGCCATCGAGCGAGGCCGCCCGCCCGCCGTCGACTTCCTGAACGGCGAGGTCATCGAGCGCGGCGCGGCGCTCGGCATCGCGACGCCGATCAACGCCGCGATCCGCGAGGAGGTGCTCGCGATCGCGGCGGGCAAGCGCAAGCCGAGCCTCGCGCTGCTGCGCGCGTTCTTCGACCGGACGCGCGAGCTCGTGGGCGCGCCGTCGTCCATGCGGCCCCCGCCGCCGGCGACGCCGGCCGAGCCGCCCGCGGCCCCGCCGGTTGAGCCGCCCGCGGCGCCGCCGCACGAGCCGCCGACGACCGCGACGAACGCACAGGCGGACGCATCGGGCGAGCCGTCCCTGCCAGCAGCGAACGTCCAGAGCGATCTCAGGGACGCATAGACTGGCGCCGAGCAGCTCGGCGACAGAAGACCGACAAGCGGGCGAGCAGCCGGAGGACACCGACACGTGTCCTGGCGCTCCTGGCGTCGTTGCGGATCGAGCTCACCGCGCCGTCGCTGCACGAACTCTTTGTCGCGCCGTGGCGTCGAAGTTCGGTAGCATCGGGCGTCTCTTCCTGCGGATCCCAACAGATCCCTCGACGAGGAACCCTCGCATGACGCACTTCTCGCTCGCCCTCTCCTCCCGGCGCGGCGCCGCGCTCCGCGGCGTTTCCCTCGTGCTGCTCGCCGCGCTCGCCGCGTGCGGCGACGACGGAGGCGGCGGCAGCGGCGCCGCCGGCGGCGGAGGGGGCGGCGGCGAAGGCGGCGAAGGCGGCGGCTCGGTCATCGTCGAGCCGAACCGGTTCCGCCTGCGCATCGACGACGCCGAGCTCCCGTCGGTCGTGCTGGAGCTCGACAAGCAGAAGGCGCTCCAGGTCTTCGGCGAGGACGGCGCCAAGCAGATCACGATCCTCGACGTGGACACGACCGGGCTGCTCCGGAACGCGCTCGAGCAGATCCAGAACGCGTGTGGGACCTCGTGGCAGAACGACAGCCCGGACCCGGGCCATAACTGCTCGCTCACCGAGCTCGGCCAGAGCTTCGGGGATGAGTGGCAGACGTCCCCGGAGTTCGCGCTGGTGCGGCTGCTCAGCATGACGCCAGCCAACGCCAATGTGACGGGGACGTCGCTCGAGGGGCTGCAGGCGATCTTCGAGGAGAACCCCCCCGGCACATTCGGGTTCGACTTCGCGGACGTCCTCGCCGACAGCATCACCCTCGATCTGGCGGTCCAGCCGGATCCGACGGCCGTGCGCAGCAACCGGACGGCCCCCTTCGTGCCGATACCCAAGCTCATCCTCGCCCTCCAGCAGCAGCTGCTCGGCACACACCCGGCCATCGCCAGTCCAGATGGCTTGAGGATACCTGTCAGCCTCTACGAGGCCCTGGTCGATCTCCAGCCGCTGTCCGAGAAGCTCGGACCCAGCGGGGATCATCCAGGCGTGCTCGTGCGGGACGATGAGACGTTCACGACGAAGAGCGATGTCCTCCTGCCCGACTTCCAGATGCGCGTCGTCGCCGAGTCCGGCCTACGCAGGGTCTCGGGGGTCGATCTCTCGAAGGGCGGCGGTGACATGTTCCTCCGGGACGGCGACGCGCCGCTCCGGTTCGACTTCACCGACCCGGAGAAGCTCCAGATCAGCGGCATCGCCCCTTCACCGACGATCGATATGCGCATCTCGCTGCGCGAGCTGCCCACCAAGGTGAAGGCGTGCATCGAGGCCGACGCGCCCGCCTGCAAGGAGAACCGTCCAGACATGCCGGTCGGCTCCAACACGGTATGGTCCACCCCTCCATTCATGATGGAGCACATCGTGGGCAAGGCGGCTTATCTTACGTATAGCGAGCGCGTGCCCTTCACAGGGTGCTACTTCCGCCTGAGCGGGACGTGCCGGGTGGGCGTGACCATCGGCCAGAACGGCGACCCGCGCGGCTGGACGGCCTTCACCGACCTGGTTTCCGACCAACCTCCCCCGATACCGCCGTCGCAGCTCTTCTGGGAGCTGCTCACCGAGGTCGGCCAGGTCGCCATCCACGATCCCACCGGCGACGGCAACCCCGAGATCCCCGAAGGCGCCGCCCAGCCGGTCTTCGCGCTCCACAACGTCGGCATCGGCCTGACGGCCGACGAGATCGTGGCCGAGCTCCGCCCGACCCTGCAGAGCCAGGCCAGCGAGATCGCCGAGATCATCCTGGGCCGTTACTGGATCAACAACGACGCGCTCGACTTCTTCTACGGCCGCGGCGCGCCCGACGGCGCGCCCACCTTGTTCTTCGTCGCCGAGGACGACCTCCGGCCTTCGGATCAAAGCTCGGAGGCCCCTCGCGCCTACACTTACGAAAGTCCCGGCTTCTTCACGAGCCCGGATCTCAGCGAGGCGAGCAAGGTCTCCAGCAAGGAGCTCGACGGCGTCGACGACACGACGCACGAGAAATACAGGCTGCCGCCGGGCGAGACCACGCTGTACATGCAGGACGACGAGGGCGCCGTCTACGAGGTCCGCTTCTACGTGCCCGAGAGCGACGATCCGGTGGAGATCACCGCCGACGTGGAGAAGCTCTGATCATGGAAGCGCGAGTTCTCACCCGCCCCGCCGCCCGCCAGCTCTCCCGGCTCGGCCCCCTGCTCGCCGCCGCGCTCTCTGCGCTGCCCGGCTGCGTCGAGGCCGTCACGGTGGAGCAGGCGCCGCCCCCGCCGGCGCTCGGCGTGCGCCAGAGCCGCACCCTCACGCTCGAGTTCCTGCGGTTCGACGCGAGGGGCTTCGCCAAGACGCTCACGCTCGACGAGCTCAAGGCCATCCCGCGGCCCACCCTCGAGGGGATATGGCTGCTCGATCTCGACATCTCGACGCTCATCGAGAACGCGCTGCTCAAGGTCATGTACATGCCCCCCGCGGAGATCGCGGCGCTCCCGCCCGCGTCACGGAACCTCGTCGGGCTCCTGAACATGACGCCGGAGAACGCCGACCTCCGCGGCACGAGCCTCGAGGGCCTGCTCGGGGTCGGCAACGCCGTGGGGCTCTCGACGTCGAAGATCCTCTCGGACCTCACGGGCGCGGCCGGCAACGAGCGGCTCATCCCCGTCCAGATCACCTCACAGGCCGTCCTGGAGAACCTCGTCAGCACCCACCCGAACACCCAGCACCGGAGAGGGCCGACGAACGACGAGCACCCGGACGGCGTCTACCCCGTCGCGCCCCACTCCATCCCTGTCACGCTGTACGATGTCGTCACCGATTTCGCCGGCCTCGCCGCGCAGTTCGGCCCGACGCCGCTCCATCCGGACGACCCGGACGGCGCGAAGCACCCCGGCTTCATCAAGGCCGCGTCGGGGGTGAAGGCGGCCCTCGACGACTTCACGATGACGGTCCGGGTCGACGTCAATGCCCTGCCGTACAAGGGGGTCGACGCCACGATGGCCGATGTCGCGAGCGTCAACAGCACGCCGGGCCAGATCGACACCCTGTTCGACTTCAGCCAGGAGGACTGGCTCGTCCTGGACAACCTCGCCAGGAACCTGAGCATCGGCGAGCTGACGCTGGCCATCCCCGAGAGCGCGATGCTCCTGCCGGGCGGCACGAGCAAGGAGCCCGCGCCGCGCGGCAACTCGCCCGTGTGGGAACAGCCGCTCTGGGAGTTCGAGCACATCCTCGCCCGCGCGGGTGAGCTCAGGGCAGCCAAGATCGAGGATCACTGCTCGAGCTACGGGCCCGCGGGCACGTCGATGAGCGACTTCGAGGCCGTGAAGGTCTGCATCGACGAGAGCGGATGGACCGAGATCAGCGTCGACGAGAGCGTCATTCTCGAAGACCCGCCTCCGGCGCCGTCCTACTTCTGGGACATCCTCCTCGACGTCGCCCAGGCGCGCCTCCATGACGGCGGCCTCGCCGAGGGGGAGGCCGACCTCGAGGTGACCCTGCGCGACGTGCCGGTCGGCGTGAAGACCGAGGATCTCGTCGCGAGCATCAAGAAAAACCTCGCGAGCGATCCAGCGGTCCTCAAGGACATGGCGCTCGAGCTCAACGACAACGCCGCCGGCGACGCGGACTTCTACCTCTACCAGCCGAGCACCGAGAGCGGCGTCGCCGGCCGGCGGGATTACCTCTACTTCGTCGCGCCCGACGACATCCGCAAGGACGCGGACGGCGTGCGCGTGCGCGACTATGCCTACGAGAGCCCTGGCTTCTTCTCCGACCCCGCGCTCGAGAAGAAGGTGTCGACGACCGAGGAGATCGACGGCGACGCGCTCCACGAGAAGGTGGAGGTCAAGGCGGGAGATACGCTGTACTTCGCGGACGACGAGGGGCGCCGCTACGAGATCAGGATCGGCGACAAGCCGAGCCCCCATCGCCTCTCGCTCACCCTCACCCGGATCCAGTGATCGGCCCCCCCACCGTGAGGACCCGTCTCATGCAAGGAGCTCTGCCGCCCCCGCGGCCCCGCGCCCGCGCCCGTGCGCGTCAACGAACAGGACGTGAGCTCGCCGCGCTCTCGCTCGCGACAGGCCTCGCCTGCCTGACGGCGCGGGACGCGCACGCCTCGGGCATCGACGCGCCCTGGGTGACGAGCGGCCTCTCGGGCCCCACGACGTCCGACGCCGCGGCCGTCTACTGGAACCCGGCCGAGCTCGCGGGGGTCCAGCGGCCGGAGCTCGTCCTGGGCGCGGGCCTCATCGTCGGCCACGCGACCTACCAGCGCGAGCGGCGCGGCACGTACCAGACGCCGGACACGCTCCAGTTCAAGCTCCCGCTCGATCCGGCGAACGTCGACGCCAGCAAGCGCGGCCGCGCCGAGGAGGTGTCGACGACGCCGATCGCGCCGACGGGCAACGCCTTCCTGGCGATCCCGGCCCTGCCGAACCGCCTGACCGTGGGCGTCGGCCTGTATGTCCCTTATGCCGCGGCGCTCAGCTTCCAGGACGGCGCGCAGCGCTGGCAGCTCCGGCAGGCGTTCATCGTCTCCACGTCGCTCACGGCGGCCGCCGGGCTCAAGCTGACCGACCAGGTCTCGCTCGGCGCCGGCCTGTCCTACGTCAGCGGCCTCGCGGAGCTCTCGAAGGTGCAGGACTTCGGGAGCCTCAAGGAGTTCCACGACGGCCTCGACTACCTCAAGCAGGACAACGACTTCGGCCCGAACACGCCGTCCGAGCTGCGCGAGCTCGACGTCCTCGCGCGCTCCATCTCGATCAAGGAGGCCCTGTCGCACGGCGCCTCCTTCCACCTCGGGCTCGCCTTCAATCCCAACAAGGACCTTCGCTTCGGCCTCACGTACCAGCACAGCGCCGCGATGCGGTACAAGGGCAAGTTCGCGATCGACATGGACCACCCGTTCTTCACGCAGGACCTCGCCGAGCAGGGCCTGCGTTACAAGCCGCTGGTCGAGGGCGACGTGGAGCTCTCGTTCACGCTCCCCAAGCGGCTCACCGCCGGCGTCGGCTACCGGGTGAACGACAAGCTCAGCCTCGATGGGCTCCTCTCGTACGTGCTCTATTCGGACATCGAGGCGTTCGTCGTCGAGGCCTCCTCTCCGGACCTCGCCCAGCCGAAGCTCGGGATCACCGATCGCGTCACCGTGACGCTGCCGCGCAGGTGGAACGACACGGTGTGGGCGGAGATCGGCGCCAAGTACAAGCTGAGCGAGGCGTTCCTGGCGACGGCGTCGGTCGGGTATCAGTCGGCGGCCTCGCCGGACAGCACGATCGACGTGGCCTCGCCCGACAACCACCGGCTGATCGGGGACGTCGGGGGTGTCTTGAAGCTCAGCGATCGCGTGTCGCTCTCGGGCGACGTCCGCGTGCAGGGCATCCTGCCGCGCACGGTGACCGGCTCGGATTACGACCTCGGCAACGGGGAGTACTCGCTGGTGCTCGCGACGGTGGGCGGACACCTCAAGTTCGTGTTCTGACCGCGATTTGCCGGCCGCCGGCGGCACGACATCGTTGGGCAACGGCTCTGCGGCGCCGAACCGCCGTCGGGTGCCCGGCGCGAGTACATAGGAAGCGCCATGCACGTGCTGGACCTCGTCGAGGATCGGTTCGAAGTCGAGCGTCTGGCCGCCTCCGGCGGGATGGGGGACGTGTACCGCGCGCGCGATCGGCTCTCGGGAGCGGCGATCGCGCTCAAGGTCCTGCGGGGCGCGAGCGAGCGCGATCTGCGCCGGTTCGCGCGAGAGGCGCAGGCGCTCGTCACGCTGCGGTTGCCCGGCGTCGTGCAGTATGTCGCGCACGGCGTGACCGGCGCGGGGCAGCCGTACCTGGCCATGGAGTGGCTCGAAGGCGTCACCCTGGAGGAGCGGCTCGCCGAAGGACCGCTGACGTTCGACGAGAGCGTGACGCTGGCCGCGCGCGTGGCGGCGACGCTTGGCGCCGTCCATGGCCTCGGCATCGTTCACCGCGACCTCAAGCCGAGCAACCTGATGCTCGTCGATGGCGACGTCGAGCGAGTCACGCTGCTCGACTTCGGTATCGCGCGCAATCTCCGGCTCGATCTGAGCCTCACGTCGCCCGGAGCGATCCTTGGAACGCCCGGGTACCTTTCCCCCGAGCAGGCGCGCGGCGACCTGGCCGTCGACGCCCGCGCCGACGTGTTCGCGCTCGGATGCGTGCTGTTCCAGTGCCTCGCCGGGCGCCCGCCGTTCCTGGGCGGCAGCGTGCTCGCGCTGCTCGTGAAGGTCGTCCTGGAAGATCCACCGCGGCTCGGGGAGCTCCGCGGCGACATCCCCGAGCCGTTCGAGCGCCTGGTGACGCGGATGCTGTCGAAGGAGGCAGCGCAGCGGCCGCGCGACGGCGCCGCCGTCGCAGCGGAGCTCGCCGTGCTGGCCGACGGGCGCCACGGCGGAGCGGGCGCCGTCTCGGCGCCGTCCGCGTCGAGCGAGGCGATCACGACGGCCGAGCGCAGGGTCATGTGTGTCATCCTGACCGCCAACGGCACAGACGAGACAGACGCCACGCTCTCGGACGCCGAGGGCGCCGCGCAGACCCAGGCGCTGCGGGACATCGTGGCGCGCCACGGCGGGAGCCTCGATGTGCTCCAATCGCGCTGGCTGCTCGTCGCGCTGTCGGGCGCCGAGTCTCCGACCGACCTCGCGGTGCGAGCGGCCCACTGCGCGCTCGCGCTCCGGACGGAGCTTGGCCGCGCACCGATGGCCGTCGCCACGGGGCTGGCGGAGATCGAGGGGAGGTTGCCTGTCGGCGCGCTCGTCGATCGCGTGGCGCAGCTCATCGCCGGGCGTGACGGCCCGCTGCCCTCGGGCATCCGGCTCGACGAAGCGACGGCGAGCCTGCTCGCGAGCCGCTTCGATACGGCGCGCGAGCCCGGAGGATGCTGGCTTCGCGGCCCCAAGGCGGAGCCGGACACCGTCCCCAGGTTGCTCGGGAAGCCGACGCCCTGTGTAGGGCGCGAGCGCGAGCTCTCTCAGCTCGCGGCCGAGTGGCGCAACTGCGTGGACGAGGGCTCCGCGAGCGCCGTGGTCGTCGTGGGTGCCCCCGGTCTTGGCAAGTCGCGCCTCGCCTGGGAGTTCCTCCGCGCCCTCGAGGAGCGGCGCGAGGCCGCCGAGATCTGGATCGGCAGGGCCGATCCGATGGCGGCCGGCTCCGCGTTCGGCCTGCTGTCCCAGGCGCTCCGCCGCGCCATGCGTATCCTCGACGGCGAGCCGCTGGAGGTGCGGCGGAGCAAGGTGCGCGACCGGGTCGAGCAGCTCGAGGGGCTCGGGGCCAAGCGCCCGCACGTCGCGGCGTTCCTCGGCGAGCTCGTCGGGACGGCGTTCCCCGACGAAGGCGACGTGCAGCTCAGCGCGGCGCGGCAGAACCCGATGCTGATGGGCGATCGCCTCCGCGAGGCGTTCGTGGACTTCGTCAAGGCCGAGTGCCAGCGGCAGCCGGTGCTCGTGGTGCTGGAGGACCTCCACTGGGGCGATCTGCCCACGGTGACCTTGATCGACGCCGCGCTCCGGCACGCCAGGGACCTGCCCTTGTTCGTCCTGGCGCTCGCTCGTCCAGAGGTCGACGAGCTCTTCCCGGCGCTCTGGAGCGAGCGCCACGGCCTCCGTCTCAGCCTCGCGCCGCTGCCCCGGCGCGCGGGTGAGCGGCTCGTGCGGGAGGTGCTCGGGGATGGCATCGGCGCCGAGCAGATCGAGAGGCTCCTCTCCTGCGCCGAGGGCAACGCGTTCATGCTGGAGGAGCAGATCCGCGCGGTCGCCGAGGGCAGGAGCGCGGGCATGCCCGAGACGGCGCTCGCCATGGTGCAGGCGCGGCTCGAGGCGCTGGACGTCGAAGAGCGGCGCGTGCTGCGCGCGGCGAGCGTCTTCGGTGAGACGTTCTGGGAGGGTGGAATCGCCGCCCTCGTGGGCGGCGCGCCGGTGGCGCCGCGGCTGGGCGAGCTCGCGCGGCGGGAGCTCATCCTGCGGCGCCACGAGGCGCGGGTCGCAGGCGAGGTGGAGTACGGGTTCCACCATGCGCTGGTCCGGGATGCCGCCTATGGCATGCTCACCGAGCGCGACCGCCGTGTCGGCCACGCGCTCGCGGGCGACTGGCTGGAACGGACCGGCGGCGCAGACGCGATGGCGCTCGCGGAGCACTTCGAGCTTGGCGGCGCGCCGGCGCGGGCGGCAGAGGCGTACCTGCGCGCCGCGGAAGAGGCGCTTCGCGGCAACGATCTGCGCACGGCGCTGGAGCGGGCCGATCGCGGCATCGGCTGCGGCGCCGCCGGAGAGACCGCGGGCAGGCTCCGCCGAGTTCAAGCCGAAGCGCATGTATGGAGCGGCGATTCCGCCCTCGCCGTGGAGCGAGGCCTGGAGGCGATCGAGCGGGTCGAGCGAGGCTCGACCACATGGTTCTCAGCCATCGAGCAGATGTGCCTGGCCTCGTCCAAGCAGGGATCGTTCGACGCGCTGGAGCGATGGCTCGCCATGGCGGCGGATACACGAGCCGCGGGCAACGCTCAGTGCGTCAAGCTCACCTGTCTCATCGCCGGTTCGATGGTGGTGACCATGTGGGGGCGTTATGCCGAAGGGGACGCTCTGATGGAGACCGTCGAGCGCGCTCTCGCAGAATCAGGGATACAAGACATCGGGGTGATTGGACGCCTCCACGACGCGCGCGCGTGCTACGCGATGTGCACGGGTGACCTCAGCGCCGCCGCGAACCGCCTGGAGACCGCGCTGTCCGCCTTTGACCAGGCTGGCGATCGTCGCAATACCTGCAGCGCCCGAGCAAATCTCGGATTTTTCTACGCGGAGCTCGGCGACTTCGAGAGGGCGGAGTCGTTGCTGCGCGCATCCAGGGACGAGACCGACCGGTTGCAGCTCTGGGATCTCAAGATCGTCGTGGAGTCGAACCTCGCGCAGATCCTCACGCATCGCGGGCAGCTGGCCGAGGCGCGGAGGCTCGCAGAAGCGAGCGTCACGCCGAGCCGGGAAGCGAGCGGCGCGCGTGTGGAGATGATGTCCCGCTGCTGCCTCGGGAGGATCGCCCTCGCCGCCGGCGATCTCGAGACCGCGGAGCGCGAAGCGCGCGCTGCCGTCTCGCTCGCTCCCGGCATACCGACGCTCGGCGTGCAGGCCTTTGCGGTCCTCGCGCGCGTGCTGCTCGGGCTCGGCCGCATCGACGAGGCAGTCCGGACAGCAGCCGACGCCAACGCCACGCTGGAGTCGTTCGGAACCATCGAAGAGGGCGAGTCGTTCGTCCGCCTCACCTGCGCCGAGGTGCTCGCCGCGAGCGGTAGGCACGACGAGGCCGCCGCCGCGATCGGCGCGGCCAGGACGGCCCTGCTCGCGCGCGCCGAGAAGCTCGGCGACCCGGCCTGGCGCGAGCGCTTTCTCCAGCACGTCCCCGACAACGCCCGCACGCTCGAGCTCGCACGGCGGTGGCTCGGCGGCTGATCCTCGCCGTACAAGGCGTTTCCCTCCTGGTGGAGGGAGTGGAGCTCAGGACGCTCTCATCGGATGATGAGCTCACGTCGTGGCTGTTCGCCGCGAGCCGGCACGCTGTTCTCCGCGAGGAACAGGTGTCTCCTCCAGAGAGACAGGGGGCTCGGCAGCCTCGTGCTCAGCTCCGGAGATCCGGGGAGCGATAGGCCTCGTTTTCGGCGTAAGCGCGGGAGCTCGCCGACGGACGCCCGGCCCGTTGGCCGTGGCATGGCGCCTGCAAAACCGTATCGCTGTTCCACCTGTCCGGTCACCATGGAGGAGAGTCCAATGTTCACTCGCGTCACCCAACGATCCATGTTCGTCCTTTCCGCGTCGCTGCTGGCGAGCTTCACCCTGTTCGGCTGTCAGGTCGAGATCGCCGAGGAGCCGTCCCCCGACGTCGAGGTGGGCGAGGCGAGCCAGGAGCTGATCAACTGCAAGGGCCAGTGCGCCAGGGTCTTCCTGGCCTGCACCCGGGCGGGCGAAGACTACGAGTTTTGCGCCGCCGACCGGGATGCCTGCATGGCGGACTGCGACGAGCGGACCTGCGAGCCCGGGGAGCCCGGTTGCTGCCAGGGTCAGCCGACCTGCTGGTAGCCGCCTCTCCCCCGCCCTGCCGGGATGATGGAACCGCCAAGACGCCATAAGACGCCAAGATGATTGAGATTTTCTTGGCGCCCTTGGCGCCTTGGCGGTTCAAAAGACCGCACCTTCAATCAAAGTACCCCCCCTGGAGAGGGACGCAGGAACCGCAGCCGCGACGGGACATGCTACACAGCCTCCTGTGAGCCTGGGCGAGAGCGTGATCGTCTGCCCGGGGTGCAGCGCGGAGAACTCGCCGTTCAACCCGCGTTGCACCCGCTGCGACGCGCTGCTCTCGGAGGAGCCGCGGTCGCGCTCCACGACCGCCGAGGAGCACCCGGCGAGGCACTCGACCTCCCGAGACGAGCACGTGTCCTCGAGCGTCACGATCGATCCGCTCGCAAGCACGGTTGTCGTCCCGGACGGGGGAGCGTCCGGGCCTCCGGCTCCGCCCGAGGCCGAGGCGTCGCTCGATCTGCGCCCGGGGACGAAGCTCGGTCGGTTCGAGGTGCTCGATCGCCTCGGCGAGGGCGCCATGGGCGTGGTGGTGCGAGCGCGCGATCACGTGCTCGGCCGCGACGTGGCGATCAAGGTGCTTCGGCCCGAGGTGCTGGGGCGCTCGGGCGCGGCGACGGCGCTCGCGCGGCTCGTCCGCGAGGCGCAGGCCATGGCGAGGATCAAGCACCCCAACGTCGTCACGGTGCACGAGGTCGACGTCTCGGCCGGGCAGGTGCGCGTGGTGATGGAGCACGTCGAGGGCCGGACGCTGCGCGCGTTCTGCGCGGAGAAGCGGCGGCCCGCCTCGGAGGTCGTGGCGGCCTTCCTCCAGGCGGGCAAAGGGCTGTCGCAGGTGCACCACGCGGGCCTCGTGCACCGCGATTTCAAGCCCGACAACGTCCTTGTCGGCGCCGACGGCCGCGTGCGCGTCACCGATTTCGGGCTCGCGGGGCTCGCGGAGGGCGAGGCCGGCGGCGGCGGCGCGGAGGCGGGGATCGAGGCCGCGCTCACGCGTTCGGGCTCGTTCCTGGGGACGCCGGTCTACATGGCGCCGGAGCAGCACCGGCGAGAGGCCGCGGATGCGCGGGCCGATCAGTATGCTTTCTGCGTGTCGCTGTGGGAGGCGCTCGCGGGCGAGCGTCCGTTCGCCGGCAAGACCTACGACGAGCTGCGCGAGAACGTGGCGCTCGGGCGGATGCGAGAGCCGCCGCGAGGGGCCGAGATGCCGGCGCGGATCCGCCGCTGTCTCGAGCGCGGGCTCTCCGTCGACCGGGACGCTCGATACCCCGACATGGACGCGCTGCTCGCCGATCTCTCGAAGGATCCGGCGGCGGCGTGGAGGCGCGGGCTCGTCGCGGCGTCGGGGCTCGCGCTCGCGGGCCTCCTCGTGTTCGCGTTCGCGCGGCAGCCCGCGGGCGGACTCTGCAAGGGCGGCGAGGCGAGGCTCGCGGGCGTCTGGGACGAGGCGACGATGGCGAAGGTGCGGGCAGCGTTCGCCGGCACCGGGCGGCCGTACGCGGAGGACACGTACCGGCGCGTGGAGAAGGCGCTGGGCGATCGGGCGCGCGCGTGGGTCGCGATGTACGCCGACTCGTGCGAGGCCACGCATGTGCGGGGCGATCAGTCGGCCGGGCTGCTCGATCTCCGGACGCTGTGCCTGGAGCGCCGCCGCCAGGAGATGGGGGCGCTCACGGCGCTCTTCGCGCAACGAGCGGACGCCGCGGTGCTCGATCGATCGATCGAGGCGTCGCTCGCGCTCCCGGGCCTCGAGCGCTGCGCGGACGCGGGCGCGCTGACAGCGGCGATCCCGCCGCCCGCGGACGCCGCGGCGCGGGCGCGCATCGACGCGCTGCGGGCTCGCCTGGCCGAGGTCAGGGCCCTCGATGAGGCCGGCAAGTTCGGCGACGCGCTCGCGCTCGCGCGGCCGCTCGCCGACGAGGCCCGCGCGGCGGATTACGCCCAGATCGAGGCGGAGGCGCTGTTGATGCTCGGGCGCGCGGCGCGGGACGCGCACGACGCCCCGGCCGCGGAGGCGGCGCTCCGCGAGGCGCTGCGCGCCGCGGCGCGGGCCAGGGACGACGCCCTCGCGGCGGAGGCCTGGCCGCAGCTCATCTACGTGGTGGGCTATCTGCAGGGCCGGCACGCCGACGCGCTCGCGCTGCAGCTGGCCGCCGAGGGCGCGGTCGAGCGGACGGGGGGCGACACGCTGGCGAGCGCGCGGCTGCTCGGCACGCTGGGCAGCGTCCTCGACGAGCAGGGGAAGTACGGCGAGGCAGCGCAGCACGTCGAGCGCGCGCTGGCCGGCCTCGAGAAGGCCCTCGGCCCGAAGCATCCCGAGGTCGGCGCGACGTGGAGCCGCCTGGGCACCGTCCTCCTCCACCTCGAGCGGTTCGACGACGCGGAGCGCGCCTACACCCGGGCGCTCGCCATCCGAGAGGAGACGCTGGGCGCCTCTCATCCGAGCGTCGCGCTCACGCTCAACAGCCTGGGTCGCCTCTTCAACACCCAGGGCAAATACCGAGATGCGTTGCCCCGGATCGAGCGCGCCATCGCCATCCAGGAGACGGCGCTCGGCCCCGATCACCCGTTCCTGGCGGCCTCCGTCAACAACCTCGGCAATGCGCTCGTCATGCTCGGAGAGACCGACGCGGCCAGGCGCGCTCACGAGCGGGTGCTCGCCATCCGGGAGAAGGCGCTCGGCCCCGATCACGCCGACGTCGCGTCATCGCTCAACAACATCGGGGCCGTCCTGGAGATGCAGCAGAAGTTCGCGGAGGCGACGCCCTATTACGAACGGTCGCTCGCGATCCGCGAGAAGGCGCTCGGCCCCGATCACGCGAGCGTGGCCGCCTCGCTCGGCAACCTGGGGAGCGCGCTCGTCGCGCAGAAGAGGTACGCCGAGGGCCTTGTGCGCCTCGAGCGCGCCGCGGCGATCCAGGAGAAGGCCGTGGGCCCGAGCTCGCATGCGGTCGCATCGATGCTCACCGGGATCGCCAGCGCCTACAACGAGAAGGGCGAGCCGGAAAAGGCGCGCCCGTTCGCCGAGCGGGCGCTCGCCATCTATGCGGCGAAGGGCGAGGGCGTCTCTCCGATCGAGCTCGCGGATACGCGCTTCCACGCGGCCCGGGCGCTCTGGGGATCGGCGCGGGACCGGGCGCGGGCGATGAAGCTCGCGACCCAGGCGCGCGACGCCTATGCGGCCGAAGAGGGGGAGTACGCGAAGCGCGCGCTCACGACGGTGAACGGGTGGCTCGCGGAGCACGGCGGCGCGCGGTGAAGAGGGGCCGCGCTCGGGGAGGAGCTCCCGAGCGGGTGGCAGGAGAGCTCCCCCACCCTGCCGGAATGAGGGAACCGCCAAGACGGCCCTCACCTGCCCGCGGCTCTCGAATCTCGATCTCGCGATCGTCATCGACTTTGGTGAGGTGAGCGTGAGGCAAGGTATCCATCGCGTGGTCGCAACTCGTTATGCCCTTGTTCGGACCATGCACTCACAGCTTCCACGGAGGAGCCCATTTTTCTTGACAGCTGGAACATCGAGATTGCTATCGTCGAGCATGCGTTCTGCCTCGTTCTTGCGCCGCTTCGCCCCCGTCCTCCTCGTCGCGCCGCTCGCTGCGGCGCTCGGATGCGATGACGCCGATCCCGCGCGAAGCCGCGTGAAGGAGCAAGGCATCGGGGCGGCGGTCGCCGCGCTCACGGCGCCACGCTGGGACATGGCGCCGCCGATGAACGTCGCCCGGAGCAGGCACACGGCGACACGCTTGCTCGACGGGAGGGTCCTCGTGGCCGGCGGAGCGAGCGAGACGGCCGAGGTGTACGACCCCGCCATGAATACATGGGTGCTCGTCGCGCCGATGAGCACGCGGCACACCGGCCACACCGCGACGCTCCTTCCGGACGGCAGGGTCGTCGTGGCCGGCGGCGTGACCGAGGTCGTGGAGATCTACGACCCCGCCAGGGATGCATGGACGCTCGCCGCGCCGCTCCTCACGCCGCGCGAACGCCACACCGCGACGCTCCTGCCCGACGGCCGGATCCTCGTGGCCGCCGGCGAGTTCGAAGAGTGGGTGATGGGCTCGAGCGAGATCTACGATCCCCTCACGAATACGTGGACCGCCGCGGGCCCGTTGGCGCACGTGCGCTCCTCCCACACGGCCACGCTCCTGCCGAACGGCAAGGTCCTCGTGGTGGCCGGGGTGGACGCATCCGGTGACCCCATCGGCAGCGCGGAGATCTACGATCCGGGCACGGGCACGTGGACCGCCGCGGGCTCGATCCAGAATCGGGAAGGGCACACCGCGACGCTCCTCGCGAACGGCAAGGTGCTCGTCGCCGGCGGCTACACCGATTACGGTGGTGAGGGGTTCTCGTCCACGAACCGCAGCGCGGCGCTCTACGATCCGGCGAGCGATACCTGGACGACCGCGACGCCGATGAACGTCCCCCACCACAACCACACGGCCACGCCGCTCGCCGATGGCCGGGTGCTGGTCGCCGGCGGCGGCGCGCTCACGGAGGTCTACGATCCGGCGAGCGGGAGGTGGTCGCTCGGCAAGTACCTGAACATGGACCGGAGCCGCCACACCGCCACGGAGCTCGCGGACGGGCGGGTGCTCGTGGCCGGCGGCGGGAGCGCGACCGTCGAGAGGCTCACCCTCGCGGCCCCGGGCGATTCCTGCCTCTTCGCGGGCGAATGCGCGAGCGGCTTCTGCGTCGACGGTGTCTGCTGCGATGCCGCGTGTGACGCGGGCTCGTGTGACGCGTGCGCGGTGAGCGCGGGCGCGTCGGCGAATGGCACCTGCACGCCGCTGAGCGGAGCCGTTTGCGGCAGCGCCGACGGCTGCACGGCGAACGGCGTCTGCCAGGCGGGCGCTTGCGTCGGGGCGTTGCCGGTCGGCTGCCAGTCCCCGTGGACGCCGGCCGGGAACATGCCCGTGCCGCGGCAAGACGGCACGTGGGCCGAGCTCGCCGATGGCCGCGTGCTCGTGGCCGGCGGGTACGACAACGACTGGAACGATACCCTGTCCGTGGACCTCTACGATCCGGCGACGAACGCCTGGAGCGGCGTCGCGTCGCTCTCGCAGGCGCGCCGCAAGCCCGCGTCGATCCGGGTCTCGACCGGCGAGATCCTCGTCGTGGGTGGTGATTCTCCGTCGACGGCCGAGGCATACGATCCGGCGAGCAATACGTGGACGCTCACCGGCGCCATGGTCGCGCACCACGATCGGAGCGTCGCTCTCTCGCGGCTCCCCGACGATCGTATCCTCGTCGTGGGCGGCGGGACGGCGGTCGCCGAGCTCTACGATCCGGCGACGAGATCCTGGGACGCGACGGGCTCGCTCGGTGTCTCGCGCTCGGGGCACTCGGCGGTCCTCTTGCAAGACGGGAAGGTGCTGGTGAGCGGCGGCGCTGGCAATCCGGCGACGGCGGAGCTCTACGATCCGGCCACGGGGACGTTCTCCCCGGCGGGGACGCTGACCTTCGCGCATTCCGGGCACCAGGCGACGAGGCTGCTCGACGGCGGCGTGCTCGTGGTGAGCGGCAATGGCGCCGATCGGTATGACCCGGCCACGAACACCTGGACGCCGACGCAGGCGTTGCTCATGCCGCCCGCCGATTTCACGGCGACGCTGCTCGGTGATGGTCGGGTGCTTGTCATGGGCGCGCCGCACGTCCCGCACGCGCAGGTCTACGAGCCGGCGACGAATGACTGGACGGTGACCGGGCCCCTGGACGTCGCGCGCCGACGTCATACGGCCACGCTGCTCGGAAACGGAATGGTGCTCATCGCGGGCGGCACGGAATGGACGGGCGGCAGCCAGTGCGACCTCCGGAGCGCCGCGGTGTACGACCCCGTGACGAATGGCTGGTCGATGGTGCCGAACCTGAGCAGGCAACGCAGCTCTCCGTCGTCCGTGCTGCTCGATGGCAATCGCGTCCTGGTCTTCGGGGGGTTGCTGGGAGGTTGCTCGTCCGGCGACGGCGACCCCGAGGCGCATGCAAGCACGGAGATTTACGAGGGCGGCGTCACCCCGGAGGGCAGCGGCGGAAGCGCAGGCGCGGGCGGCTCCGGCGGAATGGGCGGCTCCGGCGAAAGCGCAGGCGCGGGCGGGTCCGGTGGAATGGGCGGCTCCGGCGGAATGGGCGGCTCCGGCGGAAGCGCAGGCGCGGGCGGGTCCGGTGGAATGGCCGGCTCCGGCGGAAGCGCAGGCACGGGCGGAAGCGCAGGCGGCGCCGGCGGGAGCGCAGGAGAGGGCGGGTCCGGCGGAATGGGCGGCTCCGGCGGCTCCGGCGGAAGCGCAGGCGAGGGCGGAAGCGCAGGCGGCGCCGGTGGAATGGCCGGCTCCGGCGGTCAGGGCGGTATGGGTGGCGTGAGCGGCACCGGCGGCTCCGGCGACGGCGAAGAGCCGGGCGACGGCTGCCGCGCCGCACGCGGATCCGCGGAGAATAGCGCGAGCGGCTTCGCGGCCCTCGTGGCCCTGGGCGCCCTCTTCGCGCGCCGCCGCAGGCGCTGAAACGCGAGAAGGCGCTCGCAGGCTGTGGAGTGAAGGCGGCCCCTTCGATGCATGGGTAAGTGCCTCCTCAGAAGAATTCGTGGGTGAGCCATTCGGGCTCCAGCAGGTTCCCGAGCGTACGGTAGCTCTACTGCGGGAAGTCGGCCGGGGAAGCGAACCGCCAAGCCGCCAAGGGCGCCAAGAGAACCGGGGAATAGGGGGGATGCCCGGACGGCCACCTTCCCCCTCTCCCCTTGGCGTCCTTGGCGGCTTGGCGGTTCAAAAGCCGGCGGCGTCCGTCACCCATCGAAGGCAGGGCGCCGGCCGCCTGCGCCGGCGACCCGGTGCTTCGCCAGGAGCTTCTGCAGGTAGGTCCGGTTGAACCCGGACTCCCGCGCCGCCTGCGACACGTTCCCCCCGTGCCGATCCATCAGCGCCACGAGGAACGCGCGCTCCAGCTCGGCGACGCCCGCCTCGCGCGCCGCATCGAGCTCGTCGGCGGAGAGCCGCGAGAAGCGCGGCGCCAGCGGCCCGGGGCCTGCCGGCTGAGCCACATCGGACGGGAGCAGATCCACGTCGAGCTCCGGCCCCGCCGCCAGGATGCACGCGCGCTCCACCACGTGGGCGAGCTCGCGCACGTTGCCCGGATAAGCGTGCTCGCGGAGCGCCCGCGCGGCGCGCTCCGTGAAGCGGGGCCGCTCGCCGGGGCGTTTCCAGCAGGTGCGGAGGAAATGCTCGACGAGGAGCGGGACATCGCCCGCGCGCTCGCGCAGCGGCGGAATCTCGATCTCGATCACCTTGAGCCGGAAGTACAGGTCGCGCCGGAACTTCCCTGCTTCGACGAGCGCCGGCAGATCCTGGTGCGTCGCCGCGATCACGCGGACATCGACCTTGTCGGTCCGGTCGGAGCCCACGCGCTGGATCTCTCCGAACTGCAGGAAGCGCAGGAGCTTCGCCTGCACGTCGGGCGCGATCTCCGCGACCTCATCGAGGAAGAGCGTGCCTCCCTGCGCCGACGCGACCCGCCCGACGCGGTCCCTGTCGGCCCCGGTGAACGCGCCTTTGACGTGCCCGAAGAGCTCCGACTCGAGGATGGTGCCCGGCAGCGCCGAGGTGTGCAGCGTGACGCAGGCCTTGCTGCGCCGCGGGCTGTTCACGTGGAGCGCGCGGGCGATGAGCTCCTTGCCGGTGCCCGTCTCCCCGCGCACGAGCACGGTCGCGTCCGAGTCGGCCACCTGCGCGACCGTCTTGAGGAGGGCGAGCATCCTGGCGTCCTGCGTGACGATGCCCTCGAAATCGTAGCGGGCGAAGAGATCGCGCTCGAGGCGCTGGCTCCGTCGGCGCAGCGCCTCGCGCTCGAGGGCCCGCTTGAGGAAGAGCCCTGCGAGCTCGGCGAACTCGGCGACGAAGCGGAGCGCCTCATCGCTGGCGGCCCGGGATTTGTACTCCACGTAGACCGCGCCGTAGACGTCGGCGCCGTGGGCGAGGGGCGCCACGAGCGCGGCGGACGCGCCCGACTCCTCGAGGCTCTTGAGGAGCGAGGACCGCGGCTCGCCGGCGTCCCTGGAGAGGTGGACGATCTGCCGGGTCTCGATGGCCTGCCGCACGAGGCCGCGGCTGAACTTGCGCTCCTTGTCGGAAATCTTCGCCTTGTCGAAGTGGACCGCGAACTTCTGCTCGTAGGAGCCGTCCTCACGGACGACGATGAAGCCGCGGTCGGCGCCCGTCGCCTCGAGGACGCGGCGGAGGACGAGCTCGGGAGCCTTCGCGTCATCGTCCTCGGAGAGGAGGATCCTGACGATCTGAAGGAGTGAGGGGTAGAGATCCATGGCCGCAGCGCTCAGGGTACGATGAGGGGGGAAGGGAACACAAAGCGATTCCCCCGTGGCGTCGGCGGGTCCGTCGTGGTGTCGCCGGGGAGCGTCGCGGCCAATGGCTGGTCGCCCGCGCGCGCACTGATCTGGCACCGGTCGCTGCCGGGGGCGTGGTCCGGGCTGCATCGGGTCGGGGAGGGGTCGGCTTCCGCTGCCTCCTGCGGTACGCACCGAGGGAAATGCCGGAAGCGTCACGGAATCGTCCGGCCGACCAGAGATCGCGGGGTCAGCGCCCGCCATCGGCACGTCCCTCTGTGCCAATGTCGGGTGAGACAGGCTTCCCCTGGAACTCCGTGGAGAGAGAGCGCGGAGAACAGAGTGCGGGCCCCTGGTCCTGCCCTCCGTGCTCGGCGCAACAAGGTGCATTGAAAGGCCGTCTGGGGCGCCGTGCCACCACAATTGCGGTGCTTGGTTGCACAGGCCGGCCGGGGCGTTCCCTGGTTGACAGGGGCGGCGCCGGCCCGCGCATCGGGGCGCGAGTTTGCTCACATTCCGGGAGCATGCTGCAATCATTGTCACGCAAATGCACATCCCCCGAATGTCCAGATACACGCGGCGCGACGAGAGCGAATATCCCAACCACTGGCCGCATCTCGCTTGCGCCCTTATCTGCCCTTATTTCCTGGCATGCGCATTGCGAACACTTACAAAGGCAGGACGCCGGAGGCTCGGCTCTTCGTCCCTGTCATACGAGTGGGGGGATCGATCATGTTCTTCAAAAATCTTGTTCCGGCGACCTTTCTGGCGCTCGTTACGGCAACAGCATCTCCTGGTCATGCCGACAGGCGCGCCGTGATCGACGGTGAATTCCGGATCCAACCCTACGTATTGCCGAACGGTCAAGGGTATCGGCATCTCACATCGATCATCGACGAAGAAAAGAACGAATTGATCCTTTTCGGCGGCCTGGGCAATGGCCCTCCGTCGCCGCCGACGCCGATGAACCACAATGTGTACACGCTGGATCTGACGAAACGGCCGTCCCAGCAGGAGTGGAAGAACCGAGGGGCCGACGCCGTCGTGGCGGAACCGTGGTTCACAACCACGAACGGATTCGTCCAGTTCGACGACGAATACTATCTTGCATGCGATGATTCCGGCACCGATTCGGTGTATTCCTTCAACGCGGACACGTACAGATTCAAACACCTGTCCACGTCACCCCTCTCGGAGATCAGCGCGGAGGATTGCTGCGCGGTCGGAGTGGAGATACGCGAACGCAACGCATGCGGCGGCAAGGCCGAAAAGAGAATCTATATCATGGGCGGACAAGACCCTAACGCCGAAGGCTCCCTCTCGTTCGTCCGTTACTATTCGATCACGCATGACAGATGGGAGCAGGTGGCGAGCATGAACGTGGAGCGGAGGCACCTGGGCTGTGCCGCTGCCGCGCGGGGCGGGAAAACGTCCATCTATGCGATATCCGGCGGCGATTCATCCATCGGCCAGTCGCTCCGGTCCATGGAGGTGTATGACATCGCGCGAGACAAGTGGACGCTGTATGACAATTTTGGCGTGGGTCGAACCCGGTTCGGCGTACGGAACGTGGACGACAAGTATCTCTTGCTGATCGGCGGCGACGCGAATTGCACGGGCGGCGCATGCCAGCCTGATCAGCCGCTCCGCCGGATCGATATCATCGATATCCGGCATCGAGATCCCAGGTTCATCTCCTCCGACGATTATGTGATCCCGGAGCTCAATAGCCCGAGACAATCCCCCGCAACGAGCTTGAGGAGAATGAAGGGCAACAATCAAGAAGACAAATACATGCTTTACGTGGTCGGCGGCAGGACTCGCGACAACGCAGGCTTGGGCGTGTTGACGACGACCGAGGTCTTGTCGTTCTCCAAAATCAACCCCCCAAGGTGAAGGGCGCTCCGTGGCGATGCCCCGGACCGGCCGGCGTCCCGGCGTCCCGGCGGCCAATCATTGGCCCAGCACGCGATGCTCGACGTCGGCCCCGCCGCAAAGCGCGGCAGGGCCGCCGTCCGAGCCCTCAAAAAAAAACAAGATCCTTGACGTTCACGCTTCGGCGAATTCGTAGCGTCCGGCGTCCCCGAGAGGCTCATCCCCTGATGGTCGCGCCATGGATATGCGCCGCGAGATCGGCGTACTTCATGCGAAACCGCCCGCACCCCTCCGGCAGCGGCGCGCGGGGCGGGACGCCCTGGCAGCTGTCCCACCCCGCAGGATTGCGCAGGATCACCGACGCAGGCGAGCCGTCCGCCCCCCTCTCGATCTTCTCGCCCGCGACCCAGTGATAGCCACCCTCCCATTTCATGAGAACAGGCACCTTCTCCCCGCGCCCCAGGGCCCCGGCGACATCGTCAGCGACGGACGCGCCGCTGCGCAGCAGCGCCGAGACGCTCGTGTAGCTGCCGCCCATGATGTCCTGGAACAGGCTCGTGAAATTGCCGAGCGGGACGCGCGAGTCGCCGCCCAGAGCAGCCCAGAACGAGTCGTTGTCCTCGGGGTTGTCGTAATCGAATATCCAGCTCATCAGGGTCGCGTGGTTCATGAGCGCCGACTGGAACAGCCGGTCGATGTCGATGCGGCCCGAGGCGTCGCGCGAGATCGCGTTGCGCGGCATCCTGAGCACGCGGCCGGAGCGGAGCGTCACCTCGCCCGTCTCCCGCGTGATCCCGTCGAGGAGCCGTGTGAACTCGGCCGGATCGGCGCGCAGCAGGACGTACTCCATCGTCCCCGCGCCGCAGGTGCCGTGGCGCGCCCCCTGCTTGACGCGCAGCGGGTTGTCCACGTGCCGGATCGCCTGCGCGAGCACGAGGTGCGGATCGATGCCGCCCTCGAGCACGAGCCTGCCGTCGCGCCGGACGCCCGCCATGGTCGCGAGGTTCGGCAGGAGCGCCCCCGCGTGCAGCCGGCCCGCGGCGAGCAGCCTGTCGAGCGCCGCCAGCGCCCGCGCGTCGCCCCCGAGCGCGCGCCGGACCTCGTCGAGGCGCGCGCTCCGATCGGCGGCGAGCGCGCCGAGGGCGGTGGTCGCGGGCCGGTCGCCGACGGAGTCCACGGCGGGCGGCGGCGAGTCCGGGTCCGGCTCGGCCCCGGGCACGACCCGCGGGAGCCTCCTCGCGTCCGTGAAATAGCCTTGATCGTGGCGCGAGGCCGCAGCGGACGCCTGGACCGCGGACGGCTTGCGGCCGAGCGCCGCCACCTCCTCCGGGCTGAGCCCCGCGGCCCTGGCCATGGCCTCCTCGAGCGGCTGCCTTCGCCGGGCCCCGAGGCGCCTGTCGAGCGCGGCTATCGTCGCGGCGTCCACGATGCCCGTCTGCGGCAGGCCCTCCGCGCCTTGCAGAGCGACGATGGCGGCGTGCGTCTTCGGCCCGAACGAGCCGTCGGCCTTCATCGCGTCGCCGAGCGTGCCGAGCGCCTCTTGCAGGGCGCGCACGCCGTCGCCGTGCGCCCCCTGCGCGAGCGTCGCCGCGCCCGCCGCGACCGCTCTCAACACCTCGTTCGACGCGAGCTCGGGGGCGCCGAGCCCTGTGTTCCCGCTGTCCCCCATGGGTCCCCTCCTGCGATCACCAGGCGCGCTGGGTTCGTCCCAGGATACAGTAGCGCCTGACCGCCCCGCTGCTCATGCCGGCGGCGCGCGGTAGCCCGACGGCTGTCGGCGAGGTGCGACGGGGACGTTGGCACCAGGAGCCGAGACATCCTGGTCCAGAAACAAGACAAAATCCGCTGGAATATAGAAAAACGTCTCAGCTATCCGGGTAAACTCAGGCCACATCCAGAGAATCCGCTCTCGTACCTAGATTATCGAGAGCCACATCCAGAGAATCCGCTCTCGTATCTTGACTACCGAGAGCCATATCCAGAGAATCCGCTCTCACAACAAGACTATCGAGAGCCACATCCAGAGAATCCGCTCTCACAACAAGACTATCGAGAGCCACATCCAGAGAATCAACTCTCACAACCAGACGATCGAGAGCCACATCCAGAGAATCGACTCAAACAACCAGCTCGACGCGCCCTGGATCCAGATAAATCACTCAGAAATCAAGCTAACCAGACCGGCCCTCTCGTGCTCGCTCGGCGAAGACATGCCCCGGCTCCACCTCCGAGAGCCGGCGTAGCTGGTTGCCTCTGCAACGTGGCCGATGGCGACGAGCAGAACGCCTCACGTCCCGCCCTGGGCCGGCCGCGCGTCCGCTGGCAGCCGCATCGTGAACGTCGTGCCGCGACCGGGAGCGCTGTCCACATGGACGCTCCCGCCGTGGGCTTCGGCGCAGGCGCGTACCAGCATCAGACCGAGGCCCCATCCGCGCGCGCGGTGCTCGCCTGCGGCGCGCGTGAACGGATCGAACAGCGTCTCTTGCGCCTCCGGCGGGATCGGCGCGCCCTCGTTGTGCACGCTCATCTCGACGCCGTCCCGCAGCTTCGTGATCGCGACGGTGATCGGCGCGTCCTTCGCGCCGTACTTCAGCGCGTTCGAGATCAGGTTCCAGAGCGCGCGTCGCAGCTCCGAGGCACCCCAGATCCCTCGGACGCCCTCGTCTGCATGCAGCACGATGCGGTCAGGGTGATCGGCCGCGAGATCGTTGACGAGCTCGCGGCCGATCTCGCTCAGGTTGCACTCCTCGAGCGTGACCGAGAGACGCCGGCCGGCGTGAATCCGATCGGCGTCGAGCAGATCGGTCACCATGCGGTCCGCCCGATCCAGGTTGCGGACGACGATCTCGACCCGCTTCGCGATGCTCGGCCCGTCCGCGTCCGGCTGCGCGGCGAGCAGCGTCGCAGCCAGCCTCGCGGCCGACAGCGGACCGCGGAGATCGTGCGCCAGGACCGCGACGAACTGGTTTCGTACCTCGCGCGCGACGCGGAGGGCGCCGAGCTGGTCGAGCAGCTCGGCGTAGAGTCTGGCGTTGTCGAGGTGGAGCGCGAGCCGCTCGCCGACCGCCGCGATGCGCCGCGTCTCACGGGCGGTGAACGTCCGCTTTTCACGGAGGCCGATGTACAGGACACCCATGAGAGAACGCTGCGGCGGAAGACGGATGCCGAGCAGCGAATGGATGCCGCTGTGCCGGAGTCTATCCGGCACGTCGAGCAACGTGGTCTCCACGTCGCGCATCGATATCGCATAGTCCTGCAAGGCGACGACGCCTGCGAAGGACGATGCGTCGACGGCTCGCACGTACTCGACGAACGGCTCATCGGCCAGGCCCACCGAAGCGACCATCTCCAGCTTCCCGGTCCTGATGTCGTGCAACAGCAGCGCAGCCGTATCGGCGTCCATCGACTCCATGACGATCTCGAGGACCTTCCTCAAGCGCCCCGGCGACAGGGGCGCCTCTCCGCCGAAAGGCTGCAAGAACGGGTCATGGAGCAGCCGCAGGTAGCGCTTCTCTGTTTGCTCGTCCTCCAGGAGGTGTTGCCGGAACGCTCGCGCTATGAACACGGAACGGGCGTGGATCTCGGCGAAGAGGCGATCGATCTCCTCCAAGCTCGGCTGCTCTTCGGCGGCTGCGATGGCCCAGGTGCGAACGATCGCGCGCCCGAGGATGGCGAACTCTTCAAGCGCCTCCTCGAGGCTGAAGCCAGCACGCAAGCGTGAGGACATATGGCTCTCGATGAGCTCGTCTCGCTCGCGGCGCACTTCCTCCCCGTCCCATCCACGGGCGAGCGTCCGCACGTACTTGGGCATCATGTTCGTCAGCTCGGGGCTCGCCAGCCCCCGCGCCGCCGCTGCCCTGTTCGCTTCGCGGGCCCACGCTTCGACGATCTCTGATGCGCGCGCCGCGATGATCTGTTTGATCGTCCGCATCGACCCCCCCTCACATCCTTGTCGAGATGATCCTTAAGAGGCTCGACGGGGCTCCTGCCAGTGCGCGTCACCGAGGCTCCGGATCACGCCACCCGAGCGCTTGGGCGCATTCGCCCATGGGCCAGCTTGCCGAGAAGCAGCGCCGCGCCACGTACGCCGACCTCGGCGCCGTCCCACCGAACAAGGTGGCAGAGCTCGTCCGCGGCCCCCTGCACGTGTTCCCCCGGCCGTCTACCGCGACGCCGCGCGCGTTGTTGTGATCACGTAGGCTGAACCTGAAAACCCGCCTGGTCCGCATCGGCAACTCCAAGGGAGTCCGGCTCCCGGAGCCCCTCATCGAGCAAGCAGGCTTGACCGAGGAGGTCGAGCTCCAGGTGCGTGGCAATACCATCATCATTGCCGCACGAAAGTCGCCTCGAAGCGGCTGGGCGGAAGCCGCACAGCGCTTGCACGCCGCGTCGCGTGCCGCTCCTCGAACAAGAGCGGGCATGTCGTCATCGTTCAGCTCCGCACCGTCGATCGGGAGCGTCTCGTCCGCCATCTTGGTCGCAACTCGCCGGCGACCCTGACGCGCGTCCTGGCCGTCCTTCAGGAAATGTTCTCTCCCTGAGCCGAGGAACGCGCGCCGCCGAACACCACAGAGATAGAATAGGCGCTGACACCCGGGACGTGACGAGCCCGGCACCGCGCAGCCCATGAGCACCCCCTCGACCCCCGCCTCCGACGAGGCCGTCCTCCGCGTCCGCAACCTCCACAAGTCCCACGCGCTCGGCGCGACGCCCATCGAGGTGCTCCGCGGCGTCGACCTCGACATCCACGCCGGCGAGATGTGCGCGATCATGGGCCCCTCCGGCGTCGGCAAGAGCACGCTGCTCTCGTGCGTCGCGGGCCTCGAGTCGCCCGATCGCGGCGAGATCCGCGTGCTCGGCGAGGACATGGCCGCCCTCGACGAGCACGGGCGGACCCTCCTGCGGCGCCGCCGCGTCGGCATCGTCTACCAGTTCTTCAACCTCGTCCCGACCCTCACGGGCTACGAGAACATCGTCCTGCCCTACCTCATCGACGGCGCCGCGCCCGACCACGACGCCGCGTCGCGCATGCTCGATCGCGTCGGCATGCGCGCCCGCGCCGAGCACCTGCCGTCGCAGATGTCCGGCGGCGAGATGCAGCTCATCTCCATCGCCCGCGCCCTCGTCCGCCGCCCCGCGCTCGTGCTCGCCGACGAGCCGACCGGCAACGTCAACGTCGCGACCGGCCGCCGCATCATGGCGCTGCTCGCCGACGCCCTCCGCGACGCCGGCAGCGCCATGCTCCTCGTCACGCACAACGCCGAGGACGCCGCCCGCGCCCACCGCGTCGTCTTCATGCGCGACGGCCTGCTCCTGCACGACGCCGCCCTCGCGGGCCCCGCCGTCACCTCGGCCGCCGTCCACGATCGGCTGAAAGAGCTCGGCATCTGAATGCTCCTCCTCCTCCGCGCCCTCTTCCAGCCGCTCGTCCGGATCCTCGCCCTCCGCAACCTGCGCGCCGACCGCTTCGGCGCCATGGCCGCCGTGCTCGGCGTCGCCCTCGGCACGGCCACGGTCAACGTCGTCCTCATCCTCGACGTCGGGACGCGCGCCGTCGAGGCGAGGAGCGCCGTCACCAACCCCGACCTCCCCGTCTTCACCGATCAGACCATCACCCTGCGCGGCCTCCGCCCCGACGGGCAGCCCATCGACGCCGAGGACGCCCAGGAGGAGACCCACGAGGACTACGAGATCATGCGGTCCGCGATCCGCCTCGGCTCGCTCTCCGCGTTCCTCGTCGGCGCGCTCATCGTCTTCTTCACCTTCAACGTCGCCGTCGAGCGCCGCCGCCGCGAGATCGCCCTGCTGCGCAGCGCCGGCGCGCTGCCGCCGCAGGTCGCGGCGGTCTTCGTCCTGGAGGCCCTGCTGCTCGGCATCGGCGGCGCCGCGCTCGGCCTGCTCGGGTCGATCCCGCTCGCGTACCTCGCCGCGAAGGCGGGCATCACGACGACGGGCCGCGCGCGCATCCCGCTCAACGCCATCGTCCTGCCCTGGAGCGCGATGCTGCTCGTCTGCGGCACCGGCGCCCTGACCGCGCTGCTCGGCGTCCTGCGCCCGGTGCGCGACGCGCTCCGCCTCGACATCGCGCGCGCCCTGCGCCCGCGCTTCGTCGAGGGCGGGGCCGAGCAGCGGCGGCGCATGCGCGGCGTCACGCTGCTCGCGCTGCCGTTCATGGTGCTCGTCTACGGCCTCTTGCGCCCGTTCTTCCAGGAGTCCGTCCCGCTGTTCGCCTTCTTCGTGCTCGAGGCGGGCCTCGCGTGCGCGGCGTTCCTCGCCGCCATCGTCTTCGTCCCGGACCTCGTCGCGCGCCTCGGCGCGCTCGCCGTCCGCCTCGCGCCGCGCCGCTGGGCCGCCGAGCGCCTGCTGTTGCGGCGCCGGGTCGAGCACAGCGGCCACGAGCTCGCCTGGAGCGTCGGCGGCGTGATGATGGTGTTCGCGCTCCTGCTCGCGCTGCACATCGCCACGGCGGCGCTGAAGCAGGAGGTCACGGCCTGGGCCGGCCGCGCCCTCGCGCCCTACGCGTTCCTCTACCCGGACGAGCCGCTCGGCCACGCCGAACGCCTCCTGCCGCGGTTGCCGGAGCGCCTCGTCGCGGCGCGCTTCTCGAGCCGCACCCCGTGGCCCAACGTCGCCTACGCCGTCCCGGCCGACGAGCTCCTCGCGCTCGCCGAGGCCACGGGCCGCGAGGAATCGATCGCGCTCGCCCGCCGCTTCGGCCCGGGCAAGGCGCTCGTCTCCACGATGATGGCCCGCCGCTTCGGCGTCGGCCCCGGCGACCAGCTCGAGGTGGGCGGCCGCGCCGGCACGCGCCGCCTCGAGGTCGTCGGCATCACCGACGAGCTCGGCTACGTCCACGCGGCCGGCGCGTACCGCAACCTGCGCACGTACGCGGTCATCGACGCATCCGACTTCCCGGTCATCTCCCCGTACGCGACCGCGATCGGCCACACGATCGCCCTCGCCGATCCCCAGACCGGCGCCGCGGCGGCGCGCGGCGGCTCCGCGACGCCGCCCTGGGCCGAGCTCCTCGCCGACGTGCCGCGCGCGCGCGACGTCCGGATGCAGACGGGGGTCGAGATCGAGGCCATCCGCCGGAAGGCGACGGGGCGCGACTTCGTGATCTTCGACATGATCCTCGGCTTCACGACCGTGCTCGCGGCGATCGGCGTCGCGAACCAGATGGTCCTGGCGCTGCACGCGCGGCGCCGGGAGCTCGCGCTGCACCGCGTGCTCGGCATGACGGCGGGGCAGGTCCGCCGGATGGTGCTGATGGAGGGCGCGCTGGTGGGCGCGCTGGGCGGCGCGCTGGCCGTGCTGCTCGGGATCCCGCTGGGCTCCGCGGCGCTCGGCGCGCTGCGCACGGTGTCGACCTTCGAGGTCGAGTTTCATATCCCGCCGGAGTACGGCCTGTTCACGGCGCTCGGCGCGACCGCGGTGGCGCTCTTGGCGTCGCTCTACCCCGCGCGGAGCGCGGGGCGGAGCAACGCGGCGGAGTCGGTCCACTACGAGTGACCACGAGCAGGAGCGCGCGCCCGTCCATCACGAAACCCGCCCGGCCGTCGCGGGCTCTTCTCCCCCGATCGCCCCCGGCGTGCCGCCGCGAAGCGCTCGGACGCGGCGCTTGCGCAGAGGCGTTCAGCATGACAAGCCACGTGGCATATCGTGGGCGCGACCACACTCCCGCGGGCACGTGCGGCGGTGCCTCCGGCGCGTTCACCGCAAGGGGCAACCCGCTCTCGAAAGTAACTGTCACGGACAGCCTCGCTAGCCGTTGACGGCGAGCCAGCGCGCCCCGGCACCCAGCGTCCCTGGCGTTGACGTGCCCTCTCCGCGCCCGCCGGGGCGGACCGCCGCGCCGCGCGCGGCGCGCCCGCTCATGAAATCGCTCAGGCCGGACGCGGAGAGCGGGACATCGGTGTGCTCGCGTCGCGGCGACCCCGGAGGGGGTGACTCTCTCCCTGGCACAGCGGTGCTCCGCTCGACTTCTGCGCTCGCTCCTTGCTCCTGACCGCGACTGACAGCGACGGATCGACCCTCGTCCGAGAGGAGGTATGTGTGTTATTCGACCAGCGGTTTGTGCAGATCTGGATCGGAGCCCTGCTCGCGCTCGCCTCCGCTCCAGCCGGAGCGACGCAGCCCCCGGCCAGCACCGCCCGCTCCGAGGCGGGCTGGGGATATCACCCTCCTCCGGACGAGCGCGCGGTGTCCTCCCAGGGTTTCTGCAGCCTCGATCTGCCCTACACCGAGCCGCCCTTCCTGGCAGACCAGACGACCGGCATCGCCTGCCCCGGTTACGCCACGCTATCGCCGATCTGCACGGGGCCTTTCTGCCCAGCCAACGGCGTTTGCCCGGGGACGAGGGCGCTGCACGAGGACCTGAATGCTTGCCAGGGGGCGGCCTGCTGCCTGCCAGGCTCCGTCGACCCGGACGGCGTGGTCAACGTCCTGCCCTACCTGGCGAGGCCGGCGGAATGGCCGTTCTCCGCCGACGCAGGCATCGACCGCAGCACGAACGTCGACGACAGCCCGGGCATCGCGACGGCCATCGAGTGCGCGGCGTCGCTGAGCGCCAGCAGGCGCACCGTGGCTTTCGCTGCCGGGCGTTACGTGCTGCGCACCCCGCTGCGGCCGCACCATGACGCGCTCACCCTGGAGGGGCCGGAGCTGTCTCCCGAGGCCAGCCCGGGCGATCCCCGGACCGCGACCCTCGTGGCGATCCCCTGCAATCCGGAGCAGTACCCCGGGGCCATCCAGGTCACCAGGGTCGTCAAGCCGGACGGGACCACCATCAGCGCGGTCCGGGGGCTCTGGATCCGCAATCTGCAGATCGCGGCCACGGAGGGGCCACGCAGGACGGCGAACAGCGGCATCCAGCTGAACACCTGCTCGGACTGCAAGGTGGAGAACGTCATCATGCGCTACTCGCCCCTCGTTCCCCAGCTACCTTCCTGCAAGCCGAGCAACCTGGAGGGCATCAGCTTCACCTGGGGCTCCGGGGGCGTCATCCGGAACGTGCTCGTGGATGGCTTCTCGAAGAGCGGCATCTACCTGTCCTCCATCGCCGGGTACCACGACACGCCGCCCATCCTCGTGGAGAACTGCGAGATCAGGAACATCAACGGCCCGGTCGGCGCCAGCGGGATCAAGATCGTCACCGCCAACGTGACCGTGCGAAACTGCCATGTCCACCACAACATGATCCACCCCGGCGACGGCTCCACCACGGTCAGCGGCGGGCATGGCCTCTGGATCTCCACCCAGATCGCCCCTGGGCCCGGGATCCCGAGCCCGGTGCCGGAGAACGTCGTGGTCAAGGACAGCTACTTTCATCACAACGGCGGCGCCGGCGTCGTGCTCGCGAGCCCCATCGAGGACGAACGTCCGACGGGGATCCTGATCAAGAAGGTCAAGTTCGCTTACAACGGGAGCCATGGCGTCCACGTGCAGGCAGGCGCCGGCGTGGCGTTCCTGGACGTCTGGTCCTGGGGAAATGCGCTCTACGGCGTGCTCCTGAGCTCGCGGACGACGCTGCCCGCGACCTCGGCCCGGGTAGAGGATGTGACCCTGGAGAACCTGCTCGTCTTCGACAACGCCCTGCGCTTCGCGTCGGGCTCCTTTCCCGGCATCCGGATAGAGGCCAGTGACGTCACGATCCGCGGCGGCACGGTGGCTCGCTGCGAGCCCTGGCGCGGGATGCAGTCGCGATCCATCCAGCAGCAATGCTGGCTGTCGGGGCCGGCCGGCGCGCAGGTGCTCTTTCCTCCGGAAGAGAACGTCATCTCGGACGTGAGCACCTACGGCACGAGCGCGCCGGAAGTGCTGGCGTGCCCTCATTGACGAGCGGCGGGGGCCCGCGCTGCGCCGGCTCACTTCCCCCGCCTGCGCCGCTGGGGGGCCGGCCGGCGGCGCGTCGTCGACTCCGCGGCGAACGGCCTGTCGCCGAGGCGCAGCGCGCTCCGCTGCTCCGGGTCGAGCCGCTTCACCGCCGCCCGGAAGTCCTCGCGGGCCAGCCGTAGCCGGTTCTGCCCCGTGTTCTCGTTGATCTGGAGCTCCCGGGCGATGTCCACGACCGGGATGTCCAGCATGTCGTGCATCACCAGCATGACCCGCCGCTGCGGGTCGAGGCTGGCGAGCAGCGCGTCGATCACCTCCGCCCGCTCCATCGCCTCCAGCCGCTGCTCCAGACGGGGCCGGCTGTCGGCGCCGGCGGAGATCGCGGTGAGCCGCAGGCCGTCCGGGATCTCGCGGCGCCGATAGGCCCGGTCGCGGTAGTGGCTGACCTGCCGCCACGCGATCCCGTAGAGCCACCGGTAGAGCGAGTCCCACACCCGCCGCGGCTGCCCCTCCCCGATCCACGGGAGCACCGCGCTGAGCGGCACCGGCTCGTGGTCCTCGTCCTCGAAGTCGTCCTCGAAGAAGTCGTCCTCGTCGCGCCGCCCCTGCAACGCGCGCAGCAGGCGGCTCGCGTCGAAGGTCTCCAGATTGCGATAAGCGGCGAGGAGGACGTCGTGCAGCACGTCCTCGCGATCGTTCGCCCCCACGCCAACCCCCCGGAGCAACCCGCGAAGGAAGGGAACGCCCACCTCGTGCACCACAGCGAAGCTGAGATGTTTGGCGCGGAGGTCATCATCTGATCGTGATTCCACATATTATTTTTACTGACCCTCTTTCCGGGTCGTTTTGGAACCCTCCTCCACGCGCCAAAATCACTTGTTTTGAAGCATTTTGTGACGAGCTCACCAGCGACTGACGCGGAGTGAAACGCAGCGGCCCGCCGCGGTGGTGCGTGGCGCGCGCCAGCCTTCATGTCGCGTCCGGAGATCCGATGCGCCGTGACCAGAAGCCGTGACCTGCTGGCCGGGTATCGTGCAATTTGTGCGTTTCTCCAGGGAAAACGCGGGCCGCGCCCTCCCGCCGGCCCCCCGCGCGCCGGCCTCCGCCGCGGCCCCGCGGGGCTCCCCCGGCGCCGTCACGCGGTCACGCCGTCACGCCGTCACCCGTCCACCCGCCGCCCACCCGTCGCTTCCCGCCGGGGCCGCCCCCTTGCCGCCCGCTCTCCCGGCCCGTAGGGTGACGGCGCCGTGCCCCTCACCCAGCTCCGCCGAAGCGCCGGCGCCGCCCCCCGCGACCTGACCGCCTTCCTGCCGACGACCCGGGAGGAGATGCGCGCGCGGGGCTGGGACGCGCTCGACATCCTGCTCGTCAACGGCGACGCCTACGTCGACCACCCCGCGTTCGGCGCCGCGATCATCGGCCGCTTCCTCGAGGGGCGTGGCTTCCGGGTCGGCGTCGTCTCCCAGCCCCGCTACCAGGACACGAGCGACCTCCTGCGGATGGGCGTACCCCGGCTCATGGTCGGGGTCACCGCCGGCAACCTGGACTCGATGCTGAACAAGCTCACCGCGCAGAAGAAGGTCCGCAGCGAGGACCAGTACTCGCCGGGCGGGCAGGTGGGCCTCCGCCCCAACCGGGCCTCGATCGTCTACGCGAACCTCTGCCGCCAGGCGTTCCCCGGCGTCCCCATCGTCCTCGGCGGCATCGAGGCGTCGCTCCGGCGCATCGCGCACTACGACTACTGGTCCGACCAGGTCCGCCGCTCGGTCCTGCTCGACGCCAAGGCCGACATGCTCATCTTCGGCATGGGCGAGAAGGCCGTCTGGGAGGTCGCCGATCGCCTCCGGCGCGGCGAGCCCGTCCGGTCGATCCGCGACGTCAGGGGCACCGCCGTCCCCCTGCGCAAGGGCGAGTGGGAGCACATCGAGGGCTCGCGCTACGTCGCCGACGGCAAGGCGGTGATCCTCCCGAGCTACGAGGAGGTGGCCGCGGACAGGAGCGCCTTCGCGGAGATGTCGCGCGCGTTCCAGTTCGAGACGAACCCCGGCAACGCCCGCCCGCTGCTCCAGGCGCACGGCGCCGAGGCGGTGTACTTCAACCCGCCCGCGTTCCCGCTGGAGACGGGCCAGATGGACGCGCTCTACGACCTGCCGTTCACGCGGGTGCCGCACTGGTCGTACGACGCGCCGATCCCCGCGTACGAGACGGTGAAGCACTCGGTCGTCACGATGCGCGGCTGCTTCGGCGGCTGCACGTTCTGCTCGATCACCGAGCACGAGGGCCGGGTCATCCAGTCGCGCTCGGCGGACAGCATCCTGCGCGAGGTGCGGGCGCTGCGGCGCATGGACGGCTTCCGCGGCGTGCTCAGCGACCTCGGCGGACCGACCGCGAACATGTACCAGATGCGGTGCAAGGACGAGGCGATCGAGAACGCCTGCCGGCGGCTCTCGTGCGTCTTCCCGGAGGTCTGCGAGAACCTGAACACCGACCACGGCCCGCTGCTCAAGCTGATGAAGGCGGTGCGCGAGGAGCAGGGGATCAAGAAGGTCTTCATCGCCTCCGGCGTGCGCTACGACCTCGCGGAGCGGTCGCCCGAGTTCATCGAGGAGCTCGCCGCGCACCACACGGGCGGCCAGCTCTCGGTCGCCCCGGAGCACAACAAGAAGGACGTGCTCGACAAGATGAAGAAGCCGGGCATCGAGAGCTACGAGCGCTTCGCCGAGCAGTTCCGGTGCGCGAGCGAGGAGGCCGGCAAGAACCAGTTCCTCGTGCCCTACTTCATCTCGGGGCACCCCGGCTCGACGCTGCGGGACATGGTAGACCTCGCGATCTACCTGAAGAAGAGCGGGATGCGGCCGCGCCAGGTGCAGGATTTCATCCCGACGCCGATGTCGATGGCGGCCTGCATGTACCACACGGGGATCGACCCGCTCACGCGGGAGCCGGTGTACACGGCGAAGGACCTGCGCGAGAAGAAGCTCCAGAAGGCGCTGCTCCTCTACTGGGACCCGGCGCACCACGACGAGGCGCGGGAGGCCTTGATCAAGGCGGGCCGCGGGGATCTCATCGGCACGAAGCCGCACTGCCTCGTGCCGCCGGCGGCCGGCAAGGGGGCGCCGCCGCGCTACCTCGCCAAGGTCCGCGGGGAGCGCCGGGGGAAGCCAGCCGATGCGACACACCGCCGAAATCGATAGGGATCGGGCGTTCACCGCGAAGCTCGGCGATCGCGGGCTGTTCCCGCACCTCGCGCCGCTCGTCTACGTGAACCACGCGGGGATCTCGCCGCCGTCGCGGCCGGTGCGCCTCGCGATGATGGCGCTGCTCGACGACTACGCCGCGCAGGGGGCGGCCGCGTTCCCGGCGTGGTACGCGCAGCGGCTCCGGCTGCGGGAGAAGCTCGGCCGGCTCATCGGCGCCGCGGCGGCTGACGACATCGCGCTGGTCCAGAGCACGACGCGCGGGCTCACGGACATCGCGCTGTGCTTCCCCTGGCGGCCGCGCGACCGGGTGATCCTCTTCGAGGGGGAGTTCCCGGCCAACGTGACCCCGTGGCAGCGCGCGGCCGCGATCTTCGACCTGGAGGTCGTCTTCCTGCCGCTCGGCGGCTTCGCGGACGGCAGCGGCTCGGGCCTCGCCCGGCTGGAGGGCGAGCTCGAGCGCGGGGCGCGGCTCGTCGCCGTGAGCGCCGTGCAGTTCCAGACCGGGCTCAGGATGCCGCTCGCGGCGATCGGCGCGCTCTGCCGCGCGCACGGCGCCGAGCTCTGCGTGGACGCCGTGCAGGCGGCCGGCGCGACGCCGGTGGACGTGGAGGCGGCCGGGGTCGATTACCTCGCGTGCGGCGGCCACAAGTGGCTGATGGGCCTGGAGGGCACGGGCTTCCTCTACATCCGCCGCGAGCGCCTGCCGTCGCTGCGGCCCGCGGTGGCGGGCTGGCTGAGCCACGAGGACGCCGTGAGCTTCCTGCTCCAGGGCCCGGGCAAGCTCCGGTACGACCGGCCGATCCGGCAGCGCGCCGACTTCGTCGAGGGCGGCAACCTCAACGCCGCGGGCTTCGCCGGGCTCGAGGCAGCGGTGGACCTGATCCTGCAGATCGGGGTCGAGCGGATCCACGAGCATGCGAACCGGTTCCTCGACCCGCTCGAGGAGGCGCTCCGGGAGCGCGGATGGGAGAGCCTGCGGCCGGGAGATCCGGCGCTGCGGGGTTGCTCGCTCGGGGTGAGGCCGCCGGGCGGCGCCTCGGTGGTCGAGCTGTACCGCGAGCTCACCCGCCTCGGCATCGCCTGCGCGATCCCGGACGGCGTGCTGCGCTTCTCGCCGCACTGGCCCAACGCGCTCGACGAGTGGGAGCAGGTGCTGCTGTCGGTCGACGAGGCGCTGGGGCGGATCGCGACGAGGTGAGTCGGCCCCGCGCGCGGCGCATCGAGCGATGCCGTCGCGATGAAACCTGAGAGAGCGATGCACGGAGACTCCGCGATGCATGGCTGTCCACGGATCCATTGCGATGAGTTCGGTCGGGACATCCTCGACATGCTCTCCTGGACTGACTGGCTGCGGCGGCGGAAGACGTCTCTCTCGCCCAGCACCGCCGCGACGACTCGCTGCTAGCTGGACTCCTCGCTCGCGACAGAGGGCGCTGCGGCGCGAGCGTCCTCGTCTCCCAAGAACGAATTTGCGGTGACGAAGCGGCGCTATCCGCCGCTGCTCGCCGAGCCCCTCACCCGCGCCGTCCCGCTCGGGGATGTCGTTATGCGTTCTGTCGACATGTCGCATTCCGTGCTGCGGCTGTCTGACATCCACGCATTGCAGGACCCACCTTCACACCAAGGCCTATCGAGGCAGCGCCCTCCCTCAACGCCATCGATGTTCACCCTCCTTGACACGCGCGAAACCGAAGAGGACGATGAGAACGGCAAATAAGGACGGGATCGTCCTTCACGTGACCTAACCATCCGCGTGCGCTCGTGCGCTGGGGGGCTCCGCAAGGCGCTCGACAGCAGCGAGCCGCTGTGGACCGCCTTTCAATCCAAGCTCGGGTCATTGGCTCCGGCGCCGCACACGCCGCCGGTCCGTCAGGGTTTACCACCGACAGGGAGAGCCACATGCCGCGTCATAGAACATCCATTCATGCACTCTGGTTTTGCATCACCGCCGTCACGTCCTGCATCGCGGAGGTCGATCCAGCGAGCACGGACAGCGCCGAGGAGACTCGGCCTCACGGGCAACAGGGGCCCGACGCCGCGTCCCTGGAGCGCCGCGCGGCGTTCATCGCGACAGTTCAGAGACAGGCGTCTTCTGCGTACAATGTGAGCCTCAACACGGCGGGCGCGCGCGCCGCGGTGAGCGCTCTGAATCCGGCGCACGGCCTAGTCTCCGAGTTCACGTCGGCCGGCGTCGCCGTGACCCGCGAGAGCTCGGGTCGAATCACGATGAAGCTCGCGCGTTATGGCTGCGAGGGGGAGCTCGTCCCCCTGGACGTCGCGGCCGAACCGCGCGGATCAAACAACCGCGTCGAGCTCAGGCACCTAGCCCGGTCCGGGGGCCTGAGCGTCACGGAGTGGTACCTGAACGGCCCCCTCGGGCTGGAGCAGGGCTTCTCCCTGGATTCGCCGCCTCCATGCCGTCTCGACGGCGAAGGCAAGGTGGAGCTCGAGATCGCGCTCGGGGGCGATCTCTCGCCGGAGCTCTCGGAGGACGGCCAGTCGGTGGCGCTCTTGGACGAGGCCGGCGCGGCCGTGCTTCGGTATGCCGATCTCGTCGTTCAGGACGCGCGCGGGAGCGTGCTTCCGGCGGAGATCAAGCTGAGCGACGCGAGCCTCTCGATCGTGGTGGACGACGCCGGCGCGACCTATCCGCTCGAGGTCGACCCGCTCATCGCCACGGAGCAACACGTGCTCTATGCCAGCGATGCCTCGAGCGACGACTATTTCGGGTGGTCGGTGGCCGCCTCGGGGGACACCGCGGTGGTCGGCGCCATGGGCGCCGAAGCAGCGTACGTGTTCGTGCGCGACGGCGCGTCGTGGTCCCAGGCGGCCGTGCTCACCCCCAGCGATGGTCTGCCTGGCGATTTCTTCGGCGTTTCCGTGGCCATCGACGGGGACACGATCGTCGTCGGAAACAGCACGTCGGCTCGCGCCGCCGAGCGCCGCGCCGCGTACGTGTTCGTGCGCAGCGGCGACGCGTGGCATGAGCAGCAAAAGCTCGTCGCGAAGGACAGCCCAGGCGGCGACAGCCGGTTCGGATACACCGCCGCGATATCGGGCGACACGATCATGGTCGGGGCGCCCAACGATCATGGCCCGGGCGGCGCGTACATCTTCGTCCGGAGCGGCGCCGCGTGGGAGCAGCAGGCCAAGCTCGCCCCCGGCCGCGACGGACGCAACCAGGGCTACGCCGTCGCCCTGCACGGCGACACCGCGGTCATGGGCAGCGACTGCGACGACGGTTCAAGAGCGCGTTCGTGTCAAGTCTACGTGTTTACCCGCGCCGGCGACGCCTGGTCCGAACAGGCCATCCTTTACCCGCCGGTCGGAGCGACACCGCATTACAGGTTCGGCGGCTCGCTCTCGTTGAGCTCGGAGACGCTGGCGGTAGGCACCATCGTCTACAATGAGTATGGCCCTGACAGGCTCGCCGCCGTGGTCTTCGCGCGCGGCGAGGGCGCGTGGAAGCAGCAGGCCATGCTGCACTCCAGCGACGTCGATGCTCCGGGCTGGGGCGGCTGGTATCGCAACGCCAGCGTCGCCGTGTCCGGGGACAGGCTGGTCCTCGGCGGAAGCGACGACGGTGAACAGGGACCGAGCATCTTCGCCAGGATCGGCGATGTGTGGACGCCGCAGGGCGCGGCCGAGAGCTCCACATGGAACAGGCGGGATGTTCGCGTGGCGCTCTCGGGAGACACGCTGATCGCCGGCACCTGGACCGACGACGCTCGCGGCTCCAGCGCCGGCGCTGCTCATGTCATCCAGCTGCGAGAGGGTCCGCCGCCTCACCTCGTGGGCGCCCGCGCCTTCGTCGATCGTGCCGCCGACAAGCCATTTGTGCTCGACAACCCCGACACCAACAGGTTCGGGACGCCGAGCAGCATCAACTGGGCGAACTTCACCGGGACCACGCAGGGCGCGTCGCTGTTCACCCTGTCCCTCCTGCACGAGGATCCCACGCTGACGACCTCGATCCTCCGCGGCTGGTGGGGATCCACGAGCCCCACGTCCGCTAGCCTGTACGGCCACGTGGTCGCCGGGAACCACTTCAAGCGGATCTCGAAGATCGGCGACATTCTGCCTGGCGATCTGCTGGTCATCAACTACACGGACGGCGGCTCGGGACACACGGCGATCGTCGATGCGTACCCGACCGCCATCGCGCCGGCCATCGAGCCCGTCGTCTCCGGCACGACCCAGTATTCGCTCCGGGTCATCGACTCGACGAGCACCGCCCACGGATGCGCCACGGACCCGAGCACGGGAGACACGCGATGGGTGCCGGCCGATCCCACCAAGCCGTGCCGCGGCGGGAGCACGGATGGGGGGGCGGGCAGGGGCACCATGCGTCTTTACGCCGTCTCCCCGGGCCAGGCGAACGCCGGGAACCTCACCGGGTACAGCTGGAGCCTCACGTCGGGCTCCGCGTACTTCCCGCAATCCGGCGCGCGGCCCCACGCGATCGGGCGGCTCGTCCGCTGACCTCGCTCACCGCCCCCGCTCGTAGTCGAGCGCGGCCTTCTCCACGACGTCCCAGTCCCGCGCGGCCCGCTCGGCCTCGGCCACGAGGTCCGCGGTGAACAGCGTGAGCCCCCAGATGCCGTTGTCTCGCCGCCGGAACGGGTACCGCGTGCCGCGCGCCGTCTCGACCGTGGC
Organism: Sorangium sp. So ce145; assembly: GCF_051525985.1. NCBI lineage: Bacteria > Pseudomonadati > Myxococcota > Polyangiales > Polyangiaceae > Sorangium > Sorangium sp. So ce145. The sequence continues at coordinate 11,885,040 of NZ_CP150315.1, read as the reverse complement.
CCGCTCGCCCGTCACCTCCACCTTTTCGATGCCGGACAGGTCGCGCCGGAGGCGCGCGACGAAGCCCTGCTTCGTGGCCATGTCGACCCACACATCCGCCCCGTCCTCGGCCATCGCGTGCGCGCGGTACTGCTCCAGCAGGCGCGCGCGCTCCGGCTCCGGGTAGCTCGCCTCGATCCGCTCGCTCGCCTTCCGCCGGTAGTCGCGGATGGTGTACGCCGCGTGCTGCGCCTGGTCCTCGAGGTACGCGAAGCACGCGCGCGGATCGTTGACGCCGATGCTGTTCGCGATGCGGAGATAGGCGCCCTCGGGCGTCGTGTCCGGCGGAAATCGGCCGAGCTTGACCACGACGAGCACGAGGGCCAGCGCGCCGACGATGGCGGCGCCCCAGGCGATGGCACGGCGGCGGGTCATGTCCGGCTCATCTCTCGCTCTCCCGAACCGCCCGGCACGCTAGTCGATGTGCCCGCCGAACTGCAGATAGAGGGACGTTACCCGCCCCCGGTCGAACGCGGGCCCGAGCGGCCTGTCCAGCGCGAGGAGCAGGCCGGCCCGCATGAAGAAGGTCTTCTGGCTGTCGTACACGAAATACGGCAGCAGCGAGACCTGCCCCTGATCGCCGTCGACCGACGGCACCCACACCGTCTGGAGCGCCACGCCGCCGCCGAAGCCGGAGCGGCTCTGGAGCTCGGGCTCGACCTTCGCCTGGAACACCGCCTCGAGATCGTCGGAGTCGTCGAGGAAATCGCGCGCGACGCCGCCCCCCACCGGGATGAAGAACGTGAGGTCCCCGCCCGCCCGGAGCACGAAGGACCTCCCGAAGCGGTACTCGATGCCGCCCAGGCCGCCGACCGGGAGCGCGTTCGCCGCCCAGAGGTGCAGATCGTAATAGGCCATCGCCGCCGCGCTGAAGCCCCTGGCGGCGTGCCAGTCGTAGCCGTCGACCGCGCCGAGCGGCAGCCCGGCGCGGCCGCCCGCGTACCACGTGAGCTTGCGGTCCGCGTCCGAGTAGTAGAGCGTGAACGTCGGGTTGCCGAGCGCGGCGCGCGACTGGCGGCCCGGATCCTCGAAGTCCCCCGGGCCGTCGAAGGAGAGCGCCAGCGGGAACTTCAGGTTGATGAACAGATCCGGCGACGGCTCGAACTGCACGAACGGGACGGCGGCGAGCGATGTGCCGAAATCACGGGCGCTCCACAGGTAGAGATCCACGCCCGCGTCCGAGCGGTGCACCGGCGGATGCCAGGCGTGCGCCTCGGAAGGGGCGGCGAGGAGCGGAGCAGCGGCGGAGACCGCCAGGGCGAATGCTTGAAGCCATCGGGGCGTGCTCATCTCGAGAACTGCCCTACCGAGATCCTCCCCGCGCCGTCAACCGCGTCGCGCTCCCCCTTCCTGAGAAGCCGGAGCGCCCCTACGATGCGCACCATGTCCCGCACGAGACCAGAGGCCCCATTCCTCGACGCGCTCCGGCGTTCGATCCTCGTGTTCGACGGCGCGATGGGCTCGCTGCTCTACGAGCGCGGGGTGTTCGTCACCCAGAACTTCGAGCAGCTGAACGTCGCGCGCCCCGATCTCGTGAAGAAGATCCACGCCGAGTACGTCGCGGCGGGCGCGAACGTCATCGAGACGAACACCTTCGGCGCGAACAGGTTCCGGCTCGAGCGGTACGGGCTCGTCAACGAGGTGCGCAACTTCAACCTCGCGGGCGCGCGCCTCGCGCGCGAGATCGCGGGCGGCGACGCGTACGTCGCCGGCTCGATCGGCCCGACGGGGCTCGTGCCCGGCGTCGCCACGCGCGACGACCTCGCCGCCGCGTCCGCCACGTTCGCCGAGCAGGCCGGCGCGCTCGCCGAGGGCGGCGCGGACCTCCTGATCCTCGAAACATTTCGCCATCTCGACGAGATCAAGCTCGCCATCGACGCGGCGCGGTCGGCCGCGCCGGGGCTCCCGGTCCTCGCGTCGATGACGTTCGACACGAGCGGCGTCGCGGCGGACGGCAGCGAGCCGGAGCGCGTCGCGCGGACGCTGCGGGACTGGGGGGTCGAGCTGCTCGGCGTCAACTGCGGCGACGGCCCGCAGCTGTCGCTCGCGATGGCGGAGCGGATGGCGACCGCGGGGCTCCCGCTCTGCGTGCAGCCGAACGCGGGCCTGCCCCGCACGGTCGACGGCCGCCAGCTCTACATGGCGACGCCCGAGTACTTCGACGTCTTCGCCCGCCGCATGATCCAGGCCGGCGCGGCGATGATCGGCGGCTGCTGCGGGACCACGCCGGAGCACGTCCGGTGGATGGCCAAGTCGGCCCGCATGCTCCGGGGCGGCGCCGCGCCCGAGGCCGCCGCGCGCCCGCACATCACGATGGACGCGCCCACGGGGCTCGAGCCCACGCCGCTCGGCGAGCGGAGCCCCCTCGCGGCGAAGATCGCCGCGGGCAAGTTCGTGGTCTCCGTCGAGGTGAACCCGGCGCCGGGCCTGAACCCCGAGAGCGCGCTGAGCGCCGCGAAGATGCTCATCGACAGCGGCGTCGACGTCGTGAACGTCGCCGACGGCCCGCGCGCCACGGCGCGGATGACGAACCTCGCCTTCTGCTCGCTCCTGGTCCAGCGCTACGGCATCGAGCCGATCCTGCACGTCTGCGGCCGCGACCGGAACCTCATCGGCCAGATGGCGCACCTGCTCGGCGCCCACGCGATCGGCATCAAGAACCTCGTCATCATCACGGGCGATCCGCCGAAGGTCGGCGACTACCCGGAGGCGACCGCCGTCTACGACCTCGACTCCATCGGGCTGCTCCACATGGCGAGCACGATGAACCGCGGCCTCGACCCGGCCGGCAAGCCGATCCCGGGCGGCAAGACGTCGTTCCTGCTCGCCACGGGGCTCGAGCCCGGCGCCCAGGACCTCGACAAGGAGATCGCGCGTCTGGAACGGAAGCGCGCGGCGGGGGCCGACATCATCATGACCCAGCCGGTCTTCCACCAGGATCTGCTCGAGAAGGTGCTGCGGCGCATCGAGCACCTGGGGATGCCGGTGCTCGTCGGCGTGCTGCCGCTGGTCAGCCACAAGAACGCCGAGTTCCTCCACAACGAGGTGCCCGGCATGCAGATCCCGGAGGAGATCCGCGAGCGCATGCGCAAGGTGCCGGCCGGCCCCGAGGCGCGCAAGGAGGGGGTGAAGATCGCCCGCGAGATGCTCTTCTCGGTGCGCGACCGGGTGCAGGGGGCCTACCTGATGCCGCCCCTCGGCAAGTACGAGCTGGCGCTCGAGGTGCTCGACGGCCTCAAGACGGGCTGATCCGCCCGGCGGCCCGCCCCCGCGCACGAGTTCTTGCTTGCAGCGCCGGGCGCCGCGCGTGGAAACTCCGCGGAGATGTCCATCGAGTACCGGCTCCACTCGCGCTGCGCCTGCGGCTCCGTGCTGTCGTCGTCCGAGTTCGCCGCCGCGTCGCGGCCCTTCACGCTGGCCGGGACGAAGCGCGTCTACGAGCGCTCGCGCCCCTTCACGATCCGGCACATCGCCCTCGATCTCGCCCTCGACGTCGAGGCGCGCTCGATCCGCGGCACGGCGCGGCTCGACGCGGTCCGCGTCGACCCCGGCGCGCGCGAGATCGCGCTCGACGCGATCGGCTTCGACCTCGAGGCGGTCGAGATCAGCGCCGGGGCCGGCCGCGCCGCGAAGCCCAAGCGCGGCGCGGGCAAGGCGGCGAGCGGCGCGCTCCACCCGGCCGAGCACACGTACGACGGCGAGACGCTCCGCGTCGCCGTGCCGCTCGACGAGGCCGAGGTGTCGATCCTGGTCCGGTACCGGGCGACGCCGCGCCGGGGGATCTATTTCCTCCAGCCGGACGAGCACGTCCCCGACCGCCCGCGCCAGGTCTGGACGCAGTGTCAGGACGAGGACGCGCGCCACATCTTCCCGTGCATCGACAAGCCCCATATCAAGCAGACGACCGAGCTCCGCGCGCAGGTGCCGCCGGGCTGGTACTGCCTGTCGAACGGCGAGCTCGAGAGCGACGCGAGATCGCAGAAGGAGGGCGTCTATCACTACCGGCTGGACGAGCCTCACCCGAGCTACCTGTTCACGCTCGTGACGGGCGAGTTCGCCCGCATCGACGACGCGGCGCTCGACATCCCGCTCGCGTACTTCGTGCCGAAGGGGCGCGAGGAGGACGGCCGCCGCACGTTCGCGCGCACGCCGGACATGATCCGCCACTTCAGCGAGAAGCTCGGCGTCAAATATCCCTTCCGCCGCTACGCGCAGGTGGTGGTGAGCGACTTCATCTTCGGGGGGATGGAGAACACGACCGCCACCACGATGTACGAGCACATCCTGCTCGACGAGCGGGCGGCGCTCGACATCTCGTCGGACGATCTCATCGCCCACGAGCTCGCGCACCAGTGGTTCGGCGATCTGGTGACCTGCCGCGACTGGTCGCACGGCTGGCTCAACGAGGGATTCGCCACGTTCATGGAGCACGTCTATCGAGAGCACCACCTCGGCGCCGACGAGTACGATCACGGCCTGAAGGCCGATCTCGACTCGTACCTTGGCGAGGCGCGCGGGCGTTACCGGCGGCCCATCGTCTGTCAGGACTACGACGCGCCGCTCGACGTCTTCGATCGCCACCTCTACGAGAAGGGCGGGCTCGTGCTCCACCTGCTCCGCCGGGAGCTCGGGGACGAGCTCTTCTGGCGCGGGGTGAGCACCTACCTGACGCGGCACGCGCGCGGGGTCGTGGAGACACGGGATCTCGCCCGCGCGCTCGAGGACGTGAGCGGCAAGTCGCTGGAGCGCTTCTTCGAGCAGTGGGTCTTCCGCGCCGGGCACCCCGAGCTCGACGTGAAGATCGAGATCGAGGGCGACCAGTGCACCGTGACGGTGAAGCAGGCGCAGGCGGCCGGGCAGCCCAGCCGGGAGCACGCGCTCCAGCCGGACGCCTCGACGCCGCCCGTCTTCGCGCTCGACCTGGTGCTCGATTTCGGCTTCACGGAGGGCAAGGGCTCGGTCACGCGGCGCGAGGTGCGGCGCGTGGATCAGGCGGCGCACACCTTCGTCATCCCGCTCCCGCGGCGGCCTCGCTTCGTGGTGGTGGATCCGGACCTCAGGATCCTGGGCGAGGTCAGGGTCGACGCGCCCGGCGATCTCCTGCGGGCGCAGCTCGCCCACGCGCCCACGGCGCGCGGCCGCATGCTCGCCGCGAAGCCGCTCTCGCGGCGCGACGACCCGCCGACGGCGCGGGCGCTCGGGCAGTCGCTCTCGGACGCGAGCGAGTTCTGGGGGGTGCGCGCCGCCGCCGCGGCCGCGCTCGGCGCGCTGCAGTCGAGCGCGGCGTTCGCGCTGCTCGAGGGCAGCGCGGGCGTGGAGCACCCGAAGGTGCGCCGGGCGGTCGCGAGCGCGCTCGGCAGCTTCCGGTCGGCCAAGGCGGCGGAGGTCCTCGGCAAGCTCGCCCTGCGCGACGCGAGCTACCTGGTGCAGGCCGAGGCGGCGCGCGCGCTCGGGGCCACGCGGCAGAGCTCGGGGTTCGAGACGCTGGTCGATCTCCTGGATCGCCCCTCGTGGGGCGAGGTCATCCGCTGCGGCGTGATCGACGGGCTGGCCAACCTGCGGGACGAGCGCGCCGTGCCGCACCTGACGGCCCGCACGCGCTACGGCGTCCCGACGCGGGGGCGGCGGGCGGCGATCATGGCGCTGCCGAAGCTCTCCAGCGATCGGCGGACGCGCGAGCTCCTCGAGGAGCTCCTCGATCAGCCGGATCCGTACCTCCGGGTCGACGTCGCGCGCGCGCTGGGCGATCTCGGCGATGGCCGGGCGCGGGGCGCGCTCCAGCGGCAGCTCGACCGCGATCTCGACGGGCGGGTGCGGCGTCGGATCCGCGAGGTCTTGCGCGATCTCGGCGGGGCGGGCAAGCGCGAGCTGGATCGGCTGCGGGACGAGCTCGAGGCGCTGCGGCGCGACAACGCGGAGATCAGGGCGCGGCTGGGCAAGCTCGAGGCGGCGAGCGCCAAGGTCAAGAAGGCGGCCGACGCCAAGTGAGCGAGCCTCTTTGCCGCGCCGCCGCGGTCGGCTAGGCAAGCTCCATGTCGGAAGCCACTCCCGTGAAGCTCGACCGGCGCGGCGCGGTCGCGGTGCTCACCATCGATCGGGCGGATCGCCGCAACGCGCTCTCCCGGGACGCGCTGCTCGCCTTCGGCCGCCTCGGGCGCGAGCTCGTGGACGACCCGGAGGTGCGCGCGATCGTGATCACGGGCGCCGGTGACAAGGCGTTCTGCGCGGGCGCCGATCTGAAGGAGCGGCAGGGCATGAGCCCCGACGACGTCCGTCGCCAGGTGGGCCTGTACCGGACCGACCTCGGGGTGCTCGCGCGGAGCCCGAAGCCGGTGATCGCGGCGATCAACGGCGTCGCGTTCGGCGGGGGGCTGGAGCTCGCGCTGATCTGCGATCTCCGGGTGGCGGCGCCGCACGCCGAGCTCGCGCTGCCGGAGACGTCGCTCGGCATCATCCCGGGCGCGGGCGGCACGCAGCGGCTGCCGCGGGTCGTCGGCGAGGCGCGGGCGAAGGAGATGATCCTGCTCGGCAGGAGGCTCACCGCGCCCGAGGCGCTCGCCTGGGGCCTCGTGAACCGGGTGTCGCCCGAGGGGACGCCGGTGGTCGACGACGCGATCGCGTGGATCGAGCCGATCGCGAGCGGCGCGCCCATCGCGCAGGCCGCGGCGCTCGGGGCGATCGACGACGGCTATGACGTGCCGCTCTCGCTCGGGCTCGAGATCGAGCGGGTCCACTACGACGAGACGCTGCGCAGCGAGGATCGGCTGGAGGCGCTGCGCGCGTTCGCCGAGAAGCGGAAGCCGGTCTACAAGGGGCGGTGAGGGCGGCGGGCGGCGGGCGGCGGTGACGGCGCGGCGGCCGAGCGCGAGGTCGCCCGCGCGCTGGACTCTGCAAATGAGATCTCCAGCAGATGCCTCGACATCTCCCTCGCCAAGAATGGCAATTTCAACATTGAACTCGTCTTGATGTTCGATGGCCCGAAGCTCCTCGGAAAGCGCGCGGACGCCGCAAGTTCCCGAGAGCACGATTGGCTCCACACGCAAAGCGCAACACGTGAAACCTAGCCTCAGGGCCGAGACCACTACAGCCCCTCCGTCGGCTGCCGCAGCACCTCGACCTTGCCCTCCAGCCGCTTCGACACCCACACCTTGTTGTTCCGGTCGACGATCACCGCGCCGCAGTCGTCGATCGACTCGACGAGCGCGAGCCCCTTCTCGGCCCCCAGGATGAACGCCGCATCATCGACGGCGTCCGCTGTCAGCGCGTCCTTTGCCCAGATGGTCACGCTCCGGCTCTCGGACGCCGGGAAGCCGGTCCGCGGATCGATGATGTGGTGATAGCGCCTGCCGTCCTTGATGAAGCTCCGCTCGTAGTCGCCCGCCGTGGAGAAGGCGTGGTCCTCCACCTCGATCATCGCGAAGTAGTCGTTCGCGTCCTTGCCGCGCGGGTCCCGCACCCCTGCCCTCCACGGCGACCCGTCCGGCTTCTTTCCGGCGATGTACAGGTCACCGCCGGCCTGCACGAAGAACGACGTCAGCCCCTCCCCGCGCAGCACGCGCGCCGCGGCGTCGACGGCGTAGCCCTTCGCGATCCCGCCGAGGCTCATCCGCATCCCGGGCTTCCCGAGCATCACCGTGCGCCGCGCGCGATCGATCTTGATCTGCCTGTGATCGATGAGCGCGCGCGCTCGCTCGACGTCTTCCTTGCGCGGCACGTTGTCGTCGATGTCCTCGTCGAACTTCCAGAGCCCGTGCATGGCCTCGAAGGTGACGTCGAAGACGCCCTCCGAGCGCTCGCTGATCCAGAGGCTCTTCTCGATCACGGCGAGCGACTCCGGGCTCACCTCCACCGCGCCCTTCCCGGCCGCCGCGTTGACCCGCGACAGCTCGCTGTCCGGCCGCCAGGTCGTCATGAGCCCCTCGAGCCTGCGGATCTCGGCGATCGCCTTGTCGAGCCGGGCCCTGATCGCCGCCTCATCCATCGCCTCGCTCGTGTAGGCGGCGAGGAGCAGGCTCGTGCCCATCGCCCTCGCCTCGACCGCGACGCGGGCGGGCCCGGCCTGCGCCGGAGCGGCCTGCGCCGGCAGAGGCGCCGCGCTCGCGCTCGAGGCGTCCGGCCCGGCCTCTTGGCGCGCGCGTGGGCGCGCGTCACAGGCAGCGAGCGCGAGCGCCGCCGCGAGGCAGGGGAAGAAGCAGAAGAGGAGCGGAGAACAGCGCGGTCCGTGCATTCGAGGGTCCTGGCTCCGTGAGAAGGCCCGACAGCGTGGCGGCGTGCGAGCGTGCGAGCGCGCGAATGCGCGAGCACCACCGGGCGGCGTCGGCGGAGCTCCTCCGCCAGCGCCACCATGGCCCGGGCGAGCCGCGCGGATCCAGAGTAGTATCGCTCGCCGCCATGAACCTCGACCCGAGCCGCATCCAGCGTGACATCGACGACCTCTCCCCGGACCTCCGCGAGATCGCCGCGCGCATCCACGCGAACCCCGAGCTCCGCTTCGAGGAGCACAGGGCCGCGGCCTGGCTCGCCGAGGCCGTCGAGAAGCGCGGCATCCAGGTCGAGCGGGGGCTCGCCGGCATGCCCACCTCGCTCCGCGCGCGCATCGGGCGCGGCGGGGGTCCCCACCTCGCCATCCTCGCGGAGTACGACGCGCTCCCGGAGATCGGCCACGCTTGCGGGCACAACCTGATCGCGGCGGGCGCGCTCGGCGCGTTCCTCGCGCTGGCGCGGCAGAAGGACGCCGTGGCCGGCACCATCGATCTGGTCGGGACGCCCGCCGAGGAGGGGGGCGGCGGCAAGATCAGGCTGCTCGAGGCGGGCGCCTTCGAGGGCGTCGACGCCGCGATGATGTTCCACCCGTTCGACCGCGACCTGCTCGCGCACGACACGCTGGCCAGCGCCTGGCTCGAGCTCCAGTTCCGCGGCAAGCCGTCGCACGCCGCGCTCGCGCCGTGGGACGGCAATAGCGCGCTCACGGCCTGCCTCGACACCTTCCGGCTGATCGACGGCCAGCGCGTCCACTTCCGCGACGGCGTCCGGGTGCACGGGTTCATCAAGAGCGGCGGTCAGGCGGTCAACATCATCCCGGAGCTCGCCGTCGCCGAGTTCTCGGTCCGCGCCCTCGACACCGAGGAGCTCGCCCGCGTGCGGGCGATCGTGGAGCGCTGCGCCCGCGGCGCGGCCATGGCGAGCGGGGCCGAGCTCACGCTCGTCGATCAGGGCGGCTACAAGAACATGGTCAACAACCGGAAGATGGCGCGCCGCTTCGGCGAGCACCTGCGCGCCCTCGGCCGCTCGCCGCTCGAGATGGACCCCGCCGTCGGCACCGGCTCGACCGACATGGGCGACGTGTCCCACGCGCTGCCCGCCATCCATCCGTGGATCGCGATCTGCGGCAAGGGAGAGACGACCTGCCACCAGCACGCGTTCGCCGAGCGCGCCGCGAGCCCCGCCGGCCAGGACTCGATGCTGATCGCCGCCAAGGCCATGGCGATGACGTGCGCGGATCTCCTGCTCGATCCCGAGCTGCGGCAGGGCGTGCGCGAGGAGTTCGCGCAGCGGAAGGCCGGGGCGAGCGCGCGCTAGCTCCCTTCAGCCGTCGTCCTGAAGGGGGTTCCCGAGGTCGTCCATCAGCCCGGTCCCCCCCTCGATCGGGATCGCCCGCGCCAGGGCGACCCGCTCCAGCATCACCGACAGCGCGATCTTGTCTCCGACGTCCGGCAGCCAGGTGCGGGACCCATCCCAGAGATCGAGCCGGATGTTGCTCGACGGCACGGTCCCGCTGACCGCCGCCGCGGCGCCGGCGCCCGCCTGCGCGGAGGGCACCGCCATCCGGTCGATCTGCGACCAGGCGAAGCGCCGCACGCGCGGCACGCCGAAGGTGAGCAGCTCGCGCAGCTCGATCCCTTCCGGGTGCACGACGACCCCCCGCATCTGCTCGCGCAGCACCATCGCCAGCGCGCTCACGCACAGGACGATGGCGCACACGCTGGAGGAGACGAGCCGGTGGCGATCGCCCTCGACGACGTACTGGAAGATCCGGGAGCTCGAGGGGGCGTTCTGGCCGTAGAAGATCACCGCCGAGACGCCGAGGGCGAAGGTCAGGTAAAGCAGCGCCGGGAGGCGCTCCTTCAGCGGCGGCCCGAACGCGATGCGCTTCTCGGGCCTGTACGTCATGTCAAAGCCGGGAGGTCTGGAGGGACGCGCCATAGACTCGTAGTCTACACGGAGGGGGAGCCGACGCTTGGGTCCGCCCCCTCGACCGGCCGCCTCGGGCCCTGCCGCGCCGCGCTCCCGGCGACCCACGTTCGGGCGATGGGCTGAAACCCATTGCCGGGCGATGGCTGAACGGACATGAAGGGGCGTCCCGACGGCGTCCCGTCGACCCCTCCTGGAGCCTTCCATGCACGATCGCTTCCTGCGCGCCTGCCGGCGAGAGCCGACCGATGTCACGCCCGTGTGGTTCATGCGCCAGGCCGGCCGGTACATGGCCGAGTACCGGGAGCTCAGGAAGAAGTACACGCTCCTCGAGATCTGCAAGACGCCCGAGCTCGCGCTCGAGGTGACGCTCCAGCCGCTGCGGCTCGGGATGGACGCGGCGATCCTCTTCGCGGACATTTTGCTGCCGCTCGAGCCGATGGGCGCCCCCTTCGAGTTCGCGAAGGGCGAGGGCCCGGTGATCCACGAGCCCGTGCGCGATCGGGCCGGCATCGAGCGGCTGCGGGTGTTCGAGCCCGAGGAGGGCCTCGGCTACGTGCTCGACGCCGTGCGCCTCATCCGCAAAGAGCTGGACGGCAAGACGCCGCTCATCGGCTTCGCCGGCGCGCCGTTCACCATGGCGAGCTACCTGGTCGAGGGGGGCAAGTCGAGCGACTACCGGCTCACGAAGCAGCTGATGTGGAGCGACCCCGAGGCGTGGTCGGCGCTGATGGGCAAGATCTCGGAGGTCGTCCGCCGCCTGCTGCGCGCGCAGGTCGCCGCGGGCGCCCAGGCGGTGCAGCTGTTCGACTCGTGGGTCGGCTCGCTCTCGATCGACGACTACCGCGAGCACGTGCAGCCGCACGTGCGGTACATCCTCCGCGATCTCGAGGCGACCGGGGTCCCGGTCATCCACTTCGGCACGAACACGGGGGCGCTCCTGGAGGCGCAGCGCGACGCCGGTGGCACGGTCATCGGCGTCGACTGGCGCACGCCGCTCGACAAGGCGTGGCAGCGCGTCGGGTACGATCGTGCGGTGCAGGGCAACCTCGATCCGCTGCTGCTCTGCGCGCCGCGCGCCGTCGCCGAGCGCCGCGCGCGCGCGGTGCTCGAGGAGGCCGGCGGGCGCGCAGGGCACATCTTCAACCTCGGCCACGGCATCATCCCGGAGACGCCGGTCGATACGGTCAAGGCGGTCATCGATCTCGTCCACTCCATCCCGCGCGCGTCGCTCCAGGGCGAGCCGGATCGCTGACGCCGCGCATCGCGCCGCGGCGTCGACCGGGATCTGGGGCGGGCGCCAGGCCGCGCCGCCGCGTCGCGCCGCGCCAGCGCATCGCGCCGCGTCGCTGACCAGGATCGGGCGGCGAGGAGCGAGGCCGCGCCGCCGCCTGGCCCCGATGAAGAAGCCGCATCGGCGCCTCACCGTCGAGATCTCAGACACCCTCCCGGGGTGATATGGTCCAGCCGCGAGCATGTGCGAGCTCCTCGGGATGGAGTGCAACGTCCCCACAGACATCGTCTTTTCGTTCAACGGCCTCCGGCACCGGGGCGGCCGCACCGGTCCCCACGCTGACGGCTGGGGTCTCGCGTTCTTCGAGGGGCGCGCCGCGCGCGTGTTCCTCGATCCGAGCCCCGCCGCGCAGAGCCCGCTGGCGCGATTCCTCAGCGAGACGCCCATCAAGACGCTGCTCGCGATCGGCCACATCCGGCGCCGCACCCGCGGCGACGTGCTCCTCGCCAACACGCACCCGTTCATGCGCGAGCTCTGGGGACGCCACTGGGTCTTCGCGCACAACGGCACGCTCCCTCGCGTCCGGCGCCGCGCGCTGGGCCGCTTCAACCCCATCGGAACGACCGACAGCGAGCACGCCTTCTGTTACCTGCTGGAGGGCCTCCGCAGCTCGTTCCCCGGCTATCCGCGCCGGCCCAGCGAGCTCTGGGAAGCGATCGCGGCGCTCGGCGGCGAGCTCGGCCAGGATGGCACGTTCAACTTCCTGCTCGGCGACGGGCGCCACCTCTTCGCCCGCTGCGCAACCCGGCTCTGTCACATCATCCGCAAGGCCCCCTTCGGCGTCGCGACGCTCCTCGACGACGATGTCCGCGTCGACTTCTCGGCCGTCACGACCCCGAAGGATCGGATCGCGGTGGTCGCGACGAGCCCGCTCACCGCGAACGAGACCTGGACCATGGGACGACCGGGCGAGCTCTGGGTATTCGACGGCGGTGAGCTACGCGCGACGCTGTCGTCGCTCGCCTGACCGGCGCGCCAGCGCGGTGTCCACCCCTCGCGCGCTGTCGAGCCGCGGCCTGGAGATGGGCACGGCAGCCCGAAAAGAAAAACGCCGCGACGGACCTGGGGGGGGAAGGTCTCCGCCGCGACGCAGGTCTATCCTACGCACCCTGTATGCCAAGTCAACTAACCGGCACGCTGGCGCGGCCGCTGCGCGGTCGCGACGCACGCGGGTCCACGCGGTTCCGCTCGGTTCCGCTCCGCTCCGTTCCGCTCGGTTCCGCTCGGTTCCGCTCCGTTCCGCTCCGTTCTGCTCGGCTTCGCTCGGTTCCGCTCGGTTCCGCTCCGTTCCGCTCCGGAGCAGCTCCGTTCCGTGCCGCTCGGTTCCGCTCCGCTCCGTTCCGTTCCGCTCCGTTGCGTGCCGCTTCGCTCCGTTCCGCTTCGCACGGTTCCGGTCCGCTGCGTTCCGCTTCGCTCAGTTCAGCGTTGTGATGCGCCCTGGTTTTGAGGCAGAACTCACAGAGCCTCGTCCCCGCAGAACGCGGACATGCCAGGCGAACAGACACATCGTGTTCCAGCGAACCATTCTCTCCCTTGCCGGCTCAATCGCTCGCCGGACGGGTGGCGGCGCGCTCGGGAAACGCATAGAGAGACCCGCGTCCTCGGCAGCTCGGGCTGCACAAGAGGAAAGAGATGGGGCGTCAACTGCGATAGCAGCGCACAGCGCCCCACAAGGCGCATCGGCGAGCACCGGCGGTGCGGCGCGGCGTGAGCGGCGGCAAACGGCGGCGAGGGGCGGACGGCGTGCGGGGAACAAGCCGAGAACGTGGAAGGGCACAACGGACGCGACGAGCGCAACGAGCGCGACGCAGCGCAGAGGGCGACGTAGGCCGTTGTCGGGTCGGGAAGGCGGAGGAAGCACTGAAGACGGCTCCGCCCGGATGGCCGTCTTGACGGGAGTCGGGGCATGTCAGTACGCTTTGACGTTGGGCGAGCTAGGGCATATCGAACCGTTGCATCGCGACCGAAGAGCCACGCCCGGGTAGGTTCCGTCTCGGGAAGAGCTCGAACGATGTCGAGGCTAGGTCGCACGACGGGTTGGGCTGAGCGCGCGTGAGTGACTTCGACGAAAAGACTCGTGTAACGCAGGTGGTCCAGCCCCCACCGGGCGGCGGCAGCAAGAACACGACCGACTGCCTGGTCGTGATCTACACGAAGGAGCCCACGCTGCTCGGCAAGCGGTTCGTGCTGGAGAACAACCCGACGCGGGTCGGTCGCGGCGCGGACAACCACATCGTGCTCGACGGCGACTCCGTGTCACGAAGGCACGCCCATTTCGAGCAGCGGCCGAGCGCCTGGATGGTCGTCGACGATGGGAGCACCAACGGGACGTACTGCAACGATGAGCAGATCTCCCGCGAGGTGGTGCTGAAGAACGGAGACCGGGTGAAGATCGGCCCCACGATCTTCAAGTTCCTGTCCGGCGCCGACGTGGAGGCGCAATACCACGAAGAGATCTACCGGATGACCATCATCGATGGTCTCACGCAGATCCACAACAAGCGCTACCTCTACGAGGCGCTCGAGCGCGAGATCATCCGCGGCCGCCGCCACGAGCGGGACCTCGCGATCCTCCTGTTCGACATCGATCACTTCAAGCGCATCAACGACGTCCACGGCCACCTGGCCGGCGACTTCGTGCTGAAGGAGGTCGCGCGCATCGTGCAGAGCCGCATTCGCCGCGACGAGGTCTTCGCGCGCTACGGCGGCGAGGAGTTCGCCATCATCCTGCCGGAGACGTCCATCGAGGGCGCGGCGGCCCTCGGCGAGACCCTGCGTCAAAAGGTCGCGGAGCACCTGTTCGTGTTCCAGGCCGACAGCATCCGCGTGACGATCAGCGTCGGCGTGGCGCTCCTCCAGGAGGGCGATCGCACCGCGAACGACCTCATCAAGCGCGCGGACGAGCGCCTCTACCACGCGAAGAACAGCGGGAGAAACCGGGTGTGCGCCTGAGCAGCCGCCCGCGGGCGCGCTAGCTTCCGGCGGAGGAAGGACGATGCCGAACAGCGATCTGCCGCTGCCGGCGGCGCCGGACGCGGGCAGCGGCGCGGAGCTGCCCGCGATCCTGTCGCCGCCGCCTGGTCCCCTGTCGCGGAGCGCCCTCGAGCGCCTCGAGCGCGTCGAGTGCCCGGCGTTCGGCCGGCGGCGCGAGGCGCGGGCGCAGAAGAGCGGCGCCGACATGCTGCCGATCGTGCTGTCGCACGGGCGCGGCGCGAACGTCTGCGACGTCGACGGGAACCGCTACGTCGACCTGTGCGCCGGCTTCGGCGCGCTGCTGCTCGGCCACGCGGCCGCGCCGGTGCGGCGCGCGGCGGAGGAGCAGCTGTCGCGGCTGACCCTCGCGCTCGGCGACGTGTACTCGGCCGACGTGAAGATCACCCTGCTGGAGCGCCTCGCGGCGCTGCACCCCGGGCCCTCGCCCATGGCGCTGCTCGGCCAGAGCGGCAGCGACGCGATCACCGCGGCCGTCAAGACGGCGGCGCTCGCGACGGGGCGGCCGGGGCTCGTCGCGTTCGAGGGCGCGTACCACGGGCTCGGGTACGCGCCGCTCGCGGCGTGCGGGCTGCGCGAGAGCTACCGGGCGCCCTTCGCGGAGCAGCTCAACCGGCGCGTGACGTTCGCGCCCTACCCGCGCGATGAGGCGGGCGCCGCGCGCTCGGTCGACGCCGTCGAGCTCGCGCTGCGCAGGGGCGACGTCGGCGCGGTCCTCCTCGAGCCGATCCTCGGGCGGGGCGGCTGCGTCGTCCCGCCCGACGCGTTCCTGCCCGCGGTCTGCGAGGCGGCGCACCGGCACGGGGCGCTCGTGATCGCGGACGAGATCTGGACCGGCCTCGGTCGTTCGGGGGCGATGACGCGCACAGGAGAGCTCGGGGCGCCGGTCGATATCCTCTGCTTCGGCAAGGGGCTCGGCGGCGGGCTGCCCATCTCCGCGTGCGTGGCGCCCGAGCCGATCATGCGGGCGTGGGCGCGCGAGGGCGAGGTGGTCCACACGTCGACGCACTCCGGATCGCCCCTCGCGTCGAGCGCCGCGCTCGCGACGCTCGACGCCCTCGACGAAGGCCGGCTGGCCGCGCGCTCGCGCGACGTGGGCGCTCGCTTCCAGGCGACGCTGCGAGAGGCGCTCCCGCGCAGGGCAGGCGTCGTCGACGTGCGGGGCGCGGGGCTCATGGTCGGCGTCGAGCTCGAGAGCGCCGAGATGGGGCTCCGGGCCATGCGCGGGATGCTGGCCGAAGGGTACCTGGTCCTCACGGGCGGGGTGCGCGGCGAGACGCTGACGTTGACGCCGGCGCTCACCATCCCCGAGGCGCTGCTCTCGGCCGCGGCCGGCGCGCTCGCGCGCGTGCTGCGCGCGTGTTGACGGCCTAGCGCGCGAGCGGAGCAGGACGCGCGTGCTATCCCGGTGCCCGTGGGACCGATAGACCAGAGCGAGGCGCTGCACCGCCGCGCGCGGGCGTTCATCGAGGCGTCGCTCGGCGTGGACAGGGCGGGCTCGACAGGCGCCGGCCGAGCGGCGGCCGCCTCTCCTCCGCAGGACCAGGGCGAGCGCGGGGCGCTCCCGGAGACCTTCGATGCGCTCGCGATCGCCCTCGCCCGGCACCAGGCCGCGCATTGCGCGCCGGTGGCCCGCCTCTTCGAGGCGCGCGGCGCGGACGTCGCCGCGATGGATCACGCGGCGCAGATCCCCGCCGTGCCGTGCGACGTGTTCCGGTTCGCGCGCGTCGCGGCCCACCCGCCGGAGGCGGACGAGCGCGTCTTCCGCACGAGCGGGACTTCCCTCGGCGCGGCGTCCCGCGGCGAGCACCCGTTCCGCACGACCGCCACGTACGAGCTCGCCGCGCTCGCGTGGGGGGAGCGCCTGCTGTGGCCCGACGGCGCGCGACTCCGGGCGATCGTCCTCGCGCCGCCGCTCCACGAGGCGCCGGACTCGTCGCTCGGGTTCATGATCGACCGCTTCGCGGCGCGCCTCTCGGGGCCGGCGAGCTGGCACGTTCGCGGCGGCGAGCTCGACGCCGCGGGGTTCGCCCGCGCGTGCGCCGAGGCGCGCGCCTCGGGAGAGCCGGCGCTCGTGCTCGGCACGTCGTTCGCTTTCGTGCATTTGATCGAGCATCTGATCGAGCATCTTCTCGAGGCGCGGCTGCCCGAGGGCGCGGCGCTGCTGCCCGAAGGGAGCCGGGTCATGCAGACGGGCGGCTACAAGGGCCGCTCGCGCGAGGTGCCCGCGGACGAGCTGCGGGCGTCGATCGCGCGGGCGCTGGGGGTGCCCCTCTCGCACGTGGTGAGCGAGTACGGCATGACCGAGCTCTCCAGCCAGCTCTACGAGGGCACGCTCGCGGCGGCGCTCTCCGGCGCACCGGGCGCGGCGCCGGGGCTGTACCTCGCGCCTCCCTGGACGCGCGTCACCGCGGTGGACCCCGAGACGCTCGCGCCGCTCCCCGCGGGGGAGATCGGGCTCGCGCGGATCGTCGATCTCGCGAATGTCGACTCGGCGGTCGCCATCCAGACCGCCGACCGCGTGCGCGTCACCGCGGAGGGCGTCGAGCTCCTGGGCCGCGCGTCCGGGGCGCCGCCGCGCGGCTGCTCGATCGCGATGGACCAGATGCTCGGCGGCGGGGCGTGACGATGGACGACGGCGCGGCGCGGCGCCTCCGGGTCGAGCGCGCGGTCGCCGCGGCGGCGCGGATCGCGGACGCGCGCGATCCGCTGGGCGAGGAGGCGCGCCAGCGGCTGCCTTCCACGAGCGGCCTCTCGCCCGAGGGCGTGGAGCTCGCGCTCGGCCGCCACCTCGAGGTCGCGCCGAGCCACGGCGAGCTCGACGCGCTCGTGGCGGCCTCGGGGCGCGCGCGCCGCTGTCACGTGGTCCTGGCGGCCAACGTCTGCACGGCGCCGCTGCGGGCCATCGCCGTCGCGACGGCGACAGCGCCGGAGGTCCTCGTGCGCCCGTCCCGCCGCGATCCCGTCGTCGCGGAGCTCCTCGTGCGCGCGCTGCAGGCCGACGAAGGCTTCCGCCGCGCCGGCGGGGCCATCGCGCTGGTCGCGGACGTCGCGCTCGGGGACGCCGGGGCGGCGGCCGGCGAGCGGGTTCCCGGGGATCTGCCGCACGCCGAGCTGCACGTCTACGGCTCGGACCAGACCGTGGCGACGCTGCGGGCCCAGGCCGGCCCGGGCGTGCTCGTGCGCGGGCACGGCGCCGGCCTGGGGCTCGCCGTCGTCGGCCTGGACGCGGACCTCGTCGAGGCGGCGCGGGACATCGCCGCGGACGTCGTGCCGTTCGATCAGCGCGGCTGCCTGTCGCCGCGCTTCGCGCTGGTGGAAGGCCCGGCCGAGCGCGCGGAGGCGCTCGCGCGCGGCCTGCACGAGGCGCTCGAGGAGGCAGGCGCGCGCGTCCCGCGCGGGCCGCTCGACGGCCCCGCCCGCGCGGAGGTGACCATGTACCGGGCCACGCTCGAGGCCGTGGGCTCGTTCTGGGAAGGGCGAGGACATGGGATCGGCCTGGATCCGGCGCCGCGATCGCTGCTGCTGCCGCCGGCGGCGCGCGTGGTCCACGTGGCGGCGAGCAGCGCCGAGGCCGCTCCGGCGCTGCTCGCGCCGATCCGCGGCGCGATCACCGCGATCGGCGCGGGCGGAGGCGGGACGCTCGCGCGCGCGGCGGCCGCGGCAGCCCCGCGCGCCCGGCTCTCCGCGCTCGGGCGGATGCAGCGCCCGCCCCTCGACGGCCCCGTCGATCTGCGGACGCCCTGACCTCCGGCGGCCCGCGCGGGCGGCTCGCGGCGAGCGCGCACGTCGCGCGGCCGCGCCGTCCAGACCGCGACACGATCGGGACGTGGTGGGAGCAAGGTGCGCTCGAGCGACGGTGTGTGATAGCGATCATGGCATGTCGTCGCGCACCGATCCGAAGGCGACCCATCCGCCCACGGAGCTCGAAGCGATCGCGAGCCCGTCGGCGACGCCGTCCGGCGTGGAGGGATCACGGGACAGCCTCGTGGACCGCGCGCTGGACGAGCGCCGCCCCGACGAGGAGGGCGCGTCCCTCTCGAGCGATCCGGCCAGCAGCTCGGCCCGCGCCGCGGGTGCCGACGACGAGGGCGCGCCGCCGTCGGTCGCCTCCGCGAGGATCCAGGTGCGCCGCGACGAGCGCCTGGATCTCGTGATCGAGTACCTGGCCTTCGTGGCGAAGCCGATGCCGCTGTCGCTCCTCCTCGACGAGGCGCCGCAGCGGATCGCCGCGATCCTCGGCGCCGACGTGGCCTCGCTGTACCTCCTCGAGGGCGACGGCGACGAGCTCGTGCTGCGCGGCAACGTCGGCTTTCCGCGCGAGGCGCGCGGCACGGTGCGGCTCTCGGTCGGGCAGGGCATCACGGGCATGGCGGTCGAGTGCCTGCGGCCGATCTCGGTCGTCCAGGCGACCGAGCACGAGCGCTATCGAGCGTTCCCCGAGCTCCGTGAAGAGCGCTTCCCGGTCTTCCTCGCGGCGCCCATCCTCGGCAGCGGCCGCCCGCTCGGCGCCCTGGTCGTGCAGCGGGCGGGCGATCGCGCCTTTACGGCGCGGGACGTCGAGCTCGTCATGGCGCTGACCGCGCCGATCGCGGCCGGCGCTCGCCACGCGCAGGTGCTCGACGAGCTGCGCGAGCGGCGGCGGCGCACGGGCGGCGGCACGCGCAAGGTGACGCTGCCGGGGTTGCCCGTCGTCGCCGGGCGCGCGCTCGGCGCCATCGCGGCCCTGCGGCGGCCGGCGACCTCATCGCTCGGCGCGCGGCAGGGCAGCGGCGATCCGAAGCTCCTGCGGCTCGCGTTCGACATCGCGGAGAAGGCGCTCCTCGACCTCAACGCCCGCGCGGCCAAGCGAGGGCTCGCGCAGGAGGCGGCGTTCCTCTCGACCTACCTCCTGATGATCGGCGACGGCCGCCTGCGCGCGCGCGCCTTCGAGCTCGCGGCCGGCGGGCGCAACGTCGCGCAGGCGCTCGGGACGGTCGCTCGCGAGGTGGCGCGGGCCGCCAACGGGATCGTCGGTGACCCGTTCTTGCAGGATCGCGCCCGTGACATCGAGGATCTCTGCGATGCGATCCTGATGCTGGCGACCCCGGATGCCCGGGCCGAGCTCCCGTCGAAGGCGGTCCTCGTGGGAGACCAGCTGACGGTCTTCGACCTCTTGATCTCCGCCCGGGCCCACCCGGTGGGCGTCGCGCTCAGCGACCGGTCCGGGCCGCGCTCGCTCGTGCTCCTCCAGCTGCTCGGCGTGCCGTCGATCGTGGATGTGGCGGGGGCGTTCCGCTGGGCGTCGCCAGGAGACGTCGCGCTCCTCGACGCGGACCACGGCTTCCTGGTGATCAACCCGTCCCGGGCCGAGGTCGCGACCGTTCGCGCGGCGCGACGCAGGGGACCCGCGTCGCCGGAATCCGACGAAGACGACGGCGAAGAGGACGAGCCGGCGAGCTGAGCACCGGCCGGGGCCGGTGCTCGCGGCTCAGCTGCCGGACCGCGCGGCGGCGGCCGGCTCGGCCGGCGTCCCCTGGGCGCTCTGCAGCTCCTTCTTGGCGCGCCAGTTCGCCAGGCGCTTCGTATCGCGACGCTTCTTCTTGGCTCTCACTGCGGGCTTCTGCGGCATGGCCGGCGGTATAGCCGCTCGAGCCCCTCGAGGGAACCCCGTACCTCACGCCGCCCCCTGTTCAGGCCACGGGGCGTTGACGCCCCACGGCGATCGCCCCATGACCGCTGCTCCGATGAACGTCCGTCTCGTACACGAGTTCCGCTTCGAAGCCGCCCACCGCCTTCCCAAGGTGCCGCAGGGGCACAAGTGCGCGCGCCTCCACGGTCACAGCTTCAAGGTCGAGGTCGCGATCCGCGGCCCGGTGAACGAGGAGACGGGGTGGTTCATCGATTACAGCCACCTCTACGAGGCCTGGGCTCCCCTCCACGACCTGCTCGATCACCACTACCTGAACGAGGTCCCCGGGCTGGAGAACCCGACGAGCGAGGTGCTCGCACGGTGGATCTGGACCCGCCTCGCGCCGTCGCTGCCGTCCTTGAACCGGGTCACCATCTTCGAGACCTGCGACGCCCGCTGCGAGTACGAGGGCGATTAGATCGATGAAGACGCTCGTTTGCCGCTGCGAGGACGTCACGCTGCACGAGCTCGAGGCCGCGATGGATCGCGGCTACAAGGACATCGAGTCCGTCAAGCGCTACACGGGCTTCGGCACCGGCTGGTGCCAGGGCAAGTGGTGCCTCGCGCTCTGCGCGCGGCTCATCGAGGAGCGCGGGGGCGACGTCCGGAAGCCGATCACCCCGCGGCCGCCGTACCACCCGGTCTCGCTCGCGGCGCTCGCCGGGCTCGACGAGCTCGGCCTCCGCGGCGGCGGGCGCTAGCGCTAGCGCTGGCCGCGCTCCGCGCGACCAGCGCCCTGGCCCGATCGTCGACCGTGATCAGACGAGGGGGCGCCGAGCGCTCGCGCACCCGACGTTCACGGTCAGCTCGAAGACCCCTTCGGACCAGTACTTCGAGACCGCGTGGTGCAGGTACTTGAGCATCGAGTCGATGATCTGCGGCTCGACGTCGAGCATCGCCGTGGACTCGGGGATCACCATCAACCTCGAGATGGGATCCTCGAGGAACTCACGCCCGCTCTCGAACGACACGGCGATGAGCTGGACGTCGACCTCGACCTCGTCGAGCCCCGCGCCCTCGATCTCCTCGGCGATGGTCTCGATCGTGGGGCGGCTGACGGCGGCGGCGTCCACCGCGGCGCCGAGCTCCGAGAGGTCTTGCTTGAGCGCGCACTCCCGCGCGATGTCCGCGATCTCCGGGAACGAACCGCGGAGCGGCAGCGCGATGAGCGCCTGGCCGCCGGGGACGAGGACCCGGCGCAGCTCGGCGAGGAGCTGCGCCCGCTCGCTCGGGCGGCAGACCGGGTGCAGCGTGAACGCGTGGGAGAAGCTCGCGTCCGGCAGCGGCGTCGGCAGGGCGTTGGCGAGCACGTAGCTCGCGTTCATCCCGGAGAACAGCGCGGCCTTGTCGCGCGCGAGCTCGAGCGCGGCGGCGGAGCCGTCGACGCCCACGAGGGTCGCGCCGGGCAGCTTGTCGGCCACGATCGCGTCGGGGAAGCCGCTCCGGCAGCCGAGGTGGACGATGCGCGCCGCCTCGGAGGGCAGCAGCATCTCGACCGCCAGCGAGGCGAAGAACGAGAGGTAGCGCGGGACGACCGCGTGCTCGAACAACACGGCGTCCGCCGCGCTCAGCGGCGGGCCGATCATCAGGCGACCCCGTCCTCCTCGTCGTCGTAGGGCGCGAGGAGGCTGAGCGCTTCTTCGGCGAGCTCGCCGATCGTGACCTCCGACGTCGCGTCGTCGCCGCCGTCGTCCGCGAGCTCGACCGTGCGCTTGTCGTCGAGCAGCGGCTGGATGAGCGGCGCATGCGCCGGGTCACCGATCTCGACCAGCGTCTCGATCGCCGCCGCGACCGCGTCCGGATCCTTGTGGCTCAGGAACTGGCTGAGCAGCTTCGGCACGCCCGGCTCCGGCACCTCGGCGATGAGGTACGGCAGCTCCGGGAGCGCCGACGAGCCCACCGGCAGCCGCTTCAGCGCGCGCTCGATCGCCTGCGCGACCTCCTTGAACCGATCGTAGGCCAGCGTTTCGATCTCCTCGCCCGCGGCCTGCCGCGCCTCGGGGTGCTCCGACGCGAGCACATCGATGAGCGCGTCGAGCGCGCGCGGCCCCTCGTGCTCGCCGAGCAGCGACGCGATACGCACCAGCCGGAGCGCCGCCTCGTCCTCGTCGTTCTCGCGCGTCGCGGCCGCGATCGCGTCCGTGAGGACATCCAGCAGCCCATCGCCGGGCATGGCCGTCAGCTCGTCGTGGAGCCGGCGAGCCGTGCGCTCCGCGTCGAACAGCTTGTTCAGGGTCGTCTCGATGGCTTGACGATTTTGCACGAAGAGGAGCTATCAACAGCGCGTCGTCTCCGCAAGCCGGCAGGCAACAAGGGCCTGTTCCCCGCGAATTCCCGTCCACGGCGGGCGCGGCCGCGCGTGCCCGGCGCCGCCCACGCCGGGGCCGCGCGCGCAAGCCGGGCGGGACGAGCGCGCCCCGCTGCATCGAGCTCGCCCGCCGCGCGCGATGCGGTAGACCGTTCGTGGCATGCGTGTGTCCGGCTCATTGCAAGCCCGCCCGGCGAGGGCAGCGCTCTCCCCTTCCCCGCTGGTGCGCGGCGCCGCGGCGTCGGCGCTGGTCCTCGCGCTCGGCGGCATCGACGATCCCGAGCCGCCGCCGCCCGCGGTCGTCCCTCCGGCGGCCGCGGCGCGCGGCGCCGCGGGCGCGGCGGCGCTCTGCGGCCCGCGCACCGTGCCGGAGGGCGCCGCCTGCGTCCCGCTGCCTGCTCCGGGCGCGCCGCTCCCCGAAGGCGGCGCTGCGGCACTCTCTGACCCTGCCGGCGCGCGCCCCGCAAGAGCGGGCACGCGCGGCCAGGCCCACGAGCACATCCCCCGCCGCCCGGAACGTCCGGCGAGCGCCGCCGCGTACATGTTCCCGATCGGCGCGCCGGACGCGCCGCCGGGGTTCCTCCTTGTCGAGGAGGCTCCAGCCGGGGCGGGCGCGCTGCCTGCGGCGGGCTCCGTCGCCGCGATCGGCGCGGCGCGGCCCGAGCCGCCGTCGTGGATCGGCGGGATCGACATCGCCGCGACGCGCGGCGAGCGGGTGGCAGCGCTCAAGCTCGAGGGCCAGGAGGGGAAGGCCGAGGTCGTCTTCGTCGGCGCGCTGTCCGGGATCACGGTGGCCACGGCGCACGACGTGCGCGAGGCGCGCGACGCGGATCGCGTGCGCAGGTACCTCCTGCTCCATGGCCACCTCGATCGCCCTGGCCCCGGCGTCGTGGCGGGCGCGCGCCTCGACGCGGGCGACGTGGTCGGGTACGCCGGCGAGACGGGCAGCCCGGGTCTCGTCCGGCTCCGCCTCGAGGCGCGGCAGATCCGCGAGGGCGCGCGCATCGAAGAGCTCGATCCGAAGCGCATCACCGACGCCGCGGTGACGGTGCCTTGCGACCTCCGCAACGTCCTGCCGCTCCGTCAGGGAGCGAGCTTGTAGCCGAAGCCGTAGACCGTGAGGATGTGCTCCGGCTTGTCGGGCGAGCGCTCGATCTTCTTGCGCAGCTTGACGATGAAGTTGTCGACCGTGCGGTTCGACGGCCCGGCCTCGATCCCCCAGATCTTCTGGAGGATCTCCTCGCGCGAGACCGGCTGGCCCAGGCGCTCGTGCAGCAGGCGAAGGAGCTCGACCTCGTAGAACGACAGCTGATCCGAGCGCGAGCCCCGCGAGACCGTGTGGGCGGTCATGTTGATCTGCACGTTGCCGATGGAGAACACCTCGACGGGCGCCTCGGCCGGCCGGGCGGCGCGGCGGAAGAGGGCGCGCAGGCGGGCGATGAGCTCGCCCACGCTGAACGGCTTGGTCACGTAGTCGTCGGCGCCCGCGTCGAGGCCGCGGATCTTGTCGATCTCCTGGCCGCGGGCCGTCAGCATGATGATCGGCACGAACGCGTCCCAGCGCCGCAGATCCTCGCAGACCTTGAAGCCGTTGGTGTCGGGGAGCATGAGGTCGAGGAGGATGGCGTCCGGCTTCTCCTGCCGCGCGAGCAGCACGCCGTCCTTCCCCTTCGAGGCCGACGCCACCGAGAAGCCCTCGAACTCGAGGGCGTCCGTCAGCCCCAGCACGATGTGGGGCTCGTCCTCGATGATGAGAATCTTCTTGCGTGCCACCACGACGGAGTCCGGTCTTAGCACAAAACCGGGCAGGTCCCTCCCGGCGCTCCTCCGGCCGGCTCGCTGGAGCCGCTCTGGAGCCGCGAAGCGCCACAAAAGCGCCGCGGGGCGCGATCTCACGATCGCACCCCGCGCGCCGGGCTCAATCAGACGTTAGCTGACGTTAGCTGACGCTAGCTGGCGCTAGCTGACGTCCGCTGACGCCGCCTACTCGCCGGAGCAGGTGATGAACAGCGTGGCCCCTTGCTGGGCTTCGCCCTGGCCCGTGAACCGGATCTTGCGCTGCTCGGTCGACGGGCAGTCGGCCACGAGGCTGGCTTCGCCGAGCCGGATCGCCGGGTCGACGTAGCACCATCCATGCACGTCGATGTCGTCGCTGACGCTGGTCCTGCACGCGATGGCCCCGTCGCCCTCGAGCTGCTGGATCTCGCACACGCAGTCCCAGCCGGACGCCTTCGCGATGTCGAGCGAGAGCACCTCGTCCTTCGCCGCCGTATGAGCACCCGTCACGTCGAGGCGCCCCAGCTTCCTCGGATCGTTGCAGTTGCACTGGCCCTGCGAGTTGCGCGCCTCGAGGATCAGGCAGGAGACCTGCTGCTCCGTGTCCGGCGTCAAGGTGCGCGGCAGGCACTGGCCGCCGAGCACCGTCTTCAGGCGGTCGATGATGGCGCCGATCGCCGGCCGGTAGCCGTAGTCGGCCGCGCCGGAGTTCTCGAGCTGGCGCGGGCACACCGAGCCGACGATGCCCTGGGGGCCGAGCTCCCGGATGAGCTGCAGCTCGCGGAGACCCGGGTAGGCCTTCGCCTTGATCTGCGTCGTCGACCTGGGCGCCGGATCCGCCTGATCGTTCCCCGCATCAGGCCTGCACAGCGGGTTGTCGATCGCCTGAGTCCCCACCGCTCTGCAGTCGCAGCTCTGAGCCGCCCCGTCGCAGGTCTTCACCGCGTCCCGGGGGAGATCGAAGATGCACGCGTACTGGAGGTCCCCCGTGCTGTCCTCCGGGATCGTGTACTCGCGGCCGTTGATGCTGTTCCAGCCCGTCGCCTGCGGCCCGACGATCGCATCACCCGTGATCGGGTTCGTGCCCGAGCGAGGCTTCATCGACTCGACCATGAAGGGATCCTTCGGCGCCTGGTACTTCGCGGGATCGCCGAGGATGAGCTCCCAGGTGCTGGCGGCGCCGGCCACCGGAGCGCTGAGCTCGTCGGAGTTCTTGAACCCACCGACCGGCTCGCCGTCCTGGTTGAGGCCGTTCAGCAGGTCGGGCTGGCCATCCGCATTCTGACGCGCGATGTCCTGCCACGGCACGCCGACGATACCGGCGAAGAAGACGAGCCCGGGATCGCGGACGTTGGAGTCGAGGTCGTCCGGGTTCGGATCGCTGAAGATCGGGTTCGGGACCAGCTCGCCCCTGCGGTTCGGGATCTGCGCCTCGGTGAAGGCGCGCCGGTAGCGGTCGATCGGGTAGAGGAAGTCGAAGCCGAACCGGCGCTTCTGATCCCAGCAGCGCGAGTTGACCGGGTCCTCCTCCTTGGTCAGCCTGGCGGTGTTGCCGTCCGTGCCCTTGCACGTGTCGTCCTTGGGGCAGTCGTCCTGTTTCTGGCTGCACGACCTGCAGCACTTGTTGCCCGGATCGGTGGCGCACTCGACGCGCGGCCGCCACAGGCGGAAGCCTGGCGAGGTCTCTGCCACGAGGTAGTTCTTGCCCTCCTCGCGGATCGAGCAGTCGTTCTCGTCGGTGAGCATGATGATCGCGAGGAGCGAGCTCGGCCGCAGGAAGTCGGCGCGCTGCCTCTTGACGTCGGCATCCTCGCCGGTGACGACGATGTTTTCGGTGGCCGGGTCAATGCTGATCGTCGCGTAGGGCTCCGGGTCGACGAGGAAGCGGTACACGCTCTCGAGCTGCGCCTCGAAGCCGCAGCCGGTCTGCCCCGTGCCCTTGACCATCGCGGTGAGCTGCCCGACCAGCGTCGTGTCGTTGAGGTCGGCGTTCGAATCATTGGGGCCGATGTCCGCCTCGCCGTCGTTCGGATCCGGCGTCTCCGGCTCACCGTCGAGCTTCTGATCCGGATCCCAGGCCAGGAAGCCCCGGTTGAGGTAGGTCGGAATGTCGTTGACGTTGGAGTTCTCGTCGGTGCGCGCGAGGAGGTGCGCCATGTCCACGTTCGAGGCGCTCGTCGTCCCCTGGCAGGCGCCCGACCCGTGGCCGCCGAGGCTCGAGCTGATGATGCCGATGTGGATGTCCTTGACCGGCTCGAACTCACGCTTGTAGTCCTGCGGACAGGGCGTGTTGGGCGAGGCGACCGTGGTCGTCATCACGCCGTCCCTGTGGATGCAGCGCGGGTTGACGAGACCCTGGACGAGGTCGGGGATCGCGGTGGCGAGGATGGCCTGCTTGTCGGCCATCGAGCCCGAGTTGTCGATCGCCAGGAGGAGGTCGATCTTGTCGACCGAGCTCTGCGTCAGCCGCTCGACGATCGTCGACGTCGACCGGGGCCTGTTCTCGGCGATGGGGCGGCTCAGACATCCGAAGGCGCTGCCTGTGCCCGCGATCAGCAGGCCCGCCATGGCGAACCTCACCGCGCCCCTCCACGGGCGCCTGCTCTCACGCTCTATCCGCGTCATATTCGACTTTCCTTTCGACCACCGATCCAGTTGCGCGGCGGTCAAGCCACCGAAAAGGCCCGCCGTCCACGGGCCCATGACCGACTTCCGCAGGCGATCCACGGCTCGACGGGAGCCCGATGCTAGGGACCCGACCGGAAGGCTGTCAATTCGACCCGGCCGGCCCCGCACGAGCCCACGAAGGGGTGCCATAGCAAACGAGATGCCGCCGCCGCGGACCCGTGCCCTCCATGCCCCGCGCGCCGCCGCGACGTCAACCTGATTGCGCGACAGCCAACGCAGTAGGCGACCCGCCCTCAACCTGGGTCGACCTGGCTCCTCCAGCCTGGTCCTCAACCTGGGTCGGCCAATCGAGAAAGTTCACTTATCACTGTATTGCAAACCACCCCTTCCCAGGTCGCGGGAGCCCAGCCTCCATCGCGCGCGACGGGCGGTCGTGGGAGGGCCAACCTCGGTCGGCCGCGGCGGCGCCGCAGCCCAACCTCGGTCGGTGCGGAGAGCTGTCGGTGCGGGGAGCTGGGTGGGCCGCGGGCCTGGCGCCGGTGGGGTTTGCCGCTTCCCAGCAGGGCCGAGTTGTGGTCAGTGCCCGGGCATGTTGCGCGTCGCCCTCGCCATGGTCCCGGAGGTACGGCAGCTGCTCACCGAGGATCCGGCGCAGCTCTCCGACCTGCTGGACGAGATCCACGACGAGGACCTCGCCGACCTCATCGGCCTGCTGGACGACGCCGAAGCGGCGAAGGTCCTGATGGCGCTCAGGGCCGAGGAGGCCGCGCCCATCTTCGAGCGCCTCGACGGCGAGACCCAGGAGGCGCTCGTCGAGCAGATGGGCGTCGAGAGCATCGCGCCGATCGTCTCCGAGATGGCGGCCGACGACCGCACGGACCTCATCGAGGCCCTCCCGGACCAGGTCAGCGGCACGCTGCTCTCCACGCTGGAGAAGGTCGACCCCGAGGCGGCGGCCGAGGTCGAGGAGCTCGCCAAGTGGCCCGAGGACAGCGCCGGCGGCCTCATGACCACCGACTACGTGTCGGTGGGCATCCACCTCACGGTCGCCGACGTGATCGAGCGCATCCGCGCCGTCGGTGAGGACGCCGAGACCATCTACTACGTGTACATCGTCTCCGATCGCGGGCACCTCATCGGCGTCGTGTCGCTGCGCGATCTGCTGCTCGCCTCGCCGTCCGAGAAGCTCGCGGACGTGATGACCGAGAACGTCTTCGCCGTCAGCCCCGAGACCGACCAGGAAGAGGTCGCGCGGACCATGGCCAAGTACGATTTCAACGCGCTGCCCGTGCTCTCCGCGGACCGCAAGCTGCTCGGCGTCATCACCGTCGACGACGTGATGGACGTCCTCACGGAGGAGCAGTCCGAGGACATGCAGCGGCTCGGCGCGGTCGGCCCCATCGAGGACAGCTACTTCAAGACGAGCTTCTGGACGTTCATCCAGAAGCGAGCCCCGTGGCTCGCCGTGCTGTTCGTCGGCGAGTTCATGACCGGCGAGGTGCTCCGGCGCTTCGAGCACGAGCTCGAGGTCGTCGCGACGCTCGCCTACTACGTGCCGCTGCTCATCTCCACGGGCGGCAACTCCGGCTCGCAGTCGTCGTCGCTCATCATCCGCGGCCTCGCCGTCGGCGATGTGCGCGTCGGCGACTGGGCGAGCGTCCTCGTCCGCGAGCTCGGGCAGGCGGTCGTGCTCGGCCTCATCCTCTCCGTCATCGGCATGCTCCGCGTCTGGCTCTGGGGCGACGGCACCGGCTTCGTCCTGACGATCGGCGCGACGCTGATGGCGATCGTCCTCATGGGCTGCACCGTCGGCGCCATGCTCCCCCTCCTGCTCCGGCGCCTCGGCCTCGATCCGGCGACCAGCTCCACGCCGTTCATCGCGAGCCTCGTGGACGTCCTCGGGATCCTCCTCTACTTCACGATCGCCCGGCTCTTCCTGGCCGACCTCCTCGCGCAGGCCGGAGCGGGCGGGTGAGCGGAATCACGCGGAATTGCGCGGCACCTGGCGGAATTGGACGGCGACCGGACGGTTATCCGACGGTTACCGGACGGCGATCGAGCGACGCCGCGCCGCCCGTGCCGAGGCCCACGCCGGTCCCCCCCGCGCGGGCGCGCCGCGTGCTTTTCGGCGCGCCACGACCCTTGACGCGTCGGCCCCCATGGGGGAGTGAAGCAGGCGACGTTCGTTCAGCGCAGCGTGCGCTGAGCCCCTCCTAGGGAAGGAGTGACGATGGCCGAAGGCTTGAATCGCGTAATGCTGCTCGGCAACCTGGGCGCCGACCCAGAGCTCCGGTTCACCCAGGGGGGTCAGGCCGTCTTGAACCTGCGGCTCGCGACGACCGAGTCGTACCTGGACCGCGACAAGGTCCGGAAAGAACGGACGGACTGGCACAATGTCGTGATCTGGGGCAAGCGCGCCGAGGCCTTGGGCAAGATCCTCAGCAAGGGTTCCTCGATCTTCATCGAGGGCTCGCTCCGCACGTCGAGCTACGACGACCGGGATGGCAACAAGCGCTACAAGACCGAGGTGATCGCGAACAACGTCCTGCTGACGGGCGGGGGCCGCGGTCGCGGCGCTGTCGGCGACGACGCGGGCGCGTTCGGCGCTGATCCCGGCGGTGGCTACGGCGGCGGGGGCGGCGGCGGTGGCTATAGCGGCGGCGGTGGTGGCGGCGGCGGTTACGGTGGCGGTGGCGGTGGTGGCGGCCGCCCGGCGGGCGGCGGCTACAACCGCGGCGGAGGCGGTCGCCCCGCGCCGGCTGCGCAGGATCCCGGTCCTCCGCCCGACGATTTCGGCGGCGGCGGTTACGGCGGCGGCAACGACGACGACATCCCGTTCTGATCGCTCCCCCTGCCCGGTCGAGTCATCCGCCTCGCGTCCCCCTCTCCCTTCAACATCTCGCATCCACGCGACAGGCCCTCTCCGAGGGCCGGGCAGCTCTCCACGAGCCCCTCTTCCCCGCCCTAGGGCCGCGGCCGCGGCCGCCGCGCCAGCAGGACGGTCACCCCCGCCGCCGCGAGCACTCCGAGCGCCGCGGTCATGGCGAGGGGCTGCTCCGCGGCGAGGAAGATCGTCCGCACGAGCAGCCCCGGCTCAGGTGGCGCCACGAAGGCGCCCTCGAACGCGGTCGCGCCGAGCAGCGCGCCGCACCGGTCGCCCGTCCCCTGCGCAGGCTCCAGGCAGGCCAGGCTGCAGAGCGCCGCGTCGTGCTCGCTCCCGGCGAAGCCGAGCACGTGCTGCCCGCGGATCACCACCGCGCGCGCGCCTGCCCTCCCGGCTCCCTCGAACGCCTGCTCGAACCGCTGCGACCGCGCGTGGATCGGCCCTGCTTCCCACCGCTCGATCGCCACCCCGAGGCCCCCCCGCACGAGCCCCGAGGCGCGATCGAGCACGAGCTCCTCCAGGCCGGTCACCCATTGCCGCGACGGGGCCGTCACGCACACCGCGCGCAGCGAGAGCCCGTCCGCCTCGACGCCCCGCAGGAGCGTCACCTTCGCGCCGGCGATCGCGGAGACGTCGATCGCGGGGAGCGCCTCCTCCGGCGTGTCGCTCGCTCCGGCCGGCAACGCAAGGCGCAACCCGAGGCCCGGCGCCACGCCGTGGAGCTCAGACGCGCTCGAGCTCATCCATCAGCGCGATCACCTCGGTCCGGATCTCGACGAGGGCCGTGCGCATCCGCTGCACCTCCTCGTTGCTCGCGCCCGCGTCCGGCGCCGGCGGCTCGATGCCGCCCTCGCGCAGCTTGCGCCGCGCGCCCGCGATCGTGAAGCGGTGCGAGTAGAGCAGCTCCTTGACCTTGAGGAGCGTCTCGACGTCGCGCCGGCTGTAGACCCGCTGCCCCTTCGCCGACTTCTGCGGGCGGATGGAGCGGAACTCGGTCTCCCAGTACCGGAGCACGTGCGGCTCGACCCCCACGATGCCGGCCACCTCGCCGATCCGGTAGTACAGCTTCGCCGGAAGCTGCGCGCGCACCGCCAAGCGGTCTACTCCTCGGCCGCCGAGGCCGTCTCACGCGGGTTGAGGGCCTGCTTCAAGATCTGGCTCGCCTTGAAGTTCAGGACCCGGCGCTCCGTGATCAGGATGGGGTCGCCGGTCTGGGGGTTGCGACCCTGCCGCTGGCGCTTGTCGCGCAGCACGAAGTTGCCGAATCCAGAGATCTTGATCTTCTCCCCGCGACCCAGGGTTTCCTTCATGGTCTCGAACACGAGGTCCACCAGATCGGCAGATTCCTTCTTCGAGAAGCCCCCAAGGCGGGAGTAGACCGCCTGAACGATTTCGGCTTTCGTCATGACACCCCCATCGCCCTTGCAGAAGGGGGGACGCGCCGCAACCCCTGAAGACCGTTCAGGAAGCCGCGTGCGGTCCCCCGACCGGCCTGGAGGGCAGAATGCCAGCGTGCGTCGGTAAGGTCTAGGGGGTTACGCAGGCTTCGCCCGAGGTGCACCAGGCACGCTTCGTGGAGCCCCCCCGAGCAACGCAGCGCTCGGAGCGAACCCGCGACCCCACGAGCAGCGCCCCACACCTCGCACCCTCGGTCCGGCGGCCAGGAACCCGGCAGGCTCACCGGCGCGACCACGGGCGCAGGATGGGCTCGGCGGCGACGATCCGCTCAGACGGCAAGATCGCCGAGGTGGCGTTCCTTCGTCGACTGCCGGGACCAGGCGCCGACGACGGCCGCCTCGCCCGGCCGCGCGTCGCTCCAGCCGACGACCGGCGCGCTCGAGGCCACGTCGCGGCGGCGCACGATCTGCTCCTGGATGACCAGGAACGCCACGTAGAGGTAGCCGACGGCGAAGAGCACCGCGAACGGCGTGGCGAAGTAGTGCCCCGTCTCCACGGACGCGACAACCGCGCCGCACGACAGCACCGCGAGCATCGCCTCGGTGATCGGCAGGTCCGTGCGGACCTTGTACCGGCCCTTGTTGTCGCCCTGCTTCGGCGTCCGGACGAACTCGCCGGACATGCTGCGGAGCCCCTCGATCACGGCCTTCGACAGGTACGGCGCGAGCCCCGTCCCGAGCGCGATGAGCATCGGCAAGCGCCTGACCGCGCCCCAGCGCGAGCGGCCCTGCGCCGTCTCGGCCAGCATGTAGAACGCCGCGAGCGACCCCGTCGTCGCCGTGCAGAGCGGCAGGTCGATGGCGATCATCGTCAGCGTGTCGGCCGCGGGGAACAGCACGAGCGCCGGCAGCAAGAGGACGCTCAGCAGCACCAGCAGCGGGTAGGCGAAGTGCGGCGTGAGGTGGAAGAACGCCTCGATCCGCTGCCCGAGCGAGAGCTTGGCGCTCAGCACGGTCGCCATCAGCTTGCGCGCCGTCTGCACCGTCCCCTTGGCCCAGCGGTACTGCTGCGCGCGCAGCGCCGAGATGTCCTCGGGGAGCTCCGCCGGCGAGACGACATCCTCGCGGTAGACGAAGCGGTAGCCCGCGAGCTGCGCCCTGTACGACAGGTCGAGGTCCTCGGTCAGCGTGTCGTGCTGCCAGCCGCCCGCCTCGCGGATGGCGTCCTTGCGCCACATCCCCCCGGTGCCGGAGAAGTTGAACAGGAGGCCCGCGCCGAAGCGCGCGCGGTTCTCGACGAGGTGGTGGCCGTCGAGCATGAGCGCCTGCACCTGCGTGAGGATCGAGACGTCGCGGTTCAGGTGGCCCCACCGCGTCTGCACCATGCCGACCGTCGGGTCCTCGAAGTGGCCGACGATGGACCGCACGAAGTCCGGCTGCGGGATGAAGTCGGCGTCGAAGATCGCGACCAGCTCGCCCTTCGCGATCTTGAGCCCCGCGTCGAGCGCCCCCGCCTTGTAGCCGACGCGGTCCACCCGGTGCAGGTACACCGCGTCGAGGCCCAGCGCGCGCAGCCGCTCGACGTGCGCGCGGACGAGGCCCTGCGTCTCGTCCGTCGAGTCGTCGAGCACCTGGATCTCCAGCTTGTCGCGCGGGTAGTCCATCTTCGCGACGGCATCGAGCAGCCGCGCCGCGACCGTCGACTCGTTGAAGAGCGGGAGCTGGATCGTCACCGGCGGGAGGTCGCGATCGGTCAGGGCCGCGACCTCCTGCGCGCGGGTGATCTTCGCGCGGTTCAGGCGACAGAGGACCACGAGGTGCAGCCGGTGCAGGCCGTAGCCGCTGAGGCCGATCAGCACGCCGAAGTAGAGGACACAGAGCAGCAGGGAGAGCATCGCGAGCACCTACCGCCGGCGGGTTGCCGTGCAGCCGTGGGGACGGGCGAGAGCGCCGTTCTCCACCCCTGCAGGCGCCGACAGACAACGAACGCGTACCATCCGCCGGATCCGAAGTTGTCAGGCACTTGTAATTCGTTGCAACTCTCTGTCGCGAGGCCCGCAAAGTTGACTTCGGCCCGAGTCGCGCCCCGCGGGAAATGACAATCACCGACAATCCCGCTTCGCCCGGGCGCGCGGCGCTGCCCGCAGGTCCGCCGCACGAACGCACGTGCGCGAGCGGCGCGCCGACTCAGGGGGTCCCCGGATACTGGAGCTCCAAGTAAGGTGTTTTTGGTAAGGCTCCTCCGAAACCACGTTCAAGGAGTAAGGTGCTCACCCGCTGGGCAGATTCACAGTACTACGCGATTTCGGGGGCCGAGCGGAGGCCAGGGGCCGCGCGCCGGGCGCCGCGCGCCACGTCGGCGGAGGCCCGGGGTCATCTGCGCCTGGCACCAGCGGGGGCTCAAGGCTATCGGTTCCCGGATGGATCGCGCGCTACTTAATGAACTGAAGGCTCGTCAGATCGCGTTCCTCGAGGCGCGGCTCGTCTCGGAGGCGGCGGCGCGCGACTTCCGGGAGCGGCTGCCTGCCGGCTTCGCGGCGCTGCTCGCGACGCCGCTCGGCGAGCTCGTGGACGCGGGGGCGATCGGGCGCGCGCTCGAGGCGCTGGCGGCGGAGGAGCCGCTCCGGCGGGCGGTCCGGCCGGCGGCCGCCGCGGCGCTCGCGGCGCTCGTCGAGGCGGCGCGCGCCGAGCGGCGGAGCGCGAAGGAGCTCCTGCCGGAGGGCGCCCGCGACAAGCTCGACCGCATCCTCGAGCAGCCGAAGATCGTACCGGAGCGGCTCGTGCGCGAGGTGCTGGAGAGCGCGGCGCTCGACGCGGTGATGCGCGACGTCCTCTACGACACGCTGATGGAGTTCTCCGAGAAGGTGAACCCGTTCTTCGCCGAGTGGGGCCTGCCCGCGCTCCTCAAGCGGGTCGCCCCCTTCGGCCTCGGCGGCGTCGGCAAGACGATGGGCGCGATGCGGGGCGAGTTCGAGCGGCGGCTCGAGCCGGAGATCCGCCGGTTCTTGCAGGGGTTCTCGCGCACAGCGATGCGCCAGGTGCACGACCTCCTCGTCGCCAAGGGCGACACCCCCGAGTTCGTCGGCCTGCGCAAGCAGGTCGCCACGTGGGTGCTGGAGCAGGAGATCTGCGCGCTCGTCGGTCAGCTCGACGCGAAGAGCTCGACGATCGCCGAGGAGCTCGGCGCCGACATCGCCGCGCAGCTGCTCCGGGATCGGCCCGTCCGGGCGCGGACCAGCGAGGCGATCGCGGCGTTCGTCGCGGCGCACGCGCGCGAGCCGCTCGGCGACGCGCTGGGGCGGCTCGGGATCGCGCCCGAGCTCGACGTCGGCGCGCTCGCGGACGCGCTCTGGCCCGTCGTGAGGAGCATGTGCGCGACCGGACCGGTGCGCGCCTGGCTCGCGTCCGTGGTGGACGAGTTCTTCGACGGGTTGCCGGACGGGCTCGAGCCGTCCGCCTGAGGCGAGCCGATGCGGTGGGCGCCTGCCCCGGGTGGGACCCGGCCCGCGGCGCGCGCGGGCCCCGATCCGAGGCCGGCCGCGGTCAGCGCGGTCAACCCATCGCCGAGGCGTCGGCCACCGCAGACTCGATGTACGCGAGGCCGCGCGACGGGCACGCGGGCACCGTGGGCGCAAACGCCTCCATGTCCAGGATGAGCTCGGGGCCGACCGCGGGCGTGAGCACCACGACGGGCACGCGCGGCGACATGCGGCGGAGCTCCTCCATCTCGCTGTGGAGCTCCGCTTCCTCCCGGGGCACGAGCACCATCACATGAGGACGCCAGCGGGCAAGCACGTCACGCGCATGGCCGAGCCCGCAGCACGTCTCCACCGTGTAGTCCCGGGATGAGAGGAAGTGGACGAGCGGCTGGGAGTTGCTGGCGTCGTCATCGATCACCAGGACGCGGGTCGTGCTCTCAATCTCCATGGGTATCCCCCGTCAGCGGCCGGCTCTGGCCGCCGCTGTGAAAACCAGGTCTTCATGGCCTGGCTCACAGTGACCATACTCCATATTCGGCAAAGAGCGATATCAATCGCGCCTCAGCGCATCACGCGATGCGTTGATACGCGCTTGAAACACCAGCGCTCTCTGCCTGTTTCTTTTGTGATCCGCTTGTGCTCCGCTGCGATCCGCCGTGATCCGCGATGGCCCGTCTGCGACCCGCTCGGGGAATCGCGAAGCGCCGACGAGCACCGGCGCGGGGACGGCAGGATCAGCCGCCGAGGTAGGCCGCGCGGATCTCTTCGTTCGCCGCGAGGTCCTTCGACTCGCCGCTCATGGCGATCTGCCCAGTACGGAGCACGTAGGCGCGCGTCGAGTACTTGAGCGCCAGTCGGGTATTCTGCTCGACGAGGAGTACGGTTGTTCCCGACGCCGCGATCTTGGCGATCGACTCGAAGATGTCCGCGACGAGCCGCGGCGCGATGCCGAGCGAGGGCTCGTCGAGGAGCAGCATGGCGGGGCGCGCCATCATGGCCCGACCGATTGCGAGCATCTGCTGCTCGCCGCCGGAGAGCGTTCCGCCGTGCTGGTGCATGCGCTCGCCCAGCCGGGGGAAGAGCTTCACCACGTCGTCGACGGTCTCCGCCATGGTGGGGCCGTGCTTGTGGCACCACGCGCCGAGCTCGAGGTTCTCGCGGACGCTGAGGTTCGAGAAGATCGCGCGCCCCTCCGGGACGAGCGAGACGCCGGCAGCGACGAGCTCCTCCGTCGAGACGGACGCGAGGTCCTTGCCGTCGTAGCGGACGCGGCCGGAGGCGATCGGGAGGAGGCGGACGATCGTCTTCAGCGTGGTCGTCTTGCCGGCGCCGTTCGCGCCGATCATCGCCACGATCTCGCCGCGCCGCACCTCGAGGCTGACGCCCTTGAGGGCCTTGATGCCGCCGTAGCTGACCGCGAGATCCTCGACGACGAGCAGGGGGTCGCCGGGGGCCACCGAGGGGGGCTGCCGCGTCGGATGCGATGTCTTCATGCGGGCTCCTCCGCCGCCGCGACGGCCGCCTCGTCGTCGATCTCCTCGCCGAGGTACGCGGCGAGGACCTTCGGGTCCCTGCGCACGACCTCCGGGGTGCCGTGCGAGATGGTCTCGCCGTGATCGAGGACGTGGATCTCCTCGCACACCCCCATCACGACCTGCATGTTGTGCTCGACCAGCACGACCGTGATGTCGAAGGTGTCGCGCAGCCAGCGGATCTGCTGCTTGAGCCCCTCGGCCTCGCCGTAGTTCATGCCCGCCGCCGGCTCGTCGAGCAGGAGCAGCCTCGGCTTGAGCATCATCGCCCGCGCGATCTCGAGGCGGCGCTGGTTGCCGTACGAGAGCGACGTCGAGATCTCGTCGGCCATGTCCTCCAGCTTGAACACCGAGAGCAGCGAGAGGGCGCGCTCGGTCATCTCCTGCTCGTCCTTGTAGAAGAACGGCGAGCGCACGAGGGCGGCGGCGAGCGTGGATCTCCGCAGGTTCTCGCAGGCGACGAGCACGTTCTCGAGCACCGTGAGCTGGCCGAAGAGGCGGATGTTCTGGAACGTGCGGGCGATGCCGAGGCGCGCGATCTGGCTCGGCCGGAGCGGCGCGAGGTCGGTCCCGCCGAAGCGGATCGCGCCCTCGTCGTGCTTGTAGACGCCGGTGATCAGGTTGAACACCGTCGTCTTGCCCGCGCCGTTCGGGCCGATGAGCCCGAAGATCGAGCGCTCGGGCACGGTGAAGGAGACGTCGCCGACCGCCCGCAGGCCGCCGAACCGCTTGGTCACGTGCTTCAGATCGAGGTTCACTCGAGCTCCCTCCCGGCCGGCGTGCGCTCGCGGCCGACGGTGATGCCGGGCGGCGGCTCATCGGGCGGCGCGCCCGGGCCGGGCGGCGCGCCCTCGTGCCCGGCGCCCGCCTCCACGCCGGTCGTGGCGGGGACGGGCTCGGCCGGGCCCACCGGGAAGCGCTTCCTGCGCGACCAGCGACGGCCGAAGAGCTCGCGCTCGCCGAACAGCCCCTCGGGGCGGAGGACCATCAGGCCGATGAGGATGGCCGCGTAGAGCACCATCCTGAGGGCGTTCAGATCGAGCGCGGGGTAGGCCGCCTTCAGCGCGAGGACGCTGTCGAGGCCCTGCAGCTGCTCGATGAGCTTCACCGTGAAGGTCACGAACACGCCGCCGAGGATCGCCCCGGAGACGCTGCCCGAGCCGCCGAGGATCACCATCGTGATGGCGTCGAACGAGTAGTTGAACGTGAACTGGTCCGGCTGGACCGTGGGGTTGCCGTCGCGCATCGACGAGAGCAGGGCGCCGGCGATGCCGCCGCCGGCGGCGGAGATGACGAACGACGTGACCTTGTAGCGCGTCGGATCGACGCCCACCGCGGCGGAGGCGATCTCGTCCTCGCGGAGGGCGCGCAGCGCGCGGCCCCAGCCGGAGAACTTCAGCCGCCAGGCGAGGATCGTCGCGAGCACGACGGCGCCGAAGATCCAGAACGGGCCGGCGTACTGCGGCACGCCGGTGTCGTCGGGGCCGGCGTAGCCGATCGGGCCGCCGAGCGCCCCGAGGAGCTTGCCGATCGCCCCCTGGTCGGGGCCTCCGGTCGTCGCCGTCGCGATCGTCAGGCGGAAGATCTCGGCGAACCCGAGGGTCACGATGGCGAGGTAGTCGCCGCGCAGCCGGAGGCTCGGCAGGCCGACCACGAGGCCGAAGAGGGCCGCGACGAGCCCGGACGCGAGCAGCGCCGCGGGCATCACGACGAACGAGTTGCCGAAGAGCGGGTCGCCGCCGCCGAGGTGCTGGTGCAGGTTGCCGGCCACGACCGCCCCGGTGTACGCGCCGATCCCGACGAAGCCGGCGTGGCCGATCGAGAACTGGCCGGCCATGCCGTTGATGACGTTGAGCGAGAGCGCCGCGATGACGTTGACCATCGCGAACAGGGCGAGCTGACGCCAGGCAGCGTCCGGCAAGAGGGTCTCGAAGCCGAACTCGAGGGCGACGACGACGCCGAGGAGCAGGAGCGCAGTCAGGACGCGCTGCAACGGTCGAGGCATGGCCGGCCAGAGTTGGAATGGCCGAGCCGCACCGTCAAGCAGTAGCGTCAGTAGCGTTACTTGATGACCCGCAAATAGGGGGGCAGTTCCCGCTTCGGCTTGCCCGCCCCTTGGCGAGGCTTGGGCTCGGGCTCACCGGAGCCACCCGATTCGTCGTCTTCGCGCTCCTCGGTGGACCGCACCGGCGCGAGGGCCGGCGCCGGCACCGGCGCGAGCGGCCTCACGGGCGCGCCGGCGTCCCGCGCCGGGGCCTCGCCCGCGCCGAGGCGCTCGCCGGCCTCCACAGACTCGAGCTGGGGGCGCGCCCTGTCGCGCGCCCGCGCCTCGTCCGCCGCCTCGTCGCTCCGCTCGTCGTCGCCGCTGGGGGGCGCGACGGCGGCGAGCCGGGGGCGCGGCCTCTTGGCGGGCTTCTGCGGCGGGGCGACGGCGGGGCGCTGCTGCTTCTGCGCCGCGAGATCGGCCGGGATGTCCTCGGGCCACACCATGCCGCGCTGGTCCTCGCTCACGAGCGCCCAGATCGCGTGCCACGGCAAGCGGCACCAGAACGGCGCGCGGTTGAACGACAGGGTGCAGCTGATCCCGTCGTCGTCCACCTTGAGGTCGGGGATGGCGATCGCCATGTTCATGCCGACCTGGAGGATCAGCTGCGGCTGTCCCGTGAACCACTTGGGGACGGAGACACCGGGCCGGCGCGGATCGAGGTGGATGAACACGCTCGGCTCTCGCTCGAGGAGGGCCAGCGCGACGTCCTTTTTCGGCGGGAGCGGTCTCTGCACGTCGGACATCGTACTGCTCTGCCCAATACCCCGGACCGCGCGGCTCCGCCAGCGCTTCGGGGAGGCCACGCGCCGAGCAGTGTGCCGGGTGAGCAGGCCGCCGCGCCCCCGGCACCAGGCGCTCCAGCAGATCTGTAGAAAACGCGCTGTGAGCGCAGCGCGCGGCGCGGCCGGCGCCGGCGCCG
This sequence comes from Sorangium sp. So ce145, assembly GCF_051525985.1. Taxonomy (NCBI): domain Bacteria; kingdom Pseudomonadati; phylum Myxococcota; order Polyangiales; family Polyangiaceae; genus Sorangium; species Sorangium sp. So ce145. Next base: position 11,845,884 of record NZ_CP150315.1, on the reverse strand, counting down.
GCGCCGGCGCCACTCGAGATTCCCGGCAGCCCCGGCGACGCTCACGCCGCGCGCCCCCGGCCCAGCTGGACGGGGACCTCGGAGAGGGTGACCCGGTGCTTGCCGCCGCTCGTGAGGGGGATCTCGTCGACGATCTGGACGCAGATTTCCGCGCGCTCGCCCAGGTGCTGCCGGACGAGGCGCTCGATGAGCCTCGCGGTCTCGGGCTGGAAGCCCTTGCCCGGCACGAGCTTGACCGTGAGCGCGCGCCGCCGGTCCTGGTGGACCTGGTAGCGGGCGATCGTCGGCTGGTCCTTGATGAGGTGCGGGAAGAACTCCCCGGCGAGCAGCTCGCCGTCGGGGCCGACGAGCAGGTCGAGGACGCGGCCCTCGACGGAGGCGAGCATCGGCAGCCCGCGGCCGCACGCGCACGGCGCGCCGGCGGCGATCGCGACGTCCTGGTTCTTGTAGCGGATGAGCGGCATCGAGCGGCAGACGAGGTCGGTCACGACGACCTCGCCGGGCTCGCCGGGGAGGGCGTGGCGCCCGTCGCGGAGCAGCTCGACGAACACGTTCTCCATGTTGATGTGCTTGCCGGCGTGCCGCTCGCACTCGGCGGCGATCAGCATCAGCTCCCGGCAGCCGTACCGATCGAACACCGGCGCGCCGAACGCGCGCTCGATGGCCTCGCGCTGGTGCGCGAACAGCCGCTCGGCGCTGGTGACGATGCCGCGCGGCGCGGGGAGCGCGCGGCCATCGGAGAGCGCGTAGCGCGCCGCGTGGTACAGCGCGCTCGCGTACCCGACGATGAGCTGCGGCCGGTACCGCGCGATCTCGTCGAGCAACGCGGCGAGGCGCCGGTCGGACAGGTCGAAGGCGGAGATCATCTTCTTGCGGAGGATGGCCTCGTGAAGGGAGCGCTTGGCCTTCTTCGCGAGCGTCTCGCTGACCAGCACGGTGCTCCACAGGTGGAGCTCCCGGTCGCCGAGCCGGGCGCCCGCCCACCCGTCGGACCGCATGGCGGCCGCGATGCGGCGCTCGTAGGTGCGGTGGTCGAAGCGGAACTGCACCGGCTCGCCCGTCGACCCGCCCGTGCCGCTCGCGTAGAGCCGGCCGACGAAGCCCTCGGCGAGGAGGTCCTGCCCGTGGGCGCGGAGGTCGGCCCTCGTGAGGACGGGGAACCGCAGGAGGTCCTCCGGCGCCTTCACCGAGGCGGCGCGCACGCCGTGCTCGGCGAAGCGAGCCCGGTAGAACGGGACGTGCTGCTCGGCGAACTGGAGGGCGGCGAGCATCCGCCGGAAGCCGAGATCGCGAATCTCATTCTCCGATCGCCACTGGGAGCGCTCTAGCCGCTCCAGGTCTTTCAGGGTCTCCCTGCCCCTCAAACGGGTCTCGTAGAACGGAAACAGGATGTTTCGAAACAGCCCACCGTACATGGGCGAAGCGTTCTTTCGAATCATCGACCGTCAAGCGCGCGCGGGCGACTCTCCCGCAAAATCCCTGTGTTCGTGGCGCGGAGTCCGACCGGAGCGGCGCGCGCGGGCAAACTCCTGAGGCATCCACTCGAATTCGTCGGGAATTCACAGGGAGGCAGGGAGACGGGGAGAAAATCTTCAAAACACCCCCTGTCTCCCCGCCTCCCCGTTCAATTTCCCCGCAGAGAAGCGCTGCACGAAGGGGATCCCTCAGGGCAAACTCCGTCCCAGCAGAGCGGGTGAGCGCTCGGCGCGACCGCTGCACGGACACACGCTGTTACGCCTTCACGCCGCGCCGGAGGGGCGCGTCAGCCTGCGCTCGCGGCCGCGGACGAGCTCGACCCGAGGATCGCGACGGTGGCGCCGGCGAGGATGATCGCGGCGCCCGCGATCTCGAGCGCGGTCGGGGTGGCGTGGAGCCACAGGGCGCCGATGACGATCCCGCCGAGCGTCTCGCCGGGAGACACGAGCGCGACGATGGACGGGGACATGCGGCGCGCCGCGATCTGGACCGCGGTGTGGCCGACGACGGTGGGGACGAGCGCGAGCGCGACGATGGCGACGGCGGCGTGGGCCGGCGGCGGGGTGACGCCCTCGAGCGCGCCGGGCGCGAACGGGAGCGCCACGGCGAGGAAGACGGCGGCGCTGCCGTAGACGAGGGCGGCGTAGCTCCGCGCCGGCAGCGCGTCCCGGAGCCCGCGGGCGAAGGACACGTAGAGGCCGTAGAGGAGGGTGGCGCCGACGACCAGGAGGTCGCCCGAGAGCCGGTGATCGCCGGCGCCGGCCGAGCGCGCGACGACGAGCGCGCCGACGGTGGCGAGGAGCACGCCCGCCTGCTCGGAGCGCGTGGGGCGGACGCCGAAGAACGCCCACGCGCAGAGCACGACGGCGAGCGGCTCGAGCGAGACGAGCGAGAGGGCCGCGGCGAGGGACGTGCGGTCGAGCCCCCAGAGGAAGAGCGCGAAGTGGACGGCGAGCAGGAGGCCGGCGCAGAGGACGGCGGCGCCCTGGCGCGGCGAGAGGCGGGCAGCCGAGCGGGCGATCGCGCGCAAGTCGAGCAGGGAGAGCGCGATGGCGGCGAGGGCGACCCGGCCGAAGGCGATGGCGAGCGGGTGGACCGGGCGCGCATAGCGGGCGAGCGGGCCGCTCGTGGCGAAGGCGAGGCTGGCCAGGACGACGAAGAGCGCGGCGCGGCGGGCGCGACGCGCCGAGGAGCGCGGCTCGTCCGTCATGCGAGGGTGCTAGTTCAGGAGACCGGGAAAGACAACCAGCGCGGGGTCAGCGGGGCGGGGGCGGCGGGGGCGCGATGGCGACGAGGTTGAGCCCGCCAGGGTACTGGTAGCTCGTGTAGGCGCCGTAGCCGAGCACCTGGATGCCGACGGGCGCCGAGGCGGTCAGCACGTGCGCGCCGCCGTTGCCGGGGCCGAGCCGGACACGCGCGACACCGAAGCCGGAGCCGTTGCCGATCGGGGTCGGGGCGACGTCGACGGCGGCGTCGTCGAGCGTGATCGTGGCGTCGAGCGGCTGGATGATGTCGACGTAGCTCTCATCGTAGTCGCTCGGCGCGAGGAAGACGTACTTGGAGCGGTATTGCTCGACCGCGGTGGGGTGGCTCTGCGACGGATCGCCCTTCTGGCGAGACTCGGTGTCCGCGTCGACGATCGCGGCGCCCAGCATGAACGTGCTGACCGCGAACTCGTGGTCTCCCACGACCTCGAAATCCCGCCTCACCACGTCGAGGTCGACGACCTGGCCAGCGTCGATGGTGGTCGGCGCGCCGTCCGGCTTGCCGGATGGGTACGTGAGCGCCGTGCCATCGACGTTGCCGTAGAGGCGCACGATGTGGCCGATGACGCGGCCGCCGGGCGACGTCGGGACCGTCACGAAGTACCGCTTGCCCAGCGTCTCGGCGGGGAACACGGACTCCTCGAGGTGGTCGCAGGCCTGGCGGCCGACCGGCGCCTGCACGCACGGTATGCCCGTCAGCACCTGGACAGGGCGGGTCGCGGTGACGAGGCTGCCGCTGAGGTCGCTCCTCGGGTGCCCGAGGACCTCGACGACATCCCCCTCGTCGAGCTGGACGGTGAAGCTGCCGCCGCCGCTCGTCCGGGGGATGCCGCCGCCCGCGACCACCGAGCCTCCCTGGGCGACGTTCACGGTGACGCTCGTGCCGTCCTGGATCCCGCTGATGACGATGTAGCCGCCGAAGTCCGCCGCCGCCCAGCCGCGCTGGCCCGTGATGCGGTAGTTGCCTGTCATCGCGGTGCTCGGCAGGAGCAGCGACGCGTCGTTGGTGAAGGAGAAGCAGCCGAAGGGCTCCCCGTCGTTGACCGCGCACGCCTCGTTGCCAGGGCAGGACGACCAGTCCTTCCCGGACGGGCCGCCCTCTCCCTTGTACTCGAGCGCGTTGAACTGATAGACCGTGACCGGCCTTGTCGAGACGAGGTGGTAAGCGCCTCCGTCGACGCGGACGGAGCTCGTGATCGAGTCGCCCCCGGTGCAATGGGTGGCGTCGGGCCCCTTCAGCTCGCGCACCCAGGGGAGGTAGATCTTGCTCAGGCTGTTGGGCTTGACCTCGGCGCGCGCCACCGCGGCGCCGGCGCGCGTCACCTCGACCTCGGCGATCTCGTCGCCGGCGTTCGCGACGACGACCGCGTAGTCGAAGATCGACCAGACGATGTTCGCGGTGACCGTGGGCCAGAAGTCGCAGCCGATATAGGACTTGCTCGCGGCGGCCTCCGCGCACGTCCTCGGGTCGCCGACCAGCTCGGGCCCGACGTCGCCGCCCCCGGTGCCGGCGCCGATGTCATCGCCGAAGCCGCCGGAGCTCATCGACCCGACGGCGTCGCCGCTCGAGCCGCCGCCGCTGGCGGTGGTCCCCGGCCGAGGGGCGCCCGCCGACGAGCCGCTGGCGGAGCACGCCGCCGCCGAGGCGGCGCCCACCCAGAGTCCTACGCCGAGAAATAGAGCATGCTTCGAGATCTGCATGGGCCCTCCCGTCAACGGATCTCGAGCGCAGAGGCCTGTACGACAGCCCCGCTGGCGCGAGATATCATGGTGCTTTTTTTGCTGAAGTTGCTTGTCGGGTGCTCGCGCACTCCTGGACACGTTGGTGTCCATCGATCCCGGCTACGCGCTTTTGCAGCCCGGTGCAAGCCGATCGAATAAATACGTTATGGGCGCCACCAATGAATATCGCGCTTATCTGAAATGGATGGTCGGCAAGCGACACAAATCACAAACGCGTCTGTCTCAGGCGCGTCGGAATGAGCCGTCGCAGACGTCCTCTGCCCCGCTCTGCCCCGGATGATCCATCGCTGAGCGGCCAGCGCCTGCACAGGAGAAGAGGGCATAGGCGTTGACCGAGCTCGTTCCGTTGCCCCCAGCGCACGAGCCCGCCCCATCGCTCACCAACGTGAACGTGAACGTGAACGTGGACGTGGACGTGGTCGTGGTCGTGGTCGTTCACGGTCCAACGTTGACGACCACGACCACGTTCACGACCACGTTCGAATGTAGGAGAACGCGGCGCGAGCTTGGTTAACGCCCAGGGGGGAGAAGGGGGCTAAGGAACTGTCCTGTGTACGAGCCCTTCACCTTCGCGACATGCTCCGGCGTCCCCTCGGCGATGACCCGGCCGCCGCCGGCGCCGCCCTCGGGCCCGAGATCGATCACCCAGTCCGCGCACTTGATGACGTCGAGGCTGTGCTCGATCACCACCACCGTGTTCCCCGCGTCGACCAGCCGGTGGAGCACGCCGAGCAGCTTGCGGATGTCCTCGAAATGCAGGCCCGTCGTGGGCTCGTCGAGGACGTAGAGCGTTCGCCCCGTCTGGCTCTTGCCGAGCTCTCGGCTCAGCTTCACGCGCTGCGCCTCGCCGCCGCTCATCGTCGGCGCGCTCTGGCCGATCTTCATGTACCCGAGTCCGACCTCGACCAGCGTCTCGAGGACGCGGCGCAGCGCGACGTGGTGCTCGAAGAGACGCAGGCAATCCTCGATGCTGGTGTCGAGGATATCCGCGATGCTCTTGCCCTTGAACCGCACCGCGAGCGTCTGCGCGCTGTACCGCTTGCCGGCGCACACCTCGCACGGGACATAGACGTCGGCGAGGAAGTGCATCTCCACCTTCACCATGCCGTCGCCGCTGCACGCCTCGCAGCGCCCGCCCTTCACGTTGAAGCTGAACCGCCCCGGGCCATAGCCGCGCGCGCGCGACTCCGGCAGCTCGGCGAAGATCTCGCGGATCTGGTCGAACGCCTTCGTGTAGGTCCCCGGGTTCGAGCGCGGCGTGCGGCCGATCGGCTTCTGGTCGATCGCGATGACCTTGTCGAGCGCCTCGAGCCCCTGGATCGCGCGGTGCGCGCCGACCGGCTCGGTGCTGTGGTGAAGCGCCCGGCCCAGCGCCGGCAGGAGGATGCCGTTCACCAGCGAGCTCTTGCCGGCGCCGCTCACCCCGGTCACCGCGAGCAGCACCCCGAGCGGGAAGCGGACGTCGATGCTCCTCAGGTTGTGCTCGGCCGCGCCCAGGATCTCCAGCCACCCGCGCGGCGCGCGCCGCGCCCCGGGCACCTCGATGCGCGCGCGCCCCGCCAGGTACGCCCCGGTCACGCTCTCGGGGTCACGCGCGATCTCCTCGGGCGTCCCCGCGGCCATCACCCGGCCGCCGAGGTGCCCGGCCCCGGGACCGAAATCCACGACGTAGTCGGCGGCCCGGATCGTCTCCTCGTCGTGCTCCACCACGAGCACCGTGTTGCCGAGATCCCTGAGGCGCCGCAGCGTCTCGATGAGGCGCTGGTTGTCCCGCTGGTGCAGGCCGATGCTCGGCTCGTCGAGCACGTACATCACCCCGGAGAGCTCGCTGCCGAGCTGGCTCGCCAGCCGGATGCGCTGCGCCTCGCCGCCGCTCAGCGTCGGCCCCGAGCGGTCGAGCGTCAGGTAGTCGAGCCCCACGTTCAGGAGAAAGCTGAGCCGGCTCGTGATCTCGCGCCGCACCCCCTCCGTGATCTTCTGCCGGTTGCCCGGCAGCTCGAGCCGGGCAAAATGCTCGTAGGCGTCCCTCACCGTCATCGCGGTGACGTCGGCGATCCCCTTGCCAGCGACGCGCACGGCGAGCGACTCGGGGCGCATCCGCCGGGAGCCGCAGGCGTCGCACGGGCGCTCGCTCATGAACTTGCGGTAAGCGTCCCGCGCCGACTCGGACGACGACTGCTGGAACCGGCGCATCAGGCTCGGGATCACGCCCTCGAACTTCATGCCCCAGGTGCCGTGCGTCTCGGTCCCCTCCTTCCCCCACGTCACCGCGATGCGCTTGCCGGAGAGGCCATGGAGCACCATCTCCTGCTTCTTCGCCCCGAGCTTGCGCCAGGGCACGTCGAGGTCGACGGAGCACGCCTTGGCCACGGCGTCGATGATGCGGAACGTCCAGCCCTCCCCGCGCGCCATGGCCGACGCCCAGGGGGCGATGGCGCCCTCCCGGATCGACAGCGCAGGATCCGGGATCACGAGGGCCGGATCGATCTCGAGGCGGGTGCCGAGGCCGTTGCAGGCGCCGCACATGCCGAGCGGGCTGTTGAAGGAGAAGCTCTGCGGCGAGAGCTCGGGGAAGCTCTGGCCGCAGCAGGAGCGCGCGGCGCTGAACAGCAGCGGCGCGTCGGGGCGACGCCGCCGCCCGGACGCCCCCTCGTCGGCCTGGAGCTCGACCCGGAGCTCGCCGCGCCCCTCCTGGAGCGCGACCTCGACCCCCTCCGTGATGCGCTGGCGCTCGTCCGCCCGCACGACCAGCCGGTCCACCACGAGCGCGATGGTGTGCTTGAGCTTCTTGTCGAGCTTCGGCAGCTCGTCGAGCCGGTGCTGCGCCCCGTCGATCTCGACCCGCACGAAGCCGCGGCCCCGGAGCTCCTCGAACAGGTCCTTGAACTCCCCCTTCCGGTGGGTCACGAGCGGCGCGAGCAGCACGAACTTCGTCCCCTCCGGCATCCCGAGGAGCTCGTCGACGATCTGCTCCGAGCTCTGCGCCTTCACCGGCTTGCCGCAGAGGTGGCAATGCTGCTCGCCGGCGCGCGCATAGAGCACGCGCAGGTAATCGTAGACCTCCGTGATCGTGCCGACCGTGGAGCGCGGGTTGCTCGACGCGCTCTTCTGCTCGATGGCAATGGTCGGCGACAGGCCGCGCAGGTGCTCGACCTGCGGGCGCTCGAGCTGACCCAGGAACTGACGCGCGTAAGAGCTCAGCGTCTCGACGTAACGCCGCTGCCCCTCGGCGTAGAGCGTGTCGAACGCCAGGCTCGACTTGCCCGAGCCGCTCACCCCCGTGAACACCACGAGCTTCCGCTTCGGCACCTCCAGCCGATCGATGCGGAGGTTGTGCTCCCGCGATCCGAGCACCTCGATGAAATCCGGCTCGCGCGCGGCGTCGAGGAGCTTGAGCGCCGGCCGGTGGTGCTCCGCAGGATCGAGCTCCGCCGCCGCCGGGCCGGCGCGCCGCGCGCCCGAGGAGCCGCCCTTCCCCGGCTTGCTCAGCGCCGCGCTCCGGGACGGGGATTCGATGGATTGCGGGTGTGAGGATCCGTTCGTTCGCGCGCCCATTGGGATTCCCCACCGCCATTAACACGGTGGCGCGCTCTCTGGCACCTCCAGGCACGCGATGTTCCGTGGAAAAACTGGCGGGCTGAGCGCAATGCTCTCGCCCGCACACCGCCGGAGCGGCAGCGCGGGCGCGCGGATCAGCGCCTGGTCGGGCCGCCGGGCGAAGCGCGCCAGCGCACGACAACGCAGGTGACGTTATCGGGGCCACCGTTCTCGTTGGCGCGCTTGACGAGCCGGGACGCGATACCGGCCAGATCGGTGTGGGTCGCCAGGATACTTGCGATATCTTGCGCCGGCACCACGCCGGACAGGCCGTCTGAGCAGAGCAGGAGGACATCCCCTCCCTCGATGGCGTCGATCCGCGTCTCGACGTCGACCGTTTCGTCGGTGCCGAGGGCGCGGGTGATCACGTGCTGGAGCGGGAACGAGCTGGCCTGCTCGGGGAGGAGGTGGCCGAGCCGGATGCACTCGTTGACCAGCGAGTGATCGCGCGTGAGCTGCTCGAGGCGATGATCGCGGAGGCGGTATACGCGGCTATCGCCCACGTGCGCGACGGCGATGAAGCCGTCGCGCGCCAGCACGGCCGCGATCGTGGTGCCCATGCCGCGCTTCTCCCGGTCGCGCCGCGCGGCGGAGAAGATGCGGCCGTTCGCGAGCTGGATGCCCGCGACGAGCAGGGGGAGCCCCTGATCGACGTAGCGCGCCTCCGAGCCCCGCGTCGTGGGCGGCCCGACGCCGACCGCGACGGGCCAGGTGGAGTCCGGGTCGTCGAAGAAATCACGCACAGTATCGATCGCCATGCGCGAGGCGACCTCCCCGGCGGCGCGCCCTCCCATGCCGTCGGCCAGGAGGAACAGCCCCCGGGGCTCGAGGATCGCGAAGCTGTCCTCGTTCGTGTCTCGGACCATGCCAGGATGGCTGATCCCGGCGGCTTCAAAAATGAGGTGACGCTGCACGGCGCTTCCCTCCAGCGTGCTCGCAGGCACGCTCTGCCGGACTGCCGGACGGCGGGCGCGCGTCTTCCGTCATCGCGTCATCCACACCCTTCCGGCGCCTTCCTCGGACCGATCGCGCGACACGGGGTGCTTCGTCTGCTCATCTTGCCGCCCGCTCCGACTGCTCCTAGCGAGCCTACGCGCCAAGGATCGGTCGCGTCCACCAGATCAGGCCTCGGGGCGCGCCCGCCCGCGGCCGTCCGCGCAGAGCTCGGCACGGTGCGCGATTGCGCCTCACGCCGCGCGCCCGTCGCCGTTCCGTTTCCAACGTCTTGATTTGCCGCGGCTTCGGGGCGGCCTCCCGCCGCGCCAGCGAGCCGACCGGGCCGCCGGGCCGAGCCGGGGATGCCGGCGCGCGGCGGCCTCGTCACGGGACCGCGAACCGCTCGGCGCCGCCGCCGGAGCACGCGCTCAGCGCGAAGCCGAACCGCCCGTCGTCGGCGCCCTCCTGCATGATGCGCTCGAGGTTGCGGCACTCGTGGCGGAAGACGCCCCGGAGCGCGTAGCGATCCTTGCTGTTCACGACGACCACGACGCCCGTGAGCGTGACCTCGAGGCGGTAGGTGACGGGATCGCCTTCGATGGTGTACCGCGTGGTCGTGAACTCGGACGGGTCGTGGTTCCTGTACGCCTGCCAGATGCACTCGCGCGCCGCGCCGTTGTAGCCGTCGCCGCGCTTGACCACCTCGGTGCCGCACTGCTTGAGCGGCGGCGTGAGCGGCCCGCTCTGCACCTTGTCGGGCGAGGACGAGCAGGAGCTGGCGAGCAGGAAGAGCGCGAGGGAAGCGAGCGATCGGCCTGGCGAGCGAAGCATGGGGACTACTTACCTAACGCGATCCGCGAAAAAGGGATTCTTTTTTTCGGGCGGACCGGGCCGGCCGCCGGCGAGGTGCGGCGTCGCTCGTGTTCCGAGGGGCGGCTTTTTTCCGCGCTGGCTTCTCGGGCTGCGGCTCGAGCGCGGCGGCCAGGGCGCCGAGGTCCTGGAGGCTGGCCACGAGCGCGCGCAGGTAGTGCTCCGAGAGCCGCTCGGCGGCGCAGAGCGCCCGGGAGGCGAGCACCTGGGCGTTGTAGGGGCCGGCGTCCTCCGGCACGTTGTCGGCCGCGCGCGCGACGGCGAGCGTGGCGCGCGCGCTCACCAGCGACTCGTGGAACAGCGCGGTGGACAGCGCGCTGCTGAGGGCCTGGGCCTGCCGCTTCACCCGGCGCTCGACGACGTCGCCGTCGCACGGGAGCTCCGCGAGATCGCGCGCGAGCGGCCCGGGGAGGCGCACGTCGCGCGCGGCCACCTCGCCGCGGAGGCGCGCGAGCGAGGGGACGGCGGTCGTCTTCCGCTCGGCGGCGAGCGCGCGCAGGCGGCGGCGCGCTGTCCTCACGACGGCGGGGAAATCACCGAGCGCGAGCGCCGCGGCCAGGGCGCCGTCGTGAGGGAGGCCGGCGTCGGCGAGGGCGCGGAGGTGAGCCTCGGCGTCGGCGCGAGCGCGGTGGAAGGCGGCGTCGAGCGCCGCGAGCCGCGCGGAGGCGCGGGCGGCGAGGCGCGCGCGGGCGCCGCCGTCGAGGGCGCGAGCGCGCTCGAGGAGCGCCTCGACGAGGCGGTAGCCCGCGGGGTCGAAGCGGTGGGCGCCGGCCGCCCGCAGGGCGGCGAGGCGCGCGTCGGCCGGGGGCGACCCGGGTTGGGGGGGCGCGGCCGACCCGGGTTGGGAGGGCGCCGCGGCCAACCCGGGTTGGGAGGGCGCCGCGGCCAACCCGGGTTGGGAGGGCGCGGCCAACCCGGGTCGGGAGGGCGCGGCCAACCCGGGTCGGGAGGGCGCGGCCAACCCGGGTTGGGAGGGCGCGGCCAACCCGGGTTGGGAGGGCGCGGGCGCGGCCAACCCGGGTTGGGAGGGTATTCTTGTCGGAGAAAAATCCGACGTGGATGTCATCAGGGCGCCCCTCGCCGCGGGATCGGCGAGATCTCCACCCGGCGGTTCTTCGCCCGGTTCTCGCTCGTGTCGTTGGGCGCCACCGGGTGCCGCTCCCCGAAGCCGGCCGCGAACAGCGACGTGTCGGGGACCCCCGCCGCGGCGAGCGCCCGCGTCACCGTGAGCGCTCGCTGCGCCGAGAGCTCCCAGTTGTCGGCATAACCGCGGGACGAGCTCGTGAGCGGGCGGTCGTCCGTGAAGCCGCTCACCATGATGAGCTCGTCATGATGCTCGAGGTACGCCTTGAGCGGGTCGGCCAGCGCGCGGAGCAGCGCGATGCCCGCCGGCTGAAGCTCGGCCGAGTTGAGCTCGAACAGGATGCTGCCGCGGATCCCGATGCGCCCCTCCGTCAGGGTGATCCTTCCCTCGGCCAGCGGTCCGGCCAGGGCGCTCTCGAGCGCCTCCAGACGCGCGCGCTCCGTCGCGCGGGTGGCGCGCTCGGCGGCGAGATCGCGGGCCAGATCGACCTGAAACGAGATCGCCCAGACGAAAAAGAGCACGAAGAGGCCGAAGAGACAGGCCATGAGGTCGCCGAAAACCGGCCAGACCGCCGCCTGCTCGGGGACATCGTCTTCGGCCGGCGTCAGGGACATCGCCTCGCTCTCGCGGCTGACGTCAGCAAACGCGGTGAGCTCTCGCCACGATCCGCGGAGCCCACGATCTCAAGGCGCGAGAGACCAGCGCCTGACGCACGCGAGGCGCGGCGCATCAGCTCGTCTTGCTCCTCAGCGCCCGCAGCTCGGAGAAGAGCTCGCGCTGGAACTGCAGCGAGTGATCGAAGACCTCACGGGTCTGGTCGAGGTAAGCGCCGAGGAGGTCCGTCGCCTCGCCGTGCTCCCGGCGCTCGATCGCGTCCTCGATCGCCCCCAGGCTGTTCAGCCAGCGATCGCTCGCGTCGCGGTAACGATCAACCGCAACGGTAAACATTTCCGCCACAGACGTCATCTCGGCACCGCCGGCCCGCACGAGCTCCGAGGCCTCCCGCACCACCGCTGCGGTTGCCTCGAGGCTCTCGCCGAGGCCGCGGGCGTGGGCGCTGAGCCGCTCGGCGAGCCCGTCGGCCACCTCCCGCCGCGCTCCGTCCAGCCGCTCCTCGAACGCCAGCAGCCGCGCCGCCTGCTCCGCCAGCTGCGCACGCGCCGCCTCGCCCAGCGCCGCCACGCGCGCCTCCGCGCGCGCCTCGCGCTCCGCCCCGCTGCGCTCCGCCGCCTCCGCCAGCGCAGCCACGCGCTCCGCCTGCTCCCGCGCGCTCCCGGCCATCCCCGCCGTCGCCTCCGACAGCTTCTCCAGCAGCGCGTCCAGCCGCGCGTCCCGCGCTGCGTCCGCCTCCGCGCGCGCCGACAGCCGCTCCGACGCCTCCCCGATCAGCCGCGACGCCGCCTCCGGCGCAGCCTGCGCCGCCCGCGCCGCCTCCGACAGCGCGCCCGACAGCGCCTCGCCCAGCGCCGTCAGGTGCGCCGCACGCTCCGCGTCCAGCTCCGCCTGCCGCTCCGCCGCTTCCGCAGCGCGCGCCGCGTGCGCTCGCTCCAGCCGCTCGATCGCCTCCCCCACCACCGACGACAGCCGCTCCGCCTGGCCCGCCAGCCTCGACGCCGACGCCGTCTCCAGCTCGTGCCGGCGCGCGGCGGCCTCCTGGTCGAGGCGCGCGAGCCGCTTCGCAGCGCCCTCTTCCATCCGCTCCAGCCGCGACGCCACGCCCCCTTCCATCTGCTCCAGCCGCGACGCCACGCCCCCTTCCAGCTGCGCCAGGCTCTCGCCCAGGCCGCGGGCGTGGGCGCTGAGCCGCTCGGCGAGCCCGTCGGCCGCCTCCCGCCGCGCTCCGTCCAGCCGCTCCTCGAACGCCAGCAGCCGCGCCGCCTGCTCCGCCAGCTGCGCACGCGCCGCCTCGCCCAGCGCCGCCACGCGCGCCTCCGCGCGCGCCTCGCGCTCCGCCCCGCTGCGCTCCGCCGCCTCCGCCAGCGCAGCCACCCGCTCCGCCTGCTCCCGCGCGCTCCCGGCCATCCCCGCCGTCGCCTCCGACAGCTTCTCCAGCAGCGCGTCCAGCCGCGCGTCCCGCGCTGCGTCCGCCTCCGCGCGCGCCGACAGCCGCTCCGACGCCTCCCCGATCAGCCGCGACGCCGCCTCCGGCGCAGCCTGCGCCGCCCGCGCCGCCTCCGACAGCGCGCCCGACAGCGCCTCGCCCAGCGCCGTCAGGTGCGCCGCACGCTCCGCGTCCAGCTCCGCCTGCCGCTCCGCCGCTTCCGCAGCGCGCGCCGCGTGCGCTCGCTCCAGCCGCTCGATCGCCTCCCCCACCACCGACGACAGCCGCTCCGCCTGGCCTTCCAGCCTCGACGCCGACGCCGTCTCCAGCTCGTGCCGGCGCGCGGCGGCCTCCTGGTCGAGGCGCGCGAGCCGCTTCGCTGCGCCTTCTTCCATCCGCTCCAGCCGCGACGCCACGCCCCCTTCCATCTGCTCCAGCCGCGACGCCACGCCCCCTTCCAGCCGCTCCAGCCGCGACGCCACGCCCCCTTCCAGCTGCGCCAGGCTCTCGCCCAGGCCGCGGGCGTGGGCGCTGAGCCGCTCGGCGAGCCCGTCGGCCGCCTCCCGCCGCGCTCCGTCCAGCCGCTCCTCGAACGCCAGCAGCCGCGCCGCCTGCTCCGCCAGCTGCGCACGCGCCGCCTCGCCCAGCGCCGCCACGCGCGCCTCCGCGCGCGCCTCGCGCTCCGCACCGCTGCGCTCCGCCGCCTCCGCCAGCGCAGCCACCCGCTCCGCCTGCTCCCGCGCGCTCCCGGCCATCCCCGCCGTCGCCTCCGACAGCTTCTCCAGCAGCGCGTCCAGCCGCGCGTCCCGCGCTGCGTCCGCCTCCGCGCGCGCCGACAGCCGCTCCGACGCCTCCCCGATCAGCCGCGACGCCGCCTCCGGCGCAGCCTGCGCCGCCCGCGCCGCCTCCGACAGCGCGCCCGACAGCGCCTCGCCCAGCGCCGTCAGGTGCGCCGCACGCTCCGCGTCCAGCTCCGCCTGCCGCTCCGCCGCTTCCGCAGCGCGCGCCGCGTGCGCTCGCTCCAGCCGCTCGATCGCCTCCCCCACCACCGACGACAGCCGCTCCGCCTGGCCCGCCAGCCTCGACGCCGACGCGACGTCCGCCTCCCGCCGCGCGCGCGCCTCCTCGTCGAGGCGCCGCTCGACCGCCTGCAGCGCGCCGCCCGCGACCGCGCCAGCGCGCTCCACCGCCTCCGCCAGGATCGGCCTGACCACGCTCGCCGCGACGTCGGCGGTCTGCCGGAGGCCCGCGGCGATGTCGCCGCGGACCTCGGCCGCGGCGGCCGCGAACGAGGCGGCGGCCTGGCGCGCGCCCTCCACCTGGACCGCGAGCAGCCGCTCCTCGAGGCGCTCGAGCCGGCCCGTCGCCTCGCGGAGCGACGCCGCCGCGGCGGGGAGCGCCTCGCCCTGCCGCGCGAGCGCCTCCAGCGCCGCGAGCTGCCGCCCCGCCACCGTGAGCGCCGCGAGCGGGCCCGACGCGTAGGCCTGGAGCGCCGCCGCGGCTCGCGCCTCGGCCCGGCGCAGGAGCACGCCGGCGAGCCCGAGCATCCCCGACGCCGCGACGCCCGCCGCCGACGTGCCGAACGCGCGCGAGAGGCCCTGCATGGGCGCGGCCAGGCTCTCCCGCAGCGCGTCGACGTCGGCGCTCAGCGTCAGCGCCTCGCGGGCCCCCCGCAGCGTCTCGAACAGGCCGAGGAACGTGCCGAGCAGCCCGATCATCACGAGCAGGCCGACGAGGTACGACGCGAACGTCGCGCTCGCCGGGGGCAGCGCCGCGCCGGCGATCCGCGCCTCGAGCATCGATCGCAGCGGCGCGCCGCTCTGCTCGATCGCCGCCCGCGTCGCCGGTCGCGGCAGCGCGCCGAGCTCGCGCTCGATCCGGGCAGCCCGGCCCGCGCGCGCGAACAGCTCGAGCGTGCCGAGCGCCAGCCCCAGCGCGATGAGCTGCACGAGGCGGTATGCGAGCGGGTCCGCCCCGCGGTAGACGAGCGCCGCCCGCCCCACCAGGGCGAGGCCGACCCCGCCGGTGAGGAGCACCAGGATCCGCGTCGTCCACTGCCGCGCCGTCGCGAGCCGCATCGTGAAGCCCCCCGCGAGCTACGCGGGCGCGCCCGCCGCCGCCGCCCCGTCCACCAGCGAGAGGAGCCGGCCCGCCTCGTGCGCGAGCACCGCCTGGACCACGAGCTCCATGCGCTGGAGCTCCCGCAGGAGCCACTGCTCCTGCCCGAACCAGCCCGCGACGTCCTCGAGCCCGGCCCCCTCCGGCAGCGCGCCCACGGCCGCGCGGAAGGCCCGCGCGAAGGCGCGCGAGAGCCCGGGGACGAGCTCGGCGAGCGCGCGCTCGCGCCGCTTCTGGGTGGCGGCGGAGATCGCGGCGTCGAGCCGCTCGAGCCGCGCCGCCTCCGGGCCGAGCGCCCGCAGCGAAGGCGCGAGCTCCTCGCGCAGCGCGCGCGTCTCGAGCCGGATGCGGCCGAGGAGGCGGCCCATGAGCTCTCCGAACGGCTCCCAGATCTGCCCTGCCGCGGACGCGAGCGGGCGCCCCGCGCGGTCGCGGGCGGGCAGCACCCCGGTCTGCTCCAGCGTCGCGTGCACCGCCGCCGCGTCGGGGAGCTTGTTCCGCCGGTGGAACGGGGCGGCGAACACGTGGTCGAGCGCCTCCGCGAGCTCCCCGAGGCGATCGGCGGCGAGCGCCCGGACCTCGGCGCGAGCGCCCTCGGACGCCGGCGGGGGCGCTGCGTGGCGGTCGAGGAGCGAGAGCTCGCGCGCGAGCGAGACGCTCCCGTGCAGGTCCATGAGCCCGGCCAGCACCGCCGCAGGATCGGCGAGGTCCGCGAGCGGCGCGCGCGGGCCCTCCGCGAGCGCCGAGACGGCGGCCGCGAGGGGGCGCGAGATCAAAGGCCCGCGGCGGGAAGCCCCGGCTACGGGGTGAAGCGTTCGCACAGCGGCGCGTTGTTAGCCGTCGCGGCGCGGAGCCGCAAGCCTGTCCGTCGCCCCGCCCCGCCTCGACGCCTCACCGCTTGATCGCCGGCGCCTGCGCGCTCGTGGCCCACAGCGCGAACGAGATCTGGTCGGCGCCCTTCGCGACCGCCGACTTGATGAGATCCGCGCCGCCGTGCCCGGCGTTCCGCTCGATGCGGAGCAGGACCGGACCGCCCGCGCTCGCGGACTGCAGCGCGGCGGCGAACTTGCGCGCGTGCATGGGGTCGACCCGATCGTCGCTGTCGGCCGAGAGCAGGAGGACCGGCGGATACCGCTTCCCCGACTGGACGTGGTGATAGGGGGAGTAGGCGTAGAGCGCCTTGAACTGCTCCGGATCGTCGGCGGAGCCATACTCGCTGATCCACGTCTTGCCGGAGCCGAACAGGTGGTATCGCACCATGTCGAGCAGGGGGACGCCGCAGAGGACGGCCCCGAACAGGTCGGGCCGCTGCGTGAGCGCGGCGCCGACGAGCAGGCCGCCGTTCGAGCCGCCCAGGATGGCGAGCCGCTCGGGCCGCGTGTACCCCTCGCCGACCAGGTGCTCCGCGGCGGCGATGAAGTCGTCGAAGACGTTCTGCTTCTTGAGCAGCATCCCGTCCCGGTGCCACGCCTCTCCGTACTCGCCGCCGCCGCGCAGGTTCGCCACCGCGTACACGCCGCCCCGCTCGAGCCAGGGGTACATCGAGGAGGTGAACGCGGGGGTCTGCGACATCTGGAACCCGCCGTAGCCGTAGAGCAGCGCGCGGGAGCTCCCGTCCTTCTTCATGTCCTTGCGGCGGACGATGAACATCGAGATCTTCGTGCCGTCCTTGGAGGGGAAGAACGTCTGCTCGACGCTGAAGGGCGACGGATCGATGGGCACCTCGATGCGCGCGTAGAGCTCGGTCCGACCCGTCTTGATCGAGGTCGCGTGGATCTCGTGAGGCGAGGTGTAGGACTCGAACGAGAAATACGCCTCGTCCTCGTCGGGCAGCCCGGAAGGGCCGCCGACGGTGCCGATGCCCGGCAGCGGGACCTCGCGGACCAGCTTGCCGTCGAGCGCGCGCACCTCGACCCGGCTCGAAGCGTCCTTGAGATAGCTCAGCGCGAGGTGCCCACCCACGATGGAGACGCTGTCCAGCGTGGCGTCGGGGCGCTCCGGGACGATCTCCTTCCATGCGGCGCGATCGGGCCTGTCCGGATCGACCTCGAAGACGCGGTAATGCGGCGCGCCCTCGTCGGTGTGGACGTAGAGACGGTCCTTGTAGACCTCGACGTTGTAGTGGGCGTCGCGCCCGACCGCGAGCGGCTTGTCCACGGCGTGGCCGCCCGGCCTGCGGAGATCGCGAAAGTAGACGTCAGCCGAGGTCCACCCGTGAGAGACGGTGAGCACCAGGAAGCGGCCATCCTTGGAGAGGGACGCGTTCAGGAAGGTCCTTGGATCGCCCGTCCTGCCGCGCACCACGCGATCCTGCTTCGGATCCTGGCCGAGCCGGTGGAAGCGCACCTCGGCGTAACCCGGCCGCTCGGCGACCGGGATGGAGGGGTCCGTGGGGAGCCAGACGTAGTAGAAGCCATCGCCGGAGGGCGTCCACGACGCAAAGGCGTACTTGGCCCCTTCGATGACGTCCACCTCGGAGCGCTTGCCGGACGCGACATCCATCACATAGAGGGTCGCTTCATCCGAGTTGTTCTGCTGGATCTTGTAGGCGACGTTCTTGCCGTCCCACGACACCTCCCATCCGCCCAGCGAGACGCTGCCGTCCTCGGACCAGGTATTCGGGTCGAACAGCACGCGCTCCGCGCCGCTCTTTCCCTCCTTCCAGTAGACGACCGACTTCTCCTTCGTCGCGTGCCGCCGGCTCAGGAAGTACCGGCCCTTGCGGTGGCGCGGCGCGGAGACCGCATCGATGTAGAATAGCTGCTTCAGCCTTGACGCGATCGCGTCCCGCTCGGGGAGCCGGGCGAGCTCGGCGCGCGTGAACGCGTCCTGAGCCTTCATCCACTCCTTCACCTCGGGCGCGTCGCCGTCCTCGAGCCAGCGGTACGGGTCGGTGATCTCGACCCCATGCACGGCGTTCGTCACCGGGGCGACGCGGGTGGGCGGGTACGCGGGGCGGCTCGGGTTTTCGGGGGCGGGCGCGGGCGCGGCGCTGGCCGCGGTGGGGAGCAGAGGGGAGCTTGCGGTCATGGTCGGACCCGATGGGTGTGCCTCGCCACCTCCGCAGGCGCCAGCGAGAAACGCCGAGAGGAGCAGGCAGGGAGAGTACTTCATGGTGCGACAAGCATACCGTGCCCCGGCGGACAGGGGCACGCGGGTTCGCGGGGCTCGCGGCGGGGCGCGCGCGTCGTGCGAGGCGGGTCGCCGGGGAGGACGGGGTTGCCGCGCCGGTCAGAGGGCGGGAGGTCACATGATGGGCTGGAATATCCGATAGATACGCTTCGGGCGCGCTTCTCGTCGTGTCCCGACCTGCTGTTCGCGGCGAGGGTGGAGGGGCGGCTGCGGCATGCCTTCGCTTGACCCTCGAGAAGGCCGTAGACGGCGCGTCGATCGTCCTTCGCAGCGTTGTTCATGGCTCGATTCCTTGAGTCGAGCGTTGATGGATGCGGCGGAATGGGCCCGTGAGGCTCAGAGCACGCCGATGCCAGCCGGGCTCCCGCCGAGGCCGAAGCGCCCCTCCGGCGCCCTGTCGCCATCGATCGCCGTGGGGAGCCCGCCGTATTCGCCGATGAGGGAAGCGGCCGGACTACATGTCCTGGACGACCGCGGCCTTCTGCTGCAGCGCGCGTGCATCGCGCAGCGGCGAGTTGCCGAACATCCGCGAATACTCGCGGCTGAACTGCGAGGCGCTCGTGTAGCCGACGCGGAACGCCGAGACCTCGGCGCCCGCGCCCTCTTCGACCATCAGACGGCGCGCCTCCAGCAGGCGCAGGCGCTTCTGGTACTGGAGCGGGCTCATCGCGGTGGCCTCCTTGAACCGCTTGAAGAACGCCGCCCGGCTCATCCCTGCGGCGCGCGCGAGCGCGGCGATGTCGACATCCTCGTCGAGCGACGCCTGCAGGTGATAGACCGCCTCGGCGATGCGGTGCGCCTGGCTGCCCGCGCGCACGAGCTGGCGGATCGCCGGGCCGTCGGGGCCTTTCAGCAGGTGAAAGGTCAGCTCCTTCCTCACGAGCGGCGCGAGCACGACCGCGTCGTCGGGCGTCGCGAGCAGCGCGCCCAGCCGGACCGCGGCGTCGAGCATGCGGTCGCTCGCCTTGCCGATGAAGATCGCGCGCCCCGGGTTCTCGAGGCCTTCCGGCCGCGCGCGGTCGAGCTGCGCCGCGACCTCGCGCAGCAGGGCCGCGTCGAAGTCCATCTTCAGGCCCAGGAGCGGCTGCGCCAGCGACACGCCCATCACCCGGCTCGTCACCGGCAGGTCGATCGCGCTGACGATGTAGTGCGGCTCCCGCTCGCGAAAGACCTGCCGCTCGAGCAGGATCTCCTTCGTGCCCTGCACGACGATGCAGAACGACGCGCGCCAGTGCCGCTTCGCGCGTTGCTGCGAGTGCGAGACTTTGATGCAAGAAATCCCGGGCACCGGCGAGGCGTGCACGCCGTCGCCGGGGCACCAGCGCGAGATGAGGGTCTTCAATTCGTCGCGCCCGGGGCTCACGGTGGCAGCCTAGCCTCGCGTAGACGATCGGGCAAGAACTGGAGACGGCCGTGTATTTCGCGGGTGCCGCGGCGGTGCCATGGTGGATCGCGAACCAAGGAGAGGTTTCCTATGCGCATCTTCCTCACGGGAGCCAGCGGCTTCATCGGATCTGCCATCGTCCCCGAGCTCGCCCGCGCAGGCCACCGCGTGCTCGGTCTCGCGCGCTCGGACGCGTCCGCCGAGAGGCTCGCCGCCGCCGGCGTCGACGTGCACCGCGGCTCGCTCACGGATCTCGATAGCCTGCGCCGCGGCGCCGCCGCGTGCGACGGGGTGATCCACTGCGCGTTCTCCCACGACGACTTCACCGATTACGCCGGTAACTGCGAGAAGGACCGGGGCGCGATCGAGGCGCTCGGCGCCGCGCTCGCCGGCTCCGGGCGCCCGCTCGTCATCGCCTCCGGCATCGCGCGCTTCGCGCCGGGCCGGGTCGCCAGCGAGGACGAGGCGCCCGACGCGTCGGCCGGTGGCCTGCGGGCCGCCTCCGAGCAGCTCGCCCTCTCGTTCGCGAGCCGCGGCGTGCGCGTGTCCTCGCTGCGGCTGCCGCCATCGGTCCACGGCGATGGCGATCACGGGTTCGTCCCGATGCTGATCGAGATCGCGCGCAAGACCGGGCGCTCCGGGTACGTCGGTGGCGGCGAGAACCGGTGGCCCGCTGTGCATCGGCTCGACGCTGCGCGGCTGTTCGTCCTCGCGCTCGAGAAGGCGCCGGCGGGCGCGCGACTCCACGCGATCGGCGAGGAGGGGATCCCGACCCGCGACATCGCCGGTGTGATCGGCCGCAAGCTCGGCGTGCCGGTCGAATCGGTCCCCAGGGAGCACTTCGGCTGGCTCGGCGGGTTCTTCGCGCTCGACACCCCCGCGTCGAGCGCGCTCACGCAGGCGCGGTTCGGCTGGAAGCCCGAGAAGGCGGGGCTGCTCGCCGACATCGAGCACGGCACGTACTTCGCGCGCGCATCGACCTGATGCGTCGTCGCATGCTGCGGCGCTTTCCCGAGCTCTCCGCTCGTCGCCGGCACCGCGGTCGAACGCGACGTCGCTGCCCGCGCGTTCGCTGCGCTCTCGAAGGCGGAGGTCGCGAAGCTGCATGAGCTGCTGCTTCGTATCGGCTCACTCGCTCCAGGCTTGGCGCGCATCTCGATGATGGAGGCTGGAGGCTGGCTGCTGCTCCAGCATCTGTGGTCGGGGCGCCTCGTCCTCGCCGCTCGAGCGAGCGCAGGTCCGACGATTCCAGATCGACGCCCCCGCACAGATGAAGCCGACCAGGATGGGATAGACGGCGCAGCGTTCGACGAGGCCGACGAGGATGTTGGCCCCCGAGCTGGCGACCGCGAGGAAGGCCACCATCGAGGCGAGCCCGAACACGCCGAGGACGACCATGGCCCTCCCGGCTTTCGGAGTGACTCCGATTCGTTGGCGCTGGCGTCCAAGAAGGATCACGAGCACGTTGCCTCCGACGATGGACGCGAAGGCGCCTAGGCCGTGATAGTCGACTGCGCCGTCGAGCGGCTCTCCGGAACCGGGGTTGAACGCCAGCAAGACGCCGCCAAGCGCTACGAGGGCTCCCAGGATGAGCGCTGCCCAGCGGCGCCAGCTTCGCAGGCCCTCGAGCGCGGCGACACCGATGAAGAACATGATCCCGAAGAGGAAGAACCCGGTGTTCATGACCCACGCGAGTGGCGAGTTCATGAACTGCCCAAGACCCTCGAGGGGGCCACGGACTCCCAGGTTGCTGATGTAGTGATGCGTGTAGCTGTAGGGAGGATCCGTCCATGCCGCGGCGGCGATGAACTCGGCGAGGAAGAAGATCACTGCCCCGGCGACGAGCACCGCGCCAGCGGGGCGACGTTGCATCGTCGGGTTCGCCTCGGGGGCGAGCCTCGCGCGCTCCTGTCGTTCGGAGCTGGAAACGGGGTTGTTCTCGGTCATGGTCGGGTCCTCTCGGTTGTCGGGCGCGAGGCTCAGCGAAACAGAAACAGGTCGATGGCCTCCGAACAGCCTGCACCGTCGCGTTCAAGACTACCAAGACATTGATCGCAACGGTTTCAGACCCTATAGGTCTGAAATCATGGAGCTACGCCACCTGCGGTACTTCATCGCCGTCGCGGAAGCGGAGCACTTCGGAAGGGCGGCCGAGCAGCTTCACGTCTCGCAGTCGCCCTTGAGCCGGCAAATCGCTCAGCTCGAAGAGGAGATCGGCGTCGAGCTCTTCGTGCCCTCGGGACGCGGGGTGAAGCTGTCCGCCGCCGGCCGGAGCTTCCTCGAAGGCGCGCGCGCGACCCTGGCTCGCGCCGCGCTCGCGGTCGAGGACGCCCGCGCGACGGCGCAAGGCCGTATCGGGACGGTCGTGGTCGGATTCGACGGCGCCCTGGCCGACACCCTCCTGCTGCCGGAGATCGTGCAGACGTTCCGCGCGCGTCATCCGCGCGTCGAGGTACGCCTTCGCCCGCTGCCGAGCGAGGAGCAGGTCGCCGCGCTGCGCGATGGCAAGATCTCCGTCGGGTACGGCTATCATTCGCCGGAGGATAACCCGCTCTTCCGCTTCCGCGTGCTGTATCGCGAGCGCGTCGGCGTTGTGATGGCGAAGAGCCATCGCCTCGCTTCACGGCGCACGCTGAGGGTCGCGGACCTGAAGCAGGAGCGCTTTCTCTGGCCTCCGCGCAAGGAGGGCCCGCGCCTCCAGGACGACATCATCGCCGCCTTCCGAGCGCATGATCAACCGCTCGAGCTCGCCCACGAGGAGGCCAGCAGCGACGTGATCCTCATGCTCGTGGCGAGCGGCGAAGGTCTCAGCTTGTTCCCCGAGAGCGCCGCGTCGACGCTCCTTGCCGGAGCGGTGTTCAAGCGGGTTCGGGACCTCGACGTCGTCATCCTTGGCCGCTCGGTGTGGCGCGCCACGGACGACGAGGACCCGCTCGTGCGGTCGCTCCTCGAGATCACGAACTCGGTGCATGGATCGCGAGAGCGGACTCGATCCGTCATGGCTGTCGACGGTAGGCCACGACGGGGTGTATGATAAGAGGCTCGAATCAGCACGGCCCGTACGGAAAGGCGAACAATGGCAGTGGATCTCGACGACGTCCGAGTCTTCGCCGCGGTGGCGCGCGCCGGCGGCTTCCGCGAGGCGAGCCGCACGAGCCGCACGAGCGCGTCGAGCGCCGCGGGCTGCGACGCGGGCATTCGTTACGAAGAGACGCTGGAGAAAGACATGATCGCGGTCCCGATCGGCCAGCGCGAGCAGCGCCTGGCGCTCGCGGCGTCGGGCGCCTACCTCGAGCGGCACGGGCGCCCGACCCACCCGCGCAAGCTCCTCGATCACGCATGTCTGCGCGGCCGCTTCCCGAACGGCGCGCTGTGCCCGTGGGAATTCGAGCGCGACGGCGAGGTCGTGAAGGTCGACCCGACCGGCCCGCTCGTCGGCAGCCTCGGGAGCGCGACGGACCTGCTCGTGGACGCAGCGATCGCGGGCACCGGTCTCGTCTACTGGTTCGAGGACTGGCTGCACCCGCACCTCGAGAGCGGCGCCCTGAAGCCGGTCCTGGAGCGCTGGTGGTCGCGTCTCTCCGGCCCCTTTCTCTATTATCCGAGCCGCCGCCACATGCCCGCGGCGCTTCGCGCGTTCGTGGACTTCCTCCGCGCGGACAGCAAATAGTCAGGGTGGGCGATCACCTTGGCCGCGGCGTCAGCGGGCGAGCTCGCCCGGAGCGGCCAGGAGGAATCCGCGGAAGGCCCCCGCTTCCTCGTCCAGATCATCGTACCCGGCACGAACGCCGCGCAACGCAGCCTCCTCGGTCGTCATCTCGGAGAACGGGTGAGCCCTCCTCGGCTTGCTCCCGGGATTCCCATGGCGCGCTCCTCCGGACGGCGAAACCTCCTCATCTCGCGCGGCTGGGTCCAGGCGACGGCCCTCGTTTTCCTGCTCGGGTTCTTCGTGCTCGGCCTGCTCGCCTACCGCACCTACGCGGCACAGCCGCCCATCCCCGCCCAGGTGGTCGACCCCGCGGGGCGCGTTCTGTTCACGGGCGACGACGTGCTCACGGGTCAGGAGCTGTTCCTGCGCAACGGGCTCATGGAATACGGATCCGTCTTCGGCCACGGCGCCTACCTCGGCCCGGATTTCACCGCCGATTACCTCCGCCGGGCCGCCTCCCACGCCGCCTCTCGCCACGGCGGCATGGACTCGGCGGAGGCGCTCGCGCGCACCGTCGGCGATTTTCGTCAAAACCGCTATGATCCCGCGACAGGGACGCTGGTCTTCACCGATGCCCAGGCAGAGGCCTTCGAGCTGCTGAAGGATCACTATCGCCGTTTCTTCGCCCAGCCCAGCGGCAAACACGGCCTGCGCTCCGGCCTCTTCTCGGACGCGCGCGAGCTCTCGCAGCTCACCTCGTTCTTCGCCTGGACGGCCTGGACCGCCGCGGCGGAGCGGCCCGGAGAGGCCTACTCGTACACCAACAACTGGCCTCCAGAGCCGCTCGTCCGGAACCAGCCCACGGGCGAGCTGGTGGTCTGGAGCGTGCTCTCGCTCATCGCGCTCCTCGGCGGGACAGGCCTGCTCTTCGCGGCCTTCGGGCGATGGCGCTTCCTCGGTTGGCACGGGCGGGAAGGGCACCGGCTCAGCTTCCGCCAGCCGGGCGAGGTCGCCTTGACCCCAGCCCAGCGCGCGACGGCGTGGTTCTTCCTGGTCATGGCGTTGCTGTTCACCCTCCAGTCCATCCTCGGAGGCGCCACGCAGCATTATCGCGCCGAGCTGTCCAGCTTCTTCGGCATCAACCTGGCCGGGGCCTTCCCCTTCAACCTGGTGCGCACGTGGCACCTGCAGCTCGCCATCTTCTGGGTCGCGGTCTCCTATCTCGGCGCGGGCATCTTCATCGCGCCCATGATCAGCGGGCGCGAGCCGAGAGGCCAGAGCTGGCTCGCCTATGGTCTGCTCGGGGCGCTCGTCATCGTCGTCGCGGGCAGCCTCCTCGGCGAGCTCCTCGCCATCCACGGCGCGTCGGACAGCATCTGGTTCGCGCTCCAAGGGTTCGAGTACCTCGATCTGGGCCGCTTCTGGCAGGTGCTCCTGACGCTCGGCCTGTTCGCCTGGGTGGCGCTGCTCTTCCGCGCGCTCCGGGGCCGGCTCGCCGTCGAGCACCGGGGCAACATGCCCTGGCTCTTCTTCTTCGCCGCGCTGGCCATCCCGGCCTTCTACGCCGTAGGCCTCCTCGCGCACCCGCGCGCGAACTTCACGAGCACCGACTTCTGGCGCTTCTGGGTGGTGCACCTCTGGGTGGAGGACTTCCTCGAGCTGTTCACCACGATCATGGTGGCCTATCTCTTCGTCCTGCTCGGGGTGGTGGCCGAGGCGATCGCGCTGCGGCTCGTCTACCTGGAGGTCATCCTCTATTCGGCGGGCGGGGTGATCGGCACCATGCACCATCTGTACTTCTCCGGCACGCCCGTGGAGCACATGGCGCTCGGCGCCTTCTTCTCGGCCGCGGAGGTGATCCCGTTGACCTTCCTCACGGTGGAGGCGTGGAGTTTCCTCCGCCTGGGCATCGCGCAAGGAGGACAGTCGACGAAGCCCTTCCCGCATCGCTGGGCGATCATGTTCCTGGTGGCCGTGGGGTTCTGGAACTTCCTGGGGGCCGGGATCTTCGGGTTCCTGATCAACTTGCCGATCGTGTCCTATTACGAGATCGGCACCGCGCTGACCGCCAACCACGGGCACGCCTCCATGATGGGCGTCTATGGAATGCTGGCCGCCGGGCTCGCGCTCTTCGCGCTGCGCTACCTGATGCCCGCCGCGCGGTGGTCCGACAGGGCGGCCAAGATCAGCTTCTGGTCGCTGAACGTCGGGCTCGCGTGGATGGTCTTTGCCACGCTGTTCCCGCTCGGGCTCATGCAGCTCCACCACGCGGTGAGCTACGGGTATTTCGAGGCTCGAGAGCTCCAGTACCTGACGAACCCCACGAACCGCCTCATGGAGTGGATGCGCCTGCCGGGCGATGCGCTCTTCATCCTCGGCGGCACCCTGCCGCTCCTCCTCCTCGCCTACCGCGGCGTCCGCCATCGCGTCCCGCAGCTCGCGGGACCGGAAGCCCAGGACAACCTCTTCACCGAGATCGAGGCGCCGCCGGACAGCGCCGGGAGGGCAGCGCCCTCGGGCGCGGGGCAGGGCGAGCTCTCGTGAGCGTCGCGCCGGAGGCGCTGCTCGGCGCCGGATATGCGGTGCTTCTCCTGGGGATCGCCGCCGGGATCCGGGCGTTCGGAGGAGCCAGGGCCGAGCCCGCGCCCGGGTGGCCGCACGACGACGCGCGCCGCTTTTACCTCGGCCTTTCGCTCGTGGTCCTGCTCGCGGGCGATTGCATCGTCGGGACGGTCGCGCTACGGAACCACGGCCTCGCTGATCTCGGGATCCTTGGCCTCGCCGCGGCGCTCGTGACGAGGGCGCTCGCCAGGGGCCTGGTCGCGTTCTCCCGAGGCGGTCGTCGCGCCTAGATCGGCTGTTGCAGGCGCGGTGAAGGGCGTTCTCCGAGAAGGGACCTGCTTCATAGAGAGGAGGCCACCAGTGACCGAGCATCTGAAGAAACCGGGGGCAGGCAACGGGCAGCCCGAGATGGACGAGGCCGAGCGCTTCCATTCGCTGCTCGTCCCCGTCGACCTGACGGCCATTTCGGACCGCGTCCTCGGCCGGGTCGCGCTTCTGCCTCTGGCCGATGGAGCTCGCGTCACGCTGCTTCACGTCGTTCCCGGCAACCTCCCCGCCAAGGCCCAGGACCGCGCCGAGCGGGATGCCAGAAAATCACTCGTGAGCGAGGCGCGGCATCTCGCAAAGATGCTGCCCAAGGGCGTCGACGTCGAACCGGTGGTGAAGTTCGGCAGCCCGGCCGCGGAGATCGCAGGCTGCGCGACCTCGACGAGCGCCGAGCTCATCGTCATGGGTCGCGGCGGCAGCAGCGCGCTCCGGGACACCTTCCTCGGCTCGACCGCGGAGCGTGTCATCCGCCGCGGGCAGCTCCCGGTCCTGGCGGTCCGGCTGGCTCCTCGCGCGGCGTACGGCCGGCCCGCGGTCGCCCTCGATCTCGAGCAAGGATCCACGGATGTGCTCGCGCTGATGCTCCGGTTGATTCCGACCCCGCGGCCGCGTGTCACGGTGATCCACGCGTTCGACACGCCCTATCGCGGAGCCATCTATCGCAGCCTCTCGGAGGAGGACGCAGAGGCATGGAGCAGCGAGCTCGAGCAATCGGCTACACAGCAGATCGTGAAGCTGCTCGCGACCTCGCTCGCGCAGGCGAAGGTGCGGCCAACAGAGGCGCCGCCCTGGAAGATGCATGTTCGATGCGGCTCCGCGCGGCTCGTGATCGAGAAGGCAGTCAAGAAGGCAGACAGCGACCTGCTGGTGCTCGGCACCCACGGCTATTCCGGGGTCGCTCACGCCTTCCTCGGAACGGTCGCTGGAGACGTGCTGCGTCAGGTCGCCAGCGACGTGCTGATCGTGCCTGCTCGGCCACGCGCCGAGGAGCCCGAATGAGGCTGCGCCCTGCCGTTCACTAGGGGTCGCGGTGTGGAGTGAGCGGAGGTGGAGCGTCGGCTGCCCCCGCGGCGCGGCGGCGGAACAGCGCCACACGTGCCAAGAGCAGCGTGGTCACGGGGACCGTGATGGAGAGCATGATGATGATGAGCCACGGGTGCAGCACGGGCCGGGACTCGATCATCGAAAAGTAGAGGATGCCTGCCAGCGTCACGCACCAGCTGCCGAAGGTGTACGCCAGCGCTGGGGGATGCATGCGCAGGAAGAAGTCTGGCAGGCGCAGGAACCCGAACGCGGAGATGACAACGAACAGGCCGCTCAGCACGAGCAGCGCAGCGACCGCCGCCTCGACCCAGAGGGGAAGCTGGTTCATTCAATCACCTCCCCGCGCAGGATGAACTTCGCCATCGCGGACGAGCTCACGAAGCTGAAGAGCGCGATCAGCAACGCGGCGTCGAAGTACGTGTCGCTCCGGTGACGAATACCAAGCACCAGCATGACCAGCATCGCGTGGAAGTAGAGCAGGTCGAGCGCGAACACGCGATCCTGTGCCCGCGGCCCCCGGATCAACCGGATGACCACCAGCACCGACGCGACGGCGTAGCAGCCGAGCGCGAAGGCAATTGCGCCAGACAGAAGTGCGCTCATTCGAAGATCTCCCTGAGAGGCTCCTCGTAGCGAGCCTTGAAGCGGGCGACGAAGGCGCCTTCATCACCGACATCCCACACGTGCAGCAAGAGCGCGCGGCGATCGAGCGCGAGCTCCGACCACACGGTGCCCGGAACCACGGTCGTCACCATGGATAACGCGGCCAGCCCGACGGGGTCACGCAGGTCGAGGGGCACGATCACGAACCTCGACCGCGGTCGCCGCCATTGCCATGTGACCACGCCCCAGGCGACCTCGAAATTCGAGAGCAAGACGTCGTAGCCGACCCTCAGGATGAAGCGCACGACGACCAGCGGTCGCCGCGCCCGGACGTTCGTGAGCCGCAGGGCCGAGGTGAGGAGCGGCACCGCCAGCGCGAGCCCTAGCCCCAGGACGATCTGGCCCGCGCTCGTGGAGCGCGAGAGCACGAGCCACAACGCGAACAGAGCGGCGGACAACAGCGGCGCGGGCACGATCTTCTTGAGGAAGGTCACGGTGCCTCCCCCTCTTCGATCACGGGACGCGTCGGTCCCGGGCGAGGCCTCGCCGACAAGACAGCCTCGATGTACGCCTTCGGCGCGTGCAGTCCCGCGGCCGTCGCGCGCGTGGCGCGCATGACCGGCTCAGCGTACAGCGTGAGCAAGATGCAGCAGAGAAGGAGGCCGATGACGGAGGCGGCCTCGACGACCTTCAAGCGGGGCGGGAGCCGCCCACCCGTCACCCAGAAGTGTCGAATGCCCGCCCTCGCGAGGGAGATGGTGGCCGCGAGCCCCGAGAGGAGCAGCAGCCCAAAGAGGATCCACGCGGCGGACGAGGCGGGGGCGCTGGTGCTCGCGTGGCCGTCCCCTCGGAGCGACAGGAGGGCGGTCAGCAACGAGGTCTTCGCGACGAAACCCGAGAGCGGCGGCAGCCCCGCGACGAGCAGCGCGCAGACCATGAACGCCAGGCCGAGCAACGCGATGGACACCGGAAACGCTTGGCCGACGAGCGGCGCCTCCTCTTCATCGAGGTTGGTGTCCTCGCCCGGCTCCACGTCGAGGTCCGGCACCCGCCGCTGTCCATCGGAGCCGATGCGCTCCACCAGCTCGACGAGGAGGAAGAGAGCGCTCACCGCCAGCGTGGCGCTCAGCATGTAGAACAGCGCCGCCGACGTCACCGCGGGGGTCCCCGTCCCGAGCGCCGCGAGGAGCGTCCCGGACGACACGATCACCGAGAAGCCCGCGATGCGCCCGAGGGACATGGACGCCATGAGGCCGATCGCGCCGAAGGCGATGGTCGCGAGCCCTGCGTAGAGCAGGACTGTCCCCCCGAACTGCGCTGAAGCGCCCGCGGAGAAGAACAGCGTCCACGAGCGCACGAGCGCGTAGATGCCCACCTTGGTCATCAGCGCGAAGAGCGCCGCGACAGGCGCGCTCGTGGCCGCGTACGCCGGCACCAGCCAGGAGTTGAGGGGCCAGATCGCCGCCTTGATGAGGAACGCCACGGCGAGGACCGCCGCGCCTGCATGCAAGAGCCCGCGATCGCGCGCCGGGACGAGCGCGAGCTTCTCGGCGATGTCGGCCATGGAAAGCGTGCCCATGACGCCGTAGAGCACCGCGAGGCCGACGAGGAAGAGCGACGACGCGAGCAGGTTCACCGCGATGTAGTGGAGCCCCGAGCGCACCCGCGGCCACCCCGACCCATGAAGATGCAGGCCATACGACGCCGCGAGCATCACCTCGAAGAACACGAAGAGGTTGAAGAGGTCCCCCGTGAGAAAGGCGCCGTTGAGCCCCATCAATTGGATCTGGAAGAGCGCATGGAAGTACGCGCCCGCGCGGCCCCACGCGGCTTCGGCGTAGAGGGCGGCGCAGAGGCTCACCACACCGACCAGCACCAGCATGAGCGCCGAGAGCCGGTCCGCGACGAGCACGATCCCGAAAGGCGCCTCCCAGTTCGACATGAGATACACACCGGCGGCGCCGGACGAGCCGCCGGCGTCGGCGCCGCGCATGATCTCCAGCGCCACGAGGAGGCCCGCCAGGGCCGCGCCGATGTTGACGATCGACTTGGCGCGCTTGCGCTTCTCACCGAGCAGGAGCAGCAGGGCCGCCGTCATCAGCGGCAGCACGACGGGCGCGACGAGGATGTGCGGGAAGCGCTCGATCATGGCTCCTCCCTCGTTCCATCCACGTGGTCGGTGCCGCTGAGGCCGCGCGAGGCGAGGAGCACGACGAGGAAGAGCGCCGTGGTCGCGAAGCCGATCACGATGGCCGTGAGCACGAGGGACTGCGGCATCGGATCCGTGTAGTGCTGGAGATCGGCAGGCGCTCCAGGTCGCACGATCGGCGGCTTGTCGATGAAGATGCTCCCCATGCTGAAGATGAAGAGGTTCACCGCGTACGAGAGCAACGTGAGCCCCATGATCACCTGGAAGGTCCGCGGACGCAGCACGAGCCAGACCCCGGCTCCGCCGAGCACGCCGATGACGAGCGCGAGCAAAGCTTCCATCTAGCTCGTGCCCTTTCTCGTCGACGGCGCTGGACCCTGCGTCGATCGCCGGTGTGCGCGCAGCGACTGGTGAGCGAGCGCCGTGAGGGTGAGGAGCGTCGCTCCCACGACGGCCGCGAACACGCCGAGGTCGAAGAAGCTGGCGCTCGGCAGGTGTGCTTCGCCGACCAGCGGCAGCCTGACATGGGCCGTGTGCGTCGTAAGGAAGGGATAGCCGACGGCGAGCGCGCCGAGGCCGGTGGTCGCCCCGAGCAGCAGTCCAGCGGCGATCCAGCGCGCCGGACGGAGGCGCGCGCGCGCCTCCAGCCAGAGCGCCCCCGAGACCATGTACTGCATGAGCATCGCGATCGCGACGATGAGGCCGGCCACGAAGCCGCCGCCTGGCTCGTTGTGCCCACGAAGGAGGAAGTGCGCTGCGACGAGGACGGAGACCGGCAGGAGCACGCGCGCGATGACCGCCGGCACCATCATGTATCCGCGCTCGGCGTCCTCGGCCGTGCGCGGCTTCATGAGGTCGGTGACGATGTCGGCCGGCAAAGCTCTCTGTTGCTGGGGCTGCTCGACGCTCTCCGGCGGCGGTCGAAAGCGGCGCAGGAGGGCGTAGACCGTGAGCGCGACCGCGCCGAGGACCGTGATCTCGCCGAGCGTGTCGAAGGCGCGAAAGTCGACGAGCATGACGTTGACGACGTTGGCGCCTCCTCCCTCCGGCAGCGCGCGGCCGAGGAAGAACGGTGAGATGCTGTGCGGCGCCGGCCGGGTCAGCATCGCATAGGAGAGCGCGGCGAGACCGCTGCCGGCGCCGATCGCGAGCAGCAGATCGCGCGCGCGCCGCACCCTGTCGCGGGCCGTGACAGGCCTCGAAATTCCTTCGATGCGCATCGGCAACCAGCGCAGCCCGAGCAGGAACAGGATGGTGGTGACGACCTCCACGACGACCTGCGTGAGGGCGAGGTCGGGCGCCGAGAACCACATGAACGTCAGGCAGGTGACGAGGCCTGCGCCGCCCATCAACGTGATCGCGATCAGCCTGTGGAACTTTGCCATCACGGCAGCGCCGACCGCGCAGACCGCGCCGATGCCCCACAAGATCACGAACGCAGGCGACGCGGGGAGCCTGTCGCGGTCGCCCCACTCCAGCGGGACGCCCTGCGCCGCGAGGAGCGCGAGGAGGAGCGCGACCGCGATGATGGCGAACATCTGCGTCTGAAGCCGTCGAGTTCCGACGAGCCCGAGCACCCTCCGCGAGAGGCGCGTGAGCCCGAGCAGCGCGCCCTCGAACAGCCGCCTTCCGTTGAGCCGTTCGATGAAGGGCGTATCCTGGAGCCGCCCCTGCTCCTGATGCTTGCGCAGCCAGAGGTACCCAGCGACGCCGCCTGAGATGGCGACGAGGCTCATGACGAAAGGCGGGTTGAAGCCGTGCCAGATGGCGAGGCTGTAGTCCGGGAGCGTCCCGCCGACCACGGGGCGGGCGGCGGCCGCGAGCGATGGCCCGATGGAGATCGTCGGCGCGATGCCGACGATGAGGCAGCTGAGCACCAGGAGCTCGATCGGTGTCCGCATCCACCGCGGGGCTTCCTCCGGCTGGCGAGGGAGATCGGTCGACGGCGGGCCGAAGAAGATGTCATAGCCAAAGCGCAGCGAGTACACGACCGCGAAGATCGCCGCGAGCGTCGCCAGCGCCGGGAGCCCCACTTCCACCGAGGGGTGCGCGGACAAGAACATCGTCTCGGCGAAGAACATCTCCTTCGACAGAAAGCCGTTGAGCAGCGGCACGCCGGCCATCGCGCCGCTCGCCACGAGCGCCAGCGTGCCGGTGCGAGGCATGGCGCGAATCAGGCCATTCAAGCGACGGATGTCGCGCGTCCCGGTCTCGTGGTCGACGACGCCCGCGGCCATGAACAGCGAGGCCTTGAACGTCGCGTGGTTCATGATGTGGAACACGCCGGCGACGGCGGCGAGCGAGCTGTTGAGCCCGAAGAGGAGCGTGATGAGGCCGAGGTGGCTGACGGTCGAGTAGGCGAGCACGCGCTTCAGATCGTTCTGGAACATCGCGATGTACGCGCCGAGCAGGAGCGTCGTCATGCCCGCGCCGCTGACGATCCAGAACCACAGCTCGGTCCCCGACAGCGCCGGCCAGAGCCGCGCGAGCAGGAATACGCCCGCCTTCACCATGGTCGCCGAGTGCAGGTAGGCGGACACCGGCGTCGGCGCGGCCATCGCCCGCGGCAGCCAGAAGTGAAACGGGAATTGAGCGCTCTTGGTGAGCGCACCAAGCAAGATGAGGACGAGCGCGACCGGGTAGAGCGGGTGTGCCCGCACGCGGTCGCCCGAGGCGAGGGCCACATCGAGCTCGTAGCTGCCGACGATGTGGCCGAGGACGATCACGCCTCCGAGGAGCGCGAGCCCGCCCGCGCCGGTCACGGTGAGCGCCATGCGCGCGCCCCGCTGCGCGTCCACCCGGTGATGCCAGTAGCCGATGAGCAGGAACGAAACGAGGCTCGTGAGCTCCCAGAAGACGACGAGCTGAACGAGGTTGCCCGAGACCACGACGCCCAGCATCGCGCCCATGAACGCGAGGAAGAGCGCGTACAGGCGCGCCACCGGATCCTCGGGGGACATGTAGTAGCGCGCGTACAGACAGACGAGGGCGCCGATGACGGTGATGAGCACGGCGAACATCCACGCGAACCCGTCGATCCGAAGGACCAGATCGAGACCGATCGAAGGCACCCACGAGATCGTCTCGCGGATCACGCCCCCGTCGCGCACCCGCGGGAACAGGCTGATGACCCAGGCCGCCGCGCCGGCCGACACGAGCCCTGCGCAAGCCGCGAGCTCGGATCGTGCCCGCGTCGGCAGGAGCGCGGTGAGCACGCTTCCGAGAAATGGCAAGAGGAGCAGGGCGACCACAGGCATGGCGCGCGAGTGTACTTGCCGACCGCCCCGGTTTCAGCCAAAAGGTGGGAGGGGTCGCGGCGTTCGCGGCGCCGGTCGGCGATGCGGCGGCGGCGATCTGCGCGCGGTCGTTGATGCCCACGAGCGAGCCGGCGTCCCGCACCACAACCACCGCGGCGCCGCCGGCTCGCTCGTGGGCATCAACGACCGCGAGCAGCCCCCCGCTCGTCCGTGAAGCCCCGCAGGCCATGGAGTGAAAGCCGATCGGTAGAATCGGCCATCAGTCTGAGATGGGGCACTGCTCGTAGCAGCGCCAGACCTCCGTGCTGCGGTCCGTGCCGCCGGCGAAAGACGCCTTGATCTCGTCGCAGGGCGCGTCGAGCACGCACGACGCGCGACACGCCTCGTGTTCGGAGCAGCCGGTGAGGTCGTCGTCGAGCTCGAGATCGTCGACCCCGCAGGCCTCGGCGTGCTCGACGGCATCCGCGCATGTCCCCGTCTTGCAGCCGGCCGCGAGGAGCGCGGTCGCAACGAAAATCGACGCCATGAGATAAGTCTTGCGCATGGTCCAGCCCTGCAGCTCGCAACGTGTGGATGGAGGGGAGCCGGCCGGCCCATGCAGCGCGGCGCCCCGGAAGCGGCCCGCCGTTGTTGCCGGCCCCTTCGCCCTAGGAAGAACGTGGCGGGGCCAGTCTGGGCACGGGCCGATGTCGATTTTTGAGTTCGAGTTTTGCTGGAATCCGGCGGAGGTCGAACCGGGCGCCGCACGCCGGCTCAGTAGGTCTCTGCGCAAACGCCGTATCCGCACGGATGGACCATGAAGGCGCCGGCGACGGCGCTTCGCAAGCCCGGGAAGGTCGCGAGCGCCGCCCCCGTCTCGATGTCGTAGAGGACGCCGTCGTAGCGCGAGTAGAGCGCCGTCGCCGAGACCGGCTGGATCCCGTAGTTGTCGCGCACATCCGTGGAGTCGGTGCGGATGGGGATCCTCGGCAGCGGCGGCGCGGCGACCGGGTTGCCGAGCTCGTCGTAGATCGTGGAGGCCTGGTACGTCCAGCGGCTGCTTTGGGGGAAGCGGTTGTACGACTGGACGAGAACGTGGGTGTCGTCGAGCCAGCCGATCGCGCAGCCGGGCACCACGTTGACGAGCGCGCCATCCTCGTAGAGCTGCGTGAACCCGCAGCCTTCCGAGGGGGCGGAGTCCGTGACGACGACGTGGTGACCGTCGGGGGAGACGAGCGGCGCCGGCCGGTGCCCGGTGTCCTGGAAGAGCGGCGCGCTGCCCGCCCAGTCGCTCACGACGCGCTCCGTCCTGCTCGAGTCGACGCGGTAGGTGCGGCCGACCGTGCTGCCGTCGAAGGACATCGAGAAGTCTTGAATCACCTCCTCGCGCAAGAGCGAGGCGAGCTGCGCGCCGTCCGGCAGCGAGAAGAGACGGAGTGATTTGTCCGTGACCATCGGATCGAGGGCGGCGCGCGCCGCGAGCAGGCCGCCGTCCGCCGAGAGCAGCACCTTGTTGCTGTGGAACGGAACGACCGCCGAGGGCCCGGCGTCGAGCGCCGCCGTATCATAGACGAGCGTCTTCCCCGAACCCGTCGCGAGGGCCACGTGCCCCGAGGGAGCGCCTGCGACGGAGTGGAGCGTGCCGCAGCCGAGCAGCCCCGAACCTCCCGGATCGGTGAGGGTGCCTTTGTACGAGATCGCGCCGTACACGTTCGAGACCGCCAGGCGCAGGTCCTGGTCGATGTGGACGCTGGCGTTCTCGACCAGCGGCGGCGCGTGTTCGGTCAGGGTCACCTCGGGGCCGTCGAGATCGATGATGTCGAGCCTCGACGTTTGCTTGCGGAGCAAGGCGAGCGCACGCTCGGTCGGCGCGAACGTGTAGCGAAAGTCGGCTCGGTCAGGGTACTCGGCGACGGGGACGGCTCCGCCTCCGACGCGATAGACCATGAGCGGAGAGTCCGCTCTGTTGTCCGCGAGCATCCAAAAATAGTCGCGCGTCCCCGCGAGTTGCTTGGTCGACGGCAGGTTGACGATGCCCTCCTGGATCCCCGCCTTCGAGTACACGCGCACCGTCGTGCCGACGGTGGTGAGAAATCGCTCGCCATCCTGGAACCAGGAGTGGAATGTGCCCGAGAGCTCGGGGGTGACCGTGGGAGGCGAGCCGTCAGCGGGGAGCACGGCGATGCTATTTTGCAGGGGAACAGGGGGCAGCGGTGCGATCCGGAGCGCGTCCGGCGCCGCGTGGACATCGCCCTGGTGGTTCACCGCTGCGGACCAGCGCTCGACCCCCGCGGTGCTCCAGAGCGTGATCGTGCTGGTGGACTGGCGGCGCGTCCACGCATAGCTGCCGTCGCTCGCGAGCCCCGCCTGGTCGTACTCGGTGGTCACGGAGGCCAGGACGGAGCCGTCGATGGCGCTGCGCAGCTCGAAGGCGTGCTCGGGGTCCGTCTGGATCAGCACGATGTCGCCGCGGAGGACCACGCCGCCCGGCAGCTCGAACGGCAAAATCCCGAGGTTCGGACTGCCGGGGTCGAAGCCGCCCGGCGCGTGTCCGTCGGCGATCGCAGCGCTGGAGTCGGTGTCCCAGAGCATCCAGCGATCGTAGTCCCAGCTCAGCACGCGGCTTCCGGAGACGAAGAGCCGGCTGAGGCCTTTCTGGTGACCGAGATCGAGAAAGGCCCCCGGAGGGCCGAACGAGGTGCCTGCGGTGCCGCACGGCCCGAAGGCGGCGCTGCCCCCTTCGCCGCCGGCGCCTGACGTGGAGCTCTCGCCGCCCGAGCCCCCGGCGCCGCCGGTGCCCGACGTGGCGCTCTCGCCGCCAGAGCCCCCGGCGCCGCCGGTGCCCGACGTGGCGCTCTCGCCGCCAGAGCCCCCGGCGCCGCCGGTGCCCGACGCGGAGCTCTCGCCGCCAGAGCCCCCGGCGCCGCCGGTGCCCGACGTGGCGCTCTCGCCGCCAGAGCCCCCGGCGCCGCCGGTGCCCGACGTGGCGCTCTCGCCGCCAGAGCCCCCGGCGCCGCCGGTGCCCGACGTGGCGCTCTCGCCGCCAGAGCCCCCGGCGCCGCCGGTGCCCGACGTGGCGCTCTCGCCGCCAGAGCCCCCGGCGCCGCCGTGGCCTCCAGAGCCGGGGGTGGAACTCTCGCCGCCGGAGCCTCCGCCTCCGCCCCCGGAGCCGCCCTCCGCGCCGGTCGTCGTTCCAGGAGCAGCTCCGCCTCCGCCGAGGTTTCCGCCACCTGCGTCGGAGCAGCCGAGGAGAGCGACGAACGACACCGCGACAATCTGGGTGGATCTCGTGTGCATGGCGCCTTCGATGCCGCCGATCCCCTGGCCATTCATCGCCAAGGCAGCGCCAGGGGCGTCGCAGGGATCGAGTCTGCACAATCGACGTTGTTGTGCGCCCCCTCCCCTTCGACCACCCGAGGTGAGCGGGACAATGCGACTCGAGAGAGATCTAGATACGGTCGAGCGCCTTCATCGCGTCGTCGGACAGCTCGAGATCTGCCGCCGCGAGGTTCTCGCGCAGGTGCTCGACGCTCGACGTCCCGGGAATGAGAAGGATGTTCGGCGAGCGCCGCAGCAGCCACGCGAGCGCGACCTGCATCGGCGTCGCGCCGAGCTGGCGTGCGACGTCGGACAGCGTCGAGGACTGGAGCGGCGAGAAGCCGCCGAGCGGGAAGAACGGCACGTACGCGATGCCCGCCGCGGCGAGGCTGTCGATCAGCGCGTCGTCCTGCCGGTGCGCGAGGTTGTACAGGTTCTGCACGCACACGATCTCGGTCATCGCGCGCCCCTCTTCCACCTGCTTCGCGGTCACGTTGCTGAGACCGATGTGGCGGACCTTGCCCTCGCGCTGCAGCTTCATGAGCGCCGAGAGCGGCGCCTCGATCGAGCCTTCCGCGGGTCCCTGCGCGTCGAACAGGACGCGCAGGTTCACGACGTCGAGCGCGTCGACGCCGAGATTCCGGAGGTTGTCGTGGACCGCGCTCGCGATGTCCTCGACGGCGAACGCCGGCTCCCAGGATCCCTGTGGGCCGCGTCTCGCGCCGACCTTCGTGGCGATCACCAGATCCCTCGGATACGGGTGCAGCGCCTCGCGGATGATCTGATTCGTGACGTGCGGCCCGTACACGTCGCTCGTGTCGATGTGATCGACGCCGCGCTTCACCGCCTCGCGCAGCACGGCGAGCGCGGCACCGCGGTCTCTCGGCGGTCCGAACACGCCCGGCCCGGCGAGCTGCATGGCTCCGTACCCGAAGCGCTTCACCGTGCGACTGCCCATCTTGAACGTCCCGACCTTGGCTAGATTCGTCATGGCTGTCGACGGTAGGCCGCGACGGGGTGTATGATAAGAGCCTGGAATCAGCACGGCCCGTACGGAAAGGCGAACAATGGCAGTGGATCTCGACGACGTCCGAGTCTTCGCCGCGGTGGCGCGCGCCGGCGGCTTCCGCGAGGCGAGCCGCACGAGCCGCACGAGCGCGTCGAGCGCGAGCGAGGCGGTGCGCCGGCTGGAGGGCGAGCTCGGCGTTCGGCTTCTTCATCGGACGACCCGCAGCGTCGCGCCGACCGAGGCAGGCGCGCGTCTCCTCGAGCGGCTCGGTCCTGCGCTCGCCGAGATCGCAGCGGCGCTCGACGTCGTGAAGAGCACGAGCGAAAAGCCAGCCGGCACGCTCCGGTTGAACGTCCCCGTCGTCGCCGCGCGGCTCGTGCTCCCGCGGATCTTGCCGCCGTTCCTCGCCGCATATCCCGATATCCGCGTCGAGGTGACGGCGGACGACAAGCTCGTCGACATCCTCGCCGCGGGCTGCGACGCAGGCATTCGTTACGAAGAGACGCTGGAGAAAGACATGATCGCGGTCCCGATCGGCCAGCGCGAGCAGCGCCTGGCGCTCGCGGCGTCGGGCGCCTACCTCGAGCGGCACGGGCGCCCGACCCATCCGCGCAAGCTCCTCGATCACGCATGCCTGCGCGGCCGCTTCCCGAGCGGCGCGCTGTGCCCGTGGGAATTCGAGCGCGACGGCGAGGTCGTGAAGGTCGACCCGACCGGCCCGCTCGTCGGCAGCCTCGGGAATGCGACGGACCTCCTCGTGGACGCCGCGATCGCGGGCACCGGTCTCGTCTACTGGTTCGAGGACTGGCTGCGCCCGCACCTCGAGAGCGGCGCCCTGAAGCCGGTCCTGGAGCGCTGGTGGTCGCGTCTCTCCGGCCCCTTTCTCTATTATCCGAGCCGCCGCCACATGCCCGCCGCGCTTCGCGCGTTCGTGGACTTCATCCGCGCAGGCAGCAAATGACGCGCGGGCGAGCGCCTTCGTCGCCCGGATCGAAGCGAAGCGCGATGGTGTCGCCCGTCAGCTCGGCGAACCGACGTGGCGGGCGGACGCGCGCGTCGCGACGGGGGCGCGCAGGAAAATCGAGCCGGATCGCGCCGCTCGAACCACGAGCGAAAGCGCGAGGAGAACGCCGAGGAACGGAGCGTATACGAAACGCGAGAACACGGAGCGCTCCGAGGCGCTCACCGCCCATCGTTCGGAGGAGCTGCGATCGCTTCGCGTCCAGCATCAGTTAGTCGACGGTGCCACCGGGGTCGTAGTCGAGGCTGGCGATGCCCACCGCTGTCGTCTGGCCCTGCGAAGGGGAGAGCGGCCTCGTGATCGACCACGCGCCGAACACCGTGAGGAACACGGCGAGCGTCACGAGCTCCGCGCGAGGCGTCTCGTGCCATTGCGCGAGCGTGTACGCGAGCCAGATCGAGGCGATGATCCACCGATGGATGAGCAAGGCGGCGATCGGCGCCGAGAAGATGGCGAGCTTCGCGACCACACCGAGCACCGTCTTCGAGCGGCGTACGATTCGCAGGAGGACTGCGAGTCCGAAGATCGCACCGACGGGTCCGGTCGGCGGCAAGTGCGCGTGCATGCCGCTCGAGAGCAGGACGCCTCCGACCACGAGGCAAAAGGCGTCCGTGATACGTTCGCGATATCCGACCATTCGTGCCCTCGCCCTTCCAAGGGGTGTGCGAACGACGGCAACGCGTGTGTTCGCGTGCGGTGTTCGGTACGCTCCACGTGAGCTTGCGCGCAGAGACGTCGCGGCGAGCGCGTCAGCGACGCAGCGGAAACTCGTACGTCCACGTCGCTGACGAGAACAAGATATCCAAGCTGTCCCTGCTGGGCATGGGCTCGTCGAGGTGGCCGAACGGATTCAGTTCGGCGCCCGAGCCGGCGTGCCGGCGCTGTGCATGTTGAGGACGACCGACTTCCCAGCTTTCCGCGCGGCTTCGAGTTGACCCTCAATCCATGTGTGAGACTTCTGAACCGTCACCTTCCACCATCGCGCCTCATCGACCCTATATCCTCCGAATGACTTTTCGTACGACGAATAGTTGTTGAGCTGGATGAAGAGAACGTCCCCGATGGTCCACGAATACCCGAAACTTCCATCCAAATAGAGACAGGCGTGAGGGAACTCGTAGCCGGTGGATTCCAGGAAATCGAAGCTTGATGGATTGAGATTGCTTACCTGATTGCGGAAGTAATTGATCATTCCAATCGCGCACCCGTTCTCATGGCATTTGTCGACAACGTTGGCGAAGTAGTCGTGGTTGCCGAGGCCGGGATAAACGTTCATCCCGAGGCCTTTATCCCAGATCGAGCGATAGTCCTCGAGGGCATCGCCCTGCTCCCCGAACTCCGTAAGGTCGCCGTTGATGATCGTTCCACCGGCTCGCGACTCGCCGAAGTAGCTCCCGATCGTTGTGATGGCGTCCACCATGTTGCGATTATAGAAGCGAGAGATCGCCCTGTCGGTCCAGCCGGCTAGAACATCGATCACGTTAATCAAGCGAGAATTAACCGCCAAGACGCCATAAGACGCCAAGAACCACAAAAAAATCTTGGCGTCTTATGGCGTCTTGGCGGTTGAAATTCTGCGCTTTTCAGGCAGCTTCAACCCGTTTGTCGCTCTAGGTGGAGGTGGAGGCGGCGCTGGCGCACTCGCCTCGTTTGCACCGGCCAGCGAGCCTACGACGCTTACGACGATCCACCTGCGAATCTCAGATTTCATGGCTGATCCCTTCGTGGTTTGCGCGGCCTCGCGGGTAAGACAAATTCGCCCCATCCCGCGACGTCGGATCGAGATCGCACTCGTGGCAGATGCCAGGCGTGCTCGCCGTTGGCGAGCGCCGAGCCCTCATCCACGCTGCGTCTCACCAGGCTCCACGCAATTCGACCGTCGAACCCGTACCCCCAAATCAAAGAAAGGAACGGCGACACGATGTCGCTGAGCCATTACATTGTTGAGTCCAGGCCACTACGGGTGACGTAATGTGGTATCTGAGCCATCACCGCTCAGCTGCCCTCGCCACACCGATCACAGTTCTCAGAAGCAGCTCAGCTGCCCCCGCACCACCGCTCCCGGTCCTCGCGGCCGCTCTGCAGGCGCTCCGGGCGCCGCCTTCCGCCGCTCAGCGCGGCGTGCTGCTCGCCGCCGGCACCGCGGTCCTCTGTCCCGAGCCCAAGCGCGCGCCGCCCTTGATGCGCGCTTCCGTCACGACCTCGTCCCACTGCGCGTCGTACCCGTCGAAGTGGACCCGGTAGGAGCCGGGGGCGACGACGCCGGTGATGATGGCGGGCTTGTACGAGCCCTTCCACTCGACCTCGATGCGGTCGCCGACCTTCCGCGCGGCCCCCTCGCCCGAGGCGCGCTGCTCCTCGTCGCGCAGGCGCCGGGCGCTCCCCTCGTGCAGGCATTGCTCGCGGTGGCAGGCGAGGCCGGAGGCGCAGTCCTCGTCCGCACGGCACGGAGACCCGAGCGGCGCCTTCTTTCCGCACGCGGCGAGCGCCCCAGGCACGGCGGCCACGATCAACAGCGCTCTCAGGAAGGTAATGGCTCGAACGCGCACGACACGGCATCCCATCAGAGCGGCCGCGGCCCGACAACAGGGATCGCGACGCTCCCGACCGGCAACGCCTCTAGAGACGCCCGCGCTCCCCGCGTCCTCGCCGACCACGCCGTTCGGGCAGCGGCCCGCGCGCGCTCGCCACCGCCCCTCCCGGGCGCGCCGCCGCCCTCCACGCCCGAGCGCGCGCCCCCGCTTCCGATGCGCCGCCCCCCTGCGCGCCGCGCCCGCCACCAACCCCCGCCACGACCCGCCCCGCCACCGGGGCCGCCCTACCCGGGCCGCCCTCTGCTATGGTCGCCCCCGCTGTGCGTCTGCTCGCCGCCCTCGCGCCCGTGGCCCTGCTCGTCGCGGCGCCGCCGCTCCTGGGCTGCGGCGGCGGCCCCGCGAAGGACGCGGGCGTGTGCGCGGGCGCGGGCGTCTGCGGCGCCGGCTACTGCGTCGCCGGGCGCTGCCGGCCGGCGAGCGCCCTCCCCGCGCCCCTCGACGCGCGCCGCGTGCTGCTCCCGCCCGAGGACCTCGCCGTCCTCGTCGAGGACGACGCCG
Organism: Sorangium sp. So ce145; assembly: GCF_051525985.1. Taxonomy (NCBI): domain Bacteria; kingdom Pseudomonadati; phylum Myxococcota; order Polyangiales; family Polyangiaceae; genus Sorangium; species Sorangium sp. So ce145. The sequence continues at coordinate 11,804,228 of NZ_CP150315.1, read as the reverse complement.
CGGCCACGCCGCGCGTCCCCGACGCCGTCGCGCTCGGGCGCGCCGGGGGCGGTGAAGTCGTCCTGCTGCTCCGGTTCTCGCCGACCTTCGGCGTCGGCGCCGACATCGCGAGCGCCTTCGTCGTGCTGGAGCCGGCCCCGATGGCGCCCCCCGCCGAGCGCGCGCTCACCCTGGAGGTCGCGCGCATCCTCGAGCCGTGGCGCTCCGAGACGGCGACGTGGGGCCGGCAGCCGCGGCTGTCGATCCCGGAGGCCGCCGCCATCGCGCGGCCCCGCCCGGCGACGCCGCTGCGGATCGACGTCACCTCGCTCGTGCGCGACTGGGCCAGGCGGCGCAAGGACGACCACGGCATCGCCATCCTCGCGGCGGGGAGCGACGCCGTCGGGGCCGCCTACTCGATGGGCATCTCCCAGGGCGTCGGCCCCCGCCTCGAGGTGTACGTACGGTGAGCAACGGCCAGGACGACGAGGACGACGACCTCGGCGCGCGGAACTCGCTCCCGCTTCCCCTGATCCGCCACGACCTCGGCGAGAGAAGGCCGCCCGTGCCCAGCGCGCCTTGCCTGCCCAGCGCCCCGGCCACACCCGGCGCCTCGAGCGCGGGCGCTCTTCCCGCGCCCGCCACGCCGACCGCGGGCGCTCTCCCCGCCCCCGGCGCCCCCGCCGTCCCCCACGGCGCCCTCGCGCGCGGCCCGCTCGACGACGACGAGCCCGCCGTCACCCAGCGCTCGACGGCGAGCGGGCGCCTCTCCGCCCTCCCCCGCACCGTGCCGCCCCTCTCGCCCGAGGAGGCCCCGCCGCCCATGCTGCTCCGGGTGAGCGACCTCCGCGTGTCGTTCGCCGCCGACGGCCGCGTCACGCGCGCCCTCGACCGCGTCTCGTTCACGGTGCCGCGCGGGCGCACCGTGGCGCTCGTCGGTGAGTCGGGCTGCGGCAAGACCGTGACCGCGCTGAGCATCCTGCGGCTCCTGCCCGCGCCCTACGCGTCCATCGACGGCGGCTCGATCGAGCTCGACGGCCAGGACCTCCTCGCGCTGAGCGAGCGCGAGATGCGCGCCGTGCGCGGCGGGAAGATCGGCATGATCTTCCAGGAGCCGATGACCTCGCTGAACCCCGTGTACACGGTCAGCGCCCAGATCGCCGAGGCCATCCGGCTGCACCGGCCCATGTCCCGCGGCGACGCCCGGCTCTACGCCGTGAACCTCCTGCGCAAGGTCGGCTTCCCCGAGCCCGAGGTCCGCGCGAACAGCTACCCGCACGAGCTGTCCGGCGGGATGCGCCAGCGCGTCATGATCGCCATGGCCCTCGCGCCGGAGCCCTCGCTGCTCATCGCCGACGAGCCCACCACCGCGCTCGACACGACGACGCAGGCGCAGATCCTCGACCTCCTCGAGCGGCTCAAGGCAGAGACGTCGATGAGCCTCCTGCTCATCGCGCACGACCTCGCCGTCGTCGGCGAGCTCGCGGACGAGATCGTCGTCCTCTACGCCGGCGTCGTCGTCGAGCAAGGGCCGGCGCGCGACGTGCTCGCGGGGCCCTCGCACCCGTACACGCGCGCGCTCCTCAGGAGCATCCCGGCGCGCGGGCTCCGCCCGCACCGCGTGCGCGGCGAGCGCTCGCTCCGCCTGCCGACCATCCCGGGCGCGCTGCCCGATCTGCGCGATCCGCCGCGCGGCTGCCGCTTCCAGGACCGCTGCGAGGCCGTGTTCGACCGCTGCCGCGCCGAGCCGCCGGACCTGTACGCCGTCCCGCCCGGCGCGGGGCACCACGCGGCGCGCTGCTTCCTCCTCACGGGCCCGGGGCGCGCGGGCAACGAGGGCGCCTCGTGACGCGCGACAGCGGATCCCCGCCGCCCACGCAGCGCGACGAGCCCCCCGCGCCGCACCCGCACCCTGCAGCCGCGGCGCACCCGGGGGGCGCGGAGAGCGCGCCGGGCGAGCGGCCGCTCGTCCAGGCGGAGGGGCTCTCGAAGTTCTACCCGGTGCAGCGCGGCGCCCTCGCGAAGCCGTCGTTCGTGCAGGCCGTCGTCGAGGCGACCTTCCACGTTTACCGGGGCGAGACGCTCGGCCTGGTCGGCGAGTCGGGCTCCGGCAAGAGCACCCTCGGGCGCCTCGTGCTCCGGCTCATCGAGCCCACGGTCGGCCGGGTCCTCTTCGACGGCCACGACCTGAGCGCCCTGTCGAGCCGCGCGCTGAGGGCCATGCGCCGGCGGATGCAGATCGTCTTCCAGGACCCCTACGGCTCGCTCAACCCGCGCATGACGCTGCGCGAGATCGTCGGCGAGGGCATCGTCATCCACCGCCTCGCGAGGAGCCGCGACGAGGAGAGCGCGATGGTCGAGGGCGCGCTCCAGAAGGTCGGCCTGCGGCCGGACATGATGGAGCGCTTCCCCCACGAGCTCTCGGGCGGGCAGCGGCAGCGGGTCGCGATCGCCCGCGCCCTCGCCGTGCGCCCCGACTTCATCGTCTGCGACGAGCCCGTGAGCGCGCTCGACCTCTCGGTGCAGGCCCAGATCGTCAACCTGCTGGAGGAGCTCCAGGACGAGCTGTCGCTCGGCCTGCTGTTCATCTCGCACGACCTGCGCGTCGTCGAGCACGTGAGCCACCGCGTCGCCGTGATGTACCTCGGCCGCATCGTGGAGATCGGCCCCACGCAGGGCGTGGCCGGGCGGCGGCACCACCCGTACACGCGCGCGCTCTTCGAGGCGACGCCGTCGATCGAGCGGGGAAGCAAGGCGCGCCGCCTGCTGCCGGGCGCGCCCGGGAGCGCGATCAACCCGCCCGACGGCTGCGTGTTCCACCCTCGCTGCCGGAGGTCCGAAGAGGGCAAATGCGACGTCGAGATCCCGCCGCTCGAGGAGCTCGTCCCCGGCAGCGGCCACCGCGTGGCGTGCTGGTACCCCGAGATCGAGTGACCGCGGCACGCCGGCGCGTCGCTGGATGAGCCGGGCCGGCCGCTGGTTCGTGCGTTGAAATGTCGCCGGGATGCCCCGGAATAGCTGGCTCGCCGGGAATGGCGCCCTGGGAGCGGAGCAGCTCACAGCCCACCACGGCCCAAACTGGCACAAGCGAAGATCCGGGGTGCCGCGAACCAGAGGCGCGCCTGCGGGAAGCTGCGCTTGCCGCGCGAGGCATCCCTTTTGCTGCACGCCCCGCGCCGTCGCGCGTGAGGTTCGGTGGCGGAGCCACGAGGTGATGCGATGACGAGCGACGTTCTTCGCGTGCTGGCGGCAGCCCTGCTGTCCGGTGCGTGCCTGATGGGAGGGCACGATCCCCGGCGTGAAGATCTCGATCGAGTCGAGCCGCTGCAACTACCGCCAGGGAGAGCCGGCCGAGTTCATCTACACGGTCACGACCGACTCGAGCGTCCCCCCGATCGACGTCGCGGCCTCCACCGGCTGCGGGCGCTGCGTCGAGCCGACGAGCGATCCCCTCTCGCTCGTCTCCTACAAGATCAGCGGCCTCTCGTGGGGTGCTGATCCGCAGCCGCAGCTCTACTGCCTGTGCGACGTGGGCTGCTGCGCTCCCGACGAGGCGGTGACCGTGCAGGTCGACGCGACCACGGCGACGCAGACGATCCGCTGGTCCGGGCGGCAGTGGACCGGGCCGTCCGACACGAGCAATCCGGAGGGCGCCCCGTTCGCGCCGGGGAGCTACGAAGTCGAGGTGACGTTCGATGGCAAGGAGCAGGGCGTCGTCACGGCAAAGCTGGGGATCGAGATCTACCCCTGAAGCACGGCTGACGCGACGCCCGCAAGCAGGCCGCGGCCCAGGGTGGCACAGTCGGCGGCCCGGGGTGGCGCGCACCACGGCCTGTCCCTCCGGAGCCCGCGCGCGCTTCGCGGAGCATCTCCCTTGCTGCCGATCGCGCGCCGCCGCAAACAGGCGGCGTGGCGCGAAGGAGGGAGAGGTGAGGGAATGGCAAACGACATGCTTCGAGCTCTGGCGATAGCCTTGCTGTCCGCCGCGTGCGCGACCGGATGCGGCGGCGGCAAGGAGGGCGCCGGGAGCGGCGGCGACGGCGAGAGCAGCAGCAGCGGCGGCGACCGCGGACTGCCGCCGGGGGCCGAGCCGTGCGCGGTGCGCGACATCCAGGGCACGATCCCGGGCGTGACGATATCGATCGAGTCCAGCCGCTGCGTCTACTGGAGGGGCGAGCCAGCGGAGTTCGTCTACACGGTCACGACCGACTCGAGCGTGCCTCCGATCGAGATCGCGGCCTCGGACGGGTGCGGGCACTGCGTCGTGCCGAGCGCGGATCCGCGCTCGTTCGTCACGTACCAGATCACCGGGCTGTCGACGGCGGGGGATCCACAGCAGTACTGCCTCTGTGACACCGGGTGTTGCGCTCCCGACGCCGCGGCGACCGTGCAGGTCGACGCGACGGCGGCGACGCACACGATCTCCTGGTCGGGGCGGCAGTGGAGCGGGCCATCGGACACGGACAACCCGGAAGACGAGTTCTTCGCGCCGGGGACCTACGATGTCGAGGTGACGTTCGACGGGCAGGAGCAGGGCTCCGTGACGGCGAAGCTGCCGATCGAGATCGTCCGCTGATCTCGCGCGCGCCGGCGATCCCGCGGGGGATCCCCGGCGCGCGAGGCGGCGCCGCCGGGCCGCCCGGGCTTTCTGCTAAGGTCCGCGGGCATGCATGCCTGGCGCGGACACGCCTTCGGTCCCCCCGAGATCCTCGTCTGGGAAGAGGTGGACGACCCCCCGCTCGCCGAGGGGGAGGTCCGGATCGAGGTGGCCGCCGCCGCGATCAACTTCCCCGACGTGCTCTTCACGGCGGGCGCGCACCAGGTCAAGCCGACTCCGCCGTTCATCCCCGGCTTCGAGGTCGCCGGCGTCGTCGTCGAGAGCCGGGAGCCGTCGCTCCCGCCGGGCGCCCGCGTGGCCGCGACGCTCCCCGGCTCGGGGGGGTACGCGACGCGCGCGATCGCGGGGCCGCGCACCACCTATGCGCTCCCGGACGCGATGCCGTTCGAGGACGCCGCGGCGATGACCATCACCTACCAGACAGGCTATTTCGCGCTCCACCGGCGCGCCGGCGTCCAGCCGGGCGACACGGTCCTCGTGCACGCCGGCGCGGGCGGCGTCGGCAGCGCGGCGATCCAGCTCGCCAAGGCGGCCGGCGCGACCGTCATCGCGACCGCCGGCGGCGAGGAGAAGACGGCGGTCTGCCGCGCCCTCGGGGCGGACGTCGCGATCGACTACCGGCGCGAGGACTTCGTCGCCGTCGTGAAGGAGCGGACCTCGGGCCGGGGCGCCGATATCGTCTTCGACCCCGTCGGCGGCGACGTCTTCGATCAGTCGACGAAATGCGTCGCCTTCGAGGGACGCATCGTGGTGATCGGCTTCGCCTCCGGTCGCATCCCCGCGGCGCGCGCGAACCACCTGCTCGTGAAGAACTATTCGGTCGTCGGCCTCTACTGGGGCACCTACAGCCGCGCCCGGCCCGATCTCACGCGGAGGGCCCAAGACGCGCTCTACGCGCTCTACGGCCAGGGCGCGATCAAGCCGCTCGTCTCGGCCGCGCCGCCGATGGCGGAGGCGAAGGCGGCCATGAAGGCGGTCGCGTCCCGCGCGACCACCGGCAAGATCGTGCTCACGAACCGGCGATGAGGGCCGCCGCCGCCCGGGAGATCGGCAGCGGCGCAGAGCAAGGGCTCAGTCGCAGTCGGCGCCGGTGGCGCCAGAACCCCGAGATTCGGCAACAGTTCGTCGACTTCATGAGCAAGCATGGGGTTCAAGTCACACACACCGGGGAAAGCTACACGCATACCGTAGGAGAATTGATGGATACGGAACGGCACCGTCAGCTCGTGGCAAGTCTGGCCGAGTTGTCGATCCCTTGGAGAGTTCTGCATGGGCCGAACAATGGACCCGTGATACGGTTGACTCCCGTCGCATCGCTCGAGACCGCACGACTCGATTTGGGCATCTCTTCGGATGGCTGGTGGGTCATAATAGGAAAAAAAATTCGCGAGCGAGTTCCCACTGGGACATCAATGCGTATTTCTGTTGCCAATCCTGGAGGTTACGCCGGCCGAGGCGCGCCAACGTCTTCTGGAAGGGCTGCGAATGAAAGGAATACCGGAGGAGTTCATAGAACTATTTCCGTTCGAAGATGTCGTCGCTACGGGTCTTGCGAGCGAGTCCCTGCGTTGGGCCTCTCTTGCGCTGGATTGGGCTAAACTCATCGAGCGCTCGCCGAAGGTAGCACGAGCGCTTGCAGCGCTCGCCGATTCTGGTCCCACGCAGAAGCTTCGTCATGAGGGGCGACGTCTGCTGAAGAGGAGATGAATGGGGTGTAGTCAGAGCGTGTACCAGAGGGGCGCGCCTACGCGGCGAGGTAGCCGTCGCTAAGAGTGCACCGGATGTCGATTGATAGGCGACGCTCGCATTGAGCGGGCAGCACGTGCGCGAAGTGGAAGTGTAGGAGCCTGGAGCTCCGTCGAGCTCGACGACGGCGGCCATGACGGCGGTCGCGCCCCGCGCGACCACGGGCAAGGTGGTGCTCACGACCGCGCGAGACGGCGGCGCGTGACGCGCTGAGGCGCTGTTCACGGAGACCCGGCCCGCCGCGCGGCGGGCTGGGTCCTCGGCCTATCTCACGAACGCCGCCGCCGCTCAGGAGAGCGGCAGCGGCGCGGAGGATGGATTCAGTTGCAGCCGCCGCCGGAGGACGGCTCCGGGAGCGCCGCGGGCGTCTCCTTGTTCTCCGTCGTCAGGCCGAAGCCGTACGGGAACAGCGCGCCGTCATCCCCGCGGTTGACCCGCTGGCACTCGGTCGCAGGCCAGGAGAACGAGAGCTTGCCCTGGAACTGCTGCTTGCCGAACAGCACGTCGGCCACGCCGCCGCCCTCGGAGCCCGGGAGCCACGCGGCCACGAAGGCGTCCGAGCGGTTCAGCTCCTTGTTGACGTAGAGCGGACGGCCCGACAGAAACACCGTCACGATCGGCAGATCCGACTTGGCCGTGCGGATCGCCTGGAGGACCTGCAGATCCTCGGGGTGGTAGGCCGCGTGCTCCAGCGTCTTCGCGTGCGGGGTGTCGTCCGTCGCGACCTGGATGTCCCCCTGCATCTCGGCATAAGGCGTCTCGCCGATCACCACGATCGCCGCGTCGAAGCTCCCCGAACTGGCGCCGGAGCCGTCGGCGCTCAGCGTCGCCTGGCCGCCGCCGGCCGACACGAGGTCCTGGATCCCCTTGAAGATCGACGTCGCGCCCGGGAAGTCGGCGTTCGTCAGTTCGGTGCCCTGCCACGTCCTCGACCAGCCGCCGGACTGGTTCGAGATGCTGTCCGCGGACTTGCCCGCGACGAGCACCTTGGCCGAGGCGGCGAGGGGCAGGACCCCGCGGGCGTTCTTGAGGAGGACAAGAGACTTCCGGACCGCCTCGCGCGCGAGGGCCCGGTGCTCCGCTTGCCCGAGCACGGACTGATCTCCCGCGAACATCCGCTTCGACGGCGCCTGCTTGGTCTTCTTCGGGCCGAGGAGCCCCGCCCGCATCTTGACCCGCAAGATCCTCGTCACGGCGTCGTCGACCCGCGCCATCGAGATCTGGCCCCCCTTCACCTGGCTGAGGGTGTTCTCGTAGAACGCCTTCCAGTCGTCCGGGACCATGATCATGTCCACACCGGCGTTGATCGAGGCGGCGCACGAGGAATTGGTGCAGCCCGACACCTGCCCATGACCGTTCCAGTCGCCGATGACGAACCCGTCGAAGTGGAATTTGTCCTTCAGCACCCCGGTGAGCAGATCACCCTTCCCGTGCATCTTCTGGCCGCGGATGCTGTTGTACGACGCCATGACCGTCTGCGCGCCCGCCGGGATGGCAGACAGGTAGCCCTGCGCGTGGATCGTGCACAGCTCGGTGTCGGAGGCGAGGTTGTTCCCCTGGTCATCGCCCTTGTCCGTGCCGCCGTCACCGATGAAGTGTTTGGCCGTCGCGATGACGCGCGTCGCGCCGAGGAGATCAGGGCTGTTCGCGGCGCCCTGGATGCCCTGCACGATCCGGCCCCCATAGGCGTTCACGATCTCGGGATCCTCGGAGTAGCCCTCGTACGTGCGGCCCCAGCGGTCGTCGCGCACGGTCGCGAGCGTCGGCGCGAAGGTCCAGTCGAGCCCGGTCGCGAGGACCTCCTTGGCCGTCGCGGCGCCGATGCGCTCGAGCAGATCGGGGTCGTGGGCCGCGCCGAGGCCGATGTTGTGCGGGAAGAGCGTGGCGCCGCGGACATTGTTGTTCCCGTGCACCGCGTCGATGCCCCAGATGATCGGGATGCCCACGCGGCCACCGCTGGTGTCCACCGAGGCGTTGTAGAAGTCGTCGGCGAGCTTCACCCAGTCCGCCGCCGTCGCGTTCTTGTTCTTCCCCGGCCAGGAGCCGCCGCCGTTCAGCACGGAGCCGATGTTGTACTGCTTCACCTCGGCCGGCGTGATCTTCTGGATCTCGGCCTGCACCATCTGGCCGACCTTCTCCTCCACCTTCATCTTGCCGAGCAGCTCGGCGATGGCCGCCTCGATCGCCGGATCCTGCGCGATCGCGCTCCGCACCTCGGGCCAGCCGTTGTCGCAGGGCAGGAGGCCGACGCTGTCGCCGGCGCCGCTGCCGCCGCCGCCGGTGCTGTCGCTGCCGCCGGTGCCGCTGCCTCCGGTCCCGGAGCCGCTGCCGGAGGAGCCAGCGCCAGCGCCAGAGCCGCTTCCGGAGCCAGAGCCGCTTCCGGAGCCGGCGCCGGCGCCGGAGCTAGCGCCGGAGCCAGCACCAGCGCCGGAGCTGGCTCCGGAGCCGGTCGGGTTGTCGGACGTGTCGTCACCGCAGGCGGCCGGCGCGAGAACGACAGCCGCCGCCATGATCCATGTTGCATACCGTGTGAGGCGCATGGGTGCTCCCCTCTCTTGTCGATGAGATGAAGGATGGGCTTTAAGGTGAACCGTGACAGTCGAGTAAAGCGTCGATCGGGACGTGTAAGAAATATAAGACAGAGAGGGAACGTTCTAATCCATGACTCCCCCCGCACGCAAGCCCCCCTCACGCCGCGAACGAGGGTTCGCCCGCGCGACCACGTGACCGCGCGTGCGTCGCCGCCGCGCCGTCGCCATGAGCCCGAGCCAGGCCTCCCTCGTGCCTCGTGGCGCGCCGGATGACACGGTGCGTCCTGGGACGCCACCGGTTAACCATAGTCCGAGTCGGGCCGCAATATACAAACCCGATGGCGCGGCGCGGTAATCCACCCGTGGCATAACGCGACAACCCGTGCACGAGCGAGCACGCGACGGGCTCATCGATGGATGCGGGCTCACCGGGGTCGAGCACATCATCTCCGATCCGAGGATCGAGAGACCGCGCGAGGTAGACAAGGAGGAGCGCTGGCGTTCGCGCGAGGACGAGAGACGCTCAGAGGAGTTGACATTACCTGCATGCCGTCGGCGTCGAGGGAGCCTGCGCTCGACGATCCATCATGAAGAGGACGACGAACAGCTATCATGAGCCGTGGCACCTCGGGGATACGAGGCAAACGCGGCACCACGCCGCGCGCGAGCGTCAGCTCGTCGAGGCCGCCCACGCGCGGTCGACCCCCCGCAATGCCGATTCCAGCCGGGCGCGGCGCTATCGGCGCCGTCGAACGGGACCACCGGACAGAGCCATGGGCTCACGCAGCACGAGCCGACGGGCGGGCCGGAGCTTCTACCGTCGCGATTCAGCGGAAGCATATTCCGTCAAGGGAACAATGATAGAATCGTGGCGTCTGTGCGGCAGTATTTACCCGGGAGACTGCACGTGCCTATTCTCCGCGCATGGTCTCTATCCCGCGTACTTCCATTCGTCTCTTCATGACCACCGGTACGCTGCTCCTCGCGCTCGCCGCGTGCGGTGACGACGAGGTCGACTTTGGCGCAGGCGGCGCAGGCGGAGAGGCCGGCGGCGGCACCTCCACCAGCACCAGCGCAGGAACTGGCGGCGGCACCACCAGCGGCAGCGGCGGCGAGGGCGGCACCGGCGGCGCTCCAGGCACCGGCGGCGAGGGCGGCACCGGCGGCGCTCCAGGCACCGGCGGCGAGGGCGGCGCAGGCGGCGAGGGCGGCACCGGCGGCGCTCCAGGCACCGGCGGCGAGGGCGGCGAGGGCGGCGAGGGCGGCGCAGGCGGCGCTCCAGGCACCGGCGGCGAGGGCGGCGCAGGCGGCGAGGGCGGCACCGGCGGCGCTCCAGGCACCGGCGGCGCAGGCGGCGAGGGCGGCACGAGCGGCGCCGGCGGCGCCGGCGGCGAGCCGGTACGGTGGGCCGACGTGGAGCCGATCCTGCTGGCGAAGTGCTCGCCCTGCCACACCCGCACGGATCCCGCGCCGGCCAGCGGCTTCGCCATCACCTACGAGTCCTCGCAGCTTGCCTCGAGCTCGACCCAGTGCGCCGTGGACGCGGGTGAGCTTCCGAGGACGCAGGGGGCGTGCACCATCATCCGCATCCACGACCTCGACTCAGCCACCCGCATGCCGCGCACCCGTGGATGCACCGGCGACCCGGTGGAGGACGCCGACAACGCGCGCTGCCTGACCGCGGAGGAGCAGAAGACCCTCGAGGACTGGATCCTGGACGGCCAGCTCGACTGATCCGAGGAGGCGCGGCCCCCGCCGCGCCTCACGTCACCTCGGCTGCTCGAGGAGCGCTCCGTCTCGATACGCCTCGATGAGCCGCTCCAGGAGCTCGATCTCCCGCTCGATCTCCTCCCCCTTCTCGGTGTCTCCCACCCGGCGCTCGGCCTCGTAGACCTCCACGTCGGAGATCACGGGGATGATGTCCTCCCCCGCCTCGACGGCCTGCTCGACCGACGTGAAATGGTGGTGCTGCGCGAGCCGCGCCCCGCTCGCCTCGAGCACGAGCGTGTACCCCTTGTCGCCGTACGCCTCCGAGAACGCCCCGTCGATCGTCACCGCGCGGCGCGACGCCTTGATCGGCGACTCCCCCCGCTCGACCCGGACCGGCACGTGCCCGTTCACGATGAGCCCGCGCTCCTCGTCCACACCGAACTCGCGGCACACCCGGCCGCAGAACGCGGCGTCGTGGATCAGGTGGAAATAAGGGTTCTTCGTCTCCCTGTGCGTCCTCTCGTCGGCGACGAAATACGACTCGAACGTCGTCATCCGGTCCTTGCCGAACATGGGCGAGAGCGGCCCGGTCCAGAGGTACCAGAGCATGTCGACGTCCTCCTGCGCGCCCGCCCGGAAGGCCCGGCGCACCGTCCGCTCCAGCGCGTCGAACAGCGCCCTGCCGCGGCGAACCTCGCCGTCCACCACGAAAGGAAGGAGCTCGCCCTCGCCGTCCACCGGGACACAGCCGTGGAAGATGAGCGCCCGGTCGCGCCTGAGCCACGTCGTCCCCTGCTGCACCATCCAGCGCATCTGGCGGGACAGCGCCGGGCTCCTCAGGAAAGACTCCTTCAGAAGGGCGACGCACGCCGCCTCGTCCGGCGTCAGCGCGTACGGATCGCCGGGGTCGAGCGTCGGGAAGCGCGCGTCGAGCAGCGGGAACACCTCGCCGTCGATCGCGACCGTGCCCGCGCGCGCGTCGATGCGATGGAGCAGGCAGCGGTGCTCGAGCGCGTACTCCGGGCGGCGCCGGCAGAGCTGCCCCTCCAGCTTGAACTGGAGGACGGCCGCGGCCTTCTGCATCCGCGCCATCAGCAGGGCGTCGCGCAGCCCCTCGCCCCGGACCGCGAAGCGCTCCGCCGGATCGTCGGCGTAGGCCGTGCGCGCGAGCCGATCGAGCGGCGCCACGGAGATGCCAAAGCCCTCTTCCAGCTGCGACAGGCGCCCGTACCGCAGCGAGAGCCGGACGACCGTGGCGATGAGCGCCTCCTGGCCGAGGCTCGCGCCCATCCAGCTCACGTCGTGGTTGCCCCACACGACCCGCACGCGCGGCTGGCGCATCAGGTACTCGATCACCTTGTCGAGCCGGGGACCGCGATCGCCGAGATCGCCGGCCACCACGAGCTCGAAGACCGTCAGGTTCCGGATGGCGCGCGCCGTGGCGCGCAAGATCTCGATCTCGCGGCCGTGCTGCACGAACGGATCGAGGAGCGCGTCGAGGTAGCCGCCCTCGCCGAGGGTGGCGCGCGCCGACACGAGCTCGCGGAGCAGGCCCCGCATGTCCTCCGGGAACGCCGCCTCCACCTGGCGGAGCGTGTAGCGCAGCGACAGCGCGCGGATGACCTCGACCTCGCGCGCGAGCGTCCAGATCAGGAAGGCCCACCGCGCCCCCTCGCTGTGGGACGCGACGCGGGCGTACCTCTCGCGAGGGTAGTAGACGGCCGAGAGCAGCGCGCGTTCCTCGGCCGCCGTGAGCCGGTCGCCGAAGACCCGCTCGACCAGCGGCCGCAGGCTCCCCGAGGCGTTGTTGATGATGTGCTTCAGCTTCCTGTGCTCGCCGTGGACGTCGCTGACCACGTGCACCGTCCCCTTCGGGAGCGACAGGATCGCCCGCAGATGGCCGATCTCCGAGAGCGCGGCCTCGGTCGTCGGGTATCGGCCCGCGAGGGCCCGGAGGAGCGGCAACTCCCGCGTGTCGAGCATGGCGCCACAGCATAGAGCAAGGCCGCGCTGAAGCAGCCGGGCAAGCGCGCAAGGCGAGCGCACGTGCCTGGCTCTGCCGCGTTTCTCCTTGCGGCCGCGCGGCGTCCTACTAGCAAATGCCATGGGAGCCCATGCAATGTTGTGGCAGCGAGGCCGCATCTCCGCGCCGAGCGGCCTCGACGTCGGCCCACATTCACCAGCGAACGCCCTCTTCCTACATGAACAAGTCTGTCCTGATCATCGATGACGACGTGGATCTGGCGACGACCCTGGCCGAGACGCTGCGCGACCTCGGTTATGAGGCGACGCCTTTCTTCAGCGGGCGAGAGGCGCTCGAGCGGCTCCTCGACGGCGAGCGGCCCGGAGTGATCCTGCTCGACCTGATGATGCCGAAGATGAACGGCTGGAAGGTGTGCGACGAGCTCTGCGCGATCCCCGCGCTGGAGGAGATCCCCGTCGTCATCATGACCGCGGCGTCGAACATCAAGCAGCCGATGCCGGCGCACGCGCGCGAGGTGCTCAGCAAGCCCTTCGAGCTCGACGCCCTGCTCAGGACGATCGACGCCGCCTGAGCCGCGCGCGCCTCCCCGAGCGTCGTGGAGGCGCGGCGCGCGTCACCGCAAGATTCTCCAAGAGCGCCAGGGCATCCCTCACTCCAAGCCCGGCGTGCGCGCGGATTACGGCCCGACGTATTACGCCGCTTTCCTGCACGACCCCGACGGCAACAACCTGGAGGCGGTCTGTAGGAGATAGGGGCGCGCGGCCATCGCGCCATCGCCGCGGAGGGCTCCGGCCGCCGCGCCGAGGCGGCCTGGGCGCCGAGCCCCGGGGCTACCGCTTCTTCTTCGCTTTCGGCGGTGCGCTCGGCTTGATATCGATGCTCGTGGCCCCCTGGCACGGCACCTGCGCTGTCACACCCGCGCTGAGCCACTCGGGGAACTTCGTCTTCCCGGCCCGGCCGACGCGCACGAAGAAGCGGCCGCAGCGCACGGCCAGCGCCTGGTTCACGTCCCCCGCGTACTTGCCGGTCATGTAGACGCCCCCCGGCTGCGGAAACCCCACCGTGATCAGGCCCTGATCCTTGGGCAGCGACGCAGGATTGCCCCCCTGCCGCGCCTGGCTCGCGGCCTCCTTCGCCGCCGCCGCGGCCTCCTTCGCCGCCGCCGCCTCTTTCGCCGCGGCTTCCTTCGCCGCCGCGGCCTCCTTCGCGGCAGCCTCCTTCGCCGCCGCCGCCTCCTTCGCGGCAGCCTCCTTCGCCGCCGCGGCCTCCTTCGCGGCAGCCTCCTTCGCCGCCGCCGCCTCCTTCGCGGCAGCCTCCTTCGCCGCCGCCGCCTCCTTTGCCGCGGCTTCCTTCGCCGCCGCCGCCTCCTTTGCTGAAAGCGTCTTCGCCGCCTGCGCCTTCCCGGCAGGAGCCTTCTTCACGGGGGGCGGCTCGCTCGCCGCGGACGCCGCGGCGGCGACGGGCTCGACGAGCGCGGGCGCCAGCTCCACCGCGGCAGGGGCAGCCGGCTCGGGCCGATCCCGCCGCGCCACGTAGATCCAGAGCCCCGCCACCACCGTCGCCGTGATCGCCGACACCGCGATCGTCCCGATAGGCGACAGCGAACGCGGCACTTGCCATGGCAGCCCGGGCAGCCGCGGGCGCCGCGACGACGCGCCCGCCGGGGGCGACGACTCCCCCGGAGAGCCGCCGCGGCCCGCCGCGCTCGGCCTCGGGTACGGCACGCCCCCGGGCGGCGTCAGGCCCGATGAGCCGTCCACTGGCACCGTCACCCCGGGCGGCGTCAGGCCCGTTGCGCTCATCGGCACGGTCACGCCAGAGGGGGTCACCGGCGAGCCGGAAGGCGGCTTGGGCGGCGCCCCCAGGAACGCGGGCGCGAGATCCGCCGGCAGGGCCGGCGGCGGACCGAACCGGATCGCCTCCGGGATCACCGAGGGGGCCGGCACGAAGCGGGCCGCCTCCGCGCCCGTGCCAGGCATCGTCGTGCCGTCCTCCTCGAATATCGGGTCGACCTCGGTCAACGTCGGCGGCCCGCCCTCCGGCGGCCCCTCGTCGGCCGCCGCCGCGTCGCGCTCCGCCGCGCGCTTCGATGCCTCGAACAGGCGGCCGAACGTCTCGCGATCCGGCAGCGCGGGCCTCCGTCCCTCGACGCCCTTCGCGCCGTCGGCCCTCACCTCGGACGAGGCCGGCACCGGGATCGTGATCGGCTCGGGCGCGCCGATCGACGCCTTGCCGTCCTGCCGAGCCGACCCGATCAGCGCCTCGGACGCCCCCGCCGAGGGAGGCGCGGTCTTCGCCTGCGCGCCCGGGGTCCGCAGCCTCGCGGCGCCGCCGTCCCTGGCCGCCTGATCTTTGGCGAAGAGATCCTTCGCGAGCCGCTTCGCCGCGTCCGCCGCGGGCCTCGAGGTCTGACCTCCCTTGCCCTTGACCGGGATCGTCGGCCGCCGGTCCTCCTCGTGATCCGCGTCCTCGATCTCGATCGTCGCGTGCGCCGATTGCACGCGCGTCACGAGCTCGGCCTTCCCCTTCTCCGGGCGAGCGACCTTCGCGAGCGCCTGCTCGATCTCGTGCACGGTGATCTTCCGATCGTCCGGGGCCGGCGCGAGGGCCGTGTCGAGCAGCGCCACGATCGGGCGCGGGATCTCCGGCCGGATCGTGGCGATCGCCTGCGGCCGCGTGCCGTCCGCGGGCGGCCGCCGCCCCGTGAGCAACGACCAGAGCAGGAGCCCCACGCCATAGATATCGGCCTTCACCGTGACCCGCTCGGCGCGCGCCTGCTCGGGCGCCATGTAGCCCGGCGCGCCCTTGACCACGCCCGCGATCGTATCCGGCGTGCGCCCGAGGATCTTGCCGATGCCGAACCCCGTCAGCCGCACCTGCCCGTCCCACCCGATCACGATGTTCTCCGGGTGGAGGTTGCGATGGACGATCGGCGTGGGGCTGCCGTGCTCGTCGACGGACCCGTGCGCGTGCGCGAGCGCCCCGGCGATGCAGTGGACCAGGTAGTAGACCGCCGCGTCGGCGAGCTTCTGCTGCCGCGCCGCGAGGTGCTGGTGCAGCCGATTGAGGTTCACGCCCTCGACGTGCTCGAGCACGAGGACGAGCCGGCCGGCGTGCTCGAAGAAGTCGAACATCCGCACGATCGCCGGGTGGTTCATCGTCGCGCAGATCGACGCCTCGCGGGCGAGCTCGTCGGCGAAGCGCGGATCCCCCTCGGCGGTGTTCGGGACGAGCTTCAGCACGCAGACGCGGCGAAACCCGAGCGGCCCATCCAGTCGCCCGAGATAGACGCTGGTAGGCCCAGAACCGGACAGGCGCCGGAGAATCTTGTAGGCCCCAATCGTCTCGGGAGCGGGCTCCGTCGGAAACATCCGGGGCCGATCATACCCAAGCGGGGCGAAGCCCCCAAGCCAACGACCAAGACCGATCACTTCGCGGCGCCGGGAGGCGCCCCCGGGCGCCTCGGTACGAGCCCATGCTCCACGCGCCCTGTACGGCGCGTCGCTCTCCCGTTCGCCAGAGAGCGGTACAGCTGATCAGCAGATGCCCGAACAGCTGTGACGGATCACCGTGGAGAACCCTCCGGTCGCGCTCGCGCGGCCGCGCCTCTGGCCTTCGAGCGGCGCGGAGCCTGGGCTATAAGCCGCCGCGATGAAGCTCCGTGCCTGGCATCGATTGCTCGCCGTCGTCCTCCTCGCGGGCTGCGAGGCCGCCGTCCCGCCCCCTCCGCCCGCGCCTCCCCCGCCCCCGTCGCCGAACGCCGCCCCCGCCTCGGCGCCTGCGCCCGCGCCGGCCGCGCCGGCCACGCCGGCGTCGCGGTTCCCCGCCGGGTGGCCTTACCCCGAGGGCGCGCCGCCGGTGCGGGGCCCCTCGATGGTCACGAGCGACGCCGCCCTCGCCACGAAGGTGGGCGCGGAGGTCCTCGCCGCGGGCGGCAACGCCGTCGACGCGGCGGTCGCGACGGCGTTCGCGCTGGCCGTCGTGCACCCGACGGCCGGCAACCTCGGCGGCGGCGGGTTCATGGTCGCGCGCGTCGGCGACAAGGAGCACGCGCTCGACTTCCGCGAGACCGCGCCGGGCAAGGCGACCCACGACATGTACCGGGGCAAGGACGGCAAGGCCACGGAGGGCGCGCGCGTCGGCCACCTCGCGGTCGGCGTGCCCGGCAGCGTGGCGGGGCTCTGGGAAGCGTACGACAAGCTCGGCTCCAAGAAGAAGACCTGGGCCGAGCTCGTCGCGCCCGCGATCCGGCTCGCGAAGGAGGGCTTCTCGGTCGACGAGAACTTCGCGACGACGGTCAAGGCCGCGTCGGGCAAGCTCAAGCGCTTCCCGGCGTCGGTCGCGCTGTTCCTGCCGGGCGGCGCGCCCATCGAGATCGGCGCCACGTGGAAATCGCCCGAGCTCGCGGCGACGCTCGAGCGCATCGCGGAGAAGGGGCCCGCGGGCTTTTACGAGGGCAAGACCGCCGAGCTCTTCGTGGCCGAGATGCGGCGGGGCAAGGGCATCATCACGGCCGCGGACCTCAAGGGTTACAAGGCGAAGTGGCGCGAGCCCATCGTGTTCGAGTACCGCGGGCGCCGCGTCGCTTCGATGCCGCTCCCGTCGTCGGGCGGCCTCGCCCTCGCGATGATCGCGCACCAGCTGGAGGGGCTCGACGTCGCCAAGCTCGGCTGGCACTCGCCGTCGCACGTGCACGTGGTCGCCGAGGCGATGCGGCGGGTGTTCCTCGCGCGCAACGAGGTCCTCGGGGATCCCGATTTCGTGAAGAACCCGGTGGAGGAGCTGCTCTCGGTCGCGTGGGCCGAGAAGCAGCGCGCCACGATTGCGGCCGACCGCGCGACGCCGACCGACGAGCTCGCCCGCGGCGCGGCGGTCAAGGACTCGGGCGGGCGCGGCCCGCACACGACGCATTTCTCGGTGGTCGACGCGCAGGGCAACGCCGTCGCGCTGACCACGACGCTGAACGGCTGGTACGGCTCGGGGGTGACGGTGACCGGCGCCGGATTCGTGCTGAACAACGAGATGGATGACTTCGCCACCGTGCCCGGCACCCCGAACCAGTTCGGTCTGGTGCAGGGGGAGGCCAACTCCATCGCGCCCGGCAAGCGCATGCTCTCGTCGATGTCGCCGACGATCGTGACCGGGAAGGACGGGCGCGTGGAGCTCGTGCTCGGCGCCGCGGGCGGCCCGACGATCCTCACTGCGGTGTTCCAGATCCTCTCGAACGTCGTCGACTTCGGCTTCGACGTGACCACGGGCGTGAACGCGCCGCGCTTCCACCACCAGGACTACCCCGACAAGCTGTTCGTCGAGCAGGGCGGCTTCCCCGACGAGCTGAGGAGCGCGCTCGGCGCAATGGGCCACACCCTCGACGACCGCGGGCACATCGCCGACGCCCCGTCGATCGGCCGCGAGGGCGCCGCGTTCGCCGGCGCGCGGGAGCCTCGGCGACCCGGCTCCGAGGCGGCCGCCGGGAAGTAGCGCCGGCGGGGCGCCGCTCCCCACATCGGCTCACGCGACACCAGCCCATCCCACAACAGGGCGGACTCCATGGCCGGACCGGCAGACCGACGCCGCGGCGCGCTCGGGAGCGCCGCCGGGTGGCGGCCTCGACAGCGCGCCACGCCCGCGTCGACCGACCCACCCGACCCCGTTGTCGCCCGCCGGGCGACGCATGTTGTCGGGTCGACATGGCAACGGTCACTCGGTCAGGCGTCTCCTTACTTCTCTGTCAGGGGCCGATCGTTGCTCATTTCAATCTTGCTTATCGATGAGGAAAAGCGCCGCGCCTCAGGGAGGCGCCTGACGCGCGGCGTCTCGGCGGCGGAGCCAGCCGGGAGCGCTCGATCCGCGCGCGGCGTCTCGGCGGCGGAGCCAGCCGGGAGCGCTCGATCCGCGCGCGGCGCCGCGGCGGTTCGACCTTGACACAACCCGTCCGTTTCGATTGCGTAGGGCGATGCGCCCCGCCGAGCACGTTCGCTCCCTCGACGGATCGCGCGGTCGCCTGTCGCCGTCCTTGAGCTCAGCGCCCCGAGGAGCTGCCGTGAAGCGGGGGACTGCAGCTTGACGCGGACCGAGATACCGACTGAACGCCGCGCTGGGTAAATAGCCCTGTCACTCCAGGGGGTCGCCGTCATGGTGGAGCTGTTGAATCACGAGTTGCTCGAGACGCTGCACGATGGTGCCCGCAGCAGCGTCTATCTCGGCCGGAAGAAGAGCACGGGCAAGATGTGCGTCATCAAGGTCGCGCGGAAGGGCGTCAATGGCACCCGCAACGTGGCGATCCTGAAGCGCCAGTACGAGATCACGAAGCACCTCGACCTCGATGGGGTCGTGCGGGTCCACGAGCTCGAGGTCCGGCTCGATTACGCCGCGCTCGTCATGGAGTACTTCGCCGGTCGCTCGCTGCGGGCGATCCTCGACGGCAATGGGGAGGGCGTCGGGCTCGCGCAGGCGGTGAGGATAGCGCTCCAGCTCGCGGACACGCTCGGGGCGATCCATGAGCGGAACATCGTCCACAAGGACATCAAGCCGAGCAACATCATCGTCGACAGCGACGTGCGCACGTCGAAGCTCACGGATTTCTCCATCGCCTCGCTCCTGCCTGGGGAGCGCGCGGCGGTGGTCGACCCGTGGTCGGTCGGCGAGGGCACGCTGCAGTACATCTCGCCCGAGCAGACGGGCCGGATGAACCGGTCGATCGACTTCCGCTCGGATTATTACTCCCTCGGGGTCACGCTCTACGAGCTCACGACGCGGCGCCTCCCGTTCGAGACGACGGATCCGCTCGAGCTCGTGCACCATCACATCGCGAAGACGCCTGTCGCGCCGCACCTCATCCGGCCGGCGATCCCGGAGGCGCTCTCCCGGGTGATCATGAAGCTGCTCTCGAAGACAGCGGAGGATCGGTATCAGAGCACCTTCGGCCTGAAGGCCGATCTGAAGGCCTGCCTCGACATGCTGGAGCACGGAGCGCCGGCGGCGGACTTCGTGCCGGGGAGGCGGGACAAGCCCACGCGGCTCCAGATCTCGCAGAAGCTGTATGGCCGGCAGGGCGAGGTCGGCGCGTTGATGGCGGCCTTCAGGGACATCAGCGGGTCGGGTCCGGAGGCGGCGGAGGGCGGCCGTTCGGAGCTCGTGCTCGTGGCCGGCTACTCCGGCGTGGGCAAGTCGGCGGTCGTCAACGAGATCCACAAGCCGATCGCGAAGGAGGCGGGCTACTTCGCCGCTGGCAAGTTCGACCAGTTCACGCGCAACGTTCCGTATGCGGCCATCCTCGCGGCGCTGCGGGAGATCGTCCGGCAGATCCTCACGGAGAGCAGGAATGAGCTCGCCGACTGGAGGGCCAGGATCCTCGCGGCGGTCTCTCCGAACGGGCGGGTCATCGCCGAGGTGATCCCGGAGATCGAGCTCGTCATCGGCGAGCAGCCGCCCGCCCCGGCGCTGGGCTCGATGGAGACGCGGAACCGCTTCAACCTGACGTTCCGGAACTTCATCGGCGCGATCGCGCTGAAGACGCGGGCGCTCGTGCTGTTCCTCGATGATCTCCAGTGGGCCGACACGGGGTCCTTGAACCTCCTCAGCGTGCTCCTGGAGGACCCGGACATCCGCCACCTCTTGCTGATCGGGTCGTACCGCGACAACGAGGTCGACGACGCGCACCCGCTGACGATGATGCTGGGCGCGCTCCGGAAGAGCGACGCCCGCGTGCGCACGATCACGCTGGAGCCGCTCGGGCCCGATCACGTCAACCAGCTCGTGTCGGACACGCTCGACGCGCCTCGGGAGGAGTGTCGCGAGCTCTCGGGTGTCATCTTCGCCAAGACGCACGGGAACCCGTTCTTCACCATCCAGTACCTCGAGAGCGTTTGCCGCGAAGGCCACCTGCGCTTCAGCTCGGAGACGGGCGCCTGGCGATGGAACATCGCCGACATCCAGCGAATGACGGTCGCGGACAACGTCGTCGACCTGATGGTCCGCCGGATACAGGGCCTGGGCGAGGCGACGCAGCGGGTCTTGAAGCTCGCCGCGTGCATCGGCAACCAGTTCGATTTGAGGATGCTCGCCCTCATCCACCAGAAGAACCGGCGCGCGACCGACGAGGACCTCTGGGGCGCGCTCGACGCGGGGCTCGTCGTGCCCGTCGACGGTGAGTACGGCATCGCGCGCTTCCTCGACGACGCGGACGAGGACGCGGTCACGTTCAAGTTCCTCCACGACCGCGTGCAGCAGGCGGCCTACAAGCTGCTCACGGAGGGCGAGCAGGAGCGGATCCACCTGGAGCTGGGGCGGCTCATGCTCGGAGAGAGCCCTCCCGCGTCCGTCGAGGACCGGATCTACGACATCGTGATGCACCTCAACATGGGGGCAAAGATGATCGTGGACAGGAAGGAGCGCGAGGAGGCCGCGACGCTCAACCTGAGAGCCGGACAGAAGGCGAGGCGCTCCACGGCGTACGGCCCCGGGGTGCAGTGCCTCCGCGCGGCCGCGGCGTTCTTGCCCGAGGACTCGTGGGAGACGAACCACGAGCTGTCGCTCGCCATCTACACGGATCTCGTCGAGCTGGAGTACCTGACGATCAACTTCGACCGCGCAGAGGCGTGCGCGAAGATCGTCGTGGACCATGCGAGGGACGTACTGGAGAAGATCCGGGTCTACGAGACCCGTATTCAATTCCACATGTCGCAGCATCGACTGGCGGATGCTCTCGACATCGCCCTGGCTGTGCTCGCCATGTTGGAGGTGCCGCTCTGCGAGGCGCCGCCGGCTGACATCGACATACCTCGGCTGGCGGAACTGCCGGTGCTCGCCGATCGGAGGATGCTCGCCGCGAACCGGATCCTCGTCTCTGCCTTTCCAGCGGCTGTCCTGACAAAGCCCCACGTCGTTCCATTGATCGCATTCACCATGATGGAAATATGCGCACAGCACGGAATTTCACCTTCCGCGGCATACGCCTTTGCGATCTACGGCCATATTCAGTGCAGCGTGATGAACAATATAGATCATGGGTTCGCGCTCGGCCAGCTCGCGATTGAGCTCACGCATCGCTTCGGGGCGATCGAGCTCGAACCCAAGATCTACACCCTCCATTACATCGCGATTCATCACTGGAAGCGGCACCTGAAGGAGACCATCGAACCGGCGCGCCACGCGGTCCAGGTCGGGCTGGAGACAGGAGACATCGAATACGCTGGATACAGCTCCTGCCAGCACCCCACATACTCCTTATTTGCTGGGGAGGATCTGGGAACGACCGAGCAGCGAATGACACATGCTATCGAGCTAGCGATGAAGCTCAAGCAGCAGTATCCGCTGTATTATGTAAAAATCTGGAAACAGCTCGTGCGCAGCCTTCGAGATCCGTCTGCAGAGAAGCTGCGGCTGGTCGGCGAGAGCTTCGATGAAACGTCGATGATCCCTTGTCTCGAGCACAACAGGACATCGCTGTTTTGCCTGCACCTCGCGAAGGGCATGATGCTCTACTATTTCGCCGAGCCAAAGCTCGCCTACGAGTGCCTTCGCGCCGGAGAGGAGTACCAGGATGCGGTGGGGTTTGCCACCGTCGTGGAACAGAACCTCTACAGCTCGCTCTCGGTTCTCGCTGCGTTCGATCGCCTCACGAAGGAGGAGCAAGACGCGGCGCTCGCCAAGGTGGACGCGAATCAGCAGAAGCTCGGGATGTGGGCACGCCACGCTCCGGAGAACAGCCAGCACAAGCACGACCTGGTGAGCGCGGAGCTGGCCCGCGTGGGCCGCTCGATGATCGAGGCGATGGCCCTCTACGATCGCGCGATCGAGGGAGCTCGACAGCACGGATACATCCAGGAAGAGGCGCTAGGGTGCGAGCTTGCGTCGTCGTTCTATCGGGGAATGGGTCGGAGCGAGATCGCCCAGCACTACATGACGATGGCCTACCGTGGCTATGCGCTGTGGGGCGCTGATGCGAAGTGCCAGAGCCTCGTCGCCGCGTTCCCTCATCTGAGGCTCGAGGGAAGGCCAGATCAATCGACGTCGGTGACGGTGACCTCCACCCACGATGACGCGGTCCTGGATCTGCTCAGCGTGGTCAAGGCGTCGCAGGCCGTGGCGAGCGAGATCGTCCTGGAGAGGCTCCTGGAAAACCTCATGACGATCGTGCTGGAGAACGTCGGCGCGCAGTCCGGCATGCTGGCTGTGGCGCGTGGCGATGCCCTCTTCGTCGAGGTGGAAGGGACCTTTCAGCCAAAGCAAGTTTACGTCCTCAAGTCCGCGCCAGTCGTCTCGTTCAGCAGAGCACCGCTGTCGATCATCAGCTACGTGCAGCGTACCCAGAAAGCCATCCTGCTGGACAACGCGGCGGAGGAGGCCAGATTCTCTGCCGACCCTTACATCCGAGAGATGCGTCCGAAGTCGGTCATCTGCGCTCCGATCATCCGTCAGAATCGGCTCGTCGGCGTGCTCTATCTCGAGAACAACCTGTCCACCGGCGTATTCACGCAGAATCGCCTCGATCTCCTGAAGCTCCTCTCCACGCAGATCGCGATCTCCATCGAGAACGCAAAGCTCTATGAGAGGCTCGAGCAGGAGGTCGCCGCGCGCACGGAGGAGCTCCGGCTGTCCAACGAGCAGCTCCGCGACGTCAACGACCAGCTGCAGGTGGAGCTGGGCGAGCGGGTCCGGCTGCAGGAAGAGCGCGTCCAGATGCAGGAAGCCATCATTCAGACGCAGCGGGATCGGCTCTTCGAGCTATCGACGCCCTGCATACCGATCACCGATCAGGTCATGGTGATGCCGATCATCGGGACCATCGATGAAAGACGCGCGGCGCAGATGATTGAAACCGCGATGCAAGGGGTCGCGTCCAGCTCCGCGAAGGTCGTGATCGTCGATGTCACGGGGGTCAAGAGCGTGGACACGAGCGTCGCGAGCAGGCTGATGAGCTTGGCCCAGGCGGTGGGACTGCTCGGAAGCAAGGCTATTCTGACGGGGCTCCGCCCTGCGGTGGCGCAGAGCTTGGTCGCGCTCGGCGTGGACCTCGGCTCGATAGAGACCCGCTCCAATCTCAAGGCAGGTATCGCGTACGCGATGCGTCGGACGGCGACGAGATTGCACGCGTAGGGAGCCCCCTTTCTCGCAGCGCGCCCAGTGACACCGGGCGAGACCCTCGCAAGGCACGCGCCCGGTAGGCCGTCTTGCCTTCATCCAGCGCGCACGATCAAACTTTCTAGTCCAGAATAGCGACCGGCCTCGAGCGCCCAGCGCTGATTCCCGGCGATCATGGCCTCGACCGCGTCCAGGTAGAGGCGGATCTCGTCGTCCGCCCAGAGCGCGAGCACCTTCTCCTTCACGCCTTGGTACTCCGCGACCCGGCGGTCGTGCATGTCCTTGAGCCGGTCGATCGCCTCTTCCAGCGTGCTCACGCATTCGTTCCGTAGAACGACGATCAGGTTGTGCGTCTCGCCGTTGGTCAGCTCCTTCCCGAGCGAGAAGTAGTCGTTCGTCCAGCAGAGGATGTCATTACAGATGTCTCGAACCGTCTGAATCAACGGGTGCTGGACGACCTCGAGCGGCAGCGGCCGTTCGAGCATCAGCTCGAGCAGGTCACAGTAGGTATAGACAGCGCCGCTGTAGCGCCGCATCATCAAATATTCTTCAAGATGCGGCACCCTCATCTGCTTTCGGTTATTCGCCTCCCACAGGTTGGCCTCGTAGTAGTACTGAAAGTGCGAGAGCCAGCGATTCAGGAAGAAGTGCGGATGGCTGCGTCGGATGCGCTCACGTACATCGAGCATCCCGCGCGTCAGGGGGTCGCTCATGTCCGCTTCGGTGTACCCGAAGAGCTCACCCAGGTACTTCTCATTGAGCCACTCGACGGATTCCGGGTCCGTGCTGAGCTGCCCCTCGTCGTACGCATCATCCAGGAGGAACAGCACGGCCGTGAAGTCCGATGCCAGCTGGAGCGTCTGCGTGCTCGCAGACGGTAAGAGCCATGCCGCCAGGTGGGAGAAGTTCGTCGCCTTGAGACGTGAAAGCGACCGACCGTCTGGCACCAGACGCAACCGGCGAACCCACGCCAGGGTCCTTTGCTCCGTGACCTCTCTCCCGGGGTGACACGACGCAGCAAACGGATATTCGAATCCACCAGCGTCGCGCTTGCTGACGACAACGCTAGTTCGATCAGATGACATGACGCACTCCGCCACAAGACGATTCCATAGAATAGAGACATCCTCGCGACGAGAGCATGGCCCTACCAGATGCCCTGGACGACCGGCGACTCACGTGCGGCGGTAGTTGAGACGGGGATCACCTCGATGGGCAGCGCCACCGGCGAGCGCGTGTTGAGAGCCGCTTGCCACTCGAGACGGTCGGTACGAAGCACGATGCGGTGGCACCGACGGAGGAGCTCCTCCAGCACGATGCGGGCCTGCACCCGGGCCAGGAAGACCCCGAGGCAGAAGTGGGCACCATGGCCGAATGCCAGGTTGGCCTGATCGCCACGCTCTGGGTTGAAGCGGTCCGGCTCCTGGAACCTCGCCTCATCGCGCAGACCCGAACTGATGAGCAGCGCGACCACGGCGTGGGCGGGCAGACGCGTACCGCCGAGCTCCGTCTCGGTGACGGTCAGTCGCATCGTGGCATGCACAGGCGCCTCGAAACGCATCACCTCCTCGATGAAATGCGGGATGAGCGCGGGCTCCGCACGTAGGCGATCCATCCACATCGGCCGCTGGGCGAGGATCAAGACCATATGGGTCATCAGCGATGTCGACGTTTCGAGCCCTGCCACGAGGAGCAGCGAGAGGAGGGACACGAGGTCCTGGTCCGTGATGCCATCGTCGTCCCTCCGAGACCGGAGCAGCTCACTTACCAGATCGTTCTCCAACTGACGCCGGCGGCTCGCCAGCAGGCCCAGCATGTACTGCTCCATCTCATCGATGGTCCTGCGCACCTCGGCGATCCGCGCATGATCCTCCGGAGGTATGACGCCAACGATGACCAGGTCAGTCGCCCATCGCTTGAAGTGCCCCTCTAGTCCTGGATCAAATCCGATCAACTTGGCGAGGACGCTGACCTGCGCGCGGCTCGCGAACTCGGAGATAAACTCGACGACGCGACGGTGCACCAGGTCGTCCGTGAGCCGCACGGCCATGGTTCGCATGTGGTGCTCCAGCGTGCTCACCATGTTGGCGGTGAACGCACGGCTGCTGATGCTGCGCAGCTGTCCGTGCCGCGGCGGGTCCGCGAGGATCATGGATCCGGACAATGGATTTTGACGCCGCAGGTAAGGAGGCTCGGTGGCCATGCGCAGCCCCGCGGACGAGAACACCTGCGTGTTCTTGAACGCCGCCACGATGTCATCGTACCGGGTGACCACCCACATCCCGTTGGGGTCCACCTGACACACGGGCGACTCGCGGCGCAGCGCCGCGTAGAAGGGGTACGGGTTCTCTCGGACCTCGGGGGCGAACAGATTAAGTCGAGTCATTGCGCTCTTCCTGTGGCGAAGGCAGGACGCAGCCGCAACGCCATGGCGGCACACGTCGATAAGCCTGGAGTGTGGTGTTGCCTCGGATGGCGCGCTGGGCGACGCGACGGCGTCGATTCGGTGCTGCCCAGAGGCAGCTGGCCCCTAGCGCTGAAAGGAGGACGAAACGGAACCCGCAAGCCGCGTTTCCGCGATGCTCCAGCGCGTGGTCACCTGGGCGCTTCTCCCGCGAGCAGGGCGCTGAACAGCCGCCACGCGGCCCGAGCCAACGCTCGGCATCCGCACGACACGGCTGCACTCCTCGGTCGTCGCTACGCCCGCCAGGATGCGAGCATGCGACTCACGAGCGCCTGGACTGCTTCCAGGGCATCTCCCGGTGCATCATGAGACCAGAGCAAGCGAGAGAGCCGCTAGGCTCTCTTCATGGCTGCAGGGGTCCGATGGTTTGTGGGTGCTCCTCCATCTGATGACAGCATCCTATACCATGCGGACGAATGCGCAACTGTATTCTTATTTGCGGACTTCACACGACGACCTCGTCGTGATCGAAACACCGCGGACAACGAATCTTCCAACGCTTCAATGCGATGGCCGAGCCGCCACGACATGCCGCGTGAATAAAAATACATTTCAGAGCCTGCGGCCCCCGCCGCGCCAGCAGGCGCCGAGAACATCGACTGCCCCCGAGCGACACCTCGATGGTCCTCCGATAGAGATGCGTTGCGATCGATGAGCGCAATGATCTCTGGATGATCGACGTCGTCTATCGCGAGCGGCTGTGCAGCAATGCAAGATGCAGTCGACTCGGGTTTCATCCGTGAAGGCATGGCGCGTGACCCGGAGCCGCCGCGCTGCGCTCCGGATGGAGCGAGCCGTGGATGACGAGAACGCTGCAGGCGTGCGTCGGCGCGAACGCCCGAGGCGTCGGCCTGGAATGCTGACGGCGAAGGTTTTCGCCATCGATGTGACGGGCATTGCAGGAATGCACGGCCGCACGAGAGTGCGCCGGCCCGCTATGCAAAATGAACGCCTCGCTCGAGCGGAGCGCGGTCACGCTTCCCAGCGTCGCCGGCCATGATGCGCGTCGCTCGATGTCACGCTCGGCTCGATCTCGTGACCTCGAAAGAGGGGGCCTCTCCCTGGAACCACACCTTCTCCGGACGCGCGCCGACCCACGCCGGAGGCGCGTTTGGGACGAGGCCCGTTCGGGATCGGGGTCACGCTCTGGGCACTGCCGGGTTGCGCTCAGGGATCTCCTTCGTCGTGCTCAGGGCGTGCCCGGTGCTGAACCGCTGAGCAGCGGCGAGGAGGCGCGCACGGCCCCGCCTTGACGATGCGACCGATCGGTCATATGACTGACCGGTCGCATGCCGAAGAGCACGTTCTTTGGGTTGCCCGAGGAGCGGCGGGACCGCCTCGTGCGCGAGGCGATCGCCGAGTTCGGGGATCACCCGTACGCCGAGGCCTCGCTCTCGCAGATCGCGCGCCGCGCGCGCATCCCCAAGGGGAGCTTCTACCAGTACTTCGAGGACAAGCTCGATCTCTACCGGTGGCTCCTGACCGAGGAGGTGCCGCGGCAGAAGCGCGCGTTCCTCGGCGCCGCGTGCCTGGAGGGCGACTTCTGGGCTCGCCTGGAGGTCCACATCGAGCGCGGCATGGCGTTCCTCGTGGAGCACCCGCGCCTCGCCCGCCTGTCGGCCGCGGCCGCCGACCCGAGCGCCACGGTCGAGGTCCGCGGCCTCCACAAGGCCATCTGCGAGGCCGGCGCCGCGGAGCTCCGGGCCCTGCTCGAGGAGGGCGTCGCGAGCGGCGCCGTCCGTTCCACCGACACGAGCCTCGAGGTGGCGACCCGGCTGGTCGCCGCCGTCATCGGCCCCGGGCTCACCGAGGCGGTGCTCCAGGAGCTCGGGGCCGAGCTCCACGACGTGCTGGCCTCCGACGCGCTGCGAAAGCAGCTCGGCCCGAAGCGCCGCCGTCGCCTCGCCCAGCAGGCGGTCCAGTTCATCCAGCGCGGCCTTGGCGCGAGCACTGCGTGATTCCACCAGGAAAGGGAGCTTCATGATCACCTACGACTTCGCCGGACGGGTCGCCCTCATCACCGGGGGCACCTCGGGCATCGGCCTCGCGACCGCGCGCGCGTTCGCGCGAGGAGGGGCGCGCGTCGCCGTGGCCGCGCGCGACGGCGACGCCGGACAGCGGGCCTGCGCCGCGCTCGTGCGAGAGGGCGCGCCGGCGCTGTTCGTCCAGACCGACGTGCGGGACGACGCCTCGATGAAGCGCGCCGTGGAAGAGACGATGAGGCGCTTCGAGCGGCTCGATTTCGCGGCGAACTGCGCGGGCATCGGGGGCGACATGGCCCGCCTCGAGCGCGCCGATCAGGCGGTGTGGGACGACGTCATGGCGACCAACGCCCGCGGGATCTGGCTGGCCATGCGGCACGAGATCCCGGCCATGCTGGCGTCGGGCGGGGGCGCCATCGTCAACATGAGCTCCATCTACGGCGTCGCCGGGAAGCCGGCGCACCACGCCTACGTCGCGTCCAAGCACGCGGTCGTCGGGATGACGCGCTCGGTGGCGCTCGAGGTGGCGCCGCTCGGGATCCGCGTGAACGCCCTCTGCGCCGGCGTCACCCGCACGCCCGCCATGCAACAGGCCGAGGCGTTCGCGCCCGAGCTGGTCCAGGCGCTGGTGGCGCAGCATCCGATGGCGCGGATGGCCACCGAGGACGAGATCGCCGGCGCCGCGCTGTGGCTGTGCTCCGAGGGCGCGGGCTACGTGACCGGCGGCGCGATCCCGGTCGACGGCGGCTTCCTGGCCGCGTGAGCGCGCCGAGAGGCACCCTCGCCGGAGAGCCCGAGCGCGCTGCAAAGCCGCTTCCCTGAGGCCCTGCCGGCGCGGGGCGCGAGGGCATGACGAAGGCGACCACGAGCGCGACCGCGGAGCGGCGGTTGCGTGGGCCTCGGCCGTCTGTTAGAGAGCACGGCTGACGCAAGAGGAGAGTGCTCCGGTGAAGATCAGCTCCTGAATCGGTCTCCGTCGCAGGTCGCGAGCGCGACAGGTGGCATCCCTGCTCCCTGGCCGCGCGAGGCAGCCTGCCCGTCCCGTGACCGGGCCATGTGGCCCTCAGGATTCAGGAGCTCGTATGTCGTTGTTGCGCGCGCAGCGCCTCTCCTTCTCTTATTCCGACGCGTCCACGATCCTCGCGGACGTCGATCTGTGCCTGACCCCCGGGTGGTACGGGATCGTCGGGCCGAACGGCGCCGGCAAGACGACGCTCCTCCGGCTCTTCGCCGGCGAGCTCACGCCCGAGGCGGGGAGCTTGCGGCTCGAGCCGCGGGGCGCGACCGTCGCGGTCTGCCCGCAGGCCGTGGAGCACGCCGACGCGGCCATCCACGCGCTGGCCGACGCCGAGGACGGCGCCGCGCGCAGGTTGCGCGGCGAGCTCTTGCTGGATCCGGCGGAGCTCGGGCGCTGGGCCACGCTGTCGCCCGGCGAGCGCAAGCGGTGGCAGATCGGCGCGGCGCTCGCCGCGGCGCCGGACCTGCTCCTGCTCGACGAGCCGACGAACCACATCGACGCGGACGCGCGGGCGCTGCTCGCCGGCGCGCTCGCGGGGTTCCAGGGGATCGGGGCGTGCGTCTCGCACGATCGCGAGCTCCTCGACGCGCTGACCACCGGCACGATCCGGGTCGAGCGGGCCGCGGCGAGGCTCTATCCCGGCGGGTACAGCGCGGCAAAAGCGCTCTGGGAGGCCGAGGCGCGCGGGCGCGAGGAGGCGCACCAGCGGCTGCGCGCCGAGGAGCGGCAGCTCCGGCGCCGCCTCGGCGACGAGCGGCGGGCGCAGGCCTCGGCCGACGCGGACCGGAGCACGAAGCGGCGGATGAAGGGCCCGCGCGACAGCGACGCCCGGGGCCTGCTCGCGGACTTCCGCGTGTCGTCGGCCGAAGCGCGGCTGTCGCGCAACGTCAGCGTGACCCGGCGCAAGCTCGAGAAGGTGTCGGCCGAGGCGGGAGAGCTCGAGCTCGAGAAGGCGGTGGGCCGCAGCGTGTTCGTCGGTTACGAGCGATCGCCCGCGCCGTGGCTCTTCGTGCTCGACGCGCCCCGGATCCACGCCGGCGGCGAGCGCGAGGGGCGGCCCCTGCTGCGGGACGTGCGGCTCTCGGTCGGCCGCGAGGACCGCATCCGGATCGCGGGCCCGAACGGCGCTGGGAAGACCACGCTGGTGAACGCGCTGCTCGCCGGCGCGCGCGTGCCGGCGGACAAGGTGCTTCATGTGCCGCAGGAGCTCGGCGAGGCAGAGCAGCAGGCGCTGCTCGCGAGGGCGCGGCGCCTGCCTCCGGAGGAGCGCGGGCGGGTGATGTCGCTGGTGGCCGCGCTCGGGGTGGAGCCTGGGCCGCTGCTCGGGTCGGCGCGGCCGTCGCCCGGCGAGGCGCGCAAGCTGATGATCGCGCTGGGCCTCGGGCAACACGCGTGGGCGCTCGTGCTGGACGAGCCGACCAACCACCTCGACCTGCCCTCGATCGAGCGGCTGGAGCGCGCCCTCGCCGACTACCCGGGCGCGCTGCTCCTCGTCACGCACGACAGGGCGTTCGGGCGGAGCTGCACGTCGATCCTCTGGACGGTGGCCGAGGGAGAGGTGCGGGTCTCGTCCGACGACGCCGGCGCGTGACCCGCGCCGGCGTCCTCGCGATCGTGCTCTCGAGGTTACGTCGCGCTCAGTCGATGGCCGGCTTGCCGCCCATCTCCTTCAGCACGGCGTCCGCGCCCGACACCGCGTCCATCACCCACTCCATGTAGCGGTGATCGACGTGGATGGTCCGGGTGATCGACGGCATGAACAGCCAGTCGGACGCCATCGCCTCGTAGTTGCCGTCGAAGGCGAGGCCCACGAGCTCGCCGCGCGCGTTCAGCGTGGCAGAGCCGGAGTTGCCGTTCGTGATGTCGAGATCGCTCAGGAAGCAGACCGGCACCTCGCCGAGGTCCTTGTCGACGTACGGGCCGAACCGCTTCTCGCGCGCGGCCTCGAGCAGGGTCCCCGGGGTGTCGAACGGCGCCTCGCCGGTGCTCTTCTTCACGACCTCGCTGAGGGTGGTGAACGGGCGAACCACCGGCTTGTCGGCCTCCGGACGGTACCCCCGCACGGTGCCGTACGTGACGCGGAGCGTGCCGTTCGCGTCGGGCGCCAGGAGGCCGCCCCGGTGCGCGCGGAGCGCCTCGACGAAGCGCGGCTTCACGAGGGCCATCGCCCCGGCGTAGGCCTTGTCCCGCGCCTCGATGGCCTTGTCGACCGGCGCGAGCTCGAGCGCCAGGCGGATCATCGGATCCCGGCTCGCCTGGAGCTCCTCGAGCGTCGCCGTCTTGAGCAGCTGGACCCGGGTCGCCGCGTCCTCGAGCGCCGTCTTCTCGTAGATCGCGTCGATCGCCGCGGCGATGCCCGCCTCCGTCTGTGCCTGCCCGCCCGCGAGGGCCGCGAGCAGCGCGGGCCTGTCCTTCGGATCGAGCTGCAGCGCGCGCCGCGTGGCCAGCTTGAAGGTGCTCCGATCGATCGCGCGGTCGTACGATTTCTGCAGCGACGCCTGCGCCTGCTCGAGGCGCTCCCAGTTGCGCTGCTGGTACTCGGCCTCGCGCTCGGCGTCGGCCTTCGGCCGCTCCTCCGCCATGCGCACGATGGTGACCGCGGCGTCGAGGAGCCTCGCCGACGAGGCGATCTCCGACACGGCCGCGTCATGGTCGCGCGTCGCCCGCTGCTCGGCGTGCAGCGCGGCGATCCGCTCGATCGCGCCGCCGTAGGCCGTTTTGCGCTCCGGGTCGGCGTCGATCCAGGCCTTGAGGTCGCCCTCCTGCTTGGCCTTCTCCTTGGCCAGGCCGCCCTGGACCAGCCCGTCGAGCAGGCCGCGCGTCTTGAGCAGGTAGTTGGCGTAGCCCTGGATGGTCGGCTCCGCCTTGATCCGTAGGGCCGGGTCGTTCTTGCCGAGCTCCTCCAGGAGGGCGATCGACTGCTCGTAGAACGACACCCGCTTCGGGTACAGCCATGAGACCGC
Organism: Sorangium sp. So ce145; assembly: GCF_051525985.1. Classification (NCBI taxonomy): domain Bacteria; kingdom Pseudomonadati; phylum Myxococcota; order Polyangiales; family Polyangiaceae; genus Sorangium; species Sorangium sp. So ce145. The sequence goes on along the minus strand of NZ_CP150315.1, from coordinate 11,772,148 downwards.
GGACTCGACCTCTGCCGCGGTCCGGAGCCGGTTCGTCGTGCCGGGGTAGCCGGCGACCATCACCAGGTCGCCCTGGCGGAGCGGCGACGACGCGAGCTTCAGGTGGTGCGCCGGCCGGTAAGGCACGTTGTCCTCGGCGTGGGCCGCAGGCCGGTTGTCCTTGCCGACATAGGCCCTGAAGAAGGCGAAATCGCCGGTGTGGCGCGGCCAGCGCCAGTTGTCGATGTCCCCGCCGAAGTTGCCGATCGCCTCCTGCGGGACATAGACGATGCGAACGTCCTTGATCTCCAGCTGCTCGATCAACGAGACCTGGCCACCGCCGAAGTACTCGGCGATGGAGCAGCGGATCTCGGGGCGCCCCTCCTCGCACGCGGTCACGAGCTGCTTCTTGCGCTTCTCGATCTCCTCGTAGCGCTCGAGATCGCCCTGGATCGCCTCGATGCCGCGCCGCACCTCGGCGGTGACGTCGCGGAAGGCGCGGGTCACGAGCACGCGCGCGGTGGGGCCGGCCCATCGCTCCTCGGCGCGGGATTTCGCGAGGTATCCGTTCGTCAGGAGGTCCTGCTCCGGGGTGGAGTTGTACTGGAGCGCCCTGGTCGAACAGTGATGGTTCGTGGCGATGAGCCCATCGGGAGAGACGAACGAGGCCGAGCAGCCGCCCAGGCTCACCACCGCGCCGAGCGGGGACGCCGTGGGATCGGCGAGCGACTCGGGATCGATCTCGAGCCCGAGCGCCTTGAGCTGGTCCTTGTGCTGCCGCATCTGCTCCGGCATCCACATCCCGCCGGGGTTCTCGAAGGGCGCCCCCTGACCGGGCTCGGAGCCCGGCGGCCTGGTATCGCCCGCTTGCGGCCGCTCCGAGCCGCAACCCGGCGCGAACGCGGAGACCGCGAACAACGCCAGGAGCGTATGACTACGTAGAGAGGAGTGAGACATGCGGTGTTGTTACCATCGTCGGTAGACAGTGCAACCACACGCCAACTTTCTAGTGATACGAGATACAGTAGAACGAGCCTCCTGCGGGCCAGGGACGCGCGAAGGCGGCGCGCGAGGCGTGCCATGCGTGGTGATGGACACCGGATCTCATCGATGTTCGTGGAGGCGAGCTTCGCCTGCTTCAGCGGGCTTGTCGGGACTTCATGTTCCGTGCGCCGGGCGGCGGGACTGGCATCCACGGCATTCTGGACAAGGCGCGCGGGGTGGTGAGGGAATTCCCCCACCCTGACGGAAGGATGGAAGAGAGAATGGAACCGCCAAGGCGCCATAAGACGCCAAGAAAAATACAAAAAAAATCTGGCGTCCTTTGGCGTCTTTTGGCGCCTTGGCGGCTCCAAAGCCTTCCACCTTCGGCCGAAGTCCCCCGCCACAGCACGCAGGAGGGACGCCGCGCCAGAGCGGCGCGGGTGTCGGTCGAGCAGCGGGGGCGATGTGGCTCAGTCGACCTGGTGAGCCCGGAACCCGGCGACGGCCCCGTGGGTCTCCAGGCAGCGGTGGATCCAGGCGGCGTCACGCGCGCGCACGGCGATGAGCCGGACGTTGCCGGAGCCGTCGAGCGCCTGGAGGCCCTGGAAGCCGACCAGCGCTGCTTCCTGGAGCGTCATCACCTGCGCGCCTGTCTCGCTCAGGACCTCGTCGCTGAGCAGGCCGGCGCCGTCGGATCCCTCGGCGAGGTGCACCTCGAACACGGTCATCATGAGGCCATGGTCGCCGGGCGGCGCCGCGCCGACAAGGTCGTCGTGCGAGACAGGTCGCCCCTGCGCCCCTGGACCGATTGCCGCCGGCCTCGCGCTCCGCCGCGCCCGGTCACGCCTTGCCGGCGGCCTCGCGCTTCGTCTCGAGCTCCTCCCAGCGGCTGACCAGGCGCGCCGCCTCCTGCTTGGCGCGCTCGAGCTCCGAGAGCAGCCCCGCCACGTCCGCGCCGCGGCTCGCGTAGAGCGTCGGGTCGGCGAGCTTCGCCTCGAGCTCGGCGACCTTCTGCTCGGCCACGTCGATCCGCCCCACGATGCCGTCGAGCTCGGTCCGCTCCGCGAACGTGAGCTTCGGCTTGTCGCTGGCCCGCGCGGCGGCCTTCGCCGGCGCCGCCGCCGGCCGGGCCTCCGCCTGGGCCTTCGCGGCCCGCGCCTCGGCCTCCGTCTCGAGCGCGGCGTTCGCGCGCTGCTCGCGGTAGGCGTCGTAGTTGCCCGCGTACCGCACGACCCGGCCGTCGCCCTCGAACGCGAGGATCGAGGTCGCCACCCGGTTCAGGAACCAGCGGTCGTGGGTCACGACGAGCGCCGAGCCGTCGAGCTCGATGAGCATCTCCTCGAGCGCGGCGAGGGTCATCACGTCGAGATCGTTCGTGGGCTCGTCGAGGATGATCACGTTGACGCTCTGGGTCAGCATCTTCGCCAGGGCGACCCGCGCCCGCTCGCCGCCGGAGAGCGAGCCCACAGGCTGCCGCGCCTTGTTCGGATCGAACAGGAACCGCTCCAGGTAGCTGCGCACGTCCATGGATCGGCCGCCCACCTCGACGCGCGTGTGCGAGCCCGCGATGTTCTCGAAGATCGACTTGTCGAGGTCGAGCCCGCTCCTGTGCTGGTCGAAGTACGCGACGCTCGAGTTCTTTCCGAGCACGACCTCGCCTTCCATGCGGGGCCCCTCGGCGGCCGCGCCGTCGCCTTCGGCGCCGAGCTGGCCGAGGATCGCGCGGAGCATCGTGGTCTTGCCCGTGCCGTTGCGGCCGACGATGCCGACGCGCTCGCCCTTGGTCAGGGTGAAGTCGAGGCCGCGCACGAGCCACTTTCCGTCGAGCGAGAGGCCGAGCTTCTTCAGCTCGAGGATGGTCTTGCCGGTGCGCACCGACTCCACCGAGAGCTGCGCGGTCCGCTCGGCCTTGGGCGGCGGCGCGCTCTTGGTCGCCTCGGCGCGCTGGATGCGGGCCTTCTGCTTTCCGGTGCGCGCCTTCGGCTGCCGCCGGAGCCACTCTAGCTCGGTGCGCAGGAAGTTCTGCCGGTTCGACTCGGTGCGCGCCTCGAGCGCGAGGCGCTCGGCCTTCTGCTCGAGGTACTCCTCGTAGCCGCCGTCGTAGCTGTAGACCTTGCCCTTGTCGATCTCGAGCGTGCGCTCCGCGACGCGGTCGAGCAGGTAGCGATCGTGGGTGATGAGGAGGAGCGCGCCGGGGTGCTCCTCGACGAGGTAGCGCTCGAGCCACTCGACGGTCTCGACGTCGAGGTGGTTGCTGGGCTCGTCGAGCACGGCGAGGGCGGGCCGCGACACGAGGAGGCGGGCGAGCGCGACGCGCCTGCGATCGCCGCCGCTGAGCACGCTCATGGGCGCGTCGGGCCGGGTGACGCCGACGTGGCCGATGATGGCGTCGACCTGGTGCATCATGTCCCACCCGCCGAGCCGCTCGACGTCGGCCCCGGCCTCGGCCTGCTCGGCGAGGAGCGCCTCGGCGTCCCCCGAGCCGGCCGCGAGCGCCCGGCTCACCTCGTCGTGGCGGGCCTTGGCGGCGTGCCAGGCGGAGAGCCCGGCGAGCACCACGTCGCGCGCGGTGTCGGTCGGCTCGAAGACCGGATCCTGCGAGAGGACGCCGATCTCCGCGCCGCGGCGGCGCGCGATGGTGCCGCTGTCGGCCTGCTCGACCCCGGCGAGGATGCGGGCGAGCGTGCTCTTGCCGGAGCCGTTGACGCCGACGAGGCCCACCCGCTCGCCCGTGCGGATGTTGACCGAGACGCCGTCGAGGATGGTCTGCGGACCGAAGGATTTGTGGAGATCGTGAGCGGTGAGGACGGGCACAGGGCGCGGAGCTTAGCGCAGCCGGCGGGGTGTGGGCCGGCTTTGCTGGGCCGGGGGCTGGGTCCAGGGCCGGATGCCCCGAGGGGCGCGGCGCCGCCGCAGCCCTGATGGGACGCTGGATGTGCGGTGTTCCGCGACGGGAGGCAGAAGGCGGTCGAAGCAGGCTCTTCTGTGTCGATCCGATGAATCACCATGTTCGGGATCACCCCAGCACGAGGCGAAGGGTTCTCTCCGGTCGCCGAGGGCGCCGGCGCGACCCACCTTCGTGATCCACGAGATGCTCTCGGCCGGCGGGCGCCAGCGACAGCGTCAGGGCGCGACGATCCGTCCGGGCGCCCCCTCGGCGCCGTTCTGGGAGTGGCAGCTGTTGCAATCGCCGCTCATCTGCGCGGCGAGCATCTTGCGCTCCTTGTCGCCCTTCACCACCCGTGCGGTGATCGGGAACTTGATGGGCGTGCGATCTCGTGCGGTATCGAAGAGGAAGTTGCCTGACGCGTTGACCGGCAGCTGGATCACCCGAGCGTCGGCGGTCGTGATCTCGACAACCACGTCCTCGGCCTCCCCGTCGACGCCGAGGCAGTCGTCGGGCTCGTGCCCGGTCGGGTAGACGGTGCCGACGATCGGCAGGCGCGTCGCGACCCGCGGCTCCTTCGTCGAGTGACAGGTCCGGCACGCCATGCCTGGGTGCATGAGCGGCGATTCGTGATCGCCCATCGTCCAGTGCTCGTCGCTGCTGCACACCGGAGCGTGCGCGAACGGATCATCGCCGCCCGTGCCCCCCGTGCCGCCGGAGCCGCTCGCGGCGCCCGAGCCACCGGAGCCACCCGAGCCGCCCGAGCCGGTCGCGTCGCCTGAACCGCTCGTGCTGCCCGACCCGCTCATCGGGTCCTCGATCCCCGTGCCCGTCGTGTTCGTCGTGGTGCCCGACGTGGTCGGCCCCTCGCCGCTCGAGCTCGTATCGTCTCCGCCCGCCGAGCCCGTCCCGCTCTCCGCGCCGGTGCCCTCCCCCGCACCGCCGCAGGCCACCAAAAGGATCGCTCCAACAAGAGTGAAGAACCGTGTCATCGCATGAACCTCCATCCATCCAGCCTGCCCACGGGCGCTCATCCCGGTATGTCGGGATGAGCCACGATCCGAGGCATGCAATTGCATGTCACGACTCTCAACGATCTTTCGCGTCGACGCAATAGCTCGATCGCGCTCTCGCATGGAGGCTACTGACAGCAGGCGTCGTGTCATTGCACGGCGACGCCACCCCGCCGCGCGAAATGTACAGCATCACGGGCCACAAATGCTGTTGATATAACGTTTCGTTTTCAGGAAGCCGCGGACCTCACGAATGCTGTTGATGTAGCGTTTCGCTTTCAGGAAGCACGCCCACCTTGAGCTCGCCTCGTACGAGCCCACGACGCATCGCCCCACGACGCACCGCGACCCCATGGGGAGCGACGTCACGGTCCGGGTGGAGAACAACGAGGTCACGGTGCGCCGGCGCCACCGCAAGCGCATCATCGAGCGCCGGGAGGCATCTTCTCGGGGTTCTTGCGCCAGAACTCTCTCTGGCACCACGCCGGGAGGAGCTGCTCCACGATCACCCCTTCTGCGGAGAGCGCCTCTTCGTGCTCGTGCCAGTCGGTGTCGCACGCGTTCACGATGGTGCTTTGACCGCCTTCCGCCCGGTGCGCGAGGTGCGCCGCCACGAGCTTCTTGTCGGAGTTGTCGAAGCGAGCGAGCCGCTCGGGCACGACGGCATACTCGCCGTCGTACTGCACGGAGACGAACGCCGCCGTCCGGAGCTTCTCCATCGCCACGACGATGCCGTAGTCCTGGGCCGTCAGCTTCTTCCTGTACTCGCGCAGGATGCCGCGGGCCCTGTCGATGATCAGGCGGCGCCCGTCATCGGCGCGGAAATCCTTGAGCCACGCGAAGACGATCCTCCGCTCGCTCGTCGGCACGTGGGTGTCCTTGAACGGCGAGGCAGGATCGGCGGCGCTCGCGACGATGAGCACGTTGGTGTCGACGACATGATCAGCCACGTTGCTCGTCCTTCTCCATGCGGTCGAGCATCCGCTCCATCTGCCGCTCGACCTCGCCCACCGTGTCACCGAAGAACTTGTCGGGCCAGTTCGCGACCCGCCCGTACTCGTTCACCTGGAGCGGCTCGAGCACCGAATCCCCTCCGCTGCACCGGGCAAAGTACATGGCGCACTCGTCCGGCGTGATGCGCTCCTCGGCCATCAACGTCTGGATCCGCCGGAAGAGGTGCTCCGAGTGCGTCTCGACGAGGAGCTGCACCCCGCGCTCTCGCACGGCCTCGATGAGCAGATCGCCGAGCGCGGATTGCGCCAGCGGGTGCAGGTGAAGCTCGGGCTCCGACATGATCACCGTCGAGCCCTCGGGCGCGAAGTACGCCGCGGTGACCACGGGCAGGACCTGGGAGACCCCGAAGCCGACGTCGAGCAGGTTCGTCCGGTGGCCCTGGAAGGTGATCATGACCTGGAAGAACGTCGTCGCCTGGCGCTCGATCTCCATCCTGTCCGCGACCCCGAGCCGCGCGAGCCCCGCGGAGACCTGCTCGACGAGGCGACCCCGCTCGGACCCGTCGGCGTGGCGGCCGACGAGGCTCGCGATCAGCGCCGGGATCGCGTGCTCGCCGCTCGATCCGAGCTGTCCTATCGAGCGCCCCGTCCAGGCGTAATGGCGCGTGGGCACGCTCCGGTGGGGCCCGAGGTAGGCGAGCCGCTGGAGCTCCCGCGTCAGCGCGAGCGCGAGATCCTGCGCGTCCGCCCCCGCGGCGCCGAGGGCGGCGACCGCATCGGCCGAGAAGCCGACGGACCGCTCGGGCTCGTAGGTCCGCCGAGCTCGCCGGTCGTCGGGCAAAGGGCCGCCCGGCGCGGAGAGCGCGTAGGCGCCGTCTCGCTGGCGCGCGACGGCATAGGCGCCCTCGACGGTGGCGTACGAGAGCCGCTCCACGTAGGGATTCTCGTCCTCGCCGGCGCCAACCTCCACCTCGTAGTCCACGGAGCCGAGCGTGCGCGGCGCGGCCCCCTTCCCGATGCTCACGGGGCCGAACGTCAGGTGGAAGCCGAGCCCGGCGCGCACGTCGCCCCCGGAGACGACGTCGGAGAGCCTGCCGAGGTCCAGCATCTCACCGGGCTGCCCGCCCAGGTTGAGCGAAAGGAGCCGGTCGGGCGACTCGATGGTTTGCTTCAGGAGCAAGAGCGGCTGGAGCAGGCTCGTCTTTCCGGCCGAGTTGACGCCGAGCACCAGCGTGAGCGGCCTGAGGTCGAACGCATGTGCGCCACGCCAGGACTTGAAATTCCGGAGTCCGAGCTTCGTGAACATCCTCTGTTTCCCTTTCCACGGAGGGCTCGCGCCGCAACGGGGTTCGCTGTTCTGTCGCTCGAAACGCCGGACGCGGCTCAGCGGTCCAGCGGATCGGCCCGGTCGCCCGGCTTCGGACCGGCCGGCGCGGAGGGCGCCGTCGCGGGCGCCGGGCCCGCGTCGCGCGCGGGCGCCCCCGCGCCGCCCGCGTCACCTTCGGCCGCGACGAACCGGACCCGCCCGAACCGCCGCGCCCGGTGGAAGTTCCCCTCGCCCAGGATCGGCGACCACGCCGCCCCGCCGTTGTTCTGCATGGCGTAGAAGTTCATCCGCCACGCGTCCCCCGGCGACGGCGGCGCCGCCTTCGCCTTCGTGAACGAGCTCCACGGGATCTTCGCCTCGACAACGTACCCCCGGTCCTCGTCCGAGTCGTCGTCGAGCGTCCCTCTCAGCGCGACCGCGCTCGCGAGCCCCGCGCTCCACGCCTCATGACCGAAAGGCCCGCTCGGGCCGCCCCTTGGAGCGTTGTAGTCGTCGAACTGCGAGTCGAAGACGAGGTTCTGAGGGTTGATCTGAATTTCGTAGTAGTCTTTATTATCTCCGTCGCCGTCGGGATCGATCATCACCTCGACGGTGTCCCGCTCCCAGAGGTGCGGGTCGCGCGCGCCCTCGGGGAACCCGCCGGTGATCGTTCTGTCGCTGACGTCGAATCCGACGTAGAGAAACCCATCGTCCCAGAGCAGCCGCGCCTCGCCCTGCGTCGGCAGCGACCGATCCTCGCGGCCCGTGCCCACGTTGACGAACGGACCTGTCGTCGCCGCCGCCTGCCACGCCGGCTCGTCGAGGCGGCCGTCGATGACGATCGCCGCGCCGGGCGCGAGCTTGCGCACCGAGAGCTCTTTCACGACGGCAGGCGGTCGTCTCTGGCTCTGTCCGGCCCCCGCGCCGCTGCTCGCCGGCGCGCGACCCGTCGCCCCGGACGGCGCCGCCTCCTGCTCGCCCCCGCCGCCCCGGGAGCACGCGGTGGCGAAGGCCACGGCGGCAAACGCGAGCGCCCGCACGCGAGCATGCGCGCCGTGCGCGCCGTGCGCACCGTCAGCAACGCGCCGCCGGCAGCAGGGCCCTCGCACGCGGCCGCCGCTACTTGCGCCCCTTCTTGCGGGCGTCGCGCTCGCGCTTGCGCTGCGCCTTCTTCGCGTTGCGCTCGGAGGCGCTGAGCGTCTTCATCTTCGTCATGTTCGGGCCCCCGGCGCCGGCGCCCGGGAAGCCGCCCATGCCCGGCATCCCCAGCCCGGGCATCCCCATCCCCGGGAAGCCCATGCCCGGAAAGCCCATGCCCGGCATCCCCATCCCGGGCAGGCCGCCGCCGGCCATCATCTGCTTCTGCATCTCCCGCATGTTCTTGGCCATGGCCATCTGCTTCATGCCGGGGATCTTGCCCATGAGGCCCATGTTCTGGCCGAGGCCGCTCATCATCTGGCGCATGAACAGGAACTTCTGGACGAGCTCGCTCACCGCCTCGGGCTTCGAGCCCGAGCCCTTCGCGATGCGCTCCACCCGCTTCGGCTCGCGGACCAGCGCGTACGGGTCGCTCTTCTCGAGGCGGGTCATCGACTGGATGATCGCCTCGATGCGGACGAGCTCCCGGTCGTCGAGGTTCACGTCCTGGGGCAGGCCGCCCGGGAACATGCCGCCGAGGGGCAGCTTGTCGACGAGATCCTTCAGCGATCCCATCTTCTGGATCATCCGCACCTGATCGAGGAAGTCCTCGAGCGTGAAGTCGCCCTGGAGCATCCGCGCGGCGTCCTTCTCGGCCTTCTTCTGGTCGACGACCTCCTCGAAGTCCTGCATGAGGCCGACGACGTCGCCCATGCCGAGGATGCGGCTCGCCATGCCGTCGGCGCGGAACGGCTCGAACTTGTCCGTCGTCTCGCCGATGCCGGTGAAGAGGACGGGCGCGCCCGTCACCTCCTTGATGCTGAGCGCCGCGCCGCCGCGGGCGTCGCCGTCGAGCTTCGTCAGCACGACGCCGCCGATCGACAGCCGCTCGTTGAAGCCGCGCGCCGTCTTCACGGCGTCCTGGCCGATCATCGCGTCGACCACGAGGAAGACGTTCTCCGGCTTGGTCGCGTCCTTGATCTGCGCGAGCTCCTGCATGAGCGGCTCGTCGATCGCGAGGCGGCCGGCGGTGTCGTAGATGATGACGTCGCGGCCGAGCCGCTTCGCCTCGCCGCGGGCCGCGGCGCAGATGGCGACCGGCGACTCGCCCGGGATGTTGAACACGGGGATCTTGAGCGACTCGCCGAGGACCTTGAGCTGCTCGACGGCCGCGGGGCGCTGCATGTCGGCCGCGACGAGCAGCGGCTTCTTCCCCTGCTTCTCGAGGTAGCGCGAGAGCTTCGCGCAGCTCGTCGTCTTCCCGGAGCCCTGGAGGCCGACCATCATGATGCCCGTGGGCCCGCTGTCGGCCCAGGCGATCTCGTCGCCCTCGTGGGTCATCATCGCCTCGAGCTCGTCGTGGCAGATCTTGATGAAGTGGTCGCTCGCCGAGACCTGGTGGACCTCGCCGGCGTGCTTCACGCGCGTCTCCAGGGTGCGGCCGACCGCGGCCTCCTTGACCCGGGCAAGGAACGCCTTGACCACCCCGATCTCGACGTCGGCCTCGAGCAGGCTGAGCCTTACCTCGCGGAGCGCGGCGTCGATGTTGCCCGCGGTGAGCTCCGTGAGCCCGGCGAGGCGGTTTCTGGCCTGACGAAAGCCCCGTGTCAGCGTGTCGAACATGGCAGGGCGGGTCTTAGCACAGGGGACCGCGAGCGCGGATCCCCTTGCCCTCTTCAACGCCGCGCGACGCGCGGCGCGGGCGCGGCCGGCGCCCCTCCCCGGGGGCGCGCGGCGCGGGCGCCTCGACCGGCGCGGACGCCGCGGGCGCGGGCGCGGACGACGCGGGACGTCACATCCCGCGCCGGCCCGAGCGGCGGAGGATCGCGAGCGCCTCGGCGCACCTCGGCATGACCTCGGCGCTCTCCTTGACCTTGGCGTCCGCCGCGACGAGATCCGCCAGCGCGCCGGGCCCGGCGGCCCCGTCGGGCGCCTCGAGCAGGGCGCGGACGCGCGCCTCGGCGGCCGTCGCGTCGAGCAGCAGGCGGTAGGCCCGCGCGCACGTGTCCTTGGCGCTCGCGGCGGGCGGCGTCGATGCGGGCTGGCGCTCGAGCTCCGCGAGCAGCGCCTCGCGCGCCTCGCGCGGCTCGCTCGGGGCGTCGCGGAGGACGTCGATCGCGTGCAGGAGCGCGTCCGCCTCCTGCTGCTCGGCCGATCGGCCGCACCCGGGCGCCGCCTGGACGATGGCGACGGCGGCGAGCGCCGCGGCGATCCGCTTCGCCGCGGCGATCCGCCGGACGGCCGTCCCTGCTGCGCCCGCCGTCCCTGCTGCGCCCGCCACCGCTGCCGCCCTCGCCGCCCTCGCCGCCCCTGCTGCGCCGGCCGCCCCTGCGCTGCCCGTCGCGCCGGGCCTCGTCGTCACGCTGGGCGCCCTCAGTCGGCCGGCTTCGCGGGCGGGCCCATCTGGATGCGCTCGCCGAGGTAGGAGCCGATCAGCGTGAAGAGCACGCCGATGAGCGCCATGATCACGTACATGAACAGCGGCATCGTCCGGACGGTCTGGCTGTGCAGGAGGTAGAAGACGGTCGGGATCGCGACGAGGAACGACGCGACGACCGGCTCGAGGAACGTCTTTCCGGGCGAGATCATGCCGAGGAGGACGCCGCCGATGAACCAGACGGGGATGGCGACGATCATCCCGTTCGACCCCTCGAAGTCGAGCTGCTGCACGATCATGGGGAGGCCGCCGACGAGGGCCGCGGTGAGCACGCTCTGCAGGACGAGGGCGATGAGGCACCAGAGGATCGAGAAGCCCTCCTGCTGGTAGCGGCGGTGGCGGTCGAGCTCGGAGTCGCGGAAAGGCGCGAGCGAGCCCATCCTGGCGCCGCACGCGATGCAGCGCCCGCTCGCCGTCACGGAGGCGTTGTTCGCGCCGCACGACGGGCACACGATGGAGCTGTCGTTCTTCGAGGGCATCGCGGCTAGGCTAGGCAAGGCGCCGCGTGCGGGCAAGCGCGCGACGCGGCCCCCCGCGCCGCGGCCGGGCGAGCGCGCGGCGAGCTCAGGGGCGGCCCGCGAGAACGATGGGCGGGGCCGCGACCGGTCGCCCGGAGGCGGGCGGTACGAGGCTCGCGGGCCGGCGGCAGACACACGGGCGCGTGGAGGGTGCCGCCACGCGCCGCCCCCCGAGGCGTGTTCGGGCGCCGGCCCGGCGATCGCGTCGCGCGGCTCCTGACGGGCGAAGGCACGGGCTAGACTCGGCGCCCCGCCGATGGACGCTCGCGCGGCGGGGATCCCGCCGGCTGCCGCGAGCCACGCAAGAGGCGCACGAATGGGCCTGGACGCGACCGTGATGTGCAGGTGTTGGCTCGACGGGACGACGCGCACGCCGCCCCCGCACGCGGAGCACGTGGGGTTCGATGAAGAGGGGCAGCTCTGCCTGACGCTCCCAGAGGAGCGTCAGGACGCGCACGACGCGTTCTACGCATGGATGGAGGACTGCTGCCCGCACCCACGCATGTGGCTCGCCTCCGAGTGGATCTCGAACTGGGCAGGTCTCAGGGCGTTCCAGGCGGCGCTCGATCGGATCGGCTGGCAGCACTTCCCGACGCTGCAGGCCGAGCTGCCGGCGGCGAACGGCGGCATGATGCCGGCCGAAGCCAGCGCGCGCGCGCTGGGAGAGCTCGCGCGGTTCGCCGAGCTCGTCGCCTCCGTCCGCTCGGCCTTCCTGGTCGACTCCGGGACCGGTGATGAGCTCTATGACTTCGTTCCGCAGTACGAAGGCATCTTCGTCATGAGCGGCTCGGAGCAGGTCAACCTCGGCTTCGACGTGAATGGCTTCTTCGTGCGGAGCCGCGGAGCGCCTCCCCGCGAGCTGTTCCGCGCCCTGCGCGTCGAGCAGATCCTGCTTGAGCCCGAGCGCACCGAGGCCCACGAGGGCGGCCGCGTGCTGCTCCGGGACCTCGACACGGGACGCGAGTTCGAGTCCAGGGTCGCCGTTCCCGGCGGGTGCATTCCCTGGCCCGACGGTCGAATGCAGGACGACAGGGGGCGCGTCCGGTCCGCGTATCCGCGCTCCTTCCACGTGGCGCAGCGCGCGCTGGGCGTCGCCGATTTCGAGCAGATCCTCGGCTCCCTGCGCCGGGTCTTCGAGGCCTCGGTGGCCACGGGCAACCCGGTGTGCTGGTGCTGAGCCCGCGCACGCGCGCCGGGAGCGTGTCGTTCGCCCGTGCCTCGCGCGCCGCGCCCGACGTCCTGCGCGCCCGGGTCCGCCACGCCCGAGCCCGCTCCTCCCCTCGCCCGAGGACCGGCGAGACGGCGGGTGCACCGCGGCCGGCGCTCCGGCTATATACTCGATGAAGCGTGCCCACCGACCCGACCTCGACCCTGGAATCCATGACGTCCGGCCCGCGCGGCCCGGGCGGCGATGGCCTCGACGTGGCGGGGCCCGATCCGGAGCTGCTCGCGCTGCCGTCGCCGCCGAAGCAGGAGCGCACGGTCACGGTGGCGCTGATGGCGGCGACCGCGATCGCCGCGCTGTGGATGGCCGTCGCGCTGCTCGGGGAGGCGCGTTACGCGCTGTCGCCGGGCCAGCCGGCGGACGTGGGAGAGCTCGCGTCGCTGCGGCCGCAGGCGGACCTCGCGAACCGTTACGTGCGGGCTGTCGGCCTGCTCGGGACGCGCGGCGCGATCCGGTACGGGCGCGCCGCGGAGGGCGACTCGTTCCGGCTGGCGCCGGTGGCGGGCAACCCGGGGCTGTGGGTGGAGATCCGGGTGCCGGAGGGCTTCGAGGGCCCGCGCTTCGTCCCGCCGAGCACGTTCGCGGGGCGGCTCGTGCCGTTCGAGAGGGCGGGCATCCGGCACGCGCGGCTGGCCGCCGAGGTGGAGGAGCAGGCGGGGATGGCCGTGACGGACGACGCCTGGCTGCTCATCGACGGCAGCTCGCCGCGCGCGTCGCGCTGGGCGGTCGCGCTCGTGGCGCTGTTCCTGGGCTTCGCGGGCTGGAACCTGTTCGGCATCGCGCGGGTGCTGCACCGCGTGCGGGACGACGCGCGCCGCGCTTCTTGACGCGCTCGCGGCAGGGGAGCAGGACGCTCCCTGCCCACCGATGCCCAAGGTCACCTTCGTCAACGAGCACAGGACGGTCGAGGCCGCGCCGGGTCGTCTCCTCAGCGACATCGCGGCCGAGCTCGGGATAGCGGTCTGCCGCGAGGCGTTCCGGGGCACCGGCATCGGCGATTACACGTGCTGGGTGAAGGGGGAGCCTGGCGCGACGTCGCCCCCGACGTTCCTCGAGAAGCTGCTCGGCGCGCGGGGCCAGCGCCGGATGGCGAACAGGACGCGCGTGCTCGGCGACGTGCAGGTGTGGACCCAGGCCGGCCCTGGCAACCGGCTGCGCGCGCCGCGGCCGATCGCGCCGCCGCCGAGCCCGGCGACGGATCCGGAGGCCCCGCGCAAGCCGATCGACGCGAGCGGCAGCGCGGCGTTCCCGTACGGCGATCCGCGCGCGGTCGGCCACGGCAAGCGAGAGCCGATCGCGGCGGGCGCGCTCGAGGCAAAGGCCGCGAAGGAGAAGAAGGCGAAGGCAGCCCCGGCGAAGGCGGCGGAGGGCGCGGCGCCGGAGGCGGCGGCGGAGGGCGCGGCCTCCGCGGCCGTAAAGGCGCCGAAGGCTGCTGCGAAGGCGCCGAAGGAAGCGGCGCCCGACGCCGCCAAGGCGCCAGAGGCCACGCTGCCGGAGCCTGCCGCCAAGGCGCCGGAGGCCGCGGCGAAGACACCCGACGCCGTGGCGACGACGCCGGAGGGCGCGGTGACGGACCCTGCTGCGAATGCGATGGAGATCGCGACCCTCGACGCCGCAAAGGCGCCAGAAGCCCCGGAACCCGAGGCCGCGGCAAAGGCGCCCGAACCTGCAACGGCAGCCAAGGAGACCGGCGGAGGGGCGTCGGAATAGCGATCGTTGCGCGTACACGCAGCGCTGACGCGAGCGGAGGCGGAGAGGTCGACGGGCCTGTTGGCTCGAAGCTCCTCGCGCCTCTGACGCCTTGTATCAGGGCGTGAGTATGTTCTTAAGGCGTTGAAGCGGCTTCGTCGAAAGGATTGAGGAGCTACACGCCGGTACACGCGACGTCACAGATGTTGCGGTTGACCAGGATGAGGTTGTGCACAAGGGCCGTGGGGGGGGCGAAGAGACCATCGGCGATTGGCAGTCTGTCGGGCACGGACAGGCGGCCTCAGGTTCTTGCGATCTCCTGAGTGACTGGCAGGTTGCGCCCACCAAACGAGATGAGGATGCGGTAGTTCCCTAGCCCTATCTTCCCCGCAAGCACGTCGTCCAGTCAGCGCCGAGCCCCGGCAGCGCTTCCTCCTGCCCCTGTGCCGAACCCTCCGCAGCGCCTCCCCCTGCGCCTCCCCGGTCTCGGCAACGCTTCGCCCACCCCTGCCGGGTCTCCCCAGCACGGGTGCTCCGGAACGCGCACGCCCCGACGCCGCCCCGGTCGCTCGTCGACAACCGTCCCCTGCGCCGGCGCATCCCGCGCCCCAGCCCCCGCTCCCATGTCGCAGTGCGCCGCGGTCGACGCGGGGCCGCGCTCCAGGTTGTGTGGCTGCCCCCGGCGCCCGGCGTGCTATGCACGCGCCGATGAGCGACGTGGTGGTGATCGGCGGCGGCGTGGCCGGGTGCGCCTCGGCGCTGGCCCTGGCGCGGCGCGGGCTGTCCGTCCGCGTCCTCGAGCGCAACCAGGGCGAAGGCGCTTCGTGGGCGGCGGCGGGGATCATCGGGCCCCAGCTCGAGGCCGCGGGCGACGGCCCCCTCGCGCGGCTCTGCCTCGCGAGCCGCGCCCTGTACGCGGAGCTCGCCGCCTCGCTCGTCGAGGCGACGGGGATCGACGTCGGGTACCGGCAGAGCGGCGCCCTGCGCGTGGCGTTCACCGCCGAAGGACGCGAGGAGATCGCGCGCGAGCTCGCGTGGCAGCGGGAAGCCGGCCTCACCGTGGAGATCTGCGACGGCGACGGGGCCCGCGCGCGCGCGCCGGCGCTCTGCGACGAGGTCGCCGGCGGCGCGTGGCTCGCCGACGAGGCGCGCATCGATCCGCCGTCGCTCATGCGCGCGCTGCGCATCGCGGCGGAGCGCGCGGGCGTGTTGTTCAGCACCGGGGCGACCGTCCGGCGCATCGTGGTCGAGCGGGAGCACGCGCGCGGCGCGCAGCTCGAGGACGGCACGAAGATCGAGGCGGGCTGGACGGTGCTCGCCGCCGGGAGCTGGTCGTCCCTCCTCGAGGCGTCGGGCCTCGCGCCCTCGGCGGTGCGCCCGGTGCGCGGGCAGATCGTCGAGCTCACGCCGGCGTCGCCGGTGCTCTCGCAGGTGGTCTACGGCCCCGGCTGCTACCTGTCGCCGCGCGACGACGGGCGCGTGCTCGTCGGCGCGACCATGGAGTTCGCCGGCTACGTCACCGCGGTGACGTCGCGCGCCGTGCGCGACCTCCTGACCGCGGCGCTCCGGCTCGCGCCCGCGCTCGGCGACGCGCCGATCGGCAGGACGTGGGCCGGCCTCCGGCCCCACCCGAAGGACGCGCTGCCGATCCTCGGCGAGGGGGAGATCGCGAATCTGATCTTCGCGACAGGGCACTTCCGCAACGGCGTCCTGCTCGCCCCGGTGACCGCGAAGATCGTGGCGGCGCTGATCGCGGGAGAGGAGCCGCCGCTCGATCTGTCGCCCTTCTCCGCCAGGCGAGCCGGCATCACCGGCTGAGCGCGACGGCGAGGTGTGCGCACCTGGCGCGGCGAGCTGAAGGTCGTCCGCGCAAGCATTGATGCGCGGAGACCCTCGTGATTGCTCGGCGCGACAGCGCCTGAGCCCGCTGGACACTCTGCCCGATGGGAACGACGCCAGCGTGAGGGTGGTACCCCGCTGAGCTCCCTCGCGAGGCAAACGCTCATCGAGGAGCCTCGTTCGCCAGCCGTGAATCGACCACAGCCCATTCGGACAGCAGACAAGATGCTGACAGACATCCTCTTTCCAGGAGGGCGGCCAGACAAGCAAGGCAATGAGCCGTCGACCAGGAGCAGGCTCCCCAGCACCGGCTTGACATCGCCGGGGAATATCGTATCTCATCTCCTTCAGAACTTTGATCTTGCTTGGTGGCATCATCACGCACACTGCCTTGAGGTCGGTGAAATGATCCACCGAAAGGAGAACACCTTGAACTTACGCACTGCCGTTCCCACACTGTGCGTCGCCATGGCGGCTGTTCTCGCGGGCTGCGTCGTAGGCGCCGACACAGGCGCTGTCGAGGGCTCTGTGACAGGCAGCGATGAAGTCGGCGGCCAGCAATCATCGTCGCTCTCTGCGGGTTGCACGGTTCTCCTCACGCCGGCGAGCCTCGTCGCGAGCGTCGCGCAGGCCGAGAACCCGGCGGCGAACGTCGGCGATGGCAGCCTGGCCACCCGCTGGTCGGGCCGCGGCAAGGGCGCCTACGTGACGGCGGACCTGGGCGCGACCCAGCGCATCTGCGGCATCTCTCTCGGCTGGTACAACAGCGGGGTCGATGGGCGCATCTACGACTACGCGCTCTCGACGTCCACGGACGGCAGCACCTTCTCGCCGCTCTCCGCGGGGAAGAGCCTGCCGAGCACCTCGCTCCAGCCGATCGAATTCGAGGCCGTCGACGCGCGGTACGTCCGCCTCACCGTCAACGGGAATACCGTCAACGACTACGCCAGCGTGACGGAGCTTCAGATCACCGCCAGCGCGGCCCCCGCCAGCGCCTTCGTCCATCCGGGCATCCTGGTCAGCAAGGGACAGCTGGATTTCGTCAAGACGAAGATCGGCGGCGGTGCGCAGCCCTGGACCAAGGAGTACCAGCTCGCCAGGGGCTCGAGGCACGCGAAGCGGGACTACGTCGCCAGCCCGGTGCCGATCGTGAAGTGCTCCACGCCCGGCTCGAAGCAAAAAGCCATCGATATGGGCTACGAGCAAGCGGGCTGCAGCGAGATCGTCGACGACGCGAACGCCGCCTATACGCAGGCGCTGCTCTGGTACTACAGCGGCGACGCACAGTATGCCGAGAACGCGCGGCGCATCCTCAACGCCTGGGCGCGCACGATGACCGCCATCCTGTTCGATCAGCCCCGCTTCCCGGACACCAACGGTCAGGTCTACGCCAACGGCCATTTCGTCGCTGGCTGGGGAGGCACCAACTTCCTGCGGGCCGCGGAGATCTTGCGTTACACGTACAGCGGCTGGACGGCCGAAGACACGGCGCTGCAAGAGAACCACTTCAAGACCGTCTACTGGGACCTGGTGAAAGACGGCTGGACGGGCGGCGCGAACCGGACCTCCGTGATGAACGAGACGGCGCTGGGCATCGCGATCTTCACGAACGATCGCGAGAAGTACGAGTACGTCGTGAGCCAGGTAGAGCACTCCAGCAAGGCCATGATCTACATGCCGAGCGACGGCGGCCAGCCGCTCTATCCCATGTATCAGGGCCGGCCGCGCTACACCAACGACGCGAAGGGCGATCTCGCGGGGATCTGGAGCAAGCCGACGCGCTACATCGCCGGCCTGGAGCAGGAGACCTGCCGCGACCTCGGGCACATGCAGATGGGCACGAGCTCGCTGGCGAACATGGCAGAGACCCTCCGCATCCAGGGCGACGCTCGCAGCGCCTACGGCGACGACCCGGTCCATCACGAGAACCGCCTGCGGGCGGCGCTCGAGCTGAACGCCGATTACGTGCTGCAATACCTTGACAACACGGGCAATCGGGTCGGCGTGAAGGTGACGCCCGCGGGCTGGATGCCGGCGCGAAACTGGCCGTGCAGCAGCTTCGCCGAGACCGCCGGCGGCGGCTCGGCGGTCATGGGCTGGGAGATCGGGTACAACGAATTCCGCAATCGGCGCGGGATCGGCATGCCGAAGACCGAGGAGCTCATCACACGCGTCAGGGCGATGAGCAGCGCCGGGACCCGGGTCGGCAACCACATCGGCTGGGAGACGCTGACGCACGCGGGCGCGCCCTAGCCGCCCCCGACCCCGGTCGTCCCGAGCACGGGCTCCCTCGCGCCGCGGGAGCCCCCTGCGCCGTCGCCCGCCACCGTCGATGTGAGCCGGGCCTCATCACCGCCGAGATCCCGCGCGTCAGGAACTTTTCTCGGGGCTCGCCGTGTCCTGAGAGTGTCCGGAGAGCGAGGCGGCGCACGGCCCTCCCGCTCCCGGTCCAGCCCATGCCCACGTCTCCCCACGCCTCGTTCCTCGATCGGCTCCTCGCCGAGCTCCCGTGCCTCCTGCGCGCGGCGCGCCGCCTGACGCGCTCGGAGCAGGACGCCGAGGATCTGGCGCAGGCGACGATCGTGCGCGCGATCGAGCGTCACGCCGACCTGCGCGAAGAGGATCGCATGCGCGCGTGGCTGCTCCGCATCGAGCGATCGGTGCTGCTCAACGCGACGCGCGGCGCGCGGCAGCGGCTCGAGGTGATCGAGGGCGGCCGCGGCGCCGAGTCGGTGCCGGAGCCGCAGGGCAATCTGGAGGCGGAGCTGCTCGAGCGCGGCTTCGCCGACGAGGTCGAGCGCGCGCTCGCGCGCTTGCCCCCGGAGTGGCGCGAGGCGCTGCTCCTGCGGGAGGTCGAGGAGCTCTCCTACGAGGAGATCGCCGATCTCCAGGCGTGCCCGGTGGGCACGGTGCGATCACGGCTCTCGAGGGCGCGGCTCGCGCTCGTCGAGGGCCTCTCCGAACGATGCGAGGAGGCGTCATGGCAGGCTGCAACCGCGAGTGGTTCGAGAACATTTCGGCGTGGCACGACGGCGAGGTGACGCCCGAAGACGCGGCGCGGATCGAGGCGCACGTCGCCGGCTGCGCGCCCTGCCGGCGCGCAGCCGAGGTCCTCGGCGGCGTGCGGCGCGCGCTCGTCGCGAAGGCGGACGGGGAGGTCCCGGAGCGCCTGCGCGATCGGGCGGAGGCCGCGGCGCGGAACGCGCGCGCGCGGCGGCGCGGCCCCTGGGCGATCACGGCCGCCCTCGCCGCGGCCGCGGCGGCCGCCGCGCTGCTCGTCGGCAGCCCGAGCCGGGGCGTGAGCGCGGCGATGGCCGACGAGCTCGTGAGCCACCACGTGCGCGGCTTCGCGCGAGAGCGCCCGTGCGACCTCGAGTCCTCCGATCCGGGCGCCGTCGCCGGGTGGCTCGAGGGGAAGCTCGGCTACGCGGTGAGCGTCCCGGCGGTGTCCGGCGCCCGGCTGCTCGGGGCGCGCCTCTGCCAGATCGGCGGCACGCGCACGGCGGCGCTCATGTACGCGAGCGGGGACAAGCCGCTCACGGTGTTCGTGCCGCCGCCCGGGTCCGGCGCCGCGACGGCGGCGCGCGCGCTCGCGGGGCGCGGCGTGGGGTGCACCCGGGGGCCGCTCGGCAACGCGATCTGCGCGAGGAGCGTGGAGCAGCCGGTGCTCGCGGTGGCTGAAGTGGACACAGCGGCGCTCGCGCCGGCGCTCTTCGGGCGCTGAGCCCGTCGATCACGAGGACCCATGACGATCGGTTCATTGCTGGCGCTCTTCGGCGCGGGGCTCCTGACGTTCGCGTCGCCCTGCGTGCTCCCCATGCTCCCCGTCTACCTGTCGGCCCTCGGCGGCGCCGGGGCGCTCGGCGGCCCGGACCCGGCGGCGGCGAGGCGCGGCGTGCGCCTCGCCGGCATCGGCTTCGCGATCGGCCTCGCGATCGTGCTCGTCGCGCTCGGCGCCGGCGCCTCGGCGATCGCCGCGGTCCTCGCGCCCCACCGGCGCGCGTTCACCGTCGCGTCCGGCGTGCTCCTGGCGCTCTTCGGCGCGAAGCTCCTGGGCGTGCTGCGCCTCCCGTGGCTCGAGCGCGAGGCGCGCCCGCTCCTCTCCCGCCTCCCGGCCGCGGGCGGCTTCTGGGGGGGCATGCTCTTCGGGATCGCCTTCGCGGCGGGGTGGACGCCGTGCGTCGGCCCGGTGCTCGGCGCGGCGTTGACCTACGCGGCCAGCGCGGGCGCGAGCCCGCTCACCGGCGCGATCCAGCTCGGCGCTTACGCCGCGGGCCTCGCCGCGCCGCTCGTCGCCGCGGCCTTCGTCGGGCCGGCGGCCGTCGCGCTCGCGCGCCGCCTGATGCCGGCCACGCCGGCCCTCCAGCGCGTGACGGGGGCGCTGCTCGTGGCCGCCGGGATCGCGGTCGCCGACGGCCGCCTGGACGCCCTCTCGCCGGCGCCCGCGACGGCCGTGGATGCGGGCGCGCCCTGCGAGGTCGGCCCCGCCGGCGCGTGCGCGGCCCCGGAGGGCGCGGTGGCGCAGGGCGACGTCGCGCTGCCCGAGGGGATGCCTCGGCTGCTCGAGTTCGAGAGCGCGCAGTGCCCGGTGTGCGAGCGCATGGCGCCGCTCGTGAAGGAGCTCGAGGGGCGCTGCGCCAAGGAGGCCGGCACCGTCCTGCGCATCCAGGTCGACGATCCGCGCGGGCGGGCCCTCGCCGCCCGCTACGGCGTGCGCTTCGTGCCGACGTTCCTCAGCGTCGACGCCGCCGGGCAGGAGGTGGAGCGCGCCGTCGGCGAGCTGCCCGCCCAGCGGCTCGCGAGCCTCATCGGCGACGTCCGCGGCGAGGCGTGCCCCCCTGCCATGTGAGCCCCGACGGCGGGGCTCGCTGCCCCCTTCATCCCGGAGGCCGCCCGAGCCTCGCGGAGCGCCGTGTACCAGCGCTCAGGCGGGAGACATCGTTCCACGACTGGCTACGTCGCCGCGAGCCGCGCGCGCACCTTGGCGAGCACCGCGACGTCGGCGGGCGGGAAGAGCTCGTCCCGGAGATCGGCCGCCTCGGCCCAGCGCACGGCAGCGACGTCGAGCGCTGCAGGCGCGGGCGAGCCCTCGGCGAGGGCGGCGGCGTAGAAGAGGAGGAGCACCGGCTTCTTCGGATAGCGGTGGTAGGTCACCTCGACGATGTCGCCGACCTGGGCCTCGACGCCGATCTCCTCGCGCAGCTCGCGGATCAGGGCGTCCCGCGGATCCTCGTCGGCCTCGACCTTGCCGCCGGGGAACTCCCAGGCGCCCTCGAGGTGCGCGCCCGCCTTGCGCTGCGTGAGCAGGACGCGGCCGCGCTCGATGATGACGGCGGCGGCGACGAGGACCGGGGGAGGAGCGGGGACGGGCGTGGCGGACATGGGCGCGTAGGATGTCGGTCGTGGCGCGCAAGACAAGGGCGAACGGCGCGCTCGACGCGGCACATCCCTCCGGCGTCTCCATTGCCTTGCGCGGCTGGGATTTCTCACCCTCGGACTCGTGCGCCGGTGGCGGCGGGAGCGGGGGCGCGATCGGCAGCAGCGGCAGGACCGGGAGCACCTCCGGCAGGCCAGCGCGGCCCGTCGCGTCGGGGGATAGGACCACCCCGTCTCCGGACCGATGACCACCTTCGAGGTGGCTTCCGCGAGATCCCATGTTGACGAGGAGCCCGATGCCGTCCTTGCCGCAGGGATCGGGATCGTAGACAGCCCCATACCCCGAAGCAACGTCAGGCGTACGCGACGGTCTGCAAACCCGCCAGCTGTCCCGGTCGCGACACAGCCTGATCAGATGTGGTGCTGTTGATATGGCGTCGCTTTTCACGCTACAGTCTCGTGCGAGCCAGGGACGCCGGCTCCACTCGCCGGAGGCGGCCGATGGGCTGGGAAATCGATCATGTGTTCCTTGCGACGCCCGACGTTGGCATCGCCGAGCGGATGCTCGCCGAGTTCGGCCTGAGCTTCAGCCGCCACGCGGTGCACGAGGGGCAGGGGACCGCGAATGCGTGCGCGGCCTTCGAGAACGCGTTCTTCGAGGTCCTCGGCGTCCACGATCTGGAGGAGCTGCAGACCGAGATCGTTCGGCCGCTGGGGCTACACGAACGCATTCATTGGGCCGAGACCGGCGCATGCCCGTTTGGCATCTGTTTCAGGACCATCGATGCCGGAGGCGCCGGGGGCTGGCCCTTCGAGACCTGGGACTACAAGCCGAAATACATGCCGACGGGCATGAGCATGCCCATCGTGACGCCGCGAGGGTCCCTGGCGGAGCCCATGATATTCGTGGCCCCACAGACGATCAGGCGGATCACCCCGATCGAGTCGCGGTCGCATCGTGGCGCGCGCCGGACGCTGACGCGTGTACGGCTGCAACTGCCAGCGGAGGACCCGCCGCTCTCGTCGGGCGTGCGCTGGTTCGTGGACCAGGGCATGCTCTCGATCGATCGTGGGGCGACCTGCTCTCTCGAGCTGGAGTGGGATCACGGTCACGAGGGGCAATCTCACCAGTTCCCCGCAGAAGTGCCGCTCGTCGTGCGCTGGTAGAGCGGGCTTTCGCCGTACGTTGGGGGAAGCACGAGCGCTCGCCCGGCCAAGCGGTGGCGCGCCTGCCGGCGGCGGCCCCGCGGCACGGGGAGCCCGGCCGCCCGCCGGCCCCGGAGCCGCCCGGAGGCCAGAGCCGGAGAGCGAGCCCGCTTCCCTTTGCCGCCGAGGTGTGGGATGCGCCTGCCATGAGCGTCACGTACCGGGAAGCCGGGGTCGATATCGATGCAGGGGACGCGCTCGTCGAGCGCATCAAGCGGCTCGCGAAGCCGACGCGCATCCCCGAGGTGCTCGCCGACGTGGGCGGCTTCGCCGGGCTGTGCGCGCTGCCGGGCGGGCTGTCCGAGCCGGTGCTGGTCAGCGGCACGGACGGGGTCGGCACCAAGCTGAAGGTGGCGTTCGCGACGGGCGTCCACGACACGGTGGGCATCGATCTCGTCGCGATGTGCGTGAACGACGTGCTGACCGTCGGCGCGCGGCCGCTGTTCTTCCTCGACTACTTCGCGACGGGCAAGCTCGACGTCGACGTGGGCGAGGCCGTCGTCCGCGGCATCGCCGAGGGCTGCAAGCAGGCCGGCTGCGCGCTGATCGGCGGCGAGACGGCCGAGCTGCCGGGCATGTACGCGGACGGCGAGTACGACCTCGCCGGGTTCGCCGTCGGCGTCGTCGAGCGGTCGCGCATCCTCGACGGCAAGCGGATCGCGGCCGGCGATGCGGTCATCGGCGTGGCGTCGAGCGGGCTGCACTCGAACGGCTTCTCGCTCGCGCGGCGCGTGCTCGAGAAGGAGATGGGCCTCACGATGAGCGACCGCGTGGCCGACCTCGGCGGCACCGTGGGCGAGGCGCTGCTGACGCCGACCCGGATCTACGCCCGCGCGATCACGGCGCTCCTCGCGGCCTGCGGCGATGCGGTCCGGGGGCTGTCGCACATCACGGGCGGCGGCCTGCCGGGGAACCTGCCGCGCGTGCTGCCGGACGGGCTGGGCGCGCGGCTCGACCTCGGCTCCTACCAGCGGCCGGCGGTGTTCCAGGTGCTCCAGCGCGGCGGCCCCGTGGAGGAGGCCGAGATGCGGCGCACGTTCAACCTCGGCGTCGGGCTGGTCGCGGTCGTGGAGAAGGGCGCCGCGGACCGGGCCATCGAGGCGTTCGCAAAGAGCGGCGAGCAGGCCTGGGTGCTCGGCGAGGTGGTGTCGGTCGGCGACGTGCCGTTCGAGGAGCGCGTGCTGTTCGGATGAGCGGCCCGGCGCCGGCGCCGGTGAGGGCGATGCGCGGCGCGCGGGCCCGGGTGCGCCGAGCGGCCCGCGCGGGCCGCGCGGCGCGAGCTCAGCCGCCTTCGAGCCGCGATCGCAGGTTCTTGATCGCCTCGTCGATCGCCCGGCTCTTCTTGTAACAGGGCCTCACCGTCGTCTCGAGCACGACGAGGGTGCGCTCGTCGCCCTCGGAGACGGCGCGCTCGAGGAACGGGAGCTTCTCGCCGCACGTAGCGTCGCGCAGCTCGAAGGAGATCCGGACCGCGGGGGTCCCGCGGGCCGCGATCTCCGGATCGCGGAGCAGCTTCGCGGCCCGGGTGGCCGGCGTGGAGCGGCCGCGGGTCTCGACGATCTCGTAGAGCACGTCGATGCCCGCCGCCCCGAAGCGGCTCGAGAGCGCGTCGAAGACCTTGTCGGCGTGCTCCTCGCCCGTCTTCGCGATGGCGATGGCGACGTTGCGCGCCGCGATCGCGATCGCGCGCTCGCGGAGCGCCGCCGGATCGCGCTCCGCGAGCTGCTGGATCGCGTCGGCGGCCTTCACCCAGCGGCGCGCCCTGACGGCGTCGGTGAGCGCCTTCCGGGCCGCTTCATCGGGCGGGGGTTCGGCCGGCGCGTCGGGCGCCGCCGGCGCAGCGGCCTCGGGCGCCGGCGCTGTGGGCGCGGGGGTCTCGGGGACGGCGGCGACGTCGGCCGGGGCCGGCTCGCTCGTGGCGAGCGCGCTCGCGGGAGGCCTCGCGGAGCCGAGCTGAGGCTCCGGCTCGGGCGGGGCGCGCCCACCGCCGGCGAGCGCCGCGATGACGGCCGCCGCGAGGATACCGCCGCCCAGGTACGGGGCCAGCCGGCCCACGCGGCCGCCGAGGCCTTCGGGGCCCAGCCGCGACGCGCGAGCCTCCCGGGCTTCGCGCTTTCGCCTGGCCTTCTCCTCGCGCTCGCGCGCGGCGCGCTCTGCCTCCTCGGCGAGCTTCCGCTTGGCCTCTTCCTCGCGCTCGCGGGCGACGCGCTCTGCCTCGGCGGCCTCCAGCTCCCGCAGCAGCGTCGGGGCGAACGCTGGCCGCGAGCCGCTCATCCGCTCGGACGTCGGCTCCGAGACGGGCGCCGCATCCTCTGCGGGCGGCTCGTCCGGCGGCGGGGACGCGGGCGCCACGGGAGCCGGCTCGTTCTGCGGCGGCTGCGCCGTCACGGACGGCGCGGGTGACGGCGATGGCGCGGGCTCCGCGACGGCCCCGGACGGCGGCTTCGACGACGCGGGCTTCGCGACGGCCCCGGACGGCGGCCTCGACGATGCCGGCTTCGCGACGGATGCCGGCTCCACAGCGGATGCGGACAGCGGCTCCGATGGCGAACTCTCCGCCGCAGACGATGACGGCGGCTTCGATGGCGAACTCTCCGCCGCAGACGATGACGGCGGCTTCGATGGCGAACTCTCCGCCGCAGACGATGACGGCGGCTTCGATGGCGAACTCTCCGCCGCAGACGATGACGGCGGCTTCGATGGCGCCGGCTTCGCGACGGACGCCGGCTCCACAGCGGACGTGGACGGCGGCTTCGACGACGCGGGCTTCGCGGCGGACGCCGGCTCCACAGCGGACGTGGACGGCGGCTTCGATGACGCACGCTCCGCCGCAGGCGACGACGGCGGCTTCGATGACGCACGCTCTGCCGCAGGCGACGACGGCGGCTTCGATGGCGCCTGCTCTGCTTCAGGCGACGACGGCGGCTTCGACGACGCCGGCTTCGCGACGGACGCCGGCTCCACAGCGGACGTGGACGGCGGCTTCGATGATGCACGCTCCGCTGACGGCGGCTTCGATGACGCACGCTCCGCCGCAGGCGACGACGGCGGCCTCGATGGCGCACGCTCCGCCGCAGGCGACGACGGCGGCCTCGATGGCGCACGCTCCGCCGCAGGCGACGACGGCGGCTTCGACGGCGCACGCTCCGCCGCAGGCGACGACGGCGGCTTCGATGGCGCCTTCTCCGCTTCAGGCGACGACGGCTCCTCCACGCCCGACGGCGACGGCCTCTTCGCCGAGGGCTCTACCGGACGACGCTCCGGCTGACCCGGCGACGACAAGAGATCGTCCAGCGACAGCCGTAGGGAGCTGAGTCCCGTTGCCGCCGTCGCCACAGGCGCTTCGACGGACCGCGCTGCGTCCCCAGGCGCTGGATCCGTCGAGACCGGCAGCGCCGGCTCCTGCGGTGCCGCCGGCTCCGGCGACGGCGCCGCCGCGTCGAGCAGCTGCCACGACTCGCGCGGCGGCCGCGGTTCATCGGTCTCGGAAGAAGCGCCACCGCCGGCGGCTTCGCGAGCGAAAGCCGCCTGGGCGATGAGCGCCGCGCCGCCCACCGTCGTCGGGCGCGCGTCCTCCGGCACGCTCGAGTCGTCGGCCGCGGCGGCAGCGTCGGCCCTGGCGGCCTCCTGCGCGAAGGCGATCTGCGCCATGAACGCCGCTCCGCCGATCGCCGTCGGGCGCGAGTCGCGCGTCAGCTCAGCGACGAGGGTCGGCGTGTTGCGCACCGGCGTCGGCCGCGAGTGGCTGAGGGCGTCCTCGTCATCTTCGTCGCCCTCCGGCGGCTCCGAGGCCGCCGCCCCCGCCGGCTCCACGCCCGCCGTCATCCCCGCCAGCTCCACGCTGCCCGCGCGGCCCTCCCCCGGCTCGCTCGACGCGCGCGCTCGCGCTGCCTCCGGCGCGCCCGCGCCGCTCCCGGCCGGCGCCAGCGCATCCGCGACGTCCTCCAGCGAGACCAGGCACGAATCGCCGAGGAGGATCGCCGAGGAGCCGCCGGAGCCCGCCTCGAGCTCACGCGACGGCGCGCTGGGCACGGGCGGCCGGTTGCTCGGCACGCGCGCCGCGTCCGCGATCGCGGGCACCGATGTCATCTCCGCCCTCGAGGACATCTCCCCCCTCGACGACATCTCCGCCCGGGGCTCGTGCACCGCGATCCCCGACGCGGCGCACGCGTCGTCGAGCGCCGCGATCAGCTCCTCCGCGGTGCCGAAGCGGGCGCGCGGATTCTTCTCGAGGAGGAGCCGCACGACCGCCTCGAGGGCAGGCGGGACCACGACGCCGGGCGAGTGCGCGGCGATCGCCGGCACGGGCGCGCTCCGCTGCTGGTTGAAGAGCTCGACCGGATCCTTGGCGAGGAACGGGTGCTTGCCGGCCAGCATCTCGTAGAAGATCAGGCCCAGGGCGTAGAGGTCCGCGCGCTCGTCGACGAAATCCATCCCCAGCGCCGACTCCGGGGCGAGGTAGGCGATGGTTCCGAAGATCACGCCGGCCGTGGTGAGCCGGACCGGGAGCGAGTCGGCCCCCGCCCGCGCGGACTCCGGCGACGCGACGGACCGGCGCAGCTGATCGACGCTCACCTTCGCGAGGCCGAAGTCGATGAGCTTCACGAGGTCGCCCTGCGGCTCGACGACCATCACGTTGCGCGGCTTCACGTCGCGATGGACGATGCCCATCGCGTGGGTCGCGTCGAGCGCGGCCGCGAGCTGCCTGGCGATCAGGGCGGCGCGCGCGGCGGGCACCGGCCCCCGCCGGATGATCTCGTGGAGCGTCGTGCCGCGCACGTACTCGAGGACCAGGAAGAACGAGCCGTCCTCCGCCTCGCCGAAATCGGTCGCGGTCGCGACGTTCCGGTGCTGGATGTGGGCGCCGGCGATGGCCTCGCGCTCGAAGCGCTGCACGAGCTCGGGGAGCCGCTCGGTGTCGGGGTGCAGGATCTTGATCGCGACGCGCTTGTGCATGTGCACGTGCTCGCCGCGGTAGACCGCGCCCATGCCGCCCATCGCGATGACCTCGTCGATGCGGTAGCGCTTCGAGATCACCCGCCCGAGGTAGGACCTCGCCCGGTGCTTCGCGGCCTCGTCGGCGGTAAGGGGCGGCTGGGGCGGGCGTTCCGACATCGTGGCGGCGCCACCCTACCCCGAGCGGCGCGGCATTGGTAGGTCGCCGGACCGCTCGGGGCGCCTCACGGGGCGACGACGCGCCACGAGACGCCGGGTGGCCTGCGCCGCGGCATGCAGCACGTCAACGACACCGGCCGTGAGCGGAGGTACACGCTTCGCGTGCAGAAGCCGCAACGGGGCTCGGTCAACCTACTTGACGCAGAGCGCGTTGCCCTGGATCCGGCTCCTCGTCGTCCATACGTTGAAATATTGGGCCTGTAGCTGCTGGTGGCGCCAGACGATGATGCTGTGGTCATTCTGGTTGTCGCTGCTGAACTCGCCCGCGACTCCCGTCAGCATGCATTGGGTGTCGAAGGTGTTCGCCGGCGTCATCGCCATGGAGATCGGGTCGTCTTCTGCAGGAACACCGAACTGGTGCGCGAGCGTCGCTCGAGTGGACATCGCTGAGACGGTGATGCAGCGCGCCCTGGCGTGTACCCCTGTGCTGCTCGAGAGGCCGGTCAGCCAATAGTGGCCGAAAGACGAGGACACCGACACGCTCTCGCTCATGCCGTTGAAATCGCCGCCCATCCGTGTGAGGAAGCACGCCCGCGGAAGGCCGGCAGGCGTCTTGTCCGACCCGAGATCGACGCCCGGATCGCCTTGCGACCACGAAAATTCGGCCGTTCTGCCGAGGGTCGAGGAGACGCAGGTGGCCAAAACGCGGGCGCTTCCATGCGTGTTGTTGCCGTGGAGGTACCATCGCCCATCCGAGATGTACGCGTGCACCCACTCGTTGCCTGACTCGAAGTCCCCCAGGATCCCTGTCAGAAAACAGGTCCTGTTCGAGGCGTCGCCCATGTCCACCGGCCCGCTGCCGGCCGCCCAGACGCCCCCGCTCACCCACCCCAGGGGCAGATCGGCGACGCCGGTCTCCTCGCTGTCATCGTCCTCCTCGGCAGCCCCCGCGACACAGCCGCTGGCGCCGATCGCAACGAGGGCCAAGAGCCCGTTCATCAAGAGTTTTTTGACCATCTGTCTACCCTCCAAGCAATGAGAAGCTCGTGTGTGTGGCGAGCCAGCTCGGTCGAGCAAGGCGCATGCCGCCTTGTGAGCGTTCGCTTCCGTGACGGCCATGGGCGGAGATGCGGTGGATAGCTACCGAAGCGGAGGGTCGTGACCGTGACATGTCACGATCGAGGGCGTGACATGTCACGGTCGCTGTCACGCTTTCACCGTGACATGCCACGCGAAGACCGCTCGAGAGCGATCGTCGCGACCGGGTGACCAGGGCGCGCCCCCGGAAGCATCGCTCTCCAGACATCGCCGAAGTCTTCGCGAACAGCGGGGTGCCGAGGGGCGCGGGTCGCGAGGCCGAGCCCGGGCGGCCGAGGCGACGCGGCGGATCCACGCCCGCCGTCCCACCCGAGCCCTCGCGCCTGCCCTGCTCGCGCGATGGCCCGGCGCGTCACGCGGCGCGCGCTCGGCGGCCATGGAAACGGGCCCCGCGGCGCGGTCGTAGGACCCGGGCGGCCGCTTCCGCCCCGGATCTCTCCCGCGCCCGCCTCCGCCGTAGTATCTGCCCCCCATGCCCCCCCTCGATCTCGGCGTCCTCATCTCCGGCCGCGGCTCGAACCTCCAGGCGATCCTCGACGCGATCGCCGCCGGCCACCTCGACGCCCGCGTGCGGCTCGTCCTGTCCAACCGGCCCGACGTGGAGGGCCTCGCGCGCGCCGAGCGCGCCGGGGTCCCCACGCGCGTCATCGCGCACCGGGACTTCGCCGATCGTGACAGCTTCGACGCCGCCGTCGTCGACGCCCTCCGCGGGGCGGGCGCGACCTGGGTCGTCCTCGCGGGCTTCATGCGCCTGCTCACGACGACCTTCCTCGACGCCTTCCCGCACCGGGTCGTGAACATCCACCCGTCGCTCCTGCCCTCGTTCCCCGGCGTCGACGCCCAGCAGCAGGCGCTCGATCACGGCGTGCGCGTCACCGGCTGCACGGTCCACCTCGTGGACGCCGGCACCGACACGGGGCCCATCCTCGCGCAGGCCGCCGTGCCCGTGCTCGACGGGGACGACCGCGACGCGCTCGCCGCGCGTATCCTCGTCCAGGAGCACGCCCTGCTCATCCGCGCGCTCTCGTGGATCGCCGAGGGGCGCCTCCAGATCGCGCCGCCTGACGTGCCGGGCGGGCGAGCGCGCGCGACGCTCGCCGGCGTCGAGACCGCGCTCGGGCTCGCCCAGAGCGACCGCGCTCGCGGAAACGTCGGGGAGGTCGGGGAAGTCGGGGAAGTCGGGGAAGGGGCGTGATCCACAAGCACTACGACGTCATCGTCCTCGGCCGGTCCATCGGCGCGCTCACGGCCGCGGCGCTCCTCGCGCGCCGCGACTTCACCGTGATGGTCGTCGGGCACGGCGAGCGCCCGCCCACCTACCGCCTCGACCAGCACGTCCTCCGCCGGCGCGCCTTCACGATGCTCGCCGAGCCCTCGCCCGCGTGGCGCCGCTTCCTCGTCGAGCTCGCCCAGTCGCAGACCTGGAAGCGCCGCATCGTCCCGGCCATGCCCATGCTGCAGGCCGTCGCGCCGCGCCGACGCCTCGACGTGCCGCCCGACATGGTCCTCTTCGGCCGCGAGATCGACCGCGAGTTCCCCGAGCTCCGGCGGGTCGTCGACGAGCTCTACGCCGAGCTCGCCCACGTCAACGGCGCCGCGGACGACGCCTTCTCGCACGACGCCCTCTGGCCGCCGGGCACCTTCTGGGAGCGGCGCGAGACCGCGCGCTACGCCGGCATGCTGCCGTACGCGCGCGCCGAGCCCGACGCCGACCTGCTCGTCGAGTTCCCGCGCGGCCACCTGTTCCGCTCGATCGTCACGCAGTCCGTCCTCTTCGCCACGGACCTCTCGGCGCTCCCGCCTCCCTTCGCGGTCGCGCGCCTGCACGGGGCGTGGACGCGCGGGCTGATGATGCTGCCGCGCGGCGAGGAGGAGCTCGAGGAGTTCCTCGTCGAGCGCATCCTCGCCCACGGCGGCCGCTGCCTGCTCGACGAGCGCGCCGCGTCGGTCCACGTCCGCCGCGGCACCGCCGCGGGGGTCGTCCTCGACGGCGACGATCACCCGAACGGCAGCAGCTTCGTCATCACCGACATGGACGGCGAGACGCTCGCGAGCCTCTCGGGCGGCGAGGGCATCCACAAGCGCGCGCTGCGCGAGTGGCCGCGGATCACCTCCTCGGTGGGCCGCTTCGTCGTGTCGCTCATCGTGCGCCGCGAGGGCTTGCCCGAGCCGCTCGGCCCCGAGGCGCTGCTGTTCCCCTTCCCGTCCGCGTCGGCGGGCCGCTCGCCCGCGCCGCCGCGCGTGTCGAGCGACGGCGCCTCCGGGGGCCGTCCGAGCTCGCCGCGGCAGACGCGGCCGACCGGGTCCGGGCGCCCCGTGGTCCACCTCCAGCGCTGCGATCTGCCGGCTCCCTCGACCGACACGCTGCTCGTGGCGGAGATCCTGCTTCCCGATCGGGGCCCGCTGTCGCTGCTCGAGGCGCGCCAGGCGGTGCTCGACGCGCTCGCGGCCGAGCTCCCCTTCCTCGAGCGCCACCTCGTGCTCGTCGACTCGGTGCACGACGGGCTGCCCGTGTGGCTCTACGACGGCCAGCGCCGCCGCCTCATCGAGCGCGCCGCGCTGAAGGGCGCCGCCCCGGGCGCCGAGCCCATGGTGCGGCAGCTCGAGGTCGACCCGCCCGGCTACCTCGGGCTCGCGGGCGAGCCGATCCGCGGGCCGATCGAGCGCACGCTGCTCGTCGGCCGGAGCGTGCTGCCCGGCCTCGGCCAGGAGGGCCAGCTGCTCGCCGCCTGGGGCGCAGCGAGGCTCGTCACCCGGACCGACCGGCGGAAGGAGCGGATGCGGCGCGACATGTGGAGCAAGGTGGAGATCGGATAACGACGTTGAAGCCGCCCCCTCGGCGAGCTGCTCAGCTGCATTCCTCGAAGACGCGGTGATCTGCGCGCGACCTCGCCGGCTCACGTGCTAGCGGGACTCCGCTCGTGCCGACATCTCACGCCGCCACCATGGCATGTCACGCCGCCATCGTGACATGTCGCGTGACATGTCACGCCGCCACCGTGACATGGAAGTGTGGCGGGCCCGCCCCTCAACCATCCGCACCGGCACCTCGAGGGCTTCCTGCTGCGCCATTTGCAGGCCCTGGGGAGGCTGATGGTTCCCCTCGTGGCCGAGGCGGGGCGCCCACGAGCCTGGCACACCAATTGTAAGAACATAGCGTGTCGCTTGGCGCTGTGCCGGTGCTCGGCGTGACACGAAAGGTCTCCGCTCATGGAACCATGGCGGCCGCTCACACAGGCAAAGACCGGAAGATCGTCGCGCTGCAGGCCGAGCTCGGAGTCCATGCTGACGCTGAGGAGTTCTGCCGTAAATCTGCCAGGACTCTTCGGTTTGCGCTCCAATCACCATCACTTCACATTGCACATAACAACCTCGAAGGAACGCTAAATGTACAAGTCGATTCCCCTCTTCATCGTCGGCGCGGTCGTAAGCGCAGCTCTGGCCAATTCCTCCGACGCGGCGGCGCTGCACGAGCGCGTCTCGGGGACCAACTGCGCCTACGGAAATGGAACCTCGACCGGCAATTTGATTGCCATCGGGGGCGCCATCTCCAAC
This sequence comes from Sorangium sp. So ce145, assembly GCF_051525985.1. Lineage (NCBI taxonomy): Bacteria > Pseudomonadati > Myxococcota > Polyangiales > Polyangiaceae > Sorangium > Sorangium sp. So ce145. The sequence continues at coordinate 11,739,831 of NZ_CP150315.1, read as the reverse complement.
AGTTCAACGAGCGGCGCGGAGAGCGTCTCTTGCCCGGTCACCGACGATGATCGCTTCCGTAAGCAGGACATCGCTACGCTGAACATTCACGGCTACAATGGCGGCATCAGCATCTCGGGTCAATCGGCCGAGGTCGACGCGTCCACTTGCGTGCAGTACTATGGATCCACGGGTGGAGCCTGCACCACGCCGGTGAGCACGTCGGGGAACGGAAACTACACGCTCAGCCCGCCGCTGACGTACTGGACGAGCTCCAACTACGCGGACTTCGGATACATTCGTATCAAACTGCCGCCGAAGGGGACCAACGCGAGCACCGTCAGGGGCTACTACACCGCGGACTAGCAGACAAGATCTGCGATAACACCAGAAGGGGGCGACGAGCTGCGTATCGCGAGAGGGAACGCCGAGTTGCCCCCTTCTATTCATTACAATCAAACAGCGAAGCCCAGCGCCGGGCGCCATTCGAGCAGGCGCGCCGTTTACTGAAGCGGATGCGCTCGACCTCGTCGACCGCATCCCAACAACAGGAGATGTCCGTGATTTCTTTTCGTAGCGTCATCTCGGCCATGATGCCCATTCTGGCGGGCGCTCTCGCCGGAGCGATAGCGACAGTGATTGTCTCCCGTGAAGCCACGGACGAAAAGTCGCGAAAGAGCACGGCCGTCGCCGGCGAATCCAGAACGCACTATGTTCCTCGATCTATCAGCAGCGTGAACCCGGGGATCGGCGCGACGGACCTGAGGGAGCTGAAGCAGCGTCTATCGGCGCTGGAAGAGCGAGACGAGCAGCAAGACTCGGATCAAAAGGACTCCCACGAGCGTACCGAGATGCCCGACCCCGTGGAGTGGAAAGCCCAGAAAGAAAGTCACCATCGCGAGATCATCGCGGCGCATCAGCGTGCGGCCGAGGATGCCACGTGGGCTCCCCAAGCACGAGCCTCCCTGCTGAAGGAGATACGCACCGTCGGCTCGGGGAGCTTTGACGTGCGCGACGTAGATTGTCGGACCAACACCTGCGCCGCCGTCTTGGAGTGGAAGAATTACGACGAAGCGGTCAACAATTGGTCGACCGCCGTGGAGCACAACTACGAAGTCAGCTGCAATCGAGAGATCCTGCTCCCGGAGCCCTCCGATCGGAGCACGCCGTACCAGGCCACGATGGTCATGACCTGTCCTCGCGATTCAGGGTGAGCCATTTGACTGACGCGCGACGAGCGGCTCCCGCTCGCGCCGCGCGTCCCAGCGATAGACGCCTCGAGACGCCGCTCAGGGCGAGCGGGGGAAGACCTGAAAGAAGCCGTCGCGCTCGACCACGGTGAGCGGCACGTCGAACAGGCGCGACAGGTTGTCGTCGGTCAGCACCGCGCGCTTCGGGCCATCGGCGAAGACGCGGCCCCTCCGCAGCAGGACGACCCGCCCGATCTCCGGCGGGATCTCCTGCACATGGTGCGTCACCAGGATCAGCGTCTTGCCCCGCCGCGCGAGGCGCCTGAGCAGATCGATGAGCTCGAACGCGGCCTTCAGATCGAGGCTCGTCGTCGGCTCGTCGAACACCAGCGCCTCCGGGTCGTGCACGAGGGCGCGCCCGAGCAGACAGCGCCGCTGCTCGCCGGCCGACATCTCCGCGATGGCCTTGTCGCCGAGGTGCGCGACGCCGAGATCGCGGAGCACCTCCTCGGCGCGCCGGCGCTGCGCGTCCGTCGCCGGCTCGTGCTCGTGCAGCCCGGCGCTCGCGAAGTAGCCGGAGAGCACCATGTCGGAGCCCCGCACACCCCGGGGATAGGCCATCTGCAGCTCGTACGACACGAGCCCTAACCTGCGCCGCAGTGCGGACACCTCCCACCTTTCGCGACCGAGTATCCGCACATGCGAGCCTTCACGGTGGACCGGATAGATTTCCCGTGAGAGCAGCCTCAGCAGGGTCGACTTCCCGGCGCCGTTGGGCCCGAGGATCGCGGTGTTCTCGCCCTGCTCGATGCGCAGCGACAGCCCCTCGAAGACGCGCGTGTCGCCGCGGAAGACCTCGGCGTCCTCGATCTCGATGAGCGCGGGCGCGCTCATCGCTCCACTCCACGGTCCTGGTTCATCGCGCGCAGACTACCCGCTTGCCGGCGTCCCGCACCGAGAAATCAGGCCGTTCGCGGTGGATCATCCGTGCCCCGGTTCGGCGATCCACTCCATCGGCCCACTCTCCATCTCTCGCGGACAGGCACCGTCGGAATGCGCCCGTGAACCGGCGTTCTCCGCTCTGGAGAGACGGTGGCCCGACCGTTGCAACGCTCTCCGAACCTTCCTTTCAACAAGCGCCCCGTGCCAAGCCGATGCTGGCACTCGGGAGTGGAAAAATCCGATGCGGCGCGGAGCCGCTCGGACACTTGGAGATTGACAATGACGAAGATCAAGGGTTCGCTTTTCGGTGCTGGGGCAGCTCTGTGCCTGCTCGCCGCTGTCGGCGGGTGCATCGTTGTCGCGGACGATGGTTCCAGCGCCTCCGAAGAGGACGAGATTTTCGCCGATGAGGCAGCGGCGGCCGCGGCGGCATCGCAGATGCGCTTCGGCGTCGCTCCGCAGTGGAGCCAGACCTGGTCGCCGCCCCAGTCCGGACCCGCCAACGTCGATGTGGTCGCCGTCGGGGACTGGCTGCAATCTGGCGGCTTCACCAGCACACATAAGACCAAGCTTCAGCAGATCGTCAACGCGGGGAAGACCCCCTACTTCTTCGGCTACATCGCCACGGACATGACGAAGAAGGGGCTCGGATCCGAGAACGATTGCGACGGCAACAGCGGCGCACCGCTGTGCCAGAGGGGCGCGGCGTACGTGCGCGCCAACATCGGCTCGATGGCGAGCGCCTACCAGAAGGCGGCGGCAGGGATCGGCGCGGCCCTCGGAGGGCGCGAGGCGCTGATCCACATCGAGCCGGACTGGTACCAGTTCTCGCAGACGGCGCAGCAGAACGCGCTCACGGAGACGGAGTCCGACAGCTACATCAACCAGATCCTCGGCGCCATCAAGTCGGGCTGCCCCTCGTGCAAGGTGGTCATCGACTTCAGCCCGTGGTTCAGCCCGTCGGCCACAAAATGGGCGTCGTCGGTCGGCGACTTCTACGACGGCTGGGATCGCAGCGTGGTCAAGTACGTCGGCCTCACGGGCAAGCAATTCCCGTTCACCACGGGCAAGATCGACAACTTCACCTACAAGGAGATCACCACCGCGCTCAGCCTGCCGCTCGTCATCGTGGACGCGTACACGTTCGGCGGCGGCCCGATCAACGTCGATTCCACCTGGCTGAACGAGAGCAACGTCGCCAAGGCCGTCGATATGGGCGTCGCGATCGTCATGCTCTCCCAGACGGGCGACGTCGCCGGCTATGACAGCTTCATCGCCCGGGTGAAGGGCAGCAGCAGCTCCAGCTCCAGCAGCTCCAGCTCCAGCAGCACCACCTCCAGCTCCAGCAGCACCACCTCCAGCTCCAGCAGCACCACCTCCAGCTCCAGCTCGAGCACCTCCGGCAGCGGTGGCGGCGGCGGCGGCACCACCACGTCCTCGTCGAGCAGCAGCAGCAGCAGCAGCACCGGCGGCGGCAGCGGCGGGGGCAACCCCGGGACCGGCGTGCGCGTGGAGGGCGGCAACATCACCGTCAGCATCACCCCCAACTCGACGTGGACGGGCGGCTACTGCAACAACATCAAGCTGACGAAGACCGACAGCGGCGAGACCACGTGGAAGCTCTACGTGCCCTCGAACGGCGCGACGCTCCGTGACTTCTGGAACACCAACGCCGTCAAGCAAGGCACCGACTTCGTGTTCACCGGCGTGAGCTGGAACGCGAAGATCAGACCTGGAACGAACGTCGAGTTCGGATACTGCGCGAACGGCAACCGCTGAGCTCCAGTCGATTGGCGCCGCGCCAGCCGAGGGGGCCAGACAGCCCCCGGCGGCGCGGCGCGCCGGCCGGCAGGATCGGCCGAACGACACGGGAAGCGCCCATCTCGCGGCTCCCCGCGCGGCCTCCGCGCCCGGTCGCGCTCGCCCGCGGCCCGCGCCCTCTGGTACCGTGGGCGCCCCGTGCCCTCCGCCCCGCAGCGCTCCCCCTTCGCCGGCAATGGCCCGGTCGACCCCCTCCACGCCGCCGCGCTCCCTCCTCGCCGGACGCGCCGTCCGATCCGGGGCGCCGCATGGCGCTGAGGCTCCGGGTCACCTGGCGCAATGCGGGCAGCCCGCTTCTGCCCGACGCGCTCGCCGACGTGCAGGCGACGGCCGACGACGCGCCGCTGCCGCTCGCCGGCTCGGGCCCGGGGCGGCGCGAGTTCGTGATCCCCGCCGGGGCGGCGCGCGTCGCGCTCAGCGCGCGCTTCTCGGCGGCGTTCGACGCCTTCGAGGACGTCCCCGCCCTGGAGGAAGAGGTCCTGTCGATCGACCAGGCGTTCGACGTGGCGAGCGGCGGGACGGCGCTCAGCCCCGCCCCGGACCCGGAGCTCGGGCAGGCTCACCCGCTCGTCGACGTGCAATCGGCGCCCGGCCTCGCGCTCGCCCAGATCAGGACGGATTTCGTCGATATCACCCCGTTCTGGATGGCCTACGCCGGGTATGCGGACGAGTACCGGCGCGAGCACCGTCCCGGGACCGAGCTCGTGGCCCTCGGCGCCACCGCGGGAGATCCGAAGATCTGGTTCGCGAGCGTCCCGGAGGCCTGCAAGGCGCCGCCGGACGGCGGGATCTCGGCCCTCGTGTTCTACCGGCCGGAAGGGTACGCCTATACCCGGGTCGACCAGCGCCACGAGATGTTCGGGCTGAATCGATACCTGCTCGCGCCCGACCCGTCTCCCGGCGCGTCGTTCTGGGCGCGCGACGTGTTCGAGCGCGATCCGCGCGACCAGTCCCGCTGGGTCTATGTCCGCTGCGGCTTCGAGGAGGCGCTCGCCGCGAGCGGCAGGGCGGTGGTCATGCTGCACCCGTGGCCGAGCGGGGCGAGCTTCGGCGCCGCCACGACAGCGAGCCTGCCCGGCCTCGCCGAGGCGGCGCTCCGCTTCCTCTGCGGCGCGCAGAAGATCGGGTTCGGGCAGGGCGGGCCGCGGCTCGGGAAGCTCGGCCTCGCGGGCTTCAGCGCCGGCGGACTGGCCCTGTGGCAGGCGCTCGCGGCCAACAAGGACCGCGTGAGCGAGGTGTTCGCGTTCGACGCCCGCGGCATCGCCAAGAACGAGGCCTTGCTCGTGCGCTGGCTCGGCGGCGACGCCTCGCGCCGCCTGCGGATGACCGGCGGCCACCAGCTCGAGGCGAACGCCGCCCTCCAGCAGAAGCTCCCCGGCCCCTCGAAGGAAGCGCGCCTGACCAGCCTGCCGCCCGACAAGAGCGGCTATCTCCCCGGGGCGAACCCGCGCTGGGATCACGTGTGCTCCTCGCTCGAGGCGAGCGAGAAGGATACCTATCTGAACGCCGGCTGGGTATGGCACCAGTTCGCGATGTTCGGGGGCTTCCCGGAGGCTGGAGGGCAAGCCGCCGTCACGTTCCTCCAGCGCTTTCTGGAGGAGTCGGATCTCTGAGCCGCACCGAGGCCGAGATCCGGCCGGCCGACGACCGGGCATGTAAATTCTCTCACCACGCGATGAGCCGCGCCAGCACCCGCATGTCCTCGTCGTCGCCCATCCTCGCGAGCGCGGCGCGCGCCCTCGCGAGCGCGGGCTCGACGTAGCGCAGGCACGTAGGATCCACGCCGATGCGGTCGAGAAAGACGAAACGGCCGGCGTCCTTCAGCTTGCGCTGGACCGTGAGCACATCGAACTCCCGGCCGAGCGCGTCGCGCGCCGGCCGATCGAGCGAGGCGGCGGCTGCATAGTCGTCCAGCCGGGCCTCGACGAAGGAGCGATCCAGGTCCTGGGCGCTGTCGTTGAGGAGCGCCGCGAGATCGTAGGCGCGCGGGCCGAGGAGGGCGTCCTGGAAGTCGAGCCAGGCGATCTCGAGGCCCCCGCCCGCCGCGTCCACGACCATGAGGTTCTGGCTCTGGTAATCGCGGTGAACGAAGCCCCGCGGCCACGCGGCGATGCGCCGGGCGAGGCGCTCCGAGACGGCGTCGAGCTCGGCCCGGGCGGCGTCGCCCAGCCGGAGCCCGCGCGCGTCGAGCGCCCACGCGCGGAAATGGTCGAGCTCCCAGCGCAGGAGCGTCTCGTCGAGCGCGCACGAGTCGACGATCGAGCCGCTCGGGAGCGCCGCGAGCGCCCGCTGCGCCCGGGCGAGATCGCGCGCGGCCAGCGCGTAGACCTCGGCGCGGCGGGCGGGCGCGCGCTCGACGAAGGCCGAGAGCGTCGCGTCCCCGAGATCCTCCAGGAGGAGCAGGCCGTGCTCGCAGTCCTCGGCGAGCAGCGCCGGCACCCGGACGCCGCGCTCCCGGAGGAGCGCGTGCACCTCCAGGAACGGCCACCGCGGGGGAGCGGCGCCGACCGCGACGCCGTCGGCCCCCGCGCCCGGCGCGAACATCGCGACCGCCGTCCCGGCCGGCGTCACGACGCGCAGATAGCGCCGGCACGACGCGCCCCCGCGCAGCGGGACCATCGACGACGGGACATGGCCCGTGGCCCGCTGGACGAGCCGGAGCAGGGCGTCGGTGTCGAGGTCGCGCACCCGGTGCAGGAGCGAGTCAGACGCTCAGCAGGCGCCGGCGCAGCCGTCGGCGCTGTTGAACCAGAGACCGCCCGAGTCCTCGCACGCGCTGCGGTCGTACCTGCCAGAGCAGCAGCGCTCCTGGCTCTCGCACACCTTCGCGGCGCCCTCGCCGCTCCGGAAGCAGCACTTCCGGCTCTCGGGCGTCTCGGGCGCGGCGGGATCCTCGGGCGCGGCCGGCTCCCCGGGCGCGGTCGCCTTCTCGATGACCACCGGCACCGCGGGCGCGACGAGCGTCGCCACCGTGTCGCAGCCGAACGAGGCAATCATGACGAGGAGGGCGAGCGCCGATCCCAGCGCACGAGCGTTTCCAGCCGGCTTCATGATCGCCGTGGGTGGCATGGGCGCAGTGCGGCGGCAAGTTCGTGACGAGAGCCGTGCTATAACGCCGCGGAATGGCGAACGGTGCGGCGAAGGACGCGGCGAAGAGCGCGATGAACCGTGGGACGAGCGGCGCGACCGGGCCCGTGAGGGTCATGCCGCTGAACGGAGCAGCCGCCGCCGCCGTCGCGTGGCGCAGCCGGGGCGAGCTCCACATCACCGTCATCGTCAAGGCCACCTTCGCCTTCGCGGCGGACGCGGAGATGCCCAGGGTCGAGCCGCAGCAGGTCGTCCAGGGCGAGGTCCATCACGGCAACAACCCTGGGCGAAGCGTCCGGCTCACGAGCGATCTGGCGCCGCACCTGGAGCGCGCCGACGTGCTCTTTACCGGCCACGCGCACGCGCCTCCGCCCGGCGCGCCCGTGCACGCCTTGCCCGTGCGACTCGCGATCTCCGATGAGGACGGGCCCCTCCTGGACAAGGAGCTGCTGGTCAAGGACAGGGCCGGGTTCCAGCGGATGCCGCTCGTGTACGAGCGGGCGCTCCGCGGCGAGAACGACCAGGAGAACTTCCTCGGCGTGCAGGGGACGGGCGACGCGTCCGAGCCCGAGGCGAACATCGTCGATCCCCTCCAGCCGGCGCGCGCGGCCGGCTTCGGGCCCATCGCGCGCGCCTGGCCCGCGCGCAGGCGGCTGCTCGGGGCCACGCCCCGCAAGGCGCTCGACGCCGCCATCGCCGAGATCCCCGATCCCTTCGAGTGGGCCTATTACCAGGCGGCGCCACCCGATCAGCGGACACGTTACCTGCGCGGCGGCGAGTGGATCGAGCTCCACGGGCTCCACCCCACGCTGCCGCGCTTCCGGACGCGGCTGCCCGAGGCGCGCGGCCGAGCGCGCGTCCACGGCCTCTCGGCCTTCGGCGTGGGCGAGGGCCACCCGCTCGAGCTGAACGCGGACATCCTGCGCATCGACGGCGACGAGCAGCGCTGCACCCTCGTCTTCCGGGGCAACCTGGTCGTCCCCGGCGAGGCCGCGCTCGCGGCGGCCACCCTCGTGGCGGGGGTCGAGCTCCCCGGCGAGCCGCTCGAGTGGCCCGACCGGCCGGCGGAGCAGGGCGCCGCGGCCCAGGATCCCGCGAAGGCAGCCGACGCGGCTGGCCGCGCGCGCGGCGTGGGAGGCGACGGCGACGGCGGCGACCCCCTGGGCGCGACCCAGGCCGCGCCGGCCGCCGGGGCGCGCACGGTGAGCCTCTCGGACGCTGGCGCGGTGGCCGCTGCCCTCGCCTCGGCGGCGGCGACGCCGTTCCGCCCCGGGTCGGCTCCCGGCGACATCGCCGGGCCGGCCGAGGGCGCGCACGGGCCGCGGGTCGACACGGGGACCCTCTCGATCTCCTCGGTGGAAGAAGGGCCGAAGGGGTCTCCCGCCGCGACGCTGGCGCTGCTGCCCGAGGAGGACGCCGGCGCGACGGACCAGCCGGCGCTCCCGTTCCAGCCGGCGCCCCCGGGCGGCGCGCTGCCTCCCTCGATGATCAGCCGGGAGCCGGTCACGGCGGAGGAGCGCGCGGGCTCTGGCACGCTCGCGCTCGCGATGGAAGACGACTGGGAGCCGGTCGCCGGCGCGCCCGGCCCCTCCGGCGCCGGCGCGCTCGCGGCCCCCCCTGCGCTCGTGCCAGCCGCCGTGGAAGCGCCAGAAACGGCGGCAGCGCCGCTCCCGGCTCCTGAGCCGGCGGCGCCACCTCCGGAGCCGCTGCTGCCGGAGCCGCCTCCCCCGCCGAGGCCAACGCTGAGCGCCTCGCCTGCGCGCTCCCCCGAGGCGGACGAGCCGCCGCCGGCCCCGCCGCCCCGCAGGCCGCCGCCTCCACCGCCCGAGCGCCCCGCGCTGCCGACCCCTTCCCCCGCCTTGAGGAGGAGCCTTTACGAACGCTTCGATCGCAAACGGTAGCTCGCCGAGCCCGCATCGATGATGCGTGAGGGGCGCCCGCGGGCGAGGCGCCCCTCAGCAGGAGCCCCTCCCCCACGTCACGAAGGATGGATCGACGATGACGACGCGCAGCCCCTCCGATTCAGATGCCCCTCAGCAGGAGACCCTCTCCCACGTCACGGACGATGATTCGACGAGGACCGCGAGCAGGCTCGCCGATTCAGACGCCCCTCAGCAGGAGACCCTCTCCCACGTCACGAACGTTGAACCGACGAAGACGGTGAGTAGGCTCGCCGATTCAGACGCCCCTCAGCAGGAGACCCCCTCCCACGTCACGAATGATGAACCGACGAAGACGGTGAGTAGGCTCGGCGATTCAGGCGCCCCTCAGCAGGAGACCCTCTCCCACGTCACGAATGATGAACCGACGAAGACGGTGAGTAGGCTCGGCGATTCAGGCGCCCCTCGGCAGGAGACCCCCTCCCCCGTCACGAAACTTGAACCGACGAGGTCGGTGCGCAGGCTCGCCGATTCAGACGCCCCTCAGCAGGAGACCCCCTCCCCCGTCACGAAACTTGAACCGACGAGGTCGGTGCGCAGGCTCGCCGATTCACACGCCCCTCAGCAGGAGACCCCCTCCCCCGTCACGAAACTTGAACCGACGAGGTCGGTGCGCAGGCTCGCCGATTCACACGCCCCTCAGCAGGAGACCCCCTCCCCCGTCACGAAACTTGAACCGACGAGGTCGGTGCGCAGGCTCGCCGATTCAGACGCCCCTCGGCAGGAGACCCCCTCCCCCGTCACGAACGTTGAACCGACGAAGACGGTGAGTAGGCTCGCCGATTCAGACGCCCCTCGGCAGGAGACCCCCTCCCCCGTCACGAACGATGGTTCGACGACGACGATGAGCAGGCTCGCCGTTTCAAGCGCCCCTCGGCAGGAGACCCTCTCCCAGGTCACGAAGGAGGGATCGACGGGGACGGCGAGCGGGCTCGCCGATTTGCTGAACATTCGACTCGAGCTCTCCGGCTTCTCGTCCGACCTCCTCCAGGTGAGCAGGCTGTCGGGGCGCGAAGCGATCTCCCAGCTCTTCACGTTCGACGTCGAGGTGATCTGTCCGAGCGACGCCGGGGTCGACGGACAGACCTTCACGGGAGAGAGCGTCGCGATCGTCTTCGAGCAGAACAGGGTCGAGGTGCGGCGCGTCCACGGGATGGTCGCGGAGGTCCACGACATGCTCGCGAACCTGCGCGACCACCGGGCGTACCGCCTGCACATCGTCCCGCGCGCCTACCGGCTGGCGCTGGTCGAGACCACGGAGATCTCGATGAACAAGGCGGTGCCGGATCTCATCAAGCAAAAGCTCGAGCTCGTGGGCCTGAGCGGGAGCGACGTGGAGCTCAGGCTGACGGGCACGTACGCGCCGCGGGAGTTCGTGGTGCAGTACCAGGAGACCGATCTCGCCTTCATCAGCCGCCTGGCCGAGCACGCCGGGATCAGCTTCTTCTTCGAGCACCAGGACGGGCAGGACACGATGGTCTTCACCGACGGCGCCGGCTTCGAGCCCGCGGCCGGCGCCGAGTCCGTCCAGTTCCGCGAGAACAGCGACACGCGCGACGTCTTCGAGCTCGAGGCGAGATCGCGGCTGGTGCCGAGCGTGTATGTCGCCCGCGACTACAACTACCGGCAACCGATGCTCGATCTGACGTCGGAGCACGTCCTCCCCACGGGGTACGCGGGGGGCGTGATCGAGTACGGCGGCCATTACAAGACGCCGGCGGAGGGGAAGGCGCTGGCGCAGGTCCGGGCCGAGGAGCGGCAGGCGACGCAGCTCGTGTACGCGGGCAGGAGCGCGGTGTGCGGGCTCGGCGCGGGCGCGCGATCAACGCTGGAAGGGCACCCGAACCTGGAGTCGCTCGACCTGCTCTTCGTCGAGGTGGAGCACCGCGCGACGCTGCTGACCGGCAGAGACGAGCCGCGGCGCTACGTGAACACCTTCCGCGCGATCCCGGGCAAGAACACGTACCGGCCGCCGCGCGTCACGCCGACGCCCCGGATCGCCGGCGTCGTCACGGGGATCGTCGACGCCGGGCCGGGGGGCGGGGGCAACAACGCGCAGATCGACGATCAGGGCAGGTACATGGTCCGGTTCCTGTTCGACACGGGGGCGGCCGGCGGCGTGTCGTCCAGGCCGGTGCGCATGCTCCAGAACCACGCTGGAGCGAACTACGGCACGCATTTCCCGCTCAAGCCGGGGACCGAGGTGCTCATCGCCTTCGTGAACGGCGACCCGGATCGGCCGGTCATCGTGGGCGCCGCGCCCAACCCGCTGACGCCCTCTCCGGTCAACAGCGCGAACCGGTCGACTCACCGGATCAAGACGCAGGGAGGCATCGTCTTCGATCTCGTGGACGAGTGAGCCGCCTCGATGACGCCGCTCAGGGAGCTGGCTTCTTGCCAGGCGTCGGGCTCGCGGCGGGGGAGGCGCCCTGGGCGCCTGTCATGGCCCGGATGGCGTAGTTGAGGGCGGCGCGCAGGTTGCGCTGCGTGTTGAGCTGGGTGAGGTCGAGGCCGAGCGCGACCATGGTCTGGGCGACCGTCGGCTTGATGCCGGCGACGATGCCGTCCGCGCCGAGGAGGCGGATGGCGGTGATGAGCTGGATGAGGTGGCTCGCGACCCGGGTGTCGACGACCTCGACGCCGGTGAGGTCGAGGATGGCGAAGCGCGCCCGCTTCTCCACGATCTGCGCGAGCAGGCTGTCCATGACCTCGGCCGTGCGGACGCTGTCGACCGTGCCGACCATGGGGAGCGTGAGCACGCCGTCCCAGACCTCGATGATCGGCGTCGAGAGATCGCGGATCACCTTCTGCTGCGCCGCGATCTGGTCGAGCTGGATGCGCAGCTCCTTCTCGACGAGCCTGGAGTCCGACACGTCGAGCGAGACCCCGAGCACGCCGTCGACGCGGCCGCCGGGCTCGCTGCGGAGCGGGATGAGCCAGGTGTCCCAGTCGGCGCCGTGCGCCTCGCCGCGACCGCGGCGCACCTGGCCGTCGTACCATTTCCGCATCTCGGCGGCGGCTTCCGGGGAGGCCGCATAGAGGTCGTACACGCTGCGCCCGACGTGCTGCCCTCGTGTGAACCCGGCCTTCGCGACCGCCTTGCCGTCGTGATAGAGGTAGATCCCGTCGCCGTCGAGCGCCCATATCGTCAGGGGATCCACGTGCTCGGCGAGGCCGTCGAGGATGCGCGCCTTGAGCCGGAGCGTGCTCAGCTCGTCCTCGGTCATCGGGGTCGCAGCGGCGGCCGCGGGCGCGGGGCGGAGCGAGCCGAGGACGGCGCTCCGGTCGGACGACCGGCTGGCGCTGCATGACAGCGGCCGGTAGGCGCCGCCGCCGTCGCGCAGGCGCACGCTGAACGAGACGGGCTCGTCCCTCTGAAGGAGCGACGACCAGGCCGCCGAGAGCGCGGCGCGATCGTCCGGGTGCGCGAGATCCGCGAGGCGCGCGCCCCCCTCGACGCCGGGGCCCAGCGCCTCGCGGAGCCCGCCGCTCCCGTGGAGCAGCGCTCCGTCGGCCGAGGCGATGAAGAGCAGATCGGGAGAGCGGGCGAAGAGCTCGCCGAGCAACACACTGGAGGCAGATTCCATCAGTCTCACGACTCCTCAGAGAGCAAAGAAGGATAAGTGTAGCGTGAACGGAGCAGGCTGCGAAAGAGCTCCCTGGCGGCCGTCATGCGATTGATCCGGGAGAAACGCGCCACGACGTGGGGGCGCTAGCGCTAGCGTGGCGAGCGTTGCGCGGCAAGAAGGTGAGCCGGCTCGCCGCTGAATGAGCTACGGCGAGGTGGGCCGAGGACGGGGAGGCGCCGCTTGCGTGGACCGGGGCGGGAGAGGTGGTGAGAGGTGCGGTGCTCGAGGGCGGACCGCAGGTCCTCCACGATCTCTCCGGCGATCACGTCCGGCGCCGGCAGGTTCTCGGAGGTCTCCTGAATCAGGTCACCACGCTATCTCCCTGCCGTGGGCGCTTGCCGCCGTGGCTGCGATCGTCCTGGTCGCGCCGGTGATCGCCGACGCTTCGGTGCGCTAGCCTTCGCCCCTCGAGCTACCTCCTGAAACGACGGTCGTTCAGCAGCTTCCAAGCCTTCTTGTGGTCCGCTGTTGTTCCACGTCGGATCTCTCGGATCGTTGTCCACAGCAGCTGGCCTGGGAACTCACGAAGAATGGATCCCTTGCAACATCTGCCGATGAACAACATCGCAATATCGTCGAGGTTTTCGTTCGCGTTGCAGCTCTGAGCCAGCGCGAGCGAGGAACCAAACAAGGGCGGAATCGGCGCAAGAATCCCAAATAGGCTTGAGAGCACAATCCCGACGATGACGGCCCTGCGCACGCTCCACCCCCTTCCAATTCATCTGTCAGTCGATGCTGCCGCCGAGCAACGGCTCGAACGCGTGGTAAGCCTCGTAGCTCTTGAAGTGCCGCGCGTAGATGTCCGCGCCGTCATCAAGAGTGTCCGAAAGAACACGGCTTACATCCACAACGTGCTTCAGCCTCCAGTGAATCTCCTGCCCTAGAACATTGTTGAAGCACGTTTCGTGCGCACGGCTGTGTTGCTCGGCGCGCGCGCGTGCCTGCTCCTCACTTTCGGCGCGCACCAGCGCGAAGCACTCTTCGTACATGGGTGTGTACGACGGGTCCGGTGACCAAGACTCGTAGAGGATAACGGCAACATAGAGATCGTTGTTCGGGCTGGATTCCATGGATGAACTCGCTTGTCGATGCGGCTTTGACCGGGGAGTGTAACGCCGCGTGATGCCGAGATCAGCCTGCCCTGTCGCGGGGCGCGGCGGTAGGGGCCTACCTGTCCGGACGCTTCCCTTTCCTCAAGTCGGCCACCTTCCGCCGCGCAGGCGGCGGCCCCGTTGAAGCCGACCAACCAGGCGTGACTGAGGTGAAGCCCGCGAGGTGCCGCGATCGCGCGCTCGCCGGCGTCCACCTCGACCCCGAGGCCGGTCCGTAGCCCGTGGCGCCACGCACCCCAAGCACACTCTCGTTGACGGTGCAGGACGGCGACGGCGGCAGGGTAGCTCAGCGGTCGCGAGCGGTCACACAGAGAGCAGAGCTTCCTGGTCCACGGCTTCTCGCTGGCGGGCTTCTTGTCGAAGAACAGCACGTTCGCCTTCACGCCCTGCGCATAGAAGATGCCCGTGGGGAGCCGGAGCAGCGTGTGGACGTCGCAGTCGTGGAGCAGCTTGCGGCGGATCGTCTCCCCTGCCCCGCCCTCGAAGAGCACGTTGTCGGGCACGACGACGGCCGCGCGCCCGTGGATCGCGAGGATCGTTTTCACGTGCTGGACGAAGTTGAGCTGCTTGTTGCTCGCCGTCGCCCAGAAGTCCTCGCGCATGACGGTGAGCGCCTCGCGGGACTCATCGCCCTCCTCCGTGAGGACCATCACGCTCGACTTCTTCCCGAACGGCGGGTTGGTCAGGACCATGGAGTAGCGGGCGCCCGGATCGGCGGCGAGGCTGTCCCGGGTCTCGATGGGCGGCTGCCCTTCGTCGGCGCTCGGCCCGATGCCGTGGAGGAGCAGGTTGAGGAAGCGTAACGAAAGCAGCGGGTTGTCGTCGATACCGAGGCGTGGAGGGGGAGCCATTCCACCCGGAAGCGCCGGGTAGGATATCGACGCCGGAGCAGGTGGGGAACGGGCGAAGGAAGGTGAACCCAGCGCCGGTGCAAAGGTGGAGAGAGCTCGAGCCGCGAGTCGCTATCGCGGAACCTCCCGGCGCCGCGCGCTCCGAGGAGCTCCAGCCGGCAGCGGTGAGCATCGATCCGGCGCTCGCCGGCTCTTGCGATGCGCCCAGGGATCAACGAGCCTGTCGGGCCATATTGCGGCCGTTCTGGCCGCGTTCCCCGACAAGGAGGGATGGATGGCGTCGAAATTGGTGACCGACAGGGACAAGTCCAGCCGCGCCGTGGCCGCGTCGGCCGAGACGCACGCCGACGAGATCGCGAAGGGGATTGCGGGCGAGCTCGCGCCCTGCCTGAGGTCCGGCGAGAAGATGCCCGACGTGGCGTTGCTCATGCGCCTCGTCGCGCGCCGGCTCGCCACGGACACGGCCGCGCTCGTGGCGGCCGACGACGCGCACGAGCGCGAGCTCGCCGACGACGCCGCGCCCCGCGAGGCGCGCGACGAGGCGGCCGCCCGGCTGCGCTCGGTGCTCGTCGACGGGCGCGCCGCCGTCGACGCGGCGTTCGGGCCGGCGGGCCTGCGCAAGCTGCGGCTGGACGGGGCCGTCGCCGAGGACCCTTCCGTGCTCGTCACGACCGGCGAAGGGGTCGCGAGCGCCCTGCGGGACGCGGAGATCAAGCTCCCGAAGCCGAGGCGCGCGTCGATGAAGCTCGATCGCGCCGCGCTCGCCGACGAGATCGCGGCCGAGCTGCCGGCGCTGAAGAAGGCGCTCGCGAAGGTCGCGACCGAGGAGCGCGAGAAGGAGGCCACGCTGCGCGCGAAGCAGAGCGCCATGCGCAAGAGCGACAGGAGCTTCGGCCAGGGCGCCGCGCTGCTCGCCGCGAGCTTCACGTTCGCCGGCCTCGAGGATCTCGCCGCCAAGGTGCGCCCTTCCGGCCGCAGGCCCGGCCGGACCGCGGCCGAGGAGGACGACGCGCTGCCCCCCGAGGCGCCCGCCTCGCCCGGATCGCCTCCAGCGCTCGAAGGCGACTGACGGCCGTCCGCGCCGGCCGAGCCTGAAAGCGGCCCCTCCGCTCCCCAACTCGCGCTGCCACGGCCGGGAAACGCGATGATCCCGCGGCAAAGCGCGCTCTGAACCGTTCCCCTCGGGCGTCGCCGCTGGCGCAACCCTTCCGAAGCGATCGGCGGCCTCGGGGCCGCCGGAGCTCGCCTTTCTGACGGCTCCAGCGTCGTCTCGCCCCGGGCTCGTCGCTTGTGGAGCGGCTCCAGCGTCGTCTCGCCCCGGGCTCGTCGCTTGTGGAGCGGCTCCAGCGTCGTCTCGCCCCGGGCTCGTCGCCTGTGGAGCGGCGTGCTCCTCGGCCGAGCAATGTCCCACCGCTTTCGTGAGCACGCTTGCCCCTGGAGAACGAGCGCGCGAGCGTGCTTGGGCGAGAAAAATCGCGGGGTGGAGGCAATGAGATGAGAGCGGTGCGATTGGCGACGATCGTTGCGGCGGTCCTTGCCGCCCTGGTGCTTGGTGCGACGGCGCCCGGGTGCCTGTGGGATCGCGACGACGAACCGCTAAGCGGGAGGATCTGCGCGATTCCGAACACCGGCGTCGTCGAGCGCTGCGTCGATGCGAGCGAGGGCCCGGCCAGCGCGTGGAGCAAGGCCGAGGCGGACGGCGAGCTGCCGATCTTCATGTGGGCGCGGTGGTCGGGTCGCGTGACGCCCGACGAGCTCATCGCGAGCGAGGCGGAGCTCGGGGCCTGGTTCGACACCGTCGATCGTGTCGTGTCCTATGTGCGCGACGAACAGAAGCACGCCGAGTCGCTCCGGGCGACGCTCCACGGCGAGCTCGGTAAGCTGCTCCGGCTGATCAGGGATAGGCAGGAGGAGGCCCTCCAGGCCGAGCCGATCCATGCGGCCGACACCTTCAAGGAGGCGATGACCGGCAAGGCGAGCGCCGAGAGGGAGCCGCTCGTCGCCGCGATCGCGGCGGACAAGCAGGCGATGGCCGCCGTGCAGGCCATCCTCGATCGAGCCCGGGACGAGGGCGCGCCGCTGCGATCCAGGTACGCGGGCGCGGCGGCGCGCTTCGCCGCCTACCGCGCGACCGAGGCGGCGGAAACGGCGGCGTACGCGGCGCTCTCGGCGCAGGCGTCGCGAGCGGCGATCGACGAGCTCGACGGCGTGGAGCAGGCGGTGCTCGCGGCGGGGCGCGAGGCGAGCCGCGCGCCGAGCGAGCTCGCCGCGGAGCTGATGACGCTGTCGGCGGAGCTCCGGGCGTTCGCGGTCTCGTTCGAGGAGGCGATCGCGCCGCACAAGGAATTCCTCGCGACGCACGGCGCGGTGGTGCCTGACATGACGTCGGGGGCGCTGCGCTCGCTGAGCGCGATGCTGGGGTATGTGCGGCGGCGGGTCGCCCGGAGCGACGCGACGGCGACGGCGCTGCTCGGCGGCATTGCGCTGCGCCGGCAGGCGCTCGGCGCGCTGCAGATGGATGAGGGAGCGCGCGAGGCGAGCGCGCGGTCGCGGATCCGCCGGGCCTCGGAGGCGTTCAGCGAGGGAGCGCGCGCGCGGGCGGCGGCGCTGTCGGCGGCGCCGCCGGTGAGCGAGAAGCTCGGGCTGCCGCTCTTGGCCGAGCGGTGCGGGGAGCTCGTGGCGCTGGTGCAGATGCGGCCGCTCTGCGAGGCGGCGCCGTCCTCGTGGCGAGAGGCCGGATGCGCGGCGCTCCGAGGGCAGTTCGACGCCGCGGAGGCCGAGCTCAGGACGGGCTTGCCGCAGAAGATCGCCGCGGGCCTCGCGGCGCTGCGGGAGCAGGGGATGGGCGCGGCGGAGCTCGACGCCGCGCAGGCGAGGCTCGACGCGGGCGACGTGAAGGGCGCCGCGATCGCGTATGACGCCGCCGTGCGCGGGGCGGAGGGGACATGAGAAGCTCGAAGGACGTCGCGCTGCGCGGCCGGAGCGCTGCCGTGTTCCACAAGCTGGTCGCGCTGATCACGGCGCTGGCGGTGCTGGCGCCGTCGTTCGCTTGGGCCACCACGCCATACACCGTGCTGTGGATGAGCCGCCAGGACGCCACCTCGTGCGCGGACCCCGAGCTGGAGACGGAGGGCGCCGCCATCTTCGAGGTGAACCAGACGCCGCTGCCCACCTATGGGATCCCGGGCGCGGTGGAGATTTACGGCGACGGTTCCGCGAGCAACACGCTCGAGGCGGAGTTCGACTCGGTGCTGCTGCGCATGGGCGCGAACGACTTCCACTTCGGGGTCCACGTGAACGGCGGCGACTGGTGTACCCATGCGCACGACGTGGTGCACATCGTCTCGGAGCCGCTCGGGCTGAACAAACCGCTCTTCGACATCCGCCGCGACGGGACCGGCTTCGAGGGCGACACGGACGTCGACCTGAGCCTCGCTGAGATCAACCCCGCGCTCGCGCGCGACATCGCGGAGCTGGAGGTCGCGATCGGCAAGCTGATGGAGGCGATCCTCCGGAACGCCGCCAAGATAGCGGACCTCCGGGCGCGGATGGATCTGCTGCGGCAGCTCGACACCGAGCTGCACGACCTGGTGACGCGGCCGCTGGACGAGATCTCGCGGACCGAGCTCGACGCAATCCTCGACCGCTACAAGGACGTTGTCGACCCGGCGACGCGGGCGGCGATGGAGCAGCTCGTCGACGACCTGAAGAAGAGCGTCAGCGACCTGGAGGACGAGCTCGCGCGACTGATGGACGAGTTCGGCGCGCAGGCCGACGAGGTGGCGGACCTCGCGACGCAGGACGCGCGCGCCGAGGGATGGAACCCGGACGATCCGTGGGCGTATGCGCTCGGGGAGAGCGAGGTGCCGTGGGTCGAAGTGCCGGACATCGCGGAGGTGGAGGGGGCGTTCGACGAGGGGAGGGACCCGTACGCGGCGTACGCGGACGCGGTGATCGCGGCGCTGGAGGCCGACGTGAGCGGCGGGGTGGTCGTCGCGCGGGCGGACTTCGTGGCGAACGTGCGGGCGTGGCGGGCGAACAGCGCGGCGCTGGAGATCGCGCTGCGCGACCGGATGGGCGTGTCGCTCGCGGAGACCAACGCGTTCCTGAAGGCGCAGAACCGGATCACCGGCTTCGTGCGGAAGTTCATGGATGCGTCGGACTGGTTCATCGAGACGCCTGTGCCGCCGGACCTGCGGGCGCAGGTCGACACGGTGCTCAAGCCGCGGTTCGACGCGCTCGCCGACCAGATGAAGGACAGCCTGAACCAGTGGACGGGGGACGGGCTCGATCTGGAGCAGACGCAGCTCTACCAGACGATCAGCGCGTTCGCGGGGGCGATGTCGACCGTCGCCGAGGGCTTCGAGGCGTACGCGGAGGTGATGCAGACGCTGGTGCACGCGACGACGCGCATCGGGGTGGGGTTCGTGCCCGTGGTCGGGCCGGCGCTCGACCTGTGCGAGGCGGTGACGGGGAAGGCGTGGTGCCTGCCGTCGGGCGAGGAGCTGAGCGACGAGGAGCGGATCTTCTCGGGGATGGGGTTCGGGCTCGGCGCGGTCGGGCCGATGTGGCGCGCGGTCAAGATCAGCAGCGGGCTGCGGCCGTCCGCGATCCGGGTGGCCGGGGAGATCGCCGAGATCGAGGAGGTTTTCGCCAAGATCGTGAAAACGAAACGCGTCCGGGGGTACAAGAACCTCCGCGGCGCGATCACCAAGCAGAAAAAATCGACATTTTCGAGAAGAAAGCGGCCAAGTTCCTGGTGGACGACGGCAGGTCGCTCGTCGGGGTCGGCGACGACGGGGTGCGCACGGTGCTCGACATTCCGAGGGAGTCACGGACAGGTACCATCGAGGGGAAGGCGCCCGATTTCCTGTCGGTGTCCAGCGGGCACAAGCTCATCCTGAGCGAGGCGAAGGGCGGCGGAACGATCGACGCCTTTGATGTGCGCGATCAGCTATTGAATGCGATGAGGGCGCTGAAGGACAAGTGGGGGCTCGCTGGCGACGTGCAGCGGGTCGAGCTCATCATGGAGCAGGGGGCGAAGTTCAAACCGAAGAAGTTCACAGTCAAGGACGGCTACCTGTTCGATTCGGACGCTGGCATGCCCCTTACCCTCGATGGCTTCAATATACCCATCATGGTGATCCGGCTATGAGCTACTCAGGACCTCGATTCTTCGCCTGGTGCGACGAGCCAGAACGGATCGATGCGCTCGCGGCGTCATTGTCTGCGCTGATGATTCCGGGGGATCTCATCAGCCTGGGTATGAGCGCTACCATAACGTGCAGGACACGCTCCGCCGAAGACGTCCTTGCCACGGTCCGCGCTAACTTCGGAGGACGGAATAGCGCTCACGTATCATCCGGCGTGATACTGCGGGGATCAAAGCGCGTTATGGTGTTCAGCCTCGCTTGCTACCCCGAAGACAGCGAAGATGACCATCCTTTCGGCCCTCTTGAGGCCAAGGCGGGCGAGCGCAAGTGGGATTTCTACCCGTACGAGATCCCCGTGGGCAGGCGCCCCCGCTCCGTGGAGGCCGAGGCCGCGGCCGCCTACCACATGGTCCAAGGCGACATCGAGGACCTCCTGCTCCGCCTCTGCGCGCCGGACGCGAGCGGGCGCGTGCCGACCGGCGCCTGCACGGGCGAGGAGGACTGGATCGCCCCGGTCGAGATGTGCGCGACCTACAGCGCGAACGCCGCGGAGCTCGCGCGCGACCTCGCCCTGTCGTGGGTCAGCCTCCACGACAAGGAGAGCGTCTCGCGCATCGCAGGCACGTCGCTGGGGGCGCTCCGCGCGCGGGTGGAAGCCGCGCCGCGCGGCGCACGCGTGCCCATGAAAAGCACGAGCGAGCTCACGGGCTCGCTCTCGCGCGAGACCGTGCTCAAGGCGCTCGCGACGCCGCCGGCCCCCCTGCTCGATGCGCTCGAGGCCGCGGCGGTGCCCGACGACGCGTGGCGCGCGGCCGAGCCCCAGGCGCGCGAGCTCCTGGAGCTACGCCGCCAGCTCGACGACGAAGACGCGGGGGAGGTCCCCCCCGCCTTCTGGGTGGACGTCACGACGCGCGAGCACACCCGCTTCCTCGAGGAGCACGCCCCCTTCCACGTCCGCCGCCTCCCGAGGGGCGGCGTGGTGCTGGCCACGCACCCGTACCGCACGCTCTGGCCGCTCTGGGCCGATGCGCTCTTCGTGCTCGGCCTCCTGTCCTGACGCAGGCTACCTCATGAGGATGATCGATCGATGAGAGAAGGGCCGTTTTTCTTCGCCTGGTGTGACGAGGCAGAGAGGGTCGATGCGTTCGGCGCGGCGCTGTCGGCCCTCATCAAGGAGCCACAGTACAGCATCCGCGCGATCATGAACCGTGACACGGAATGCAACACGACCTCCGTTGACGAGGTGGTCACGATGCTCCGCACCCACTTCGGGCGCACCGACGCCGAAGCCTACTTCGTCGCATCGTTGAGCTACGAACACTTCGTCCATTGCATCCTTCGCTGCTTCACCGACAGGAGCGAACGTCTCAAGCCGATGGGCCCCCTCCACATGCACGCCCGCGAGATCGAGGATTTTTCCCCCACGCACATGGACCTCGCCTTGGACCGCGGCCCGCGCTCCGTGCAGACCGAGGCCGTGCTCGCGTGGCACATGGCGCTGGAAGACATCGAGGATGTCCTGCTCCGCCTCTGCGCGCCGGACGCGAGTGGGCGCGTCCCGACCGGCGGCTGCACGACGGCGCGGACCTGGCTCGCGCCGGTCGCCCTGTGCGCGACGTACCACGCGGACGCCCGCGACATCGCGCGTGATCTCGCCCTCTCGTGGATCTGCCTCCACGACAAGGACAGGGTGTCGCGCACCGCGGGGCTGTCGCTGGAAGCGCTCCGCGCGCGGGTGGAAGCCGCGCCGCCCGGCGCGTGCGTCGCGTTGAGACATGCCAGCGCGCATTCGAGCTCGCTCTCCCGTGAAGCCGTCCTCAAGGCGCTGGAAACTCCGCCTTCCGCCTTGATCGAGGCGCTCGAAGCGGCGGCGGAGGCGCCCGACGGCGCGTGGCGCGCCGCAGAGCCGCGCGCGCGCGAGATCTACGAGCGGACGCTCCCATTCAGGGGGCGCGACGAGCAGGGCACGGAGACGGGCAACGGCTCGCCCCTCTCGCAGGTCGAGATCACCATCGATCACTTCGAGTTCCTGGTCCACCACGCCCGGTTCTACGTACGGCGCCTGCCGAGCAGCGGCGTGGTGCTCGCGACCCACCCGTACCGCACGCTCTGGCCGCTCTGGGTCGACGCGCTCTCCTCGCTCGGCCTGATGTCCTGACGCAGTTCGTGCACGCGCTCCCTTCTCCGGACTTCGCACCCCGGCCGCAGGTGCCAGACGGCGCACCCCTCCCTTGAGCGCGCAGAGCGCGCGATTTGGGAGGGGCGGGCCGCGCGCAGGCGCGCAGCGCCGAGCACGGACCGGGGGTGGGCATCCACTCTCTCTCAGCCGTTCTCCGCTCTTTCGGAGCCATCCTCATCGATCAACACTGCACGGTAGGACCCGGACGACCCGTGGGCGTATGCGCTCGGGGAGAGCGAGGTGCCGTGGGTCGAGGTGCCGGACATCGCGGAGGTGGACGGTGCGTTCGACGAGGGGAGAGACCCGTACGCGGCGTACGCGGACGGCGTGATCGCGGCGCTGGAGAAGGACGTGAGCGGGGGCGCGGTGGGGGCGCGGGCCGATTTCGTGGCGAACGTGCGAGCGTGGCGGGCGAACAGCGCGGCGCTGGAGATCGCGCTGCGCGACCGGATGGGCGTCTCGCTCGCGGAGACCAACGCGTTCCTGAAGGCGCAGAACCGGATCACCGGGTTCGTGCGGACGTATTGCGTTGTTGTGCCGAAATTTCTCACGGGGAGCGGCAACCTTGTGCCTACGGGCTCGGCGGTACACGGGCGGGCCGCTCACCGTGACATGCTCCAGGCGCGGAGCTTGTGCTATTCTTCGCGGCAAGAGACGCGCAGCGTGGTCTCGCGGTGCGGCGTGCGAAGAGCGGTGGTCGGAGCTCTGGAAATCAGATAGGTGCTCTCGATGCGTCGGGATATGAACCAAGCGCGGAGTGAACGGGGACCCGATTTCTATGCGTGGTGTGACGAGGCGGACCGGTTCGACGCCTTCGCGGCGGCCCTCTCCGCGCTCGTCTACCCGGGGGGACTCTGCGACGTCAGCCTCTCCACGCCTGAATCCTCCGAACACCTGTGGCGCAGCAGGGTTCCCCTCGACGAGGTCATCGCGGTGACACGTCCCGCCTTCAAGGCACGCTCGCAGATATGTGTGGATTTCGGCACGAAGTGGAGATGGCTGGCCAGGTATGGCCTGAGCCTGGACTGCTATGGTGAAGAACACGAACGCCGGTGGGCCAGCGGCCCTCTGCGCGTACACACCTACGAGTGGAAGGGGCTCTATCCGTATCGCCTCGAGATCGCCATCGGCAACGATGCGCGCTCCGTGGAGGCCGAGGCGGCGATGATCTCGATGCAGTTCGAGCAGGACATGGAGGAGATCCTGCTCGGCCTGTGCGCGCCGGACGCGCGTCCCCGCGTGACGACGGGCGCGTGCTCGGCGGTCTTCAGCTGGCCCGCGCCTGTCGAGGCGTGCGCGACTTATCACGCCGATGCCGCGAGTGTCGCGCGGGATCTCGCCCTGTCGTGGTTGCACATCCACGACGGCGACATCGTGCGGCGCGCTGCGGGCTTATCCCTGGACGCGCTGCATGCGCGCGTCGAAGCGGCTCCCAGAGGGGCGCGCGTCGGGGTCGCAAGCACCGTCGAGCGCGTCGACGAGCACGACGACCTCGACCGCGATGCGTCCCGATCGCGGGCAGACCGCCCGACTCGCCCCGACGCCATTCGGCATGTCCCACGCGCCCGCCTCGTAGGCGACGAGGATCTCACGCGCGAACAGGTGCTCGCGGCGCTCTCCATGCCGCCGGCCACGCTGGTCGACGCGCTCGAAGCCTCGGCGGTGCCGGGCGAAGCATGGCGTTCCGTGGAGCCTCGCGCGCGCGAGCTCGTTCAGGAGATCATCGAAGAGCCCAGGGAGGGCAAGGCCTCCTACGAGGTGAACGTCGCCACGGGAAAACACGTCCGTTTCATCGAGCGCCACTCGCCCTACTACGTCCGGCGCCTTCCGAACGGCGGCCTGCTGCTGGCCACCCACCCCTTCCGCACGCTTTGGCCGCTCTGGTCCGACGCTCTCTTCGTACTCGGTCTCATGTCCTGACGCAGGTCTCCCCCGCTCTCTCCACTTTGAGCTTTGCACCGGTCGCACCTGCGCCGGCCATAGGGCCGGTCTCCGCTCGCGGCGACTCCACCCTCCAGCCCCCGCAGGCCCCCTCCAACCGCGGCTCCCACCGTGTGATAGCCTCGCAGGACGCATGGCACCCTACCGCTCCTCTCGCGAGGACCGCGCCGCGCCCCCGCCGCCGCCCCCGGGCCCGGTCGCCGACATGGTGCAGCAGTTCGCCGACCCGTACGCCTTCCTGCGCGAGCTCGTGCAGAACGGCATGGACGCCGGCGCGCGGAAGATCGCCGTGCGCGTCGAGACGCTGCCCGGCGCGTGCGCTACCTCGGTCACCGACGACGGGTGCGGCATGAGCCGCGAGGACATCGAGGGCCCGCTGCTCACCCTCTTCAGCTCGTCGAAGGAAGGCGACCCGACGAAGATCGGGAAATACGGCGTCGGCTTCGTCTCCGTGTTCGCCCTCCAGCCAGAGCACGTCGACGTGGAGACGTGGCGCGACGGAAAAGCATGGCTCCTCCGGCTGCACAGCGACACGAGCTACGAGCTCGAGGACGCCGGACCGCGCCAGGGCAGCGGCACCCGCGTGACCCTGATCCAGCGGCTCGACCGGGAGGCGTTCGTGGAGCACGCGCGGCGCGCGCACGCCGCGCTCCGCCGCTGGTGCCGCCACGCCGACCGCGAGATCACCCTGAGCATCGCAGACCACGAAGGCGGCTCCCGGACGGGCGCCGTGCGCATCGACGCCCCGCTCGCCGTCGCAGCGCCCGTCTCCGTGACCGCCGTCGAGGAAGAGACCACCGTCGTCGTCGGCCCCTCCGCCGGCGCTCAGCACCTCGCACAGCCGAGGAGCGGGGACCCCGCCGTCGAGCACGGCCAGAGCTTCGCCGGGTTCTACAACCGCGGGCTCACGCTGTTCGAGACCGCGGACGAGCTCTTCGGCGGGCTCTCGGGCGTGCGGTTCAAGGTGATGAGCCCCCACCTCCAGCACACCCTGAGCCGCGATAACGTGCGCCGCGACGACGCCTTCTGGGACGCGATCGCGCGCGTGCGGGAGCTCGTCAAAGGTCCGCTCCGGCGCGAGCTCGCCGCCCGCCTCCCGCAGGCCGCGGCCGCGGCAGCCGCCGGCGAGGCCGAGGGCGCCGCCGCCTACGCGGCGATGCTCGAGGCGGCGCTGTCGCCGCCGACAGCGCTCGATCCGGACGAGATCCCGTTCCCGCTCGCGAGCCCCGTCGCAGGCGACCGGAGCCGCGCGGGGCTCCGGGCGCTCGCGCCGGGGCGCGAGCCGCTGCTCGTGGCCAGGCGCTCCGACGCGCTGACCGCGGCCATGGCCCGCGGCGGGCTGCCCGTCGTGCTGTGCAACCACCCGGCGACCAGGGCGCTGCTGAAGCGGTGCTTCCCGGCGGCGCGCGTCGAGAAGGCGCACGCCGCCTACCTGCTCGTGCGCGAGGAGCGCGAGGAGCCGAAACGCGCCCGCGCCGCCGACGCCGCGCTCCTCCAGGTGATCGCCGAGGCGCTCGCGCGCGCCCGGCACGGGGTCGCCCGGGTGAGCCTCTGCCGGGTCGAGGGCGCCCTCCGCCAGCGCAGCGGGTTCCTCCTGCCCGGGAGCGGGGAGCGCGCCGGGTCCGAGCAGAGCTGCCACGCGGCGCGCGAGGTCGTGCGCCGCGCGGCGCGCTTCCCGCCCGGACACGCCCTCTACCTCAACGTCGAGAGCGACACGGTGGCCCTCGCGCGCAGGCGCGCCGCCGTCGACGCGGTGACCGCCGGCAACCTGCTCGCCCGCGCGCTGCTCGTCGAGGCCAAGGGGTCGCTCGATCCCGAGGACAGCGACCGGCTCCTCGACCTCTCGGCGAGCCCGCCGCCGCGCGCGGGGGCGGCGCGCGGCGAGAGGGCGCCCGCAGGCGGCGCGCGCCCCGCGCCGAGGGGGCCCCTGCGGTGAGCCGGGTCGTCGCCCGCGGCGCGATCCGCGTCGATGCCCGCCGCGCCGTCCAGAAGCTCCGGGAGCACCTGCTCGTCGACCTGGACCTCTACCTGCTCGAGCTCGTCCGCGCCGCGGCGGCCGGGGGCGCGACGCAGATCGATCTCCGCTACGACGCCGACGACGTCGTCGTGACGTTCGACGGAGAGCCGCCCGACGGGCCCGCCCTGGCGCGCCTCCTCGACCACGTGCTCAACGCCGCGCCCGACGCCGCGTCCCGGAGGCTCCGCCTGCTCGCGCTCGGCGTGAACGCGGCGCTCGGGCTGCGCCCGGCGCGCGTCGACCTGCTCACGACCGGGCCGTCCAGCGAGGCCAGCGGCGCGAGCTGCACGCGCGTGCGCTTCACGCCCGCCCTGATCGAGGCGCCCGCCGAGGCCCCCGCGCCGGCCGCCGGCCCCGCCTGCGACGAGGTCCCGAGGCCGCCCGGAATGCCCGCGGCCGGCCTGCGCATCGAGGTGCGGCGGAGGCTCGGCTGGTCGGTGCTCCGGCGGGCGATCACGGGCGATAGCCCGCCCGAGCTCGCGCACCTCGCCGCGGCCACCGGCGATTTCCCGATCCCGATCGCGCTCGCCGGCGAGCCGCTGCGCCGCGCTCTCCCGGGCGGCGATCTTCAGGTGCTCGTGCGCGTGCCGTTCCACGTGCGCGGCGCGCGCCGCGCCGCGCTGGAGATCGTCGCGCCCCCCGAGCCCGCAGGAGGGCCGGTCAGCTCGGCGCCCCGCTCGCGCCCCCTCGCCGCGCCCATCTCCGCTCCCCTGCCCTCGGGCCTCCCCGCCGTCGACTACCTCGAGCACGGCGTGCGGCTCGTCCGCGAGCGCTGGAGCTTCGCCCCGCGGTTCCCGTCGGCGCCCTACCAGGGCGTCGAGCTCCCGGTCCGCGTCGTCGTCGACGCGGACGCGCTGCCCACCAACGCGTCGCGCTCGGCGGTGCGCGAGGACGCGCCCCTCCGCGCGCGGCTCCGCGAGGCGGCGGCCGGCGCGCTGCTCGACGCCATCCAGGCCCTCGCCGCGCTCGTCTGCGGCGAGGGCGCGGTCCCCGACGGCGCGCTCGTCGTCGACGAGGACCGCGGCCGGCTCGCGGACGCGCTCGCGGCCTTCGCCTGCGTCGCGACCGGGGCGGCGCGGGCGGGCGCCGAGCTGCCCGCCGAGGCGCGGGCCGTGCGCGAGCTCCCGCTGCTCCGCGACGGGCGCGGGCGGCCGACGTCGCTCGCGGCGCTCGAGGCGCACGATGCGCCGCGGCTCTTCCTGTTCCGCGGCGACGGGAGGCTCCCGAAGGAGCTCGCCCCCTGGGCCGGCGACGTGGTGTGGAGCCCGGGGGGCCTCGTCGAGCGCGCGCTCGCCGGGCTCCCGCTCGCCGACGCCGAGGCCATGATCGAGCAAGCGAAGCTCGGCGCCGAGCGCCGCAGGGCGTTCCTCCTGCACGCGACCGGCGATCCCGTCGTGCCGCCCTCCCCGGAGCACGCGTTCCGCGACGCCTTCCAGGTGGACGAAGGGCCGCTCGCCGGCCTCCGCGGCGAGCTCGCGGTCTTCGCCGACGCCCGCGAGCCCCCGCGCGGCGCGGAGGTCCGGGTGTTCGTGGACGGGCGGCACCTCGAGACCGTGGAGCTCGATCCCGCCGCCGTCCCCTTGCCCGTCGAGATCGCGCTCGCGTGGAAGGGGCGCGTGCGGCCGCGGTTCGCGTACGACGGGGTCGAGCGCGACGCGCGCTTCTGGCGCGCCGTCCGCCATGCGCTGAAGCTCGCGATCGCCGCGGCCGACCGCGAGGCGAGGCGGCTCTTCGGCCCGGGGGACGCTCGGCGAGGCGCGCGCTCGACGGCGCCCGCGCCTGCGCCCGAGAGCGAGCTCGCGCGCGTGAGGCCCGCACTGCGCGCCGCGATCGGCGCGGTGTTCTGCGCGCCTCGGCGCCTCGGCGCCGGGGACGGCGGCTCCGGGCGCGGAGGCGGCGCGGCGCCGGCCCCGGACGACGGCCTCGCGCCCTCGAGCTTCGAAGGCCTCCTGGACGCGCGGATCTGGCCCACGCTCACGGCGGGGTGGTTCGTCAGCCTGAACGGCCTCTCCGCGCTCTCCCGGACGACGCGCGGCCTCTGCGCGGCGCCGCCCGAGGCGCGGGGGCGCGCGGCCGACCGGAGGCCGGTGCTCGCCGTCTCGCAGCGCGAGCTCGACTGGCTCGCCGCCGCGCTCCCGGAGCGCGAGCTCGTCCCCTACGGCCCGGGGCTCTTCACCGAGGACGAGCTCGCGGCGCGAGGGCCGGCGCGGCGGCGCGCGCTCGCGGCGTCCCTGGAGAGGCTCGGGGCGCTCCCCGCCGGCGCGCCGGTCCTCGAGGTCAGCGGCCCCGGCTTCCTCGCGCTCGCCACGCCGAGCGACGCGACGGTGGAGGTGTGGCACCACGCGTCGCGGCCCCTCGCCACCCTGGAGGCCGCGCCGCTGTTCGGCCCCGCCGCCATCGCGATCGACGACGACGCGGCGGCGCCGAACAGCGGCTGGGACGGCCTCCTGTCGCCACGCAACAACGCCGCCGTCCACGCGGTCGAGCGCGCGCTCTGCGAGGCGCTCGTGGCGGCGCTGGAGGGCGACGCCGCGGCGCGCGCGCGGCTCGGCCTGCGGGGCGATCCGCGCCGCGAGCGCGGCAGGCCGGACGCCCGCGTGAGCGCCTACCTCCTCGACAGCGCGCACGCGCTCGAGGCGCGCGCGCGGGCGCTCGGAAGCGCGCCCTTCAAGGCGGCCCCGAGCGAGCTCGCCGCCCGCATCCGGCGCCTGCCGCTGCTCGGGATGCTGGACGCGCGCGGCCAGGAGGTCGCGTGCTCGCTCGAGACCCTCGACGCGACGCACCCGGCGCCCGCGCCGATCCCGGTGCTCGACGCGGCGCCCGGCTTCGAGACGCTCTCCTGGCACCCCCTCGTCGCCCGCGACCCGCGAGAGCGCGCGGCCCTGATGCGGTGGGCCGGCGGGCGCGCCCTCCTGGCGCAGAGCGGGGTGCCGGCGCGGCGGCAGCGCGCCGCCGCCGAGCAGGAGCGCCGCGCGTCCGCCGGCAAGGCGCAGCAGGAGCATGGCCCGCGCGGAGCCGCCGGCCCGCCGCGCGCGCCGCTCGCGCTGCCAGGCGCGCCCTCGCACCCGCTGCTGCGGGTGAGCGCCGCCGCGCTCGGCGTGCAGGGGCTCGAGGGCGAGATCGAGATCGTCGAGGGGCCGGTGTCGGACGCCCGCTTCGTCGGCCCCGACGGCGCGGAGCGGCGCGTGGAGGTGGAGCTGCCGATCCCGCTCCGCCTCCTCGTGCGGGCCGGCGCGGCGGACCCGTCGAGGGACGCCTCGCGCGCGATCCTGACGCGCCTCGCGAAGGCCGCTGGCCGCCACCTGATCGCGCTGGCGCCGCGCTTCGACGAGCTGCCGCCGTTCGCGCGGGGCCACGCGCGCCGCGCCGTCCTGAAGACGCTGGCCCAGGGCAAGCGCGTCGTCGCGGAGGCGGCGCGCGCGCGGCTCTTCCACGACATCGAGGGGAACCTCTTCTCGCTCGACGACCTCCGGCGCGACCCGCGCGCCGAGTGGCTGTGCACCTCGACGCCGCCGCCCTACCCGAAGCAGCGCTACGAGCGGCCGGTCCTCGCGCTGAGCAGGCCCGAGCGGCTGCAGCTCGCGGCCGCCGTGCTCGTCAAGGACATCACCGACGCGGTCGCGCGCGATCGCGCGGCCGAGGAGCGCCTCACGGCGCCGCCGCTCGCCGCCGTCGGCCTCGACGCGGCCGCGCGCGCGGCGTGCTTCGCGATCCTGCCCTTCGAGCGGCCGGCCGGCGCGCAGGAGGGCGCGCCGGCCGCGCACGGCGAGATCGGCCTGCTCGCCCCGGAGCACGCCGGGGCGGCGGGCATCGCGGTGCACGTGGGGCGCCGCCCGCTCTGCGCGCTCGACGCCGGCGACGGGTGGCCCCTGTGCGCGGCCGTCAACGACGACGCGCTCGAGCCGAACCGCGCCTTCGACGGGCTCAAGGCCCGCGGGGACGCGTCGAGGCTCCGGCAGGCGGTGCGCGACGCCGCCGCGCGGTGGCTGCGCGCCCGGCTCGCGCCGCCCGGCGACGCGCTCGCGACGCGGTGGATCGACGTCGCCACCACCTGGCCCCGTCCGCTGTTCGTGACCGGCGCGCTGTGGCTGCCCGCGCGGTGGCCGCGCGCGCCCGAGGTGCTCGTCGCCGCGCCCTCCGCGGCGATCCTCGGCGAGGGCGGCGAGGAGCGCGACGGCGGCGGCTTCACCCCGCGCGCGCTGCGCTGCAGGGCGGGCGTGGGCTCCGGGACGACCGGCGTGGCCCCGCTCGCGCCGGTCGAGGGGAGGCTCCTCGTGTGGCCGCTGCGCGAGGCGCGCTGGGACGCCATCGCGGAGCTCGCCATGGAGGCCGCGGCCTCCATGGCGGCCGAGCTCTCGGATCAGGCGGCCGCGGCGCCGTACCTGTGGAACTTGCACCTGCTCGGCCGCCTCTCCGGCGGCAAGCTCGCGGCGCGGACCGCCTCCGGGGAGAGCGTCGGCCCGGCGGCGGTCCGCGCCGAGCTCGCGGCGAGCGGCTGCCTGTGGATCACCGATCGCCGGGGGAGCGCGGACGGCGATTTCCCGGACGGCTCGCCGCCATTCGTGCTGCTCGACGACGGCTCGCCGCTCGTCGAGGTGCTGCGCCACCGCGCCGCCCCCGGCGCGCTGCGCGAGCTCGGCGCCCTCGCGGCGACGCCCGCCCCGGCCGTGGCGATCGCGGCGGAGAGCGGGCCCGCCTCCGGGACGGGCCTCCCCGCCGCGAGCGCGGGCCCTCCCGCGGCGGGCGCCCGCGGCGCGGAGGCCCCCGCGGCCATGCGTGACGCGGAGGCGCCCGCCGCGGAGGCGCCGCCCGACTCGAGCGGCGCGCGGGCCTGGGCGATCGCGCTGTGGCGCAGCGTGCTCGGCCTGCTCGGCGGCGAGGCGGCGCCGGTGCCCGGCGCCACGCCCGAGGGGCAGGAGGCGGCGGCCGGGAGCCCGCTCGCGGCCGCGCTCCACGAGGCCATCGTCCGGATGAACCTCGAGGGGTCCCCGGTGCGCGCCGTCGTCGAGGGCCGCTCGGGGCGGCCGATCCGTTACGACGCCAGCCGGGGCCACATCGTCGTCAACACCGAGCACGAAGCGCTCGCGTGGCTGCGCGCGCGCGGGGCGCCCGACCCGGCGGCCGTCGCGCTGCTGGCGGCGGCCGCCGTCGGCGAGGTGAACCGGGCGCTCCAGTCGGTCACCGACGCGGAGGAGCGCCGGGCGCTCGATCATCTGCTGCGCTCCATCGGGTAGCGCGCGCGGGCGCCGCGCCGCCGGCGTTGCCCGCGCGCCGCCGGGGCGCAAAGCTCTTCCCCGTGGACACCGTCTTCACCGTCGGCCACGGCACCCGCAGCGTGGAGGAGCTCGTCGAGCTGCTCGGCGAGGGGCCGGCCGACACGCTGATCGACGTCCGGAGGTTCCCGGGATCGAGCCGCTCCCCTCACCTCGGCCGCGCTGCGCTCGCCGAGGCGCTGCCCCGGCTCGGGGTGACCTACGTCTTCCGCGGCGACGCCCTCGGCGGACGGCGGACCGGGCGGGCCGACTCGCCGCACGTCGCCTGGGAGAACGCGAGCTTCCGGGCCTACGCCGATCACATGGAGACCGCCGTGTTCCAGCGCGCGCTCTCCGAGCTCGAGGCGGAAGCGCGCGCTGGACGGCGAATGGCCCTCCTGTGCGCCGAGACGCTCTGGTGGCGGTGCCACCGCCGCCTCATCGCCGACGCCCTCGTCGCGCGCGGGCTGGCGGTCGTCCACCTGCTCGGCCCCGGCGCGCGGGCCCCGCACGCGCTGAACCCCGCCGCCCGGCCCGACGGCGCCGGCCACCTGATCTACGACGTCGGCGCGCAGCGCGCGCTGCCGCTCGGCGACGCCGGCGCGGAGCGCGGGCCCGCGCGGCGCGAGCCTGTGCGCCCGCGACGCGCGCGGTGATCCCGGCCAGCCTGGTGGCCGCGGGCCGCAGGCGAGCCGCCGCAGAAGCGCGTCGCATTCCTGCGGACGGCGATTGGCACGGGAGCCCGCGATCGACCTGAGGTATCGCTGGCGCGCTCACCGGCGCCGACGGGAGGGCCGTACGGTACGTGTCAAAAATCACGAAGTCCGCGTAGCGGTCCAGTCGGGTATCACCTGAAAAATAGACCATCAGTCGTCTCACTGACGTCCTGATCCCGGCCCACCTGGAGCGCCATCCGCTCCCACGGAGGCTTTCCGCGGAGCGCGAGATCGAGCGCGCCCCCGCCCGTCCGGTATGGCGGAGCCGCACCGATTCCGTTACCGTCCCGAAATCACACGAAGGCGCGCCCGATGTGGGCAGGGCCTCCTGGCTCGGGAGACAGTAATGAAAGTGCAACGCGTTTCGGCGATCCTGCTCACCTCGGTCGCCTTCTCTGCAGGCTTCATCGGTTGCGGCGACGACGATTCGGTCGGGGGCGCAGGCGGCGGCTCTTCCTCTTCGACCACGAGCTCGTCATCGGGAGTCGCCGCGAGCACGGGCGGGGGCGGGAGCAGGGTCGAGTTCCTCGGCACCCGCTGCACGGCCGACGCCGACTGCGGGCCGGGCGGCGTGTGCGCCCTGGAGTCGGAGGGGGACGCCGGTCCTGCGGGCGGGTACTGCACGATGGAGTGCATCGACGACGGCGATTGTGAAGGCGAGGGCAGCGCCTGCATCAATGACATCTGTTACCTGGGCTGCGTCCTCGGAGAGCCCGAGATCACGGCCCTCGACGAGGAGCTCGATCCGTTCAAGTGCCACGGCCGCGACGAGCTGCGCTGTGAGGAGGTGGATGACGGCGTGTCGGTCTGCATGCCGAACTGCGGATCCGACTCCCAGTGCTCCGAGTCCGGCCGCAGCTGCGATCCCAGGCAGAACGCGTGCGTCGACACGCCGCACGAGGGTCTTCCGATGGGGGCCGCGTGCGACCGCGACGCCGACGAGGATCCGTGCGCCGGATACTGCGTGGGCTTCCCCGGCGACGTCGGCGCATGCACCGAGTTCTGCGGCTTCGGCGGCGATGTGTTCGAGTCCGACTGCGGCGGGTTCGAGAACGGTCTCTGCCTCTACCAGTTCGCGGACGTCGTCGGCGCCGGCGACTTCGGCGCCTGCACCAGGGCGTGCAAGGCGCACGACGATTGCCTGTTGCCGAACGCCCGCTGCGAGGACTTCCGCCTTCCGGACAACGGCTTCTGCATCTTCACGAAGCTGCCGTGCGAGGACAACAGCGATTGCGATGATCCGGACGAGTGCGCCGAGACGCCTGATGGCTTCTTCTGCCTCGACCCGCTGTACCCGCTGAGCAACGAGGGCACGGGCGGCGCGGGCGGCAGCGGCGGCGCGGGCGGCGGCGACGGCGGCGCGGGCGGCGGCACCGGCGGCGCGGGCGGCGCGGGCGGCGGCACCGGCGGCGCGGGCGGCAGCGACGGCGGCGCGGGCGGCGGCACCGGCGGCGCGGCCAGCACCAGCAGCGCGGCCAGCACCAGCAGCGCGGCCAGCACCAGCGGCGCGGGCGGCACGGGCGGCACCGGCGGCGCGGGCGGCACGGGCGGCACGGGCGGCACCGGCGGCGCTGGCGGCACCGGCGGCGCTGGCGGCGCCTGATCGCTGAGTCTCAAGACAGGCACTCATCTCATCTCCTCTCGACTCCAGGAGGTGAGATGAGCGCCTCGCGTTCCACTCCCCTTCTTCGAAGCACCCGAGACACCGCGGTGGCGGTCGCGACGACGCGCTTCCCAGGGCTCCCACGCGCCCAGCGAGCGGCGCGCGCCGCCGTCGCCATCCCCTCTCCGTCGCGAGCGCGAGATCTGTCTATCGGCCCGCGGACGGCGCGTTCGCCCGCGGCGACAGGCCGCGGACGAGGGTCGCGAGCGTGCGCAGCACCGGGGTGTCGATCCCGGCCCGGCGCGCGCGCTCGACCACCGCGCCCTGGAGGATATCGACCTCCGTCGCGCGGCCGGCCCGCACGTCCTGCAGCATCGAGGGCTCGGTGAGCGGGAACTCGGAGCGCGTGAGGGCGAGCATCGCGTCCGCGGTCGCCTCGGAGATCTCCGCCCCTTCCGCCCGCGCGACCGCGATCACCTCGAGCATCGCCGCCCGGGTGAGGTCCTCCATCCGCTCCGCGACCACGCCGGCGCGCTGGCCGGTCAGCGCGCAGATCGCATTGAAGGGGGCGTTCCAGACCATCTTCTCCCAGAGCATGGCGCGGTGGTCCGCCCCGCGGCGGACCGGGATGCCCGCGCGCTCGAGCAGCGCGGCGGTCGCCTCGACCCGCGCCTCCTGCCCGGGCCGGTAGGGCGCGAGCCCGGCGCGCGTCGGCGCGAGCGTCTCGATCTCGCCAGGCCCGGCGACGCCCGAGGACATGTACGCGATCGCGGCGATCACGCGCGCCGCGCCGACGTCGCGCGCGACCACGTCCTCGGAGTCGAGCCCGTTCAGGAGGGGCGCGGCGAGGCCGTCCGCGGCGAGCAGCCCGGCGAGCTTCGCGCTCACCGCGGCGAGCGACGGCGATTTCACGGCGATGAGCGCGAGATCGAACGGCCCGCGCGCCCCGTCGAGCGGGGCGACGCGGAGCGGCGGAGTGCGCAGCTCGCCGGACGGCGTGCGGACGATGAGCCCGCGGGACCGCATCACCTCGGCGTGCGCGCCGCGCGCGACGAAGGTGACGTCTTCCCCGGCGAGCGTCAGCCGCGCCCCGAAATAGCCGCCCACCGCGCCCGCGCCGACGACGAGGATCCGCATCGGCGGCGACCATAGCACGCTCGAGCCGGACCGCAGCGAACCGACGAGTGGCGACCCGCGAGGATTGCGGATATGCCTACGCCGAGATGCGTAGGCCGGAAGCCCCCGCCACGGCGCGCGAGAGCGGCCTCATGAGCGCCGGCGAGCCGAGCGTGACGATGGAAGCCGAGCAGCTCCAGCGCTTGCTGGACGCCCTGCCGGCGCTCATCTCGTATATCGGCAGCGACGAGCGCTACGGCGTCGTCAACCGGGCCTACGAGCGCTGGTTCGGCGAAGACAGCGGCTCGGTCGTCGGCCGGCAGGTGCGCGAGGTGATCGGCGACGCCGCCTACGCCGCCGTGAAGCCGCACATCACCGCGGTGCTCGCCGGACGGCCGCAGGACTTCGAGTCGCGGCTCACCTACCGGGAGGGCCGCCGGCGCCACGTGCGCATCCAGTACATCCCCCACCTCGGCGCGAGCGGCGACGTGCGCGGCTTCTTCGCGCTCGTCGCGGACGTCAGCGAGCAGAAG
Source organism: Sorangium sp. So ce145 (assembly GCF_051525985.1). NCBI lineage: Bacteria > Pseudomonadati > Myxococcota > Polyangiales > Polyangiaceae > Sorangium > Sorangium sp. So ce145. The sequence goes on along the minus strand of NZ_CP150315.1, from coordinate 11,704,770 downwards.
CGCGCCGAGGACGCGCGGCGCTTCCTGGCCGACGCGTCGGCCGCGCTCGATCCGGCGCAGGGCCGCGACGCGGGCTTCCGGCGCGTCGCGGCCCTCGCGGTCGCCTCGGTGGCCGATCTGTGCGCCGTCCACACGCTCGAACCGGACGGCTCCGTCCACGCGCGGGTCGTCGCGCACGCCGATCCGGCCAAGGCGGAGCTCGCCGCCCGTCTGGCCCGGCGCGGCCACCCCCTGCCGGCGCCGGGGACGCCGCCATCGCCGCTGCGCGAGGTGCTCCACGGCGGCCACGGCCGGCTCCTCCCCGACCTCGCCGGCCACGCGCTGGCCGGCGAGGACCACCTCGCCGTCCTGCGCGAGCTCGGCTGCCGCTCCGCGGTGATCGTGCCCATCCGCGGCGACGGGTGCGTCCTCGCGGCGCTCACGCTCGCGTCCGCAGAGGCGGAGCGCACGTTCGACGCCGCCGATCTCGCCTTCGCCGAGGAGCTCTCGCAGCGCATCGAGGTCGCCTTGCAGCGCGTGCGCCTCTACGACATGGCCCGCGACGCCGAGTCCGAGGCGCGGCGGCGCTTCCTGGCCGAGCAGGAGGCGCGCCGGGCCGCCGAGCGCGCGGCGCAGCGCATGGCCGGCCTCCAGCGGATCACGGCGGCGCTCGCCGACGCGCTCACCAGCGAGGCCGTGGCGCAGGTCGTCGTCGACATCGGCGTCGCCGCCGCGGGCGCGTACGCCGGGACCATCGTCGTGACGGCGGGCGACGAGCTCGAGTGCCTCAAGGAGGTCGGCTACGGGCGCGAGACCGTCGAGCGCTTCCGGCAGATGCCCCTCGACGCCGCCCTCCCGCTCACCGACGCGCTGCGGACCGGCGCGCCCGTCTGGCTGCGCTCGCGCGAGGAGTGCTCCGCCCGTTACCCGCTCATCGCGAGCGCCGTGCTGTCCGGCGCGACCGTGTCGCTCTGCTGTCTCCCGCTCGTCGTCCAGGAGCGGCCCATCGGCGTGCTCGGGCTGAGCTTCGCGGAGCCGCGCCCGTTCGACCAGGAAGAGCAGGAGTTCCTGGTCGCGGTGTCGCGCCAGTGCGCGCAGGCCATGGAGCGCGCCCGCCTGCACGAGGAGCGCGCCGCCTTCGTCGAGCGCGAGCGGCGCGTCGCCCTCGAGAACGCCCGGCTCTACCGCGAGGCCCACGAGGCGGACCGGCGCAAGGACGAGTTCATCGCGATGCTGTCGCACGAGCTCCGCAACCCGCTGGCGCCCCTCACCACCGGCCTCGAGCTCCTGCAAATGAGCGCCCAGATGAGCGCCCAGATGAGCGCCGGCGAGCGCGCCGATCGCGACGACCGGCAGATCCTTGCGACCCTCGAGCGGCAGGTGAAGACGATCGTCCGGCTCGTCGACGATCTCCTCGACGTCTCCAGGATCACGCGGGGCAAGATCGAGCTGAAGCGGGAGCGGCTCGACGTCGCCTCGGTCGTCATGGCCGCGGTCGAGTCGGTCCGCCCGCTGCTCGTCCAGCGCGGGCACGATCTCGTCCTGTCGGTGGATCCGGGCGTCTTCGTGCACGGCGACCGCGTCCGGCTCGAGCAGGTCGTCGTCAACCTCCTCAACAACGCGATCAAGTACACGAACCCCGGCGGCCGCGTCTCGCTCGCCTGCGCCGCGATCGCCGGCGACGCGCGGATCCGGGTGACCGACACCGGCGTCGGCATCTCCGCCGAGCTGCTCCCGCGCGTCTTCGAGCCGTTCATGCAGGCCCGGCGCACGCTGGACCGCTCCCAGGGCGGCCTCGGGATCGGGCTCACGCTGGTCAAGCGGCTCGCCGAGCTGCACGGCGGCCGCGTCGAAGCGCTGAGCGGGGGCCCCGGCGAGGGGACGGCCATCAGCGTCTGGCTCCCGCTCGCGGGCGCGCCGAGCGCGCCGGCCGAAGCCCCCGCTCCGCCCGCGCCCGGCGCCGGCCCTCCGCGCGCCACGACGCGCCCCCTCCACGTCCTCCTCGTCGACGACAACGTCGACGCCGCCGAGGGCCTCCGGCGCGTCCTCCAGCTCCACGGCCACGCCGTCTCGATGGCCCACGACGGCCCGGCGGCGCTCGAGGCCGCGCGCGCGTCGAGGCCCGATCTCGTCCTGCTCGATATCGGCCTGCCCGGCATGGACGGTTACGAGGTCGTCCGGCGCCTGCGCGCCGAGCCCGAGCTCACGCGCCCCTACATCGCCGCCCTGTCCGGCTACGGACAAGACCAGGACCGCCGCCGCTCGCGCGAAGCCGGCTTCGACGCGCACCTCACCAAGCCGGTCGCGACGGAGCAGCTCCTGTCCCTGCTCGCCGAAGCCGCCCCGCGCGGCTGATCGGCCCGCGCTCCATTTCAGAAGTGCAATGCAGCCGCGCCTCCCGCCAGGCGCGCGATACGTCGCTGAAACAGACTCTTCCAGTTCTGAACGTTGCGCCCATTTCCTTTCATCGGCGCTGTCGCGTCCAGGCTCGCTCCGGGCCTTGTTGTGCCTGTTGATGACCGCGAAACATGCATGAAACAGAGATGGCAGAGGCCTTTGCGTAAGAGGCCGAGCGCGCGCCGGGCCGACAATTTATTCCTGCGAAACAGTTGCGAAACAGAGCCCACAGTACACAGTTTTTGGTCCGGGACTGTGGCTGACGCCTGGTTCGGACGGCAGCGCGGCAGTGACGGTGAGAAGGACTCACCGGGTCCAAAGGTGGGTTTCATGAGCAAGAAGAAGGACCTCCTCGTCATCGGCAACGGCATGGTCGGGCACAAGTTCATCGAGAACATGGTTCTCGGCGGCTTCCTGCGCGAGTGGAACATCACGACCTTCTGCGAGGAGCCGCGGCTCGCCTACGACCGGGTGAACCTGTCCGCCTTCTTCAACGGCAAATCGGCCGAGGATCTGTCGATGGTCAAGCCCGGCCTCTACGAGGAGGCGGGCATTCAGGTCCACCTCAACGACAAGGCCGTCTCGATCGATCGGCGGAAGAAGGCGGTGACGTCGGCGAAGGGGAAGACGGTCTATTACGACAAGCTCATCCTCGCCACCGGCTCGTATCCGTTCGTCCCGCCGATCAAGGGCAAAGACGCGAAGGGCTGCTTCGTCTACCGCACGATCGACGACCTCGAGGCCATGGACGCCTACGCCAAGGTCGCGAAGGTCGGCACGGTCATCGGCGGCGGCCTGCTCGGGCTGGAGGCGGCCAACGCGCTCAAGAACATGGGCCTCCAGGTCCACGTCGTGGAGTTCGCGCCGCGCCTGATGGCCCTCCAGGTCGACGACGCCGGCGGCGCGATCCTCCGGGCGAAGATCGAGTCGCTCGGCGTGAACGTGCACACGAGCAAGTCGACGACGGAGATCGTCGCGGCGCACGGCCGCGTGGCGAGGATGGTCTTCGCCGACCAGAGCGAGCTCGAGACCGACATGATCGTCTTCTCCGCCGGCATCCGCCCGAGGGACGAGCTCGCGAGGGCGTGTGATCTCGCGCTCGGGAACCGCGGCGGCGTCGCCATCAACGAGCGCTGTCAGACGTCGGATCCGGACATCTATGCCATCGGCGAGTGCGCCAGCTATAACAGCCAGCTCTACGGCCTGGTTGCGCCCGGCTACCACATGGCCAAGGTCGCGGTCGACGCCCTCACCGGCGGGAAGGAGACCTTCAGCGGCTTCGACATGAGCACGAAGCTCAAGCTGATGGGCGTGGACGTCGCGAGCTTCGGCGACGCGTTCGCGACCCAGCAGGGCGCGCGCGTGCTCAGCTTCATGAACGCGACGTCGAACGTCTACAAGAAGCTCGTCGTCAGCGGGGACGGCAAGCTCCTCCTCGGCGGCATCCTGGTCGGCGACGCCGCGAACTACGGCCAGCTGCTCCAGCTCGTGCAGAACAAGATCGTCCTCCCGCCGCACCCGGAGGACCTCATCGTCACGGCGCGGGACGGCGCGAAGCCGGCGGGCCTCGGCGTCGACGCGCTGCCCGACACCGCCATGATCTGCTCGTGCCTGAACGTCACGAAGAAGGCCATCTGCTCGGCCATCTGCGACGACAAGCACGTCACGGTCGCCGGCATCAAGGCGCACACGAAGGCCGGCACGGGCTGCGGCTCGTGCACCACGCTGATCTCCGACATCCTGAAGAAGGAGCTCAAGAAGGCCGGCGTCGCGGTCAACAACTACATCTGCGAGCACTTCAACCACTCGCGCCAGGAGCTCTATCACCTCGTCCGGATCCACCAGATCAAGACGTTCGACGACCTGGTCGCCCGCCACGGCCAGGGCAAGGGCTGCGAGATCTGCAAGCCCGCGGTGGCGTCGATCCTCGCGTCGACGTGGAACGAGCACATCCTGAGCAAGAAGCACCTCCCGCTGCAGGACACGAACGATCGCTACCTGGCCAACGTCCAGCGGGACGGCACCTACTCGGTGGTCCCGCGCGTGGCGGGCGGCGAGATCACGCCGGATCAGCTCATCGCCCTCGGGGTGGTCGCGAAGAAGTACAACCTGTACTCGAAGATCACCGGCGGCCAGCGCGTGGACCTGTTCGGCGCGCGGCTGGAGCAGCTGCCCGACATCTGGCGCGAGCTCATCGCCGCCGGCTTCGAGTCGGGGCACGCGTACGGCAAGGCGCTGCGCACCGTGAAGTCGTGCGTGGGCAGCACCTGGTGCCGCTACGGCGTGCAGGACTCGGTGGGCTTCGCGGTCGCGGTCGAGAACCGCTACAAGGGGCTGCGCAGCCCCCACAAGCTGAAATCCGCGGTGTCCGGCTGCGCGCGCGAGTGCGCCGAGGCGCAGGGCAAGGACTTCGGCATCATCGCCACGGAGAAGGGCTACAACCTCTACCTCTGCGGCAACGGCGGGATGAAGCCGCAGCACGCCCAGCTCTTCGCCTCGGATCTCGACGAGGCGACGCTCATCAAGTACCTCGACCGGTTCCTGATGTTCTACATCCGCACGGCGGACCGGCTCCAGCGCACGTCGGTGTGGTTCAACAACCTCGAGGGCGGCATGGATTACCTCCGCCAGGTGATCATCGAGGACTCGCTCGGGATCTGCGATGAGCTCGAGAAGGAGATGGCCCACCTCATCGCCACGTACGAGTGCGAGTGGAAGGCCGCGGTCAACGACCCCGAGAAGCTCAAGCAGTTCCGCCAGTTCGTGAACGTCGGGGAGCCCGACCGGAGCATCGTGTTCGTCAGCGAGCGCGCGCAGCACCGCCCCGCGGCGTGGCAGGAGAAGTCGAACCTCGTCGAGGAGATGATCTGACGGCAGGGCCGAGGGGCCTTGTCTGAGGGAAACCGTCATGAGCGAGCTGCACACTTCGAAAGCGCCTCGGAGCGAGACCACGGCCCAGGTCTGGGTCGACGTCTGCGGGGTAGAGGACATCATCCCGAACACGGGCGTCTGCGCGCTCGTCGGGAAGCGTCAGATCGCGCTGGTCCGGGTCGGCGAGGGCGAGGAGGTCTACGCCATCAGCAACTTCGACCCGTTCAGCAAGGCGTTCGTCCTCTCCCGCGGGATCGTCGGGGACAAGGGGGGTGTCCCCAAGATCGCCTCGCCGATCTACAAGCAGAACTTCGATCTGCGGTCGGGTCGGTGCCTGGACGACCCGGGCGTGAGCATCCCCGTGTATCCCCTCCGGATCCGGGACGGGCGTGTCGAGATCCAGGCCGCGGCGGAGCCGCTCGCGGCGGCGAGCTGACGGGATGACCTGGCGAGCCAGCGCCAGGCGCTCCCGTGCGGCGGAAGCGCCGCCGTTCGCGGTGTCTCTCTTGGAGTTCTCGGGGCTGGGCTTCCGCGCCGGGTAAACAGGGAATTTCGATGAGCGTTGCAAAGGTCTCGGACACTCACTTTCGCTTACCCATCGTCAACTCGGCGCCGAAGATCCACGACAACAACAAGAGCCTGCTGGACTCGCTCCTGGCCGACCAGCAGAAGCTCACGGCGGTCGAGAAGTTCTCCAAGATGCACGAGGAGCACGCGCTCCCGGCTCAGTCCAAGTACTACCGCGACCTGATCCCGCTCGAGAAGCCGAAGCCCGGCCAGCAGTACGGCTTCGAGGTCGACCTCGACGCGTGCACGGCCTGCAAGGCGTGCGTCACCGCCTGCCACAGCCTGAACGGCCTCGACGACAACGAGGTGTGGCGCTCGGTCGGGCTCCTCCACGGCGGCACGCCCCAGACGCCGGCGCAGCAGAGCGTGACGACGGCGTGCCACCACTGCCTGGACCCGGCGTGCATGTCGGGGTGCCCGGTCAAGGCCTACGAGAAGGACCCGATCACCGGCATCGTCAAGCACCTCGATGACCAGTGCATCGGCTGCCAGTACTGCATCCTGATGTGCCCCTACGACGCTCCGAAGTTCAACGCGGAGCGGGGGATCGTGCGCAAGTGCGACATGTGCAGCGATCGGCTGGCCAACGACGAGGCCCCGGCGTGCGTGCAGTCGTGCCCGAACGGCGCCATCCGGATCACGATGGTCGACCAGCAGCAGGCCGTGCAAGAGAGCCAGACGAGCCTGTTCTTGCCGGGGGCGGCGGCGCCGGAGATCACGATCCCGACGACGACCTACAAGACGCAGAGGTCGCTCCCGCGCAACATGCTCCCCGCGGACTTCTACCAGGTGAGCCGGGAGCACTCCCACCCTCCGCTCGTCGCGATGCTGGTGCTGACGCAGCTCTCGGTGGGCGCGTTCTGCGTGAGCCTGGCCCTCAACGAGCTGCTCGGCGCGCAGGCGACGCGGGATTTCGGCGGCCACAGCGCCACGTTCGCGCTCGTCTTCGGGATCGCCGCGCTGAAGGCGAGCCTCTTTCACCTCGGCCGGCCGCAGTTCGCGTTCCGGGCCTTCCTGGGGCTCAAGACGTCGTGGCTCAGCCGGGAGATCCTGGGGTTCTCGCTCTTCGCCGGGGCCGCGACGCTGTACGCGGCGTCCTTCTGGGTGCCCGCCATCCCGGCGCTCGCCCCGGTGGTCTCGGCGCTGCCCCCGGTCGACCTCGCGCAGGCGCCGCTCTCGTATGCGGTCGCGCTGAGCGGCATCCTCGGGGTCTTCTGCTCCGTGATGGTGTACGCCGCGACGCAGCGGGAGCACTGGCGCGGGGCCCTGACGGGCTTCAAGTTCGCGACGACGGCGGCCATCCTCGGGAGCTCGACGGTCCTGATGATCGGGCTGCTGCTGAGCGCCGAGCACGCGGCGCTGCTCCTGACGCGGGGCTTCCGCGCGCTGAGCGCATTCCTGTGCGTGACGACGGCGCTCAAGCTGCTCGTCGAGCTCTCGATGTTCCGGCACCTCCGGAAGCGGAGCCACTCGACGCTCAAGCGGAGCGCGATCCTGATGACGGGGGAGCTGAAGGGCGCGACGGGGTGGCGCTTCGCTTGCGGGGTGCTCGGCGGGATCGTCCTGCCGGCGCTCAGCCTCTTCTCGGCGCCGAACAGCGGCGTGAGCTCTGAAGTCCTGATGGCGATGGCGGTCGTGGCGTTCCTGTTCTGCCTCGCGGGCGAGTTCCTCGAGCGGTATCTCTTCTTCGCAGCGGCGCCCGCCTCCAAGATGCCCGGAGGGCTCTCCTGATGACGACCAGCGATGCAAGCGATGCGAGCGATGCGAGCGATGCGAGCGATGCGAGCGATGCGAAGAAGACGTCTCCGGCGCCCAAGCAGGCGGACAACCTCCTCTTGCAGCGCAACGGGCCGCTGACGCGCGAGCTGCTGCTCACGCCCGGCGAGTTCGGCCTCGGGAGGGTGCCTGCGCGGCTCAAGCCCGACCAGACGACGACGGTCGTGTGCGGGTTCTGCTCGACCGGGTGCGGGCTGAACGTGCACCTCAAGGACGGAGAGGCGATCAACCTCTCGCCCAACACGGACTATCCCGTGAACCTCGGGATGGCGTGCCCGAAGGGCTGGGAGGCGCTCACGCCGCTCCGCGCGACCGATCGCGCGACAACGCCGCTCCTCAGGAACGCGCGCGGCAAGCTGGAGCGCGTGGAGTGGGACGTCGCGCTCCGCACGTTCGTCGATCGGTTCAAGGCGATCCAGGAGGCGCACGGCAAGGAGTCGATCGCCTTCATCAGCACCGGGCAGATCGTCACCGAGGAGATGGCCTTCCTCGGGGCGCTCGCGAAGTTCGGGATGGGCATGCTGCACGGGGACGGCAACACCCGGCAATGCATGGCGACGGCGGTGGTCGCGTACAAGGAGGCGTTCGGGTTCGACGCGCCGCCCTACACGTACCGCGATTTCGAGGAGTCCGACGTCGTGGTGCTCGTCGGCTCGAACCTCTGCATCGCCCACCCGATCATGTGGGAGCGGCTCTGCAAGAACAAGAACCGCCCCGAGATCCTCGTCGTGGATCCGCGCAAGACCGAGACGGCGATGGCGGCGACGGCGCACTATGCGCTCAAGCCGAAGTCGGATCTGACGCTGTTCTACGGGATCGCCCACATCCTCATCCAGCGCGGGTGGATCGACCCGGGGTACATCGAGGCGCACACGGTCGATTTCGAGGCGTTCAAGGCGCACGTCGCGGATTTCACGCCGGCGCGCGTCTCCGAGGCGACGGGGCTCAGCGAGGCGCAGCTCGCGTCGTTCGCGGAGAAGATCCATCACGGGAAGCGGGTGTCGTTCTGGTGGACCATGGGCGTCAACCAGAGCCACGAGGGCGTGCGGGTCGCGCAGTCCCTCATCAACCTCGCGCTGATGACGGGCAACATCGGCCGCCCCGGCACCGGGGCGAACTCCATCACGGGCCAGTGCAACGCGATGGGCTCGCGGATGTTCAGCAACACGACGGGCCTGTTCGCCGGCCATGATTTCACGAAGGAGGAGCACCGGAAGAAGATCGCCGGGATCCTCGGTATTCCGGAGGAGGTCATCCCGACCCGGAACAGCCTGGCCTACGACCAGATCATCGAAGGCATCTTGAAGGGGAAGATCAAGGGCCTCTGGATCATCGCGACGAACCCGGCCCACTCCTGGATCAACCAGGAGGATCTGCACGAGCTCCTCGGCCGCCTGGAGTTCCTCGTGGTGCAGGACATGTACGCCACGACGGAGACGGCGGAGCGCGCCCACCTCGTCCTCCCGGCGGCCTCGTGGGCCGAGAAGGAGGGCACGTTCATCAACTCGGAGCGGCGCATCGGCCTCGTCAAGAAGGTCGCGCGGGCCCCGGGACAGGCGCTGGCGGACTTTCACATCTTCCAGCTGGTCGCCCAGTACTGGGGCTGCGGCGAGCTGTTCAAGGAGTGGAAGAGCCCGGAGGCGGTCTTCCAGATCCTGAAGCGGCTCTCGAAGGGGCAGCCGTGCGACATCACGGGCATCGACGGCTACACGATGCTCGACGAGCGCGGCGGCATCCAGTGGCCCTACCCCGAGGGAGCGGCCTTCGAGACGAACGAGCGGCGGCTTTTCGAGGATGGCCAGTACTACCGCCCGGATCAGAAGGCGAAGTTCGCCTTCCAGGCGCCCCGCCAGCTGCCGGAGCCGACCGACGAGCAGTATCCGCTCACGCTGCTCACGGGGCGAGGGAGCTCCAGCCAGTGGCACACCCAGACGCGGACCAAGAAGTCGGCGGTGCTGCAGCGGCTCTATCCGAAGGAGATCTACGTCGAGCTGAGCCCTGTCGACGCGAAGAGGATCGGTATCGAGATGAACGAGTGGGTGGTCATCGCGTCCCGCCGCGCGGAGATCAAGGCGCGCGCGTTCGTCACGAACTCGGTGAAGCCCGGGGAGATCTTCGTACCGATGCACTACGAGATCACGAACAAGCTCACGTTCCCGGCCTTCGACCAGTACTCCCGGCAGCCGTCGTACAAGGCCTGCGCGGTGAAGGTGCGTCGGGAAGAGGATCGCGGGTAGCGCCGCGCGGCCTCCGCGAGGGGCGCGTGGCGCGCGTGGGAGGCGCGCTCAGCCGTGCGCGCTCCGCCGCGGCAGGCGCGCGACGTCTTGCCATCGCAGCGGGCTGCGGGCCCTCCGCGCGGCGTGGCGCACGCCGCTCTCGGCCGGCGCCGGGGCGCTCAGGTGCCCGCTGTGCAGATAATACTCCAGGAGCGTGTCCAGCAGCCGGGCGTTCATGGGGGGACACGCGATCCCCGTGCCGGCCAGCCCGTCGATCGTGTTCTGGCAGTCGAAGGCGGGCATCCGCGCGTACAGCTCCCATCGGGTCAGGTCGCCGTGGACCTTCTCGGTCAGCATCGGCAAGAGGGGAAGGAACGGGCTGTCGCCCGATCGCCGTACCCGCGCCAGCAGCTGCTCGCACCATTGCGCGTACGGCAGCCGCGCCAGCGGATAGCCGCGGGAGACAAGCAGATCGAAGAAGCCGTTCAGATCGAGCCGCCGACGTGGCGGGGGCACCAGGTGGAACGCCTTCCCCAGCGAGCCCGGCCGGCAGGACAGGCGCACGATCGCCCGGCTGGCGTAGTCGACCGTCACGAGCTCCTTGCTTTGCGCGGGCAAGTCGGGGGCGCAGCGCATCTCGACGCAGCCTTTGATCATCCTGCTTACGAAGTCGGTCACGCTGGCGGCGCCCGTCTGGCTGTGACCCAGGATGGACCCAGGGCGGAAGACGGTGACGGGCACCCCGCGCGAGCGCGCGATCCACACGAGCTTCTCGGCGACCCACTTGCTCTGGGAATACCCCATGTCCGTGTGGAGGTGGTCCACCCAGCGATCGAGATCATCGCTCTCCCGCGCGGTCTGGGCGCCGGTGAAATAGCCGATCTGGCCGATGACCCCGATCGTCGAGACGTGGTGCACCGGCTTCGTCCGGCCCAGGCAAGCGAGCCGCAAGATCTCCTGTGTCCCCAGCACGTTCGCCGCCTTGTGGGACGCGTACGGCTTGATGTAATTGACCTCGGCGCCGGCGTGGTAGATCGCGTCGACGCGCCGCGCGAGCGCCTCGAAGCAAGCCGGGGTGAGCCCGAGCAGCGGCTCCCTCAGGTCGCCGGGCACGGCGACGATCCTCGCGCTCGCCGCGGGATCCCAGAGCGAATAGGCCGAGAGGCTCCGCCGGAGCCTCGCCAGGCCTGCGGCGGCGTCGGGAGCGCGGACAAGGCAATGGACCGTGGCGCGCGTCTGCGTGAGGAGCTCGCGCACGAGAAAGGCGCCCAGGAACCCCGTGGCGCCGGTGAGGAAGACGTGGCGAGGCGGAGCGCCCGTGTCGACGAACGCGCCGCAAGGGCGGATGTCGGGAGAGAGGGCGGCCTCCGCGCGGAGGTCGATCGCGCCCATCGACGCCGCGGCGCCGCGCGCCTTCCAGCGCCGTGCCTCCTCGACCGCGCGGGCGAGCCCCGCCAGGGTGGGCGACTCGAACAGCCGGCGCGCGGGCACATCGACCTGGAAGACCGTCCGCACCTGGAGGAGCACCTGCGCCGCCAGCAGGGAGTTTCCGCCGATCTCGAAGAAGTCATCGTCCACCTCCGGGCGGTCGGTATGGAGGACGGACGCCCAGATCTCGGCCACCCGGCGCTCGATCGGAGAGCGGGCGCTCTCCGGCTCTCCGGTGTGCAGCCGGCCGGCGTCGGGCGGCGGCAGCGCCCGGCGATCGACCTTCCCTGTCGCGGCGAGCGGCAGCGATGGCAGCACGACGAACGCGGCCGGGATCATGTAGTCGGGCAGCTTCTCCTGCAGAGACCGGCGCAGGCTCCTCGACAGGTCGCGGGACGCGGGGCCGCTGCTCGCGGGGCCGCAGCTGTCCACGCCGGCCTCCGCTCCCTGCCACCGAGCTTCGCACGGAGGGCGCGACGGAGGGCCGCTCAGGCCGAAGTCCGAGACGACGTACGCCACGAGGCGCATGTCGCCGGGCGCGTGCTCGTGGAGCACGACCACGGCCTCGCGCACGGTGGGGCACGCGCACAGCGCCGCCTCGATTTCCGCGAGCTCGACGCGGAAGCCACGGATCTTCACCTGGCAGTCGATTCGGCCCAGGAACTCGAGCGACCCATCGGCCAGATAACGGACCTGATCGCCCGTCTTGTACAGGCGCTCTCCCGGCTCCTCGGGCAAGGGGTTCTGGACGAACGCCGCGGCGGTCAGATCGGGTCGGTTCAGGTAGCCTCGGGCCAGCCCGTCGCCGGCGACGTAGAGCTCGCCGGGCACGCCCACGGGCACCGGCTGGTGCCGGCGGTCCAGGACATAGGCGCGCGTGTTCGCGATGGGCCGTCCGATCGGCACGCGGGAGGCGCCCTCCGGGATCGCGCGCACGAGGTGAGCCGTGGAGAACGTCGTGTTCTCGGTCGGACCATAGCCGTTCACGAGGTGCTTCGGGGCGCCTTTCAGGAGCACCTCTCTCGACAGCGTCGGATTGAGCACGTCGCCGCCGACGACGAGGTAGGAGAGCCCCTGGAAGGCGTCCGGGCTCACCCGCGCGAGGTGGTGGAAGAGCGCCGTGGTCAGGAACAGGACGGAGATGCCTTCGCGGCGAAGGAGCGCGGGCATCGCTTCCGGCGACAGCAGCGTCTCGTGAGACACGATGACGAGGCAAGCGCCGTTGAGCAGCGCGCCCCAGATCTCGAACGTCGACGCGTCGAACGAGAGGCTGGATGCGTGCGCCACGCGATCCGACGGCCCGAACGCGACATAGCCTGTGTCCCGTACGAGGCGGACGACCCCTCGGTGCGGGACAGCGACGCCCTTGGGCCGGCCGGTCGAGCCCGAGGTGAACATCACGTAGGCGAGATCCGTCGCGGCAGCAGGGATGGCCGGGTTCCTGTCGTCGCCGGGCGTCCCGTCGTCCTCGTCGAGGCACATGACGTCCCCGCGGAAGTCGAGCCGCGTCACCAGCGCTCGCCGCCCGAGCACGAGGCTCACCGCCGCGTCCTCGAGCATGAAGCGCAGCCGCTCGTCTGGCATGCTCGGATCCAGGGGCACGTAGGCGCCGCCGGCCTTGAGGACGCCGAGCAGGGCGACGAGCGCGCGCGACGACCGCTCGGCGAGGACGGCCACGCGCAGGTCGGGGCCGGCGCGGCGCGCGGAGATCCGATGGGCGAGCCGGTTGGCGCGGCGGTTCAGCTCGCGGTAGGTGAGCGCCTCATTACCCTCGATGATGGCGATGGCGTCGGGCGCCCGCGCGACGTGCTCCTCGAAGAGCGCATGAATGCACGCGTCGCGCGGATAGGCGGTCCGCGTCGCGTTCCAGACGACGGTCATCCGGCGCCGCTCCTCCGGCGTGAGCAACGGAATCTCGGCGATCGGCCGCTCGGCGTCCTCCGCGACGCCCGCGAGCAGGAGACCGAGGTGGTCCAGCATCCGCTCGATCGTCCCGCGATCGAACACGTCGGTGCTGTACGTCATCGTCGCGACGAGCCCTCGCTCCCGCGCCCTGACGGACAGCGACAGATCGACCGGCACGGCCGGGCGGCGGGCGCGCGAGCGCCGCGCCGCGGCCGCCGCCCTGATCGCGGCGCGGCGCAGGACATCCCCAGGTCGCACGAGCTCGAAGGTGGTCTGGAACGTCGGGTGATCGCTTGTGTCCTCCGCCGCCCCGAGCCCCGCGAGCGGCTGGTCCAGAGGCACGTGGCGGCGGGCCTCGGCCGAGGCGATCTGCGCGCCGATCTGCGCGAGGAGGTCTCGAAAGCCGAGCTCCTCGTCGATGCGGGCGCCGAGGACGAGCGGATGGCGAGGCCCTGGCGCGGCGCGCCGGCCCCACCGGCCGCCGCGGCGAGGCCAGGGTGTCCCGATCAGGATCTCGCTCTGAACGGTATGGCGGTAGAGCAGCGCCGCATAAGCGGAGAGCAGGGTGACGAAGAGCGTCGCGCCCGAGCCCCGGCGCACGCGGTCGAGCTCCAGGGCGAGCCGAGGCGGCAGCTCTCGCGACGCCGACGCGCGACATCGCGAAGGCGCGGGCGGGCGTGGGCGATCGGTCGCGAGATCGAGCGCGGGGAGCTCGCGCGGGAGCTCCCCCGGCGCGTGGGACAGACGTGCCTGTGTCGCGTGAGCGCGCATGATCGAACCTCCCCGTTGAACTGCAGAGGACGATGCGTGGGAGCTCAGACGGTCATCGAGCGTGCCTTGCGCTTCAGCGCGTAGGCGATACCACTTTGCAGGGTGCCGCAGGTGACGAGCCCTCTGAGCTCGGTGCCAAGATCGACGAGCGCCTGCGCGACGACGGGGCGGACGCCTGACAGCACGACGTCGGCGCCGAGCAGCCTCGCCGCCTGCGCGACGCGGACCAGCGCAGCCGCCACCTCTCCGTCCACGGCCTTCACGCCGGTGATATCGAGTATCGCCACGGCCGATTGCTTCTCGCCGAGGGCGTTCAGGAGCGTCTCCAGGATCTGCTGCGCGCGCTCCCTGTCGATCGCCCCGATGAGGGGCATCGCGATCACGCCGTCGGCGATCGGGATGAGCGGCGTGCCGAGCTCCCGGAGCGCCGCCTGCTGCGCCTGGATCACCCGCATCTGGGCGAGCGTCTCCTCCTCGTACCGGAGCTGCTCGGTGATGTCCCTGAAGAACGCCGCCATGCCCGTCGGCTCGCCCGCCGGGCCCACGACCACGAAGGCGCTGGTCTGCCCCATCCACTCGCTCCCGTCGGGGCGCCGGATCTTGAGGACGCCGCGCCATGCGCCGTCCTTCATCAGGGCTGGCAAGACCTCGTTGGAGAGCACGTGGAAGCTCTCGGGAGCATAGAAGTCGGTCAGCCCGCAGCCGACCGCGCCGTCGCCGAAGCCGCTCATCGCCTTGAAGGCGGCGTTGGCGTAGACGACCTGCCCGCTCATGGACGTCAATGTGATGCCATCTAGCGCATTGTCAATCAACGTCTTCGACACGCCGAGCTCTTCGGCCTGGCGGCGCTGCTCCACCTCCATGTCCCTTCGACCTGTGATGTCCTGGACTACACTCATGACCTGGCGCGGCTTGCCGGCACCATCCCGCGCGAGGACGATCTCGCGCCTCGTGACCCAGCACCAGGACCCGTCGGCCTTGCGCAGCCGATACGCGAGCTCCTCCGAGTCGCTCGCCTGGCCTTCTCCGGCGTGGTCGAGCTGCTCGCGAGCCCGGGTCTGGTCGTCGGGGTGCGCGAGCGTCACGAACGCATCGAGGCCGGCGAGGCCCGCTTCGTCCGCCGCATATCCGAGCTCGCCGGCCAGCGAGCGGTTCTCGTAGAGCTTGCGCTGCTCGACCGGATCGTGGACGCAGAGCAGGTACGGAATTGCCTGTAGCACGGCGTTCGTACGGCCGAGCTCGGCACGCAGGTCCCGTTCGATCTGCTCGAGCCTGGACACACGAGCGCGCAGGGCGGCAAGCTCGCCATGGTGCGTTTGGAGAACCGTCTCGTGAGGTTCCATCGATTTCCCCCGATGCTGGCTGCTGGCAAAGGTCAGGCGGCGACGGTGGACACCTCGCCTCCACCAGCGACGCTACACCTGAAGGGACGCCTTAGACAGCATCAATCTCGGCAGGAATACCGTCACAGTGGGGACAGTAGGGCCCGCTGATCGGTATTGTCACAGCGAGGACGTTTGCTGCGGTTATCGATTTATTGTACGGTCCGGCGCCTGGTCGATTGCGTGGCTGCGCGCGTCTCCGACGGAGCGGGTGCGCGCTTGGCGCGGCTCGCGAGCGCGCTGCGCGAGCTGTACGGCCGCAAGAGCCAGCAGGTCTCGACCGAGCAGCTGATGCTGATGTTCGCCGAGCTCGGGGCGGAAGCGCCGCCGGGGGCGGCGGGCTCGGAGCTCGGCATCGACGCTCCGCCGCAGCCGGAGCAGGGGCTGGTGCCGCAGCCCCCCTGAGCCGCCGAAGCCGCCGCGAGGACGAGGCGGGCGCGCGCCGCTCCCCGAGCACCTGCCGCTTGAGACGCGCGTGGTGCCCGTCCCCGAGGCGGAGCGGACGTGCCCGCAGTGCGGCGCGGACAAGAAGTGCATTGGCCATCGTACGAGCGAAGTGCTCGAGTTCGTGCCGGCGCAGTTCAAGATCATCGAGGAGAAGCGGGAGAAGCTCGCCTGCCCGCGCTGCCCGGAGCAGGGCGTAACGACGGCGGACAGCAAGAAGGTGATGGACCGAGGGCGTCCGGGACCGGGGCTGCTCGCCAGCATCCTTGTTGAGAAGTTCGAGGACTCGATGCCGCTGTACCGGCAGACGCAGCAGTACGCGCGCTTCGGCGTGTCGCTGTCGCCGTCGACGCTGGGAGACTGGTCCGCGTTCGCGCTCGCGTTGTGCTCGCTCCCGTGGCCGAGAGGATCGGGGAGCGGGTGCTGGACTCGTCCTATCTGCGCGCCGACGACACGGGGATGCGGGTGCTGGATCGAGATCATCCTGCGGGGGTGAAGCGAGGCCACATCTGGGCCTTCGTCGGCGCGGATCTCGTGGCGTTCCTGTACGCACCGGACTGGAAGGCGAAGCATCCAGCCGCGCTGCTGCATGGCTTTACCGGCTACTTGCAGGGCGATGGGTACGCGGGCTATGGCGCGATGCTCCGCGGAGGCGACGACGGCGAGATGATCGTGCCCGAGGAGCGCCGGCTTGGCTGCGGGATGCACATCCGCGCCAAGTTCGAGAAGGCGGCCAAGGGCGGCGACGCGCGAGCGGCAGTGGCGCTCTCGTACTTCAAGGCCATCTACCGAATCGAGGCGAGCAGCAAAGACGAGGCGATGTCCACGGACGCGCGCCTGGCGCGCCGGCAGGAGCGGTCGCTCCCCATCGTCGACGAGCTGTATCAGTGGATTCACGAGCTGCACATGCGGCTCGTGCCGGGCACGCCGCTCTATACTGCTACCCAGTACGCCATCAATCAGGAGGCTGCGTGGCGGCGCTGCTTCACGGATGGACGATTCGAGATAGATAACGGCGAGGTCGAGCGGCAGCTAAGACGTGTAGCCCTCGGAAGAAAGAACTATTTGTTCGCGGGCTCCGATAAGGGCGCTCAGCGCCTGGCCATCGGCTACACGATCTTCGGCTCGTGTCGGATGCACGGAGTCAACCCGCTCGCCTGGGCGACAGACGTCATCGGCAAGCTGCAGGCGGGCTGGCCGCGTGACCGGCTAGACGAGTTGCTGCCCGACGCATGGACGAGATCGTCGCGCGCTGCTCCGAGCGCCGGCGACGCCGACGCGACCTGAACAACGCGAGCTTCGGCCGGCGACGCAGGCGGAGGCCACCTCGCCGGGCCTTCTCTCAGGACCGCCTGTGCCCGCGCCGAGTCGTGGGCCGACGGCGCCCCGCGCCCAGCATCGTCGACCCCGGCGAGAGCCGCAAGGGGCCGTGCCCATGGCGATGGCCGGGCGGTTACGCTCGGCCGATCCAGCGATCCAGCTCCGCCAGGTCGGTGCTCGCGAGGACGCGCTCCCGCGCTGCCGCGGGCCCGCGGAGATCCCCAACCCCAGGCGACGCGACGCAGGCCGGTCCCCTGCCGGAGGCTAACCCTCACAGCCGATCGAGCCGGCCGCCTTCGAGCAGCACCCAGGGAGCCGAAGCCGAGTACGCCTCGGTCCCGGCTATGGGCAGGCTTGGCGCATCTGTGAGTCGATTATTGGCCCTCCTTCATCCGCGGCTCGATGGGCGGATCGAGCGCATCGCCATGGACCCCGCGCAACACGATCGCGGCGTGCTGGGCTCCGTTTTCAACCGCATCGAGAGGGTCTACCCCGTATGTAGTAGATGGGCGCCCATCGATGTCAACAGTGACAGCCCAAGGCCATTTTTTTTCCGGAGGGTTTCGCGTCGGCTCGTGGATGCGAACCACGATGTCGCGCGGCTCGCCCTCTTCTGGGGTCAGCTTAAAGGTCAGCTCGAGCATCACTTACATCTCCTGTCGCAGTCTTTGAGGCATTGACTATATTCATCAGTACACCGTTTTAGGCAGCTCGTGTCGCCCCTTGGGCAGTTGTCACGGCAGAGTTCCCATATCTTGTCACACTTTTCCTTGCACGCCTCTAGGCAGTCGGGGGTGCACCCTGCCATCGCCTCCGAGGATCCGCTTCCCACCGGTGCGTTCTGCGGCCTTGCCGGCACATAGCCGAAGGCCCCATCCCCTCCTGTCGGGGTGATGATGCTACCGCCGGCGCCTTCGTTCCCCTCACCGCGGACATAGCACTCTCCCACATCGTAGTTGCATGCCGTGAGACCGAAGCAGAGAATAATATATAGCTTGTTCATTTTGACTTCGCCCTGAATCTCCAAACAGGTCCAGCGGTCACCATCACAACCAGACTTCCGGGGAGAACGCGACTACTGC
Organism: Sorangium sp. So ce145; assembly: GCF_051525985.1. Taxonomy (NCBI): domain Bacteria; kingdom Pseudomonadati; phylum Myxococcota; order Polyangiales; family Polyangiaceae; genus Sorangium; species Sorangium sp. So ce145. The sequence goes on along the minus strand of NZ_CP150315.1, from coordinate 11,686,632 downwards.
CGCCAGCCCAGTCCACATGGACGCTGGAGGACACGCCCAAGGGCCCGGCGAAGTACCACTCGGACTGAGCGCGGCCACCTGGAGCAACCCCCACCACGCGGTCACAGATCACGGCACCAACACACCGGCATTGAGTAAATCGCAAGGGACGGCCCGAGGCTGACGGTCGTTGTCTTCGTAGCATACCCAAGAGTGACGGCCGTTCGGTCGTAGAGCCCGACACCAGCGCCTGGAACGATGCTGAGCATGTTGTGGGCTTCGAGCCTGAAGTCTCCCTCGCTGCGCCAGAGCCACCCGGCGAAGGGGCTCACGGCCAGCCTGGGCTCGATCCCGATCTGGATCCCGCCCACGCTGACGCCGCCGCTGAACTCGAGTGCGTGTGCCGGCACCGGAGCACTACTGGCGAGCGCGCAGGCACAGCCGCACAGCACGAGCACGCGCGCCTTTGCCTTCAGCCCATGCCCCATGCCCTCCCCCGATCCCGGATGCTTCTCCTAACGGAAGGCGGCGTCAACAGGCGACCTGGGCCACATTACGTCCAGGCGGTCCTTGCACACGAGGGCCAGAGCGCGACCGGCAACGTGGATGGTCAAGGTGTGCGTCAGCGAGTTCGGCACCGTCCCGTTCACCACGTCCGATGCGGATCGCTCGACGGCTCTCCGTCCCGTTCCTGGCGTCGGCTGGGCTTGTTTGCCGCCGTGTGACCTCCGTGTGCCCCGACTCCAGGGCACGGGGCTCCACGAGAGGGCACTCGGGTATACGATAGGATCGAGCCCTCGATGGCCTCTGACACCGCTCCGACGCGTCCGACGTGGCGTCTGCCGTGTCTCTTACGCATGCTGTCCATCAGTTCATCTCCGGGTTCGATTCCCAGCGCCTCCGCCACGGAGAAACGGCGAGAGCCGTGTCCTTTTTGCCTCTGTGACCTGGGTGTGACCCGAGGAATTTTGGCGTCGCTGAATGGCTTGACGAGAGAACCACCTACTGCGGCCTGTCCGAGCTTATTTCACACTCGCTCACGCGACCAGGTACCGCCCTCACCTCGCCTCAAACCCCTCGCGGGAAGTCGCCCAGCGGCGGGAAGCGCGGGTCCTCCGTCGGATCGGGCGACGGTGGCTCCGGCTGCTCCGGCCCCGGATCCCCCGGGTTCGGCGGCAGCGGGGCATCCTCGTCATCGCCGGGAATGTCCGTCTTTGCGAGCTCATGCGTGCTGTGGTTCATGACGACCTTTCGCTGCAATTTTCAAACCGCATCACCCGCACGCTCCCCAGCTTGACGCCCCCGCCCGGTATCCCTGATCTGCAGCCTGCGTGCTCTCGATCCGCCACGACCCCTTCCCGCTGGAGGCCGCCCGCGACCTGCTCGGCATCGTGCGCGCGCTCTACGCCGAGGCGCGCACCCGCGGGGCGAGCGTGGCAGATCTCCACGCCATCGCGGCGGTCGGCGACGACCTCCGGCAAGCGATCGCCCTCGCCGAGGCCCATCCGCCCGGCACGCTCGGCTTCTCGTCGGCGTGGGCCCGCGCCGAGCGCGCGGCGGGCCGCGTCGGCGAGCTCGCGGACGCGCTCGCGCCCGCTGCGCCCATCGTCCGCGCCGCCCTGGCGCGCGTCGGCGGGGGCAGCGTCACCCCTGGCGGGTGAGCGCCCCCGCGATCGGATGGTCCGGCGCGACGGGCCAGGCGAGCGCGCGCGACGCGGCCGCGCAGTACGCAACCAGGCGCTCGCGCGGCACCGGGGGGCGCGCGCCGAGGCGGCCGAGGTTGTCGACGAGCAGCTCGAGGCAGGTGTTGCCCGTCCGCTCCCCGACGCCGAGCGCCGTGGCGTGGACCCGCTCGACGCCGCTCGCCACCGCCCAGAGCGCGGCCGCGAGGCCGAGCCCACGATCGTTGTGGCCGTGCCAGTCGAGCTCGATCCCGGTCGCCCCCAGCGCGCCCAGCTCGCGCCGGGCGAACGCGACGAGCGCCTCGACCCCCGGCGGCGTGACATGGCCGGTCGTGTCGCAAAGGCAGAGGCGCGCCGCGCCGGCGTCGACGGCGGCGCGGAAGAGCGTGCGGAGCATGTCGGGCGGCGAGCGGGTCGCGTCCTCCGCGACGAGGCAGAAGGGCAGGCCAGCCGCCGCGGCCGCCCGCCCGGCCTCGTCGACGCTGCGGGCCAGGAAATCAGGCCCCCACCCCTCGACGAAGTGCCGGATCGGCGAGCTGCCGATGAACGCGTAGACCATGATCGGCGCCCCGGCGCGCTCGGCCACGCGGGCGACCTCGTCGACGTCCGCGGCCAGGGTGCGCGCGGCCGCGGTCAGGCCGAGCGGCAGGCGGGAGGCGACGATCTCCCGGGCGAGCAGGCACGCGTCGTCGAACTGGCGCGGCCCGGTCGCCGGCATGCCGAGGTTCACGACGTCGACGCCGACGCTCGCCATCGCATGGAGGAGCTCGATCTTGCGCGCGCGCGGCGGGTTGACGATGGAGACGCCCTGGATGCCGTCGCGCAGCGTCTCGTCGAGCACCTCGACGGGCCGGGCTCCCCGGTCGAAGGGCAGCCACGCCTCGCCCTCGGCGGGCGCGGCGCCCCACGCGTCGGGGGCCAGGCTGCCGGGGGGCGGCTGCAGGCCACCGCGGGGCGCCTGCAGGCCACCGCGGGGCGCCTGCAGGCCACCGCGGGGCGGCTGCAGCCCGCCGGGGCGCGGCTGCACGCCGGGGGGCGACAGCTGCCCGCCAGGGGGCGACAGCCGCCCGCCGGGGCGCGGCGGGTGCTCCCCGGGCGCCGGCTCGGCGCGGTTCCAGTCGAAGGGGGCCGCGGCGCCGGGATCCCGGCCGTCGGGGCTCATGCGCTGCATCTCATCTCGAAGGGGGCTCTCGGCGTCGCGCGGGCGCGGCGCACCGCGTCGATCCGCGCTGGGGGAAAGGTTACTTCATGTCGGCCGCCGGAGCAGGTCCCAGCAGCGCACGGCGAACGCCGCGCCCCGCGCCGCGAGCGCATCGAGCCAACGCCCGGCGCCCACGCCCGCAGGACGGGACCACCGCGCCCGCCGGCGGGAGCGGCTTTCCGCGCGGAGAGCAGCAGCGTAAAAAGCTGACCAAGGAGCAACTCGCTGCTCCGGGACACCTGCCGCTTCGGGAGCTTCGATCATGCACAGGCTTCGCCTGCCGATGACCGCGCTGGGATTCCTCACGATCGCCACAATCGCCCTCTGCGCCGGCTGCTCGCCCTCCGAGCGCAACTTCGCGTCGGCCGGAGGCGGTCAGGGCGGCGGCGCCGGCCACGGCAGCGCCAGCGCCGGGGGCGAGGGTGGGGCCAGCGGCCAGGGCAGCGCCGGCGGCCAGGGCGGCGCCGGCGGGCAGGGCGTCGCCTGCACCTCGCCGAAGGACTGCCCCGCCGGGGAGAACGCGGCGCCCACGTGCGAGGACGGCGTCTGCGCCCTCGCGTGCGACGCGGGCTTCCTCGACTGCGACGCCGCGACCCCGGGCTGCGAGACGAGCGCGCGCGATCCCCAGCACTGCGGCGCCTGCGGCCGCCGCTGCGCGATGGAGTGCGTGGACGGGGCCGAAGGGGCCTTCTGCAACGACCCGGTCGAGATCTCGGCCGGGTTCGCCCACACCTGCGTGCTGCGAGGGGACGGCAGCGTCTGGTGCTGGGGGAGGAACACGTTCGGGGAGGCCGGAGCGCCGGTGGATCAGCCGACCTTGCCCTGGCCCGCGCGGGTGTCGCTGCCCGGCAAGGCGATCCACGTGGCCGCGGGCGGCGGATTCTCGCGCACGGACAACATTGCCCCTGGGCACTCCTGCGCGGTGATGGAGGACACGACGGTCGTCTGCTGGGGACACGGCGTGCGCGGGCAGATCGGCAACGGCTCGTACCTCGATTCCGTCGGACCGACGCGGGTGACGAGCCTCATCAACGTCGTGCAGATCTCGCTGGGCGCGGCGCACTCGTGCGCCGTGAAGACGGGCGATGAGCTGTACTGCTGGGGCTCCGACGAGGAAGGCCAGATCGGCAATGGCGCGGCGGAGCAGTCGGGCTATGCGACGCCGCTCCTCGTCCGGAGCGATATCCGGCAGGTCGCGGCCGGCCAGGATCACACCTGCGCCATCAAGGCCTCCGACGGGGGCGTGCTCTGCTGGGGCAGGAACTTCGATGGACAGCTCGGCAACGGCGGACAGACGAGCTCGCCCTCTCCGGTGAACGTCCTCGCGCCGCTCGCCGCAGGCGTCGACGAGGTGGCCGCGGGCGACCGGCACACGTGCGCGCGCAAGGGCGCCGAGGTCTACTGTTTCGGCAACGACTACAACGGCGCGGTGGGCGCCAATCGCTACGGGCCCGTGCCCGAGCCCACGCTCGTCGCCGTGCCGCGCGCGACGCGCATCGACGTGGGCCGCGAGCGGAGCGGCGCGGTGTCCGGCGACGCGCGGGCGCTCAAGATGTGGGGAGTCGCCTTCCTGGGCAACGGCAACGGGATGCTGTCCACGCAGCCGGTCGACGTGCCCATCGACGGCGTGGCGCAGCTCGCCGGGGGCTACCAGCACACGTGCGCGCTCAAGGCGACCGGCGAGATCCTCTGCTGGGGCGAGAACGCCGAGGGGCAGCTCGGCGTGGGCCAGGGGGTCGGAGACCAGCCTTCGCCGGTCGCGGTCAAGTTCGAGCCCTGAGCGGGGGCGGCGCTCGTGAAACGCGCCGTCGCATCGCACACCCTCGTCGTGCTCGCGGCGATCATCGCAGCGAATGTGCTCGTGCCACGGGGCGCTCAGCCTGCCCGAGGTCGAGTTGATCGAGTGCTCGCGCGCACGCGAGCAGGATTCCACGGCGGTGCCTTTCGTGACGCACACGGTGCTCTACGCAGCGCGCGGCGGCGCGATCCGGACTGTGCTCGACGTGCCCACCAGCGTGACGCTCGACGACTGCGGGCCGAGGTCCCCGATCCCCTGCTCCGTCGCGCTCGACGTCCGCGTCGAGGGAGACGCGGTCCGATTCGAGGAGACAGCCAACAGGACGACCTCCGCGTGCGACCACCCCTCGATCGCCGCGAACAAGCCCCTCCCGGGCGCCTCCGGCTGGAACAGCGCCTCCTGGCAGCGCGCGCGTGCCACCGACCGGCGTATCTGCGACACCCGCGGCCGGTACGTCTGGCAGCGCGGCGCGCTCCGCCGCGCGCCGTGATCGGGTGCGGCAGCCCCTTGCGCGGCAGCCCAGCGGCGCTGGACCCGGGCGGTGGAAAATCAGGCAGCCTTGCCTCCAGAGGGGGCGTAGGAGCGCCGCAGAAGACAGGTCTGTATATCGCGCTACATAGGGTGCCTCCTCTCGCAGGCAATTCCGTGTGATGAACTACTATCAAGTCGATTCCAGCAGGCAGCGATGTATACTGCATTACTCTCGAATCGGTTCTCGCAGGCAGATCTGCATGATGCCTTACATCCGAAGGCGCTCTCGGGGTCGGGCGCGACCAGCGCTGCATGATTTCTCATTTCCCGACGTGAGCAGACAGGCCCCAGATTATGGTGAGTCGCCTGGGCTCCGCGTGCCGCCATGGTGGAGCTTACGCTCGAGCTCGTCGATCTCGACCTCCCAGCAGGAGCAGTCGCGCTCGATCTGGCGCCGGCGGCGGGGCGCCGCGACGAGGGGACCAACGAGGAGCAAGGGGAGGAATACGAGCCCGAAATCCATCAGCACGCTCGCCCAGCGGGTGAGGCGGTAGGGCGCAAGATCCTTGTCTTCACGATCGGTAATGTCGTTCCACGTGAGGCGGTCGATGTCGACAGCGCGGTTGTGACAGATCTCTGCCGAAACATCCGCCTCATACCAGCTGCCCGACTCGCGCCATGCGACGACTCGCCCCGGGCCGCGGCACCCACGGCACACGCTCGGACAGAAGACGTGCGCCGCCACGATCGAGCGGCCGATCGTGGTCTCCAGGCCGAAGGGCAACATACACCCACCGATCACCACGGCGACAAGGGCGAACAGGACGAGCATGCCGGAACTCGCGTACCACAGCCTGGGAACGGTGCTGAGGCTCGCGTCGCGCCTGCCGCGGAGGTACGCGAGCTGTGCTTCATCTGCGCGCCGCGCCGCGGCCTCCGCCGCATCGGCTTGGATGCGGAACGCCTCGCGCGCGGCTTCCTCCTCGCGCTGCTTCTCCGTCGCGAGGAGGGCGCGCGCCTTGTCCTCGATCATCTTCGCGAGGACGTCGGGCACGCCGTCGCCGTCGGCGTCGACCGGCGCACCGCAGGCGGCGCACTGCGTCTTGGAGAGGTCGAGGGCAGCTTGGCAGCGAAGGCATTTCATGTGCGGATGACGATACGGTGTTGGTGAGCATCTCGCTCGTTCGACGCCACCGCTCCGGGTTCGATGGCCCCCGGAGCGAGACGCTGTCCTGGTTCCCCGTGAACGTGACAGCGCTGGGATCACGTTAACGTGGAAGGCGTGCTGGGCCAACGTCCATCGATGCCGGGACTCGTCGCGCGGACGAGGGTGCCCAACGAGCTCAGACTCGGGATCCGCGTCCATCGGCGTCGCCTCCTCGCTCGGCCAGGGTACCAGCACGCGACGGTGTCGTGCGGTGACATCCACGACCTTGCACGTCGGGCGCGCTTCTGTGTATGGTTCGCGGTCGCGACACCGTCCGCGCGCGGCCGCTGCGTTCAAGGGGGCCTCGGGTGGACCACAACCTGGTGGGGAGCTCATGAGCGTGGACGTTCTTGCCATGCACTGCGCAGCGCTGCCGGCCGCCCGTGCCGTCGGCTTCAAGGGCACCGAGGCGCTGTGCCGACCGTTCGAGTTCGACGTCCTGTTCACCGTGCCGGCAGGCACCGACGTCCGCGCCGCGATCAACGCCCGGGCGACGCTCACGCTCCAGCGCGGCGCCGACGCGCCGCCGATGTGCTGGCACGGCGTGTTCGTGCGCCTCCGGCTGCTGCGCGAGTCGGCCGACCGCGCGCTCTACCATGGGTCGCTCGTGCCCAGGCTGTGGCTTCAGCGCCACTCGGTGCGCAGCTTCGTCCATACGAAGAGCAAGATCGACGCCTTCCTGACAAAGACGCTCACGCACGGCGGCCTCACGACGAGCGACTTCCGGTTCAGCGTCGACACGGACCGCTATCCGGAAGAGGAGTTCGTCTGTCAATACCGGGAGAGCCACCTCGACTTCACCCATCGATGGCTCGAGCGCGAGGGGCTCTACTACCACTTCGAGCACCCGGTCGACGACGGGGGCGCCGAGGTCATGGTCATCGTCGACAGCAAGGATCAGCACGAGCCGCTGAGCGGCAACGGCCGGGTTCGTTACCACCCGACCTCGAGCCACGACGTGTCGGCGGGCGAGTGCTTCCGGGAGGTGCACGTCGATCTCAGCGCGCTGCCGGCCGCGGTGCGGATCAACGATTACAACTACGCGAACCCGGCCGCCTCGGTGTCGGGAGAGCACGCCGTGTCCAAGAGCGGGCACGGTGAGGTGCGCGAGTACGGCTACCGCGTCTTCACGCAGGACGAGGCGACGCGGCTGGCCCAGGTCAAGGCGGAGTCGATGGCATGCCGTGAGCTCACCCTGCATGCGACCGGCAACGCGACAGGGCTGCGGGCCGGCTACGTCTTCGAGCTGGAGGACGGGCCTTCGGACATGCCAACCCGCTACCTGGCCGTCGAGGTGCGGCACGCGGCCGCGATCACGGGCGGCTCGTTCGACATCACGCGCTTCACGGGGATGGCCGTGAACGAGACGTACCGCGTCGAGGTGGTGGCGATCCCGGCCGACGTGCAGTTCAGGGCGGCTCAGGCGACGCCGTGGCCACGCATCTACGGCTTCGAGAACGGCGTCGTCGACGGGCCAGGCGACAGCCAGTATGCCCAGATCGACGACATGGGTCGTTACCTGCTCCGCCTCAAGTTCGACGCGAGCGACCTGCCCGACGGCGCCACGTCGACGTACCTGCGCATGATGCAGCCGCACGGCGGCACGGTCGAGGGCTGGCACTTCCCGCTGCGCAAGGGGACCGAGGTCATGGTGTCGTTCCAGGGCGGCGACCCGGACCGGCCGTTCATCGCCGGCGTGGTGCCGAACGCCCACCGGCCGAGCACGGTCACGAGCCGCAACCTGACCCAGAACGTGCTGCGCACGGGCGGCAGCAACCACATGGTCGTCGAGGACCTCGAGGGCAAGCAGCACATCGACCTGTTCACTCCCGTCGGCGCGACCAACGTCCACATGGGCGGCCCCACCCACCAGGCGTTCGTCGTGCCCCCGAAGACGCCGGACGCGAACCCCGACATGCAGCCCGTCGACTGCATGTTCTACGTTTCCACGGAGGGCAACGCCGGCTTCAACGTGTGCGGCGAGTGGTGGCAGAACGTCGGCGGCAAGTACCACGTCGACGTCAGCGACGACGCGACCATCCACTACGCCGGCGTCCACACGATCAACGTCGACGGCGACTCGAACGAGTTCTACAACAGCCACCAGAACATCAAGGTGCGCTCGGGCCGGACCGACAAGGTCGAGAGCGGCGGCATGACGCAGGACATCCACGGCGGGTTCACCCAGACCATCGAGGCCGGCGGCAAGCAGGATGTGCTGGGAAGCTGGTTGCAAAAGATCAGCGGCCAGAACCACGACGACTACGGTTCGTGGAAGACCGACGTCAAGCTGGGGTGGACGGCGGACATCAAGGGGGCGTGGTCGCACACCGTGAAGGGCGACATCAGGATCGAGAGCACGAGCGGGACCATCCACGTGGAGAGCCCGACGAAGATCACACTCAAGGCCCAGGAGGTGACCCTTGACGCGCCTAGCAAGGTGCACAAGCACACGAACCTCTACATTGAGACGTTCGGCTCCAAGAACTCCTTCGGTATTCAGAAGGCGGACTTCACCGGGGTCAACTTTGCCCGCAATAACCTCAAGGTTGAATTCACCGCATACGCGGCAGCGAAGGGTGGTTACAAGGGAGAAATCTGGATCAACAACCAACTGAAGTTCGCAACACTCTTCGAGACATTAGGCGCCAACATGAGAAAATCCGGAACGGAAGCCTGGAATTCGGCAGCGCGAATGTTGAACGCTGCGATCACGAAGCTAGGCTAAGAGAGCCGGAAGTCACCTGAAACAGCTCGCGACGGAGGTCTTCATGAAAGCGACGGGAACATGCCCCAAATGTCTCTGCACGGCCCTCTGGTACGTGGAGTACGTCGCGAACAACGATCCGAACCCCGGTACCCAGAATAAAGCAACCCAATTTCAGCTCGCGGTCACCGGTAAGCTAGGCCTAGACGGCACCAGCGGAAGGCTCGAAGCGTACGCGTGCCAGCAGTGTGGCTACGTCGAGCTGTACCTGAAGGAGCGCCTCCCCGTCGACGGCAAGCACATCCGCGAGCTGCGGCGCCCGCAGGGCCCGCCCTACCGCGGCTGATCGATGCAGGCGCAGAGGGGCTCGACAGGTCATCGTCTCTCTCAGACCCACGCTCGACAAGAGGTCCCGTGAAGATCGTCAAGCCCATGAAGGTCCCCATGCTCACCCGCGTACTGGAGTTCCGGCGCCGGAGCTACTTCCATCGTCGGTCGAGATCAACATGAAATCATCGGGAATCTGTCCGAAATGCCAATGTAATGTTCTATGGCACGTGGAGAACGTGGCAGCGAATGAGGATACCGGCACGTCTCAGCAGCAGCCCACGTTTCAGCTCGCGGTTACCGGAAATGGCCCCTACGCCCGCAGCGGGAAGATTGAGGCGTACGCCTGCCAGCAGTGCGGCTACGTCGAGTTCTACCTGAAGGAGCGCCTCGCCGTCGATTTCAAGCACATCCACGATCTGCGGCGCCCTCAGGGCCCGCCCTATCGCAGTTGATCGATGAAACCGCTGCAACGCTCGACAGGTCATCGTGGCTCTTGGCCCCACGTTCGACGAGAGGTCCTGTGAAGATCGTCAAGCCCATGAAGGTCCCCATGCTCACCCGCGTGCTGGAGTTCCGGCGCCGCTGCTACTTCCACGTGACCTCCATGCTGGGCTTCCCGCTCGCGAGCCCTCGCGCGCTCGTCGACGAGCTGTCGTTCTGGCGCACCGTCACCGGCGCGCTCGGTGAGCAGGGGGCCATCGACGAAGGCTTCGCCAAGACGCGCGGCGAGCTGCTCGTCGCGGGCAGCTTCCACGCCCCGGGCGGCGTGCCCACCCGCGCTTCGTACGTGAGGGCGCAGATCGGAAGCGTCGACAAGCGCCTCGCCGTGGTCGGCGACCGGACGTGGCGCGACGGCGTGCCGACCGAGCCCGCGCCGATGACCACCCTGCGCATCGACTGGGCACACGCCTTCGGAGGGGCCGGCTACGACAGGAACCCTCACGGCAAAGGCGCCCAGCCGCTCGACCTCGGCGGTCGCGCCGTCCACCCGCTGCCCAACGTCGAGCTCTACGGCGCGATGATCCGCACGCCGTCGGAGCGCCCGGAGCCCGCCGGCTTCCTGCCGATGGACATCACGTTCGCGCAGCGCAGGAGGCGCGCCGGCACCTACGACAAACGCTGGCTCGACGAGAACTTCCCCGGCATACCCGCCGACACGGATCCGACATTCTTCAACGTGGCACCCGAGGACCAGTGGCTCGACGGGCTCTTCCGCGGGGACGAAGAGCTCCTCATCGAGAACATGCACCCAGAGAAGCCTCGCCTCGAAGCGCGGCTGCCCGACCTCGTGACGCGATCGTTCGTCACGCACCGCACGTCGGAAGGCGATCGCTTCGTCGAGGTCCCGATGCGCCCCGACACCGTCTGGGTGTTTCCGGCCGAGGAGCTCGGCGTCGTCGTCTTCCACGGCGTGCTCGCGATCGCCGAGGACGACGCGGCCGACATCGTGCACCTGGTCGGCGCCTGCGAGGAGTCAGGGTCGCCGCGGCCAATCGAGCACTACCAGGTAGCCCTCGCGCGGCGCCTCGACAAGGACAAGGGCGCGGTCGCGGAGATCTCCGACGGCGACCTCATGCCGCCGCGCGCGTCGGGCGTCGCGCCCAACATCGACCTTGGCGACATGGGACGCTGGGTCAAGAGCGAGAACCTGGCCGCCCAGAACCTGCGTCGGGGCCAGGAGCGAAGCTTCGCCGAGGCGCGCGCTAGGATCGTGGCCGAAGGGCTCGACCCGAAGGACCACGGCCTCGAGGAGCTACCCGCCCTGCCCGAGCCGCCGCCAGACGACCTCGATGCCCTCGCCGCCTATGTCGAGGCCGCGTCCCTGAGGACCGACGAGCTGATGGAGCGAGCCAGAGCAACGGAGGCGCAGGCCCGCCAGGAGGCGAGACGAGCCTGGGCCGAGAGGGGCGAGGACTTCGATGCTGCGATGGAGAAGGCGGCCAAGGAGGGCGCAGGGCCGCCCAAGTTCTCGGCAAAGGCGCACCTCACGGCGCTGCGCTCGATGGCGGCGGAGGCGCGCGAGGCGGGCGTCGTGCTGGACGACGTGGAACAGACGCTCGCGGACCCGGGATATCACGCCCAGATCGAGGAGCAGGAGCGGGGTCTGGTCGAGATGTACCGGCGGATGGGGCACCTGCAGCCCGCGGCCGCGGCGATGGAGCCGGAGGCCTCGGAGCGCGCGCGCGTGGTCATCGGGCTCGCCCTGGAGGTGGGCGAGTCCCTGGCGAACCGCGACTTCACGGGCGCGAACCTCGCGGGAATGTGCCTGTCCGGCGTGGACCTCTCCGGCGCTTTCCTCGAGTCGGCCGACCTCTCGGGCTGCGATCTCTCCCGGACCAACCTCGAGGGCGCAGTGCTCGCCAGGGCGAACCTGGCTGGCGCAAACCTCGCCGACGCTCGGCTCCGCGGCGCGAACCTGGGCGGCGCGGCGCTGCGCGGCGCATCGCTCGATCGCGCCGACCTGAAGGAGGCGGTGCTGAGCCGCGCCGAGCTTGAGCGGGCGCGCTTCTCCGGCGCGGATCTCACAGGCGCCGACTGGTTCGAGACGAAGCCGGGCGGCGCGGACTTCACGGGCGCCACGCTCGGGCAATGCAACCTGCTGAAGGTCGACCTGTCCGGAGTCCGCTTCACGGGCGCCGACCTGTCCGAGGCGAACCTCGTGGAGAGCACGCTCGACGGGGCCGATTTCTCGAGCGCCACGCTCCGGAAAACGACCTTCGTCGCCTGTCACGGAGAGCGTGTGTCGTTTCGATCAGCGTGTCTTCAGCAGGGCGTCGTCGTCCACGGGTCGTCCTTTCCCGAGGCCGACTTCAGCGACGCCGACATGGAGAGGGCCAACCTGCGCGGCACCGTCCTCGCAGGCGCACGGCTCGATCGGGCGAACCTGCGCGGCGCCGATCTCTCCGGATGCGACGCCTCCGAGGCCAGCCTGGAGCGCGCCGTTCTCCAGGGCGGCCTGCTCATCCGCACCGATCTCGTCAACGCGTCGCTGCAAGGGGCCAATCTGATGGACGCGCTCGCCTCGAAGGCCCGGCTGGCGGGCGCCGACTTCACCGGAGCCAACCTGTTCCGCGCCGATCTGTCGCGGGTCGCCGGCGACGAGCGGACCACGTTCGCCGAGGCAGAGGTCGGCCACGTGCGCTTCCTCCCGAGAGCGGACGCCCAGCGAGGTGGCTCATGAACCGCGATGAGCTCCTCGACAAGCTCCGGCACGGCGAGCCGGTGCGCCACGTCGACCTGTCGCACCTCGCGCTCGACGGGGCGGATCTGTCAGGCGCGAGCTTCGAAGAGGTGCGCTTCCCCGCGGCGATGCGCGCGGCGCTCCTCAAAGAGTCGAGCTTCATCGCGTGCGATCTCACCGGGTGCGATCTGCGCGACGCGGACTTGCGCCACGCGAGCTTCTACCGATCGCGGCTGGAAGGGGCGCGCCTCGACGGCGGCAGGCACATCGCGGCGGCCTTCGTCGAGTGCGCCGCGGACGGCGCGTCGTTCGCGCTCGTCGAGGCGCCCATCGCGAGCTGGGTGAAGACCTCGCTCCGGGGAGCGTCGTTCGCGGGCGCAAATCTTGACCGCGCGAACCTCGTCGACATCGACGCAGACCGGACGAGCTTCACCGGGGCGAACCTCGAGAAGTCGACGCTGTTCCGGGCCGATCTCCGCACGGCCGATCTCGCCGCCGCGAACCTCGCGCTGACGACGCTCATCGAGGCCAGACTCGGGCCGAAGACCTTCGCCGACACGAAGCTCTTTCGCACGCAGTTCATGAAGAGCGATCTCGCCGGCGCGAGCTTCGCCGGGGCAGACTGCGCGCAGTGCAACTTCATGGGCGCCGACCTGCGCGAGGCCCGGCTGGAAGGCGCGAGGGGGCCGCAGTGCTTCTTCGGCGAGGCGAAGCTGCATGGGGCGCGCCTCTCGAACGGCCAGTTCCCCCAGGCGGTGTTCGACAAGGCCGAGCTGCTGAAAGCGGACCTCTCCGGCGCGTTCCTCGAGGAAGCTTACTTTGGTCGCGCGCTGGCAGCTGGAGCGCGGTTCGTCGATGCCAGGCTCCGGGAGGCGGACTTCTCGCACGCCGATGTGTCGGCCGCCGACTTCTCGGGAGCGGGCCTGTATCGAACCCGGTTCCACCTCGCGAAGCGCGACGGCGCGGTGTTGCCGCGGCTCTCGGGGTGGCTTGGCGACGACGAGGAGCTGGCCAGGGTGGAACGATGGCAGCCGACGCACGGCGCGGCGCCCCCTGTGAAGACGTGAAGCAGGTTGCAATCGAGGCGAGGAGCAGGTCGTTCAGGAGACGTTCCGCAAGGGACAGCACAGACGACGTGGAGAAAGGGTTGATACCGTGACAGCCGTAAAGAAGCTTGCGAGGCCGGAGGCCTATCTCGAGACGGGGAGCGTTGAGCGGGTCGGCGCGACGCTCCTGGTGCGCCTCGCCTCGTCGAGCTGCGAGGCACGGCGCGCCAAGAGCTGCCTCGTCGCCCCCGAGGCCGGGGACAAGGTGCTCTGCGCCATCGAGCCGGAGGGGGTCTATGTGCTGGCCGTGCTGGACGGTCGCGACGGAGCGCCGACGAAGCTGGCGACCGACGGCGACCTGGAGGTCCAGGCGCGGGGCGGGCGGATCGCGGTGTGCGCGTCGGAACGCGTCGACATCGTGGGCGCCCGCGAGGTGGCCATGACGGGCGCCGAGGTGCACGTGCGCGCCAAGAAGGGAGCCATCGCGATCGATGAGCTCGGCTTCTTCGGCAGGCTCGTGCAAGCCGAGGTGACGAAGATCGCGCTCGTGGCGCAGGAGGCCGACACAATCCTCACCCGCTTGACCCAGCGCGCCAAGCGCGTGTTCCGCTTCGTGGAGGAGATCGATCAGACACGCGCGGGGACCGTCGATCTACGCGCCCAGAACATGATCGGCATTCGCGGAGAGAACGCGATCATCTCGGCCCGTGTCCTTGCTAAGGTCGATGGCGAGCAGATCCACCTCGGCTGACCGCTACGCGAAGAGAGGAGAGCCCGATATGTTGGCAAAGACGAGCGCTGGCGGCATGTGCCTGGCGTTTCCCGACGTGTGCCTCACCCCGGCCCCACCTGCGCCAGCTCCGGTCCCGGTGCCTTATCCGAACATCGCGATGGAGCCCACCGACGTGGGGTTCGTGCCGAACGTCCTCATGACGTGCACGCCGGCGCACAACATGGCCACGATGCCCATGCTCACGAACGGCGATAACGCGGGCCTGGCGACCGGCGTCGCGTCTGGCACCGTGATGGGCCCTGCACGCACGGTGACCGGGGCGTTCACCGTGGTGGTCGGGGGGATGCCGCTGGCGCGGCTCACCAGCATGACCATCCAGAACAACACCAATGCGCCAGGCGCCAAGATCGTGCCCAGCGTCACCAACGTGCTCGTTCTGGCGCCCTGAGGGCGTTGGCCAAGGGAGGTGCCGGTGCCGGCGCGCCTCGAACCGTCACCCGGCCCGGCCCCGTCGCAGTCACCGGTACGGCGTGCCAGTCGCCTCCCCATCGCTCACGAGCCTTCCGGATCTTCCGGGCTCACCGGCGCCGTCTCGTCGATCTCCTTCATGTTGGCGCCCGCGATCTTCGCCCGCCTCCGCGAGGCCCCATGCAGATTGGCACGCTCCAGATTGGCGCCGCGGAGATCGGTCAGATCGAGCTTCGCGTGCGCCAGCACCGCGGCGACGAGGCGGGTCTTGCAGAACGAGGCTGCGCCGAGGTCGGCGCGGTCGAACCGCGCCGACATGAAATCGCCGCGATCGGCCTTCGCATCACGCAGGTTGGCGCCGGCGAACGACGCGCCCACGAAGCGCGCATCCTCCAGGTCGGCGCCTGCCAGGTTCGCCGCGGAGAGGATCGCGCCGTCGCCGCGGGCACGAGCGAGCCGCGCTCGCTCCAGGTTCGCCCCGCGCAGCGAGGCGCCTCGGAGGTCCGCCTCTTCGAGCGAAGCCTCGACGAGCTCCGCGCGGTCGGCGCGCGCGTTCGTGAGATCGGCGCGAGACAGGTCCGCGCCGCGGAGGTCGGCCTCGTCGAGCGTCGCCTCGGCGAGGCTGGCCCCCGCGAGGCGGGCACCACGGAGCCTCGCGCCGCGGAGCGCGCACCGCGCGAGCGAGCGCCCGCTGAAGTCGAGCCCCGACAGGTCGCCGCCCGACAGGTCGTCTCCATCGAAATCGCCGCCTTCGGCGAGCCTCACCTCGGCGTGCTTTCGCGCCTCCAACCCGGCGAGCGGCTCGCTCGTCACAGGCGGCGATACGGCTGCCGGCGACTCCACCTCGGGCGGCCGACTCACCCTCTCCGGCGCTGCCGCCTCGGCCAGCGCCGGCGGCGCCACCTCGAACAGCAGACTCACCTTCTCCGGCGGTGCCACCTCCACCGCCGGATAGGCCGCTTCCCGCCTCGATGGCTCTCGCGCCGCGAGCGTCGACCCGGACGACTCCGCCCGAGGAGCCGCCACGGGATGCGGCTCCGGCGGCGGCGTCGATTCCACGACACCGCTCTCAGGATCTCCCGAGTCGACCAGCGTGCGCCCGGCCCGCGAGCCCCCGGCGCCAGCGGGGCTGACGACCGGAGGCGCGGCCATCAGGCTCCACGGCGCGCCCGGGATGGGGTCCTCCCCGCGCGACGCGCTCGTCCCCGGCGCTGCCACCGGGAACTGCGCCCGCTCTGCCCCGACCTCCGCGAGCCTGTCCTCGGGGATCGGCATCCTCTGGCCCAGCGGTCCCGTG
The DNA here is from genome assembly GCF_051525985.1 of Sorangium sp. So ce145. Lineage (NCBI taxonomy): Bacteria > Pseudomonadati > Myxococcota > Polyangiales > Polyangiaceae > Sorangium > Sorangium sp. So ce145. Next base: position 11,670,532 of record NZ_CP150315.1, on the reverse strand, counting down.
ACGCCTCCGCTCACGGCGACAGGAGCAGGAGCCTGCGGCGCGGCAGGCAAATCACGAAAGGGGAGCACCGGCATCTCCATCTTCCTCTTCGAGAGCGGGCCTGTCTCCACCAGCCCGGCGGGCGCCACGATCGGCCTTGCAAGCAGCACCGCCGGCGCCGAACTCCGGTGCGTCGCCGCAGGGTCCCCGGGGAGCGGCGCGCCGTGTTCCGGCCACGAAATGGTCCCTTTGAGCGTCTCGACACCCGCGAACAGGCGGATGCCCTGAAGCGCCTCCTCGCTCTCCATCGCGAAGTTGCCCCGCCACACGAGCGAGGCGATCTGTCGATCACCGTCGATGACGAGCGTGTCGGCCACCAGCGGGATCTCCTGCGATGCGCCCGCTCGCGCGGCGTCGATGCGGTAGCGGCGCACACGGGCGCGCGCCGAGGGGAGGCGCGTCCAGACGAACGCCCTCTCCGCGCTCAGGTTCTCCAGGAGGATGCGCTCATCGCCTTGCAGAAAGGGGATCTGCTGATCGAACGGCGCCGGGTTGAAGGCGCGAAAGTCGAAGTCTGCCGGGATGTCGAGCACCTCCGCGCGCCCCGCGGCGGCGGGGTCCGCGCCGGGCGAGCCGAGCTGCGCCGCACGCCGCGTGGCGCCTGGCTCGAAGCCGTTGAAGAGCCGCTTCCGCAAGGCCCAGTGAGGCGCGATCGGCCCGAAGCACGCGGGCCGGCGGGGGCTCGTCGGATTGACCAGGTTCGGGCGCGCTCGCCTTGCGCCCATCGCTGGATCCAGCGCGTCGGCGCGCGCGCCCTCGCCGGCCTCGGAGACGCCGACCGGGTTCCACGGATGGCTGGGCCCGCCCGCCGCGCGCTCGTACACCAGCGGCATCCTCTGGAACGGCGTGGGCGCGATGCTGCCCGGCGTGGGGTCCCCGAAGACGTGGATCGTCTTGTCGAGCAGCGGCCGATCGCGGAAGAGCGCGAGCCTCGCCGAGAGGCCGATCACCGGCCCGGTGGCGTCCGGCGCATGCGCGTGCCCGGTGAGCACGACGCCGGCGCCGGGGAGGTACGGCGCGGTGTCGCTCGCGGTGCGCAGGCTCCGCGAGGGGTCGTCGTCGTGAAAGCGGTCCTCGCGCTCGACGGGCTCGGGCGCCACGAGATCCGCGTCGTCACCCGCGCCGAGGGTGAACGTCGCCTTCACGAGGATCGTGACGCGCAGCACGCCGCCGATGCGCCACAGGACCGCACCGCACGACACGGGGTTCAAGGCGACGATGTCCACGGGCCAGAGCGCGCGCACGCGCCGATCCTACCCGCTCGTGGTCCGGCGCGTGCAGGGAGCGTGCAGGGAGACTGGGGAAACTTCGCGGCCGTGACGCGCGTGTCCATCGCCGCCAGCGGCCACGCCGCTGCGCCGCCGCGCCGCCTTACCGGGCCGGGCGCGAAGGGCTGGAGGCGCCGGCGGACATGGTCTATCGTCACGAGTCCGCCGATCGGACGCCGCGAGGCGCCGAGAGCCGCTCCAACGTCTCGATGGCTGCTGAAGGGGGTCTTGCCATGCGGATCGCGCTTATATCCGACATTCACGGCAATGAAGTGGCGCTCAGGGCCGTGCTGGCCAGCATCCGGGCGACGGGCGTCGATCAGGTGATCTGCCTCGGCGACGTCGCGACGCTGGGACCGCGGCCCTCGGCCATCCTGGACATGCTGCAGGAGCTCAAGTGCCCGTGCATCCTCGGGAACCACGACGAGTTCATGCTGGATCCGGAGCTGATCCGCACCTACACCGAGGCCCCCATCGTCGTCGACGCGGTGGACTGGTGCCGTGATCGGCTGTCGAGAGACGAGCTCGCCTTCCTGCGCACGTTCCAGGCGCGCCTCGAGATCCCGCTCGACGCTCACTCGACGCTCCTCGTGTTCCACGGCTCGCCGCGGTCTCACATGGAGGACCTCCTCGCGAACACCCCGCCGGAGGAGCTCGATCGCCGCCTCGCGGGCCACGCTGCGACGGTGATGGCCGGGGGGCACACGCACCTCCAGATGCTCCGCCAGCACCGCGGCACGCTCCTCGTGAATCCGGGGAGCGTCGGGCTCCCCTTCAAGGAGTACGCGAACGGCGGGCCGCCGACGCTGCTGCACCACGCCGAGTACGCGACCGTGGAGGCGCAAGGCGGCGCGGTGAACGTCAGCCTGCACAGGGTGCCGGTCGACAGGGACGCGCTCCGCGCGGCGGTGAAGGCCTGCGATAACCCCATGCGCGGCGCGCTGCTGCAACAATACGCCTGAGCGAGCCCGGCCGGTCCCGTCGGCCGCGGCGCGCGGAGACCAGGGGGCGCGAGCGCCTCGAGGCCGTCCGCGACGCCGCGCGCCGCGCGCTGCGCCGACGAATCCCGCGGCGTCGGCGAGGCCGAGGGGCCCGATCCGCGTGCGGCGAGGCGCGGCGATCTGGTAGCCTCGAGGGCGCGCGCCGGAGAGCGATGGAGCCCCGATGACGAAATACGAGCAGATCAAGCTGTCCTACGAGGCGTCCAAGGCGGCGATCGGCCAGGTCGCCGAGGAGCTCTTGCAGTGGATATACGAGCTCCGTGACCACATGGCCTGGCCGAGGGACAAGTGGGCGCTCAACCGGATCACCGGAGACGCCCACGCCAACGGGCTCTTGCAGCGGTTCGTCGTCGAGAATCAGCCCGGCGTCGGCGAGGTCCTGAAGTGCCAGCTGTCCCTCACCGTCGAGGAAGAGCTGCCGTTCACCGTCGACTTCTTCGCGGTGGGCAGGACCGACAGGGGCCTCCTCGTCGTCCTCATCGGCGGAGATCAGATCACCGTCAGCAAGGCTTCCCCCGAGCCCTTCTTCGAGAAGGCCGTGGAGCACATCCGGCAGCAGGCGAGGCGCGTTGCGAAGACGCGCCGCGTCGGAGCCATCGCCGGCACGCCCCACCGCCCTGCCTAGGCGCAGCGCTCGCCTGGCTGCCCAGGCGGTTCGCCTCGCGCTCGGGCGAGCGCCACCGTGCCGCCGCCTGCGCGGAAGATGGCGCCCCGACGCTTCACCAACGAAATCCGCCATACCAAAAACGAAAGCTTCACCCGTACGGCGCCTACGTAAATTCACGGATCCACGTCAGGAGATTCCTGGCCCAGCTCCTGCATAGCCCTGCCCCCGGAGCGCCTGAGGGACGGTTTCCCCCCCCACACCGTCGGACGGGCGCTCTTTTTTCTTTTTGTCCGCGCCTCGGCCTCGGCACTCGCGCGGGTGCCGAGGCGGGTCACCGCGAGACGCAGGGCACGCCTCTGTCACCGAAGACGAGCTGCGTGGCACGCTCTGCCCAGGTGGTGCATCACGCCAGCTCGGCGAACAGCGCGCGAGGCCAGGGCTATCGCGCGCGGCGTGCGTCGCCGGAGAGGAGCCGCTTCGCCGCGCCAGCGATGGAGGAAGCGTCCAACCCCGCCGCACGCAGGAGCTCGGCCGGGGTGCCCGAGCCGGGCATCTCCCTCACGGCGAGGTGGATGACGCGCGCGACGACGGGCTCTTCGCCGGCCAGGGCCTCGAGCACGGCGTCGCCCAGGCCGCCCTCGGCCCAGTGATCCTCGACGACGACGGCGTTTCCCGCCGTGGCCTGCACCGCCGCGCGGATGCCGGCGGCGTCGATCGGCTTGATGCCATACGCGTCGAGGACTCGAGCGGAGAGCCCGCTCGCCTCGAGCTCTGCGTGGGCCTTCAACGCCTCGTGCACGGTGATGCCGGCGGCGATGATCGTCACGCGATCGTGGGGTGTCTCGCGCAGCACCTTGCTCCCGCCGATGGGGAACGCTTCGGTCGCATCGTACAGGATGGGCGTCTTCTCGCGCGTCGTTCGGAGATAGACGATGCCCTTCTGGTCGGCCATGGCGGCCACCAGCCGAGCGGCCTGATTGGCGCAGCAAGGATAGAGCACGGTGCTGCCGTGGACGGCGCGCATCATGGCCAGATCCTCGAGCCCCATCTGCGACGGGCCGTCCTCGCCGATGGATACGCCCGCGTGCGAGCCGCAGACGCGGATATCGGCCCTCGACACCGCGGCCATCCGGAGGAAATCGTGGGCGCGCGTGAGGAAAGCCGCGAACGTCGACGCGAAGGGCGACCAGCGCCGGACGCTCAGCCCGACGGCGGCGGCCACCATCTGCTGTTCGCTGATGAACATCTCGAAATAGCGGTCTGGATGAGCCTTCGCGAACTCCTCGGCAAAGGTCGAGTTGTTGACCTCGGCGTCCACGGCGACGAGTTCCGCGCGCGCGGCGCCGAGCGCCTTGAGCGCGTCGCCGTAGGCTTTCCGCGTCGCGACGGCCGTGGAGCGCTCGTAGACGGGGAGCCTCAGCGGCCCGGCGGTGGGCCGCGGAGCAGGCTCACCCGGCGCAGGCGCCTCTGGCTCGATGACGATGTCGCGCGTGCCCCCCAGCTCCTCGATCGCCTTCGCGCACTGCGCCTCGTCGAGCGCCTTTCCGTGCCAGCCGTCCTTGTCCTCGACGAGGGACACGCCCTTTCCCTTCACCGTGCGCGCGACGATCAGCGCGGGCGCGTCCGAGGCGCCGAGCGCTTCGGCGTAGGCGCCGGAGATGGCGGCTGGATCGTGGCCGTCGATCTCCAGGGCTCGCCAGCCGAACGCGCGGGCGCGCGCCGCGTAGGCCGCGGAGTCCCAGCCGAGGGGCGTCTGTCCGCGTTGCCCGAGGCGGTTCATGTCGAGGATGGCAATGAGGTTGCCGAGCTTCGTGTGGCGCGCGTGGTCGAACGCCTCCCAGATGGATCCCTCGGACATCTCGCTGTCGCCGAGCAACACCCAGACACGGTAGGGAGCCTTCTCGAGGTACTTCCCGGAGAGCGCGATCCCGACGCCCATGGGGAGCCCCTGACCCAGGGAGCCGGTCGCCACGTCGACCCAGGGGAGCGTCGGCACCGGGTGCCCTTGCAGCGGGCTCCCGAAACGCCGGTACGACAGGAGCTCCGCGTCGGAGATGACGCCCGCCGCCTTGAGCATCGCGTAGAGCAGCGGGGAGGCGTGGCCCTTCGAGAAGATCAGGTGATCGTTGTTGGGGTTCTCCGGATGGCTCAGGTCCCAGCGGAGGTAGCCGCGGAGGAGCACCGCGATGAGATCGGCCGCCGACAGGCTGGAGGTCGGGTGCCCGGAGCCGGCCATCGTCGAGCAGCGGAGGCTATCGACGCGAAGCTGCTGAGCGAGCTCACGATGATCGTGAGCCTGCTCGGCGCTGCCTCGGTGTTGCCCCTCGCGCCCGCCGCGCGGTTCGTGCTCACGCCGAGGCGCTCCGTGGGGCGCCTGGGTCGACCGCTCGCCAGGCGGCGCGGGCGAGCGGTCCTTCTCGGCCCTCGGCGCTTGCTCTCGATCATCCTGCGCAGGCAGTCCCCTGGGGCGGCTCGGCGCAACGTCTTTCAGTGGGCTGCGTACGTGTTTTGGCCGTCTCTTCTCGGCCGGCTTGGGGGCTTCTTGCGCCATGGCTGCACCTGACGCTGCCGTCTTGATGCAAGCAGGGCGCCACCGCGCACGAAGCTCGTGTCTGGCTACGACGACGGCAGCCAAGTCGGACTGCATGGCTGGCGCCGGCCGGCCGTAGGATGCGGATGAACCTGGGCGGCGGCGCCGAGCTCTGCAGCTCATCGACAGGCACGCCGTGCACGATGTGCGCGGATGCCCTCGAGCTCGGCGCGGTTCGCCTCTTCGACGGCCCAGAGCACGATCGCGCAGGTTCCGACCAAGACGGGCGCTAGCGAGAGCCCGAGGACGGGACATGGTTACGCCTCGGCCCGGCGAGGGCGATTGAGGTAGTGTTGATGGCCGCCGTGACGAGCTCCAAGCCCATGTCTGCCACGGAGAAGGATCATGGATCGTTCCGTCTACATCACCAGCACTGGCGCTTTCTTGCCTGGCAAGCCGGTCCCGAACGAGGAGATGGAGCAGTACATCGGCGAGATCAACGACAGGCGCTCCAGGCTCGGGCGCTTCGTCCTGCGGCAGAACGGCATCAAGACACGTCATTATGCGTTGACGCAGGACGGCGTGCACCTTCACAGCAGCGCAGACATGGCGGCTCGTGCGATCCGGGACGCGCTTTCGCGCAGCGAGATCGCCGCGGAGAGGCTCTCCTTCCTGGCGGCGGCCACCACCCAGGGCGACCTCCTTGTCCCCGGTTTTGCCAGCGCGGTCCACGGCGAGCTCGGCCTGCGACCCATGGAGATCGCGAGCTTTCAGAGCGTCTGTGCCAGCAGCATGATGGCGTTCAAGTCCGTTTACCTCCAGCTGAAGGCGGGCGAGCACGACTGCGGCGTGGCCTGCGCCGCCGAGTTCTCCAGTCGCTTCTTCCGACCTGGCTTCTATGCCGGTCGGGAGCAGGAAGGCGAGGACTCCTCCGCCTTGATGGAGACCGAGTTTCTCCGCTGGACCCTCTCCGACGGGGCCGGCGCCTGGCTCCTGGAGACCAGGCCGAACGAGGGGCGCCGCTCCCTGAGGGTGGAATGGATCGATCTCTGCTCCTACGCCGACCGCTTCGACCCCTGCATGTACGCGGGCACCTCCAGGAACCGGGCGGGTGAGAGGAAGCCCTGGAGTCACTACGACAGCCCTGCGCTCGCGGCGCAGCAGGGCGCCGTCGTCCTCAAGCAGGACTTCGATCTGCTTTACCGCATGTTCCCCGTGTGGGCGAAGCACTACCTTGAGCTCGTGGATCGGCGACGCCTGAGGCCCGGAGCCATCGACCACTTCCTCGCGCACTACTCGTCCCACTCTCTCCGCGGAGAGATGGTCAAGCTGCTCGCGAAGACCGGGGCGATGGTGCCCGAGGCTCGCTGGTTCACGAACCTCTATTCCCAGGGGAACACGGGGGCCGCATCCATTCTCCTCATGCTGCACCAGCTGATCGAGGAGCGGGATCTGCAGCCGGGCCAGCAGGTCCTCGGCTTCATCCCGGAGAGCGGCCGCTGCGTCATCGCCTTCATGCTGCTCACGGTCGTCTGACCCGCCGTCATCACCAGGGAGGTTCAGCATGCTTCCGGAACGTACATCGCCTCGAGACGAAGATTCACCGCAGGCCGTCCTGCGCGGGCTGTCGTCCATCTGGCTGGATTTCGAGTCCCAGGTGCATCACATCCCGATCGTGCGGCGCGTGATCGAGCGTCGCATTCGCCTGGCCGATTACCACGAGCTCCTGCTGAACCACCGGGCGCAGGTCATGAACGGGGCGCTCTGGATCGCGCGCGCCGCGTCCAACATCGGCCACGAGTTCGCCGAGCTGCGCTCGCGCTTCATCCGCCACGCGGCCGCGGAGCATCGCGATTACCTGATGCTGGAGGAAGACTACCTGAAGAGCGGCGGCGACCCGGCCGGGCTCGCGCGGCACGAGCTGAACATCGGCAGCGAGGCCCTGTCTGCCTGGATCTTCCATCGAGCCGATCAGCCGAACCCCTTCGATCTCCTCGGCGCCATGTACATCATCGAAGGCCTCGGCAAGCGGGTCGCGGCCCAGTGGGCCGAGCATGTGCAGTCCGCCCTTCGCCTGGAGGCGCAGGCGGTAAGCTTCTATCTCTATCACGCGAAGGCCGACGAAGATCACCTGGGCGAGCTGGAAGAGGCGCTCCGCTGTGGTATCTTGAACCTCCCGCGGATGGCGCCGAGGATCCTCAAGACCGCCCGGGTCACCGCGCGACTCTACCGCCTCCAGCTCGAGGAGATCGGGAGCTACTGACATGGACTTTCAGGGCTTTTTCAGGAGAATGAAGCACGACCCCGGGGATCCCGATCCGTGGCTGGCCTTGTACCTGGACCGGTCCTTGCCGATCGACGAGAGGGCCAAAGCCGCCTTCCTGAAGAGCCAGCGCAGCACCACGCGCAGGGTCGTGATGCCGATCATCAGGCCGTTCGCCCGCCTGTCGATCTCCGGCATCAAGCTCATGAAGATTCTCGTCCCGGCGAGCTGGCAATCTCCGTGGTTGTTGCACCGGTCCATTTACTGGGGCCTGAGGCTCTTCGTCGCCCCGGAGGCCAATTACCTCATCCTGCGCCACTTCACCATCGGCACGGAGATCTTGAAGTTCATCGAGGACAACGTCCCGGGCATCGAACTCGAGACGACGACGCCGCTGAGGACCAGGAGGCTGGAGGACCTCTTGGACAACACGTTCACGGTCCACGATCTGATCTTCTACAACTTCATCATCGAGCTGAACGAGAAGCTTCGCGCAGAGGGGCGTGAGATCGAGCCCCGGAAAGAGATCGACTTCTCTGCCATCACAGACGACGACGCGAGCATCGGCGACCTCCCGAACACCTGGCTGAACGTCGTCGACCTGCAGACCGCCATCGAGATCTACACGCCGCTCTATGCGCTGTTCCTGTCGGACCACCATTTCTGGCGGGCGAGCAATTCGCTGCAGCTGGACGAGATCATCGCGCTCTACGTCGGCAAGATCCTGAACGACCCGCTGCCTGTCGCCCTTGTGCACAACCATCATCCCATGGTGCCCAGCTCGACGCTCGAGGCCGGCTTCCGGTTGACGCTACATGGCCTCGACTCCGAGACCCTGCACGGACACCTGAGGAAGCTGAAGGCAGAAGCGACGAGAGCGGCGGCCCAGGGAGCCCGCGCGCCGTGACGATCTCCTGAATCTGGCCATCGCCGGCAGCTACAGCCAGGGGCCGGGCGCCGCCCTCAGCATCACGGTCGCAGGCTCGAGCGCCTTGCCGCTCCTCCAGGTGGATGGGGATCTCCATCTCCGAGGCCCGCGACCCTGCCGGAGCCGTCCGCCACGCCACACCTCATCGCGCCGCGAGCGGGCTCGTTTTACGTACGCGCTCGTTGGCAACAACCGCTCAGTGACGCGTCCTGAGCAGCTCGCGTTCGGCGGGCACGCTTCGCGCGCCGGTCGCGCGGTTACCGCGGGGGATGCGAGCGCTTTGCGGCGCCGGGCGCGCGGCCTGCGCGGAGAGGGGGCGCGGCGCGGCCGCGGGGACGGCGGCCTCCTCGGGCGCGGGGACGGCGGCCCCCACCCCCGCGGCGTCACCCGATCTCGCTGCTGGGCGTGGGCTCGCCTGGGCTTCGATGCGCGCCTGCGCGGCGCGAAGGATGGACGCGGCGCGCGCGTCGACGCTCGACGCCCGCAGCGCGGCGGGGAACTGGGCTTGCGCCCACAGCGCGCCGGTCGACAGCACGACGCCAAGCGCCACGACGACGCCGGCCGCGAGGCCCAGCTTGCCCCGGCGCGCGGGCTCGGCTCGCTCGGCTCGCGCCGGCGCACCCGACGGGCCGACGGCGGCCTTGTAGGCGGCGACCATGGCCTCGATCGAGGGGAACCGCTCCGCCGGGTTCAGGGCGAACGCACGCGCGAACCAGGCCGAGAGCGCTGGCAGCGCCTCCGGGTACAGCGCCGACCGCGGCGACTGCGCGCTGGCCAGGATCGAGGCGAGCACGTCGCTCATGGTGTGGCCAGGGAAGGGCAGCCGACCCGTGAGCGCCTCGTACGAGACGACCGCGAGCGCCCACATGTCCGAGTGCGGGTTGGTGTCCCCGTCGCATGCGTGCTCGGGGCTCAGGTACGCCGGCGTGCCCAGCACCACGCCGCCGATGGTTCGACGGGGGAAGTCGGCCGGTAGCTCCTTTCGGATCCACTTGGCGATGCCGAAGTCCGCGACCTTGGCGCGCACGTCACCATTTCGCTCCTCCTCGAGCAGCACGTTCGTCGGCTTGATGTCGCGGTGCACGATGCCGAGGCCGTGCGCGACGGAGAGGGCCTCTCCGATCTGGCCGAGGAGCGGGGCGAGCTCCGCCGGGGATATCGGCCCCCGCTCCTGCATGAGCTGCCTCAGGGACCGACCTCGAACGTAGCCCATGACGAGGTACGGACCCACGGCAGGATCGTTGCCGACGTCGTGCACGGCGACGACGTGGTCCGTCTTCTGCGCCAGCTGCGCCGCGACCTGGGCCTCGAACCGGAAGCGCTCCAGCGCGGTGTCGGCCTGGCTCTCGCGCTGGACCGTGAGGAGCTTGAGCGCGACGTCGATCCGCAGCGCCCTGTCGTGCGCGAGCCACACCTCGCCCATGGCGCCGCGTCCGACCAGCCGCGAGAGCTTGTACCGCCCGGCGACGAGCTGGTTGCGCCGCGGGTCCTGGGCTACGTCGCCCCGCCCGACCGCAGAAGAAGCGGGAGCGGCGTCGCCGGAGCGGTCAGAGCGCGCCGCAATGGCGCGCGCGCTGTCCGCCATCGGGAGATTGGCGTCGGATCGTCCACCGGAAGCCGATGCTTGCCACACGAGCGGTACCCTCCGTGCCGTCGCCGTGCCCAAGCTCGTTGACGCGCTGATGCGACAACGCTCCTGGACGCCGAGACCGGGGCATATCAGCCACGGTACCACGGGCGGGAGAGGCAGGAATCAGGAACGACGGAAGCGCCTCGCTCGGGAGTCTCCGGATCCACCATGAGGTGCACAAGGGTGGTGGATCAGCGCCTTACGGCGCCATCGCCCCGGTCAGAACGTGATCTCTCGTGCGTTCGCCAGCCGGTTCGTCCGGCCGTGAGGGAAAGGAGGCGGCGCGTCCCGGGACGGTCACGGCGAGACGCAGGGCACGCTCGGCGCGGCGTCCGGCGAGAGGAGCGGCGGCAGCCAGCGCCGCAGCACCAGAGGCACCATGGCGTCGTGGGGCATCGGATCCGTCGGGACGAGCGGCTCGAGCTCGCGGAGGACGCCGGGCGCCGCAGGGTGCGCCTCGACGCCGCGCTGGAAGGCGCGGCGGAAGTCGGCGATGGGGCGCTTGGCCCAGGTCATCGTCTGCCACGACACGACGACGTGCGTGGTCGGGCGCGAGCGCGCGAGGGGGAGCGCGATGTCGGCGTCCATGCACGTGTCGATCACGAGCGCCGCGTGCACGGGGGTGGACGCGCTCAAGGCGGCGGCGATGCCGCCCGCCTTGTTGCAGCCGCCGCCGGAGTGGCCCGCGACGACGACGCGCGCTCGGTCGAGGGTCGCGACGCCGCGCAGCCGCGCGGCCGTGGCGTCGAGGAACACGTCCAGATCGAAGGCAGGCCAGCTCGTCCGCGCGACGGCGACCGCCGCCGGGAGCACGGCGCTCGGCGCGGCGACCAGCATCGGCGGGATCTGGCCCGCCTCCATGAGCTGCGCCGCGATCCGGCGCACGTCGCCCTCCCGGCCGCCCCCCATCCAGCGGTGCTCGATCCGCGCCTCGTTGGTGCCGTGCAGGAACACGAGGATCGGCAGCGGCCGCGCGGGATCGGCGGCCGCCAGGCGGTGCACGAAGGCGCGACCGCGCCAGCGCCGCTCCGGCGGCACCGGGGGCGCGGCATCCTCGGCCCGCGCTGCGCCCTGCTCGGCGGCGCCGCTCGCCGGCGCAGACGGGTGCTCGTAGTCGTACGTCGCGCCGTCGAGCTGCGCGGGTGCCGACGCCGCCGGCGTCGACGCCTGCGGCGCTGCGGCCGCCGGCGCAGGCTTCGGCTGCGCCCCCACGGCGCCCGGGGAAGACACGGCCGCGAGCCCCGCCGCGAGCGCGAAGGCGCGCGTCGCGGGCGCTGGACCGCGCGCCGTCGCGCGCGGGGCGCGGCGCCCGGCGGCCGTCACCGCGGCTCCTCTGCCGGCGCCGCGCGGCCAGCGCCGGGCGCCGGGGCGGGCGAGGCGCTCGCGTCCCGCGGGATCGTGCGCTTCCGCTCGAAGGCGCGGGTCGGGTCGAGCACCTTGACGTCCCCGAGGCGGCTCAGCATCGGGCCGATCGCCTGGGCGTCGCCCACCACGACGATCGCGGCGTGCGCCGGTCGCACGCTGTCGTGCGCGACCTTGCCGGCGAAGGCCGGCGTGATGTCCCGGAGCTCCTTGCGGTAGCTCTCGTGGTGGTCGTCCGGCAGATCGAGCGCCTGCATGACGGCGATCTCGTCCGCGAGCCCGGTGGCCGTCCCGAGGCCGAGGCCGAGGCCGGCCGCGAGCCGCCGCGCCGCGGCGTCGACCTCGTCCTGCGAGGGCGCCGCGGCCGCGAGCTGCTCCGCGTGCTCGAGCATCGCCTGCGCGGCGAGGCCCGTGCGCGCCGCAGGGACGCGGACGTGGGCCAGGAGCGGGACGGGCCCGTGCGCGACGTCGAGCGGCGCCGCGGACACGTCGCGCGCCGGCCCGCGCGGCTCGAGCAGCTCCTGCGAGAGGCGCCCGGAGGGGCCGCCGAGGACCTCGCCCGCGACCGCGAGCGCGGGCCACTCCGAGGCGCCGCGCTCGGGGCCGAGCACGCCGAGGAAGAGCTCGCTCTCCGCGCTCTTCGGGCGATCGACGATCGTGATCTTGAGCGACGCCGGAGGCACCGGCTCGGTGAACGAGAGCGCCGGCGGCTCGGCGCCGCGGCGGTCGGTGAAGGCCTTCTCCACCGCCGCGCGCGCGGCCTCGGGCGTCGTGTCGCCCGCCACCACCACCACGGTGTTCTTCGGGACGTACCACGCCGCGTGGAACGCGCGGCAGTCGGCGGCGGTGATCTGCGGGAGCTCCGCCGCGGTCGCGCCGAACGAGGCGTAGGGGTGCAGCTCGGTCGGGAGCGCGTAGAGGTCGCGGAAGAGGACCATCAGCGCTCCCCAGCGGGCGTCCGAGCGCGCGCGCTCCCTCGCCGCCTCGGCGGCCTGGGCCTTCAGCTTGGCGAGCTCCGCGGCGTCGAGGCGCGGCCGCTGCACGACGTGCCCGAGCAGCAGGGCCGCCTCCGCGAGGCGATCGCTGGGCGCGCGCAGCCCGATCACGGTCGCGTCGAGGCCGGTGTCCACCCGCAGGGAGGCGCCGAGCGACTCGACGCGCGCGAGCAGCTCGCGGCCGGGGAGGCCGCCCGCGCCCCCGCGCAGGAGGAGCTCGCCCGTGATCGCGGCGAGCCCCGTGCGCTCGCCGTCGGCCGCGGAGCCGCCGCGGATGACCACGCGGACCTCCACGAGCGGCAGCGCGCGGGTCACCGCCGTGGCGACGCGGAGGCCGCTCGGGAGCTCGGCCCAGGCGATGGCGGGCATGCGCGCGGGCTTCGCGGGGCCGGACGGCGGCGGCTGCTCCCCGCGAGCGACCTCGGCCGGCGGCGCCGCTGGCGCAGACGTCGCCGGCGCAGACGCCGCCGGCGCGCCCGCCTGCGCGGGCGGCTGCGGCGCCCGCCCAGCAGCGCAGCCGCACGCCACGGCGGCCGCGAGCGCCGCGGTCCAGGAGAGCCAGGGGCGCGCTATTCGTCGCCCGCGCAGGTCGCGTCGCTCGCTTCGCTCGTTCATCGCGTCACGCGTTCTCCGTCGCTCGGCTGTTCGCGTCACTTCTTCGTGGGTTTCGCCGGCTTCGCCGGCGCCGGATCCGGCGCGGGCCGGCTCGCCCCGCCGTGCGCCTTCGCCGGGCGCTCGCCCGGCGCGGCCTTGCCCGCGCCCTTGCCCGGCGCGGCCTTGCCCGGCGCGGCCTTGCCCGCGCCCTTGCCCGGCGCGGCCTTGTCCGCTCTCTTGTTCGGCCCGGCCTTGCCCGCGCCCTTGCCAGGCGCCGCTTTCTCTGCGCCCTTGCCCGGCGCCGCCACCTCAGCGTCCTGCTCCGGCGCCGCGGCGCGCGCCCCGCCTTTCGGCCGCGGCGCGCCGGCCGACGCGCGCGGCGGCGAGGAGGCTCCCGGCAGCCCAGGGGGATACGTCTCTACGATCGTCCGGCGCGTCGGGCCGAGGTGGTCGCGCGCGACGCGCTGCACGTCCTCCCGGGTCACCGCGAAGTAGCGCGCGAGCTCCCCGTTCAGGTGGGCGGCGTCCCCGAAGAGGAGCTCGTGCTCGCCGAGCGCCCGCGCCCGCGCGCTCGCGTCCGCGAGGCCCGCCACGAACGCCGACTGGAGCAGCCGGCGCGCCCTCGTCAGCTCGGCCTGCGAGGGTCCCGCCGTCGCGAGCGCCCGGATCTCGCCCTCGATCAGCTTCTCGACGTCGCCGACCCGGGCGTCCTCGGCGAGCCGCACGTCGATGGAGAAGAGATTGGGCCCGCGGTGGCCGTCGATCGCGACCCGCACCGACCGCGCGACCGCCTTGTTCCCGACGAGGAGAGCTTCCAGCCGCGAGCTCTCGCCGCGCCCGAGCAGGGAGGCCGCGACTGCGAGCGCGTGGTGATCCGGGTGCTCGCGCGGCGGCACGGCCCACCCGTAGAGGATCGACGGCGCGCGGGCCGCGCTGTCCCTCACGACGCCGGTGCGCTGGCTCGTCTGCTCGGGGAAAGGCACGTCCTTGAAGGGCGCGGCGGAGACGGCGGGGATGCCGTCGAAGTACTCGTGCACGAGCGCCATCGCCGCGCCCGCGTCGAAGCCGCCGGCGATCGCCAGCACCGCCCTGTTCGGGCCGTAGTGGGCCGCGTGGAAGTCGCGGGCCCACGAGAGCTCGGCGCCCGCGAGATCGTCCGCCGCGCCGAGCGCCGGGTGCTCGTGGGGCCAGTACCCCTGGAAGACGAGCTCGCGGAGCCGGATCGCGCCCTGGCCATGGGCGGCGCCGAGGACCGCGCCGCGGCGCTCGAGCGCGCCCCTGCGCTGCGCCTCGAAGCCCTCTGCGCTCGGCGCGGGCGCCCTCATGCGATCGGCCTCGATCCACAGCGCCAGCGCGAGCTCGTTCGCGGGCAGCGCCGCCGTGAAGGTGGTGCGATCGACGTCCGCCTCTGCGTGGAGCTCGCCGCCGCGCCCGGCCACGAGGCGCTGGGGCTCGCCCGCCGGCAGGCTGCGGCTGCTCCGGGCCATCGAGTCCATCACGAGGCGCGCCACGCCGCTCCTGCCGCTCGGCTCGTCGCGCGAGCCCGCGTCGTACGTCACGGCCACCGCGACCGTGGGCGAGCTCTCATCGGGGCTCAGCACCACGCGCATCCCGTTCTTCAGCGTGACCCGCTCGACGGGCAGCGCGAGATCGAGCGGCGCTTCCGCCGCAGCCGCCGCCGCGCTCCTCGGCGCCCCCGCCGTGTGCGCCGCCTTCCCGATCGGCGCGCCACCGCCGCGCGCCGCCTTGCCGGCCGGCACGCCCGCCGCCTTGCTGGCCGGTAAGCCCGCCGCCTTGCCGGACGGAGGCGCTGCCGCGGCGAGGTGGGGCGCGCCTGCGCAGAGCAGGCCGAGCGCCGCGAGCGCGGCCGTGAGGGCGCGGCGGGGCAGGGTTCGGCTCACGATCGTGGACACCGCAGGGCGATAGCACGTCGCCGCCCGGGCGCGCGCGTCGAGGAGGCGCAGCGACCGCGCTTCACCCTGCCGGCCGACTCGCGTAGGCTCACGCCCCCAGCTCACGACGTCACGAGCGCGCGCCGCGCGCCGCCCCGCGCCGCCCCACGCCCAGAGAGAACCGCCGATGCCCGACGTTGAAAATTTGATCAAAGCCGTGATCGGAACGCTCGTCTTCGTCGCCCTCGGGTTGCTCGTCTTCGGGCTGGCGTTCGTGCTGATCACGAAGCTCACGCCCTTCTCCATCCGCAAGGAGATCGAGGACGACCAGAACACGGCGCTCGCGATCGTGATCGGCTCGGTGATCCTGGGCCTCGCCTGGATCATCTCCGCGGCCATCCACGGCTGACGCGCGGGTCTCGGCGTTGGCCTCGGCCGGGCCCGACCTCCTCGGCGCGCTGCCGGCCGGGCCCAGCGGCGCGGCCCGCGGCGGCTTCATGTGGAGCCGCCGCGTCGACCTCGCGGTGTTCGGCGGCTCCGCGGCGGTCGCCCTCGCCCTCGCCGCGCTCTCGACCGGGGGCGCGCTCCCGGCCTGGGGCTTCCTGCTCTTCGTGGTCGGCGTCGACGTGGCGCACGTGCACACGACGCTCTTCCGCACGTACCTCGACCCGGAGGAGCTCCGCCGCCACCCCGCGCTCTACGCCGGCGTGCCGCTCGCCTGTTACGCCGCAGGCGTCGCGCTCCACCTCGCCTCCGAGCTCACCTTCTGGCGCGCGCTCGCCTACGTGGCCGTGATCCACTTCGTCCGCCAGCAGGTCGGGTGGGTCGCGATCTACCGCGCGCTCGCGGGCGAGCGCTCGCGCGTCGATCGCCTCCTCGACGACGCGCTCGTCTACGCGGCGACGGGGTGGCCGCTCCTTTACTGGCACGCACACCCGCCCCGCGCGTTCCAGTGGTTCGTGGACGGCGATTTCGTGAGCGCGCCCTGGCTCGCGGCCGCGGTGGGCCCGCTCGGCGCGGTGTACGCCGCGCTCGCCGCCGCGTACGTCGCCCGCGCGATCCAGCGGGCCTGCGTCGACCGCGCGCCGCTCAACCTCGGCAAGCACGTCGTCGTCGGGACGACCGCGGCGACGTGGTACGTCGGCATCGTCGCGACCGACAGCGACTTCCAGTTCACGGTCACCAACGTGATCGTCCACGGGGTCCCGTACATGGCGCTCGTCTTCGCGTACGCCCGGGAGCGGGCCCGCGAGGCGCCGCGCTCGCTGCTCGCGCGGGTCCTCGCCGCCGGGCTCCTCGCCTTCCTCGGCGTCGCGCTGGCGCTCGCGTTCGTCGAGGAGATGCTCTGGGACCGGCTCGTCTGGCACGACCGGCCGGAGCTCTTCGGCGGCGACGTGGCCGAGCCGCTCCTCGGCCCGCGCGCGCGAGCGCTGCTCGTGCCGCTGCTCGCGCTGCCGCAGGCGACCCATTACATGCTCGACGCCGTGGTCTGGCGCCGCCGCCACACCCGCCCTGCCCAGGCGCGCGCGCTCGGGTTCCGGCCGGGAACGACCGAGCGCGAGCGGGGCGAGAGCGGAGAGGCTTGACCCGCGGCGCAACTCCCGTAACCCTCGGCGCTTCGCATGGCTTCGCTCGCGGTGCCCGTGCTCCCGCCACGCCCCTCGCCCGCTGCTCGGCGCGGAGCGGCGCCGCCCCCGCGTAGCCCGGAACCATGTCCGGAGAAGATCCGACGATGCTGAAGGCATGCAATGCGTGCGCGGTGCTCGCCTGCTATCGCTCCTGCATGCTTGCGCAGTCTGGAAGAGGTAACAGCGATGAGTGAACCCTTGCCAACCGACGGGCTCGACGGGCCGCGCGTGACGCCGATTCCGCCGAACCCGCGCGCCCCCATCCTCCTGGTCGACGACGACGCCGAGCTCCGCGAGATGCTCCGCGAGATGCTCGAGTCGTCGGGCTACGATGTCTACTGCGCCAGCAACGGCAGGGAGGCGCTCGATCTCCTGCACCAGGCGGACCCGCCGCCCGGGCTCATCCTGCTCGATCTCATGATGCCGATCATGACCGGCGAGGAGATGCTCGCCGCGCTGAAGCAGGTGCACGCCCTCGCGGCGATCCCGGTGACCATCGTCTCCGGCCACGACGGCCCGCCCGAGGGCACGGCCTACCTGAAGAAGCCGGTCGACTTCAGCGCGCTGCTCGGCGTGGTCCAGAAGACCTGCGGCTAGCCGCTCAGGTCGACCGCGCCCACAACGTCGACCTGCGCGTCGACCGGCGCGTCGACCAGGGCACCGACCTCGACCGGCGATGGCGACCGCGGGCTCATCGCCGCGAACGCGAGGAGCGCCACGACGGTCAGCAGGAGCGCGAGCGCGAACGCCGCGGCGAGGAACAGGATGCCGAGCGACGCGCGCTCGCTCCCGGCTTCGCCCGCGCCCTGGTCCGGGTCCTCGTCGCGCCGCTCCGGCTCATCCACGCTCCGCCCTCCGCTCGCCGGCTGTGCTTACCGCCTCGCGCGAGACGGCGCAACGGACGCAGCGAGGAACTCCGTGTCCGCCGCGCGCGACGGGCGCGGCGGCGTCCTCGGCGGACGCGCCCGTCCGGACATTGTCTGTCCGGAAGGGCCATCGCCGTCCGCCTCCAACGGCTGTAGGTTCGCCTCCTCGGAGGGCGTGAGAATGGCAGAAGGCCGCACCAGCGACGCTGCGGAGAAGAGCGGACAGGCGAGCTCCGATCGCCTGTGGATCCTTGTCAACACAAGTCTTCGTGAGTCTGCGTCAGAGCGCGTAAGTGGCCGCCCTCCCCGGGAAACCATGGTGATACGTGACGGCGATACCCTCCTCGTCAGCGTCGATGTCGGCCGGGGCCGCGGCGCGGCGCTCACGGTGCCATTCAACATGGTAGAGCTCGGCCGCCTCGAGGCGACGCTGGTGGTGCGGCTCGCGGCCACCTCCGCCCCGTGCGCCGCCTGCATCGACGAGAGCCTTGCCAGGGCGGCTCAGGAGCCCGGGGGGCTCGACACGGAGCGCGTCCTCCGGGCGGTGCGCGCCGCGATCGCCGGCTGCGCGCAGCGCGCGCACGGCGAGGCCGCCCGCGGCGCGGCCGACGCCGGCGGGCCTCCGCCGGAGAGCTCGGGCCCGCGGCCGTGGGGCGCGCTCCGGCTGGCGCCGCTCAACGCGCCTCACGTGCCCGCGGGGGGCGCGCCGGGAAAGGAGAGCGAGCTCGATATCCTGCTGATCATCTGAGTCGGGACTTCGCGCTTCCCGGGAGGCGCGCATGCCGGCTCTCGATCCGGCGTCGCGGCGCGCAAATCCGGCTCAGCGCCCCGGCTCACCGAGCACGCAATCTCGACCCATCCTGCGCGCATCGCAGGATGCCGCCTTCACGCAACAGCCAGCGTGCGGGAGGATCTGGCGGGGAACTGCCGCGCATCCCGCTCGCCGATGCGCTCCATCTCCCGGAGCCAGGCCGCTCGTTGCTCGGGGGTCCGCGTCTTCTGATCGAAGAAGGTGGTCTCGCGGACGGGCCCGAAGCCGACGAAGCGCAATGTCGCGTTGATGAACGACGTATGGACGGAGCGCCAGTGCCAGAATCGGTACCACCAGCCCGGGCTATCCATCGTGGTCACGACGCGCGCGCTGCGGCCGGCGAGCAGCCCTTCGGGCAGCGCGCTCCGCTTTCGGTAGGCGAACGACCATCCTGGCAAGAAGGTGCGATCGATGAAGCCCTTGACCAGCGCGGGTGGCGCTGCCCACCAGGTTGGGAAGAACCAGGCCACGTGGCTCGCGCGCTCGATGGTGGCCTGCGCCCGGCGGAGATCGGGCTCGAGCTCCTGCTGACCGCTGAAGCCAGCGCGCAGGTGCGGATCGAAGGCGAGCGAGCGCAGGGCCAAAAGCTCGACGCGGGCTCCGCCTCTCTCGAGGCCGCTGGCGTAGGCCCGCGCGAGCGCGTCGCTCAGGCTGTCGGGGGCTGGGTGACCTAGGATGACGAGGTGCATGCGTCGATCTTGACCATGCAGCAGCGTCTGGGTAGACGGTTCCACGCAGGCGTGCCATGCGTGGGTGCATGGCACGCTCTCCCGCGCTCCCGCCCGCAGGCAGGCCGCTCGCCGACCTGGATTGGGCCGATCTGCGCCTCTTCCTGGAGGTAGCGCGCGCCGGCAGCTTCTCGGCCGCCGGCCGCAGGCTCGGCATCGAGCAATCGACGGTGAGCCGGCGCATGGCGACCTTCGAACGGACGCTCCGGGTGGCGGTCTTCGATCGGCTGCCGGGAGGCTCGATGCTCACCCCGCTCGGCGAGCAGCTCCGCCGCCACGTCGAGTCGATGGAGGCCGGCGCCGACCAGTTCGTGCGCGAGGCCAGCGGCCACGAGAGAGAGGCCGAGGGCTTGGTCCGACTGGCGCTCACGGAGTCGATCGCCGTACACAGCGTCATCCCGCGCGTGCTCCCGGCACTTGCCGAGAGGCACCCGCGCGTCTCCCTCCACCTGCTGACGAGCTACGAGGTGGCCGATCTGGGCCACCGTGAGGCCGAGATCGCCGTGCGCTTCTTCCGGCCGAAGAGCGGTGATCTGGTGGCCGCGCGGATCGTCACCCTGCCCACGGCGCCTATCGTCCACCGCAGGCTCTCGAAGAAGGGCCGCGACGAGCTCGACTGGGTCGGCGTCGATCTGGGCCGCACCCCGACCGTCGAGGACGACTACCAGAAGCGGCATGTAAAAAAGGCGCCGAAGCTCGTCGTGAGCAGCTACATCGCCCAGATCGAGGCCGTGCGCGCGGGGCTCGGCGCCGCGGTCTTGCCGTCCAGCGCGCTCGATCTGGACGACGACCTGGTGGAGCTCGATCTGGGCCTGCCCAGAGGTCCAGTGCTCGAGCTCTGGCTCGTCACGCCACGCGGCCTGCGCCAGGTGCCGCGCATCGCCGCCGTGTGGGGCGCGCTCGAAGAGCATCTCCAGTTCCTGAGCTCGCCGCGACGCGCGCGGGCGCGCGGGCGCTCGGCGGATCCTCAGCAGCGATCGCGGCTTCGGCCGGCAGGGCATGAGCCGGATGCGAGCAGAGGCCCGCCCGCCAGGTAGCGTGTCCGCAGGCGAGCTTCAGCGTCGGGAACCCGTGGGAGAAAGGGACAGAATCATGCTGGACAGGATCTGGGATCGTCATCGCGCCGCCGGGCTCGACGCGGCGGCGGCCGCCGTCGCGGCGCCGTCGCCGGAAGGCCTTTGCTACCTCGCGATGCTGGCGTTCTCCGACGAGCGCTACGCGGACGCCGCGACCTTCGCCGCCCGCGCCGCGGCGGCCTCGCCGGCAGACCCCCTGTTCCAGGCGGCCGCGGCGCACCTCGCGCGGGTCGCCCGGGAGGGGAAGCGCAATGTCTACGTGTCCGCGGAGGGGTTCGCCGCCTTCATCCGCGGCGGCGGCAATGTGCCGCTCTACCGGGAGACAAGCGCGGCGCTCGCCGGCCAATACCCCGAGGCGCCGTTCGATCTGCTCGATATCGGCGCCGGTGATGGACTGGCGCTCCTGCCCGCGCTGACGCCGGCCGTGCGGCGGGTCACCGTGGTGGAGCCGGCGGCGCCGCTGCTCGAGCGTTGCGCCGCAGCGCTCTCCGCGCGAGGGGTCGACTTCGAGGCCTTCGCCGGGCGACTCCAGGATCTCGCCGCCGACCCCGGCATGGCGCCGCGGCGCTGGGCGGTGGCGCAGGCGACCTTCTGCCTGC
This sequence comes from Sorangium sp. So ce145, assembly GCF_051525985.1. Lineage (NCBI taxonomy): Bacteria > Pseudomonadati > Myxococcota > Polyangiales > Polyangiaceae > Sorangium > Sorangium sp. So ce145. The sequence continues at coordinate 11,649,715 of NZ_CP150315.1, read as the reverse complement.
ACGCGATCGCCCCGCCCGAGAGGCCAGCGCTTCTCCGCTGGGCGCGCGCGCATTGCGATCTCCTGCTCGTCGCCGAGTTCGACGCGCCGCGCATGGACGAGCCGCTCTTGCCGGACACCGCGCGGCACGTGCTCGCGCGCTACCGTGCAGGGCTGGCCGAGTACGCCGGCGCCGATCTCGACACGGTCGCGCAGGGCTTCCTGATGCCGGTGCTCTTCGGTTATGTGGACCGCGGCGCCACCCGCACCACGTTCGAGCACCCCATCGACGACTGGGCGGCGCTGCTGCACGAGGCCGGCTTCGCGCGCGTCGACCGCCGGCTGCTCCATCACTACTGGTGGGCGCCGGCCTGGATGCTGGCGGCGCGCTGAGGCGCCTTTCGGGCTCTCTGGCGCGCAAGCTGGCTCCGGGCGCTGACGGGCCTCCTGCGCCAGAACAGGCCAGCTCGAGGTCAAGCGTCGCCGCGCCGAGCACAGCGTGCCGCAGCGGACGGCGCTCGCGCCTGTCGAGGGTCCGCCTTCACGCCAAACGCGGCAAGGGTGAACACCGACATGATGGCGCCGAAGACATCGAGCCTCATGAAGACCGCGATCCCGACATGCAATCCGACCGTGGCTGCCACCCAGAGCCGCCGGGTCCGACGTGGCCAGATGAAGAACGGGTACCCGATCTCCACGAGCAGCACGAGCCACCCCGCGGCCACGGCGATCCAGGCGTGGTGAGCGAGCCATGAAAAATCGAACCGCCGGTACTCGGGCAGCATGAGCGATCGCCATATCGCGTCGCCGTCCCACCACGCTGCGCCCAATGCCTTCTCCACGCCGCTCGAGAGGTAGACGAAGCAAAGGTGCAGCTGCACCACCCGCAACGCGAGGCGCGCCGTCGCGCTCGGCTCGGGCGGCGCTCGCCCAGAGGCACGATCGAGCGACAGCGCAGCTCCAGAAGGCATGAAGACGAGGTAGAACAGGAAGATGTTCGCGAACTGATCCGCCCCGTAGTTCGTCCTCTCCGCGGTCATCATCAGCATGAAATGCAAGAGCCAGGCGCACGCCGCGGAGAACCTCGTCCTCCAGCCGAGCAGGAGGCCAGCCAGCGACAGCACGTAGAGCACACCCACGCCGGCGATCACGGAGCTCTCGCCGACCCCGAAGCGCGAGAATGCGTTCACGACGTGGCCGATCCGGGGGAAGCCGCTCGCGCCAGACCCGTCGAGGAGCTGTCCCTGGACGATGCCCGAGCGCCCGTACAGCTCGTCAACGATGGGCGCGATCAGCGCCGCCTGCGTCAAGAGCACCGACGCGAGCCCTATCCGGAGCGCCGCCAGGGGCCGCGCCGACGCGGGCGCGAGCGCGAATCGCCGCACCGAGCCCCACAGGCGCGCAGCTGCCCCGCTGGCGTTGGGCAGGAGCAGGGTATAGATCGGCTGCCTCATGGCGTCGCCTCTTTGTTGATCTCGCCGGCAGCGAGCCGCGCCTTCAGGTTGAACTTGGCCTTGTATTCGACATTCCACCGCGGCTGCTTTCCCGCGCGGTATTCCGCCATCGAGGGCAGGTCGTAGGTCTCGAGTCGGACGACAACGCTGTCCGCCTCTGGGTGCTTGGCGAACACCTTCGCGGCCCACGACGCAACCAGGGAGCGCCTTACGGCCGGGTCCTGCTCATCCCAGAACATACCGACGATATTCTTGACGCGGAGGTCCGCTTCGCGGCTCACTCCTGTCTCAAGCGCCTCGGTCGCCAGCGTTCCCGCGCGATCCCTGACCTCGAAGGTGGCCCAGAGCAGGGGCCCGACGGTCGGAGCGAAGAAGGAATATGCGCTGCTGGCCCCGGAAAGCGCGCCATAATAGCCCACCGCACGATCCACCCAGCCGTCGTACGGCAAGCGCACATGCAGCACCCCCAGCACGAGCACCAGCCCGAGGTGGATCGCAGCGGCGGGAAGCACGAAGAGCACGCGCTTTTCTATGTTTCCTGTCTCCTCCATGGAGCTCACCCCCATGGATCCGTCGTGCGCGCGGCGTGCCACCCGCTTTCGCCACCCACGTTTCCAATGCGTCGCCATCGGGCCGCAGCGCAGGCCGCGGTCGGACGGCGACGCTCGACGTGCGATGTCTCAGCGCAATCGCCCGTGGTGGTCGACTCCGCGCCCGGCACAGCGAACCCGGTATTCCGTGATGATCGCGCCCAGCGCCGTGCCCGTCACGGTAAATTTTACTCCTGTCTTAGCGCCGATAAGGCCGGTAGTAGCCGGCTGCCGGCCGGTAATAGCCAGCAGCGGGCCGGTAGTAGCCAGCAGCGGGCCGGTAATAGCCAGCAGCGGGCCGGTAATAGCCAGCAGCGGGCCGGTAGTAGCCAGCAGCGGGCCGGTAGTAGCCGACAGCCGGCCGGTAGACGTTGCGCTCGCTGTCGAGCGACGGTGGCGTTGATGTCTCCTCGATGAGGTTCAGGTTGTCGATCGGCACGGTATTCGCCGCAGAAGCAAGCGCGGAGATCCCGCACACGCCTGCGCTGACGGCGATGAGGCCAAGAATTCTCACATGCTTCATTTGTCGGCTCCTTCCTTTCCGGTCGCGCCCGTGGGCGCGTCATTGCGTGACGTTGCACCCACGGGCACGATGGTGCGCCCATGACGATGCAGGGGACGGGCCGGGTCCGACCGGCGCGGCACGTGGCAGGCTGCTGATCACAGCGCACGAATCATCCCTGAAATGTGGGCTGGCCAGGGGAATGTGCGCAATGCGTGAGCAGCGCGCTCCGGCATTGAAGCATCCGCGGCACTACAGCCATTCATGGCCGTCAAGAAACTGCCCCAGCAGGGAGCATCCAGGATCTCGGGAGACCCTGTTCAGGAACCTGCGGAGGTCCTGGCGAGACGCCATGAATTTGGCGTGTGAACCGGCGCCGAGCCACCTCGCTCCCCAGGGCAGCGGTCCCTCCTCGTTCGTGAAGGTGCCCGCCGGCCCGTTCGCGTCGAGCAGCGCCAGCCGCACCGGCTCGCCCCCCGCCGAGTTACCCACCTGTCCGGTATCATGGAGTGTCTGCGCCCCGTGCGGAGCGCCGGCACATCAGAGGGCGGTTCGCAGGAAAGGATCTGGAGCTGTGCCGACATGGGCCATTGCTGCGGAGGGAATCCCGCGTGCACCGTGGCACATGACGCGCTCACATCACCGAAATCACGCGGAAGCCTCGCGAATGCGCCTGGCCTACCGCTTGCTGATTGTGCCAGCGCGACGAGATCGCTGCGCTTTGCACAGGCGCTGCGTCCCGCGTCTTGCTGTCAAGGAGAGGTGACCATGTCCATCCTGTTCAGCGCCTGCGCCCGGTGGATCGTCCTCGCTGCGACCGCGGCATCGATCGGACTCGCCGGTTGCGAGCGTGGTGCTGGCAACTCCAACCAGACCGGCTTCATCTCCGGCAATCCGACGGGTCCCCGCGGCGGCGATCCGGCGGGTGATGGCTCGGCCAGCGGGGAGCGGCTCGTCGCCGTCTCCGACGTGGGTGTCGAGGCCTTCGGCATCGAAGATCGCGGCGCCCCGGCCAAGGTCGCCGAGTTCGCGCTCGCGACGCTCGCCGACAGCACGGTCGCTGTCGACGACATCGTGGTCCGCATCGGCGGCGCCTCGCTCGAGATCGCGCCGGCCGCGAGCCCGGGCCTCGCCGAGCCGATCGCCAGGCTCGACGGCGCGGCGCTGTACACGGATGCCCCCGGCTGCCAGCGCTACCTCGGCAATGCCCGCATCTTCGCGCACGGACAGCACGTCTACGTGCTCGCGCAGACAGGGAATGCCGCGTTCACGCGCCTCGCGATCGTCGATGTCGGGGACCCCGCCGCGCCGCGCGTGGTCGCCCAGCGCGATCTGCCCTTCAGCCCCGGCGCGCTGTACGCGAATCCCTCCGGCGCCCTCGTGTCCGCGGGCGACTCCGTGGTTCAGGCCGGCAGCACCCTCGTGATCCGTGGCGTCAGCGATGACGGCTACTACGCTTTCGAGGAGGACCGGCCCCCTCACGAGGCGTGGCTCGATCTGCTCGACCTCTCCGACCCGCTGAACCCGCGGCACAGCTCGGTGGCGCTCCCGGACGGCGCCGGCCACACGGGCCTTCAGCTCGACGGCACCACGGTGCTCGTCTCGCGCTGGACGCCGCTGCCCGACGACCCCTCCAGGGCGCGCTTCTATCTCGATCGCATCGACGTCGCGGACCCATCCTCGCCGGTGGTGCGGGCGCCGGTCAACGTGCCCGGCTCGCTGCTCGCGTTCGATGGCGCGTCGAGCAGGCTGCTCACGACGGATTACGAGACCGTCGAGACCCCGGTGGTGGGGAGGGAGGCGTGTGCTCGCGCCTTCGCATCGAACGCGGCGTTCACGCCGGCGGCCGCCGGCGATGACGCCGGTCCGGGCGTGTGCAGGGGCACGCGGAGGACGCTCAAGCTCCTCGATCTCGGCGACACGAGCGCGCAACTCCTGGACGAGAGTCCAGTGGACGACACCGCGGTGGTCATGAAGGCGCTCGCTGGTGAAAACCGCGCCTTCCTGTCGGTGGAGGACGCCGGCCACGACGGAAGGTCCTCGATCCTCGTGGCCGGCGGGCTGCAGGAGGGCAGCTTGAACACCGCGACGCAAGAGCTCGCGGGCTTCGACCCCAGCTATGGCCCGCTGCTCCTCGCGGACGGAGCGCGCCTCCTCGTCGTCGACAACTACTGGCCCACGCTCTCCGTCCTCGACGCGACCGACCTCACCGCGCTCTCGTTCGAAAAGAAGAGCGAGCTCCCGGGGTATGTGTACCACGTGACGCTCTCCGGCGAGCGCGCGCTCTGCTCCTGGGGCTACGGCCTCGAGGCCGTGGACGTCGGCCCTTGATCCACGTCGCGCGGCCCGCGGCCGAACCGCGCCCGCGCCCGCCACACGAGAATCCGCGTCCTCCGACCAAGCCGCGTCGACCAGCGCTGGTTTGCTTGAATGACCGTCCCAGTGGCATGTCTGGTGGCAAGCCGAAGTGCATAGCGAGGAGGCGAACGATCATGCGCAGGGAATTGGAGTGTCTCAGGCCCATGAATGGACTTGCACAGATGCGCACGCTGGCGATGGGTTGCATCGCCGCGAGCGTCCTCGGCCTCGCCGCGTGCGGCGACGAGGGGCAAACGAGCAGCAACGCTGGAGGCGCGGGCGGGCAAGGCGGTGTCGGCGCCGCGGGCGGGCAAGGCGGCGCTGGAGGCGCGGGCGGGCAAGGCGGTGTCGGCGCCGCGGGCGGGCAAGGCGGTGCTGGAGGCGCGGGCGGAGGCGGATCGAGCGCGTGCGAGCCCGGCGTTTCGGGGACGGCCACGCCCGTGACGATCCGCTTCCGAAACACAGGGGCGACCGAGCTCCTGGTCGGCGACACCCAGTGCATCTCGACGTGGATCGTGACCTCATCGAGCGGCGCCGAGGCCCCGAGGAACCTGGCGAGGCCGCTGTGCGACGACGGGACCCCGATCTGCCCCGCAGATTGCCTCGAAGCTGGCTATAAGCCGCTCCCGCCTCGAGGCGAGCTGACGTTCACCTGGAACGGCGTCATCTTCGAGAGCGTCGACGCCATGGAGGCGGGGTGCCCCGCGGCTCAGGCGGGCGAGCTGTGCCCCGCGATGTGCGCGCGGCCCGTAGACGCCGCGCCGGGCAGCTACACGCTCAAGGCATACGCGTACGACGGATCGACGCCGATTGAAGCGACGGTCACGTTCACCTACCCCGAGTTGGCCGAGGTCGAGGCGGTGTTCCCATAGATAGATTGAACGGCTCGCCGGCGGGTAGTGGTTAACTTTGCCCAGAGAGAGTCCAAATGAAGGCGGGAGGAACATCGAGCTTTCTTCCCACCTTCCCGCCCTCATGTTCAAACTTGACCACCACCCGCCGGCGCTCGCCGCAGACGCCGCCGCGAGGTGATCTCTCAGCCTGCGGCGGGGGCGCGGTTCCGGGAGCATCCGGGTGGCTTAGAAATTCAGCCTGAAAGACCCGCAGCCCCCGCGATTACGGCAAGTCTCGATCCACTCGTTGCAGGCCCATGTGGCATCCACTGACGTATGGCCCCACCAGATCGTGGTTGCGTGCCGAAGCGCCTCGGAGGCCTCCGGCAAGGTGCGGGAGGTGAAGCGCCTCCTCACGACAAGGAGGCCCAAGAACGCGCAGACGAAGCGCTCACCGTCCGTCCACGGCGAGCCCATGCGCACCGAGATTTTCCAGGATGCAGTCGCGCGCTTTGAGCAACTCCTCGGGATAGCAGTTCCAGGGACGACGACGCCACTCGACGATCGGCGCTACGACCGGGTGCTCTACGTCCACATGGCGGCGCTCGCGACTGTGGAGGGGAGACCATTTACCGCCGAAACGCTGACCGGCAGCACGCTAGCTAGGGCACCGATCACGTTGAGCGAGCGAGAAGTGAACCGCCAAGGCGCCATAAGACGCCAAGATTTTTGTGATTCTCTTGGCGTCCTTGGCGCCTTGGCGGTTCGAATTCTGCTCTCTTCTGGCGGTTTCAACCCGTTTGTCGCTCTAGCTAGGAAGCCTGTAAGGCTACGCGCTCGGCGAGATGCCAGTCAACTGCGCGGTCTTGGGACAACAGTAGCCGTCGTGGTAGTGAAAGGTATTGCCTGGGTTCCGTTCTCCGCTTGCGCTCGGGCCGAACCAGCGGTTCCACTCGGGCGTCGTCCCGCTGGACCTCGCGCTCGCCGGCGGCTGCGCCGTATGGCTCCATGGGTTCGGCCGCGCGGAGGATCGACGCCTCGGCGGTGGTGGCAGAGGGGCGGGAGCTGTGGGGCGGGTGGTTGCGGCTCAGCGCCGAACGCTGGCCAGCGTGTCTCGTCGACGACGATGGCCGACACAATCGGATGATAATGCAGACTTAATTTGAGGCTGCCACCGAAGTTCGAGCAGAAGCAGCAGAGGCGACGCCTGGAGCCGGCATGGCCCCACGACCCAGCGCCGTGCCAGCATGCACCAGCCCCGTCGCCGCTCTTTCCTCGCGTGGGCTCGAGGCGGCTGGTGGCCCCCGGCTCACGAAGGGCTTCCCTCCACGCCCTCCGGGGAGGGCGTCTCCACCGCCTCTTCCCCGCCTGCCACGCGCCCGCTCCCGCCACCGTCGCTCTCCCGACGCCTGTCCGACTCACTCTCCTTCCTCGGTCGGCCCGAGTTCGGCCGGCCCGCGGCGAACAGCGAGGGGAACCGCTCCTGCACGCGCGCGCTCCTCCGCCACAGCCACAGCGCCGCCGCCCGCACCTCGTCGTAGCGCCGGCAGAGCAGCGTCCAGACCCGCACGTACCGGCCGTAGGCCTTTCGCGCCTTGGGCGTCATCGCCGTCGAGCGCCGCTGGACCATCACCCCGGCCAGTTCCCGCGCGCGCGCCGCGTCCGCGGCCCGGTAGAGCTTCCGGTCGTCCTTCACCACGTCGGCGCGAAGCTCGTAGATCCGGGCGTATCCGAGCAGGTCGTTCGCGAGGTCGCGGTGCCCGGTGCCGGGCCGCAGACGATCGAGCTCCGGCCTGATCGCCGGGTCGTCCGAGAGGTGGTACTCGCATAGCGCCTGCATGCGCCCCTCGATCTCCGTCGCCTCGCTGACGATTTCGATGGGGAGCCGCGCGTCCGTCGTCGTGAGCGCGCCGGCGGCGCGGGCCTCGGCCAGCGCATGGAGCGTGGCGAAGCACACGAGCTCGAGCTCGTGGAGGTACGTCATGTCGAACTCCTCCCGGGGCAACAGCGCGAAGCGCGCACGAACGTCGGGCGAGGACACGAATCCGGCGACGCCGAGGGCCGCATACGTGGCCGCCTCGACGTCCAGCCTCACGGTCACGAGGTCGGCCTCGGCGAGGCGGTCGAGCGCCGGGGCGAGCGCCTCGAGCGCCTTCTTGCCGATCGCAGGAGAGTAGATGGGCGAGGGATACGTCGGCTCTCCAGCTGGCATGGCGGCCGCAGAGCGCTTCTTCGACTTGATCACGGCAGGCATATCTCTCCTCCTGAAGTCTCCTCGAAAAGGGAGTCTGTCGGTTGCGTTCGACCCGGGCCGTCGCCACGCAAGCAGCGCGAGCGAACGATGGACCCGTGCCGGCGGGACCGAGCGCGCCGCGCGAAGGGGCTCCGTCGCCCGGCGTCCTTCCGTCCCGTCGAGGAGATAAATCGGGAGCTCGACCCCGATCGGGTCACGAAAATCGACCCGAGCCCGTCGTTTTCCTCGTCTCTCCGTCCGGCAGGCGCCCCTGCACGTCCGGAGATCCGTCGGCACGAGAAAGAGACGCCGGCGAGGCTCTCGGTGGGGGGCTCGGTCGACTGCGGTCAGGTCATCGTGCGCTACAGGCAATCTTGACCGTTGTGGGTCAACGTTGACCGTCACCCCCGGCAGCCTCCGTCCAGAGCTCGAGCTCTCCCCGGAGCCTCCCGACAGCTTCCAAGCAGAGTTTCAACTCACCCGGGTGGCTCCCGCCAACGTCCGGCCAGAGCTCGAGCTCTCCCCGGAGCCTCCCGACAGCTTCCAAGCAGAGTTTCAACTCACCCGGGTGGCTCCCGCCAACGTCCGGCCAGAGCTCGACATCTCCCCGGAGCCTCTCGACAGCTTCCAAGCAGAGTTTCAACTCACCCGGGTGGCTCCCGGTAGGCTCCGCTCTGAAGTTCACCACCTGCCGGTCGGCCACGACGTGCCGCGCTCGCGAGCAGCGCTCTATCCTCGTGCAAGCCCGGGATCGACCCCGAAGCCCCTTCACGAGGACCCGATGAAGAGCTGCACCCTCCTCCTCTCCCTGCTCACCGCGGCGAGCTTCGCCTCCGCGTGCGGCGGCGGCGACGACACCGGCAACGGCGGCGGCGGCGATGGCGGCAACGGCAACGGCGGCGGCGACGCCGGCAACGGGAACGGCGCGCTCCTGTTCGGCCCCTACAAGGACACCGGCGTCCACATGAACTGGGACACCAGCGTGATCTCCACGAAGGTGTCGGGGACCCAGACCGTGTTCGCCGACGACCTCAGCGCCGCCGGCGGCAACGTCGTCAGCCTGGCCTTCGCCACCGGCGAGTGCGGCAACGAGCGCTGGGGCGACGTGCCCGGCGCGGCGATGGCCGCCGCCAACGTCCCGGTGCTCGAGGCCGCCGGCGTCGGCTACATCCTGTCGACCGGCGGCGCGGCGGGCTCGTTCACCTGCGGCTCCGACGCGGGCTTTGCGGCCTTCCTCGATCGCTGGGCCGGACCGCACCTGGTCGGCGTCGACCTCGACATCGAAGCCGGCCAGTCACCACGGGTGATCGCGGCGCTGGTGCAGCGCCTCGAGACCGCGCACGCCGCGTACCCGAACCTGCGCTTCAGCCTGACCCTGGCGACCCTCGCCAACAACGAGGGCGCGTCGACGGCGCGCTCCCTCGGCAGCAACATCGGCTCGAGCCTCAACGTCCTCGGCGACACCGCCATGGCCGCGATCGCCGACGTCTTCGGCTTCGACGGCAGCGCGGCGACCTGGCCCAGCTACGTCACCGTCAACCTGATGACCATGAACTACGGCTCGCCCGGTCCCGGCGTGTGCGTCGTCTCCGGCGGCAAGTGCGACATGGGCCAGTCGGCGATCCAGGCCGCGTACAACCTGCACGATCACTTCGGCGTGCCCTACGCCAACATCGAGCTCACCCCGATGATCGGCGGCAATGACGTCCGCGGCGAGCTCTACACGCTCACCGACGTCGACGAGACCGCCGCCTTCGCCAGGTCCCAGGGCCTCGGCGGCGTCCACTACTGGTCCTACGACCGCGACGTCGACTGCCCGATCGGCGCCGCCTCGCCGGTGTGCAACTCGCTCGGAGACGCCGGCACCCGCGGCTTCCTCGCCCGGTTCCTCGCCGCGGGGCTCTGACCACAGCGCGATCGCGCGCGGCGGAGCGGCCGGAGTACGGGGTGAAGCGGCCCTGCGCCCCGGACGCCGCCCGGCCGGGGGGCCAGAGCGACCCTCCCGGTCCCGAAGAACGGGTGATGGCGGCGACGAGGTGCGGCCACACAGCCTCGACCATCACCTCGGAGGTACCGGATGCGATGTGGGACATGGCTGGCGCTCCTCGCTCTCCCTGCGCTCACGGCGTGCTCGGCGGTTCCAGACGAGCCGTCCGGCGCGCTCTCGGTGGAGGAACCGCCCGCGGCCTCCGGCACGGCAGCCGCCTGCAGCGCCCTCGCGCCCGCGGGGCCCGTGCTGAGCCTCGCGCAGCCGGGCACGGACCTGCTCGATCCTCAGTGGGTCCTCGGGGCCAAGGACGCGCCGGTCTATCTCTATGCCTCGTCCGCGACACCGGCGGGGGGCCGGGTCGTCCAGCGCGTCACCCTGGATCCCTGGTCAGCGCAGCCGCCCGCCTTCAGCGAGCCGGCGCTGGCGCTGGACGCAAGACACCAGACCATCCCGGGCGAGGCCTTCGCGGTGGCACAGCTCTATCCGCTCGACGACGATGACAACTTCGAGTCCGTGGTCGTTTACCGAGAGCGCTACACGACCCCCTTCCCGGATCCCCTGCCGCCAGGCGGCTTTTTCAGGACCGCGCGCGCCTGGAGCGAGGGCAGCGAGCCCTTCTCTTCATGGTCGCAGCACATCGGCACGTACTACGGTGAACGCATCGTGTCGTTTCGTTCCTCAGGGGCGGAACAGCTCGCGATCACCGAGGTCCACGAGCCCGGCCCGCGGTACTCCATGGTGGGCGGCACCGTGTCGGAAGGGGTGGGCCACTCGATGTTCGGGATGCACCTCGGGTGCGCAACAACGCCCATCGCCGTCGACGCGGCACGGTGGACGCGAGTGGATGAAGAGGATACGGGATGGGTGCTGCACTACTGGCTCATCGGCGCCGCGGTAGGCGCGCCCGCCGAGTGGAAGTTCGGGTGGAATCCGTGCGACGTGAAGTACCCGGGCGTCGGAGCGGCGACGACCATTTACCTGGGGCGGTACTCCACAGACGGCATCGGCATCGGCCTTAACGGCGGCGCGATGACCTCGAAGGAGGCGATCCACGAGGCCGCGCCGGTCGCGCGCCTCCGCATGGCCCCCCGCCCGGACGGCGCGTGGCTCGCCTGGACCCTCGCGCCGCTCGAGGACGCGCCGAGCGCGCTGCGCGTCGCGCGCATGACCCCTGCGGGGGAGGTCGCGCTGCCCCCCATCACCGTCCCCTCGTGCTCCACGCCCGTCGCGGAATCGCTGGCCGCCGAGCAGGTGGACGGAGACCTGGTGGTCGCGGTCGTCGAGACGAACACGCGCGGCCAGGACCGGATCGTGCTCCGCCGCCTCGACGCGGATGGCAGGTTGATCTCGATGACCACCCTGTTCCCGGGAGGGAAGGTCGAAGGCAGCCTGTCGATGCTCGCGCAGCGCGGTCGCGGGCTCTTGATCGCGTGGGCGGAGCGGCCGTCGAGCTCGTCCGCCTCGCAGCTGCGCGCGGTGCGCCTCGGGTGCGCCGAGGGGTCCTCCGCCGCCCCGCCCGTCTGCAAGACCGAGGAGGTGATCCCTCAGTGACGCGGCGCGCGGCCGCCGGCCTCCGAAACTTGGCCCGCCTTCGCCCGGCGTGCGAACCCCGAGCCCGGAGACCTCTGCAAGGATGACCAGCCCTCGCTCCCACGCCGAGCTCGTCACGCTGCGCAAGCTCGCGCAGGACCTCGCCGCCCAGCGCAAGGAGCGCCTGTCGAGCGTGCACCTCCTCGCGGCCATCGCCCTGAGCGGAGGCCCCGCCGCGGATCTGCTCCGCGATCGGCGGCTCGACGACGAGGCCCTGCTCAAGGCGACCCGCTCGGTCGACGACGAGGGCCCCGATCCGATCGGCCGGGCGATGGGGGGCGCGCGCGACGTCGCGAAGCGAGCGACCGCGAAGGAGCCCGCGGCGCTCCACCTGCTGCTCGCGCTCCTGTCCGACCGCAGCTCGGCCGCGCACCGCGCGCTCACCCAGTCGGGGGTCGACCTCGGGCGGCTGCGGACCGCGGCGCTCCAGATCGCGCTCGGCGTGGTGCAGGCGCGGCGGACGCCCGCGCGGCTGCTCCAGGACGGCGGCGCGCCGGAGACGCCGGCCGCACCGGCCGCGGCGACCACGGCGCGCCGCGCCCGCGGCGAGGCCGCCGATCCGGCGCGCACGCCGCGCGCGCCGCGCACGTCCCAGGAGCTGCGGCCCGCCAGGGGCGCCGGCGTCGCCATCCCGGAGCCGCGGCCCGCCAGGGGCGCCGGCGTCGCCGTCCCGGAGCCGCGGCCCGCCAGGGGCGCCGGCGCGCCGGAGTCGCGGCCCGCCAAGGGCGCCGGCCCGGGCGTCACGGTGCCGCTGTTTCCGCCGACGCCGCTGTTCCCGCCGGGGCGCCCCCGCCCCGCCGCGGCCCCGGCCGACGCGCTGGCCGCCGCCGAGCCGATCGCCCTCACGCCCACCCCCTCCCCGGCGTCCTCGGCCTCCCCTGCCCCCGCTTCCGCCGCCTCCCCCGCCGCGCCCGCGCCGGGGCGGCCGCTCCCGCCGCTCGCGCCGCCGACCGCCACGAGCGCCGCCGCGAGCGCCGCCCTCGCGGCGCGCTTCACCCTCGACCGCGCGCGCTTCCCGGCCCTCGCCTCGCTCGGGCACAACCTCTCGCTCGCGGCGGTGCAGGGGGAGCTCGAGCCGATCGTCGGCCGCGAGCACGAGATCGAGCAGGCGCTCGACGTCCTGGCCAAGCGCCACGCGAACAACCCCTGCCTCCTCGGCCCGGCGGGCGTCGGCAAGACCTCCGTCGCGCGCGGCGTGGCGCACCGGCTCGCGTTCGACGAGCGGGAGCCGCGCGTCGTTGTCGAGCTCGTGCCCTCGGAGCTCCTCGCCGGCACCGGCGCGCGCGGCGCGCTGAGCGAGCGCCTGTCCGCGCTCCGGTCCGAGGTCCGCGAGGCGGGCGGGCGGGTCATCCTGTTCATCGACGGCCTGTCGGAGCTCTTCGGCAGCGGCGCGCTCGACGAGGCGATGGCCGAGATCAAGCTCGCGCTCGCCCGCGGCGAGCTCACGATGATCGGCACCGCCACGCCCGAGGAGTACAGGAAGAGCATCGAGGTCGACCCGGCGCTCGCGCGGCGCTTCACGATCGTCGAGATCGACGAGCCCGAGGAGGACGAGGCGTTCCTGCTGCTCCAGAGCGTCGCGGTGGGGCTCGGCGCGCACCACGGGCTCGCGTTCACCGACGAGGCGCTGGCCTCGGCCGTCGCCTGGTCCGTGCGCTACCTGCCCGGGCGCGCGCTGCCCGACAAGGCGCTCTCGATCCTCGACCTCGCGGGCGCGCGCACGCGGCGGCGCGCGTCGTCGGCGTCGCGCGCGTCGCGCGCGGCGCTCCGTCAACCTGCGCAACCCGCGCAGCCCGCGCGGCAGGTGGGCCCCGCCGAGGTCGCCGAGGTGGTCTCCGAGCTCGCCGACCTGCCGGTCGAGCGGCTGCTCGAGACCGATCGCGAGCGGATGCTCTCGCTGGAGGCGCTGCTCGCCGACAAGGTCGTCGGCCACGCCGAGGCGCTTTCGCGCATCGCGCGGGTGCTCCGCCGGAACGCGGCCGGCCTGCGCGCGCGCCGCCCGATCGGGTCGTTCCTTCTGCTGGGGCCGACCGGCGTGGGCAAGACGGAGACGGCGAAGGCCATCGCCGAGGCGCTGTTCCACTCGCCCGACGCGATGACGCGGCTCGACTTCTCCGAGTACGCGGAGTCGCACGCGGTCGCGCGCCTCGTCGGCGCGCCGCCCGGCTACGTCGGCCACGAGGCGGGCGGCCAGCTCACCGAGGCGGTGCGGCGGAGGCCGTACCAGGTGGTGCTGCTCGACGAGATCGAGAAGGCGCACCGCGACGTGCTCGAGGCGTTCCTCCAGGTCTTCGACGAGGGCCGCCTGACCGACGGCCGAGGCCGGCGGGTGGACTTCACGAACACGGTCCTCGTGATGACCTCGAACCTCGGCGCGGCGGAGGCCGGCGCGCTCCGGTCCGAGCGCTCCGTGGGCTTCGCCCGCGCCTCCGCGGCCGTGTCGCCCGAGCGCCTCGGGGAGACGATGCTCGCCGCGGCCCGCGCGGCGCTGCCGCCCGAGCTCTACAACCGCATCGACGAGGTCCTTTGCTTCGCGCCGCTCACGCGGGCGGACGTCGCCGAGATCACGCGGCGGCTGCTCGGCGGCCTGGAGCGCGAGCTCGAGGCGCGCGGCGTGGAGCTCGAGGTCGAGCCCGAGGCGATCGACGCGCTGCTCGACGCCGGGGGGTTCGACCCGGAGCTCGGCGCGCGGCCGATGAAGCGCACGATCGCGCGCCTCGTCGAGGCGCCGCTCGCGGAGCTCATCCTGCGCGGCCAGCTCGAGGAAGGGTCGGCGGCGCTCGTGGGCGTCGAGCAGGGCGAGGTCGTCGTGGACGCGATCGCGCGGGCCGGCACGCGGCGCTACGCCGCGTGCTCCAGCTGAAGCGCGGCGCTACGCCGCGTGCTCCAGCTGAAGCGCGGCGCTACGCCGCGTGCCTCAGCGGGAGCCCGAGGCACCTCGGATCGAAGTACGCCTTGAACCGCGCGATCGCGCCGGCCGGGTGCTCGATGACGCTCACGCCCTCGTACGAGAACTCGGCGCCGCTGGGCAGCGTCCCGCGGCTCGTCCACTCGAGGAGCGAGGCATTGTCCGACTCGGCGACGCACCGGAACTCGGACCGCACCTCGCCGAACGCGTGGCGGTAGCTGCGCCAGAAGTTGCGGGCGCCGTCGGGGCCGTGGAGCGGCCTCGAGATCGCCGGGTTGCTGAGCTCGGCGTCGGGCGCGAACAGCCGCGCCATGGGCTCGATGTCGCCGCTCTCCTCGATCCGACGCAGGGCTTCGATGAACTCGCTCGCCTTGGACATGGTGCCTCCTGCGGTGCGGGCGCCTGCAAGGCGCGGACCTCTCGGCTCAGTGCGCGGCGGAGCGCTCGTGCCGCCGCCCGAAGACCGCGACGGCGACGGCGAGCAGCGCGGCGAGCAGGAAGCCCCCGCCGAACGCGAGGCCGATGATCCAGGGCTGGATCGCCCTCCCCAGGCCGTCCGCGAAGCCCGTGGCGGCGGCGCGGCTCGCGCGCTCGATCGCGGCGCTCGAGCAGCCCGGGTCGCCGGCGGGGCACCCGGCGAGCTGCTCCATGAGCTCTGCCGTCCCCTCGCGCGCCGCAGCCCTCGCCGCGGCGCCCGTGCCCTGCTCGACGAGGGTGACGAGCGCCCGGTCGTGCTGGAGGGCGCCCTCGACAACGGCGCTGCTGACCGCCTCGCTCGTCTGCGCGATGACCGGCTCCAGACCCTCGGCCTGCCGCCCGATCTCCGCCGCGCCGGCCCGGACCGCGTCGTGGACGATGGACCCCACGAGCGGCCTCTCGCGCTCGCGCGCGCCCTTGGCCGATCCTCCGGCGGGCCCGGCCCCGTCCTGCGCGCCGCGCTCGAGCGCCTCGAGCGTGCCGTGGGTCGCCTCCTTCGCCGCCTCGCGGACGCACCCCGGGGCGAGCGCGAGGGCGGCGATCAGCGCCGCCGCGGCCGATCGACCCGAGCGCGTCGGCTCGCCCGCGCGCGGCGCCGCCGCTCCGGGAGAGGGCGAGCATTGCACAGCCGCGCCGTGCCTTCATCAACCGTGCCCGCCGCGCGCCCTGCGGAGCGCGCGCTGCCCCGCTCCCCGCTACGGCGGCCCCGCCTCGATCGCCCGCCGGTACCGCTCGCGCCGGTGCGGCTCGCGCAGGATCTCGTAGGCCTCGTCGAGCACCTCGATGACGAGCCGCACGTCGTCGAGCAGGTCCACGGTCGCGGCGGTGAGCAGGGTGGACGGCTCGAAGGCCTTCCTCAGCGCGAGGTACGCGCGGCGGATCTCGTAGTTCGTCGCGTCGCGCGGGATGCCGAGGATCGAGAAATAGTCCCCGTCCTCCACCAGCGCGAGCCGCGCCCGGACGCGCTGCCGGATCGCCTCCTCGTCGAGCGGATCCTCCACCGGCGGGGGCGGCGCCTCGGTGATCGACGGCGGGATGAGGACGTCGAGCACCTCCAGGCAGACGAGCGCGTAGAGCACGCTCGCGTTCTCGGGCTCCGCCGCGCTCACGAGCTCGCCGACGCTGCGCCCGCGCGCGGTGCGCACGAGCTCCTCCTCCTCGCGCCGCAGCGCGCACTCGCCGAGCAGGTTGCGCCGGACGCCGTCGTCCAGGCGCGCCCCCGGGCCGCCGAGGCGGCGCAGGGCGACCTCGGGGGCGATCACGCGGCGGATCGTCTCGACGAAGACCTCGGCGCCGGTGGCGCCGCCGAAGACGTTCGGCTCCGCCTTGAGGCGGCCCGGCGGCTCGGGCTCGAGGTCGCACGTGCCGGCCTCGACGAGCACGACGTGGCCGATGACCCACTCGGCGTGCGCGCGCAGCACCGGCCAGAGGTCGTCCTGGCCGAGGTGGCCGTGCGCGATGAGCGCCGCGCCGGCGTGCCGGCCCGAGGCGGGGAGCTTGCCCGCGAGCCGCGCGGCGACCTCGCGCTCGAGGTCGCCGCGCCCGACCAGGAAGGCGAGCAGCGTCTCCTCGGGGATGCTCGAGCCGGCGGTGACGAGATCGCCCTCGTGCAGGACGATGCGCCGCGCGCCCTCCTCGGTCGTGATCGCGAGGGCGCCGGAGGAGCGGCTGCCCACCGCGCGGGCCAGCGCGCGCGGCGCGTCGCCCGGGCCGAGCACCGTGGCCGAGGACACCCCGCCGGAGCTCGGCGCCTCGTCGATCGGCTCGAGCGCCATGGCGCGGCCGAGCCCGGCCGCGGTGACCGTGGCGGGCGCGGGCGGCACGAGCGGCAGCGGAGGCGGCGCGGGCCCGCGCAGGGCCGCGCCGGAGATGGCCATGGACGGCGGAGCTGGCAGGGGCCCCCGGCCGAACGCGGCCGCGCTCGGCGCGGCAGGCGGGCTCGGCGCCAGGAGGCCGCGCCCGAGCGAGCCGGCGCCCGCGCTCGCCGGGACGGGCCCGCCAGGAGGCGCCGCGGCGCGCCCCGCCGGGGCGGAGCGGGCCGGGGACGGCACGGGCGGCGGCTCGGGCTCGGCCCTCCCGACCGGCGACAACAGCGCGGTCCTCACCTCGACCGAGGGAGGCGACACGAACGCGACGCCAGGCGACGGCGGCGGCGGAAAGCCAGGCGCGCGGGCGTCGCGGGCCTCGCGCGACCGGGGCGGCGGCTCGGTGATGCGCTGGCGCAGGCTCGGCTCGACGCGGCCCGACGGAGCGCGCGCCCAGTCGACGTCGTCGCCGCCGCGCGCAGGGCCGGCGCGGTCCCACGCGGGCTCCTCTCGCGGCACGGGCGAGGGCGACCGATCCCACGCGGGCTCGGGGCGCGGCGGCGGCGACGCGAAGGCGTGGGGCCGGCCCGCGTCGCGCGGGGTCGGCGGCGCGGCGTCGCGGCCGCCGCTCCGGCGCGCGGGACCGCCGAGATCGCGATCCTCCCTGCCGTGCGGGTGCGCCTCCCTGTCGAGCGAGAGCGCCGCGAGCTCGGGGCCGGCGCGCTTCGTCGCGTGCGCCCCGTCGAACGCGGGCTCGGCGTCGCGGTCGTCCTCGTGCTCGTCGCCCGGCTCCGCGAGCTCGACGAGGGAGTCGCCGGGCCCTGTGTGCTCGGCGCGGGTGGCCGCCGGCTGCGGAGCGGGCGCGACGCCGTACGGGCCTTCGCTCGTCCTCGGCTGCGAAGGCGACCCGGTCGGCACCGGGGCGACGGCCGCGCTCGCGCCCGTCCGCGGCTCGTCCTCCTCCGGATCCAGGGGCTCGTCGAGGGCGGAGAGCAGCTCCGGCGACAGCATCAGGTCGACCTCCTCCTCGGCCGCCGGGATGCTCGACGGGTGCGCCTTCGCCGTGACCCGCTGCTCGGCGGCGACGAGGATCTCCTCGAGCTCCGGGCTGATCCGCGCCGGCAGGAGCCGCGGGCCGACCTCGTCGCCGTCCTCCTCCGGGGGCGGCAGCACCGAGCCGACGTCGAGCGGGTCGAGATCGCTCGAGAAGTCGGGGTTCGACGGGACGTCGTTGTCGAGCGGCCCCGGCAGGCCGGCCGCGAGGCGCGCCTCGACGGCGTGCTCCCCGCGGAACCGCCCGGGCTCGGCGACAGCGCTCACGTGCGCGGCGAGCTCGGCGGTATCGACCGGGCGCTCGAACACCTGCCCGAACAGCTGGGGATCGAGCTCCGCCGAGCGGACCGGATCCCCCACGAGGAGCACGGACGCGGCGACGCCGCCCGGCCGCAGGTAGAGGCGCTCGAGCGCCTCGATCGCGCCGGGCTCGTCGATGTCGACGATCACGACGCGCGGCGCGTCGCTCGCGAGGCGCGCGTCGAGCTCGGCGATCGGCGCCGCGATCACCTCGAAGCCCCGGCCCCGCAGCGCCGCGCCGATCGCCTCCCCGTCCGCGGACGCGTCGGCCAGCAGGATGGCGCCTTCGCGCGGGCGCGCCTGCACTGCTTCGTAGTCGTCGCGGGGCTCGGACACGGCGGTCATCTCGTGGCGGCGGCCCGGCGGAGCAGCGCCCAGGGGCCCGCATCGACTGGACTCTCGACGGTCGTCGGCGGGCTGTCAAACGCGATCGCGGCCCGCTCGCGTTCCCGCCGCGCAGCGCAGCTCCCTCCACGACCGCCCCGCCGGAGCGGCGAGGTCTCCACCCCTGCCGCGCTGGGGGCGCCCGGCCGACATCACCTCCGCGACGCGAGCGCGAGGTCGGCGTCGCCGCGCGTCGCCCCCGCTGTGTGCGCCGCGTGGTAAACGTCGGTGCATGGTGCTCGGCGCTTCCCACAACGAGATCGCCCTGACGGCCTTCCTGCTCATCGTCGTGCTGCTCGCCGCGAAGATCGGCCGCATCGGCGAGGCGATCGGCGGGCTGTTCGAGCGGGACGCGCCCGCGACGGACGGCGGCGCGCCCGGGGACGGCGCGGAACGGGCGGAGCACGCGGAACACGCGGGACACAAGGAAGAGCGCCAGGAAAGCTGAGCGCGCCCCCTCGCCGGCGGCCTCGCCCGCGCTTGCGTTCTGTTTTTTTGGAATTCATAGTTTCCGATGCTCGTGAACGAGCCGGCCTCGCCGCGGTCGCGGCGGCGCGCGGAGATCGCGGCGCGGATCCCGCGCGGGTACCGCCCGGCGCTCCACCTCGCGGCGCCCACGCTGCTCGGCGCGATCGTGCTCGCGGCGGCGGTGCGCCTCCTCGACGCCGTCGATGCCGTCGAGCTCGTCGCGGTGCCGGCGACGCTGCTGCTCGGCTTCGCCTTCGAGTGGTGGGCGCACAGGTCGGTGCTGCACCGGCGGGCGCCGCTGCTCGGCGCGCTGTGCGAGCGGCACGAGCGCGAGCACCACCTCGCCTTCACCGCCGACGACATGGCGCTGCGGAGCGCCCGCGAGCTCTGGCTGGTGCTGACGCCGCCGGCCTCGGCGCTCCTGGTCCTCGCCCTGCTGCTGCCGCTCGCCGCGGCGGCGGGCGCGCTGTTCTCGCCGGACGCGGCGCTGCTCGGCCTCGCGACGGCGATGGCGTTCTTCGTCGGCTACGAGTGGCTGCACCTCGCGTATCACCTGCCGCCGGACGGCCCGGTGTACCGGATCCCGGGGCTCGCGCGGCTCCGCGAGCACCACCGCAGGCACCATGATCCCCGGCTCATGAAGCGCTGGAATTTCAACGTGACCGTGCCCGTGTTCGATCTCGTCCGCGGGACGCGCTGGTCGCCGCCGCGCAAGGGCGTGTAGCCGCCGCGCAAGGGCGTGTAGCCGCCGCGCAAGGGCGTGTAGCCGCCGCGCACGGGCGCGCCCGGGCGCAGCGCCGTCCTCCGCCCCGCCGGGGCGCGCGGGGCGCGCCCGCCGGGGCGTCCGCCGCGGCCGTGTGCTAACGGGTCGCGCGTGCAGCCGCGGACCAGAGACGGCCTCGTCCTCCTGCTCGTCGGGGTCCTGCTCGGCGGCGGCGTCGCCTGGCTCCTCGGCCGCCGGCGGGAGAGCCCCCCCGCCGCCGCGCCGCGCGCGCTCGACGCCGTGCCCGCCGGCGCGATGCTCGTCGCGACGCTCGATCTCCCGGCCCTGCGCGCCTCTCCCGCGTTCGCCTCGTTCCTGCGCGAGGAGCGCGAGATCCCCGGGCTCGGCAAGGTGCGCGACGTGTGCGGCTTCGACCCGGTGGCCGCGTTGACCGAGGTCGCGATCGCCATCCCGGCGGCGGGCGAGGGCGGCGACTTCGGGCTGGTCGCGGCCGGCGCCGTGCAGGACGAGGCGCTGCTCGCGTGCGCCTCCAAGGTCATCGAGGCCCGCGGCGGGCGGCCGGTCGTCTCCGGGATCGGCAGCTTCCGCGCGGTGCGGGACTCGAGCGCCGAGGGCCACGGCGAGATCGCCGTGCGCCCCGGGGGGCCGATCCTGCTCGGCGGGGGCGCGTACCTGCGCGCCATGATCGACGCCGCCGAAGGCCGCGGCGGGAACGTCGGCGCGAGCGCCGCGCACGACGACATCGCCCGCGCCGTGGGCGAGGGGGCGGCGCGCGTCACGGTGGTGCTCACGCCCGAGCAGCGCGCCGAGATCGGGCGCGAGCTCGCGCTGAGCGGCTCCAGCCGATCGCCCGCGGCGTCCCTGCTCTCCGGCGGCGCCAGCGTCGCGCTCGGCCCGGAGATCGCCGTCCACGCCGCCGTCCTCTGCGACGCGGAGGCCCCCTGCGCCGCGCTCGGCGCGGAGCTGCGCGCGGCGCGAGACGCGCGCGCGGCGGACTTCGCGACGCGGCTCGTCGGCTTCGGCGCCGTGCTCGAGCGCATCGCGATCGCGGCCGAGGGCAAGGCGCTCCACGCGCGCGTCAAGCTGTCGGCCGAGGAGGCCGGCGTCCTCGTCGATCGGCTCGCCTCGCTGCGCGGCCTCCGCCAGCCCGCGCCCGCGCCCAGGCTGCCGCCCGCCCAGGCAGACAGCGACGCGCCGCCGCGCGGAGACGCCGGCCCACCGCCGCGCGGAGACGCCGGCCCGCCGCCGCGCGGAGACGCCGGCCCACCGCCGCGCGGAGACGCCGGCCCACCGCCGACCGATGAGGTTGTCACACCCCCGCGACGAGCGAAGCCGGACGGCGGCGCGCCCTAGCGCGTGAACCCGCGCTGGGAAGCAGCGCGTGAACGCGCCGGGGAGAACCGACCGCCGCGTCGCGCTGCCGCGGCGCGGCTCCGTCGATTCCGTGGTCTGCCTGACGAGCGCGCCGCTCCGCCGCCCAAAGCCGCGCGGCGCGGCCGATCGGGCCCCCACGGGCTGCCCCGAACTCCTGTAACCTGATCGGTGCCTTCCGGCGGGATCGGCGCTCCGGTCTTTCCCGCCGCGCAGGAGGCGGGTGGGGCACATCGAATGCAGCTCGTCGGGATCTCCGCCTCCGTGGTCGTCGGGACGCTCCTTCTGGTCGCCCTCTGGGCGCTCCGCCGGCGGCTCCACGCCCGCGAGCTCGAGCTCGAGCGGAAGGCGCAGGAGCTCGCGGTGAGCCGCGCCGCGGAGCTGCGCCTTGTCGAGGAGCTCGCCGAGGCGCGGCGGGCCGAGGAGGAGGCGCGCAGGGCGAGGGACGAGGCCGTGACCGCGAGCCGGTCGAAGAGCGCCTTCCTCGCCAACATGAGCCACGAGCTCAGGACCCCGCTCAACTCGATCCTCGGCTTCGCGCAGCTCGTGGAGCGCGACCCCTCGCTCGCCGACCGGCACCGCGAGAACCTCGCGGTCATCTGCAAGAGCGGCGAGCACCTGCTCGGCCTCGTCAACGACATCCTCGAGATGGCGAAGATCGAGGCCGGCCGCATGACGCTCGTCGACGCCGAGTTCGACCTCCACGACACGCTCTCGGGGCTCTCGGAGATGTTCGCTGTCGACGCCCAGAAGCGGGGCCTCACGCTCACGGTCGAGCGAGCGCAGGACGTGCCGCGGCACGTCCACGGCGACGAGGGGAAGCTGCGGCAGGTGCTGATCAACCTGCTCGGCAACGCGCTGAAGTTCACGCCGCGCGGGTCGGTCACGCTGCGCGCCTCGGCGCGGCGCGCGACAGGCGCGCACGACGGCGCGGCGGCGGGGCGGGTGCGGGTGTCGTTCGAGGTGACGGACACCGGCCGGGGCATGGCCAAGGCCGAGCTCGCGGAGCTCTTCGAGGCGTTCGCGCAGACCGCGACCGGGCGGCAGTCGCGCGAGGGCACGGGCCTCGGCCTGCACATCAGCCGGCGCATCGTGCGGATGATGGGGGGCGACATCCGGGTGGAGAGCCAGATCGGCCGCGGGACGACGCTCCGCTTCGACGTGCGCCTGTCGCTGGCCGACGCGCCCGACGCCCGCGCCGGCGGCGCGGCGCGCGCTCCGGCGGCGCTCCGGGCCGTCGGGCTCTCGCCGGGCCAGCCGAGGTACCGCGTGCTCGTGGTCGACGACCGGTGGGACGTGCGCCACTGCCTGCTCAAGCTGCTCGACTCGGTGGGCGTCGAGGCGCGCAGCGCGACCAACGGGCTCGGCGCCGTGGCGCAGTGGGAGACGTGGGCGCCGCACCTCGTCCTGCTCGATCTCCGCATGCCGCTGCTCGACGGCTACGAGGCGGCGAGCCGCATCAAGGCGAGCGCGCGGGGGCACGAGACGGTCGTCGTGGCGATGACCGCGAGCGCGTTCGAGCAGAACCGGGCGCTCGCGGCGGAGGCGGGGTGCGACGACTTCGTGAGCAAGCCGTTCCGCGACGCGGACATCCTCGGCCTCCTGACGAAGCACCTCGGGGCCCGCTTCGAGTACGAGGAGCGCGCCGCCGAGCCCGGCGCCGCCCAGGGGGCGCCGGCCGTCGACCTCGCCCGGGCGGCGGCCGGGCTGCCCGCCGCGCTCCGCAAGGACCTCCGGCGGGCGGCGACGCGGCTCGACGCGAAGGCCGTCCAGGCGACGCTCGATCGGTTCCGGCCGGAGGACGCGGACCTCGCGGGGGCCGTGGCCGAGCTCGCGCGGGGATATCGCTTCGACAGCATCTTGGCGCTATCGAGCGCCGACGAGGAGGAGCCGTCATGACGGACACCGACGCAAAGCCAGCCCCCCGCGGGGCGGCCCCGGGCGCGCGGCCGGAGCGCCCCAGGGAAGAGCCCCCGAGCATCCTGATCGTGGACGACATGCCGGCGAACCTGTCGCTCCTGACCTCGATGCTGACGGCGCAGGGCTACGAGGTCCGGGCGGCGATCAGCGGCGCGATGGCGCTGATGTCGGCCGCGGCGGCGCCTCCGGACCTCATCCTGCTCGACGTGAGCATGCCCCACATGGACGGCTACGAGGTGTGCCGCCGGCTCAAGGGGGATCCCGCGACGGCGGACATCCCGGTCATCTTCCTGAGCGCGATGACCGGCATCGGCGACAAGGTGATGGCGTTCGACGCGGGCGGCGTCGATTACGTCACGAAGCCGTTCGAGCTGCGCGAGGTGCTGGCCAGGGTCGGGACGCAGCTGCTCTTGCACCGGCAGCGCCGGGAGCTCGAGCGGCAGCGGAGGGAGCTCGAGGAGCGCTACGCGCAGGTGCGCCAGATGCAGGCGGCGCTGCGCGGTTACCTGTCCGACCGGGCGTGGGAGAGCATCGAGGAGAGCGTGTCGTCGAACCGGCCGAGCCCGCCGGCGCGCGAGGTGCTGACGGTGCTGGTCAGCGACATCGAGGAGTTCGTGCGGCTCTCGGAGAGCGAGGAGCCCGGGCCGCTGATCGCGGATCTCAGCCTCTACATGGCCACGGTGGCGCAGATCGTCTACGACCACGCGGGCGAGGTCGACAAGTACGTTGGCGACGGCATGCTCGCGTTCTTCCGGGGCGCGAGCGACGCGCTCGCGGCGGCGCAGCGGATCCAGCGGAGCATCGCGGCCTTCAACGAACACCAGCGCTCGCGGGGCCGGCCCGCCTTCCCGACGCGGCTCGGGCTCTCGACAGGGCCCGTCCTGCTGGCGAGCATCGGGTCGAGCGGCAGGCGGGAGTTCACCATCATCGGCGATCGTGTGAACACCGCGTTTCGGATTCAGGCGCAGGCGAAGGCCGGCGGCCTGCTGATGGATGAGGCGACGTTCACCGCGGCCGGGAGCCCGGGAGAAGCGATGCCGGCGCTGGTGCGGATCCGGGGAAAGCAGGGAGAAGAGAGGCTCTATGCGATCTCGCCGGAGGCGATGCTTTCGGGCGCGGAGGGGAGCGGGGCGAACGGCGGTTGAGCGCTCACGCTCGCTCCCGGCCCGATAGGCTGGCTGTTCAAGGCTGCTCCCGGGCATTTTCGTGTTGCCCCGCACCGCCGGGCCATTCGAGTTCGAGCGCCTGGATCGTGCGATCTGCCGAAAACGTTCGTTCTTGAACCACGCGATGACCTCGTGCAATAGTCGCCGCGGAGGATGGAAACGAACATGAATCTTCGAATTAGCGTTACTTTGCTTGGCCTGCTCGCGACCTTTGCGGCGGGCGCGGTTGCGTGCTCGGATGACGATGGTGGCACGACGACGTCGTCGTCCTCGACCACCGGCACGGGCGGCGGCGCCACCAGCGGCGGCGCAACCGGCGGCGGCGGCGCCGGCGAGGGCGGCGGCGCCACCACCACCAGCGGCGGCGCGACCGGCGGCGGCGGCGCCGGCGAGGGCGGGGGAGACGGCGGCGGCCCGGCCTGTGCGGCGCTGCTCTGCGACGACTTCGAGTCGTACGAGGGCCAGGGCGAGAACGGCGAGAAGCTGGGCGCGTGGACGGTCTACACGGCCATGGCGGGCTCCACCGTGTCGGTCGACACGACGAAGCATTACAGCGGCGCCAAGTCCATCAAGGTGACCACGCCCGCGAGCACGGGAGACAACAACTACAAGTCGGCCATGATCAAGTTCACGGGCACCGACGCCCTGCCCACCGAGGCGAACGTCATCCATGGTCGCATGATGTTCTTCCTCGAGGCTGCGCCGACGGGGGATGTGCACTGGACCATCATCGACGGTTCAGGGACCATTCCTGGCAGCGATTTCGAGGGAATGCCCTACGCGGCACAGTATCGCTACGGCGGGCAGCACCCGACCGCGGCCGGCAGCCAGCTCATGGCGAACTACGATACGCCCGGGTACTGGA
This sequence comes from Sorangium sp. So ce145, assembly GCF_051525985.1. Classification (NCBI taxonomy): domain Bacteria; kingdom Pseudomonadati; phylum Myxococcota; order Polyangiales; family Polyangiaceae; genus Sorangium; species Sorangium sp. So ce145. The sequence continues at coordinate 11,624,746 of NZ_CP150315.1, read as the reverse complement.
GCGATCCGAAGACCGGCCCGCAGACGGATTGCTGGCACCACGCGGAGGAGACGACCGTGGTCCCGACCGGCGCGTGGACCTGCGTCGAGTTCAGCTTCGACGGGCCGAAGAACGAGATGCGCTTCTGGCTCAATGGCACGGAGCTGGCCGATCTCAAGGTGTCCGGGACGGGCCAGGGCTGCGCCAACAACGAGGCGAACTACACGTGGAAGGCGCCCGCGTTCGACAGCATCGCCCTCGGCTGGGAGTCCTATCAGGCGGACTCCGCCCGCTCGATGTGGATCGATGACGTCGTGATCGGCACCGCGCCCATCGGCTGCCCGCCCGCGCAGTGAGCGCGCGCCGCTGAGCTCGGCGAGGCGCGGCGGCGGACTCCGCGCCTCGCCGATCCCTTTCCAGGGGTCGGGCGCGCGCTGCCCGCGGCGCCGGCCGGCGCGAGGGGCGCAGGCCGCGCGCCGGCGCGCCTGACGAATGTCGGGTTCGCCGATTGATCGCTCGCCAGGACCGCTCTACGAGACGGCGGAGGTCCAACGCTTCACGAACCTGGAGGTCTCCGCTGTGATGAAACAGGCCTATCGTCTCTCGCTGCTTGCCTCGTTCGTCCTGGGCGCCACCGCTTGTGGCGGCGCGCCCGAGCCGGCCCCTGCGGTCCCCGACGTCCCCGCTCAGCCCGCGCAGCCTGCGCCGGAGACGCCCGCGGCGCCGGAGGCCGCTGCGCCCGAGGCCAGCCCGCCGGCGGGCGCCGCGGCGCCGGAGGCCGCTGCGCCGCCTGCGCCGCCGGTGAGCGTTTCCGTGCCCATCGAGGCGCGGAGCAAGTCGAAGCTCAAGGGCACGGCGACCTTCACCGAGGTCGAGGGCGGCGTGAAGGTCGCCGTCCAGGTCTCGGGCGCTCCCAAGGGCAAGATCGCCGTCCACGTGCACGAGACCGGCGATTGCAGCGCGCCGGACGCGAAGAGCGCGGGCGCGCACTACAACCCCGAGAACCACCCGCACGGCCTCCCCGACGCCGCGGCTCGCCACCTCGGCGATCTCGGCAATATCGAGGTCAAGGCCGATGGGACCGGCACCCATGAGATCATCGCCAAGGGCGCGAATCTCAAGGAGGGCGCTCCGAACACCTTCCTCGGCCGCGCCATCATCGTCCACGAAAAGGCGGATGACGGCGGCCAGCCCGCCGGCAACGCCGGCGGCCGCATCGGCTGCGGCGTCATCTCGCAGGGCAAGTGACGCGCGCGCGGCGCGGCCCGCCGCTCCGCGCTCACGACACGTCGACTCCACCTCACCGCCTGTCCCGAGAGGGCCTCTCCCCGAGCACCCGCAGGGCGGGAGTCTCCGTCTCCGGTGTCACCGGGGCGGAGCGCTGACCGGCACGCCCTTTCCCCCCGGGGGCGAGCCCGGGCTCGGGAGGCTCCCGCTCGCGGGGAGCCCCGGCGCAGCCGTGGGGCGCCCGGGCTCCTGCTCCGTGCGCCGGATCTGCTCTCGAAGCGCCTCGCGCTCGATGCCCGCCGCCGGCTCGGACGAACGCGGCCGGGGCGCGGAAGACGCCGCGGCCGCCGGGACGACCTGACCGGCGGGCTCGGCTTTGGGCTCCTCGCCGGCGCGGCGCGCCTCGTCCAACGTGGCGCCCGCGAGGGGCCCGGAAGCGCTGGAGCCCGGCGGCCGCTCCTCGGGCCGCGTTCCGCTGGCCAGCAGCGCGACGACGATCGCCGCCGCCACCGCCGCCAGGACGAAGCTCGCCCTGACGGGCGAGCGCAGCCGCCGGAGCGTGTCCGCGAGCGTCGTCTCGTCGGCGTCCTCCTCGACGCGCGCCCTCTCCGGAGCCGGGCCGGCCGCGCCGAGCCCGACGCGGCCGGCTTCCACCCGGGGCTGCGGCCGGTCCGAGCCGGTCGCCGCCTCGCTCGGCTCCGCAGGGCTGGCCTCCGCCCGGACGCCCGCGTGGCCCGGGACCGCGGCGGCCTCGCTCCGCTCCACCGGATCCGCCTCCGCAGGGGCACGCGACCGGTCCGAGACCGTCGCCGCCTCGCTCCGCTCCGCAGGGCTGGCCTCCGCCCGGGCGCGCGGGCGCTCCGAGACCGTGACGGCCTCGCTCCGCTCCACCGGATCCGCCTCCGCAGGGGCGCGCGACCGGTCCGAGACCGTCGCCGCCTCGCTCCGCTCCACCAGGCCGGTCTCTTCCCGGGCGCGCGAGCGGTCCGAGACCGTGACGGCCTCGCTCCGCTCCACCGGATCCGCCACCTCAGGAGCCGCGGGGAACACGGGAGGTGGCAGCTCCGGGCGAATCTCGATCGCCATGCCGCCGGTGGATGGGCCGGAGCCCATGGTGGTGGGGATCGAGCCGCGCTCCCCCGCGTCGACGCCGTCCATGCCGAGGCGCACCCCGGACAGCGAGTCGCGCAGGCCCCCGCGCAGGATGCGCTGGATGCGGTCGACGAGCGGCTGCGCCGCGGGCGGCGCGAACGGGCGGAGCGCCAGCGTGAGCTCCGCCAGGTCGGGCCAGCGCTTGTCGCGATCCCGCTCGAGGCACCGCATGATGATCGGATCGATGTCCGGCGAGAGCCCGCGGCAGACCTTCGACGGCAGCTCCGGCACGAACTTGCCCCCGAGCACGAGCGAGACCGTCTGGACGGAGCGCGCGTGCATGGGATACCGGCCGGTGAGCAGCACGTAGAGGAGCGACCCGACCGCCCAGATGTCCGCGCGCGCGTCGACGTCGCGCTGCCCGCGCATCTGCTCGGGGGGCATGTAGTGGGGCGTCCCCAGCATCTGGCCCGTGCTCGTCCGCATCTCGGCGACGCCGAGGAGCGCCGCCTGCGACACCTTGGAGACGCCGAAGTCGAGCACCTTGATGCACGGCGTCCCCTCGCGCGTGTGCGTCAGGAAGAGGTTGGCCGGCTTCACGTCGCGGTGCACAAGCCCGAGCGCGTGCGCCTCCGCGAGCGCGTCGCACGCCTGGATGACGTAGAGCGTCGCCTCGTCGACCGGCAGCGGGCCCCGCTGCTTGCGGATGACCCGGAGATCGCGGCCGTCGAGGAACTCCATCACCATGTACGGCAGCCCGCTCTCGAGCCGCCCGACGTCGTGCACCTTGACCGCGTGCTCGCTCCTGAGCCGCGACGCGATCCGCGCCTCCTGCAGGAAGCGCCCGCACATCTCCGGATCGGCCGCGGTCGCCGGCAGCAGCACCTTGATCGCCCGGAGCTCGTCGAGATCGACGTGGGTCGCGGCGACGACGGCGCCCATCGCGCCCTTGTCGAGCAGCCGGTCCACGCGGTACTTGCCGGCGATCAGGGTTCCGGCCTCCAGCCCTTCGATCTCTTCCAGGCCGCGCATGTTCGAAACCTCCGACCGAGAGCGCCGCGCCGCGGCAGCCAGCATAGCGCAGCCGATCGCCGGCCGGACAGCCGATGCCGAGGAAGCGACGCTCCTCTGCCCCTCCGCTGGCCGGCGCGGCGCTCGCGCGCCGGCGCGGCGCGATGTCGCGGACGCCCTCACCGCGCCCCGCGCCGCTCGCGGGAGCGCACCACGGCGGCGCGGCCCGCCCTGGCTCAGCCCCCTTCCCGCGCCCCGGTCGGCCTCTTGATCGCGATCGTCCGCCGCGCGCCGCCCGACTCGAGCGTGAGCTCGAGGGTGGCGCCCTCCTGCGCGCTCGGCAGCGCATGACGCATCGCTTCAAAGCTGACGAGCGGCCGGCCGTTGATCGCGACCACGGCGTCGCCGACGCGGACGCCCGCGGCCGCGGCGGGGCCGCGGTCTTCCACGGCGACCACGACGGCGTCTCCGCTCGTCTTCAGCGCGCCTTCGAGCAGCGGGAAGAGGGGCGCCGCGGTCAGCCCGAGCGCGCTGACCGTCCTCCGGTAGCTCTGCACGGCCGCGTCGAAGCTCTCCTTGCGCATGCGGTAGCGCGCGACGGCCGCCACCGCGCCGCCGCGCTCCTGGAAGCGCGCGTCGACGCGCTCCGGGGTGGCGAACGCGCCGACCTGCTTCAGGTAGCGGCTCGCCTCGGCCTCCGCCGAGCCGGCGCGGCGCGCGCCGCCGCCGTGCGCCTGGATGAAGGCGTACGCCTGCGACCCCGCGAGCGCCGGCAGGACGTTGCTCGCGAGCCGGGAGATCGCGTCGGCGCGCGCGACCGCGAGCGCCGCCTCTCGGCTGGCGCCGGAGCCCTCGCCGACCACGAAGATCGCGTCGCCCTCGGCGGTGAACGGCCTGTCCATCCACGGAGCGCTCTCCTCGGCCGGCGGCGCCGCGCGCCACCCCGAGTTCGGCGCGGGCGGCGGGTCCGCCCTGGCGGCGGTGCGCGGGCGTCCCCGGCCCTGGTAGGCGAAGGCCACGGCGAGGACGAGCAGCGCTCCCGCTGCGAACGCCGCGAGCACCCCGCGCGAGCTGGAGCCACCGGCCGCCGAGACGGCCGCGGCCGGCGGAGACGCCCCCGCCGGCGCCGCTGCGCCCGCGCCTGCCCCCGCGCCCGCGCCTGCCCCTGCCGGCGCCGCTGCGCCCGCGGGCGCCCCTGCCCCTGCGCCCGCCTCCGCCGTCGTCACGTGCGCCCCCGCGGCAGAGCGCTTCGTCGCCGGCTCGGACGCCCCGGCGAGCGTGGGCGCCGGCTCCGGCGCGGCGCCGAGGCGCCTCAGCGCCGGCCGGAGCCACGGGAACGCGAGCGGCGCGTTGCACCGCTTGCACGGCACGTACGGCTCCCGGTCCTCGCGGGCGGCGTGCGCGGCCTCCTTCACGTCGAGCAGCGTCTGCCGGGGCGCGTTGCACCGCTCGCAGGTGCCCTCGACGATCGCCGAGACCACCTCCGCTCGCAGCGGGGGGCTCTCGGAGGCGAGGTGCTCGAGCAGCACCACGGGACAGCCCTCGATCTGGATCGACGTCACCTCGCCGCCCAGCGCGCGGAGCGAGAGCGCGAGCGCCCTCGCGCCCTCGGACGTCACCCCCGCCGCGCCCGCGAGATCGAGCACCAGCGCCCCCTCGATCCCGTCGAGCGCGCGCTTCCACCGCACGTGCGCGTCGAGCTTGCAGCGCACGAGGAGGCGCGTCCCGCGCTCGTCCACCGTCTTCTCGATCGCCTCGCGGGTCCCCGCGTCGAGCCGCGCGAGCTCGTCGAGCGCGGCCCGCACGTCCTCCGGCAGATCGATCCCCGCGTGGACCGCCGCGAACGCGAAGTAGCTCTCGGCGTCGTCGTCGAACACCGCCGCCGCGCCGCAGCGCGGGCAGGGGCTCGCGGGCGGCTCGTGCGTCCTGACGAGGTGCGCGTCCCTGTCGCAGTCGAACAGCCGATCGAAGGCGGCGCCGCAGCGCTCGCACCGGTACGGGCCGTAGAACGACACGACGCGCCCGTCCCCGAAGAAGCGGCGGATCATGCTGATCTGGTTCACGATCGGCTCGGTGCAGCGGCCGATGTAGATCTCGGACGCGCTCCGCGACACCTCGGCCAGCATCGCCATCCACTCGCGCACGCCGAACGACGTGACCCGCTGCACCCCGCCCAGATCGAAGAGCACGCGGCCGGAGATGCCGCGCGCGACCGCGAGGCCCTGGAGCTCCTCGGTCATCCGCCCCGACAGCGAGACGATCAGCAGGCTGCCCAGCCTCCGCTTGGTCACCGTGAGGGCCCGCGGCCCGTGCCCGTGCGCCCCCTCGGGCTCCGCGCCCTCCACGCCGGCGCCGGCGTCCACGAGCGACAGCGCGGGGAGCCTCCTGGAGCGCGGCGGCGTGTCCAGATCCGCCGCGGCGTCGGGCCGCGACGCCGCGAAGAGCGGCGCGGACAGCTTCGTGGCGACCGCGCCGGGGCGGCCGGTCTCGGCGGCCTGCGGCTCCGCGCCCACGGCGTCGAGCGCGCCCGCGAAGGAGTCCTCGTTCTGTATCGATTCCTCCTTCTTGACGATGTGCGATTCGAGGTCCGCCCCCGAGGCGAGCGCGCCCCGCCACGCCTCCACGCGCTGGCCGAACAGCTCCGACATGAACGACGACAGCGCGAGGGCCGAGGTGGCGAGCCGCTCCTCCCGGGCGAACGCCTCGAGGTCGATCTGGAGATCCCTCGCGGTCGCGTACCGCTTCTCCCGATCCCGCTCCAGGCACTTGAGCAGGATGCGCTCCAGCCTTGGCGGGTAGTCGGAGCAGACCTCGCTCGGCGGCATCACCGGGTCCTCGACGATCGCCCGCATCAGCTCGAACTCGGTGGCGCCGCGCCGGAACATCCGGCTCCCCGTCGACATCTCGTAGAGCAGGAGGCCGACCGAGTAGATGTCGCTCCGGCGATCGAGGTGCTCGCTCGTGCACTGCTCGGGCGACATGTACGGGACCTTGCCCTTGAGCGCGCCGTCGCGCGTCTCGTTGACGCGGTTCGCCGCCTTCGCGATCCCGAAGTCGAGGATCTTCACGGCCCCGTCGTAGGTGACGATGACGTTGTGCGGGGACACGTCGCGGTGGACGATGTCGAGCGGCTTGCCGTCGAAGCCGACCTTCTCGTGCGCGTAGTGGAGCCCCGCCGCGACGCCCGCCGCGATGGTGATCGCGTGCTCGATCGGCATCCGCCGGTTCGCCGACCGGAGCGACTTCCGGACGGTCCTGAGATCCTCGCCGTGGAGGTACTCCATCGCGATGACCGGCACGCCGTCGACGTCCTCGATGTCGTACATCTGGACGAGGTTGGGGTGGTCGAGGGTGGCGGCGATGCGCGCCTCGTCGAGGAACATCCGCACGAACTCGGGGCTGTCGACGAGGTGCGGGAGGATGCGCTTGACCACGCAGATCTTCCTCACGCCCGAGATGCCCGCGACGGAGGCCACCCAGATCTCGGCCATGCCGCCCATGCCGATCTTCTTGATCAGGCGGTACCTGCCGAGCGTGGTGGGGTGGCGCGAGCCGGCGCTCATGGGGCCGGCGGCGTGGCGGTCGGTCATTCGACCGCCTCCATCGCGCGAGCCGGCGGCGTCACTTCTCCAGGAGCGCGGCGGGCGGTCATGGTGCTCATCGAGGGCCTTCGGCCTGGGATTTCGCGAAGCTCACGCTGCGGCGCTCACCGCGCGACTCGATCTGGAGGGTCATCGTACCACCGGCCGGCGCGCGCGCCCACGCGTCCGCCGCGGCCTTCCCGAAGATCTCGACCGAATGGACGGGGCGCTCGTTGACCGAGAGCACGATGTCCCCCGCGACGACCCCTGGATCCGCGCCACGCTGCGGGCGCTCCGCCGCGACGACGACGAGCTCGCCGGAGGTGCGTACCCGCGCCTCGAGCTGCGGGAAGAAGCGCGCCACGGTGAGCCCCTGGAACGTGGCGGTCTGGCGGTAGAGCGCCGCGGCCGCGTCGAAGCTCTGCCGGGACAGCCTGTACCGCGCGAAGGCGAGCACGCCGTCGCCTTCCCGCCGCACGACGGCGTCCACGCGCTCGGGCGTCGCGAACGCCCCGGCCTGCGCGAGGAAGCGCCCGGCGATGCGCTCGACGACCTCCGCGCGCTGCGCCGCCCCGGCGTCGGCCGGCGGCTGCGTGACGAGGAGCTCGGCCGCGGGTGAGCCCGCGAGCTCCGCGGCGAGGCCGGAGGTGAGGCGCTCGATCGCGCCGCTGCGCGCCGCCGCGAGCGCGCCCGACTCGCTGGCCGCGGGGCCGCCGCGGCCGACGACGAGCACGCTCTCGCCCTCGACGACGAACGGCCGCTCCACCCACGCGGGCGGGAGGTCGTCCATGACCGACCAGCCCGCCGTGCCGGGGCCGCTCGCGGGCGGCCCCGGCGCGCGCGCCTCGCCCGTGCGCGCCGGCGAGGCCGCCGGAGCCGCCGAGGCCGCGGGCGCTGCCGAAGCGGCGGGCGCCGCCGAGGCCGCTGGCGCCGCGGCGGGGCCGACGCCGCCGCGCCACGCCGCGAAGCCGGCGGCCGCGAGCGCCACCCCGCCGAGCAGCGCGAGGAACGGCGCGTTGCCGCCCGCGCCGCGCTGCTGCGGCGCGGCGGCGCCCGCGCCGCGCTGCTGCGCCTCGGGCGCCGCGGCCGGCTGCTGCTGCGCGCTCGCCGCGGGCAGGGCGGGCGGCAGCGGGACCGAGGGGGCGCGCGTCGCGTGGGCGCCGAGGACGTAGAGCAGCGAGCGGGAGCCGTCGAAGGCGAGCGGCGTGTTGCAGCGCTTGCAGGTGACGCTCGGGTCCTGGCCGCCGCGGAGCAGAGGGGCGTGCCGATCGACCTCGACGAGCACGGTCCGGGTCGCGCTGCAGGACGCGCAGCGGCCCTCGACGACCGCGGACTCGATCCGCGCGAGCTCGGGCCACGAGGGGCCCGCCGTGCGCTCGGCGAGCAGCCGGGGACAGCCCTCGATGCGGATCGCCTCGACGGCGCCGTCGAGCTTGCGGAGCGCCGACTCGAAGCGCGCCGCGCCGTCGGCGGTGACCGCGGGGACGTTGCTCAGATCGAAGACGACCTGGCCCTCGAGGCCGTCGATGATGCGGCTCCAGCGGATCGTCGCGGTCAGCTTGCTGCCCACCTTGAGGCGCGTGACGCGCCCCTCGACGGACTTCTCCACCACGTCGCCGACGGCGGGCTCGTCGGCCTTCTCGAGCTCGAGGAGGATCTCGCGCACCTCCGGCGGGATCGCGCCGGCGCCGTGCTGGGCGACGAACCCGAAATACGTCTCCGCGTCGTCGTCGAAGGCGCCGGCGCCGTCGCAGCGGGGGCACACCGCGTCGGGCGGCTTGCCCTCGGCGAGCGAGGCCGCGTCGTGGGCGCAGTCGACGAGGCGCTCGAACTGGGCGCCGCACGACTCGCAGCAGTACGGCGCATAGAACGAGACGACCCGCCCGTTGCCGGCGAACCGCCGGATCATGCTGAGCTGGTTGATGACCGGCTCGGAGCAGCGCGCGAGGTAGAGGGCGCGGAGGCGCGGCTGGGCCGCGTGGATCATCTGGAGCCACTCGCGGACGCCGAACGACGTGATCCGCTCGACGCCGGCCAGGTCGAGCAGGACCTTGCCCTCGAGCTCCCGCGCGAGCGCCGCCCCCTTGAACGCCTCGGTCATGCGCCCGGCGAGCCGGACGACGAGCACGTCGCCGATCGTGCGCCGATCGAACGCGAGGCCGTCGAGGCGGCCGGCGGCGCCGGCGGGCGGCACGCTCCGCGTCGGCGCGGCGCGGGGCGCCCAGGCGGCGGGCGGCGGCCGGTCCACGGTGGTGGGGCTGTGCCCCGACGAGACCGGCCCCGACGCGGGCTCGGCGCTGTGCGGGCGCGACGCCCTGCGGCCGTTCGGCGGCACCCGGATGGTCGGCCGCGGCTCCTCGCCCTCGCGCCCCGGCGACAGCGGCGACGGCCCCGGCGTCGCGCTCGACGCCGACGCCGGCGCGTCGAAGGAGGCCTCGGACGTGAAGGTCGAGTCCGACGCGATCTCGAGCTCCTCGAACTCCGCCATCCCGCCGGCCGGCTGCGCGACGACGCGCGCCGCCACGGCCGGCGCCCGCTTCGCGGCGCGCGGCCTTCGCTCCCGCGGGCCTTCGCTCCTGGCGAGCGGCGTGGACGCCTCGGAGAGGACGGTGAGGGTCATGGTCTGGTTGTGCAGGTCGCAGTGGCCGGTCGCGTACGGCGAGATCTCCCCGTACGAGTAGAACCCCGTCACCTGCGTGCCCTTCGGCAGCACGTCCGCCACCGCCTCGACCTCTTCCTCGGTCCGGTCGCCCAGCACGATCCGGCGCCCCACGCAGCTGATCGCGATCGCCAGCGCGCTGTCCCCGCCCGCCCTCCCCGCCTCGCTCGCCGCCCTCGCCGCCTGCTCCGCGCCCCCGATCAGCCGCTCGAAGTCCGCCTTCATCAGCTGCACCAGGTGCCCCCTCGGCACGTCCCCCGCGAACGTCAGCGACTGCGCGTCGTGGTCCACCGCCAGCACCGTCCGCACGAGCGCCTTCTCGTCCTGCGCCGTCGCGCGCAACGCCAGCGGGAACAGGAGCGCCGACGCCGGCAGCTCCGCCGCCTTGTCCCCGAGGTACTCCTTGTACAGCGAGAGCGCCGGGCGTCCGTCGACCTCGTAGAGCACGTTGCCCTCCGAGCGGGTCACCACGCGCTCCGGCCCGAACTTGTCCCAGCCCCCCTTCGACCCGTGCTGGATCACCACGTGCTCGCCGTACAGCCCCACGGCCGCCACGAGCCCGCTGCGCACCACGTCCCCCGCGCACACCCACGTCCGCTTGAACTGCGTCCCGTCCCCGGACAGGCCCCCGGTCACCACCACCGACTCCGGCAGCACCGCGTTCAGCCCGCGCACCAGCTGGCTGCCGTTCACCCCGAGCCCCTCCGACAGCACGAGCACCCCGCGCAGCCCCGGCCGCTCCAGCTTGCGCGCCAGCGCCTGCCCCGCGGCGAACGACCCCGACGCGCTCGCCACCTCCACCTGCGCCGTCGCCAGCGTCGTCCGCTCGAACCGCGCCACCGCCACCGTCAGCGTCCCGTCGCGCACCGACGTGCCCGCGATCTCCCCCGCGCTCGAGCACCCCACCACGTGCGACCGCGGGTACGCCCGCCGCAGCTCGCGGATCGCCCCGGGGTCGTCGAGGAGCTCCGGCGCCCCGAACGCCAGCACCAGCGTCCGCTCGCTGTCGAGCACCGGCAGCACCCGCACGGACCACTTCTTGGTGTCCCGATCGTAGTGGAAGGTCTCGAGGATCATGGATCTCCTCGCTCTCAGGCTACAGCACGCGGGGGGCGGCGGGCGTCGTGTCGTGACGGGGCGGGCGCCATGACGCGGCGGTCGAGCTCGCTCGTGCGCCCCTGGCCCTCTACGAAGCCCTCACGACACGCGCGCCACGACGAGCGTCACGTCGTCGTCGAGGGCGCGCTCGCCGCGGAACCTGGACACCGCCGCGACGATCGCGTCCCTCGCCTCCTCGGGCGGGCCGGCGGCCACGCTCTGGAAGAGCGATCGCAGCCGCTTCTCGCTGAACTGCTCGCTCGACTCGTTCTCGCACTCGGTCACGCCGTCGGTGAACCAGAGGAGCGCGTCCCCGCCCTCCAGGGCGATGGTGCTCGACGTGTACTCGGCCGAGCTCGCCGCACCGAGCGGCTCGCCCTGCGCGGCGAGCTGCCGGATCGCGCTGTTCCTGACCAGGTAGGGGAACGGGTGCCCGGCGTTCGCGAGGGTCAGCGACCCGGCTGCGGGGTCGAAGATGCACGCCGCGCACGTCATCAGGAACTTCTGCTGCCCCGCCTCGAAGATCGAGCAGTTCATGACCCGGAGCAGCTGCGCCGGGCCGATCGCCTCGCGCGCGAACGTGCGCACGACGTCGCAGGCGGCCTTCGCCGCCCCCGTGATGATCGCGGACGAGATGCCGTGCCCTGTCACGTCGCCGACGACGGTGAGCAGCCTGCCGTCCGGCAGATCGTGGAACGTCCACCAGTCGCCGCCGCACTCCGCCGCGGGCTGGAAGTGGCTGGCGAGCCGCAGGGAGGGCCGCTCGATGACGTCCTCGCTCGGCACGAGCATCTGCTGGACGGCGCGCGCGACCTCGAGCTGCTTCTTCAGCGAGGCCTTCTCCGCCGTGTCGTAGAGCAGCTGCACCAGCCGGTCCCCGAGCGCGACCAGCTGCACGCGGACCTCGTTGATCGCCTCGTCCGAGCCGCTCGCGCCCGCGGCGTCCTGGGTCGCGCTGCCAGGCGCGGCCTGGGTCGCGCCGCCGGGCGCCGCGCCGCTCAGGGAGAAGAGCTCGCCGAGCTTCGACGCGAAGCGCCGCTTGGCCGTGGAGATCGTCGAGCCGACCTCGATCGGCCGCGACGGCTCGACCTGCGAGCTCGCGGCGTCGTGGAAGATGGTCAGCGCGTCCCCGATGGCCACGACGACGCTGCGCAGGCGGTCCCGCTCGGCCAGGAGCTGCCGGTGCAGCGCGCCCATCTCGTTCGTGGAGAGGTCGAGCGAGCGGGTGAGCAGGCTCCGATCGTCGGCGACGTGGCGGTAGTGCTCGCTGATGCGCGCGACCACCTTGTGCCAGGTCTCCTTGTCGGGCGGCGCGTCGAGGTCCTCGAGCCCGAGGCGCCTGAGCTGCCGCGCGAGGAGCGGATCGATCTCAGCCATGGCGCCCGCCTCGGCCGGCTCGCCGTCCTCTCGCGCCGCGCGCGTGCGTCACCACCCGGTCCGCTCCAGCGTCTCGATCGCCGGCGTGGAGCGCTCGAAGAAGTGGAGGGACGCCGGGAGCGAGCGGAACTCGCGCGGGTTGACGTCGAGGTCCCAGAAGGAGGTGACCATGGTCGAGGCCATGGGCGAGACGTCGACGACCAGCACGGCGCCGGCCGCGTAGATCTTGAGCATGCCGAGCCCGGCGCCGCCGCGCGACGTGTCGAGCACGGGGGCGCTCGTCGAGTCGGCGCCGCGGGCGCTCAGGCCGCGGGTGATGCCCTCGAAGACGTGGTGCCGCCGGAGGCCGCCGAACGGATCGTGGGCCTGGAGGGCGAGGTACGCGCCGTCGGTGCCGAGGCGCAGGGTGGGGATCTCGTTCTCCTCGAGCACGAGGTCGCGCCGCCTGTCGTGCGCGTAGCGGGGGCGGCCGCGGCGGTCGACGGGCGCGTCGTACATCGCGTTCATGAGCAGCTCGTGCGCGAGCGAGGCGAGCCGCTCGGCGACCCGCGCGGGGGCGCCGGAGCGCTCGGCCCAGTGCGCGACCTCGGCGACGGTGCGGTCGCGGTCGTCGCTCGTGCGGGGGCGCCATTTCACGATGGTGGCGCCCCAGGAGAGCAGGTCGGAGAGCCGAGGCGGCAGGGCGAGCGGCTTGAGGATGCGGCGGACAGCGAGGGCGATCTCCCAGGGCCGCGGCATGGAGGCGAAGCTCGGCCAGCCGACGATGCTGGAGAGGCGGGGCTCCTTCAGGGCGGCGTGGAGGATCGCGTCGGTGCTGCCCGAGGTCCACACGAGCAGGTGCATGCTGGGGTATCGCTCGGCCGCCCACTCGAGCGCGAGGTCGAGATCGGCGGCGTCGCAGCCGAGCAGGAGGGGTCGCTCGGACAGCCGGGCGCGCAGCTCGGCGGGATCGCTGGCGACGGGGACGTCCTGCAGGCCGGAGGCGGCGGACATCGCGCGGGCGATGCGCTGGCCGACGACGCGGTTCCGCTCGAGGACGGCGATCGTCGCTTTGGGAGGAGAGGCGCTCAAGGGCTCACCGCGGGTTATCCCCCAGGGCAGCCGCTGCCCAGGGGGTGGACACGGCCCATTACATCACAGCGCGCGTCCGAGAGGTGCCGTGAAGACGCCGAGCCGCCGCGTGGGCGTGGAGGCACGGGGCGCGGGGGCGCTGGGGACGCTCGCCCCCGCAGGCGGCCGCACACACGGAGCCGGCGGCGCCGCCGAGCGCCGGGTCCGGGCCCTGTACGGCATACCTCCGTCAAGCCGCCGTGCCGGTCACCGGACGCACTGAGACCAGGCCGTCTTGTTGTTGACGGTGTGCTGTTCCCAGTCGAGCGTCGTTGGATTGTACTCGAGCCAGACGCCATCGGTCCAGTTGTTCGACGTGAAGGGCCCGCCCAGCCCTGTCATGCCGCACGCCACCCCGCCGACCGAATTGCTCGCCAGAAGATCGATGCGATGGTTGTTGCCGGCGATCCACTGCCATGCACCGTAGTTTTGCGGCACGTCCACGCAGATGGCCTTCACCGTGGCCGTCACCGGGGTGTCCACGCCCGTGGTGCTGACGCCCTCGAGGAACCATTCGCCCGAGGCATCCTTTCGCACCCTCGCGTAGTCCGTGATCCAGTTGTTGTACCTGAACGCGCCGTTGCTGATCACCTGCGTGAGGAAGCACCGCCGTGACGACGTGCCGAATCCCATGCTCGTCGGCAGGCCCTCCCCCGGTCCCCAGGTCCAGGTGTATTGACCCGTCCTGTTCTCCGCCGTGTTGACGCACACGGCGTTGGCGCCCAGGTTCTGGCCGGTGGCGGCGTCGACGTCGAGGATCCAGTCGCCGCCGGACCGCTGCACGCGCACCGAGGCCTGAGAGCTGGCCCCGAGCTTGCCCCAGACGCCTGCGAGGAAGCACGTCCGGTCGACGTCCGTCCCCAGGTTGAGCTGGCAGCTCCCGCCGCATCCCCAGCTGTACCCCGACCAGCCGATCGCCGCCTTGGCCTCCCCGACGGGCTCGTCCAGGGTCCCCTCGCCCTCATCGCCCATCTCGCTCACGCAGCCCAGCGCCAGGGAAGCGACGATCAGCGCCAGCGCCGAGCCGAGACGAGCGCTCCAGGGCTTGTTCATCAGCGGATTCGTTCTCATGGGAGGAGCTCCTTGGCAGAGGGGAAGTGAGTCGATTTCAAGTTCAGGACAACACTCCGACCTCTATCGTTTTCAGCGATGGTTTGTCAACACGGTTAACTTTCTAGCTAACAGCGCCTCCTCTGCGACATGAAGCATGAAGGAGGAGGTCCGGAACAAGCGAGCACCACGCGCGGGTGAGCCCCCTGCTTGCCTGTCTTTGGTCCGCTTTGGTCCGGGCGCGCGGCGGGCCCGCGACCCGCTCGAGCAGGCCTCCGGCCCTCGGCGTCCCTCGCCGTGCCTCGTCGTCCCCCGCCGTGCCTCGTCGTCCCTCGCAGGACGGCGCGACGGCGCGCGCGGCGACTGCCACGTCTGCGCGTTGACACCCACATGACTCAACCGGCAAAGTGTTCCATGCCATGCCGAGCACGGCATGGAGGACCTCGCGCGGCCGTTCGTCCCCGAGATCGAGAAGGTCTATGTCGCCAAGGACCCGGCGAACCACCATTACTACCGAGATCTCATGTCCGCGGAGCTCGTGAAGCCCGTCGGCGAGGCGAGCGCGCGCAACTGGCACCGCTACGGCGACAAGGAGGCCGACAAGCTGTTCCAGCAGTTCGAGGCGGCGACGGAGTCAGCGGAGCAGAAGCGCATCCTGGACGAGGTGCAGATGCTCTACGCGCAGAACGCGCCGGTGATCCCGCTCTTCAAGAACCCGTCCTGGGGCGAGTACAGCACGAAGCGCTTCACCGGCTTCCCCACCAAGGAGAACCCGTACGCCAAGCTGTCGCCGAACAACCCGCCGGAGTACCTGCTCGTCCTCACGGAGATCAGGCCGAAGTGACGCGCCGCGGGCCTCCGCGGGGGGGCACCGCGAAGGCCGCGTCGACGGTGATCCCCTTCACGGGCGGCGGGCTCACCACGCCCCGAGCGCCACAACGCCCATCTGCTGGGCCGTCGTCACCGGCAAGACATGGACGGCGGCCGGCGCCGCCTTCGCTCGCGGGGACGAGGAGCCCGCGAAGAAGGACACCACGGTCGCAGCGCCAACGACGACCCCCGTCGCGACAAGGGTGGCCCCGAGGGCGCGGGACGTGTCGCGCTGGACGCGCAAGCGGTGGAGCTCGGAGCATGCGGAGGGCTGCGGCACCTGGCGGCACGCGTCCGAGGTCCATGCTGGATCGCGGTAGAGGCCATCGCCGCGCTCATCGATGTCTCCATCGAGGACGTTCGCCCGGAGCATGAAGACGGTCCCCGAGGAGATGGCGGCCGTCGTGACGGCGATCCCCGCGATCCGCAGTGTTCCCGGCCACGACGCCCAGGGCCCGGGCGCCGGGGCCGCGGCCGGTCCGACCGGTCCGCGCTTCGCCGCGCTTGGCTCGGGGGCGGGCGGGGGCGGCGGGGCCACGCGCGAGAGCGTCAGCGTCGCGCCGAGCGTCGCCCCGCCGGCGATCTCGACCCGATGAGAGAGCTCCTCGTATCCCGACAGGCGGGCCCGGAGCGTGTGTTTCCCTGGATCGACGAACAGCTCGAGGACCGTGGCTCCCGTGCCGATCGGCTCGTCGTCCAGGAGGACCTCGGCGTCGGGCGGGGCGGCAGCCACGTAGATCCTTCCGACGTGCTCCAGCGCCTTGTTGAACGCGGTCGTGAACCGGCGGACGAGCGGCTCCTTCAGGGCGGCATCGTGTTCGAGGCTCTCCCCCAGGTGCTCGGCGGCCTCCCGGTGCTTGCCCTGCTCCAGCTCGGAGAGCCCGAGATACCCGAGGACCTCGGCCAGCTGCGCCTCGGTCATCCCGGCGGCGTCGGGCGCCGCCAGGGCGGCCTCGAAGCGCGCCTCGGCGTCCGCCCACCGCCGCCCGAAGAAGGCGATCCGCGCCTGCTGGCGCAGCGCCGCGGCCGCCGGCGGCGAGCCCCCTGGCGGCGGCGCCGCGCGCGAGGGGCCCGTGGCGCTGATCAACGCGCCGAGAAGGCAGCACCGCAACAGGACCGACCGCAAGCGCAAGCGCGTCATAGATAGCCCACCTTATCAATGGCATCGCCAGCCCGGCAACGGCGCGCGCCCGCGCCGCTGCGTGCGTTTCCACGACGATTTGACGTCGTCTCGACGTGCCCGTCGACCGCGCGCACCTGAACGTCTGCTCCTTACGCGAGACCGCCCAGCACGATGGCGTTCCACTTCCATCTGCACCCTGGGCTGGTGTTCCATGGAACGGTCCCCCCACCCACGCGCGAGCTCGATCCCATGCCCCCTGCCGCCTCGCCCAACTTCGCGTTTCTCGCCCACCACGACCCGCGCCTCGTCGTGCTCGGGACGCAGGCGGAGCGCTACTTCGCCGAGGACCCGAACACCTGCCTGGTGAAGCTGCGGCAGTTCGGCGAGATCCTCGCTCAGCGCGCCCGCCTTCAAGCTTCGTCCGCCTTCCGCATTGCAGCCCGCACCGCTGCCGCCGCCTTCTTGTCTTTCACGATCCTCTCCAGCCACACCCGCCGGATCCGCATCATCGACTCATCCGGCAGGCCCAGCTCGGCCAGTGCCGCCTGGCCCTGCCCCTGCTCGGCCGAGATCACAAGCTGTGCGTACTCGCCCGCTGTGATCGGCCCGCGCTCCTTCTCGAGTGCCGCCACGTAGGCCGCGTCGTACGCTGACAGGAGCTTCTTCTTCCGGCGCGCGATCTCGTCCTGGATCTCGTCAAGCCACTGTTCGTGCAGCGACTGCCAATTCTTCGGCGTGAGCTTCTCCGCTTTGAGGATGGTGTCGCAGTCCGCCGGCCGCTGCGCGAGCTTGGCCGCAATGACTGCGCAACGCTCGATGGGGTAGGCCGCGAGAGGCGGTGCGGGCTCCTCCGGCGCGGGGAGCGGACCAGGCTTTTTCGCCTGGGTGTCAGGCTCGGGCGCCTCCTCTGCCGAGGGCTCCATCGCCCCCATGTCTGGCCTCGCCAGTGGGCCGAGCATGGCAGGAGGGGCGGGCTCCTTTGCCGTCAGGGGCGGAGACCTCGCATCGCGCTCAGGCGCGGGCGGCGCGTGCAGCGCAGGCGACAGCGCTGGAGGGATCGCGACAAGCGGCGGACGCAGCACCTCGTCAGGAGCCTCTGCTGGCTCCACCCCTCGCGGCGAAGACTCTGCTTGGTGACGTAGCGCAGGCTCAGCTCGCTCGCCCTGCACGAATGGCAACGCGGGTTTCGCGGCGACCAGTGAAGCCGCGCTGGTGGCAGTGGGCGCATCGGCGGGCGGCTGCGCCGCGGCTGCCGGAGTGGGTACCGCGGCTGCTCGTGGCGCGGCCTGAACGAACGCAGCGGCCGTGGCCTCGAGGTGCTGTGCCCGACTCGACGGGGGTACCACGGCCGCCGGCGGCGCGGACTGCACGAAGGGGGGGACTGCGAGGCGCTGCGCCGGGCTCGACGGGGGAGCAGGTTGGCCCGCGGGCACTGTGGGGAACGGTAGGGCCGGCCGGGAGACGGCGAGATCCTGATTCACGTCCAACGGCAGGGTGCAGGCCTCAGGGTCATCCTCGTCGTGCACGGCGCTATCGCCATCGTGCGCCTGGTCGTAGGGCGCTTGGAGCCCGATCTCGCTCATCGCGCCGCCGCCGGCCCGGCCGCTCGCGAGCCCCACTCCAGAACTGCTGGCCACGCCCTCGCTGTCGTTACTTACGAGGGTCTGATAAGGCTCCTCCAGCGCGACCAGGATCTGCCCGGCCTCTTGCGGCTCTCGGAGCGGGACCTGGCCGCGCCAGGTCACCGTGCAGATGCAGCGGTCGGTGTTGATCCAGAGCAGATCGGGCCACATGGCGACGCCCTGCAAGGGCTCGCCGGGGCGGTCGACGTAGGCGCGGGGGTGGAGCCCCGGGAGGCTCGTGACGAGGTGCGGGTGCTCGGGGTGGAGATGCTCGAGGATGAGCCGCTCGTCACTGCTGAGCGCGGTGGTCTGCTGGTCGACCGGCGCGGCGTTGAAGTAGCTGACGTCGAGGTCCGGGGGCAGGGGCTGGCGGTGCCAGTCGTTGCCGGGGAACGTGGCCGCGTAGCGCCCCAGCTTCTGCCGGCGGGTGGGCCATCCGGAGGCAACGGGTCCAAATCCCACGGGCTCGATGACGTCGTCCGGCCCGATGACGACAACGCCTGGACGCTGGAGGTTGGGGAGGTTGCGTCGCCCGTGGATGTCGCGAGCATGGGGGGGCATGCCGACGGGGTTGGAGGTGCCGGGGCCGCCGCCCGCGTACTCCCAGAGCAGCGGCATCCTGGTGAAGCGCGAGCTCTGCTCGAGGACGCCGTGCTGCGTGAAGCTGCGAGCTCCGTAGACCTCGATGGCCTTGTCGATGTCATTCACGATCACGCGGGCAGTGAGGGATCGGACTGCCGTGCCGTTGGGCGAGAAGGCGTGGCCAACGAGGACGACGTCCGCCCGGGCGCGGTGGGGGACGAAGTCGGAGGCCGCATAGAGACTCCAGCACGTGTCGTCGCGCCAGTGGCGGTCGGATAGGTGGAGCGGCTCCTGCTCGGCCGCGAGGGCACACACACCGGGGTACAGCTTGAACGTGCTTTTACAGACGAACGTCTGCATCCAGGCGCCTGGATGAGGTTGCCACACGACCAGGCCAACGGGGAGCTGCGAAAGGGAGACGACCTTCACTCCGCCGGCGATACTGCAACCATCAACACGAGGCGTCAATGTGTGGGCGTTCGACCGTCTGAACGGCCGCACCGGCGGAGCCCTGAGCGTACGATGCGCGCGGGCCCCTCTTGCGGACAGGGATGGCTGCCGGATAACATCGGCTGTCCGCTCTACAAGCGCAGGGTAGACCGGGCTAGGAATGCCCATGGCCGACACGCACCCGATCATCCGAAACAAGGGAACCGGACTGAGCTCGGGGGTCTACCGAGTCGAGGCGCAGATCGCGTCGGGCGACATGCTCGATGTGCGTCGCTTCCAGGTCACCGAGCGGATGTCCTCGCTCTTCGAGGTCCAGATCGTCGCCGTATCGGACAACCCGGATATCGACTTCGAAGCCGTCATCGGCCAGCCCATGACCTTCACCGCGCACGCGAATCAGACCCGCGTCTGGTCCGGACTGTGCAGTCATCTCCAGCAGGTGGCCGTCGAGGAGCGCTACCTCTCCACCTACGAGCTGACCCTGGTCCCGCGGCTCTGGCTCGCCACCCAGCGCCGCAACTACCGCATGTTCCAGCACAAGTCGGAGGTCGACATCGTGCTGCAGCTCCTCGGCGAGTGGGGCATCTCCCCCACGCGGCGGCTTGCCGGCGAGTACAAGAAGCGCAAGTACCGCGTCCAGTACGGCGAGAGCGACTACACCTTCATCAGCCGCATGCTGGAGGACGCCGGGGTGAGCTTCTACTTCGACAACGGCGGAGAGAGCCGGCTCGTCCTCGACGACCGCCCCCAGGCGAACGTCGCCCGCGTGCCCATCACTTACCGCGATCACCCGACCGACGCCGACCGCGAGCACGTCACCAAGGTCGTCGTCGGCCGCCGCCTGCGACCCGGCAAGTACACAGTGCGCGACCACGACCACCGGAGGCCCGCGAACTACAAGCTCCTGGCCACCGCCTCCGGCGCCGGCCCCGTGGAAGATCAGCTGGAGCGCTTCCATTATGTGCCTGGCGCGTTCCTGTTCGAAAGTCAAAAGGGCGAGAGCTCGCCGACAGCCGACGATCAGGGCAAGTACCGCGCGGACGAGTCCGAGGGCGAGGCGCTCGCTCAGCGTCGGCTGGAGGCGAAGCGCGCCTCGGCACGGGAGATCGTGTTCAAGACCAACGTCATCGATCCCGCACCGGGCGCCGTCCTCTCGTTCCTCGAGCACCCGAAGAGCGAGCTCGGTCCCGACAAGAAGCTGCTCGTCCTCGAGTCCCAGCTCTCCGGCGAGGTACCGGCCGAGTGGGAGCACTCCTGCGTCGCCGTGAGCGCCGACGCGCCCTACCGACCGCCGCTGCGCACGCGCAAGCCCCGCGCGCAGGGCGTCGAGAGCGCCACGGTGGTCGGTCCGCCCGGCGAGGAGATCCACGTCGACGAGTTCGGCCGCGTGCGCGCCCACTTCCACTGGGACCGCGAGAGCAAGATGAACAACGACTCGTCGTGCTGGATCCACGTCAGCCAGCCCTGGGGCGGCGCCGGCTTCGGCGGGACCAACCTGCCGCGCATCGGACAGGAGGTCATCGTGGACTTCCTCGGCGGCGATCCCGACCGGCCCATCATCGTCGGCCGCGTGTACACCAACCTCCAGAAGACGCCCTACTCGCTGCCCATGAACAAGACGCAGAGCGGCTGGAAGAGCAACTCGAGCCCGTCCACGTACGGCTACAACGAGATCATGTTCGAGGACAAGGCCGGTAGCGAGCTCGTCAGGATGCAAGCCGAGAAGGACCTCCACAAGCTGGTCAAGAACGATCAGGAGACGACGATCGGCCGCGACCGGACGACGGGGATCGGCCACAACGAGGACGTCACGGTCGGCAACAACGCCACGAAGAGCGTGCTGAATAGCCTGCGCGAAGCGGTGGGGATGATCCGCGCCCGCGCCGTGGGTGTCGACGAGGTAGTGCAGATTGGCCGGAATCAGACCATCGACGTCGGGGAGAAGATCGAAATCACGTGCGGTAAATCGAAGTTCGTGATGGACAAGGACGGCAACATCACGCTCAAGGGCGTTAGGATCCTGGTCGATGGGAGCGAGCATGTCCAGGTCTTCGGCGATCCGATCGATCTCAACTAGCCCTGAACGCGGTCGCAGAAAGCGGCTGGAGCCCGGAGCTTCATGCCGAGCCACATCCCGCGGCGTCCCGTCCGGTGTCGTCCTTCTTGGTGTCCATGCAGGGACCAAGATCGAGTTCGTCATCGATCCTACCTGAGCAGTGCCATGCTGGCCGTGAATCGAACCGCCTTTGCTGCGACGCACCTCATCGACGGCACCCGCGTCGCCGTCCACCGCCGCTAGCCATGTTGGCCGCCAACGCGACCCCCTTCGCCGCGCTAGGGTTCGAGCAGAAGCACCGTGACGGCGCAGCCATGGCCGTCGTCGCGGCAAGGGGCACGCTTCTACTCTCGCCCGAAGGCCGGCTGTCGATCGCCCCCGATCAATCCTTGATCCTCGCCGACGAGTACGAGGGTGATCCGCATGCGACACCGATGCTCCGGGTCGGCCTGCTCATCCCTTTCAAGCCCGCGGCCGACGTCACCCTCCTCGCTGATGGCCACGCCCCCGGGGGCGTGGCCGCGCACGTCTGGCAGGTGGGCGCGCGCGTCGGGGAATACACGCGCTTCCTGAGGGCGTATGCGCCGCGCGCGTTCGAGCCGGACGCCGGCGGGTTTCGGCTTTCCACGGGAGAGCCGGCGGCCCGCGCGTCCATCGACTACCGATCGGCCGCCGGCGGCGTCGTCATCGGCGATCCCGAGGGCAACGTCGACGCGCGCAACCCCATCGGCCGGGGCGTCCTCGATCGCCGCCACACGCCGGCCGATCGCGCCTACCCCGCGCCCACCATCGACAGCGAGGCCGAGCCTGTGGGCGACCCGGCGGCGCGGCCAGAACCGCAGGGCTTCGGGCCCGTGCCACCCTGGTGGCAGTTTCGCAGCCGCTTCGCCGGCACCTACGACGACGCCTGGCTGGCGACTCGCCACCCTCAGCTCCCCGCCGATTTCGACTATCGCTTCTACCAGACCGCGCACCCCGGCCTGGTCTTGCCCGGCCATCTCCGCGGCGACGAGCGCGTCGAGCTCCAGGGCCTCACGCCGGGGGGCGGCGCGCTCGCGTTCACGCTGCCCGGTCACTCGCTCTGGGCCTGGTTCAAGTGGGAGCGGGGGCGCCGCGTCCCGGTGCGCCTCCACCTCGATGGCATGCACATCGATGTCCGCGGCGAGCCGCCTTGGTCTGTCCAGCTCACCTGGCGCGCCTGGGTGGCCATGTCGCAGGGCTTCGATCGTATCGATCTCGCTGCCGCGAGCCTCGAAGAGGCCGCGGCGCTGCCGTGGTGTGACGAGCGAGGGCTCGTGAGCCCGGGGAGCGACGCATGAGCATCCCGCGCGAGGGCAGCCGCGACATAGGCGAAGGCATCATCGTCTCGACCTGCCCGGATGTCTGCAAGACGCCGGTCGGCCCGGCGCTCGTCCCCATCCCTTATTCGATCTACGCAAGGCAGAACCAGGCGGCCGTGGACACCGCGACCACCGTGCTACAGACCGGCGATCGGTCGCACAACATGGGATCGAAGGTGACGACGTGCCAGGGTGATGAGCCGGGCAGCGGGCTCGGGGTCAAATCGGGCACGGTGGGCAGCGTCTGCGAGCCCAAGACCTACTCGCCCACCGTGCGCATCGAGGGCAGAAACGCGATCCGCCACGACGACGCCTGGTGGATGAACGACCGCAACACCGAGGGGAAGCTCATCTTCGTGCGGGACACGCGGGTGATGAGCGCCAGCGACCGCCCGGTCCAGGTCGCCTTTCTCGACACGACGGGGGCCTACACGGGCACGGGCACGGCCACGACGCCGGGGAGCGTGCCCGCCGCGGGGCCCATGGGGGCGGCCGCCAGGCTCAACGCGCTGCTCGGCCTCGGTGCGCTGGGAGCAGGCCTCGGGGAGATGGCCGGTCAGTATTACATCGGCAATGAAGGCATGTTCGCCCGGAGCATCGATCAGCACCTTTATGGCCAGATGAGCGCCGACCAGCGGAGTGCCGCGTATGGATCGAGCGGCTGGTACTGGAACCAGGTAGATAGCACCAACAATCAGCTCTCGCTCAAGGCGGGCACCCTCGTCGACTTCCGCCAGATGACGCCCGAGCAGCTCGAGCAGCTCGTGAGGCAGCCGTGGCCCTCGGCCGAGAAGATCCGACAGAACGCCGAGCGCCTGCGGGCGCAGCGCGCGCGACAGGAGGAAAATGCGCGGCTCGCCGCCGCAGCGGGCAACGTGCGCGTGACGCGCGAGCGAGACCGGCCTTGCAACGTCGGCCCATACAGGACTATCCGCGGCACGTGCGAACCCGGCTACCAGGCGCACCACATCGTGCCCGACTACACCCTTCGTTATGGCACGAGGGCCGAGGGCGAGGCGGGGATGAAGCGCATCCCCAACTTCCCGTCATTCGGCGACGGGCCCGCCATCTGCCTCCAGGGCAACGCCGGCGACGACGGCTCCGAGCACTGGGAGGCGCACGGCGTGGACGCGAGCATCGCCCAGCTGGGCGTGAACGGCACGCCGCCGGGGACGACCGCCATCGGCAGCATCATCGACCTCTCGGAGAATCAGGTCGTCAACCTCCGCCGGGAGTGCGAGGCGCAGATCCGCGCCGCGGTGCAGGCGGGCTTCGCCGGGGTTGACCGCGCGCAGCTCGGCCGCACCACCCTCATGCCGACCGTGGCCGGGAGCCCGCAGTACGAGGCGCTCAGCACCGGCATGCGCCCGGGCGGCCGCTACTGAGGTCGAGGGAGACATCACCATGACGACGCCGCTCACCTTCACCCGCGCCAAGGCCGCTGCCGCGGACTTCCTCTGTGTCGCCGGCGTGCCAGACGGCCAGGAGCCCTTCACGCCGTTCACCCGGCTCTGCCGTTACGATGCCGGCGATGCGGGGCCGGTGAAGTGGTTCTACGACGACCTCCAGGTCGCGGTCACCTCGATCGCCCGCTTCACCCCCGCGCCCGGCGCGCCGACCTCGTTCTGCGTTCTCTCCGCCGAGGGAGACGTCGTGCTCGTGCGGCCACCGTTCCCGCGCGAGAAGATCCCCGGCGCCGGCATCACCTCGCCCGACGCCGAGCGCTGGGGGCGCCTCGCGCGCCTCCGCCCCGTCGGCGACCACCTCTACGCCTGCGGCGACGGGGGGCAGGTCTATCGCCGTGTCGGCGGAGACTTCGGCGCCGGCCGCTGGGAGCACCTCGATCGCTCGCTCTTGCAAGATCCCGAGGAGCGGGCCCGGGCGCTCCTGCGCGCGCCGAGCTCGCCGGCCGCGGAGCACAAGGTCTTTTACTGCGTCGACGGTCCACGCGAGGACGAGATCTACGTCACCGGGACGCGCGGCACGATCCTCGTCTGGGACGGCGCCACGTTCACCGCTCTCCCGCCCGTCACGGCCGCGGCGCTGGTGAGCATCTTCGTCGAGGACGAGAAGCGCATCTGGATCTGCGGGCGCGAAGGCACGCTCCTCCGCGGCAACCGGCGCGAAGGTTTCCGCGCGGTCGCGGTCTCGGGCCGGCGCCAGATGTTCACGTCGATCACCAGGCACGACGGCCGGATCTACCTGGCAAGCGGCGCCAATCCGCGCGGCCTCTTCACCTACGAGCGCGGCAGCCTCCGGCGAGTCTCGACCGGGCTCGTGCCCGAGATCGAGGACGCGCACACGGTCGACAGCGTCGGCGGCGCGCTCTGGGTCGTCGGCTCGAAGGACATCGTGCGCCTCGAGGGCAGCCGCTGGGAGCGGATCGACCACGTCGACAACGCTCCCATCCGTTGACACTTGACGGTCATCGTCATCGGATGATGTGCGCGTGGTTAGCGCGGGATGCCCCGCGAGTGGTGCGAGGTGAGGATGCGAATCGTCTTGTCGCGCCTACACGCATGACACCGCCCAGGCCCGGCGTGGAGGCAATCACCTCGGGTCCGTACCCTGCGGCCGACGTCACCGAGCCGCCGCATCCGCACGCGCACGCGCTCGGGCTGGCCCTGGCGATCGCGGTCGTGACCCTGCGCCGATGACCGCCACCCGGTGCCCTTCCTCAAACACCGACGTCGCTGTGAAGGCGACCCCGACGGGGGGCTCACCGCTGCCTCCGCCACCGGTGCCGCCCGACCTGCAATCGTGGTACGGGGCGGCGGCGGTCCCTGCCACCCCGCCCGCTGCGCAGGAGGGTGCGGCGTCGCCTGCGCGAGACGGTGCGCACAGCGCCGAAGCGCCCGCCGGCGGAGAACGCACGCACAGCGCGGCGGCGCCGACCGCGCCGATCGCGCGCGGGATGTCGTCGCCGAGGGCGCCAGGAAGCGCGCGCGTGCAGGCGGTGGCGAGCAGCACGCCCGGCGGAGGCGATCGGCGTGGCTTTTCTGGCGGCAGCACCCGGGCTCGATGAGGAGCGCCGAGCCGTCCACGGGGACCTGGTGCTATCCTCGCTGAACGCAGCGGCGAGGCGGAAGTTGGGGGCGATGATGAAGAGCGGTTACCAGTTTCAGAGCGAGTTCGCGCGCAGCTACGTGGCGAAGGGCCGGCAGGAAGGCCGGAAGGAGGGAATCCTCGAAGCCAAGGCGCACGACGTGCTCGCCATCCTTGAGGCCCGCGGGCTGGAGGTCCCCGCCGAGGTGCGGGAACGCGTCCTCGCGAGCACCGACCTCGACGAGCTGGACCGCTGGATCCGCCGTGCCGCCGTGATCAGCGACGCCCAGGAGCTCCTCGCCACGACGGGCTCCTGAACCGACGCCCCGGGCTTCAGGAGCAGACGAGCGCGCTGCTCCTGTCGCTGGGCGGCGATGCAGGGTGTCCCCTGCCCTCCCTACTTCTCCGCGCTCGCTTCCCTGAGCACCGGCGGCAACGCCATCAGCCCCGGGCGCGGCCGATACCCCGGCTTCCGGTACGACAGGATCGGGTTCGTCTCGCTTTTCAGAACGAGAACACACCGCTCTCGCCATGTCGTCCGAGTGAAGGCGCCGGGGGTCCAGGCCGGAGCTGAATCGGAGGGCCAGCCACGCAAGAGCCACACCGGACACCGCGTCCGAGGCTTCGGAGCCGGGTCGGCGACCATCGAGGGCCTGATTCCGCTCGTGTACCCGGTGGCCCTCTCGTTCAGCCCCGTGCCATGACCGTCGGGGCACCCATGGGTCACACGGCGTGACGACCTCACGGAGCTGCCCGGAATTCATGAGTGGGAGGGTGCCGCTCGGCCCCTGCGGGATCGACCGCATGAGCCTGGCGCGCCACGCAAATCCAGCATGATTGCAACCACTCGTGAGACCACTCCATGCCCTCAGTGACCCATGAAGCCCTGGTCGAGCTGTTCAAGAACCGGCCGACGCTCGCCGCCGAGATGCTGCACGACGCGCTCGGCCATCCGGTTCCGACCTTCACGGAGGCGCGCGTCGAGTCCTCCGACCTCACCGAGATCGTGCCCTCCGATCGCCGCGCGGACGTGGTCGTCGTGCTGCTGGTCGGCGAGCAGCAGCAGCCCGCGATGGCGATCGTCGTCGAGGTCCAGCTCGGCGTGGACCCGGACAAGCCCTACGTCTGGCCCGTGTACGTCACCCAGACGCGCGCCCGGCACCGCTGCCCAACCGGGCTGCTGGTCGTGACGATCAACGCGGCGATGGCGCGCTGGAGCGCGCGGCCGATCGACACCGGCCACCCTGGCTGGACGCTGACGCCGCTGGTGCTCGGGCCCCAGCGCGTCCCGGTCGTCACCGACGCCGGGCAGGCGAAGGCGGCGCCCGAGGTGGCCGTGCTCTCGGCCATGGCGCACGGACAGAGCGACGCGGCGGAGGCGATCGGCGTGGCTTTTCTGGCGGCAGCACCCGGGCTCGATGAGGAGCGCCGGGCCGTCTACGGGGATCTGGTGCTATCCTCGCTGAACGCAGCGGCGAGGCGGAAGTTGGAGGCGATGATGAAGAGCGGTTACCAGTTTCAGAGCGAGTTCGCGCGCAGCTACGTGGCGAAGGGCCGGCAGGAAGGCCGGAAGGAGGGAATCCTCGAAGCCAAGGCGCACGACGTGCTCGCCATCCTCGAGGCCCGCGGGCTGGAGGTCCCCGCCGAGGTGCGGGAACGCGTCCTCGCGAGCACCGACCTCGACGAGCTGGACCGCTGGATCCGCCGTGCCGCCGTGATCAGCGACGCCAGGGAGCTCCTCGCCACGACCGACTTCTGAGAGCGCCTCGCGCACCTGGAGCGGACAAGCGCGCTGCTTCTGTCCTGGCAGACGATGGCAGGCCGACGGGCGCCAGCCGACTTCTCCGCCCTCGCTCCTTGAGCGCCGGCGGCAGTGGCGGTAGCCACGGACGCGAGCGTGGCCCAGATCGGCGTGGGTGCCGGCGGCGAACGGTGAACGCTGGCGATCATGGGGCCGCGGTCTTCATCGATCGGACGCGGGACGCGATGATCACCGACAGGTGAGCGAGGCGACTGTCTCTACTGCGGGAAGTTGCCCCGGATCAGCAGAAAAACCGCCAAGCCGCCAAGGACGCCAAGGGGAGAGGGGAAAGGCGGCTGTCCGGGCATCCCCCCCTATTCTCGGTTCTCTTGGCGCCGTTGGCGGCTTGGCGGTTCGCTTCCCCGGCCGCCTTCCCGCAGTAGAGCTACGGCGCCAGAGGTGAGTCAGCTGTCGGGAGCTCTCCGGGACCAGCGCTCGCCGGTCGGGCGGGCTCGGGGTCGTCCGTCAGGGATCCGTGAACCCCGAGCTCAGGGCGATTCCCCGTCATCGCCCGCCTCGCCGTCTCCCGACTCATCCTCCTCCGACTCACCGCCTGCCGGCTCGGCCTCCTCCGACTCGCCGCCCTCCTCCCCCTCCTCTTCTCCTCCGCCGTAGGCGCCGCGGGAGGCGGGGAACGGCGCATAGTCCTTCATCTTGTCGGTGCCCGCGTACCAGTACTCCGCGGCGGCGCGCAGCCTCCGCTCGGCGTTCACGACGAGGGTGTACGCGGCGTCGCGGAGCTTGCGCGAGCGCACCGCCTCGAGAGAGAGCTTCTTGTCGGCGAGCATGCGCGCGAGCACCGGCGAGAGCTCGCGGAGGCGGTCCGCCGCGGCGCCCTCGCCGCGAGGCGCCTTGTGGACGGCCTCCGCGTGCTCGGCGCAGAGCAAGAGGAGATCGGAGGCGTCCTGGACCAGATCCGCGTCGCCGCTGCCCGCCCGGATCGCCATGAGCCGCTTTTGCCCTTCTGGGCTCTTCTTGAAGCGGAGATCGAAGAAGCGGAGCAGCGATTGCTTGATCTGGACGGCCTCGGCGGCCGGCTTCACGAAGGCCGCGGCGGCCCGCTCCTGGCGCTGCTGCGCCGCCTGCCAGCGCGATTGCACGACGCGCAGGAGCTCGATCTTCTCACGAAGCCCGCCGATCTCCTCGCGCGTGAGCGGGGGCTCGCCCTCGGCGAACGGCGTGCGCACGAGATCCGCCGCGTCGCGCTCGGCGGCGAGCTGAATGCGGCTCGACCAGATGACGCGCCGAGCGAGCTTGCCTGGAAAGAAGGAGGCATTATCGCCGAGCGACTCGGCCTCTCGGAGCAGCTCGGCCTCTCGCTCGGCGCTCAGCGTGAGCTCGGGCGCGCCGCCCGACGGCCGGCGCGCGCCTCCAGCGTCGCTCGAAGCGCGCGAGCTCTGGGCGTTCTTGGTCCTGGATGAAGCGGCGGTGGGTGCCTTCGGTGCCATGGCGTTGAGATGTCTCCTTGTCGAGGTCAGCGCCCCTCCGAGCAGAGGCGCGGTCGCTCAATGAGGAAATCGGCGGCGCCGAGGATTCGGGTCACAGGAGAGCACGATACCGACGCTCTCGTCGCAAGATCGCAAGGAGACGGAGGCGCCGCGCAAGCGGACACCGAGGGTGCGCAGCAGCGGCAACGGCCATGCGCAGGCGTCGAGCCATGACGACCCAGGGCAGCAACCGGGCGTGCAGAGGGGCGCTGGGGCAGCACAGGAACCACGCGATCGTACGATAGGACACCCCAATGGGTGCGCAGGAGGGTCGCGAGGGCCGCGCAGGAGTCACCCGATCGTACGATAGGACACCCCAATGGGTGCGCAGGAGGGTCGCCCGGGCTGCGCAGGAGGGCGCCGAGGCCACGCAGGAAGGTCGCCGAGCCTGCGCAGCAGGGCCACCGGAGCTGCGCAAGCGAGCGCCGAGGCCGCGCAGGAAGGTCGCCGGGCCTGCGCAGCAGGGCCGCCGTGACTGCGCAGCAGGGCGCCGTGGCTGCGCAGCAGGATTGCCGGTGCCGCGCAGGAGGGCGTCGAGGCCGCGCAGCAGGGCCGCCGGGACCGCGCAGCTCGTTCCGTCGCGCTCAGCGCACCAAGCCCGCCCCCCCTCCACCCCCCAACGGTCACCAACGTGCTCGTGAACGTGGACGTGGTGACTGCTGGGGGCGGGCTTGGTGCGCTGAGCGCGATGGAACGAGCTTGGTTAACACCGAGGGGGGCTTCCCCTCGCTCCCCCCTACTTCTCCGCGCTCGCCTCCTTGAGCGGCGGCGGCAGCGCCGGCAGCCCCGGGCGCGGGCGATACCCCGGCTTCCGGTACGACAGGATCGGGATCGCCTCGTTCTTGTACGGCGCGCGCTCCCCCGGCTTCGGGCACTGATCTCGCACCCAGTACACATCGAACGCCACGATCTCGTCCTCCGGCCGCCCGGTCCGCTCATGATACCTGAGCAGGTAGTCCTGGAGGCCCGGCTTGCGAAATGCCTTGTTCCGATCGAGCCGGATCCGGTTGAAATAGTCCTGCCGGATCTGCCCGAGCCCCAGCCCCCGCGCGTCGGAGAGGTTCAGATCCGGCGGGAGCCCGGTGAACGGATCCACATGCCGGCCGTCGACCGTGATCGCGTCCACGCTGATCGAACCGTCCTCCGTGATCGGGTTCGGCGCGAACATCCCCCAGCCCTGCAGGATGCGCGGATACACGATCGTCGCCTGCACGAACTTCGGCTGAGTGTGCTTGAGGAACGCCGGAACGCTCTTGTTCTCGTTGATGGCCTGGCTCACCGCGCACAGGCCGAGGTACGCAATCACCACCTCCCGCGCGATCGTCCTTCCGCGGGCGAAGCGCTCCGCGAGCGGCGACGGGCTCTCCACCCCGCCCGCCCCCCGCCCGCGCGGCGCCCGATCCAGCCCGAAATACCGCGCGATCCCGTCACGCCGCCTCGAGACGACCCCGAGCAGCGCGCCCGGCGCGCCGAGGGCCAGCGCCCAGACGAACGGCCAGGCAAAGCGACCTCCTGGGAGCGCCTGCACGATCTCGCGCAGCGCCGCCGCACCGCGGAACACCCGTCCATCCGCCGGGTCGCTCGCGTCGCGCACCTCGAAGAGCTCCGGCCGGGGCTCCCCTCCCCCGGCCGCCTCCGCGCCGCCCGCCGGGACCGCGCGCGCCTCCTCGAACCGGAGCAGCTCCAGCGCGTCGAGCCGGACAAAGAACCGCATGAGCGCGAACGCGAGCGGCGAATCGCCGTCATAAACGACGACCCGGGGCTCCGCGCGGCGGCGATACCAGCGCGCGAGCGCGTCCCAGTGCTGCGCCGTCGGCAGCAGGAACGACCAGGCGATCATGAACCACGAGAACGGGCCGAGGCGCATCATCACCCCGAACGTCCCGTGCAGGGCCCACATCCCCCCCATCGCGAGCGCCCGCGTGAAGCGGCGGCCATAGGGCGAGAGGATCCACGTGATGAGCAGCGCCTCGAGCACCAGCACGCCCCAGGTGAGCCCCTTCGTCGCCCAGAACGGGATGAGCTCCCGCGCGAGGACGGCGAGCCCGGTCACCATGCGATCGAGGTGCAAGACGTAGTGCACCGTCTCGCCGCGACGCCAGATCTGGCCCGACTTGTTGACGACGTTGAAATAATAGATGGTCGCCAGGTTCAGGATCGCGAGGAGCACGATCCCCGAGACGTACGGCCGCTCGGCCCACTCGGGGCGCCTCCGATCCGCGAGATCGGCGGCCGTCCGCTCCCGCCGCTCGCGGAACGAGCGGATCAGCGCGTCGATGGAGAAGCGCCTGCCGGTCGGCATGAACATGGCCCAGCAGGTGATGATGTTCACGACGACATAGCCGCCGTTCTCGATCATCACGATCCGGTTGTCCCTGCTCGCCACGAGCACGAACGACAGGATCGAGAACAGCCGCGTGTTCCATCCGACGAAGAAGCAGAGGAAGCAGAAGAGCGAGAGCGCGAACGCGACGTGGACCTCTCCCGTCGACGAGAACGCGTGATACAGGCTGAAGTTGTATCCGCTGCTCGGGTGGAAGAGGTGATAGTGGTTGGTGAGCACCCCGTCGTTGCTGTAGATCCAGCTCGCCTCGGCCCAGTGGCGCACGCAGTCGGCCGAGAGGAGGAAGCCGAGCACCAGCCTGAACAGGCCGAGCGTGCGCACGTCGATGGTGCAGTAACGCTCCTTGATCCATCGCCCCGCGCGCCGGAGGCGCCCCTCGACCGGACGCCTCGGAGCCCCGCCCCCGGGCGCCGGCGGCGCGCCCTCACCGCGCGGCACGCTCTCCGGCGGCTCGCGGTCGCCGGGCGGAACGTCCCCTGTCGGCGCGCCCTCACCGCGCGGCGCGCTCTCCGGCGGCTCGCCGTCGCCGGGCGGAACGTCCCCTGTCGGCTCGCCCTCACCGCGCGGCGCGCCCGCGCCACCTCCGAGCGCCGCGTCGGGTTCCGCGGCGCCCGGGTCCTCGTCAGGCCGACCCATCCGAGCGCCTCAGTTCGGCTTGCCGTGGTGCCGGAGGACGCTCGGCGCGATGGGTAGACCCCGCTCGCCCAGCTTTCCCGTGCCGCCCCGCGAGTGCGAGAACAGCTTGTCCCGCTCGAAGCTGCTCGGCGCGGGCTCGCCCGGCGCGGGGATCGGCGCCGAGACCCAGTACGCATCGAAGCCCGACAGCGACGCCTCGCGCCCCTTCCCGGACGCCTGGGGCCCGCCCTTGGCGAGGTAGTCGCGGAAGGCCCGCTGGTAATCGGACCACTCCGGCCGCCGGATGCGATCGAGGTAATCGGACCAGAGCTGGCCGAGCCGCGCCCCGGAATGCCCCGCGGGCTGGAGCCGCGGCTCCTCCCCGGTCAGCGGATCGATCGGCTCCGACGCGCGCGTCTGGCCGTCGATCACCATCAGCGCGTTGTCCCGCGGCGGCTCGGGCGCCATCACGTTCCACCTCGCCAGCATGCGCGGCCACGACGCCACGCCCGCGAGCACCGCCCCCTGCGGGACGGCCGCCGCGCCGGGCAGCGGGTTCTCCTTCGCCGTCTGCGCCAGCACCGCGGCGAGCACCACGAGCACCGCCGCCTCCCGCAGCGACCCCAGCGCGAGCCGCGCCGTCCGCACCGCCGGCGCAGGGACGTCCGGAGCAGGGCCCGCGTCGCCGCCGTCCGCCTCGCCCTCGTCGGGCAGCGGGACCCCGCACGCCTGCCGCCCCAGGAGCTCGCTGATGCGGTGCCTGCGGGCCGCGACCACGTCGTAGAGCGCGTTCAGGAGGTGCGAGATGCCCGGCAGCTTGAGCGGCCAGGCGAGCCAGCCGAGCGGCAACGCCAGGAGCCCCTCGGTCACCGCGGCGCCCCGCGTGTACACGCGCCCCTTCCGGTCGATCGCGAGCGCCGTCCGCTCCACGAGCTCCGGCGTGACCTCCTTCGGCATCGGCACGCGCTCCTCGGCCCCCGTCTGGTTGCGGACGTAGAGCTCGTCGAGCGTCACATTGCCCTGGAACGTCAGGTGCTCGCGCAGATCGAGCCGCTTGACCAGCCGCGCCAGCAGCAGGCAAACGCCGCAATCGGCGTCGTACACGAGCGTGCGCGCGCGCCCCTCGCTCCAGGAGCGCTCGTACGCGTCCCAGAGCTCGCCGGGCAGCACGAGCGGCGCCGCGGCGGCGAGCGCCCAGCCGAACAGCCCGAGATCGAAGAAGACCCCGAGGATCAGCCCGTGCAGGACCATCAGCGCGGCCGCGACCCCGCGCGTCCAGCGGAAGAGCGCCGGGACGAAGAGCAGCGCCGGGATCGCGAGCTGCATGGCCCACGTGCCGAACGTGAGCCCGCGCAGCGTGCCGAGCGGCAGGACGTCGCGGAGCCAGACGCCCGCGTCGCTCGCCAGGCGCTCGGCGTGGAGCGCATAGTAGAACGCCGTCCCGTCGCGCCACGCCTCGCCGCGCTGCTGGAGCGCCGTACAGAGGTAGATGAGGGCGAGCTGCAGCAGCACGGCCAGCGCGGCGAGCGACGTCGGCGACCACCCGGGCAGGCGCTCGGCCGCGATCTCGGCCTCCGAGGCCCTCGACCTGTCGTTCAGCTCCGTGTCGCGCTTCTCGTCCCGCAGCGCGAGCGAGGCGCGGAGGCTGTCGAGCGACAAGCGGCTCCCGCACGGCAAAAACGCCGTGAGCGCGAGGATCGCGATCGCCGCGTAGTTGCCGGCGTTCTCCAGCAGGACGTTCCTCGACGTCAGGCTCACCAGCACGAGCAGCGAGAGCACATGGAAGACGCGCGTCCGGTGGCCGATGAGGAACAGGGCGTAGACGACGAGCGCCAGCGAGAAGGCGAAGTGGGCCTCTCCCTCCGTCGAGATGGCGTGGAACAGGCTGAAGACCTGCTGTTTGCCCCGGAGGTTGAAGAGGTGGTTGTGGTTCGGGAGGACGCCCTCGTTCGAGTAGAAGTCCCGCACCCATCGCCACCGCCCGAAGAGGTCGGCGATAAGGACCAGCCCGAAGGTGATGCGAAACAACCCGAGCGAACGGGCATCAAGACGCAAGAAGTGATCGCGAAGTGATTTCACGGAGAGTCCTCGACACGGAATCCGTAATCCGATGCGTGCTCGATCTCAGGGACGCTCGGCTTACGCAAGAGAAGGGAGCGCACCGTCCAGAGATCGCCGAAGACGCGGTAGCGCAGCGCGGTCTGGTCGAGGTAATCGACGCCCGCGGAGCCGCCCGTGCCGGTGCGCCGGCCGATCACCCGCTCGACCATCCGCGCGTGGCGCTGCCGCCAGATGAGCATGGCCTGCTCCATCTCCAGGATGCGGTCGAGCACCTCGCGCGGCCACGCGAGCCGGGGCAGCTCGCGGTAGCTCTCGATGAAGACGATCGCCGCGCGGACCGCCCGGCGCTTCTCGCGCGTGGCCGCGTCGGCCGCCGGATCGTCCTCGGCGAGCAGGAACGCCTCGGCGGCCGCGCTCTCCGCCTCGTAGCGCGCGCGGAGCCGCTCGACGTCCGGCGGGGTGAGCGCCTTGTCGATCGCCATCTGGACGCGGCGCTCGTTCTCCTGGCGCATCGAGCGCGTGTAGCTGCGCAGGAAGCCCACGACGCCCTCCGGCTCGCTCGATCCGTCGATCGGCGTCCGCGAGAGCCACTCGTCCAGGAAGTGCTTGAGGCTCGGCCCGCTCGCGAGCCTCGCCTCCACCCGGCGCGTGGCCGCCGAGGGCGCGCCGTCCGCGGTCTTGAGCGCCTCCTTGTAGCTGCCCTCCCGGCCGAGCGGGATCCGGAGCGCGTCGTCGAGGCCCAGCAGGAGCTCGATCTCGCGCAGCTGCGCCGACTGGAAGCCGCTCGCGGGGATGAGGCGATCGCGGAAATCGAGATAGTCGCGGGTCGTGAGCGTCTCCATGACCCGGAAGTGCTCGATCGCCTGCTCGAAGATGGTGACGACCCGCCGGAACGAGCGCGCCGCGGAGGCGAGCTTCTGATCGGGCACGGGGTTCTGGCGGAAGAGCTCGCGCGCCGAGGTGAGCTCCCGGAGGATGAGCTTGAACCAGAGCTCGTAGATCTGATGGACGACGATGAACAGGGCCTCGTCGTTGCCGACCTTCTGCTCGTCGTCGTCGAATCCACCCTGGAGGGCGAGCAGCTCCTCGACGTGGATGTAATCCCAGTAATTCATGTCCTTGGTGATTCGAGAGGCGCCGCGGGGTTCGCGCGGCGTGTTCGCAGCAAGCGGTGCGCCCGCGCCACGAGCGGCGCCGGGAGTCTACTTCCCGCCCCCCAGAAAACGGAAGGGCCTGGCACGGGTCGCACGGATTGCGCGCCTGCGCAAAAAGCAACGGGATGCGCCGCCGGGCGAGCGCGCGCGGCGTGGGGGGGCGCACGCGGGCGGCCTCCACCGCGGAGCGCGCGCTGCGCGCTCAGGGCGCGCTCGCGGCGCCGGGGGGCGGATCGGCCGGGGCGCGCCGCACGCCGTCGGGTCCCACGTCGACGGGCGGCGCGTAGCTCTTGAGCTCGGCCCGCTCGTGGCTCGCGCCGCCCGCGGCCTCGATCACCACCACGCCGACGTCCGGGCAGAACGTCGACACGTAGCGCGCGGGCCTGTCGCCGAGGCGCTCCTCCACGGTCTGCACGCACCCCGTGAACCGCCCCGCGGGCACCTCGATCGCCACGTCGACCGCGGCGATCCGCGCGCGGCCGCCGTGCTCGCCGGTCCAGGTGGTCCCGGGCGCGATCGGCTCCTTGAGCACGAAGACGCCCGTGTCGCCGCGGATCACGCCCTCGCCGGTGAACTCGAAGCGCTTCACGCCCGAGGGGAACCGGAGCTCGCCGCGGCGCGCGTCCGCGCGGTGCACGCGCGCGACGAGGAGGCCCTGCTCGCCGCCATCGCTCAGGGTCGCGTAGTGGTAGATGTGCCCGTCGACGAGCGGGAAGTAGCGCTCGGCCCGCGTGCCCGAGGCGGCGCCCCGCTGCCCATCGGGCGCCGCGTTCCACGCCGCGGGCCGATCCGGGCCGGGGGCGCCCCCGCAGGCGATCAGCGCGAGCGCGAGCGCAAGCGCGGCGAGCCGCCGCGCGGGGAGGCGGCCTGAGGGACGTCCGAGCTCGGCGTTCACCGCGCTGCCTCCTCGGTCGTCACGGTCGTCACGGGGCCGCGTGGCCGTGGGACCAGTACCAGAGCGCGAGGAACGCGAGCAGCGCCATGGCCGCGACGAGCAGGACGACGGCGAGCGGGTCGGGGTCGATCCGGCGCAGCAGCGCCCGCGCCGCGCGGCGGATCTCGTCGCGCTCGGCCTCCTTCGCGAGCCGCCCCGCCTCAGCGCGGACCAGCGCGTAGTCACCGCGCTCGAACGCCTCCTCGAGGCGCTCGATCTCGGGATCGCGAGGGCGCGCCGGCGCGGCGTCGCCGGGGGGCGGCGCCGCCTTCTCGTCGCGCCGCTTCCCGCGCATCTTCGGCGGGCGCTGCGGCTCGGCGTCGGCCTGCGCGTCCGGCGGCGAGCCCGGATCCGGCTCGGGCCGGGCGTCGGTGTCGGCCTGCTCCGTGTCGGTCACGTACAGCTCTCGGTGGTGATGTAGGCCATGGCCGAACCCGCGGCAGATCCCCGGGACGGCGCAGGCTACCTCAGGCCCGGCCGCGCGTGCCCGAAAAAGGCCAGAAAAGCCGCTGTCCGCCGGCCTACTCGAACGGCAGCCGGTCCCGCTGCCGATCGACCTCGGCCGGATCCGGGCGATCTCGCCACGGGACCATCGCCTCGCCCTCGCCGCTCACCACGCAGCGGAGCGCCTCGCAGGCGGCCCGGTAGTACGCCTTGCGACCGCAGCCGACGGCCTTGAAATGACCGCCGAGCTGCTCCTCGATGCGGACGTCCTTGTCGGCGCAGTCGAGGTCGGAGGTGGCGCGCGCCCGGACCATCGGCATCGCGTTCGCTGGCACGTTGGACACGCTGCACGCCAGCGAGAGCGCGCCGGCGAGAAAGGCGGAGAGGGGAGCGAGGGTGGCGAGAGGGGGCGGGCGCACGGCGGGAGCGTAATGCACCGTTCGGCTCGAAATCCCGAGAAATAAACCGCGGCGAGCCGGCGAGCCCACCGCGCTCGCCCTCGATCCCGGCGCCCTCCGCCTCTCGCGCGGCCTGGCCCGCCCGCTCCCTCCGCCCCGTCGCGCACGCTCCGCCCCGTCGCGCACGCTCCGCACACGCGCCGCAGAGCGGCGGTCACCCGCACAGGAGACGGGTCCAGATCGGCGTTTTCGGCGCGGAAGCGCACTCCAGTGCGCTGAGCACCGAAAACGCCGAGATGGGCCCGTATCCGAAGCGGGTGACCGCCGCTCTCAGAACTGGAAGTATACGAACGGCACCGCGGCCGCGCTCGCCGCCTCGTGGAGCCCGATCGCGACGAGGAACAGCAGCGCGCCCTGCACCGGCGCAGGCGCCGCGATGAAGGCGCCGCGGGCGCGCTCGTAGAGGCGTTCCGGCACGTAATGGGACAGGAGCGCGACCCCGAGGAGCGCGACGAGCACGGGCGGGAGGTTCGGGTGGAAGGTCGTCAGCGTGCCGATCTGCCGCAGGATGAGCACGGCCTGCGAGAACGTCGGCACGCGGAAGAAGATCCACGCGAAGCAGACGTAGTGGAACGTCAGCAGCACGCACAGCGCGCGGAGGGGGACGCGGGAGAGGGGCGAGCTCGCGGTCGCCCCGCCGCGCTCGCCCTCGCCGGCCGATCGCCGGCGCTGGACGGCGCGCTGGAAGGCGCGCGTCACGGCGAGGCCGAGGCCGTGGAGGAAGCCCCAGAAGACGAAGTTCCACGATGCCCCGTGCCAGAGGCCGCCGAGCAGCATCGTGATCATCAGGTTGCGGTACGTCGCCAGCTCGGAGCCGCGGTTGCCGCCGAGCGGGATGTACAGGTAGTCGCGGAGCCAGGTGGAGAGCGAGATGTGCCAGCGGCGCCAGAAATCGGCGAGGTTGTGCGCCTTGTACGGCGCGTCGAAGTTCTTCGGGAACCGCACGCCGAGCAGGAGCGCCGAGCCGATCGCGATGTCGGTGTAGCCCGAGAAATCGCAGTAGATCTGCGCGGCGTAGCCGTAGACGCCCGCGAGGACCTCCAGGGCCGAGTAGTTCTCCGGGCGCTCGAACACGCGATCGACGAGGTTGAGCGCGAGCTGGTCGGAGAGGACGACCTTCTTCACGAGGCCGATCGCGATGAGGAACAGGCCCTCCCCGCCCTCCTCGAGGGTGAGGCTCGGGGCGCGCTCGAACTGCGGGAGCAGGTCCCGCGGGCGGACGATCGGCCCGGCGACGAGGTGCGGGAAGAAGGCGACGAAGAGCAGGTAGCGGAGGTAGCTCTTGTGGGGCGGGAGCTCGCGCCGGTACACGTCGACGACGTAGCTCATCGACTCGAACGTGAAGAACGAGATGCCGACCGGCGGCAGGAGCACCCGGAACGCGTGGCCCACGCTCGCCGGCTCGCCCGTGAGCAAGGCGCGGAGCGCCGCGGCGTTCTCGAGCGCGAAGTTCCAGTACTTGAAGAACCCCAGGAACCCGAGGTTCAGCGCCACGGTGGCGATGAGCATCGCGCGCCGCGCCCGGGGCCGCTCCTCGCGGGCGATCGCGCGGGCGAGCAGGAAGTCGACCGTGGACGAGGCGAAGATGAGCGGCAGGTAGCGCCAGTCCCAGGCCGCGTAGAACCCGTAGCTCACGAGCAGCAGGAACACGAGGCGCGGCCAGGCGCCGGCGTACCGCACGAGCGCCCACGATCCGACGAAGACGGCGGCGAAGAACTCGGCGTAACGGAGGGTATTGAAGAGCACGGCCGGTCGGAGCCCGGGTCAGGGTGCGGCGAGGGGCGCGGCGCGCGGCGGGGCCGAGCGCGTTGTCGAGGAGGAGCGGGCTACCCGGGCGGTGGGGGGCCGTCTACCACGGGGAGCGCGGCGCGGTCGCGCTCCCCGTGCCCCGCGGCGCGGAACGGCGCGACTGTACCGCGTGCGCGGGGAGCGCTGGAAGCGCGGCCACACACGGCCACGCGGCCACACACGGCCACGCGGCCACACACGACCACGCGGCCCCACGCTGCCACGCGGCGCCACGGTCAACGGCGCCATGGCGCTGCGCCATGTTGAACGGCGCCCCGCGTCGTGCCAAGGATGGATCCGATGCTGGGTCGCCTGATCCTCGGGGTTGTGAAGGGGCTCATCGTGGGGGGCCTGCTGGGCTTCGCGCTGGCGAAGCTCGGCTTCGCCGCGCCCATGGCGATCGTCGCCTACCTGGCCGCGGCGCTCGCCGGGGTCCTCGTGGGGCTGGTCGCGGGCAAGCCCATCTGGGCGAAGGACGCGAAGATCGAGGCGGGGATGAAGGCCTTCGTCGGGGCGCTGCTCGGCGCTGGCCTGATGTACGCCGCGCGCAGGTGGCTCACGGTGCCGGTGCCGGTGCCGCTCGGCGAGCTCGGGGGCGCGAACCTGTCGCTCGGCGAGGCCGCGGGGGGCACCGGGACGTTCGGCGGCCTGGCGATCACGTCGCTCGCCGCGATCGCCGCGCTGCTCGGCGGCTTCTACGAGGCCGACAACGACCCCTCGGACGAGGAGAAGCCGGGCGCGAAGCCGGCGGTGAAGGCGGCGGCCGGGGGCAACAACAAGCGCATCGCCGCCTCCGCCGCGGCGGACGAGCTCGACGACGACCTCGAGGTCGAGCCCGAGAAGAAGCGCGCGAAGAAGTAGCCGGTGCCGTTCGCGCGGGCCCTCCTCTACGCGGCGTCGCTCGGCGCGCTCGCGCTGGTCGCGCGCTCGCTGCTCGTCGCGCCGGTGCCCATCGCGGTCGCGGGCGCGGCCATCGCCGGCTACCTCGCGCTCGTCCTGTGCGGGGTCTTCTTCCTCGGGCTCGGCATGTTCGTCGACGTCGTGAAGCGCGGCCCGCCCGGCGCGCGGGGCGTGGCGCTGACCTTCGACGACGGGCCGAGCCCGGAGCACACGCCGGCGGTCCTCGCGCTCCTCGACGAGGCGGGCGTGAAGGCGACGTTCTTCGTCATCGGCCGCAAGGCCGAGGCCCACCCCGAGCTCGTCCGCGAGATCGCGGCGCGGGGCCACGCCATCGCCCTGCACAGCCACGCGCACGACCGGCTCTTCTCGCTGCGCTCGGCGCGCCGGGTCGAGCAGGACCTCCGGCAGGGGCTCGACGTCATCGAGCGGATCACCGGCGCCCGCCCCACCCTCTTCAGGCCGCCGGTCGGCCACACGAGCCCGCGCATCGCCCGCGTGGTGGACGCGCTCGACCTCGACGTCATCGGCTGGTCGGCGCGGGGGTTCGACGGGCTCGCCGGGGCGGACCCCGGGCGGGTGGCGGCGCGGATCATCCCGGGGCTCCGCGACGGGGCGATCGTGCTGCTCCACGACGCGGCCGAGCGCGACGACCACGCGCCCGCGGGGCCCCTGGCGCTCCCGCGCATCCTGGCGGCGATGGAGAAGCGCAACCTGGTCGGGGTCCGCGTCGACGCGTGGCTCGACGACGGCGCGCGGGACGACGGCGCGGCGTAGCGCGGGCGCGCCGCGCAACCTCTCCACGAAGCCGCGCCGCGACGCCAGCCCTCCGGCGGCGCGATCACTCCAGGCGGAGCCGAGCCAGGGCGAGCACCTGCCTGCCAGCGGGGTCGCTCGAATCCACGACGCTACCGGCCAGGAGCAGGCGCCCCGCGGCGTCGAGCGCGCAGCGCTTCGGCGAGAACGGGAGGGAGAGCGCGAGCGTGCCGTCGTGCGCTCCGTCCGCCGAGAAGCGGAGGGCGACCGGCCCTGCGGCCTGGTCGCCGGCGACGACGAGGCGGCCTCTCCGGTCGAGGAGGAGGCACGACCACGCGGCGTTGCTCGACGCCTCGCTCTTCAGCACACCCGACGCGCCGAAGGAGGAGTCCAGTCCGCTGCCGTCGGCCTTGATTTTCACGATGGCCGACGCCGGTGACTCGGGGTTGGTCGAGACGAACCCGACATAGGCATTCCGCCGCGGATCGGTGACGATCGCGAAGGCCTTCTGTGCTGTTCCCAGCCCGAGCGCGTCCAGGTCAACGGAGGCGTAGCCGCTGTCCGCTCCGAAGCCGGTATCGCGGGATACGCCATCGCCCCCCTCGATGAAGCGGATGACGTCGGCGCTATGGGAGCTGACGACATAAACGAACCCGTCGCGCGCCGTGGCAGCGAACGACTCGTAGATAAAAAAGGGAATGCTGATGTTCTCGAACGTGGGCTCCGACCCGGGCCTGACGTCGCCGAAATAAAGCCCGTCGGCGTCTCGCGTGGGGGTCAACACGCGATGCAGCTGGTTGCCGGCGCTGCTCGGAAAGATGAACGAGCTCCAGACGTCGCCGCTCCCTCCGTTCCCGGACGGGATCAGCGTCGAGCCGGAGGGCGCCACATGCGCGACCCAGAGCCGCGTGATCGGGGTTGCTGTCTCTCTGTCGTTGTGCCCGAGGCGCACGATGATGTTCTCGTGGTCCTCGTCGAGGTAGGCTCCGAGGATCCGATCATGGCTGGTGCCGCGGTCGATCGGGAGGACACCCCGCCCGTTATGAAATCCTTCCTGGCCATCGAATGCCGGGGCGAACGCGGGGTCGAGCGCTCCTTCGGGGGTGAGGATCGCGACGAAGGCATCGGCGTCGTCGAATGGCTCCGGGAAGAGATACTCATAATGCCCGGTGACGGCGACGTTGCCCGAGGGCAGAGGCTGGAGCGTCACGATCGAGAA
Source organism: Sorangium sp. So ce145 (assembly GCF_051525985.1). Classification (NCBI taxonomy): domain Bacteria; kingdom Pseudomonadati; phylum Myxococcota; order Polyangiales; family Polyangiaceae; genus Sorangium; species Sorangium sp. So ce145. The sequence continues at coordinate 11,583,516 of NZ_CP150315.1, read as the reverse complement.
GGCTTTGGCCGGTTTGCCGTCGAGATCCGTCGTCACCATCCCGGCATCTCCGAAGGTCTCGTCGAGGCCCGGGCCTCCCGGCGGCCCGCCCCCGGTGCCCGTGGCGGTCACGTGGCCGTTCGAATCTGCGCCGCCGCCTCCGGTCCCTGCTGCGCCGCCTCCGGTCCCGGCCGCGCCGCCTCCGGTCCCGGCCGCGCCGCCTCCGGTCCCGGCCGCGCCGCCGCCTCCGGTCCCGGCGGCCGAGCCTGTCATGTCGAGCGTCGGCTCATCGATGCCGAAGAGGGCGTTGCAGCCCAGGAAGCATGACGCGAGCCCGACGCCGATCCATACGCAGGTTCCTGCTGAACGCGCGGAAATCATGGTGCTCTCCGATCTCAGAATACACGATCGGCGCAGACGGCGACGTTCCAGTCCCTGGCGGAATTTCTGAATCACGGAACCACGCGAAGCCGGCGCCGGGGCGGGGCGCAGCCCCGAGGAAACAAAGTCAGGGCCGCCCGCGTGAGGCCGCCGAGGAGCGGCGCAGAAGTCCGGCCCGCCATGGCCGGACTTCCGGCGGGCGGCCCTAGACCATCTCCGCCGGGTGGCGCTACGCTCGGTCCGATGGCCGCGCCGGTGAGTCTGACGCTGTTTGCGCATATCGCCGGGAGACCGGAGGATGAGCTCGACCTCGCCGAGGCGGCGCTCCTCATCGACGACGCCGCGTACCCGGGCCTCGACATCCCGCACTACCTCGGCGTGCTCGACCGCCTCGGCGGCGAGGCGCGGCGCGCGGTCGATCGCCCCCTGCGCGCCGCGGAGGCGACGCCGGGCAGCGGCCCCATCGAGCAGCTGCTCCGCTGGTTCTACGGCGACCTCGGGTTCCACGGGAACTCCGGGGACTACTACGACCCGAAGAACAGCTACCTGCACGAGGTCCTGGATCGCCGGACGGGCATCCCCATCACGCTGGCGGTCGTCCTCCTCGAGGTGTGCTGGCGCGCGGGCCTCGAGGCCCAGGGCGTCTCGTTCCCGGGCCATTTCCTCGTGAGGACGCCGGTCCGCGGCGGCGTGCTGCTCATCGACCCGTTCGAGGGCCGCCTGCTCGGCCGGGACGACCTGCGCGCCCTGCACACCCGCGCCACGGGCGCCACGCGCGATCCGGAGCCGCGGCTGCTCGTGCCCGCGCAGAAGCGGCAGATCCTGGTGCGCTTGCTGAACAACCTGCGGTCGATCTACTCGAGCCGCTCGGACGCGTCGCGGCTGCGCAGCGTGCTCGAGCGGATGCAGGTGCTCGCGCCGACCGACGAGCTCCGGAAGGAGCTCGATCAGCTCGGTGGCGAGCGCCCCTGGCCGTCCGCGGGGCGGGACGTGAACTGACGCGGCCCGATCGCCGCTCGCGCGCCGCGCGCGATCGGATACGCTCGTCGGCATGGGTCAACCCGCCACGACCCCCCCGACCTTCGAGGAGCTCTACCAGAGCATCCGCGCCCTGCCCGAGCACCTGACGGGCGAGATCCTGGAGCCCGGCGTCCTCCGCACGATGTCGCGGCCCGGGAAGCGCCACCGCCGCGCGGCCAGGCTCTGCCTGCACGGCCTCGTCCCGTTCGACGCGAACGTCGGCGGCGTCGGCTGGTGGATCGAGCCCGAGACGGAGATCGCTTTCCCCGGCGGCCGGCTCGCCGTGCCTGACCTGTGCGGCTTCCGGGTCGAGCGGGTGCCCGAGCTGCCGGACGAGAACCCGCTGGCGATCCTCCCCGACTGGTGCTGCGAGGTCCTGTCGCCGCGGACCGCCCGCGACGACGTGGCGGTGAAGCTGCCGCTCTACGCGCGCTCCGGCGTCGGCTGGAGCTGGATCGTGGACCCGATGCGCCGTCTGGTCGAGGTCTTCGAGACGGTCGGTGGGAGGCCGGCGCTCACGGCGACCGCGCAGGACGACGAGCGCGTCGTGCTACCGCCCTTCAACGGAGAGCTCGCCGTCGCCTCGTGGTGGGTTCCGGGCGCCGTCGAGGAGTAGAGCGCTCCCGACCCGGGCAGGGCGGGGGCTCGGCGCGAGACGGGGGAAGCGAGGGCCACTGCCGATCGCTCCGGTCGTGTGGGATCGCGCGTGGGATCGCGCGTTGGCCCTCCCATCACCCATGCCTGTCGGCCGCGCCCGGCAGCAGCACAACGAACCGCGCCCCGCCTTCCGCGCCTCGCTCGACCCCGATCGTCCCGCCGGCCGCCTCCACGAGCCCCCGGCACACCGCGAGCCCGAGCCCCGTCCCCTCGCCGACCTCCTTGGTCGTGATGAACGGCTCGAACAGCGTCTCTCGGACCTCCTCCGCGATCCCCGGCCCGTTGTCCTCGACCTCGATCCGCGCGCCCCCGCCCGCGCCCCGCGACGCGCGCACCGCCACGCGCCCCCCGGCGCGCGGCACCGCGTCGGCCGCGTTCAGGAGCAGGTTCAGGAGCACCTGCACGAGCTGCCCGTGCGCGAGCGGCACGGCCGGCACGTCGGGCGCGACGTCCCGCTCGAGCTCGATCGCGCGGAACGCCTTCTGCGGCGTGACGAGCGAGACGACGTCGCCGATCGCCTCCGCGACCGACCCCGAGGGGAGGTGCCCTGCCTCTCCACCGTCGCCGGCCTCGGCCGCGCCCCGCGCCGCGGGCCGGGCGAAGTCGAGCAGATCGCGCAGGATCTTGTGGATCCGCTCCGTCTCCCGCTTCATCCGCTCGACGAAATCGCGCTCCTCGGCCGGCGTGAGGCCCCCGGCGAGCAGCAGATCCTGCAGGCCGAGGATCGCCGCGAGCGGGTTGCCGATCTCGTGCGCGAGCCCCGCCGCCAGGCGCCCCACGGAGGCGAGCCGCTCCGAGCGGACAAGCCGCTCCTGCGCGCTCTTCAGGTCCGCCGCGTAGCGCTCGATCTCGGCGATCTTCGCCCGCAGCGACTCCTCGTCGGCGCGGAGGCGGCCCGTCATCAGCGCGAGGCTCGCGCCGAGCTCCGCGAGCTCCCGCGCGCCGGCCCGCGGCACCTCCAGGTCGCGCGCCCCGCCGGCCACGCGGCGCGCGGCCTCCGAGACGGCGTCGATCGGCCGCACCACGAGGTGGGTCATGGAGATGTACGCGAACACGAGCAGCGCCAGCGCCACGATGCCCGTGTAGAGCGCCACGATCCGCACGAGCGGCGCGGCGGCGACCGTCGACGGGTCGGTCGGCACCAGCACGGCCACGGAGCCCGCCGACGCCGCGGGCGCCGGCTCCGCGAGAGACGCTGCCTCGCGCGCGGGCTCCGGGACGACCACCAGGAGCGCGTCGCCGCGCGCCGTCCGCACCGTCTTCAGCACCTCCGTGCCGGCCTCCACCGAGGCGGGCAGCGCCGCCACGACCTCCGGCTCGCCGGCGCGGCCCGAGAGCGCCCCGGCCGCGTCGTAGACGCCGATCGCCGACGCCCCGTCCGGGCCGAGCTGCGCCTCGAGCAGGAGCGAGAGCTCCGGGGCGGAGCGGGTCGTCCGCGCCGCGGCCACGTGCCCGGCGATGGCGCGGCCGATCGCGCGGGCGCTCGACGCGCGCGCGCCGCTCATGGTGGCCCGCGTGAGGCTCGCCACGGCGAAGAAGAGCGGCACGAACGCCAGGAGGAGCAGCGCGCCGAGCGCGAACAAGAGCTGAAGCCGGATCCCGAGCCGCACGGTGTGGTCTGCCCCCAGTCGTACCGTCCTCGCCCAGCTCGGCGCCCGCTCGTCCGTGGCAGCGCGCCGGGCTCGGAGGAACGACCTCTCTGATAGCGGCATGCGCGCGCATGGCAAAGCTCGCAAAGCTCGCGAGGCGCAAGGCTCGCGAAAACTCGCGAGAACGGCGGACCTCCTACGCGCTTGATCGCTCGCCCGGAGACGTGACATCATGGCTGGTTCAATGGGATAGTCTTATGAGCTTGCTCGAATCCTCCTCCGACGTGATCGACCCGCACCATGTTCCTTTCCTCGCCGGCTCCTCCGCCCGCGAGGCGCGCCCGTCGACCGGCCGGCGCGACCGCTCGACCGAGCGCGCTGGGCTGGCTGCGGCGAGCGACGCCGATCACGACCTGCTCCGGCTCGAGATCGAGCTCCTCCGCCGCGGCGGTCGGGACGCCCTGGAGCTGCGCCGGGAGCTCGCGGCGTTCTTCTTCGTCGTCATCGCCCTCTTCGGCGTCGCGCAGCTCGTCCGGGATCTCATCCGCCCCGATCTGCCGCCGCTGCTCCAGATGGGCTATTCGTGGGGTTTCTTGCTGCTGCTCCTCGCGCCGATCGGGTGGTTCGTCCGGCGGCAGCCGCTGCCGCTCGCGCGGCTCGGCGTGACGCTCTCGGGCGCGCGGCATAGCCTCCGCGAAGCGCTCGTCATCGGCGCCATGGCCTTCGCCGCGTGCCTCGCGCTCCGCGCGGGGCCGGCACTGCGGGGCGAGCCGTGGCTCGACTGGGGCTCGGTCGCGGGGTATTCGCAGCTCGAGTTCGCGATCTTCCTCGCGAGTTATGGGCCGCACTGCCTGCTCCAGGAGTTCATCGCGCGCGGCGTGATCCAGACCTCTCTCGAGCGGCTCCTGCCCGACGCCGGGCGCCTCGCGCCCATCGTCGTCACCTCGGTGCTCTTCGGCGTGTTCCACCTGTATGTCTCGCTGGCCTTCGCGGTCATCACCTTCGCCGCGAGCGTCCTCTTCGGCCTCTTCTACGCGCGCCACCGCACCCTCGTCGGCGTCACCGCCGTCCATCTCACGGTCGGCCTCGCCAGCGTCGCCGCTGGCCTCAACTGACGCTCTCCGCGACAGGCAAGCACGTGGGCAGGATCCTCCCGGGTGTACGTCCCCGGTAGAGCCATCCTCGATGCGAGAAGCGGGGAGTGGCCTGGTGAGGCACCATGTGGTGACCACGCCGAGATCGCGCGCACACCATGGCCTCGATGGCCTTGCGCTTGCTATCGGCCCGCGCACGTGCTCGGCGTGCTCAGGGTCGCGGACCGGATCGGATCTCCCGTGCCGGCGCCTGCGCCCGCGCCCGAGCCGCAAGCGAGGCGAGTGTGAGGAGGTCTGCGGCTACAGGGGCTGCGCTGTGCACGATCGCTGCGATTCACCCCATGCCGGCCTGCACGCCGGGCATCGAGCCGGACCACGACCGCTGGTCCGCCGAGCCGGCGGCGTCGTCCCTGGGGCGCGCGACGCAGCGGGCGAGCGGGTACGGGTGGAAGGCCGTTCGTATGAATGACTTCAGCCGCGACGAGATGGTGGATGTGCTCTGGGAGCATCCCGAGAAGAGCCTGGCGGCGATCTGGCTGATGGAGGGGACCCAGCTGGTCGCGCCGGGGCCGGTGATCCCGGGGCCGATCGGCCAGGGCTGGGAGGCGGTCAACGCGGGCGACGTCAACTCCGACGGCATGGCGGATGTGCTCTGGCGCAACATCGACCAGAACCTGGTGGCCATATGGCTGATGGAAGGGAGCCAGCTGCTCTCGCCGGGGCCGATCATCCCGGGGCCGCTCGGCCAGGGCTGGAAGGTGGTCGGGGTGTCCGATCTGAACCGCGACGGCATGGGGGATGTGATCTGGAACAACAAAGATCAGAACCTGCTGACGACATGGATGATGGATGGACCGCAGCTGCTCGCGCCGGGGCCGATCATCCCGGGGCCGCTCGGCCAGGGCTGGGTGGCGCGCGGCGCGAGGGACTTCGACCGCGATGGCATGGCAGACGTGCTCTGGGAGAACACGGAGCAGAGCCTGATAGCCGTCTGGCTGATGGACGGCGTTCAGCTGCTCGCGCCGGGGCCGGTCATCCCCGGGCTCGGCGGCGGCTTTCACGTCGTCACCGCGCGGGACTACAACGCCGACGGCATGGCGGACGTGCTCTGGAACGACACGGAGCAGAACCTCATGGCCGTCTGGCTGATGGAGGGCAGCACCCTGGTAATCTCGGCAGGACCGGTGATCCCGGGGCCGCCCGGCCGCGGCTGGAAAGCATGCCCCGCCGCTGACAGCAATTTCGACGGCATGGCGGACGTGCTCTGGTATGCCACAGGAACGAACCAGGCGGCGGTCTGGTTGATGAACGGCACTCAGCTGCTCGCGCCGGGGCCGGTGTTTCTGGGGCCCTACGACGGCGGGTGACTGGGCACCGTCCCACGTCCGCTGCTCTGCCTCGGCGCCGGCGGCGCCGGCGTCGCCGGGGCAGAGAGGAGACGGAGGAGCGCTGAACACAGCCGAGGCTGGGCAACAAGTTCGGGCACTTGCGTCCGCATCCCGGCCGTCCCCCGCGACGATCCCTCTGGAGCGCGCAGACATGGTGGATACAGCGTGGCTGTCCAGGAAGCGCGGGGCGAGCGCGCCGCACCGAGGCAGCGGATGTGGTCAGCGAGGTGGCCCGACGTCGCTCATGTCCGGGGCGACCCCCTCCCGGTCGCTGGATCGACGCGCACGCCCATCACCTCGCCCGTGTACAGGTCATCTCTGGACATCTTCCGTCCCTCCGTCCGCAGGCACCGCTCCTCCAGCTGCCAGCAGCAGTTCTCGTCGGCAAAGGCCTGGATGGCGTACTCCCATTCAACGCCATCGCCGCCGGATCGCCCCACGACGACCCCGCACGTGCCCCACAGCCGCCCCGGGATCGCGTCGCAGGGGAGAATGGATACGACCTCGTAAAAATCGAACTTCGGCTCCATACCCATGCGTGTTCTCTCTTTTCAACGAGACGTTCCGGTGATGTCGGACTCGAACTTCTCGAAGCCCGGCCCCGGCTGGGCCTGGTCGAGCCAGCACCGGCCGCTTCAGCGCTTCAACTTCGAGCTCCAAACCACACGCTCGACGCCACGTGTCCCGCCATCTCCCTGCGCAGGCGTGGCCCCATCCTCGCGGCTGCGCTCCGACATATCAACCTGCTGGCCGCGTGACCGACAAACCCTTTTCCTTTATCTTCTTCAAATACGCAAAAGACCTCATCTCGGGACAATCAAGAACAGCCTCCTGGAAGACCGCGGGCGGACAATAGTCGTGAGCATCAATGTAGTGCGCGATCAAGCTCGGAGCGACGTACACCACAGCCTCATCACGCGCAGGAACAAACAGATTATTCGCCCCGACAGAGACCTCCACGTCTTCAAACCGAAGCGAGGCTGCCCCTCCAGTGAAGCGGCAGTAGGAGCATGGCTGATGCCCCGCCAAGGCAACAGGCTGCCATGGGTTGGAGAGAAGACGCATCAGCGCCCCAAAAACCTCCTTTGACACAGGCCCTGTTGCAAACGAATGCCCTGACTCATGCCACCCGACCGCCCGCAGGACCTCTTGCCAGCGGCCAAAGTAATTGCATGGACTCAAATCTGGATAGTAAACCACAACCCCTCCACCTCTTACGGCCCGGACTCAAGCAGCTCCCATTTTCCGCAAGCACAATAGACCCCATATGCAGCGCTCCAGATGAGCGACGGATAGCACCCTCACCATGCGGGCGATGCTAACACGCGCGAAAGATCGCAGCGAGGGTCGCGCCGCAGTCTGTGGCCGTGGAGTGAAGGCGGAGCCTTTGATTCGTGGACAAGCAGTTGATATAGCGCCGCTTTTCCCGGAGGTGGTGGATCGCATGAGCCGTCCATGGTCCCGTGGAGTAGCTCCGTTGCGCCCGCAAGGTCGTTCACGGTGCCCGCCGGCGATCGTCGAGCCGCGCAGGTGGCGACAAGCATCGTTGCCCCGCCTCAACGTATCCGAGCCAGGCCCCTCAACTTTCCCCCCTCCATGACTCCAGGTCACACACCCCTACCTCCACGCTCCCCCCTTCTCCCCCACCAGCCGGCCTCTTCCCTCCGCCGGCAGAGAACTGGGCCCGGGGGATCGACCTCTGGTACCGGCATCCGAGCCGATGGCCAACCTGGTGCTCGCCGTGCTCACCGCCCGCCGTATCGCGCGCAACGCGGCGCCGCTCGCCTGCGCGCTGGCCCTCGGGGCGCTCGTGGTCCTCGACGCGGCCGCGCCGCTCCCGCCGCTCGCGGCCGCGACCGCGCTGCTCGTGCTGCTCGTGGCGCTCGTCCAGCGGGCGCGGCGGCGCGCCGCCGCCATCGAGGCGAGCGCCCTGCTCGACCTCGAGGTGGGCGCCCTGCTCCTCGTCGCTACGTTCGCCGCCGTCCTCCGCCTCGACGGCTCGCTCGACGGCGACGCCCAAGCCGCCCTCTACGTCGTCATCGCCCTCGTGAGCGCGTTCGCCCGCCCCGGGGCGTCGCTCCTCGTCGCGATCGCCGCCGCCGCCCTCGAGATCGCCGTCCGCTCGGCCGCGGCCGCGAGCGGCGGGAGCGGCGCGCCGAGCCTCCTCGACGTCGCGCGCGCGGCCGCGCCGCACATCGGCTTCATGGCCGTCTTCTCGCTGCTGAACGCCACCATTCTCCGCGCGGAGCTCGGCCGCGTCAGGAAGGCCTCCCACACCCGCCTCCAGGCCGAGATCGAGCGGCTCCGCGACGACGCGCGCAGCTACCGCCTGCTCTCGGCCCCGGCCCAGGCGCGCGGCGCGGGCGCGTCCCAGAAGGGCGACGACGAGCGGCTCGCCCGCTCCGGCGTCGAGGAGATCCACCAGTCGGTGCTCTTCGCCCTGCGCCTGCTGCGCGAGTCGCTCGACCTCTACACGGCCGTGCTCCTCTGGCAGAACGACGCCGGCACACACCTGCGCATCAGCGAGCTCGCGAGCGACGCCCCGAACCTCTCCGAGGGCCCGTTCCTCTCCGGCGACGGCGTCTTCGGCGCGGCGATCACCCAGCGCGCGCCGGTCGTCCTCGGGGGCCTCAAGCCCGGCTACAAGCTGCCCTACTACGTCGGCCCCTCCCCGGTGCGCGCCGTGTGCGCGCTGCCGGTGTTCGAGCACGGCCAGCTCCGCGGCGTGCTCGTCGTCGATCGCGTCGAGGACCGGCCGTTCTCGCCGCGCGAGCTCGAGCTCATCGACGAGGCGTGCCGCTACGCCGTGCGGGCCATCCAGAACGAGCGCGTCTTCGTCCAGCTCGAGCGCGCGAAGATCGAGCAGGGCAAGCTCTACCGCGCCGCCGAGGGGCTCGGCGCCGCCACGACCGAGGCCGGCGTCATCGAGGCCGGCGTCACGAGCGCCCGCGAGATCACGTCCGTCGATTTCGCGGCCGTCACGCTGTACGACGAGGCGCAGAAGGTCCACGAGATCCGCGCCGTCAGCGGCGACGGGGTCGCCGAGCTCACCGGGCAGCGCTTCCGCCACAACGCGGGGCTCGTCTCGATGGTGCTGCAGAACCGGCACCCGCTGCCGTACCGCGGCGAGTACGACGAGAAGCGGCAGGTCGTCTTCACCCGCCGCGTCACGCCGCCGTCGATGCCGTCGATCATCGTGCTCCCGCTCGTCGTGCACGACCGGCCGCTCGGCACGCTGGTGCTCGGCTCGCGGCGGCGCGCGGCCTTCACCGACTCGGTGCGCAGCACGCTCGAGGTCCTCGCCAGCCACATGGCCGTGTCGCTCTCGAACGCGCGCATGGTGCGGCGCCTCGAGGAGCTCGCGACGATGGACGGGCTCACCGGGCTGCTCAACAAGCGCGCGATGCTCGAGGTGGCGGACCAGAAGATCACCGCGGCGCGGCGGTTCTCGCGGCGGCTCTCGGTGCTCGTCACGGACATCGACCACTTCAAGAAGGTGAACGACACGTACGGCCACGACGTGGGCGACGTGATCATCAAGGGGCTCGGCGACGTCCTCCGGCGCGCGAAGCGGACGACCGACGCGGTCGCGCGCTTCGGCGGGGAGGAGTTCGTCGTGATCTGCGAGGAGACGGACGCGCGCGGCGCGATGCTGCTCGCGGAGCGCGTGCGCGAGGAGCTCGGCCGGACGACGTTCCACGCGGCCGGGAGCAGCGGGCCGGTGCAGTGCCAGGTGACCTGCTCGATCGGGATCGCCACCTACCCCGAGGCGGGCAGCACGTGGGAGGAGCTCTTCAAGGCCGCGGACGAGTCGCTCTACGTGTCGAAGCGGTCGGGCCGCAACCGCTCCACCGCGTGGTCGCCGGCGGTGCGGTCGAACAGCGCGCATCCGCCCGCGGCGGAGGCGGGCGCTCCGGCGAAGCAGGCGGCGGAGGCGGCCGGCGCGGCGAAGCAGGCCGTGGAGGCGGCGGCCACGGCGAGGCACGCGGCAGAGGCGCCCGCCGCGGCGAGGCACGCGGCGCCCGCGACGGCGCGGCCCGCGGCGACGGCCGCGGCGGCCAGGGCCGCGGCGGCGAAGCCCGCGGCGGGGGCGCCCGCGCCGCAGCGCAGGCCGGCCGTGACGGGCGGCGCAGGCGGCGCGCCGGCGGCCCCGGGGCAGGACGGCGCGCCGTCCGCCGGGAAGCGCGCCGCGGCCGCCGCGCAGGCGCCGGGGAAGGCGCCCGGCGAGGCCGAGCCTCGGAGCAAGCCGAGGCGCCCGCCGGACGTCGATCCCACGAGCAAGCCGAAGACGGCCGCCTGAGGTCTGCGCGCCGCTTGCGGCGCAGGCGCGGCGGGAACATAAGCCTCCTCGGCGAAACCGAAGCCAAGGAGGCGCGATGAGCTCGGACCCCGATCGAGACGACCCCAGGGAGGATCTCAAGCAGGGGCTGAGCCTGCTCTGGCGCGCGGCGCGCAAGACGGCCGTGGACCTGCGCAAGGACCTCGACAGCACGAACGTCGGCAGGGCGATCGACGACGCCGGGCGCGAGCTCGTCCGGGCCGCGACGAACGTGGTCGGCCGGATCGGCGCCGAGCTGAGCAAGGGCCCGGCGCAGGCGCCCCCGCGGGACGAGCGCTCCGAGCACCGCGGGGAGGCCGAGGGGCCCGAGACGCGGCCCGCCGGGCCCACGCCGGAAGACCCGGGGTTCCGCATCGCGGTCGACCCGGAGGACAAGGACACGAAGCCTCGCTAGCGGCGTCGGTCAGGGATCCCGCCAGAGCGAGCGGGGGCTACCCAGGCTCGCTCTTGACGCGACGATGTTGCCTTCCGCTACGCTCACGACGTCGGCCCCACGACCTCCGTTCTTTCGAGGCTCTATCCCACGGCCCGCACGCTCGCTGTCTACGCTTCGCGACGCCGGTCGCCCGGCACCACGCAAGACTCACTTCCGGCTGCTGGGCCAACCTTGCCGGGCGGGACTCTCACCCGCTGGGTTTCTTCGCGAGGTTTCAGCTCATCGCATCCTCCTCACCCAGGCTTGGCCTGGCGCACGAGCGACAAACGCGTTGAAACCCCAGAAAAGAGCAGGAATCTGAACCGCCAAGCGCGCCAAGGACGCCAAGATTGTGTTTGTGCTTGGCGCCTTGGCGGCTCATTCCTCGCTCGATCAACGTCATTGGTGTTCTAGAATCCCTTCTTCCGGAGGATGAACTGTCCGCCATCGGCCGGCGGAGCGTAGCTCTTCCCCGCAAATTCGAAGGCCGTTTGCCAGGCCCCGCTGACCCAAACGCCGCCTTTCGTATCGACGGCGACTTGCGTCAGGCCGTTCGGGTTACCGGTCGCGAAATCGACGCTCTCGCCCTTCGTCCCGTCTGCCGCGAAGCGCGTGAGGTGCCCTCCTTTTGCATCTTCTTCCGTGCCGAGCCAGCCGAAGCGACCGGCCACGTAGCTTCGACCATCGCCGCCGAGGGCCAGCGCGTTGCCGAGATAGTCTGGTCCGCCGAGCCGGCTCGCCCAATGCACCGTCTCGCCGCCCTCGAAATCATAGAGGACCGACTCCGATCTTTCCTCGTCGAAGGTGTCCGTATGATCGAGGAAGGTCGACGTCGACGTGTGTGAGGCGAGGAGGCGGAGGTGTCCAGAGGCGGTCGACTTCAGGTCTTTCACATAGTCGAAGCTCGCCCCGCCAAAGCGGAGCGCGCGCAGAGGATCGCCGCTCTCCGGGTCGAGCCAGGCGAGCCAGCCGTTGTAGACAGCTGGATCGTCCTGCCCTCCCGCCTTTTCGAGCTCTGTCTCTCCGATGGTGAGCACTCCGGTAAACGCGCCGCCGGCGAGGATCTCACCGCCACCATCGAACGTGAGGGCGATCGTGTATCCCTGGCTGATGTCGTGCTCGAACGTCGTGCTCCAGATCTCTTCGAGGGTCGACCCAGAAAACTTCATGATCTGAGGTTTTTGTACGGATGCGTCGTCGTTGTACACGCCGAGGCCAACGACGACGTCGCCGTCCGCGTCGACCGCCATCGCGCTCAGAGGAGAGCTGCCTTCGAGAGTGACTCCGGCCGCGAGGGCGATCGAGAAGTCGGGGTTCACCTTGACCAGATAAAACCCTTCCTCGACGGTCGTGAGGGTGAACTCGCCGAAGGTCATGTCCATGTAGAGCTGGCCGACGAGGAAGATCGAGCCTTCCGCGTCGATCGCCATCAACTCCGGCTCAGCGGCTCCGGGCAGCGCGAGCGCGTGGAGAACTTCTCCGGTCGCCGAGTACTCCGCAACAAAGGGCTCGTCGATCGAACCCGGGAGGAGCTCCGCGGGAGCTCGAGCTCCGACCGTGATGACCGAGCCGTTTTGGGTCGCCGCGAGCGGTTGACCGAGGCCAAAGAAGTTGCGCCGCGGGAAGCTCAGAAGAAACTCCTCGCCGGCCCCATCGGGGTCGGGCTCCGCTCCGCCGCTCCCGGTCGCGCCGCCGCTCGCTGCGCCACCCGCACCAGCACCGCCACCTGCTCCACCGGACGCCGTTCCACCAGCGCCCGCGCCCCCGGTCGACGCATCTCCGCTCGACGCGCTCTCCGCATCCGCCGCCGGCCTGCCCGCCGTCCCGCACGCGAGGAGAACGAAGGGCAACGCGAGAGAGATGAAGCGGCGTACTCGCGACATCGGGATCTGACCAACGCCGACATTGGCACACTCTGACACGCGTCCAGCGTCGCGATTTCCTCGGCCGAGGCCGATGACCAGCGCGATCCCAGAGTGTTTCCGGAGACTTCGAAGAGGCGAGGAGAGGGGCATCGTCCCCATCGGAGCACGCTTCGTGCCGCTTTGGTGCCTCGCCCTCGAGTGGCCAATGGGCGTCTTCCTGGCAGGGATGTTCCTTGGTCGCCTCCGGGATTCCCCCTCTACGTCAGGGAGGATGTCGCCGAGGGACCACGCGCAGCGAAATCTCATACGGCTCTCCGCGCGCGAGCTCGCCTCTCGCCGCGCGGCACGTCCGAGGTTCGCGCGGTGAGGCGAGGGGGGAGCAGGACCTCTCGCGCGACCTTGGCGCCCGTCAGCATTTCAAGGAGCAGCCGGACCGCTTCGCGTCCTATCGCGCCGACGTCCTGATCGACGGTCGCGACGGGATAGCGCAGGAGATCGGCCATCAGGATGTCGTCGAATCCGACGACGTCGACCTCGTCGGGCACGGAGAGGCCGGCGGCGCGTATGGCCCGCAGGGTCCCGACAGTGCTCCAGAAATTTGCCGCATAGACGGCCAGCGGTCGACGCAGCCGCTGGAGAAGCTCGACCATGCGCGTCTCGGCCGCTTCCGGGGTGGCCTCCTTCAACTCCTCGATGGCCGCCGCCGTGGCGCCGCTCCGCGTCAACTCCGCCTGGAACCCGTCGAGACGAACTCGGTAGGTCGGGATGTCGAGCGGGCCGCCGATGTAGACGAGCGACCGCCCCTTGTGCCTCAGCAGGTGGCGGAGCGCCAGCACCGAACCGGCGGCGTGATCGGTGCGCACGCACGCCACGTCGAGGTCCGGGACCGCCCGGTCGATCTGCACGAAGGGAAGTCCCTGCTTGTGCGCCTCGATGAGATCGCAATCCCCTCCGGAAACCGGGGACACGATGAGCCCATCCACCCGGGACTCGTGCACGAGCTGCAGCGCGCGACGCTGGCGCCCCGCATTGCCGGCCAGGTGGCTCACCACGAGGGCGTAGCCGTGGAGCTCGGCCTCGCGCTCGGCGCCGACGGCTATCCCGGCCCAGAACGGGTTCGCCAGGTCCTCGACGGCGAGCGAGATCGCGTACGATTTTTGCTCCCGGAACGCCTGGGCCATGGCGTTGGTCCGGTAACCCAGCTTCTGGGCCAGCGTCCAGACCCGCTCCACCGTGGCGGCGCTGATGCGAAACTTCGCGTGCTTGCCCGTCAGGACGTGAGACACCGTCGTCTGGGACAACCCCAGCTGTTCGGCGATGTCCTTCATACGGACCGGACGCTGGCCGGGCACGTGCGGCGGGTCGGGGTCGGGGGGATCGTTCAAGCGCGCGCTCCGTTTAGCTAATTCGGATTAGCTGTTGACGCTAGCACGGACATGCATAGTATTGAAGCGGAATACGCGGCCGGTGTTTGCGGTCCCTCGCGCGCGAGGGGGCCATGGCAGCGTCCTTCTACGAATCCACCAGATCGAACAATCGTTCAGCGGTGTCAAAGCGCTGACGGGGGTCTCGTTCGAGCTCCGCCCGGGTGAGGCGTACGTGGGCGCCGATGCGACGACGACCTTGACGTTCACCGACGGGCTGGAGCGGCAAGGCCATTCTGGCTCAAGCCCGCCTGCTCCAGGAGACAGCAATGGCACAGAGTGAACCGGTGATCTTGGGCTTCATGGGCAACCGGGGCTTCTTCCCGACGGCGTTCGCGGAGGAGGGAGCGAAAGCCACCCAATCCGCCGTGGGCCATGTGCTCGGACAGCGCGTGCGCTACGTCGATCTCGGCAACGTCGAGACCTACGCCGACGCGCGCGCGGCCGCGGGCGTCGCCCAGCAGTACCGCCGCGCTCCCGACGGCGGCGGGGCCATCGGCGTCATCTGCTCGATGTACAACTTCTCCGACGAAAACGGGATCCGGGACTTTCTGCGGCTGGCCGACCTCGACGTGCCGGTGCTGCTGCACACCGAGCCTGACGTGCGCGGCCTGGGACGCATGGGACAGAAGGGCCGGCGGGACGGGGCGTGCGGGCGCTTTTCGGCCGCCAACGCGCTCCGCCACATCGGCTACCCGTACACCCTCACGTCCAGGCATTGCGAGGCCGTGAGCTCGGCCGCCTTCGCGGACGATCTCCACGCCTTCTACGCGAGCTGCGTCCTGGCATCGAAGTTCCGTCGCCGGGGCCGCGGCGTGCGCCTCGGGCTGGTGGGCTCGGGGCCCGACGCATTCCAGACGGTCACCAACGTCTCCACCGAGCTCCTGGGGCACATGGGCCTGAGCACGGTCGGCCTGGAGCTCATCGCGCTCGATCGACAGATGCGTCAGGTCTCGCCGCGCGAGCTGTCCGCTCAGCTGGAAGCCGTCTCCGGCTACATGGCGGCGGCTGACGTTCCGCGCGCCTCGCTGGAGGCGATCGCCCGGATGGGCGTCGTCTTCGATCGCTTCGTGAAAGAGAATGATCTCGACGGCATCGCGGTGCGCTGCTGGACGGAGATGCAGAAGTACCAGATCGGCGGAGAGGTGGGCGTGATGCCCTGCACCTGCATGAGCATGCTCTCGGACAAGCTCATCCCCGCCGCCTGCGAGACCGACATCGCGGGCTGGATGGGGATGTACATGCTGCAGTGTGCTTCCGGGCTCGTGCCGCTGCTCGGCGACTGGAACAACATGTACGATGACGAGCGCGAGGAGGTGGATCTCTTCCACTGCGGCGTCTGGGCCAAGAGCGTGATGCGCCCCGGCGCCCGCATCACCCGCCAGGAGATCCTGGCCACCCAGGCCGACATCGGCGCGGAGAACACCTGGGGCGCGGTCGACGGCGAGCTCAAGGCGGGCACCTGCGCCTTTCTGAGGCCTTGCACCAACGCGCGCGAAGGCAGCGTGTTCCTCTACGGCGGGGTGGGCCGGGTCAGCGAGGAAGGCGTCGACACCTTCGGCACGCGCGGCCGCATCCAGATCCCGCGCATCCAGGAGCTCTTTCGCTATTTGACGCAGCCCGAGCGGGCGGTGGAGCACCACACCGCCCTCGTGGTCGGGACGCAGAAGAACATCGAGCTGACCATGAAGGCGATCCGAGACGCGGTGCCCTACATCAATGCCCAGGCGGGCCTCGGCCGCGGCGGGCAGGCGCTGGTCGATTTCTACGAGCACAGCCAGGTCGGCGAGCTCTGAGGCCGCGCCGCCCCGCGGCACCCCGCACGCGGCCAGGGCCGAGGAGGATCCTCTGGCGCGATGACGATCAACGCCCCGACGACACGCGCCTGGCCATCCGAGTCATTGAATGCGAAGGAACATCGGCTGACTCGCGAGCTCTCCGTTCGACACCGTCACCTGATAGTCGCCGGGCGGATACTCCTGGGTGATCAGGATCCTGCGGATGTTGCAGGCGTCGATGGGCGCGAGCTCGTCGATGCCGTTTCCGGTGATGCGCACGGTCGTCCAGCCTTCGACGAAGTTGTCCCCGATGATGTAGATGGGATACCAGACGGAGCTGTCGAACTGGTCCGACGCAAAGCGCCGGACGGTCGGTGGGAGGTCCGGATCGGGCGTGGGCTCCGGCTCGGCGCAGGGGCCCCACGGCGGGCAGTCGCCGAGGACCCGGTACGGATCGCGCCCGAGGATCTCCTGAACTCGCCATTCGGTCAGGAGCCGCGTGTACATGCTGCCATAGGGGTTCAGGTTGGGCGGCGGCGGCTCCACGGGCACAGCGTCGAAGCACCCCTCCCCCAGGGCGTGGTCGCGGCACAACGCGACGTCGATGTCGTCGGCGACGCTGAACCGAGAGAGCCACTCCGCGATCGGGAGGGGCCGCGACGGCTCGATGGCGACGTCCAGGATCATGAGCTGTCCACCGACCCGGACGACGGGCGCGACGTGGCCGGACCACGTGACGCTTCCGGACGGCTCGTTGGCCGTCTGGAAGACCAGCCGCTTGCGCGGCTTCGCCTTGACCCTGGCGAAGTAGGGCGTCGGATAGTCCCATTGGTGGAAGAAGTAGACCGCTGCCTCGGCCCGCTCCTCGCAGCCGTTGTCGGCCGCGAGCCAGGGGATCCGCCGCTGAAACTCGGGTTGCTCCGGCATGGCGAGCAGCCGGCTGTCGCGGATCGCGGCGAACCCGGAGCTCAGCTGCTCCTCGGTCCACGTGGGAACGCAATCGGCCGCCAGGCTCCCGGGCGGGCCCTTGAGCTCATCGAACGAGCGCGGACCGTCGGGCAGCTGGCAGGTCCCGCTCGCGCTGCCTCCGGGGGATCCTTCGTCACCCGACGAGCCCGCGCCGGACGGCGGGGAGTCGACGGCGTCCTCCAGCAGCGCTCCCATGTCGGAGCGCTCGATGTCGGGAGCCCGATCGGAATAAGCGCCCTCGTCGCCTCCACAGGCCGATGCGGCGAGGGCCGCCCCCGCGGCACACACCACTTTTGCAAGAGTAATATAGGACTGTCGCATGAATCGGATCTCCCTGCGTAAGACATGAAGCGCCCCGAGAGGCGCCGTCACGCTCGGAGCATGCCGGGGCCCGCGGGGTGCGGCGCACCATAGCACCGCTCGCGGTCCCCGCACGGCGGACACCGGCGATTCTCGAGGCTCGGTCGACTCCTACGCCGCCGCTCGGCGGTTACCGGGGGTGCGCCTATGCCATGCCGCTCCCGGGCGGCGTTCCGGCGGGCGGGAGCGCGATGAGGGGCTC
This sequence comes from Sorangium sp. So ce145, assembly GCF_051525985.1. Classification (NCBI taxonomy): domain Bacteria; kingdom Pseudomonadati; phylum Myxococcota; order Polyangiales; family Polyangiaceae; genus Sorangium; species Sorangium sp. So ce145. The sequence goes on along the minus strand of NZ_CP150315.1, from coordinate 11,566,056 downwards.
GCCGTCGGGGAGGCGGAGGGGGCTCGGCAGGTAGGGTTCGAGCTCCCCGGGCTCGAAGCGGCAGAGGCCGATTACGTGCCAGAAGGAGCCAGCGATGTCGCCGCCGAACCTGTAACGACCGTCGGGGGTGAAGGCGGCCCATCCCTCGGCGCAGGGCAGGAGGATCGCGAGACATCGGCCGGTGGCGACCCGCCAGAGGCGGAGGGTGCCGTCGCTCGAGGCAGAAGCGAGGAGCGTGCCGTCGGGGCTGAAGGAGACGCTCACCACAGGGGCCGTGTGGCCCCTGAGAGCGCCGAGGAATCGACCGCTTCCGGCCTCCCACAACCTCACCATCGTATCGTACGAACCCGAGGCCAACGTTCGGCCGTCAGGGCTGAACGCCACGCTCGTCGCCCCCTTGCCATGGTCCTCGAAGACAAGGAGGGCTCGCCCGCTCTCGACCTCCCACAACCTCACGGTCGTGTCATTCGACCCCGAGGCCAGCGTCCGGCCATCGGGGCTGAACACCACGCTCGTCACCACCTTGCCATGACCCCCGAAGGTGCGGAGGACTCGACCGCTCTCGACCTCCCACAATTTCGTGGTCGTGTCATTCGACCCCGAGGCCAGCGTCCGGCCGTCAGGGCTGAACACCACGCTCGTCGCCGCCTTGCCATGGCCCTCGAAGACGCGGAGGGCTCGCCCGCTCTCGACCTCCCACAGCCTCACGGTCGTGTCATTCGACCCCGAGGCCAGCATCCGGCCATCAGGGCTGAATACAACGCTCGTCACCGCCTTGAGATGACCGCCCAGGGTGCTGAGGGCTCGCCCGCTCTCGACCTCCCACAACCTCACGGTCGTGTCATGCGACCCCGAGGCCAGCGTCCGGCCGTCAGGGCTGAACGCCACGCTCATCACGTGATGGCTGTGGCTCTCGAAGACGCGGAGGACTCGCCCGCTCTCGACCTCCCACAACCTCACGTTCGTGTCATGCGACCCCGAGGCCAGCGTCCGGCCGCCGGGGCTGAACGCCACACTCGTCACCGCCTTGCCATGACCGCCCAAGGTGCGAAGGACTCGACCGCTCTCGACCTCCCACAACCTCACGGTCGTGTCATTCGGCTCCAGCGCCAGCGTTCGGCCATCAGGGCTGAACGCCACGCTCATCACGTCATGGCCGTGGCTCTCGAAGACGCGGAGGACCTGCCCGCTGTCGACCTCCCACAACCTCACGGATGTATCATTCGACCCCGAGGCCAGCGTTAGGCCGTCAGGACTGAATACAACGCTGTTCACCCGGGCGCCATGGCCCTCGATGACGCGGAGGACCTGCCCGCTCTCGACCTCCCACAACCTCACGGTCATGTCACGCGACCCCGAAGCGAGCGTCCGGCCATCAGGCCTGAACGCCACGCTCGTCACCATCAGGCCATGGCCCTCGAAGACACGCAGGGCTCGCCCGCTCTCGACCTCCCACAGCCTCACGGTCATGTCATCCGACGCCGAAGCAAGCGTCCGGCCATCAGGGCTGAACACGACGCTGTTCACCCAGTTGCCATGACCCTCGAAGACGCGGAGGACGTGCCCGCTCTCGACCTTCCACAGGCGCATTGCGCGCCCCGCCCCCGAGGCCAGCGTCCGGCCGTCAGGGCTGAACACGACGCTCCTCACCCCGACGCCATGGCCATCGAAGACGCGGAGGACTCGCCCGCTCTCGACCTTCCACAACATCACGCTCGAGTCATCCGACCCTGAGGCCAGCGTCCGGCCATCAGGGCTGAACGCCACGCTGTTCACCGGACCGAGGTGTCCAGCTATCCCCCGAATGGCTCGCCCGGAGACCACATCCCAGAGCCGGACCGAGCCGTCGCCATGGCCCGTCGCGAGGAGATCTCCCGAGGGATTCCAGGCCACCGCATTGCACGATGACGCCGGTATCCACATCAGGTCGGCCCCGGAAGGCCGAGGTGGCGCCGCCCCTTCCGCCACGAGCGACGCGACGGCCACCCCTCGGGCGCCGACCAGCTTGGCGCCCCGCAGCGTCGCCCCGGCGAGATCGGCGCCGGTCAAATCCGCGTCCACGAGGCGAGCAAACGACAGGTCCGCGCCCCGGAGATCGGCGCCCATCAGCGAAGCGTTGCGCAGATCCGCCCGCCCAAGCCGCGCCGAGAGGAGCGAGGCGCCGGCCAGCCTGGCCTCGACCAGCGCGGCGTTCGTGAGGTTGGCTCTCGCCAGATTGGCGCTTCGAAGATCCGCGCGGTTGAGGTTCTGCCCGCTCAGGTCCTGGCCGGCCAGGTTCACGCCCTCGACCACCTCGATCTCGTCCTCCCCGACGACCGCCGCCCCCTGCTCGCTCTTCTCCAGCAAGCGCACGATCCGCAGCCCGTTGTCCTTCGCGTGCCCCTTGGCCGCCCCGTGCAGCACCCGCGCCGCCCACGCCGCCGCCTGCTCGCGCCCCGCGAGCGACACGAAGAAGTCCACCATCAGCTCGCTCATCTCGTCGGCCGCGAGCGCCGCGCTGTCCCCTGTGTCCTTCACCTCCCGCGCCGCCGCCTCGGCCACGAGCCACTCCAGGACCGAGCGGTGGACGAACGAGAAGGCCCCCTCCGCGTCCCGCACGAGCAGCGATCCCGAGCCGATCAGGAACTCGATTATCGCCCGCTCCAGCGGCGGCCCGTCCTTCGGCTGCACGCCCTTCACGAGGCTCTCCGGCAGCTCGGCGATCCCGACCGCGCGCGCCCGCCGGTCCCACAGCAGCCGCGCGAGCTCGGTCATCGCGCCCCGGAGCGCCTCGCGCGAGATGCCGCGCGGCGCTCCCCGCGGGTTGGCGCGCCGGTGCTCGTGGTCGAGCCACTGCTCCACGAGCAGCTCGTACAGCTTGGCCGTGGTGATCTCGCCCGTCCCCTCCTTGGCTTCGAGGAGCTTTCTCTCCTCGATCTTCGCGATGAACCCGAGCATGCGCGGGTTCTCCGAGAGCCCGAGCAGATCGCTGACCTCGTGGAGCAGCCGGTACCGGGCCTCGGCCTCCGCGGGCTCAGGGATCAGGTTGCCCAGGAACCGCCGGATCTGCGGCTCCCCGAACCCCTCCAGCTGCACGAGCCGGTAGCCCTGCACCTGCTCCGCCCGCCGGGCGAGCTCCTGCTCGATCTGCCGGTCATCGAGGAAGTGCTGCGTCCGGCTGGTCACCACGACCTTCGCGATCCCCTCGGCCGCCTGCATCACGGTCTCGAAGTGCTCGAGCGCCCGGTCGTACGTCAGGCGCAGGGCGAGCTCGTCGAAGCCGTCGAAGAGCAGCGCGATCCGCCCCTCGGCCAGCATGTAGCCGAAGGCGCGCGGGTCGATCGGCTCGTCCGCGAGCGCGAAGTGCTGCGCCACGAGCACGTTCAGCGAGCGCTGCTTCTCGAGCCGGCTCATCTCGATGAGCACCGGCACGAGCGGGTGCCCCTCCCTCACCATCCTCCGCGCGAGCTCGTGCAAGAGGAACGTCTTGCCCGCGCCGAAGTCGCCGAGCACCAGCACGAAGCGCCGGCGGGGCGCGTCGAGCAGCTCCCACAGCGACGCGAGCGCGCTCTCCGTGGCGCTCTTCTCGCGGTCGCCGAGGCTCACCACGGCCGGCTGCTCGACGTAGAGCCACGGCGGGTAGATCGGGTCCGCCTCGAGCCGGTCCGTCTGCCGCACGAGGTACCGGCCGAAGTCGATGAGCCCCTGGTACTCCGAGAAGCTCTTGAGCACGACGCCGCGGCGCCATGCGCGCTCGATCAGCGCCGGCGGCGCCTGCGGGCCCGCGTGGATCAGCGTCGATCGGAGCAGCGGATCCTGCTCCCGGAACGGGCGCTCCACCTCGGTCACGTAGCGCGCGACGAGCTCCGCCGTGATCGACTGATCGAGCGCGCCGATCACCCGCAGATCGACGAGCGATCCGTCCCGCGCCGCCACCTCGAGCACGCCCGCGAACGGCGGCTGCGTCCGGTGCCTCGTGACGGTCGCGCCGGGCGTGCGCAGCAGCGCCACGCGCTCGATGCGCTGGAGGAAGCCGTCGTGCCGCTCCTCGAACGCGCGCTCGCCGCGCTCGCCGTCCCCCGAGGTGCAATCCACCTCTCCGGCCGGCCCGCGCCGCCCCGGCAGCTCGCGCTCCGGCCGCGGCGCCGGCTCGAGGTGCTTCTGCAGGAACGCGACCAGCACCGCCGCCGAGGCGCGGCACGCGAACGCGCGGAAGCCGTCGTCCTTGGCGAGGTCGGCGTGATCGCTCACCGCCTTCACGAAGATCGACCGCTTCTGGCAGCGGCCCGCGAGGTCGCCGATCGCCGCGCCCTCCATCTCCAGGCCCAGCGTGCCCCGCACCACGCGCTGGAGGTCGCCCCAGACGCCCGGATCCTGCACCACCGCCGTGAGCGTGGCGACGGCGCCTACGTGCACGCAGAGCGGCGGATCGGCCGGCGGACCGTCCGGGTGGAGCAGCCGCTCCTCCAGCGCCTTCTCCCGCCCTGCCTCGGTGAGGCGCAGCGCGCCGCCCTTCATCGCGGCGACCCCGTCCTTCACGGCCTCCTTGAGCCGCGCGGTCCACCCAGGACAGGCGCGCCTCCGGTCGGGGTGCGAGACCGGCGAGGGCCCGCCCTCCGCCTCGTGCGCGTGGAGCGCGTCGAGCAGCCACCGCTGCTGGGCCTCCCGGGAGGGCGGGCGCTCGCGGGAGAGCGCCGCGAGGTCGAGCTCGCGCGCGAGGAAGGCGGCGTCCATCTTCCACGTGGCCGCGAGATCGAAGGTGCGCAGGTCGTGGAGGAGCTCCGCCTCCTTGCCCGGCGGCGCGACGCGTTTGCCCTCGTCGAAGCTGTAGAGCCGGTCGGCCACGATCACGTCGCCGAGCGCCACCTTGCGGGGGTCGCCCGCGCAGATGCCGCACATCGCGAGGCACGCAGGATCGAGCTCGGAGACGAGCTGCTGTCCCCGGATCGCCGCCGTGCGCTGGCCCGCCTCGCCGATCCACGCCGCGGCCACCGCGAGCGACCCGCCATGGGCGCTCGGAAAGGCGCGCCGGTAGTAACGAAAGCCGCCGAGGTCCCGCAGCTCGCGCCACCCCGCGGCGCCGCCATCGCCCTGCGCGAGCACCCCCTCGAGCTCGTCCTGGAGCGCCACGACCACGAGCACGTCGATCGGCCCGACGTCGACCTCCGCGCCTGCGTCCGCGCCTCCCCGACCCTCGTCCCGCGCCTCCGCCGTGTCGTGCCGCGCCTTCGCCACGCAAGGCATGGTGCAGCCGGAGCGAGAGGCACCGCAATAGACAGGGCGCGCGGAGGAGAGCCAGCGCAGGAGCTCCTCGGCGCAAGCCCCGGCTCGGCTCGAAGCCGGACCTCGTCGGGCGCGACGAGGTGGCGCGACCGCCACGATCTATCTACGCATTGCCATCCTCTGCGTCCGGAGCTCTTCGAAGCCTCGACTCCGTGAGCGCACCGATGTTCTCCGGGCTTGGCACCAAGGGGACCCATTGCTCATGCGAGAACATCACGATCTCGGCGACCCGCTTGGCGAGCAGGCGATCGCGGTCGGCCGCCCTCTCGAAGCCTGCGAATCCGAACGAATGCGCCGCCTGCAGATCTTCGATACGCCGCTGACACGTGCGGTACAGCGCCCAAAGCTGCTGAGGCTTCCTCAGCTGGAGCCATGTCGTCATCCCCGCCGCCAGCAGCGAGAGCAGCGACGGCGCCAGCTTGCTCAGCCAGAACCCCTCGCCGAGCATGACGAAGACCGGCGCCACCAACGTGCATGCAACAACGGCGGTGAAGCAGATCAACGCCTCGGCCTTGTTGTGATCCGCCTTTTTTTCGAAGTGTAGACGCCATTTTCCTGCATAGCGCACCGCGTCAATCTCGTCGGACATGGCGATTCGACTCTTTGCTGTCGCTGGTAGAGAGCGCTTCCAGCTCGCCGCGAGGTACTGCACCCGAGGGGTGCGGTCGAGACTACGTGCACCTCCGACGGTGGATCAAGTCGGCCGGGATGTCGAAGGGAGCCATCCTCGGTCCCTCATCAACCACAGGCGAACCCTATGCGTCGGGGGGCAGGCGGTCCAGATCGCGCTCGACCTGCGCGTCGAGCATCGCGCCTTGGCAAGGACTGCGGATCAAAGGCGGACCAGAGGAGCGGCCGGCCGTGGCGGCGCCTGAGCCTGGACGCGGCCGAAGCTTCGCCGCTGGGCGGCTCGACGTGCTCCGCTGCGATGCGGAGGACCTCATGGGACAGTCCACGGGTTCAGAAGCAATCGAACACGTTCTTGGACAGGGTCAGGCCGCCGGTCTGTACGATGGGGAAGCTCTGGGTCCGACAGCGGCTGCTGGGTACCGCCCCCTTGATGAACGCCGCGTTCGGCGCCACACGCGGCCCGGCGGTGACCCCGGCGCAGTCGCCCCAGCTGACCAGGGCGTACTGGTGACGCGGCACCCCGTACTCCGACATGCTCGCGTCAGAGACGATGGGGCCGCCGGAGTCCCCCGGACACGCGCCAGAGCCTCGGTCCCCGTCGAGCCCTATCGTCTCGCCGCTGAAATGGAAGCCATCGCCGGAGACGATATGCCCCCTCTGGAGGTAGGACATCAGGAGCCTGCCTGCTGGGCCTCCTTGCACGGTCGCGCCGTATCCATAGATGTAGCCGTTCATCGTTGAAAAATTACTCGGCGCCTCCATCCAAGCCGGGCCGGTGACACCCGTGGTGAAGCTCTTGCTGAAGCGGATCGTGGCCACATCATGATCGCGCACCCAATTGCTGGAGTCCCAGTCCGGGTGGATACGAACCGTCGCGGAGGCCGTACAATCGTTCGCGGGCGTCCCCACGACGCAGCTCCATGCACCGTCGGTGGTCGACTGAAACTTCACTTGCACGTTCTGCTGGACCACCGCGCCGGGTTGCAGCCCAAAGCAGTGGGCCGCCGTGATGATCGCGTCTCTCGAGAAGATCGCGCCGCTGCAGTTGCCAATCCAGACCACGTCCGTGTTGACCCCCATGCGCCGGCTGTTGACGAGGGCCTGATCCGTCGCCCCCAGCTCCTCCACGCCTTCCACGTCTTCGTCGGCCCACCCGGCTTCGGGATCGCCGCTGACGCACCCCGCCAGGAACGACGCCGCGAGTCCCCCGAGGAGGGCGAGCGAGCGCCCACCCCTTCCTTCCTGCGGACGTCGCCCGCCGAGGCGCGCGGAGCTTCTCTGACAACCAGTCGTGTCAACTGCCAGCTTCATCGATCTACTCCTGTTCTTATACATGTTTGCGTTGTCGCGATGGATGAAATGACCGCCGCTCACGAGTCCGGTCGCCGGCGCTGCAACGGCGCGGGATCCGCGGCAGATCACTGCCGCCGTGCAGGCGCACCTGCGGCGACGACGAGCCGCGCAGATGCGCGGGCGATGCAGCGCCACATGAATCATTCAGCGCGGCAGTCGCCTGACGCCTCGGACCGAGCTTCAATCCTGCTGAGACGCTATTGACATCCTCCGGGCCAAACTTCAACTCTCTCAGCAGGCTTTCGACACCCTCCGTGTCGCATTCCAACTCTCCCAGCAGGCTTTCGACACCCTCTCCAATGGGTGACGAGCCCTTCTGGCTCGTTCGATCCAACGAGTCGAGAAGGGTGCGCTCGCAAGCCCCGTCCTGCCGACTCGACCATTCCCCCTTGCAGCCTTGTCGCCAGAGCTCGCAGGCTCACCCGCGGCCAGATCCGGAAGAAATCGTCATCGCGCCAGTGCGATAGACGGGTTGATTCCACGAGAAAAGCAGCAATTTTACAGGGAGACGGGGAGGCGGGGAGCGAGAGACGGCAAGAAAAAGAAGTTCATTTTTCTTCCTCCCCGCCTCCCTGTAAAATGTCTCTGGGTTTCAACGTGATCGGTCTCCCAGGTGCGAGACTCTCCCTGTCTTTCCGCAGCCACCCAACACGAGCGCCGCCACTGGAAACAGCAGCGCCCAGGTCCGACGAGGTCCTGACGCATCGAGTGCTCCAGCCGCTGTGAATCTGGTCGTGACTTGCCTGCGCTCGGAGCGCTGTTTGCACGCATCGTTCCAACCGGCATGTGCTCGAAATTGCGAGCTTGTCGGCGCGCATGGCACATGCGAATGGCACAGCGAATGGCAGCGGGTGGCACACGCGCGGAGGGCCAGGGCATGATGGGAGGAACGTGGCGTCCGCAAGGTCGATCCTGCTGGCTCCCACACCCGCCATCCGTGGCCGCTCAACCGCACACGCCGCGGGAGTTCCGCTGGGAGATCGAGCTCGGGGCAGGAGACAGGGCAGCGGAGGTCGGCCGCCGTGAGGTGCTGCTGGCCGCGCAATCTCATGAGATGGCAAGAGGCCCATGCTTGCTCACCCTCCGGTACCACCGGCAGCCCGAGCAGCCTCCCTTTCGCTTCGTGAAGGGCCCGGGCCGCCACCGCGTCCCCGAGGGCGGCTTCACCGAGGGTCGGTCGCAACGGGGCGGCGTGCGGCGGCCGGCGCCGCCTCCACGGGGCTCGCGCCGACCGCCGCCGCGGCCTCCAGGGGCTTCGCGGAGGCCACAGCGGCGGTGAGCCCGTCGGCCTGCACCACACACGCCTGGATCGGCCGGCCGAGCGACGCGCGCCCCGCCACGGCCCCGCGTTGCGCTTCGAGGAACGTGATCCCGCCGCGCCCGTCGCACAGCGCGAAGCCGCCCGCGTAGGCGGCGCCGCCGAGGAAGTCGGCCTCGCCGGCGTGCGCCCAGGCGAGCGCGCCGGAGCGCGCGTCGAGGCCCACCGCGGCCCGGTAGTACGTCGCCACGTAGCGCTCCCCCTCGATGCCCGGCGGGCCGGCCGGCCGGGGGCGGGCGTAGAGCCGCGCCCTGTCCTCGGTCGAGGCGGCCGGCGCGAGCACCTCGGTCCCGGCGGTCATCCAGACCGGCGCGCCGGGCAGCTCGCGCGCCGGCAGCCGCGCGGTCGACGCGCGCCCGGCCGCGCCGAGCCCGATCGAGGCGTCGAACCGCGTCGCCGCCTCGCCGCCGAAGAAGACCACCCCGCCGAGCAGGAAGGCGTGGCTCACCTCGGTGCGGAGCAGCGCCCGCGCCACCTCGCCGCCGGTCTGCAGGTCGAACACCGTGACGTAACGCCCCTGCCAAGGCAGGAACGCGTAGCGCCCCACGACCGCGGGCACGCCGATGGCGGCGGAGTCCTCGATCTGGCGCAGCACGAGCCCCTCACGGCTCACCGCGAGCACGACGCTCCTGGTGCCGGTGGTCGACACGAGGGACACCACGGTGGTCTCGCCGTCGTCGCCCGCGCCGCGGAGCCTGCCGCCGGCGCGGCGCGTCCAGAGCAGCGTCCCGGTGCGCGCGTCGAGGGCGAACAGCTCGCCCCGGCCGAGCCCGACGACGACGCTCCCCGCGACGGCCGGGCGCGCGTCGAGCGGGTGCGCGAAGGTCCACGCCGGGCCGCCGTCGAGCGGCACCCCGACGAGCTCGGGCGCCCCCGCGCCGGCGACGACGCCGACCGCCACGTCGGCGCCGAGGGGGATGCGCCTGCCCGCGAACCGCTGCTGGAAAGCCCTGATGCCCGCGCCGCCGTCGTCCTTCCAGCGCGGATCGAACGCCTCCCCCTGCGTCTGGCCGCCGCCGCAGGCCACGAACAGGGCCGCGAGCGCAGCGCACACGGGGACGAGCAGTGCGCGCGCGCGGGCGGCGGCGCCGAGCGAGCGCGCGCGCGGGGCTCGCCCGCGGGCCGTGGCCGGAATAGCCCTGTTCGAATCCATGACCTCGGGCACCTGCGTCCACGTTCCGGCGATCCCCCGCATGCGATGTGTTCCTGAGCCGGTCGTAGCGTGGCTTCGGCTCACCGAGCAAGCGAGGCGGGTCTCTGCGAGCAGCGCTGGCAGCTCACGCCGAGAAGGCGCCGTCGATCGTCAGGCTCACGCCGTTGATGTAGGTCGACTCGGGCCGGGCCAGGTACGTGACGAACCGCGCGATCTCGTCGGGGTCGGCGATGCGCTTCTCGGGGCTCATGGTGCGCCCCCGGTTGGCTGTTGTGCTTTCCCTCGCCGGGCCCACGCCGCTCAGCCAGCCTCAGCGAGGAAGGCTGCGAGCTTCTCCGGGTTGCGGTGGGCATAGACCCCTCGAATCACGCCCTCGTCGATGATCACGCTCACGGCGGCGATCAGCCGATCGCCGTCGTGGACCAGGAGCCCCGGGGAACCGTTGAACCACCGCACCACGAAGCGGTAGCGGCCATCGGGATGCGCCGAGGCGCTCCAGACGCGGGCGAAGAAGGTGCTCACCGCGTCCGCGCCGCGGAGCACATGGGTCACCGTCTCGGCCTTGCCGCCCCCGTCCGCGTGGAGCTCCACGCCCTCCGCGAGCAGGCTGCGGAGCTCGTCGATCCGGCCTGCGCGGGCGGCATTCAGGAACGCGGTCAGGAGGCGCTGGTGCTCGGTGGACGACGCCGCGAACTTCGGCCGCGCGTCGCGGACCCGCGCGCGGGCACGGGAGGCGAGCTTCCGGCACGCCGCGCTCTCTTTGCCGAGCAGCGCGGAGATCTCGTCGAAGCTGTAGCCGAACACGTCGTGCAGCAGGAACGCGGCGCGCTCGTTCGGCGTCAGCCGCTCGAGGGCGTGCATCAACGCCACCGAGACGGTCTCGTCGATCTGCGGCTCCTCGTCAGGGCTCCGCGACTCCTCCATCAACGGCTCCGGCAGCCAGGTGCCCACGTACGTCTCTCTCCGGGAACGCGCCGATTGCAGCGTGTTCAGCGCGATGCGGCTGCACACCGTGACGAGCCACGCGCGCGCGTCGCGGATCTGGTCGATGTCCGTCTGGCTCCACTTCAAGAACGTCTCCTGCACGATGTCGAGGGCGTCGGCGCGCGTGCCGAGCATCCGGTAAGCGAGCCCCTCGAGGAGGGGGCGGTGGCTCTCGAAGAGACGTGTTCGGTGATCCATGCCGGTTACTCGATGGCGTTGGACATCAGCACGGCGAAGCGCCAGCCCTGCGCCGTCCGCCGGAAGACATGCGTGTACTTCTGCCGCGCGGCGAAGACGCCCGCGGTCCCGCCGCGCCGCATGGCCACCTCTTGCCGGCCCACCTCGACGGCCAGGTCGCCGCTCCGCTCGATCCGCTCCGGCGTCTTCCTGAACGACGCGAAGCTCGCGCTCCGGAAGAGCTCCGCTTCGCACGCGAGGAACCGCTCGAGGCCGGAGACGACCTCGTGCCCCGGGATCAGGAGCTGGATGTCGTCGGTGCAAAGCGCCGCGTAGGCCTCCGCGTCGCCCCGCTGGATGGCAGCGGCCTGCGCGGCCCGCAGCCCGCCGATCTCCCGGCGATCTTCCTCGGTGAACGGCCCGAGACACACCGGCTCTCCAGGAGAGGCGAAGAGATGGTCGATCTCGGCCCGCGCGCGCGCGATGCGACGCGACCGAGAGGCCTCGTCTCCGCTCATCCCATCCAGCGAGATCAGGTCGACCTTCGTGACGCCGATGAAGGCCAGTATCGCCCGCAGCGTGCGGGTCTGAAGCTCGTCCTCGGCGGCGGGCGAGGCGACGCCGCCGCGCGCCGTCACGACGGACGCCGACTTGCCGGTGAGGAGCCCCACGTAGCGTCCTTCTACCTGTGCGAACGTCCGGTGATTGCGGATGACGTGATCGAAGTAGGCCTTGAGGGTCGATGGCAGCGTGAGGTTGTACAGCGGGCTGCTGATCAGCAGGTGATCGGCCGAGCTCAGCTCATCGATCAAGGCGTCGGACAGCACGAGGCCCTCGGGCGGCGGTCCCCCGGAAGGCGGCGGGGGCGCGAGAAACGCAGCGATGGTCGCGGCGTCGAGGTGCGGCACCGGATACCGGGCGAGGTCGCGGACGATGACGCGGCCGCCCGGATTCGATTCTGTCCAGCGTACCTGGAAATAGTCCGCCACGCTCCGCGAGATCGACCCTTGCGTACGGGCGCTCGCATCGATTCTGAGCAGTCTCTTCATGTCCTCTCCGGGTGGGGTCCGCTCCCAGGACAAGGCAGCCCCCCGGAATGTGACCGCCGGCGCGCACGGAGCTCGCGTTTCCCGGCGCGCGCGGCCGCGTCGAGGAGCTCATCGTCGATCTCCCCGGCCGGGCCGGACTGACATCCTCGGTCACGCCGCGATCGCCAGGGCGATCGCGCCGATCGGCGTGGCGACGGGGGAGCACCCCCTCGACGCCATCACGGCGCTTCGAGCCGCGAGCGGACGACCTCGCCGTCGAGCGTGCTGCCGTCGGCCTCGATGTAGAGGTGATCGCCCACGATCGTGACCGCCCATTTGCGCCGCAAACCCGTGTTCTCCGCGAGCGCGGCGACGAGGCGGTGGTCGACGGTGGAGAGCGAGATCGCGCCGGTGACCTTGCTCGCGCGCGAGGCGGCCTCGCGCGCGCCGGACACGAGCTCGTCGCGCCGGCGCGCGTCCGAAAAGAGCGCGTGAACGGCCACGCCCGGGTTGTGCTGCACGACTCTCTTGAGCTTCTCGAACGGCGCCGCGCCGCACTCGATCCAGGTGAGGACGCGGCCCGCGGGATCGCGCGTCCAGAGGTCCGCCCCCTCGGCGTCGCAGAGCCCTGGGCCGAAGGCGAGGCCCTCCTCGTGAAAGAGGCAATACGCGAGCACCCGCAGCATGACGTGCTCGGCGCTCTCCGACGGGTGGCGGGCGACGATCACCCGCTCGCTCGCCTCGCGGCCGCGATCGACGTGCGAGAGGTCGATGCGGAAGTCCATTCGCGTCGAGGGGAGTGCCATCGATGCTCCCGCTAGCCTCGATGGTGCGCCATACCGACCACGCGGACGGCTGCCGGAAAGCCTGTGAAGTACTGGAGCGGCATCGCGCCTCCGATGAGGAGAAACGACGCTCCCTCGCCCACGGCGACGAGACGGAACCTTCCAAGCGCTGTGTTCAACATCGATGACCTCCGGAGCGCGCCGCTGTTCGCATCGCGCAGGACCCTGCTCCAGCCGAGTACCACGCGAGCGAACGAGAGCCTATCTGGAACGTGCTCACGGTCACGAGTTTCGCGCGGGTCTCCCTCGCACGGAGCGAGCGGCCCGGGCCGGATGGTGTGCAGCCAGTCCTTGGCAGCGAGGCTGCGCCGCTGCCTGGCGTTCGCGGGCGCTCCCGGCCCGAGTTCTTCGCGGACGACGCGACGCGGAAGCCGATCACGTTCCACGACCTCCGCGAGGCCGGTGTGACGTGGACCGCCATCCGCGGCGATGCGCACCGCGCGATGACGTCGAACCCGCCGCACGTGGCGGAGAAACGTCGCTCCCAGGTGAGAACCCGGCTCACTCGTCCTCCAGCGGCGTGCCATGGCCGAGCATCACGGTACTGTTCCGTTCGGTCGAGGCGTTTTTGCAGCCAGCACTGGAAGTGCAGGACGGGCACGTTTGCGCTCGGACTTCACCTTGCGCCACCCCAGTATGGGATCCCGCGCGGCTTTACGTACAGGTCGTAGATCGCGTCCGCCCAGCTGCCCTGGCCCAGGCGCAAATAGACCTCACGATGGGCCACCCACACCTGCTGGATGGTGGCGCTGGCGCGTGACACCCTGAGGCGCTGCTCAATGTAGTTGGTGATCATCACGTCGATGTTGGAGTCGATGACACCGTACGGGATACCGAGAGGCTGCCCTCGGGTCTTGACGATCCCGTTGACCGCTCTGTGGTACCGGCGCAGCACCGGGGCGGCGATGATGTCCTCCTCGGCCACACCGATGAGGGCAGCAAACTGCTTTTCCCAGAGGTGGTGAGCTTCAAATTCACCCTTGAGCTCCGACGTCCGGACGGTTCCACGGAGCTCGCTGTAGGTGGGATAGCGACCCCTGGCCATGACGGTCGCGGTACCCGCCATCCTCGTCTTGACGACCGCTTTCTTGGTGAGCAACGCGATCAGCGTGCCTACGCCGAGCGCGAGCACCGCCTGGGCGAGCGCCTTCCCGGCGTCCTGGAGATCGAGCTGGCTCTTTGCGGAGGCAGTTTTGGCCACAGCCTCCACGAGGTACTTCACCCCATCGAGGGCGGACGCGCCCGCGAGCAGCAGCCCTCCGCCGATCGCGACGATGTCGACGATCCAACCATACCCGAGCGCTTGACCAGCCGCGAACGCGACGAACAGCGCGACCGTGATGGCAAGGTTGGCGGGGCTGATGATGTCGAGCAGCGCATTGCCGACCGTACGCGGTAGGTGCTTCGCCGCTTCTCGGAATACGACGCCGACCTTGTCGACGTCGCTCATCTTCGCAATGGGGGCCATGATAGCTCCGTACCGAATCGGTGCCGTCAAGGGCGGCAGACGGTCCCGCCGTCTCGGGATCCGCCCGTCCTTGGAGTCGAACGAGGGCGGGAGCGGAATTGCAGCACGACCACCCACCTTTCGCCCTCGCAGGCGCTCAGTGTGCCACAGGGCATACCGGTAAAACATCTGGATCGACTGCTGGGAGGGCCGCTTCTGGCGATGTCGGCACGAGCTCCGCGGGCACAGCTCTTGCAACGAGCCTATCGGTCGCACGGCAGCGCTGCGATGTGCGCGTGATCTGGGCCGCGTCGTGAGCGACAGGCAATTTCCCGAGCGTGGCGGCGGGACGCAGTCGGCCGCGTCGCTCATGGCGCCTCCGCGTCGGTGCCGCTCCGCGGGGGCGCCAGGGCCGCGGCGATGTCCGCGAGCACCTTCGCGGAGACGCTCGGCTTCGACACACGGCCCCTCCTGAGGCACCGAGGAAGCGGTGCGCAACAGCGCAATCCGTGGCGGTTCACAGCTCGTTGCCACCCACCCACGCGCGCTTCGGCGACGCCTACGGCTTCACGGCGGTGGCCGTCGAAGGCCGGGCGGGTGCAGTACCGCGCGAGCCTCTGGCGATGCTGCTGGCATTCACGTCCAATCCGATGGTTCTCTTGATCGGCGCTCTCCTTTCTGGGTCCTTGTCTGCCAAACCCAAGGTTCCTTTCGACGGAGGGAGAGCGCCATCCTGCCGTTACCCGAGATCGCTCGGCCGATAGCTTTCACGGCAGCCGACGGCCTTTCGGCGCGCGAGCACGGTGCCACCCTTGCCAGGCGACGGCGGGGCTCCTCCGACATGTCCGGTCGCGCGGCCTCGATCGACAGGCGCGGGAACCAGCAAGATTGACCTTGCGGACGCCACCTTACGATGCCTTCTCCCCGACGGCGGTTCACCCGCGCATTCGCGATCGTCGGCCGGTGGTGGTATAGGGCCTTGTCCATGATGTCCCGCCGCGCCGTGATCGCCGCAGCCGGCCTGTTCTCCGCCGGCGTGTTCGCCCCGGGCCTGGCCCGCGCGGCGGGGCGCGTGCCCCCGCCTCTCCCGGCGTTTCCCCTCTCGATCGCGGTGACGGAGGAGGAGGCGGGGAAGCCGGTGCGCGACGACGCCTGGATCGACGCGCAGATAGCCGAGGCGGTCCGGCTGTTCGAGCCCGCCGGTGTGGCGCTCCGCAAGGTCGGCGCGCGCCCGCTCGCCCCGCGGTTTTCGCGGATCGAGACGCGCGAGGACCGGGACGCGCTCGCCTCGGCGATCGAGGCGCGCCGGATCAACGTGATGGTGGTCGCGTCGCTGCGGGACGTCGACGATCCGCGGCGCTTCCGGATGGGCGTGCACTGGCGGCGCCGGGCGACGCCGGAGCGGCGCTTCGTCATCCTCGCGGCGAACGCGCGGCCCACCGTGCTCGCGCACGAGCTCGGGCACTTCTTCGGCCTCGGGCACAGCGGCGTCGACGACAACGTGATGAGCTACGCGCGCACCGGAGCGCCCGTCTCCTTCGACGCGGCGCAGATCGCGAAGATCCGGTCCGCCGCCCGCGGGTACGCGTCGAGCAAGGCGTTCGAGCCCGCCTGAAACGCGACCTCCGCTCGAGCGCGCCGGGGCGCGGCCCCGCTGCTGCCGCGCTCGTTCGCCCCCGCCGCTCGGCCCCCGCCCCGCGCGGCATCCTACCTACTCATCGCGAACCATCCGACACACACAAGACTGCCTGGATTTCGGCCCGATTCGAAGAGGACGCGAGACCCATCAAGCGCTCGTTCGAATTCACGAGCGACCCGAGTAAACTGTGCGCGAATGTTCTACGTGTCGAAGCTTGCGGCGCTGCGGATCGCGGGGGTGTTCGTGCTGGCCTCGCTCGGGGGCTGCTCCAGCGAGGCGCGCGATGACGCGAAAGCGCCTGCGCCTGAGCCTGCGCCTGAGCCTGAGCCTGAGCCTGAGCCTGCCCCGAAGTCGCTGGCCGTCGTGTTCACGCCGAAGGGAGGCACCTTCCAGGCGTCCGAGCCCGTGGAGCTCACGGTCGAGGACGAGCGCGCCGTTGTGCACTTCACGACCGACGGCTCGCTGCCCACCGCGAGCTCGCCGGTCTACGTCGAGCCGCTCGTGCTCACCGCGTCCACGCGGGTGCGCGCCCTCGCCGTCGTCCCTCACGCCGCGCCTTCCGGAGAGGGGGGCAACAGGGGAGAGGGAGGCAACGGGGGGGCGGGGGGCAACGGGGGAGCGGGGGGCAACGGGGGAGCGGATAGCGACGGGGCCGACCTCCTCGGGCCGATCGCGAGCGAGGCGTATTTCAAGGTCGCCGCCGACAGCGCGGAGTTCAGCTCGGAGCTGCCGATCGTCGTGATCCACACCTTCGAGTCGAAGGAGCTCGACCCGCTCGAAACCGAGTTCGTCCCGGCCACGTTCATGCTGCTCGAGCCCCAGGATGGGCAAACCAAGCTGCTGGGCCGCGCGAGCTTCGATGGCCGCATCGGCATCCACGTCCGCGGCGCGACGTCTCGCGAGTTTCCGAAGAAGCAATACGCCGTCGAATTTCGTGACGACGCTCTGGACACGGATCTCGACCGGGAGTTCCTGGGGATGCCGGCGGACTCCGACTGGGTGCTCAGCGATCCGGTGAGCTTCGACCGCTCGCTGATCCGCAACGCGCTCGCCTTCGAGATGAGCAACCGCATCGGCCGGTACGCGCCGCGCACGAGCTTCGTCGAGGTGTTCCTCGTCGACTCGGGGGCCGACGTGGCGAAGAAGAGCTTCCTCGGGTTCTACACGGCGATCGAGAAGATCAAGCGCGGTCAGGCGCGTGTCCCGGTGGCCAAGCTCTCGGCCGACGATCTCACGGAGCCGGACGTGACCGGCGGCTTCCTCTTGCGCATCGACAAGGGCGAAGATCAATTCAAGGCCGCCGGCCAGGACCTCCAGTTCGTGTACCCCGATCCCGAGGACATGCTGGCCCCCGCGCGAAGACCGCAGCTCGACTACATTCGCGGTTACATCGACGACTTCGGTCAGGCCGTCGACGCGGATGACTTCAAGCAGCCCAGCAGCGGCAAACACTATTCGAGCTTCATCGATCAGGACGCCTTCATCGACCACAACATCATCAACGCCCTGACGAAGAACGTCGATGGCCTGCGGATCAGCACGTACTTCTTCAAAGATCGACAGGGCCTCCTCTCGGCCGGCCCCGTGTGGGACTTCGACCGGAGCCTCGGAACGCCCTATGATGAACGCGCGTTCGAGCCGGAGGAGTGGAAGCTCGAGGGCTCCGACGGGACCGACTACTTCACGGAGGGCTGGTGGGGGTCGCTGTTCCGCGATCCGGCGTTCAAGGCGCGGTACAAGGAACGATTTCTGGCGCTGCTCCAGGGCGAGCTCGCGCCCGACAAGCTCGACGCCATGGTGGACGGCCTGGTGCGCAAGGCGGGAGCTCCGGCCGTGGAGAGAAATTTCGCGCGCTGGCCGGATTCCCCGCCTCTCGATGGGTCCCACGACGCCGAGGTCAGCCTGCTCAAGGACTTTCTCCGCAGGCGGGCCAGCTGGATTCGCGACGAGCTCATGACGTGGTGAACGTGCGTTTCACGAGCACGGCCCACGCGACGTAGCGCCGCGAGCCGCGTGGGCGCCTGTGCTCTCGGGCGTTTCTCCAGGGTTCGGCGAGGTTTCATCGCGTACACGGCCGGCATGAGGTAAGGTCATGCTTCCGTTCGATGAGCAACGACCCCGAGAAATGGATGCGCCTGGCGATCGAGGAGGCCGAACGGGCGCGCGGAGGGACGGGCGACAACCCTTGGGTCGGCTGCGCGATCGTGAGCGCCGCCGGGGAGCTCCTCGGCAGCGGGCATACGCTGGGGCCGGGTGAAGATCACGCGGAGATCGCCGCGGCACGCGCCGCGCACGCGCGCGGACTCAGCGTGGTCGGAGCGACGCTCTACTCGACCCTCGAGCCCTGCTCGTTCCACGGCCGCACGCCGGCGTGCTCGCGATCGATCGTCGAGCGCGGCGTGGCCCGCGTCGTGATCGGGATGAACGACCCGAACCCGCGCGTCGACGGCGAAGGCGTTCGCATCCTGCGCGAAGGGGGCGTCGAGGTCGTGGAGGGCGTATGCGAAGCGGAGATCCGCCGTCAGCTCGGGAGTTGGGTGCTCGATCACCATCCTCACGAGCCGCTGCGGCGCGCGCTGACGTTTCCGGCATCGGACCGCGTCCCGCGGCTCGCGGAGATCTACGGCGTCGATCCGTCCCGAATCGAGGCGCTGCTCGCGAAGCGGTAGAGATCGCCCAGACGTCAATTGGCAACCGGGGTTACGTCCGTCACTGAGAATTTTCACAGGGAGGCGAGGAGGCGGGGAGGAAGAAAAAAAAAGAAATGAATCTCTCCCTCTTGCCGTCGCTCGCTCCCCGCCTCCCCGACTTCCTGTGAAATTCCTGCTTTTCCTCGGGGTTTCAACCCGGTTGTCGCTCTAGGTATCCGCCAGCAGCAAGCGCTCGGCGGCGTCAGCGTGCATCGCGCGGATGGCGTCGAGCCGAGCGCGCCATGCGGGGCTGTCTCGGAGTTGCTTGTCGACCTGCAGCGACAGCTCGGCGGCCGACAGCGCGGCCGCCAACCCGCCATGCTGGATGAGCCAGTCGATCAGGGAGGCGGCGAGCCCGGAGTCCTTCAGCTTGCCGGTGGAGGGGCTCCGACGCGCGGGCTGTTCGTCTACCAGGGCCAGGTACTCCGACCAGAGCTCCTTGTCGAACCTGACCTCGACGAGATCGACGTCGAGGATCTCCTTCAGCGAGGCGGCGGCGATGAGGCGCAGGCCTGCATCCTTCTGAGCCAGGCCGAGCGCGATCCGGAACGCCCGTGGCCTGGGCGCGAGCCGCGCAAGCCGGGCCGCGGCCCAGGTCCGGACGCCGCTCGCTGCTGCGACGAGCCGGGCCAGCGCCGCCTGCCAGGGTGGTAATCCGGCGTCGTCAGGAAGGCGGCTCAAGGACTCGACAGTCTGGACCAGGACGCGGCCGGAGGTGCGCGCCTCGGCGAGGAGCCTGGTCGCCAGACCAAGCCCCTCGGAGCACAGGTCATGCTGGGCAATGCAGACGCCCGCTGCCGTGGAAGCGATGCGCTCGTCGCCGCGTTCGACCAGCGCCTCGGCCAGGGCCACGAAGCCGCGAGCCACCGCGGGTCGCGCCTGCGACTCGTTCGGGAACAGGAGCCTCGACCCGGGGTTGAGCAGCGACCACGTATCTGGCACCGTCGTGATGCCGTCGATGAGCACCTGTCGGACGTCGGCCTGGTCGACGAAGCGCAGCAACCCCGCCAGGATGTCCGGCCGGATGCTGGGGTGCAGGTCCTCGGACCGCCACGCCTCCATCAGGAGGTCGCGCGCCTCCACGGTCGCAGCGGCTGATACCCTGCCGGCGGCGTTCTTGCGGTTGACCACCGCGCAGTCCTTCGACAGCAGCAGCTCACGGTAGGGCGCCAGATCGAACGGACCGGGCATGCGCTCGGACAGCACGTTGAGGGCGCTCATCGCCGCGCGACCCACCACGCCGGATCTTCGCGCGCGCTCCAGAAACAGCCGCCGGAGCTCGGTGGTCGGCGGAGCGATCCGGGCGCACCGCGAAAGGATCGCGGCGGCGACCGGCCCGGCCGCGCCCGGCAGCAGCTCGAGCAGCAGCGGCGCGTCCTCGACGCGGCCGATGGCCTTGACGCGCCTCGAGAGATCCAGGCTGGCGTCCCGCGCCACCCGCAGGAGATGCTGCGTGAAGCGCCTGCGCTGGGAGGGCGTCCACCGCCCGGGGGCCGATCGTGAGATCGCCGCCACCAGATCGGTCTTGTGGGGATCGGTGGTGTCGTCCCGATCGAGCAGCGCGTCGACCAGGGCAGTCTCCTTCAAGCTGATCTCCGGGACATACCCCATCACCTCGTCCAGCGGCCCGTTGCATGTGACGGGCTTGCGCGGAGGCCGCGGCGTCTTCGGTGCTCTTCCGAGGAGCAGGTCCAGGATGAGCCGCTCCGCCTCGGGCTCGTAGCGACCGACCGCCACGGGTCCCAGCATGGGTGTGGTGCCGTCGAGGCGCACGCCCTCGTAGGCCGCATGGAGCTGGGCGGCGAGACCTTCGGCGATGCGCAGCGGACTGGGCAGGTACTCCATGGACGGCGGCTTGTGACCAGGCGCCGGCGCCTTGTCGGCGCGCCAGCGCACCCGGGGATCCAGGCGAATTTGAACAAGGAGCCCGAGCAGCTGCGCCGCGCGCGTGATGCTGTCCCGGAGGATCGCTTCGCCGATGGCCTTGTGCACGGCCCGCTCGGCCTGGGCCAGGGTGGATGCGTTCGAATCGCGCGACTGCACGGTGGTGAGCAGGGCATCCCTGTAGGTCTGGACGGGGATCTCCGAGACCTGATGCTCGGACAGCTGGGCCAGCTCGGCCATGACCAGATGACGGCTGGAGCCGTGCCATGCCGGCTCCACCTCGGCGAGGACGGACGCGCAGGTCGCCGGGTCGGCGCCGCGGCGGAGCGAACGCACCAGCGCGACCATCCGCGCCGCGCGCTCGCCCCGGTCCCTGGCCGCGCCCAGCGCCTCGTGCTCGGATCGCAGCTGGGCAAGGTCGAGGTGCTTCTCGAGGGCCTTAAGCCGCTTGCGCCGGGTGTCCGGATCGACGGGAGGAGTCAGGGCCGCCGCCGTGAGCCGCGTAACGCTCGCCGGTGGCATCGTGGCCAGCCGCGCGTCCATGCCAGGACGGGGCGACCATGCCGCCGTCGCGGCCTGCTCCAGCTCGGCGCCAAGGAGACGTTCGCGCTCGGTCAGGGGCAGGAAGCGGAAGAGCGGATCGGCGGAGGCGTCGAGGGGCTTGCACCGGCTCCGGAGCTCCAGCACATCCTCGGCCGGCAGCGTCGAGATCGGCGGCGATCCGGATGGAAGCGGACCGCTCGCGAGAGAGACAGTCCAGTCGTTCCGGCGCAGGACCTCGAGCAGCTCGGCCGGACAAGCCATCACCAGGGCGTGGATCGCCCCCGCATGCAAGGCATCCCGCCGCACGAGCAGCGCGAGGGCCTCCCTCGGATATCGGGTGCAGAACAGCGTGGCCTCGTCCGCCGTGATCTTGCGCCTCGTCGCCAGCGCCACCCGAAGGCCGCGCTCCGGCGCGCGCGTCACCAGCTCGCGCCACGCGGCCTCGTGCTCGGCCGCGTGACGTTCCAGCGTGTCGAGATCGCATGTCGCGAAGAGGCGTGTCGCGAGCCCCACACCGTGCCTGGCGATGACCAGGGGAATGACCGCCGTCGCCTGGGCGACGAGACGGTGTCTTTGCATGATCAGGACCACCCCGCGAGCCTCGCGGCGATTCCCCTCGCGCAGCACCTGGAGCAACGCTTCGTCCGACACCGGCACCCGGCGCGCCGAGGAAAGCGCCGCCCGGCGCATCATGGGGTCGCGCAGCGCCTCCTCGATGCGCGCCACGTCCCGGCGATAGGTCGCCAGGTCCAGCGCCAGCCGCCGCTCGTCGCCGTCGCCGCCATCCAGCGCAGCCATGACCGAATCGGCCGTGGCCTGATCCCAGCCGCGGGCGAGCAGGGCAAGCGCCCGCCCCCGCTTCGCGAAGCTCAGGCTTCCGAGCCGACGGACCTCCGAGAGCGGTTCCACCATGCGCCGAGTCTAGACGAAGGCGACGCCGACGACGACCACGTGTGGGGCGTCGCGGCTCCCGTTGATGCCGGTGCAGGCGACGCAGGCGCGGGCGACGCGGGTGCAGCGGGCCGAGGCTGGCCCGGGCACGGTTCAGGCTCCGCGGCGCGGGCCAGCGGTTTGGGCGTCACGAGAGAGCGCCACGACGAGCGAGGCGCAAACACGCCATGATACCTCACAAGCGGGATCCCCGGCGTAGGAATCCAAGCCGCGAGCCGGGCCATGCACTCCATTGGACTCATCACGCGGTGAGTGCGTCCCCGCCGAGGTGTCTTCAGCAGGTACGCTATGCGCCCATCGGGCAGGAGCTCGATTCGATCGAGTGCGAAGGCCGGGCGGGTGCAGCACCGCACGAGCCTCTCGCAACCCCTGATCGTCATCCGCTGCGATGCGCTCTTCGTAATGCGATCGAACGGGGGTAGTCTGCCCCCGGGGTTGTCTGGCGGCGCCCTGGGGTCCCCCGGTAACGTGGCCGCACTTGCGGCGGCGCGCCGTCACCGGCGCTGCAGATCATGAGGAGCGGCGATGGCGGCGCGGGTGCGACGTTGGCAGGGTGGGATTGTGGCGATTTGCCGTGCGAGCGCGCTCGGGCTCGGGCCCCGCTGCTCCCGCGCCTGTTCTTCTGCTACGCTGCCGGGGAGAAAGAAGGGGAGTTTACGATGAAACCGATGATGACCCACGTCGCGCTCCACGTAGGCAACCTCGACGCGACGATCGCCTTTTATCGCGAGTTCTGCGGGCTCAAGGTGGTTCACGAGCGCAGCGACGCCGGCACGCGGGTCGCCTGGCTCGCCGAGGAGGGGAAGGAGCGGACGTTCGTCCTGGTGATGATCGAGGGCGGCCAGCGCGCGCCGCAGGCGCCGGAGGACATGAGTCACTTCGGGTTTGCGCTCGAGAGCCGCGCCGCGGTCGACGAGATCGCGCGCCGCGGCGGAGCGCACCTCGTCTGGCCGCCCAAGGATCTGCCCTATCCGGTGGCTTATTTCTGCGCGCTCAAGGACCCGGACGGCAACTACATCGAGTTCTCCTACGGCCAGCCGCTCGGGCCCGGCGCCGAGGCGCACGACGCGGCGTTGCTGGAGGCTTCGGGCTGAACCAACCAGGGTCGACCCCACGTCGACCCCTCCGGGGCCGATCTCTCAGTAGAGCGGGTGGAGCGGGATCAGCTCCGCGATCTCGTCGAGCTCCGGATCGCCGCCCGCGTTCGCCGCGATCACCTGCTCGCGCGCAGCGTGCAGCGCCTCGCTCGTGCCCGCCTTGAGCGCCTCGGCGTAGGCCACGATGGCCTTGCCCTTGACGAGCTGCTCCTTGCTCCCGGCGGCGAGCTCCGCGAGGGTCGCCTCGCGGCTCACCTCTTTCGCCTCATGGGTGAGCGGCGTCTGCCAGCGCGCGCGCACGGTGAGGGTATCCTCGTCGTTGATCACGCCCGGATCGCACCCCCGCACGAGCTGGCTGAAGATCATCGCGTCGCCCGGCGCGAGGTGCTGCGGCTCGACCTCCTCGGGGTTCGTCGAGTACTCCTCGCCGTAGAACTTCTCCATCTTGAAGTACCACGGCATGGTGAGCTCCACCTGGACGCCGCGGGCGGCCACCTCCATCACCTCCGCGAAGCGATCCCGGAACATGTGGAACGCCTCGTCCTCGTCATCGAGATAGACATAGGCGCCGCGCCCCTTGTCGGTCACGGCGTCCATGAGCACATCGTTGTAGCCGAGCGCCGGACCCGTCCCGACGCCCACGAGGTAGATCGCCTCCTGGTCGGCGTCCTCGGCGTGCAGCGCGATGAGCTCCTCGGAGGTGACTCCCACGTTGGCGCCGCCGTCGCTGACGAGGATCACCCGGTTGATCCGGCCTTCCTCGAAGTGCTCCTGGGCGAGCTGATACCCGACCCGGAGGCCGCTCTCGAGATCGGTGCCACCGCTGGCGGAGAGCGCGTCGGCCGCCGCGAGCAGCGCCGGGTCGTCCGGACCGTCCACCACGTGGCCGCTCAAGATCACCGAATTCTGGGTGTTCCAGGTGACCATGTTGACGACGTCGCCCTCGGATAGGCTCGCGGCGACGGCGCGCACCGTGGCCTTCTCGCGCGCCATCGGCTCACCATCCATCGATCCGGAGGTGTCGAGGACGAACGTGACCGCGATGGGGCGGCGCGGGCTCGGCGGATCGTAGGAGCGAACGCCGATCTGAAGGGCGTAGCTCCCCGCCTCCTCACCGGGCTCGATCTGGGACTCGACGCGGAGCTCGCCCTCGTCCGGCGGCGCGTAGTCGATGCGGTAGTAATTGAGGAACTCGTACGTGCGCACCTGCCACGGCTCCGGCGCGCGGCCCGAGCGGAGCAGCTCGCGCACGTGCACCGGCGAGCTCATCGAATTGGAGTCGTCGGCCGACAGGTACAGGACCACGGGCTGACTCGAGTCGAGCCCCTCGCAGGTGAACGCCGGGGGCGCGCCGGCGTCCTCGTCCGACGGCGCCGGGGGCGGCTCGGCCTGGGCTCCATCGACGGCACCCGCACCGCCGCCGGAGCCGCTGCTGGCGCCGGTGCTGCCGGCGCCGGTGCCGGCGCCGAAGCTGCCGGTGCCGCTGCTGCCGCTGCTGCCGCTGCTGCCGCTGCTGCCGGTGCTGCTACCGGCGCCGTTGTCGAAGGGCGCGAAGGGCGGCTCCGGGGAGGAACCCTGGCCGCAGGCGGCGAGCCCGGCGCCGCCAAGGAGGACCGCCGATACAGCATAAAGACAGAGAGATAGGGACGCGGGAACGGTTCGCACTGGCACCCTCCTCCGCGATGCGATCGCACCGCGCTCGGGACGGCCCGCCCAGCAACATGGATGCCGCGCGCGCAATGCCATCCGGACGCCGCGCCGCACCCGAGCGCCGCCGGTCCGATCGCGCCGGATCGCGCGGGCCACACGGCTCAAACCGCGACCATCCGCGCTCCGGCGGCAAATACCATGACAGCGTTGTCAGGTTCGCGTCTCAGTATGGCGCACGCTGGCATTGCTCGACCCACACGGACGCGACACATGCGCCGCCCGGAGGCCGCACGGCCGCCCAGCAGAAGAGATGACCTTGTGCAATCTGGACAGATGGGTCACTTCGTGCAGACTCTTTATTCGAAGCTGAACGCGCGCGCCACGAGCGCTCCGTGCGAGCGCTCGTCCCGAATGCGATCGCGCGCGACCAGGCTCCGCGCACTCGTGCTTCGTGACGCGCGGGACGCGAACCACCATGGTGGAGCGGCCCGGGCGCGCCCGAGCTTCGAGCATGACCCGGAACGCCTCGACCCTCGTGGTATTCTCGAGCGCGTGGGGCAGTCTACCCGCGTCGCACCCGCGCTGATCCTGGTCGGGGTCTCCGCGTTTCTCGTCCTCACAGCGCTCGCCGCGGCCGCGTATCCGGGCGGCACCTTCTGCGACGCGAACGCGCCCGGCTACGATTTCTGGGGCAACTTCTTCTGCGATCTCACGCAGCCCGTGACCCAGCGCGGGGTGGACAACACGCGCGCACGCTCGCTCGCGCAGGCCTCGTTCGTCTGCTTTTCCCTCGCGCTCGTCCCGTTCTGGTGGGTTCACGGCGCCCTGCTCGGCGGCCGGCTCGGCGGCGCGGTTCGCCTGCTCGGACTGCTCTCCGCCGCCGGCACGAACCTGATCGCGTGGCTGCCGTCCGTGGTCTCGCCGCTGCTCCACGCAGCGTCGGTGTTCGTCGCGACGATCCCCGGGCTGCTGGCGACGCTCCTGGGCGTGACCGGCGCGTTTGCACAGGGCAATGCGGGCGAGAGCCGCTCGTCACCGTTGCGCTTCTCGGCGTGGCTCGGCGCGCTTTCGCTCGCGCTCGGCAGCGCGGACGCCGCATACTACGCAGTTGCGATCGCGGTGCCGGGCTGCCACGTCCTTTTGCCAGCGCTTCAGAAGCTCGCGGCGCTCTCGGTGATCGGGTGGATGGGCACGATTGCGCGCGTGGGTGCCGCGCGTGGGACGCGCTAGCGCGTCGAATGGCGCCTGCGACCCATGCTGTCCAGCCTTCAGTCTTCAGTCACCGCTGGGCGTCAACCCGACCCCGTTCCTGGGTCTGCCCAGAGCGCCGCACGAGCTAGACGGACCTGGTCCGGCGGTTTCGGTTGACCAAGCTGGCCGCTCCAGAGCGACTTCGGCGGCGCTCGTCGGGGTGTTCTGGTCGCTGGCGTTGCGCGCGATGGTGCGTTCCGTGACGAGCGGGGCGCCGAGGCAGGTGCTCGAGGTCGCCGACATCAACGCGCTCGCTTCGGCGTAGCTCGCGGCGCGGAGCTGGCGGCGAACGGTCGAGCTGGCGCTTTGAGCCGCGCGCGCCGGCGCCCGGTGATAGAACGACCGCCGTGAATCCGCATACGGACGCTGGCCCGGCGAGCAGCGACTACCTGGATCGCCTGATGCGCCGAGGGTCTTTCGAAGCCCTGTGGCCGCTCTTCGCCAAAGCCACGCGCCCCGCCAAGGAAATGACCGAGAGCTATTCGGCGCTCGAGCACCTGCGGCCCTTCATGTCCGGCGCGCCGTGCCGGGTCATCCACGTCGGCGACGGCGCCCACGCCCGCACCGGGGCGTTGTTCGCGCTGAAGACGGAGGCTGAGAACGTCAGCGTCGATCCGGTGCTCAACGAGCCGCTGGTCGAGGCCTGGCGCATTCGATTCGGCATCCGCCGCTTCGCCTGGCAACGCGCCGACGTCTTCGCGGCCATCGAACGGCTCAACGCTTTGCCCGACATGCGCGTGCTCGTCACGTTCGTGCACGCCCACGTCCCCATCGACGATGTCCTCGCCCGGCTGCGCTGGAACGTCGCGTACACGCTCGCCTGCTGCCAGCCAGGTCATCAGCTGAGCCAGCGGCACGACGTGCTCGCAACCGGCGAGGACCCGTACGTGTTGTCCAGCGGGCGGCGCTTTCAGGTGCTCGCCCCGCGCGCGTGAGCGCGGGACGCCGTCGCAGGGCTGGGGCGGCGTGCCCCGGGCTCAGCCGTGCGCCTCGACGACGGCGGCGCTCGCTCGCCATGACGGCGGGCGTCGTGTGCTCAGCTACGCGGCGTCGAAGCTCAGGTCGGGAGCGACGTCAATGGCGCGGCCATCGAGGCGATCACGTGAGGCCGCCCCGAGCTCTCACAGCGGCTCGATGCTCAGAAGATCGCCCGCCAGGTGATACACGCGGTAGTGGGCGCCGTGCGTCGTGAGCTCCCACGCTTTCTGCGGGACGACGAAGGCGACTCCGCCGATCGCGTAGCGCCATTGGCTCGGCATGCCGCCGCGGCCGTCGATGTGCACCTTCTGGAGCGGACCCTGCGCGACCAGCGCGGGGCTCTGGGCGTACGCCTTGCGCCTCGCGCTGACCTTCAAGAACGTCAACAGCGCGCCGATACCGAGCAACCCGCCCAGCACGACGCCGCCCCCGCCGAGCGCGTAGAGCCCGTTCATGTCGGTGTCGGAGATCGGCTTCGAGTAATCGTCGTGGAGGTAGAGCGCACCTCCGACCCCCCCGGCGGCGACGAGCAACCCGAGCAGGAGCAAGAACACCCCGGAGCCGATGCCGGAGCTCTTGCCGCGCTTGGCCTGCGCCGGATGAAGGCGCCCTTGCCGGTTCATCTCGAGCTCTTCGAGCGTGAAGCCGTGGGCCGCTCCGAGGTCTCGGAGGTACGCCTGCCGCGGGTCTGCGGGTGAGGCCATCATGCGAGCCTCGAGTGACCCAGGGCGACCAGGGCGTCGATGGGGGCTTCGAGCTCGGCGGGCTTCAGCGGCTGACCGCCGTAGGAGAGACAGAGCTCGCCGTTGTCGTAAGAGAGCCCGACCTGATTCATGGGCAGCTTGAGCAGCGCTGCCTGCACCGCCGAGTTCATGAGCGCACGAGTGAGGGCGGGCGAGTCGCTCCTGAGCGAAATCATGCGATCGAAGTTCGGGTCGCCCGTCGGCACCAGGTGATACTGCGGGCCACCCGCGCCGCGCGTGATCTGGAGCGAGAAGCGATGCGGCGCCGGATACAACGAGCGCGCATAGAAGGCCGTGGAGGTGGTTCTGGTGTTGCCCACCATGCTCCAGGTGGAGATGACGCGGAGCGGCACGTTCTGCACGGCGCCGGTGAGCGACTTGACGCTACGTTGTGACGTGAGCGCGTTGCCCTCGTTCTGCTGATCGAAGGTCAGCCCGTACCTCGTCGCACAGTTCGGCCAGATCGCGTCCGTCGCGCGCGAGAGCTTGATCGCGCCCGCCACGATCGCGACCAGAACGAGGGCGCCCGCCCCGAGCCCCAACCATTGTAGAAGTTCGTACGTGCTCATGTCGTGTTTGCTATCTCAGAAAGAGATTACTCGCCTTTGGAGAGGCGCGACAACGGGCCGCTCTCGCACCGCGAAATTCCCTGCGGGGAGGACACTCACCCGGATCCAGCGGACAGGAAACCCTAGGACTTTCGCCCGTGTCAAGCCCCGCGGGGCCGGCGCCTGGCGAGCTATCTTTGTTCTGGCCCATCAGACACCCGCTTGCCCCGTCGCAGGGCTGGGGCGGCGTGCTCGGGGCGCATGTCACACGTTGCACGCGCCGTCTTGACGGACGAGCGCACCCGCGCATCCTGGCAGCCATGTCGCCACGCCGCGCGCCCGTCGCCCCGCTCGCCCTGCTCACCTCTCTCCTCGTCGCCGCCCCCGCCGCGGCGGCCGTCGTGCCGGTCGGCACCACCGACGAGCTCGTCGCCGCGATCGGCACGGCCAAGGCCGGCGACGAGATCGTCCTCGCCTCGGGCACCTACGCCTTCGACGGCGTCTCTTGCGCGGCCGCAGGCACCGAGGCCGCGCCGATCGTCGTGCGCGCCGCCGAGCCGCTCGGCGCGATCGTCGAGCTGTCGGGCCTCGAGGGCTTCAAGGTCAGCGGCCCGAACTGGCACTTTGAAGACCTCGACATCCGCGGCGTCTGCGCCGACGACTCGGACTGCGAGCATGCCTTCCACGTGTTCGGCGCTGCGAGCCGCTTCACCCTCCGCCGCTCGAGGGTGCGGGACTTCAACGCCCAGATCAAGATCAACGCCGCGCAGGTGGACGGCGTCTGGACGGCCCCCGACGACGGGCTGATCGAGCGCTCGGAGCTGTTCGACACCCACCCGCGCAGGACCAGCAGGCCCGTCACCAAGATCAACATCGACGGCGGCAAGCGCTGGACCGTGCGCGACAGCTACCTGCACGACTTCCAGAAAGACGGCGGCGACACCGTCAGCTACGCCGCGTTCATGAAGAGCGGCGGCTCGGACGGGCTCTTCGAGCGCAACCTCGTCGTCTGCACCACCGCCGGCTCGCCGGACGGGGCGCGCATCGGGCTGTCGTTCGGCGGCGGCGGCACGGGGGCGGAGTACTGCGCCCCGGCCTACGACCCCGACGTGCCCTGCGAGGTCGAGCACACCGGCGGGACGATGCGGAACAACATCATCGCGAGCTGCTCGGACGTCGGGATCTATCTGAACCGCGCGGCGGACACGCGGCTTCATTTCAATACGCTGATCGCGACGAGCGGGATCGACTTCCGCTTCGCGACGACCAGCGGCGTCGCGCGCGGCAACGTGCTCACGGGCAAGATCCGCGACCGCGACGGGGCCACGCACGAGGAGAGTGACAACCTGGCCGAGGTGGGACTCGCGACGTTCCAAACGTGGTACGAGGATCCGAGTCTCGGCGACCTGCACCTCAAAGGGGATGTGGCGTCGCTCGTCGGCGAAGCGCCCGCCGAGGCCACGGTGACCGACGACTACTGCGCGCGCGGGCGGCCGGGCAGCGGGAGCTTCACGCTCGGCGCGCTCGAGCATTCGCTCGGCGACTGCGCGACGGTGCCGCCGCCGGGGCCCTCCGGCGACGGGGGCGCGGGCGGCGGCGCCGCCGGATCGGGCGGGATGGGCGGCGGCGCCGCCGGATCGAGCGGGATGGGCGGCGGCACCACCGGCTCGGGCGGGGGTGAGGCGGGCGGCGCAGGCGGCACGGGCGCAGGCGCAGGCAGCGGCACCGGCGCGGCCGGCGGGGGCGGCGACGCCTCCAGTGACGCAGAGGGCTGCGGCTGCCGCGTCGCGGGCGCCGGCGGGAATCACACCCTTGGCCTCCTCACGGCGGTCCTCGCCGCGTTCGCCCTCCGGCGACGACAGGCCTCCTCACCGCCGAGCGGCGCCCGATAGGACACCGATCACGTTGATCGAGCGAGAAATGAGCCGCCAAGGCGCCAAGGACGCCAAGAACGAAACACAATCATGGCGTCCTTGGCGCGCTTGGCGGTTCAAATTCCTATTCTTTTCTGAGGTTTCAACCCGTTTGTCGCTCTAGAGCCTGCCTGTCCACACTACTTGCGCGCCCACGCGCAACGCATCGAACACGAAGGTGCGTTTCATGAGCACGGCCCACTCGACGTAGCGTGACGTTGCAAACAACTCCCCGTCGAACAGCCGCCCCCGGCGCAAGACCGAGATCAGGGTCGGCTCAACTCGCACCGTAGGCTCGGCCTGCGCGATCGACTTCGCTGAGGGCGCGCGGCGCAGGCGAAGCGCACGACGACGCAGGGCCAGGCGCAGGCGACGCAGGCGCCCGCGGCCACGCTGCTCTCCGCGTGAAGGGCCGAGGAACACCGGCCGGCCCTGCGCGCCCGAAACCGAGGTGCTCTATTCCAGCAACACCGGTTCGACGTTGAGTTTGTACGTGATATGGAGATCGAACCCCGCGTCCGAATTCTCGGCGTTGATAACGATCGTGTGCTCGCCTGGCGAAAGGCGCGGGAGCAGCACGTAGATCCCCTCGTCGACGCTGGGCGAATATATCCCGGCGGGCACGTTTTCCGGGCAGAATGCGTCGAACAGGTTCTCTTCGGGCACCGTGATCTCGAAGGCGTCGGACCGGACGCGGCGCACATGCCTGACCAGGCGGCCGTCGACCGTGGCGTACGCGTCGGTTATGCCTTCGATGAACGGGTGTATCCCCTCGAACAGCTCGTCGACGCTCAGGTTTTCCGAGTCCTGCCCGCACACGTTCGGGCTATTCCACGCCAGGATATTCACGATCGGAAAGAATATCTTCTTGTTCTCGGGCACGGTGCAGCTTCGGGTCACCTCTCCTCCGAAGGCCGCGCCGGCCAGGAACCAGACATCGCCCCGCTGCCCGACCATGCAATTTTCCCCGGTCGTATCGGTCAGCGGGTTGTCGGGGGTCGGTATCGACGTTGCCCATTGCCACCACTGGGCGCTCAGGTCGCGGTAGGGCCTGGGGCCGGCGGGCCCCGTTCGGGTCGGAGCCATGACCCCGAGGCCGAGCACGATCATCGCCACGAGGTTCCTCGCGCTGTTCTTCATGGCGCTCTCCTTCTCAACGAGGGACGGAGCCATGCTCCGTCCTCGACGTGGGCACGATTGAAATATCAAATCAAGGAATGTCTCCCGGCGGCAACGATACCCACAGCGTAGCCATGTGCAATCGGGCACGCCTGTCACCCGAACACGGAGACAGAGAGACAGAAGGAACCCCGATGTCTCCCCTGTGTCCCCGTCGTCGGGCGAAGCCTCTCCGGACGGAGGACACCATTGCTCTCCCACGAATGAACGAGAATGCCCAGGTCAGCAGCCCGCGCAGCCTCGAGCTGCACGCGCCACGCGCTCGGTCACGACAGACGTGCTCGCGCTCAGCTCACCCGGCCGCGACGCGTAGCACGCCGGACCGGAGGTGGAGAAACGACGCGTGCACGTAGCGGACGAACGGCGCCTTCAGGCCGAAGAAGGCCGCCAGATCGACCTCGGCCGCCGCGCGGAACATCCCCTGATCCAGCACGGGAGCCTCGGTGCGGAGCGCGCCGCTCGCGAGGCTCCGGCAGGCGGGGGACGCCGACGCGGGGTGGATGGCGACCACGAGCGTGGCGGCCCATGGCGCGGCGATCCGCTCGCCGAGGGCCCTCGGGTACCGATAGCCGAGCGCGAGCACGCCGCCCCGCAGCGTGGCCTCGATGACTGCCGCCGCGCCCGCCACGGCCGGTGCCGGAGGGGCGACCTTCCCCGCCGCAGCCGCGCCCCTCGCCCCGTCGATCGCGCTCCCCGCCCCGCGCGCGCCGCCGCACCCGCCTAGCGCCACGAGGCCGGCCCCCGCGGTGACCTGCGCGATGAACGCGCGCCGCCCCTCACTCGCCATGCGACGGCCCCTGGAGCCTGCGCCGGCGCGCCTGCCCCACCAGCATCCGCGCCGGCGTGATGCGGCCCAGCGCCGCGGCGCTCTCCTCCGCCGTCGGCCGCACGGGGTGACCCGGCGGGAGCTCGGCGACCATGCTCTGCCACAGCGCGAGCGCCCGGTGCTGGTAGATCTGCGCCAGGCTCGATCGCGGCGAGAGGAAGCGCTGGCCGAGCACCATCGCCCTCTCGAGGAACGCGATCGCCTCGTCGTCGCGGCCGTCGTTCAGGAGGTGGAGCCCCTCGTTGTACCAGGGCATCGGATCCGCCGGATCCTCCTCGCGCATGCGCTGGTTCGCCTCGAGGTAGCGCGACAGCTTCTCTTCCATGACGCCGTCGTCCTTCAGGAAGCCGTAGTGCTGGATCTCCACGCCGGCCGCGCGGACGACGAGCTCCGGGTGCCGGTCGAGGCTCGGCTGCACCGTCTCGTGCACGGCGCGCCCGTACCGGATCCGCGCGTCGTTGCGGAACAGCCGCACGGCGATCGTCATGACGGGCGGGCCGTCCTTCTGATGATTGGCGATCTCGAAGGAATAGGCGTGGACGTCGAGGTCGTCCATGAGCCGCACGACGCGCGGCAGATCCCAGTGCGCGAGCTCCTCGTCCGGATCCAGGCTCAGGATCCAGGGCCGCGTGGCCATCTCCAGGCCCACGTTGCGCACCTCGGCCAGGTCCAGCCGGTCCGTCCTGTGGACGCGCACGCGGTCGGTGAACCTCCGCGCGATCTCGACCGTCGCGTCGTCGCTGCCGTTGTCGACGACGCAGATCTCGTCGACGAACGGCTCCAGGAACGCGAGGAACCGCTCCAGCCGCTCCGCCTCGTTCCTCGCGATGATGCAGAGCGATACGCCGGACGCGGGCGCATACCTGCGCAGCGTCACCGTGTTGCTCGCGAGATCGGCCAGCTCGGGGGGCGCGCCCGCGCGCGGCGGCGCGTACGGGTCCGGCCGCGCGTGGAGCGCGAGCCGCGCCTGCCGCGACGCCTCGGTGTCGTAGCCGAGCCGCCGCACGCGGACGTCGGTGAAGCGCCCGCACCCGTCCGGCATCTCGGGGATGCCGCCGCCGGGCAGGCCCCCCTCGGCCCCCCGGGCGACGCGCAGGCCCGGCTCGTTCCGGTACATGCGGTACCCCGACATGGCCCCGAGCGCGCCGTCCGCCCGGAAGTACGTGCGCGTCGGCTCCCAGAACGTGTACCAGTGGAAGCCGAGCGCCTTGATGTGCGGATCGGCGAGCTGCATGAGCCGCTCGGCGCGCGCGCGGTCCATCTCGAACACCTCGTCGGCGTCGACCGCGAGGATCCAGTCCGGGGAGAGCTCCGCCGCCAGCTGCAAGGCGCGGTCGCGATCGCGCCGATCGTCGACGCCCGGCGGCAGCTCCGTCCGCTCGTACCGGGCCACGGCGGGGTGCGACCGCGCGATCGCCCCCGTCCCGTCCGTCGAGCCGTCGTCGAGCACGACGATCGCGTCGGCGAACCGCGCCGTCGCGTCGAGGCTCTCGCGCAGCGTCGCCTCCGCGTCCCGGACGCGGTACGCGGCCACGAGCCGCGTCTTCCCGGCGCGGCGGGCGCGCCACTTCTCGAAGAAGAGCTCCGCGCCCCCGAGGCCGCCCTGCGCGCCGGGGAACGCCTTGCTCAGCGTGGCGCTCCCCTCGTGGTGCACGTACACGTCGCTCGCGATCATGCACTCGAAGCCGCGCTCCTGCGCCCGCAAGGCGAGGTCGGCGCCCTCGTGGCCCACCGGGAAGAAGCGCTCGTCGAGCCCGCCGATCTCACTGTACACCTCGCGGCGCATCATCAGGCAGAAGGTCGAGAGGGCGAACGACGGCGCCCACCGCCGGCGGAACGCCTCGCGGTGCTCGGCCGCGAGCTCGTTCAGCGCCTCCGGCTGGAACGGCGGCGGGTTCTGCACCTTCTGCGGGCCGCGCGCGCTGTTCGTCACGGGCCCGACGAGCCCGACGCGCCGCGCGCCGGGCACCATCCGCGGCGCCTCCTCCATGCACTCCCGCAGCCCCTCCAGCCACCTCGGGGTCACCACGACATCGTTGTCGAGCAGCACCAGGTACTCCCCGGCCGCGACCTCGAGTCCCCGGTTCGCGCCGCCGGCCAGGCCGAGGTTCTCGTCCAGGAAGACCGTCTTGGCGGCGTCCCCGAGCCGGCGCGCGACGTCGGTCAGGTAAGCGGGGGTGCCGTCCTCCGAGCCGTTGTCGACGAAGATCACCTCCGCGTCCGAGGGGAGCGTGCGGAGGAGGGCGTCCACACATCGCGCCGTGTACTGGAGGTTGTTCCACGTGACGACGATAACGGAATAAACAGGCGTCATCGGGCACCGGGCGGGGCCATGAGGCGAACCACGTTGGAGACGTACTGGCGATACGCCGCGTGCAGATAGAACGCCCCGACCCGGGGTGCCAGGACGATCTCGCACCGGAAGCTGCCCACGAGGTCCGCGCCCACGTCGTCGATGTCGTCGGGGAAGACAAGCCTCGGCCCGAGCAGAGGCACGGTGACGCCGCCCTGCGCGGGGGCATAGATCAGCGTGAGAAAGACGCCGCGGAGCACCTCGGCGCGCTCGACCTCGATATCGACGGCGGGCACACGCGAGCTGCCGTGGACGACGTGGACGAGGGCGCCGCCCTCGACGGTGGGCGGGCCAGGCTGGGCGAGGACGACGCCCGCGCCGGAGGTCGCGGGCGTCTCCGCGGTCAGGCCGAAAGAGACGGATCGGACGAGCATGGGTTCACCGCCGGTCAGAATTCGATGGCCTTCTTGTCGACGAGATCGATGCCTATCACGTTCGACACGTAGTTCTCGAGGACGAGGTACACATAGACGCTCGGCCGGTAACGGGGCACCGCCACGGCGCAGGGGAACGCGACGGTGACGTTGAGCCAGGCGCCCTGGTACCCCTCGGACGCGAGGCTGCCGCGGCCCGGCATCGGCAGCGCGGGCTCGGCGAGCTGGTTCGGGCCGTCGCGCTCGCCCGCCGGGAACTCGATGAACGTGTTGCGCGCGAGCAAGGCGCCGCCGTCCGCCTGCTCGATGTCGTGGACGACGAGGACCATCGACTCCTCGACGTCGCGGTAGCGGCTCGCGACGGCGTCCGGGAACAGGAACGAGGCCGAGACGTCGAGCTCCACCGTGCCCGCCGCGAAGGACACCCGCGAGATCGCGAGTCGGATGGCCTCCTTGCCGGCCGCGATCTCGGGCGAGCCCCCGTGCGGGGCGAAGCCAAAGGGTGTCCGGGGTTCGATCTCCATGGGGTCCTCTCGACGTGGGTGCGACGCGGGGCGCGGGGCCGAGGGAGCAGCGCGCCCCCGCCCCGCCCGCGCGGTTCAGCCAAAGTGGTTCCAGCTGCGGGAGGTCTGCGCCGGCGCATCGAGGCGCACGCGGCGGATGCGCGGGGCGCACACGGGGCAGAAGACGCCGTCGTCGCGGTTGCTATGGCCGGCGTGGTAGATGGTGCAGAGCCGCCCCGCGCCGAGCGCGGGCCACCAGTCGTACCGCTGGCCCGACGTGGTGGACGGGTCCGGCGTGAGGCCCGCGTTCGTGTTGCAATGCGGGCCCTGCCCGCCGAACTGGTCGGTGTACCAGCGGGGGTTGGCGAGCTGCGTGGCGAGCGCCACGCCGGCCGCGCTGTACTGCGGCTCCTGCCGGACGGTCTGCCCGATGCCGTGCCCCATCTCGTGGACGAAGGTGCCGAGGACCGCCGTCTCGCTCCGGCCGGGGCCCGTGCACCCGACGACGCAGAAATTGCCCCAGCTGTAGCCGTTGATCGAGCTCTTCCAGATGAACGAGAACGTGAGGTTGTACGTGTTGCCCGGCGTGGCGAGGTGCGCCGTGAGGCCCGGCAGCGTGGTGAGGTTCCAGTTCACGCGGTTCGGCGACCCGGGCGTGAAGGTGAAGTACGCCCGCACGTCGGTGGCGCCGGCCGCCGGCCACGACGCCTGCGCCGTCCACATGAAGTTGTTGCCGTTCATGGGGTCGCGCCACACGGTGCGGAACGTCGTCACGCTCCCGACCGCGTTGTTCGCCGTGGGGAACGCGTGCCGCTGGAGCTGCGTGTAATAGCAGTTCGGCACCAGCAGGAAGGCCATGTGAAGCGGCTTGTCGGTCAGCGTGCCTCCCCCGGGGGGCGCGCCGCCGACGCGCAGGTTGAGCAGCGCGTTCGGGCCGCCGTTCATGAACGGCCAGTCGAAGGTCGGCGAGCTGGCCGCCTGCTGCGACAGGCTCTGGAAGTCGACGCGAGCCGAGTCCACGGTCGCGAGCGCCGGGAGGACCGCCCTGCGCTCCAGCTCGATGAAGTGCCGCGCGAACTCGCCCACGAACCGCGGATCGATGTTGTTGTACGTCGAGAGCGTCTGCGCGCCGGAGTACCAGACCGTATAATAGAGCTTTCGCCACGTCTGGAACTCGTCGGTGGCGAGGAACTGGGCCCGCTGCCCGTCGCGCGACGCCTTGATCGTGTACTTGTCGCCGCCGATGTGCGTGAACGTGAGCGTGTTGTCGAAGTGGTGCCCAAGCCCGACCGTCACCCCGGGGGCCGCGCCGTGCGCGAGCCGCGTGCGCTCGGTGAGCGACTGGAATGCGAGGCTCTCGTTGCCCGGGTCGGGCTCGATCCACCAGTCCACGCGGTCGCCGGGCGCGACGTTGGGCACCTGGTTGGGCGTGACGCGCAGCTGCCGCACGGGGCCGTTCACGCCGGTCGCGGCGGCAGGGAGGTTCACGTACTGCTTGATCGTCGGCATGCGAGAGCTCCAGGACGAATCAGCGGGGAGTCCGGTGCATCAGTCCATCAGTCCATCAGCGCGGCGCGGGTCGAGGCTCGCGCCGCGGCCGCCCCCTCAGAACACCTCGATCTTGTCGACGCCCCAGTCCTTGGGGTTGTCGGGCGCGGGCGGGGGCTCCTCCATGACGATGACGATGAGCGGCGGCTGGACGAGCGGCGTGGGCGGGGTGTTCTTGCTGTTGTGGAGCATGAGATCGAGCGCGCGGGCGCAGCCCTTCCCCTCGACCTTGACGTCGAACGAGTAGCTGATGAACTCGGCCTTGTTCATGTTGACGCCGGAGGCGACGCCCCCGTTCGTGCCCGCCTCGTCGCCGCTGCTGCGCGAGAAGTTGCTGTCCTGATGGCAGATGGGGTTGCCGTCGGCCTTGACGTTCTTCGCGGTGCTCGCGGCGTCGGACGACATGGCGATGTTGGGATAGGGGATGGGGACCGGCGGGGCGGGCGGCGCGGGGGTGAGGCACACGTCCGGGAAAGCGATGGTCATTCCGTTGCTCGCGGCGTGGACGACCGTGCGTGAGTTGACTCCTACGGTGACAGGCATATCGCTCCTCCTTCACGCCCTCTTCGCTGCAGCCGAGACGAGGCACACGGCGGCGCGCGTCCCGTCGCCGGAGCCCGCGAAGAGCGCGGCGCGCGCCTCGGGGGACGCGCCGCGCTCGAACGATCGCACGCACGCGGCCGCGAGGCACCCGCCGGTCGCGGCGCCGACGTCGCCGTAGCCGTCGGCGGGGTGCCACAGCGCCCGGACGCCCCCGAGGAGCGCGGGCGCGCGGACGCGCGCGAGCCCCCACTCCTTGGCCCGGTAGCTCTCGCCGTTGAGATCGCAGAGGACCCACGCGGGCGGGCCGCCCGCGGCGCACGCGGCGGCGAGCGCCGCGGCGAGGGCCTCGCCCGAGGGGGGATCGCCGCTCTCGATGGCGTGGGGCTCCTGCCCGGCGCCCGAGCCCTCGATCTCGGCCAGGATGGGGGCGCCGCGGGCCTCGGCGCGGCGGCGGTGCTCGACGAGCAGCGCGGCCGCGGCCTCGCCCGGGATGAACCCGTCGAGGTTGCGGCGGCTCTTGAGCCGGCGCGCGTGGTCGAGCGCCTCGAGCAGCCCCACGTCGACCTGGGAGTCGGCGCCGGCCACGATCCAGGGCGTGCCGGGGTCGGCCTCGACGGCGCGCGCCGCGTGGGCCAGGCCGAGGAGCATGGCGGCGTGCCCGTCGGGGGCGAGGAGGCCGCGCGTCACGGCGTCGACCCCGGCGGCGTCGGCGAGCCGCTCCCGGAAGGCGTCGCGCAGCTCGTGGTGGTGCGCGGCGGGGCCGGGCGAGGGGCGCGCGAGGAAGAACGAGGCGTCCTCCAGGTCGGCGCGCGCGAGGTCGCCGGAGGTGGCGAGGTCCTGGAGCGCCAGCGCGAGCAAGCGGACCGGGAGGTCGAGCGCGCGGGGGAGATCGGTGTACGCCGCGACCACGGAGAAGGGCTCCTCCGGGCGGGGCGGGTCGGCGGGGAGGCAGGGGTAGCTCGGCCACTCGCGGAAGCGCGTGAGGCGGGCGCGGACCGCGGCGGTGGTCGACGCGGCGGTGTCGCCGAGGGCGGTGACCATGCCGGCGGCGGTGATGACGGCTCCGGTGCTCATGCGGGCGCGGGCTCCACCTCGATGCGGCGCACGCGGAAGAGATCGCGACCGACGGGCATGGCGCCCCGGTACACGAGCACGGCGCGGAGGTCGTCGGGCTCGAGGACCACGGTGTCGAGGACCAGCGGGAGCGGGCGGCGCTCGGAGTCGATCAGGACCACGGCGCGAGGCGCCGCGGGGGGCAGCGAGAAGCGCTGCGGGCCGAGGGGGCTCAGGTGCACGAGCTCGACCGGCTCGCCGCCGCGCAGGTGCGGCGTGGCCACGAGGCGCGGGTGCGCGCCCTGGTGGTAGCGCGGGTCGAAGGCGGCAGGCAGGAACGGCGACGGGGCGGGAGGCGGCGACCCGGCGGGGGGCGGCGACGCGGGATCGGGCGCCGTGGCGGCGTAGCGCAGGCGCGGCTGCCAGCTGCGCCCGATGAAGCCGAGGCCGACGGGCTCGGGGCGATCGTCCGGCGAGCGGAGCGGCTTCCTGGGATCTTCGAGGTTCGGCATGGCGAGCTGCGCGAGGTCGACGAGCGAGCGGCGGGCCCGGAACCCGCGCCCGACGGGGTTGCGCGGCTCGACCTCATGGTCGGCGGCGGACTCCGCGGACTCGTCCCGCCCGCCGAACGCGCGCTCGTACACGAGCGGCATCCGCTCGAAGGGCGCGGGGGACGCGGGGCGCGCCCAGGTGCGGTCGCCGAAGACGGCGAGGGTCGTGCGGATCGGACCGACGCGCACGGAGACCTGGACCTCGGCGTCGCGGCGGCCGGGAGGGTACGCGTGGCCGAGGACCACGACGTCCGTGCCAGGCTTGTGCGGCGCGAGGTCGCTCTCGTAGCGCACGCTCGAGAGGCCCGGCTCGCCGTGGAAGGCGTCGGCGTGCTGGAGCGGCACCTGCTCGGCCGCCGGCGCGAGGCGGCCGCCGGCGTGGATGGCGAGCGTCGCCTTGACGAGGACGACGAGCACCTCGGCGCCGGCGGCGTCGACGTGGACGATGCGCTCGGCGACGAAGGGGGTTCGGTTGCGGAGGTCCATGTTCAGGTGGGCGAGGGCGCGGCGTCGGGCACCGAGCGGAGGAACGAGGCGCCGAGGCCGTCGGCCGCGACCTTCGCGGGGCGGCGCTTGCGCGGGGGGATGAGCGGCTCCGACGAGGGGCGCGCGTCCGGAGCGAGGCGCGGACGGCGCGGGCGCGCGGGGCGCCGGG
Organism: Sorangium sp. So ce145; assembly: GCF_051525985.1. NCBI lineage: Bacteria > Pseudomonadati > Myxococcota > Polyangiales > Polyangiaceae > Sorangium > Sorangium sp. So ce145. Next base: position 11,526,387 of record NZ_CP150315.1, on the reverse strand, counting down.
CAGGGGCGGCGGCCGCGGCCGCGGCCGCCGTGGCGGGCCACGGTGCGGCGGCGGGCGATGATCCCAGGGCGTACGACGGCGCGATGCGCGGCTGGGCGAGGGCGTACGACGGCGCGACGGGCGGCGGCGAGGCGACGGGCGCCGGGGCCGCGGCCGCGCCGGACACCCACGGCGAGCGCGGCTCCGAGGCGGCGTGGGGCGCCGCGCCCGACACCCACGGCGAGGAGCGCTCCGGCGCGGACGGCGCGGGAGGGTGCGCGGACGGCGCCTGGGGAGCAGCGGGGACGGGCGCGGACGGCGCTGGCGCGAACGGCAGCGCGCCGGATGCCGCCGCCGGCGAGACGAACGGCAGCACGCCGGACGCCGCCGGCGCTCGGACCGGCGCCGCAGGCGACGCCGCGGCGGGGGCGGCGAACGGCAGCGCCCACGCCGCCGCGCCATCGCGGGCGCCCGGAGAAGACGGGGCGGCGGGCGCGAACGGCAGCGCCCTGGAAGCTGCGCCCGCCGCCGCCGGCGCCACGAAGGGCAGGCCGCCGCGCCGCGGCTCCGCGGGCGGTGTCCCCGCTGCGGCGGGCAGCTCCGCCGTGCCAGACCTCGCCAGGCGCGGAGCTTCCGCGGAGGCCGCGGGCGACCGGAACGGCAAGGCGGGGTTCGGCGGCCCTTCGTCCGGATCGACCGCCACCGTCCCGGACAGCGGATGGTCCGCCGCCCCGCGCCCCGCCCGCTGCGGGCTCACCGCCGCCGGCGCCTCCTCCGGATCGAGCGCCACCGTCCCCGCCAGCGGATGCTCCGCCCCGCGCCCCGCCCGCTGCGGGCTCGCCGCCGCCGGCGCCTCCTCCGGATCGAGCGCCACCGTCCCCGCCAGCGGATGCTCCGCCCCGCGCCCCGCCCGCTGCGGGCTCGCCGCCGCCGGCGCCTGCGCCGCTTGCGCCCGCTGCGGCGCCGCCTGCGCCCGCTCCGCGCGGACCGGCGGCGCTGCCGCGACGTCCCACGGCACCGCCTCGCCCGGGAGCGCGACCCTGGCCGTGACCCGGACGCTGGCGAGGGCCTCCTCGCCCGGCAGGAGCGCGCTGGCGCGCCACACGAGCGAGCAAAGCCAGCGATCGGCGTCGATCACGAGCATGTCGGCGACCAGCGGCAACACCTGCGGCTGCGCCGCGCCCTCGAAAGCGACCCGCGCCTCGGCGACGGGGCCCGGCAACCACGCCTCGATGCGGTCGAGATCCGGGTGCATCCCCTCGATCAGGATCCATTCGTTCCCCCGGAGGTACGGCGTCTGCTGATCGGCCGGCGCCGCCTGGAAATACGCCCAGTCGAAGCCGTCCGGGACCACGGGCCACGGGGCCTGCACGCCGCGCGGATCGGCGTTTCCCAGCCGGCGCTGCCGCGCGGGCCAGTGCGCCGCGATCGGCCCGAGGCCGGCGGCGCGCGTCGGCTGCCGGGGATCGATGATGTTGGGCGCGCGGCCGGCGCGCGGATCGACGCCGGCCGGGTTGTCGGGGTCGGCCGCCCCGCCGAGGGCGCGCTCGTAGCCGAGGGGCATGGCGAGGAACGGCTGCGGGGCGCCGCGGCCGTTGCCGCCGCGGTCGCCGTAGACGTGCAGGGACTTGTCGAGGAGGACGGCCGCGTCGAGGCCGACGCGCAGGCGGACGGGGACGAGCGGCGCCGGGCTCCGCCCGCGGGCCCAGGCGTGGCCGCCGAGGAGGATGTCCGCGCGCGGGAGGAACGGGGCCATCTCCGCGGCCGCCGAGACGGCGGCGCGCGGGTCGGCCGCGGCGCGCGCCGCGCGCACGTCCGCCGCGACGATCGGCGCGGGCGGGAGCGGCGACATGGCGCGCTTGTGCTCGAGCCGGAAGGTCGCCTTGACGACCACCGCGAGCATCACCCGCCCCCGGGAGCGGAAGGGGCGCACCGCGGCCGCGGCGTGCCCGAGGGCGCGCGGCGCGGGCGGCGCCCTCACGGCGAGGCCCCGAGCGCGGCCCTCTGCCGCTCGACCCGCGCGGCCACGTCGAACAGCGGGCGGCCGGGCGCGCGCGCCGCCCGCTCGAACGCGGCGCCCGCGCGCCGCCGCTGGCCGCCGAGCCGGAGCACGCGATCGAGCGCGCCCTCGTCCAGCGGGCGGCCGTCCACGTGGCGCACCCCCGACGCGAAGCGCCCGCGGTGCGCCGCCCAGAGCGCCCGCGCGTTCGCCCCGTGCGGCCACGGCAGCTGCGTGTCCGGATCCATCTTCACGCTCGTGTCGCGCGGATCGTCGCTCGGCCCGGCGTCGAAGCCGGGCGCCGGCGCCCCGCGCAGCGCCCCCTCGATCGGCGCGCCGGTGACGCGCGAGAGCGCCTCGCCGGCGAGCCGCGCGAGCGGCGCGACGTCCAGCCGGTCGAGCACCCACGGCAGCAGCGCCGGATCACCCAGCGCCCCCGCCGCGACAAGGCAGACCCGCCCGAGCCCGGGCGATCGCATCAGCGCCTCGATCCGGCGGCGGGCCTCGCCCGGCGGGCTCACGCGGGCGGCGCAGTCGGCCGCCTCCTCGGCGAACGCGCCGCTCCGCCCGGCGACGCTCCACAGCGCCTCGTCCGCGCCGCGCGCCCCGAGCAGCGCGCCGGCCCACGCCGACCAGAAGCGCTCGGCCTCGTCGTCCGAGCCCCACGCGCCGCGGAGCTCGCCCGCCAGATCGGCGCGGCCCAGCGCGCCGGCCGCGCGGAAGGCCAGCGCGCGGACCGCCGCGTCGCCGTCGCAGATCGCGTAGCCAAGGAATTGCCCGGGATCGCGGCGGTGCGCGACGCACGCGGCCAGCGCCAGGCGGCGCAGCGCCGGCGGCTGCGCCCCCGACAGCATCGGCGCCACGATCGCGAACGCGTCGGCCGGCGACGCCCACGCAAGGGCGCCCGCGACGCCGGCGGCGGGCTCGTCCGCCTCCTCCGTCGCGTCGAGCACGGCCGCGAAGCCCGGGAAGTCGCGCGCCTCGACCGCGGCGATGGCCGCCGCGAAGAACGCGCCCGGATCCTTCGTGGAGAGGGCGGCCAGCGTGAGCTCCCAGCCGGGCTCCCCCGCGATCCGGAGCCCATCGAGGTGGGCCTCGACGCGCTCCTCGAGCTCCGCGAGATCGGCCAGCGTGTAGTGGTGCGACCTCACGGCCATCTCGCGGAGCTCCCAGAGGAACGACGCCATCTCCGCGTGATCAGCCACCACCTCGTGAACCATCCGCCTCGGCTCCGATCCTGCGCGACGCCGCTCAGTTGATGTCGACCCCGCTCCCCGAGATCTTGACGTTCGAGCCCGCCTTGACGCTCACGTCGCCGTCGCTCTTCACCTCGACCTTGGCGCCCTCGACCTTGACGGTGCCCGAGCCCTTCACGGTGATGTCCGACCCCTCGACCGTGATCTTGCCGGAGCTGTCGACGATGATCTTGCCGCTCCCGCACTCCAGCGTGAACTTCTCGCCGACCTTGACGGTCTTCTTCGCGCCGACGGACTCTGTCGCGTCCACGTCGATGTTCCGGGTCTCGGTGCCGCCGACCGACAGCGAGTCGTCGCTGCCGACGGTCGTGTTGCGCTTCGAGCCGACCTCCAGCGTCGCGCGATCACCCACCTTGACGGTCTCCTCGCCGCCCACCGTGAGCTCGCGCTTGCCGCCCACCGACTCGATGTCGTCCTTCCCGACGTCGGTCTTCCGGCTCTGCCCGATCTTCAGGCTCGCGTCCTCGCCGATATCCACGCTCTCGCTCTTCACGACGCCGAGCGTGCGGTTCGCGCCGATCTTCTCGTTGTGATCCTCGCCGACCTCGGTGGTCTTGAAGGCGCCGATCGACTCCCACTGGCTGTTGTCGATGCGCTTCTTCCGGTCGTGGCCGACGGTCAGGCGCTCGTCGTGGCCGACGGACTGGGTCTTGTCGTTCTCGACCTCGATGTTCCAGTCCTTCTGCGCGTGCAGGTAGATCTCCTCCGCGCCTCTCCTGTCCTCGAACCTGAGCTCGTTCGAGCCGCCGCCGCCCGGCGAGGTGTCCGACTTGATGGTGCTCTTCGTCTTCTCGGCCGGCAGCGCGTAGGGCGGCACGTTCGCGCCGTGGTAGACGCGCCCGACGATCAGCGGGCGATCCGGGTCGCCCTCGAGGAAGTCGATGACGACCTCGTGGCCGATGCGCGGGATGTACATCGAGCCCCACGCCGCGCCCGCCCAGATCTGGCTCACCCGCATCCAGCACGAGCTCTGCTCGTTGCGGCGCCCCTTCCGGTCCCAGTGGAACTGCACCTTCACCCGGCCATAGATGTCCGTGTGGATCTCCTCGCCCGCCGGGCCCACCACGATCGCCGTCTGGATGCCGCGGGGCGTCGGCTTGGGCGTCTGCACGGGCGTGCGGTAGGGCACGTCGTCCGGGATGCACTGGAATCGATTGGAGTACCCGACGACGGTCTCCTGCGATTCTCCCCCGACGGCCCGCGAGCCGAAATGGTCGACGCGCGTGATCAGGTATCCGCGGTTGAAGCTCTCGCGGCCGTGGTCCTCGAGCGTGAAGGTGGCCCCGGGCACGAACCGGAGCACGCTCCCCTGCCCCTCCGCGGTGCGGCGCACGAGCTGGAGCTGCTCGAGCCGGAGCTTCGCGAGCTGGGTGCCCTCCTCGGGCAGATCGTGCTCGGTGGCATACACGTACACCTCGAGATCGGTGTCGCGGTCGGCCTCCGCCTCCCCCTCGAGGCTCAGGCTGGGCTTCTGGAAGTTGTAGTCGCGGACGGTGACCTTGCCGGGCCGGACCTCCTCGGCCATCGAGAAGCGGGAGACGGCCTCGCGCGCGGCGAGGGCCCCGCCGGCGGCCCGGTACGGCACGACGCTCGGCCCGTCGATGGGCTCGTGGACGAACGGCGCGTCGCCGAAGACGAGCACGTGGTTGTCGGCCTTGTGCTCGAAGAAGCAGAACATGCCTGTCTCTTCCATCAGGCGGCTGATGAACGCCCAGTCGGTCTCGGCGTACTGCACGCTGTACTCCCGCCGATCGTGGGTCATCGCCGTCGAGATGCGGAAATCGTCCGAGGAAAGGCCCGCCGCGCGGAGCACCTTGTCGATGATCTCCGGCGCCGTCGCCTCCTGGAAGATGCGGTAGTCGTGCCGGTGCTGCAGGCGCCACGCCCGCGGGACGACCGTCGCCAGGTACGTGGTGACCGCGCGCCCCTCCTCGTGCTGCTCGAAGCGCGCGACGATGCCGTGGATGTACCGAGTCGACGCGTCGGTCCGGATCGTGAGCAGGCACGTTTGCCCGACCAGCCCGTCGAACGCCAGCGCGGCGTCCGTCGACGCGAGGGTCACGCGGAAGTGGAACAGCCGCGATATGCCCTCATGGCCCTCGATCCGCGCGACGCGCCACGGATCGGTCGCGCCTTCCACAGCGAAATCAAACTCGATCGCACCGTCCGCCATCGGTCGCCTCGCCCTCGCACGTCCCGGAGCCCGAGCCGTCGAGCCTACCATCGCTCGCCGGCCGGGTGGGCACATTCACGCGCGCCGACGTCGTCGACATGCCGGCGCACATGCCGGCGCACATGCCGGCTTACATGCCGTCGACATGCCGGCACTGCTTGACGCACGGTGGACGAACGGTTGACGCACGGCGAGGGCGGGCCTAGTCAGATCGGGCGCCGGGGGAACAGCGGACAGCGGATCGCGCGGATTCATGGGCAACGTCTGGCAGGTCGTCGATGCGTACGGAGACGTCGGCTTCGTCCGCGCAGCCGGCGCGGTCCTGCCCGAGGGCGCGGAGCCGATCGAGCCGCACCTGGCCGCCCTCGAGGTGCCCGCGTGGTTCCCTTCGGAGGAGCCGGACCGCGAGCGCGTCGATCTCCTGAGCGAGCTGTGCGCCGCGGGCGCCGGCATCGTGTCGCTCGACGCGGCGCGCGAGCTCGACCTGCTCCGCGAGCGCGTCGCCGAGCTGCTCCGGACGGGGTGCATCCTCGCCTTCCGCGGCCCGCCGCCGCGCGCCCCCGAGGCGCGCAGGCCGCTCGAGGTGCCGCCGCCGGTGCAGCCGTCGCCGAAGGCGCCTCCCATCGTCCACGCGCTTGTCGGCGTGATCCAGGTCGATTTCGCGGCGAACCACGCGGTCGAGCGGGACTCTCTCGGGAACTTCGCCTCCCCCGAGTGGCTGAGCACCCGTCAGGCGGCGGATCAATCGCCGGTCTGCTACGTCCGCGGCGCGCGCGTCCCGCTGGCCGTGGTGCTGCGCGTGCTCCGGCCGCCCAGCGGGACCGAGTCCGTGCAGCTGCGCGGCCGCGCCGTGGCCGGCGGTGTGACGCTCGAATGGACGTGCACGGTCAGCGTGTCGCCCGGGTCGGTCGACGTCTCCACGCCCTCGATGACGAGCAGCGCGCCGCTGCCGAACGTCGTCGCCTGCTACGATCCGCTGACGATCGCGTGGGAGGCGAACGCCGCCGGCACCGGCTGGGTCGGCGCGGGCACGACGGCGCACCTCGTCTACGCGGTGCTCGGCGCGCCGGCCGGCACGGTCCACTGGACGCTCGTGGACATCTCGTGCCGCGCGGCGCAGGGCGAGACGACCGAGGGGCGCGTCGTGTCCCAGAGCTTCGCGCCCTTCGCGACGCGGGCGCTCACGCGCAAGCGCGACGGCGTGGGCCTCACGTACTGGAACCCGAACACGACCACGTGCACGAACACGCGCCTGCTCCTCGCGAGCGCCGACGGCAGCGGGCAGTGCGGCTCGTGGGCCGAGTTCTTCATCGACATGCTCAAGGTCCACGGCATCACCACCGCCGACAAGGTGGTGGTCGTCGTCACGGTGGCGGCGTGGACCTCGGGATCCCAGGGGTTCCTCGTGAAGAACTGGCAGTGGAACGCGGCCACGCAGCCCGCCCCGTGGACCCACCGCATGTGGACCGACGTGGTCAACCTGCCCGGGATCCCCGGCCAGCGGAACCCCGAGCCCCCACCCGCGTTCTTCAACCATTTCATCGTCGTGCACGGCGGGCAGCTCTACGACCCTTCCTATGGCGGCGGGCCGTTCGCCGACGCGGCCACATGGGAGACCGGCGCGATCGACGGGCTGTTCGCTGCCGCGCTCGCCGGCTATCCGAAATCGTCGAACCCGCAGGCCCTCGTGCAGCTATGGAACATGCGCACGAACGCCCGCATCTAGAGCACCGACCAGCTTGGAAACCAGGGGAATGAACCGCCAATGCGCCAAGGACGCCAAGAAGACAATAAAATCTTGGCGTCCTTGGCGCCTTGGCGGTTCAATTTCTTGCTGTTTGCATGCCATTTCAACCCGTTCGTCGCGCTAGCGCAGCGCGGAGGTCGACCGGCATGCCCTCGCCCCGCTCGACCAGCATCCCCAGGAGGCCGCGGCGCGGGCCTCCCGCGCCTGCGCTCCTCGCCTGTCTCGCCGCCGCCGCGTGCCGTCCCGCCCCCGGATCTGCGCCCATGAACGAAACGCCCCCTCCGCCTCTCGCGCTCTCTCCCGCCGCGCTGCCCGACGCCCCGCTCGCGGACACCCTGCGCCTCGTCGCGCTCGACGGGGCGCCCGTGCTGCTCGCGTCGTCGACGCACAGCGCGGCCCCGCCGCACCGCACCGACGTCTGGGCCTTGCCGCTCGCGGGCCGCGGTCCGTCGGGCGCCGTCGCCACGATCCCGCAGCTCTTGCCCGCGCTGCCCCGCTGGGACGCTTCGGCGGCGGACGGCGCGGCGGACGGCGGCGCGCTGTCGTTCGTGGTGGAGGTCGCGGGCGGCGCGGTGAACGCGCTGGTCCGGCTCGACGGCGCCTCCGGTGTCCGCACCTCGCTCACGGCGCACCGGCCGTTCGCGAGCTTCAGCGGGCCTCGGTTCGTGCGCGGCGCGGGCGCCGGCTCGCTCCCCGCGCCCTCCCCCGGCGCGCCGGGCGCCGTGTCCGCCGTCGTCGACAACGCGACGGCGGTCGTGCTGGAGGCCGCGGCGGCCGGCGGCGCCCCGGTGGACCACCCGATCGGCGAGTGCATCGATGTCGTGGTCCTCGCCGGGTCGCCGGGCCCCACCGCGGTGTGCAAGCGCGTCGCCCCCGGCGCCTCGCGCGGCGGCGCGCTGCCCGGCACCGTGCGCGTCTCGGCCCGCGATGCGGCGTACGGCCCTGCCGGCGCCGAGGACGCGCCGTTCGGCGACCGCCGCGTCTTCGAGCTCGACGCCGACCGCGCGGGCGGCGGGCTCGTGATCGTCGCGACCTCCGCCGCCCACCTGCTCGTCGCGCACCGGCCGGCCCCGGGCGCCGCGTTCCGCGTGCTCCCCGTGGACGCTGGCGGCGCCGATCCAGCGACGTTCTCGGCGCCGTGCGTGCTGGTCACGGATCGCACCGTGACGCTCGCGGTGCTCTCGAAGGCGCGCACGCCCGACGCGCGCGCGCTCGTGGCCACGTGGCCGCTGGACCCGCGTCCCTGACGGGCGCCGCCGTCGTGGCCCCCTCCCCCATGCGCCGTCGCGTCCTGTACATCGGCAATTTCGGCCCGTCGTTCTCGACCGAGAACCACGTCGGCGAGAGCCTGCGAGCGCTCGGCGTCGAGGTCGTCCAGGCCCAGGAGAACGCGTTCACCCTGGGCGAGCTCGACGGCATGGCGCGCGACGTCGATCTGCTGCTCTACACCCGCACCTGGGGCCTGCGCGGCGACGCGCTGCGCTGGATCACGCAGCTGCCCATCCCGACGGCCTCGTACCACCTCGACCTGTACGCCGGCCTGTCGCGCGGCCGCGATCTCCGGCTCGACCCGTTCTGGCGCACGCAGCACGTGTTCACGCCCGACGGCGGGAGCGAGGCGTTCTTCCGGGCGCAGGGCGTGCGCCACCATTACCTCAAGCCCGGCGTGTACGGCGCCGAGTGTTATCTCGCGGAGGTCGACCCCGGCGTCGCGGCCGACGTCTGCTTCGTGGGCTCGTACGATTATCATCCGGAGTGGCCTTACCGGAGGCGCCTCGTGGATTTCCTGTCGCAGACGTACGGCCGCCGCTTCGTGAAGCACGGCTCACCGGAGAGCTGCGTGCGCGGCGACGCCCTCAACCGCCTGTACGCCTCCTCGAAGATCGTCGTGGGCGACAGCCTGTGTGTCGGCTTCGATCACCCGCATTACTGGTCCGATCGCATCTACGAGACGCTCGGCCGGGGGGGCTTCATGATCCACCCTTACATCTTCGGCCTGGAGGAGGAGTTCCGCGATCGCGAGCACGTGGTCTTCTATCCGTTCGGCGACTTCGCGGCCTTGCGGCGCCTCATCGATTATTATGTGAAGCACGACGACGAGCGCGAGGCGATCCGGCGGGCCGGGCACGCGCGCGTCAAGGCGAGCTTCACGTATGTGCACCGCATGCGCCAGATGCTCGGCATCCTCGGCGAGCACCACGCGGGGCTGAGGGGCTGGGTGTGACCCCGGATGCCTCCGATGCAGATCCACATCGTCACCAACATCGACAACGGCAAAGGGCTCGAGCGCGACTACCGCCTCCTCGGCAGCCTCCTGGAGAGCTGGGGGCACCGGGTCACGGGCGTTCACTTCCAGCGTTCCGAACGCGTTGGGGGCGCCGATCTCGTCATCTTCCTCGAGGTCTACGAGCCGCGCCTCGCCGAGGGCGCGCCGCGCCGCTGGCTGATCCCGAACGCCGAGTGGTGGCGGCCGGAGGCCCGGCCCGCGCTCGACGATTTCGAGCTCGTCCTGTGCAAGACCCGGGACGCGCTGTCGCACTTCGCCCCGCTCACGCCGCGGGCCCGCCACCTCGGCTTCTTCTCGGAGGACCGCTGGGACCCGGCCGTGCCCCGGGCGCGGCGCTTCCTGCACGTCCCTGGCGGCTCCGACGCGAAGGGCACGGACTCCGTGCTTCTGGCCTGGGAGCGCCACCGAATCCCGTATCCCCTGACGGTCGTGTCCTCGCTCGGCTGGCCGCTCAGGCCGCGGAACGTCGAGTTCGCGGGGCGCGTCGACGAGCGGCGGCTTCGCTTTTATCAGAACGCGTCTCGGTTCCACCTCTGTCCGTCTCGTTACGAGGGCTGGGGCCACGCGCTCCATGAGGGCCTGTCGGTCGGCGCCGCGGTCCTCGTGCCCGACACCGAGGCGATGAGCGAGATCGACGGCTGCGCGCTGCGCATGCCGGCCGCGCCGCACGGCGCGCAGGGCCTTGTGCGCACGCACGCCGTGGCTCCCGAGGACGTGCGCGACGCGGTCGAGCGCTGCATGGCGTTCACGGAGGCGGATCTCCGGCGCATCCAGGAGGCGGCGCGGGACGCGTACCTGACCGAGCGCGAGCGGTGCCTCGCCAGCTTGTGGGAGGTGCTCGGCGAGCGGCCGGCGCTGCGGGGCGGCTCCGCGGCGGGCGCGGGCGGCAGCGGCGCGTCCGCGGGTGATGCGACCGCCGGAGGCGGCGCCGGGCGCGACGCGGCCGGCGCGCCCGGCTCGGCTGCGGAGGCTCGCGCGACGGGCGCCGCTCCGCCGCGCATCTCCCTCGTGATCCCGTGCCACCCCTCGACCGCGCCCCTCCTGCGGCGCGCCGTGCTCGCGCTGCGCGCGCAGACCGCCGCCCCGTCGTCCTTCGAGGTCGTGGTCGTGTGCGACGGCGGCGATCCGGGCGGCGCGATCCGCGCCGCGGCGGAGCCGGGCGCTCACCCCTTCCGGATCGAGATCGTCGACAGCCCGCGCCCGCGCGGGCAGTTCCCGCACTGCAGCTTTGCCAGGAACGCGGGCTTCCGCGCCGCCCGGGCGCCGTTGATCTGGTTCCTGGACGCCGATGTCCTGCTCCCGCCCGAGGCGGTCGAGCACGCGCTCTCGGAGCACGACGCGGCGCTCGCGCGCGGCGTGCCGGCCGTGCTCACGCCGGCGCTCGCCCGCGTCGCCTTGCCGCCGGCCGCGTGGATCGAGCGCTCGGCCGCGTGGGCGGCCTCGGGCGCCGTCGAGGGGCTCGCCCCGCTCCTCTCGGCCGCGCCGCTCGACGGCGGTGTGCCCGGCGCCCACGGCGATCGGCTCCGCCCCGGCGCCCCCGTCTCCGAGCCGCTCTCCGACGTGCGCGACGGGCTGCCGATCGTCTGGCGAGGCCTCGTCGATGCGCTCGGCGGCTTCGACGAGTGGTTCATCGGCGGTGGCGCCGAGAAGGGAGCCTTCGTCGATCTGCTGGAGGGCGTGCGGCGCGCGGACCTCATCGAGATGCGCCTGCTCACGAGCGTTCGCGCCCTGCGCCAGCCGCAGAAGGCCGCCACGGAGGCGTTTCAGGTCCACGTCCATCGAGGGCGGGAAGAGCGCGAGCGCCGCGCCCGGGAGATCGGGCATGGCGCGCGGTGGTGGCGGGCGCGGCTCGCCGCGATCCGGGCGGCGCTGCCGCCGGCCGTCATGGCGGCTGCCCCGGACGCGCCGGCGGCGGAGCGCCTGCCGGACTGCTCGCCCGACGCCATCGAGGCGCGCGCGCGGCTCGTGCGCGGCGTGAGGGCGGTCGCCGCCCCCGCCTTGCGCGGCCTGTACGGCGGCGTCGTCGTGGTCGGCGAGGCGGCCGAGCTGCTCGCGCGCGACGTGGCGCAGGTGTGCGGCCTCGCGGCCCGCGCGACGACCGTCGCCGGGCTCGCCGCGCTGCCGGCGAACCGCGCCTGCGGGGTCCTCCTCAGCGGCGTCCTCGCCGGCGCGACGGAGGAAGAGAGGGCGCGCGTGCTGGACCAGGCCCGCCGCATCGTGAAGGCGACGGGGCCGCTCCTCATCGCGGAGATCGTGGGCGGCTCGGTGGAGCGCGGCGCAGGGACGGCGGGCGGCGATGCGGCGCTTGCGGCCGCCGAGGTGCGCGTGCACCTCGAGCGCGTCGGCGTGTGAGCCTCCTGGCCCTGTCTTGGCACAATTCGCGCGATTTGCGTTAATTGTCCCATCCATGGACCCTCGCCTGCCCAACGTCGCTCTCGACGAGATCGTCCTCTTCACGAGGGTCGTTCAGGGAGGCAGCTTCACGGCGGCGGCGACCGCCGTCGGGATGCCGAAGTCGACCGTGAGCCGGAAGATCTCCGATCTCGAGTCGCGCGTCGGCGCGCGGCTGCTCCAGCGGACCACGCGGACCTTGAGCCTCACGGACGTCGGTCGCGTCTACTACGAGCACTGCGTCCGCATCGTCGCCGCGCTCGAGGAGGCAGAGCTCGCGGTCTCGCAGCTCCAGTCGACGCCCCGGGGGCTCTTGCGGGTGACGGCCCCGCTCGCCTTCTCCGTTCTCGGACCGATCGTCGCCGAATACCTGCGTCTTTTCCCCGATGTCCAGGTCGACCTGGTCTGCACCGATCGCAGGGTCGACGTCGTCGAGGAGCGCTTCGACCTCGCGCTCCGGGCCGGCGCCACGCCGGACACGAGCCTCGTCGCCCGGCGTCTCGGGGCCGTGCGGCGCCGTCTGGTCGCTGCGCCCGAGGTCAAGAGGGCGCTCGGCGAGCCGAACGACATTGCCGAGCTCGCGGACCACCCGTGCATCGTGTTCGCGCCGGAGGGAAGCTCCTGGGAGCTCAGGTCGGGGCCCAAGATCGCCGAGATCACGGTTCACCCGCGGCTCGTCGTCAACGACTACGAGATGCTCCGCTCGGTCGCTCGCGCGGGTTTCGGCGTCGCCCTCTTGCCGGAGTACCTGTGCGCGGAAGACCTCGCCGCGGGACGGCTCATGCCGGTGCTCGCGTCCTGGTCGGCGCCCGAGGTGCCCGTGTTCGCGCTTTATCCGAGCACACGGCACCTCTCGCCGAAGGTGGTAGCGTTGCTCGACCTGCTCCGCCAGCGCCTCGTGTTGTCCACGACGCCGAGCGTGGTCGCCAGCATGTGACAAGATTGTTCCATAATTCGGAACAGTTCTTCCATCTATTGCGCATTGTTCTAGGGGCTCGGCATGCCTATTCCTCCTCGTGTCAGGAGAACGCAGCCATGACCACCACGACCACGATGCAGACGCGAACGGGCGCCACCCGAGCAGCACAGTCCGAGCTCCGAAAGATCGAGGGGATCTACCGGGCCCCTGGCCTCCACTGGGTGGGCGACGGCTTCCGGGTCGCGGGGTTCTTTTCGGCCATTCCGGAGGCAGCGCGAAAGCTGAACCCGTTCCTGCTGCTGGATTATCACCCCACGTACGAGTACTCGCCGACGGCGAGGCCGCGGGGCGTCGGCGTGCATCCCCACCGAGGCTTCGAGACGGTCACGCTCGCCTGGCAAGGGAGCGTCGCGCACCACGACAGCGCGGGCGGAGGCGGCGTGATCGGTCCGGGCGACGTCCAATGGATGACGGCGGCGTCCGGGATCCTTCACAAGGAGGTTCACGAGGAGAGCTATGCGCGCCGCGGCGGCCCGTTCCAGATGGCGCAGCTCTGGGTGAATCTGCCGAAGGCGCACAAGATGTCGCCGCCTCGGTATCAAAGCATCACGAGCGATCGGATGGGCATCGTGACGCTCCCCGAGAATTCTGGCTCCGTCCGGGTCGTCGCAGGCGAATACCAGGGCGTGAAGGGACCCGCGCAGACCTTCACGAAGATCGATGTCTTCGACGTCCGCCTGAACGCGCGAGGCAAGGTCGATTTCACCTTCCCGGCGCGCCATAACCTGGGTCTGCTCGTCATGAAAGGCGACATTGCGATCAACGGAACGCACGCTGCGGCGCACGACCTCGCGGTGTTCGAGAACGCCGGCGAGCGCTCGCTCATCGAGGCCGGATCGGAGGCCCACCTGCTCGTCCTGAGCGGCGAGCCGATCGACGAACCCATCGTCCAGTACGGCCCGTTCGTCATGAACAGCGCGCAGGAGATCCAGCAGGCGTTCGCCGACTTCGCGAGCGGCAAGTTCGGCCACCTGGACGATTGAGCGACCTCCACGCTCGGGCGCCGCCATACAGACGCATCACCCACGACGACAGAAGAGGAGACAGCCCATGACCAAGCCGTACGTTCGACTCGACAAGAACAACGCCGCCGTGTTGCTGGTCGATCATCAGGCGGGACTTTTGTCGCTCGTGCGCGACATCCAGCCGGACACGTTCAAGAACAACGTGCTCGCGCTCTCCGATCTCGCGAAGTACTTCAAGCTGCCGACGATCCTCACGACCAGCTTCGAGTCCGGCCCCAACGGCCCGCTCATGCCGGAGCTGAAGGAGCAGTTCCCGGACGCGCCGTACATCGCGCGCCCCGGCAACATCAACGCGTGGGACAACGAGGACTTCGTCAACGCCGTCAAGGCCACGGGCAAGCAGCAGCTCCTCATCGCGGGCGTCGTGACCGAAGTCTGCGTGGCCTTCCCCGCGCTGTCGGCGATCGAGGAGGGTTTTCAGGTCTTCGTCGTCACGGACGCGTCCGGGACCTTCAACGAGATCACCCGGCACTCCGCCTGGGATCGCATGTCGCAAGCCGGTGCGCAGCTCATGACGTGGTTCGGCGTCGCCTGCGAGCTGCACCGCGACTGGCGCAACGACATCGAGGGACTGGCGACGCTGTTCTCGAACCACATCCCCGACTACCGCAACCTCATCACCAGCTACAACGCGCTGACGAAGAAGTGACGGCGAGCGCCCTGCCCGTCCACCCTGCTGCCGTCGCGATGGCCTCCTTCCAGCAAGCCAGGTCACCGAGCCCGACCGCCGCGTGCCGCGCCCAAGCCGACGTTCTCCAGCAGCATTCTGCGGCGTCGCCTCGACGCGGAGCGCGTTCCTGCTCGACGCGGGTCGGACGCGCGTCTATCCATGCGCCATGAAACGCTCGCCGCGCGTGCTCCGGTGTGGACTCGCCCTGATCAGCTCGCTCGCCCTCGCCTGTGTGTCGGGTTGTGGGAGGGATGTCGAGCGCACCGCGCCGGAGCCCACGCCCGGCGCTGCTCAGGAAGGAAAGGCCATGTCGCTCTACGACTTCACCATGAAGACCATCGACGGACAGGACCGCTCCCTCGGTGATTACCGAGGCAAGGTGCTGCTCGTGGTGAACACCGCATCGGAATGCGGGTATACGCCGCAGTACGCGGGTCTCGAGGAGCTCCATGATCGGCTGAAGGATCGCGGCTTCGCCGTCCTCGGCTTCCCGTCGAACGATTTCGGCGCGCAGGAGCCGGGGACCGATGCCGAGATCGCCGCCTTCTGCTCCACGAAGTTCGGCGTCAGCTTTCCCATGTTCTCGAAGATCCCGGTCAAGGGGGGCGGCAAGCACCCCCTCTACGCGTTCCTCACGCAAGCCGCGCCTGCCGGTGAGGTGAAGTGGAACTTCACCAAGTTCCTGATCGGCAAGGACGGGTCGGTGATCGCGCGGTTCGAGTCGTCCGTGGCGCCGGACGACCCGAAGCTCACGCAGGCGATCGACAGGGCGCTCGGCGGGTGAGCAAGGCGGCGCCCGAGCCGCCGACCAGGCAAGACGGCCATCAATTGCAGTCGAGGCACCTCCACTCGACCTGCCCAGACGCCGAGACCCCGAACCGCTGAGCGGTGTACTTCTCGATATCGATCAGGTACCCCGACGGCTGCGCGTTCCGCGTGCAGCACCCGCTGCAATCGGCGTCGGAGCACATGTCGTACACCTTGACGTCGATCTCCTTGCCATTCTTTCGAAGGCGCAGGGTCTTGAGCTTGTACCTCTCGAAATCCTTCGAGTGCACCGCGGCGATGTTGTTCTCTCTGACCCAGCTCTCCGGCTGCTTTCCGTCGAGGGCCGCGAACTGACCGGCCCACGTGCACCCGTTGTACTCGATGCACTCCTCGCTGCCGGGGTCGGGGTAAGACTCGAACTCCGTCAGGCTGGCCGTCTGCCACACCACGCCCGAGCCGCCGCCACTACCGCCGCCGCCCGTCGTGCTGCCGCCGCCCGTGCCCGTGGTGCTGCCGCCGCCCGTGCCCGTGGTGCTGCCACCGCCCGTCGTGCTGGCGCCGCCCGTGCCTGTCGTGCTGGCGCCGCCCGTCGTGCTGCCGCCGCCCGTGCCCGTGGTGCTGGCGCCGCCCGTCGTGCTGCCGCCGCTGGAGCAGCTGGTGTCGCGGAGCTCGATGCGGGACGGAGTGAACGAGGACACCGAGTCGGTGGAAAAGTTGAGTGTGAATGATGCATTGCGGGCGATGGACACGTTTGATGTCCTCGAATAGGTGCATCGGGAGCCGGCTTGTGTGTGGGTCCAGCCCGGCTCGTGATGATCGCACGTGACACCGCCCGGCACGTCGAAGGCGACAGTCGGCTTCTTCAGCGCGCTCGCGCCCGTGTTCTTGATCTTGATCGTCCCCCAGTACTCCGGGGCTCCTTCGTACGCGTTCGTCGTGACCGCATACGAACAGGCTGCAAGATTCTGGTCCTGCTCGCCCATGTCTTCGGCCGTGGGGCCCGTGTCGGCCGAGCACGCCGCGAAGCAGAACGCTGCTCCCGCAGACGCGGACGCGAACGCAAGCTGAGCTGCCCGCAGACCTCGGATTCGATTGGTGCGCATAAGGCGATCCTTTCCTGCGTGCATCGGCGACAGGCCATGATGTAATGACATGTCCTCCCCCTCAGCGCCGGACACGTGGGATGAGTAGCACTGCCACGTTGGGCTGTCGAGACGAGGAGACCGGGATTTGCAGCCAGGCGCCGCGTGAGTCCCTGGATACCCACGAATTGGACCTTCGCTCGTCATCCTCGTCGCGTCGTCACGTGGAGGGGATCAACCCACGTTCTCTGCCATGCAGCCTGCGCCCTGCGCCGCCGGCATCGGATCGCTCAATCGATCTGCCGGGGTTTATTTTATAAGGTCTCGCTGCACTCGCATCATTCGCCCGTCACCGTCTGCTCCCCCCCGCGGACGCGCACGGGAATTTGCCTGTTCTGCACGAAGCGCTCGCTCTCTTCAGCGATATCGGCTAGCTGGCGCGCGCTCTGCACAGTCGCCGCGGAGTTTTCTTGCTCTTGCCGTCGACCTTCACCCTGACTAGCTTGTCGACTTCGTCAGCACACGCTTTGCGCTCGGCCGAGCCGAGCGATGAACGACACCGGGGGCCCGCGCATGATCGAATCACCACGCCTGCAGATGATCGACGGTCACTACATTCCGCAGCTCGGGCTCGGGGTGTATCAATCGGCGCCCGGCGCGGAGACCGAGGGCGCCGTCCTCGAAGCGTTGCGCCTCGGCTATCGCCACGTCGACACCGCTCAGTTCTATGGCAACGAGGCGGACGTCGGCAGCGCCCTGCGCAAGAGCGGCCTCGGTCGCGACGCGGTGTTCGTCACGACGAAGATCGCGAATTTCAACCAGGGGCGCGACACGACGCTGCGCTCGCTCGAGCGCTCGCTGAAGGAAGCCGCGTTCGACGCTTACGATCTCGTGTTGATCCACTTTCCCGTCACCGGCAAGCGCAGCGACACCTGGCGCGCGCTCGTCGACGCGCAGAAGCAAGGCCTCGCGAAATCGATCGGCGTCAGCAACTACACCGTGCGGCACCTCGAGGAGCTCCTCGACGAGAGCGCGGTGGTGCCGGCGATCAACCAGGTCGAGCTCAGCCCGTTCCTCGGGCAGGCCGAGCTGCGCGCGTTCTGCGCAAAGCACCGGATCCTCGTGCAGGCGTACAGCCCGCTCACGCAGGGCGTGAAGCTCCGGCACAAAGTCATCGTCTCCGCGGCGGCAAAGGCCGGGCGCACACCAGCGCAAGTGATGCTGCGCTGGGCCGTGCAGCACGGCTTGATCGTCCTGCCGAAGTCGGTCACGCCCGCGCGTATCGCCGAGAACGGCGCGATCTTCGACTTCGCGCTCGACGCCGACACGATGCGCACGCTCGACGGGCTCGATGCCGGCTTCCGCGTGAGCTGGGACCCGACGGACGTCCCCTGATCCACACGGTCAGCGAAAGGAACTCAGCGGAAGGCCGCATGGGAGCCGGCGTTCTTCAGCGTGGTGCCGATGGCAGAGATCGCGACGCCGACGCCGTCAGGCAACTCGGCGACCATCGCGGCCGCGCTCTGCAGATTCACCCGGACGGCGCGCCTCGCGGCTTGCGGCCCGGCACCTGGCCGGACGATCTGCCGAGGGCGCAGCGAGCATCGGCGCGCGCCCGCGAACGCCGCTCACGCCGTGCGAGCGAGCGCGCGCGCGAGCTCGCGCAGCAGCGCGGCCCCGTCCCCCTCGTACGCCCGGCCATGCATGCAGGCGACCATGCGAGGGGACGCGGCCGCGAGCTTCTCGAGGAGCTGGGGTGCATCGCGGCCGTGCGCATAGTAATCCATCGACCGGCGCATGGCCTCGCTCGGCGCGAGGATGTCGTCGCGCGTGAGCGCGGGGTGGTCGGCGCCGGGCTGCGTGAAGAGATCGCCGCAGAGCAGCGTGGCGGTGGACTCTTCGAACAGGTAGCCGCACTCCCAGCCGTGCGGCAGGTGGGGCGCGTCGAGCCAGCGCACCCGGCGCTCGCCCAGCTCGAGGACCTCGCCCTCCTCGAGCGCCCGTGGCGCGCGGTCGAACATGTCCGCGTCGACCATCGCGGCGATCCGCCCGCACACCGGCACCGCCTGGGGGGCGGCATCGAGCAGCTCGTTCATGGCGCCGCACTCGTCGGACTCGCAGTGGGAGAACGCCACGTAGCGCAGCCGCTCGACCGGCATCACCCGCGCTATCGCCGCGCGCACCGACGGGAAGAGGCGGCGCGAGCCGGTGTGGAAGAGCAGTGGCGCGTCGTCGACCAGGAGGTACTGGTTGAACGAGAACCCAGCCTTGCCAGTTCCCACCGGGGTGTGGAGCTGGTAAATGCCATCAGCTACCTCGGTGACCCGAGCCTCCGTCGACGAATCCGCCATCTGCTCCTCCTCTCACGCCGCGCTAGGCGCCGTTCCGCACCTGCCACCGATCGCGCCGTTGCGAGCCGGCTGCAAGCACAGGCAACCAGACGCAGTACAGCGAGAGTCACGGAAGATTCGACCGGCTGGCTGCACACACCGCCCGAAGGAAATCTTGCACCGGCCCGGGGCCCGGAAGGGGGCTCGATAGATCCACTTCCGCGGATCACCGCGGCGAGCTCTCCAGCCTCGATCAGGCATCGAAGGTGGGTGAGATCGCCGTGCGTCCAATGGACGTTGGACGCTCCGCATGTGATGCGCTCTCTCAACAGTTTGTCGGCGTGTCGACCCGGCCGCCGCTCATGGACACGCCTTCGGGCGGACCACCGCATAGACGAAATCGTGGAATCCGGCCGCCATGAACCCACCGCCGGGGAGCGACATGACCGCATTGAACCGGCCCGGCGTGCCGACATCACCTTCGAACTCCCAGCGCAGCTCTCCCTCGGTGTCGACGGAGAGCAGCCAGGTCCGCGCCGTTCCTCCGTCCGTTCCCCGCGTCCTCCCGCCGAGGTGCAAGAGCCCTGTGCTCGGATCGTATGAGATGGCGTGAAGCTCGGTGTGGAGCGTATCATGCGTTGCTGCGAGGGATGCCCCCCCCGCTCCGCGGCGGATCGCTGCTCATCGGGCCGCTCCGCGAGCGGGCGAGGGAGGGAGTCCAGGCAGATTTGGAGGGAGCCGGCGGGCGGATCGTGGATGGCCTCGACCCCGGGGACCCATCCGGCGCGCTGCCGTGGGTCGAAGCCGATGATGACGTTCGCATTCTTCACGCGCGCCGCTCTATCTGTCGTCGCGTCCTCGATTCTGACAGCGTGCGCCGCCGCGTCGCCACCAGAGCCGGAGCCACCGGGCTATCCGTACTGCACGGCTCAGGAGCACGAGGCCGCCGTTTGTGACCAGCTTCGTCGCGCCGTCCTGATCGAACCGGACGGGACGCGCATCCCGCTCGACGTCTCGGAATGCTCCGGGGGAGAGTCGATCGTGCGCGTGATCTTGGAGCGGCGTGATACCGGCGCGTTTCTGTATCGTGGAGCGATGGCGTTTTCGCTCGCCGAGCCGCGCGCGCCGATGACCCTGCGGGGGATCGAGCCGGAGATCCGCGAGTGGCCCTGCGCGGACGATTCCTGTCGGAGCATGCGGGAGATCGCCCCGGGGACGCGCCTTGCAATGCCGATCATGCAGCAATGCCCCGACGCTCCCCGGATGGAGACCGCCGAGGTGGTGTTGCCCCTTCCGCCGGCGACGGCGGCGAGCTGCACCGATGGGCGATGGCCGCGGTGGTGTGTGGATCCAGGCGATAGCACGGATCGCTATCGGATCATCGAGTATGGGTGGAGGATGGGCATCCCCCGAGAGGCCGTCGTCGAGGTGCGCGAGGGAATCGTCTCCGTTCGGAGCATGGGCAAAGCGCGACGTGTTCTGCCGAAAGAAGAGGTCGACGAGCTGATGTCGAGCCTGGAGAAGCTCTGGCAAGGGTCCCTCGAGAGCCACCAGGGTTGTCGTGACGGGACCGTCACGCTCGTCCATGCGCGGAGGTCGGGGGCGTGGAAGAGCATCGTTCGCAGCGGTTGTAGCGGCGTTCCTGGGCTCGCAGGACCGTTGTGGCGCCGGCAAAGGCCCGAGCGTTGAGCCCAGGAGGAGGGGAGCAAGCCCCTGTGGAGAGCTCCTATGCGGCGTCGCAAGGGGGCGGCGCGCGGCGGGCCCGCCTGCGGCGCGCGCCGAGGAGCAGCGTCGCCGTCAGCCAGCGAATGCCGTCGAGCGGCGCCGCAGCCGACCAGGTCGCCGTCACCGGGTCGAAGATCTCGACGGCGCCCGCGGCCGGCCCGAACGTGCCGCCCGTGACGAGCACGCGTCCATCGAGCAGCCGGGTGGCCTGGTGACCGGCGCGGACACCCAGCATGGGAGGTCCTGGGGCCCACGTGTCGGTCGCCGGGTCGTAGATCTCGGTGCTCTCCGTCGCCGCGGACCCGGCCCTTCCGCCGGCGAGGAGGACCCGCCCGTCGTCGAGCAGCGTGGCCGTGTGGCTCGCCCTCGACATCGACGGCGACGAGGCCGGAAGCCATGCATCGAGCGCGGGAGCGTAGATCTCGACGCCCGGGCCCCCGGCCTCTCCGCCGATGACAAGCACCCTCCCGTCCGCGAGGCGTGTCGCGGTGTGAGCGCCGCGCACAGCAGCCATCGGCGCGGCCGCCAGGAACGCGCCCGTCGCGGGATCGTAGATCTCCGCGCTGCCGAGCGGCATCGTCGAGTACTTCGGATCGCAAATCATCCCCTCGTCCAAGCCCAGGAACCCCCCCGCGATGAGGACCCTGCCGTCGTCCAGCAAGGTCGCGGTGTGCTCGGCGCGCGGCGTGGTCATCCTCCCGGTCGCCACCCACAGCGGGTCCACGAGCACGGCCTCGGCGGCGAGCACCGGCCCGGCCTGCTCCGGGAAGAGGGCGCGCAGCTCGGCCTCGGCGGCGGGGTCGAGGTCGTCCTGCATGCCGCTCGCGCAACCGGCGGAAAACACGGCGGTGAACGCCATGAGGCAGAGCCGGAGCGCGGTCGAGGGCCCCGCGCCGCGGCGGCGAGCCGGCGCGGCGCAGGGCCGCCGCAGCGCGCGCGCCTCGGGCTCGCGGGAGCGGGGCGGGCGCCGCGCACCGCCAGGTGACGGGCCGCCGGTGGGAGAAGGAGACGGTCGCACGGCGGGCGTGAGGTCATCGAAGCGACGCATACGGCCGCTTCGATGCGCCCGCTCGGCCGGCATTTACGCCGGGCACGGGCTCGACGTCACGGCACGCTCCACGCGCGCGCCGGTCACGCGCTCGATCGCGGCGCGGCCCCACGCGCGCTCGGCCGCTGCATGCAGTGCGTGAGGCCGGCCCGCAGGTCGGTGTCGGTCACGATGGCGCTGAGGTCGAGTCCTGGCGCCAAGGTGCGCCTGGTTGCCGACGCAAGGTATGTGGAATTCACGGCCACCTATTGCCGGAAGGTGGAAACCGCCCCGGAGCAAACAGCGCCGATCTGAGGCGCCTCCGCACCCATCCCCGATCGCTCCCGCGCCCCGTCCCGATCGCCCCCGCGCCCGTCCCGATCGCTCCCGCGCCCGTCCCGATCGCCCCCGCGCCCGTCCCGATCGCTCCCGCGCCCGTCCCGATCGCCCCCGCGCCCGTCCCGATCGCTCCCGCGCCCGTCCCGATCGCTCCCGCGCCCGATCCTCTCGCCAGGCGGCTCGCAGCCGCCATCGCGCCGGGCGCCCCACACCGTTGTGCCCTTATCCGCGCCGTTCCGACCTGCCCGCGACCGGCCTTCGCCGCGTGATAGAAGGGCCACGTGCACTTCACCATCTCCCACGAGCTCGATGCGCCCCTCGACGCCGTGGAGCTCGCCGTGCTCTCGCCGGACCTCGGGCCTCGGCTCGCCACGCGGGTCGCCTCGCTCGAGAGCGTCGTGACCGTCGAGCACGCGCTGCGCGACGGCGAGCTGCTCCGCGTCCTGCGCTTTCAGGCGAGCGCGCCGCTGCCGATCTTCCGGAGCTACCCCGTGGCGAAGGACGCCATGTCCTGGGAGGAGCGCTCGACGTACCGGCTCTCGGACCACGCCTCCACGTGGCAGGTCAGCCCGAAGGAGCAATGGCGCAGCTACTTCCGCTCGGCGGGGACGTACCGGCTCGAGCGCCTGCCGCAGGGCCGCACCCGCCGCCGCGTCGACGGCGATATCCAGATCCGGCTGCACCTGCTCGGCCCGCTCGTCGAGCGCCTCGCCCTCGCCGAGGTCCAGCGGACGTACGACGCGGAAGCAGATACGCTCAGGGAGCTCATCCGCGCATGAACCACCTACCCCGCCCCCAAAGCCCCGCCCGCTCCCCGCGCCCCGCCCGGCTGGGGCGGCTCGCCAGCATCACGCACCCCGCCAGCGCCGCTCGCCCGGCCAGCGCTGCTCGCCCCGCCAGCGTCGCCGCCGCGCTGCTCGGCCTGTGCGCGGGCCTCTGCGCGCTCGCCGGCCCGACCGCCGCGCGCGCCGCGCCGGCCGACGGCCCCTCGCAGCCGCTCCCCGATCCTGGCAAGCCCGTCGCCAGCAGCGACGACACCTCGGCCATCGCGGTGAACCCCGCGAACCTCTCCTTCCTCCCGGGCACCGAGCTCCGGTGGACCTGGGTCCACACGGGCTCCGCCTCGCCGCTGCCCGCCCGCGGCCACTCGATCGCGCTCGGCGTGCCGCTCTGGTACGTGTCGACCGGCCTGCGGTTCGACTTCCTCGACCCGCCCGACGCCGCGCCGGCGCCGTTCGACAGCCCGTCGCGCTGGATCCGCTGGGGGCTCGCCCTCGACACCGGCCCCACCTTCGCCTTCGGCACGACGCTCGGCTGGGGCAGCTCCGACGCGCCGGCGCTCGACGGGTACTTCTCGCTGACGAGCGGCGTGACGCTCCGGCCCTTCACCTGGCTCTCGCTCTCGGCCGTCGCGCGCGACTGGAACCGCCCCGAGAACCGCCTCCGCGAGGCCATCGAGCGCAGCTACGACTTCGGCGTCGCCGTGCGGCCCGCGGGCGGCAGGCGCGCGCTCGAGATCGGGCTCGAGACCTCCTACGTCGAGAACAGCGACCCCGACGGGAGCGGCACCTGGACGCCCCGGGCGACCCTCGGCCTGCGCGTGCCCTACGTGGGCACGCTCCGGGGCGACGTGGCGCTGCGCGACCTCACGGCCGACGGCGGCCCGAAGATCGCCGCCATGGCCGGCCTCGACGTCAACGTCGACGAGCTGCAGGTCTCCGCCGGCGGCGTCTTCGGCAACGCCATCACGAAGAGCGGCACCGGCTTCTACACAGGCGTCGCGCTCCGCAGCTTCTCCGAGCCGGGCGTCCGGCTGCCCGCCCGCGTCGTCCGCGTGCGCCTCGACTCGACCCCGGGCGTGCGCAGGCACACGCGGCTCCTCCAGCAGCTCTGGCGTCTCGCCGAGGACCCGGAGGTCTCCGGCGTCGCGCTCGTGCTCCGCGCGGAGCCCGCCAGCTCGCTCGCCCACGCCGAGGAGGTCTCCGACGCGATCCGCAACCTGAGGAGCCACGGCAAGAAGGTCCTCTGCCACCTCGAGGACGCCGGCGGGCGCTCGCTCCACGTGTGCTCGAGCGCCGACGCCATCGCCATGAACCCCGCGGGCGGGCTGCGCTTCGCCGGCATGTCGTCGAGCTACTTCTACTTCGGCGGCCTCCTGAACAAGCTCGGCGTGCAGGCCGACATCGTCCGCATCGGCGCGCACAAGCTCGCCGCCGAGCAGTTCGCGCGCGAGACAAGCACCCGGGTCGGCAAGGACGACCACCAGGCGCTGCTCGATCAGCTGAGCGACGCCTTCCTCGCCGAGGTGAGCGCCGGGCGCCGCATCCCCGTCCCGGAGCTCGAGCGGCGGATCGCGCGCGGGCCGTTCCTCGCCCAGGAGGCGCGGCAGAGCGGCCTCGTCGACCAGCTCGCCTACGACGACGAGCTCGGCCGCGTCGTCGACGAGGTCATGGGGCGCGCCTCCCGCGTCGTCGACGACGACCCGCCCGACGAGGCGCCCGAGCGCTGGGGCCGCTCGCCCAAGGTCGCGCTCGTCTACCTCGACGGCGACATGATCGACGGCGAGAGCCGGTCGATCCCGTTCGTCGGCGTCAAGCTCGCCGGCTCGTACACCGTCGCGGGCGCGCTGCGCCGCGCGCGCGAGGACCAGAGCGTCCGCGCCGTCGTGCTCCGGGTCGAGACCGGCGGCGGCTCGACGCTCGCGGCGGACGTCATCCTGCGCGAGGCGATCCTCACGGCGCGCGTGAAGCCGCTCGTCGTCTCGATGGGCTCGTCGGCCGCGAGCGGCGGCTATTATGCGTCCGTCGCCGGCGCCCCGATCTTCGCGAGCCGCTCGTCGATCACCGGCTCCATCGGCGTCTTCTACGGGAAGGTCGACGTCACGGGGCTCCTGCAGAAGCTCGGCGTCAGCATCGAGACGTTCCGCTCGTCGCCCCGCGCCGACGCCGAGTCGCTCTACAGGCCGTACACCGACGACGAGCGCGAGCAGCTCGGGGTCAAGGTGAAGCAGTTCTACGATCGGTTCGTCGCCCGCATCGTCGAGAACCGGCACATGAAGGCCGAGGAGGTCGACGCGCTCGGGCGCGGGCAGGTGTGGACCGGCGCCCAGGCCCTCGAGCGCCGGCTCATCGATCGCCTCGGCGGGCTCCGGCAGGCGATCGCCGAGGCGCGCCGGCTGGGCCAGCTGCCCGACGACGCGCCCATCCAGTCGCTCCCCGAGGAGGACACGTCGCTCCTCGGCTACGCGCTCGGCCTGGTCGGCTTCTCGGCGCAGGCCCAGGGCGAGCTGGCGAGGGCGACCATCCCGCCCGTGATGCTCGACGCCGCGCGCGCCCTCTCGCCGTTCTTCGTGTTCGGCGCGGACAGGCCGCTCGCGCGCAGCGAGTTCGCCGGGGAGATCTCGTTCGGCGTCCCGACGACGGCCCGCGAGGACGAGCCCGGAGCATCCGCGCCGCCGGCGTCGCCTGCGTCGAAGGAACGCTGAGCCCATGGAGCAGCTCGAGCCCGCGTCGCCCAGGACCGCCGAGCCCGCGTCGCCCAGGACCGCCGAGCCCGCGGAGCAGGCCGCGCCCGCCGCGCCGCCGCTGCTCCACGCCCGCGCGGCGCGCATCGCGGTGGACGACGTTGTCGCCATCGACGCGTTCACCGCGGCGACGCGCGGCGATCGCGTGCTCTGCGCCGGCGACGCGGGCGCGCTCTTCGCGGCGATCACGGGCGTCCCGTTCTCGGCCCTCCGGAGGCCGGCGCAGGCCGGCGCGGCGGACGACGCGGGCGACGCGGCGCCCGGCGAGGCGCGCGTCGTCGCCGGGCGCCTCGAGGTCGCGGGCCGCGACGTGGCGCGCTCCGCGCACCGCGCGGCGAGCGGGGCGGCGCCGCTCGATCCGCCGCTGCCGCTCGCGTGGACCGCGGACGCCTACGTCGGCTGGGGCGCGCGCCTCGCGGGCGCCTCGCCGCGCGCGGCGGCCGAGATGGTGGCCCCCGCCCTGGCCCGGGTCGGCCTCGCGGCCTCGCGGAAGCGCGCGCTGAGCGCGCTCGCGCTGCCCGAGCGCCGCGCGCTCGTCCTCGCCCAGGCGATCGTGACCGCGCCCGCCGTGCTGATCGCCGAGGATCCGCTCGTCGGCCTCGACGGCGCCGCGGCCGCCTTCGTCCTGGCCGCGCTCGCGGGCGCCACCGAGGGCCGCCGCGCGCTGCTCACGGCCGCGCGGCTCGACGTCGAGGGCCCGCGCGGCGCCCTGGTCCGCGGCGCCACCGACGTCCTCGTGCTCGCGGGCGGCGAGCTCGCCTTCTCGGGCACGTTCGCGGAGATCGCCGCCGGGAGCCGCCTCTACGCCGTCACCGTCCACGCCAACGCGGAGCTCCTCCGCGAGGAGCTCGCCGCCCGGGGGATCGCGCTGCGGGGCGGGCCGGTGCGCTTCGCCGCCGCGCTGCCCGAGGGCGCGACCACCCGCGACGTCGTCCTCGCCGCGACGCGCTGCCGCGCCGCGATCGTCGAGCTCACCCCCCTCTTCTGACCTGCCGCCCGCCGTAGTACCGTGCGCGCGATGTCATCCGAACCCGCCGCGAACAAGCCGACCGCCGCTCAGGTCACCCAGGGCGGCCCGCCGCCCGGAGGTCGACTCGCCGTGCTCACCGCCTTCGCGGTGGGCGCCTCGTGGATCCCGGTCCCGGTGCTCCCCGCGCGGATGCTGCTGCGCATCCGCGGGGCCATCGTGCAGGACACGGTCGCCCGCCACGGCCTCAGCCTCACCACCGACGCGCGCGCGCTGCTCATCGAGCCCGGGTCGGAGCAGACCCCGCTCCGCAAGGCCGCGCAGCTCGTCACGAAGGAGGTCCTCCGGCGGCTCAACCCGGCCCTGGCCCTCGCGGCGGCCGCGCGCGGCCTGGAGGTCTACGCCCTCGGCCACCTCCTCGACCGCTACATCACGCGCTTCCGCCGGAGCACCGCCGTGCGCGTCCACGCCGAGGAGGCGCGCTGGGTCCGCGACGCCGTCGATCGCGCCGTGCGCCGCGCGCTGTCCCCCTCCCTCCAGGCGAGCTTCACCGTCCTGCCGAGCGGCACCGAGGACCTGCGCGACGAGTTCACGCGCTGGATCGACGCCTTCCTGCTCGCTGGCGCCTCGGTCCCGGAGTACATCGAGCGCCGCCTCGACGCGGCGTTCGACGAGATCGCCGCCGCCGGCATCCCCCATGACTGACACCGAGGACCGCACCGCCACGAAGGGCGGCGCCGCGGGCCGCGCCGCGGCCGACGCCGCGCCGGAGCTCGATCCGCAGGCCGCGCGCGCCGCGCTC
Source organism: Sorangium sp. So ce145 (assembly GCF_051525985.1). Taxonomy (NCBI): domain Bacteria; kingdom Pseudomonadati; phylum Myxococcota; order Polyangiales; family Polyangiaceae; genus Sorangium; species Sorangium sp. So ce145. The sequence goes on along the minus strand of NZ_CP150315.1, from coordinate 11,499,318 downwards.
CGGCGCTGCCGCCGCATCATCGTCAAGATCGGCTCGAAGAGCCTCTCCGGCGACGCCTGGGACCGGCTCGCCGCCGAGGTGGCCGCGCTCCGCGGCCGCTCCGGCCGGAGCCTCGTCATCGTGTCGAGCGGCGCCATCGCCCTCGGCGTGGCGAAGCTCGGGCTGAAGTCGCGCCCGAAGGACATGGCCTGGCTCCAGGCCGCCGCCGCCGCCGGCCAGAGCGTGCTGATGCAGCGCTACGAGGAGGCCTTCGGCAAGGTCGGCCTGCTCGTCGCGCAGGTGCTGCTCACGCACGCCGACCTCGCGGACCGCACGCGCACCAACAACGCGAGGAACGCCCTGGCCGCGCTGCTCGAGGCGGGCGCCATCCCGATCATCAACGAGAACGACGCCGTCGCGGTCGAGGAGATCAAGTTCGGCGACAACGACCAGCTCGCGGCGATGGTGACCCCGCTCTGCGAGGCCGATCTCCTCATCCTGCTCTCGGACGTCGAGGGCCTGCTCGACGGCGACGGGCGCCGGGTGCCGTTCGTGCGCAGCGTCGCCCGCGAGGCGCGGCACCTCGCGGGCGCGTCGACCTCCGGCGTCGGCACCGGCGGCATGGCCAGCAAGGTGGAGGCCGCCCGGCGCGCGACGCTCGCGGGCTCGCACGTTGTCATCGGCGCCGCCCGCGAGGCGGGCATCATCACGCGCATCGTCTCGGGCGAGGACGTCGGCACCCTCTTCGCCGCCGTCCCGCAGCGGCTCAGCGCGCGCAAGCACTGGATCGCGTACACGCTGCGCCCGCGCGGCGCCATCCTCGTCGACCGGGGCGCCGCCGAGGCGATCGGCTCGAAGAACCGGAGCATCCTCGCCGTCGGCGTCCTCGGCGTGCGCGGCACCTTCCTCCCCGGCGACGCCGTGGCCGTCGTCGACCCGGACGGCGCCGAGATCGCGCGCGGGCTCGCGCGGATGTCCGCGAGCGACGCCGCGCGCACCGCGCGGAAGAAGCGCGAGGAGGCAGGCGATGACGACGTCGTCGTCCACCGCGACGACCTGGTGGTGCTCCCGAGCGAGTAGCCCCGCGGCCCCGGCCGGGTGGGGGGGTACGTAGGCGCGCCAGCCACCCGGCCAACCCCTGGCCAACCCCTGGCCAACCCCTGATTGCGCGCCGCTCGCGCTTCGCGGGAACCTTCGCGCCGCCCCGCTGTCGCTTGGGTTTACCGCATGTCACCGCGCGCGACTGCCCGTCACCGCCGGCCGCCGCCGACGGCCGGGGGTCCCTGCCGGTTCCTGGAGGTCGGGTGATGCGCTTCGGGTTGTTCGTCGCGAACGGCTTGGTTCTCGCGGGGGTCGTCTGGACGATCGGGCTCGGGCCGAGCGTCCGGGCGTCGCAGCTGCTGCCGTCGCGCGCCGCGGCGGGGGCCGACGAGCTCGCGGCGCTCGAGGCCCGCTACGCCGAGGGCAGGACGCCGGCCAGCGTCACCGCGCTCGCCGCGGCCTACCTGGAGCGCGATCAGCCGGGGCTCGCCTCCTCGGCCCTCGACGCGGCGCCCGGCGAGGTGCGCGCGCTCCCGGAGGCGGCGCTCCTCTCGGCGCGGGCGCTCCTCCGCCGAGGCCGCGTCCGGGACGCCCTCGCCGCGTCCGAGCAGGCGTCGGCGGCCTGCGCGGCCGGCGCCTGCCCCGCGTGGCTCGCGGCGAAGTCCGAGCACCAGCGCGCCTTCCTCGAGCAGCTCGTCGCCGCGGGCGTCGAGGATCCGCAGGTCGACGCGGCCGCCGCCCGCGCCGCGCTCGACGCCTACGCGCGCAGCGCGAGCGAGGTGCGCCTCGTCGCGGTGCGCTAGCGCGGCGCGGGGAACATCGACGCACGCGCGAGCGGAGCGCAGGCGTAAATGTACAGAGCAGCTACAAACGAGGCGGCGAGACGACGAGACGCGCGACGCGAGCCGCGATCGTCGAGGCCGTATCCAAGCTTGGAAACCCTGTCGTTGTCGAATGACGGTCACCGCCTTATGTCGTAGTCTTTGGCTTTGCTCGGCGCGTTCGTACCGGGGGCGCTGTCCGAGAGAACAACCGGTTGCGCTTGGGAGGGTCTCCCTCAGGTGGAACAGCCGCAAGCTCGCACGCTGGGCGCCCTGGCGACCGCATGGACAGGGTTGTACCGACGCGGCGCCGCCGTGGCGGCCGCGCTCGCCCTCACCGTCGCCGCGGGCTGTGCGCGGCCGATCACCAACGCGGGGCTGCCGATCCCCGCGGCGAAGCCGGGCATGGAGCAGCGCCCGTTCGAGCTCCGGCCGCCGTTCGAGCTGGCGACGAACGAGGACGCGATCGTCCGGATCGTCACCGACGTGACGTGCACGGGGACGCTCATCACCGAGGACCTGGTGCTCACCGCGCACCACTGCGTCGCGGCGCGGGACGACAACGGCAGGACGCTGCGCCGCGATCAGGATGCCGAGGCGATCTCGATCGAGCTCGGGGGCGACCACCTGCCGTGGGGCGACGTGAAGGTCCGCGCGGTGGTGTCGCCGGACTGCGGGTACACGTCGGGCGAGGGCGACATCGCCATCCTCGTGCTGTCGCGGCGCCTCGTCGGGATCCCGACCCTCCCGCCGCGGATCGAGGCCGAGCCGGCCTCGAAGGAGCAGGTGACGCCCTACGGCTTCGGCCGCTGCGCGCTCTCGCGCGACCCGATCCACCTCGCGCCGCGGCTGGGCGGCACGATCGACGCCGTGAGCCCGGGGCACTTCGTCGCAATCGCCTCGATCTGCCCCGGCGACTCGGGGGGGCCGGCGCGCAGCGATCGGGGGGGCGACGTCGTCGGCGTCATCTCGTCGAGCGTGATGGACGGCGACGAGCGCACGACCGGGACCTCGTATTTCAGCCGCCTCGACGTGTGGCCCGAGCTCTTCTCCGCCGCCCGCGAGATCGCGGCGGGCGCGAGCCCGAGCGAGCTGCCGCCGTACCGGGGGTGCCTGCGTTGACGGCGCGGCGGCGTCAGCGAGCTTCGCTTGCCCGCCGCCCGCGGCCGGAGCTGCGCTAGGCTGCGCTGCCGCATGCGGAAGCTGTTCAACGGGCTGCTCTGGATCCTCGGAACCCTGCTGTTGCTCGGCGTGGTGCTCCGCGCGCTCGTCCTCGACGTCTGGAAGGTGCCGAACGACCCGATGCTCGGCGCCGCGCTCGCGCCGAGCCTCGCCCCGGGCGACGTGGTCGTCGTGCTGACGCGGGGCACGCCCGGCTTCGGCGAGCTGGTGCGGTGCCCGGATCCCGAGGCGCCCGGCAGCCACATCGTCGGCCGGATCGCGGGCTTGCCGGGCGATACGGTCGACGTCGACCACACCGTCCTCCTCGTGAACGGGCAGCGCTACGACGCCGAGACGGCGTGCGCCGAGCCCAAGGTGAGCATCACCGACCCCGCCACGGGCAACCCGGTGCAGCTCTCCTGCAACATGGTGATGATGGGCCCCGGCCTCCACGCCCGGGCGACGGGGCGCAAGCCCCCGCTCGAGCGCCGGCACCACGTCGAGGTGCGGCCCGACACGGTCTTCCTGCTGAGCGACAACCGGAGCTACCACGACGACTCGCGCGACTTCGGGCTGCAGCCGCGCTCCGCGTGCAACCAGCGGATCGTCTTCCGGCTCTGGGGCGGCGCCGGCTGGAGCGACGACCGGCGCCGCTTCACCTTCGTGCGCTGAGCAGGGCCGGCCGTGTCGCCCCCGCCAGCGTCACCTCGAGCTTGACCCCTCCGCGCATCGACGTCTAGAACCGTGTCTCTCTCCACCCGGGTCGGGGACCCCCGCGCGAGCAGCGGCCCGGGTTCGCCGTCCTGGCTCGCTTCATCGGTCGGAGGTCCGCCACGGCGGCCTTCCACTGGCGCGGGTCGGAGCACCGCGACCCGCGGTCCTCCAATGCACCGAGGAGACGTTTGCACACCGAGCAGCACGAGATTGGCATCGTCTGTGGCCAGTGCGACCTGTGGAGCCCGATGGGCACCGCGCGTTGCCCTGAGTGCGCGAACGACTTGGCCCTGTTCACGCCGCGCCGGGCGAGCTCGACGACCACGCCGGCCCGGCGCTCCCCGACGCCCGCGGCCGGCAGCGCGGGCGCCCGGCTCGACCCGACGAGCGCGCGCGGTCAGGGCCGGGGCCCCAAGACCACCTCGTCCAAGAGCGAATTCGCCGAACTCTCCCAGGAGGAGCTGATGGAGCAAGCCCGTAACTACGTCTGCCGTTCCTGCTCGAGCGGTGTCCCCTCGGGCCACAAGTTCTGTGGGAGGTGCGGAACGGCGGTCCCGCCCGAGATCCTCAACGCGCAGACGCTGTTCTTCGGGGACATGCAGAACCCGGCGAAGGCGAAGCTGATCCTCATCCGCGGCGAGGGCATGGACGGCCTCTCGTTCCACCTCAAGGCGGAGCAGCACATCGTCGGCCGCAACGGGCAGCTCGTCTTCCCGGACGACCCGTTCGTCTCGCCGAAGCACGCGAACTTCTTCTACCGCGACGGCAAGCTGGTGGTGCGCGACGAGGGCTCGCTGAACGGCGTGTACATCCGCGTGCGCGGCACGATCGACATCACGCCGGGCGACACGTTCCTCGCGGGCGAGCAGCTCTTCCGGCTCGATCCGACGCCGCGCGCCTCCGACGGCCAGGATCCGGACGGGACCTACTTCTACTCCTCGCCGAAGCACCCGAGCCCGTTCCGCCTGACGCAGGTGCTCCAGGGCGGCGCGGTCGGCATGACCGTCTGCGCGCGCGGCACCTCGCTGCAGATCGGGCGCGAGGGCGGCGACCTGAACTTCCCCGTCGACCTGTACATGTCGGGCTCGCACTGCCGCCTCGAGGAGCACAACGGCAAGTTCACGCTGACCGATCTCAACAGCCGCAACGGCACCTACGTGCGCATCAAGAGCGAGCGCGAGCTCGCGCACGGCGACTACCTCTTCATCGGCCGCAAGCTCCTGCGCGTCGAGCTCAACACGAACTGACGCTGGCCCGCGGGCGCGGCGCCCTCGCCCATGACCACCGCGCGTCCTGCCCTCGACGTCCACCGCGCCGGCCCGGTCGCGTCGGGCGCGACGCTGTGGCGCAGCCGCGGCCAACTCCATGTGACGCTCGTCGCGAAGGCGAGCTTCGCGCTGGTCCCCGGCGGCGAGGCGCGGCGGATCGAGCCGCTGGAGCTGGTGCGGAGCGAGGTCTACACGCGGGGCAACCCGATGAAACCGCTGCTCGCGGCGAGCGAGCTCGCGCCCTGGCTAGCGCGCGCCGAGGTGGTGCTCACCGGGCACGCGTGGGCGCCAGGCGGGGCGCCGGTCCGGCAGATGGCGGTGCGGCTCGCGCTCCTGCGCGCGGGGGCGGCGCTCGTGGACAAGAGGCTCGAGGTCCTGGGCGATCGGGCGGGCGGCGCGGCGGCGGGCGCGCAGCCCGAGCCGTTCGTGAAGATGCCGATCGAGTACCAGCGCGCGTATGGCGGCCCCGGGGAGCCGGAGAACCCGCTCGGCGTCGGCGCCGGCGAGGGCGGCGGCGGCGCGCTGCCCAACCTGCTGCCGCCGGGCGGGGGGCGCGCGCCGGTCGGCCTCGGGCCGATCCCGCCGATCGTGCCGAGCCGGACGCGGCTGCTCCGCGGGCTCGCGCGCGCCGAGCTGGAGGGGATCGCGTCGATCCCGGACGATTTCGACTGGTCGTACTTCCAGTCCGCGCCGGCGGATCAGCGGTTCGATCGGGTGCTCGGCGGCGAGGAGATCGTGCTGGAGGGCCTGAGCCAGCATCACCCGATGATGGCGACGCGCCTGCCGGCGCTGCGGGCGCTCGCGACGATCCTCCTGCCGAACGGCGCGGCGCGGTGGCTGCCGCTCGTTGGCGACACGCTGATCGTGCAGCCCGACGCCGAGCGCTGCGCGGTGGTCTTCCGCGGGAGCTTCCAGGTGGCCTCGGAGGAGGTGCTCTCGGCGCTGCGCGCCGCGGTGGGCGTGGAGGTCGGGGACGAGCCGGTGCCGTGGCCGGACCTCAGCGAGGCGCCTGCGGGCGCGCCGAGCGCGGCGAGCGCGGCCGCGGGGGAGAGCGCGAAGCGGACGGACTGGAGCTCCACGGTGCGGCTCGGCGAGGGCGACGTCGTGGATGCGCCGGTGAGCGTCGCGGGCGTCGCGACGGGGCGAGAGCCGGCGCGCGAGGCTGCGCACCCGCTCGAGGGCACCTTCCCGCTTGATGACACGTTGCCCCCGGCGGGGAGCGAGCGGAGGCCGCGCGAGGCGCGCACCGTGCCCCTGCCGCCGCCCGTGAGGATCCGAGGCCCGGGCCAGGACGACGCGGTGAGCGCGCCGTTTCCGATCGCGCCCGCGGGGATGCGCGGCGAGCGGGAGGGCGGCGAGCGCCCGAGCGCGCCGTGGGCGGCGGGCGGCGCGGCGGCGATCCCGGTGATCGCGTCGCCGCTGGAAGGGACGGTCGATCTCGGCGAGCCGGAGGCCACGCCTGCGCCCGCGCAGACGGCACCATCGCTCGCGCAAGACATCGCGCCTGCGCCCGCGGAGATCGCCGCGCCTGCCCCCGCGCCCGCGCAAGCCGCCGCGCCTGCGCCGATCGCTACACCCGCGCCCGCGCGCGCCTCCGAGCCGCTGCCCGCGCCGGAGCGCGGTCCCGAGGTCGAGCGTTCGCCCGAGCCGCGCGCGCCGGCCCCGGCGCCGTCCGCGCCGAAGCGAGAGCGGCCCGATCTCCTCGGCAGCCTGTACAAGCGCTTCCGCAAGGACTGAGCCGGAGCGAAAATGGAGGGAGGGACCACCATGTCGGAGGGAGCCGTGGTTCGGGAGCGCACCACGTCCGTGCGCGCCGAGGAGTACCTGGGGCCGGCGCACGTGCTGGAAGCCCGCGGGCAGGCGGTGGTGATCGAGCTGCCGGACGGGGAGAGCGCCGAGGCGACGATGGCGCTGGCGCTGCCCTATGCGCCCGCGGTGGGCGACGTGCTCCTCGTGATCGGCCGGGGCGCGCGCCTCTATGTCATCGGCGTCCTGCACGGGACCGGCAAGGTGACGCTGGAGCTCCAGGGCGACGTCGACGTCCGGGCCGCGGGCGGGGCGCTCAGGCTGTCCGGGGACCGGGGCGTGGAGCTCCGGGGCCCAAAGGTGGACCTGCACGGCGACAAGGTGCGGGTGTTCGCGGGGGCGCTCGTGCAGAAGGCGGCGTCGCTGGTCCAGCGCGTGACCGACCTGTTCAGCCTGCACGCGCGCGAGAGCCACACCGTGGTGGACGGCTCGGCGACGACGAAGGCGAAGAGCGCGACGGTGCTGACCGAGGAGACGATGACGATCAACGGGAAGGAGATCCACCTGGGCTAGAGCGACAAACGGGTTGAAACCGCCAGAAGAGAGCAGAATTCGAACCGCCAAGGCGCCAAGGACGCCAAGAGAATCACAAAAATCTTGGCGTCTTATGGCGCCTTGGCGGTTCACTTCTCGCTCGATCAACGTGATCGGTGTTCTAGGGGCTAGCCGGGAGCGAGGGCATGGGACGACGCAAGCGGACTCGCCGCGAGGGCGTGGGAAAGCGCAAGAGGAGCCCCAAGGGGAACCAGCTGGGGTTGCAGGCCGCGACCCAGGACGAAGGGAGCGCGGCGACCCTCCGGAACACGCCGGCAGGATCCTCGTCCGGAGGCTGGCTCTCCTCCATGGCCACGGGTCTGCTCAGCGCGAGCATGTTCGGCCAGACCATGGCGGACGACCCTGCATCGCCCGTGGATCACGGCGAACGCGGCGGCGGCTGGAGCCCGGTGCTCCTCGCCGGGACCGCCATCACGACGCTCGCAACAGGCGCCCTGGCGGCGTACTGGTGGTCGCAGAGCAGGCCGGCGCGGCCGCAATTCGCGCTGTCGGCGCTCACGGACAAGACCTCCGACGCCTACAAGGCGATGACGGAAGCGCACCCATTGAACGAGGGGCGCAGGATGCAGACCTGTTACGACACCGCCGTATTCAGCTTGACGTTGACGGATGGCCTCTCCCCGGAAGTCTTCATGAGGTGGAAGGACGCCATTCCCAAGGCAAATACCTATCTGATCGTCGATCCGACGCGCGACCCGATCATCAGGGACCCCGACAATCTGCCTCGTGACTCGATCATCGCCTTCTACCGTCGTTTCTTGCCCGGAGTGGGCTCGAGGGTCGATGCCGAGGTGCAGGGGGGCTGGATAGTGTACCACATGGTGCGTACGTACGAGGGCCGGATGGTCCTGGGCTCCAACAACGGGGACCGGAGGGTTGGCGCCATCCAGACCAACCCAACCTGGTCGCTGAACGATATCGCGGTGATGTTCGATTGGAACAATGAGCAGAGCACCCAGACGGTATGGACGGCTCAGGGAGTGCCTCTTCCGTCGACCTTCGGCGTCAAGGGCCGTGAGGAGTATGTCGCCTTCTATGCCCCCATCTCGACCGTCATCGACCGTCTGAACGCGGCCTTCCGGTGAAGCGCCGGACGGGTGCGCCGGCCTCGAGGTCCGGTTCGACCCCTGCCCCCTGCACCTCCGCGCCGCCCGGCAGCGCTACCCGCACCGCCGCCGCCATCCGCGCGCCCCCCTCGCCCACGCACAGCGCCTGCCCCGCCGCCTTACCGTAGGTCCGCTCCCCCGCGATCCCCGCCCGCCCGTGCGCCTTCAGGCACCCCGCGAACAGCTCCGCCGCCGAGGCCGTCCCGCGGTTCACCAGGACCGTCACCGGGACCGAATACGGCTCCTCCTGCCGCGAACGATAGACCACCTCGTCCCCGTCGCCGTCCGTCACCGTCGCCACGACGCTCCCCGCCGGCAGGAAATCCCCCGCGAGCTCGACGAACGCCCGTAGCTCTCCTCCGGGGTTGTCCCGTAAATCGATGACCAGCTCGCGCATCCCCTCCGCCTCGAGCGCCCGCATCGCCCGGTACACAAGCGCCGGCACGTCCAGCGAGAACACCCGGATCCGGATCACCCCGATCCCATCGCCGAGCAGCGCGTGCGCCACGTTCTCCGCGCCCGGGAGCACCTCCTCCGGCGCCGCCGCGCACGTGTAGAACACGTTCACCGCGCTCGGCACAAGCACCGCGCCCACCGCGTTGTTTCCAGCGTTCCCGGTCGTGGGACAGGTGAGGTTGATCGCCGGCAGCCCCTCGATGATGACCTTGGAATTGCCGGCCACATACGCCCCGACATCCATGTAGAGCGGGTGCGCCACCCCGGGCTCCATCCCGAAGGTCATCGGGATGGTCGTGCCGAGGTTCAGCGCGTTCATCATCGACACCTTCACCTTCACCGAGAAATTCACCGCCATCGCGTTGAGCGCGAAGTTCGGGTACGGAATCGGCACCACCACCGGCCCCACCGGCGTCAGGCACACGTCCGGAAACCCGATGTTCATCCCGGCGCCGTTGTTGCTCGCAGGCAGCACGCGTCCGCTCCTTCCGCTGTTATCGCGGCGGCCGCGGGGGCGTGTACGCCTCCGCCTCCAGCCGATCGACGTCCGTTCGGCGCGCGCCGAGCAGCCTCGCGCCGGCGAAGCGCGCGCCCTTGTCGTGGAGGGCGTGCAGGTTGGCGCCGCCGAGATCGGCCTCGCTGAAGTCGGCCTCCTCGACCCGCGCGTGCGACAGGTCGGCGCGCTCGAGGCGCGCCGAGAGGAAGAGCGCGCCGCCGGCCTCGGCATGATCGAGCATGGCGTCGCGCAGATCCGCGGCGGCGAGGTTCGCGCCGTCGAGGTCCGCCCGGGTGAACGTGGCGTACCGGAGCATCGCCCGCGAGAGCTTCGCCCCGCGCAGCGAGGCGCCGCCGAAATAGGCGGCCTTCGCCGCGACGTTCGGCAGGCTCGCGCCGTCCAGCGCGGCCTCGCGGAGCCTGGCTTGCGTCAGGATGGATCCCTCGAAATCGGCGCCGCGCAGGTTCGCCTTCGAGAAATCGCTGCCCATGAAATCGCAGTCGCGGAGGCTCATCCGCTCGAGGTTCGCGTCCATGAAGGCGCAGCGGTGCACCGTGAGGCCAGCGAAGGAGACGGCGCGCAGATCCACGCCGGTGAAATCGACGCGATCGAAGATCGTCTTGCCGAGCACGGCGCCCTCCAGCGCGGCCCCGCGGAGGAGCGCCTGCTGGAGCACCGCGCGCGTCAGGTTCGCGCGGCAGAGCCGCGCCCTGTCGAGGATGCAGCGGACGAGGCGCGCGGCCGTGAGATCGGCGCCCTCGAGATCGGCCTCGATGAGGATCACCGACTCCAGATCGCGGCCCGAGAGGTCCACGCCGCGGAGGATCGAGCGCGAGAGGTCGCAGCCGAGGAGGCTCGCGCCCCGGAGGTCCGCGCCGGTGAGATCGCAGTCCGAGAGGATCGAGCGCTCGAGGCGGGCGCCGCGGAGGCTCGCGCCCCGGAGATCCGCGCCGCGCAGCGAGCAGAGGGAGAGGTCCGCGCCCGTGAGGTCGAGGCCGGAGAGATCCGCGCCCGTGAGGTCGGTCCCGGCGAGGTCCTTGCCCGCGAGCTCGGGCCGGCCGAGCTTCGCCTCGTCGAGGACCACGCCGTGCATGCGCTTCGGGAAGCGGGCGCCGCGCAGGTCCGCCTTGACGAAGACCGCGCGATCAAGCTCCGCGCCGTCGAGGTCCGCGCCGCCCAGGTCAGCCCCCACGAAGGCGCCGGCCTCGACGCGGGCGCGGCAGAGGCGCGCGCGGCGGAGGTTCGCGCGGGTGAACGAGGCGCGCGCGACGCGGGCCTCCGTGAGATCCGCACCCGCGAGGTTCGCGAGGTCGAGGCGCGAGCCCTCGATTGTCGCGCCGGCGAGCCGGGCGCCGGACCAGTCCGAGCCCACCGCCTCGACCTCGACGATCGTCGCGCCGGAGAGATCGGCGCGGGCGAGGCGCTGGTACGAGAGCTTCGCGCGGGTGAGCGTCGCGCCGGCGAGGCGCGCGCCCTCGAGGTTCGAGCCGAGCACGAGCGCACCGTCCAGCGCGCACCCCGCGAGGTCCACGTCGCGCAGGTCGCACTCGACGAAGTGCGCGCCCGAGAGCGCGCTGCCCGCGAGCCGCGCGCCGCGCAGGCTGGCGCGGAGGAACTTGGCGCGGGAGAGATCGAGGTTCGTGAGATCCCGGCCCGAGAGGTCGAGACCGTCGAGGCGGGCGCCGTGGAGCGGCGCGCCGGCGCGGATGCGGTCGAGGAGCTCCTCGACGCTCTTCACGCGCCCTCCAGGCTGGAGCGCCGCAGGTTCGCCCCCTTGAAATCGCAGCCGGCGGCGCTCGCGCCCTCGAGGCGGGCGCCGTACAGGCTGGCCCCGGCGAAGGAGGCGCCGTCGAGGCGCGCCTTGCAGAGATCGGCGCCGAAGAGGTCGGCCTGCGCGAGGTCGGCGCGCTCCAGCGAGGCGCGGTAGAAGCGGCTCCCGCGCAGGACGGCGCACGCGAAGCGCGCGCCCCGGGCCGAGGCCCCGGAGAGGTGCGCCCGCGGGAGCGAGGCGTACCGGAGGTCGGCGCCGTCGAGCTTCGCCCGGAGCAGCGCCGCGCCCTCGCCGCGCGCTTCCACGAACGTCGCGCGCTCGAGATCGGCGTCGGCGAAGCTCGTGCGCGGCAGGGACGCGCCCGTGAGATCCGCGCCCGTGGCGGAGGATCCCGCGCACATGCACCCGATGAGGGCCGCGCCCCGCAAGGAGGCGCTATCGAGCTTCGCTCCCTGGAGCACGGCGCCGTCGAGGTGGAGCTCCTCCCCCTCGATCTCGCGCAGGTCGGCCTCGTCGAGCAGCGCGCCGCGCCCGCGCGCCCTGGCGAGGCGTGCGCGGGCGAGATCGGCGCGCGTGAAGACAGCCTGGTCGAGCGTCGCGCCGCGCAGATCGGCCCTTGCGGCGCGCGCGCCGGTGAGGTTCGCCTGGGAGAGGTCGGCGCCCGAGAGATCGGCGCCCTCGAGGTTCGCCTCGAACAGCACGGCGCGCGAGAGATCCGCCTTCGAGAGGTTCGCGCCCGAGAGGTTCACGCCCGACAGGAGCGCGCCGGAGAGCTTCGCCCCGGAGAGGTCGCGGCCCGAGAGGTCCTGCCCTGAGAGATCCCGCCCCGAGAGGTCGATGCCGGGGCCGGGCTCGGGCGGCGGCGCCGCGTCCTCCCCCGGGAGCCGGTAGCCGGGGACGATCTCGCGGAGGCGGGGATCGCGCAGCAGCTCGTCGAGGCGGTCGACGCCCTGGAGCTCCGTCCCACGCGCGGCCGCGTCCCGGCGGAGCTTCTCGACGCGCGCGACGAGCGCGTCGAGCGCGCCGCCCATCGGGACGCGCGGCGTGCCCGCGGGCGTGGCCGGGAGGTACGCGGCCTGCCGCTGCGCCGGGAGCCGCGCGAGCGCCTGCGCGATGGTGCGCTCGAGGTCGACGCCCTCGGGGGTGCGCAGTTCCCGGAGCTTCGCGACGAGCTGCCGCACGCGGTCCTGCTCCGGCGCGTGCAGGCCGCCGAGCCGCTCGGCGAGGAGCTTCGATACCGGATCCTCCTCGTCCGCGACGGCGCGCGGCGGCCGCGGCGCGCCGTCGCGGACGAGGCCGTAGGCGTCGCGCATCTCCGGCGGGAGATCCTCGAGGCCGCGCGGATCGCGGGCGAGCTGGGCGAGCTTCTCCCGGTAGTGGTCGAGCGGGAGCGGCGCGGCGTCCAGCGGCTCGGCCGCGATGACGACGGCGCGCACGTCGGCGAGATCGTCCTCGGCCACCTCGGCGTGGCCGCGCCAGGTCAGCGTCACGAGGCCCGCGTCCGGCTCGACGAAGAGGGTGTCGAGGCTCATGCGGGCGTCCTGCAGGCGGCCCTGGGCGTCCTCGACGACCGCGCGGATCCGGAGGCCCGGCAGGCGGAAGGAGGCGGTCTGCGCGGCGGGGTGGAGGTTCAGCAGCGTGACCTCCTCGTCGCCGCGCAGGTGGCCGGCGAGGCGCTGATCCGGCGGGGCAGCCTGGAAATAGGCCCAGTCGAAGTCCTCGGCGTACCAGGGGGCGCGGGCCTTCCGGTACGAGGGGCCGTACTCCTTGCCGAGCATCCGGCGGTGCTCGGGCGAGTCGGGGTGGATCGGCCCGAAGGGCGCGGGCACCTGGCGGCCCTCGCGCGGCGCCGGGACGAGCAGCGATTTCGACCAGCTCCCGACCGCGAACCCCACGGGGTGCTCGCGCAGCGGCTCGCCCGGCGGCGGGTGGCAGGCGCCGCGGAGCAGGAGATCCGCGGCCGGCTTCCAGTCGGCGAAATCGCCGGGGTACGTGCATTCGCCGTCGCGCTCGCCCTCGCCCCCCTCGAAGGTCTCGGCGGTCAGCGCGCCCTGCGCGAGCTGCCCTTCCAGCGGCGCGAGCGGCTCGCCCAGGCGGAGCGAGAACCGGCCGCGGACGACGAGGACCACCTCGGGCTGCGGCGGACTGCGCGAGCAGACCTTGGCGCCGAAGGGGAAGGGCGTGAGGTTCCGGGTCTGCATCAGAACAGGTTGATGACGCCGGACATCAGGTTGTACGCCCCGGTGCTCACCGACTCGGCCGACGAGACGCTCGCGCAGATGTTCTTCACGTTGGTGCGGAACTGGGAGAGCTCCTGCCGGTTGGTCAGGTTGAGCTCGGCCTTGGGGCCCATGTTGATCGAGACCCCCGCCGTGAGCGAGACCTCGAGCATGGCCGCGATCGTCAGCTCGACCAGGCCGCCGATCGTGACCTCCTCGGTGGCGCCGACGGTGATCGACGCCGCATTGCCGATGGTGACGTCGCTCGTATTGCCGATGGTCACCGACTGGACCTCGCCGATGGTGGTATCCGACACGAGCGAGGCGGTCGTCGTGCTGGACACGGTGCTGGCGGCGGTCTCGTCGCTGATCGACGTGGCGCTCGTTGTGCTGGAGATGGTCTGCGCGGTGGTCTCGTCGCTGATCGCGGTCGCCGTCGTCTTGCTCGCGATCTGGTCGGCCCAGGTCTCGTCGGAGATCAGCGGCACGGGGCAGGCCGCCGAGCCGGTGTACGACTCGATCCGCTGCGCCCAGGTGGAGCTCAGACAGGTGGGGTTCGGTCGCTCGGCCGTGGGCGCCTCGGAGCCGGTGATGCTGGTTTGCTTGTTGCCGTAAAAGCGATCGAACGTGTCGCCGTGATAGGTGGTGTCGACGTCGCCCTTCTCGGTCTTCTCGGTGACCTTCCAGGTGCCGTTGTAGTTCTGGACCCATTCGATGGTGGTGGCGGCGGTCCAGAGATCGGTGGCGTCCTGGATATGGCCCCCGGAGACGTCCCAGCCGGCGGTGTCCTCCTGCCGGCCGAGGACGAGCATGCGGTAATTGCCCTTGATGACCTCGACCTTGTCGCCGCGCGTGGTGGTGATGCGGTTGCCGTCGGAGTGGTCGCGCCAGCCGCCCTTGGTGTGGAGCTTTGCGGTCTCGGCCTGCCGCTCGGCCTCGGGGAGGAAATCGGGGCAGCCGTCGCGCTTGCGGGTGTCGTCGATGAACGAGGTGACCCGGGCGGCGAGGTCCTCGCCGGTCGCCCTCGGCGCGCCCGGATTGGCGGCGAGGCTCGGGTCCTTGACCGCGCCGAGGCGCAGATACGAGCCCATCGCCTCGGCCTCGGACGCGGCGTCGTTGAAATTCGGGACTTCGATGAGGAGGTATTTCCCGTTGATGCCCTCACCCTCGCGCGTACCCATGCGTGCCTCCGCGTCGGGTACAGTACCAGGCGAGCCGCGGAGGAGGCGCGACGATGAACCGAGAGCCGACGGAACCCCTGAGGTGCAGCGAGCCGTCCCCACCCGCCGCCCCGCCGTGCGGTGAGCCCACGGCCGCGACGGCGCACCGCGCGCCCAGCGCCGTGACGATGGCCACGGCGTCCGCCGCCGCGCGCATCCGCGAGGCCCCCGACGCAGGGCCCCCGTGCAGCGAGCCGATCGCCCGCGCGGCGTGCGCCGAGAGCCCGGAGGAGGCGGCCGGACCGGTGGACGATCCCCCGCCAGCGCCGTCTCCGGACGACGACCGAGAGCGCCTCGATCCGCCGGTGCGAGCGAGCGCCGGAGGGCCGCGCGAGGTGCCGCCATCGCCGCTGCGGGCGAGCGCCGGAGGGCCGCGCGAGGTGCCGCCATCGCCGCTGCGGGCGAGCGCCGGAGAGCCGCGGGAGCTCCCGCCGTCCCAGCGCGGCCCAGGGGCGCCCGATCATGTGCCGTTCCGCGGGCCCGGCGCAGCGGAATCAGCGCCGCGCGCGGCGCCGATGGAAGCGCTTCAAGAGGCGAAGGCCGCGCTCCGGGACCGGGCACGGCGGGCGCCGATCCTGCGGCTCGACTCCAGCGATTTCTCCTGCGACCTCCTCCGGGTGCGTGGGGTGCACGGCAGAGAGGCCATCGGCCAGCTCTTCTCGTACGACATCGATGTCGTGTGCAGCGACGGCGCCGAGCTCTCGATCGAACAGGTGCTGGGGGCGGCGGCGTCGCTCGTGTTCGAGGTCGAGGGCGCGGACGAGCGGACCGTCTACGGCATGATCGCCGAGGTGGAGGACCGGCACGAGACGGAGACCGCCTTCCGCTCCTACAGGCTCCGGCTCGCGCCGCGGGCGTTCCGCGCGACGCTGGTGGAGCTCCAGCAGGTCTTTCTCGACATCAGCGTGCCAGAGCTCATCCAGCACAAGCTCGCGATGGTGGGGCTCGGGCCCGAAGACGTGGTGATGCGCCTCTACCGCGATCACCCCCGGCGGGAGATGATCGTCCAGTACAAGGAGACGGATCTGGCCTTCATCTCGCGGCTCGCCGAGCACCTCGGGATCTCGTTCTTCTTCGAGCACGAGTCGGGCCGCGACGTGATGGTGTTCACCGACGAGCCGACGGGCTTCCAGCCGCTGCCGGGGGGAGACGTTGTGGTGTTCCGGCCGCGGGGCGAGCGGCGCGACGTGTTCGAGCTCAGGGAGCAGGCCAGGGCCTTCCCCGCGACGTACGTCATGCAGGAGTACAATTACCGGACGCCAAGGCTCGACATGACGGCGGCGCACGAGTCGCCGGCGGGCCTCGGGGGCGGCGTCGTCGAGTACGGCGCCCACCACAAGACGCCGGAGGAGGGCCAGCAGCTGGCGCGGATCCGCGCGGAGGAGCGGGCCTCGTCGAGCCGCTATTTCGAGTGCCAGAGCGACGAGCTCCGGCTGATCCCGGGGGCCGTCTTCGCGCTCGAGGGCCACCCGCGGCTCGACGGCGAGCGGTTCCTGGCCGTCGAGGTCGAGCACCGCGCGGTGCAGCCGGTGGCCGTCGAGGGCGGGGCCGGCGGCGAGCAGGAGTACGTCAACCGCGCGCGCCTGGTGCGCGCCGGGCAGGCCTACCGCCCGCCGCGGACGGCGCCGCGGCCGAAGATCCACGGGGTGGTGACGGCGCTGGTGGAGCCGCTCCCGGACGGCGAGATCGGGGAGGTCTCGCCGATCGACGAGCAGGGGCGCTACCGGGTGCGCTTCCACTTCGACGCGGGGGATCCCGCGTCGCGCGCCTTCCCCTCGCGGCTCGTGCGGATGATCCAGCCGCACGCCGGGCCGAACTACGGGATCCACTTCCCGCTCAAGCCCGGCATCGAGGTGCTGATGGTCTTCGTCGACGGCGACCCCGACCGGCCGATGATCGTGGGCGCCGCGCCCAACCCGATCACGCCGTCCCCGGTGACCCGGGAGGTGAACCTGATGCACCGGATCGAGACGTCGACCGGCATCCTCATCGAGATGCGGGACTGCGCGCCGCGCGGGTGACGCGGGCCGCCGCTACTTCTTGCGCCCCGCTCGGCCGCTCAGGCGGCTGATCGCGTCGCCCGCCGCCCAGGCGACGCGGGCCGCCGCGTTCAGGGAGCGGACCATCGCCTCGGGCACCTGCGCGATCAGCCGCTCCAGATCGACCGGGCCGTCGATCGACGGCAGGAGCTGCTCCATCAGATCGGCGAACAGGTCGTACTTGCGCGACAGGTCGTCGAGCCGCGAGCGCATCGCGTCCGCCTCCGCGCCCTGCGCGTCGCCGAGCAGCGAGAGCGCGCGCCGCGCGAGGGCGCGCTTGTCCTGCACCACGCGGCGCAGGCGGCCGAGGTACGCGCCGACGATCACGTCGGGGTACTTGCCGCGCAGCGCGAACGAGTCGTGCCGCGCGCCCGACTCCCGCCGGCGCTCGATGATCCCGGCCGCCTCGAGGCCGCGCAGGTTGGCGAAGATGTTGCTCTTGGAGCGGCCGAGCTCCTGGCTGAGCTCGTCCATCGAGCGCGGCTCGTCCGCCAGGTAGAGCGCCGCCACGACCTGCCCACCCAGCCGGGTGATGCCGGGGAACGACGCGGCGATCTCAGCGCCGACCCCCTCGAGCAGCGCCTGCCGCGCCGCCGCGACCCGCTCGTCCGAGGCGCTCCCGTCGCCCCCCTCGCCGGTTGCGGGCGGCTGCGGCGGGTGCGCTGTCGGCGACGTCGGCCTCCGGGCGGTCATGGTGGGTGACTCACATAACGATCTTTCGCGGGTGCGCCAAGCGGCCAGCGCGCCCCATTCCCCGTATGCCTGGCCTCATCGCCCCGGCGCGGGAAGTCCGCTCAGGAATCGTCGGCGCAGACGTCGACGGACCCCGCGCGCGGCTTGCTCTTGTAGATATCGGCCGGGCAGCTGCCCCAGCGCGAGACCGTCTCGCCCACCTCGATGGCCAGGCTGCTCGACCAGTCCCGCGCGCCGTCGAAGCGGGCCCGGATGATCCCGTTCGGGTCGATGATCCACGTCTCCGGGTAGAGCTGCGTGCCGTACTGGTCCATCACGACCTTGGACTCCGGGTCGAAGAGGACCGGGAACGGCGGGTCTCCGTTCAGGGCCACCTTGAGCGCGTCGCGCACGTCGTCCGGCCCCTCGTCGGTCGAGACCGTGAGGACGACGATGTCCTTCCGCGACTGGGCGATCCGGCCGAGCTCAGCGAGCGCCGGCATCTCCTGCAGGCACGGAGCGCAGGTCTTCGTCCAGAAGTTCAGGAAGACCGTCTTGCCCCGGAACGACGACAGCCGGACGGGCTTGCCGTTCATGTCCGGCAGCTCGAAGTCCGGCGCGAGCCGGTTCCGGCCGGCGTACGCGGGGCGCAGGGCGCAGATGGCCTCACAGCCGGTGGTGCGCTGGTCATTCTGCGCGGCGTGCACGAAGCCGTAGACGGCGACGGCAGCGACGAGGATGAAGGCGAGCTGCGCGAGGGTCGTCCACTTCACGGGGGTTCGCATAGCGTAGCGCGGCGCAGGGCGAAAGCGGGCCGAAACGCCCTGACCCCTTCGACGCGGTGCTTCACTCCGGGCCGGAGAGCAGCCGCTCGAGCCGCCGCTCGTCGACGCGGTACTTCATGATCTTCCGACCATCGAGCTCGACCACGGGGACCTCCCAGTCGTACAGCGCTCGCTTCTCCGGGCCGGCCTCCCGATCGAGGTCGACGACGGCGAGCTCGAACGGCAGCCGGGCGCGCACGCGCTCGAGCGCGGCGTGGGCCTCCTCGCAAAGGTGGCAGCGCTCGCGCGTGAAGAGGGTCAGCGTCGTCATCGCATCCTCCGATCCTCCGGGCCTGGCAGCCGCCCCGCTCACCCCGCCGCGAGCAGCGGCAGGCTCTGGCGGCGCGGCGGCTCCGGCCGCTTGATCTTCTCGAACGCGCGCTCGTAATCCCGGAACGAGCCGCCCGCGTGCACGGCCTGCAGCACGGCGTGCCCCTCGGCCTCGCCGCCGGCGGCGAGCACCGCCTCGACCCACGCCCAGCGCGCGCTCGTGGCCCGCACGTCCGCGCGGCCCCGCAGCCCGCGGCGGAGCCGGTCGAGCCGCTTGTTCACGACGTCGATCCCGGCGAAGCGCGCGCCGTGGAGCGGCGTGTTGCGCTTCGGGCAGAACGGCGCGATCCCGAGCGCGACCGGCACGATCCGGGACAGCTCCGTGACGAAGGAGACGCACTCGTCGACGTCGGCGTCGGTCTCGCCGGGGACGCCGACCATCAGGTACAGCTTGAGCCGATTCATCCCGTGCTGCCGCGCGAGCTCCGCGGCCCGCTGGAGGTGCCTGGGCCGGGCGCGCCGCTCGAGCGTCTCGCGGACCCGCTCGCTCGTCCCGTCCATCGCCGTCGTGAGCGTCTTGTAGCCCGCGAGCCGCAGCGCGCCGACGAACTCGTCGGTCAGCCGGTCCGGCCGGAGGCTGCTCAGCCCGACCTCGCAGCCCCGCTCGGCGAGCGTCCGGACCACCTCGACGATCTTCGGGTGATCGCTGACCGCGGCGCCGACGAGGCCGACGCGCCTCGCGTCCTCGGGGATGAGCTCGAGGAGGCGCTCCTTCGGGACGATGCGCATGCCGCCGTTGGTCGAGCGGCGCATCACGCAGTAGGTGCACCCGCGCGAGCAGCCCCGCTCCGCCTCGATGAGGAACATGTTCGAGAGCTCGGTCTCCTCGGCGCGGATCGGCGACCAGGCGGGGAGGAGCGCGTTGTCGCACTGCGCGACCGGGGGCATCTCCGCGCCGTGGCGCGCGGGGACGAAGACGTGGGGGAGGGCCGCCAGCGCGTCGAGCGCCGCCTCCCGCGACGGGGCGTCCCGCAGCACACGGAGCGCCTCCACGGCCAGGGTGTCGGCCTCGCCCATGATGATCGCGTCGGCGAACACCGCGAGCGGCAGCGGGTTCGAGAACGTGAGCGGACCGCCCGCGAGGACGAACGGATCGCGAAAGGAGCGCTCCTCCCGGAGCGCCGGTATCCCTGCCAGCTCGAGCAGGCGGACGACCCCGGCGAGCTCGAGCTCGTAGGCCACCGAGAGCGCGATGACAGGGAAATCGGAGATGGGACGGAGCCCTTCGTACGTGATCGGGGGGCCGTCCGCGCCCTGGCCCTCGTCGTCCGGCAGGAAGGCCCGCTCGCACGCCATCCCGGGCTCGGCCTGGATGGTCTTGTAGATCTGGAGGAAGCCGAGCGAGCTCATTCCGGCCCGGTACGGCGAGGGGTAAGACAGCGCGACGCGGAAGGGCGCCTGCTTGTCGATACGACCGATCTCGCCCGCCAGGCGGCGGCGGATCGTGGTCGTCATCGCGCTTCGAGACATCGACCCAGCGTCCCTCAGGGGCCGTCCAGGCGCAAGGATGGGGAGGCCGGCTGACAGCCGCCCGGAGCGGCGATTTTTTCCAGCTCACGGCCCACCGTTCTCCGGGACGTGTCCGGCGGCGGTCCTCCGGTCGCGGGGAGCGGGGGCCGGGCGCGGCGGCTCGCCCGGGCGGGACCAGAGGACGCGCTCGCCGTCGGTCTCCCAGGTCAGGGCGCCGCCGCGGTCCGTGCGCGCGATCGCGACGCCGCCGGCCGAGAGGCGGGAGAGCACCTCCGGGCTCGGGTGCCCGAAGCGGTTGCGGACGCCGCAGGAGACGGCGGCGATCGAGGGGTCGACGGCCGCGAGGAGCGCCGCGCCGGTCGACGTCCGGCTGCCGTGGTGCCCCACCTTGAGCAGATCGGCGCGGAGCGCGGGGCCGTAGCGCGCCACGAGCGCGTCCTCGGCCTCGTGCTCCGCGTCGCCCACGAGCAGCGCGGATCGAGCCCCGTAGGTGATGCGCACGACGAACGAGTTGTCGTTGGCGCCCCGGTCGGGGTGGAGCTCCGGGCACGGCGCGAGCACCTCGATCGTCGCCCCCGAGAGGACCCGCGGCCTGCCGCAGAGCGCGTCGGGCCGCACGATGGGCACGCCGCGCCCGCGCAGGTCCGACAGGAGCTTCCGGTAGACCGGGCCCGCGCCCTCGGCCTCGCCCTGGCCGGTGTCCCAGAGCTCGCCGACCTCGACGCCCTCCACCGTGGCCGGCAGGCCGCCGAAGTGATCGGGGTGCGGGTGCGAGAGGACGACGGCGTCGAGGCGCGCGCGGCGGCGCGACCGCAGGAGCGGCCGGAGCACGCGCGCGCCCGTGTCGACCGGGCTGCCCACGAAGCCGCCCGCGTCGACGAGCATCGCGCCGCCCTCGGGCAGGTCGATCAGGATGGCGTCGCCCTGCCCCACGTCGAGGACGTTGACGCGCAGCACGCCGCGCGGCGCGCCTGCGCGCGTGGCGACGCCCTCGAGCAGCAGCCACGCGGCGGCGCCGGCGGCGAGCGCGGCGAGCCGGCGGCCGCGGCGCTCCGCGGCCCACGCGAGCGCGATGGCGGCGGCGAGCGCGGCCAGCTGGGCGGGCGACGGCTCGGGCAGGCGCAGCACCACGCCGGTCTCCGCCGAGGCGCGGGCCACGGCGCGGACGGCGAGTAGCGCGCCCGACCCGACGAGCGCACAGCCGCGCTCGACCGGCGGCGCCCACGAGAGCACGGCGTGCGCGAGGCAGAACGGGAGCGCCGCCAGCTCGCCGATCGGCGCGGCGACCACGTTCGCCGCCACGCCGAGCAGCGGGAACGTCTCGCCGTTCATGAGCAGCAGCGGCGCGCACCCGAACATGGCGGCGAGCGTCGTCGCCAGCGGCGCGAGGACCTTGCGCGCGAGCTCCCGCGGCCGCGACGCGCCCGGCCCGCCCTCGGCGCCGCCGTCGCCGCGCTTCCCCTCGCCGGGCACGAGCAGCGCGGCGAGCGGCCGCTGCAGCCAGAGCAGCCCGGCGGTGGCGGCCGCGGAGAGGCCGAACGAGAGATCCCACGCGACGAGCGGATCCACGGCGGCGGCGCCCGCGAGCGACAGGGCGAAGCAGCGGACGCCCACCGGACGGAGGCCGAGGAGGCGGGCGCCCATCGCGCAGCTGAGCATCGCCGCGGCGCGCATCGCCGAGCCGCCGCCGCCGGCGAAGTCGGCGTACAGCCACGCGGCCGGCACGCACAGCGCCGCGGTGATCCGGCCCGCGTCCCACCGGGCGGCGATCGGCCCGACGCGGACGAGGATCGCGCGGAGCGCCGCCGCGAAGCCCGCCACCGCGAGCACGAGGTGCGTCCCCGAGACCGCGAGCAGGTGCGCGAGGCCGCTCTCGCGGAACGCCTCCTGGTCCTCGGGCGCGAGGTCGGTCTCGCCGAGCACGAGCGCGCGCCCGAGCGCCACCGCGTCGGGGTGGAACGTCGCCTCGATGCGCCCGCGCACGAAGGCCCGCGCGCGATCGACGGCCGCGTTGAGGGAGCGCCCCTCCGACGTCCGCCGCGCCTCGACGATCGTCCCGCTCGCGACGATCCCGCTCCGCGCGATCGCGGCGGTCGCGTTCCGGAGCCCCTCGTTCCGGAACAGGTGGATCGGCGCGAGGTCCACGGTGACCTCGAGCCGGTCGCCCCGGGCGAGGTCCATCGGCGCGCCGTAGAGGCGCGCCCGGAGCGGCCCCTGCAGCGCTCGCCCGCCGCACGTCCCGCCGGAGAGCTCCACGTCGATGCGCGAGGCCGGCGGCTCGTCGTCCACGCCGCGCGCCCCGGCGGAGCGCCGCTGCGCCGCCCCGACGACGACCGGCGAGCCGACGACGGCGCACGCCACCTCGCAGCGCGCCGGCGGCTGCAGCAGCGCGAGGGCGCCATCGTAGGCGGCGCCCGCGCCGTCGAGCAGCGCGCGGGCGCGGAGGCCGCTCACGACGAGCGCCACCCCGGCGGCGGCGAGCGCGGCGCGGCCGGCCCGGCGGTGGAGCGCCGCCGCGGCGAGCGCGGCGCCGAGCGCCGTGGCCAGCGGAGAGAGGGCGAGCGGCGCGCCCGCGGCGAGCGCGAGGCCGAAGAGCAGGACGGGATCGATCACGGCCCCGCCGCCCCGCAACACCTGGGCCGCGCGCATTCCCGCGGAATTTCACGGGAGAGCGGCCGCCGCGCCCCTGGCGCCGCCATGGCGGCGCCGGGCGCGGCGGCGCGCCGGACGATCCTGCAAGAGCTCTCCACTGTGTGGGGGGAGCAACGCGCCGAGTCGGTCATCGCACGGTCATCGCACCCGCCGCGCGTGCACGAACGCGGCTTCGCCTCTAGAATCTTTTGCTCCTTGCGGCACCCCGCGGCGCGCAGACATTGCAGTATCTGGAGGCTTTCGATGTCGTTTTGCTTGCCCAGAGTCACCTGGATTCTCGCCCTGGGACTCGCTGCGACGGCGTGCAGCTCGGCCCTGGAGGCGCCTCCTGACGAGATCGGTGAGGCGCGGGATGCCATTCAGGACGGATATCTCGACGACGGCGACAGGGCTGTCGTGGGCATCTACAACGACGAGATCGGCGCGATCTGCACCGGCAGCCTGATCGCCCCGAACGTGGTGCTGACGGCCCGTCATTGCGTGTCGGACATGGCCAATGAGCTCGACGGCCAAATCACCTGTCGATCCACGAAGTTCACGGACACGCACCTCGCGCGCCGGATCTTCGTGACGACCGACGCGGAGATCGGCAGGTACGCGCGTTATTACGGCGGCAGCGAGGTCGTGCTGCTCCCCGGCGAGGGGACGGACGCGTTCTGCGGCAACGATCAGGCGATCCTGATCCTGGACGAGCCGATCCCGGAGAGCGAGGCGGTGCCGCTCGTGCCGCGCGTCGACGTGCCCCTCCTGGAGGGCGAGGAGTACTACGCGGTCGGCTTCGGGGCGACGAACGACGAGAGCGCGGGCGCGGGCCTGCGGCGGCGCCGCGACAGGCTGTTCATCGACTGCGTGGCTGACGGCTGCCCGTCGTCCCTGGTGAAGGCGACGGAGTGGGTCGGGGACACCGGCATCTGCGAGGGAGACTCGGGCGGACCCAGCCTCGATCTGATGCACCGCGTGATCGGCGTGACCTCGCGCGGGGCCGCGGGCTGCGAGTATCCGATCTACGGCTATGTGTACCGCTGGGCGGAATGGATTAAAGAGACGACCGTGCGCGCCGCCCGTGCCGGAGGATACAAGGAGCCGCCCTGGACGACCGGCTACCCCACCGATCCCGCGTATTCGGCGGAGGTCGGCGCGACGTGCGAGCAGCCGGAGCAGTGCCCCGCGAACGCGTGCCTCGACGGCACCTGCACGCGGCCCTGCAACGAGGCCGCGGCGTGCCCTGACGGCTACAGCTGCAACGGCGAGCCCGGCTTCTGCGCGAAGGTCCCCGAGCCGCCCGCGGACGACGCGTCGAGCGGGTCCTGCAGCGTGAGCGCGCGGCCTGATCCGACGCAGCCGGTCCCCTGGGTGCTCGGGGCGGCGAGCCTGGGCGCTCTCGCGAGCCTGCGGCGGCGGCGCAGCCGGGAGCGGCTTGGCTGACGAGCGGCGCTCCACCACGCGGAGCGCCGCCGGCGCTGCGCTCCTGCCGGGCGCGCCGGGCCGTGCGCTCTCGCGGCGAGCCGCGCTCGCCGGGCTCGCGGCGCTCGGGCTCGCGGCGTGCGGGCGCACCGCCCCGGCGCGCGCGGCGGGTGCGCGCGTCGTCTCCCTGTCGCCCAGCACCACCGAGGCGGTCTGCGCGATCGGCGCCGGCGCGGCGCTCGTCGGCCGGTCCCGCTACTGCGACCACCCGCCCGAGGTGCTCGGCCTGCCGAGCGTCGGCGGCTACGCCGACCCGAGCATCGAGGCGATCATCGCGCTCTCGCCGACCCTCGTCGTCGGCGCCCGCGGCCCCGCGGGGCCCGCGCTCGACGAGTCGCTGCGCGCGCACGGGATCGCGACGTGTTTCCCCGACACCGAGTCGCTCGCGCAGATCGAGGACATGCTCGCGGAGCTCGGGCGGCGGCTCGACGCGGCGCCGGGCGCGGAGCAGGCGATCGGCCGGATCCGCGCCCGGCGCCGCGCGGTCGAGCAGGCGGTCGCCGCAAGAGGCGCCCCGCGCGTCCGGGCCGCCCTGCTTTACGATACCTCGCCCCTCTTCGTCGCGGGCCCCGGCAGCTTTCCCGATGAGCTCATCCGTCTGGCCGGCGGCGAGAACGTGATCACCCGCGGCGGCGCCTACCCGTCGATCAGCGTCGAGCAGCTGCTCGTGGTGGATCCCGATGTCCTGCTCGACGGCACGTCCAGCGGCGGCGATATGCGGGGCGCCTCCAGGCTGGCGACGCTCCGGGACGCGCCCGGCTGGAGATCGCTGCGCGCCGTGCGCGAGGGGCGCCTGCGCCCGCTGAACACCGAGGTCGTGCTGCGCCCGGGCCCGCGCATCGGCGACGGCCTCGCCGCCGTGGCGCGGGCGCTCCACGGCGACGCGCTGGCGCTCTCCGACGGCGCGGTTGTCCCTCCCTCCCCCGGCGGCGCAGGCCTCGCGGCGCCCCTGCCCGGGACGGAGGCGCCATGACCCGCGTGCGCGCCGACGCCCTGCTCGTCGCCCGGAAGCTCGCCGGCTCGCGGACCGAGGCGCAGGCGCTGATCATGGCCGGCAAGGTCACCTCGGGGCCGCGCCGCATCGACAAGCCGGGCACGCTGCTCCCGGAGGACGCCGAGGTCCACGTCGCCTCCGGCCCCCGGTTCGTCTCGCGCGGCGGCGAGAAGCTCGAGCACGCGCTCGCGGCCTTCGCGGCGCACGGCCTCGACGTCGCCGGGAAGACGTGCGTCGACGTGGGCGCCTCGACCGGCGGCTTCACCGATTGCCTGCTCCAGCGCGGCGCGGCGCGGGTCTTCGCCGTCGACGTCGGCTACGGCCAGCTCGCCGCCAAGCTCCGCGCCGATGCGCGCGTCGAGGTGCGCGATCGGGTCAACGCCCGCGAGCTCCAGCGAGAGGACTTCGACGTCCCCATCGATCTCGTCGTCGTCGACGCGTCGTTCATCAGCATCTCCCGCCTCATCGACGCGATCGCCCGCCTGCTCCGCCCCTCGGGGGATCTCGTGGCGCTGATCAAGCCGCAGTTCGAGGCGGGCCGTGAGGCCGCCGCCCGCGGCCGCGGCGTCATCCGCGACGAGGCGACCCGCCTCGCGGCGATCGCCGACGGGCGCCAGGCCATCGAGGCCGCGGGCTTCTCGGTCGTCGGCCAGGTCGACAGCGCGGTGCGCGGGCCGAAGGGGAACGTCGAGCACTTCGTCCATGCGCGCCGCACCGGTTAGCCGCCGCGTTGATCAGCCGCCGCGTTGGCCAGCCGCCATGTGCACCCCGTTGACCAGCCGCCGCATCGGTTAGCCGCCATGCGCACCGCGTTGGCTGGCCGCGGCGCGCTACGCCGCGCGCCACGACGCCGGGCTCGGTCGCCGGAATCCGTGGAAAGTCGAACACTTAAGATGCTCCGCGCCGACCGCATCGCGGCCCGACGATGCTGACGTGCCGCGTAGACAATGGTAGACGCGGTGAGTACACGCGCTCTGAGCCGCTCCGTGGGCGGCCATGGCCACCGCGGGCGACCCCACGCGAGGCAGCCCGGCGACAGGGAGGACGACGACATGCTCGGACGACGGGGTTTGGTGAAGATGATCGCCGGGGCGCTCGCGCTCAGCGCGATGACGCTCGGTTGCGACAAGAAGAGCGAGGGTTCGGCCGGCAACGCGGCCGAGCACGCCAAGGACGACGCCGAGTGGAAGGTCGGCGCTTACTTCAGCCTCTCGGGCGAGGAGACGGCGTTCGGCGTCGACTCGAAGGAGGCTATCGATCTCGCGATCGACGAGATCAACAAGGCCGGTGGGGTCAAGGGCAAGCCGATCCACGTCCTCTACGAGGACAACAAGTCGAAGCCCGAGGAGGCGACCAACAAGGTCCTGCAGCTCATCGATCGGGATCACGTGCTGGCCCTCCTCGGCGAGGTCGCCTCGTCGCGGTCGCGCGCCGGCGGCATCGTCGCCAACAAGAAGAAGGTGCCGATGATCACGCCGTCGTCCACGAACCCGGACGTGACGAAGGTCGGCCCGTTCGTCTTCCGCGCCTGCTTCACGGACGACGTGCAGGGCCAGATGGGCGCGCAGTTCATCGTGAACACGCTCGGCAAGAAGAAGGTGGGGCTCTTCTTCGCCTCCGACGACCTCTACTCGTCGGGCCTCGCCAAGGAGTTCCGCGACGAGGTGAAGCGCCTAGGCGGCGAGATCGTCATGGAGAAGAGCTTCCTCAAGAAGGAGACCAACTTCACGACGTACATCAACGAGCTCAAATCGGCGAACCCCGAGATGATCTACGCGCCGATCTATTACACGAGCATGGCCCCGGTCGCGCGACAGGCCAAGGCCGCGGGCGTACCAGGGAGCATGTTCGTCGGCAGCGACGGGTGGGACGCGAACGAGCTCCTGCGCGACGCCGCCGAGGAGCTCGACGGCGCATACTTCACGAACCACTACGCGCCGGACGTCCCCTGGCCCAACTCGCAGGCCTTCGTGAAGAAGTACAAGGACCGGTACAACCGCACGCCGTCGAGCATCGCGGCCCAGGCCTACGACGCGGCCAGGCTGCTGGCCGACGCGATGGGCCGCGCGAAGGCGATGACGCCGGACGACATCCGGGCGGCCATCCAGGACACCAAGGGGTTCCAGGGCGCGACGGGCGTCATCAGCATCGATGCGGAGCGCAACGCGAACAAGCCGGTCGTGATCGTCCGGATCAAGGACAAGCAGTTTACTTACTACGCGACGGTCAACGAGAAGGCTGCGAAGTAATAGCGGTCGTTCCCGCGCGCTGGCTCGGACGTGAAGAGCGCGCGGAACGTGCGTTGAAGAGGTATCCATGGAGAAGATCGTGAATGCCCTGATCACGGGGCTCGCCCAGGGGTCGATGATCGCGCTCGTCGCCCTCGGCTACACGATGGTTTACGGCATCCTCAAGCTCATCAACTTCGCTCATAGCGAGATCTTCATGATGGGCGCCTTCGCCGGGCTCTTCGGTATCGCGGCGTTCGGCGGCGACAGCGCGCCGCTGTTCGCGGGCGTGGCCGGCACCCTCTGCGCGATGGCCTTCGCGGGCGTCCTCGGGGTCGTCGTGGAGAAGGTGGCTTACGCGCCGCTCCGCTCGCGGGGGCGGGGCCTCGCGAACACCCGGATCACGCCGCTGGTCACGGCGCTCGGGATGAGCGTGCTCCTCCAGAACCTGGCGCAGCTCCTCTTCACCGCCCGTTACCGCGGCTATCCGCAGCTCCTGCCGATCGAGCACACGCGGCAGGTGATCTTCGTCACCTCGATCCTCGTGATGATCGGCCTGGAGCTGCTCGTGCGGCGCACCTGGACGGGCAAGGCGATGCGCGCGCTCAGCGTGAACGTCGAGGCCGCCCGGCTGATGGGCGTCCGCACGAGCCGCATCATCGCGCTCACCTTCCTCACGGGCTCGATGCTCGCGGCGGTGGGCGCGGTGCTTTACTGCCTCGATCAGTCGCAGGTGTACCCCACGATGGGCGTCGTGATCGGCAACCGCGCGTTCGTGGCGGCGGTCATCGGCGGCATCGGCAACATCACGGGCGCCATGCTCGGGGGCATGTTGATCGGGATCATCGGAGAGATGACGAAGCTCACGCCCTACTCCGGCCTGCAGGACGTCCTTGTGTTCGCGGTGCTGATCGGGGTGCTCCTCGTGAAGCCGACGGGGCTGCTCGGCACGACCGGGACCGAGAAGGTGTAAGCCCGCCCTGGCCCGCGCCGCGCCTCCTTGCGGTATGCTCGGCGCATGCGACGCCTCGCTCTCGTCGTACCGCTCTCGCTGCTCGCGGCGTGCGCCGCGACGCCCCCCGCCAACTGGGTGCGCGGCGGCGCGCTGCTCGACATCCCCCGCGCGCGCTGGGCGCTCGCCGACCTCACGATCGACATCATGCCGGACGGCAAGATCCTCGTGAACGGCGAGCACCAGCTCAGCGTCGATCGCGGCGGGCGCGTGTTCGGCCTGGAGGCCGAGCCGGTGGCGCTGCTCGAGCCGGACGGCCGGGTCACGGGCCCGAACGACGATCCGCTGGGCCAGGTCGGCGTGCTGCACGCCTCGCTGCCGCGCCAGGCGAACGCCTGGATCACGGTCGCCGAGGGCGGCGCGGTGATCCGCTACGCCGAGGACGGCGAGCGGGAGCCGCTCGGCACCTGGATGGGGTGCGAGGCGACGGCACGGGCGCACCAGGCCTGCACGCTCGTCACGCACCTGCTGGGAATGCGCATGGACAAGCTGGCGCGGCCGCGCGCGCCGGACGCGCTGCAGATGGGGCTCGGGAACGGGCTCGGGCTCGGGACGGGGTCGCTGTTTCCTTAGAGGCGGCGCGCCTACTTCAGCAGCCAGCCGAACAGCATCCGCTTCGTCGTGTCGCGGGAGACGGCCGCGAGCGAGTCGACGAGCGGGATCTCCTTCGGGCACACCTCGACGCAGTTCTGCGACTTGCCGCAATCGGTGATCCCCCCCTCGCTCATCACCGACTCGAGGCGCTCGCCCTCGTGCATCGCCCCCGAAGGGTGCATGTTGTAGAGCCGCACCAGGTTGATGGCGAAGGCGCCGACGAACTTCGTCCCGTCATTGTACTGCGGGCACGCCTCGACACAGCAGCCGCACGTCATGCAGCGGGAGAGCGGATATCGCTCCTGCTGCCGCTCCGGCGACTCGCGCGGGCCCGGGCCGAGCTCGTGCGTGCCGTCGATGTCAATCCACGCCCGCACGCGCTTCATGTCCTCGAACATCCGGCTCCGGTCGACGAGCAGGTCGCGCACGAGCGGGAACTTGGACATCGGCTCCAGCGTGATCACCTCGCCCTTCGGCGCGAGCTGGTCGATGAGCGCCGAGCAGGCCTGTCGGACCCGACCGTTGATCACCATCGTGCACGAGCCGCACACCTCCTCCAGACACACCGCCTCCCAGACGACAGGAGCCACCTCCTTGCCGTCCACGGTCCGCGGGTCCTTCTGGATCTGCTGCAGCGCGCTGATCACGTTCATCTGCGGCAGGTAGGGGACCTTGAACTCCTCCCAGCGCCGCGACTCCGTCCGATCCGCGGTGTCCTGCCGCCGCACGCGCAGGTGCACAAGCCGGCCCTCGCCCTTCGGCTGCGCCGGCGCCGCCGCCCCGTTCGCCTCGTCTCCGCTCGCCTTGGCCATCCTACACGCTCTTCTGCGACAGCTTCCCTGTCGCTTGCGCGCTCGCCGCGCCCGCCTGCTCGTACTTGCGCTCCCGCGGCGTCACGAGCGACGTGTCCACCGCGTCCGTCACGTGGATCGACTGGCCGGCGCACGCGTAGTCGAACTCGCGGACGAACCTCACCGCGCCCTTCTCCTCGTGGCGCGCCAGCGTCGTGCGCATCCACGCGGCGTCGTTCCGCGCCGGGAACTCCGGCTTGTAGTGCGCCCCGCGCGACTCGTCGCGGTTCCTCGCCCCCTGCGCGATGACCCGCGCGAGCACCAGCATGTTCTCGAGGTGGCGCACGAACTGCGCCCCCTGGTTCACCCGCGGGGCCGTGTCCGTGCACTTGATCCGCCCCGCCCGCTCCTCGAGCTCGCCGAGCTTCTCGAGCACCCGGTCGAGCGTGGCGTTGTCGCGCTCGATCGTGCAGTCGCGCAGCATCGTCTCGCCGAGCTCCTGGTGCAGCCGGTACGCGTTCTCCGGCTGCTTCGCGTCCTGGTTCTGCGTCAGGATGCGCTGGTAGCTCGACTCCGCGCGCTTCTCGGCCTTGTCGAAGATCGAGCGCGGCAGGTCGAGCGCGCTCCGCTTGATGCTCCGCTGATAGGTCGCCACCGCCGGCCCGCACACCATGCCGGCGTAGATGCACGAGAGCAGCGAGTTGGCGCCGAGCCGGTTGGCCCCGTGGTACTGGTAGTCCACCTCGCCCACCGCGTAGAGGCCCGGGATGCTCGTCGCGTGGTTGCGCGGCGACCCGGCCTTGAGCGAGCCCCGCGCGTCCGCCTCGTAGTCGACCCACAGGCCGCCCATCAAATAATGGACCGCCGGGAAGACCTTCATCGGGTTCTTGTACGGGTCGGTGCCCGCGAACTTCTCGTAGATCTCGAGGATGCCCGCGAGCTTCGACCGGAGGAACTTCTCGTCCTTGTGGGTCAGGTCGAGGTAGACCTCGTTCTCGTTCCGGCCCGTCGCGGCGTTCCAGATGCCGCGCCCCTCGTGGAAGCACGTCTTGAAGATCGCGCGCGCGGCGATGTCGCGGGGGACGAGGTTGCCGTAGCCGGGGTACATCCGCTCGAGGAGGTAGTCGCGCTCCTTCTCGGGGATGTCCCGCGGGCTCCGCGCGTCGGTCTTGTCCTTCGGCACCCAGACGCGGCCGCCCTCGCCGCGCGCGCTCTCCGAGATGAGCCGCAGCTTGTCGGCGCCCGGGATCGCCGTCGGGTGCACCTGGATGAACTCGCCGTTCGCGTACACCGCGCCCTGCTGGTAGACCGCCGACGCCGCCGTCCCCGTGCAGATGACGCTCAGCGTGGAGCGGCCGAAGACGATGCCGCAGCCGCCCGTCGCGAGCACGACCGCGTCGCCCGTGAACGCGCGGATCTGCATCGATTTCAGGTCCTGCGCGACGCAGCCCACGCACGTGCCGGAGTCGTCGAGGATCGCCTCGATGAAGTCCCAGAACTCGAACTTCCGGACCATCTTCTCGCCCGGGATCGCCACGCCGTGCTCGTCGGTCACGTCGGCGAGCTCGAACCGCCGCACCTGCTCGTCGAGCGCGTAGAGCAGCTGCTGCCCCGTCGTCGCGCCGGCGAACGCCGTGCGGTGGTAGAGCGTGCCGCCGAAGCGGCGGAAGTCGAGCAGGCCCTCGGGCGTCCGGTTGAACGGCACGCCCATGCGATCGAGCATGTTCACGATGCCCGGCGCGGCCTCGGCCATGCCCTTGACGGGCGGCTGGTTCGCGAGGAAATCGCCGCCGTAGGCCGTCTCCTCGAGGTGCACCTGGGGGCTGTCGCCCTCGCCCTTCGTGTTCACCGAGGCGTTGATGCCGCCCTGCGCGCACGCCGAGTGCGAGCGCTTCACCGGCACGAGGGAGATCAGGTCGACAGGGACCTTCGCCTCGCACAGCTTGATCACCGTCATCAGGCCGGCGAGCCCGCCCCCGACGACGATCACGCGCCGAACCTTCCCCCCCTCGCTCCTCGTCGTGCTCTTCGCGGCCATGTTCGATCCCGATGCTCCCGCGCCGCTCCCCGGAAGGGCGCGGCCGATACGATGGTCAGTGCGAGGCCGGCGCGCCCACGCCGGCGCCGGCGCCGCCGCCCACAGACGCGCGCGCGGGGACGGTGGAACCGGTCGAGGTCGACGCGATGTCCGCGCAGGTGCGGCCCCCCTCGGCCGCCGGGCCCGGCGTCCCGGGGAACGGCGCGCCGGTGGCGAAATAGATCACCGTGTTGGCGCCGAACAGGAAGACCACGAGGCCCACCGCGCCGAAGACCACCGCGGCCATCCGCTGCGCCCGGCGCGACACGGTGATCCCCCACGAGAAGCAGAAGCCCCAGAGGCCGTTGGCGAAGTGGAACACGCTCGCCGCGATGCCGAAGAGGTAGACGAGCGCGATCACCGGGACGCCGCCGACGGTCGACGCCATGTCGGCGCACAGCCGCGGGTAGAACTCTTCGGGCGCCATCCGGCCCAGCCACTTCTGCGCCCAGTACGACCAGAGGTGGAAGCCGATGAACGCGAAGGCGAGCACCCCCGTGACCCGCTGCAGCGTGTACATCCAGTTGCGCGAGAACGTGTAGCTGCCGACGTTCGGCTTGCCCTCGAGCACCAGCTTGACCCCGTAGAGGGCGTGGAACGCGAGCGGCAGCACGACGAGCCCGATCTCGAGCACGGGCAGGTACGGCATGTGCGAGATCTCGGCGACGGCCGCGTCGAATCGCTCCTGCCCCTGGAGCGCCTTCGCGTTCGTCCAGAAATGGAAGAGCAGGAAACCGCCCACGGGGAGGGCGCCGGTGAGAGAATGCAGCTTGCGCAGGAGAAAGGACCGGCGGCTCTCGTGAAAGAGCGATCTCGCGGGGGTTGCCTCGGACACGCTGACCTCGATGGAAGGCGGGCGCGGCGGGTGTATGGGATGCCCCGGGTGACGTCAAGGTGAACGCAGTCAACAGTTCCGGCCGGTTTTCGGCTGCCTTTGGCGCGTCGAGCGGCGGCGCGGCATCTCGCCCGCGCCGCGGCGCCGCCGGGCAACGTCGGCCACGTCACGCCCGCGTGGCCGCGATCGCGGCCGCGGCCCTGCTCGCGCTCGCCGCCGCGACCGCCGGCGCCGGCTGCGGCGCGCAGGACGGCGGAGCGCCGCAGGTGAGCCCGGCGCTGGCCGGGTCGCCCGCGGCCCAGGCCGAGCTGCGCCCCCTCCTCTCGCGCTTCGCGAACGGCGCGCGCGCGGAGCGCGTCGCGCTCGAGCCGGAGCTCCTCGCCTTCCGGGGGCGCCACGCCTCCGACGACCTCGCGCGCGTCGCGACCGTCCACCTCGCGTGGATCGCCCTGGAGCGCGGGGACCTGCGCCGCGCCGAGGCGCTCGCGGCCGAGGTCGAGGCGGCGGGGCGGAGCGCGGTCGGAGATCTCGCGCGCGTGATCCGCGGCGCGGCGCTCCGGCGAGCCGGCAAGCCGAGGCCCGCCTTCGGGGTGCTGCGCCCGCTGGTGAGCAAGATGGTCGACGCGTACGTGCGCGCGCTCCTCAACGAGGAGGTCACCGCCGCCGCGATGGAGGCGGGCGCGTGGACGCAGGCGATCGAGCTGATGAGCGTCTGGCTGCGCGAGGCCGACGACGACCGGCGCGCCGCCGTCCGGGCGCAGATCGGGGCGCAGCTGCGCGAGGTGCCGATCGATCACCTCGTCCGGGCGCTCCGCGACGGGCGGGCGACCGGCGAGGTCGTGAGCCCGGAGGTCGACCTGCGCTCGCTGGTCGCCGAGCGCCTCGCGATCGTCGCCCGCGAGCGCCGCGACGTGGCGCTCGCGAAGGAGCTGCTCGATCGGGCCGACGCGGCGCTCGGCACCCAGCGCGACGCGATCTTCGAGCTCGCGGCCGGCGCGGGGGCCGCGCGCGTCGAGCCGCCCACGGTCGGCCTGCTGCTGTCGACGCGCACGGCCGCGTCGCGCCGCCGGGGCGTCGAGATCGCCACCGGCGTGGCGCACGGGCTCGGGCTGCTCCGGCCGGGCTCGGACGCGCGGCTCGTGAGCCGCGACGACGGCGGCGAGGGCAGCGTGGACGAGGCGCTGAGCAGCCTCACCGCCGAGGGCGCCGCGGTGCTCATCGCCGGCTCCGATCGGGAGCAGGCGACCGAGGCGGCGAAGTTCGCGCGGACGCACGCGATCCCGGTGCTGCTCGTCCACCCGCCGGAGCCGGCGGCGCTGGACGGCGCGTTCGTCTTCGTCGTGGGCGAGGAGCCCGCGAGGAGCATCGAGGTGCTCGCCGCCGCGCTCGCGGAGCGGGGCGCGAAGCCGGTGGCGCTCGTGGGCGGCGATGCCGATGTCCAGAAGGACGCGGCCCCCGCGACGGCGGGCGCCGCCGGGGCCGCGACGGCGGGCGCTACCGGGGCCGCGCCGGCGGGCGCCGCGGGGGCCGCGGGCGCCGCGGGGGCCGCGCCGCTGGCCGAGCATGGCATCGCGCTCGCGCTCCCCTGCGACGGGACCTTCGACGCGCGCGCTCTCCGGCCCCCGGCCATCCGCGGGGTGGTCCTCGCGGGCGACGCGCGCTGCGCGGACCAGGCGCTCCGCGCCGCTCCCCGCTCGGTGACGATCGCGCTCGCCTTCGAGGCGGCCGTCGCGCCGCCGCCGGGATCGCTCGTCGCGACGGCGGGAATCTTCCCGCTCCTCGCGGCGCCCTCCGGCGCGCTGCCTCCGCAGGGCGCGGGCGATCCCAGGGCGACGCCTGCCTCGGGCGCGGCGGCCGCGCTCGCGGCGTGGCTCGCGACCCATCCGTCGCCGCCGAGCTTCTGGGCGGCGCTCGGGCGCGACGCCGGCGTGCTCGCCTGGGCCGGCGTGCAGCGGCTGCCGAAGACGGGCACCGAGGACCCTGCGGAGGTGAAGGCGCGGCGCCTCGCCGCGGCGAGCGCCATGAGCACCGCGACGGCGGAGCTCTGGACGACGGCGGCGGGCGGCTTCGGCGGGCGGCGCGTGCTGCCGCGGGTGATCGGCTACCGCGAGAGCGGGAAAGCGCGATGAGCGGGGCGAAAGCGCGGTGAACGACGCGGTGAACGACGCGGCTCACGCGGCCGGCGCCGTGTCGGCGCGGGGAACGACGCGCGAGGCCGCGCGTGGAGACCGTGCCGGCGCGTCGCCCCGGGGCTGCTCCGGGCTGCCGGCGGGCGTAGCATGGCGCCGCATGATCCGCCGAGCCCTCTCCTGTGCCGCCGCCGCCGCGCTCCTGGCGATCGCCCCTGCCGCGCTCGCCGATCGGGTGGCGTTGCTCCCCACGCGCGGCGGCACCGACGAGGCCGCCCGGAGCGCCGCCCAGGCCGAGGTCGCGCGCGGGCTCGCCGCCCTCGGCCACGCCACGGCGCCGGACGGCGCCGTCGCTGCCGCGCTCAAGGACGTCGCCGACGGCGTCGCCGACAGCGCGGACGAGTACCGCGCGGTGGGCGCGCGGACGGGCGCGGACTGGGTCCTGACCGGCACCGTCGATCCCGCGGTCACGACCACCCGGATCGAGCTCACCGCGTACCTCGCCTCGACGGGCCGGGTCGAGTCGGTCGCCAGGGAGGTCGACCGGGGTCGATCGGCCCAGCAGACGCAGGAGATGCTGGCGGTCCTGCTCCGCCCGGAGGGCATCGGCGCCGGCGAGCTTCCCTGGGAGCGCGCCGCGCGCTCCGCTCCGGCGAGCGCGCCCCCGCCTCCGTCCGCGGGAGGGGCGATCGTGCTGCC
Organism: Sorangium sp. So ce145; assembly: GCF_051525985.1. Classification (NCBI taxonomy): domain Bacteria; kingdom Pseudomonadati; phylum Myxococcota; order Polyangiales; family Polyangiaceae; genus Sorangium; species Sorangium sp. So ce145. The sequence goes on along the minus strand of NZ_CP150315.1, from coordinate 11,463,895 downwards.
CCCGGTGCCGGCGCCGCCGCCCGCGCCGCCCGCGAAGGAGGTGCTGATGGCGTATCCCCTCGGGCCGGAGCGCGTCTGGCCGGCGTACTCGGGCGGGCGCCGGGTCGCCCTGTCCGCGTCGCTCGGGCTGGCCGTCGCGGCGGCGCGCCTCCCGGGCGCGAGCGGCAGCGCGGCCTCGCTGGTCGGGGAGGCGCGCGTGGCCTATGCGCCCGGCGACCGCGGGCTCGAGCTGTTCGCCGGCGGCGGCGGCAACCTGGCCGGCCCCTTCGCCGGCTGGATCGAGGGCGGCGCGCGCCTGCTGCTGACGCCCAGCCTGACGCCGCACGACGGGGCCTGGCGCGCGTTCCCGCTCCACCTCGGCCCGTCGCTCCGCGCGGGCGCGTTCTTCAGGTCCGCCCCCGGCGCCGTGGGCCCCGATCTCACGCCGTACCATGGCGATCTCGAGGTCCACCCGGTGCTCGGGGCGTCGCTCGACGTCGCGCTCGCGCTGAGCCCCTCGGTGCAGCTCGAGGCCCAGCTCGGCAACCTCCGGTGGGTTCCCACGGGGGGCGGCTCCCTGTTGCTGGTCGGCGCGACGCTCGGCGCCGGGGCCCGGTTCTGACCCATGCGCATCGAGCTGCCGAGCCGCCGCAGCACCATCCGCCTCGCGCGCGGGCTGGCCGCGCGCCTCGCGGGCGGCGATCTGGTCGTCCTCGCCGGCGATCTCGGCGCCGGCAAGACGTTCTTCGCCCGCGCCCTCTGCCGGGCGCTCGGCGTCCCGCCGGAGCTCCCGATCACCAGCCCGACGTTCACGCTGGTCCACGAGCACGAGGGCCGGGTCCCCATCGCGCACGCCGACGCCTACCGCCTCGGGGGCGCGTCCTCCGCGGACGGCGCGCGCGACGGCGCGGCCGCGGAGCTCGCCCAGCTCGGGCTGCGCGAGCGCCGCGCGGAGGGCGCGCTCGTCGTTGTGGAGTGGGGCGAGCCGTTCGTGGAGGCGCTCGGGGGCGACGCGCTCCTGATCCACCTCGCCGCCCCCGAGGACCCGGCCGCGCCCGGCCGCGCCGCCGAGATCAGGGCGACCGGCGCGCGGAGCGGCGAGGTGCTCGCCGCGCTGGAGAGAGATCTGCTCTCGTAAGCTCGGCTCATCGTGGCGGTGTGGCCACAGGCAAGCGGTTCGGTGGAGGTGCTGCCGCATGGGCCCGATGCGCCTCGGCGCATCGGCGATCCTCATCTGCCGCTTCAGCCGAGCTGCCGGAGCTTCTTTTCCAGATAGTAGGCGGCTGCTTGGCAGTAGGGCGGCAAGAGGCCGGCTGCATCTGGAGTCGTCGAAAGCTCCAGCAGCGCCTTCACGCGCGCGGCCCTCGGCGCTTTCCTCTGAAATTCGGACCGGAGGACGTCGATCGCGGTCCTCCGGTTTCGTTGATGGCGGGCGATGTTGAGGTTCAAACGCTCGATCTGCGCCTCAGCGCTGGCGCGCATCGTGGGCTCCAGACCGTGCGCGGCGCGCATCTCCCCCTGGTTTGTATACGAAAACATCGAGCTGACGTCGGGCGGAAACGCCGCCGGGTTCAGCTCGATCCGCTGCTCCTCCCTCGGGAGATGTCCGCGGTAAGTGTCGCAGTGATAGCGGTCGCGGTGATGTCCTCCGCCATCGCTGATGCCCACGTCGCCCAGGCAGACCCCGAGGAGGTTGTCCCAGTCGAAGACCAGCTCCGGCGACAGCGCGCGCGTCTCGAAATGCTCGATCTTCATGCCCTCGGCGCTGGGCGGTCCCGGCAGCCTGGACATGCAGTACGCGCAAAGCCCGTGCTGCTCCTTGAACGCGTGCTCCCGCATCTGCTGCCGCTGCGCCCCGTGCACCGAGCTCCAGGCCGCGCCCGGCGTGCCCCGGAGGTCCGCCAGGCAAGCAGGCTCGCGGTCCTTCTCAATCCGACGCATCGCCGGTCTCCGCCATGGCGAGCTCCCATCGCGCGGCGACGATCTGAGCGTCGTCCTCGCCGAGGAAGCCCGACAGCTCCGCCAGCAGCGCCTTCGCCTCCACGAGCTGGCCGTCGTCGATCAACCGCGCCAGCATGTCGAGCTTCTCCCGTGTCTCCTTCAAGCGTGAAGGAGCGCCGAGGATGTCCTCCAGGACGGTGTTGGAGTCCTTGCCCGCGATCCTCTCGACCCGGTGCGCCTGGTGATCCGGGTCGAGGAGACGCACCGAGCCGCGCGGGGCAGCGGACATCACCTGAGGCGAGTGCGTCGTCACGACGAACTGGAGGCCCGGGAACGCGCGAAGGAGATCGTCCAGCACGCGCCATTGCCACGCGGGGTGGAGGTGGAGGTCCACCTCGTCGATGAGCACGACGCCCGCCGCCCGCGCCGGAGCCTCGGCCCCGAAGGATGGGTTGAGCTGCGTCGCACGCCACGCGATGTCTGCCGCCACCGCGATGAGGTTCCGCTGGCCGTCGGAGAGGGCGCCGAACGGGAGGGAGGAGCCATCGACGAAGTCGACGCGCAGCTCCTGGTGGTTGGCGCTGTAATAGATCCGACGAGCGCCCTCGAGGCAGGCGCAGGCCGCCGCGCTCACCCCCTCCAGCTCGGGGCTCCGCACCTCGGTGAGCGGGCGCCCCTCCTCCGCGGCGCGAGCGAGGCGCTGGACGCGATCCTCCTCACGCCAGGCCATCCAGGCCTCGAACCCCTTCTGGTCGGACGCGGCCTCGAGGGCAGCCCGGTAGCCTTGCAGCCTCGACTTCAAGCCCGCCCTCTCGGGGTTCCTGTCCCGCTTGTGGTGCCACAGCCGACCTGTTCCGTAGTAGGCGAGCACCGGGAGCGCGATGGGCTCGGCGCCCGATATCGCATCGTCGATGCCACGAGGCATGAACCGGGTCGCCTCCAGCGGACCTTCCCGACCGGACTTGGTGACGCCCGTCGTCGTGCGGCTGTCTGCGCCGCGAAGCTCCCTCGCCCACGCCACGTGGCCCAGCGGGGTTTCACCGCTCGCTTCGACGCGCACCGGGTAGCACGTCGCCATGCTCGGGACGCCACCGTGCATCGTGGTAACGAAGCGCGCCGCCGACTTCGGGATCGGGCGGTCATCCCGGCTCGCGTTGAAGAAGCTCAACCACGCGCCCAGCGCCACTGCCAGCCCTTCGAGCACGGTCGTCTTGCCCGTCCCGTTGCGGCCGACGAGCACCGTGAGCCGCGGCTCCAGATGCAGCGCGAACCGCTCGAAGGCGCGGAAGTTGATCAGCCGGATCTCGTCGATTCGCATCGAGGCTCGATGGGTGATACGCGCTGGAAACCTGGGGAGCTAGCGGTTTTCGCCAGGATCGCCGGGTCCGCCGGCCGCCGTCTTGGGCAGGTTGAGCGCCGAGAGGATCGCGTCCTCCCGCGCCTCTTGCCGGTGCCATGCCTCCACCATGGCGCAGCCAGGTGCCACCGCATGGTGCGAAGGCACCACCGCAGCGCAGCCCTCTACCCCGTGTGGCCTCCCGGAGTCGCCGCCGCGGGCACCTCCCCGACGCCCCCATTTGCCACCGCGAGGGCCCCTCAGGCCGGGCGTCCGCTCGCCGGGCGGCCTTCCCCGGCCGTACGCCGGCGCGAAGCGCGCGCCGCAGCGCGGGCGAGCGGGCGCGCGGGGTCGTCGCGAGCCGGGCCCCGTGCGCGGCGGCGTTGCGTGGTACAAGAGCGCACCGTGAAGGAAGGCGCTGAGACCAGCCGCAGCGAGCTGCTCGACAGGGCGCTGGAGCCGGTCCTCGCGTTCCTCGACAACATCGGCAACATCGTCACGCTCACCTTCCAGACGATCGTCTGGCTCGTGCGCCCGCCGTTCCGCCCCGCCCAGTTCCTCGCGGCGATGGACTTCATGGGCGCGCAGTCGGTCTTCATCGTCGGCCTGACCGGCGTCTTCAGCGGCATGGTCGTCACGCTGCAGACGTCCTACGCGCTGCGCGCGTTCAGCGCCGAGGGCCGCGTCGGCGGCCTCGTCGCGGTCTCGCTGGCCCGCGAGCTCGCGCCGGTCTTCTCCGCGATCATGGTCACCGCCCGCGCCGGCAGCGCGATGGCCGCGGAGCTCGGCAACATGCGCGTCACCGAGCAGATCGACGCGATCGCGACGATGGGCGTGAGCCCCGTGCAGTACCTGCTCTCGCCCCGGCTCTTCGCCGCGACGGTGATGCTGCCGCTGCTCTGCATCCTGTACACGAGCGTCGGCATGTGCGGCTCGTACCTCGTCGCCGTGCTCTGGCTCGGCGGCGACGAGGGCGCGTTCTTCCAGAGCATCCGCGACTTCGCCCTCCCCAAGGACATCTCCATGGGGCTCATCAAGGCGTGCGTCTTCGGCTTCATCGTCTCGTCGATCTCGTGCCGCCACGGCTTCTACGCCTCGGGCGGCGCGCGCGGCGTCGGCGTCGCCACCACGCGCGCGGTCGTCGAGAGCTGCGTCACCGTGCTCGTCACGAACTACATCCTGACGCAGCTCTTGCTCGACATGTGAGCCGCGACGGCGGACCGTCGGCTCCCTGATGCCCAGGGGCCGCCTCTCATCGCGCGCTCAGCGAGCGTTGCGCCTGGTACTTCACCACGGTCGAGAGGAAGGACGGTGAGAGATCAAGACGAGGCGCGGCCGCCTGCTTCAACACCTTGTTGGGTGGCTACCGTCGATACGCTGCGACGGCGCTGGAAGGCGATGACGCGCCGCGATGGCGTCAGCAAGGTATTGCTGTTGCTCAGGGGATAATGGCTGATTGCGTTTCACGCGCGTCCAGATCTCGTCCTCGAGCCAGAACCGATAGAGAAAGGGCTCAAGACTTTGGGCACACCAGAAGTACTGCCGCGGATCCAGCGCCGACTGTTCGTCGTCGCCGCCATCGAGCCATTGGTCGGACGCAAGGATACAATGATCGCCGCTGGGGGTCATGTAGAGGTACCAGAAGGCGCAACCCTGGGAATCATTCAAGAACCGCAGCATCCCACCGCGTGACGAGGAAGGGTCCCTTACCACGCTCATCGAGAACCCGAGGAAGCAGCCAGTGATGCTGGGGACCCGCTCGTAGATGGCAGGCGTCGCAACGAATCGCATGAACACCTCGGGTATTTCGAGTCCCCGACCTCGCGCTTCGGCACGCAATCGGGGTAAGGACGCCAGTGAGCCATCGCCGTGCTCTTCCTCGTAGGTGAGCGGACTCCTCCGAGCGGGGAGAGGCGGGAGCCAGCTGAACGAGCCATCGAACGGCACATCAGGCACTGCTGGGAGGATCTCGTAGGGGACGAACCCGTAGGTCGAAGACATGCCCCAAAGCACGTCGGGACCGGACGTGAACCAACCAGCGGGGAACATCGACGCGCACCTGTCCATTGTCCTGCCCACCCAACGTACTGGCGTTCAGCTGCGGGCGCCAGAGGGAGGCCGAAGGCCGACCGACGGGATCGACAGCCGCAACGCCTTGTTGGGCGGCAGTCCATTTGCTCACATGTCACGTACTCACCACGCAAGGTCCTCGATGTCCCAGGGCAACCTGCAGAGGTGTGTTGGCAGCGTGCCGCGAGCGTCTTCAGCTCACTGACCACGTCACCAGCGACCGGACAAGGCGGCTCTCGTTTGGGGCGAGCTCACCCATCGACGCGCCGTCCAACCGTAGAAAGCCGGTGCGCTCGTACAGGGCGACGGCGGGTGCGTTGGCCGCGACGACGTCGAGCACCAGCGCGGTGGCGCCGACGGCCTTGGCCCACGCCGCGACACGGTCGATCAGCTCTGCGCCAATTCCCTGGCGTCGCGCGGTTGGGGCAACCCACATGCTGATCAGCTCGCACAGGTCGCTGCTCCGGTGGGCCGCGCCCCGAACCACGCCGACATCGCGGCCATCGAGAACTGCGACGAACGTCGCAAACTCGACCACCTGCGCCTCCCAGCGAGCGGCGTTCCACTGCGCAGCCTCGCCGTACGTCGTGCCAAACGCGTGCGGGGCCTCCTCGAGCGCCTGCAAGCGGATGCTTCGCCACCGGGCGCCATCCCCGGGCCGCAACCGCTCGATCAGCGCCGCCGGTCTGGTTACATCTTCCGGTGGAACCTCCGGGCGTCTAGCTTCGCATCATGAGCACCCCGTCCCTCTCCAACCGCCACTACATCCTGAAGGCGCGCCCCGAGGGCCCGCCGGACCGCAGCCATTTCGAGCTCCGCGAGGCGCCGGTCCGGGAGCCTGGCGACGGCGAAGTCCTCGTTCGCACGCGCTACCTGTCCGTCGATCCGACGAACCGGATCTGGATGAGCGACATGAAGCAGTACATGCCGCCCGTGAACCAGGGCGAGGTGATGCGCGCGCTCGGCGTCGGCGTCGTCGAGCGCTCCCGTCACCCCGACTATGGCGCAGGAGACCTCGTCTCCGGCCTCCTCGGCTGGCAGGACTACAACGTCGCGGCTCCCGGCGACCTCGCCCTCACGCGCTTGCCCGCGCTGGACGTCCCGCTCGGCGCCTTCCTCTGCCCGCTTCACGTGACCGGCGGCTTCACCGCGTACGTCGGCCTCTTCGATATCGCGCAGCCGAGGCCGGGCGAGACCATCGTCGTGTCCGGCGCCGCCGGCTCCGTGGGCTCCCTGGTCGGCCAGATGGGCAAGATCGCTGGCTGTCGCGTGGTGGGCATCGCCGGCAGCGACGCCGGGTGCCGCTATGTGACCGAGGAGCTCGGCTTCGACGCCTGCATCAATTACCGCACCGAGGATGTCGCGGCGGCGCTCGACCGCGCCTGTCCGCAAGGTGTCGACATCGATTTCGAGAACGCGGGCGGCGACATCCTCGACACCGTGCTCGACAAGATGAACCTCTTCGGAAGGGTCACGATCTGCGGGCTCATCTCGACGTACAACGACAAGCAGCCCCGCCCGGGCCCCGTGCGCTTCCCGCTCATCCTGATGCAGCGGCTCCGGGTGCAAGGCTTCGTCATCACCGATCATCAAGCGCGCTTCCCCGAGGCCTTCGAGAAGATCCACGGCTGGATCAAGGAGGGCAGGATCAAATGGCGCGAGCGCGTGGTGGAGGGCCTCGAGAACGCCCCGGACGCGCTCGGGATGCTCTTTCAGCCGAACAAGATCGGAAAGCTGCTGATCAAGGTCTCCGAGTAGTCAGCCAGGCCGGCGAACGCCCATGTCGACGTGCTTGGCCGCGACGATGGGGTGCGTGGCACATGGATGGTGGTGAAGAGCGTGATCCTCTGGCGCAGGAGCCGTGGACGAGCATTTCACCTTGAGCGGGCGGTGAAGCACCAGAGCCAAGCTCCTGATGGGGATGGGCGCCGTCGCCGCGATTTGCGCGTTGATGGCCGGGACACCAATCCACACCTCCGGCGACGAGCTCCGTCCCGGCGAGCCGGTCGGCTCGGCGAGACCTCGAGCTCACCGGGAAGCTACCGCAGCACGCCCGGCGGATCCGGCTCCCGCAGCGCGATCAGCGCCGGCGAGAACTGCACCGGGTACCTCGCCGGCGCGCGCAGGTGCGCCACCGCGTCCGGCAGCTGCTGGCGCCCCGCCAGGGAGCGCTCGCGCCCGGCGCTCGCCGGCTCGGGCGACTCGAGCGCGCGCCCGCCGCGCATCGCCGCGCGCGCGAGCGGGGCGAGCCTCGCGACCCCGAGCGCGCGCGGCGCCAGCATCCGCTCGTGCGCGAGGTGGATCACGTCGAAGGCCGCGCGCCCCGCCTCGTCGTAGTAGCGCGCCACCATCTTCCGCCCCGCGATCACGTCCCCGCGATCGCTCGTGCCCTGCCGGAGCGCCCACGCGCCCGCCTCCTCGAGCGCCACGAGCTCGCAGCGCGCCGCCGGCAGCCCCTCGACGGCCTCCCCGAGCCCCGACGCGACCCAGCCGCCCGCGCTCGCGCCCACGCGCCTCGCTTCGAGGAGCAGCGCCTCCTCGTCGTCGCCCCCGAGGTCGATCATCCGATCGGCGTACCAGGGCCAGCGGCCCTCGAGCGGGGACGGCGGCGGCGCGAGCTCGCCGAGGTCGATCCCCGCCTCGCCGCGGAACGGGATGCCGAGCGCCGTGGCCGCGAGCGCGCTCGTCGTCGCCGCGGCGCCGCCCACGTGCGCCGCGCGGGCGAGCGCGAGCGCCTCGTCGGCGAACGGCACGCTCGCCGACGACCCGTCGATGACGTCGCCCCCGCCCGCCGCGATGTGGAGCCGCGCGGCCCGCGTCGCCGCGGCCGTGCCGCGGCGGAGCGCCGGAGCGAGCAGCGCGCCCACGAGCAGCGCCTCGACGAACGGCCCCTCCACCGAGGCGACGGGCGTCCCCGGGAAGGCGAGCGTCCCGTCGGGCATCGCGTCGATGTCGACCGAAAGCGTCGCGCCGGCGAGCCGCTCCTCGAGCGCGTCGCTCAGGCCGCACGCCACGCGCGCCGCGGCGACCGCCGCCGCGTCGAAGCGCGCTCCGTCGGCCGCGAGCGCCTCGAGCGCCGCCTCGACGCCGGCGACCACGAGAAAACCCGCGTGGGGCGGCATCGCGGTGAAGGCGAGCTCGAAGCTCGCGCGCCGGTCGGCGACCCCCGCGTGGACGAGGCGATCGGCGTCGAGCAGCGCGCGTCCGTCGCGGAGCAGCGGGCTCGCTCGCAGCAGGGCCGCCGGCATCCGCCCCCGCTCAGAGCCGCTCGGCCAGCATCCGCGTGCCGGCGACCGTCGAGGCCTCGTCGAAGAGGAACGGCAGCATCACGGTGGGCAGGTCGAGATCGCGGCGCAGGCGGGCCAGGCTCTCGCGCTGCACCGACTCGCGCATCGCCCGCCGCGCGCCGGCCACGAAAGCGCTCTCGACGGTGTCCGCGGCGCGCGCCGGCGCCTGGATGTCGAGGCGCGCCGGGTCAACCAGGAGCGCCCGCTGCTCCTCGGGCGAGAACAGCGCCGGCAGCACGCCGTTGATGATCACCCGGTGGACGGGCAGGCCAAGGTCGCCCCGGACCTCCGCCACGAGCTCGACGGTCTCGGTCGCCGGCATCTCCTCCGGGAGCGTCACGACGACGACCCCGCTCCGCGCGGGATCCCTGAACATCGCCCACGCCGCCTCGGCGTCCCGGCGCAGGATGCCCGGCGGCGCCACGTCGAGGATCACCTTCGGCACCCGCAGCATGTCGACCCCGTGCCCCGTCGCGGGCGCGTCGAGCAGGACCACGTCGAAGCGGTTCGAGCCGTCCGGGAGCAGCTCCGTCGTGTGGAACCACGCCTTGCCGAGCATCGCCCACTCGAACAGCCCGGGCACCGCGCGGAAGAAGGTGCGCGTGTACTTGTTGTCGAAGACGAGATCGGCCGCGGCGCGCATCTTCAGGACCATCTCGCCGTACTCCCGGAGGGCCCTGTCCGGCGCGATGTTCACCGCCGACACGCGCTCGGCGACCTGGATGACCTCCGGGCCGATCGGCCTCGAGCCGAGGATGGCGGAGAGCCGCTCCTTCGTGTGGCACATCGCGACCAGGACGCGCTTGCCGCGGGCGGCGAAGGCGAGGGCGAGGGCGCCGGAGATCGTCGTCTTCCCGACCCCTCCCTTGCCGGTCACGAACAGGAAGCGCCGGCGCTCGAGCTCCGGCAGGTCCTGGCCGAGCCCGCCCGCGTTTGAGGCTTGATAGACGCTGCTCATTCCTCGCCAGCGGAGTTACGCGCAAGCTCAGGCGAAGGCAACCCGGATCAAGGAAACGGCCTCTGCTATGCATCGCTCATGCGCATCACCGAGCGACACCTCGAACCGCTGAACCGACGCTTCCAGGGCGCGCCCCCCGTCGAGCTCCTCCGCTTCGTCCGCGAGTCCTTCGGCCCGCGCGCGGCCATCATGAGCAGCATGCAGCGCGCCGGGACCGCGCTCTGCCACATGGCCGACCGCGCCGGGCTCTCCTTCGACGTGGTCTTCGTCGACACCGGCGTGCTCCACGCCGAGACGCTCGCCACGCGCGACGAGCTCGCGCGGACCCACCCGAACCTGCGCGTCGTCACGCTGTCGCCCGAGCGCAGCTTCGCGCAGCAGACGCGCGAGGAAGGGCTGCTCTACCTCTCGAAGGAGGGCCAGGAGCGCTGCTGCGACCTCCGCAAATCGGCCCCGCTGAGCGCCATCCGGGGCCGCTACGACGCGCTCGTCGCGGCGCTGCGGCGGGGCGAGGGCGGCGCCCGCGCCAAGGTCGCGCCGTTCGGCCTCGACCCCGCGAACAACACGCTCCGCGTCCACCCCTTCGCGTCGCTGACCGGCGAGGAGCTCGACGCGTACTTCGCCGCCCACGAGGACGCGCTCGAGAACCCGCTGCACGGGATGGGCTTCCGCACCATCGGCTGCTTCCCCTGCACGACGCCGGTGCTGCCCGACGAGCCCGAGCGCGCCGGGCGCTGGCGCCACCTGGCGAGCGTCGAGTACTGCGGGATCAACCCCGTGGACCGGGGAGACACCGACGGCGGCGTCGACCTCGACGACCGGTACGAGCGCCTGTTCGCCGCGTGACGCCCGACGACCTGCGCGAGCCCATCGACGCGGCGTGGCACCTCGACGCGGCGTGACGATCGCCTGCGAACACCGGTTCGCGGCAGCTCGATCTTGACTCAAACGGCATGCAGGGAGATTTGCCCCGCATGCCGGCGAGCTACTTCGACGTAGACGGCACCCTGGTCACGACCAACCTCGTGCACCCGACGGTGTTCTACATGCTGAACCAGCCGACGCCGATGCACAGCCTCGCGAAGCTCGGCCGCGCCATCGTGAAGGCGCCGTGGATGGCGATGGCGGAGCTGCAGGATCGGCGCCTCTTCAACGAGCTGCTCTTCAGCTCGTTCGAGGGCGTCTCCGAGGATCGCCTCGTGGCGCTCGCGGAGGAGGCGTTCGCGAAGGTGCTCAAGCCGGCGATCTACGCCAAGGCGCGGGACCTCGTGAAGTGCAGCCTCGACAAGGGGCACGACGTCGTCCTCGTCTCCGGCGCGCTGGATTTCCTGATGCAGCTGCTCGCCGATCACCTCGGCGCGACGGGCATCATCGCGAACCGCCTCGAGGTGAAGGATCGGTTCGCGACGGGCAAGCTCCTGCGCCCGGTCGTGGCCGGGCCCGAGAAGGCGCGGCTCATCCGCGAGCACGCCCACGCGCACGGGCACGACCTCGACGAGTGCTTCGCCTACTCGGACAGCTACTCGGACGTCCCGATGCTCTCGGTCGTCGGCTACCCGGCGGCGGTGAACCCGGACCGCAAGCTCAAGATGCTGGCGCAGGCGTACCACTGGCCGATCCTCCACCTCGCCGCATGACCCCTGCCTCCCCCCGCCGGCGGCGGGAGGCCACCACCCAGCCCAACACGTCGCACCCCCTGCTCTGAAGGTCCCATGAGCCATCCTTGCGTCGTCACGCTAGACAGCCGCAGCGCCCCCCGGGTGCTCTTCTCAGGCGACCAGCTGGTCGAGGTCGACCTGCCCACCGGCACCCGGGTGCTCTACGCGAAGCCGCCCATCGAGCCGCTGAAGGACGTCGACGCCGCGATCCGCTACGCGATCAACCACCCGTACAACTCGGAGCCGCTCTACGCGAAGCTCCGCCCGGGGATGAAGGTCACGATCGCGGTGGACGACATCTCGCTGCCGCTGCCGCAGATGAAGCGCCCCGACATCCGCGAGCGGGTGCTCACGATCGTGCTCGACCTGCTCGCCGACTACGGCGTCGACGACGTCGAGATCATCATCGCGACGAGCGTCCACCGGCGGATGAAGGACTGGGAGGTCCGCCACATCGTCGGCGACCGGATCTTCAACGCCTACTGGCCGAAGCGGCTCTACAACCACGACGCCGAGAACGTCGCCAACATGAAGTACGTCGGCACGACCGACGTCGGCGAGGAGGTCGAGCTCAACAAGCGCGCGGTCGACAGCGACCTCGTGATCTACGTGAACCTCAACCTCGTGCCGATGGACGGCGGGCACAAGTCGGTCGCCGTCGGCCTGTGCGGGTACCGGAGCCTGCGCGCGCACCACAACCCGCGGGTGATGCGCGACTGCTACTCGTACATGGATCCGAAGAGCTCCGCGCTGCACACGAGCGTCGAGCGCATGGGCCGGCTGGCCAACAAGAAGCTCAACGTCTTCACGATCGAGACGACGATCAACAACCGCATGTTCGATCGCCCACTCGAGTTCCTCGCGAAGAACGAGGACGACCTGAGCGCGGGCGAGAAGAGCGCGCTGCGCGCCCTCCGCTTCACGCTCTCCAAGGTGCCGCAGCCCGCGCGCCAGGCGATCTTCCAGCGCGTCCCCTCGCCGTTCGGGGTGACCGGGGTGTTCGCCGGCGAGACCGAGGCCGTCCACGAGCACACGCTGAAGCGCAGCTTCGACCAGTACCTCGTCCCGGTCTCGGGCCAGGCGGACATCCTGATCACGGGCATCCCGTACATCAGCCCGTACAACGTGAACTCGTTCCTGAACCCGCTGCTCGTGCAGGTGATGGCGAACGGCTACCTGTTCAACCTCTACCGCGGCGCGCCGATGCTCAAGAAGGGGGGGACGATGATCATCCTCCACCCCTGCACCGACCTGTTCGACAACGAGCACCACGCCCCGTACATCGAGTTCGTGCACCGGCTCCTGCCGGAGACGCGGGACGCGATGGAGCTGCACAAGCGGTACGAGAAGAAGTTCTCCGAGAACCCGGCGTACATCGAGATGTACCGCTTCGGGCACGCGTACCACCCGACCCACCCGTTCTTCATGTGGTACTGGGGCGAGGCGGGGCGGCAGCACATCGGCCGGATGATCGTGGTCGGCGCCGACAACGAGTACATCCCGCAGCTGCTCGGCTGGGAGACGGCGCGCACGATGGACGAGGCGCTGCGGATGGCGAAGCAGTCGGCCCCGCCCGCGCCGGAGATCCTGGCCCTGCACACCCCGCCGATCTTCATGGCCGACGTGACGGCCTAGCGCGCCCGCGGGAGGAGCCCCCGTGCGGCTGCACGTGATCGACGGCACGTACGAGCTCTTCCGCGCCCATTACTCCAAGCGGCCCGATCACCGCGCGCCCGGCGGCTGGGACGCGAAGGCGACGGTGGGCGTCGTCGCCTCGCGACGGCGGCGGCGCGGTTCGGGCACATCGAGCAGATCCCGGACGACCCGGCCGCGTGGTCGGTGGCGGTGCGCGGCGCGGACCGGATCGCGCGCGCGCTGGTCGAGCAGCGGGAGGACGCGCTGCTCTACCGGACGCTGGCGACGCTCCGGATCGACGTGCCGCTCGCGGAGGGCCTCGACGACCTGCGCTTCCGCGGCGTGCCGCGCGACCGCTTCGAGGCGTGGTGCGACGCAATGAACGTGCGCACGCTCAAGACGCGGCCGACGCGCTGGGCGTGAGCCGCCGGTGAGCCGAGCGGGGCGCGCCGCGCCCGCCGCTTGCGCCGTGCGGTCAGCCGCCGGGCGGCGGGTAAACGCCTGCTTGTCCGAACGAGGACGCGAGAAAGGCGAGCGCTCGCTCCAGCGTTCCGAAGCACGGCACCCCGGCGGCCCGTAGCGTCGGCACGTCGATCATCCGCGTCATGGGCCATTGATCGAACGTGGGTTTGTAGACGCGTCCGGGCGGGAAGTGATCGCTGAGCCACCCCTTGATGTCGCGCGTCCTCTCCCAGCTGTCACCGTGCTCCCAGCGCGTTCCCGGCACGAGACCGGGTCGCTCTTGGCCGTCCGGGCCAATGAGGGAGCGGCCTGCCATGAGCTCGACGCAGGGCAAGAAGAGCACCTCGTACTCCCGGTGCATCAGCACGACCGCCACGGGGAAGGGCGGATCGAGCTCGCGCGCCCATGAAGCCAGCTGCGGCCCTCGTTCTCTGGGACAGGCGTCATCTTCATCTCGAAGGATGAGCAGAGCACCAGCGTCGCCCTTGGCGCGGATGAGGCCGATCCCCTTCTCGATCCCCCTGCGCTGATGCGTGTTCTTGCACGTGATGGCGCGCGCCCAGGGATGCCAGTGACCGGCCTCTTTCCAGAGCCGCGTGATCAAATTGTCCGCGGCGCCCAGCTCGCCTTCCCCCTCGACGAGGATGTAGCCCTTCATCGATTCATTCCGCGGCAGCGAACGGCAGCTCCTGCTGCAGTCCCTCCATGCGCATGACCTCGCCGAGGGTCATGAGCCCGCTCTTGACCACCTCCCGCTGGCTCGCGCGCATGGGCGCGACCACCGTCTCCCCCTCGGCACGCATCACCACGCGCACAGCTTCGGGATCGACGAGGTCGAGGAGCTCCGGGCTGTGCGTGGTAACGATCACCTGGCTCCGCTTCGTCGCCTGCTTCAGGTGGTCATAGAGGAGCGGGATGGCGCCCGGATGTACGGTGAGTTCGGGCTCTTCGACGCCGATCACCGGGACGGACGGCTCCTGGAGGAGCGCAGTGATGATGCCTGCGACGCGCAGCGTCCCGTCCGACTCCTGCGTGGCGTCGAACCACTTGGGCTTCTTGTTCGGCGAGACGTGCTGGAACTGGACGACGAGGTAGCTCGCGGCCTGCGCCACCTTGATGTCCAGCGTGTCGCCCGTGAGCTTGTGGAGCGCTGCGATGAGCTCCGGCTTCCACGTGGCGGCGGGTTGGTCCTTCAGGACGGAGACCCAGTTGTCTCCGTGTCGGCTCATCGGCTTGCTGGGGCTGTACTTCTGCGGAGCGCGCAGCGTGTCGGGGAAGATGGCGTACACGGCGATGTTCTGGAGCGCGTGGACGAGCTCCTCGAAACGCTCGTCGCCTCCGATCAGCTGCAACGCCAGATTCTTTTTGTCCAGCGGCGGCCGGAGCCCCTCCGGCCCGTCCTGCCACTTGCCGCCGCTGACCCGGAAACGGAAGCGTTCGTCGCACCGGATGACCTCGGCATCCTCCGACTTGACCTCGTACTCCTCCGCGCTCGATCCGGTCAGCTCAAAACCGTATTCAGCGTGCCCTGAGGGCAGCGTGAGGCCCACGCGGAGGACAACGTTGAACGGGTGCCCGCCGCTCCAGCGACGGACCGCCCCGATCCCATGGCGCATGGTGATCGCTCCCGAGAGGCCCATGTGCATCGCGTCCGCGACGAAGCGCAAAGCGTCCATGACGTTGCTCTTCCCGGATCCGTTCGGTCCGACCAGCACGGTGAGCTTTCCGAAATGGATCCGGACGTTCTCGCCGAGGCTCCGGTAGTTCGAGACGGTCAGGTGGTTGATCATGCGTGCTCCAGCGGGCTCTTCCGATCGGTAGCGCGTTCGTACACGACAAGTATACCCGCCTCAGGCCTTCGCTTCGGGCAAGCCTGGTCCCGCGGGCGCGCGGCATCGCCACCGGTCGACGCTCCGCTCCGACCGAGCGATCGCTGACTCCTCTGGAACAGGAAGAAAATGGCGGCTTCCGCGGCGCGCTAGTTCGTCGAGGGCCTCATCGGCGCCTTGAGCTCGGCGAGCACGCGCTCGCGGACGAGCGGCAGCGGCGGCGAGCCGTGCGAGAGGAGCGCGTCGTGGAAGCGGCGCAGCGAGAACGCCGGGCCCAGGGCCGCCTTCGCCTCCTCGCGGAGCTTCAGGATCTGGAGCTTGCCGAGCGTGTAGGCGAAGTAGCCGGGGTCGAACGTCGCGCGCACCGCCTGCTCCCGCGCCGTCGCGCGGTCCTGAAAGCAGTCGTCGACGAAGCGGCGCTCGGCCTCGTCGAGGCTCATGCCCTCCGCGTGCACCCCGAGCGACACGACCACCCGGCAGTTGCGCAGCAGCGCGTCCGCGAGCTGGCCGAGGCGGCTCTGCGGGTCCTCCTTGCCGAACCCTTGCTCGATCATCACCTGCTCGGCGTAGTGGGCCCAGCCCTCCACGAACGAGTAGCTCCCGAACATCTTCTGCGCGTCGGTCGGCGCCCGGCTCTCCCACAGGAACTGGACGAAGTGCCCCGGGTAGACCTCGTGCACGGTCGTCGAGAGCAGCGTGCCCCGCGGCATCACGTACTCCTCCTGCTCCTTCCGGGGCCACGAGGGATCCGGCTTCGTGATGTAGTAGAACGCCTCGAGCCCCTTCCGCTCGAACGGCCCCGGCGCGTCGAGGAAGGCGGCGTTCCAGCGCATGTAGGGCGGCGTCTCCTTCACGATCGCCCGCTCGTCGGACGGGAGGCTCACGATCTCCTTGTCGATGAGGAACTTGCGCGCCGACTCCATCATCCGCGTCGCCTCGGCGAGGAGCTGCTCCGCCTTCGGCCGGGAGGTCTTCACCTTCCTGGCGAGCTCCTGGTACGCCGCCTTGTTCGCCGCGAGGTCGTCCTCGCCCATCTTCTTGAACTCGGCCAGCGGCATCGAGAGCCCCTCCTGCGCGAGGAGGAGCTTCCGGTACCGCGCCTCCCCGAGCACATGGCTCGCGTCGCCCTTCGGCAGCTCGACCTTCGCGAGGTGCTCGGCGAGCTTCTCCGCCGCGTCGGCGAGCGCGGCGTTCGTCTTCTCGAAATCGGCCTGGAACGCGGGGTCGCCCACGCCCTTGAGCAGCTTGACGACATCGCCGCGCAGGTACTCGGCGTAACCGCGGAAGATCTTCACGGCCACCTCGATCACCGGCTTCGGCATCGGGCTCACGAGGTTCTCGAGGATGCGCGGCGCCTGGGCCAGCGCTGCCTTCTCGTGCTCGAGGAGGCGCCGCGCGCGCTCGGGCAGCGGCGCGTAGGCGCGATCGAGGTAGTGGTTCACGCCGAACAGATCGCCGTAGAACTGCGGCCGCCGGCGCCACTCCTCGAGGTCCCTCCCGCTGAAGATCTTGAGGTCGATCTGCTGGAGGAGCAGCGCGCGGTCGAGCGCCTCGTCCGCGGAGAGCGCCGCGGCGTCGACGGCGGCGAGCGCCGCGCGGTCGCGCTCGAGGCGCGCGAGCCGCCGCTCCATCGCCGCGGCGGCGTAGTCGGAGACCTTGCCGTCCTGCTCGTGCAGCCCGCGCGAGCGCGCGAAGGCCGGCTCGTCCGCGACCCACTCGCGCAGGATCCGATCGCGCAGCGCGGTGAACGGCTCGCGCGGCGCCTCCGCCGGCCGCGCGGGCTCGGCGCTCGCCACAGCCTGAGGGGGCGCCGCGGCCGGCGGGGGCGCCGCGCCGAGAGACGGAGGCGGCGCCGAGGCGCTCCCGCTGCAGGCGGCGAGCGCCGCGAGCTGCGCGAGCGCCGCGAGCCGGCGCCAGCGCGAGCGGACAGGTGTGGGTGCGGCCATGGCGGGCCGAGCCTGTCAAACCGGCCCGCGCAGGTCAACGCCGCAGGTCAGTCGCGGAGCGCGCGATCGATGATCGTGTCCACGTGCGAGAGCGCGTGGTCGAGGTCGAAGCAGCGCGCGATTTCGTCCGGGGCGAGCAGCGCCGCGACGTCGGCGTCGGCGGCGAGGTTGTCGCGGAAGCGCCCCTCGCCCGCGATCGCGCGCATCGCGCAGCGCTGCACCAGCTCGTAGGCCGCCTGCCGCGGCCTGCCCTTCTGGACGAGCGCCAGGAGCACCGCCTCGCTGAAGAAGAGCTCGCCCGTGCTGTCGAGGTTCTGGCGGAGCTTCTCGGGGTAGACGACCAGCCCCTCCACGAGCCCGGCGGCGCGGTCGAGCATGAACCCGAGCGTCGAGGTCGCGTCGGGCGCGATCATCCGCTCGACCGACGAGTGCGAGATGTCGCGCTCGTGCCACAGCGGCACGTTCTCGAGCGCTGGGATCACGGCCGCGCGCACGATGCGCGCGAGGCCGCACAGGTTCTCGCTGAGGATGGGGTTGCGCTTGTGCGGCATCGCGCTCGAGCCCTTCTGGCCCACGGTGAAGCGCTCCTCCGCCTCGCGGACCTCGGTGCGCTGCCAGTGCCGCACGTTGGTCGCGAGCCGCTCGATGCCCGCCGCGATGAGCGAGAGCGCGGTGAAGAGCTCGGCGTGGCGGTCGCGCGCGACGACCTGCGTCGAGACCGTCTCGGGGCGCAGGCCCAGGGCGGCGAGCGCGCGCTCCTCGATGCGCGGCGACAGGTGCGCGTACGTCCCGACCGCGCCGGCGATCTTCCCGACCGCGATCGCCTGGCGCGCCGCGAGCAGGCGCGCCCTGCCGCGCTTCATCTCCGCGAGGTGACCGGCGAGCGCCAGGCCGAACGTGATCGGCTCGGCGGCGATGCCGTGGCTCCTGCCGATCATCGGGGTGCGCCGGTGCTCGTCCGCGCGCCGCGCGAGCGCGCCGCAGAGCTTGTCGAGCCGCGCCGAGAGCAGGTCCGTCGCGCGGACGAGCAGCACCGCGAGGCTCGTGTCGAGCACGTCGCTCGAGGTCATCCCCCGGTGCAGCCACCGCGCGCCCTCGCCCGCGAGCTCCTCGACGTGCGTCAGGAAGGCGATGACGTCGTGCTTGACCGTGCGCTCGATCGCCTCGATCCGCGCGGGATCGAGCGAGAGCTGCTTCGCGCGGATCCCCTTCGCGATGCCGGCGGGCACGAGCCCTTCGGCCTCCATCGCCTCGCAAGCGGCGAGCTCCACCTCGAGCCAGGTCGAGAATCGGGTGGCGGGCGACCAGAGCTCTTCGAATTCAGCGGGAGTGTAGCGGGGGATCATGGGCGGGACGCTGCGAAGGTCTGGAGGGTGCGTCAAGGATGGAGTGGCCCAGGGAGGTCCGGGCGCGCGGGGGCCGGCTCGCGCTGCTCGCCTGCGCGCGCCACGCCGCGCCGCGCCGCGCGCGACCTGCGCCGTCGGGTGGGGCGCTTGCGGACGCGCGGCGCGCGGCAAACGTTGGCGCGATGCCAACCGAAGCACCGGCGCCTGCGCGCGCCGATCAGGGCAGGTCGTTCGCCCCCACGCCCCACGCGGCGGGCGACGCGCCGCCAGAGACGCTGCCCGCGGGGGCGAGCGAGGCGAGCGCCGTCAGCCAGGCACCGCTCCCCCCGCGGGCCGAGCCAGGGCGCCGCGAGCCGGCGGGGCGCGCTGGCGGCGCGGCCGCCGCTGCCAGCGCGCCGGCTGCCATGAACGAGCCGGCGCCCGCGAGCGAGACCCGCGCGAGCGCGCGCGGGGGGCGCCGGGTGAAGCCGTACATCGTGGTGGTCGCGATGGACCTGTCCGAGCCGGGCGGGCGGGCGTGGCGCTTCGCCTTCGATCTGGCGGCGCTCCGCGGCGAGACGGAGATCCACGCGGTGGTCATCGGCCCGCGGCAGGTCGCCCCTGCAGTGCGCGACGTGACGACGCCGGGCGCGTCGTCGCCGCCGTCGCTCCGCGTGCTCCAGCACCGGTTCGCGGACGGCCAGGCCCGGCTGATGGCGATGCACTTCCGCACGGGCCGACCGGACCGGGCCATCGTCTCGCTCGCCCGAGAGCTCAGCGCCGATCTCATCGTCGTGGCCACGCACCCGCAGTCGCCCCTGCAGCGGCTCTTCGGCGGCTCGACGGCCGATCGGATCGCGCGGAACGCGCCGTGCCCGGTCGTCGTCGTGCGCCCCAAGGAGGACGACGACGCCGACGCGGCCAACTACGACCCCAGGCTGCGCTGACGCGGAGGCGCGCGGCGGACCACCGAGCGCTCGATCCGCTCGATCCGCTCGATCAGCGCGCTCGGTGTCGCTCGGGCGCGGGCTACCGCGCGCTCGTTGCCCGCACGCGGGCTACCGCGCGCTCGTTGCCCGCGCGCGGGCTACCGCGCGCTCGTTGACTGCGCGTCGGCCTGCGGCGCCGGGTCGAGCTTGTCCGGCGCGCTGACGCCCTCGGCCTTGCCCCCTTCCCGCGTGTCCGCGTAGCCCCACGCGACGCCGGCCGCGTCGACGAGGAGGTTGTTCGCGTCGCCGATCGGCATCGGGTCCATCACGAGGACGTGCCCTCGCCGCGCGAGGTCGTCGAGGGCGGCCTTCGGCGGAGGCGTCAGCCGCTCGACGCGCACGCGATCCGGCATCCACTGGTGGTGGATGCGCGCGTGGCGGACCGCCTCGTCGATGGTCATCCCGTGATCGACCAGGTTGCGGAGGACCTGCGCGACGGTGTTCGGGATCGTGTCGCCGCCGGGAGATCCGAGGACGAGCGCGACCTTGCCGTCGCGGCTCACGACCGTGGGCGTCATCGAGCTCGCCATGCGTTTGCCCGGCGCCACCGCGTTGATCCCCGTCTCGGAGAAGGCGCCCATCGCGTTGGCGAGCAGGATGCCCGTGCCGGGGATCACGATCCTCGCGCCGAAGCTCGCCGACAGGGTGGTCGTGCACGAGACCGCGTTGCCCTGCGCGTCGATCACCGAGAAGTGCGTCGTCTGCGGGGACTCCTGGGCGACGGCGCCCAGAGGCGCCGCGATGTCGCCCGCCGGCGTGGCCCGCTCCGGGTCGACGGGCGGCCTGCGGCGCATCAAATAGGCCCCGTCGAGGAGCTGCGCGAGCAGCTGCGCCGTCTCGGGCGCCACGAAATCGGGGTCGGCGCTCACCTTGCGCCGATCGGCGTACGCCCGCTTCGCCGCCTCGACGAACAGGTGCAGCGACAGCCCCGAGTCGGCGGGCGCCTCGTGCGCCTTGAGCCGCTCGAGCGTGAGCATCATCTCCGCGAGCGCGACGCCGCCCATCGAGGGGGGCGGCATCGTGTCGACGGTGAAGCCGCGGTACGAGAACCGGAGGGGCGCGCGCCACTTCGCCTGGTAGGCGCGCAGGTCGCTCTCGCTGATGTGGCCGCCGCGCTCGCGCATCGCGCCGGCGATCTGCCGGGCGATGGCGCCCTCGTAGAACGCGCGCGGCCCCTCCGCGGCGAGCGTCTCGAGGGTGCGGGCGAGATCGAGCTGCCGCACCAGCTCGCCCTGGGCGACCGGCGCCTTGCCCCGCCCCCAGATGGCGCTCGCGGCCCGATCGGCCCTCAGCCGCGGCCACGCCCAGCGCAGCGTCAGCGCCTGCCGCGCGCCGAGGCGGTGCCCCTTGCGCGCGAGGGAGATCGCCGGGGCCAGCAGCTCGGCGAACGGGCGGGTGCCGAACCGCTCGTGGGCCAGGGCGAGGCCGGCGACCGAGCCCGGCACGCCGGCGGACGCATAGCCGTGTCCGCCGGCGCGCACCATCGCCATGTTCGACTCGGTGGTCACCGACGCGGGCGCGGCCTCGCGGAAGTCGATCGCCTGCGTCTCGCCGTTCGCGAGGCGGACCAGCATGAAGCCGCCGCCGCCGATGTTGCCCGCGCTCGGGTGGGTCACCGCCAGCGCGAACGCCACGGCGACCGCGGCGTCGACCGCGTTGCCGCCGCGCCGCAGCACGTCCGCGCCCGCGCGCGTCGCGTGCTCCTCGACCGAGGTCACGAGCCCGGCGTCGCCGCGCACCGCCCGCGGGCCGCCCGAGGCGAGCGCGATCGGCGGCACCGGCGGCGCCGGCTCCGGCGCCGCGGCGTCGGCCGTAGGCGCCGCCGCGGCGCTCGCGGCCCGCGGCGCGGCGCTCGCGCTGGCGACGGCCGGCGCGGTGTCGGCCGCGAGCGCCGCGGGCGCCGCCGGGTGCGGCGCGGGCGGCGTGCGGGCCTCGCAGCCTGCGAGCAGCGCCAGGGCGAGCGCCCAGCGCGGCTTCGAACGACGGAGCAGGGTCATCAAGGTGGGCGCGAATCTACTACGGTGCCGGAGAGAGCCGGGCCGGGCCGCGCGGGGCGACCCGGCCTGGGGGATTCGGTTCAGGACGCGAGAACGCGCTGCGGCGCGCGCCGGAGCCGCCTCCTGCGCGCGCCGTCAGGAACGCCGGGCCCCGCTCAGGACCGCTTGCGGCGGCGCGCGGCGGCCACGCCCACGCCGGCGACGAGCGCCGCGAGCCCCGTGCCCGCGAACGGCGCGGAGGAGGACCCCGGCGCGGCGGCGCAGGAGACGCTGGCCTCGGCCTCCGCCTCGGCGTGGAATTCGACCTCGACGCCCTGCGAGAGCAGCCAGTTCTTACACTCCTCCATGCTGCCGGCGATATCGACGTACTGCCCGTTGCAGAACAGCGCGCCATCCGGCGTGGTGCACTGCACCTCACACCCGCCCCGGAGCTCGGACGTGCAGTTGAAGTTGCAGTCGAAGTTCGCGTCGACCTTGCACTCCCCCTCGCAGCTCGCCTCGCACTTCGCCTCGCACGAGGCGCTCGGCGGCGTCGCCTCGCAGCTCACGCTGCACTCGCCCTCGCAGCTCGACGAGCACGACGCCTCGCAGTCCGCCCGCGCGCCGGCGTCGCTACCCGCTTTCGCCTCGCACCTCGCCTCGCAATTCCCCGTGCAGCTCGCCTTGCAGCTCCCCTTGCAGTCCAGGCTCCCCGGGTCGGCGGTGCACTCCCCTTCGCATGCCGCCTGGCACTGGCCCGTACACGACGCCTGCACGCCGCCAGTGCACCGTCCGGAGCACTCCGCCTCGAAACGGACGGGCTCGCAATAGCCTTCACAGCCGCCCTCCGTTCGAATCTCACACTCGCCGGCCGCCGCGAGCTGGAGGTTTCCACATGGATTGGGCTGGGCTGATGCGGAGGAAGCGATCAGCACAGGAACCGCAAAAGTAAACGCACTCACAAAAAGCTGAGCAATGGTCCGTCGCATGCCAATTCTCCTGGGTTCAGAGCGCGGGATCCGCGTGTGGTCTCCGCAGGTGTTGCAATCGGACGACCAGCGCCCCCCTTTGAAGCATTTCCCAAGAAAAAAGTCTCGCTGGTCGTGACCGCTCGGCCACAGCGTATCTCCGAGTTCACGGTCCCATGATGCGCCATGCCACACCAAGGGCATGTCCGAGCAGGTGAGGATACCTGCGACGTGGTGATCAGCGGCTCACAGTGTCGGCGATTTGCCCTGTTCCGTAGCGCGCCACCACGCCCTTGCGGGCTCTGCCGGGTGTCGGCTGGCTAAGGAAGTCCCCGCCGACCGCCCAGAAGGCCCCTTCCGCGTCGGCCCAGACGGCGTGGAGGTCGGCGTAGGGCTCGTCGGTGAACTCATCGATCCAGGCCCCGTCCACGAGGCGCTGCTTGAGCCCTCCATAACCGACGATCGCGACCTCCCCCGGGCGGCCGCAGGCGACGCCGTTCACGTCGTTCGTGAGCTCTATCTCGAGCCTGCGCCACGACGCGCCGTCCGAGCGGAGCACGTCTCTCCCGCCGACCGCGTACACCTCTTCACGGCTGCAGCCGGCGGCGGTGAACAGGGTGCCCTGCGCGATCGGCGGATCGGATTGCACTTCCCAGGTCGAGCCCGAGCGGTGCCAGATCACGCCGAACTCGCCGACGGCGTAGAGATCCTCGGACGATTCGCCCCACACCTTGTAGAGCGCCCGGCCGGTCGCCGCCGGCAGCGGCTCTCGCGACCATGCGCTGCCGTCCCAGCGGAGGACGATGTCCTTCTCCGCGTCCGCGCCGCTGCCGGGCATGCCGCCGACCGCCCAGGCGTCGTCGGGTGAAAACGCGATCACGCCCCACAGCGTCGCCTCCGTCCCCGTCGCGTGCTCGGTGAACGTCGCGCCGTCCCACCGCGCGGCGCGGCCGCGCTCGCCGACCATCCAGACGTCCCGCGGACCGGAGCCGGCCACCCACCAGAAGGTCGTCTCTCCGCCCGCCGGGAGCTCGCGCCACCGCGCCCCGTCGTAGTGCAGCGCGAGCGCCTGGAGGCCCGTGTTGCCGAGCGGCCCCCCGACGGCGAACACGTCGTCGGGCGCCGTCCCCCAGATCGAGAGGACCGCGCGGTCGAGATCGCCCTCGTCGAGCAGCACGCGCCACGCCGGCGGCCCCTGCTCGGGCGGCCTCGCAGGATCGCCGGGGCAGCCGGCGAGGGCGACCGCGCCGAGCGCCGCCAGGGCCATGGAGTGAAAGCAGGTGCGCATGGGAGTGGAGACCCGACTGGAGAGGTCCTGCCGGCGCGCCGCCATGGAGGGCTCAGTTGCAGAACACGTCGGTCTGCTTCGGATAGTAATAGACGAAGATGTTGCAGTGCTCGTTCTTCTCGACGATCGGCCCGAACGTGTAGCAGCAATCGAGCGACTCTTCGGCGGTCCCGTTCTTGGACACGTCGTACTCGTCGAGGCCCTTGCACCCCACGGACGGGTCCGGCTGCTGCCACTCGTAGGTGCATCCGTACCAGACGCCGCCGTTCGTCGGGAGCTCCCTGTCGAGCTCCGGCGAGATGAGCATCGGCGGGTCGTCCCACGCGTTCGATGTGTAGAAGCGATCCGAGGCCGGAGGCGTGCCGATGGTCTTGCCGTCCCATGTATACATATCGAACCGCGTGCCTCGGCTGTGGAAATGGCCGTTGGCGCCGATGATCCTCACGGGAGAGGGGCTGTTGATCTGGCACGAGCCCTCGAACGTGGGTGTCGGGTTCGACTGACAGACACGGATCGACTGCTTGGTCGCGAAGACGGTGCCCATCTCGGCCTTGACCTCGGCGGCGGGCAGCGCCCAGAAGTTCACCCGGACGCGGCCGACCGCCTCGGGGGTCTTCTGCGACGTCGCATTCACGTAATGCGTCTGCAGCATCAGCCACTCGTCGGGCGCGAGGACGTTCGCGACGCCCTCGGGGAACTCCCAGTCGACCTGGCCGTTCTGCTGCGAGTTCGCGATGAGCGGCCAGTCGGCCCAGTTGGGGCTCTTGAAGCACTCCCCGACCCCGTTCTGGTTCTTCTGGATGAGCCCGCCCTCCGGCCCCAGCCCCTTCACGGTCTTCACGCGGAAGATGTTCATGTGGTGCGAGCCGTCGCGCTGCGCGATCTGCACGCGATGGAGGTTCACGGGCGCGGTCGGGTCCAGCCCGTTCGACGCGGCGAGCTCGCTGACCTTGAAGAAATAGCAGTCCTGCTGCTCGACCCCCGCCGGCACCTCGGTCTCCTCGGTCTGCATCTGGAAGCCCTGGCCGACCGGCGGCACATCGAGCAGCGACTCGTCGACCGGCGCGGGCGTCCCGCCCCCGCCCCCGCCCCCGTCAACGCAGGCCACGATCCCCAGCACGACGGGAAGCAAACCAAGCGTCAGGCATCGAACCGCCATGAGTCCCTCCAGGCAATCGCGTAGCGATGAGGAGAAGAGATATACACGGCTGCACGATTCCAGGGCGTTCGTGTCACGCGGCGGGCAGGGTTCCGTCGGGCTCCGGGGCGTCGTGGCCGAGCGCTGGCCGGTGCTGCTAGGATGTGGGAGAGGTTCAAACCATGGCGGCGCCCAAGAATTGCGGTCCACACACCGAGCTCGCCTCGAACGAGGCGACACGCATCACCCGGTGCGGGTGTGGCACCGTGCACGTGACACTCATCGGCCCTGGTGTGACGTTTCGCATGCCAGCGGACGCGTTCCGGGGCATCGCCTCCGGGCTCAAGGCAGCGGCCGAGCGGCTTGACGACGACCCCCGTTTCGGCACGACCTCCATCAATTAGCTTGCGCGCCCGCAGCGGAGCGGCCTACCAGTGGCTTCGCCGCTGAGATCTCTCTCCTCGGATGGCCGCTGGTCGAAAGAGGGCGCCTCTCGTGTACGACGACGACGCGGAGCACTGGGTCGGCAAGACGTTCGCCGGGACGTGGTGGATCGAGCGCGTGCTCGGCACCGGCGGCATGGGGAGCGTGCTGCTCGGGCGCGCTGCGGACGGCTCTCAGGTCGCGCTCAAGGTGCTGCACCCGGAGCTCAACGCGATCGCCGAGGTGCGGAAGCGCTTCCTGCGCGAGGGGTTCATCGGCAACTCGCTCGGCGGGGCGGACGCGGTGCCCGGCGTGGTGCGCGTGCTCGGCTCCGGCGAGACGCAGGAGGGCCTCGCCTACCTGACGATGGAGGTGCTCCAGGGCGAGACGCTCTTCGATCGGATGGCGCGCACCGGGACGATGCCGGCCGGCGAGGTGCTCGCGCTCGCGGACCAGGTGCTCGAGACGCTGGCGATCGCGCACGCGCGCGGCGTCGTGCACCGCGATCTCAAGCCCGAGAACATCCACCTCGGCAACGACGGGCGCGTGCGCATGCTCGACTTCGGCATCGCGCGCGTCGTCGACGGGCTCACCGGCCTGCCCGAGAAGACCGCGACAAAGACGGGCATGATCATGGGCACGGCGACGTACATGGCGCCGGAGCAAGCGACGGGGCTCATCCACGACATCGACGGGCGCACCGATCTCTTCGGGCTCGGGGCGACGATGTTCCGGCTGCTCTCGGGCCGACAGGTGCACGGCGAGGTGACGGAGGCCATGGAGGTCATCGCCGCCGCGACCGAGGCCGCGCCGCCGCTCGCCTCGGTCGCGCCCGGGATCTCGCCCGCCGTCGCGGCCGTGGTCGATCGCTCGCTGGCGTTCATCAAGTTCCATCGCTACCCGAACGCCGAGACCATGCGCGCGGACGTCCGCGCTGTACGCGCAGGCGCGCTGCCTCCCTATGCGCAGGCCGTCATCGAGGGCCGGATCCGCGCCGGCCAGCCGATCTCTCAGCCGGCGCCTCCGCTGCATGCCGGCGGCTCGCCGAGCGCGCGCCCGCAGCCGACCGTGGTGGAGCCGGCCGCGGCCCCTCGCCATTCGCACTCGATGAGCCGGCCGGAGCGGACGCTCGACGACAACCCGCCAGCGCCCTCCCGCGCCGGCGCGTCGCTCTCGCAGCTGTCGACGGGCAAGCTGCTCCTGCTCGTCGGCGGCGCCTCGCTCATCACGGGCGTCATCGTGGCGGTGATCGTCGTCCTGCTGGTGTTCAGCCGCTGAGGGGCCGCGAGCGCGCCGCCAGGGGCGCGCTCGTCAGGTGTGTGAGGGGATCGTCGGTGGAAGGCGCCGGCGGGGCCGCTGCGCCCCGCCGCGGTCACTCGCGCTCGTCGAGCGGCGTGTAGTCGACGGCGTTCTCGCCGGTGTAGATCTGCCGCGGACGGCCGATCTTGCCGGTCGGGTCGTCGTTCATCTCCTTCCAGTGGGCGATCCAGCCGGGGAGGCGCCCGAGCGCGAACATGACGGTGAACATGTTCGTGGGGAAGCCGAGCGCGCGGTAGATGATGCCGCTGTAGAAGTCGACGTTCGGGTAGAGCTTCCGCTCGACGAAGTACGGATCCTTCAGCGCGGTCTCCTCGAGGCGCTGCGCGATGTCGAGCAGCGGATCCTTGATGCCGAGCTTCGCCAGGATCTTGTCGGCGGCCGCCTTGATGAGGACGGCGCGCGGATCGTAGTTCTTGTACACGCGGTGGCCGAAGCCCATCAGGCGGAAGTTCGAGGTCTTGTCCTTCGCGAGCTTCACGAACTTCGAGACGTCGCCGCCGTCCGAGCGGATCGCCTCGAGCATCGTCACGACCTCCTGGTTCGCGCCGCCGTGGAGCGGGCCCCAGAGCGCGCAGATGCCGGCGGCGACCGAGGCGAAGAGGTTCGCCTTCGAGCTCCCGACGAGGCGCACCGTCGACGTCGAGCAGTTCTGCTCGTGATCGGCGTGCAGGATCAGGAGCAGGTTCAGCACCTTCACGATGTCCTCGTCGATCTCGTACGGCTCCGCCGGGACCGAGAACATCATGTTCAGGAAGTTCGCACAGTACGAGAGCGAGTTGTGCGGGTAGACGAACGGCTGGCCGATCGACTTCTTGTACGAGAACGCCGCGATCGTGCGCACCTTGGAGAGCAGCCTCGCGATGGTGATGTCGAGGTGCTCGGTGTTCTTCACGTCGATCGCTTCCGGGTAGTAGCTCGACAGGGAGAGCACCATCGCGGACAGGATCGCCATGGGGTGCGCCGTCGACGGGTAGCCGTCGAAGAAGCGCTTCATGTCCTCGTGGATCAGCGAGTGCCGGGTGAGCAGCGTGGAGAACCGGGACAGCTCGCTCTTGCTCGGCAGCTTGCCGTAGATCAGGAGGTACGAGGTCTCCACGAAGGTCGACTTCTCGCCGAGCTGCTCGATCGGGATGCCGCGGTAGCGGAGGATGCCCTTCTCCCCATCGAGGAACGTGATGGAGCTCGTTGTCGAGGCCGTGTTGACGAAGGCCGGGTCGATGCAAACGTACCCGGTCTTCGAACGAAGGGACGCGACGTCGATCGCCTTCTCCCCCTCGGTGCCCGTGATCACAGGCAACTCGATCGTCTGCTCCCCACCGTTCTTCTTCAGCGTTAACTTCGCGGTCTCCTGCACGCCTCCTCCTTCCGCCGCAGCGCGGCGTAAGCTATCACGGGCCGAGGGAAGAATGCTTCCCCGAGAAAATGAGGTGATGCATTTGAGCGAGCCGGTCGTGCGGGGGGAGCTGGCCCACCACCCGGAGGCGCCTCGGTTTGCGGCCGAGGTGCGGCGAGTCCACGGGCGTTACGCCGACGAGGTTGTCGCTCGCTACCGGCTCTGCCCGTTCATGCGCGACGCCGCAACCGGATTCGGACGCTTTTACGTCCTGCTCGATCGCGAGCCGGTCCTGGAGACGGCGCTGGCGGTCATGGAGGAGGCCGACTCCGCGGTGGTGCACCTGGTTTTCCCGTGCATCCATGCTCCGTCGCCCCAGTTCGAGCGCTTCGCGTCGCGCCTGGGTGAACAGCTGCGGCGGCGCTTCAGCCCCGCGCCGGTGCTGGCCGCGTTCCACCCCGAGATGGCGGGGGACGAGACGAACTCGCACAGGCTCGTCGGTCTCCTCCGACACGCGCCAGATCCGTTTGTACAAACGATTCCAGAGGGGCTGAACCATACTGGGACCGTCCTCGCGGGGGCAGGCGTCGAGCCCGCGGTCGACCCCGCCGAGGACAATTACCGACGCCTTGAAGGGGCAGGGATCGCCGCAGTCAAGATGAGGCTCGCGGAGATCATGGCTGATCGGGACTCGAGTTATGCGCCCTTCTTCGCGCAGCTCGGGCTCACCCGCCCCGGCCCGCGCTTCAGCCCGCTCCCAACACGGTAGCGAACGGGCGAAGAGCGCAAATGAAACACCCGCGAAACGCGCGCGAAACGCGTGTTGAGCGTGGTGATGGCCCTCGGCTCACTCCGCAGGCGAGCGTCGCGGCGCCGGGTCCGACCCGTCGGAGCCGGCCCCGGTCTTGGCCTCGCGCTGCGCCATCAGGGGCATCAGGTACGGGAAGCCCGCGGCCATCGTATCGAGGTGGGGATCGATCTGGGCGGCCAGCCAGAAGAGGAGCACGCAAGCGCGCTCGACATAGAACCAGTCCTCCGGGTACTCGAACGACCGCATCAGCTCCTGGAGCTCACCGCGCTCCAGCTCGGGGTCCGCGAGCCGCTCCAGCTGCTCGGGGCGGGCGCGCATCAGCGCCGCCGGCGTGCGATCCCGGATCTTGAGCAGCTTCGCGAAGTAGGTCTTCACGGTCCTCTCGAGGAGCGCGTCGTTGCCCCCGGGCGCGACGAAGCCCATCCTCCGGAAGCCGCGCACGACCGCCGCGTCGTCCTGCGCGAAGATGCCCTTCAGGATGTCGAGCAGCCCGTCGATGAGCTCGTCCCGGGCCTCGCAGCTCGCGCCGAAGTCGAGGACGACGAGGCGAAAGCCGCCGCCCTCCTCCGCGCTCCGCGCGGCGACGAGGAAGTTCCCCGGGTGCGGATCGGCGTGGAAGAAGCGATCCGCGAAGAGCATCTTGTAGAAGGCCTGCACGAGCCTGAGCGCGACGTCCGAGGGCTCGACGCCCGCGCTCCGGAGCGCGTCGAGGCGGGTGATCTTGATGCCTTCCATGAAGGTCATCGTGAGCACGTCGCGCGTCGTGAGCTCGTGGACGACCTCCGGGAACGCGATGCCCGCGTCCCCCTCGAAGTTCTGCGCCATCCGCTCCATGCAAGCGGCCTCGTGCAGGTAGTCGGTCTCCCGGCGGAGCAGGTCGACCAGCGACTCGTGCACGCGCTCGATGTGCCCCACCGGGACGAACCGCTTGTAGACGAGGATCGCGAGGCGCAGGACGCGCAGGTCGACGGCGATGATCCCGCGGATGCCGGGGTAGAGGAACTTGACCGCGACCTTGCGGCCGTCGCGGAGGCGCGCGACGTGGACCTGCCCCAGCGACGCGGCCGCGAGCGGCGCGCGCTCGATCGACGCGAACAGCTCGCCCGCGGAGCGGCCGAAGCTCGCGCGCAGCGCGGCCTCGAGATCGCTGAACGGGTGCGGCGGCACCTGGTCCTGGAGCTGCTCGAGCTCCTTGCCGTAAGCGCGAGGCAAGAAGCCGCCCATGATGGACAGCACCTGGCCGAGCTTGATGAAGACGCCCCGCAGCTGGAGCATGACGCGCAGCAGGCGCCGGGCGTTGTTCTGATCGACGCGGGCGCGGCGCGCGACGAGCCAGCGAGGCGGCTCACCCGCGGGCGAGCCGCGCCCGAGGCGCCTCACGAACACCCGCACGAGCCCCAGCTGGATGAGGTAGCTCGTCAGGATGACCGAGAACGCGAGCAGCGCGCGGAAGAGTCGGACGGCGAGCGTCATGTGCGGCAAAGCAGCCGCACCATGCTACCGCAGGGGCCGCGCGGGGCCAGCGGCGCTCGCCCTCGCCCTCGCCCTTCAGCGATGGGTGAATCCCGGCGAGGGGGCCGCCGCGGACCTCCGCCGCGCAGCGGAGCCCTCCGGCGAGCCGGGCAGGCTCAGGAGAGCGAGTCCTTGATCGCCTTGATGGGGCGGGCGCGGACGGACTTGCTGGCCGGCTTGGCCGCGAACGTCATCGGCTGCTTCGTGAAGGGGTTGATCCCCTCGCGCGCCTTCGTCGCGGGCTTCTTGACGACGCGGAACTTCGCGAAGCCGGGCATCGTGAAGATGCCGTTCTTCTTGAGCTCCTTGTACGCGATGTCGGTCAGCGACTCGAGGATCGCCTTGACCTGCTTGCGCGAGATCTCGTTCTCGTTGGCCTCGACCACCGCGTTGATCAGCGCGCTCTTGCTGAGCGACGTGCTCTTCTTCCCATCCGCCTTCTTGGCCGCCATGTTCATTCCTCCTGAGGTTTGTGCCCTCTTGCGGGCCAAAGGAACCACAACGGCCGCCGCAGATCCAGTGTCGAATCGTCGATCGGAGCTACAAAAGAAGGGGTTTCATGCCCCGGGGGGCGCGCCGCTCCGCCGGGAGGAGGGCCGGGGGGCCCTGGCGCGGGCCGTCAAATCCGCGGGAAAACAGCCCCAATCGCCCCTTCTTCAGGCCTCACGCGCCCGCCGCGAGGGAGGTCGCACGCCGGGCGCTCGACGTAGGAGATCACCCGAATCCCTTCCGTTGAAGGCGATCCTGGTCGCCCGGGCGGCCCTAGCGGCGGCTCGCCGCCGAGCCCGCGCCCCACTTCCTCTTGGCGGAGAGGCCCAGGATCGTCAGCGACTGGGGCGCCTGCGTGAACTCGATGACGTCGCCGAAGCCGACGCTGACCGAGTGGATCGGCCCGTCGAAGAAGAGCTTCGCGTCGTGCGTCTTGCTGCGCACGACGAGCGAGGCGCCCGGCTGGATCAGGGCGTGGCGGAGGCGGTACTCCTCGCCGTGGGGGGTGTAGGGCTCGCGGACGACGAGCTGGAGCCGCTTCGACGTGAGCGGCAGGACGCGCCCGCCCGCCGAGCGCTGCGCGGCCGTGGACCCGGCCGCAGGGCCGATCCAGAAGCCGCTCGACTTCTGCTCCTCCTCGGCCCGGCCGAGCCGGAGCACGTAACGCGACGTGGCCGCGGGGGAGACGTGGCAGAAGAGCGCGTCGTTCAGGACGCGCCCCGTGGCGAGCTTGTCGTTCACCGTGACCTGCATGCGGGTGAGCACGGTGCTGCGGAGCGAGCCGCTCAGCGCCCCCGCGATGGCGTCGGCCGCGTCGCGGCTCGTCGCGCCGCAGAAGAAGCCGACGGAGTGGCCCGGCGCGCTGTTGATGCCGAGGATCGGCACGTCGCCGACGTTGTGGGACGCGCTGAGGAGCGTCCCGTCGCCGCCGACCGTGATCACGAGGTCGAGCTCGCCCGCGTCGAAGGACTGCGCCGCGCTGGCGACGACATCGATCTGGACCCCGAGGTCGTCGAGCGCCGCCTTGACCTCGCGCACGGTCTGCTCGTGCGCCTCGTGCGACGCCTTGAGGCGCGCGACCGCGGAGTCGCCGGCCTCGATGAGCCGCGTGATGCGCGGATCCTTCCGCTCCTCGCGGTAAATCTTCCAGGCGGAGCGCTTCACGACGAGCGCGACGCGGGGTGGACGCCGCGGCGCGGGCGCGGGGGATCGTTCCGCCATCAGAGCTCCGCGAGGCGCCGGAGCGCCACCTCCGTCTTCGCGTCCTCGATCACGCCGCGCCGGGTGAGCTCGATCGCCTCGTCGAGCGGGACCGCCGCGATGGCCGCGAACCGCTCGAGGGGAGAGCCGTCCTCGAGCGGCGTCCCCTGGCGAGCCGGGTCGACCTCGACATGAAAGAAGAAGTGCCGCTCGCCCACCATGCCCGGCGCCGGGAACGTCGACGGGCCGAGCGGGTGGAGGTCCGACGGCGGCACGTCGAAGCCGACCTCCTCAAGCAGCTCGCGCGCGGCGGAGCGCTGCAGGCCCTCCGGGCTCCGCTCGTCGAGCTCGACGAGCCCGGCGGGCAGCTCCCAGATCGCGCCGAGCGTCGGCGCCTCCGGGATGGGCCACGCCTCGGGCGGGCGGGTCGCGGCCGGAGGCCGGAACGCCGAGCGGAGGAAGACGCGACGGCGCCCGTCCGCGCCGCGGTAGTGCGGGGCGATCACCACCGCGTCGAGGCGCGCGCGATCGACGCTGTCGTAGGTGAACGGGTCGCTCAGCGAGCCGTCCGGGAATTCGACGCGGAACACCTGGCGTCGCAGGTTGAGGAAACCAGGGCCGTCCAGCGAGGGGATCGTCCGGACCAGCTTGAGAGCGAGCTTCGGGAAGGGAGGTAGCCGCATGCGTCGAGGCGCAAAGCATAGCGCCAAACGGCCGCCGATCGCGATGCGCCTCGTCCCCGCGCTCGCCCCCCGCGCCCGGGGCGGCCTCGGGCTCAGCGGAGCACGAGGACCCAGACGTCGTAGAGCGCGTGGGTCCAGACGGCCGGCGCGAAGCCGCGGAAGACGTAGATCGCCGTGAGGACGAGCCCGCACACCATGCGGAAAACGAAGGAGGGGAGGTTCCAGGGATCGCCCAGCGACCCGACATAGTGCCAGCCGGAGAAGACGGCGGCGGCCACGACCGCCCAGCCGACCATCAGGACCACCCCCTGGACCCCCCTGCCGAAGAAGAACTTGATCCCGAGCGCGCCCAGCCCGTAGAGGCCGACGCGGAAGGCGATCTCCTCGTAGAAGCCCGCGCCGAGCGACATCACGACCCCGGTGAAGATGTCGTTCGACGCGGCGGGCGGGCCGAGCCGGAGGGAGCCGACCACGTAGGCGCCGGCGAAGCGCATCAGGATGGCGTAGAGCGCGCCCTCGACGGCGAGCAGCGCGAAGCGCTTCGTCTGGAGGGCGTGGCCGCGGCCGAGGATGGAAAGGACGAGGACGAACGCGGCCCCGACGGCGACGGTGAGGCCCGCGTAGAGCGGGAGGCTGTGCTTGGCCAGCGCGCGGAGCTCGGCGGTGACCGGATCCGCCGCGTTGCGGATGGGGAGGAAGGCGACGCCGAGGTGATAGAGGACGAAGATCGGCATCGTCAGCGCGAGATCGGTCAGCGCGTCGCTCTTCGCGGTGGGCTTGTCGCCGGCAGGGGCCGCCCCCGGCCGGGCGAGCTCCGGTCCGGCGCCGAGCATCAGGACGGCCTCAGGCGGTACACGATCACCAGCACCTCGGCCGACCACAGGACGACGTTCAGCACGAAGGGCGTGTCCCGGAGGATCTCCTGGGTGGGGCTCTCCGACCTCGCGCTGCCGGCCACGAGCTGGAGGAACCGGATCCCGCCGAAGAGCGGGTGGATCGCCGTGAGCCAGAGGTACGGGTTCTGGAAGAACCGCTGCGTGTCGTGATCGAGCGTGTACGCCAGGTAGGTGGCGAAGGTGGCGAGGCCCGTCACGGCGAGCGCCGCCGTCAGGGCGGAAGGCGAGTAGCCGTCGAGCGCCGCGCGCTGCTTCGAGGCGTTGACCGAGGCGAGCTCGTGGCGGCGCTTGCCGAAGCCGAGGAAGAGCGCGAGCAGCGCCGTGCAGGCGATCATGAAGCCGGAGAGCGGCGTCCTCGTCGCGAAGCCGCCCGCGAGCACGCGCAGCACGAAGAAGATCGCGATGCAGCCGACGTCGAGGTAGGCGATCTTCTTGAGCCGGAACGAATAGGCGACGTTGAGGACGTAGTAGCTGGCGGCGACGACCGCGAAGAGCGGCGGGCCGAGCAGGCTCGCGCCGAGCGCGATGACCGCGAGGCCGACCGCCATCGCCTTGGCGACCGGGATCGGCACGCGGCCCGAGGCGATCGGCCGGAAGCGCTTGACCGGGTGGACCCGATCGGCCTCGACGTCGACGATGTCGTTCAGGATGTAGACGGCGCCGGCGAGCAGGCAGAAGATCGCGAAGGCCCCGATCGCGCTCGTGATGATCGAGGGGTGGGTCAGGTGCTTGGCGAACACCACGGGGGCGAGGACGAAGAGGTTCTTCACCCACTGGTGGGGCCGCATCGCGCGGACCATCCCGCGCACACGCCAGAGCAGCGTCCCCCTCGGCGAGTCGGGCAACAGGGGCGGCTGCGCTATCAAGCCGCCCGAGGGGGGCCCGCTCTCCGGCGGACGGGAGCTCGGCACGCCGGCGCTCCGCGGCGGCGACGACGGAGGCTTGCCGGCGGGGACGGAGCTCACCGAAGCGGGCGAGCCGCCCTGCTCGGCAGGCGCCGGCGCGTCCGGCGCGCCCGCGTCGGGGCGAGCCTCGGCGCCGGGCGCCTCCTGATCAGGGAAGCCTGCGGCACTGTTGCGAAAAAGGGGCCCCGAGGCGGTCACGGCGCGCGGAGCATACTCGGGCGCCCTGGTCCCGGCCATTCCGCGGCAAGTTAAAAGCACGGGGGGCGCCGGCGCCCGAGACCGACGAAACCGGCGAAACCGAGCGCCAGCGGCAGCGCCGAAGCCCCTCCAGGCCACGAACCGGGAAGAACGTGGCGCAGCGCACCCGGGCCGGCGGCCTCGCGGTGAGGTCGCGAATCTGGGTTCGCACCCGCCAGCCCGGCTCGTGGAACGCAAAATGCGCATCCCCGCAGGCGCGCCGTGACCTCGTGCTACCATCGCCCCCGATGACATCAGCGCTCTCGGTCGCGCGTGAAGCTTCGCCTCTGCTCCTGAAGCTTCGCTCTGCCGTCGAGCAGGCCCTCGAAGGGAAGCCAGAGGCGGTCGAGCTGGCGCTCATCGCGCTGCTCGCCCGGGGTCATGTCCTCATCGAGGACGTCCCCGGCGTCGGCAAGACGACGCTGGCCCGAGCGCTGGCCAAGGCCGTGGGGGGCGAGCTCCGTCGCGTTCAGTTCACCAGCGATCTCCTGCCGAGCGACGTGCTCGGGGTCAGCGTCTTCGACCAGCGGCTCGGGCAGTTCGTCTTCCGGCAGGGGCCGATCTTCGCGAACGTGCTGCTCGCCGACGAGATCAACCGGGCGAGCCCCCGGACGCAGTCGGCGCTGCTCGAGGCGATGAACGAGGGGCAGGTGTCCATCGAGGGGACGGCGACGCCGCTGCCGTACCCCTTCTTCGTGCTCGCGACCCAGAACCCGCAGGATTTCGCGGGCACGTTCCCGCTGCCGGAGTCGCAGCTCGACCGGTTCATGGTGCGGATCCGGATCGGGTACCCGCCGCCGCAGGTGGAGATGCGGCTGCTCCTCCAGGGCGGCGAGCCCGACCGGGCGCGGAACGTGCCGCAGATCATCGATCCGGCCCAGCTCGTCGCCCTGCAGCGCGAGGTCGATCGCGTCGAGCTCGACTCGTCGCTCGCGACCTACCTGCAGGCGGTGCTCACGGCCACGCGGTCGAGCCCGACCCTCTCGCTGGGCGCATCGCCGCGCGCCGGCATGAACCTGGCGCGCGCGGCCCGGGGGCGCGCGGTCCTCTACGGACGCTCGTACTGTATCGCGGACGACATCCACAACCTTGCGGTGGCCGTGCTGGCGCACCGGGTCCGGCTCTCGGCCCACGCGGAGGGCTACATGCCGACCCGCGACGAGTGCGAGGCGGCGGTGCGCGACCTCGTGGCGCGGGTGCCGGTGCCCCTCTGAGGGGTGGGCGATGGGCGCAGAGGACAGGGAGCGGGGATCTCTCAGCGGCAGCTCCCGCGGCGCAGAGCGCGCCGGCGCAGCGGCGCGGAGCGCCGTCCGGCCGAGCAAGCCGAGGCGCGAAAGGCCGCTGGTCGAGCAGCGCCCGCTGCTGCCCCCGCGCGGGGACAAGGCGTCGTTCTGGACGAGGGTCCTGCTCTTCCTGAGGCCGCCCCGGAAGCTCAAGTTCACCCGGGAAGGAAAGTACTACCTCGGGATCACGCTGGGCGTCGGCTTCGCGGCGATCAACACGGGCAACAACCTCCTCTACCTGCTGCTCGGGATGCTGCTGTCGCTGATCGTCGTCTCCGGCGTGATGAGCGACCTGTCGCTGCAGCACCTCACGGTGACCCGGCGGCTCCCGGCCCGCGCCCAGGTGGGGCGGGCTCACCTCGTCGAGATCGAGGTCTACAACCACAAGAAGCGCGTGCCGTCGTACGCGATCGAGGTCGAGGATCTGCGCGCCGGCCAGCCGGCCGACAAGCGCTGCTTCTTCCTGAAGATCAGCCCCTCCAGCGCGCAGGTGGCCGCGTACCGGCGGACGCCGGCGAGGCGCGGCCGCGACCGGCACACCGGGTTCCGCATCGCGACCCGCTTTCCCTTCGGGCTGTTCGAGAAATCGAGGGAGGTCGAGGCCGAGGGCGACCTCATCATCTACCCCGCGGTCGATCCGGTCCGGCTCCCCGTCGAGGACGCGGGCCGGCGCGAGGGCGGCGCGAGCCTCAGCGGGCGCGGGGGCGGCGACGAGACCTTCGGCCTCCGGCCGATGCGCGACGGGGACGATCCGCGCGACATCTACTGGAAGAAGAGCACGATGCGCGATCAGCTGGTGCTGCGCGAGCGCACCCGCGAGACGCGGCCGGACGTGCAGATCGTCGTCGACACGGTGCGCCCCGCCGGGGAGGGCGACGCGTTCGCGCCGACCTTCGAGCGCAGGATCCGCGAGGCGGCGTCGCGCGCCGTCGCCCACATCAAGCGCGGCGACGCCGTGGTCGTCGCGACGACGCTGGGCGAGCGGGTGCGCGGCGATCGCAACATCGGATCCGACGCGATCCTCCGCTTCCTGGCGCTGCTCGATGCGGTCGACGACGTCCGGGCGCCCGAGCGCGGCGCCCGCGCGCCGCTGCGCCAGGGATCGAGCCCGAGCCCGAGCAGCGGTGAGCGCCGCGCCGGCGCGCCGAGGAGCGCGTCGTGAGGTTCGGGATGGTGCACCGGGTGATGACCGACGCGCTCGCGGCGCTCGGCGTCATCGCCCTCGTCGCGAGCGGGCAGTTCAACCGCTACGTGAGCTGGGCGATCCTCATCAGCCTCGGGCTCGCGCTCGTCGTGCGCGAGTCGTGGCAGCGGCACCCGGCGCTCCGCCACCTCGACACGGGCATCCTGCTGGTCGTCATCGCCGTCCAGGTGGTCCGCATCGTCGCCACCGACGCGAGCGTGCTCGACGTGCTCGTGGAGTTCGCCGCCGCGCTGCAGATCATCCGGCTCGCGACGCGCAAAGGGGCGGCGCACGACCAGCAGGTCATCGTGCTCGCGCTGCTGCACCTCATCGCCGGGACCGTCCTCGGCGGCGGCATCGGCTACGGGCTGTGCTTCCTGGGGGTGCTCGTCGTCGCCCCAGGCGCGCTCGTGCTCAGCCACCTGCGGCGCGAGGTCGAGGGCAACTACCGGCAGGGGGCGCGCGACCGGACGGGGCTGCCCGTGGACGTGCCGCGCATCCTGCGCTCGAGGCGGGTCGTCGGGCGCTCGTTCCTGGCCGTCACCTGCCTGCTCTCGGTCCCGATCTTCGCCTTCACCGCGCTCCTGTTCGTCATCTTCCCGCGCGTCGGCCTCTCGCTGCTCCTGCTCAACCGCGGCCACACCGGCCGGATGATCGGCTTCTCGGGCAAGGTCGACCTCGGCGCGGTCGGCGTGCTGCGCAGCGACCCCAAGCTGGCGATGCGGGTCGAGATCCCCGAGCTCCCGGATCCGCCGCCCCCGCGCCTCACCATGCACCTGCGCGGCACCGCGCTCGACGCGTACGACGGCCGCACCTGGACCCAGAGCGAGACGTTCAAGCGCCCCACGGAGAGCGACGGGGGGCTGGTGCCGATCGAGCGGTACCCGGACCCGGCGGTCGACCCGGTGATGCGCATCGATCTCGAGCCGATCGATCCGCCCGTGATCTTCCTCCCGCCGAACGCGACGGGGCTCCGGCTCAAGCACCGCGGGCAGCTCGGGGTCGACGCAGGCACGATGGCCCACCGCGGGCCGGAGGGGGAGCTCAGGTACCAGCCCACGGACGAGCGCGGGCTGGTCTACGACGTGTTCCTGTCGCGGAAGCGGGCGCCGACCTTCCAGCGCCTCCCGGGCGCCGAGCGGAGGCGCTACCTGGAGCTCCCGAGGGATCTGCCGTCGCGCGTCGTCGATCTCGCGCAACAGTGGACGCAAGGCGTGGATCGCCCGGCCGATCGGGCGCGCGTGATCCAGGAGCACCTGCGCACGGAGTACCGGTACGACCTTGCGTCGCCGTCGGGCGCGGACCCGCAGCCGCTCGATCATTTCCTGTTCGAGTCGAAGCGCGGGCACTGCGAGTTCTACTCGACCGCGATGGCCATCCTGCTGCGCGCGGTGGACGTCCCGACGCGCAACGTGACCGGCTTCGTCGGCGGCACCTACAACCGCTTCGGCCGGTTCTATGCGGTGCGCCAGGGCGACGCCCACTCGTGGGTCGAGGTGTACCTCGACGGCGAGGGGTGGATGACGTTCGACCCGACGCCGCCGGCCGACGCGGCGCCGAAGAGCGAGCTGGTCGGGGCCTGGGCGTACCTCCGCGATTTCATCGAGGCGACGAGCCAGCGCTGGGACAGGCACGTCGTCGGCTACGACCTGAACCAGCAGGTGGGCCTGCTCCAGACGCTGACGTCGCGCTACCGGAGGTCCGGATCGAGCGGCGACCTCTCGCTGTCGCGCCCGCGGATCCTCACCGTCGCCGCCGTCGCGCTCGCGCTGGGCGGCGGCGTGCTCTACTGGCGCTTCCGCCGCACGCGCCGCGGGCGCGAGGAGCGCCGCGCGGACGCCGGGCGCACCCCGAGCGCGATCCTGGCGACGGCGCTCTACGAGAGCCTGGAGGCCGCCATGCTCGTCCAGGGCGTGCCGCGCCCGCCCAGCCTGCCGCCGCTGCGCCACGCCGAGGCGCTGGAGCTCGCAGAGCACCCGCTGGCGCGCGAGATCCTGACGCTCACGCAGGTCTACCTGCGCGCCCGCTTCGGCGGGGCGACGCTCTCGGAGGACGACAGCCGCGACTTCGAGCGGCGGGTCAAGGCGCTGCGCGGGGCGGAGCGGCGAGCGCGCGCCGCGAGCGAGAGCGGGCTGGCCGCGTCGCCCTGACCGCGGCCGGGGAGCGGGAAGACGAGGGGAAGACGCGCGGGCCGCATCAACGGCGGCGCAGAGGTCGCTTCGCGATGAACGCCTGCCGGATGCCGGCGACGGCGCGGCGGCTCGGGCCGCCGGAGATGAACGGATCCTGGGGCGCGAGCTCGCCCAGCCGGTCGAGGAACGACTGCGCCACGACGCGCTCGCCGAGCAGGCTCACGACGTCCGACTGGCTTCGCATCGTGGACGCGAGGACGGCCGCCGTCGACGTGTCCGGCACCGCGGCGATCGAGAGCGACTCCAGCACGCGCCGGAGCGGCACGATCGACTGCGCGGTCGCGAGCTTGCGATCCGAGGCGCCGAGCGGCTGCGGGGCGTACTCGAGCCAGATGCCGGCGACGTTCAGGTGGCTGAGCAGCTTCTTCGACCAGCGCGGATCGAGCTCCACGTGGAGCGGCCGGACGTCGGCCAGCGTGGAGAGGGCGAACTCGCCGGGCTCGCCCGCGAGCGCGAAGTCGCGCAGGAGCGGCGCGAGCTTGCGCTCGTCGGCGAGCAGGCTCGCGGCGACGTGGCCGCGATCGAGCAGCGGGATCGGGACCACGAGGACGTCCGGCCGCTCGCCGCGCGTGATCCGCGCCGCCCACACCCGCCACGTGATCGCCGGGGATCGCACGAGGATCGCGGACCCGGGATCGAGGCTCCCGTACGCCTCGTCCGTCCAGACCTCGGCGGCCGTCTGCTCGCTCCGATCGGCGGCGAAGCCTGCCTCCTCGCTCGTCAGCGCGACGAGCGTCAGCTGGAAGACGACGAGCAGCGCCGCGCCGCTCCGCGAGAACGGCACGCGCGTGTGGAGCAGCGCCCGCACCGCGGCGTGCGCCCCGAGCGCCGAGCCGACGGCGATCGCCGCGACCGCGAGCGAGCGCAGGGGGGTGAGCGGATCCGCGGAGAGCACGCCGGCGGCCCGCGCGGGCAGGAGGGTGTCGAGCGCGAGCAGGACGAGGAAGGGCGCGACGAGCCAC
Source organism: Sorangium sp. So ce145 (assembly GCF_051525985.1). Taxonomy (NCBI): domain Bacteria; kingdom Pseudomonadati; phylum Myxococcota; order Polyangiales; family Polyangiaceae; genus Sorangium; species Sorangium sp. So ce145. The sequence goes on along the minus strand of NZ_CP150315.1, from coordinate 11,423,681 downwards.
CGCGCGCGCGGGCGCAGGAGCGAGAGCGAGAGCCCTGCCGCGGCGATGAGCAGGGAGACGACGCCGATCTCGCGGCTCCACGCGGCGAGCGCCGTGGTGCGGGCGCTCGCGACGTCGAGGGCGGCGAGGCTGCCGGCCGTGAGCGCGCGGCCGATGTCGGCCCAGGCGCGCGGCGCGAGCGGCCTGAGCACGAGCGGCGCGAGCAGGAGCGCGGCCGTGAGCGCCCCGGCGCCGGCGGCGGCGCCCAGCATGCGCCGGGGCGGGCCGCCGACCGAGGCCTCGTCGGGGCGCCCGCCCGCGCGCTGGGCGCCGCCGCGCGCGAGGAACATCGCGTACGACGCCGCGAGAGCGGCGAGGCCGGCGGGGGGGCTCTCGGCGAACGTGGCCCCGAGGAGCGCGCCGAGCGCGATCCACGCGCGCCCGGCGTGCCGCGCCTGCTCGGCGCACGTCGACGCGAGCGCGAGCGTCACGAGCGCGCAGCAGGTGGCGATCATGGCGCCGCCGCCGACCGTCGCCTCGCGCTGCCAGGTCGGCGACAGGGCCGCCGTGAGGACGGCGATCGCGGAGAGCACCGAGGCGAGCCGCGGGCTCACGGCGCCGCCGGGCGCGTCCGGCGCGGCGGGCGTTGATCGCGCGCCGGCGGGGGTCGGCTCGGCTGCGCCGCCGCGGAGCTTGCGCCAGAGCGAGAGCCCCGGGAGGGGCGCAGGCCGCGCGGACTCCAGGAGGAGGCGGCGGACCATCCCGTAGAGCAGGCGCGACGCGAGCGCGAGCGCGAGCGCCGATCCGAGGGCGGTGCGGAAGGTGCGGGAGCCCAGCGGGAGCAGGCTCAGCGCCTGCGAGAGCGCCGTCGACAGGCCGCCGCCCACGCCGACCGCGACGAGGCCGAGATCCCGGACGGCCGTGAGATCTTCCCGCCATTGCCCGGAAGAGGCGGCGCGGGCCAGCGACAGCCCGAAGGGCAGCGCGGCCGACAGCAAGGCGAGCGACCGATCGAGCCAGCAGCGTTTCTCTCCGGAGCCCACCGAGCGGCCATGCCAGATCGGCCGCGGCCGGGCCAAGTTCCGGCGCACCCCGGCGCCGCGCGCGGTCCGGCGGCGGCGCGGCGCGCGCGGCGCCGATGCGCCGCCGAGCCGCGCGCGGGGCGCGGAGGATACGGAGAGGCGGTGGGCGGCGACCTGGGCTAGAGTCGCCCCTCCCACGGAAAATCGGAGGTCGTCTCGTGTCCCGTTTCATCGATGAGCTCAAGAGGACGCACCGCTGCGGCGATCTGCGCGAGGCGGACATCGGCAAGGAGGTCGTGCTGTTCGGCTGGGTCGCGCGGCGCCGCGATCACGGCGGTTGCATCTTCATCGACCTCCGCGACCGCACCGGCGTGACGCAGATCGTCTTCGATCGCAGCTACCTCGAGGCGATCAAGAAGCACGGCCTGAAGGTGGAGGAGAAGGATCTCGTCGACGCGCACGCCGCCGCCGAGCGCGCCCGGTCCGAGTGGGTCATCGGCGTCCGGGGCGTCGTGGTCAGCCGCGAAGGCAACGTGAACGACAAGATCGACACGGGGGCCATCGAGGTCTGGGTCGCCGAGGCGACGATCTTCAACAGGGCGGAGACGCCGCCGTTCGAGATCGCGGACGAGATCGAGACGCGCGAGGAGATCCGCCTGCAGCACCGGTACCTCGACCTGCGCCGCGCCCCGCTCCAGCGGGCGCTGCGGATGCGCCACGAGATCAACCGGGCGACGCGGAATTACCTGTCGGACAAGGGCTGCCTCGAGCTCGAGACGCCCTTCCTCGTGAAGTACACGCCGGGAGGGGCGCGCAACTTCCTCGTCCCCTCGAGGATCTCGGCTGGCAAGTTCTACGCGCTCGCCGAGAGCCCGCAGCTCTACAAGCAGCTCTTCATGGTCGCGGGCTTCGACCGCTACTTCCAGATCGTGAAGTGCTTCCGGGACGAGGACCTGCGCATCGACCGGCAGCCGGAGTTCACCCAGATCGACGTCGAGCTGTCGTTCGTGAACCAGGACGACGTCTTCGGGCTGATGGAGGGGCTCGTCTTCGCGGTGTTCAAGGCCGCCCTCGGCAAGGACCTCACCGAGCTCTACCCGACCGGCCGCTTCCCGCGCATGCCGTACGCCGAGTCGATGCGCCGCTTCGGCAACGACAAGCCCGACCTCCGCTTCGGGATCGAGCACACCGACCTCACGGACCTCATCGTCGAGCACAACGGCGGCGGGGTGCCGTTCTGGGTCGAGCTCGCCGAGAAGTTCAAGTCGGGCAAGCTGCGGCGCGACCTGCCGGCCGAGATCGTGAAGGGGCTCGTGATCCCGGCGAGCGCCAACCTGTCGCGCCAGCAGACCGAGGACCTCGAGCGCGGGCTCCGCGACGTGAAGGGCTTCCGCGGCCTCGCGCGCGCCAAGCTCGCCGAGGACGGCTCCTGGACGCAGTCGCCGCTCACGAAGTCGATCACGCCGGAGCTCCGGCAGAAGCTGAACGAGGCGCTCGGCGCCAAGCCGGGCGACGTCCTCTGCTTCCAGTTCGGCAAGGAAGCCGTTGTGCACACCGTGATGGCGAAGCTCCGCATCGACGTCGCCAAGAAGATGGGGCTCATCCCGGAGTACGGGCATGGTGACCAGTGGAGGTTCCTCTGGGTGACGAACCCACCTCTGTTCGAGTTCGACGAGGAAACGGGGCGCTGGGCCGCCGCGCACCACGCGTTCACGCGGCCGATCGACGAGCACGTCGCGCTCCTCGAGAGCGATCCGGCGCGCGTGGAGTGTTACCGTTACGATCTCGTGCTGAACGGGTTCGAGATCGGCGGCGGCTCGATCCGGCTGCACGATCCCGAGGTGCAGGCGCGCGTCTTCAAGACGCTGGGCATCGACGAGAACGACGCGCGCGACAAGTTCGGGTTCCTCCTGGACGCGCTCCGCAGCGGGGCGCCCCCGCACGGCGGCATCGCGCTCGGCATGGACCGGCTCGCGATGCTGCTCAGCGGCGCGCCGACGCTCAGGGACGTCATCCCGTTCCCGAAGACCAACCAGGGCACGGATCAGATGACGGGCGCGCCCGTGCTCGTCGACGCCGCGCAGCTCGCCGAGCTCCACGTGAAGACGGCGGTCGCGGGCGCGGACACCCGGCAGGGCGCGACGGGCACCGGCAGCGCCGGCGCCTGATGCCAGCCCGGGGGGCGCGCGCGCGATCGGATGCACCTCCGGCGGCGGCGGCGGTGGTGCGGCGGCGGCGGTGAGGCGGCGCGGCGGGCCCCTCGCCGCGCGCGCGGCGGAGACCGCGACCGCGCTCGGTGTGCTCTGCCTCGCCGCGCGTGGCCGTTGGGGTTGGCCTTTATGTTTGCAGGCCGCGCACTTCTGGTAGGGTAGGGCCTGTATCCTTCGCCATGGCCTCCCCGGCGCGAGTCCTCGTTGTCGATGACAGCCCGACCATCCTGAAGGTCGTCAGCGCCATCCTCGCTCGCAATGGGTTCGACCCGACCGTGGCGCGCGACGGGCTCGCGGGGATCGAGCTGGTCAAGAAGGGGCCGAAATACGACCTCGTCCTCCTCGATTTCGTGATGCCGAGGATGAACGGCTACGCCTTCTGCCGGGAGCTCCGCTCGAACCCGTCGCACCGCAACGTGCCCGTGGTCCTGATGAGCGCCAAGGGCGACAAGCTCAGGGGGCAGTTCGTCCAGCAGACCGGCGCCGTCGACGCGATCACCAAGCCGTTCGACGCGCGCGCGCTGGTCGCGGTGATCGAGGGCGCGCTCTCGAAGGCGGCGGAGGGGCGCGCGCGGCCCGTGCCCGAGGGCGCGAAGATGCCCGACGAGGACACGATCGCCGAGAGCGTGCGGCCGAGCCTCCTCGCCAGGAACATGCGCCAGCGCACCGGCGCGGAGTTCGCGCAGCAGCTGTCGACGGTGATGACGCCGGCGATCATGAGCCTCTCGCCCGAGGCGCGGACCAACGAGGCCGCGGTGATGCAGGCGGTCGCCCGCGTGATGACGAGCGAGGTCGTCTCCAAGCTGACGCTGACGCTCCGCGACCTCGACGATACGCCCGCGGACGCGAAGGAGGTGATGAGCGGCGACGTCTCCGCGATCCCGCTCGCCGAGATCCTCCAGCTGCTCCAGATGCAGCGGCAGACGGGCGTGCTCCGGGTGACCACGAACCGCGCGTCGATCACGATCTCGCTCCGCCAGGGGCTCATCGATCTGGTGCAGGCGCGCAACTCGTCGGACGAGTTCAAGCTGGGCCGCTACTTCATCGAGCGCGGGCTCCTGACGCGGGAGCGGCTCGAGGCGCTGCTCCGCGCGAAGCGGCCGCACGCCCTGCTCGGGCAGGTGCTCGTGGAGGCCGGCGTCGCGACGAACGACGACCTCATCGCCGTGCTGGAGCGGCAGTCGAGCGAGCTCATCTACGAGGTGCTGCGCTGGCCGTACGGGCGCTTCTCGTTCACGCGCGAGCCGTTCCGCCCCGAGGTCGAGCAGGCGCACCTCGGCCTCCCGGTGTCCGCGCTGGTCCTCGAGGGGTTCCGGCGCGTCGACGAGTGGCGGCTCATGGAGGGGACGATCAACTTCGACCAGGTGGTGGTCGTCGACCAGGTCGCGCTCGACGGCGTGGGCTCCGGCAAGCTGACGCGCATCGAGCAGCTCGTGCTCGGCGCGGTCAACGGCTCGCGCACGGTGAACGAGGTGATCAAGGAGAGCGCGGTCGGCTCGTTCGACGCGATCAAGACGATCTACCAGTTCCTCCAGTCGCGGGTGCTGAGGACCAGGGCGGCCTGAGCGGCGCGGCCGCGAGGCCACGCGGTCCCGCGTGAGGCCACGACGGCGCGATGACCAACCACGCGCTGCTCGCCGCAGCGGCGCGCTCGAGCGCGGCCCCCCACAGCCAGCGGGTCGTCTGGTTGTGCTCGCGTTGTGCTCGCGTCGTGTTCGCGGTGCTCAGGCCGCCGCATGACGGGCGTAGCGCTGAGCGTTCTCGCGGCGGAGAGGGCGGGATTCGAACCCGCGGATCAGTTTCCCGATCGCACGCTTAGCAAGCGTGTGCCTTCAGCCACTCGGCCACCTCTCCTGGTACCCAGGATGGTCCACCCGCCCCGTGCTCGGCGCAGGAGCAGCGCGGACCTCGATGCATGACGATAGAAAGAACGCTGGCTCGTCCGACGCTCGTCGCGGCGGCGAGGGAGCGGCAACATACCAAAGAGGTTGTCGCCGTGCACAAAAGATCGTGCAGGGGGACGCCGGTAGCGACGGATCCCGAGGGGGCGGGACGGACGGCCCGGAAAGCGGGCTGACATGCTCGTCCGTGAGCGCTCGGATCGGCCGATCACCGTCGAACGGACGAGGAGCGCGGAAGGCGCCGGGCCAGCGCCGGTCGCCAGGACCGCGCGCCCGTCATTGCGGCACCACGTAGGCCAGGGCGAGCAACACGGCGCCGAGCGCCGCGCAGACCCCCCACGCGCGGGCCGCGCTGCGGGCCAGGAAGGCGAAGCACATCGCCGCGAGCCAGAGCGGTACCACGAGCGAAAAGCCGAGCGCGGACCGCGTGCTCTCCGCGAGCGGCGCGAATCGCGCGAGGCACACGCTCGTCAAGACGGCGAGCGGCAGGGTCCCGACGAGCGCCGCGAGCACGCGCAGCGCGGCGTCGAGCCGGGCGAGGCGGTGGCTAGCCATGGCGCGCTCCGAGGAGCGAGAGCGCGGCGATGGCCGGCGGACACAGGAGGGCGAGGCCCCAGACGGCGCGCGGCCAGACCGGCGCGAGCAGGACGAACGCGCTCGCGGCGCAGAGGAGCGCCGCGAAGGGGACGAGGAGCGCCGCCGCGCCGGCCTCGGCCCGGCTCCACAGCCACACCGACAGCGAGAAGACGACAATGGAGAGGACCCGGGCCGAGGCGCGCCATCCGCGCCTCGCACGCAGCCGCGCCGCGACGCCGAACGGCAGGCGCTCGGGCCGCGCCCCGTGGAGCAGCGCGAAGGCGAGGTACGCCGAGAGGACCGACGCGGTCTCAACCATGGGACGCCGTCTGCCGCCGGGCCACGAGCCCTGCCCCGCCGTGAGCCAACGAAGGCGGCGCGCGCCGCGCCATCAGGAGCCGCGCCTCGGGTCGCGAGGTCGCCCGGCGGAGCGCCCAGGCCGAGGCGCAGAGCGCCGCGGCCGCCAGCAGGAGCGCGACGTCGACGGCGACGACGGCTCCGAGCTTCGGCCCCGCGCCGAAGAGCCCCGCCCCCGACCAGCGCGCCGCGAGCGCGGGGACCGGCAGCAGCAAGAGCCCGGCGAGCCCGAGCTGCCGCGACCAGAGGCGCCCGCCGTCACGCGCGGCGAGCGCCCAGGCGATGCAGAGCACGAGCACCCCCAGGAACGTCATTTCCTCGGCCGCCCCGCGGCCGCCCCAGTCGAACGGAAACGCCCGGCTCACCAGGAACAGCGCAGCGGTCGCGACGACGGTCCCCGCGCCGAAGCCCACGGTGAGCCGCGCGAGGAGGCGGTTGCCGAGGCGCTCTTGCCGCGCCTCCCGTCGAGCGAGCCAGATCCAGTTGCCGGTGAGGATCGTGGCGCACGTCGCCAGGGCGAGCACGAAGAACAGGATACGAAGCGTGGCGCCGCCGAAATCAGCGTAATGGAGGCCGTAGATCCAGCGAAATGCGTCGCTGCGCGCGCCCTCGGCGCCGGGCGCGTCGAGCGAGAGGACCGCGCCGTCGATCGCCCGCAGCCGCATGCGCACGCTGCCACGCGTGAACGGGGCGCCCTCGAGCGAGCCGCGGATATCGACGGTCCCGCTATCGAGGCCGAGGTGCGAGATACGCAATCTCTCGGGCACGAGCCGGGGCTCCGCGGCGCGGGCGCGGGCCATGAGCTCGTCCAGCGTCAGGCCGCGAGCGGGCGTCCCCCGCGCCGGCTCGTCCGCGAAGGACGCCCCCCAGGCCGAGAGGTCCGCCCGCGCGGCGTCGCCGCCGAACACGGGGCCCGTGAACACCCCGACGAGCACCCCCAGGAACACGATGAACGCGCCGGTGTATGCGTACAGGAGCTGAAACGGAAGGCCTATCACGCCAAGCACCTTGTGCATGTCCGACCACAGGACACGGCGCGTCTTGTCCGGCCGGAACTGATGAAACTGCCGGACGATGTCCTTCAGGTGGATGAGCACGCCGGTCGCCAGCGCGAGCAGGAGCGCGACGCAGAGGAGGCCGGCCACGTAGAACAGCCACACTCCGGTCGCTCGGTGCCAGAGGTAGTGCAGGTCGTAGAGGAAGTCGGACAGCCGCTCTCGCTCGGGCACGAGCCCCTCGTGGACCCACGCCGTGACCGCCTCGCCCTGCGAGTAGTAGAGCAGCCGCGCGGCGCCCAGCCCACCTTCCGGCACGTCGAACCAGAGCTCCTCCGGCGTCGTCCCCGCGGCGGCGAGCCCCTCATCGAGCGTGGCCTGGAGCCCCACCTGCTCGACGGAGGAGCGCTGCTGGGTCAGGGGCTCCTCCCACACCGCGAGCTGCCTGCGGAAGAGCGTGATTCCCCCGGACAGGAACATCACGTAGAGCAAGAGCCCACCTATCACGCCTGCCCATGCGTGCACGCTCCAGAAGGTCGTGAAGGCATGGCGGGAGAGCTTCTTGGCCATCGCGAGTCACCCTGTCCCCTCGCGCGGAGCGCCGCGCGCCGCGCGAATCTATCTCACCTTCGCCAGCCCGTGCAGGTACCCCGGCGTCTTCAGGCCGAGCTTCGGGCCCCCCTCGGCCGTGAGCTCGATCAGCGTGCTCTCCGTGGAGCCGCTCCCCTCATCGATCGTGAAGACCCGGCCGTCGACCTCGAAGAAGGAGACGTTCGCCGGCGAGGGGGCCAGCTCCCCGATCGCCGCGGCCTCGTTCGTCGCGGTGTCCCACCGCCACCAGTGCCACGCCGGCTGGCTCGTGACGCCCGACGTCTTGGTCTCCTCCTCGATCGTGGCGAGATCCGGTTCGAACACCCGGAGGAAGAGGCCGTCCCCGCCCGCAGGGATGGGATCGCCCATGATCGCGCCGTCCGAAAGCTCGCTCAGGAGCAGATGGAAGTCCGGATCGAAGGCGTCCGCGTCCTTCAGGATGCGCAGCGCGCAGGGCTCGGACTCCAGACGATCGAGGTGATAGGCCGCCCCCGCGAGCGCCGAGCTCACGAAGTAGGCGTCGCCAGAGGCCGTCTCGACGGGCTGCGTGATCCCGCCGCACCGGTCGTCGACGTCGAACCGCACGACGGTGTCCGTCTCGGTGTCGATCGCGATGAGCCCGGTCTCCGGAAGAATGGTGTCGGTCGTCTTCCAGTCGAACCACCCCACCGAGATGAGCAGCGTCTTGCCGCGCAGAACAGACCCGTACGCGTACAGCGCCAGGTAGCCCTCGCGGTGCGTGTCCGGCAGCGGGATCGTCCCTTCCACCTCCATCGTCGTGGGGTTCCACACGACGATCTGCTCGCCCGCGCGATCCGGATGATAGACCTTCGTCGACGAGATGATGTAATTCGTGGGCCAGAGGGACTGCACGCCGAAGGGCTGGAAGCTGATCGAGTCTCCCTTGACCAGCTTGTTGGAACCATCGAGCGTGTAACGCGAGATCGTCGGCGCCTCGGCCTCACCGATGCCGAACCAGCCCAGCCCCCCGAACGCGAACAGCCGCGCCGATCCGGGGATCTCGAGCGCCTGGGACGGGTCGACCTCCGTGCCTGGCTCGATCGACGGCAGCACGTGAAAGTAGGAGTTGGTCGCGGTGTCGTCCCAGACGCGCGTGGCGACGATGAACGCGTCGCCGCCGTCCTGCCCGCCGCCACCACCGCCCTGCCCGGCGCCGCCGCTCTGACCGGCGGGGTTCGACGTCCCGTCGTCGCCGCAGCCGCTGCCGAGCACGCCGGTCAAGAGCGCGAGCGCAAAGGCCGTCGCGCCCGTTCGGTTCGATGACCGCTGCTTCCGCTCAATCACACTCATCTGCGTCTCCTTCTGTCGTGCGAGCGAGGCGGCTCACCTCGACATCGTCGTCATCACATCTCCAGCGTCGCCTTGGAGAACAGCGTCCGCCCGGGTCGCTGGACACCGTAGAAATCGGAGGCCCGCTCGTTGGTGAGGTTGTGAGCCTCGATGGTGAAGCTCACCGTGCGCGGCTCGTCGCGCGCGACATAGGTGAGCGCGAGCGAGTGCAGGAGCTGCGAGTCCACCTTGGCCTTGGAGTCGAGCTGCCCCCAGTTCTCGAAGCCGAGGTAGAACTCGTGCACGTAGCGCGTATCCCAGGTGAGCGAGATCGCGTCGCGCGGCGCGACGACCTCCTGGAGCTGCACGCGCGCCGAACCGTTGGCGAAGAGCCACGGCCGGTTCGGCATCCGTTGGCCCTTGGAGCCAGCGAAGTTCCCTTCGTCGGACGTCTTGCGAAAATCGTCGTAGGTGATGTTGCCGTCGAGGGCGAGGTGCTCCCCCGGCGACGTCCAGCCGGCGGCGGCCTCGATGCCCAGCGACCGTGCCCCCGAGACATGGATGTACTGGATGGAGTCCGTGCGGTTGTTCAGCACGATGAGCCGCTCGACCGCGCGGACGAAGCCGTTCGCGTCGAGCCGCCACGCGCCCGACGCGGTGTCGCGCGCGTCGATCGTGAAGCCGACGTTTCCGTTGTGGCTCGTCTCGGGTTTGAGCGCGAGGTTGGCGACGATCATCGCCCCGTCGCCGAACACCTCGACGGGCCGCGGGAGCCGCGTCGTCCACTCGTACGACGCCTTGGCGTAGAGCCACTCCGCGAAGCGATAGCGGAGCCCGTCGCCGAAGCCGAGGCGATGGGTGTCGCGCTCCCGCTGCTCGAAGAAACCGTGGAGCCCCGGGAGGCGCCCCTTCATGCGGAGCAGCTGCACGTAGTCCTTCACGAAGAGGCTGTTCTCCAGGCGATCGTCGAACAGGTTGAGCTGATGCTCGACGCCGTGCACCCAGGTGAACAGGCTGTGCGCGCCCCTGAGCTGCTCGCGGGCGTCATTGTCCAGCCTGCGCTCTTCGGCCGTGCGCGTGATGAACGTGGGAGACACGGAGAGCTGCAGCGCGTGCTCCGGGTGAGGCCGGTAGCGGAGGCTCAGGCGGCCCAGGCCGCTGTGCTCCCGGAACACCCGATCCCGGGGGGACGTCTCGTCCTCGCCTGGATTGGGGCGCTTGCTGCGGCAACGACCGAACCAGTCGTAATTGCACTCGCTGACATCGAGGAAGGTGGCGCGCCCGTACGTGTACCCCACGAGCGCTTCGAGCGCGACGCCGCGGCCGAGCCCTTGCTCGTACTGGAGCGTCGCCCCCGGCGCCGTCTCGCCGTTCGTGACCTCGCCATAAGGCGTCTCCATGACGCCGAACTTGTGCTGATGCTCCTTGTCGTAATCGGTGACGAAGGCGCGCAGGAGCAGCCGCCGCGCCCAGGGCCGATTCACGAAGCCGACCTCGGCGCTCCCGCCCGCCGCCCGGTAGGCGTCGTGGAAGCGGCGGACGCGGGTGAACTCGGAGTCTTTGCGCCCGGTCTTGAAGTCCACCACCCGGACATCCACCGGATAGTCGTTCTTCGCGTAGTCGAAGAAGCCGCTCACGCGGGTGAAGAAGCCGCTCGGCTCGTGCAGGTGCCGCGCCGAGAGCGTGAGCCGGTGGGTGTCGTACGAGCCGACCTCGTAGGACGCCGCGCCATGGGTGCCGCGGACGTCCCGATTCGTGACCAGGTTGACGGCCCCGCCCAGCGCGTCGGCGCCGAAGCGCACCGGGACCACGCCGCGGTAGATCTCGACGCGCTCGACCAGGTTCACGGGCACGTTCGAGACGCCGAACGGGTACCCCGCGAGATCGAGCGGCACGCCGTCGACGAAGAAGCGGATCTGTTCGTCCGTCAGGCCGTTCAGCGAGAAGCGCGCCCAGGAGCCGAGCCCCGCGCTCTTCCGCACGCCGACGCCCTGGGTGCGGGCGAGCACCTCGCCCATGTCGGCGGTCCTGCGCTGCGCCTCCTCGGTCTCGATGACCGTGATCGCCTGCGCGGACTGCCGGAGGCGCTCGGCCATCGCGGCGCCGCGCACGGTCACCTCGGCAGGCGCTGCGTCGTTCGCCGGGTCGGGCCCCTTCGCCGGCGGAGGAGCTGCGTTGTTGGCCTGGTCAGACCTCTTGGCCGGCGGGGGCGTGGTCGCCGCCGCGCCCGTGGCCGCGACCGCGCTTCCACCCGTCGCCGGGGAGGTGGGCTCGGCCGGGGGCTCCTCGGGGAGCCGGAACTCGTAGCCGTAGAGGATCCGTGCAGCGATCGGCGTGCCGTCCCGGCGCGCCGGCGTGAAGCGGGAGCGGAGCGCCGCCGCGCGGGCGGCCTCGTCGAAGCCGTCGCCCAGCGGGCGCGTGACCTCGGCCTCGGTCACGCGCCCCGCCGCGTCGATCAGGAGCTTCAGCTCGACCGTGCCCTCCCGTCGTGCCGCTCGGGCCGCCTTCGGGTACTCGGCCTCGGCGCGCTCGAGGAGCTGCGGCGGCTCGATCCGGGGGCCTCCCGCGCCGGTCGGTGAGCGATCGAGGCCCGGCGAGCCAGCGACAGGCGCGCTCGCGGTCGGCCCCCGGTCCCCCGCGGCGCGCTCGGGCATGCCTTCGTCCTGCGCGTGCGCTGGTGTCTGCAGGCCAAGCAGCAGGAAGGTCAACACGCCTGCAAGCGGGCCTCGAAGCGCGAGAGCACCTCGCGCAGCCGCGTCCACCTTGGACCCGGCCCGCGGGTCGGGACGCGGCGACGGGGGAACCGAACTGACAAACATGTCCGGAACTTCCGGTACCCAAGATGAAAACAGAATTCAATTTCATTCGTCGATGGGTCGCATCGTCCAGAACCCAAGATTCCAGCTTTGATGGATTGTCCGCGCGCCTCTGAACCGCGCCCTGGTCCCCCCGAGCGTGGACCTGGAGCACCTCGCTGACCGGACCGCTCCCCCCCTCCGGCCACGCCCCGCCAGACCTCCCTCAGCGCCCCCAGCCCCCCGTCCCGCCGCTCCGCTCGCCCTCGTCGCGCATCCTCGCGGACCAGTGTCGGTTTTTGCCTTGACAGCACTCGGATCTGTATTCCATAGAACCGTCGTTCAGAAGTTGATCATCATTTTCATTTTCAACATTGCAACAACAGGCGCGTGACGCGGTCGCCGAGGGAGCTGTCCGGCGCCTTCGCTCACAACGCTTTGCGTCATCAGGCTCGGAGCCCAGAGCCTGGTGAGCGGGACCTCTTTTTTGTCGGGCTTTCTTCGTCGGGAGCTGAGGTGGCGATGGAGTCGAACCGATCCTCTGGGCGTGCGATCAGCGATCGCGGCGCGGGCGAGCCTGCGACGCTGGTCGCGCTGCTCCGGCGTCGCGCGGAGCAGCGCCCGTCGGGGCAGGGCTACACCTTCCTGGTCGACGGGGAGGCGGACGCCCGCTCGATGGCGTACGGCGAGCTCGATCGGCGGGCGCGCGCGCTCGCGGCGGAGCTCCAGGCCGGCGCGCGGGCGGGTGACCGCGCGCTCCTGCTGGTGCCGCCGGGGCTCGACTTCATCGCTGCCTTCTTCGGCTGCCTTTACGCGGGGCTCGTCGCGGTGCCCGTCCCGCTGCCGCAGCGCAAGAGCGGGCTGATGCGCGTGCTGGCCATCGTGCGCGACTGCCGGCCGAGCGTCGTGCTCACCACCGAGGCGTTCCTCGGCGCGGTGACGATGCTCCGCGACGACCCGAGCTTCGCCGAGCTGAGCCACCTGCGCTGCATGGCCGTCGACACGATCCGGGACGGCCAGGAAGACGCGTGGCGAGCGCCGCGCGTGACCGCCGAGACCGTGGCGTTCCTCCAGTACACGTCGGGCTCGACCGGGACGCCCAAGGGCGTGGTGCTCACGCACGGCAACCTGCTGCGCAACGAGCTCATGATCCAGCGAGCGTTCGCGCACACCGAGGAGAGCGTGATCGTCGGGTGGCTGCCGCCGCACCACGACATGGGGCTCATCGGCAACATCCTCCAGCCGCTCTACGTGGGCGTGCCGTGCATCCAGCTCGCGCCCGAGCACTTCCTGATGAGGCCGCGGCGCTGGCTGGAGGCGATCTCGCGCTACCGGGCCACGACGAGCGGCGGGCCGAACTTCGCCTACGAGCTGTGCCTCCGGAAGATCCCCCCGGAGCAGCGGGAAGGGCTCGACCTCGGCTCATGGCAGGTGGCGTTCAACGGGGCCGAGCCGATCCGGGCGGCGACGCTCGACCGCTTCGCCGAGGCGTTCGCGCCCGCGGGGTTCCGGCGCGACGCGTTCTATCCCTGCTACGGGCTGGCCGAGGCGACGCTGCTCGTGACCGGCGGAGCGGCCGGCGCGCCGCCCGTCGTGCGCGCCGTCGACCGCGCGGGTCTGGCCCAGGGACACGCGGTGTTCGAGCCGCGAAGGCCAGAGGACGGCGTCTCCCTCGTGGGCTGCGGGGGATCACCCGCGGGCGACGAGGTGCGGATCGTCGATCCAGAGACGCTGAGGCCCTGCAAGGACGAGCGCGTCGGGGAGATCTGGGTCGCCGGAGCGAGCGTGGCCCAGGGCTACTGGGAGCGGCCGGAGGAGACGGCGCTGACGTTCGAGGCCCGGCTCTCCACGGGAGAAGGGCCGTTCCTGCGGACCGGCGATCTCGGGTTCTCCTCGCGCGGCGAGCTGTATGTGACGGGCCGGCTCAAGGACCTGATCATCGTCCGCGGGCGCAACCTCTACCCGCAGGACATCGAGCTCACCTCGGAGGAGAGCCACCCGGGCCTCCGCGCCGGCGGCGGCGCGGCGTTCTCGGTGGACGTCGACGGCGAGGAGCGCATCGTCATCGTCCAGGAGCTCGGGCGGCGCGCGCCCACGTCGGAGCCGGCGGAGCTCGGGGCGGCGATCGAGCGCGCCGTGGCCGACCGGCACGAGGTCGCGGTCCACGCGGTCGTGCTCATCAAGCCGGGGAGCCTGCCTCGGACCACGAGCGGCAAGGTGCAGCGGAGGGCGTGCCGCGCCCGGTTCCTGGACGGCTCCCTGGACGCCGTGTGGCAGTCGGCGGCCGGCGCGCGCGTGGAGGCCGAGAGCGCGGAGCCGCCGCAGACGGCGCTGGAGAGCACGCTGGCAGGCATCTGGGCCGAGGTGCTGGGGCGCGGGCGGGTCGGCCGGAGCGAGGAGTTCCTGAGCCTGGGCGGCGATTCGCTGCGGGCCATGCAGGTGAGCGGCCGGGTGAGCGAGGCGCTCGGCGTCGACGTGGGGCCGGCGCAGCTCTTCGAGTCGACGACGGTCGCGGCGCTCGCGGCCTGGATCGAGGCGAGGCAGGCCGGCGCGTCGACGGGCGGATCGACGGGCGGATCGATGGGCGGCCCCGCGGCGCTCACGCCGGTGGAGCGGCCGGAGCGGCTGCCGCTGTCCCTCGTGCAGGAGCGCCTCTGGTTCCTGGAGCAGCTGGTCGCGGGGGCGCCGGTCTATCACATCGCGGCGGCCGTGCGGCTCACCGGGGCCCTCGATGCGGGGGCGCTCGAGGAGGCGGTGACGGCGCTCGCGGCCCGCCACGAGGCCCTGCGCACGAGCTTTCCCGCCGTCGATGGGAGGCCCGTCCAGCGGATCGCACAGCCCGCGCCGGTCGCGCTGCCGCTGGAGGACATGAGCGCTCTTGCAGAGGAAGCGCGGGAGTCCGCCCTGCAAGCGCGCCTGCGCGACGAGGCGCGGCGCGCGTTCGACCTCGCCGAGGCGCCGCCCGTGCGCTGGACGCTCCTCCGCACGAGCGAGCGAGAGCACGTGCTCTCGGTCACTTGCCATCACCTCATCGCGGACGGCTGGTCGATGAACGTGCTCCTGCGGGAGCTCTCGCTGCTCTACGGCGCGTTCGCCGCGGGGCGGCCCCCGGCGCTCGCGCCGCTCGCGCTGCAGCAGGCGGATCACGCGCTGTGGCAGCGCCGGAACGAACAGACGGCGGCGCGCGAACGGGAGCTCTCGTACTGGCGCGACCGGCTGAAGGGGCCCGTGCCTCCCCTCGAGCTCCCCACCGATCGGCCGCGGCCCGCGGTCCAGACCTACGCAGGGGCGCGCGAGGAGCTCGCGCTGCCGCCGGAGCTCGTGGCGCGGCTGAGCGCGCTCGGGCGGCGGACGGGCGCCACGCTGTTCACGATCGTGGCGGCGGGGCTCTTCTCGCTGCTGCACCGGTACACGGGCCAGAGTGATGTGTGCATCGGGACGCCGGTGACCGCGCGGCCGCGGGCGGCGCTGGAGGGCGTCGTCGGGTGCCTGCTCAACACGCTGGCGCTGCGCGTCGACCTCTCGGGGAATCCCAGCGTCACCGAGCTCCTCGCCCGCGTCCGCGCGGCGGTCCTCGAGGGGCAGGCGCACCAGGAGGTGCCGTTCGAGCGCGTCCTCGAGGCGCTGTCCCTCGAGCGGAACCTCAGCCACACGCCCCTGTTCAACGTGATGATCACCATGGATCCCGCGCCCGAGAAGGCGCCGGAGATCCCCGGCCTCTCGATCGGCGCGCAGCGGGTGGACACGGGGACGGCCCAGTTCGATCTGGCGCTCAACCTGGTCCCCGACGGCCAGGGAGCGCGCGGCGCCTGGGAATACAACACCGATCTCTTCGACGGCGCGACGGTCGCGCGGATGACACGGCACCTGCTCGCCCTCCTCGAGGGCTTCGTCGCCACGCCGGAGATCCGGCTGGCCGATCTGCCGATGATGGATGCGGCCGAACGAAGGCAGGTCCTCGCCGGCTGGAACGCGACCGAGCGCGCGACTCCGGACGAGCGGCGCGTCCACGAGCTCTTCGAGGCGCAGGTGGAGCGGGCGCCGGACGCCGTGGCGGTGATCTTCGATGAGGAGCGGCTGAGCTATCGAGAGCTCGACGAGCGCGCCAACCAGGTGGCTCACGCGCTCAGGAAGCGCGGCGTGGGGCCGGACGTGCTCGTGGCCGTCGCCGCAGAGCGCTCCGTCGAGCTGGTCGTCGGGCTGCTCGGCATCCTCAAGGCCGGCGGCGCCTACGTGCCGATCGACCCGGAGTATCCCGCGGACCGCATCGCGTTCATGCTCGAGGACGCGGGAGCGCCGGTCCTGCTGAGCCAGCGGCCCGTGGCCTCGCGCCTGCCGCCCCACCGCGCCCAGGTGCTGTGCCTGGACGCGGATCGCGCCGAGATCGACAGCGAGCCGACTGGCAACCTCGCGACCCCGCTGTCGCCGGACAACCTCGCTTATACCATCTACACCTCGGGCTCGACCGGCAGGCCCAAGGGCGCCGGCAACAGCCACCGGGGCCTGCTCAACCGCCTGCACTGGATGCAGGAGCGTTACGGCCTCACCCCGCAAGATCGGGTGTTGCAGAAGACGCCCTTCAGCTTCGATGTCTCGGTCTGGGAGCTCTTCTGGCCCTTGATCACCGGCGCCGGCCTCGTCGTCGCGAAGCCCGGCGATCACCGCGACGGCGAGCGGCTCGTCGAGCTGATCACGCGGAACGGCGTCACCACGCTGCACTTCGTCCCGCCCATGCTCCAGGCCTTCCTGGAGACGCCGGGCGCGGCCTCGTGCCCGTCGCTGCGCAGGATCATCTGCAGCGGCGAGGCGCTGCCGGCGGAGCTCGCGCGGCGGTGCTTCGAGCGGCTGCCGGACGCCGAGATCCACAACCTCTACGGGCCCACCGAGGCGTCCATCGATGTGACGTACTGGGCCTGCCAGCGAGGGGACACCTCCGCCTCGGTGCCCATCGGGTACCCGATCGCCAACACGCAGATTTACCTGCTCGACCGCCACGGCCAGCCCGTGCCCGCCGGCGTCGCCGGCGAGCTCCACATCGGCGGCGTCGGCCTCGCCCGCGGCTATCACCGGCGGCCCGACCTGACAGCGGAGCGCTTCGTGCCCGATCCGTTCGGCTCCGCCCCGGGAGGGCGCCTGTACCGGACTGGCGATCTGGCGCGCCATCGCCCCGACGGAGCCATCGAGTTCCTCGGCCGCCTCGACTTCCAGGTCAAGATCCGCGGCCTGCGCGTCGAGCTCGGCGAGATCGAGGCGCGCCTGCTCCAGCACCCCGGCGTCGGCGAGGCCGTCGTCCTCGCCCGCGACGAGGCCCACGGCGGAAAGCGCCTCGTCGCCTACGTCGCCGGCCGCGACGGCGCGGCGCTGGAGCCCGAAGCGCTGCGCGCCTGGCTCGCCGAGGCGCTCCCGGCCTACATGGTGCCAGCGCCGATCCTCGTGCTCGAGCGGCTGCCGCTGTCGCCCAACGGCAAGGTCGACCGCCGCGCCCTCCCCGCCCCCGAGCAGCTCGACGCGCCCGCCAGGGCCGTGACGCCGCCGCGAACCGACCTCGAGCGCACCATCGCGGCGCTCTGGCGAGAGGTGCTGTCGGTCCCGCAGGTCGGCATTCACGACAACTTCTTCGATCTGGGCGGACACTCGCTCTCGCTGGCCAAGGTCCACAGCCGGCTGCGCGACACGGTGGACCGTGATCTGCGGCTGCTTGTCCTGTTCCAGCACCCGACCATCGCCTCGCTCGCGGCGGCGTTGAGCCGGGATCCCAGCGCCGAGACGGCGCCGCAGGGCGGAGCGACGGAGGGCGAGCGGGCGAGGGCCGCGCAGCAGCGGCGCGGAGAGATCTTCGCGCGCCGGCGCGGCGGACTGGAGACCAAGAAATGACCACACCGACCAGCGGCGAGCCCCGCCCGGGCCTGGACATCGCGATCATCGGCATGGCCGGGCGCTTCCCTGGCGCGCCGGACGTGGCGACGTTCTGGCGAAACCTCTGCGCGGGCGTCGAGTCCGTCTCGATCTTCACCGACGAGGAGCTCCTCGGCGCGGGCGTGGACCCCGCGCTGATCGCGCGGCCCGAGTACGTGCGGGCGCGCGGGGTGCTCGACGACATCGAGCTGTTCGACGCGGAGCTCTTCGGGTTCACGCCGCGCGAGGCCGCGGCGCTGGATCCGCAGCACCGGCTGTTCCTGGAGTGCGCGTGGGAGGCGTTCGAGAGCGCCGGGATCGACCCCGAGCGCGCGGGCGGCCCTGTCGGCGTGTACGCCGGATCGAGCCTGAGCGGGTACCTGGCCCACCTCTTCCCCGACGGGCCGCGCCTGCAATCGGCGGCGGACGTCGCGGCGCTCCTCGCGCTCGACAAGGACTTCCTCACGACCCGCGTGTCGTACAAGCTGAACCTGGAAGGGCCGAGCATCGCCGTGCAGACGGCGTGCTCCACGTCGCTCGTCGCCGTGCACCTGGCCTGCCAGGGGCTGCTCGGCGGCGAGTGCGATCTGGCGCTGGCGGGCGGCGCCTCCGTGAGCGTCCCGCAGAAGAGCGGGTACCTCTACCAGGAAGGCGCGATCGCGTCGCCCGACGGGCACTGCCGCGCGTTCGACGCGGGCGCCCGCGGCACCGTCGGCGGCAGCGGCGTCGGCGTGGTCCTCCTGAAGCGGCTCGACGACGCCATCGCGGATCGGGACGCGATCATCGCGGTCATCAAGGGATCGGCCATCAACAACGACGGCCGGGCCAAGGTCGGGTACACCGCGCCGCGCGTCGACGGCCAGGCGCGCGCGATCCGCGCGGCGCACGCGGCCGCGGGCGTGGACGCGGGCTCCATCACGTACGTGGAGGCGCACGGCACCGGGACGCCGCTCGGCGATCCGATCGAGATCGCCGCGCTGACCCAGGTGTTCCGCGCGACGACCGACCGGAAGGGCTTCTGCGCGATCGGCTCGGTGAAGACCAACGTCGGGCACCTGGACGCGGCCGCGGGCGTGACCGGGCTGATCAAGGCGGCGCTCGCCGTGGCCCACGGGAACATCCCGCCGAGCCTGCACTTCCGCGCGCCGAACCCGGCGCTCGACCTCGAGAACAGCCCCTTCCGCGTGGCCGGCGAGCTCGAGGCGTGGTCGACCCCCGGCGCGCCGCGCCGCGCCGGCGTGAGCTCCTTCGGCATCGGCGGCACGAACGCGCACGTCGTCCTCGAGGAGGCGCCGCCCCCGCCGGAGGCAGACCCGCCCAGGCCGTGCGAGCTGCTCGTGCTGTCGGCCCGGTCGAGCGCGTCGCTCGAGCGCCTGACCGACGCGCTGGCGGAGCACCTGGAGACCCGCGCCGACCTCGAGCTCGGCGACGTGGCGTTCACGCAGCAGTTCGGGCGCCGGGCGTTCGATCACCGCCGCGCGGTGGTGTGCCGCTCGCGGGAGGAGGGGGCACGCGCGCTGCGCGATCGCAGCGACGCGGTGCGCACCGGCGGGCCGGTGACGGGGCCGCGGCCGGTCGCGTTCCTGTTCCCCGGGCAAGGCACCCAGCGGCCCAACATGGGACGCGATCTCTACGAGACCGAGCCCGTGTTCCGGGCTGAGGTCGACGCCTGCGCTGCGCTGCTCCAGCGCCACCTGGGCGCCGACCTGCGGGCGCTGCTGTTCCCGGCGCCCGCGGACGTCGAGGACGCGGCGAGGCGGCTCGATCGGACGTCGATGACGCAGCCGGCGCTGTTCGTCGTGGAGTACGCGCTCGCCAAGCTGTGGATGGCGTGGGGCGTGACGCCCGACGCGATGCTGGGGCACAGCGTGGGCGAGTACGTGGCCGCCTGCCTCGCGGGGTGCCTGTCGCTCGAGGACGCCGTGGCGCTGGTGGCGGCGCGGGGGCGGCTGATGGAGGCGACGCCGGACGGGGCGATGCTCGCGGTGTCCGCGGCCGAGGCGGAGGTCGCGGGCTGGCTCGGCGACGAGGTCGCGCTGGCCGCCGTCAACGGGCCGCGGCAGTGCGTGCTGTCCGGGAGGGCTGCGGCGATCCAGCGGGTCGAGCAGGAGCTCGCGGGCCGGGGGATCGAGGCGCGCCGGCTGCGCACGGCGCGCGCCTTCCACTCGCACCTGATGGACGGCGCCCTCGCGGCGTTCCGTGAGGCGGTGGGCAGGGTCACGCTGAGGACGCCGCGCATCCCGTGGGTCTCGAACGTCAGCGGGAGCTGGATCACCGCGGCCGAGGCGCAGGACCCCGCGTACTGGGTCCGGCACCTCCGCAGCACGGTCCGCTTCGCCGATGGCGTGCGGGCCCTGCGGGAGCAGTCGGAGCGGATCTTTCTGGAGGTCGGGCCGGGGCAGACGCTGACGGCGCTGAGCCGGCAGCTCGCGGGGGAGTCGCTGGCGCTCGCGTCGATGCCCATGGGGCGCGAGCCTGCAAACCAGGGCGCGGCGGGGGCGGCGCTGCTCGACGCGGTCGGGCAGGTCTGGGCGGCCGGCGCTGCGGTGGACTGGGCAGGCCTGCAGGCGGGGCGACGCCGGCGGCGCGTCGCGCTGCCGGGGACCCCGTTCGAGCGAAAGCGGTACTGGCTGGAGCGGCCCGAGGGGAGGGGGGCGACCTCAACCTCGGTCGGTTCGACCTCAACCTCGGTCGGGACCTCAACCTCGGTCGGGACCTCAACCTCGGTCGGGACCTCAACCTCGGTCGGTTCGACCTCAACCTCGGTCGGTTCGACCTCAACCCCGGTCGGTTCGACCTCAACCTCGGTCGGGACCTCAACCTCGGTCGGGACCTCAACCTCGGTCGGGACCTCAACCTCGGTCGATTCGACCTCAACCTCGGTCGGTTCGACCTCAACCCCGGTCGGTTCGACCTCAACCTCGGTCGGTTCGACCTCAACCTCGGTGCGGGCATCGTCCGATCTGGATGGAATTTTCTACGTCCCATCGTGGAAGCGCTCCCCCCTGGAACCGCTCGCACCCGCGGCGGACGCCGACGAGGCGCACTGGCTCGTCTTCACGGACGAGGAGGCGATTGGCTCCCGGCTCGTCGAGCGGATCGAGCGCGCCGGCCGGCGGGTCACCCGTGTCCGGAGCGGCGAGCGCTTCGAGCGCGCCGCGGAGCGCTCCTTCACGCTCCGCCTGGACCAGCCCGAGGACTACGCCGCGCTCCTCCGCGACCTCGGCGCAAGCGCGGGGCCGCCCACGCGCGTCGTGCACGCCTTCAGCCTCGGCGATCCGCGCGGCCACCACGACGCCACACGAGAGGCGCAGCTCGACCCGGGCGCGTTCCGCGAAGCGCAGCGCCGCGGCTCGGCCAGCCTGCTCTGGCTGGCACGGGCGTTCGGCCAGCAGCCCGGAGCCGCCCACCTAATCGCCCTCGCCAGCGGCCTGCACGACCTGACCGGCCGGGAATCCCTGCGCCCCGAGCACGCCCCGCTCCTCGGCGTCTGCAGGAGCGTTCCGCTGGAGTACCCCCACCTGCGCTGCCGCGTGATCGACCTCGAGGCCCCCGTCCCGGACGCCTCCGAGGCCGATCGCGTCGTCGAGCGGATCCTCGCGGAGGCGCGCTCCGACGCCGCCGACACCGTCGCCGTCTACCGCGGCCACCACCGCTGGGCGCCGGCCGTCGAGCCCGTCGCGCTGAGGCCAGCCCAGGCGGCGCCCCCCTTGCTGCGAGAGCGCGGCGTCTACCTCATCACGGGTGGGCTGGGAGGCATCGGCCTCCGGCTCGCGGACCACCTCGCCCGCACGGCGCGCGCGCGGCTCATCCTCACGGGTCGCTCGGCCCCGACCGACGAGCAACGCGCGCGGCTCCTCGCGCTCGAGAAGGCCGGCGCCGAGGTGATCGCGCTGCGCGCCGACGCCGCCGACGCCTCGCAGATGCGCGCCGCCGCGCGCGAGGCGATCGACCGGTTCGGCGCCCTGCACGGCGTGATCCACGCGGCCGGGGTCGCCGCCGGCGGGCTCATCGACCGGCTGACCGCGGACACGCTGGACGCGGAGCTCAGCCCCAAGGCGCTCGGCGCGCTGGCGATCGACGAGATCGCCCGCGCCCTCAAGCCGGATTTCGTCCTGCTCTGCTCCTCGATCACCGCGCTGAGCGGCGGCCTCGCCCACGCAGGCTACGCGGCCGCCAACGCGTTCCTCGACGCGTACGCGCAGGCCTGCGCGCGCAGGGCCGGGCCGTACACGGTCTCCGTCAACCTCGATCGGTGGCGCAACGTCGGCATGGCGGCCCGCGCCGAGGCGCGCCTCCTCGCGCTCGGGATCGACGACGTGATCCGCGACGGGATGAGCCCGGAAGAAGGCCTGCAGGTCTTCCACCGCGTCCTGAGCCAGGCGGCGCTGCCGCAGGTGATCGTCTCGGTACGCCCACTCCACGGCCTGCCCAGCGACGACGAGGGCGCCGCCCTGGCGCGGCGGCTCGGCGCCGGCGGCGCCGCCGCGGCAGGCCGCAGCCACGAGCCGCCCCGGCGCGCCGGGGCAGCGGCCGCCAGCGCAGCCGAGGGCCTGTCGCCCGAGGCGATCACAGCGCAGGTGACCGCGATCTGGGCGCGGGCGTTCGGCATCGATCCCATCGATCCCAGGAAGGACTTCTTCGCCCTCGGCGGCGAGTCGCTCCTCGCCCTGCAGATCCTCAACCGCGTCCGCGAGGCGTTCCAGGTGGAGGTGCCGCTCCGCGCGTTCTTCGAGCGGCCGACCGTGGCCGCGCTCGCGGAGCGCATCCACGAGGCGCGCGGCCAGGCGCCCGCGGGCCCGAGGCCCGAGCCGGCGCTGGTCGCGCTGCCGCGGACCGCGCGGCGGCTCCCCGGCGCCGGAGGCCCGGAGGCGCCGGCGCGCCCGGACGGCGAGCCGGGCGGCTCGAAGGCGAAGGAACGAAAATGAGCGTGCTCGGCTTCCTCGTGCGCCGGTCGCGCCGGTCCCTCCTGCTCGCCATCGCCGCCGGCGTGATCAGCGGCCTCACGGCCGCCGGCGTCATCGCGCTCGTCCATGAGGCGCTCTCCGCGGAGGGCCGCCCCGCGGCGCAGATCGCGTGGGCCTTCGCGGGGCTCGCCGTCGTCGGCGTGCTGAGCAGGGCCGTCTCCCAGGTGCTCCTGACCCGGCTGGGACAGGCGCTGATCGCCGAGCTCCGCGTGCAGCTCAGCCAGCGCATCCTCGAAGCGCCGCTGCGCCACATCGAGCAGCTCGGCGCCCACCGGCTGCTCGCGACGCTCAACGACGATCCGGCCGTCATCTCGGAGGCCTACATCCACTTGCCCCTCCTGTGCGTGAACCTGGCCACCGTCCTCGGTTGCCTGGCCTATATCGGGCGGATCGCGTGGTCGGCCCTGGCGATCGTGCTGGGCGCGATGGCGCTCGGCGCCCTGCTCTTCCGGACGCACCAGCGGCGCGCGATGCGCGCGTTCACGCGCGCCCGCGAGACGAGCGACGCCCTGTTCAAGCACTTCCGCGGGCTCACGGGCGGGATCAAGGAGCTCAAGATGCACAGCGGGCGCGGCAGGGCGTTCGTGTCCGATGTCCTCGGCGGCAGCGTCACGACGTACCGGCGGGCGTTCGTGGCGGGCACGACCGAGTACGCCATCGCGATGGGCTGGGGCACGCTGCTCTTCTACGCCGTCCTCGGGATCGCGCTGTTCGCCCTCCCCGCCTGGGCGGGCCTGACGACGCCTGCGCGGTCCGGCGTGGTGCTGGCGATGCTGTTCCTGATGACGCCGTTCGCTCAGCTCGTCGAGCTGATGCCGTCCGTCGGGCGGGCCAGCATCGCGCTCGAGAAGGCGAGCCAGCTCGGCCTCTCGCTGGCGCCCGAGGCCGAGGCGCCGCAGCGCGGAGCCGGCGCGGAGGGCGCGCGCGCGACGTGGGAGCGCATCGAGCTGGCCGGCGTCACGCACCGCTATTACCGCGAGAAGGAAGAGGGCAGCTTCCAGCTCGGGCCCATCGATCTGACGTTCCGGCCCGGCGAGATCGTGTACCTCGTCGGCGGCAACGGCAGCGGCAAGACGACGCTGTCCCTCCTGCTGCTCGGGCTCTACGCGCCGGAGTCCGGCGAGATCCGGCTCGACGGCGCGGCCGTCGACGACGCGAGCCGCGAGCGGTATCGACAGCTCTTCTCGGTCGTCTTCGCGGACTTCCACCTCTTCGAGCACCTGCTCGGCCTGCACGGCCCCGACCTCGACGAGCGCGCCCGGCGCTACCTCGAGCGGCTGCAGCTCGATCACCGGGTGCGCGTCGAGCAGGGCGCGCTCCACGTGACCGGGCTGTCGCAGGGGCAGCGCAAGCGCCTCGCCCTCATCACCGCCTACCTCGAGGACCGGCCGTTCTACGTGTTCGACGAGTGGGCGTCCGATCAGGACCCGCAGTTCCGGAGGTTCTTCTACACCGAGCTGCTCCCCGAGCTCCGGGCGAGAGGCAAGACAGCCCTCGTCATCACGCACGACGACCAGTACTTCGCGCTCGCGGATCGCTGCCTGCGGCTCGACTTCGGCCGCCTGTCGCAGCTGCCCGCCACCGCCGCCGAGCCGCGATCGGCGCCGAGAGAGAACGGCGCGAGCGCCCGTGTCGATGAGGGCAGTCGCGCTCGATCGGCGCAGGTCCACCGCCTCGCCGTCGAGCGGCAGGCCGCGCTGGAGCCCGGCGCCCACGGCCACGAGGCGATCAGAGCAACGGAGCAAGAGGCATGAAGCAGGACATCCGATCACTCCTCCTCTCGGCGCTCGTCGCGCTGACGGCCGCCGGCTGCGCGGAGGGCGCCCAGGGCGGGACCCGAGCCCCGGCGCCGCGCGCCGGCAACGCGACGACGTTGCCCGGCCTGGAGGGCCCCGTGACGGTCACGTCCGATCGGCTGGGGATCCCCACGATCAGCGCCGCCTCGCGGCAGGACGCCCTCCGCGCCCTCGGCCTGATCACGGCGCGCGACAGGATGTTCCAGCTGGACCTGCTCCGCCGCAGCAACGGAGGACGGCTCGCGGAGATCCTCGGACGCGGCCTCTTGGAGGCCGATACCCGGCAGCGCGAGCACGGCGTCCCGCAGGCCGCGAGGGCGATCCTCGCGCGCCTTCCGGCGAGCCAGCGCGCCGCGCTCGACGCGTACGCCGAGGGCGTCAACGCGTACCTCCGGAGCGCGGAGGCGCTGCCGATCGAGTTCCAGAAGCTGGGCTACCGGCCCGAGCCGTGGCGCCCCGAGGACAGCGTCCTCGTGGTGCTGGGGATGTTCAACGCCCTCAGCGAGAGCGAGGACAGCGAGCGGACACAAACGGTCCTGACACACAGCCTCCCGAGAGGGGTGATGTCCTTCCTGCTCGAGAGCGTCGATCCGTACACGAGGGCGCTGCTCGGCGCGCAGGACACCGCGCCTCCGCCGCTGCCGGCCGAGGAGCTGCGCGCGCTGGTGGCGCATCGCCGGAATCAGCGCCTGCCGAGCCCGCCGAGCCAGCGCGTGCTCGGCGAGGACGCCGGCGAGGCGCCGATCGGCTCGAACGGCTGGGCGGTGGCCGGCCAGAGGACGCGGGACGGCCGCGCCATCCTCGCCAACGACATGCACCTCGAGCTCGGCGTCCCCAACATCTGGTACCGCGCCGAGCTCCGTTACGGCGAGCGCGACGTCGCGGGCGTCGTGCTGCCCGGCGTGCCCGTGGTCATCGTGGGGACGAACCGCCATGTCGCCTGGGGGCTGACCAGCCTCCTCGGCGACGTGATGGACCTCGTCCGGCTCGAGACCCTGCCCGAGCGCCCGGGCGAGTACCGGACGCCCTCCGGGTGGAAGCGGTTCGACGTCGCGCAGGAGACGATCAAGGTCCGCGGCGGGCCCGACGCGATCGTCACCGTCCGCAGGACGATCTGGGGGCCTGTCGCGGCGCGGCCGCTCCTCGGAGCGCCGGTCGCGATCCGCTGGACGGCGCTCGATCCCGAGGGCGTCGACCTCGGGATCCTCGAGATGGATCGGGTCCGGAGCGTCGACGAGGCCGTCGCCGTGATGAGCGCCGCCGGCGGGCCCGGGTGCAACGTCCTCTTGGCCGATCGGGACGGCCGCGTGGCGTGGACGGTGACAGGGCGCATGCCCCGGCGCCGCGGGTTCGACGGCTCGGTCAGCGTCTCCTGGGCGGACGGGCGCGCCGGCTGGGACGGCTACCTGGCCCCCGCCGCGCTGCCGCGCATCGTCGATCCGCCGTCGGGGTTCGTCGTCAACGCAAACCACCGCATGCCGCTCGCCCAGGGCGCGCCGGTGCTCGCTCACGACCACGCGAACGGCTACCGCGCCTACCGCATCACCGAGCGCCTGCGCGAAACGCACCCGGTCGCCGAGGCGGACATGTTCCAGCTGCAGCTCGATACGCGGGCCGAGTTCTTCGGCTTCTACCGCGACCTCGCGCTGCGCGTGCTCACCGAAGAGGCCGTGTCGAGGCGGCCGGCGCTCGCCGAGGCGCGGCGCGCGGCGGCCGCGTGGGACGGCCGGGCGGACGCGTCCAGCGTCGGGCTGCCGCTCCTGGCGCGGTTCCGGCGCGTCCTGACCGACGACGTGTTCGCCGCGTGGCTCGGCGCGAGCCGCGCCGCCGAGCCGGACCTCACGCTCGCGCCGCCCGACATCGACACGCCCCTCCAGCGCGCCCTCGAGGCGCGTTCAGCGGATCTGGTGCCTGCGCCGGCGGGCGGCTGGGACGCGTTCGTCCTCGGGGCGCTGGAGAAGGCCATGATGGCGGTGAAGCAGGAGAACGGCGGGCGGCCCCTCGACCAGCTCGAGTGGGGCGCGGTGAGCCGGGTGCGGATCGCGCACCCGCTCGGCGCGAGCCCGGAGCTCGCCGCGCTCCTCAACATGCCTGACGAGCCGCTCCCGGGGTGCAGCGTCTGCGTGCGCCTCTCGAGCCGCACGGTCGCCGCGAGCGAGCGGCTCGTCGTCTCGCCGGGCCACGAGCAGGACGGCATCCTGCACATGCCAGCAGGCCAGTCAGGCGACCCGCTGTCGCCCCACTACCGCGATCAGCAGCGCGCCTGGGTCGACGGGCGCCCGCTGCCGCTCCTGGCGGGGCCGGCCGAACACACGATCACGCTCGTTCCCGAGCGACGCTGACGTCATCACGACATCTCGAAACGGAGGAGTCCATGGCCAACGATGAACGCGAAGACAACACCATTTACAAAGTCGTCGTGAACCACGAGGAGCAGTACTCGATATGGCCCGAGTACCGCGAAAACCCCCTCGGCTGGCGCGACGCGGGCAAGACCGGCACGAAGGCCGAGTGCCTCGAGCACATCAAGGAGGTCTGGACCGACATGCGGCCGCTCAGCCTGCGCAAGCAGAGGGAGGAGGGCCGGCCGTCGTGACCGCCTCGAGCGCTCTGCCACAGCGCGAGGCGCCCGAGGGCGCGGCGCGGAGCGAGGCGGCAGGCCTGTCGCGATCGTTCTTCCCGGGCAACGCCCTGCCGCTCGTCGTTAGCCCGCTCGGCCGCGGCGACGCGGCGGGCGTGCCCGCGCTGGCCGCGGCCATCCGGGCGTGCGCGGAAGAGGAGCTGATCCGGCACGGAGCTGTGCTGTTCCGCGGCTTCCCTGTCCAGTCGCTCGCCGATTTCCACGCCTTCGTCCGGATCGTGACGCCGGAGCTCCTCGATTACACGTTCGGGTCGACGCCGCGCTCCCACGTGCAGGACCGGATCTACACGTCGACGGAGTACCCGGCTCACCAGCACATCCCCCTCCACAACGAGCAGTCGTACACGCTCGATTGGCCGCTCAAGATCTGGTTTCACTGCGCGCAGGCCGCGCCCGAGGGGGGGAGCACCCCGATCGCGGACAGCCGCGAGGTCTTCCGGCGCATCCCTCCCCGGATACGGGAGCGGTTCGCGGCGAAGAAGGTGATGTACGTCCGCAACTACGGTAACGGCCTGGACCTGCCGTGGCAGAAGGTCTTTGGCACCGACGACCGGGCCGAGGTCGAGCGCTTCTGCCGGGCGGCAGGCATCGAGTGCGTGTGGAAGGCCGACGGCGAGCTGCGCACACGCCAGGTGTGCCAGGCCGTGGCCACCCACCCGCGCACCGGAGAGCAGGTGTGGTTCAACCAGGCTCACCTGTTCCACGTCTCCAACCTGGACCCGGCCGCGCGGGAGGCGCTCCTCTCGATCTTCGCCGAGGAAGACCTGCCCCGCAACGCCATGTACGGAGACGGATCGCCCATCGAGGGCGCCGCGCTCGACGAGATCCGCGAGGTGTACAGGCAGCTCGCCGTGGAGTTCGCCTGGCAAGAGGGGGACGTGCTCCTCGCGGACAACATGCTGGTCGCCCACGGGCGCGCGCCCTACCGCGGCCCGCGCAAGGTCCTTGTAGCCATGGCCGAGCCGTACCGGGCCAAAGCCTCCTGAGGTTCTTTCATGCGTGAGGATGTCTTCGTTTTTCCGATGAGCTTCGTCCAGGAGCGGCTGTGGTTTCTCGCCCAGCTCGAGCCGGAGAGCGCCTCTTACAACCTGGCCACCGCCGTGCGGCTCGCCGGGTCGCTCGACGTCTCCCTGGTAGAGCGGTGCGTCTCCGAGATCGTGCGCCGGCACGAGGTCCTGCGCACGACGTTCGACGTCGTCGACGGGCAGCCCTCGCAGATCGTCCACGCCGACGGGGCGCCGCGGATCGAGCGGATCGACCTCGGCGCCCTGCCCGCGGCGCAGCGGGACGCCGAGGTCCGGCGCCTGATCGAGCGCGAGGCGCGGCGGCCGTTCGACACGGCGAGCGGCCCGCTCCTCCGGCTCACGCTCCTGCGGCTCGGATCGGAAGAACACATCCTCCTCTGGGTCGTGCACCACCTCGTCTTCGACGGGTGGTCCACGAGCCTCGTCCTCGCGGAGTTCGCCGCGCTGTACACGGCGTTCTCCGCGGGCCGGCCCGCCCCGCTCGGCGACCTGCCGCTGCAGTACGCGGACTTCGCGCACTGGCAGCGCGAGCGCGTGGAAGGCGGGCTGCTCGAGGCCCAGGTCGCCTACTGGAAGAGGCAGCTCGGGGGGCAGCCCGGGCTGCTGGCGCTGCCCGCGGATCGGCCGCGGCCCGCGATCCAGCGCTTCCGGGGGGCGCGGCGCTTCTTCCGCGTGCCGGGCGCGCTCGCCGCGGCGCTCGGCGCCCTCGCGCGGCGCGAGGAGACGACCCTGTTCGCTGTGCTGATGGCGGGGTTCCAGGCCCTCCTCGCCCGCCGCGCGGGGACGTTCGATATCAGCGTGGGCACGCCGGTGACGAACCGGAGCCGGGCCGAGCTGGAAGGGCTGGTCGGCTGCTTCGCCAACACCGCCGTGGTCCGCGCCGACCTCTCCGGGGATCCGCCGTTCGCGGCGCTGCTCGCCCGGGTCACGGGGGCCGTGCGCGAGGCGCAGGCGCACCAGGAGGTGCCGTTCGATCAGGTGGTGGAGGCCGTGAGCCCGGTCCGGGACCTGAGCCACGCGCCGCTCTGCCAGGTGATGTTCGCGCTCCAGCCGGCGCTCAGGCGGCCCCTCGCGATACCGGGCCTCGAGGTGCGCCTGCTCGATCTGGACGTGGGCGGCGCCCAGTTCGATCTCTCGCTCAACCTCGCGCCCGACGAGGACGGGCTGGCAGGCGCCCTCGAATACGACACGGACCTGTTCGACGCGGGCACGATCGCGCGGATGGCCGATGAGCTGCTGCGCCTGCTCGCAGGCGCGGCGGCGAGCCCGGCGACGCGCCTGTCGGAGCTGCCGCTGGTCGCGACCGAAGAGCGGCGGCAGGTGCTCGAGTGGGGCACGGCGGGGGCGCCCGGCGAAACCCCGCGGGCGGCGCGCGCCGCGCACGCTGCACACCGGAGCTTCGAGGAGCAGGCCGCGCGGGCGCCCGGGGCGACGGCCGTGGTCCACGAGGCGCAGCAGATCACGTACGGCGAGCTCGATCGGACGGCCAACCAGCTGGCGCAGCTCCTCCGGCGGCGCGGGGTGGGGCCGGAGGTCCGCGTGGGCATCTGCCTGCCGCGCTCGATCGGGAGGATCGCCGCCGTGCTGGGCGCGCTGAAGTCGGGCGGCGCCTTCGTCCCGCTCGACCCGGACCTCCCCCGGGAGCGGATCGCCGAGGCGATCGGCAGCGCCGGGGTCCGCGTGGTGATCGCGCAGGGCGACGCGGCGGCCGAGCCGCCCCCCGGCGTCGACATCGTCCACCTGGACGCGGCCTGGACGTGCGTGCTCCACGAGCCGTCCACACCGCCGGCCGGCGAGCCGGCGCCCGAGCAGGCGGCGTGCGTGCGCGCGACCTCCGGCGCGGCGGTCGTGGTGCCGCACCGGGCGATCGCGGGCTTCGCCGATGCCGCGGCGGCGGCCTACGAGATCTCGCAGGACGACCGCGTGCTGGAGCTCGCGTCGCCGAGCCTCGACGCGAGCGCGGTGGAGATGTTTGCGTGCCTCGCGCGGGGCGCGACGCTCGTGCTGCCCACGGCGGCCGCGCTCGGGTCCGCGGCCGGGCTCCTCGCGGCGTGCGGAGCGTCTCGCGTGACCGTGGCGGTGCTGCCGACCCTTGTCTGGCACCGCGTCGTCGCGGGGCTCGACGAGGGCCTGGCGCTGCCGTCGTGCCTCCGGCAGGTCGTCATCACCGGCGAGGCGGCCTTGCCCGCGCGCGTGCGCGCCTTCCGCGCGTCGCCGGGGGCCGCGCGGGTCCGGCTCTTGAACGCCTACGGCGCGGCGGAGACCACGGCGACGGCGGCGGCGTGTGATCTGACGGCCGCGGACCCGCGCGATGGGTGGGCGGTCGCCGTCGGCCGGCCGCTCGCGGGCGTGCGAGCCTACGTGCTCGACCCCGCCGGTCAGCCGGTGCCGGCCGGCGTCGTCGGAGAGCTGTACCTCGGAGGCCAGGGGCTCGCGCGCGGGTACTGGGCGCGCCCGGATCTGACCGCGGAGCGCTTCGTCCCCGATCCGTTCGCGGATCAGCCGGGAGAGCGGCTGTACCGGACCGGGGACCGGGCGCGGTGGCGGGCCGACGGGCAGCTCGAGCTCGCCGGCCGCGTGGATCACCAGGTGAGCCTGCGCGGCTTCCGGATCGACCCCGGGGAGGTCGAGGCGCGCCTCGCCGAGCTGCCCGGGGTGCGCGAGGCGGTCGTGATCGCGCGGCAGGACCGGCCGGAGGAGCGGCGGCTCGTGGCGTACGTCACGGCCGGCGCGGACGTGGCGCCGGAGGAGCTCCGGCGCGCGCTGAAGGAGCGGCTGCCGGACTACATGGCGCCCTCGGCGCTCGTGGCGCTGAAGGAGCTGCCCCGCACGCCGCGCGGCAAGATCGACCGGCGCGCGCTGCCGGCGCCGATCGAGGCGAGCGGCGAGGCCACGGCGCCGCGCACGGAGGCCGAGGCGACGCTCGCGGGGATCTGGGCGGAGCTCCTGGGAAAGCAGGCCGTCGGGGTCCAGGAGAACTTCTTCGAGCTGGGCGGCGACTCGATCCTCGCGCTCCAGGTCGTCTCGCGCGCGCGGGCCGCGGGCCTCTCGCTCACGCCCCGGCAGGTCTTCCAGCACCAGACGATCGCCGGTCTGGCCGCTGCCGCGGCGTCGGGCTCGGCGCCGGCCGCGGACGCGCGGACCGCGACGCCGCTCCCCGGCGACGCGCCGCTCACGCCCGTCCAGCGCTGGTTTTTCGAGCTCGGCGGGCCGAACCCGCACCACTGGAACCAGACGGTGCTGCTCGAGCTGCGGCAGCGGGTCTCCGTCGAGGCGCTCACGGCCGCGATCGAGGCGGCGGTCGAGCATCACGGCGCGCTCCGGCTGCGGTTCACGCGCGAGGAGGGCGGGTGGAGCCAGTACTTCGCGGACTCGCCCCCCGCGGCCGTCGCGCGGGTCGATCTCTCGGACCTGCCCGCCGAGGCGCAACCCGCGGCGCTGGCCCGCGCTGCAGCGGAGCACCAGGCGCGCCTCCACCTGGCCGACGGGCCGGTCCTCCGCGCGGTGCTGTTCGATCTGGGCGCGGAGCGCCCCGGCCGGCTCCTCCTCGTCGCCCATCACCTCGTGATCGACGCGGTCTCCTGGCGGATCCTGATCGAGGATCTCCAGACCGCCTGCCAGCAGCACGCGCGCGGCGAAGCGATCCGGCTCCCCGAGGAGGTCGTCTCGTTCGGTGAATGGGCCTGGCGCCTGTTCACGCAGGCCCAGTCCGAGGAGGTGACCCGACAGGCAGAGGCGTGGCTCGCCGCGAGCCGCCCCGCGAGGGCGCTGCCCGCCGACGATCCGGCCGGCGCGTCGCTCGAAGCGGACACCGTCTCGCTGACCCGGTTCCTCGACGCCGAGGACACGCGCGCGCTGCTGCAGACCGCGGCCGCGTACCGGCTCCGCGTGGACGAGGTGCTGCTCGCGGCGTTCGCCGGAGCGCTCGCGCAGTGGACGGGTGATCCCGCGGTGCTCCTCGATCTGGAGGGGCACGGGCGCGACGCGCTCGACGACCTGGATCTCTCCCGCACGGTGGGGTGGTTCACGAGCATCTTCCCCGTCCGGCTGGAGATCCCGGCCGGCGCGGCGCCCGAGCGCGCGCTCGAGGCGCTGAAGGAGCAGCTCCGCGCGGCCCCGCAGGGCGGCGCCACGTACGGGATGGTCCGGTACCTGAGCGAGGACGCGCAGGCGGCGCCGCTCCGGGAGCGCGCGGCGGCGCAGGTGCGCTTCAACTACCTCGGCCGCTGGGACGATCTCTTCGCGTCGAGCCCGCTGTTCGCGCACGCGGAGGGCGACGTGGGGCGCAACCAGGATCCGCGCGCGCCGCGGGGCTACGAGCTGGAGGTCGACGCGGCCATCGTCGGCGGGCGCCTCCGGGTGATGTGGAGCCATAGCGGCGCCCGCTACCGGCCCGAGACGGTGGCGCGCCTCTTCGAGGACTTCGCGGCGCGGCTGCGCGCCCTCGTCGCGCGCGGCGCCGCCCCCGAGGCCGGCGCCTATAGCCCCTCGGACTTCCCCCTCGCGCGGCTCGATCAGGCCAGGCTGGACCGCCTGCTGGGGCCCGGCCACGACGTCGAGGACGTCTATCCCCTGAGCCCGCTCCAGCAAGGGCTGCTGTTCCATAGCCTGTGGGAGCCCGGCTCCGGCGTCTACGTCGAGCAGGTGACGTGCAGGCTGGAGGGGGCGCTCGACGTCGATGCGTTCCGCGAGGCCTGGCAGGCCGTGGCCCTGCACCACGGCGTCCTGCGCACGACCTTCGCGTGGGAAGGCGCCGACGAGCCGCTCCAGGTCGTGCGGCGCGGGGCGGCGGTGGCGGTCGAGATCGAGGACTGGCGCGGCGCGCGTAACGTCGGAGCCGAGGCGCAGCGGGCGCGCCTGGAGGCCCGGATCGAAGCGGATCGCGCGAGGGGCTTCGATCTCGCCCGGGGCCCGCTGATGCGCGTCGCGCTCCTGCGCGTGGCCGACGAGGCCTACCAGTTCCTCTGGAGCCACCATCACCTCCTCCTCGACGGGTGGGCGGCGTCCCTCGTCTTGCAGGACGCCTTCGCCGCGTACGAGGCCCTGCGCGCCGGCCGGCCGGCCGCGCTGTCGCCTCGCCCGCGTTACCGCGAGTACATCGGCTGGCTGCGCGAGCGGGACGCGAGCGCCGACGAGGGGTTCTGGCGGGGCGCGCTCGCAGGCTTCAGCGCGGCGACGCCGCTCCCCCTGGAGCGCGTCCCGGAGGCCGAGGAGGCGAGCGGCCACGGGGCGACGATCGTGTCGCTGCCGGAGCCGGTCACGGCGCGCCTCCAGCGCTTCGCGCAGCAGCACCGCGTGACGCTGAGCACGCTGGTCCAGGCCGCCTGGGCGCTCCTGCTCAGCCGAGCTGCCCGCACCGACGACGTTGTCTTCGGCGTCACGGTGGCAGGGCGGTCGGCCCCGCTCGCCGGCATCGACGCGATGGTCGGGATCTTCATCAACACGCTGCCGCTGCGCGTGGCGGTGCCGCAGGCGGCGACCGTCGCCGACTGGCTGCGCGATCTCCTGAGGACGACCACCGATCTCGGCCCGCACGAGCACACGCCGCTGGCCCAGGCGCGGGGCTTCAGCGCGGTGCCGGCGGGACAACCGCTCTTCGAGAGCCTCGTCGTGTTCGAGAACTATCCCACCGATCCTCGGACCCAGCAGGGGTTGCCCGGGCTCGCGGTCCGCGACGTCGCGTTCGCGGACCAGACCAACTACCCGCTCACCCTGGCCGCCCTGCCGGGGGCTCGGCTCCAGCTGCGCCTGTCCTACGATCGGCGGCGGTTCGACGAGGAGGTCGCCTCACGCCTCCTCGGCCTCGTGGAGGTGGCGCTCCGGCAGATCGTCAGCCGCCCCGAGGCGCGGGTCGGCGAGCTGTCGCTCGTCGGCGAGCTGGAGTCGCGGCGCGTCGTGACGGAATGGAACGCGACCGAGCGCGCGTATCCGGGCGAGCGGCACGTCCACGAGCTCTTCGAGGCGCAGGCGGCGCGGACGCCCGACGCGGCGGCCGTGATCTTCGGCGAGCGGCGGCTCAGCTATCGAGAGCTCAACGCGCGCGCCAACCGGGTGGCGCACGCGCTCGGGAAGCGCGGCGTGGGGCCGGACGTGCTCGTCGCCATCGCCGCGGAGCGCTCCGTCGAGCTCGTCGTCGGGCTGCTCGGCATCCTCAAGGCCGGCGGGGCTTACGTGCCCATCGATCCCGATTACCCGGCCGATCGTATCGCCTACATGCTCGAGGACGCGGCCGCGCCGGTCCTGCTGAGCCAGCGGCCCGTGGCCTCGCGCCTGCCGCCCCACCGCGCCCAGGTGCTGTGCCTGGACGCGGATCGCGCCAAGATCGACAAGGAGCCGGCCACCAATCCCGCCGTGGCCGTCTCGCCGGACAACCTCGCTTACACCATCTACACCTCGGGCTCGACCGGCAGGCCCAAGGGCGCCGGCAACAGCCACCGTGGCCTGCTGAACCGCCTGCACTGGATGCAGGAGCGCTACGGCCTCACCCCGCACGATCGGGTGTTGCAGAAGACGCCCTTCAGCTTCGATGTCTCGGTCTGGGAGTTCTTCTGGCCCTTGATGATCGGCGCCGGCCTCGTCGTCGCCAGGCCCGGCGATCACCGCGACGGCGAGCGGCTCGTCGAGCTGATCACGCGGAACGGCGTCACCACGCTGCACTTCGTCCCGCCCATGCTCCAGGCCTTCCTGGAGACGCCCGACGTGGCCTCGTGCCGGTCGCTGCGCAGGATCATCTGCAGCGGCGAGGCGCTGCCGGCGGAGCTCGCGCGGCGGTGCTTCGAGCGGCTGCCGGACGCCGAGATCCACAACCTCTACGGGCCCACCGAGGCGTCCATCGATGTCACCTTCTGGGCCTGCCAGCGGGAGGACACCTCCGCCTCGGTGCCCATCGGGTACCCCATCGCCAACACGCAGATTTACCTGCTCGACCGCCATGGCCAGCCCGTGCCCGCGGGCGTCGCCGGCGAGCTCCACATCGGCGGCGTCGGCCTCGCCCGCGGCTATCACCGGCGGCCCGACCTGACCGCGGAGCGCTTCGTGCCCGATCCGTTCGGCTCCGCCCCCGGAGGGCGCCTGTACAGGACAGGCGATCTCGCTCGCCACAGGCCCGATGGAGCCATCGAGTTCCTCGGCCGCCTCGATCACCAGGTCAAGATCCGCGGCCTGCGCATCGAGCTCGGCGAGATCGAGGCGCGCCTGCTCCAGCACCCCGGCGTCGGCGAGGCCGTCGTCCTCGCCCGCGACGAGGCCCACGGCGGAAAGCGCCTCGTCGCCTACGTCGCCGGCCGCGACGGCGCGGCGCTCGATCCGAAGTCGCTCCGGGCCTGGCTCGCCGAGGCCCTCCCGGCCTACATGGTGCCCGCGCCGATCCTCGTGCTCGAGCGGCTGCCGCTGTCGCCCAACGGCAAGGTCGACCGCCGCGCCCTCCCCGCCCCCGAGCAGCTCGACGCGCCGGCCCATCGCCCCCACGTCGCGCCGCGGACCGAGCCGGAGCGCTTCCTCGCGGAGGTCTGGGCCGAGGTGCTGCGCCGCGAGCAGGTCGGCGTCGAAGACGACTTCTTCGAGCTCGGCGGGGACTCCATCGTCACGCTGCAGATCATCGCGCGCGCCGCCCAGCGCGGGCTGCGGCTGACGCCCAAGCAGATCTTCACGCGCCGCACGATCGCCGCGCTCGCCGGCGATCTCGCCGCGGCGCAGGTCGCGCCCCTGCCGCCCGCCCCGCCCGTCGAGATCGCGCCGTTCAGCCTCGCCCGGCTGGAGCGGGCGCAGCTCGACGCCTTGCTGCAGGCCGACGACGGCATCGAGGACGTGGTCCCCGCGTCCCCGGTGCAGCAGGGCATGCTCTTCCACTCGCTCCTCACGCCGGAGGACAGCCCGTACTTCAACCAGATCGTCTGCCGGTTCACGCAGGGCCTGGACGTCGAGGCCTTCTCGCGGGCCTTCGAGGTCCTCGGCGCGCGCCACGCCATCCTGCGGACGGGCTTCCTCACCGGCGTCGAGGAGCCGCACCAGGTCGTGCGGCGCGCCGCGCGCCTGCCCCTCGAGGTCCTCGACTGGCGCGAGATCCCGGAGGCCGAGCAGGCGGCGGCGCTCGAGCGCTTCCTCCGGGACGATCGCCGGCGGGGCCTCTGCTTCGAGGAGCCGCCGCTCCTGCGGGTCTCGGTGCTGCGCCTCCCGGAGCGCGTCGACCAGATCGTGTGGAGCGTCCACCACGCGCTGCTCGACGGCTGGTGTCAGGGGCTGATCCTCGAGGAGTGGCTGACCTGCTACGACGAGGCGCGCCGCGGCGCGCTCCGCGCGCGGGAGGAAGCGCCGCCCTACAAGCGCTACGTCGCGTGGCTCGAGCGGCAGGACATGGCGGCCGCCGAGGCCTTCTTCCGGGCTCACCTGAAGGGGCTGACGGCGCCGACCCCGCTGCCGGCGGGTCACGTCGAGCGGGCCGACGCCGCGGCGCCCGGGTTCCGCGAGCACCGCGCGCGGCTCACGCCCGGCGCGACGAGGGCGCTCCAGGGCCTCGCGCAGGCGCAGGGGGTGACGCTCAACACCGCCGTACAGGCCGCGTGGGCGCTGCTCCTGGCCCGCGAGAGCGGCGCGCCGGACGTGCTCTTCGGCGTCACCGTGGCCGGCCGCCCCGCCGATCTGCCCGAGGCCGGATCCATCATGGGCGTGTTCATCAACTCGCTCCCCCTGCGCCTCCGCGTCGACCCGGAGGCGGGGCTCGCCGCGTGGCTCCGCGGGATCCAGGAGCTCAACCTCGAGCTGCGCCAGCACGAGCACAGCCCGCTCGTGAAGGTGCAGCAATGGAGCGACGTGGCGCGGGGCGCGCCGCTCTTCGAGTCGCTGCTCGTGTTCCAGAACTACCCCATCGACGAGGCCGTCGACGAGCACCGGCGCGCCCTCGGGATCGAGGTGAGCACGGCGGAGGCCTGGACGAACTACCCGCTCACCGTCGCCGTCGTCCCCGGCGACGAGCTCGCGCTGTCGCTCTCGTTCGACACGCGGCGCCTCGACGAGGGGACCGTCGCCCGCCTGGCCGCGGACATGTGCGGCCTGCTCGAGCGCATCGCCGGTCACCCCGAGGCGCGGCTCCTGGAGGTCGCGGCCCTCGGGGACGGGGAGCAGGAGCGGCTCGCCGCGGCGTGGCGCGCGGCGCGGCAGGCCGGCGATCCGGCGCTGTCGCCGGACGGCGAGCGGCGCCGGAAGGCCGGGCCCGCACCGGGGGCCGCCGCGCGCGCGGCGGGCGATCGGCCCCGCACGGCGACGGAGGAGACCGTCGCGGGGATCTGGGCCGACGTGCTCGGCCAGCAGGCCGTCGGCGTGGACGAGAGCTTCTTCGAGATCGGAGGGCACTCGCTCCTCGCGACGCGCGTGATCTCCCGCGTCCGCGCCGCTTTCCAGGTGGAGCTGCCGCTCAGGTCCCTCTTCGATCACCCGACCGTCGCCGCGCTCGCCCGCGCGGTGGACGAGGCCGTACGGCAGCAGCAGGGCGTGGCGCTGCCGCCGATCACCGCGCAGCTCACGGGGCAGCCGGATGACGGCGCGCCGCCGCTCTCGTTCGCCCAGCAGCGCCTGTGGTTCCTGGCCCAGCTCGAGCCGACCGCGGCCTCGTACAACATCCCGGCGGCCGTGCGCCTCACCGGCCCGCTCGACGTGGACCGGCTGAGGCGCGGGTTCGGGGCGGTGGTCCGCCGGCACGCGTCGATGCGCACGACGTTCGCGGAGATCGACGGCGGGCCCGTGATGATCGTCCGCGCGGAGCAGCCTGTCGCGCTCTCGATCACGGACCTCCGCGCCCTGCCCGCCGAGGAGCGGGAGGCAGCGGCGCGGCGAGCGCTCGAGGCGGAAGCCAGCCGCGCCTTCGACCTGACCGAGGGGCCGCTGTTCCGGATCACGCTGCTCCGCCTCGGCGAGCGCGAGCACACGCTGCTCGTCGTCCTCCACCACATCGTGTCGGACGGGTGGTCCTTGAGCCTCCTGGTCGACGAGGTGATGGAGCTCTACGCCGCCGGCGCGGAGGGCCGGGCCGCGGCGCTCCCGGAGCTCCCGGTCCAGTACGGCGACTACACGCGCTGGCAGCGCGAGTGGCTCGACGGGCCCGCGCTCGACCAGCAGCTCGCCTACTTCCTGCAGCGGCTCGGGAGCGAGCCGGCCGCGCTGTCGCTCCCCACCGACCGGCCGCCGCCCGCGGCGCAGTCCTACCGGGGGGCCAGGTACGCCTTCGCGCTCCCCACCGAGCTCTCGGCCCAGCTCCTCGCGCTCGCGCGGCAGCAAGGCGTCACGCCGTTCGTGCTGCTCCTGGCCGTGTTCCAGGCGCTGCTGGCGAAGTACAGCGGCCGGACCGACCTGTGGCTCGGGACGCCGGTGGCCAACCGCGCCCGCCTCGAGGTCCAGGACCTGATCGGCTTCTTCGTCAACACGCTCGTGCTGCGCGCCGACCTGTCCGACGACCCGCGGCTCACGGACCTGCTCCCGCGCGTCCGCGAGGAGGTGCTGGGCGCGCAGGCGCACCAGGACCTGCCGTTCGAGCACCTCGTGAGGGCGCTGCGCCCGGCCCGGGATCTCGGCCGGAGCCCGCTGTTCCAGGTCATGTTCACGCTCCATCAGCCGCCGCCGCAGGCGGC
The DNA here is from genome assembly GCF_051525985.1 of Sorangium sp. So ce145. NCBI lineage: Bacteria > Pseudomonadati > Myxococcota > Polyangiales > Polyangiaceae > Sorangium > Sorangium sp. So ce145. Next base: position 11,385,022 of record NZ_CP150315.1, on the reverse strand, counting down.
GCCGATCGCCGGCCTCGAGGTCCGGCCCCTCGAGGTGGATCCCGGGAGCGCTCAGTTCGATCTCTCGCTCGACATGACGCTGGCGTCGGGCGAGCTGAGCGGCTCGTTCGAGTACAGCACGGACCTGTTCGATCGGTCGACGATCGAGCGGATGGCCCAGCACCTCGAGCGGCTGCTCGCGGCGGCGGCCGCGCGCCCGGCGGCGCGCCTCTCCGAGCTGTCGATGCTCGCGCCGGCGGAGCGCGCGCGCGTGCTCGAGTGGGGCAGCGCCGCGGCGCCGGACCGGGCGCCGCGCCCCGTGCACCGGCGGTTCGAGGAGCAGGCGGCGCGCGCGCCCGAGGCCGTGGCCGTCGTCCACGAGCAGCGGTCCGTCTCATACGCGGAGCTCGATCGGCGCGCCAACCAGCTCGCGCACGTCCTGCGGCGCCGCGGCGTCGGGCCGGAGGTCCGCGTGGGCGTGTGCCTGCCGCGCTCGGCCGAGATGATCGCCGCCGTCCTCGGGGTGCTCAAGGCCGGCGGCGCCTACGTCCCGATCGACCCCAGCACCCCGGACGAGCGCGTCGCCGTGATGGTCGCCGACGCGGGCATCCGCGTCGTCCTCGCCGGGCAGGAGACGGCCGGCGACCTGCCCGGCGGTCTGGAGCTCGTCCGCCTCGATCCCGGCTGGGCATGCCTGGAGGGCGAGCCCGCGACGCCGCCTCCGGGCGAGGCGGCGCCCGAGCAGACGGCCTACATCCTCTACACCTCCGGGTCGACGGGGACGCCGAAGGGCGTCGTGATCCCGCACCGGGCGCTCGCGAGCTTCGTCGACGTCGCGGCGGTCGATTACGAGATCTCGTCGAGCGACCGGGTGCTGCAGTTCGCGTCGCTGAGCTTCGACGCGAGCGCGGAGGAGATCTTCCCGTGCTTCGCCCGAGGCGCGACGCTCGTGCTGCGCACCGACGCGATGCTCGAGTCCGTGGCCGGGTTCCTCGCGTCGTGCGGCGCGTGGGGCGTGACCGCGGCGGTGCTGCCGACCATGTACTGGCACCGCGTCGTCGCGGAGCTCGGCGCGGGCGCGGCCCTGCCGCCGTGCCTCCGGCAGATCGTCATCACCGGCGAGGCGGCCTTGCCCGAGCGGGTGAGCGCCTGGCGGGCGTCGCCCGAGGCCTCGCGCGTCCGCCTCCTGAACGCCTACGGCCCGACCGAGACCACGGTGACCGCGACGGTCAGCGACCTGTCGGCCGCCGCGGACCCGCGCGACGCGTGGGCGGTCCCCATCGGCCGGCCGCTCGCGAACACGCGCGCGTACGTGCTCGATCACACGGGGCAGCCGGCGCCGGCCGGCGTGGTCGGAGAGCTGTACCTCGGGGGCGAGGGGCTCGCGCGCGGGTACTGGGCGCGCCCGGAGCTGACCGCGGAGCGCTTCGTCCCCGATCCGTTCTCGGACCGCCCCGGCACTCGGCTCTACCGCACCGGCGACCTCGCCCGCTGGCGCGCCGACGGCCAGCTCGAGTTCGGCGGGCGCGTCGATCACCAGGTCAAGCTGCGCGGCATCCGCATCGAGCTCGGCGAGATCGAGGCGCGGCTCGCGGAGCACGCCGCGGCGAGCGAGGTCGCGGTGCTGGCCCGCGAGGACGAGCCGGGCGCGAAGCGGCTCGTGGCCTACGTGGTCCCCTCCGATCCGGCCCCGGCCGCGGACGAGCTGCGCGCCTTCCTGCAGGCGCGGCTGCCCGACTACATGGTGCCGTCGGCCTTCGTCTTCTTGCCGGCGCTCCCCCACACGACGAACGGCAAGGTGAACCGGCGCGCGCTCCCGGCGCCGGCGCGCAACGAGGCCGAGCGCGCCGCGCCCCGCGAGGCCGTGGAGGCAGAGCTCGCGCGGATCTGGGCCGACGTGCTCGGACACGACACGGTCGGCATCCACGACAACTTCTTCGAGGTCGGCGGCGACTCCATCCTGAGCCTCCAGGTCGTGGCGCGCGCCCGCGAGGCCGGGCTGCAGATCACCCCGCGGCAGATCTTCCTGCACCAGACCATCGCGGCGCTGGCCCCCGTCGCGGGGCGCGCGGCCACGGGCCCGACCGCGGAGCAGGGGCGCGTGACCGGCCAGGCGCCGCTCACGCCCATCCAGCGCTGGTTCTTCGCGCAGCCGTTCCCCAACCCGCACCACTGGAACCAGTCCGTCCTGCTCGCGCTGCTGGGGCCGCTCGACTGGGCGCCCGTGGCGGCGGCGGTGCCGGCGTTGCTCGACCACCACGACGCCCTCCGCCTGCGCTTCCTGCGGGACGGGGCGGGGTGGCGGCAGGTCCATGCGTCTGAAGAGCTCGCCCAGGTCGCGCAGCGCGAGGACCTCTCCGCGGTGCCCGACGCGGAGCTGCCGGCGGCCATCGCGGAGCGCGCCGCCCGGTGGCAGGCCGACCTGAGCCTGACGGGCGGCCCGCTCTTCCGTGTGATCGGGTTCGACCTTGGACCCCGCCGCCCGGGGCGGCTGCTGCTCATCGCGCATCACCTCGTCGTCGACGGCGTCTCGTGGCGGATCCTCCTCCAGGATCTGGAGACCGCCTGCGAGCAGGCGCGGCGAGGCGAGCCGATCCGCCTGCCCGCCAAGACGAGCTCGTACAAGCGGTGGGCCGAGCGCCTGGAGGCCGCGGCGAAGGGCCCGGCGCTCGAGCGCGAGGCGGCGTTCTGGCTCGATCTGCCGTGGGATCGCGTGGCCTCGCCGGTCCCGGACGATCCTTCGGGCGAGCGGTCCGAGGCGGTCATGTCCAGCGTCGCGATCGCGCTCGGCGACGTGGAGACGCGCGCGCTCCTCGAGGACGTCCCCGAGGTGTACCGGACGCGGATCGAGGAGGTCTTGCTGACGGCGCTCTCGCTGGCCCTCGCGCGATGGACCGGCGGCGGCGCGGTGGCGATCGACGTCGAGGGCCACGGGCGCGAGGAGCTCGACGGCGAGGACCTCGACCTGTCGCGCACCGTCGGCTGGTTCACGAGCGTCTATCCCGTGCTGCTCGAGGTCGCGCCGGACGCGGCGCCGGGCGCCGTGCTCAAGGCGGTGAAGGAGCAGGTCCGCCGCATCCCGCGGCGCGGCCTCCCCTACGGCGCGGTGCGGGAGCTCGGCGCGGGGGCGCTCGCGGACCGGCTGCGCCGCCTGCCGACGCCCGGCGTCTGCTTCAACTACCTGGGGCAGTGGGACCAGGTGGTCGGCGCCGGCGCGCGCGTCTCCGTGGCCGCGGAGTCGTCCGGCCCCGAGCACGACCCGCGAAGCCTGCTCCCGTACGAGATCGAGATCGACGCGTCGGTGTACGGCGGCCGCCTCGAGGCGACCTTCCGCTACAGCGCCGCGCGCTACCGGCAGGAGACGATCGCGGCGGTCGGCGCGATGTGGCGCGACGCGCTGAGAGGGCTGATCGCCCACTGCCTGTCACCCGGCGCCGGCGGCTACACGCCGGCGGACTTCACCGATGTCGCGCTCGCGGCGGACGAGCTGGACTCCATCCTCGAACGACTGGACTGAGACCATGGCGAACCACAAGAAAGACGTTGAGTCGATTCACTACCTCTCCCCGCTCCAGCAGGGATTGCTCTTTCACGCGGTCTCGGACCGGTCCGCCGACCCGTACTTCGTCCAGACGTCCTTCGTGCTGGAGGGGCGGCTCGACGTCGGCACCTTCGAGCGCTCATGGCAGATGCTCGCGGAGCGGCACCCGATCCTGCGCACCGGCTTCGTCTGGGAGGGCGTCGCCAGGCCGGTGCAGGTCGTCCGCCCGCGGGCGACGATCCCGGTGGCGCACCACGACCTCCGCGGGCTCGCCGCGGGCGACCGCGAGGCGGCGCTGGCCGAGCTCCTGGCCGCCGACCGGCGCGGCGGCTTCGATCTGCTGAAGGCCCCGCTCATGCGGCTCACGCTGGTCCGGGTCGAGGAGGACGCGTTCTATTTCATCAACAGCCATCATCACCTCCTGCTGGACGGGTGGAGCTTCGGCCTCCTGCTGAGAGAGGCCCTTGTCATCTACCGGGCGCTCGTGAGGGGCACGACCCCCGAGCTGCCGCGGCCGCGCCCGTACCGGGAGTACCTCGCGTGGGCGCAGGCCCAGGACGAAGCGGCGGCCGAGCGGTTCTTCCGCGGCGCGCTGGCCGGGTTCCGGACGCCGACGCCGCTCCCCCTGGAGGCCGCGCCCGCGGCAGGGGCGGCCGCCGCGGGCGGCGGCGCGTTCCCCTTCGGCGAGCAGGAGCTGCGCTTCTCGCGGGCCGAGGGCGACGCGCTCGCGGCCTGCGCGCGCCGGCTGCGCGTCACGGTGAACACGCTCGTGCAGGGCGCGTGGGCGCTCCTCCTGTCGCGGCACAGCGGCGAGCCCGACGTGGTCTTCGGCTCCACGGTCTCGGGCCGCCCCCCGGAGCTCCCCGGCTCCGAAGCGATCGTCGGCCTGCTGATCAACACCCTGCCGGTGCGGGTCCGCGTGGACGAGCACGAGCCGCTCGCCGCGTGGCTCTCGCGGCTGCAGGACCGGAACAGCGAGCTGCGCCAGCGCGAGTGGGCCCCCCTGTCGCTCGTCCAGCGCTGGAGCGAGGTGCCGGGCGGCCGCTCGCTCTTCGAGACGCTCGTGGTGTTCGACAGCTATCCCGAGGGGGGCGTGGGCGACGCGCTGCGCGACGTGCGCGACGTGCGCGTCCGCGCCCTGCCCCAGCCCAGCGGCGGGCGTGAGGCCGGCGCCCTGCTCACCGTCGGGCGCAACAACTACCCGCTGTCGCTCATCGTCGATCCGTCGCGCGAGCTCGGGCTCATCCTGTGCTACGAGCGCCGCCGCCTCACGCACGAGGCCGCGGCCAGCCTGCTCGGCCAGTGCCGCGCGCTGCTCGAGGCGATCGTGGCGCGGCCGCACGCCCGCCTGGCCGAGCTGCCCCTCGTGGGCGCCGCCGAGCGGCGGCGCCTGGTCACCGACCTGAACGCGACGGCCACGGCCTCCCCGCCGACCGCCTGCGTCCACGAGCTCTTCGAGGCGCACGCCGCCGCGAGGCCCGGCGCGCTCGCGGTCGCCTGCGAGGAGACCGCGCTGACCTACGGGGAGCTCGACCGGAAGGCGAACCAGCTGGCGCGGAGGCTGCGGGCGCTCGGCGTGGGGCCCGAGGACCGGGTCGTCCTGTGCATCGAGCGCTCGGCGGAGATGGTCCTCGCGCTGCTCGGCGCGCTCAAGGCCGGCGCCGCGTACGTGCCCGTCGACCCGAAGTTCCCGCGCGATCGGCTCCGCGCCGTCGTCGAGGACAGCGGCGCGCGCGTCGTTGTCACGCAGGAGCGGTGGGCCGGCGCGTTCGACGGGCCGGGGCCCGCGCTGCTCTTCCTGGACCGCGACGCGGGCGCCCTCGCGGCCGAGCCCGGCGCGCCGCTTGGACAGACGGCCCGGACCGACAACCTCGCCTACCTCATCTACACCTCGGGCTCGACCGGGCGCCCGAAGGGCGTGGCCGTCGAGCACCGGCACCTCGTGAACTACGTGCGCGGCGTGCTCGCGCGGCTGCCCCTCGCCGAGGGCGGCGGCATGGCGCTCGTCTCGACCGTGGCCGCGGACCTCGGGCACACGTCGCTCTTCGGGGCGCTCTGCTCGGGCCGCGCGCTGCACGTCCTGTCCGAGGCGCGGATCTTCGATCCCGACGCGACCGCCGAGTACATGAGCCGCCACGGGGTCGACGCGCTCAAGATCGTCCCCAGCCACCTCGGCGCGCTCCTCGAGGCCGCGCGCCCCGAGCGCGTGCTGCCGGCGCGCTGCCTCGTGGTCGGCGGGGAGGCGTCGAGCTGGGAGCTCATCGAGCGGATCCGGACGCTCGCGCCGGGCTGCACCGTCGTGAACCACTACGGCCCCACCGAGACGACCGTTGGCTCGCTCACATGGCAGGTCGACCCGGCGGCCAGCCGCTCAGGAGCGACCGTGCCCATCGGCCGTCCGCTCCCCAACACCCAGTCGTATGTCCTTGGTGTAAATTTCGAACCGGTGCCCGTGGGTGTGCCCGGGGAGCTCTACCTGGGCGGGGCTGGCGTGACCCGCGGCTACCATGCGCGCCCCGAGCTGACGGCGGAGCGCTTCGTGCCGGATCCGTTCGGGGGCGTCCCCGGGGGCCGGCTGTACCGCACCGGGGATCGGGCGCGCGTCCTGGCCGACGGCGCGATCGAGTTCCTCGGGCGCACCGACCACCAGATCAAGCTGCGCGGCCACCGCGTGGAGCTGGGCGAGATCGAGGCGCGCCTGCGCGAGCAGCCCGAGGTCCGCGAGGCGGTCGTGGCGGCGCGGGACGACGGCGGGGCCGCGCGCCTCGTGGCCTACGTCGTGGCCCGCGAGGCGGCGCTCGACGCAGCGGCGCTACGCGCGCGGCTCGCGGAGCAGCTGCCCGACTTCATGGTGCCCGCCGTGATCGTGGCGCTGCCGGCGCTGCCGCTCACCGCGAACGGCAAGATCGACCGCGCGGCGCTGCCGGAGCCCGAGCGGGCGGGCGCGCCGGAGGCCGGCGGCTTCGTCGCGCCCCGGAGCGAGGTGGAGGCCATCCTGGCCAAGATCTGGGCCGACATCCTGCGCGTGGAGCGGGTCGGCATCCACGACAACTTCTTCGCCCTCGGCGGCGACTCGATCCGGAGCCTCCAGGTCATCGCGCGCGCCAACCAGCGCGGCGTCAAGCTGAGCCCGAAGGCTCTGTTCGACCACCCGACGGTGGCCGGCGCCGCGGCGGTCGCGGTCTCCTCGCCGGCGACCCCGGCCGCGGGCCCCGCCTCCGCCGCCTCCGCTGCGGGCCCGGACCAGGCCGGGGCGCCGCGGGCAGAGCCGCCCGGCGCGACGCCGCCGCCGGCGTCCCTGTTCCCGCTCAGCGGCCTCACGCAGGACGAGATCGCGCGCCACCTGCCGGATCCGTCGGGGCTCGACGACGTCTACCCGCTCTCGCCGATGCAGGAGGGCATGCTCTTCCACACCCTCCTGAACCCGGGCTCCGGCATCTACCTGATGCAGCAGCACTACGCGTGGCACGGCCCGCTCGACACCGGCCGCATCATCGAGGCCTGGCGGCGGGTGGTGGCGCGGCACCCCATGCTGAGGACGTCCTTCGCGTGGAAGGATCTCGAGCGGCCGCTCCAGATCGTCCACCGGCAGGTCGATCTCTCCGAGATCCTCCACGTCCTCGACTGGCGCGGCCAGACAGCGGCCGAGCAAGAGCAGCGCCTGACCGAGGTGCTCAAGGACGAGCTCGCCGCGGGGCTCGACATGACCCGCGCGCCGCTGATGCGGATCCGGCTGATCCGCATGGCGGACGACGACTACCGCATCGTGCGGAGCTTCCACCACATCCTCACGGACGACTGGTGCTTCGCCGTGATGATGACCGAGTGCCTGTCGTACTACGCGGCCCTGGGCGAGGGCCGCGCGCTGGAGCTGCCCGAGCCGCGCCCGTACCGGGACTACATCGCGTGGCTCGCGCGGCAGGACCTCGCGGCGGCCGAGCGGTTCTGGCGCGAGGAGCTCCGCGGCTTCGAGGAGCCGACGCCCCTCGGCGTGGAGCGGCCCGCCCCCGACGGCGCGGCGCCGCTCGCGGGGACGGGGATGAGCGACGAGCTGGTCCTCCTCCCCCTGGCCCTCACCGAGGCGCTCGTCCGCCTCGCGCACCAGCACGCGCTGACGCCCAACACCTTCGTGCAGGGGGCGTGGGCGCTGCTCCTGAGCCGCTACAGCGGCCAGCGCGACGTCGTGTTCGGCGTGACCGTGGCGGGCCGCCCGACCGATCTGCCGGGCGTGGAGACGATCGTCGGCCTCTTCATCAACAGCCTGCCGCTCCGGGTGCGCGTGTCGCCCGAGCAGCCGCTCGTCGCGTGGCTCGAGGGCCTCCTCTCGCACAACTACCGGATCCGCGAGTTCGAGTATCCGCCGCTCGTGAACGTCCAGCGGTGGAGCGAGCTCCCGAAGGGGCAGGCGCTGTTCAACAGCCTCCTCGTCTTCGAGAACGCGCCGCAGGATCCCGACCTCGGCAAGCAGGTGAGCCAGGTCCAGCTCTCCACCGAGCAGGACCGCGTCCACACGAACTACCCGATGACGGTCGTGGCGTACCCGGGCGAGCGGCTGGGGATCCGGCTCTCGTACGACCTGCGCTGGTTCGAGCGCGACGCCGTCCAGCGGATGCTGGGCCACCTGGTCCAGCTCCTGGAAGAGATGGCCAGCCGCCCTGGGGCGCGGCTCGGCGACCTCTCGCTCCTCGGCGAGCGCGAGCGCCGGAAGCTCCTCCTGGAGTGGAACGCCACCGGGAGCGCGGACCCCGCCGCGCCGGGTTATGTGGCGCTCTTCGAGGCCCAGGCGCGGAGGACGCCGGACGCGGACGCGGTGACGTGCGGCGGGCGCCGGCTCAGCTACGCGGCCCTGAACCGCGCCGCGAACCACGTGGCCCACGCGCTGCGGGCGCAGGGGGTCGGCCCGGACACGATCGTCGCCGTGCTGGAGTCGCGCGACATCGAGCTGGTCGTCGCGCTGCTCGGCGTGCTCAAGGCCGGCGGCGCGTACCTCCCGCTCGATCCCCACCAGCCCGAGCAGCGCATCGCCGGCGTCGTCGAGGCGAGCCGCGCGCCGGTGGTCGTGACCTCGGAGGCGTGGGTCCCGCGGCTCGCGAAGGCGCTCGCGCACCTGCCGGAGCCCGCGCGGCCCCGGTTCGTGACGCGCGAGCGCCTCGCCGCGCAGCGCGGGCCCGCGCCCGAGCCCGTCGAAAACCCGCCGCGGCTCGCCGGCCCGGGCCACCTCGCGTACGTCATCTACACGAGCGGATCGACCGGCGTGCCGAAGGGCGCGATGGTCGAGCACGCGGGGATGCTCAACAACGTGCGGGGGAAGATCCCCGCGCTGGAGCTCGGCCCCTCGGACGTGATCGGCCAGACCGCGTCCCAGTGCTTCGACATCTCGGTGTGGCAGCTCCTCTCGGCGCTGCTCTGCGGCGGCCGCGTCCACATCGTCCCCGACGAGATCGTGGGCGATCCGCGGCGCCTGCTGGAGGAGGCCGAGGCGCAGGGGATCACGGTCCTCGAGCTGGTCCCGTCGCTGCTCGCGGAGCTCGTCTCGGCGGACGCCGACGCGCCGCGCCTCTCGCGCCTCCGGTGGATGCTGCCCACCGGCGAGGCGCTGACGCCCGACCTCTGCCGCCGGTGGTTCGCGCGGTACCCCCGCGTCCCCCTGATGAACGCCTACGGCCCGGCCGAGTGCGCCGACGACGTGGCGCTGCACACGATCACGGCGGCCCCGGGGCCCGAGGTCGTCCACATGCCCATCGGCCGGCCCGTGCCCAACGTGAGGCTCCACGTCGTGACGGGCGGCGACCTCGCGCCCGTCGGCGTGACCGGCGAGATCTGCGTCGCTGGCGTCGGCGTGGGGCGCGGCTACCTGAACGACCCCGCGCGGACCGCGGAGGTCTTCGTGCCCGACCCGTTCGGCGGCGCGCCCGGCGCGCGCATGTACCGCACCGGCGATCTCGGCCGGCGCCTCGCGGACGGCACCCTCGAGTTCTCGGGGCGGCGGGATCACCAGGTGAAGATCCGCGGCTTCCGCATCGAGCTCGGGGAGATCGAGGCGCGCCTCGCGCGGCACCCGGAGGTCCGGGAGGCCGTTGTCACGGTCCGGGAGGAGCGCACCTCGGGCAAGCGGCTCGTGGCCTATGTCGTCGGCGAGGGCGGCGCGACGCCCGCGCCCGAGCGCCTGCGCGAGTTCCTGAAGGAGGCGCTGCCCGACTACATGGTGCCGCCCGTCTTCGTCGCCCTGCCCGCGCTGCCGCTCACCCCGAACGGCAAGGTGGACCGCAAGGCGCTGCCCGCGCCGGAAGCGCCCGCGGCCGATCCGGACGGCGCGTCGGCCGGCGCCCCCACGACGCCGACCGAGGAGGCCCTCGCGGGCATCTGGGCGGAGGTGCTGGGGATCGAGCGGGCGCCTGTCCACGCGGGCTTCTTCGAGCTCGGCGGGCACTCGCTGCTGGCCACGCAGGTGGTGTCGCGCGTGCGCAAGGCGCTCGGCGTCGAGCTGCCGCTCCGGAGCGTGTTCGACCACCCCACGGTGGCCGAGCTCGCCCGCGACGTCGATCGACGGCGCGATCCGGCCGGCGGCGCGCCCGCGGCCGGGGCGCCGCCGCTCGTGGCGGTGCCGCGGCAGGGGCCGCTGCCGCTCTCGTTCGCGCAGCAGCGCCTGTGGTTCTTGGCCCAGCTCGAGCCCGACAGCGCCGGGTACAACATGACAGCGGCCGTGCGCGTCGAGGGGGAGCTCGACCTCGCGGTGCTGAAGGAGAGCCTCGCTGCGCTCGTCCGGCGCCACGAGTCGCTGCGGACCACGTTCGGCGTGGTCTCGGGCGAGCCGGTGCAGGTGATCGCCCCCGAGGGCGCGCCGGGGTTCGAGGTGGTGGACCTGTCGGCGACGCCCGACGCGGAGCGCGGCGCGGCGGTCCAGCGCCTGGCGACGGACCGCGCGGAGCGGCCCTTCGATCTCGGTCGCGGGCCGCTCCTGCGGCTGACCGCGATCCGGCTGCGCCGCGACGAGCTCGTGCTGGTCGTCGTCGTGCACCACATCGTGGCGGACGGCTGGACCATGAACGTGCTGGTCGCGGACCTGGCCGAGCTGTACGCCGCGGCGAGGGCCGGGCGGCCGCCGGCGCTGCGGCCGCTGCCGGTCCAGTACGCGGACTTCGCGGTCTGGCAGCGGCGGTGGATCCAGGGGCCGGTCCGCGAGGCGCTGCTCGGCGCCTGGCGCGACCGGCTCGCCGGGCCTCCGCCGGCGCTCGATCTGCGCCCGGATCACCCCCGGTCCGCCGCGTCGACCTACCGCGGCGGGCGCCGCACGATCGCGGTGGACCGCGCGCTCTCCGAGGCGCTGCGCGCGCTCGGCCGGCGCGAGGGCGCCACGCTCTTCATGACGCTGCTCGCGGCGTTCAAGGTCGTGCTCCTCGGGCGCACGGGCCAGAGCGACGTCCTCGTCGGGACCGACGTCGCGGGCCGCAACCGCGCCGAGACCGAGGGGCTCATCGGGTTCTTCGTCAACCTGCTCGTCCTGCGCACGGACCTCGGCGGCCTGCCCACGTTCCGGGAGCTCCTTCAGCGCGTCCGGGAGGTCACGCTCGACGCGTACGCGCACCAGGATCTGCCGTTCGAGCAGGTGGTCGACGCCGTGCGGCCGGCCCGCGAGCCCGGCCGCCACCCCCTCGTGCAGACGCTGTTCGTCCTGCAGAACGTGCCGGCGTCCGAGATCTCGCTGCCCGGCGTGCGCTTCAGCGCCATGGAGCTCGACCGCGAGGTGTCGCGGTTCGACCTCGGCGTGTTCGTCGAGGAGACGGACGAGGGGCTCGCGTGCACGTGGAAGTACCGCGCCGATCTGTTCGAGCCGCCCACCATCGAGGCGATGGCGGCCCACTTCATGGCCGTGCTGCGGGCCATCGTGGACGACCCCGACCGCCGCGTGACGGCGCTCGCGGCAGCGGAGAGGAAGGAACGCACCGTGGAAGGACGCGCGCGCGACGAGGGCCGGCTCCGGAGCCTCAAGCGCATCACCCCCCGCAAGGTGGACGTGGGCCCGAGCGCGCTTGTCGCGACCAGCACGCTGGGCGACGGGCCGCTGCCGCTCGTCGTGAAGCCGGCGGTGGCCGACGTGGATCTCGCGGCCTGGGCCCGCGAGGAGCGGGTGTTCGTCGAGGCGCAGCTGCTGCGGCACGGGGCCGTGCTGTTCCGCGGCTTCCCGATCCGGTCGGCCCCGGAGTTCGAGCAGGTCGCGCAGGCCATCTGCGGCGAGCTGTTCGGCGAGTACGGCGATCTTCCCCGGGAGAAGACCGGACAGCACATCTACAGCTCGACGCCCTACCCGGCCGACAAGGCGATCCTGTTCCACAACGAGAGCTCGCACCTGCCGCGCTGGCCGCTCAAGCAGTGGTTCTTCTGCGTGCAGGCCGCGCCGGAGGGCGGCGCGACGCCGATCGTGGACTGCCGGAGGCTCCACGAGGCCCTCGCGCCCGACGTCCGCGAGCGCTTCCGGCGGTCGGGGCTGCTCTACGTGCGGAACTTCACGCCGGGCTTCGACGTGGATTGGCAAGACTTCTTCCATACCGCCGATCCCGCGGTCGTGGAGGAGCGCTGCCGCGCCGGCGGCATGCGGTGCGAGTGGCTCGCGGGCGGCCGGCTGCGGATCAGCCAGCGCGGGCCGGCCGTGCTCTCGCACCCGAAGACGGGAGAGCGGGTGTTCTTCAACCAGATCCAGCTGCACCACCCGGCGTACCTGGAGGCGCCGGTGCGCGAGTCGCTCCTGGCCATGGTCGGCGAGCAGTGGCTGCCCCGCAACGTGACCTACGGCGACGGCGCGCCGATCGAGGTCGAGACGACGCGCGCGCTCGGCGAGGCGTACGAGCGCTGCGCCGTGCGGTTCCCGTGGCAGGAGGGCGACATCATCCTGCTCGACAACATGCTCGTGGCCCACGGCCGCGACCCGTTCTCGGGCCCGCGGAAGATCGTGGTGGCCATGGGCGAGATGATCACGGCCGAGCGGGCGGAGCAGGCGTCGCGGGCGTCGGACGGCGCGGTGGCGTCATGACGACGCAGGCCACCGAGCTCGGGCCGAGCGTGCAGGGCGTGCGCCTGTCGCCGCAGCAGCGGCGCCTGTGGGCGCTCCACCGGAGCGGAACCACGGTGTTCGCGCGCGGGTTGATCCGCCTGGAGGGAGACCTCGACGCCGCGCGGCTGGCCAGCGCCCTCGGCCAGGTCGTCGCGCGCCACGAGATGCCGAGGACGACGTTCCGCCGGGATCCGCGCCTCAAGTTCCCGCTGCTGGCCGTCGGCGGGGCGGCGCCCGCGTGGCGCCGGGTGGATCTGGGCGGCCGCGCGGCCGGCGAGCAGGAGGCGCACGTCGAGGCGCTCTGGCGCGAGGCCGCGCGGATCGAGGTCGACCTCGAGCGCGGGCCGCTGCTCCACGTGTGGCTGGTGCGCCGCGCCGAGCGGCTGCACGACCTGCTCGTCGCGGCGCCCGCGCTCTCCGCCGACGCGTGGACGCTGGACCTCCTGTTCCGCGAGCTGGCCGAGGCCTACGCCGGCGCCGGCGATCGGCGGGAGGCCGGGGCGGAGCCGGTGCAGTACGCCCAGTTCGCCGAGTGGCAGAACGAGCTCGTCGACGCGGCGGAGAGCGCGCCGGCCCCCTCGGGGGTGCCCGTCGTCCTCCCGTTCGAGGGCGCGGCCGAGGAGGGCGGCGCCTCCGGCGAGGTGGTCGAGATCGAGGTCGACGCGGCGCTGCTCGGCCGGCTCGAGTCGCTGGCCCGCGGCGAGGGCGCCTCGCTCTCGTCGGTCCTGCTCGCGGCCTTCCAGGTTCACCTCGCGCGCCTCACCGGCGCGCGGGAGCTCGTCGTCGCGGTCGCCTCGGCCATGCGGCGGATCGAGGACGTCCAGGAGGTCATGGGCCCGGTGGCCAAGTGGCTCCCGGTCTCGTGCCGCGTGGACGAGGCGCAGCGGTTCGCCGAGCTGGTGCGCCGGGCGCAGGCCGGCGTCGAGGAGGCGACTGAGGAGGAGGAGCACTGGAACCCCGACCTGCCGGCGGACGGCGGGGGGCCCGGGAGCACCGTCGGCTTCGAGTTCTCCTCGCTCCCCGAGCCGAGGGTGGCGGGCGGCGTCGCGTGGCACGTCGAGCGCCGGTGCACGGGCGCGGGCGGGCTCAAGCTCGCGCTCTCGGCCCAGCGCGGGCGGGGCCGCGTGCGCCTCTCGCTCTGGCACGACGCGCGCCGCTGCGGGGCGCAGGGCGTGCTCGCGATGGCCGAGCAGTACCGGGCGCTGCTCGGCAGCGCGGCCGAGGCCTGGTCGGCGCCCGCCTCGCGCCTCGGCCTGCTCGGCCCCGCGGAGCGGGCGCGGCGGCTCTCCGAGGGCCGGGGGGCGGCGCACGACGCCGCGCCCCCGCGGTGCCTGCACGAGGCGTTCGAGGAGCACGCCGCGCGGCAGCCGGACGCGCTGGCCGTTGTCGCGGGCGACCGGCGGCTGACCTACCGCGAGCTCAACCAGCAGGCCAACCGGCTCGCCCACCACCTCCGCCGCCGCGGCGTCGGCGGCGGCAGCCCTGTCGGCCTCTGCGGCGAGCGATCCGCGGACATGATCGCGGGCCTCCTCGGCGTCCTGAAGGCCGGCGGCGCCTACGTGCCGCTCGACCCGCACGCCCCGGTGCAGCGGCTCGCCCAGCAGATCCGGCGCGCGGGCTTCTCCGTCCTGCTCACGAACGCGCCCGTCCGCGCCCGGCTGCCGGACCTGTCGGACACCGATTGCGCCGTCCTCTCCCTGGACGACGCGGCGCTGCTCGACGGCGAGCCCGAGGGCGACCCGGCCGTGCCGGTGCTGCCCGACGATCTCGCGTCCGTCGTCTTCACGTCGGGCTCGACCGGCGAGCCCAAGGGCGTCGGCGTCACGCACCGCGGGATCGCCAGCTACACCCGCTCGGTGTGCGAAGCGCTCGGGATCACCGAGGCCGGGCTGCACTTCGCGACCGTCTCGACGCTGAGCGCCGATCTCGGCAACACGAGCATCTTCGGCGCGCTCGCCTCGGGCGGGTGCCTCCACGTGATCGGCTACGAGACGGCGACCGACGGCCGGCTCTTCTCGGAGTACTACCGGCGCTGGCCGATCGACGTGCTGAAGATCGTGCCCTCGCACCTGAGCGCGCTGCTCGACACGGGCGAGGGGTCGGCGGTGCTGCCGCGGCGGCTCCTGGTGCTGGGCGGCGAGGCGCTGCCGCTCGCGCTCGCCGAGCGGATCGCGGCGCTCTCGAGCGGCTGCGCCGTGGCGAACCACTACGGGCCGACCGAGACGACGGTGGGCGCGCTGGTCTTGCCGCTGCGCGCGCTGCGCGACAGGCGCGGCTGCGCGTCGGTGCCGATCGGCCGCCCGCTCGCCAGCGCGGAGGCGTACGTCCTCGACGAGCGCCTGGAGCCGGCGCCTGCGGGCACGGTGGGCGAGCTGTACCTGGGCGGGGCCGGCCTCGCGCGCGGCTACCTCGGCCAGCCGGATCTGACCGCGGAGCGGTTCGTGCCGCACCCCTTCGGCGTGGGCGCGCGGCTCTACCGGACGGGCGATCGGGCGCGGTACCGGCCCGACGGCGCCATCGAGTTCATGGGCCGGCGCGATCACCAGGTGAAGATCCGCGGCTTCCGCGTGGAGCTCGGGGAGATCGAGGCGCGGGTCCGCGAGCACCCCGCGGTCGGGCAGGCCGTCGTCGTCGCACGGGAGGACGGCGCCGGCGGGCGCGCGATCGTCGCCTACGTCGTCCCCCGGGAGGGCGCGGTCGACGAGGCGGCGCTGCGCGGGTTCCTCAAGGACCGGCTGCCCGAGTACATGCACCCGAGCGACCTCGTGGTGCTGCACGCGCTGCCGCTCACCGCGAACGGCAAGGTGGATCGCAAGGCGCTGCCCAGCCCTGCCGCG
This sequence comes from Sorangium sp. So ce145, assembly GCF_051525985.1. Taxonomy (NCBI): domain Bacteria; kingdom Pseudomonadati; phylum Myxococcota; order Polyangiales; family Polyangiaceae; genus Sorangium; species Sorangium sp. So ce145. The sequence continues at coordinate 11,369,616 of NZ_CP150315.1, read as the reverse complement.
CGCCGGCGGCGCGAGTACGTCGCGCCGCGGACGCCGGTCGAGGAGGCGCTCGCGGCGATCTGGGCCGACGTCCTGGGGCGCCCGCAGGTCGGCGTCGAGGACGACTTCTTCGACCTCGGCGGGCACTCGCTGATGGCGATCCCGCTGATGCACCGGATCCAGCAGGCGCTCGGCGGCGCGCTGTCGTTGATGGCGATCTTCGAGGCGCCGACCGTGGCGGGGCTGGCCCGGCTCCTCGACGCCGGGGGTCCTGCGTCGAGCGTCGTCGAGCTCCGCGCCGGCGGGTCGCGCCCGCCGCTCTTCTGCGTGGATCCCACGGGCCTGCACGTCACGGCGTACCGCGGCCTCGCCGCGGCCATGAGCGAGGAGCAGCCGGTGCTCGGGCTCGATCTGGGCCCGTCGCTCGCGGGTGAGGCCACAGCGCTCTCGCTCCCTCGGATCGTCGAGCGGCTGTCGCGCGAGATCCGGGAGCGGCAGCCGCGCGGGCCGTACCGCCTCCTCGGGTGGTCCGTGGGCGGCGTGCTGGCGCTCGCCGTCGCCCGGGCGCTGGAGCAGCAGGGCGAGCGGGTCGCCTTCCTCGGCATGCTGGACGCGCAGCCGCGCACGCAGCTCTACGCGGCGGGCGAGCCGGATGTCGTCGAGGAGCTGGCGGCGTACATCGATCAGGGCCGGAGCGCGGAGCTGCTCGCGCTCACGCCGGCGGAGCGCGACGCGCTGCGGGAGCGGCTCGCGGGGCTGAGCGACGGCGAGCGCGTGGCGGAGGCCGTGCGCTGGGCGCAGGCCCGCGGCTTCGCGTCGAGCGACATCCCGCCCGCCGCCTACCACCACCGGTACGCGCTGCTCCGAGGCGCGGCCCTGCTCGCGAAGGATCTGCCGCCGCGATCCGTCGCCGCGCCGATCCACGCGTGGTGGAGCACCGAGACGATCGAGCTCCACGGCGGCCCGCCCATGGACTGGCAGCAGTTCACGGCGGGAGCAGCGCGCTCGGCGATTCTTCCCGGCGATCACCTCGCCGCCGTGCAGGGGCCCGACGTGCATGTGCACGTGCGCGCGGCCCTGGAGGTCCTGGACCTCGATGAGCGCGCCATGGAGCGCCCGGAGCGGAACAACCCCTCTCACTAGGGAATACCCCATGACGCTATCCGCAGCTTCCAGTTTGCCCGTGTCGGACCAGATGCCGTCGGCCTCCAGATCCCCCCTTCACGCGGGCCTCGCCGCGGAGCTCGGCGAGCGCCACCGGCGGCGCGCGCTGTACGACCTCGGGGATCACCCCTTGCTCGAGCGGCAGCGGCAGCGCGAGTCGAACGCCCGCTCGTACCCGCGGCGGCTGCCGCTGGCGCTCTCGCGCGCGCAGGGCGTGTACGTGGAAGACGTCGAGGGGCGCGTGTTCCTCGATTGTCTGGCCGGGGCCGGCACCCTGGCGCTCGGGCACAACCACCCGGCGGTCACCGACGTCCTGGTGCGGACGCTGCACTCCGGTCTACCGCTCCACACGCTCGACCTCACCACGCCTGTCAAAGATCGCTTCACGCAGGACGTGCTCGGCGTGCTGCCGGCGGCCTTTGCCCGCCATGCGCGCGTCCAGTTCTGCGGCCCCACGGGGGCGGACGCCGTGGAAGCCGCGCTGAAGCTGGTCAAGCTCGCGACGGGGCGCGGCACGGTGCTGGCCTTTCAGGGCGCGTACCACGGCATGACGCAGGGCGCGCTCACCCTGATGGGCAATCTGGGGCCCAAGGCGGCGCTCGGCTCCAGCCTGAACGGCGTGCAGTTCCTGCCGTATCCCTACGAGTACCGCTGCCCGTTCGGGCTCGGCGGCAGCGCCGGCATCGCGGCCTCGCTCGCGTACATCGACAACCTGCTGTCCGATCCGGAGAGCGGCGTGCCCAAGCCTGCTGCGATCATCGTCGAGGCGGTGCAGGGCGAGGGGGGCATGATCCCGGCGCCGGTCGCCTGGCTGAAGGGGCTGCGGGAGCTGGCGACGCGCCACGATATCCCGCTGATCCTCGACGAGGTGCAGACGGGCTTTGGCCGCACCGGGCGCATGTTCGCGTTCGAGCACGCCGGCATCGAGCCGGACGTGCTTGTCCTGTCGAAGGCGCTTGGCGGCGGACTGCCGCTCTCGGTGGTGGTGTATCACGAGCGCTTCGACACCTGGCGTCCGGGCGCCCATGCTGGCACGTTCCGCGGCAACCAGCTCGCGATGGCGGCGGGCTCGGTCACGCTGTCGGTGCTGCGCGCCGAGCGCCTGGACGCGGCGGCCGCGGAGCTCGGCGCGCGGCTCACGGCGCAGCTCGCCGCGCTCGCCAGGGATCACGCGTGCATCGGCGACGTGCGCGGGCGCGGCCTGATGGTCGGCGTGGAGCTCGTGGACGCGGCGGCCGCGCCCGACGCGCTCGGGGCGCGCCCTGCCCACCGCGACCTCGCCGGGCGGGTGCAGCGCGAGTGCCTGCGGCGGGGGATGATCGTGGAGCTCGGCGGCCGCCACGGCAGCGTGGTGCGCTTCCTGCCGCCGCTCGTCATCACGGCGGCGCAGATCGACGAGGCGGCGAGGATCTTCGGTCAGGCGCTGGCGGCGGCTTCTCTGTAGCTGTCGCTCGGGGGGAGGGATCTCGGGGACACGGAGGCGCCGTGTTCAGGAGCCGGTCGTGGCGAGGAGCTCCCTGGCGTCGCTGATCACGGCAGCGCGGCGGATCCAGCGGTCCAGCTCGTCGATGTCGGTGCTCGCGAGGACGCGCTCCCGCACCTCGGCGGGGACCTCGATCCCGCGGGCCTCGAGGATGGCGAGGACCGCCTGCGCCTTGGTCTTCAGGGTGCCCTCGCGTATCCCTTCTTCTCGCCCCTTCGCCACGTAGCTGCGCGCGAATTCGCTCTGAAACTGGTAACCGCTCTTCATCATCGCCTCCAACTTCCGCCTCGCCGCTGCGTTCAGCGAGGATAGCACCAAGTCCCCGTAGACGGCTCGGCGCTCCTCATCGAGCTCGTCCGCCGCAGCCAAGAAAGCCACGCCGATCGCCTCCGCCGCCTCGCTCTGTCCATGCGCCATGGCCGAGAGCACGGCCACCTCGGGCGCCGCCTTCGCCTGCTCGGCGTCGGTGACGACCGGGACGCCCTGGGGCCCGAGCACCAGCGGTGTCAGCGCCCAGCCGGGGTGGCCAGTGTCGATCGGCCGCGCGCTCCACCGCGCCATCGCCGCGTTGATGGTGACGACCAGCAGCCCGGTCGGGCAGCGGTGCCGGGCCCGCGTCTGGGTGACGTACACCGGCCACACGTAGGGCTTGTCCGGGTCCACGCCGAGCTGGACCTCGACCACGATGGCCATCGCGGGCTGCTGCTCGCCGACCAGCAGCACGACGACGTCCGCCCGGCGATCGGACGGCACGATCTCGGTGAAATCAGAGGACTCGACGCGTGCCTCCGTGAAGGTCGGAACCGGATGTCCGAGCGCGTCGTGCAGCATCTCAGCGGCCAGCGTCGGCCGGTTTTTGAACAGCTCGACCAGGGCTTCATGGGTCACTGAGGGCATGGAGTGGTCTCACGAGTGGTTGCAGTCATGCTGGATTTGCGTGGCGCGCCAGGGCCATGCGGTGGGGCCCGCAGGAGCCGAGCAGCCACCTCCCACTCATGAATTCCGGGCAGCTCCTCGGATTCGTCACGCCGAGTGCCCTGCGTGTGCTCCGACGGTCAGGGCATGTGGGCTCCACGAGAGGGTTCGCGCGTACACGAGCGAGCTCGACCCTTCGACCGCTTCAAGACACTACCGATGATGATTGGCGCTCACGCCGCGGCTACCGAGTTGAATCGCCGCAGCCGCGCAGGAGCACGCCGCGCACCGCCCGCAGCCCCTCGGGCAAGCTCCCATAGCGCGGGATCGCGTACCGCTCGCACACGACATCCACGTTGCCCTTGCGCCAGAACCCCTCTGGACAGACGACGTGCATCTTCCCGGAGCGCCCGAACAGGCCGAGCTCCAGCAAGCTGATCGGCGCCTTCGAGCCCGGCGCGAAGTACATCAAGATGACGTCCGCCTCCTCGAGCCCGCGGAGCTCCCATAACACCTGCTCCACGAAGCTCGGGTTCTCGAGGCTCTGCGCCCAGCCCGGCTCCCACCGCTCCCGCCGCGGGTTGAGGATCACCACCTCGAGATCCGCGAGCTCCTCCGCGACGCGCGCCTGCCACAGCTCGGCCTGGCCGTTGTCGATGGAGCCGGCGAGGAACAGCTTCGGACCCGCCAATCCATCGAACGGCCGCGGCGCCAGCACCTCGATCATGGGGAACACCTCGCGAAGGAAAACACGTGGACGACGCTCGCCATGCGGGCCGCTCCCCTCCCGCGCCCCTTGACCCGTAACCCGTAACCCGTGACGGATCAGCCCGCTCCACCGTGCCCGTGCCCGCAGCCTCGCTTCGGCTGGGGCTCGCCCTTCGCCGGCGGCGGGGGCACCGGGGCGCACGTGCAGTCGAGGCACCCGTGCTCCGCGCAGCTCCCGCACGACGCGACCACCTGCTTGCGGAGGGCCTCGCGGGCGCGGAAGAGGCGCACCGCCGCGTTGTTCGCGGTGATCGACGCCTCCTCGGCGAACGCCTGCACCGAGAGGCCGTCGACCTCCACGCGCTGGATCGCGGCGGCGTACTCGGGCTTCAGCGTGCCGGCCAGCACCCGGACGCACTGGCAGACGGCGCGGTGCTCCACCTCGGGCTGGGTCGCCTCGTCGAGCTCGGCGGCCAGCGCGGCCATCGCCCGCTCCGACGCGCCCTTTCGCCGGAAATGGTCGACCACGGCGTTCCGGAGGGTCCGATAGAACCACGCCGTGGCCGACTCCTCGTCGCGCAAGCTGTCGATGCGCCCTATGCCCCGCACGAAGGCGTCCTGCAGGATGTCCTCGGCGATGGCGCGATTGCCCACCTTCCGTTCCAGGAAGCGCAGAAACTCGCGGTGGCTCTCGACGAGAGCCGCGACCGCCCCCGCCGCCCGCGCGTCCTCGGGGCCTCCCCTCGCCTGCTCCGCGCCCTCCGGGCGTCGCTCTGGCTCGCGCTCGCTCATGACGCACCAGGCTACCCACGAGGGCCGCCCTCCGCCACCGCGCCACGGCACAAAGCGATGGCCGGCGTGACCGGTCGGGTCAGAATGTCCTCCTCTTCTTCACCGTCTTCACCGGGAGGCTTGAATGACGCTTCAGAGGGTGCTCGTCCTGGCCAGCGTGGGGCTCCTGCCGGCCTGCTCGGGGGCAGACGCCGATGCCCCGCTGTCGTCCGCGCCGCGCTGCAGCGCATCGCCGGAGTGCGCCGCCACGCCCGACACGCCGCTGTGCGACCAGGCGCTCGGCGCGTGCGTCGAGCTGCCGCCGGGATCTGCGATCGGCGTGAAGGATGGCAGTCCGTCCTCGGTCGCGCTCGTGTCGGTCTTCGAGCCGAACCGGCAGCGCGAGCCGACCGACCTCGCCTTCAACCCGGAGCGGCCCGAGGAGCTCTGGGTCGTCAACCGCAAGGACGACAGCGTGATCATCATCACGAAGCCCGGCGCGCCGGACGGCTCGTGGGTCCGCCTCCGCGACCCCGCCGCGGCGCACTTCATGGACCAGCCGCCCGCGATCGCCTTCGGCCACCCAGGCACGTTCGGGGTCTGCGGCGACAACGACAACGGCGGCAACTACTTCATGGGCCCGTCGCTCTTCTCCTCGGATCTCTCGATCTTCGCCACGGAGACGCCCGACGGCCTCGGGTCGCACCTCGACATGCTCCACTCGAGCTCCTTCTGCAAGGGCATCGCGCACGAGCAGGCCAACGTCTACTGGGTCTTCAACGGCAACGACAAGGCGCTCGACCGATACGACTTCGCCCACGATCACGGCCCCGGCCACGACGACCACTCCGACGGCGAGATCTACCGCTATGCCGCCGGCGAGGTGCTCGGGGTCGAGGCCACGCCGAGCCATCTCTTCTACAGCGCCAGGGAAGAGCGCCTCTATGTCGCCGACACGGGCCACAAGCGGCTGCTCAAGCTGGATCCGACGAGCGGCATCCCCGGCGCGAGCTTCGACGGGCAAGAGCCGGTCAAGGTGCGCAGGCACATGGACGGCGCCACGCTCATCGAGTTCGTCCCCCCGGGGACGCTCGAGGCGCCGAGCGGCCTCGAGGTCCACGAGGGCCTAGTCTACGTCACGGATCACGCGACCAGCAGGATCTACGCCTTCGACACGGCGGGGCAGGTGGTGCGCACCCTGGACACGGGCCTGCCCGCGGGCTCGCTCGCGGGGATCACCTTCGGGCCCGACGGCAAGCTCTACCTCGTCGACACGCTGACGAGCCGGGTCTACCGCATCGATCCCATCCTCTGAGGCGGCCGCGCGGCGCCCCCAGGACACCGATCACGTTGATCGAGCGAGAAATGAACCGCCAAGACACCAAGGACGCCAAGATAATTCTCCGTTTTTGGCGTCCTTGGCGACTTGGCGGTTCGAAATTCTGTGCTTTTCAGGCAGTTTCAACCCGTTTGTCGCTCTAGCCCATCACTCGCCGCCCGCCGGCGCGCTCGCTTCCGGCCCGCCGAGCAGCGCGTCCAGCTCGGCCTCGCCCTTGTCCTCCGCCGCCCTGCGCCGGCGGCGGCGGATCCACTCGGCCGCGTCGTCGAAGAGCGAGTAGGCGACCGGGACCGCGAGCAGCGTGAGGATCAGGGAGAGCGACTGGCCGCCGAGCACGATGGCCCCCGTCGTCCGGTTCTGGCCCGAGCCGACCCCGTGCGAGAGCACGAGCGGGATCATGCCGGCCACGAAGGCGATCGTCGTCATGAGGATCGGGCGGAGCCGGTCCTTGTTCGCCTGCAGGATCGCCTGGAGCCGCGGCATCCCCTCCGCGCGCAGGTGGTTCGTGTGATCGATCTGGAGGATCGCGTTCTTCTTCACCACGCCGAAGAGGACGAGCAGCCCGAGCCCCGAGAAGAGGTTCAGCGACTGGCCGAAGAGCTTGAGCGACAGCAGCGCGAACGGCACCGTGAGCGGCAGCGAGAGCAGGATCGTGATCGGGTGGAGCCACGACTCGAACTGCGCCGCGAGGATGAGGTACATGAACACGAACGCGAGCCCGATGACGACGACGAAGCTCGCCGCCGTGCTCGCCGTGTTCTTGGAGCTGCCCACCGGCTGCGCGGAGTAGCCCGCCGGCATCCGCTGCTCGGCGATGATCCTGTCGAGCGCCGCCTGCACCGCCGAGTCGCCGACGCCGGGGGCGGCGTTCGCGCTGATCGTGATCTGCCGGCGCCGGCCGAGGCGGCCGATCGACGAGGGGCCGCTGTCGGGCTCCATCGCGACCACGCTGTGGAGCGGGACGGCGCCGTGCTTGGACGAGGGCACCGTGAGGAACGCGAGGCTCTCGGCGTCGGCGCGGTGCTTCGCGTCGGCGCGCACGCGGACGTCGTACTGCTCGCCCGCCTCCGAGTACGTCGACACCTTGAGCCCGCCGACGAAGAGCTGGAGCGCGCCGGCCACGTCGGCCACCTGGACGCCGAGATCCGCGGCGCGGTCGCGGTCGATGGTCGCGCGGAGCTCGGGCTTGCCCACGACCAGGCTGTTGTCGACGTCCACGGCGCCGGGGACGTTCCGCAGCTCCTCGGTGATGCGCGCCGCGTACTCGCCCAGCCGGTCGAGATCCGGCCCCTGGATCGCCACCTGGATCCTCGCCGACGACTGGCCGCCGGACGAGACCGCCTGCACCTCGCCGGCCGTGACGCGCAGCTCCTTCGGCAGCTTCGCGAGGATCTCCTCGCGCACCCGCTGCATGATGGCGAGCTGCCCGAGCGCGCGCTGCTCCGGGTCGACGAGCATCACGTAGATCTTGGCGACGTTCGCGGCCTGCTGCTCGCCCTCCCCCACGGTCAGGAGCGTCCGGGTGACGCCCGGGAGCCGGCGCACGTCGCCGGCGATCCGCTCGGCGATGAGGCGGGTCGAGGTGAGGCTCGTCCCCTCGGGCGCGCGCATGTTGATCTCGAACTGCGCCTGATCGTCCTCCGGGAGGAAGCCGGCGGGCAGCGTCTTCGCGATGGGCGCGCACGAGCCGAGCGCGACCGCCGAGGCGACGACGATCACCCAGCGGCGCTTCATCACCCACGAGAGCGCGGCCATGTAGGCGCGCTCGATCGGCCGGTAGAAGACGTCGACGGCGCGCTCGAGGACCGAGGGCTTCGCGGGCGCGCCGTCGTGCGCGTCACGCCCGCGGCGCGCGTGCCCCGAGAGCCACCGCGCCGCGAGCGACGGCGTGAGGGAGAAGCTGACGATCAGCGAGACCCCGATCGCGAACGCCATCGTGAGGCCGAAGCTCTTGAGGAAGCGCCCCACGATCCCGGGCATGAACGCGACCGGGATGAAGACCGCCATGAGCGACAGCGTGGTGGCGAGCACCGCGAGCCCGATCTCCTTCGTCGCGAGCACGGCGGCCGGGAACGGCTTCATGCCCTTCTCGTCGATGTACCGGACGATGTTCTCGAGCACGACGATGGCGTCGTCGATGACGATGCCCACGGCGAGCGCGAGCGCGAGCAGCGTGAGGAAATTCAGCGTGAACCCGGCGATCCACATCACCGCGAACGTGCCGACGACCGAGATCGGGATCGCGAGCGCCGCGATGAGCGTGCTGCGGGCGTTGCCGAGGAAGAGGAGCACCACCGCCGCGGCGAGCAGGGCGCCGAGGACGAGGTGCTCCTTCACGGCCGCGATGCCCGTGCGGATCACGCGCGAGCCGTCGCGCACGACCTCGATCTTCGTCCCCTCGGGCAACGAGCGCTGCACCTCGTCGAGGCGCGCCTTCACGGCGTCGACGACGGCGACGGTGTTCTGGCCCGACTGCTTGACCACCGACAGGAGGACGGTGCGCCGCTCGTCGAGCTGGGCCCAGGTCTTCTCCTCCGCGCGGCCGTCCTCGACGCGGGCGACGTCCGAGAGGCGCACGGCGTGGCCGTCCTGCTCCCGGAGGACGATCCGGCCGAGGGCCTCGGGCGACTCGACGCGCCCCATCACGCGGAGCGTGAGGTCCTCGGGGCCGGTCTCGACGCTGCCGCCCGGCGTCATCAGGTTCTGCGCCGCGATCGCCCGCTGCACCTCGGCCGCGGTGATCCCCTGCGCCCGCAGGGCGAACGGATCGAGCCAGACGTTGATCTGCCGGCTTTGCGCGCCGATCAGGCTGACCTGGCCGACGCCGGAGATGCCCTCGATCTGCCGGCGCACCCGCTTGTCGGCGATCTCGCTGAGCTCGCGGATCGGCTGATCGGACGCCACGGAGACGAGCATCACCGGGGCCGCGCCAAGGTCGATCCTGCTCACGATCGGCGGATCGATGCCCTTGGGCAGGCTGGGCAGGACGGCGTTTATCTTGTCGCGCACCTCCTGGGCCGCGACGTCGGCGTCCTTCTCCAGCACGAAGCCGACGACGACCTGGCTCACGCCCTGGGTCGACGTCGAGCGCAGCTCCTCGATCCCGCTGATGGTGTTCACCGCGCCCTCGATCCGGTCGGAGATCTCGGCCTCGACCTCCTCGGGCGCCGCGCCGTCGAGGCGCGTCGTGACGACGACGTAAGGGACGTCGATGTCGGGGAACTGGTCGAGGCCGAGCCGCGTGTAGCCGGCGACGCCGAGGACCACGATGACGAGCATGAGGACCGACGCAAAGACGGGCCTCTTGACGCAGACGCGAGCGAGCCACTGCATGACGACCTCACTCCACGGCTTGGCCGTTCTGGAGCGCCTCGGACGGGTTGATGACGATCGCTTCCCCTGCGCGGACGCCGCGGAGGACGGCCACGACGTCGCCCTTCTCCACGCCGGTCTGCACGACGCGCTCCTCGAGCCTGTGGTCGACGACGGCGAACAGGTGCGCGCGCCCGTCCCGCGGGACGATGGCGGATCTCGGCACCACCGGGCTAGGCGCCTCGGCCGTGGCGAGCGCGACGGACGCGAACATGCCCGGCCGCAGCGCGCCGTCGGGGTCCTGCACCTCGGCCTCGGCGACGAGGTCGCGCGTCGCCTCGCGGACCGCGGCGCCTACCCAGCGCACCGTGCCCGCGAACGACCGCCCCGGGTACGCCGGCACGGTGAACGTCAGCGCGCCGCCTGTCTTGACGGCCGCGAGGCTCGCCTCGGGCACGGTGAACCGGAGGCGCGGCGCGCCCTTCGAGACGAGCGCGACGACCCGGGAGTCCTGGCGGACGTACTCGCCGACGTCGACGAAGCGCTCGGCGACCACCCCGTCGAACGGCGCGCGGATCTGGCCGTCGCCGACGCTCTGCGCGGCGGCGCGGGCGCGGGCGGAGGCGGCCGCGACCGAGAGCGGGGCGCTCCGGCACTGGTCGGCGATCCGGTCGTGCTCGACCCCGGAGATCGCGCCGCTCTCGAGCAGCGCCCTGTAGCGCTCGCACTCGCGCTTCGCCGTCTCTTCCTGGGCGCGCGTCAGCGCGGCGTTCGCCTGCGCCTCCGCGGCGGAGAGCGCGGCGGCGCGGACGTCGAGGCGGGCGAGCAGGTCGCCCTTCTTCACCTCGGCGCCGCGCTCGACGAACGTCTCCACCACGCGGCCGACCGCGTTCGCGGCGAGATCGGTCTCCCGATCCCCGCGCAGCGTGCCGGTGAGCGCGATGCTGCGCGGCATGGGCTGCTCGCGCACCTCCGCGGTCTCGACGCGGGCCCTGGGCCCGTTCGTCTCGGCGGCGGTGGAGGCGCTGGCCCTGGTCCCGCAGCCCGCCGCTGCGGCGGCGAGCGCGAGGAGAAGGAAGAGGCTTTGGGCGCGGCCTTTCGTCGTCGTGTGGCTCAAGGGTCCCTCGGGGCAGCGTCGGTCGCGGAGCGGCCTGATGCGGGCGGAGCGCGGCCTCGGCGGAGCACGGCGCCGCGCGCGGCGGCGCACGCACCGGTGCGCTGCGCCGTCCGCTCGTTCCCCCGTCGCCCAGCCTCCGGCCCCACCGCTCGGGCGCGCCGGCGCCCAGGCGATCGCAACCGACAGTTGCGGTGGGTATAACACGGCCGAAGCTGACCGCAACCGCTGGTTGCGATGATCGCAACGAAAGGGTGCGATAGCCGGCCACGCCGTGAAATTGGGCTGGCGTGTGCCGCGCGGCGGAACTTCAATGACGGTTGATGCAGGCGACGACGGCGAAGCGCACGGCGAAGCGAGGCTCCGCGAAGGCGCGCGCGCTCGTGCGCGGCGAGCCTGTCGTGCGGGGCATCCTCGCCGCCACGCTGGAGGAGCTCGCCAGCGCGGGGTACCGCGCGCTCCGGATCGAGGACGTGGCCACGCGCGCGGGGGTCAACAAGACCACCGTCTACCGGCGCTGGCCGACGAAGGAGGACCTCGTGCGGGCCGCGCTCCTTTCGGTCACGGACGAGAAGATCATCCCGCCGAACACGGGCTCGCTCCGCGGGGATCTCGTCGCGCTCGGGCGCGCGATCATCGAGATCCAGGCGTCTCCGGTGGGGCAGAGCCTCTTTCACGTGTGCCTGTCCGAGGGGCCCGACTCGGAGCTCATGACCATCGCCCGCTCGCTGCGCGCGGTCCAGGAGGCGGGGCTGCGAGCCATCATCGAGGCCGCGGTCGCGCGCGGCGAGCTCGCGCCGAGCGCGGATCCGATGCTGCCGTGCGAGCTGCTCGCGGCCTATCTCCGGCACAAGATGCTCGCGGACCGCACGATCGTGGACGAGGCCCAGCTCGCGCACGTCGTCGACGTGATCCTCCTCGGCGTGCTGCGCCCGGACAGGCGGAAGCGGGCCTGAGCCGCGGGGGCGCGGGGCGGCGCGGCGGCCTGCGCCAGGCGCGGCGATCACCGAGGCCTCGGCGCGCGGGTCCGCGGCGCGCCGGCCCGCGCGCGAGGTGTCCGGCGTACCTCTCGGCGACAGAGGTTATTTTATTGCACATGCAACTTGATTGCACTATCTCGAGCCCACGCCAGACTTGGCCCGGCCGATCGCGCCGCGGCCGCGGATGCACCTCGTTCACCCCGCGCCGCGCGCGGCAGGCGCGCCGCGGACCCGCGCAGGAGCGCGCCGGCGCTGGCGAGAGAGGATCTCCACGTGACGCAAAAGCTCCCTGTGACCGTGCTGTCCGGCTTCCTGGGCGCCGGCAAGACCACGCTGCTGAACCATGTCCTCGCGAACCGCGATTCGCTGCGCGTCGCGGTGATCGTCAACGACATGAGCGAGGTCAACGTCGACGCCGCGCTCGTGCGGGGCGGGGGCGCGGCGCTGCGCCGCGTGGAGGAGCGGCTCGTCGAGATGTCGAACGGCTGCATCTGCTGCACGCTCCGGGAGGATCTCCTGGTCGAGGTGGCCCGCCTGGCGGCCGAGGGGCGCTTCGACTACCTGCTGATCGAGTCGACGGGCATCTCGGAGCCGCTCCCTGTCGCCGAGACGTTCACCTTCGACGATCCGGCGACGGGCAAGCGCCTCTCGGAGGTCGCCCGGCTCGACACGCTGGTCACCGTCGTCGACGCGCAGCGGTTCCTCGCCGACTGGACGAGCGCCGACGATCTCCGCGCGCGCGAGGCCGCGCTGGACGGCGACGACGAGCGCACGGTCGCGGATCTGCTCGTCGAGCAGATCGAGTTCGCGAACGTGCTCGTGCTCAACAAGACGGATCTCGTGAGCGATGACGAGGTGGAGCGGCTCACGGCGATGCTGCTGCACCTGAACCCCGGCGCCCGGATCGTCAGGGCGTGCCGCGGCCGGGTCGATCCTCGCGAGATCCTCGGCACCGGGCGCTTCGATTTCGAGGAGGCGGCGCGCTCGCCCGGCTGGATGCGGGAGCTGCGCGGGGAGCACGTCCCCGAGACCGAGGCGTACGGGATCGAGAGCTTCGTCTACCGCGCCGAGCGCCCGATGCACCCGGAGCGTCTCTGGGCCTTCCTCCACGGGGCGGCCGCCTGGGATGGAGTGCTCCGCTCGAAGGGGTTCTTCTGGCTGGCGACGCGCATGGACATCACAGGCGCCTGGTCGCAGGCGGGCGGCGCCGCCTCGTTCGAGGCGGCCGGGCTCTGGTACGCCGCCTTGCCGGAGGAGCGGCCGGAGGACGACCGGCCGTGCGCCGCGTGGCATCCGGTCTGGGGCGACCGGCGGCAGGAGATCGTGTTCATCGGCGTCGACATGGTCCGGGAGGAGCTCACGCGCGGGCTCGACGCCTGCTTGCTCACGCCGGACGAGATGGCCGCGGGGCCTGCCGCCTGGAGCCGGTTCGAGGATCCGTTCCCGGCGTGGGAGGACGCGAGTGAGCCGGATGAACAGGAGAGCGCGGCCGGGCCGGCGCAGCTGCTCCGATCGTGAAGCGCTCCATGCAGGCCGGCTGACGCAACCTCGGCGGGGCGCGCTGCCGCGCGGCGCGCCCACGCTGGCTGCATGGCCGCGAGCTGTGGAGTCGCGACTACTTGCCTCCTCCCTTCGAGATCTTCCCTTCCGTGAAGATCACGTGTTTGCGGGCGATCGGATCGTACTTCTTCATCTGCATCTTCTCCGTCATCGTCCGCTTGTTCTTCGTCGTGTAGTAGCAGTGACCCGTCCCCGCAGACGAGACGAGCTTGATGACATCGCGCATGAGGTGCCCTCCTTGTCGCCGTTCGGCCTCAGGCCGCGCTCCGCGGCAGCGGATCGCCTGACCTGCTGGATGCAATACCATTACTTCGGCCCCGCTGATAATGCAAATAAATTGCATTAACGACGAAGACTCATGGCATCTCGTCCCATGGGTCTTCATCGCGGCAGCGCTTCGATTGCACCGGGCTCCCCGGAGCGAGGCGCCCCTGCGAACACGGTCACCCGCCTTCACGTCGAGTCGGCATTCCCTCCAGAGATCGCCGCTGCGCGGCGTTCAGCCGGATCCCCGGCCGCCGGAGCCGGAGCTGGGCCTCTGCCTCGCTCACGCTCGCGGCGAGCCCTCGGTTCAACAGCAGCGCTGCCGCGATCGTCGCCGAGCGACCATGGCCGGACGCGCAATGCAGGTAGATCGCCTCCCTGCCGTGCAGTCGATGGATCAGCTCACGCAGCGCGCCCGCTTCGGGAGCCGCGCCGTCGAGCACCGGCACGCACAGGTAACCTGGATGGCGGCGCATCGCGGCGGCGGCGGGAAACTCCGCCGTCAGGTCCACGATCATCCGCACGCCCTCCGGTAGCTCCTGGCCGCGGGGGCGCCGGCCGACCCAGAGCCCCGGCACGACCTCGTTCGCGCAGTCCTCGCGCCCGAGCAGGCGCTCGCCGTGCCATATCGACCACGTGAGCAAGAAGTACGGCGCGAACAGCAGGCAGGCCCACCACGCCAGCGTGCCGTCGACCCGCTTTCCTAGCAGGGCGGGCTTGCGCGCCAGGTAGGCCGCGCCGACGAGGGCGAAGCTCAGCGCCGGCCAGAGCAGGGCGAGCCCGGCGCCGCCGGCCACGACGGCGAGCCACAGGATCGACGCGCTCAGCGCGATGAACAAGGAGCCGTAGCGCATCGAGCGGCCCGATCGTACAGCCCGGGCTCAGCCGGCGCGAGCCTGCCGCATCACCGTCGCGAGGACGCGCTGCGCCACGCGGCGCATCATGGAGCGGATAGTGGCTTTACAGAGCGCGCGAATGGTGAATCATGCGGTCGACGCTGCGCGACTGCGGGATGGCCTTCAACACGGCACCCGCGGTGCCCCGGGGCGTTCCCGCGGAGGAGGCAGCGACGAGAGAAGTGTTGACGCGATTCCAGGATTGCATCGAGAGTGCGTGGGTGGACGCGCAGGGCGGCGCGGCCCTGGCATCGCGATCGACAGGGCGACCCTGGAGGGAGGTTCAGACATGAAGCTGTTTCGGTTTGCGAGCGGTGGCGGTCCTCGGCTCGGGCTCGAGGACGAGCGGGGAGCGCGCCACGACCTCACGGCGGCATCCCCGGAGGCGTTCGCGTCCGTCGCCTCGTGGCTCGCCTTGCCGGATCCCCTCGGCGCGGTGCGCGACGTGCGCGCGCGCGCGCACGTCGAAGCCCACCCCCTCCCGCCCGACGTCCCGCTGCTCGCCCCGATCGACGGGCAGGAGGTCTGGGCGGCGGGCGTCACCTACGAGCGCTCGCGCGCCGCGCGCAAAGAGGAGAGCGCCGGCGGCGGCGACTTCTATGACCGCGTGTACGAGGCCGAGCGCCCCGAGCTGTTCTTCAAGGCGACGCCCCGCCTGGTCGTCGGCCCGGGCGCGCCGGTGCGCATCCGCCGCGACTCGAGCTGGAACGTGCCCGAGCCCGAGCTCTCGCTCGTCGTCTCCGCGGCGGGCCGCATCGTCGGCTACACGGCCGGCAACGACGTCTCGTCGCGGTCCATCGAGGGCGACAACCCCCTCTACCTGCCGCAGGCGAAGGTCTACGACGGCTGCTGCGCGCTCGGCCCCGCCATCGTGCTCGCGGACGAGCCCGGGCTGAACCTGCGCGCGCTCTCCATCGATCTCGCGATCCGGCGCAGGGGCGAGGCGGTGTTCACGGGGAAGACCTCGACCGCGAGCATGCGGCGCTCGCCCGAGGAGCTCGTCGCCTACCTCACGCGCGAGCTGAGCTTCCCGGCGGGCGTCGTCCTCATGACCGGGACCGGCATCGTCCCGCCCGACTCGTTCACCCTGGAACCCGACGACCTCGTGGAGATCACGATCCACGGCGTCGGCACGCTGGCGAACCCCGTATCTCCACGTTGACAAGGCGCCCCATGGAATTTCTCGCCCACAACGCCGCGACCGGGGAAAAACTCGGCGCCTACCGTGACGCCACCGCCGACGAGATCGACGCCGCCGCCCGCGCCGCCGTCGCCGCGGCGCCGGCCCTCGCCGGCCTCGCGCCGGAGCTGCGCGCCCGGCTCCTCGAGACCGCCGCCGACGAGATCCTGGCGCTCGGCGACCCCCTGATCCAGACCGCGCACAGGGAAACCGGGCTGCCCGTCGCCCGCCTCGAAGGCGAACGCGGCCGCACCACCGGCCAGCTGCGCCTCTTCGCCGCCGTCGTGCGCGAGGGCTCCTGGGTCGATGCCCGGATCGATCCCGCGCTGCCCGACCGCAAGCCGCTCCCGCGCCCCGACCTGCGCCGCATGCTGCGGCCGCTCGGTCCGGTCGCCGTCTTCGGCGCGAGCAATTTTCCCCTCGCGTTCTCCGTTGCCGGCGGCGACACCGCCTCTGCCCTCGCCGCGGGCAACCCGGTCGTGGTCAAGGCCCACCCGGCGCACCCCGGTACCTCCGAGCTCGCGGCCTCGGCCCTGCGCTCCGCCGTGCAGAAGGCGGGCCTTCCCGCGGGTGTGTTCGGCATGGTGCACGGCGCCTCGCCCGAGGTCTCGCTCGCGCTGGTGCGCCACGAGGCCATCCAGGCGGTGGGCTTCACCGGGTCCACCCGCGCGGGGCGCGCCCTCTGTGACGCCGCCGCGGCCCGCCCGCGGCCCATCCCCGTCTTTGCCGAGATGAGCAGCATCAACCCGCTGGTCGTGCTGCCCGGCGCGCTGCGCGAGCGCCGCGACGCGATCGCCGAGGGGCTCATCAACTCGTGCACGCTCGGCGTCGGCCAGTTCTGCACCAAGCCCGGCCTCGTCCTGGGGCTGGCCTCCCCCGAGTGGGATGCGTTCGCGCGGTCGGTCGCCGACCGGGCCCGCGCCATCACGCCCGGTGTGATGCTGCACGCCGGTATCCAGGCGTCGTTCGACCGCTCCGTGCGGGAGCTGAGAGGCGTCGAGTGGCTGACCGACACCGGCGCGCGCGTCGCTCGCGTCTCCGCCGCCGACTTCGCGCGGGAGCCGCACCTCGCGCACGAGATCTTCGGACCGTACACGCTGCTCGTCACCGCTTCGACCCGCGGCGAGCTGCTCCAGCTCCTCGGCGCGCTCGACGGCCAGCTCACCGCCACGCTTCACGGGACCGCCGACGACCTCGCCGCCGCCCAGGACCTCGTCGATGTCCTCGGCCGCGTCGCGGGCCGCCTCGTCTTCGGCGGCTACCCGACGGGCGTGGAGGTGTCGCACGCCATGCACCACGGCGGGCCGTATCCAGCGAGCAGCGACGCGCGCTTCACGTCGGTTGGGACCGCGGCCATCCTCCGCTTCGCGCGCCCCGTTTGCTACCAGTCGTGTCCGCCCGCGCTGCTCCCGCCGGAGCTGCGCGACGAGAACCCGCTCGGGATATCGCGTCTCGTCGACGGCCGGGCCACCCGCGACGCCATCGCACCTGGCGCACCCCGCGCATGAGCCACGATCCGGTATTCGAGTCCGGCAGCGAGGCGATCTACACGCTGCGCACGACCGCGCCCGGACCGTCGGGGCGCCTCCCGCTCGGGGCCGAGCAGCTGCGCGCCATGTCGAGCGGCGAGCTGTTCGGCTGGACCCAGAATGCCGGGATGGGGTGGGATCCTGCGCGCCTGAACGGGAAGCAGTTCCTCGTGCTCAGCACGCAGGGGGGGATCCGCGCGCCCGACGGCACGCCGATCGCGCTCGGGTACCACACGGGGCACTGGGAGGTGGGGCTGCTCATGGAGGAGGCAGCTCGCACGTTCACGGCCGGCGGGGCCATCCCGTTCGCCGGCTATGTCAGCGATCCGTGCGACGGGCGGACCAATGGCACCGTCGGCATGCTCGACAGCCTCGCTTACCGCAACGACGCCGCCATCGTCTTTCGTCGGCTGATACGCTCGCTGCCCACCCGCCGAGGCGTGCTCGGCGTCGCCACCTGCGACAAGGGCCTGCCGGCGATGTTGATGGCGCTCGCCGGCACCCTCGACCTCCCTGCGGTGCTCGTGCCGGGAGGCGTCACGCTCCTCGCGGAGGAGGCCGAGGACACCGCCAAGGTCCAGACCCTCGCGGCGCGTTACGCGCGCGGGGAGGTGAGCCTCGATTACGCCGCCGAGATGGGCTGCCGCGCCTGCGGTTCCCCCGGCGGCGGCTGCCAGTTCATGGGCACGGCCGCGACGAGCCAGGTGGTGGCGGAGGCGCTCGGCCTCGCCCTCCCGCACGGCGCGCTCAGCCCGTCGGGCGCCGAGATCTGGCGCGACCTCGCCCGCCGCTCCGCGCACGCGCTCATGGCCCTCGAGCGACGTGGCGTGACCACGCGGGACATCGTCACCGACGACTCGGTCCACAACGCCATGGTGCTGCATGCCGCCGTCGGCGGGTCGACCAACCTGGTGCTCCATGTGCCGGCGATCGCCCACGCGGCCGGGCTCCGGCGCCCCACGGTGGACGACTGGGCGCGCGTCAACGCCCTCGTTCCGCGGCTCGTGGACGTGCTGCCCAACGGGCCGAAACACCACGCCACGGTTCAGGTCTTCCTCGCGGGGGGCGTCCCGGAGGTCATGCTCCACCTGCGCGAGCTCGGCCTGCTGCGGCTCGCCGCGCGCACCGTCAGCGGCCGGACCCTGGGCGAGAACCTCGAGTGGTGGGAGCGCAGCGAGCGGCGCCGGCGCCTGCGCGACAAGCTACGGCAGCTGGACGGCATCGACCCGGACGACGTGATCATGTCCGCCGGAAAGGCGCGCGAGCGCGGCCTCACCAGCACGGTGACCTTCCTGCGCGGCAACCTCGCGCCGGAGGGAGCGCTCGTGAAGAGCACCGCGATCGCTCCCCAGGTGATCGGACCGGACGGCGTTTATCTGCACGAAGGGCCTGCGCGCGTGTTCGGCAGCGAGGACGCGGCGATCGAGGCGATCAAGGCGGGCGCCGTGCAGCCGGGCGACGTGATGGTGCTGATCGGCATCGGTCCCGGTATCGGGATGCCGGAGACGTACCAGATCACCTCTGCGCTCAAGCACGTGAAGGAGGGGCACCGTATCGCCCTGGTCACGGACGGTCGTTTCTCCGGCGTGTCCACCGGGGCGTGCATCGGCCACGTCAGCCCGGAGGCGTGGGCGGGTGGGCCCATCGGCCGCGTGCGCGACGGCGACCGCATCAGGCTGCGGATCGACACGCGCAGGCTGGAGGGGACGGTGGACGTCGTGGGTGTGGAGGACGGCGGTCTTGCCGCCCGCTCGCCCAATCCAGCCCTTCAACCGGACGGCCGGGTGAACCCGGATACGCGGTTGTGGGCTGCGCTTCAGGATGCCAGCGGCGGCAGCTGGGGTGGTTGCGTCTATGATGCGGAGCGCATCATCGGGCTCCTCGGTCGCGCCATCGCCGCGGAGCGGAGCTCCTCTGGCACATAGGCTTTTGATGTAGCGTTATTTTTCCAGGAGGAAGGCGCATCGTGCGAGGTTTCATCATTCAGCCAACGTGTGCAGCGTGGCTGTACGATGTGAACGGTCACAACGAAGAGCTTGACTTCCGGATCGCGTTTGGATTTCCTAAGCCCCGAAACTAGAAGATCTCTCGTGGTAGGCCCCACGAGCGTCGCCGATCGCGTCATTGAATTGTGGGGGCGCCCGCGAAATCCGCGTGGTGCCCCGGGAATGACGCGCGACACCGTCGCTCGCCAAACGTGAGTCGTTTGTACCCCAGTGCTTTTGCCGTGAGCAACGCGGCGGCACGCAGACATTGCCCTCGTGGTTCGTGAGGGCGAGAACGTGACGATGTGGGATGGGCCGTGGAGGCCTCTGTCCGACCACGTCTCTTTGCTCGAAAGGTAGCGGCACGATGTCGATTGGCCAGTTGAAGTCACGTGGATCGGCGCGGCGCGCAGCGGCGGTGTTGAGCTGCGCGCTCGGGCTCTTGGGTCTGTCTGGTCTGTCTGCTTGCAAAGACAAGCCCGACAGCGCTCCGGCCGCAGCGGGCTCCGCCAGCGCCGCGGCCGAGCAGGCGCAGGCGCCGAGCGGACAAGGGCCCAAGGTCGTGCCAGGGCCCGGCCATAACCCCGAGTGCTTCGCGCCGTGGAAGCAGGACACCAAGTATCTGCAGTGGACGGCGCGAAAGCCGCCGTTCCGCCTCGCGCTCGTCAACGGCTACGTCGGCAACGCCTGGCGCATCCAGATGGTCAAGACGGCCAAGGCCTTCGCCAAGGATCCGGCCATCGCGCCGCTGATCAAGGAGTTCAAGGTGGTGTCGACAGGCACCGACGTCGCGGCCCAGCTCGGCGCGATCGAGGACTTCATCAACCAGGGCTTCGACGGCATCGTCACGCTCGCCGTCAGCCCCGACGGCTTCGATCGCGTGATCCGGCTCGCTGACAAGAAGGACGTCATCCTGGTTCCGTTCGACAACGTGCTCGACACGGACAAGGTGATGCAGGTCAACGAGGACCAGCTGGCGATGGGGCGCCAGTGGGGCGAGTTCCTCGACAAGCAGCTCGGCGGCAAGGGCAAGGTGCTCGAGGTCCGCGGCCTGCAGGGCAACTCCGTCGATCGCGACCGCCACGTCGGCTTCCGCCAGGTCATGGAAGCGCCGGGGAAGAGCTACACCATCGTCGAGGTGGTGGGCAGCTGGGACGACGGCAAGGCGCAGAAGGCGGTGGCCGACGCGCTGGCCGTGCACCGCCAGTTCGACGCGCTCTTCGCGCAGGGCGGCTCGACGGGCGCCGTCCGCGCGCTGCTCGACGCCGGACACAAGCCGATCCCGGTCGCCACGGAGGCCGAGAACGGCGTGCGCAAGCTGATCGCGAAGCACCACGAACAGGGCATGAAGGGCCTGTCGCTCGGCCAGTCGCCGGGGCTCGCGGCCATCGCGATGAAGGCGGCGCTCGAGGGCCTGCAAGGCAAGGTGATGCCGCAGATGATCTCCGTGCCGATCCCCGCCGCCGATCACACGACGCTGAAGGACGGCGAGAGCTTCTTCTCCCAGCTCTCCGACAACTTCTTCACGCCCAACGAGTTCCCGCCCTGCGGGGTCAACATCTCGGGTGTGAAGATCATGAACGAGTCGGAATCCGACGTGAAGTAGACGTGAAACGTGAAGCAGACGTGAAACGTGAAGTAGGCGTGAAACGTGAAGTAGGCGTGAAGTAGACGTGAAGTAGCGCCCCGCGGGCGCCCCAGCATCATGATCGAACCGGTGAGCCCTCCGCTCCTCGAGCTCCGGGCCGTCTCCAAGCACTATGGCGGAGTCACCGCCCTCAGCGGCGTCGACTTCGCCTGCGAGCCGGGGAAGGTGCACGCCATCCTCGGCGAGAACGGCGCGGGCAAGAGCACCCTCATCAAGATCATCGGCGGCGTGGTCAAGCCGAGCGCCGGGGAGCTCTTGCTCCAGGGCAAGCCGGTCCGGTTCGACCACCCGATCGAGGCGAACGCCGCCGGCATCGTCTGCGTCTTTCAGGAGCTGTCCCTGATGCCGACGCTGACCGTGGCCGAGAACATCGGCATCACCATGCCGACGAACCGCCTGGGGCTCTTCGATCGCAAGGCGCAGGTCCGAAGGGCCGAGGAGCTCCTGGCGCGCGTCGGCTGCGAGGGCGTGAACCCGAACGCCTGGGTGAGCGACCTGCCGCTCTCGCGCCGCCAGATGGTCGAGATCGCGAAGGCGCTCGGCAAGAACCCGCGGCTGCTGATCCTGGACGAGGCCACTTCCGCGCTGACCAACAGCGACGTCAAGAAGGTCTACGAGCTCCTGGCCGAGCTCAAGGCTCAGGGCGTCGGCATGCTCTACATCTCGCACCGCATGCACGAGATCAAGGAGCTCGCCGACGTGATGTCGGTCTTCCGCAACGGCCGGCACATCGAGACCTTCGCCAAGGGCCGGCGCAGCGACGACCAGATCGTGGAGCTCATGATCGGCCGTGACATGGGTCACGTCTTCCCGCCGAAGCCGGCGGCCCGCGGCTTCCCGGCGACGCTGCTCGAGGTGAGCGGCCTGAGCTGGGAGCGGCAGCTCGAGGACGTGTCGTTCAAGCTCGGCAAGGGCGAGATCCTCGGCATCGGCGGGCTCGACGGCCAGGGCCAGCGCGAGCTGTTGCTCGGCCTGTTCGGTGTGCTCAGGGATGTGCGCGGCGAGATCAAGATCGACGGCAAGCCGGTCAAGCTGGCGAGCCCGCGAAAGGCCAAGGACCGCGCGCACGGCATCGCCCTCGTGCCCGAGGACAGGAAGACCGAAGGCCTGATGTTGCCGATGTCCATCGCCACGAACCTGTCGCTGGCGTCGCTCGACAAGTTCACGAGCGGCGTGGTGCTCGACCGCCGGCGCGAGGCCGCGCGCATCGACGAGATGGTGCGCCGCATCCAGATCAAGATCGGCTCGCTCGACCACCCGGTCTCGTCGCTGTCCGGGGGCAACCAGCAGAAGGTCGTGCTGGCCAAGTGGCTGATGACGGAGCCGCGGCTGCTGATGCTCAACGATCCCACCCGCGGCATCGACGTCGGCACGAAGCAGGAGATCTACCAGCTGCTCCGCGAGCTGGCGGACACCGGCACGTCCATCCTCTTCTACACCACGGACTACGACGAGCTGATCGGCTGCTGCGATCGCGTGCTCGTCCTTTATCGGAACCGCGTGCAGGGCGAGCTCGTGGGGCCCGACATCACCGAGAAGAACATCCTGGACCTGGCCCTCGGTCTGCGCGGCGGGCCTGAGCGCGCGAGGCGCGAAGACGAACACGCGCCATCGGAGGCACGATGAAGGACTGGAAGCTCCGCCTGCGCCAGAACCAGGGCCTGCTCGTGGCCGTCGGTCTGTGCATCGTGTTCTACGGGCTCTACTCGCTGTCCCACCCCAAGGGCTTCAGCGCGTCGCTGGTGGGGCAGAACGCCAACGAGTCGTTCGTGCTGGTGGCGGCGGCCATGGCCCAGACGATCCCCGTGCTGACCGGCGGCCTGGATCTGTCCGTGGGCGCGGTGATCACGCTCGTCAACTGCGTGGCCTCGCACGTCCTTGCCGGCAGCGCGCTCACGATGTTCCTGGGCATCCTGCTGTGCCTGGCCGTGGGCATGGCGGCGGGCCTGGTCAACGGCTGCCTCGTGGTCTATGGCCGCCTGCAACCGATCATCGCCACGCTGGCCTCGGGCACGATCTTCCTCGGCGTCGCGCTGTTCCTGAGACCGACGCCCGGCGGCCAGGTCGACGGCGATCTGGCGTTTGCGGCCACCTTCGATCTGAACGAGCTGCTGCAGGCCGCGGGCGCCGCACCCCTCGACGGCGCGCTGGGCTTCGTCGGCCAGATCCCGTCGCCCGCGATCTGGATGGCGCTGCTCGCGCTGCTCTGGGCCTACTACCGCCGCACCCGCTACGGCCTCGGCGCTTACGCCGTCGGCGCGTCCCAGGAGGCGGCGTACATGTCGGGGGTCCGCATCAAGCGCGTCAAGCTGGCCGCGTACACGCTGTCGGGGTTCTTCGCCAGCGTCGGCGGCCTCTACCTCGCGCTGCAGACGACGTCGGGCAACGCCGACATCCCGCAGGCCGGCTCCTACACGCTGAACTCCATCGCCAGCGTCGTGATCGGGGGCACCTCGCTGTACGGGGGGATCGGCGGCGCCATCGGATCGCTCTTCGGCGCGCTGGTGCTCCGCTCCGTCGCCTTCAACTTCCGCGTCTTCGACGAGGGCTCGGCGCTCGGCCTCCTCGCCAACCCGCTCTACCAGCCGCTGTTCGAGGGCCTCATCCTGCTCGCGGCCGTCTGCCTCGGCGCGCTCTGGGTCATCCGCGTCAAGAACCGGCTGCAGATCTTCAGGTGAGCTCGATGCAACAGCCCCTCTCCCTCAAGAGCCGTCTCGGCGAGATCGACAAGCCGACCTGGTACGCGCTGCTGTCGATCGGCGTCGTCCTCGTGAGCGGCTCGATCGGCACGCTGGTCACCCAGGGCACGCTGAGCTTCCTGAGCCCGTACTACATCCTGCAACAGCTGCAGATCGCGGCCTTCCTGGGCGTGGCCGCCACGGGCATGATGATCGTGATCCTGCTCGGTCACATCGATCTCTCGCTGCCGTGGGTGCTCACCTCGAGCGCCATGCTGGCCGCGGGGATCGGCGGCTGGGCCGCGTTGCCCTGCGGCCTGGCCGTCGGCGCCGCCGCGGGTCTGGTGAACGGCCTTGGCGTCGCCTATCTGCGCGTGCCCTCGATGATCTTCACGCTGGGCACGAACACCGTGCTTCAGGGGCTGATGGTGCTCTACACCGGCGGCTTCGCTCCGCGCAGCGAGGCGCCGGAGTGGATGGAGGTCCTGGCCGTGGGCAGGACGCTCTCCATCCCGAACTCGCTGGTCGTGTGGATCCTGGTCGGCGGCGTCGCCACCTTCGTGCTGAAGAAGACGGCGCTCGGTCGCTACATCTATGCCGTGGGCAACCAGGAGCAGGCCGTCTATCTCTCCGGCGTCAGAACGCACCTTGTGCTGATCGGCGCCTTCGTGATGTGCGGCGTGTGCTCCGCCATGACCGGTATGCTGCTGGCGGGTTTCTCGCACAAGGCCTACCAGGCCATGGGCAACGACTACCTCATGCCGGCCATCGCCGCGGTGGTGATCGGCGGAACCAACATCATGGGCGGGCGCGGGACGTACCTCGGCACCGTCCTCGGCACCATCCTGATCGTGCTGCTCCAGAGCATGCTCAGCGTGCTCCAGATGCCCGAGGCCGGCCGCCAGATCATCTACGGCGCCGTGATCATCGCCATGCTGCTGGTCTACGGCCGACAGCATCAAGAGGGACGCTGACCCGTTCCAAGACGCCTCCAGCCAAGACGCCTCCGGGCGGGGCGCCAGGCGCATCCAGCGGCGAATCGTCACACGCGTCGCCCTGGAATCGCGATCACGTCGATCAAGCGAGAAATAAACCGCCAAGACACCAAGGACGCCAAGATAAGATTCTCTTCTTGGCGTCCTTGGTGTCTTGGCGGTTCGAAATTCTGCGCTTTGCAGGCAACAGCTAGCGCCCGGCGCCGCGGGTGTTCAGGTACACGGCGTACAGCGAGGTCGTGCCGCAGATGAACAGGCGGTTGCGCTTGGCGCCGCCGAAGCAGACGTTGGACACCGTCTCCGGGATCAGCACCTTTCCGAGAAGGGCGCCGTCGCTCGCGTGGCAGTGCACGCCGTCGCCCGCCGACAGCCACAGGTTGCCGTGCACGTCGACGCGGAAGCCGTCGTACACGCCCGCGGGGCAGGTCGCGAACACCTCGCCGCCGGTCAGCGTGCCCTTCGCGTCGACGCGGAACTTGCGCACGTGGCGCGGGCCGTCCTTCACGTGCGTCACGCCGGTGTCGGCGATGTACAGCAGCGACTCGTCCGGCGAGAAGGCGAGGCCGTTGGGCTGCACGAAGTCGTCCGCGGCGACCGTCAGCGCACCGGAGGCCGGGTCGAGGCGGTAGACGCGCTGCGCGCCCTGCTCGCTCGGCGACGCGTCGCCTTCGTAGTCGCTGTCGATGCCGTAGCTCGGATCGCTGAACCAGACGCTGCCGTCGGACTTCACGACCACGTCGTTCGGCGAGTTCAGCCGCTTTCCCTCGAAGTGCGACGCGAGCACCGTGCGCGAGCCGTCGTGCTCGGTGCGCGAGACGCAGCGGCCGCGGTGCTCGCAGGACACGAGGCGGCCCTGCAGGTCGACCGTGTGGCCGTTGGTGTTCATCGCGGGCTGGCGGAACACCGAGACCGAGCCGTCGGTCTCGTCCCAGCGCAGCATGCGGTCGTTCGGGATGTCCGACCAGACGAGGTAGCGCCCGGCCGGGAACCACGCCGGCCCCTCCGCCCAGCGGCAGCCCGTGTACAGCTTCTCGACGTGCACGTGCGGGAACGCGAGCTTGCGGAAGCGCGCGTCAATCACCTTGAAGCTCGGGGTCAGCTCGATGACCATGGGTTCTCCTTCTAGCCGGTCCGGACCTGCCGCGTCACCGTCGCGAGGACGAGCTGCGTCACGCGGCGCATGAAGCCATAGTCGAGCGTCTCGGGGGTGTCCGTCGGGCGGTGGTAGTTCGGGTTGCGGAACTCCGCCGTGTCGGTCCAGAGCATGGCGGGGATCTTCGCCTTCCAGAACGGCGCGTGATCGCTCCGGTGGAGCACGGGGAGCCACTCTTCGAGGCCGAGGTAGACCTTGAGGCCCACGACCGGCAGCTCGGGCACCAGCGCCTCTGCCTGCTTCGCGGCGAGCTCCACGAGGTGGTTCGAGCGGTGGTTCGTGAGCAGCCCGATGAAGTCGCCGACGTCCGGCGCGCCGGGGACCGGGACCGGCATCCGCTGGGATCCCGGCTCGTGGCTCGCGTAGCCGACCATCTCCAGCACGTGCACGGCGGCGATCGGCGCTCCGCCCTGCGATCGATGGCGCGCCACGAACTCGACGCTGCCGAGCAGCCCGTCCTCCTCGCCGTTCCAGGCCACGAAGCCCACCGGCAGGGCCGGCTCGAAGCGCGAGAGCGCCCGCGCGCTGGCGAGCATCGCGGCGATCCCGCTCGCGTTGTCGTCGGCGCCGGGCGTGTCGGGCACGCTGTCGTAGTGCGCCCCGACGAGGATCATCGGGCGATCGACAGCGGCCCTGGGCGTCGCGACCACGTTTCCGAGCTCGCCCTCGATCTCGACGGCGTAGCCCCGCTCCTCCAGCGCGGCGGCGACGTACCGCGCCGCGCGGCGGTTCTCCGCGCGCTGGCGGAACATGTGCCGCGGCCTCGCGAGCGCGACGATCGCGTCGAGCAGCTCCGCCTCGCTGACCGACGCGAGCGCGTCGATCAGGCTGCCGTGATCGCCCATGGCCTTCGTGCGTCTCAGCTCCATCGCGGGGGCTCCTCCTGCTACCGGCGGAGTGTAGCCGAGCTCCACCCCTCCCCTCACCGGTTCGGCCGCGGCAAACCGACCGCATGGATCACCCGAGCGGGTGCACTTCGTACCTCGGAACGCTGATGATCCCCTCGTCGCTCACGAGGCCGCACAGCGCCGGGTCGAGCAGGACGTCGGCCACGCAGCGCTGCTCCGACCCGAGGGCCATCAGGCCGCCGATCAGCCGCACCCCGTGGCTGTAGTCGGCGTAGGTGTCCTCGTGCGGCAGCCGCCGCCGCAGCGACGTGTCCAGCGGCTGCCACGGCTTGCCGTCCGCCTTGTAGAAGCCGAAGATCGCCAGCCGGCGCGCGTGGTGGTGCAGCCGGTTGGTCACCACGACGTCCTTCTTGTGCCCCGCGAGCAGCTCGCCGAGCTCGCCGACCCGGTGCTGCTCGATGGCCAGGTGGTGGTCACGAAAGCGCTCCACCTTGGTGCCGTCCTGGGGATCGAACGGGATGGCCGTCTGCTTCCGCGAGGCGGCATAGATGTCCTTCACGAGCTTCTTCGTCGGCAGCACGCAGCCGCACGCATCCGCGACGCGCTGGGCGGTGACGCCGGTGAGCGGCATGCGCAGGAAATCGGTGTCCGCGCCGATCGCCAGGTAGTCGGCGCACACGTACGCGACGCCCCGCTTTCCGTCGGGCGCCTCGACCGTGACGCGATGGAAGCGGCGCAGGAAGCTGGGCACGTTCCCCCGCAGCACCTCCTGGAGGAAGAGCTCCTCCCGCGCCGCGAGCGACAGGCCCCGGACCTGCTCGTAGAACCTCGTGCCGGTGAGCGCGCCCGGATCGCGCGGCGGCAGCCAGTCGAGGCCCGTCCCGTCGAACACGGGCGCCAGACGCGCGGACCCGGGCTGCGCCTGGCTCGACGCGAAGAACGCCACGGCGCCCCCGGCGTCGTTCGCCCGGGCCGCCGCGACCGGCTCGGGGGTGGCGGTCACCGTGAACCGGAAGCCGCTCTCCGCGAACGTGTAGCTGCGGACGCCGGCCGCGTCGTGGCCCGGCGTCGCCACGGCCATCGACCCGCTCGCCGCTCCCTGGAGCTCTGCCTGCGGCCCCGCCGCGCGCGCCGCGCCTCCGGCGGCCGCCCCCTGGCCGACGATGCCCATGAGCGCGCGGCCCAGCGCGCGCGGCAGCTCGAGCGCGCAGGGCGGGCGCGGCAGCGCGCGCTGCATGGCCTCGCGCGTCTCGGGCCCGACCGCGCCGGTCACGGGCAACCCCATCTCCTGCTGGAAGATCCGCGTGGCCGCCTCGGTCTCCGCGCCGAACTCGCCGTCCGCGCCGAACCGCGGCAGGAGCCCGGCGCGCCACGTCAACAGGTGCTGTTGCCAGGCCTTCACCTCGGGCCCCTTGGCGCCGCGCGCGAGCCCGCCGCCGGGCGGCGCGGCGCCGTAGTCGAGGCCCGGGATCCGGCCCGCGTGTGTCCAGCCGCGGTCCAGCGCCGGGAAGACGCCGACTCCATGCGCTGTGTCGCGCGCCTCGATCGTGCGGCCGTCGCCCAGGCTCATCGCCACGTGGGCGTGCTCGGGGCGCCCGCCCGTGAACGGATCCGCCGAGAAGCGGAACAGGAGGGCGCCGCGGGTCGCGATCGCCGTGTCCACCGGCATGAGCAGCCGCGCCGCCTTCACGTGGCGCGCCTGCATCCAGGAGCCGTCAGGCATCGTGGGCTCGACGGCGAGCTGGGCGCAGCCCCACTCGATGAGCTCGGAGCAATCGAACGCGGAGGGGTTGGGGTCCGTCAGGCGCACCTCGTGCCCGAAGATGTATCTGTCATCCGCCTGCGAGAGCAGCTTCTGGCAGAGCGCGTCGGCCGTGGGCAGCGGCTCGGACGTCACGGACCCGGCCTCGAGCCGGGCGAGGCGCCGCAGATCGCTCACCGTTCCATTGAACAGGTTGGCGTCCACCGTGTTGGTCCGGACGCCCGGCATCACGGCCTTGGCGGTGATCTGCCAGAACGACCACCCAGACCAGGGGTCCCAGGCCCTGAGCGGCTTTCTGCGCGCCCAGTCCGCCCAGTCCTTCGGGTTGGCCGGGGGCCTCGCCCGCACCGGGTCGAGGCCATAGGTGTAGTTCGCGATCCAGAGCGGGCAGTCGACGAACTCGGAGCTGCCGCCGAGGTGATCGTGCCAGAAGTTGTGGCGGGTATAGAGGATGACGGAGCGGCCCGGGTAGCGCGCCTTCACCTCCTGGACGAAACGGCGGGTCCACACCTGGAGAGCAAGGGTGTCCTGCGACGTCCAGACATGGCCGTTGTCGCCCGCGTGCTGCGTCTCCTCGAGGTCGAGCACCATGTCGAGCTCCCCCGGCTCGAGGTCGCCGACCGCGCTGCAGAGCCTCCGCGCCTGCTCGGCGGCGTCCAGGCGCGGTAACGCGTAATGGTAATACCCCCGGAGGAGCCCGCAGCGCGCGGCCTCGGCGCGGTTGGTCGCGAACTTCCTGTCGACCCCCTCGATCCCGTACGTCGCCCGGATGAAGACGAAATCGAGCCGTGAGGCGAACGCGTCCCACTGGATATTTCCCTGGTGGACGGAAACATCAGCACCGCTCAACATAGGCTCCCACCTCCCCCGCGCGCGCGGAGCGCGGCCTCGTGTCCAAGAGCCGTGCCCTGCGTGCGCGCCTTACGCTCATGTCGCGCCGCCCGGGCGACGTGATCCCCGGGGTAGCTCAATTGCTATCGCAGGGCGGCGCGTCCGTCGAGTCGGGTCGACGCCGTCGAGCATCCGTCCCCGCGGTCATCGCGGCTCTGGAGGCGGCGATCAGCGTGTGTGTTGGAGGCCGATGGCACCGTGCAACAGAAGATGCGAGACGCCTTCACGCTCGTGAAGCACGGCGGCAGCGCCTTCCGATCAGCGGCCCCGCGGGAGGCCGAGCTGGGCCTCCAGCCGCGCGATCGCCGACGAGAGATCGTGCCATTGGCGCGCCGTCGTGACCCTGACGATCCCGCCCGAGAAGCAGAACGTCAGGATGCCTGGAAAGACCGCCACGCGGCTCTGCCGCAGGAGATCGCGGAAGCACCGATACGAGTCGTTCCACCCCGGCAGCTCGAAGGCGAGGTTGATCGAGCAGCGCGGCGAGATGACGCGCGCGGACGCCCGCGCGAGCCCGCCGATGGAGGCGTCGCGCAGCGTCTGCAACGCGTCCTGCCGCGCGCGCCGCTCGGTGCGATATCTGTCATAAGCTGTCGAGAGCTGCGCGCGATCAAGCCCGTAGGAGCGCTCGAACTCGTCGACCTCGGCCGCCCCCGGCTCCGTGACGCCGGTGATGAGCCAGCGCTCCATCCGCGCCAGCACCTCCACCAGCGTGTAGAAGAAGGAGGGCGGCCCACCGAAGGTCGTCGAGGCGTATTCGTAGTAGTCGGCCATGAACCCGGCGTCGGCGAGGAACCAACCTATCTTCAGCCCCGGCGCCGACCATGTCTTCGAGGCGCTGAAGACGCGGATCACGTTGGTGGCCGCGCGCCGCTGCGAGCACCGCCCGAGCGGGCCGAGCCACTCGTGGCACTCGTCGAGCACGATCATCGTCGACGGAGACGCGGCGTTGATCAGCCGCCCGAGATCGGCGTCGGAGACCGCCGCCCCCGTCGGGTTCGCGACCGTCTGCAGGAGGACGAGCGGGGTGCGCGGCGTGAGCGCGGCGATCAGCGGCTCGAGCGACGTGTGGCCGGCCCTCGACGGGAGGGGGACGAGCTCGACGTTGCGCCGGCGGGCTATCGACTCCACGAGCGGGGGATAGTTGGGGATCCCGCACAGCACGGGCGCCCCCTCCCTCGGCGCGCCCGAGAGGATGAAGTCCGCGAGCGCGCTGATCGCGAACGTCCCGCCCATCGTCAGCGCGACGTTGTCGGCCGTGTAGACCGCCCCGTCGATCCGAGCGTTCTCGTACATGGCGACGGCCTCGCGCGCCGGGCGGCGCCCGCACGAGTCGGAGTAGCCGTACCAGTCCCGCTCGAGCGCGAAGCGGACGCAGTCCTTCAACGCCTCCGGGAGGCCCCACGCCTGCTCGTCGACGGACCCGCTCGAGAGGATGATGTGATCGTCGGACCGGAGCTCCCCGTAGAGGTCGTCGCGGAAGAACCAGTTGAAGAGCTCCTTGATGAAGCGCACGGTCGCGCGCGAGGTGAGCACCTCGCTCGGGTGGACCTGCCTCCGCAGCGTCGCGGCGCGCCAGCGCTCGGCGAGCGATGGCCGGTGCGCGTGCCTGCCGAGCTCGTGCTCGACGCGCCCGAGCCAGAGGTCCCGCAGCTCGATCGGATCATCGGGGTTCTTCGCCCGCGCGTACACGTCGAGCATGCGCTCGTCGACGGTCGGCACGAACGTATCGTCGAAATCCCCGAGGGAGCGGGCGCGCCGCGCGGCCTCGTGCGCCTCGTCGGGCAGATCGAAGGCGCGCGCGCGCGGGGCCCTGGCGAAGAGCTGGGGCGCTTGCCCGGCGAGCTCCGCCGGCGCCAGGGGCCGCTGAGCCCTGGTTCGCTCCTCACTCATTGGGCTGCTCGGCCGTGCGAATCCGCTCCACGTGCCGCGCGGAGATGCCGTCCACGATGGTCCGGTTGATCATCGGGTGATCGTCGTGAACGGGGCCGAAATCGCTGTCGGGGTGGAAGGCGACGACATCCATGCTCTCCGCCTCGGTCTGGAACGCGTGCTTCGAGCCCGGCGGCAGGTGGAACACCAGCCCGGGCGAGAGCGGCACCCGCCGGTCGCCCAGCCTGCAGACGCCGCGCCCTCGCGCGATGAGCCCCGCGCGGAGCGAAGGATGGGTGTGGAGCGTCTGGTCCGTACGAGGGGGGAAATGCAGGTGGTTGAGGCACGGATCGCCCCGGACCTGAGGGGCGATGAGCAGGGAGTCGGTGCAACCGTCGATGTAGCGGAGCCGCCCGGACGCCTCGATCGGCCCGGCGATCTGGAAGAACCCTTTGCTCCGAAGGTGGGTGATCCCGAACGCCTCCCCCTCGCCGTGCAACGCCAGCTCTCCCGGGACGCAGAACACCATCCCCGCGCCGATCTCGAAGACCCCCGAGCGGCAACGGAGGGTCAGCCTCCCCGAGAAGACGGCGCCGTAGTGAGTCCCCTCCGCAGGAGGTTGCCACGGCCCCGGGCGATAGCTCCAGAGCTCGCAAGGCCACGTCGGGTGCGGGAGCCTCTTCAGGCTGCCGCACCCGATCCGGTGAACCGTAAAATCCGTCGCTGGATCCATCCCCGCCATGGGCTCAGCCTACCAGGCGTCCTGGTCGATTGTCGCCTCTCGTGACGTCGTGGAGCTCCCCGGCCGCCTTGGCCCCTCAGGCGGAGGGGCCGGCGAGGATCCGCAGGCGCTGGAGATGGCGGCGCCGGCTCGATCCGGCGCTTCGCCCGGCCGTCCGCCCATGGAAAAAGAACGTGTTGTCGATGATGACGAGCTTTCCGCGCGTCCAATGGACGCGGATTGCAGCGCCGGGAGCGTACATCGAGGCCAGCAGGTCGCGAAGCGCGCCGTTGATGGCGTCCGCGGAGGGGGCGTGCCCCGCGTGTGTCCACTCGAGCGGCTGCGAGAGGAAGTCGCGGAACGAGAACACCCACCGACCGTCGACGCGCCGCGCTATCCATGGACCGTCGGGGCTCCTTCGATATCGCGTCTGCTCCAGCGTCGCCAGCGCGTCTGGCGACAGCCCCTCTGCGACGGCCGCCATCGGGACGAGGACGGTCTGGGCCGCGGTCCCTTCGTCGCCGGGATCGCGGCACATCAGGACGATGTACCGAGGCTGCTCCTCGGCCCGCCGGCCGCTGCCCTCGCTGTGGAGCGTCAGCGGGTTCGTCGCGAAGGGCTGGAGAGAGACGTCCTCCGTGCGCCCGTGCTCGGCCACGAGGTTGAGGATCACGCCCCTCTCCACGTACGGGAGCACCGCTGGATCCGTCTCCGGCGAGGCGATCCCGAGGAGCGATCCCAGGGTGGTGAATCGATCGTTCGAGAGCGGCTCGTCGAGCTGGACGGCGGCGAGGCCGCGCTGGCCGAGCTCGCGGAGGAGGCGCTCGCGGACCGCGTCCGGGAACTCCGCGGCCGACGCGCGGAGGACGTCTCCGCACGGCGGCAGGGCGGCGCCGCCCTCGAGCAGATCTCGCCTCCGCCCGACGTGGGCGTCGCCCGCGCGCTCGGTGAAGGCGCCCTCGATCAGGTCTCGCCCTCCCTCGACGGCGCCGGGAAATACGGCTGCTTGGCGCCGATCTCGTGGCCCGCCGGGATGGGCGTGCCGAGCTCTTCCAGGCGGAACACCTCGGGCGGCAGCCGGAGCGACGCGCGGAGGCGATCCATCGTCTCGGGGACGAACGGGTAAAGCATGATCATCAGGGTCTTCAGCACGTAGAACGACGTGTAGAGGGCGTCGCGGCGCCCCTGCTCCGGGTGCCGATCGTCGTGCGGTTTGTACTGCGTGAAGAGGCTGTTGATCGTGCGGGCGTAGTTCTCGATCTCGAAGAGGAGGTTCGGGTAGTCGGCCCGATCCATGGCGCGCACGTAGCGCTGGACGATGCGCACCGTGTCGGCGACCACCTTGTCGAGCAGGGCGCCCTCGGGGACCTTGCCGCCGAACTTGGAGTGCACCGCCGAGATGGGGCGCTCGAACGCGGCGTTCATCGGCCCGGCGAGGAACTTGTTGCGCTCGTCGAGCTTCTCGAAGTCGAAATCCGAGGGTTTTTCCGCGAGCGAGAGGAGCGCGAGGTAATACCGGATCTGATCGACGGAGTAGCCCTTCTCGTCGAGGAGCTGATCGCCGGTGAAGAAGTTGCCGCGGCTCTTGCTCATCTTCTCGCCGCCGACGAGGAGGTGGAAGCAGCCGAAGACGTCGGTGAGCTGGAGCTCGCCCGCCGCCGGCAGCCGGCGCGGGTCCTCCTGCGTCCCGAGCCACATGGCCCCCTGCATGAGCACGTAGAAATAGACGTTGTCCTGCCCCAGGAACTGGACCACGCGGGCCTCGGGATCGCGCCAGAAGTCCGCATAACGCGCCGGATCGACCCCCTTGTCGCGGAGGGCCACCTTCGAGAACGAGATGGGCGCGATGAGCGAGTCGGGCCAGACATAGAGCGTCTTGCCCGCGAGGTCCGGATCCTCGGTGATCGGGATCCCCCAGGCGATGTCGCGCGTGATCGACCGGTGCGCCCACTCGTCGACGAGCTCGACGCGGACGCCGTGCTGCTCGAGGATCGCGCGGCCGCTCTCCAGATCGGCCTTGTTGCCGAACTGGACAACGAGCTCCTTCCCGCGGGCGAGCTTGCTCTTGTGCTTGGGGAGGCTCGCCTTGATCTCCTTGTAGGTGGCCTCGTGCGCCCGGTCGAGGCGCACCGAGGGCATCACCGTCTCCAGGACCTCGGACAGCATGGCGCGCCGCCACGTCTTCTCTTTGCCGCTGATCCACTCGCGCAGCGTCTCGGACACGGACCACATGTCGAGCCACCAGTGAACCGTCTCGCGGAGCTCGGGAACCGCGTCGCTCAGCGTGCTGCGCGGGTTGAGGAGCGCGGCGGGGGCGTGCTGCTGGCCGCAGCGGTCGCACTCGTCGCTGTAGGCGTCCTCGTTGTCGCACTGCGGGTTGGGGCAGCGACCGCGCACGTAGCGGTCGGGGAGGAATCGCCCCATCTTCGGATCGAACCACTGGCGCGTGGCGCGCTTCTCGAGGAGGCCGTTCCTCGAGAACCGCGTCAGGAACTCGTGCGCGAGCTCTCGCTGGAGCGGAAAGGTCTCCGGCTGCGAGGTGCCCGTGAAGGCGTCCAGGCTGATGCAATACCGCTCGAGCGTCTTCTTCTGCGCCTGCTGGATGCGATCGATGTACTCGCGGATGGGGAGCCCGGCCTGGACCGCGGCGATCTCGCTGGTCGACCCGTGCTCGTCGGTGCCGCACACGTACAGCACGTTCTCTGCCCCGATGAGCATTCGACACCACCGAGCGTAGATGTCGGCGGGCAGCTGGGCTCCAGCGAGGTGCCCGAGGTGCAACGGGCCATTCGCGTACGGCATGCCCGCGGTCACCACCATCCGCTTGGGCCTGCGGAGCTGCCCGATGATCGAAGCGACGTCGGAGGGAGGGCCTTTACGCGTTTCCATTGGTAAATCCAGGGTTTCCTTTAGCCCGAAGCCCCTCCCCTGACAACCGCAAAGGGCGGACCCGCCGGAGCGGCGAGAGCGCGCGTCACCCGTTTTGACCGGATTTCCACGGCCGGATCGGCGCGGACTCGCAGGTCGATCGCTCCAGAGGGAGCCGCGGACGATGCTGCTCGTTCGCCACGTGGTGAGCGCTGGCCAGCGGCGGCGCGGTGTCGTGGGGCGGAGGGAGTCGGGGGCGAGGCGCCGGTGATCCGCGCTGAATGTCGGGCCGCGCTGAATGTCGGGAGGCTTCGCGGGGGCGTGGAGGGGCGTGGAGTCGAGGGCTCGTGTCGCGAGCCCTCCTAAGAGCGAGCCGCCTCGACTACCAGCAGGCGACGGAGCCCGGGTTGACCCGCAGGCCGGCCTTGATGAGCTCGAGGTTCACCTCGTTGAGGCGCGCCTGCGCCTTACGGTACTCCGCGAGCGCCTTCAGCTTTTCGCTGTAGAGCTTCAGCTGATCTTGATTGAGGTTGTGCGCGAGATCCTTGAGATCACGTTCCGCCATGGCTGATTCCTCCCAATTACCTGCGATGGATCGCAGCAATCGAAGAGGCTATGGGATCGATCGGCGGACTGTCAAGGGCGATGGGGGACCGTGCCTCGGGCGATTTCTCGCGAGCGCTGCGTCATGGCGTATCGGAGGTCGCGAGGAATGCGCGCCGCATATGAATCGACACACGCGAAGCTTCGATGAACATCGCCAGCCTGAATATCGGGCCCACCTGCGATGTTCCCGTCAGGCGGCATTCCGGTAGGGGCAGATCGTCTTCACCTCGCGGCCACTCGGTCGACACGAGATCGGGGCCGATCGGCGCCGACACGAGGGCGCCGATCCAATCGCCCTTGGGCCCCCCCCGCGAGAGCCCGAGGCCGTGCTCGGCGCGCTCGATCACGGCCTCGCAGCTCGCCGGGCGGTCGTCGACGGCGCCGCAGCTGGCGCAGCTGGCGAAATAGCGGGGGGCGCCGCCGGGCGCGCTCACGTCGTAGACTCCCGCCCAGAGGTCGGCGCCGCAGTCGCCGCACGTCCTGCCGGCCAGCTCCTCGCGGAGAGTGGCCGTCGGAAGCCACGAGTCCAGCCAGCTCGACCACATCGTCCTCGTCAGCACCCCGAGGAGCGTTCGTCGCAACGCGGCCTCCAGCTCGGCGCGCGGCCCCGGCGCCGTGCTCGAGCGCGCGAGCTCGCTCGCCTCGACCGCCGCCCGACACGCATCGACCGCCGGGGAGAGGTCGGGCTGCCACGCCCTCACGTTCTCGAGGAAGCGCAGGATGAGCGGCGCCTCGGTGGCCTCGACGGGGGCCGAGGGCGAGGGCACCGTCATGTCGAGGGCGGCCTCGTCGGGGGCTGCCTCGTCGAGGGCGGCCTCGTCGGGGGCGGCCTCGTCGAGGGCTGCCTCGCGCGCTGGGTTTGCGACGACCGCGGGATCGCCGAACAGGAAGAGGCGATCTCGGATCATCGCGTGGGCCTGTCTCCCGAGCGTCTCTCGCCACGCCGCGAGCGCGTCACCCACGCTCACCCCTTCATGCAGCGTGGCGACGAGGGGGATGACCTGCACCGGCCCGGTGTTCACGATCGCGCGCAGCGCGACGAGGCAACCGACCTCGGCCGAGCCGAGGAGCTGGGGCATGAGCCCCCAGGCGTCGACCACGCTCCAGCGCCGCCCCATGATCCCGAAGCAGCTGTTCCACATGAGGACCCGGCTCGACAGCGCGCGCGCCGGCACGAGCCGGCCGGACGCCAGCGCCTCCGCCACCGGCATCTTCTGCCGGTGGCATTGGCCGGTGATCACGCACTTCGGCGACGGACCTCCGGGGACGGAGCTCGGGTCGAGGTCCACGAGGGCGCAGAGCGTCGCCCGCTCGCCGAGCAAGGCGTCGATCCCGTCGGAGTGCGTCGTCAGCGCCATGACGGCGTGCGGCCCCGCCTCGAGATCGCCGGGCGTCTCCAGCGCCCCCCGGAGCTCGACGGCGCCGACGCGGACGGGCTCGAAGTGCCCTGTCATCGGGCTCAGCACGGTGGCCCGATCGAGCGGCGCGGGATCGAGCCGCGCGGCGGCGGCGCGGATCCGGGCCTGTCGCGAGAGGGAGCCCGCGTCGGCCGCCCAGAGGATCCCCAGACGAGCATTCCTGCGCGCGCGCGTGATCTCGTCGAGGAGATCGTGCGGCGCCGACGGGGCGACGCAGGCGACGACGTCGACCGCGTCCATCGCCGTCGCCTCCCGCGGCGAGCCCACATGAACGTAGCGGCGCCCGGTGAGATGGGCATACAGGCGGCCTGCCCTCTCGGCGCCCTCGTCGTACCCCGCGACGAGCCGTTCGCCGCGGTCGCGTGGGCCCCGCGAGGCCGGCTGGACGTCGGTGATCTCCCGCCCGAACAGCGTCGCGACCCGCGCGAGCAACGCCCTCTCGTCGGGGCCGGCGTAGGGCCACACCGGAGCTCCCTGCTCGTCGCTCAACAGCGGATCGTCCCCGGCCTGCGCCACCGGCAAGGCGAGCAGTCGCTCCATCGGCTCACGCGGAGCCTATCAAGGACCTCTCAGGGGATCAATCGGCGGCCGCCGCGGCTGTCTCGGTGCACTCGTCGACGGCTCTCCGTCGCGTCGGCGCCCCTTCGCCGGCAGCTCGGGCAGGGAGAAAAAACGTGCAGCTCCACCCCTCGTCGGAGAGGTAGTCTCCGGACGATGGATGACCTCCTACGAGCGGTGTTGGACATCGCGGCGCGCCACGTCGACGCGGAGAGGGCCTCCGCCATGGGCCCCGACACGGATCTCTCGGCGCTCGGGCTCGCGTCGCTCGAGATGGTCGGCTTCATCCTCGATCTCGAGCGGGGCCTCGCGGTCCAGTTCCCCGCGGACCTCATCGATCCCGCCACGTTCCGCGACGCGCGGACCATCGCCGGCCACGTGCGCGCGCTGCGCGGGCCCGGGTGACCCCATGTCGACCGACTTCGATCTCGCCCACAGCTACGGCGGCGTCCCCTTCGATCGAACGCTCCCGATCGAGCCGACGATCCTCGCGCACATCGCCGCTCGCGCGCTGTCGCAAGGCGACGATCCCTTCCTCACGGCGGCGCGGGCCGACGGTGGGGTCGTGACGCTCACCTACCGTGATCTCGAGGCCCTGAGCCGCCGGGTGTCGTCGTGGGTCCGCCGGCGGCTCGGGGCCGGCTCCGGCGACGTCCTGGCGCTCGTCCCGACGAACGAGGCGAGCTCGGTCGTCACCCTCTTCGGCGCGTTGCGCGCCGGCTGCGCGCTCCTCCTCCTCAGCCCGGCGGACCCCGCCGGGCGGCTCCGACAGCTCGCCGAGGCGCTCGGGGCGAAGGCGGTCCTCCGCTCCCCCGACGTCGCGGCCGACGTCCTCCCGGAGGCGATCCCGGTCCCCGAGGCCGCCTCGCTCGAGGACGGCGCGGCCTCCGATCCCGATCCCGCCGTCGAGCCCCGGGCAGACGCCCTGTTCTTCGGGACGTCGGGGTCGACCGCGACGTCGAAGCTCGTCGCGCAGTCGCACTACGCCGCGGCCGTGAACGCGGAGGCGCTCCGCCGTCACCACGGGCTGAAGCGCGGGGACCGCCTCCTCGGCTGCCTCCCCATTCATCACGTGAACTGCCTTCATTTCACCATCTTCGCGACGCTCGCCGCGGGCGCGCACGCCGTCCTCGCGCACGCCTTCGATCCGTTCGGCTACCCGCGGCTCGTCGAGCGGTTCCGCCCGCGCATCGCCAGCGTCGTGCCCAGCATCCTCGAGGCGCTGCTCGGGGTGTGGCGGCAGCCCGCGCTGCCGGGCGATTTCGAGTACTTCGTCTCGGCCGCCGCGCCGCTGACCGCGCGCACGGCCCGCGCCGTCCGCGAGAAGCTCGGCGCGCGGATCCTCCAGGGCTACGGGCTCACGGAGACCACCAATTTCTCGACGACGATGCCGGCGGACCTCTCCGAGGACGCGTATCGGGCGCACATGCTCGACGTGGAGATCCCCTCGATCGGCGCGGCCCTGTACGGCAACGAGGTGGCGGTGCTCGACCGCGGCGGCGAGCGCGCGGCGCCCGGCGAGATCGGGGAGATCTGCATGCGCGGGCACAACGTGATGACGCGCTACGCCGGCAACGACGAGGCG
The DNA here is from genome assembly GCF_051525985.1 of Sorangium sp. So ce145. NCBI lineage: Bacteria > Pseudomonadati > Myxococcota > Polyangiales > Polyangiaceae > Sorangium > Sorangium sp. So ce145. Next base: position 11,330,834 of record NZ_CP150315.1, on the reverse strand, counting down.
ACGGCCGAGGCCTTCCGGGGCGGGTGGTTCCACTCCGGGGATCTGGGCTACGAGATCGACGATCGAAGGGACGGCCGGCGCTATTTCACCATCACGGGGCGGAGCAAGAACATCGCGAAGGTGCGGGGAGAGTCGGTGTCTCTCGACGAGATGGACCGCGTCCTCCGCGCGCTCCCGCGCGTCGAGGACGCCGCGTGCGTCGCGCTCCAGCACCCCCTGCTGGGAGAGGAGATCGTCGCCGCGATCGCGGGCTCGCAGGCCGCCGTCGGCGACGCGGAGATCCTGGCCCACCTCCGCGCCGTCTTCGCCCCGGCGGTGCTGCCCCGCCGCCTGGTGAGGCTCGAGGCGATCCCGCGGACGCCGACGGGGAAGCTCCTCCGCGCGGATCTCGCGCGGAGGCTCGCCGCGCTCGTCGGGGCCGCTCCGGAGCGCTGATCAGCCGCGCTTCAGCGCCCGGTACACGGTCCTGTTCGGGCCGCCCACGCGCAGCGCCTCCGGCCGCATGCCGGCCGTCGTGGGGTCGAGGTCGCACGCGACGGGCGTGAGCCCCGCCGACGCGAGCGCCGCCGTGACCTCCTGCGGCGCGAACGCGCGGCTGACGAGGGTCTGCTCCACGCGCGAGCACGTGGGGCCGCCGCCGAACGCCCCCGAGACGCGCAGCATCCCTCGCCGCGTGCCCTCGTCCCACACGCCGCGCTTCGCGATCACCGCGTCGGGCTCGTCGATCACGGTGACGTGGTGCCAGTGGCGGAAGTGGGCCGGCTCGAAGAGATCGAAGATGAACTGCCCCCCTTCGAGGAGCGCGGCGCTCACCGCGTGGAAGCAGCGCTCGAGCTCCGCGGTCGAGTCCAGGTGGTTCAGCGCGCCGTCCAGGGAGACGCAGGCGCCCGCGGGGGCCGGAAGGGCGAAGTCGGTGGCGTCGGCCTCGACGAGGCGGACCGCGCCGGCGTCGATCCTGGCCGCGAGCCGCTCCCTCGCGAGGGCGAGCATGCCGGCCGACAGATCCACGCCGGTGACCTGGAAGCCCGCGTCGCAGAAGATCGCGGCGGACACGCCCGTCCCACAGCACAGGTCGACGATCGAGCGATCGACGACCCCGGTCTCGGTCAGGTACGCCGCGAGCCGGGGGGCGAACTCGCGGACCCAACCCGTGTAATAACGATCGTAGAAGGTCGCGAATGTGGCCGTGTACAAAGTCGTCATCTCATGACCGCCGCGCTGCCTCACCTAGTTCGAGGTCTCTTCGGCGTCGACGCGAGCGCGCGACTCCCGCCGTGGAGCGCTGGTTGACAGCCCGCCACGAGGGTGCGATCGTCGCTCTCATCCCCGCTCCCGAGATACCGTCTTTTCCATCCACGCGATAGCACGGAGACGCTCCCCATGTCGACTCCTCACACGCTGCAGCCGGACGATCTCATGGAAGAAGGCGGCGACGTCGTCCGGCGCGCGCAGGAGGCCTGCTGGTATGCCGAGACCTCGATGGGGAAGGCGGTGCTGCGGTATCGCGAGGTCCACGATCTCCTCCGCGACGCTCGGTTCCGTAACATGGGCACCGACGTGCTCACGAGACAAGGAGTCACCGAGGGCCTCGTCCGGCGGATGTACGAGGGGTTCCTCCTGAGCACGGAGGGCGCCGCGCACGCGCGCCTCCGGGGCCTGCTCAAGAAGGGTTTCACGCCCGACGCCGTCGACGCGCTCCGCCCGCGGATGCGGGAGAGGATGCATGCGCTGCTGGACGAGATCGGCGATCGAACCGAGTTCGATTTCGTCACCGCGGTCGCCGAGCGGTTTCCCGGCCAGGTCATCATCGAGCTGCTCGGGCTGCCGGTCTCCTTCGAAGATCCCGATTTCCGGCGGTGGTGCTCGGATCTCGGCTACATCGTCGGGCTCGAGGTGAAGAAGCACCTGCCCCGGCTCGAGGCCGCGTTCGAGGGCCTCCGCGGGTACATCGAGCCGACGATCGCGGCGCGCAGGGCCGAGCCGAGGGGCGACCTGATCTCGACGCTCGCCGCCGCCGAGCAGAACGGGGATCGGTTCAGCGAGGAGGAGCTCGTGTGTCAGATCGTGGCGCTCCTCTTCGGCGGCCTCGACACCACCCGGCGCACGATCGGCAAGGCATTCCTGGTGATGCTGGAGCACCCGGACCAGCGGCGGCTCCTGCAGGAGCGGCCCGATCTGGCGGAGCCGGCGGCGGAGGAGATCCTCCGCTACGCCCCGGGGACGCGCGTCGCGGTCCGGGTCGCTACCTGCGATCTCGAGCTCCACGGAGTCCCGATCCGGGCCGGCGAGATGGTGATCGCCGCGACGGGCGCGGCGAACCGCGATCCCAGGGTGTTCGAGGCGCCGGAGACGTTCGATATCACCCGGCGAGGCGCCGCCCCGCTCTCGCTGGGCGCCGGCCCCCACCACTGCCTGGGCGCCTACCTGGCGCGCGCCGAGCTGCAGGAGGCGGTGCCGATCCTGACCCGGCGCCTCACGGAGGCGGCGCTCGCCAGCCCGGTCGTGGTGCGGACGGCGCGCGAGGGGTCGCCCGGCCCGCGGGTGATCCCGCTCCGATGCCGCGTGCGCCCGCGCTGACGAGCGCCTGCCGCGCCGCCGGATCACGGCCCGACGGGCAGCCCCGCGAGCCCGTCGAAGAGCCGGTCCTCCCACCCGGGGGGGTACCACGAGGCGATCATCAACCGCAGCATCACGTGGCCTCGATCCGCGCACCGGAGGGGCCATCGGCCCGCTCCATGGCGCAGGAAGACCTCCGCCGTCTCGGGCGGCGTGGAGAGAAACACCACGTTGCCGGCGCTCTCCGGGCTCATCACGAAGCCTCGTGATCCGAGCTCGGCGCGGATGCGCGCGGCGCGATCGACGTGGCTCCGGAGCGTCTCCCAGAGCAAGGCGCGGTGCGACGTCCACGCCGCCTCCCACCGCGCCGACGTCTCCCAGGCCTCGAACTCCGCGAGCCCGATGGGCTTCACCGAGGCCCGGAGTCGGTCGAGGCTCCCCTCCTCCGCGCGGGGGAAGAAGACGAACGCGCCCGGCCCACAGTCGATCTTGGGGAGCGAGAACGTCACCGCGTCGGCGAGCCCCATCAGATCGAGGAGCCGAGGGTGAGGATCGGAGTCCTCCGCGAGCTTGTGCGGGCCCCAGACGAGATCGAGCGCGAGCTTCATCCCCTCCCTGTCGCAGGCGGCGCGGAGGGCCCGGAGCTCGTCGATGGACGGCGCGAAGCCGAACAGCGACGGCCACGAGAGGAGGAGCACACGGGGCGTGGGGAAGTGATCCCGCCCGAGGGTCGTCTCCGCCGCTCGTGGGCAATGGGCGAGGAGCGCGTCTTCGAGGTCTTCGAGGCGTATCGTCCCCCGGGCGTCCGTCCGGATCGCGACGGGGAAGAGCTGCCCGCCGCTCATGACCGTGACGGCGCCCGCCTCGAGGATCATCGCATGTCCGACGTCCTCGGCGAACAGCGCGCCCGGCGCGCTCCCCGCGAGGAAGCGCGCCGCGACGGCGCCCGCCGCGGTCGCCGAGGGGCAAGGGAGCCACACGCCCGGCCCGAAGAAGGGAGCGAGCGTCTCGGAGAGGCGCTTCGTGATTCGATCCCTGGCGTAGGGCCCGAGATCCCGGCGAATCAGCTGCTCCGACAGCGCGCGGAGGCTCGATCCGGCCAGCGCCGTCCGGAGCGCGATCTTCCCGGGCTCGGCGGCGCCTGCCACGGAGTCGCCCGCGGAGGAGCGGCCGTACCCCTCCAGCACGCGGCGGAGCAGCCACGGAGGCGCCCCGAAGTGATCGGCGATCACCCGCAGCGCCCCCTCGATCTCGTCGTCCCTCCGGATCATCGCGCCTGCCCCTCCCGCCGCGCCCGGAGCAGAGCGCAGATCGCCCCGACGTTCTCCAGACCTCGAATCTCCCGGGTCGTGAACCGGACCCGGAAGTGCTTCTCGATGGCCAGGAGGATTTGCACGTTCGAGAGCGAGTCCCACCCGGGCACGTCTCGCGCGACCGTCTCCTCGCGGAGATCGAGGCTGTCCGCGTCCAGGATGCCGGCGACGATCCTGGTCAGCTGGGCGAGGATGTCGTCCCCTTCCATGTCATGCCCTCCGGATGAAATGCTCGCGAGGCCGGTAGGTCTCCAGATCGAGATACCAGAGGTCGCCGCGGCGCTCGAAGCCGAGCGTCGCGTAGTGGTCCCTCACGAGCGCATTCTTCGGCGTGGGCAGGTGCTCGCCGATGATCCCGCGCGCCCCTCGCCCGCGCGCCGCCTCGACGAGCACGTCGAGCACGAAGTTCTCCAGCCCGCGCTTCAGCACCCGGCAGCTCATCAGCCAGGTGTCGACGAACATGGCCTCTCCTTGCGCCTCGAGGATGACCACGCTCACAAGACCGTAGGCGCCGAACCGATCCTCCAGGCTGAACGCGAACGGGAGGTGCCCCGCCGAGCCGCTGATCCGCCGCAGCTCACCCTCCGCGTGGCGCACCGTCCGCAGGTTGAACTGGTTGGATCGCTGCGTGAGCTGCGCGACGCGGGGGAGGTTGAAGGGCGTGAAGCCCTCGACCTTCGCCGTCATCTCGAGGCCCCGGAGGAAGTCCTCCGGAGCTCCGGACGGGCCCTGGAGGGCGCGCCTCTGGCTCTCCTCCCGGTAATACGCGGTGCGCCGCGCGTCCTCGCCGGTGAAGGACGCCGCCTCGAAGAGGTTCAGCCGCCGGAGGAAGGGCATCACCTCGACAGGATCGGCGGGCAGCTCGGGCACGCACACCTCGGGCAGCGCCGCGCGCACGGCCGCCCGCTCGACGGCGCTGTCGTCGAGGAAGACCATGCCGTCGAACCCGATCCCGATGACGCTCTGGATGTGCCGGAGGTGGTCGACCTTGCTCTCCCAGCCGGCGCAGAAGACCGCGATGTCCTCGAGCCGCAGCACCATGTCCGGGTGGCGGTCGAACACCTCCCTCGCGACGCGCTCTTCGTTCTTGCTGGACACCGCGAGGACGACGCCGCGCCGCTCGAGCTCCTTCGCCCAACACTGGATCTCCGTGAACGCGGGCCCGAGGCCGAGCTCGCCGAGCTCGATGCCCGGCAGGCCGTCCTCCGCCGCGATCCCGCCCCAGAGCGTGTTGTCGAGATCGAGGACCAGGCACTTCCGGGCGCGCCCGAGGATCGCGTCCACGACGTCCAGCGTCCTCTCGGCGAAGACCGGGAGGAAATCGACGCCGAGCGCCATCCTCGCGGTGACGGCGAGCCGCCGGTCCTCCGCGGCCGCCCTGCCGTGCTCCGCGAAGAGGAGGGCGAGATCGAGGAGGAAGAAATCGTCGCGCGAGCTCGCGAGCTCCATGAGAAGGACGTTGATCCGGCGGAGCTGATGGACCCAGGACGAAGGGATCTTGTTGGCGAAGCTGCCGAACACCCCGTCGTCGATCTCCGGGACGTTGACGTGGAGGATCCGGGCCGAGGTGCTCTCCGCGAGCGCGTCCGCGAGGCGCCGCACGTGCGCGACGTGCCGATCCGCGAAGGAGGCGCGCTCCGCCGAGGGCAGCGCTCGGAACGCCGAGAGCAGCCGCTCGGCGGATCGCCAGACGACGACGAACTCCGGTCGAGAGCGGCGCAGCTCGGAGGAGGGATCGAGGATCGCCTGATCGATCTGATCGAACTCGCCCTCGAGCACCGCGAGCGAGAGGCGGCGATCGGCGGCCTCGCCCCGGAGCGCCAGGGCGTAGAGCTGAGCCGCGGAGTCGGCGAGGACGGCCATGTGGACTCGGCGGAACTCCGGAGAGGGCCTCTTCGCCAGCCTCCGGAGCTCGTCGAACGTCTTCACGCGCAGGCGCCCACCGAGACCCAGCTCGCGCAGCCGGAGCGCGCCTCCCGGATGACGTCGAGGGCCGCGGCGTTGCTCCCGACGTCGACGAACTCCGTCTCCATCCCCGGGGTCGTCTGGAGGGTCAGGTGCAGGAGCGTGCCGGCGACCCGGTACGGCAAAACCTGGCAGGAGCAAACCCAGTTCACGAGCCGCCCGTCCTTGACCAGACCCGCCGCCACGATCCCGTAATCGCTGGTCGAGGCGCGGCATCTCCCCACGTAGATGGCGTCGAGCGTGTCGAGCTCGGGCCGATCGCCGGTCAGGTTCATCTCGGTGCACAGGACGAGCAGCTCCTCCACGCGCGGATACTCCGCGGGCGTGGCCGCCCGGACGTCGACGACGATGTTCAATCCGCGCAAAAAGGCCTCGACGCGCTCGGCGGCGGCGCCCGATCCCGCCGGCGCGACCGCCGGAGGGGAGCCGGCGATCGACGCGGGCCTCGGGGCCGGGCTCTCCCAGCGGACCAGCCGAGGACCGTGGAGGAGGAGCTCTCGGTATCGATGCGCCGGCCCCTCCGGCACGGTGATCTCGGGCGCGTTCGCTCGGACCTCCTCGCGATCGGCCTCGGTGGCGCCGAGGAACGCCAGCGCATGGAGCTCGAGCCCCAGGCGCTCGGCGACGCGCCGGCACGCCTCGGACGCGGGGCGTCGAGGGTCGGCCTCGACCGCCGCGAAGTCGGCGACGTCGAGCGCGAGGCCGTCCACCAAGGCAGGGTGCGCGGAGAAGATCGAGCTCCGTACCTGCTCCGGGATCCCCTCGTACATCCACGCGAACGGCCCCGGATCGCCGTCGGCGACCGGAGCGCGCTTCCGGAACCGGCGCAGGGTCGCGTCGCGATCGTTGCGTGTCGTCAGCGCGAGCGCGACTCCCCGCCTCGCGACGATCCGGAGCGCCTCGTGGAGGCCTCGCTCCATGGACCACCACGCCTCGAGGACGGTGGCCGCGGGCGCTCGATCCGGCGGGAGCCAGGCGGGGTTGCGAGCGTGGAAGTCGTCCGCGAGGAGATCTCCCCGGATCAACAGGTCGAGATCCACGACGACGCACTCGATGGGCGGGAGCGCGCGGGCGGCCCACAGGCTCGCGATCCACTGCGCCTCGTGGAACACCGCCTCGGCGACGGCGTTCGGGCCGGCCTCCTTGCCCGCGCCCGCCCCCAGGGCCTCGCCGTGGCCGAGGCCGCCGAGGACGTCATCCATCGGGATCCCGTGGCGGGCCCAGAGGCCCTGCACGTCGAGGACGCGGTGCCCGCGTATCACCGACGCGAGCTCGTCGAAGGCAGCGTCGATCTCCGCGTCTCCGCCGAGCAGCCCAAACGCACCTGCGGAGGGGCGGCGCACTCCCCTGTAGACGACGGGTGTCTCGCTCAGCGCGGCGACGACCGCCCGGAGCGGGTCGAGATCGAAGCGGGGAATGGGGCGGCCGGCGATCGCGGCGACGCAGATCGGCGCGATCACGTCGAAGCCGAAGAGATCGACGTAAACGAGCGTCGGATCGAGGCGGAGAGCCGCGTCCACCTGCGTCCACCCGAGGACCTTCACCTCGGCGCCGGTGAGCTGGCGGAGCGCCGGCGCGACGCGGAAAGCACCGCAGTTTCCCATGAGAAGGATCATGGCCCCTCGCCCTTCGCGCGCTGAGTGGAGCACATCCCCTGGGGGTCGTCAACGCTCGCGCCCCGGGCCCCGCGCCGCTGATCCGGGGCTGTTGCCCGGCGTTGACGGCCACTTTTGGACCTGATTGAATCGCGCCGTGGTGGCCAATGGCGCGATCCGACGTCTCGAAGAGCTGGTGTCGAAAGAGGACCTGCACCACCCCGACGCCACTGCGCTCGTCGACGGCTCGGCGCGGCTCTCGTATGGAGAGCTCGATCGCCGGAGCGACGAGCTCGCGCGCGCGCTCGTGGCCCGCGGCGTGCGGCCGGGCGACCGCGTGGCGCTCCTCGCGCCCAAGTCGGCCGAGGCGATCGTCGCCCTCGTCGGCACCCTGAAGGCCGCGGCCGTCTGCGCGCCGCTCGACGTGACGAGCCCTGCCCCTCGTCTGGTCCGGATGCTCCGGACGCTCGCGCCCTGTCGGCTCGTGATCCACCCCGAGAGCGGCGGGCTCGCCGCGCGGTGCCTCGACGAGCTCGGGGACGCCTCCGTCTCCGAGGTCATCCGCCTCGGCGAGGACATCGCGGCTGCGCGCGCCGAGCGGCCGGCGCCGGGGGCTGCTCCGGACGATCTGGCGGTCATCCTCTTCACGTCGGGCTCGACCGGGGAGCCGAAGGGTGTCCCCCTCACCCACGAGGCGGTGCTCCACTTCGTCTCGTGGTCCACTGCCCATTTCGGAGTCGGCTCCGACGATCGCGTCTCCTGCCATTCACCACTGCATTTCGACGCCGCGCTCTGGGACATCTTCCGCGCGTTCCACGCGGGCGCGGAGCTGCATCTCGTCCCTGCGCGCGCCAACCTCCTGCCGCGATCGCTGGCGGAGTTCATCCGCGACGCGAGGCTGACGCAGTGGGACTCGGTGCCTTCGGTCCTTGTCGGCATGGCGAGCAGAGACGTGGTGGCCCACGGCGACTTCCCCGAGCTTCGAAGGCTGATCTGGTATGGTGAGGTGTTCCCGACCAAGGCCCTTCGCTACTGGATGGAGCGCCTGCCCCACGTGACGTTCACGAACACGTACGGCCCCACCGAGACGACGATCACCGCCAGCCATTACACGGTGCCGCGCGTCCCCGACGACGACGCGCCCATCCCCATCGGCGAGGCGGTCCCCGGCAAGCGGCTCTCGGTGCTCGACGCGGATCGCCGCCCCGTGGCGCCCGGGGTGATCGGCGATCTCTACATCGGCGGCGTCGGCCTGAGCCCGGGCTACTTCCGCGATCCGGACAAGACCGCATCGGCGTTCGTCGAGGCGCCCCCCGGCTCCGGCGAGCGCCTCTACCGGACAGGCGATCTCGCGAGGATCGACGAGGCGGGGATCGTCCACTTCCACGGCCGCGCCGACCGGCAGATCAAGTCGCGCGGGTGCCGCATCGAGCTCGACGAGATCGCCGTCGCGCTGGGGCGCATCGCCGGGCTCGCGGAGAGCGCGGTCGTCGCCGTCGCCGTCGACGGCTTCGAGGGCGCGCGGATCTGCGCCGCGTACGTCCCGATGCCCGGGGCCACGCGCAGCCCGGCGGAGCTCCGCGCGGAGCTCTCGAGCTGCCTGCCCCCGTACATGCTGCCGGCGCGCTGGCTCGCGCTCGACGGGCTGCCCAAGAACCCGAACGGAAAGATCGATCATCGGGCGCTCGAGCGGCGGTTTCTCGAGGAGAGGTAGCGCGCATGTCGGAACGAACCCCGCCGATCGCCTCCGTCCAGCAGATCCTCCGCGAGTCGCTTCACCTCGGGCCGGTGGGCGAGGACGTCGATCTCGTCGAGAGCGGCCTGATCGACTCCGCCGCTTTCATGGATCTCTTCGTCCTCCTGGAAGATCGCTTCGGGATCAGGATCGAGGCCGGCGACATGGATCTCGAGCACTTCCGCACGGCCGCCCGGATGGCGGCGTTCGTGGCGGGCAAGCAGGCGGGTCCTCCGGGGCGATGAGCGGCGCTCGGAGCCCCTGCCGGATCACGGCCTATCGCCCGGGCGACCGGGATGCCGTCGTCCACTTCCAGCGGCTGCTCTGGAACGGGGGGCCGAGCCTCAACGCCGCCTACCTGGACTGGAAGTACGGCCGCAATCCCTACCTCGATCATCGCTATCTCATGCTTGCCTGGGACGGCGACGAGCTGGCCGGGATGGTCGGCGCCTTCGGGGCCTGCTGGGAGGCGAACGGCGGCGATCGCGTGGTGCTGCCCTGCCTCGCCGACGCCGTGGTGGCGCCCGACCAGCGAGGCGGGCCCCTGTTCGGGCGCATGCTCGATGAGCTGGTCGCGCGGCTCCGCGCCGACGGGATCCCGTGGCTCCTGGATTTCGGGAACGGCCTCGCGGTCCCTGCCCTGCTGATGCAGGGGTGGAAGGCCATCGGCCCGTGGCCGCTCGCGAGCGCCAGGCGAGGAGGGCGCGTCGTCGACGCTCGCTCCTGGCCGGAAGCGGAGGGGGGCGGCCTCCAGGGTTCGCGGTCCGGCGTCTCCATCCGCGCCAGCCGCGCGCCTCACCCGCCGACGATCGCCGCGCTCGCGGCGGAGGTCCCGTTACCGGACGGCGTGCGGCGTCATGTGCGCGATCTGGAGTACATCACGTGGTGGCACCAGAACCCCTTGGCTCGCTATTTCTACCTCACCGCGGAGGCGGAGGGGGCGCCGTGCGGGTATCTGGTCGGCCACCGCTCGCTGGACCCGGACGACCACCCGACCCCGACGACGATCCTCGACTGCGAGGCGAGGAGCGACGAGATCTGGCTGGATCTGCTGGAGACGGCGTTGACCCACCTGCCGGGATCCACGGTGCTCCTGTGGGCGCGCGACATCTCCCCCGGGCGCCGCGGCGGACTGGGCTCGGTCGGCTTCGAGGTGAAAGAGCCCACGGGACAGGTCACTCGTGACTGGCAGTTGCCGAGCCTCATCCTGCGCTCGACCGGGGTCCTGGGTCCTTCGTCGCCGCTCGCCGCGCTCGACTCACCGGCGGCCTGGGATCTGCGGGCGGTGTGCGGGCGGAGCTGGCGTTGAGCGCGGGGCGCGCCCGCTCAGCGCAGGACCTTTTGCAGGTACACGCGGCGCCGCCCGTCCTCCGACTGCGCCCGGCCGTGCTCCTCGAAGCCGAACATGCCGAGCAACGCCCGCACCTGCGTCAGATCCGGGTTCGCCTCCGAGCGCAGCACGTCGGCCCCGCCCGCCGCCGCCAGCTCGACCGCCCTCCGGAGGCAGCGGGCGCCGGCGAGGGAGCCTTTCGCCAGCCCCGCGGGGTGGACGACGAGGCGCGATAGATACGCGGGCTTCCCCGCGGGCGGGAAGATCGCGAGGTCGGCCTCGAACGGCGGCTCCCACGTCAGCGTGAACATGGCGATCGCCTCCGCCCCCTTCCGCAGGAGGTGCACCGAGCCTGCCTGCACGCGCCGCCGCGTCGTCTCCACGCGCCGCGCGGGCGCCGGGTTCTCGGGCGTCGCGTGGTGGGCGTCGCTGGCGCAGAGGAGCGCGTGGACCTCCTCCGCGTTCGAGGCGACCTCCCACGATCCCTGCGGAGACGCGTTCTCGGTCACTGCATGTCCCTCGTTCACCGCTTCTTCTGGAACGGCAATCGACCCAGCCGCTCCGCGACATGGGAGGCCACGTAGCCGGCAAAGAGGTGATAGAGCAGCGGCGAGAACGCCTCGCGCACCTCGCCCGCCACGGGCAACGTGAGGATCGCGTGCCTCGACACCTCGGTGTCGGCCTCGTGCACGACCGCGAACACCCGCCTCCCGAGGCCTCGCGCCGCCTCCGCGATCTCGCTCGCCCGGCGGTGGGCGCGCCCCGGAGGGGCGATGACGAAGAGGGGCATGTCGACGGGATAGGCAAACCGCTCGACGTGCCACCACTCCTCCACGTCTTCCCCGACGGTGAGGAGGCCGGTCGCCTCCACCATCTTCGCGGCGCCGAAGCGCGCGGTACCGTGGCTCGGCCCGCTTCCCAGCATCACCATGGCAGGGGCGTCGGCGACCCTCTCGGCGGCCTCGCGACATCGTCCTTCGACGGCGCGACGCGTGGCGTCCACGGCGTCGGCAAGCGCGACGATCTCCTGGCGGAGGGCGCCCGCGTCGGCGGCGCCCCGCGCCTCGGACAGCCGGATCGCGACAAGCAGCATCCCGAGCAGGCTGGCCTGGTACGTGCGAATCCCCGGCGAGCGCTCCTTTTCCGGCAACGTGGCCACGACGGCGCGATCGGCGGCCCGGGTCACGGCGCTGTCCGCCGTGCAGGTCAGCGCGATCGTCGCCGCCCCGCCCTCCCTGGCGCGCTCCACGGCCTGGATCACGCGCGGGGTGCCCCCCGAGGCGGAGGTCGCGATCACCAGCGCTCTCTGCGGCGAGCGCCGGCGCATCCGCGCGCCGCCGTACTCCAGGAAGCGCTGCGAGCTCATCGCCGCGCAGGCGACCCCGCCGATCTCCTCGAAGGCCATCTCGGCAGCGCACGCGGCGTGGTGGGAGTCCCCGCTCCCCACGAGGTAAACCTCGTCGATCGACGCCCACGCCGGGGGCGAGAGCAGGGCGCGCACCTGCTCTTCGAGCGGGCCCGCGAGGGCGCGCAGATCGCTCGCCAGCGCCTGGATCTCGCGGGCCATCACGGCCGGCTCGATCTCCCTCATCGTCGCCTGCGCCGCCGTTCCCATCAACGCTCCAGCCCGCGGACGATCTCCACGTACGCCGCGACCCGGTCCCGATCGATCCGGCCGCCCCACCCGCCCTGCTCGAGGCAGGCCCCCACGAAGGCCCCGTCGGCCGCCGCCATCAACCTCGCCGCGTTCGCGTGGTTCGTGTGGCCCGCGAGGAGGATCGGCAGATCGGGCGCGGCCGCCCGCACGGACGCGATCATCGCGAGCGTCTTCGCCTCGTCCGGGTCGCCCAGCGACACGGCGTCCGCGCCGACGTGCTTCGCGCGCCTCGCCACCTCTGCAACGGGCTTCGCCCCGCCGAGCCACGTGAACTGCGTCGACGCGACGTCGGCGATGATCTTCACGCCCCACGCGTCGATCTTGTCGCGGTACTCCATCACCTCGAGCGGGCTCGACTCGACAAGGCCGTGCTCGGTGAGCGTGGCGCCCACCAGCGCTCCGGCGCGGACGAAGCTCCCCCGGGCCACCTTCGCCACCGCGAGCGACGCCCGGATCGCGTTCCGCATCAGCTGCACGCCGATCTGGAAATCGTCGCCCGTGGCGCGCCCGATCGCGTCGACGATCAGCCCCATCGCGGTCGTGCGCGCCGGATCGGACTCGTCCTTGACGCCGTAGACGCGCTCGACGGTCTGCACCAGGCACCCGTCCGCGCCGCCCTCGCTCAGGGCGATGGCCGACTGGACCGCGACATCGAGCGTCCGCTCGAAGCTGCCTTTCTCGTGGAAGGGGGTGCCGGGCAGCGGGGCCAGGTGGATCATGCCCAGCACGGCCTTCCGTCGTCCGAGGGTCGCGAAGGTCCGCATGATGGCCGTTCACCTCGAGAACGCGTGGGTCGTGGAGTGGCGATGGGTCATCCCGGGATCGAGCCGCGCCGAGGGGAAATCAACGCGGTTGGGCGCGTCGGGGAAGGCGCCTGTCTGCAGGCACAGCCCCGCGCGCGGCCGGGCGAGGCCGTCGCCCGAGTAGACCGCGAGCCCCGGCTGATCGGTGACGACCCGCATTCGCCGGCCGGTCGAGGGCTCGAAGAGCTCCGCGGCCCACGTCGGATCGTCGAGCACGAAGCAGTCGTCGATCCGCGCATCGCCGATCTGCCGCGGCGCCCGGTAATCGAGCCGCGTACCGGCGACGCCGGCGGGAGGGCCCCGCGGGATGAGCTCTTCGTCGCACGCGAGGACGCGCGCCGCGTTGAGCGCGAGCCGGTGATCGTCGATGGTGCCCGAGCCGGCGAGGTTCCAGAAGGCGTGATTGGTGAACGCCACGATGGTGCTCGCCGTGGTGGTCGCCCGATAGTCGAGCGTGAGCCGACCGTCGCCGTCGACTCGATAGGTGACCTCGGCCGACAGCGCGCCGGGGTAACCCTGGTCGCCGTCGGGGCGCTCGAGCCGGAGCCGGAGCGCGAGCTCGCCCTGGCGGCGCTCGGCGTCGGCGCTCCACACGAATCGATCGAACCCGATGCTTCCCCCGTGGAAGTGATGCCGGCCGTAGTTGCGATCGAGCTGGTGCTCGACCCCGTCGAGCTCGAACCGCCCCCCCGCGACGGCGCGCGCGAAGCGGCCGAGCGTGGACCCGATGTAAGGGTTCTTCGATCGATCCTCGTAGCTCTCGAGGTCCGGGAGGCGAACGACGACGTTGTCGACCCGGCCGTCGCGATCGGGGACGAGCAGCTCGACGAGCGTCGCCCCGTAGGTCCACACGGTCACGGCGAGCCCCTTCTCCGTGTCGAGCGAGTACGCATCGACGCGGGTGGGGCCTTGCCCGGCGTGCCCCGCGGTGGTGCCGATCGTCGTCCGCCGGATGTTCATCGCCGATCGGCCGCCAGCCTAGACGTCGCGAGCCCCGAAGTCCAGGGCCGGCCCCGCCTGCGGGCCCGACGACCGGTCAGCGGGGCCGAGCGCCGTGCTACGCTCCGGCGGCGTCTTCAGCGTCTTCCAGGGTACCTCGACGATCGATGTGGCGTGGCCGCTCGGGGATCCGGATTCTGGGGTCATCCAAGGCGGCAGGAGGGTTAACGTGCGGGTCTTGATCCTCGGAGGCACCGGCTTCATCGGGGCTCGCGTCGTGCACGCCCTGCGCGGGCACGACGTCTGGACCTACGAGCGCGGGCAGACCGGAGGCGTCTCACCGACTACGTTGCGCGGCGACCGCGCCGAGATCGCCCGGCACCGCGATCGGCTCGAGCGACTCGGGGTCGACGTGGCGCTCGACATGATGCCCCGCAACGGCGCGGACGCGCGCGGCGTGCTCGATGTCCTGAGGAGCGTCGCCCCGCGCCTCGTGGCGGTGAGCAGCGGCAGCGTGTACCGGGTCTTCGGCCGCCTGCTCGGCCGGGAGGCCGGGCCGCCAGAACATACGCTCTGCGACGAGCAAGCCCCTCTGCGAACATGCCTGTTCCCCTACCGCGGCGCCTCGCCTCGACCCGCCTCCGACCCTCGCTGTTGGCTCGACGACTACGACAAGATCCCGGCCGAGGAGGCCTACCTCGCCGCCGGGGCGAGCGTGGTGCGGCTGCCGATGGTCTACGGCCCGGGTGATCCGGACCGGCGGCTCGCCGGCTACCTGCGGCGGATGGTGGACGGGCGCCGAGCGATCTGGCTGCACGCGGCCGGCGCGGCCTGGATGAACTCGAGATCGTACGTGGAGAACGTCGCCGAGGCGATCGCGTGCGTCGTCCTGCGGGGCGCGCCCGGGCGCGTGTACAACGTGGCCGAGCCCGAGGACTGCTCGGAGCGCGTGTGGATCGAGCGGATCGCGCGCGTCGTCGGTTGGGGGGGCGAGGTCGCCGTGGCTCCGGCGAGCGAGCAGGCCTGGGCGCGCCCCGCCATCGAGGAATTGCCCCCCGAGGCCCGCTTCGAGCACCACGTACGCCTCGACAGCGGCCGGATCCGGCGGGAGCTGGGCTTCATCGAGCCGGTCACGGCGCCGGAGGGCCTGGAGCGGACCGTTCACGCCGAGCTGCGCGCAGGGCTGCCCTCCGTCGACTACACCCGCGAGGACGACTTCGAGCGGCGGGCCTAGGGAACGTACCCGCCCATCGAGTCACCGGAGCCGGGTGAGGAGCCGTTCAGGCGTGGGGAGCCGTTCAGGCGAGCGCGCGGGACATCCGGAGCTCGTCGAGGCCGTCGCTGGTCTTCGCGCCGCCGTCGAGCGCGAAGCCCGCGCGCTCGTAGAACCGGATCGCGCGCGTGTTGCCGCGCAGGACCCAGAGCTCCGCCCGCGGGAAGCCTCCCGCCGAGAGCCAGGCGAGCGCGTCGACGATGAGCGTGCGCCCGGCGCCGGTCCCCCAGGCGTCGGGGTGCGCATAGAGGGCGTAGAGTTCGCCGTGGCGCGGGTCGTCGCGGCTTGGTCCGGCGCTGGCGAAGGCCACGACGCGAGCGTCGCGCTCGAGCACGGTGGTGCGTGATCCGGGCAAGGGCTCGGCGAAGTTTCGTTGCCAGCGTTGCGTCCGAGCCTCGACGGTGAGCCCGTCGAGCACGGTGTCGGGCATCAGGCCGCGGTAGGCAGCCTTCCACGCGGCGACATGCACGACGGCGATCGCCGCGGCGTCGACGTCGGCGGCGGGACGGATGGACATGCGCCGAGGCTGCCACCCCGCGGCGGCCGTGGCAACGGGCGGTCCGGGCGCACGTTGCGCCATCTCCTCTCGAAAGGCTGCGGAATACGGCGGTTTCACGCGATGGCTCTCGCCTCACCCCTTGCAGGATCTTGTATATCCCCTGGGCTGCCGCTGGGCCTTGTTCGCGTTCTTCTCCGCCTGCGTCGGCTGGCGCAGCCGTTCGGGCGCGGGAGCTGGCCCGACGCCGGTCGCAGGAAGGCTCGCGTTCAGGAGCTGTCGACGCGTCGCATCGTCGCCAGCGCCGCGAGTGTCGTGATCGCGATCAGTTGCCGGCCAGTTGCCGGCCGATCGTGATCAGCGCTGCCTTGATGGATTCCGTGACGGCCGCCCCTGTCCGGCGCCTGCAGCGGTCCCGCGCAGATCCCAGCGGCGCGCACGGAACGTTTCTTCCGTCCATCGGATCCTACCTGCCGGCTGGCTCTTGCCGTGGTGCGCGTCGCCAAGGAAAAGCGGCGCCTTCCGTAGTCGCCGCGAAGCTGGCATCCCTCGTGCTCCTGCCGCAGCCCGGAGGACGTAACCGTGGCCGAGCTCTTCTTCCAGAACATCGTCGACCGTCGCCCCGACATCGCGCAGAAGGCGACCTACAACAACTTGCAGGCCTTCTACCAGTACCTGGACCGGGCCAAGCGCTACCTCGAACGAAGCCGCTTCGAACTCGCGTGGGCGCCGCTCGGCACCGTGGTGCGGCTGGATCCGCCACGCAATGTACGCGACGCCAAACGATGGCGCGCGGAACTCGGGCAGCTTCTTACTGCCCGCCACCTCTGGCTGCAGGTGACGCGTGGCCCGGAGATCCAGGTGATCGGTGCCCACGCAGGCGCCGGAGTCGTCCAACTCGATGCAGCGCCAGCGCCGGGTGCCGAGGTCGAGCTCCACGCGAAGGAGGCTGGCCCGGCGCTCCCCTTGGTGGCCGTCGTCCTCGGCTCCCAGGACGACATCCGCAAGGCGCTCGGTCAGGCCGGTCCGGTGTGGATCGAGCTCGACGAGCCCGAGGGCGATGGCCGCGATGACACCGTGGAAGCGTTCTTCGACGAGGACTTAGGCGCGGTTTACGAGGTCTCGCCCGGCGTGCGAGAACGCAACGACTACACGGCCGCGCGCCGGCTCCGTGTGCTCGATCAAGACCGCGACCGCCTCGCGCTCCTGCTGGACCGGCTGCCGCAGACACAGGCGATCTGTGTCCGCCCGAACACGTATGTCGTCGATTGCGAGCTGCGTGCCATCCGGGCGCTCGAAGACCAGCCGGTCGCCGGGCACCGCCCGCTGATCCGGCTCTTCGAGAATCAAGCCGAAGTCACCTGGCCCCAGCTTCTGCCGCGCCTCGATCCGCTCATCTGGCAGGTGCTCACCGACGACGACCGGCCCGGCACCAGCGAGCAGCGGGAGTTCGTCGACCGCGCGCTCCGGACGCGGGACTTCATGCTGCTCGAAGGACCCCCTGGCTCCGGCAAGACGACGGCGATCGTGGAGCTCGTCCTCCAGCTCGCCGCGCGTAATCGCCGCGTGCTGCTCTGCGCCTCCACGCACGTCGCCGTCGACAACGTCGTCGAGCGCCTCAAGGACATGAAGCGCAACGGGGACCCGGTGCTGCTCGTGCGCATCGGGGACGAACGGCGCGTCGCCGAGGGCATCAAGGGCTACTGCCTGCACCGGATGGTCGACACCGAGCTTCGCAACACCCGTGCTGCGCTGCAAGGAGCAAAGGGGCGCAACCGGGCGCAAGCGCACATGCTCGAAGCGCTGCGCGCCGAGGATGGTCAAGCGACGCTCCAGCGGGTACTGCTCGACTGTGCGGAGGTGGTCTGCGGCACGACGATCGGGATCCTCCAGCACCCCGACATCCGCGTGCAGGTGCGGAGCGGCGGCCCGTGGGAGCCCACCTTCGACACGCTCATCCTCGACGAGGCGAGCAAGACACCCTTCGCGGAGTTCCTCGTGCCGGCGCTGCTCGCGAAGCACTGGATCATCGTCGGCGACAGGCGCCAGCTCTCGCCGTACGTCGAGGAGGGGTGGATCGAGACCAACATCGAGGCTGCCATCCCGGACGGGGTGGTCTCGCGCGAGGACGCGAGCCAAGCGCTGGCGGATGTCTTCACAATCGGGCGGGGCAGCGATGGCGCGCTGCTCGTGGCCTCCGAGAACGCTGATCTCCGCGATATCTATGCAGCGCAGCTCGCCGGGCTCTTCCCCGAGGAGCCGATCGTCCGCCTCGACGCTGACGACACGCCGAGTCCGCTCCTCCTCGGCGCAGCCCGCGCGGTCATCGGCACGCCCGCCCAGCTCGCCGCGGTCGAGGGGGCGCTCCCGCTCGCAACGCGCATCGTCCGCCTCCCGACCGGTGAGCTCCTCGCCGCGCGGCGGCGGCACGATGCGCGCTCGCAGCGCCACCCGAAGGACGAGGAGCCCTGGGCGAAGGCCGTGGCCTGGCGGCTGGTGCGCGACTACGAGCTGCGCCTGTTGCCCGAGCTGCTCGCCGATGGTGACGGCCTCCCGAGCGCCGGCACATACGCGCGGGAGATCGATGCACTCCAGCCTTGCGAGGGCAAGGTGCCTGCGCTCCCGCGAGTGCGCGACGACATCGATCGCGTGCGCCGGGTCGCGCTCCCCTCGATCCTCGAGTCTCTCCAGGTCGGCTTCGACCCGAGGCGCGACAGTCGTGGCCGGCGCTTCTGGGACAACGCTCTCGCCCTCGGGTTGCCGTCCAGCGCGAAAGCCGAGCGCCTCGTCCCGCTCCGCTACCAGCACCGTATGCACCCGGACATCGCGAGCTTCCCCCACGCGCGGATCTACGGCGGGAAGCTACTCGACACCCCGGACAACATGGCACAAGAGCGACTGTTCCCATGCCCGAGGTACCGCACGCGCGTGGCGCTGCTCGACGTGCGTGGGCAGGAGACGAGGAGCCCGATCAGCAACGAGGCCGAGGCGCGGGTTATCGTCGAGGAGCTACAAGCGCTCTCGGCATGGGCCAAAAGCACGCTCCGGCGGCCTCCCTGGTCCGCCGCAGTGCTGACCTTCTACCGCGGCCAGGAGCGTCGGATCCGCGACCTTCTTCGCGACGTGACCGGCCAGCGTGGCCAGCGTCGGTACTTCACGTTCCGCGACGGGGACGCCCCGGTTCTGACCATCGAGCTCTGCACGGTGGATCGCTACCAGGGCCATGAGGCGGACATCGTCCTCCTCTCGTTCGTGCGCACGGAAACCCCAGGATTCCTCAACAGCCCCAACCGGCTGAACGTCGCGATAACGAGGGCGCGCTACCAGCTCGTGCTCATCGGACATGCGGCGTTTCTCGCCCGGCAGACCCGGAAGGCCCCGCTGTGCGCCTTGCTCGTCGAGGACATGAAGCGCCGCGGCTGCGTAGAATACCGCTATCGGGAGGGATGAGCCATGAAGATCGTCTTGCAAAAGAGCTTGCGAGTCCGGTGTGCCCTCGTGGAAGGAAAGGTGGCGTTCGCCGAGAAGCGGGTGGCAGAGCACGCGGCGGTGGTGTGGGCCGCGGACCGGCTGCGCGCCGGGCTTGAGGCGCAAACCGAGCAACTGTGCGATGCGTCGGCGCAGGGGCCGTTGCTCGGCTTGTCCCCGGTCGTGGGCCGGAGGCTCGGCCGCATCTGCGAGGAGCTCGGCCTGCTCCGCCTCGAGAAAAACCGCATCGTCCAGCTCACGAACGAGGGAGAGCGCGTGGCGGCGAGCACCGAGCCGCGCGTCTTCGTCCCCCAGCTCGGCGCTTGGCTGCTCTTCTGGTCGGAGGATCCGCTGCTGCCGCAGCCACTGCTGCGCGTCGAGCCGGGCAAGGAGCTGTCGGCCCACGAGGAGCGTCAGGCCGGCGGCGCCCGGAACGGGGAGGGAAAGCGACGCTTCGAGATGGTGCCGGAGGTGATCGCGAAGACATGCGACGAGCGGGGCGAGCGCCCTCCGCTGGAGCTACCGGCGGCGAAGGACGGGGCGCCGATCCGGATCGTAGCGATCGAGCGCAAGGTGCAGCCCCTCGGTGTGGAGGGCGTGCTCTCGCTGGAGCTGTCATTCGAGCCGGAGGTCGCCGCGGCCTCGCTGCGGCTGCGGGGTACCCTCGCGGGCAAGGGCATCGACCGCGCCCTGCCGGCGCCGAGCGGCCACGATCACGCCAGCGTCTGGCTCTCCCTGCTGCGATCGAACGGAGCCGAGGACTGGTGGAACCCGCGCTCGGGGAAGCTGCGCATGTCGCTCAAGGCCCTGAGCGACGATGCTCGCACGAGCTTCCGGCTGCGGATGCCCTTCAAGACGCCGGAGATCCCGGGGCTCGGGCGCTTCGACGACACTTCCGTGGACGGGGTTCCGATCGAGCCGGTAAGCGCGGGTGACGCGCAGCGGTGGTTCGATTGGCTCCTTGCGCTTCGCTCCGAGCGCACGCAGTGGCCTGACGTCTTCGCGACCAACGTCGCGGAGTTGCAGGCGCTCTTTCCGGGGTTCAGCCTTCGCCCGCCGATCCAGAGAGAATTCGCGCAGGGCTTGCGGGGAACGGAGCGCCCGCGCCCCGCGTACTGGAACCTTCAGGCACCGATGGATCTTGAGGGAGGGGTCGCCTGATGAGCCGCACCGTACCGGGCGAATCCTGGATCGAAGATCGGTCCGACGACAGGATCGAGGATGCATGGATATTGACGAGCGCCCCCAGCGCGGCGCGCGTGCCGGAGATCGGACGCATCCTCCAGGCGGAGGAGAGCGGCGCGCTGGGGCGAGCCGTGACGGAGGTCATCCAGGGCGCTCGCGAGGTCCTGCTGGTTTCGAGCTTCCTCTTCGCGGACACAGCGACGGAGCGAGCGCTGCTCGAGGCGGCGAAGGGTGGCGTACGCGTCTACCTTCTGGTCGCCACGGAGGCGCGGCTCGACAAGGAGGTCCGCAGCGACGACAGCTTCGGCCAGAAGACGCTCGAGGAGCACAAGAGGCTCCTCGATCGGCTGGCTGGCTGGGTCTACGTGCGCTCGGCGGAGCACTTTCATGCGAAGTTCGTGATTGCCGATCCGAAGCGCCAGCCGCGTGGCATCCTGCTCACCGCCAACCTCACGCGCGAGGCGATGACGCGCAACCACGAGCTTGGCGTGCGGCTCGAGCCCGACGAGGTTCGGGCGCTTACGTCGCTGTTCACGTGGGCGTTCTGGGAGTCGGCGCAGCGCGAGCTGCTCGCGGCGGGGAGCTTGCCGCCGGTGGCGGCGGCGGGGCGGATGTCGCTCCCGGCCCCCTCGGCGAGCATTGTGGCGACAGCGGCAGCGAGGAGGGATCTTCGTGAGGCGGTGCTCCAAACCATTCGCGCTACCCAGCGCATGCTCATCGTCGCGACGTTCGGCATCGACGACCAAGAGGTGATTGAGGCGCTCGCGGATCGCGCCCGGAGGGGCGTCGCGGTCACGGTCCTGGTGCGGCACCCGCGTGCCACGATGTTCGAGACCCTGCGCCGGCTCGTGCACGCAAACGTGCATGTCCTGGGAGCGAGCGAGTTTCTCCACGCCAAGGCGATCCTCGCCGACGGCACGCGCGGCCTCGTGATGACGGCGAACCTCCAGGAGCACGGGCTCGACAGGGGCTTCGAGGTAGGTGTGCAGCTCACGGGCGACGATGCGGCGGCGCTCGGGCGGATGCTCGCGTCCTGGCAGACGGGGGCACGATCGCTGCTCCGCGCCTCCGTGCGCCTTGGCGAGATCCACGGCTCGTTGCAGGTGATGAACGGCAAGGGCTACCGCGAGCTCAGCGTCGAGCCGGAGGGGCGCGTCGATGACGGCGTCACCAAAGTCGACTGCTGTACCCGGATCCGCACCGCTACGCGTCCAGCCCCGGCCCGCGCGCCGGCCGGCAGGCTTTATCACCGCATCAGGCACACGTGGTCGATCGCGTTGCCGGTGCTCGCGAAGGGCGGGCGCGCCGTCCCTGCGTCGAAGGACGCCGAGGGCCCTGCTCCGCCGTTCCCCATCCACGAGGAGCCCGGCGGTCGGCGTGTCTTCGCGATCACCAGTCTCGGCGACGTCGAGGCTGCGCAGGCAGCCATGGCTGCATTCGGCGTTGGGGCCATCGTGCTAGCGGGTGAAACATGAGCGGCGGCGTGACGAACGGGAGCCTGCTCACCTGGGCATCGGTCGGCGGCGGACCGGCGGTGCTCGGTGACGTGCTGCGCTTGCTCCGCACGAGGAAAGTGCGGATCACCCGGGTGCTCTACCTGATGCAATCCGAGGACATGCCGCTGCCGAAGGAGTCGGACCTGGGCGCTGTCACGCTCGAGCGGATCCTCGTTCCGCTCGCCGATCCGACTCATCATCGCGTCATCCACGATGCCGTTCGCGATCGCATCCTACCGCGGCTGCGATCACTGGACGGGGTGTTGCACGTGAACGTGTCCTCGGGCACGCCGGCAATGCACGCCGTCTGGCTCGTGCTCCATGCCGGAGGCGCGCTGCCCATGGGCACGCTGCTGTGGTCGGCGCAGCGCCTGAGGACGGGCCAGACGCGCATCGATCCGGTCGACTTCCCGATCGACACGTACCTCGCCGAGATCCGCCGTGGCGCCACGGCCCGTCCCAAAGAGGCGCACTTCGACCCCGCGTCCCGCTCCGCTCGGCGGCGACAGGCGCTCGATACCCTCGCCCGTTACGCCCGGCTCCCGCGGGCGCCGCTGCTCGTGCTCGGGGAGCGAGGGACGGGGAAGACGAGGCTGGTCGAGACCTTCGTGGGGCCGCTGAAGAACCGGTCGAAGGTGATCACCGTGACCTGCGGCACGCTCGATCCTCACCTGGCCATGAGCATGCTCTTCGGGCACGTGCGAGGCGCGTTCACCGGCGCGGACCGCAACCGCAAGGGTTTCATCGAGGAGGCGGCCGGTGGCGTTCTGTTTCTCGATGAGGTGCAGGACCTCGAGCGCCCCGTGCAGCGGCAGCTCGTGCGCACGCTCCAGGATCCGGAGCGCCGCTTTCGCCGCGTGGGAGAGGCACAAGAGCGAACCGCTGACGTCGAGGTCGTGTGCGCCTCGCATCTGTCGTTCGAGGCGCTCCGCAAGCGGCTGGACCCCGACCTGTTCGATCGCCTGAGCCTGCTCCTTGTGGAGATCCCTCCGCTGCGCGATTGCCGCGAGGATCTACGAGACGACTGGACGCGTGTATGGGCCGAGGCCCGCTCGCTCGAGGAGCTCTCGCCGGAGGCACCCTGGAGCGCTGCAATAGAGCGCGCCTTGAAAGGTGACCCGCTGCCGGGCAACCTGCGGGATCTGCAGCGCCTCGCGCTGATCCTCATGGCGCGCGGCTCCACGGCGCCAAGTGATTCGGGGACGGAGGAGGGGCTGCTCGAGTGGACGGCCTTGCAGGCGCGGTTCCATGCCGCGGAGCAGAAGGGAGCGACTGCCACCGACGGTCTCGGGATGGGTGCGTGGGACGGCCGCGTCCGGGCATTCAAGCGGAGGCTGGCTCGAGCGGCTCGGCGGGAGCACGGATCCTACGTCGCTGCCGCGAAGGTGCTCGGCGTCAGCGAGCGGATGCTCCGGCAGCACGCAAAGAAGGAGAAGGAATAGGCCGATAGTTCGAGCCTCACACGTCATGCACCCTGGCACGCCATCGCACCTCGCGGCGCACCTCGGCGCGGGGAGCCGTGCGTCGCCGCAACGTTGCCAGCGTTCCGTCGCGGCCCTATCGTTGGGGGATGTTGCTCGCGCACCGACGACGAAAGCTTCGCCGCGCTGACGAAGACGTAGCCGTGCGCGACATTGTCGCGTGGAACGAGGACCTCATCACATCGTATGTCTTCGGGCTCCTTCGTTACCTGCCCGCCGATCGTGGTCTGTCGAGGGTGTTGCAGTCGGCGTTGCCGGTGCTCCCGCTCTCTCGGTCGATCGAGGTCTCCGCCTGGCCGCCCGATGGCGACGTCGAGCCGGACGCTCTCTTGCTCGCCGACGCTTTTGCGTGTGTCGTCGAGGCGAAGTGGGAGGCGCCCTTCGGTCCCCAGCAGCTCGGTCGCGAATGGCTGTGGCTGCGCAAAGAGCAGCCCAAGCTTTTTCGCACGATGCTGATCGTGACGCGCTATCGCGTATCGCCGGGCGAGGTGTTCCATTTGCTGGAGGAGGACCTCCGAGCGCTCGGGGTGCCCGAGCTCGTCCCCGAGCCCAGTCAGATCGGCGTGCTCACTTGGACGAGCCTCGCGACGGTTGCGCTCAACACCGTCACCGACGCGCCTCATGAGGGCACCATCATCGCGGATCTTCGCTGGGTCTTCGAGAGCTGCGGGGCGCTTCGAGAGCCCTTCGATGGCTGGAACCTCACGGCGCCGAGCCTCGCCCTGGAGCGTGCGCCCACCTGGTACGCAGAGAACGATCGAAGATACTGGACGGGCCTCGCCGCCGCAGCCCCCTCCGCTTGGCGACGTCCTCTGGACCCAACCTCCCTTTTTGCCTGGGTGACCCGATGAGCGAAACGAACGAGACGGTCCATCACGCGTTCCACCAGGCCCATAGTTTCGTTCGCAGCTACCTGGCGCACGTGGAACGGATGCTCCGCGACGCCACGGCTCGCCTCGAGAGCGCCTCGTGGCGCTTCCTCCGCCACAATGGCGAGCGGTACATCGGGAACCTCGACACCACGGCGGATGCCGATGCGTGGCTGGTCGACTGGATGCATGCATTCTACGCGCCGGCGAAGGCGTTCCAGGGGAAGTCGTACGGCGTGAGCGCGGCCAAGGCGGCTCGCGTCGCATTCGTCGGTGTGGCCCTCCGGGAGCCGATCCCCGAGCTCTGGCTCGGTTGGGTGGAGGGTTACGCACCGAAAGGCACCCTCGAGCCCGAGCTCCCGTGGTTCTATGGGCTCATCGACCCGCCCAAGCTGCCCGGCGTGCCCGATCCGGTCGTCGCTCTCGATGGCCTCGCGTGGTCCAGGGCCGCGCCAAACGAGGACCACCCGGAGATTCGCGTGGCGCTCGAGCGCGTGCCGCTCTCACTGATCGGTTCGGCATCCGACGTCGAGCGCGTGATCGATGCGCTCGTTGCGGCTCTCGGAGGGTGAGCGGCGTTTCTGCCCCGCGAGGGCCGTTCCGGAGCCACCAGCCGGCCGCCCGCGACCGCAACGCCGGGCGCGAAGAACGGCACCCTTATGCACCCCCGCCTTCGCCAGGTTCACGAACTCGTCGCAGTGGTCGTAGAGCAGCGACAGCGACCCGTTCAAGTCGGCGAACGTCTGCTGCGCCTTCCTCGCCCGTCCTCCTCGTCGAAGCGGCGGTGCTGGAGCGCCGTCTGGCGAGCGCAAGGAACGCTCCTCCCGGAGCCGCGGAACAAGCGGCCGTCGACAATGCGCGACCGAGCCACACGGGTTGCTCTTCCCACGCGTTTGGCGGAGCGTTACAACTTCCGCCTCCTACGCGACGACCCGCATGCCGAGCCCCGAGACCGAGCCCATGTCGATCCTCGTCGCCGCGAGCATCCCCGACGACAGCCGTGCCGTGCAGCTCACCGTGGCGTGGGCTGGCGGTCAAGCTGGCCTGAGGTGCGGAATGACCCACTTTGGAGACGCTCCAGTCACCCTCGGTGAAAGCGGGGCGCGGCAGCGTCGGCCGTAATCGAGTGCCAAGGAGCGATGATGGGCGAGGACAAGCGTGAGTTCTACAAGAAGTGGTCGCTCCCCGAGTGCCGCGACTACCCGCAGGAACCTCCTGCCGCCCATCAGGCCAAGGCGTTGGGTGAGCTGGGCAAGTGGTACGCGAAGCAGGGGAAGAGCGCAGGCGCCGGCATCCTGGTGCTCCCGACGGGCGGTGGAAAGACGTTCACCGCTGTCCGGTTCCTGGCTGAAGGTCCGCTCTCGGACGGGTACAAGGTCCTGTGGCTCGCCCATACGCATCACCTCCTCGAGCAAGCGTTTCACTGCTTTCGTCCCGGGAGGATCGGGGCCATCCGCGAGCCTCGCTGCGAGCTCCGGCTCCGCGTCGTCTCGGGCACCGAAGGTCATTTCCCCCCGCGGTACGTCGAGCCCACCGACGACGTGGTGATCGGCACGCTCCAGACGATCGCCATCGCAGTCCGCGACGGGCTGCCCAACATGAAAGAGTTCCTCAAGGCCGCCGGTAAGAAGCTCTTCGTCGTGTTCGATGAGGCGCACCACGCGCCTGCTCCAAGCTACCGGAAGCTCCTCCAGGGACTGCAGGCGGAGGGCGCGCCCGTCCTCGGCCTCACCGCAACCCCGATATACAGCGACGAGAGCAAGCAAGGCTGGCTGAAGAAGCTCTTCCCCAGCGGGATCATCGCCCAATCCCGCGCCAATGAGCTGATGGCTGCAGGCGTCCTCGCCCGTCCCCATGCGGTTCCGATGAAGACCAGATTCACGCCGCGCTTCGACGCCCGCGACTACCAGAAGTGGCTCGGGACCTTCAAGGACATCCCCGAGCAGCTGGTCGACGAGCTCGCAAACAGCAAGGAGCGCAATGCCTTCATCGCCCAGACGTATGCCGACAACCGGGAGAAGTTCAGGAAGACCATCATCTTCACCGACCGTTGGTACCAGTGCGAGGCCATCGCTGAAGCCCTCCGCAAGCACGGGGTCAAGGCCGGCTCGGTGTACTCGCACGTCGACGCCAGCGTACCGGCCGCACAGCGGCAGAGGCGTGATGCCAACGAGAACGCCAAGGTGCTCGCTCGCTTCCGCAACGACGATCTCGACGTTCTGATCAACGTCCGCATGCTGACAGAGGGCACCGACATTCCCGACGCCCAGACGGTCTTCATCACGCGGCAGACGACGAGCCGTATTCTGCTCACCCAGATGGTTGGACGTGCGCTGCGCGGTCCGAAGTTCGGTGGAACCGCGGATGCGTACATCGTCTCGTTCGAGGACGACTGGCGCCAGCAGATTCAGTGGGCGGGCTTCGACCTGAGCGACGGCAGCGCCGGGCCCGGCGAAACCGGGAAGCGGCAGGCTCGCCCGCCGCTCCAGCTCATCTCGATCGAGCTCGTGCAGAGGTTAGCTCGCCAGATGGCCGGTGGCAGCAACGTGGCGTCGGTGCCTTTCCAGTCGCATCTCCCCGTGGGCTGGTATCGAACAATGTTCGACGCTCGACTGCCCGAGAGCGACGCCGTTGAGCCGGCGGATCTGCTGGTCATGGTCTACGAAGACGAGCGCGCGGGCTTCGAGAAGCTCATCGACTATCTCCTCGCGGAGGTGCCCGAAGCTCTCGCCGACGAGAGCGCCACGC
The DNA here is from genome assembly GCF_051525985.1 of Sorangium sp. So ce145. NCBI lineage: Bacteria > Pseudomonadati > Myxococcota > Polyangiales > Polyangiaceae > Sorangium > Sorangium sp. So ce145. The sequence continues at coordinate 11,303,925 of NZ_CP150315.1, read as the reverse complement.
TCGAAGCGCATGAGGCGCGCGTACGAGGCTGGCGCGAGAAGTTCCTCGGGAAAGTGGGCCGCAGCGCCACGGACCTGGAAGTCGAGATCCTTCAGCTCGCTCGTCATATCGCCCAGCGCGGCTCGGCTCCGCAGTTCTTCGCGTTCGAGGTGCGTGCAGACCACGACCTGGATGCGATCGCGACGCGGCACATCAAGAATCGCATCGACGTGGTTGGAGCCAACGACGAGCTCCGGCGGGAGTTCGCCAGGGAGGATCGGTTCTGGCGAACGTTGTTCTACCGCTACGAGCAGTTCCGCAACTTCTACGATGGCTGCTTTCAGCGCATCATCGCTGGCCCAGCTGGTCCGGCGCCGGATCCCAGCGACACGAAGAAGGCGCCGCCGCCCAACGAGGTCGACGAGGCTACGAAGGCGGAAGTGCTGGCGCGTGACGGGCACGCCTGCCTGGCCTGCGGGACCACGCGAAACCTGAATGCCGACCACGTCGTCGCAGTCTACGTAGGCGGCTCGAACGAGGTAGGCAACCTCCAAACGCTCTGCCGGCAGTGCAACATCCTCAAGGCCAAACAGCGCATCAGCTTCCGGGTCGCGCGGACATCCCTCGGACAGCCGGCTGCGGCACTGCCAGACACCCGAGCGCCTGCATCGGCGGACGCCGCGAACGCGGAAGCCTGGGGGCGGTTCCTCCGCCGATCGATCAATTTCTTCTACCAGTGCGCAGCAGTTGGTAACGTTGCCATCGGGCAGAAGGGCGATGGCTACTACAACTGGACCGTGACGCTGCGGAGCGACAACCCGCAGTCCTGGCTGAAACCGCACATGGCGGGGCTCTTGGAGCGGATCCAGGCCGTGCGCGAGGCAGGCGGGAAGCCGCGGGTAGCGAGCCTGCGGATCGTGGCGCCGGGGCAGAAGGGTCTGGTGGTGAAGGACAAGGGATGAGCCATGGCTGACGACGGAACCAAGATCCTCGACGAGCTCTCCCCGAAGGACCGGCGGTGGGCCCTGCCCATACTGCGAACGATCGCGGCGCTCGGTGGGGCCGGCCGGCGCAAGGAGGTCATCGAGCGCATTCACGCCGAGCACCGCGCGCTCCTTCCCGAGGCGACCTGGACGTGGATCCTCAAGAGCCACCGGATCGAGTGGACCCGCATGGCTCTGCGGGACGAGGAGTTGCTGACGAGCGGCGGCCACGGGATCTGGAAGCTCACCGACCTCGGGCGTCGAGCGCTCGCCGAATGCGAGAACGACAGCGTGGACCTGAGTGGGGAGCGTCCGCCCGGATCGGCGGAAGGCGGAGAGAGAGGTCCAGAGGTGGAGCCGACCAGGGTGCCCGGCGAAACGGTCCTCCGGACCAGCGTCAGCGGTTTCGAGATACCTGCCCTCGAGGCGCTGGCCGCCGGCGCTGACGATCACAGCAAGATCGAGGCATTCATCGAGAAGCAGTACGGAAAGAAGCTCACGCCGGGTGATCGCCGACTTGGTTTCAACGGCAAGGTGCTCTGGCCGTACACCGTGTCGTGGGCCCTCTCCGTCCTGAAGAAGCGCGGGCAAGCGCAGAACCCGAGCCGGGGCCAGTGGGCAATCACTGAGGCGGGACGCCTGCGGCTGGAGGAGGAGAAGAAGCACTTCTCCCTCCCGAAGTACCAGAGCTCACGCACCAGCGTGCCGATCGGCGGAGGCTCCGTGGCGGGCGCAGACAGCGTCCAGACCTCGGATGATGAGGCGGCCGCGCGGGACGAGCAGATCCAGCAGTTCGACACGGCACTCAAGGACGTCGTCTCCCCCGAGATCCTCCGCAAGCTGCACCACGTGCTACGCGTGGATCTCGGGGCCGCGCCGAGCCGGGCGGTGCCGCGAAACATCATCTTCAGCGGGCCGCCGGGCACGGGGAAGACGTGGCTCGCGGAGGCCATAGCCCGCGCGCTGACGGGCGAGGAGGGGCCCTCCGAGGAGGGGCGGATTCGTCTCGTCCAGTTCCATCCGAGCTATGGCTACGAGGACTTCATCTGGGGGATCCGGCCGGTCCTGAGCGACAAGCGCACGGGGTTCAAGGAGCACCGCGGGCCGTTCCTGGAGATCTGCGAGGACGCGAACGAAGAGCAGGATCGCTTCTTCGTGCTCATCATCGACGAGATCAATCGCGGCGATCCTGCGCGGATCTTCGGCGAGCTGCTCTACGCCCTCGAGTACAGGAACCGCTCGGTCGCGCTCGCGAGCGGAGGCACGCTCGTCGTGCCACCGAACCTGGTGGTGATCGGCACCATGAACAGCGTGGACCGCTCGGTCGCGCTCGTCGACTATGCGCTTCGCCGTCGGTTCGCGTTTCTGCGCGTCGATCCCGATCCCGAGCTGGTAGCCGACGTGCACCCGACGCCGGCCGGTCGAGCAGCAGCTCGCGCGTTGGGGGCGCTCAACAAGCAGATCTGCGCCGTCGCGGACCCCGATCACCAGCTCGGGCACAGCTACTTCCTCTCGGCTGGCCGTCTGCTCGCCGGGCGAGCAGATCTAGCACTGATCTGGGAGATGGAGCTCGAGCCCCAGCTCACCGAGCTGTTTCATGGTCAGGCCGATCGCGTGAAGGACCTTTACAAGGTTTGGGTTCAGCACGTGGACGAGACACTCGCCGAAGAGGCCGAAGAGCAAGAGGAGGCCGCGGCGTCGTGAAGGAGGTGCGGGAGGGGGTGGCCGTCGACCTCGACCTGGCGCCGGGCGACGTCGCCTATCTGCGGCCGCTCCTCGGCCAGGCATCAAGCTTCGAACGGCAGGGCAGCGGGGCCTTTCGCACGCTCATCCGCCGCGTCGCCGGCCTATGGGCCCTGCCTTCTGGAGAGGCGCTGGTCGTGCAACCCGAGAAGGGAAACGGCGCGGACATCTTCGCCTGGATGTGCGCGGTCGATCCGCGCTTCCGACCGGTGAAGTGGCGAGGGACCGCGCCCGAGGGTGCCGACGGACAGGAGGGCGTCGCGTCGATCGCGGTGCGTGCTTTCGCCCAGATCCTTGAGGAGGACCTCTCGCGCGCTGGGCCGCGCCGCGACTACCAGCGGCGAGAGGACGACGCGAGCGTGCTTCGCGGCACCATCCGCTGGGCGGAGTTGGCCCGCCGGACGTCGCCTGTCCCAGTGCCGTGCCGCTACTGGGAGCGCAACATCGACACGCCGCTCAATCGCCTATTCGCCGCGGCAATCCATGCAGCGTCCGCGCACGGTGCCCTCCGCGAGGCCGGTGGCATGGCCCTCGATCGACTCCATGGCATCTTCGGGCACGTCCCGCGCCTGCCGCCGGCCTGGATCCTCGACCGTACGCGCCCGCTGCCCCGACTGGAGGCCGACTTCGAGGCCGCGCGGAGCCTCGCCGTCACCATCCTGGAAGCGTTCGGCCTCTCCCACGGCGGGGCGCAGCGGGCGCTGGCATTCCACGTGGATCTGGCGCGGCTGTTCGAGATGACCGTCGAGGCCGCAGCGCGAACGCAGGCGTGGGACGGCAAGGTGGCGATTCAGTATCAGCCGCCGTACGAGGCCGACGTTGCGGGCGAGGAGAGCCGCATCGACGTGCTGGTGCGCGCTCGTGGAGAGGCCCTCGTGATCGACGCCAAGTACAGTAAGGCGTTCTCCAAGAGCCACTTGTACCAGGTGCTGGCCTACATGAAGATGCTCGGCGCACGGCGCGGTGCGCTGGTGTACCCGAAGGGGGCCGAGCTGCGTGGCGAGAGGTTCTGGTCCGCGCCCGGGGGGCCAGAGTGGGAGGTGCGCCTCCACGAGGTGGATCTCGTCGCGGTGGCGAGCAATGGTCGACGGGAGCTGGAGCGCCTCGGGGAGGCGCTGAAGGCTGGCATGGGCCGAACGCCCGAAGAGGCTACGGCGTGAGCCACTCGAGGAGGCTGGTCAGAAGGGGCCGGAGCAACCGGGAGCCATAGGCGCTGGCGTTCGGCGAGCTTCCCAAGACCGAGGCGGCGCCGGTGCATACCGCGTGCAGGGTACGCTTCGTCGAACCCCGGCATGGCGAGATCGAGACGGTTCACCGAGCGGGCGCACCTCGCCTGGCGAAGTGCGCATAGTAGCGCTGGTACATGTCCTGCCACCTCGCGTACTCCGCCGAGGATCCGCGGAGCCGCTCTTTCCAGGCCGCATCGACCACTGACCGGACCTCGCTGGAACCCAGGCCGTAGCGCTGGAAGATCGACTCGGCCATGGCGGGGGACAGGGCCAGCTCCGCGCAGAGCGCGGCATACTGCGCGAGCGGCAGGATCGTCTCCAGCGGCTCTGGGAGGGGCACCATACCGCCCTCCCCGGCCGTGCTCGACGGCGTGGAAGGCGGCGATGCCTTGGAGGTCTGGGAGGCTGCTCCGGTCACAGGGGCCGGCGAGGACGCGGTTTGCGTCAGCAGCTCACGGGGGATCGCGACGTGCAGCGACGTCTCCCGGAGGTTTGCTGCCGCGTGAGGAGCGGGCCTCGATGCCGCCAGAGCGCCGGCACGCCTCGTGGGGTCTGCTGCCGCGAAGGGGCTCACCGGGCCGCGAGGGGGAGCCTGCAACGGTGACGTCTCTGCAACCTCCCGGGGGGCTCGCGGCTGCTGCGACCGAGCTGTCGGTGTGGACGGCACGGGAGTCCCCGATGCTCCGGTGGCGAACGGGAGCGCGGGGCCGCGGGGAATGTCCGAGAGCGGTGCGGTTTCCGCGATCACAGGAAGCGGGCGCTTCACCGCCATCGCCGCACCGGATTGAGGGAGCGGCAGCTCCGGCCCTCGCGGAATGTCGCGCACGGCGGCGGTGCCGGTGAGCGACTCCTCAGCGCGAGGAGGCTTCGGCTCGGCCGTCGTGGTCGTGAGCTCGCCTTGCACTGGCACGAAGGGGACCACCGCGTCTCGGGGGACATCCAGCAGGGGCCCCGTGCGCTGCAGCGCCGCTGGGGTCATGGCCGACGCCGCAGGACCGACGATCGCCTCGGAGGACGGCGCGGCAGGCGCAGATGAGGCGGCGGTAGATGCGGGCGAGCGCTCGACATGGCCAGCCTCCCGCGCTCGGGCGAGGAGCATTTCCAGCCGCCGCGCGTGATGCGCCTGGAGCCGCTCGAAGTCTTTCGCCAGCGCCGCGTCACGCTCCAGCGCTGCCTGCCACCGCTGATCCAGCGCGGCGCGCAGCTCCTCATCGGCCAGGCCGTGGCGTCGCAGCACCCGTTCACGTTGCTCCGGCAGCGCATCGAGCTCCGCGCAGAGTGCAGCGTACTCGGCCAGGCCCAGCCCGGGCTCGCCGAGCGGTACCGCCGCAGAATGTTCGTCTGCAGGCCCCTTCGCCGATCCCCGCACCTCGGCTACCCTCGACGGTCGCAGCACCTGAGGGGCGATCCGGAGCGGCCCTAGCTTCCCGGGCTTCGCGTGCAGCTCCTCGAGGAGTTCGCCGACCTTCGCGTTCTCTGCGGCGCGCCGCGCCCATCGGCGGCGGAGCCGCGCAACGTCGTTCATGCCCAGGTCGTTCTCCTGCAGCAGATCGAACGGGGCCGGGTGCGCCCCGAAGGCTGCAAGAAAGCTCGCCCAGGCGGTCGGGTCCTCCGCAAGCGGTTCGACCTGCCGATCCAGCCAGTCCTCCGCCTGCGCCAGCTCCTGCTCGTACGCCGCGAGCAGCTCCGGCTCGGCGGCCAGCCGCTGCTTCCAGGCAAGATCGGCCCGCGCAAACGTACGCGGCTTCAGCCCCTCGACCGTGAGCACGTCTGCGAGAGGGAACCCCTCCGCCACCGCCGCCCTGACGGCCGCATACTGCGCCAGCGAGATCCCTTCGCTCGCTTCCAGCGCCCCCGCTGCGGGCTTCGTGGCTGCCGCCATACTCTTGGTCCCTAGTCGCCGACCAGCACCGTCCCGGCGGCGATCACGCTCCCATTCGGGGCATCGGCCGGGTCGTTGCAGGTCAGCGCCGGATCTCCGAGGTGCGCGGCGGGCTTGTTGTTGATGAGCACCGTCTTGCTGCCCGTATGCACCCTGGCCTGGTTTGACGGAGGACGCTGGAAGGTGCCCCCCGCGGGCACATGCGCGGGCGTGTTCGTCGCGGTGCTGCCCTGGATCGCTGCTGGCTTGCCCTCGACGAGAACGTCTGCGCTCAGATCGCCGGACAGGTTCCCGCTGAACGGCATCGGCGTCGGCGTGGGCACAGGCCCTCCCGGCGACGGGACCATCAGCACATGCGTGTCGATGCCGACGATCTTGTCGCCTTGTTTCGCCGCTGGCTTTCCTGGCCTGGGGGATCGCGATCGCATGTTCCTCCGTGCTCTCCTGTGCTGGCTACCGGGGCGATGCACCGCGCGTGTCTCCTGCTCGAGTGGACTCGATCGGACCGACGGCACTCCGGCAGCTGTCTGCGTCCTTCAGGACAGGTGAAGGCGCCATGCGTCGTCGTGCTGCTCGGGTCATCGGGCGATGTTGCTCCTGTCGGGCGCGCGGGCGTCGATCGGCGTCAGCCGCTCCCCTCGTCACCCGGCTTCGGTGCGTCCACCCCGAGGGGTGGATCGAGGGGCCTGCCCGTCTGCGGGTCGAACCGCTGGAGCCGCTTTCCCTCCTGTGCGCTCTGCCCGGCGGCCCGCGCCTGGCCGGGCTGGAACGGCATGTCGCGTCGCGGAACAAACTCCTTGATATCGGCCGTGCCCTGAGGGATGGCCGCCTCTTCCAATGGGCTCGGCGGGCCGCCGCGCCGGAGGGGCGCTGGCGGGCTTGGCCGCATGGCGACCCCCTCGGAGCGGGGCGGTGCCGGGGGCCGGCTGCCGTCGCTGGCGGGCCGGGCGTGCGCGTTGGCGGCCCAGGGCGAGACCTCGTCGCGTTCGGTTGGCGAGCGCGACGAGACGAACGCCGGCCCCTGAGGGGGCGCGAGCGCCGGCGGCGCTGGAGCTGGAGGCGGCGGGACGGGCACCGGCGCGGCGCCCTCCGCCGCCGGGCGCTGCATCGGCCCGAGCGACGCGAGCGACGGCCGCTTCGCCTCGAGGCTGCGCCGGGTCCTCGCGAAGGCCGAGCTGAAGCGGAGCGCCTGGATGCCCTGGTTGCGCTTCGCCGAGAGCGCGAGCTCCGCCGTGTGCTCGGCGTCGGCCTGCTCCCAGTCCTCCGGCGCGACGCCGAGGCGCGCGAGCACCTCGTAGAGGTCCGCGCCGCGGAAATAGACCACATGGGCCAGGACCTCGGCATACCGCTCAAGCCGCATGACGCTCCCGTCCTTTTCGCTCACGTTTGCCCTCCCTCGTCACGGCGCGTCCGCGTCGGGCGGGACGGGCCTCTTCAGGCGGCGCAGGTTGTCGCACGACTCTTCTCGATAGGGGCACACCGCCTTGAAGAGCTCCACCGCCTTCTCGACGTCCTTCTGCGTCCCGCGGCCGGTCTCGTACATCTCCGCGAGCCGCTCGCAGCTCCTCAGCCAACCCACGACACGCATGTCAATGCGGCAATTTATCTGCAGGACCTCGAAGATCTTCTTGTCGATCTCGGGCCCGCTGCCCTGCTTCCTGAGGCGGTTCACCGTGTTCCAGCACGAGAAATCGCGGCCGTGCTGGCAGGCGGCCATGTCGAAGAAGGCCGCCTTCTCGGGGTCCTTCGGCACGCCGTTGCCGCGCTCGAACAGGTCCGCGAGCTCCTCGCATCGCTTGAATTCGCGACCGACGACGCATGCGCGGTAGGTGAACTCGGCCACGGCCTCCGGTCCTTGCGGATCGAAGCCGTTCTTGTCGACACAGCCCATGGCCCACGAGCACCTCTCCCCATGGCCATCGCGGCACTCGGCCTGAGAGAATTTGCACAGCTTGACGCCGAGCTCTTTCGTCATACGGCTCTTTTCAGCAGGCGACTTGTCCTTCCAGGGATAGCGGAGCACAGGCCAACACGCGCTCATCTCACCGGCGTCGCACAGCGCGAGGAGCCTCGCCGCGATGGCCTCCGCTCGGGATTTGTCTTCGCCCCGCTGAGCGATCCCCATCAACGTGGAGCACGCAGCGACGTTGGACGCCGCGCAGGCATCTTCCGCCGTCTTTTGCGCGGTCTTGCCCACGGTGTCCCGAAAGATGTTGAGCTCCTCCGGATGGCGGAGCACATCCAGGGCGAGGGCGAGGCAGCCCTGCTGTTCGCCGTGCTCGCAGGCCATCTTGTGGTGAACGGCCTCCACCAGCGCTTCCGTCGCCTTGATCGGCCAGTCGTGAAGGTGGTAGGACTCGCCCGCGAAATCCATGCACGCCTTGGTGTTCTTGCCTTGGCATGCCTTCGTATACAGAGCATCCGCGCGGGACGCGTCCTCCGCGACGCCGAAGCCGTGGAGGAAGAGGGCGCCGGCCGCGCGGCAGCCGTCCAGGTCCCCCCGTTCGCACCGCGAGAGGTCGGGCGCGGGATCCTCTGCCGGCGGCATGGAGAAGAGCTCGATGGCCGGGGCCTTCTCGGGCCCGGGGAGCGCGGCGCGCGGCGCCACCGGAGGTGGTACGAGGACCTGCCGCACCTCCGACGGCTTCGAGCGCCCGCTCGATGCGCCGCAGCCGGCGAGCAGGACGGAGAGGGCCGTCATGGCGAGGGCCGAACCTTCATGAAAGCGCATGAGCATCGTCATCTGCCTTGGGTGGGGCCGCGCCGTCCAGGAACATCGAGGGCGTGAGCGCGTCGATCCGCTCCTCGAGCCCTTTGCCGAAGCTCGGGTGCACAAAGATCTTATTCCAGGCGGTCTCTTTGAGCTTGTTCTCGATCGCCGGAGGCCACGCGCCGCCGGGCTCTGCTTTGCCTGAGCCCCCGGACATGTACTTCCATCGGCACTGGAGCTGCGACTTGCCCGCGTACTCCGGGTCCGGCATCCCGCTATTCGTGATCGCGACGGCGGGCAAGTACTGCTTGTTCAGGTTCAGGCCTCCCGTCTTGCCGAGCTCGTCCTTGTAGTTGGGGGCCACGTCCGACATGAACATGCTCAGCGTCATTTCGCGCCCGCCGTGCGCCCACATGGATCGGGCGAGGACCCCGCGCGGAATGAAGAAGATCACCCACGGCTGCAGGTTCGTGAAGCCGGGGGTGTTCCGGATTCCCCAGAGCATCTGTGCGATCGTGTAGTTCTGCTCCGGCGAGCCTCCGTACATGCGCGCGAGTCGGCTCACATAGAGCACGTCGTCCGGTGTCATGGCCGCCTTGCTGGGCCGCCGCGTGAGGACAAGGCGAAACAGGCCGACCGGGCGCGCCTTCTTGATGAAGGCGGCCATCTCGCCGAGGTCCTCGGGAGGAGGTGGCGTGACGCCCGTGCCGCAGAAGCCGAGCATCTGCCCGGGGCCGACCTTGCTCTGCGCGCTGCCGTCGACGATGCCGGCCTGCATGAAGGCGATGAGCGCTCCGCGCCCAGGGCTCTCTCGGCTCTCCGCCTTGATCTTCGCCCAGAAGTTGGAGCCGTTGCCGGTGTCCATGAGCTGCACGAGCGGCTTGTCCTTGTGTACCCGGAGGACGTAGTGGATGTGTGATCCGTCGAGCTGCTTTTTGAGATCGATCACGACGGCCTTCGTGCTGGTGTCGAGCGCCAGCGTCTTCTGGTGCTCCCATTCGCCGAGGTCCTTCTTCAGTTTTTCTTGCATCTGAGCGCGCTTTTGCTCCGCAAGCACCGTCTGTCCACCTTTCTCGAGGATCCGGATGTCCCTAAGAAGCCCGGCGTCTTCCGTCGGCTTGGCGAGGTCCAGCTCTCGCTGATAATCGGGGGCGACCCTGCCTTTCTGCGAGTAGGCGCTCTCGACCTCCTGTACGCCGGGCGTCTTGCGCGCCGCGAAGTGTTTCATGAGGACCTTCTCTCGAATGCATTCGTCCTCATACCTGCTCAGATAGAGCGTGACCTTCTGGGCTCCGGCGTCGGGATCGAACACGAAGATGGTCCCTGGCGCGAGCGGCGGCGAGAGACGCCTGGCGCGCTCGACCTGGAGCAGGTCCTCGTAGGGGACGGGCGGGGGCGAACCACCATTCGCCTGCCCCGCGCTCGCCTTGTCTTCATCGCCGGCTGCGGGCTGGAGCGTGTACCAGCGCCCGCCCTGCGGAGGTGGTTCATCACCGGGCGCCGCTGGCTTTCCCGAGAAGATGGCGAAGCCACCGGTTGCGAACTGGGCCGCGTAGCCGATGCTGTCCAGGTGCTCGATGCGAAAACCTCGTGTCAGGGCTCCGTAGGTCGCGAGGTGCTGGCAGGCGACGACGATGGGCACGGCCGGATCGGTGTTCTCCTGCTCCTTCCAGCGGGGTCCCACCGGGTTCGCGAGTAGCTCGCCGCCGACGAGCGGGCCCACGACCGGCGGCTTGTCCTCGGGCGCCTCCGAGCCACCGGAGGGGCTGAGCGACGCGTCACCCGAAGGCGCAGGTTCGCCCAGATCGTCCTGAATCGGATCCGGGTGCAGCCAGGAAGCAACATTGTAGCACCCGTAGATGTGCTTCTGGTTCTTCGTGGGCCGCGCCAGCTTGCTCCGGTACCGCCGCTGGATCCGGCTGAAGATGTACGACTCCCAGTTCTCGGACGCCGGGAACGGAGACGCTTTCTTCCTCGTCCCCATGTCGTAGGAGCCTCCGAGATTGCCATACGTGGCGCCGAAGAGGATCTCCGTGACCGCCTGGGCCCATTGCTCCTCCTTCGGGTCCGCGCACCAGTTCATGAGCGGCCCGGCCTGCGTGAGCCACACCTGATCCATCGGAAAGGCGTGGATCCGCTGGTCGATCCACGCGAGCACATCGCCGATCGTCTCCGGCTGGTAGATCGCGCCCTCCGGCACCTCGTGGCGCACCGGGCGTACCCCGTCGTCGCCGAACTCGGCGCCGTCCGGCGCCCCCGCGGCCATGTCGTTGATCGCGACCGTCAGCCGCGGCGGTTCGTCCCCGTAGGGGTACGCCTCGGAGAGCTTCGTCAGGAAATCCCCAGCCGGCGCTTGCGCCGGCCCACCACCGCCCTGGTTCCCGTCGGCCATCTCGATGCTCCTCAGCTGCCGTGTACGCGCACGAGCTCGCCCGCCGTCTGCGCGTCGAGCTCCCCTGACTCCCCGAGCTCGTGGTCCTTCTGGAACCACGCGAGCGCCGCGCGGAACCCCTTGTCCGCCGGAGGGTCCTCCTTGATCGCCCCCTCGTAGTAACCGAGGTTCTTCAGCCGTCGCAGCGCCCCCTCCACCGTCGTCGCCTCGGGCAGCGCGGCGACGCGCACTGTCCACTTCTTCCTGGGGCCCGTCGGGTACTTCCCTGGCCACATCGTGATCTCGACGAGCTGCGCCGTCTCCGGGATCTCCACCGCGATCGCCCCGTCCACGTCCGTCTCGCCCTCGAACCGCCGGCCCTCGGCGACGAGCTGGTAGCGCTTGCCTCCGTACGGCTCGAGCTCCTCGTCCGTGAGCTGCACGTTGAACGGCTTCGTCTTCTCCTCGTCCTCGTCGCCGCCGGGCGGCGGCTCGTCGCGCGAGCAGTTGAGCTTCACTAGCTTGCCCCACAGCGCGGCGTCCTCGTCGAGCTCCAGCGCCGCGTCGGTGGAGAACATGCGGATCTTCTTGGCGGCGAGCTCCGCCTCTTCCCCGAGCGACAGGGTCGGTCCCTTGCCCGCCAGCGAGAGCGCTTGCGCGCCGGCGATCTCCACCCTGCCGGCCATGATCCGGATCCCCTCCGGGCTGATCTCGAGGGAGCTCTCGCCCGCGGAGAGGGTGAGGCTCCCCTGCGTGATGAGGCGCAGCGACTTCGAGCCGCCGAGCACCAGCGAGCCCGAGACGTTGATCTGCGCCGCGCCGGCGTCGTCGCCCGTGCCGACATCGATGCTGTACTCGCCCGTGACGCGGAGGATGGACGGCCCCTCGACGGTGAGGACCGAGCCGCCGAGGAGGTTGGTCTTGTCAATCCCGTCGACGCGCAGCGCGCGGTCGCCGAGCACGTGCTCCTCGCTCTCGCCGAAGACGCGGACGCTCCTCCGGCCCTCGACCTCGAGGTCGTCGTCGCGACGAACCTTCGTGAGCCGATCGCCCGTGTCGAGCGCGTCGCGGCTGGCCACCGTGACAGAGCGGTCGCCCCCGACTCCGACCCGCTGATCGGTCCCGACGTGGACGTCGAGCTCGCGCTCGGCGCGCAGGTGGACGAGCTCGCTGCCCTTTCGATCCTCGAAGCTGAGCTCGTTGTGGCCGCCGCCGTTCGGACTGCTCCGCGTCTTCACGCCGCTCCGGGTCCTGGCATCCGGGAGCTGGAACGGCGCGCGGTTCACCGCGTTGGCGACGCAGCCGGTGACGATCGGGCGATCGACGTCGCCGCCGAGGAACGAGACGACCACCTCCATGCCGACGCGCGGGACGAACTGGGTGCCGAAGCCGCGCCCCGCCCAGAGCTCGGCGTGGCGGATCCAGCACGAGCTCCGGTCGTCCCCCTGGCCCTCGCGATCCCAGTGAAACTGGACCTTGATGCGCCCGAAGGCGTCGGTATGCACCTCCTCGCCCGGCGGGCCCACGACGGTTGCGGTCTCGACGACCTGCTGGATGCGCCGCGGCGCGGGGCGCGGTCGGACGCAAACCGTGTCCGGCGCGCAGGCGAAGCGGGCGCGGTAGGTGGGCGAAGCGCCCGAGATCTGCGGCGCCTCACCCTCGTGGTCGACGCGCGTCACGACCCAGCCCCGGTCGTACGCCGCGACGTCGTGCCCCTCCAGGAAGAAGCGGTGGCCGGGCACGAACCGCCGGCACGCGGTCTCCCCGCGGGCGACCACGGCCTTCCGGCGCAGCTGCTCGAGCCGGATCGTCGCGTCCTCGCGAGCGACCTCCACCTTCTCGTAGTCGCCATGGTGCTCGTAGTGCTCGTACCGGCCGTCCTCCGGGCCACCATCGAGCTGCGCCGTCCTCGCCGACGAGGAGGGGTGGAACAGCGGACGTTCGAAGTCGTAGTCGCGGACGACGGCTGCCGTCGGCCGGACGGAGCGCGCCGCGACGAACCGCTGGACGTGGTCCTCGCCGGGCGTGAGGGCGCCGGTCCCTGCCGACGCGCTCCTGTGGAAGAGCCGCGGGGCGCCGGGGATCGGCGGATAGATGCTCGCGTCGTCGCCGATCACCATCCGCTCGGCGTCGGCGCTGGGGTCGTGCTCGAAGTAGTAGAAGAGCCCTTCCTCCGCGAGGAGGCGCGTCACGAAGTCGCGGTCGGTCTCGCGGTACTGCACGCAATAGGCGCGCTTCGGAGAGGCGCGGACCCGCGCGAAGCGGCGTGGGATGCGCCATTCCTCCAGGACGAGGTCGACGATCGCGTCGACGGTCCTGTCCTGGAAGATGCGGCTCGCGCGGCGCCTGCCGAGCAGCGACAGGCGCGAGGCGAGGCGGAGCCGGTACGCGCTCCGGCCATCGTCGAGCGCTGCGCTCCACGCCACGTGGGTGCAGACGCCGTGAAAGACGCGGAGCGGAGCGCCCTCGCCCTGGAGCGCGAGATGCATCGGCTGCTCGAGGATCTGCGGCTCGAAGGCTGCCGGATCGGCGAACGGCACGGCAACATCGATGTCGACCCGGTAGCCGCGCGAGATGGACTCGCGACCGCGAAACGCGAGCACTGTGAGGTCTCGCGCGGCGAGAGAGCCAGCGCGAAGCTCGAAGGTGGATGGATGAGGCGCCCCATTCGACATGAAGCGATCCCTATATCACGACCGAGAGTCGTCCTCCCGGCGCCAGCATCTTTCTCACGCGCCGGCCTCCCACGGCAGGTCGCATCGGCGAAGGTGAGGGAAGAAAAGACGGATTGGGGGCGCACCGCACACCCGGAGCTCGCGCGGCAGTGGAGGAGCGAGGCGCACAGTACTGGTTTTTGCTGCCTTATTCGCCCGACTTGTCGCCCGTCGAAAGCTGCGGCGGGAAAACAAGGAGGCCATCCGTACCGCCGCGCCGCGCTCGGCGCGCCAAGTCTACCAGGCCATGGGGCGTGCCATCGGGCAGGTGACCGAAAAGGACGCCGAAGGTTGGTTCCAGCACGCTGGTTACATCCGCTCGCAGCGCCGTCGGTGCACGGCGGCGCACCGACGCCATGCTACGCTCGGACGTCGTTCTCGCGGTCCGCCGGGAAGCGAAGGACCTGGAGCTCCGGCGGGCTCAGATCGCCCTCGGAAGCCACGAAATCGAACCAGCCCTGGTGAGCCGGCCGCAGCGTGGCAGGCCGGTAGCCCATCCGGAACAGCTCGCCGGCCGTCGGGCGCTCGCCGCGCGCGTCGCGCAGATCGCGGTACGCGCGCTCCACTTCGCTCTTCCCGCGGGCAGGAAGCAGGCTGAGCAAGAGATCTTTGGCCTCGAGATCGAGGTCCACCGTGCAGCCTGGCGGCAGGCGCGCGGCGCGGATGCCGCCGAGGAAGTCGCGCAGATCGGACGGCTCGGAGCCGAGCGAGACCAGCGTCCGCACGCGGTCGATGAACACGCGGTGATTGCCCACGAAGTCGAGCACGGTGAGGCGCGCCTTCCCGTCCGCGACGCGCAGGCCGCGGCCGAGCTGCTGCAAGAAGACGACAGGAGACTCCGTGGGACGGAGCATCACCACGCGATCGACGTTCGGCAGATCGATGCCCTCATTGAAGAGATCGACAGCGCACAGCGCGTCGAGCTTGCCGGCGACGAGGTCCGCCAGCGCCTCCTCGCGCGGCGCCGACTCCGGACCGGAATGGACCGCGGCGATGCGAACACCTCGTGCGGCAAGGAAGTCGCAGGCATGGTGCGCGTGCCGGATCGAGCAGCAGAACACGAGCGTGCGCTCCCCCGGGTGCTCCTGCCACGCGCGCCACATCTGCTCGAGGCGCCGATCCGTGTCGATGGCCTTCTCCAGCGCTCCTGGATCGAACCGCCGGTTGTGGAAGGTGACAGCGCGGTAATCGGTCTCGTCCCTCAGGCCGAAATACGCAAAGGGGACGAGCAAGCTCCGCTCGATTCCGGCGCCGATGTCCGCCCGGTAGGCGACGTGATCGTCGAACAGCCCGGCGACATCCGCGCCGTCGGCGCGCTCGGGCGTGGCGGTCAGGCCGAGCAAGAAGCCCGGATCGAGCCGGTCCAGGATGGAGCGATAGCTCGGCGCGGTGCCGTGGTGAACCTCGTCCACGATGGCGTAGTCGAAGCTCCCCGGGGCGAGGCGCGCGAGGTGCTCGGGACGGGACAGCTTCTGCACCGAGGCGAAGACCACATCGCCGTCCAGCTCATTGGCGCTCCCAGCGCACCAGCCGAAGCGCGCGGTGAGGTCCCGCAGGAGGCGGCGGAAGGTCCGGGCGGCCTGGACGAGGAGCTCCTCGCGGTGGGCGAGCACGAGGACGCGCGGACGGCGGCCGTGGTGCTCGGCCCAGGCCTCGACGTCGAGCGCGGCGAGGTACGTCTTGCCGAGGCCGGTGGCGAGCACCACGAGCGCGCGGCGGCGCCCCTCCTCCGCCCGGCTCCGCTGCAGCGCGGCGAGCGCCTGGCGCTGGATGGGGTGAGGGGGAGGCGGGGGATCGATGGGCTCGGCGTCCTCCTCACCCGGCGGCAGGCCCACCGCGACCTGGCGCGCGCGACGAGCGTAGCTCTCGACCCAGTCGGCGGTGAGCGGCCGGGCGCGGGACCACCAGCGCTCGAAGGCGCAGGCGACGGCCCGGTAGGCGTCCGGATCGCGGTGGCGGTCGACGCGGAGGTTCCACTCGATGCCGGGACCGAGCGCGGCGCGGGAGATATTGCTCGATCCGACGAACGCGGCGCCGAAGCCCGCGCCCTCGAAGCGCCACGACTTGGGGTGGAACGAGCGGCTCGTGCCGGGGAGCGCGTCGACCTCGATCACGCGCGCCTCGAAGCTGCCCCGGGTGCCTCCGGCGCCCGCCAGCGCGGCGTTGCTGCCGGCCCAGTCGAGCAGCTCGGCGAGCGCCGTGGCCTGCGTGATGTGGAGGTAATCGCCGGTGACGAGCCGGACGCGAGCGCCGCGGCCGAGGGCTGCGAACACGTGGCTCTCCAGGACGTCGAGGCCGCTCTCCTGGACGAAGGCCGAGAGGATGGCCACGTCCGTCGCGCGCGCGAAGGCCGGCGCGAGGTGGCGCACGAAGGGGTCGTCGGCGCCCCCCGTTGCGAGCGGCGGGGCTCGCCCGGCGAGGTAGTTCCCCCGGCCCGGGATGACGTGGCGCACGCCGCCGCGCGGGTCGTCCACGTCGCCGCGGAAGCGTGGGATCACGTGGACGTGCAGGTGCATCACGGTCTGCCCTGCGGCCTCGCCGGCGTTGATCCCGATGTTGTAGCCGTCCGGGTGGAGCTCTGCGTCGAGGTGCCGCTTGACCGTGTCGACAAGCTCGAAGATCGCGGCGCGCTCCTCGGAAGTGGCGTCGAACCAGGTCGGGACGAGGCGGCGCGGGACGACGAGCGTGTGGCCGGGGCTGACCGGGAAGCGGTCGCGCAGCGCAAAGGCGAGCGCGTTGCTCGCCACCCAGGCGGACTCGGGGGCCTCGAGGAACGGGGAAGTCACCGGCCGGCGGATGGTACTTCGAAGCGGGCGCGAGGTGTCTGCTCGTCGCCGTCACGTGCTGCTTCTCGAGGAGCTCGATCATGGCTACCCCGGCAACCGTTCACGTCGACGTGGAGCTTCCTTCCGAGCCCGCCCGGCTCCGCCTCCCGGAGGGGGTCGATCGACGACTGCAGGTGCTGGTAGACAAGCATCATCGCGGGGGACGACTGGCAAGCGCGGACGCATTGAGGCACTTCCTCCATCCAGACAGCGCCTGGGTCACGGGCGGCAGTGCAGCCGATGCCTCGCTCACGGCCCACCACGGCAAGCCGCGCTTAGTCGTCCTCCGCGGCCTGTAAGCTTTTCCACTGCTTCGAATCCTTCACCGCCGTTCACGCGCCCTGCTGGGTCTTCTTCCACGCGTTGAGGTGGAGACGGTGTCTTCCAGGCACTCTCGTAGTTCTGAATGAACGCGAACGTTACTGCTCACCTCGGGAAGTCTCTCCAGGTCTGGCCTCGGAGCCTCTCCGCTAGATCGGCCGCATCGCTGGGCGCAAGCCTCTCGATGTCGAAGTACTGCTTGCTGTTCTGCATCCCGCCCTTGGTCGGCTTTCGGAAGTCGGTCGGATGAAGCGGGCCAAGCAGAAACACTCGCAGCGGGTCGGTGCCAGGGCGAAGCCGTACGCGCTTTGCCTCGGCGCGGGCCATGAGATCAGCGTCCGGCGTGTCGACGTGCTTCCAGCGCAACGTGCCACCACCCTCGCCGTCTAGCTCCACCACCGCCTCGATCAGCGCGACGTATCGGACGGCCTTGCCTTGATACATCCCAAAGTACTTCGCCCGCAAATGATTGTACGCGCCGCCCTTCGCCGGGCACACGTAGACGTTTTCCTTCGTGACTTCGCCAGGACGCCTGCTGCAGTTTACGACGTCGAGGCGGTGCTTCCAGCGCGGTAGCACTCCAACCTCGTTGAGGTAGGCTTCGAAGTCGTCCAGCGTGTCCGAGAGGTTCTTCGAGACCTTGTCCCTCGGGAGTGCATCGAGGAACTCCTCGAAGCTCACCGCGGCAAAGTAGATGCTACCCTGGTACTCGTCAGTACAGAGAGCCACGATGTTCGAGAAGCGGTTGTCGGTCAGCGCCTCGAAGTTCCCGAGGGCGACGAGAGCTTTGAGGCCGCTACCGTCCTCGTGGAGCGCCTTGAGGTGCTGCTTGAGCTGCGCATCGTAGAACCAGTCGAAGTTCTTCGTCTCGATGTATATCGTGAACGGCCTCTGAATGATGAGGCCATCGGGTACGCTTCCCTTCTTGCGCGTCTGCTGCCTGAAGTGCACGCCCACAACGTCCGCGAGCTCTTCATCAACGAGGTTACTCAGCACTTCGCCGAGAAACTTTGGATTCTCCTCGTAGATCATCCGCAGGACAAGAAGGCAGTAATTCGTCGTGCGGTTCTCCTTCTGGCCGTAGCCGGAGAAGAGCGTGATGTCACTGCCCATGCACCGAGCAGCATACACCGTCGGCCTCCTGATTTCCAGCTGATGAACCCTGAGGTAGGTTCGGCTACGCTGCTGCGACAAACACCGGGGGCGCGTGACTCTTGACGGTCCTGCACGTTGAGCGCCACGAGGGTAGCCCGCAGACCTCGGCACGACCGCGGCCGCGTATCGAGCGGCTCACGCCTGCATTCGATTCAGCATTCTTTCGAGAAATCGCCGCTGCGCGGCGTTTAGCCGAATCCTCGGCCGTCGCTGGCGGAGCTGGGCTTCCGCCTCGTTCACGTTCGCAGCTGCCAGCGAGAAGAGGCCAGAGAACAAGAGGCAAAAGGCGCTGGATGCTGCAGACGCGGCGCTGGCGGCAGCCAAGCAGGCCGAAACCGAGGCACAACAGGCGGCCGCGATGTAGGGCGACGCCGTGTCCCAGCCGTTCCGATCGGGTATCATGAGGCGCGAGATGAGTCGTCTTATTCTCCTTGGTCTGTTCGTTGCAGTCGGTGTGACCTCCTCTGCCTGCCGGCCAGCGGCGCGACAAGCCCAGCCCGAAGCCGGCGTCGCGCACGCCGCTCCTCGTCCGTCCGCAGCGTCGAGGGAGCAGGTCGGCCTATGTCCACCGATTCAGCGCGCCCGGGTGGCCACGTTCAATGAAGAACAGCGCACCCATGACAAGCGCTGGCTCTTGCCCGAGGTGGTGGAGAGTCCGCCCAAAGAGCCCGTGCAGGAGGACTCCGAGGTCCCGCTGGACGAAGCCAGCGCGCGGGCGCGAGGTGCCACCTCTAGCAACGATCCGGTGTGGATACTGGGCGACGGGGTTCCGCCGTGCCGGATGATGCCGGTGCAGTATCTGTTCCAGCGCGAGAGTTGGGGACCCCAGATCGCGAGGGTCGTGCGGGTGCTCGAGGGGGTGTGCCCTGAGCAGGGTCGGTCGACGCGGTCGGTCGCGTTTCAGCAGATCGAATCGCCGGAGCGGTGCCTCTTGCATAAGAAAGAGACATTGACCCAACGTGCTCCACCTGAAGGTCTCATTCCCCAGAAGCGTTGCGAAGAGCCGGAGTGCCGCACCATGGAGGCGGTAGGCGGCGGTGAACTACCCGGTGGTGGCGGAAGCGCGGTGCTCGAAGTTACAGCCACCTGGCTCTACCCTACGGAAGAGCATGAATGCTCCTGGGCGCATGACGACTTTTACGGCATCTTCGTCCAGGCGAGAAAGGGCCTGCCATTTGTCAAGATTCCCAACGTAGACAGCCTTTTCGGTGTCCTGGTCGACGATCGAGGGCTCCGAGCCGTGATCGCCGACGCACTATGGATCATGACCTTCGTGCCCATTGCGCCGTCTGGGCAACCGGAGAAGCCGCTCAGCGTGACGGCCCATGTGGCCCATCATGAGGAGAAGACCTGGAACTCGCTCGCGCCCTACTGCGGGCCGTGAGCCAGAGGTTGCCGCGAGAGAAGGAGAAGCAAGGATGCCAGCACATGGGCCGAAGGCGGGCAAGCCCGCGGCAAAGCAAGGGGACAAGGTCGTCGGCATCGACACGCACGTGGTGATGATCCCCTCGCCGGGCGGGCCGGTGCCCACGCCAACGCCGCTTCCCTTCAGCGGGACGTTGAGCGGCGATCTGAGCCGCGACGTCCTGATCGAGGGCAAGCCTGCCGCGATCCAGGGCAGCACCGCGGCGAATGCGCCCGCGCATGGTCCTCCAGGGGGCACGTTCCAGCGCCCGCCGTCGAATCAGGCTCGGGTCCAGGCGGGCAGCAAGACGGTGCTCATCAACAACAAGCCGGCCGCGCACCTCGGGGATCCGGCGATGACCTGCAACGACCCGGCCGACGCGCCGAACGGGAGCGTGATCGCCTCCGGGACCGTGCTGGTCGGCGACTAGGGTCCGGGGGATGGCGGCAGCCACGAAGCCCGCAGCAGGGGCGCAGGAAGCGAGCGAAGGGATCTCGCTGGCGCAGTACGCAGCCGTCAGGGCGGCGGTGACGGAGGGGTTCCCGCTGGCGGACGTGCTCGCGGTCGAGGGGCTCACGCCGCGTACGTTCGCGCGGGCCGATCTTGCCTGGAAGCAGCGGCTGGCCGCCGAGCCGGAGCTGCTCGCGGCCTACGAGCAAGAGCTGGCGCAGGCGGAGGACTGGCTGGATCGACGGGTCGAGCCGCTCGCGGGCGACCCGCCCGCCTGGGCGAGCTTCCTTGCTGTCTTCGCGGCGCACCCGGCCCCGTTCGAGCTGCTGCAGGAGAACGATCTGGGCATGAACGACGTCGCGCGACTCCGCCGCCGATGGGTGCGGCGCGTTGACGAGGACGCGAAGATCGGCGAACTCCTCAAGGATCTCCAGGCGAGACCGGGGAAGCTGGGATCGCTCCGGGTCGGCCCCCGGGTGCTGCAGCCGTCGAGGGTGGCCGAGGCGCGGGGCTCGGGGAAGGCGATCGCAGATGAGCACTCTGCGGCGAGACCGCTGGGCGAGCCCAGGCTGGGCCTGGCCGAGTACGCCGCGCTCTGCGCGGAGCTCGATGCGCTGCCTCAGCAACGCGAACGGGTACTGCGGCGCCACGGTCTGGCCGATGAGGAGATGCGGGGAGCGCTGGATCGGCAATGGCGGGCAGCGCTGGGGCGTGACGCGGCGCTGGCGAAGGACTTCGAGCGGCTCCACGCGCATCACGCGCGTCGGCTGGAAATGCTCCTCGCCCGAGCGCGGGAGGTCGGCAACGTCGAGCGCTCGCCAGCATCCGTTGCCGCCTCGTTCGCGCCTGCCGCGCCCGCTTCCGAGGCGACGGCCGGTCCTGGGGCGCCCCTCATGACCCCGGCGGCGCTGCAGGGCACGGGGCCCCTGCTGGATGTCCCCCGAGGCGCAGTGATCCCCTTCGTGCCCGCGCACGCCCAGCCCGCGACCGTGAAGGCAGAGCCGAAGCCTCCTCGCGCTGCGGAGTCGCTCACCGGCACCGCTCCCCTGCCCGACATTCCGCGAGCGCCGGAGCTGCCGTTCCCTCGATCGGGTGCGGCGAAGGTGGTGAAGCACCCGCCTCCCGTGATCGCGGAAACCGCACCGCTCTCTGACATTCCCCGCGGCCCCGCTCTCCCGTTCACGGCCGGAGCATCGGAGACTCCGGAGCCGTCCACATCGACAGCCCGGCCGCAGCAGCCGCGAGCTCCCTCGGAGGTCGCAGAGACGTCACCGTTACAGGCTCCCCCTCGCGGCCCGGTGATCCCCTTCACGGCAGCGGCCCCCACGAGGCGTGCCGGAGCTCTGGCAGCATCGAAACCCGTTCCGCCGGCCACAGCAGACCTCCGGGAAACGTCGCTGAACCTCGCAATTCCCCGCGAGCTGCTGACACAAACCACGTCCTCGCCGGCCCCAGTGACCGGAGCAGCCTCCCACACCGCCAAGGTACCGCCTCGTTCCGCGCCGTCGAGCACGGCCGGGGACGGAGGGACAGCGCCCCCCTCCGAGCCGCTGGAGACGATCCTGCCGCTCGCGCGGTATGCCGCGCTCTGCGCGGAACTGGCCCTGTCCCCCGCCATGGCCGAGTCGATCTTCCAGCGCTACGGCCTGGGTTCCAGCGAGATGCGATCAGCGGTCGATGCGGCCTGGAGGGAGCGGCTCCGAGAGCACCCGGCGGAGTACGCGAGGTGGCAGGACATGTACCAGCGCTACTACGCGCACTTCGCCAGGCGAGGTGCGCCCCCGCGGTGAACCTTCTCGGCTTCGTGATGCCGTACAGGTCTTCACCCGGCGATCGGCGTAGCCTCGGCGCAGCCGTATGAATGGCGTGCGAATGGACCCGCGAGGCTCACCAGGGAGCGCCCACGTTCCCCAACGAAATCTTCAATGGTTTCAGCGGAGGAGAAGGGATTCGAACCCCTGGTTGAGTTGCCCCAACGGCGGTTTTCAAAACCCGATGGGGGCCTCGGCGGCGTCGCGGGAGGCCTCCGCCCGAACCCTGCGGGATCAGGCAAAAAACCTAGCCTGATCGCGTGCTTGGGACAGCCCTGCGGGGTTCGGGTGGGAGGGATGGAACGCGACGGAACGCGACCCGGGGCGACCCCTCGCGACGGTGGGCGTGTGAATGGCGTGTGAATGGGATGTGAATGGCGGGAGGGCGATCGGCGGCGAGAGAACAGGGGAAACCGGGGCCGGGTGGCGCCGCCGCGTCCTCAGTTGCCCGGGGGCCGGCGACGAGAACATCTCCGCGCTGTCCCTCGGGACCGGGCAGCATGCTGGCGCCCACGCGCCGGCCCTGTTGCGCTTGACGGCGGTGGATGCGCTCTCGTCCTCCGGGCAAACTTGGCGTGCCGGAACGACTCTGTTCGGTTGAGGAGACCATGATGATCCCGAAAGTGAGCAGGCCCAGTCCGAAGCCGAAGCGGACCACGAGATCACGCCTCGGTGCCACACCGTCCATGCTGGACGCGACCGAAGCCGTGCACAGGGAGGTGCGCATGGTCGCCATCAAGGACATCGTCATCCCGCCGCACCGCGAGCCCGACCCCGCGACCGTCCATCAGCTCGCCGCGTCCATCGCCGAGGTGGATCTGTTGAACCCGATCATCCTCACGCCGGAGGGTGAGCTGGTGACGGGCCGCAACCGGATCGCCGCCTTCGTGGAGCTTGGCCGAACGCACATCCCGGCGCGTACGGCCACGTGGGGGATGCTCGAGCGCGAGCTCGCAGAGATCGACGAGAACATCGTCCGGCGCCGCTTCTCGGTGCTCGAGCGAGGCCGGCTGCTCGCCCGTAAGAAGGAGCTGTACGAGGCCGTTCATCCCGAGGCACGCCAGCATGCACGAGGGGGTCACGCAAAGGCGGCAGCCGAGGCGGCAACGGAAATTATTTCCGTTGCACCGGCCTTCGCATCGGATGCGGCCGACAAGCTCGGTACGTCGGAGCGGTCCGTGCGAGAAGAGATCCGGATCGCCACGGAGCTGGCTCCCAGGGCGGCCAAGCTCCTCTGCGGCACTCCGCTCGAGGACGAGAAGGTCCTCCTGATGCAGCTCACCCGGCTGCCTCGAGAGCAACAGGTGTCCGTCACGCAGCTGCTCGTCGACGGCCGCACGAAGAGCGTCAAGTCAGCGGTCGCGATGCTTGAGGGAGATGCGAGAGCGACCGAGAGGAAGAACCTACGGAGCAGGAAAGGCGGCGAGAGCACCGCACGCATGCGCGAGATCACGGGCTCGCTTCACGAGGTGGGGAAGCGATGGGGGCGTCTCGTCCACGACTTGGATCCGGCACTCGCACAAGAGGCGCAGGAGATCGGCATCGCGCTCGAGAAGATCGAGGAGAGGATCCGCGCGCTCGTGCGTTCAGTCGCGGAGCCTGCTGCCGAGCCGTCGGGACACGGCGAAGCCCAGACCTGCCGCGATGAGCATGCGCCGACGACGCCGCTTCACGACCTGTCCCGCCGGATTCTCGCTGCGAAGAATCGGTTCTCAGAACGTCATGGAGGGCTCCTCGACGGCTCACTTACTTTGGCCGACTACATGGCGGCGCGCCGAGGCGATCCCGAGAGCGTCCGCGCAACGAAGGCGCTTCTGGCGAGCGATCTGTTCACATTGGTCCGTGAGGTCAACTCGTTCAGCATTGAGGTACCCGGCACGAGGCCCGGGCCCACGCTGGGCCATGTGAACGGGTCAGGAAGCGCGGCCCCAGCTCCCGCGGGACCGAGCCGTACGCTTCCGCCCTTGGGATCTACTCTCACGCCGCTGCCGCCTGCGAACGCGACGAGCGCGCCGGCTCCGTCGAAGGTGGTGCTGCACAACCCGATGGAGGAGGAGATCGAAGCGGTGGTCGTGCAGATCATCGAGGGATACAGGAGCGGCGTGCTACGTTTGCCGTTCCAAGGTCGGGCTGAAATCTGGCGGAAGAACTGGCCCGCGCACGTGAGGGAAGCAGCGTCCGAGAAGTTCTTCGCGATGCTCGACGCGCTGCATGCGTCCGTACGTGCGGCGCCACAATCGGCATCGAATACAACGGCACTTTCTGCAGCGCCAGCTGAAGCAGAGCTTTCGCCGCTCAGCGCCCAGACGGCGCAGCCGCAGAAGGCCATCTTCGCGCGTCCCGATGCATCGAATTCGCTGGATCCGACCACGCCCCGCATGGGCGATCTCGCGAGGGCCGCGGCACTGGTCCTGGCCGCGCCTGGGTCATCGCATGCGTTGACAATTGCCGCAAGGCTGGTACGGGCCGACACGGACCCACGGGAAGAACGCCGCAGCGCGCGACCGAATCTGTCCCAGCCGAGGACGCAGCTCACGACTAGGGCGGCCAGCGCTTGAGACAGAAGTCGACGAGTTCCTGTGTGCGAGCCTCCACGTCGTGCCGACCGAACTTGTTGTTCGTCTGGCTCGCCACACCGATTTCTCGTGTCGCGACGAACTTGCTGTCCTTATGGACGTCATCGGCGGATGCTTTCTGTTCGGGTGTCTTCTTCTGCGCGGCGCTGTTGATGCGCTCCTCGACGAGGCTCAGGTTCCCGAGCCGATGGATCTGCTCCTCGTACTCGTCGCGGTCGGCAAAGCCGCGCCCCTTCAGCGCGAAGGTGCGCTCCTCAGGAAGCACGTAATCGATGGTGATCCCGGCCGCGCGAAGCCCCCTGAGCTCAGCGAGCAACATCGGGGCGCTGCCCGCGCCCAATCGCGCGACCTCCTCGTGCTCCACCAAGATGTGGAGTGTGCCCTCGTTCGACTCCACGACGAAGGACACGCCCGACGTGCTGATCTACATCGTCAGGCTTCGGCGAGCGCTGATCGCGATCGAGGCCAAAATGTACGACCGGCCCGCGACGGCTGCGTTGAACGGGCAGCTCGCCGCAGGCGGCGCTCTTCCGCTACCTCGCGGGGCGGTTCAACGTCGAGGCAGTGAGCCTAGCGCACGTCGCGCTGCCGCCGGCGGCGCTCGCCTCGGACGTCGGCACGGTCCTCATGACGACGGTGACGTAGGAGCGGCTGCTCGGCGACCGCAGTGAGCAAGGCGGCCGAATGGCGGCAAACACAGCCGTATCGAAGGGCTGCGCTTCCTGGAAGCGTCGCGCCGGGAACGGCTGGTCCGCATGGGCGTCGGCAGCGTACCATCGGCAGCGCATCCGAAGGGGGGCCTCAAGACATGTTCCACCTCACCGCTCGCGTTGCCTGGCACGACTCGCGTTGGAACGGGCGCGTCTGCCGCGTCCCGTCCTGCAATTCCTTCTGCACCGCGCTCGACCGGATCCGCGAGGGGCGCGACGACGCGCGAGAAGACGCCCTGGCTGGGATACCGTGGAGCGGCCTCAAGCCCGACGACGTGCCGCCCTGCCAGGCCGAGTCCGGCGCGTTCATGAGCCCGGAAGCATGGACACGCCGCTTCACCCATCCTTACGCCGGCATCAAGAAGGCCGAGGAGACGCACGGGCACCTCGTGCCCACGCTCGTCAAGGCGCCGCCGTACTCCACCTTCGTCGTGCCCTTCGCCTGGATGCTCAGCAACGAGCAGGAAGCCATCGACGCGAAGCTCCCCGAGTCGCTGCCGCCCGATGAAGAAGCGCCGTTCTCGAGCCCCTGGGTCTTCGGGAGGTCGCGCCAAGAAGCGCTGCTCCAGCTCTTCTTCGGTCGCCTCGTTCCCGAGCGGTCGCTCGTGTTCTTCTACTGCAAGGAGGGGCAGCCGCTCGGCGATACGATCTCGCGCCTGGTCATGGGCGTCGGGCGCATCACGGCCATCGCGCCGCCGAAGTCCTACGATACCGCGAAGAAGAAGCCCTCGTACGGGATGTGGGACCGGTTGATCCAGCACTCGATCCGCCCTGACGGCGACGACGGCTTCTTGCTGCCGTACCACGACTACCTCGAGCCGACCGGCGATCCCGGCGAAGACGCCCGGCGGCTCACGCAGCTCAGGGAGATCGCCGTCCCTGCCGATCCCGCACACCTGCGGGTCTTTTCGTACGCGGCCGAGCTCGCGCCGGCCGACATCGCGCTCTCCACGCTTGTTCGATGCCTCGAAGCCGTACGCCGGATCCGGACGCACGGCATCGCGAAGGGTCCGTGGGAGCGCCGCGAGGAGTGGCTCAACGCTCAGATCGCGACGACCTGGAAGGACCGCGGCGCCTTCCCTGGGCTTGGACCCGCCCTCGAAGCGCTCGGGCTGCGCCTCGGAACGGCGCTCGCGCTCGAGCTCCTCTCCTCGAACGCGGTGGCGCGGGACGCGGATCCGTGGCCCGCCGTCGACGCGATCCTCCGGGGAAAGAAGAAACCACCGCAGCGCGCCTACGCTCCCGACCTCGAGGCGGTTCGCGAGACCTGGACGAATCTCACCGACGAGCAGCGGGATCTGCTCCGGCTGCTCTCCCGGTTCGCGCTTACGCCCGCACAGGCGAAGCGCTGGTACGATGTGGCCGAGCGGGCGCGGGGAACCACGGCCAAGGTCTCCGACCGAGAGATCCTCGAGAACCCCTACCGCATGAGCGAGGTCGATCTCGGAAGCTGGGACGACTCGCCCGTGTCCGTTGGCATGATCGATCGCGGCTTGCTCCCCGAGGCGACCATCGCCGCGAAGCATCCGGTGCCGGCGCCCTCAGCAGTGGAGTCACCCAACGATC
The DNA here is from genome assembly GCF_051525985.1 of Sorangium sp. So ce145. Lineage (NCBI taxonomy): Bacteria > Pseudomonadati > Myxococcota > Polyangiales > Polyangiaceae > Sorangium > Sorangium sp. So ce145. The sequence continues at coordinate 11,277,495 of NZ_CP150315.1, read as the reverse complement.
CCCGGCGCATCCGGGCCGCCATGGTCGCGGTGCTGCGACGGGCGGCCGAGCAAGGCGACTCGCTCCTCGGTGCCGCAGACGCGCTCCAGGAGGTCGCTAAGGTGGATCTCGCACACCCGTGCGTTGTCGGGAGCAATTGGCCGGCAGCGAACCGCTCGGCGCTCCAAAACGTGATCGAGCTCGTCGATGTCGTGACCGACGACAGGGGCACATCGACCGCTGCCCTCCAGCTCACCGAGCTCAAGGGGCGCGAGGACCGTCTGCGGTCGACGCTGTCGAAACGGGCTGGCAAGCCGATCATGCCCGTGAAGGCGGACTGGAAGACGCTCCTTGTCGAGGCAATCACGGGCGCGGGCGGGAGCTTCGACCCCAAGAACGAACGCCACGCGCTGGCGATCGCCGAGCAGTCTAGCGCGCTCGCGCGTCTCACGTCCCGTCGTCTCAGCGTCCTCATCGGGCGCGCGGGCTCAGGGAAGACGTCGGTCCTGGGCGCACTGATGCTCTGCCCGCCGCTCGCCAAGGACGGGATCTTGTTCCTCGCCCCCACCGGCAAGGCCCGCGTCCGCCTCGCCAAAGCCACGAACGCCGAGGCAATGACGGTGGCGCAGTTCCTCCATCGCCTCAAGCGCTACGACGGCGCCCGTCAGCGGCCACGCTTCGAGGGCAAGGAGAAGTACCGCCAGGAGAAGACGATCGTCATTGATGAGTGCTCGATGCTCACGATGGACGATCTCTTCGCCGTGCTCGAAGCGATCGACCTCGCTCATGTGCAGCGGGTCGTCCTCGTGGGCGATCCGAACCAGCTTCCGCCCATCGGTGTCGGCCGTCCGTTCGCGGATCTTGTCGCGTTCCTGGAGACGACGACCGTAGCAGCCGACGATGGAGCGCCGCTCGGCGACGCGCTCGCGCGGCTCACCGTGGAGGTGCGTACGCTGGCATCGTCGAGCGAGCCGTCGGACACGCTGCGGCTCGCATCGTGGTTCACCAGGGAGCCGCAGCCGATCGACGCCGACCGCGTCCTCGGCGATCTCGAAGCGGGCACGCCGTTCAATGACCTCGAGGTGGTGCTCTGGAAGACGCCCGACGAGCTGCGGGCGAAGCTGCTCGAGGCCTTCGCGCGACACCTCGGCGTGAAGGACGCGAGCGACGTCGCCGGCTTCGACGGAGCGCTGGGCCTCAACGACAAGGGGTGGGTCCCGTTCGACAAGCCCGACGGCTCGGAGCGGTGGCAGATCCTCTCCCCGGTACGCATGCACCCCCACGGGGTGCATGACCTGAACCGGTGGATCCAGCGGCAGTTCCGCGCGAAGGAGCTCGACGCCGCCGTGAGGCGGTGGGCCCCGAGCCTCGGCGACGAGAACATCGTGGCGAAGGACAAGGTCATCCAGACGGTGAACCAGCGGCGCAAGGCGTACGACTGGAAGGAGCGGAACGCCTGCGAGCTCGACATCGCGAACGGGGAGATGGGGCTCGTCAGCAAGGTGAAGGACAACCTCAAGGTGGCCTTCGCCGGCCGTCCGAACGTCACGTTCGATTACTGGCCCAGCCAGTTCGGCGACGGCCGCGCGCCGCTCGAGCTCGCCTACGCGCTCACGGTCCACAAGGCCCAGGGCAGCGAGTTCAAGAAGGTGTTCGTCGTCCTGCCCAAGGGCTCACGTCTTCTCACGCGCGAGCTCGTCTACACCGCGCTCACGCGCTCGCACGAGCGGCTGGTGCTCCTCGTCGAGGGGAACGACGCGACGACGCTGTTCGACCTCACCCGCCCGGAGCGCTCCGAGACGGCGCGACGCAACACCAACCTTTTCCAGGGCGCAGTCCGCCAGGGCGCGGACGAGGTGCGCTACGCCCAGCACCTCATCCACCGAGCCGCGAAGGGCCACCTTGTGCGCAGCAAGTCCGAGCTCGTCATCGCCAACATCCTGTACGAGCTCGATGTCGACTACCACTACGAGCGCGCCTACGACGCCCAGGCCGAGGCACGTCGCGTCCGCCCGGACTTCTCGTTCGTCATGCCCGACGGCGACCTCGTGATCTGGGAGCACCTCGGCATGCTCGACCGCGAGGACTACCGCCGCGGGTGGGACTGGAAGCGCAACTTCTACGAGCGAAACGGGTTCGTGCTGGGGAAGACGCTGTTCACGTCGCAGGAAGGCGAGCGGGGCGCGCTCGATACGCTCGCCCTTAAAGAGATAGCGCGCACCATCAAGAAGCTCCTCGAGTAAGGCCATGGATGCGGAAGAGAGAGCGCAGGTTGAGCAGGTGCTGGCGCGCATCTCGCGCGAGGACTGGGACGGGTTCCTCGCGAGCGACGAGGGCGCGCGGGTGGGCGAGCGGCTCGACGCCGTGCGGGCGGCGCTCCGTGGATCGGGAAACCTGTCGCCCGGAGCACCCTCGCGTCCGATCGCCGAGGTCGTCGATCTCCTGGGCCACCGGCTGCTGTCCGACGGCGCGACCGGGCCGTGGCTCCGGGAGAAGATCCTCCAGAACCTGCCGACGACGAGATACAAGAAGCTCGAGGCCCTCTACCGCGAGGTCGGAGGACGGCGCGCGGCGCCGCTGCACGGCAACATGACGCAGCAGGGCGCAGGCTCGCGCGTGATGGCAGGCTACTGGCACCAGGGCAGCACCTGGGCACGCCGCTTCTGCGAGATCACCGGACTGCCCGAGCTGCTCGCGAAGTGCCGATCGAACCCCCTGCCCGACGATGAGGAGGTCGTGCCGGTCGAACCGTTGCCACCGCTGCACGACTTCCAGATCGAGGTGTACGCCGCCATCCGGAAGATGCTCCTTGGCGGCACCGGGGAAACGGCGTTGCTGTCGCTCCCCACCGGGGCCGGCAAGACCCGCGTGGCCGTGGAGGCGATCTGCGATCACCTCGCCGAGGAGCGGCAGCGGTGCAATGTCGTGCTCTGGATCGCGCAGAGTGACGAGCTCCAGCGGCAGGCGTGGGAGTGCTTCCGGCAAGTCTGGCAGGTGCCGCCGCAGCGCGTGGGGAAGATCATCCGTAGAACGCCGCCGCTCAGCATCGTGCGGCTCTGGGGTGGGCGCGATCCGGATTCGATCGAGATCGGCGACGAGCCCACCGTGCTGGTCGCAGGCATCGATCAACTCGCGAGCTGGGTGGACAACAGGCCGGACTTCTTTGAGAGCTTCCCGACCCGGCGGCTCGCGTGCGCCGTCGTGGATGAAGCTCACTCGCTCATCACGCACACGCAGCGCGAAGTGCTCGTAGCGCTTGGGCTTTGCGCGAAGCGTGAATGGCGTGCGCTGCAGGGAGCGGCCCCCGTCATCGGCTTGTCCGCGACGCCGTGGCGCTCGGACGACGAGGAGAGCGCGACGCTCCAGCGGTACTTCCAGAAGCAGCTCCTACGCCCTGACTCGCTCGGCCAGAAGCCGATCCAGGCCCTCCAGCGGCGGGGGATCCTCGCTCAGGTCAACGCGGAGCGCCTCCGCGTCGAGGGGACCCGCGCGATGACGGACGCTCAGCTTCGCCGCTTCGAGCAGTTCAGGGACCTTCCCGGCGATTACGTCGCGCAGCTCGGGCTCGAGCACGACCGCAACGCCCGGATCCTCAAGCGCCTCGGCCGGCTCCCGAAGCGCCGGCACGCGCTCGTCTTCGCGTGCTCCGTCGCGCACGCGGAGGTCCTCGCCGTCGCCCTGAACCGCGCCCTTGACGACGACTGCGCCGCGGTGGTGACCGGGCAGACACCGAGGGCCGAGCGCGCTGCTGTCATCGAGCGCTTCCGTGACGGCGACGGCCTGCGATTCCTCTGCAACGTCGGCGTGCTGACGACGGGCTTCGACGCTCCTCGTGCAGACGTCGTCTGCATCACGCGACCGACGACGAGCGCGTTGCGGTATGAGCAGATGGTCGGTCGCGGCCTGCGCGGCCCAGAGAACGGGGGGACGGCAGAGTGCCTCGTCGTCGACGTGCAGGACGATGGGCTACCGGAGGGCATCCAGAGCTACAGCCGCGTCGCCCATCTGTGGGATGGCTGATATTACGCTGAAGTGCCGGCGCTGCTGAAGGAGTTCGGGTTCACGGCACACATCCCACCTCCGTGGACTACCACAAAGCTACCGTAGCTTGGCACCTTGCCGTCGCCGCGTGCGTAGTAGAAGTGGATGATGTCACCGAGGCCGACCTCTCTTACCCGATCCGACTGGCTGCCATTACGCTCCACGGCCGAACGGCAAAGAAAGTGCCTCGCCACCGCGAGCCGACGAGTCTCGTAATAACCGACCTTGCTCCTGGTTGCTTTATAGATCCACTCCTTCATTCGTTACACTCCTCAACGGAAGCGGTTATAGGCATTACCCATCGTCGCCTTCGGCAGTGCCGCTTACTTCGCCCCATCACCCCTGCTTCAACCTTGTGGCAGTCGCGAGCGCCTCCTCGGCTTCGTCGGATTCACAGCTGGGCCACCCCTCGCCGGCTTGCTTTGCGTACATGGTCTCGAAGAGCTGAGTACATGGAACACATTGCCAATATTGACCCAGGAGGTGCGAAAAGGCCCTTCCAGGACTTGCAGCCGTGACTTATCCTACACTACTGGGAGCAGACGATGCGACGACCCGTTGCCGCCGTGATTGGAAGCACTCGCGCGACGGCCGACCAGCTCGAGCTTGCCCACGAGCTCGGGGCGGCTCTCGTCGACCAAGGATTCCGGGTGCTCACCGGCGGGCTCGGCGGCGTCATGGCCGCGGCGCTCCGGGGCGCGCGCTCGTCGGCGCGTTACCAGTCCGGAGATACCATCGCCATCCTACCCACGTACCGCGCGGGCGACGCGAGCGACGCCGCGGACGTCGCGATCTGCACGGGGATGAACCACGCCCGCAATGCCGTGCTGATAGCATCCTCTGACGTGGTGCTCGCGGTCGGGGGGCGGACCGGTACGCTGGGAGAGCTCGCGCTCGCATGGGAGCTCGGGCGACCCATCGTCTGCGTTGGCAGCTCGGAAGGATGGGCAACGCGTCTCGCCGGCGAGACGCTAGATGACCGGCGCGGCGATCGCGTGCACGGCCCCCTGGCACCTCGCGATGCAGCGCAGCTCGCCCTGACCCTCGCCGAGGCGATCGTTCCTCCGCCCTCGTTCGTATGACGGGGCAGCTCGCGGTCCTCTGCTACCACCGGGTGCTGCCGGATGCCGACCGCACCGGTGATGCGTGGCCGTACTTTTCCCGCGGGACGGCCGTCTCGCTCAGCAGCTTCGCGCGCCAGGTGGAGCAGCTCATGCAGCACGTCACGCTCGTTGGCGAGGCGGCAGTCTCCGCCTGGGCCGACGGCCGCATGGAGCTCGATGTTCCTTCCGCCTGGATCACCTTCGACGACGGCTATGCAGATGTCGTCGAGCACGCATCGCCGGTGCTCGCAGCGGTGGAGGCTGCGGCGAGCGTCTTCGTCACCACGTGCACGCTCGCGACGCCGCCTCGGGCGCTGCCCGCGGATCGCTGGTACTCGGCGCTCGCTCGCGCACGGAGGCGCCGGGGCACGCTCGTGGTGGGTGGGCACCACTGGGCGTTCGATCTCGACCGTCCCGAGGATCGGGCGCGGCTCGTTGATGGTCCCGAGCGGCGACGTTGCCTCCAGGCTCCCGAGGAGGAGCGGGATGCGATCCTGGCCACGCTGGGCGAGACGCTGGATGCGCCAGCCGAGCCCTCGCGGCGGTTGTACCTACTGGCCGAAGAGCTTCGTGGCCTCGTGCGGCGAGGCTGGTCGATCGGAGCCCACGGCGCGACGCATAGGCCGTTTTCGGTGCTCGATGCTCCAGCACTCACGGCCGAGCTCGACGAGACGGCCCAGGTCTTCGCTCGGCATGGCTTTCCGAAACCGACGACCCTCGCTTATCCCGATGCAGCGTGGAGCGAGGGGTCCGAACGAATCGTCGCGGCGCATGGCTACCGTCTCGGCCTCCTCCTCGGCAACCAGGTGACCTCCCACCAACCGCTGCGGATCTGCAGGTTCGTGGTGCCGGACGAGCCTCGCTGGGTGGAGCAGACGCTGCTGCCAGCGCTCGGGAGGCGCGGATGAGCGCCGCATGGCATCGCGAAGCGGAGTGGCTCGACCGCGTCGGGCGCTGGGTTGCCCTCCACCCCGTTTCCGGAACCGCGTCGGCCCTGGAGGTGGCGACCGAGGTTCACGCTGAGCTGCGCGCTCTCGGCTTCGCCGTGGAAGAGCTGCGGCGCCCCGGGCATGCTCCGCTGCTCGTCGCGCGACGTCCCGCGCCGATCGGGATCCCGACGATCGGGCTCTACGGCCACTACGACATCGAACCCGTGCACGAAAGCTGGCACGGCGACGCGCTGCAGCTCCGGGTCGCCGCGGGGCGCGCCTACGGGCGTGGCATCGCGGACAACCTCGGGCCGCTTGCACAGCGTCTCCTGGCAGCGCGTGACGTGCGATCCTGGCCCGGTGTGCTCTGGGTGATCGAGGGAGAGGAAGAGACGGGCTCGCCTGTGCTCGCCGGGCACCTTGCCGCCCTGCGAGCGATCGACGTGGCGGTGTGGCTCGACGAGACCGGGTACTTCGAGGTCCCGGAACGGCAGCGCATCCTGGCGTTCCGATCGGACGAGCGCCTCGATGCTCTTTGCCGCCGCTGGCGGGAGCTCTCCCGCGAGGAATCGGTCTCGGTGGTGCTCGAAGCCCGCCCGCTGAACCGCGCCTCAGCGACATCTGCCGGGTCCGTCGGCTCGCTCTTTGGCGAGCGGCCCTATGCGGCCTTCGGACCCAACGACGCGCACTCGAATGTCCACGGCGCCGACGAGTCGCTGCCGCTCGGCACGCTCGCGCTGACGGCGCGCCAGCTCGTCGCGACGCTGGAGCACATGGCCTCCGGGGGGCAGTCATGAAGGTCATCGCGTTCCATGTCCAGCACGACGCGGGGCTCGCCGTGGCCCGCGACGGCGTGCTTGAGCTCGCACTCGAGCTGGAGAGGTTGTTCGAGGAGCGGTACTTCGCGAGCGCGCGGGATACGAAGGTCTTCCGGGCGCAGTGGCGGCGGGCGATCGAGGTCGCCGTACGAGCGACGGGGATCGAGCGCTTCGACATGGCCGTGACGAGCTGGGTGATGCCCTCGCTCCGCCGCATCCTCGCCGAGTTGGTCTCGGCCGAGCGCTGGGTAACCGTCGACCATCACCGCGCCCATGCCCTGCACGGGATCCACGACGCGCCCTTTCGGCGCGCCCTCGTCATGTCCTTCGACGGTGGCGGGAACGACGGCACGTGCAACCTGTTCCGCGCGCACGACCGGGCTCTCACGCACCTTCACCGCGTACCGCTGAACCTCGGCACCCCGTACCGGTTGCTCGCCACCGCGATGCCCGAGGTCACGGGACGGCGCCCTCAGCCGCGCGCGGGGCACCTCTCCCTCGCTGGCAAGCTGATGGCCTATGCCGTCTTGGGGCGCATCCGCGAGGCGTGGCTCGGCCCGGTCGAGGACTACTACCTGAACTTCCAGGAGCCCTTGCAGGCCCTCTACTCGCTCGGCGAGCAGCTCGGCCTGGAGCTCGAGGCCGACGCGGTCGCCGAGGACGAGGCGCGTGATCTCGCGGCGACGAGTCAGGCGGTGTTCGAGAAGCTCGTGCTCCGGATCCTCCGAGAGCATCTCACGGAGCAGGATGAGGGGATCGTGCTCACGGGCGGGTGCGCGCTCAATGTGCGGGCCAACGAGCTCGTCCGCCGGATGTTCGGCCGCCCGGTCCACGTGCCGCCCGCGCCCAACGATGCCGGCATCGCGACCGGCGCGCTGTGGTCCGTCGAGCCGCCGTCAGCGCCGCCGGACGTGTTCGTGGGGCCATGGCTCGTCATGGACGTGGGCGAGGGCGAGCTCGTGCGGCGCGGCGCCGTGCGGACCGGCGTCGAGGAGATCGCGTCGCTGCTGCGCCGCGGCGCCGTGATCGGCGTCGCCCACGGCCGCGCCGAGCTGGGACCACGAGCGCTCGGTCACCGCTCGCTGCTGGCGTTGCCCGGCTCTCGAGAGGTGAAAGAGCGGATCAACGCCCGTATTAAGTCGCGGGAGTGGTACCGGCCCTTGGCCCCGGCCGTCGCGGCGGCGCGAGCAGGAGAGTTCCTCCTGGATGCGGCCCCCTCGCCCTACATGTCCTTTGCCGTCAAGATGCGCCCCGAGGCGCTCGTCCGCTTCCCTGCCGCAGCGCACCTCGACGGGACGGCGCGGGCGCAGCTCGTCGCGCCAGAGACGTTCCTGGGGCGGTTGCTCGAAGCGCTCGAGCAGCAGGGTGAGCCGCCCATCGTGCTGAACACGTCCTTCAACACGAAGGGTCGTCCCCTCCTCCAGCGCGCCAGCGCGGCGCTCGACGCGCTCGACGAGACGCACCTGGACTTCGCCTGGATCGAGGGCTGGTTGGTGCCGCGCGACGCGGCAACCATGCAACGGTTCGCAGGAGGAGTGCTCCGGTGACCCAGCGACCGCGCCTGCTCTGCGACGCCAACCCGATGGCCTACGGGTCGAGCTCGGCGCTCCTGGCCATCCTGGAGCACGCCGATGCCGTGGCGGTCGCGCTGGTGCGCGACGTCACGGCCGAGTTGCTCGGCGCCGACCCGGCGATCGCGCGCACCATCGCCGTCGACGTGAAGGATCCCGACGCCGTGGCGAGAGCGCTCGAAGGAGAGCGCTTCGACGCGGCGCTCGTGGTCTCGAACCTGGCCAGCATCGAGGTCTACCGCCGGCGCGGGCTGCCGATCTTCTTCGTGGATATCCTGTACTGGTACAGCGCACGCAAGGACCATGCGGTGTGGACGGCTGCGCAGCGCGGCTACGCGCAGGCGTTCCCCGGTGTCCGTGAGCGAGTCGAAGCCCTGCCGCCAGCCGTGCGACCGGTTGTGGTCGGCCCCTTGATCCGGACCTTGCCTCCGCGTTCGAAGACGCCGCAGGGCACCCTGATCAATCTGGGCGGGGTGCGCTCGCGCTTCATCGATCCTGGCCGGGCGCCGATGTTCCTCGAGTGGGTCGCCCGCATCCTGCACGAGGTGGAACCACTGCTACCTTCCGGACCGATCCTCATCGCCGCCGGAAACGATGCTTGCGCCGTGCTTGGTCCCATCCTGCCGCCGCGCGCGAAGGCCGTGAGCCTGCCGCAGCCGGCATACCTGCAGGCGCTCGCCGACGCCGCGCTGTTCCTGACCGCCCCCGGACTCAACGCGGTCTTCGAGGCGCTCTGGCTTGACGTTCCCGTGGTGTTCCTTCCCCCGCAGAACGCCACGCAGGTGCTCCAGCTCGCCCGCTACGAGGCCGTGAAGCTCGTCCCGCCTGGCATCAACCTCCCGGGCCTGGTCCCCGCGCTGGACCTGCCCGAACGGATCGACGACGAAGGCGCCTACACCGAGCGGGTGCTCGCAGCGCTCCGGACGGCGTTGCGCTCCGGCGCGGTGCTGGAGGCAGCCGCACGCCACGTCGCAATGCAGATCCGCGAGGTCGCCTCTCGCGAGGCCGCCCGGCGCCGATTCCGGTCATCGCTGGGAGCGCCGGGCGGGGCGGCGATCGCGAGCGACATCCACGGCTTCTGGCGCGAGCGCGCTCCTTGAGCGACCTGATCGACGCCGCCGTCATCGTGCCCACCACTGGGCGCCGGCCCATCTTGCTGCGGAGGGCGCTCGCGTCGGTGCTCGCTCAGCCCCTCAGACCACGCGAGATCCTCGTGATCGTCGACGCGGCGGCGGACGCCGTGCCCGGTGTGGCCGCGCAGATCGCGGGGCTCCCCTGCACCGTCCTGGCGGTAGGGGAATCACGAGGCGCTGGAGCCGCGCGCAACCACGGGGCCCGCGTGGCGCGCACCCACCACCTGTGCTTCCTCGATGACGACGATGTCTGGAAGCCCGGCTATCTCACCGCGGTCTTCGCAGACGGACCGGGCTTCGATCTCGCGCTGACCGCCTTCGAGAAGCACAACCGCGACGGGGTGCGGCCCGAAAAGGTTCCCCCGGAGACGTTTGACGCGGGGGTGTTCCTGGTGGCCAACCCCGGTCTGCGGGGCAGCAACCTCGTCGTCACGCGGGAGCTCTTCTGGGCAGCCGGGGGCTTCTCCGAGAGCCTGCCGTCGTTCAACGACATGGACTTCGGCCTCCGCCTCGTCGCAGCGCAACCGCGCCGTTATCGGCGAATCCTCACACCCTTGGTCGAGTACCACGCCCATGACGGGGAACGCCTGTCCCGTCGCGGAGCACAGGCCATCCCGCCCGGGCTCGAAGGATTCCTGCAGCTGCATGGGCCGAGGATGGATCATCGGCAGGAGGCTGCGTTCCGTGCGCGCGCGATCGACCTCTGGGGTGTAGACGCCTGGGCCCCGGCGGCGCTGGAGCGGCGGCTGAAACAGGCGCTCGCCGCGGGCGCCATCGCGGCGCACTTCCCAGGGCTGCTGCATGCCGCGGAGACGGCCCTGATCGAGGCGACGTGCCGCAGCGACACGGAGGTCGACGAACGGCAAGCGTTCATCGACCACCTGTGCGAGGCGTTCGAGCGAGATGGCGCTGCGCCAAGGCTTCGGTCCCTGCGCATCGTCGTCATCACGACGGACACGGCCGGGAGCGTGGCAGGGCTCCTCGCGTCGCTTCAGCACGCGCTCGAGCGTTCACTCTGGCGGGCCAGCGCAGGGGGGCCACTCGTCGAGGTGCTCTTCGTTCGCAACGACCGCGATCCCGAAGTCGACGACGAGCACGGTGCCACGCTGCAGACGTGGACCGACCCTAGGATCGTGGTCGCCGAGGTTCATGTACCGAGGTCGTTCCGCCCGCTCTCCCTGTGCGAGGCCAGGGCCTTCGCGTTTCGCGCCGCGTGCGAACGCGGATGGAAGCCATCCCCCGACGCGCCCGTATGGTCCCTCGACGAGGATTTCCGCTTCGAGGTCCTGGTTCCCTCGATCGAGCGCGGCTTCCGGCGCATCTCCGGAGGCGCGCTGCTGCATCGGCTCGAGCTCCTGGCGCTGCGTTGCGGATCGAGCGGCATCGATGCGCTCGTCGGCGGCAACAGCGGGGCCGCGCCCGTGCCTGCGCTCGGCCTGCTCCGGCGGCAGCTCTTCGATCTGACGTCGACGCCGGCTCCAGGGGTTCAGACCTCAGAGCCGGGGCGGAGGCTCGCGGCCTGGCTGCGACGGCGTGATCCCTACTACGATCTGACGACGGATCAGAGCGAAGAGCTCTGGATGCCCCTGCGCGTGGCCTGGTGGCGTGCGTCGGGCGCGTGGGCGTGGGACGAGGTGGTCGAACGGCTCATGCTCGGGTTGCCGGTGACGCGGCCGGCGCTGCCGTCGCTCGACGAGATGCCTCCGACCGCATGGGGGCACCTCAATGCGGCGACGGTCGCGGGCGGCAACACGGTGCTCTTGACGCCGCGGGCGCTGCGACCGGAGGCGTTCGTCCAGGTTCGGTGGGGCTCGGTACGATCACGGCGAGGCGACACCACGTGGTGCATCAACTGTCGGAAGAGCGGGGCGATGATCGCGCGCGCGTCCATCCCGCTACTTCACGATCGGACGCCACGACGGGGCACAACGGCGCGCGAGGCCACGGTTCGCGACGCGGTGGGCGATGCCCTGGGGGTCGGCCTCTATGAGACGCTCGGCACCCTGGGGCGCGCTGAGCAGGAGGCGACCAGGCGCGGCGCAAGACGGCGACTGGCTGCCGTGATCGAGAACCTTGCCGCCGCTACGGCTCAGCTGGACACGCCGGGGCATCCCTTCCCACGGGAACCCCGCACGAGGCTGCTCGCGTTCTTGCGCGACGTTGCGGGCGCCCTCACGGGTGTGCGGCTGGACGAGATTGAAATCAGCGATGCTCGGAGTCAGTAGCGGAGCTCCCCCCTACGGCTGCAGGCAGGATCACGGGCGCAGGTTTCGAGAATTCCGTACAATCGGACGAGCAGACGCTTACCTAGCTCTCCGCGAACCGACCGAGCGTGCACCTCGGACGCCGCGCAGCACCACGCGCCGACGTCCTGGTACTGTTCTTGAGCGTAAGGTGGCAGGGGCGACGGTGGTCCACCGACTCCTGTCACGACTATTCTGGCGGCGACCGAAGCCCTGCGAGGTGAACATGGCGACGACCGGAGAGCGATTTGGGAAGGTTCGGCGCGAGCACGTGGAGAAGGCATGCCGGGAGCTCATGGCGAGCGGGGCGCCGACGGGGGGCGGGTCCTACTTCGTTCGCTTCGACGGCCGCGAACTGCCGGCCAAGCGGGTCCTGCGCGACGCTTACCGTCACGCCAACGAGCGGGAGATCGAAGTGAAGGCCTTCAGCGGCGGCCAGTTCACGGCACGCATATTGCAGAGACTCGGGTTTGAAGTAGTCGTTCGCTGATCATCCGATCAGGCTGCTCAGGATCTTTACGTTCCCACGTTTGAGATCCTGTAATCTCCGGAGTTCGCAATGCTGACCCAGGCCGACTTCTTCGAGATAGTGCGGTCCTCAGTGCCACGTTTCCATGCCCAGTGGCTTGATCGCGAGCAAGAGCGCGTCGTTGCAGCCCCTCCCGACCCGCCAGCCCTCGTGGTCGCAGGCCCCGGCGCGGGCAAGACTACAGTCCTTGCGCTCCGCGTCTTAAAACACGTCTTCGTCGACGGGATGATGCCCGCAGGGATCATCGTAACAACGTTCACCCGCAAAGCCGCGAAAGAACTCCGGTCGCGCCTACTCTCTTGGGGCTTTGCAGTCCACAGCGAGGCAAGCCGGCGCGCGAAACAGGCGCAGCGCGCTGCGCTCACTGCAATCGACCTAAATCAACTTCGAATTGGCACCCTCGACTCGCTGGCTGAGGAGTTCCTGACCGAGGCGCGTATCGCAGGTGCTATCACTCCCGTCACCATCGAAGCGCTACTCACGAGCGCGCTCATCCGTCAGAAAGCGCTCTTCCAGGCCGCCCGCTTCCGGGACACGATCCTCGAGAATCATCTCGGGACGCTCTCGCCGGGGTTTCCGGGTGTAAAGGCGCTTCCCACGAAGGTGGGTGTCGTGCGCACCTTTGCAGATCGCGTCCGGCACGATGTGATCGACCTCGACGCGTATTCCCGAGCTGGAACGGGGCATGCGAAGCTAGTCGAGGCCGTGATGGACTACTTTTCGCATCTTGAGAAGCAGCACATGGCCGACTTCGCGCGTCTGGAGTGGTTGCTGCTCAATCGGCTGCATAAAGGAACGCTCACGAAAGTCACTTCGTCGCTCCAAGCACTCCTTGTCGACGAGTTCCAGGATACAAACTACCTCCAAGAGCAGATCTACTTCGCGCTCCTCAGGAGCCGCCCCGACGTGTCCTTGACCGTCGTCGGTGATGACGACCAGTCAATCTACAGGTTCCGAGGGGCGACGGTGGAAATTTTCGCGAACTTCGCATCGCGCATCGCGCAGGCGCTCGGAACAAGACGTACGCCGGCACGCTTCGACCTGGCTACGAACTATCGGTCGACGAAACGGATCGTTGACCTGTGTAATGCGTTCTTGACGATGGATTCCGCTTATCAGCCTGCCCGGGCGCCAGGGAAGCAGACCATCGTGGCGGGAGCAACTCATGCGACGGTGCCCGGCGCGAACATTCCTGTACTGGGGATGTTCCGTGAAACGAAAGACGAACTCGCCCGAGACCTCGCTGGGTTCCTCGTCGAGATCTTTCGTGGCAGAGGGAAATCAATCATTTGCAGGGACTCATCGTTCGTCATTCAATCTAATGAGAATGGCGACTTCGGCGATGCCGTCCTGCTCGCACACAAAGTAGCCGAACGAGACTATAAAGGGGCGCCGCGGCTTCCATGGCTACTACGTGACGAACTGGCACGACAGCATGTCGAAGTCTTCAACCCGCGTGGCCATGCGCTGGGTGATGTGACCGACGTGAGCCTACTTCTCGGCCTTGCGATCGAGTGTATCGACTCAGGGCAGCAGATTCTCGGCGGGATACCAAACTTCCCCCAGGATGCACGCCAGACACTCGATCGCTGGATCGCTGACGCAAGAAGCTTCATGGCGACCGATCCGGTGCCAGGGGGCCTCATGAAGTTCGTCGATGGTTGGCAGCGCAGAAAGCCTTCTACCATGCCGAAATGGCCAGAAGAGTGGCCATTCCTGGAACTGGTCTTCACCCTTGCCACCTGGTTTCCCCGGCTTAGCGAAACACCGGAGGGCCAGGTCTACATGGAGGCCATTGCTCGGACGATCTCCGAGGTCGGGCAGGTTAACTCGTTCAGGTGCAAAGTCCTTCACGGACAAGGAAAGGCGGACGCTCTCGCGATAGAGCAACTTTACTGGAACGTGTTCCTGGCCATCGCGACCGACGACACGGATCTCGACGAGGAGATCATGCCGATGGTGCCTCGTAAGGTCTTCCCGATCATGACAATTCATCAAGCAAAGGGACTCGAGTTCCCGCTCGTGGTGGTGGACGTCGGTAGCGACTATACAAAGGACCATCACGCTCAGCGTCGGGGGCGCTTCCCAGTGGAGGGCGACAGCGTACACACCATGGAGGACAGAACCGCAGGCTTCTCCCCCGTGGGGCAATTGCGCTTAGCGCGCTCCGCAGTGGATCGGGCATGGGACGATCTACGGCGTCTGTATTTCGTTGCCTACAGCCGTCCACAGAATGTGCTGCTCCTCGTTGGCAACAATGCGCTCATCCGCACCAAAAAGCCTGTTCCAAGCATCACATTAGGCGACACCAACAATCACCAAACTCGCCAGATGAACTTTATTCATCATAGCCAGTGGGACGCAAGCATGTCTGCCACTCACGTTGCATTAATCTGACGGGGAGCACCTATGCGGTTAAACGTGCGCGGCATCCCATTCGAGGTACCGTCTTATAGCTTAACCGGGGACATATTGTCCTACCAGCGCTGTGGACTGCAGTACAGGTATTATAACGGCAGCTCGCTTCCCCCGTCTCGACCGGTGCAAATGTGGACCGGTGAGTTCGTACATGGAGTGATGGAAGAGGCGTACAGAATTTGGGAGCAAAAAGGAGAGGAACTACCGTTCCCGTGGCCGTGCGAGATCACACAGTGGGCAAAACAGGCGCCGCCGGGCAGGCCCGAACATGACATCGGAACACTCGGAGATCTCGTCGAGGCCCGGCTTGCGGCCGGCGGCAAGATCTCGAGGAGCGACAAGGCGCGAATGGCTGCATATCGCCGTGCCGCAGCGGCCGTGAACGATCTTGGTCCGCACCTTTTCCCCCTCGTAACAGCAGCGGAGGAGAAGATTTCGGGAACGCGTGCCATGCCGACGGCCGCTAACCGTGCGGGACGCGGCGACCGTTACGAACTGACGGGTGTCGTCGACGTCATCTCCAGTGTTCGGGCACGAGAGCACGAGGGTAACGAACTCGTCAAGCTTGCTAG
The DNA here is from genome assembly GCF_051525985.1 of Sorangium sp. So ce145. Lineage (NCBI taxonomy): Bacteria > Pseudomonadati > Myxococcota > Polyangiales > Polyangiaceae > Sorangium > Sorangium sp. So ce145. The sequence goes on along the minus strand of NZ_CP150315.1, from coordinate 11,262,159 downwards.
TGTCGTGGTTGACCCTAGTCTCGAGAACTTCGACCTCATCGTCGATTACAAGGCGGCGCGCCGGCCCGATTCAAAATCCGATTACTGGAAGCACCACGCGTGGCAGGTTCAAACGTATGCATGGCTTCGGAACCGTGCACCTGGGATGCCACGCGTGGGAGCTGGGGTCATCGTGTACGTCAACGAATTCGCCCCCTCGGCCAGCGAACTTGAGGAGTATGTTAAGGAAATCAAGCATGGGATGGCCGATGTGGTACCAGAGCCGGGTTCCGCAGACTACTACGCGATTCATCGATGGCAGCCGGGAGCCGCGGTCCCGAAGCTGTCGCTGGCCTTTAGAATGAGGCGGGCGATCCGCGTCATCGATGTTTCCGATGCGCGTCAGGCGGAGGCCGTAGCGGCCATCGACGATGTGGTAAGCGAAATCGAGACATCTGCGCAGGCGGAGTTCCGGTCAGGTATCATCCCGACTCATTGGAAGGCTTGCGGCGATGCCGCAACTTGCGAGGCCTGTGACTTCAAGCATACATGCCCGAGTCCGGCGCAATTGCGCACGACGGGAAGGAAGGCGGCGCCGCCGGGGGCGCCGGGTTGATAGAAACATGTTGTGGTATGCGAGCTGCCCCTGCTTGCCCAGGACGCGGTAGAAGCTCGACTCCGAGCCATGTAGACACCGCGATTTGCCAGCCGTGGGACGATCTGCTTGGGCGAGAGGGTGCGGAACTCGGGGCTGTTGGCCGTCTCGATGATGCGCCAGCGCTCGGCCTCGGTCAGCTTGTGCACCGGCGCGTGGCGCGGTCCGGCTCGGCCCCGTCCTCGCCGCCGGCGTCCCGTCGCCAGCGGGCCACGGTGCGTGCGCTGAGCCCGAGCGCGCGGCAGGCTGCCTCGAGCGTGGCGCCGCCACGCACCGCCTCCTTGATGAGCTCGAGCGTCCCCTGTCGGTCTCCAGGTCCGTGTCGTCGTCCCCGCCCCCAAGGTGGCCCGGGGTTTGTCCTTGGGGCACCAGGATAGCCAGTGCCTCGGCCAGCGCCTTGTCCTTGCGCCACCGCTGCCTCTCCAACTCCCGAACGCGTCGCGCCAGGGCCGGCGCCGGGCCCTGATTTCGCCGGCCGTCCGGCGCTTTAGCACGGCCTTGCGCCACTCGGCGAGCTACGCCTCGTGCGGCCCCTCTCGGCGGAGATCCTCGGCGAGCTCCTGCTCCTCGCTGAGCTCTCGCTCGGAGAGCGCAGCCACCTCCGTCACCGCGCGCAGTCTCTGCTCCGGCGGCAAGTTGCAAGCAGGCTTGCCGCACGAGTGGCGAAGGAGCTGCTGCCCGACACCTGAACGAGATCGTCGCCCATCGATCCGACCGCCGGCGAGGTCGATGCATCCTGAACAACGCGGGCCCCCGTCTGCGACCCAGACGGAGACCGCCTCGCCGGGCATCATCTCATGCCCGCCTCGGCCCGGATTGACACGCGGCCGCAGGGCCCGCAGCCACCCCGCGCCAGCAGGGTTGACCCCGGCGAGAGCCGCAAGGGGTCATGCCTATTGAGAGCTCGGTCGCGGCACCATCCGAACCCTGGGCGGTGCTGTCACTTGCCCAGAGAGGTTCCACATGAAGCCGGAGTCTCATTACGACTTCCTTTCCGGATTTCTACGGTCAAATCCAGATAAGCCCATCCACCCCGCCCGGACGCCTCAGAAGCCATTCAGAACAATTACACCCATGCAGCAATTTTCCACTGTTCCAAGACGATAGCTCCCACGGACCCTTGACGTCGCATGACGCTGCGGGATAGGTTGCACCGGAACCTGACGGTTCGTGACAGCTGTTACGCCCTGCAACCTGAACACACGAACAGCATGAGCTTCGTGCTCGACGGAACTACCTATTTTTCTGCCGCCGAGGTAGTCCGCGACATTGGCGTGGCTCGCCAGACTCTCTGGCGTTGGAGACAAGACGGGAAGATCCCGGCAGGTCGGCGCTATCGGGAACATCAGGTAGTGTTTACAGCCGAGGAATTCGCCGCGATACGTGAATTCGCGCACCGGATTGAGCCCATCAACGATGCACCTCCCAACCAGTTGAGATTGTTCAGTGGTCGGCGTGCCCAACGCTGAGGAGGGACTATGTCGAGTAAACCGAAAGCTGTTGTACTTCTGAGCGGCGGACTTGATTCCACGACTACCCTGGCCATCGCGCAGAGCGAGGGGTACCACGTTCATGCCCTCACGTTTCGTTATGGCCAGCGCCACGAGGGCGAAATCGAAGCCGCGCGCCGTGTTGCTCAGCGCTTGGGCGTCGCTCAACACGTTGTCGCACAGATCGACCTTCGGACGTTCGGCGGCTCAGCGCTCACAAGCGACATCGCAGTGCCCAAGGGGCGCTCTCTCGATGCTATCGGGACCGGCATCCCTATAACCTACGTCCCTGCCCGGAACACGATCTTCCTGTCGTTCGCCCTCGCATGGGCCGAAGTACTAGACGCGAGCGACATCTTCCTCGGCGTCAACGCCCTCGACTACAGCGGTTACCCAGACTGCCGTCCAGAATACATCGAGGCATTCGAGCGGATGGCAAACCTCGCAACGAAGGCAGGTGTCGAAGGTCGGCAGCATCTCAAGATCCATACCCCGCTGATCCTCCTGACCAAGGCGCAGATCATCCAGCGTGGTTTGGCACTCGGCGTTGAGTATGGGCTGACGCTCACCTGTTACGACCCATCTGCTCAAGGCGAGGCGTGTGGGCGGTGCGATGCCTGCCTCTTGCGCCTGAAGGGTTTCGCGGAGAGCGGACTCGCGGACCCAGCTCCCTACCGCGTCGACGCGCGTGCACTCGCATGACTTACTCAGTCAAAGAGATCTTCTATACCCTGCAGGGTGAGGGAGCCCAAGCTGGCCGGCCTGCCGTCTTTTGCCGCTTCACGGGGTGCAATCTTTGGACGGGGCGCGAGGAGGATCGCCAGCGAGCCATTTGTCGCTTCTGCGATACAGACTTCGTGGGCATGGATGGACCGGGCGGCGGAAAGTTTCAAACCGCTCGAGACCTCGCCCAAGCCGTCGCAAACACCTGGCCTCGTAATCCGGCGCGTGTCGCCCCGCGTTACATCGTCTGTACAGGAGGCGAACCGCTCCTTCAACTCGATGACGCACTTGTCGAGGCGTTCCATGCCGAGGGGTTCGAGGTCGCGATCGAGACCAATGGAACCCAGCTCCCGCCAAGGGGGATCGACTGGACGTGCGTGAGCCCCAAGGCAGGTACTGACCTGCTGCTTCGCTCCGGGGATGAGTTGAAACTCGTATTTCCCCAGGAGGGCGCTGAGCCTCACGTCTTCGAATGCCTCGATTTCTCGCGCTTCTATCTGCAGCCGATGGATGGCCTGTTGCGGCAACGAAACACCGAGCTCGCCCTCCGCTACTGCTTGGAGCATCCGCAGTGGCGGCTCAGTCTTCAAACGCACAAGATGCTCGGTATCCCTTGAGAGGGTGACGAATGGAGATTTTCAAAGAGTTCACCTTCGAAGCCGCGCATCGGTTGCCGAACGTGCCACCCGGTCATAAGTGCAGCCGGCTGCACGGGCACTCCTTCCGCTGCGAGATCCACGTGCGCGGAGACGTAGGGCCGGAGACGGGCTGGGTGCTCGATTTCGCGGACATCAAGGGCGCGTTCGAGCCTGTGCACAAGGTCCTCGATCATAATTTTCTCAACGAGATCGAAGGCTTATCAAATCCGACGAGCGAGAATCTCGCGAGGTGGATCTGGGCGCAACTCGCCCCGTCGCTGCCGGGGATCTCGGCTGTCGTCGTTCGAGAGACGTGCACCTCCGGCTGCATTTATCGAGGAGAGGGGTGAGATGGAGGACGTGCAAGGTCGCCGTGATGCACGCGGCATCCCCATCAACCAAGCTGGAGTCAGCGATCTCGCTTACCCGATCGTGGTGCTCGATCGTGCCCGCGAGCGGCAGCACACCATCGCAAAAATATCAATGTCCGTAGGGCTGCCCCATGACTTCAAGGGGACCCACATGAGCCGCTTCATCGAGGTGCTCGAGGAGCACCGCGGTGAGGTGACGGTGCGCACCCTGCCGCGGATCCTGCGCGCCCTGCGCGAACGGCTGCATGCAGAGACCGCGCAGATGAAGGTCGTGTTCCCCTATTTCCTGGAGCGGCGCGCCCCGGTGAGCGGCGCCTGCGGCCTGATCGACTACGAGTGCTCACTCACCGGCGAGACGAGCGGCACGAGCGAAGACTTCGTACTCGGCGTCCGAGTGCCAGTCACGACCCTCTGCCCCTGCAGCAAGGCCATCAGCGACTACGGCGCGCACAACCAGCGAACCTACGTAACCATTGAGGTCCGTGGGACGTCGCCTATGTCCGACTCGTCGAACTTCATCTGGATCGAGGAGCTCGTCGAGGTCGCCGAGGCATCGGCGTCGGCCCCCGTGTACCCCCTCCTGAAGCGTCCGGACGAGCGCCACGTGACCATGCAGGCCTACGACAACCCGGCGTTCGTCGAGGATGTCGTGCGCGAGGTGGCGCTAAAGCTACAGGAGGATCCGCGCGTCGCCTGGTTCAGGGTGCACGCGAAGAGCGACGAGAGTATCCACAACCACAGCGCGTTCGCGCAGGTCGAGCAGGCGCGGGTGGGCAGGCAGGAGCCGCCGCGGCGTCCCCTTGGCAGGGATCCGGCAGAGGTGTAGCGTGCCGCGCCATTTCGGGCAGAATCCAAGGTGATCGTGACTCGTCCCATCGTCCAGATTGTCGCCGGTTGCACCGATCGGAAGCGGCTTCCGATCCCGGCCGATCTGCGCATTCGCGCGGTCCGCGCGAAGCGTCCGGGGGACCTCTTCGGCACTTGGTGGCGCGCACTTGAGCAGCACACCTCGCGGGCAGTTCCGGCGGTCGATCTGTACGGCGGCGATCATTGGACCGTGGTCCGCGACCTGCCGCGCGTCGCACACGATGCGGGACTCGACGCCCGCCTGTGGGTGGCGTCCGCTGGGTACGGACTCGTGCCCGCGGAAGCGCACCTCCGCGCGTACGGCGCGACGTTCACGCCCGGCCACCCCGACTCCATCGCGGAAGGCAGCGCGAGCGATGAGATCGCGCGCCGCTGGTGGCATTCGCTGGCCGGGCGGCCGGGGCCGCACCGGACCGCACCCCGGACCCTGGCGGATCTGGCGCTTGCGTCTGCGGGTGCGAAGCTGCTCGTCGTGGCCTCGCCCCGCTACGTCCGCGCGGTGGCGGACGACTTAGTGCAAGCCGTGTCCGCGCTGCGGGATCAGGACGACCTGCTCATCGTCTCCGGAGATCCAGGGGCTTCCCACGAAACTCTGCGCCGGCACTGGATCCCATCTGTCGCGTCCCTACAGACGACGGTCGGCGGGAGCCGACTCTCCCTTCATGCACGCATCGCCCGGCGCATCCTCGAGGAAGCCACTCGACGCGGGATCGCCGCCACCGCGGTACGAGATCGCTTCATCGATCTAGCCCGCGCGGCGCCGCCTCCTGAGCAGTACGATCGAACCCCACTAGACGACGAGGCCGTTCGCAGCTTCGTCGCCCAGAACCTTCGAAGCAATCCGGCGGCCACGCACACGCAGTTGCTCAGGGCCCTCCGTGACAGCGGGCGCGCATGCGAACAGTCACGGTTCAGGCAACTTTTTCTCCAGGTAAAGGAACGTTGATGGCGCGCGCCGCGAAGAAGACGACCGCCCACAAGGGGATCATCCGCCGTGCGGTGATCCGTCGCAGAGCACTGCGCATCATGCAGGACCCAGAGCGACCTCTCTATCTCTTCAGCCTCCGCGCTGAAGAGATACTGAAGATCGCGGACATCTCGCGCATCGCACGCGACGCTCAAGGCGAGTTGCTCGGCTACCAACGCCCCGAGGTACGCCAGCACATCCGGAACATCCAGGCCTATCTCGACGGCCGCCAAGGCGGCATGCTGTTCCCGAACTCGATCATCCTGTCCCTCTCCTCGTCCGTACGCTTTCAGCGAGAGCGCGGCCCCGAGGCCGATGACGGCCTCGCCCATGCAGGGACCATCGTGATCCCGATCCCAGGCATCGACGATCCAAAGCCCGCGTGGATCGTCGACGGCCAGCAGCGTGCGATGGCCCTTTCCCGGAGCCAGCGCAACGATTTCCCCGTCGCTGTCAACGCCTTCGTCGCCGACGATATCGCCACGCAGCGAGAGCAATTCCTTCTAGTAAACAGCACCAAGCCGCTGCCACGCGGACTCATCACTGAACTCCTTCCGGACATCGACACGACTCTGCCGGCGAACCTCGCCATCCGGCGTGCCCCCGCAGTCCTCTGCGACCTTCTGAATCGAGATCCGAAATCTCCCTTTTTCGGCCTGATTCGCCGGGCTTCGTCGACGAAGGCGGCGCGAAAGACCGAGGTGCTCGCTGATACGTCTGTCATGCAAATCCTGCAAGAGAGCCTCACAAGCCCCTCCGGCTGTCTGTTCGCCTACCGCAACGTGGCCACCGCGCAGACTGATTTCACCAGCATCCGAAAGCTCCTGCTCATTTATTGGAATGCTGTACGGGACACCTTCCCCGACGCCTGGGGGCAGCCGCCGACCCAGAGCCGCCTGATGCACAGCGCCGGATTGCGTGCGATGGGCCGCTTGATGGACCGGGTGATGGGATCCATCGACATCGACGCTTCCGACGCTCGGCGGCGCGTGCTCCGTGAGCTTGCACCGCTCACCCGCGTCTGTCGCTGGACGTCGGGCTCCTGGAGCGACCTCGGCCTGCGGTGGAATGAGGTCCAGAACGTGCCCACGCACGTCCGCGGCCTGACAGATTTCTTGCTTCGGACCTACCATGATCAAGTGGGGGTGGCGCGGTGAAGTACTTCCTGCCTGACAGCCAGGACCTGGTCGATCCGAGCTTCGACTTCGAGCGGGAGCGAAGGTCCGCGACGCGCCTGCGCCAGCGCGACGACCTCTACGCCCACGAGATTTTCGCGGAGCGGGTGCTCGACGGCATCCTGGTCTCGAAGGGCATCGTCGACGGCTCCGAAAACTCCGGGGGCCGCTACACGCTGGCGCAGCGCCACCGCCTCCTCCGCGTCGGGGCGCGCGAGTTCTTCCGCATCGATCGGAAAGACAACATGCCCATCGCAACGATGGGTGACTGCGGAGCCTTCACGTATGTCAAGGATCAGGTGCCGCCGTACACTGTCGACGAGGTGATCCGATTCTACGTTGATTGCGGCTTCGATTACGGCATCTCCGTCGATCATGTGATTCTCGCGTACAGCACTGAGTGGGACAAGCCGGGCGCCAAGGTGCCGGACGAGCTGCGCGAGCGACAGGAAATCACGCTTGAGCTCGCGCAGGAGTTCTTCACACGATGGAAGAACGATCGCCTCCCGTTCCAACCGCTCGGCGTCGCGCAGGGCTGGAGCCCGCGCTCTTACGCACGGGCCGCCCAGCAGCTCCAGAAAATGGGATATCGCCACGTCGCAGTCGGCGGGATGGTTCCCCTCAAGACGCCGGAGATCCTGGCTGGGCTCGAGGCCATCGACGGCGTACGGCGCAAGGATACCCGGCTTCATCTCCTCGGGGTCACACGCACTGAGCAAATGCAGGCTTTCGCGAAGATGGGCGTCGAGAGCTTCGACAGCACCTCGCCGCTTCGGCAGGCATTCAAAGACGATAAGGACAACTATTACACGATGGACCGCACGTATGTGGCTGTGCGTGTCCCCCAGGTGGAGGGGAACCCGAAGCTCCAAAAGCGGATCTCGTCGGGCAATGTGCCGCAGGGCAAGGCCCGCGAGCTCGAGCGTGCCTGTCTCGACGGGATGCGGCGACTCGATGCGGGCGAGGTCAAGGTCGAGGTCGTACTCGACGCCCTCCAGCGGTACGACGAGCTGTGCGGCGTTCCGTCGAGCCATCGCGATGTGTATCGCGAGGTGCTCACCGATCGCCCCTGGATGCAATGCCACTGCGACGTCTGCCGCGAGCTCGGCCATCACGTGATCCTGTTCCGTGGCGCGGAGCGGAACCGTCGCCGCGGTTTCCATAATACGTGGGTGTTCTACCGAAAACTCGCGCGGGAGCTCGGCGGTGGCGTCGCCGAAACCATCGCGCGAGAGTCTCCACGCACACGTCGCGTGTCCGCCCCTGAGGTATTCTCATGACGACCGAGCTCTGTTTCCCAGCCATCGAGGTGCGCCAGTCGCCTGACCGCACCCTCTACACCTTCGCGGTGGACGCTAAGCTGGTGCCGAAGTTCGCGACGGTGTCCCGCATCCGGCGGAAGGACGGAGACGAGCTCCAGGGCTACCAGCGGCCGGAAGTCCTGGCGCACATCGAGGAGATCCGAGCCTACGTGGAGAGCGAGTCCCCTATGATCCCAAACGCCGTGGTGCTGGCGTTCGACTCTCGTGTGCGCTTCGAGCCGCAGGCGGGGCTATGCACTCCCTATGCTCGCCCTGGGACGCTCTTCATCCCGATCGATGAGGAGGCACCTGAGGAGGAGCGACCCGGCTTCATCGTCGACGGTCAGCAGCGCCTCGCGGCCATCCGGGACGCGACCGTCGATTCCTTTCCCATTTGCGTGAGCGCGTTCGTGACGGACGACGTTCGTGAGCAAACGGAGCAGTTCATCCTCGTCAACTCAACGAAGCCGCTCCCGAAGGGGCTCATCTATGAGTTGCTTCCCGGTACCGATACTGCTCTCCCGACGCTCCTCCAGCGCCGGAGGCTACCTGCTTTTCTCATGACGCGGCTGAATCAGGACCAGGCCTCTCCTCTCCACGGAATGATTCACACAGTGACGAATCCGTCGGGCACCATCAAGGACAACTCGGTCCTCAAGATGCTGGAGAACAGCCTGAGCGACGGGGTTCTCTACCGCCTGCGGGACGGGAGCGGAAGCGAGGTGGATACGGACACCATGCTCGGCGTTCTCTTCGCGTTCTGGAGCGCGGTCAAAGAGGTGTTCGGAGAAGCGTGGGGGCAGCCCCCCAAAAAGTCGCGCCTGATGCATGGCGCCGGGGTCGTGAGCCTCGGGTTTCTAATGGACACGATCTCGGAGCGGTACCGCAAAAAAGGGCTGCCGACCAAAGCAATGTTCGTGAAGGACCTGAGGCCGCTCAAGCCGCTCTGTCGCTGGACCGATGGATACTGGGATTTCGGGCCCGGGCAGCAGCGGAAGTGGAACGAGGTCCAGAACACGACCAAGGACATCCAGATGCTGACCAACTACCTCGTGGTGCAGTACAAGTCGCTGGTCTGGAACCGTCCGGGGGCGCCCACAGGGCGCCAGCTCACGCTGAACCAGTCGTAATCCGGCGCAGCACGGCACCTCGCAAGGTTCGGCGGAGCTCTCGCGCATCCATCCGACGACGGGAGCTGAGAAGGCGTCGACCGGGCAGCCGGGATCGCTCATCGGGAAAGGATGACCGGGTTGTCCGGCACCACCGCCGCGCTGACCAGCAGCGTGCGCAAGCCGGGGGAGGGGTTCGCGGCTGAGCGGATCCATCTTCATCACCTTGGATCCATCTTCACCACCTTGGAGGTTCGAGAGCCCGCGTCGGCCGCCGCCTTGGCGGTCTGCGCGCACTGCGAAGTGGTGCGACTCGGCGCGGCGTTCGATCCCGGGGAGGGCTTCGCGTGGCGTGCCGTTCCCGAAAGGTCTTGCAGTTCCCGTGCGAGGAGGCGTACCCTCCATGGAGGGAATGTCTAGAACGTAGTTTCGCCAGCGGCTTGCCAGGTGCTTTCCGCCCGTCGGGAGCACGCAGGGGACGAGGTTCCATGGGGATCCGCCGAGCCAGGGTTGCGCAACGCACGACGCTCGCGGTGAGAGACTTTGCCCGCTTCGTCGCTTTGGACGGCGGAGTTACGGTTGGGAAGATCCGGGCGCTGACCGACTCAGAGGTCACGCTTGAGATATTTCGGTCGCCGGTGGCGCCGGAATTCGAGATGGTGACGCGCGCTCGCGATGAGGTCGAGCCCTTCGACCTACCGCGTCAGACGCTCGTCTACCGGCGGCGGGACGCGCATTGGGTAATGGGCCGGACGGTGAGCGAGCAAGAGCTCGGCTGCTTCGCTGTTAAGTTCCCGAACGAGGGTGAGGCGGACGTCCCGAAAGATGATCTCTTCGTCCGTTCGCCGCGACTCGACGACGATCCAACGTCCCTCCTCGCCGCGCAAGTGACAAGCTCACCCCACTTTACGGAAGCGCGCCACCACTTTGCCGACTTCGTGGCTTCGCAGCGCGCGACTTACCGGGGCTTCACCGCGCTTGCCAGCGCGTGCATCGAGTTCTACGCTCACCAGATCTCCGCGGTACGACGGGTTCTCTCCGATCCCGTTCATAGATACCTGCTTGCGGACGAAGTCGGTCTCGGCAAGACGATCGAAGCCGGTTTGCTCATTTCTCAGCACTTGGTCGACGAGGGCGAGAGCGCGTCGGTGCTTCTCCTCACCCCCGACGCGCTCGTCGACCAATGGAGAGGTGAGCTCGCGAAGTCGTTCGGCCTGAAGGACGATCCCCGCATCCGCATCTTTCCCTTCTCTGCACTTGATGGTTCCGACCGCGATCAGCTGAGTTTGTTGAAAGCCACTCTCACGGTGGTCGACGAGGCCCATCGAACGGCCAAGTGGGCTTTCCCGCCCCAACGTGACTCCGACGAAAATCTCGCCGTGATCAGCACCTCTCGTTATCGGACGCTTGAGGAACTCGCCCGCTGCCCGAAGCTCCTCCTCCTGTCCGGCACTCCGGTTCTACATCACGAGGACGGTTTTCTCGCGATGCTTCATCTGCTCGAGCCGGATGCATACGACCTGGCCGATCGTGAAGGATTTCGCAAGCGCATCGGCGCGCGCAAGGTCGTTGCCGACGCGCTCGCTGAGCTGACGCCCGATTTTCAGGAAAGTTTTCTCTCCGAGGCGTTGGAGAAGCTAGGGCGCGAGATCGATTTCGACGAGCAACTCACCCTGCGCGTCGGCGCAGTGACATCGGCCCTCGCGCTCAATCCATCGACGGCATTGCCCGCCCTGGAGGAACTGCGCTCGTATCTGCTTGAGCGGTATCGTCTGCACCGGCGCATTGTTCGCACGCATCGCGAGTCCAAGTCCATCGCCCGTTTGCTTCCGAAGCGCTGCGGGATCGCCTACTTCGGCCCCGCAAAGGATTCCGCGCGTGCCCGCACCTTCGAGGCCCTCGACGCCTGGCGAAAGCGCGTTCTCGAAGAGTCTTTCTACCCGACGGGGCCTGCTCCCGTCGTGTTCAGCGACCTCCTCATGCAAGCGCTCTCGCATCCAGCGCAGCTGGTGCGCGCGTTCGAGCGGCGCGCGGCGGCAATTGCTGAGAAAAGGACCGCGGAACACTTCCACGGCGAAGCGTCATGGCTCCGGCAAATCGCCCGCGAGCTCGGGCGTACCGACGAAGCCGACGTCCGCACGACGGCACTCGTCGCGCAACTCCGCGGACCGCTCGCCAAGCGTCGCGCCGTGATCTTCGTCGATGCGCCCGAAGTGGCCGACGCCATCGTTGAGCAGTTGCGAGGCCAGACCGACCTTCGGCAACGCATCCTGCGTTTCGTATCAGGCCAGCCGGGATCGCTCTCCTTGTGCGAACAGCGAGCGAACGCCATCCTCGTGTGCGATCGGGATGCCGAAGAGGGGCTCAATCTCCAGAAGAAGCCAGCTACCATCGTCCTTTACGATCTCCCGTTCGACATCGGCCGCATCGAGCAGCGAATCGGACGCTTCGATCGACTCGAAGGGATGAAGGAGCTCAAATTTCTCGCGGCGACGCCCATCGGTCCCTACGAGAGCGGGTGGGCACGTCTGCTCGACGGCCAGGTCGGCATCTTCGAGCGGTCCGTGGCCCGCCTTCAGTACGTGCTGGCCGAGGCCATGGAGGTGCTGCGCCACGAGTTGCTTGAGGCAGGTCCGGAAGAAGCGTTCGAGGCCATCACCGCACGGTTTGCCGATCCGAAGACGGGACTCGAGGCGTCGCTCAAGCAACTCCGACGGCAGGAGACGCTGGACGCCACCGATTGCCCCGACGACGACCTTCAGGCGTTCGGCGAGACCGTCTCAAAGGTGCGGGCTTCAGTGTCCGCCGATACCCGCGCCGCCATCGAGGGCTGGCTCGATCGACTTCAATTCGAGATCGAGAACGTGCCTGAAAGAGGGACCTTCTACACCCACGTGCGAAGGGAGCGGGGAGAAAGTACTCTCATGCCCATTCCGGCTCTGGACGGACCTCTCCGGCGGTGGGTTGACACGACGGCGTCGAGACGGACTCCCGACTCGGCGCGCCTCGGATTCGGTCCGTTCGTGTTCGATCCCGACGACGACAGGGACGGAGCGTCGCTGCTCGCCATCGGGCACCCGTTCTTCGACGCAATCTTCACCCGCATGAAAGTCGATGACCGGAGTAGGTGCTGGGGAGTTTGGCGATTCCATCCGGGCGTCCCCGCGCCCGAGGTCTACGTCTGTTTCGACTTTTCCGTCGAGGCGAGCCTTGCAGGGCTCACGCCCTTGGCGCGCACGTGGAAGACACTTGCGTCCCTGCGCCGGCGCGCGGACGAGATGCTTTCGGTCGAGCACCGAAGGGCGTGGTACGATCTAGACGGGGGCCTGGTCCGCGATGCGGCGCTGACGGCACTGCTCGAGCGGCCCTACGACGCCGAGACGTCGCGCTTCACTGGGGACCAGAACTTGAATCGCAAGCGTTGGACGCTCGCGAACCCGCAATTGCCAGTCGCGGACTGGGGCGCGCGGATCGCGACCTTGCGCAAGGCGTTCGAGGCGTCGGTGCGCGCCGAGGCCGACCTCCAGCGTCGGTGCAAAGCAGCGGAGGAGAGAATCGTTCGTGCGGAAGAGGAAGCCGTCCGCATCCTGCGTTCCCGGGCGGCTCACGCTCCCGCACGGCAGAAGCAGGCAATCGAAGCCGCAATTTGCCTCGAACGGGAACTCGGCGAAGCCCTAAGGCTCGGTGTGCGAAAGCCGGACTTGCACATCGACAACGCGGGGGTCGTCGTCCTCGCGCCAACGCCCCTCGGATGACGCCGGAACGCCTCCAGATACTCCTCGACACGGGCGAGTTCGAGGACGCGAGCAGCCTCTACCGCCGGATCGCCGCCGCTCGCGAGCAAGTGCTCACGAGCAAGGGTGAAGCGTGGGCGGATCTCGCCGTACTCGTGCGGCAGGCTCTGGAGCATTGGGCGCTTGCGCACCAGCGAGGCAGCCGCACGAGCGCCGTCGTGCGCGTCCCGGCGACGCGTCCCTGGCCGTCTCGTGAGCAGTGGGCGCGAGCAGGTGTCACGGCGGACACCGTCCCCCCGGATCTGCTCCGCCTGCAATGCCAAGCGTGGAGGCCCGAGTGGCTTCCCGAGTGCGACTGGCGCGTCGTCGAGGACGCGGTCGCGGCGGTTAGTCGGCAGACGCGCTCCTCTCTCCGGGTTGATCCTCTCGTCGCGCATCGCCTGGGCTTCGCGCACGCGACGTCCGCTGGTCAGCGCGACGCTATTCGCAGCGTCTATCTCACCCCCCCGGGATCGAACGTTGTCGTCGTGCTGCCGACGGGCGCGGGCAAATCCGCGGTTTTTCAGTTCGCGGCGCTCCACAATCATGCGACCGGCGCTGGGATGGTTGTCGTGGTCGTACCGACCATCGCGCTCGCCCGCGACCAGGAGAGGCGATATCGCGAACTCGCGCAACGACGGGGACAGGACCTCCCGGCGAGCATCCCCCTCGCCTTTCATAGCGGCCTCTCACGCGACGAGCGTATCGCTTTACGCCGCGCCGTGGTCAATGGCGAGCTTCCTATCCTCTTCGCATCTCCGGAGTCGCTCTTGGGAACGCTCCAGCGCTCGATTATCGCAGCTGCCGAGAAAGGTCTCGTCTCCCTTTTCGCCATCGACGAGGCGCACATCGTGGCGCAGTGGGCAGAGTTCCGACCACACTTCCAGGCGATCTCGGGGTTTCGCGACGCCCTCGGTGCCCGCTGCCCCGAAGGGCACTCTTTCCGCACCGTGCTTCTCACCGCGACGCTCACGGAAGAGGGCTTTCGCATCCTCACGAACGTCTTCGGGCCTCTCTTGGTGGTGGCCGAGGCCGCGCTGCGGACGGAGCCCGGATACCTGCTCTCGACGTGTGCTGACGACTCCAAGAAGCGCCGAAGGATCGAAGAGGCGCTCTATCATCTACCGCGTCCCCTCATCGTCTACACGACCCTCCGAAGGGACGCTGAAGAGTGGCACGCGCGTATGGTCAGCGAACTCGGATTTTGCCGCGTTCGCTGCGTGCGGGGCGGTGACATGGCCGACGCGCAGGGCGAGGAGATCCTGCGGGCGTGGGGAGCGGGCGAGATCGATGTCATCGTGGCGACTTCTGCATTCGGCCTCGGTGTCGATCAATCCGAGGTTCGCTCCGTCGTCCACGCGTGCATGCCCGAGAGCATCGATCGCTGGTACCAGGAAGTCGGGCGCGCCGGACGCGACGGGCGCGCGAGCGTCGCGCTGCTGATCGCCGACGAGGCCGACGAGAGGACCGGAGAAAAGATGGCGAAGAGAAGGTTTCTCCGCCCCAAGAAGGCGTGGCGTCGCTGGAACGCGATGCGAAAGGCGCCACGACCGGCGGAGTTCGACGACGTGACGTCGGAGGAACGCCACACGATCAGCGTGCCGCTCAATACCCTCACGGAGGGCAATGATATCGCCACGCTCCGGGATGAGGACTGGAACTTCCGCACACTCACGATGATGGTTCACGCGGGGATGTTGCGCTTCTCCCACGCCATGCCTCGTCCAACGCCTTCCGGCATTGGGGGCGACCCTGGAAGCGACGATGAGCCCGGCGCAGCGGCCGCTGCGACCACGCAAACAGCGTACGCGTACGTGGCCATTATCCATACGGATCACCTCGACAAGGATCGCTTCTGCGAGCGTTTCGCTCGCGCGCGCGCTCAGCGCATCGCGGCTGACGAGCAGGACGTCGCGCGGCTGCACGCACTAATCGACGGCAGCCGAAGCGTGCACGAACTGCTGCGTGAGACGTACGCGATCCCTGCGGCGAAGGTGACCGTACCAAAGACGGCGGGCGACTGTCCGACGTCGCGCCGCGAGGGACGCGTGCGTCACGACCGTGGGTTTCCTGACCTCGTGCGCCCAGCCGACGCGCCGGCGCGGGACGTCGACGACATCGTCCTGGGAATTTTCCGGGAACTGCCACGCGACTATCACGGGCCGCTGCTCGTCCGGTACGAGCCGAGCTTGGACTGGTCGTTCGGCGAAGACCTGAAAGGGCTCGCCGAACGGCTCGCGACGCTGGGCTTCGTCGAGTTCGCATGGCACGACGAGGGCTTCGGCACGCTGGACTGGGCGAGCCTCTGCGCCCGGGCTCCGGGACACTACGTCTTCCCAGCCGACTGCGACGACGATCCCGCGCTCCGGCCGTGGCAGGTGCCGCGCCTGACCCTCCTGCACGCGCCCGACTCCGCGGAGCTCGCGCGAACGCTCGGGATCGTGCGACCGCGTCACGTCGTGCTCGTGCCCGCGGGCCTGCCCGATCCGCACGTCCCCCATCGACCCTTCAATGCGCGCACGCACCTGGACCTGCCCACTTTTCTCGTGAGGATCCGACCGCGATGACTCTGCTCAACCGTCCGAACAACGGCCACGTCCCGTCGATGGTGGTGCTCTGGCGCACCGCACGCGTCTTCGGTCAGCTGCCACGCGCCCGGCTCGAGGCGCTGTGCCGGCCGAGGGTTAAAGCCGACGACTCGCGCATCCCTGCGACTTTTGCAACCTGGAGAGCGCTTGGCATGATCGAGGGCGACGACGAGCGCGTTCTACTCGCGCCTCCGTTCGACACCATCGACGAGAATGACACCGAAGCGCTCCGCACTGCGGTGCTGGATCTGCTCATGAGACCAGAGAACAGCCCAGCGCTGCTCGACACCGACGCGAGTGAAGGCAACTCGCGCGCAAGCGATTTCGTCCGCGTGGCAACATGGGCCCTCGCCCAGGACCCTTATCAGCTGGCGTCCTGGAACCAAGGGCGGGCCCTGGAGCAAGCGAGCGCGCAAGGGATCGATCTTTTCAGAGGCGACGGTCGGTGGCCCTCCTTCGAAGAATGGGCCTACTTCGTCGGACTCGGGGTGATGACCCGTTTCGGTCTGGTGATGAGCCCGGCGCGCGCGATCCGCGAGGCCCTGTCTGGCGAGAAACCGCGGGTCGCCCTGTCTGCCGGCAATATGGTTCCTTTGACAATCTTCTTGGAAGACCTGGCGAACGCCATTCCCGTCCTCGACGGTGGGCCGTACCGCGTGAGGCTCGACAGCGTGCTGCGCGCAAAGAATCACGCCTTCGAGGCCCATCAAGTCTCGCCGACCCTCGCGCTCGCGCTGCTTCAGCTTGATCACGAGGGAGAAATTGAGCTCCGGGATCGGCCCGGCGACGTCGCGACCAGCCTTTCCCTCCTCGGGCGCGGT
Organism: Sorangium sp. So ce145; assembly: GCF_051525985.1. Lineage (NCBI taxonomy): Bacteria > Pseudomonadati > Myxococcota > Polyangiales > Polyangiaceae > Sorangium > Sorangium sp. So ce145. Next base: position 11,245,702 of record NZ_CP150315.1, on the reverse strand, counting down.
CGCACCGTTGTCGCGACGGCCAGCCACGTCCGTCGCAGCACCCCGCGCCTTTCGCGCCGCATCGACAGGCACGCCGAGGGAGCACGGACATGAACGCACTCTCCTGGTGGTGGCCGCCCCTAGAGCGGCTCAACGAAGTGTTGCTCAGCGACGCTGATGCCCACAGCCCCGCGGTCGCGCTGGCGGTGCACCAGCGCATGCACATCCGCCGGCGCCACTACGACGAGCCGATCGAAACCGAGCACGTGCAGCTCGTCGACGAGCGGGCCATCTTCGAGCAACTCCTGGAGCCGGTCGGCGACGGGTGCCAGGTGGTGCTCATCGAGGGCAAGTCCGGCACGGGCAAGTCGCATGTCGTGCGGTGGCTGGAGATTCAGCTCGAACGCCACGATCGCCGGCAGGAATACCCGTCGCGCGTCGTGCTGCCCGTCAGTAAGGGGTCGCGCCTGCGTGACATCGTGAAGCAACTCTGCGACCGGCCCGAGCTCGCGGGAGAGCAACACGCGGCACTGCGCCAGCAACTGAGTCGCGCCCAGGAACCCGTGGAGCCGACGGACGCCGCCTCGCGTCTCTGCCAGCAGTTGGCGTTCGTCTGCGAGACGCGATGGCGCGAGGCCGCCCGCAAGCAGCAGGAGGGGCGCGCCCTCACGCCGCTGGAGATGCTTCAGAGGCAGTGGGGGGATCCCAGGCAATTGCCTCACCTCCTCGTCTACAATCCGCTGCGGCCGCTCTTCGTGGAAAAGGGGCGGCCGATGCGGCGGCTGGTCGAGCATCTTCACGCCAAGGCCGGTCCGTTCACCCCGCGAACCGAGCAGGAGTTCGTCGACGCCGATCTGGTGTTCGACGACCTCCCCGACGATCTCGATGCGCGGGCGCGCCGGCTTCTCAACCACCTCGACGACCCGGACCGCCGCAGCGACGCCGTCCGCGTGCTCAATGATGCACTCGACGAAGCCAAGCGCATCCTACTCAATTTGAACCTGGGTGTCGTCCAGGAGGTGTTCAAGGCCATCCGCCATGAGCTCCTTCTCCAAAAGAAGGAACTCATCCTCCTCGTCGAAGACTTCGCGGATCTATCCGGCCTCCAGAAGGAGGTGCTCCAAGCCTCGATCCAGACGGGATCGCCCGGTGGTGTCAGGACCTACTGCACCTTGCGAACAGTGCTCGCCTTCACCGATAGCTTCGTCGAAGAGCGGACGGTCTTGTCGCGGGCGCAGCACGTTTATTATGTGCCCAACCAGCTGCATGAAAACGACGTCGTCGAGCAGAGCATTCGTCTGGTCGGCGCGTACCTGCACGCCGCTCGCTTTGGCGTGGCGGCGCTGGAAAGGGCTCTGCGAGAGGCGCAGGATGCCGAGCGGTGGCTGCCGGCCCCACCGGAGTTCGGTGAAAATGAGTCGGCGCTTCTCAGCGCCTTTGGCAGATCGGGAGATGTCCCGCTCTTTCCGTTCACGCGCAGTGTCGTCGAGCAACTGGTACGCGATACCTACGCCGGAAAGTCCCTTCTATTCGTGCCGCGCGACGTCATCCGCGACGTGATGCCGCGAATCCTCACCCATCGCGAAGCTTTCGAGCAGGGCGTGTTTCCGTCCGAGGCCTTCCAACCGAGCAAACAGGCACAATTGACGGACGAACAGGCCCGGTGGATGAGAAACATCCAGACGGACGGCGCCACGCGCCGACGCCTCGAGAAATTCCTTCTCTACTGGGGCTCGAACGCGGGAGCGGCGCGCGCCTTTGGGCTTCCGGAGCCAAGGGATTCAGACAGCGCGCACACCCCCCGCGAGGTGAGAGGAGTTGGCGGCAAGGGCGGGGCGCAGGACGGGGGCTCCGCCAAGAACGACAACGAAAAGAAGGAGACGGAAGCCCGCCACCCGCAACGTCCGCGCGCCGAACTGTTCGCGAACGAACGAGCGATCTTCGAATCCTGGCGAACTGGAACCGACATTGCGGCACCTGCTGAACGGAGGAACATTCGCAACGCGATCGATACCAGCCTCCGCCCCGCGCTCGGGTGGGCATGGCGCCCGCGATTCAGCAGGTCGGCCTTCGCAGCACGCTGGCATAAGTGGCAGGAGTGGATCGACGTCTCCGGCCTTCGCCTCGCGGACGACGCCCACGTGCCGCTCCGTCTCGTGGGCGACGAGGAGCGTAGCGACAAGCTCGCCAACGAAGCGCTCGTCAGAGAACTGGCGGCCACCCGTGGATCGTCCTCCCTCAAGACATGCGACGTCGAAGGTATCGAGAGGCCGCTCGCCGCGCACCTCGCCTTCGTGGAACGTCACCGTCCGGTGGTGGAAAAGCATCTTCTCGACGTCTGGCATCTTCGCCGCTGGGATGTGCTTCCCTTCCTCGTGAACGCGCTTGCGCTGACCGGAGCGATTCTCGGCGTCCCCAACAGCGGATCGTCGGTGCCGGACGATTTCATCGATGCGCTGTTTGCCGATCCGCCCGAGGCTCCTCTGCACGACAGTGCCTGGGCCGAGAAGGTCTCGAAACCGCTGCGAGCCGTTCGCACGGCACTCCGAGGGCTCCTCGAGCGGGAGGTCGGCGCCTTTCAAGGAGATGGCGACACGGTCCACGGCATCGACGTGGCGCGCCTCCTCCCGTTGGTGCCTGCCCCGAAGAGCGAGCCCGCGGCGCTACCGACAGTCCCGTCGTTCCCGACGGAGGCTGCCAGTGACGCGGACGTGACGACGGTCACGACGGCGGCCAACCTCCTCCGTAATATCAGCACCGAGTCGAGCGACGAACTCGACGCTCGCAGAGCGCTCGCTGCCCGGGTGCGCGCGCACCTCGGCGATGACCTCGACAAGGACGCGCTGGTCACGGCGCTCGGCGCTCTCCTCAGAGAATTGAAAGAACTCGGCTTCCTGACCGAGGAACGCGCGAACGAGATGAAGGCGGTCGTGACCCAACTTAAGAAGGCGGCCGTCGTCGAACCGCTCGAGTCGACCGACCGCCTGGTGGCGAAGGAGACGTCGCTCTGGCAGCGCCTCGTGTCGCTCGGGCGCAACGAGCCGGACATCGCTCGCTTGGCCAACACCGATCGCATTCTCGCCAAAATCGACGCGTTCCTCCAAGAGAACGAACGGCACCTCCCTCCATCCACGAAGATCGAACCGCTGAATGAAGCCTTGACTGCGCACGACACACAAGTCGCCGAGGCGCGAACGCGCCTGGGTGCGCTTGCCGGGATGGGCGCGAACGAGGAGGCGCCATGACACTGCTCGAACGGACGCAGTCCTTGACGACGCGCGCCAAGCAGCGGCGCGAGCACGATCTGCGCGAAGAGGTAGCAAAGCACATTCGTGCGCGGACCAAGAACCTCGAAAAGCACCTCCAGCAACTCGAAACGGCGTGGGCGCGTGCCGAGGCGCTCGATCGGGCAGGGCGCCAGCGATCCCCGTGGCCGGCCCCGCCCGTCGTCGCGTTCGACGCGTACGAACAGAAAGGCGGAGCGCCCATCTCAGTCGAGTCGACGCGCCAGGAGGAGTGGGACAAATTCGTGGTCGCTCTGGGCAAGTTCGTGAAGAAGGCAGAGGAGGCCATCGCACAGGACATCAAGCGGGCGAGGCAGGACGCCTTGGAGGACAACTTGTTGGAGGACCTTCACACCTACCTGCACGATCCCTCGACAGAACGCCAGGCGCAGGATCTGCTCGGGATCCTTCGGTCGCTTCAAGAAAAGCGCTGGGAGACCCTCTCGGGAGCCGATCTCGGCGCGGTCTTACAAAAGGCGCGTGACTTCTGCGAGAACGTCGTTCGCCTGCGGGAAACCGGCTCCTCTGAGGATCTCCGGAGGTTCCTCGCCCTCGCGAGAAAGGATGGAGCTCCTCTCGAAGCCTTGACGGACCCGCTGCGTGCGGAGCTTGAGACCCGCAAGCTCCTCGGCCGCTTGCGCCTGACCTTGAGGTGAAGTCCTACCATGAGCCAGGAATCGTACCCGTCAGCAACCGCGGTGGCACTCCTCGATCGCCTCGAGCGCGAAGAGCAGAAGCTCCTGTGCTGGGGCTACACGGACGCAGCCTTCGACGTGCGCGAACTCGAAGACCACGCGCGCGCCGTCCTCGCGGACGGCGCACCTCGTAACGCCTCCGGAGAAATTATTAAAGAGCTTCTCCACTTCAAGTGGCTCTTCAGAGTTCCGAACGAGCGTCGCTATCGAACACGTTCCGCGGAGACCATCCGCCTGCTCGCGAAGCTCCGCCAGATTCGCGTCTACCCGAGCACCAGAACGGAAGACGTTTGCCGCTTGTGGCGCTCGGCTCCGCCGCTCGTCGCGGACTTTCGGTTCCTCGCGCCCCCACGGACCTTTCCTCGCCGCAACGTCACGGTCACTGAAGCCGAGTCGACGCTCCGTCTGCAGAGTTCGTCGCTCGAGCGCGCAATCCTGCACGCTTTCATGGGCGCCGGATCCCGCCGTGAACGAAAGCTCTCCGGTTTCCAGGTACGCGCCACCGCTCGGATCCTCGCCCAGCCCGCCGACGCAGGTACGGTGGTGTGCTCGGGCACGGGCAGCGGCAAGACGCTCGCATTCTACCTGCCCGCCTTCATCGCGCTCGCGCCGCTGCTCGATGGCGCCGCGTGGACGAAGTGCGTCGCCATCTACCCGCGCAACGAGCTCCTCAAAGACCAGTTTCGGGAGGCGATCGCGAACGCGCGGCGGATCGCGCCGGCCCTCCGTACGCACGGGCGGCGTGGCCTAACCTTCGGGGCGTTCTTCGGCGACGTGAAGAACGATGCCGACCACGTGGCCGTGCCCAAGTGGGGCTGGACCGAGCACACGTTCGGAGGCAGGCGGGGCCGCGTCTGTCCGTTCCTGAGGTGCCCGGAGTGCGGGGCGATGCTGTTCTGGGCCGACGAGGACCGGCGCCGCCAGGATCCGATCGAGCAATTGCGGTGCTCCGCGCCGAACTGCAAGGTGACGCTGGGGCCGGAGATCATTCGCCTCACCCGGGCGTCGCTTCGGAAGAGTCCTCCGGACGTTCTCCTGGTCTCCACGGAGATGCTCAACCGGAACATGTCGGCGGGCGAGTTCGCCAAGCTGTTCGGCATCGGCCAGCCCGACTCGCGCCGGCCGCGGCTCATGCTCCTCGACGAGGTCCACACGTGCGAAGGATCGAGCGGCGCACACGTGGCCCTCCTTCTCCGCCGCTGGCGGTTCCTGTCCAAGGCGAAGCCGCACATCGTGGGCCTGTCGGCAACGCTCGAAGACGCGGCGCGCTTTTTCGCGGACCTCACCGGCCTCCGACCCGGATCCGTGGCGGAGGTCGAGCCGCTCGCCTCGGAGCTTGAGGCCGAAGGCGCCGATTATCAGGTCGCGCTCCGCGGAGACGCGAACTGGGGGACCAGCTTACTGTCGACGACGATCCAGACGCTCATGTTGATACGCCGTGTTCTTGCACCCCGCGAGGAGCCGCTCTCTCTCGCGGGGCGTCGCGTGTTCGCCTTCACCGATCGCCTGGACGGCATCAATCGGCTGCTCGAGAACACGCGCGACGCCGAGGCGCGCTATGCCGACTCCAACAATCCTCGCGTCCGGGGAACGGTGCTCGCGGGGTTGCGTCGCATCGACGCGCCCGACCACGACGCACGCTACGCCGACGGGCAGGCATGGGACCTCCCCGCGACGATCGGTCACCGGCTGGAACTGACCCCGACCAGGGCAAGCTCGCTCATCGTCAGTCGCACGACGGCTCAGGACAAGGGTGTCGATCCCAATGCCGACATCGTCGTCGCGACCGCATCGCTTGAGGTCGGCTACGACGATTCCTCCGTGGGCGCCGTCGTTCAGCATAAGGCGCCGAAGAGCGCCGCCGCGTTTTTGCAGAGGAAGGGGCGTGCCGGGCGTTTTCGCACGCAGAGGTCCGACGGTACGTCTCTCAGCATGCGGCCGTGGACCATCGTCGTCCTGTCCGACTTCGGCAAGGACCGCAGCGCCTACCAGGACTATGAGCACGTCTTCTCGCCGACGCTAAAGCCGCGACATCTGCCGACGAACAACCGGGCGCTCCTGCGCATGCAGGCGACCTACGCACTCTTCGATTTCCTCGGATTCGAAGCCAAGAAGGTAGGCTTCGCTCCCGAGCCGTGGATCGATCTCGCCGGCCCTTGCGAACGCGGAGCTCGGGGAGACGAGCGACGGGCCCGGCAGAAGTTCTACGAGGCGCAGCTGCACCGCCTCCTCGAGAGCCGCGAGGCCCAAGACGCCTTCGCGAAATTCTTGCAGGGTGCGCTAGCGGTTTCCGCGGACGAGGTTCAAGCGCTGCTCTGGGAGCCGCCCCGCTCCGTGATGCTCGAAGCGGTTCCGACACTCTGGCGGCGCCTCGCCGAGTCGTGGAAGCGCGCGTTCGAGACGTCGATTGAGCCCGCGGAGCGGTGGGGCCCTCCGCTGCCCGAGTTCGTTCAGAGATCCCTCTTCACCAAGCTTCTCGTTCCGGAGGTGAGGCTCTTGGTGCCAAGGGGTGACCAGCGCCGCTGGAACGACGGCCGCAGTGAGGAGGATGACGAGATGATGGTCGAGGAGGAAGGCATGGTCCTCGTCGAGGCATTCCGCGAGTTCGCCCCCGGCCGGGTCTCGAAGCGTTTCGATTTCAAAGGCAACGTGAGCCATTGGATCGACCCCGGCGAAGATTACACGCTCTCGATCGACTTGTTCTCGGGGAAGGAAGAGCGCATCCCCGTGGGGCGATTTTCATACATCGAGGAAGGCGCGACGAGGGAGGTGGACGTCTATCGACCAGTCACGCTTCAGGTGTCAGTTCCACCAGAGACGATCCTGCCGACGTCGAATGCGCGCCCCTGCTGGAGATCCCAGCTGATCGCACCGGTCGCCGGGCACTCGGTCGAACTGCCTCAGGGCACGATCCTGGCGCCGCTCGTCGTCGGCCTGACCTTCCACACCCACCACCTCGGCAGCCCGGTGGAGATCCGGCGTTTCGTTATCGGTTCCGACGTCGCCATCAATCGGACGAACGGACGGCGAGATCCAGAGAGGCGGGTCGACCTTGTGGACGAGAAGGGTGCGAAGGTTGCGCTCGGCTGGGCGTCGGAAGTGGACGCTCTCGCGATCAAGTTCGCCCTACCACGCAATCTGCTTGCTTGCGTGAAGAACTCGCCCGCGCTCATACGCTCGCTTCGCACGCTGCGCTTTCGCACGCTCATTCAGCGCGATACGTCGCTGAACGGACTGACCAACGGATTTCAGCGGGACGCGCTCGTCGACGCGTTTCTCGCGGCGCTTCTCCTTGCGTTCGATGCCGACGCGGACGCGACGCTCGAGTCGGCGAGTCGAGCAATCGCACCGGACGACGTCGCTCAGACGCTGGCGCTCGCAAGTGACGGCGACGACGACGATGACACATCGGAGGGCTTCGTTCCGCGGCGCGTGAAGGAATTGAAGGAACTCCTTGCCAACCCGGTCGTCTTCAGGAGCCTGCGCACGCACAGCGAGGCGCTCTGGCACAACATCGACGAGGCCTGGTTGCCGTGGTTGCAGAACGTCTTCAAGGCCACGCTCGGAGCGAGCCTCCGCGATGCTATCACAGCGCTCTGCCCGCAGGTCGACGAGGACGATCTCGTCGTCGAAGGGGAAGGCGTGCACCCCGGCGACGAAGATACGGTGTGGGTGACGGAGTCGGCGGTCGGCGGCTCTGGCGCGCTCGAAGCGTTTTACGCAGAGTACGCGAAAGATCCGCGCCACTTCGCCCGTCTCTGGCACGGCTGCCTCGAACCTTCGGACTCGGAGCGCGTGGCCACATCCGTCGAGGACATCATCGACGCGCTCGCAGGTCGGAATCCATCGGAGCAACTCGTCGCCGCGGTGGCTCGGGTCCGGGCGGCAGCGAACCACGCGGACGCGCTCCAAGCTGTCCACAAGTTGCGAGAGACGCTGACCTCGCTCGGGCTCTACGCAGAGCATGCCACATTGACTATCCTCTTCGCGCGCGTCCTGCGTCCAGGAAGCTCGCCCGCGGTCGACGCCTACTTGGCGGCGACGCTGGCTCGCTGGCGCGAACTCGAGGAGCGTGCCGGCATCGTCGTGGAAACCCGGACTTTCGCACTCGTACGCGCGCAACACGGAGGGCTCGACGAGGTGCTTTCGACCGCGCCGAGCACGAACGACGCAGGCAAGCTCCAGAACTGGACGTACGCGACGCTTCTCGGGCTTCTCTGGCGGAGGCCGAGCAGCATCCGCCGCGAGTCCTTCGACCTCGGCAACCCTTTCAGCCAGGCGCCGCTCTGCGATCGGCTGATCATCCCGCTTCCCAGTGACGTTTCCCCGATGGTTCGCGTCGCTTCTGAGTCCTGGTTCGACGAGCTGACCGAAGCTCTGAACAAGAACGGCGTCGCCCGTCTCGTCGCGGGGCCGTATGAGAAAGATCGACTCGCGGGCGCAGTGCGACACCTCGCACTCTACCCGATCGACACGGGCGCACTTCACGTCTTCGCACGCATTTCCGGCTATGCGCGCCACGCGGAAGGGGCGGCGCTGACCGTCGAGATGCCGGAGGCGCTTCAATGAACGCTCGCGTGCTGCAGAAGTCGCGGGGGCGATCCCGGAACGAGGCACGAGAGCTGCTGCAGTTCTTCTTCGCCGCTGAGCTTATTGGTCCGAGCAAGTGCCTCTGGATCGTGTCGCCCTGGCTGCGAAACATCGAGCTGTTCGACAACACGACCGGCGCGTTCGCTGCTCTGTTCCCCGATACCTCCAAGCGTATCATTCGGCTCACGGATGTGTTTCGCGCGGTTCTTCTCGCAGGAACCCGGCTGATTCTCGTCCTCCGGGCACCGCGCGACGACGGCGGCGTGTGCCACGCTCTCTCCGAGATCGCGACGACGCTCAACTGTCTCGACCAGCTATCACTCGTCGACAGCCCAACCCTCCATACGAAAGGTCTTCTCGGTGACCGAGCGGCCATCACGGGCTCGATGAATGTCACGTATGCCGGGGTGGATGCGCACACTGAGCTCTTGCAGTTCATCACGGATGCCGAACTCGTCGCGAAACTCCGCCTCGAGTTCTCGGGCGCGTACGGAAAGTAGGCGGTCATGGAGTGGGAGACCTTCTTTGGTCGAGACAACGTTCCGGACCTTCAGTGGCAAGCGCTCTCGGATCCGCGAAGCCCGGCGAGAAAGGCGCTTCAACGTTTCATCGACCTGGTCGAGATGCGCGCACCGATCGCCGCCCTCCCGCGCGTCCGAAAGTCGCCCCACCGCGTGGACTGGTACGTCGGGTGGCGCAACGAGTCCGATGCGCGCTTCGCAACCGACCTCCTCGGGGCGTTCCTGGGGCGGACCTATGCCGAGATGAGCGCACCGCTCCGACCCCTCCAGCCCGCGGACGCAGCGGAGAGAGCCTTCTCCGAGGAGTTCGGCGGGCGAGCGTTCCGCGTCGAGGTCCACGCTAGATTTCGCAAGGAAGCTCGCGAGCGGCTCGAAGCCCTGGCCAACTGCCTGCTCGAGCGCCCGTATCGACGTGCGGGCAAGGTTCGACCCGTCGGACGCATCCTGCGCGATCTTGAGTTCGCGATGCAGGTGGGGGACGACGCCATTGCCGCCGAGGAGATCCGGGCACTGCGCATGGGGGGCCACCTCGACGAGGTCAACCTCGCGTTTCTCGATCTCCGGCGAATCGCCGCAAAGCACGACTGGGCAGGCATCTTCGCGCACGATGCGCTGCCGAGCTTGCTCGAACTCCGCTCCCTCCCATGGCGGGTGCGCCAACTCCTCGTCGAAGCCATCTATCATTGCGAAGTGGCGCCGTTCGTCAGCGTCGGGGACGTCGACGAGGCGCTCAAGTGTTTCGAACGGGTGCTCCCCAGCTTCGGCGTTGCTTTCTCTTCACGAAAGAATCTCGGTTCTCTTGAGGTCGATGTCTGCTTCATGCTCGCGGACGAGTTTCGCGGACGAAGTGATATTGCGAGCACGGAGGGGCCACTCGCCCGCATCGCGGAGAGCGGACACGCCGCGTTCGCCGACGCATTCCGAGCGAGGCTCGTGCGGCGGAAAGCCGGCCATTATGACGCCGACGTCGTGGTTGCAGCCTCGCCCGGGACCGTAGCCACGCCACCGGTGTCCGTGATCGAGCGTGCACAGCGCGCCCTCGGCGACGGGGATCTCGACCGTGCCTACTCTCTTGCACTCGGAGCGCCGCTCTCTCCGCAGCGAGTCAAGGTGCTCCTTCAGTGCGCCCGCCTCCTCGACGACGATGGCGCTTCGACCCAGGCGCTCTCCGCCTGGGAACTCCTTTCGCAAGCGGACCGAGACGCACTCCTTACGTACGGGTGGTGCAAGACCCACGTCGAACACCTCAAGGCCGTCGTCGGAGAACCAATCCTCACACCACAGCCGATATCCTCCTGGTGCGGGTGGTTCGAGCGTCTGCGGTTAAAGGTAGACTGGCCAGGGGCCGTGTCGCGTGCAGAAAAGGGTGCAATCGAGTGGGACGCAGAAGCGGTCGCTGGGGACGCCGGAGCCATCGCGACCGTTGTTGGTGTGGTCGAAGGGACGCTGGAGAACTGGGCCGCCGAGGCGCTTCGCCAGGCACTTCCGTACGTACTCGAGGCCTTTCTTCGGGATCCACCGGATCCACGCTTGTCGCCGATATTCGCTTCGCTCTTCGAGGTGCTTGCGACAGACGACGCGCTGACGCTCTCTTCCATCTCGGCGCTCGTCAGGCTAGGTCAGGCGAGACTCGCGACCACATCGTCCGCCTACGCAGCTACCCTCGACGTCGTCACAGGAGCCATCGAGACCGCGGACACGCCGGGGACGATGCGCCTCATCGCGGACGCACTCGAGATGCTCATCATGACACCGTGCGCCTCTAAGAACGAGCGTACTGCGGCGGCGACTCGTCTTGCGAGTATCGCTGCTCGTCGATGGGCGCGCGTCGACGAGGTAGATCGCGATCTGGTCCGCCAACTCTGTGTTGAGCTCGGCGTCGCCGAGTTGCTCCCCGCGGCGCCAGAGGCTCCGCTGCCCGGAGAGACGGCGAACGAGTGGGCTGCGCTCGCAGGAGTGTACGTCGCCTTCTACTCGCTCGAGACGGACGCCCTTCAACGGGTCGTCAAGGCGCTCGTGCGCGCTTGTCCCGACGCCAAGCTGAAGACGTTCAGCGAGATCGGAGGCACCGAGCCCATGCGAGAGGCGGCGAGGACGGCAGACCTCTTCGTGATCGCCACGAAGGCGGCAACGCATGCGGCCACGGGAGCCATCATGCAGCATCGGCGTGCTGGCAAGGCGACCGAATACGCGCGCAGCAAAAGCAGCACGTCGCTTCTCGACGCGGTTCGTCGTTGGCTCGGCAAGCAGCGACCCATCTGACGTGCACGGGTACGCAGTTGAAGTACCGCACGAGGGCACCCGAGGACACCGAGACGCACCCATCCAGCCAAAGACGTCTGGCGCCCGCGCTCGCCGGCGGACGCATGGTGCGACCTGCACCATGCGTCACGGGTCAGGGGCGAATGGCTGCGGAAGCGAACAGTAGACAGGTCGAACTGACCGGCTGCGGTCGTCTACGGCTGCGGGGATGCTGCTCGAGCGCAGCCAGAAGCGATTGGGCGCGGCGCGCACGACCACCCGTCGGCGGTCGTGCGCGCCGCCATGTCGGCATTACGCGAGTTGTCGAGCCTGCTCTGGGGCAGCCCCGCGTCGGCGCGTCGGAAGCGCACCTCGTAGCCGTACTTGCACGCGAGGTGTCCGAGCGCGCTCGCGAAAGAGGTCTTCTCCACGCTGACGGAGCCGAGGACGATGGCGTGCCTGTGCTCGTCGAGGAAGTGAAGGCTGGTGAGCTCACCGAGCAGACGCGTATTCGTGGTCTTGCCCCAGAGGCCCCTGTGAGGCGAGTGCGTAGCTCTGCCGTTCGCAGGCATCGCGTGGCCTGGCGGGGCGCTGCGCAGGGCCGAAGCTCGTAGCCTGCTGGGAATCAAGCTAGACATGCCTGTGATTCTCTGCGTGTTGTGGACGCAGGGCGGGCATCCAGGAACGTGACCAATATGCCCTTCAGCATCTGAAGAAATCAACAAATCAATGGAATAACAATATTGAAGGAGAACTCCCTTCCGGAAGTGCCATTTCCATAAAGAGCGCCAATCCCTGGACGAATGCGTTTCGCATCGCCGCCGCCGTCGTAACGATGGCCACCCAGATCATCCTGGCCTGCATGGGCTGCTCGCCCACTCGACCGCTGTCCACAGCGACCCTCGGCTTGGGTCGCGCGCTCCAATCTCCGTCCACCTGGAACCGCGCCGTCAACGTCGCTCAGGAGAAATCGATGTCTGAGACCACCGAGAACGCCCCCTCCCCCGTCCCCTACGTCATCCGCGTGTTCACGAACGAGGCCGTGAAGAGGGGCGCCGCCGCCGCCGTCGCCGGCCTCTTGGTCGCGGCCGTGTCGGAGGCGATCTGGCCGTCACGGTGAGCGAGCTGATCGGCGAGGCCCTGCTGGAGCTGCTCCGGCAGGGTCTGCCCCGGCGCGTGCCAACGACTGCGAACGTGCTCGACTGGCTCCGGGAGGCAGCAACCCCGCCGCCCGGTGTCGAGCTCTTCAGCGCCGACGGCTCAGCGTTCACCGGCGTTGTGATCGTCGACCGGAACCGGCCGATCTTCATGCTCACCGCACGGCAAGGCGCGGCGCCGCGCATCCACATGGGCCCGTCCGTGCCGCCCAGCACGCCGCGCTACGGTTCGCCGTACGGCCAGCGCTCCCTGTTCGACGAGGACGACGAACCCCACTGGCGGGACGGCCATGCCGGCTGGCCGCGATGAGGCTGGCCTCGGGGCTCAGCGCCCAGGCGTGCAGCTCGGGGGCGCCCTTGCCGCGCCTGAGGACGAACTGCTCCGCACCGTGCTGCGCAGCCGGCGCATCGCGGACCGGCTCGCCCGCGCGGCAGGCGGCTGGAGAGACCTGAGCGAGCACGAGCTGGAGCAGCTGGGGCTCACGAGTGTCCAGCGCAGCGCCGTCTTGGCGTTGCAGCAGCTTGTCCGCAGCGGCTATCCCGCGCTGCCGAAGCACAAGTTCTCGTGCTCGGCGGACATCGCCCGCATCTACGCCGACCGGCTGGGCGGGCTCGTCTACGAGGTGATGCTCGGCATCGCGCTCAACGGCCGCAACGAGTTCATGGCCGAGCTCGAGCTGGCACGGGGCGGGAGGCACAGCGCCGCGCTCACCGTCGCCGATGCGCTGCGGCCGGTCATCCGTGCCGGCGCCAGCGCGTTCGTCCTCGTGCACAACCACCCGGGCGGGGATCCGATGCCCAGCCCGGAGGACATCGTGCTCACGACGGCAATGAAGAGGGCTGCTGACCTCGTGAGCATTCCTCTGGTCGACCACATCATCATTGGAGGTCGCGACGGAGGATTCAGCTCCATGCTCGACCTCTGCATCATCCAGTAAGAAGGCTGCCGACACACTGTACCGACTGCATCGTCGATGCCGTGCTCGGTCCACAGCGGCGCTGACGATTCATCGCGTTACAAGGTCACATTCCTCAGGGCGCCCGCTGGCACGAGCTCTCGTGCTCCGGGCGCCTTTCGGTTTTCGAAGAAAGGAACATCTCATGCGCGTCAACGGTCGTACGCTCCGCCCCTCGACCCTGGCCGAGCGCCGTCTGTTCTTGTCGCTCGGCACCGCCTCCCTGCGCGTGCCGCGCAGCATGAATCCGTTCGCCGTCGCCCGGCGGCTGCGCCGCGCCGCGCTGGGCAACAGCCCCGATCACGAGTTCGCCCGCGACCTGGTGAAGGCGAAGAAGCGGCTCGACCAACTGCCGGTCCCCTCGCCGGATCTGGATCTTCCGGAGCCCACGAACCCCGACGAGGGCATGATCGTCCATGGCCGGGCGGCGTAGCGGCCTGGCAGGGCTCGATCGCGTTCTTCGCGCGCTCCAGCCCGGGTCGCACAACATCGGGGATTACGTCGCCGAGCACGACGAGGAGCTCGCGGTGCTGCTCGGCGTTGATGCCAGCGAACTCCGGGCGCTGGCGGGTCAGCTCGATGAAGCAGCGGCTCCCCGGGTTCGCGCGCTCCTCCAGCACCGAGCTGAAGCCCGCACGCTGCGTCATCAGGCTGCCCGTCGCGATGCCGTCCTGGCGGCAGCGCAGCGGCTTGGCATGACGGCAGTCTGGCGGGAAAGCGCGGCGCTGCTGGAGTTGAGCGTCCTCCTCGGCGACCTGCTCGCCGATGTGACGATCCAGCACATCAGCCTGGTGAGCCGTGTCTTCGCGGTACACCTGCCCCGCAAGAAGCTGGTCGAGGTCGCGGAGGTTCTTCCGAGGCAGTTCGCGGATCTGGTGAACTGGGTGGACCGGACCGGACTCCACTTTCGATGGCGCCAGGGGCGTGGCGGGCTGAGCCTCTACTCGCAGGTGGTGCCAGCCAGCGAGTCCGCCCAGGTCCTCAACGTCAGCATCCCGGCGCCTGCCATGAAGAAGCACCGGCCGGCTCCGGCGTCTGCTTCACCGGGACGTCGCATCCAAGACGCTCCACGCCCGAACCCCGCGAATGCAGCGCCAGCTGCCCCTCGCAGCGCGGGATGGCTCGCCGAAGCTCTCACCGAAGCTGCGTTCTCGGCCTAGCAGTCACCGCGGTCCATCGTCTTCTGGTGGACCGCTGCTCTGGGCAGCGTGCGGGTCGATCCGCGCAGCGCCCGCTTCTTCTCCACCACCACACACACACACTCTCTCTCCATGACAAGGAGTCCACACCATGAACAGCGCACCGGCGACGCTCGAGCGCGCCCAGCGGCGGCTCGCTGCCGCTGGAGGTCGCCACATCGGCGATCTCATCTCCTGGAACACCGACCGCATCGATGTGACGCGCGAGGCAGCTCGCCGCGTCTTCGCGACTGAGGGGCTTGGCCACCTCATCCCGGACATGGATCCGGCCACCGCGCTCTCGCGCGCCGCGGCCGAGGTGAAGCGCCCGTCCGGCATCCTCGTCCGGCCCTTCGCCCGCCCCAAGGGCGACACGAGCGCCGCGGTGGGCATCTACGTGCAGAAGACCCGCGAGGGCGAGGCCGGCGACGAGTACGTCTGCGGCGCTCGCAGCCGGGTCGACCGGCACACGGGCACCATCGTGGGCCTGCCGCCCGACGGCGCGCCCTCGATCGCCGAGGCGCTCGCGCACGCCGAGGCCATGGCCGCCCACGGAAACCACCTCGTCGCGCACGCCGAGACGCGGGACATCTCCTTCGCCATGGTCGCAACGGCCAAGGCGCTCTCTGGCGTGCCGCTGCGGGACCGAGGCGGGTTCTACCTGCTGCCGCCGTCCACCTGCGGTGCCTGGGTCCGGCTCCGGCCGGGGCTCGAGCAGCTCGGCGTGAAGCCGATCCGGATCGAGATGCACGACGCGCCCGACAACGTCGCGGTCGCCAGGGCGGCAGCACAGGGCGCGCTGGAGGCGGACGTCGCGGAGCTCATCGCCGACCTCGACAAGGCGGCGTCCGAGGGCATGCGCCAGAACGCGCTCGCGCGGCGGGTTGAGCTCTGCAAGGAGCTCACCGCCAAGGCCGAGCTCTACCGCGGCGTCCTGGCCGGTGTCGCCGACCGGATCACCGCACGGGTGAAAGAGCTCCAGCACAGCTTCCAGCTCCAGCTCGACGGCGGTGATGGCGTGTCGTTCACGATCCCCGTGGTCAACGACTGAGAAGGTCGGGGTTGCCAAAAATAGACCCCTCGCCGTGAGTGACACCGCGGTGAGGCACCGGCGCAGCATGCCCGCTGCGCAGACACATGAGGTGATGATGAAGTCAATGGCCAACAACTCGGTTGATATGACCTCTGTGCGGCACAGGTTCCGGACCGTACGCGACAGCTTGCTTGCCACTTTCCGGGAGCGCGAGAACGCGGTCGAGTGCATCCTGCTCGCTGCCCTCTCGGGCAATCACGCACTGCTGGTGGGACCTCCGGGCACGGCGAAGAGCGCCTTGTTCTTCGGATTCCTGTCGTGCTTCCCGGACGCGCGGAAGTTCCAGACACTGGTGACCAAGTTCGGGACAGAGGACGAGTACTTCGGCCCGGTGAAGCTCAGCGCCCTGAAGAACGATCTCTGGGAGCGCAACCTCGACGGCCGGCTCGCCGGCGTCGAGTGCGCCTTCCTCGATGAGGTGTTCAAGGGGTCCGACTCGGTGCTCAACGCCTTCCTGTCAGCGATGAACGAGCGGCTCTACAAGGGCCGGCTCATCCCGCTGCGGATGCTCGTCGGCGCCTCGAACGAGCTGCCCGAGGAGGAGAACTTGGCGGCGGTGTACGACCGCTTTCTGCTGCGCGATCTGGTCGAGTACGTGCAGGCCGATACGACCTGGATGCAGCTCGTCGCGACGCCGCCCGCCTACACGGCCTCGGCTCAGATCAAGCTCGCCGAATGGGACGCGGCGCGGGCGGACGTCGACCGGGTGACGCTGCCCGAGCGCATCGTGCAGGAGCTCCTCCGGATCCGGAACGAGCTCAAGGCCAACGGGATCGTCGTCTCCGACCGGCGCTGGATCGCGCTCACCCGCGTGCTCCGTGCCGCTGCCTGGCTCGACGACTGCGCCGAGGTCGAGCTGGACCACCTCGCCGTGCTCCGGTACGGCCTCTGGCAGAAGCCGAACGACCGCGCTCGCGTCGTCGCCGTGCTCGAGACGGTGGACCGGAGCGCGGTGGCGAAGGCGATCACGGTCGTGGACGAAGCCCTGCGCGCCTATGCCCACCGGCCGACGGAGGCGGCGGCCTACCTGGAGACGCTCCCCAAGCTCGCCGCCGACATCACCGACGCGGCCAAGCGCGTGCAGGAGCAGCTAAAGGTGGGCGTGTCCCGCCGGGCGCAGGCGCGCATCCAGCCGAAGCTGGACGAGCTGAAGAAGGTCCACGACGCGCTCAAGGCCGATCTGTCGAGGCGCTACGCCCTGTAGGAGGTCGCGATGGGGACCTTCCTCCAGGCTCGGCGCGCACACCGCGCCGTGGCGGTTGCAGCGGACCAGGATGCCGCTGCGGCCGGGGACCTCTGGAACGCGATCGTCGGGGGAGGGAGCGAGCCGCTCGCGGGCTCGTTCGCCGAGGCGGCGCAGGACACCGCGCCGGTGGAGCACGCCGCGCTGCTCGCGTCCGATGACGTGGCGGCGGCGTACGCCTTCGAACGGTTGTGGGGCTGCCTCCCGGCCCTGCCCCCAAGGGCGTCGCCCTTCGAGCTGCGCGGCATCGCCCGGGAGAGGTGGGCAGCCTTCGATGCGCAGGCCCGGCGCACCGAGCATCTTGCCGGGGGGTTCGGCTGGGACGTCAGCGCGGCGTGGACCCACGCCCGCGACGTCGAGCTTGCCCACGGGGACCTCCACCAGGTCGAGCGCATCGCTCGCCTCGCTGGACGCATGTACGCGGCGCTGCGAGGGGCCCGAGCCAGCCGGGTCCACGGCGTGCCCGCAGAGGTCTACTCGGTCGAGCAGGGCAACGACGTGTCCCGTCTGCTGCCAGCCGAGCAGGTCCTGCTCATGGAGCCCGTCCTGGAGACGGTCGTCCTGGAGCGGATCGCCTCCCGGCGGGCCGCGCAGTACGCCGTCCGAGGCGAGGCGAAGAAGTCGAAGGGGCCGCTCGTGATCGCGCTCGACGAGTCCGGGAGCATGCACGCGGCGCGAAACGAGTGGGCGAAAGCCGCGACCGTCGCGCTCTGCCGCGTCGCGTTCGACGAGAAGCGGCCGGTCGCGGTGGTTCACTACGCGACATCCACCGTGGTGCAGGCCATCAAGCCCGGCGACACGGAGGCCGTGCTGCGGATGGTGCGCCACTTCCTCGGCGGAGGAACGGCGATCGGCCTCGCGCTCGGCATGGCCGTGCAGCAGGTCCGGCAGCTCGCCCAGCGGGGCCACCAGGGCGCCGACATCATCCTCGTCACCGACGGCGTGGACGGGGACCAGGCGGCTCAGGAAGCGGCCCTCCGCGAGGGCCTGGCGCTCGGGGTGCGGCTCTGGACGGTGGCCATCGAGTGCGAGGTGGCCGAGACCTCACCGCTCCGGACCAATGCCGCGCACTACGCGCGCCTCGGCGGCGCAGAGCTTGCGAAGGGCGAAAGCGTTTCTCTCCTGGCCGGCGCCACGTAGTCCCAACCGGAGGAAAACAAGATGCCGGACAACGACGAGCTCGAGTTCGAGGTCATCGAGGCGTACACGCGCGCCCAGGCCATCGCGGATGGCACGCTGAGGGACGTGACGTCAACGGCCCGGGAGATGGGGATCAAGCTTCCCGTCGCCGTGACGCACTCCGTCTGGAACCGCTACGTCGTGCTGACTCCGGCTGCACTGCGCGCCCGCAACGACGAGCGTGGCCGATTGTGGGATGTGCTCTGGATGTTCCGCGCTGCGGCCCTGCGTGCACCGGAAGCGAACGAGATCATCTTCTCGCTGTACGTGGTTACCGACTCAGCCAAGCCTTCGCTGGTGGAGCTCAAGGCGGTCTGCGGTCCCGGCGACAACGCCGAGCCGGTGATCACCATCATGCTGCCGGAAGAGGATTAAGACTACGCAGCTTCGGGCTGGTCCCGAAGCTGCACTCCTACCGCCCCTGCAAGCTCTCGCGTGCTGCCAACTCTTCCCCTGACACAGCAGCGCGCTCATCGCAGTCTGAAGTAGTGCAGCCCGCGGCGACGCCAATCGCCCGGGCTGCGTGGCCGAAACCTCATCGTCCGAGGTCCCGACATGCTGATCGTAATCCGCCCGCTGTCCGCGGGCCAAGGGGGCCGTGCGCCTTCCCGGCGGCGCCCTCGTTCCCATCCGCCATTCCTGACCGATGCCGCACCGAGGCGGCTCCATGCTCCGCTCCGCAACCTGCTGGGGCTGTACGGCTCCCGCTCCTGCCCGTCTGGAGTCATGGGCGTTCGCGCCCGAGGTATCCGGCACACCGCCGCCGACCCGCGCCGTTCGTCGCCAGCCACGGCCGGGCGCGCCGCCCAGGCGGCCGGCACCACGGTACACAACTGCTTGGGCGCGCCCGGAGCAGCTGACCGCTACCGCCCCTCCGAGAGGGGCGGGTGAGCCGCGATCGCAAGGGGGCCCGCCGCCCACCTGCCGCGCCACATCCCCCGGCCCGACCGAGCATCGCGGCCGTCATGGCGGAGCGGGCCTTCATCGTGGCCACGCTCATCTCCTGCGGCGTCCCCGCGCGCGACAGCGCCGACGTCACGCAGGCCGTCGTCCTGGGCGCCTGGAAGGCCATCGAGGCGGGCCGGTATCGTCCCGACCCTGCCGCGAACGCTCGGCAGGTGCTCCGTTGGTGGCTCCGCGGCGTCGCGTGGCGGCAGGCGACGCACTACCTCGAGAGCGCGTACGTGCGTTATGAGGTTCTGCACCACGAACCGCTCGGGTTTCTGCGCCAGGTCGTGGGCCTGAATCTCGAGGCGCAACTCCAGGCGCGCGCCGAGATGGAGGCGCTCCTCGCGCTCTGGCAGATGCCGCTCTGGGCGCGCGAGGTGCTCGCCCTGGCGGCTCTGGGTCATGAGGGTACCGAGATCGCGAGCGTGCTGCACCTGCACCGCGGAACCGCTGTCAGCCGGCTCCGCCGGGCTCGCAAGCTGCTTGCGCGCATGCATAAGCGAAAGGGGGGCCGATGAACCTCGGAGATCCCAAGCACCGCATGAGTGTCACGTCCCCCGGCAAGCCAGTCACACGGCGCATATCTCATCACGACAGCGAGGCCTACTTGGAGTCAAACGGCTCCCAGTCCGCGCTCTCGGTAGAGTGCGACTGTCCCAGGGACATCCCCTACGTCTGGTTACCGCCCGGTTGGCCGGATCCGCGCGCCCCGCCGATCAACATCCAGCCTCACATCGTGCGAGGATCACGGCTGTGCTCGCAGCCGATGGAGAAGGTCATCGAGGCCATCGCGCACAACAAGGGACGCACGCCCGGTGAGGTGCTGCACGAAATCGCTGTGCACTCCCAGCTGGAGAACGGCGAGAAGCTTCATCCGCCCCGCCGTCACGACGCACACCGTGCCCTCTCTTCTGGAGGCAATCCGCCGTGACAGAGACTCGCCAGTACCCGGCGGACGACGACACCTGGGACGGCCGTACCGAACGACCGCCACCGAACGGATCCATCCGACTCGATGACGCCAGCTACATGCGCGAGCGGATCACGGCGCTTCGGGAGCAAGTGGACCAGGGGCTCAGCGCGGCCGAAGATGCCACGCGCCCCGTCCAGGAGCGCGTTCTCTCCCGACACGAGGCGCGCCGCCGCATCGAGAAGGCGACGGAGACCATCTACAACCTGCTCGACGCTGCGGAGCGCGGCCTCCCCTGACGACCGCCCACGCAAGGGCAACCCGCCTGCGCAGGCCCTGTCTGCTGCGAGGCGCTCTCCTGTCTTGGCAACCCCCTCTTCAGCAAAGGACCTTCCCCATGAACGCTCACGTCAGCAAGGCCCGCGCCGTCCAGTCCGTGGTCGGTGCCATCGAGAAGCAATTCGGAAAGGGAGCCCTCATGGCCCTGGGAAGTGGCGACAGCATCCCCGAGATCCGCGTCATCCGCACTGGCTCGCTCGCGCTCGACGCCGCCCTCGGCATCGGCGGCTACCCGCGCGGCCGCGTCGTCGAGATCTACGGCCCGGAGTCGTCCGGCAAGACCACCCTCACGCTGCACGCCATGCGTGAGGCCCAGCGGACGGGTGGTGTCGCGGCGTTCATCGACGCCGAGCACGCGTTCGACGTCACCTACGCGCGGACCATCGGCGTCGACACCGACCGGCTCCTCGTGTCCCAGCCGGACAGCGGCGAGCAGGCGCTCGAGATCGCGGAGATGCTGACCCGCTCCTCGGCGGTGGACATCATCGTCATCGACTCGGTCGCCGCGCTCACGCCGAGGGCCGAGATCGAGGGGGACATGGGCGACCAGCACCTCGGGCTGCAGGCGCGGCTGATGAGCCAGGCCCTCCGCAAGCTCACCGGCATCGCGCACCGCACCGAGACCACCCTGATCTTCATCAACCAGCTCCGGCACAAGATCGGCGTCGTCTTCGGCAGCCCCGAGACGACCACGGGCGGCAATGCGCTCAAGTTCTACGCGAGCGTGCGCCTCGACGTGCGCCGGATCGGGACCGTGAAGGCGGGCGAGGACACGGTCGGGGCACGCACACGGGCGAAGATCGTCAAGAACAAGCTGGCGCCGCCCTTCAAGGAGGCGGAGTTCGACATCCGCTGGGGCAAGGGGATCGACGCCCCCGGCGACCTCGTCGACCACGGCCTCGCGACCGGGGTGATCCAGAAGAACGGCGCGCACCTCGCCTTCCGCGGCGAGCACATCGGCCACGGGCGCGATCGAGCTCGTGAGGCGCTGCTCGCGAACGGGACGCTGGCCGCCGCAGTGCGCGCCGGCGTCGAGGCGGCCGGGCACGAGCCCCAGGCGCGCCAGCGGGTCGAAGCCGCGGGGACCTGAGCCCTCGGCAGCGACGACCAAGAGCAGGTGGACAGCCCGCTGCGCTAGGGGGCGGGCTGTCTCCCCGCCCCGAGTTCCGCCCGCGGTCATCGCCCGGCGCGAGCGGGCTCCAGCCGAGTGGGCCGCACCCCGCTGGAGTTCCCCGCGACGGCCGCCGCTCCCGTCGCGCGGCGCGGGCCGCGCTTTCCCATCAGCAACTGAGGAGAGATCATGCTCCAGAAAGTCCGGATCCGGGGCTTCAAGACGATCGTGGATGTCACGTTGGAGCTCGGGCAGTTCAACGTGTTCGTCGGGCCGAACGGCGCCGGGAAGACCAACCTGCTCGAGGGTATCGCGCTGCTCGGCGCGGCTGCGCAGGGCCAGGTGGACCCGGACGCCTTGAACGCACGCGGGGTGCGGGTGACGCGGACCCAGCAACGCACCCTCCTCAGGACGTCAGGGCGTCGGCAGGCAAAAATGATCAACGAGGCGTGGGCTGAGGGCGCGTTCTACGAAGCCAGGCTCCAGGAACCCAGGACTTGGTCGTGGTCATGGAGCTTCGCCCGTGAGCGACTGATGGAGAACGGCGAGGAACTTGCTGCCCGAGAGCACAACGTGGGGCGCCTGGTGCTGGATCGAAAGACGGGGGATCTGGTCACAATCAGGCCGGAGCACGATCGCGGGATCGCTCCGTTGGTGTGCGCGGCGCGTGGTGAGGGGCCGCTCAGCAGGCTGCTCCGTGCCCTGGATCTGTTCGCCATCTACAGCCCTCACGGATCCTCCCCTGAGTCGATGAAAGGCGTGCTGTTCGAGTGCGCCCCCGAGTTGCAATGCGAGCGTATCGTCTGGCGACGGATCGTCGACGAGGTGCGCAGGCTCGCGGAGTGGGCCGAGGATGTGTCGGACGAGGGCGTCAGCTTCTCTGACCGTCATCTGCGTCGCGATGCGCGATGGATCTCTACCGGCGCCGCGGACGACGGCACGCGCCTCATCCTGTACACGCTCATGCTGCTACTGCTCCCCGAAGGCCCGTCCGTCTTGGCCCTCGAGAACGCTGACCACGCGCTGAGCCCGCGTCTTGCGCTCCGGGTTGCAGAACGGGTGCAGCATATCTTGCTGGACGAGCCCGGACGGCCGCAGGTGCTCATGGTCACGCAGCGGCCGGAGGTGCTCGACGCGCTCGAACTCGGGGATGACCGGGTGCGCCTCTTCATCGTGGACCGGAACAAGAGCGGGGCGACGGAGGTGACTCGGGTCGGGTACAGCGACGCGCTCGCCAGGTGCACGGAGAGGGGAATGACGCTCTCGCGGCTGTGGCGATCGGGCGCGCTCGGCGGGATGCCCAACGTGTGAGCGCAAGCCTCACATTAGGTACCAACGCAAGTTCGGAGCACGCGCGGGGATAAGAAACGTGAAGGAGGACGACCATGAACATTCTGCGTCGCGTCGCCCAGCTCGTGCTCGACATCAACAAGATCCAGGCCGAAGCCGTAGTGAAAATGTACGCTCGGTTCGGTCTCTACCGGCGGCTGTACATCGCCTGCGGATTCCCCGAGGGCACGGCGAGCCGTCTCGAGGAGCGGCTGCTCGCGCTCGGCCACGAGGGCGTGACGGAGCAGCACGAGATCCTGTGTCGGCTCGTGCGGGGTGACATCGGCGGTGCGCAGCTCGTTGAGGAGCTGGCGCGGTGGTTCTCGGGCTATATGGAAAGCTGCCAAGCCGCCGTGATGGACGAGCTGCACGCCGCTGCCTGATCCCAGGCGCAAGGCGTAGGAGGACGGGCAGAGGCTTCCGCCGTTCTCCTTTTAGCTCCTTGTTGCTCCTTGAGGAGGCCACTCACTCCAGCTTCTCGTTACACCCACTGCCCAGAAGTCCTAAATACCTTAGCGGACACCCGATACCGTGCGAGCCTCGATGTAGAGTCCGGCTCCGGTATCCTCGCATCCAGTGACACCGTTCAGCACGTGACACTTCGAGCTCCGGCTTCGGCCGGCCTGATGGCCAGATGCACGGATGGCGCTGTCCCACTGTGTGCGTGAAGGCTAAGCGAGCCTCGCCCGGTCCCCCGAGCGGGGACCCGACCCTTTGCGGTGGGTATGGGACGCCAGAAGCCCGCCGGAGAGTCGGCACGCTCTCATCTCACAGCGTGGCGGCGTTGGCCTCCGCCGTCCCGCAGCCTCCGCCTGGCCGCCACGAAACCCCCGTGTCCTCGACGTGCGCCACACCGCGCGCCTCCTGCTCTGCGCCGGTCCTGTCCATGTCGGTCTGATCCGCTCGATCGGGCACACGACGAAGGCTGCCGCGTCCGACGCGCTCCCAGGCGCTCCCCATCCCGGTCCCCCGCCGCCCTCATGACCGAACCGACGCCGCCTCACCCCTTGCGTGTGGGGTTGCAAGATTGAAGCCGGTGCGAACGAGAGGCATTCAGCGTCCACGAGCCAGGATGGATACGACGCCCTTTGGCATATTGCTTGCGTTGAGCACCGCGCGCGAACTCGAGAGGACGCTCGCGATAGGATCGGCGCATCCTCCACGGGTCCGAGTACGGCAGACGTCGAAACCTTGCTGCAACGAGATCGTGCCTTGATCTCGGAGCGACAAATAGGCAAGCCTGCTCTACTTAAGAAATACCAGCAACGAAGGCATCTCGTGGGGTGGGGCGGGTTCGTGGATCCATCAGGGTTGTTCCAAGTTGTGGCGCCGCCGTTCGGGCGGGATGGGTGGAGCCTGCACGTGGGACTGTGATGGCTCCTCCATTGCGGTCGCCCCTTCTGCGCAGAGCCGCCGTGCTCTCGACCATTCCCTCGTGGTAGCCAGACGACCGTGGAGGCCGCCTTCCGGGAGGCATTCCACCACGCCGCAGCGGGCACGGCCGAGCCCAGGGGTCGGCCTGTGGCGATGGAATTCCAAGCAGAATCGCGGGCTTATCAGGATGCCGTCTTCACGTCATCATGACATGGCTCTTCGGCATGGCGAGCTGTCGCTCGCCGTGTAGTCTCGCTGCATTGCTTACTCCCCCGCCCTGCGGATGGTGAGTTCTTTTAATCAACCCAGCATTCCTCTACGGAAGGTCATCATCCCATGATGGAACAGAACGAGCAGAAGCTCACGGTCGTGGGTCGTGTCGTTGACAGCCGCAGCCCCACCGGCAGCGACAGCGCAGCCGGCTTGCCGGGCGTGACGGTCGAGGTCTGGCTGAAGGCCGCCTCGACCGAGGTCGTCGCCGCGGTCACGACCGGTTCTTTGGGTGAGTTCGCCATCGGGCTCGATGCGGCGGCGCTCCGCCCTCTCCTCGGCGCCCACCCCGCATCGGCGTTCTTTCGTGTCTACCAGGGCAGCCAGCTGCTCATCGACACGGAAGAGTCCATCATGTGGCACGAGAACGGACCCAACCAGACGCTGCGCATTCCGGTGGACCCCACGAAACCCAAGGGTGCTGGGGCGCCGGCGCTCTGGAGCGTGCGCGGCCGGGTCACCGACTCGAGGGGCGCTCCGCTCGAAGGAATGATCGTCCACGCTTACGATCGCAATCTCGACCCGCCCGCGCCCAAGTTCCTCGGGAACAGCGCGACGGACGCCGCGGGGTACTACCGGATCGCCTATTCCCGGAGCCAGCTCGGACGCACCTCGAAGACACACGCGGACCTCGAGGTGAGCGCCTGCAAGCAGAACGGCGCGACGCTCCTCACGCTGTACACGCGTCGTGTCTGCCACGCGCCGGCCACGGCCGTTGTCGACATGGTCGTCGCGGGCAATTACCCCGGCGCGATCTCAGAGTACGAGCGCCTCATGGCCGCCGTCGCGCCCACCCTCGGCGCCCTGGAGCTCAAAAATCTCGATGAGGACCGCCTCGCGCTGGCCGCCTGCAGCGCCGGCGTGGATCGCCGGATGCTCGAGCTGGCGGCCGCCGCGGCCAGGATGGCCGAAGGGACCAGCATCGACCCCAAGATCTTCTATGGGCTTCTGCGGTGGGGCCTACCGGCGGAGCGGCCGGCCCTGCTCTCCCGTGGCCTCCCGACGCTGCGCGAAGCCCTCACGTGGGCCACCGAGGAGAGAGTTATCCCTTGGATGCTTCCGGCCGATATCGATGCGGTGCTGGCGCAGTTCAAGCCCCTCGTCGCAGGCGTTGCGTCCCAGGAAAGTGTGCCTGGTGCAGGATCGCTGGATCAGATGCTCGCGACCGCCATTCCGGTATCGAGCGAGCGGAACCTGCTGCTCGATCGCTATGTGGAGCACCAGGGGGACATCCCCTCGTTCTGGAGAACGCTCCGCAATTCGAAGAGCTTGCCGCAGGACGCCATCGCCGGCGCGCAGCGCACCTTTCAGCTCGGGGCCGTGACTCGCCACCACGTGCCGCTCATCAAGAAGCTGAACGAGCAGTTCCAGTCCGGCACGGTGCGTTCGCTGCGTGATCTCGCGCGGCGCGACGAGGCCGATTGGCTCACCCTGTTCGACCAGACGGTCGACGGGGCGCCCGTGGGCGTCCCCGCCACCGTTCCAGGCGCCACAATCCAGGAAAAGCGGCAGAACTATGCCGCGGTCCTGACCCGGACCCTGGAAAAAGCCTTTCCCGGAGCCGCCCTCGCCGGCCGCCTCCGCACAGCCGCTCCAGCGCTCGGCGACGCAGTCCGTTTCCTCGATGAGGCGCAGTTCGACTTCGGGCATCGCCGGCTCCGGGAGCACCTGAGCCGCAACCCGAGCGCCCTCTCCTTCGCGGCGCAGCCTGCCGTGACGATGGCCCAGCTCGCGGGCATGGAGCGGCTGCACAAGCTCACATCCTCCGCCTCCGAGATCAAAACGCTGATGAGCTACGGGCTCGACTCCGCGCAGAGCATCGTCCGCATGGGTCGCGCCCGCTTCTCCAGGCTCGTCTCGACCGAGATCGGGTCGGATCGCGCGGCCGCGATCTACCAGGCGGCGGATCGCGTCCTCGGTGGCTCCCACGCGCTCGCGGCGCGCCATCATGCCTCGTTCAACGCTACGACGATGTACGTGCTGTCGCAGGTTGAACCGCTCACGGGCGAGGTCGCGTTGGGCTTTCCCGACTGGCCGACGCTCTTCGGCTCGCTGGATTTCTGCGCCTGCGGACACTGCCGGTCGGTCTACAGCCCGGCCGCCTACCTCGTGGACCTCTTGCAGTTCCTCGAGCGCCAGGCCGCCAGTGTGCCCGCCGCTGGATCGAAGACGAGATACAACCTCTTCGAGCAGCAGGACACCACGATCCCGAGCGCCCACAAGTCGGCCTGCGACGTGCTGCTCGAGCGGCGCCCGGACATCGCCCGCCTGGAGCTCACGTGCGAGAACGCGGACACGGCCGTTCCCTACGTGGATCTCGTGAACGAGATCCTGGAGTACGCCGTCGCGAACACCTCGCTCTCGCCCGTGGTCGGCTTCCCCGATCACATCGCGACGGCGGGCACGGCTCCCGAGCTCGCCGCCCAGCCTCAGCCGCCCCCACCGTCGAAACAGGTCGTCTACGACAAAGCGTACGAGCTTCTCGCCGCGCAGCGCTATCCGTGGCGGCTCCCCTTCAACCAGGGGCTGGAAGAGGCGCGCCTCTACCTCGATCATCTGGGCGTGCCCCGCGCTCACCTGATGGAGGTGTTCCGCCGGGAGGACGGCGTCGATCCCGCCGAGTACGGCGTCCACATCGCGCTCGAGCGGCTCCGCCTCTCCGAGGAGGACCGAAGGCTCCTCGCCGGGACGCCACCTGCCGGAGCTCCAGGGCCCTTTGAACCGTGGATGCACTGGGGACTTTCCGAAAGCGCGAATGCCATCCCCGATCCCACTGGCGCGAGCGAGGACCCGATCCGCGGCAGCTGGGTCGTGGTGCTGCAGAACGTCGCCGTGCTGATGCATCGCCTCGGGGTCACCTACGATGAACTCACGGCCCTGCTTCACACGCGCTTCGTCAACCCGAATGGGCTGCTCGAGATCAGCACGGCCGACGGGGCGGCCCCGCTGACGTGCAAGACATCGGAGCTGCGCGTCTCGGCCCTGGAGCCCGAAGGGCTGCACCGGATGAACCGCTTCACCCGGATGCGCCGCGCGCTCGGCTGGTCCGTTGCCGAGCTGGACCAGGCGCTCTCGGTGCTGGGCGGCGGCACCAGCGACGAGACGCTGATCAGGCTGGCGGGCGCCGCCGTTCTGCAAACCGAGCTGCGCATGCCCGTGCTCGAGATGCTCGTTCTGTGGGGGCCGATCCAGACACGCTCGGGTCCTCTGCCCGAGGATCGTTCGCTCTACGAGCGGCTCTTTTTGAACAAGACCGTGGTCAACCCGGTCGATCCGGCGTTCCGCCTGAACAGCAGCGGCTCGGAGCTCGCGGACTCGGACGAACCGATCGCCGATCACGCGCCTGCCGTGCTCGCCGCGCTCCGCCTCAGCGCGGCCGATCTCGCGCTCCTCACGGACAGCGCCGTGAGCCAGGCGGCCATCCATGCTCCGCCGGTCGTGAGCGGCGGCCTGCTGAACCTCGCGAACCTGTCGAAGCTGTTCCGGGCGACCTCGCTTTCGCGGGCGCTCAAGCTGCCCTTGCGGGATCTCCTCGCGCTCTGCGCCATGTCGGGGAGCGATGTCCTCACGACGACCGATCCGGACGTGACGCGGCGGTTCGTCGAGGCGGCGCTCGCGGTGCGCGCGACGGGCTTCGGCGTGGCTCCCCTCGACTACGTGCTGCGTCATGTGGCGCCGCTTGCGAGCGGCCTGGTTCCTGAGCAGGCCCGCATCGATGCCGTGCTCGCCGATCTCACGGCCGGCCTCGCCCGGATCCGGAGCGCAATGGATGCGCCCGAGGACGCGAACACGCCCGCAGACACTGGCGAACCGCTCTCGGCGGAGGTCTTCGTGCGCCAGCGGCTCGGAGAGCAGCTCCGTCTGGACGCGGCGACGACGGCGCGGCTCCTCACGGAGACCCTCGTTGCCGAGGTCGATCCGAACCGCAAGGCGATCGCCGACTTCCTCGGAGGGCTCGATGGCGGCCCCACCCCGTCCGAGACCCACCGGCGCCGCACCTTCGTGCGCCTGGAGAAGATCGCCACGCTGGTCCGCCGGCTGAAGCTCACCGCGGACGAGCTGGCGTGGGTGATTGACCCTGCGTGGCTCGACCTGAACGCCCTGCCCGTCGAGCCCGCCGCGCCGCAGCTGCCGCAGTTCAACGGCTGGCTGCGGCTCACGGCCCTGCTGCGGGTGCGCGACGCGCTGCCGGCTGGCAAGGCTGCGCTCGCGGAGCTCTTCCGCCTGCACCCCACCGGCGTCGATGCGCAGGGGCAGCCGATCGAACTGCTCGCCCAGATCGCCGGGCGGACAGGCTGGCCGCTCGAGGACCTGTCGTCGCTCGCCGGGCCGGGTGGGTGGTTCACGGCCACCTTCGCAGCGCTCGGGCTCGATCAGCAGCTGGTACGGCTCGCCGACGCCACCGCCCTGCTCAAGCGCCTCGGCATGTCCGCCGCACAGGCAACGCCCTGGGCCGACGTCGATCAGACACCCGCCGGCGCGCGGGCGACGGCGGCCAGCATTCGCAATGCGGTCAAGGCCAAGTACAGCGAAGAGGCGTGGTCGGCCTTGGCCCGGCCGCTGCGGGACGTGCTGCGCGAGCGTCAGCGCGGGGCCCTGGTGGACACGCTCGTCTGGAAGCGGGGATATGCGAGCTCGGACGAGCTCTTCGCCGAGCTCCTCGTCGACGTCGAGATGAGCCCGTGCCAGCTCACCTCGCGCATCAAGCAGGCGATTGGCTCGGTGCAGCTCTTCGTCCAGCGCGCCTTGCTGCGCCTGGAGCGCGATGTCGTCCTTGGCGATGAGGCGGCCCGGGAGTGGACGTGGCTCAAGAGCTACCGGGTGTGGGAGGCCAATCGCAAGGTGTTCCTGTACCCGGAGAACTGGATCGAGCCCGAGCTGCGCGACGACAAGACGCCGTTCTTCAAGGCGCTCGAGAACGAGATGTTGCAGAGCGATCTCGACGAGCGCAGCGCCGAGCGCGCGTTCCGGGGCTACCTGGAGAAGCTCGACCAGGTTGCGCGGCTGGAGGTAATGGGCTTGGTGGCTGAGCGGGAAGCCGTGTTCATGGCGATGGACTCTGCCCCCGAGGTGCTGCACGTCTTCGCCCGCACCCGCGGCGCGCCGCACGTCCATTTCTACCGCCGCCTGGTGCGCGGCGCGACCTGGACGCCGTGGGAGAAGATCGAGCTCGACATCCAGAGCGAGCACCTGATCCCGGTCGTCCATGAGCACCGGCTGCTGCTCTTCTGGGCCATGCTCGAGGAGGTCCCGCAGGACAATCAGGGTACGAACCAGAACGGTCAACCCCCCAGCGCCGACATCCGTGTAAGGCTCGCATTCAGCGAGTACGAGGATGGGAAGTGGTCGGCACGGCGCGTCGTGGACACACCGCCGCTCCGCCTGTTCAAATCGACGCCGCCGCCAGATTTCGACGCCTCGATCCACTTCCGGGCCTTCTCCCGCTCGGGCGGGAATCACCAGCCCAGCGAGCTCGTGGTGCAATGCCTCGTTTCACTGAGCGCGATTCTCGATGTCGCGCCCACCTGGTCCCCGAGCCTCGTGCGCGGCGAGTTCGTGCTCTCGGGCTGCAGTGGGAGCTGGCAGCTGAGCGACTACACCTCCGAATACCGCCTGATCCCCCGCCGGCGGCCCGGCCGGGCGATTCAGGACCGGATGGCCCTGCGCGAGTTGGCCTCGAGGACGAACGACGGCCGGATGTATGCGCCGGCCGGCAGGGTCAAATCGGCGACGGACAAGGAACTCGCCGAGGGCGGCGAAGTGCTCACGGTGCTCTACAAGACCCCGGGCACGTTCCGGCTCGTCCTGCCGCACTCGGAGGAAGACTTCCTCGCAAACGATCCCTTCTTCTACGAGGACAGCACCCGCAGCTTCTTCGTCACCCCCGAGCCCGAGCCCCTGCCGCCATTGCAGCAGGCCGATCTCGCCTTCCCTAACATGCGCGCGACGGCGCCGACCGGCCTCAGGAGCGTCACCCTCGCCATGAGCCGCGAGGTGGAGCAGTGGGCGAACGAGCCGTCCGAGCCCATGTACAGCTTCCGGCCTATGCCGCGCCACCACCTGCGCTTCGCCACGTTCCAGCACCCGTATGTCTGCGAGCTCATCAGCGAGCTGCGCCGCCATGGCGTGCTCGACGGCCTGCTCAACTGGTCGCGGCGCACGCCGCCGCTGCAGCTCGAGAGCCGCTCGGTCTTCGAAGACGTGTACAGCCCAGGCGACGCGGTCGTCGACCCGTACCCCATCGAGGACATCGATTTTTCCTGGGGCGGCGCTTACTCCGCGTACAACTGGGAGCTGTTCTTCCACGCGCCGCTGCTCATCGCTGATCGCCTGAGCGAAAACCAGCGCTTCGAGGAGGCGCAGCGCTGGTTCCACGCCATCTTCGACCCGACCACCGGATCGACGGATCCGGTGCCGGCGCGGTTCTGGAAATTCCGCCCGTTTTACGAGAACACCCACCTGTACTCCATCCTCACACTGCTCGGCGAGCTCGATCCGCGCGACCCTCTCTCGCAGCAGCTCCGGAACCAGATCGCGGCCTGGCGGCGCGAGCCGTTCAACCCGCACCTCCTCGCGCGGATGCGGATCGTCGCCTACCAGAAGACGGTCGTGATGAAGTACATCGACAACCTGATCCGGTGGGGCGATCAGCTCTTCCGCCGGGACACGATCGAGTCGATCAACGAGGCGACCCAGCTCTATGTGCTCGCGGCCGGCATCCTCGGCCCGCGCCCGCGCGCGATCCCGCCGCGTGCGACCGTTGCCCCCAAGACCTATCGCGAGCTCGAGCCGCTGCTCGATAGCTTCTCGAACGCGCTCGTCGAGATCGAGGCCTTCGTCGACCCGGCCGATGTCGCCGGAAGTGACGACGACGAGGGCGGCGATCGAGAGGCGCTGATCCTTCCGACGACGCTCTACTTCTGCGTGCCGCCGAACGACAAGCTCCTCGGCTACTGGGATATCGTCGCCGATCGCCTGTTCAAGATCCGCCACTGCATGAACATCGAGGGCGTCGTGCGGCAGCTGCCGCTCTACGAGCCGCCGATCGACCCGGCGCTGCTCGTGCAGGCGGCCGCGGCGGGCGTGGATCTCACGACCGTGATCAACGATGTCGCGGTGCCGGCGCCGCACCACCGCTTCCAGGTGTTGCTGCAGAAGGCCAGCGAGCTGTGCGCCGAAGTCAAGGCGCTCGGTGCGTCGCTGCTCGCTGCGCGCGAGAAGCGCGACGCCGAGGCGCTCGCGGTGCTGCGCGCCGGGCACGAGGCGCAGCTGCTCGACACCCTGCGCCAGGTCAAGGAGCGCCAGGTGGACGAGGCGCGCGAGGGGCTGGCCGCGCTGCGCGCGTCGCGCGAGGGGGTCAGCCGGCGCCACCAGTTCTACCGGGACGCGTCGTACATGAACGTGTGGGAGGCGGGTCATCTGGCGATAAGCGGTGCGGCCGCGGTGACCCAGGCCGTCACCGAGGCGTCGATGGCCGGAGCGGCTGCCGCGCACATGGTGCCGACGGTGACCGCTGGCGCCGCGGGTATCTCCAGCCCCGTGGCCCTCACCACCACGGTGGACGGCAGCAAGCTGGGCGCGTCGTCGGAGGCCGGCACCAAGGCGGCGAGCATTGCGGTCACGCTCCTGCGCGAGGCCGCCGCCGTCAGCGCCACGATGGGCAGCTACGAGCGGCGCTGGGACGAGTGGAAGCTGCAGGAGGATCTCGCCGCCCACGAGCTCGTGCAGCTCGACAAGCAGATCGCCGCCGCCGGGCTGCGCGTCGCGATCGCCGAGAAGGAGCGCGCGGCCCACGATCTCCAGATCGAGCAGGCCCGCGAGGAGCACGCCTACCTGCGCGACAAGTTCACGAACGAGCAGCTCTACCACTGGATGGCCGGACAGGTCGCCGCCGTCTACACCCAGGCATTCCAGCTCGCCTACGACATGGCCAAGCGGGCCGAGAAGGCCTTCCGCTTCGAGCGCGGCGTCAGCTCGTCGTCCTATATCCAGTTCGGCCAGTGGGACAACCTGCGCGGCGGCCTGCTCGCCGGCGAGCGCCTGAGCCTCGACCTCAAGCGCCTGGAGCTGGCCTACATGGAGTACGATCGGCGCGAGCTCGAGCTCACCAAGCACGTGTCGTTGCTTCTGCACGATCCGGTCGCGCTCATGACGCTCAAAGCGACCGGAAAGTGCGTCGTGAGGCTGCCCGAGGCGCTGTTCGACATGGACTACCCGGGACACACCATGAGGCGCATTAAGAGCGTCAGCCTGACGCTGCCCTGCGTCGCCGGGCCCTACGCCTCGGTCAATTGCACACTGACCTTGATGTCGAGCAGGGTGCGTACCACCACGAACCCCGCCGATTATGCCGCGCAGTCGGAGCAGGATGTCGCCTGGGGGTTCACGCCGGTCCAGGCGATCGCGACCAGCCATGCGCAGAACGACAGCGGGACGTTCGAGCTCAACTTCCGGGACGAGCGGTACTTGCCCTTCGAGGGCGCCGGGGCGATCTCCGACTGGCAGATCGAGTTGCCGGCGGACACGCAGGCGTTCGATGTCGACACCCTCTCCGACGTGGTCATCCACCTGCGCTACACGGCGCGCGACGGCGGCGGGCCGCTCCGTGATGCGGCGCGGGCCGCGCGCGATGAATGGCTCAAGAACGCGGAGGAGACGGCGCTCGCGCGCCTGATCAGCCTGCGGCAGGAGTTCTCCGTGGGGTGGCAGGGCTTCCTCGATCCGGCCGGCAATCGCACGCTCCCCATTGCACTGGGGCCGGAGCGGTTTCCGTTCCAGCTCCGGAGCAAGGAGCTGAAGATTCATCGGGTCGAGGCGTATGTGAAGCTCAAGCCGCAACAGGCCCTGTCCTTCGTTCTCGGGCTGACGCCTCCTCCGGGCACCGCTCAACGCATCGACTTCGAGCTAGCGCCCATCCTCAACGACCAGCAACAGCCCGTTCGCCAGGATCTGCTCCGCGACGACAAGGACTGCTCCAACGCACCCCTTGGCACGTGGGTGCTCTCGGCGACCGAAGCTGCGACGGAGCTCGCCACTGAGATCGACGACATCGCCCTGATCGTCCACTACACGGCAGGCTGAGGGGGGCATCATGAGCTATCGATCTTCGACGAACGATCCTCAGGCCCAGCGCGGTACTTTCCCAGCGCCCGCACGATGGGGAACGACCGAGACCAACGAGCGCGGGCTCACACGAACGACCGGGGCCCACGAGGTCGGCATCAGGCCGATCGCTTCGCCCACGCCCACCCTGCCGAAAGGAGGCGGCGCCATCCGTGGCATCGGCGAGACGTTCTCCGTCGGCGCCGCCATAGGCACCGGAACGCTGACGGTGCCGATCGCCACGAGTCCCGGCCGATCCGGGTTTCACCCTGAGCTCTCGCTCGTGTACGACTCGGGCGCCGGGAGCGGCCCCTTTGGCATCGGGTGGCGGCTGTCCGTGCCCCAGATCACGCGCAAGACCGAGAAAGGGCTGCCGCGCTACGATGATGCGCAGGAGTCAGACGTGTTCGTGCTCTCCGGCGCCGAGGATTTGGTTCCCGTGCTGGGCGACGACGGAAAGCGCCACCGCGATGAGGACGGCGAGGAGTTCGTCTACGGCTATCGGCCGCGCATCGAGGGAGAGTTCGCGCGCATCGAGCGGCGCCAGCACCGGACGAGCGGCGCGGTGTACTGGAAGGTGACGACCCGCGACAACGTCACCAGCATCTATGGGCGATCGGAGGGCGCGCGGATCGCCGATCCGAAGGCGCCGCGGCGCATCTTCTCCTGGCTTCTGGAGGAGACGCGCGACGACCGAGGCAACGTGATCACGTACGAGTACAAGCCCGAAGATCTCGCCGGCGTGACGGGCGGCGGGCCTCACGAGGCGCACCGGCACGCCGGGGCCTCGGCGATCGTGAACCGCTATCTGAAGCGGATCCGGTACGGCAACATGACGCCGGGAGACCCGTCGTCGATGCTCTTCGACGTGGTCTTCGATTACGGCGAGCACGACGCCGAGGCGCCGGCGATCGAGGGGCCGGGCACCTGGCCGTGCCGGGCCGACGCGTTCTCCACCTACCGCGCCGGCTTCGAGGTCCGCACCTACCGGCTCTGCCGGCGCGTGCTGATGTTCCACACGATGGAGGAGCTCGGTTCAGGCCCTTGCCTGGTGAAGGCCACCGAGCTCGCCTATGCGGACAGCCCGGTCCTCACCCGGCTCACGTCGGTGACGCACACCGGGTATGTCCGCAATCCGGAGACGCTCGTTTCTACCAAGGAATCGTATCCGCCGATCGAGCTCGGCTACTCGCTCCCCGAGATCCAGACGACGGTCAAGGAGCTCGACAAGACGAGCGCAGCGGATCTCGCCGGCGCGCTTCAGGGAACGCATGCCTGGGTGGACCTCGACGGCGAAGCGCTCCCCGGCCTGCTCGCGCGCCAGGGCGAGGCGCTGTTCTACAAGCGCAACCTCGGCGGCGGGGAGCTCGGGCCGGCGCTCGCCTTGCCGACCAGGCCTTCGCTGAGCAGCGGTGGGCTAGAGGTGCTGGATCTCGACGGCGATGGCTACAAGGAGATGGTCTTCTTCGAGCGGCCCGTGGCGGGCTACTTCGACCGGACCCGAGAGGGCTCCTGGACGCCTTTCGTGCCGTTTGCCGCGCAGCCGGTGATCGACTGGTCGGACCCGAACTTCCAGCTCGTCGACCTGAACGGCGACGGACACGAGGACATCCTCCTCGCGCGCGGCGACATGATGGTGTGGTATCCATCGCTCGCGAAAGGAGGGTTCGACAAGCCCATCACGATGCCGGCGCCGCGCGACGGAGAACATGGTCCGGCGCTGGTCTTTGCCGACGGCACCCAGACCCTGTTCCTCGCCGACATGAGCGGCGACGGGCTCACCGATCTGGTCCGCATCCGCAACGGCAGCGTCTGCTACTGGCCCAACCTGGGGTATGGCCGGTTCGGGGCGAAGGTGGAGATGGCCCGAGCGCCCTGGTTCGATGAGCCGGACCAGTTCGACCCGCGCCGGATCCGGCTCGCCGACCTCGACGGGTCGGGCACCACCGACATCCTCTACATTCACCGTGAGGGGGCGCGCATCTACGAGAACCAGGCAGGCAACGAGCTCGGGGCCCCGGTTCTCCTCCCGCGGCTGCCCGACCAGAGCTCGCTGTCCAGCGTCGCCGCGCTCGATCTGCTCGGCACCGGGACAGGGTGCCTCGTGTGGTCGAGCCCGCTGCCCGGCGCCGTCGCGGCGCCGCTCCGGTACATCGATCTGCTCGGCGGCAAGAAGCCGTATCTCTTGGCTTCGGTGAAGAACAACCTGGGGCTCGAGACGCGGCTCGCGTATGCGCCTTCGACGAAGTTCTACCTGGCCGATCGGGCGGCCGGCCACCCCTGGGTCACGAGGCTCCCGTTCGTGGTCCACGTCGTCGAGCGTGTCGAGGTGTTCGACGCGGTCTCGCGGCACCGCTTCGTCACGACGTACGCGTACCATCACGGCGACTACGACGGCGTGGAGCGGGAGATGCGTGGCTTCGGCATGGTCGAGCAGCTCGACACCGAGTCCTTCTCGGCCTTCAGCGGTGCAGGCGTCACGCCGCCCCCGGCCAACGCCGATCCCGAGCTGCACCTGCCGCCGGTGCGCACGAAGACGTGGTTCCATACCGGCGCCTGGTTCGAAAGGGGCACGATCGCGCGGCAATACGAGAGCGAGTATTACGCTGGCGATGGGGCTGCGACCCGCCTGGGCGATCCGCCCCTTCCGGACGGCCTGCGCGCCGGCGAGATGCCTGAGGCGTGCCGGGCGCTCAAGGGGCGCGTCCTCCGCCAGGAAGTCTATGCCCTCGATGGGTCAGCGCAGGAACCACATCCGTACCTCGTGACGGAGCACAGCCATTCGATCCAGCGCCTCCAGCCCGCCGTGGGCAATGCGCACGGCGTGTTCTTCGCCCACGCGCGCGAGACGCTGGAGCACCATTACGAGCGTGACGCGAGCGATCCGCGCGTCACGCACACGCTCAGGCTGGAGGTCGATGAGTACGGCACCGTCAAGCGGGTCGCGCAGATCGGGGTTCGTCGCCGGGTGGCGCGGACAGCGTTCCCCGAGCAGGCGCAGGGGAAGGCAACGCTGGCGGAGCACAAGGTGGCGCACCTGATCCCGAGCGGGGGCGGCGCCTACCGCATCGGTGTCCCCCTGGAGAGCCGGACGTACGAGCTGCACGGGCTGCCGCTCGACCAGGAGCGCGTGCTCTCGTTCGACGCGGTGCTGGCCGCGGCCGACGCCGCGGAAGAGCTCGCGTACGACGGCACGCCGGACGGCTCCCTGCAGAAACGCCTCCTTCAGCACACGTGCACGAGATACTGGCGCGACGACCTCACCGGACCGCTGCCGTTCGGTCAGGTGGAGGGCAGGGCGCTGGTCTATGAGCGCTTTGCCAAGGCGCTCACACCCTCTCTCGTCACGTCGGTGTTCGGGGAGCGCGTGACGGACGCCATCCTCACCGAGGGCGGCTACCTGAAGCTTGACGGCGACCCGGACTTCTGGGTGTCCTCGGGGCACGCGGTGCCCTCGGCCGCCGATTTCTACCTGCCGAGGACCTTCGTCGATCCGTTCGGCAATGCGTCGCATGTCGTCTACGATCGCCATCGCCTGCTCGTGACGCAGGCGACGGATCCGCTCGGCAATACCGTCGTTACAGTCCCCGACTACCGCGTTCTCGCGGCCGCGGGGATCACCGACGCGAACAGCAACGTGAGCGAGGTGCGGTTCGACGCGCTCGGCAGGGTCACGGCGATGGCGCTGGTGGGCAAGCCGGGCGCCGGCGAGGGCGACACGCTCGACGATCCGACGGAGACGTTCGCGTACGATCTGGAGCGCTTCCGCCGCACCGGCAAGCCGAACGTGGTGCACGCGCGCGCCCGGGAGCAGCACGGCGCAGGCAACCCGCGCTGGCTCGACACCTACAGCTACTCCGACGGCTCGGGCAACGAGGTGCTCCGCAAGGTGCGGGCCGAGCCGGGGCTCGTGCCGACGCGCGACCCGAGCGGCGCGCTCGTGCACGACGCGCAGGGCAACCTGGTCTTTTCGCACACGGCATCGCGCTGGGTGGGCACCGGGCGCGTGGTGCTCGACAACAAGGGCAATCCCGTCAAGCAGTACGAGCCATTTTTCAGCGCCACCCACGAGTATGAGGACGAAGCCGAGCTCGTTGAGTGGGGGGTCACCCCGATCCTGCGGTACGATCCGCTCGGCCGGCTCATCCGCACCGATCTGCCCAACGGCACCTTCTCCAGGGTCACCTTCGACGCCTGGCAGCAGACGTCGGAGGATCCCAATGATACCGTGCTGGAGAGCGCTTGGTATGCCGCGCGCCGGGCTTTGCCGCCGGGTGACTCCGAGCGCCGCGCGGCAGACCTCGCCGCTGCGCACGCGGGCACGCCGGCCGTCAGCCACCTGGACGCGCTCGGGCGCGTGTTCCGAACCGTGGCGGACAACGGTCCGGACGGCCCGTACGTCACCCAGACCACCCTCGACATTGAGGGGCAGCCGCTCCTGATCACCGACGCGCGCGGCAACGCAGCGATGCGCCACCGCTTCGGCCTAGGCGGGCAGCTTCTCTACCAGCAGAGCCAGGACAGCGGCGAGCGCTGGATGCTGGCGGACGCGACAGGGCAGCGGCTCCGCGCCTGGAACGGCCGGGGGTTCAGCTACCGATGGTCCTATGACGTGCTACGCCGGATAACCCTCGAGCACGTGCAACCCCTCTCAGCGAGCGAGCGCCTCGCGCGGCGGTACGTCTATGGCGAAGCCCATCCGCAGGCGACCGCCCTGAACCTGCGCCGGCAGGCGCACCAGGTGTATGATGGCGCGGGTGTGGTGACGAGCCAGGCGTACGACTTCAAGGGCAATCTGCTGCAGGCGTCGCGCCGGCTGCGCAGCGATGTGCACGGTGACGCCGACTGGTCGGTGCTATCGGCGCTCACGGATGTGGCCGCCATCGCCGCCGCCGCCGAGCCGCTGCTCGAGGTCGAGAGCTTCGGAACGCAGACGGCGTATGACGCGCTGAACCGCCCGACCAGCCTGACCGCCCCGGATGGCCTGACCGCCTCGGATGCGAGCGAGATCAAGCCCACGTACAACGAGGCGAGCCTGCTCGAGCGCATCCAGGTGCGCGTCCGGGGGGCGGCGGCATGGACGACCTTCGTTGACAAGATTGACTACGACGCGAAGGGCCAGCGGGAGCGGATCGACTACGGCAACGGCACGTCCACGGTGTACACGTACGATCAGCTGACCTTCCGGCTCGCGCGCCTCCGGACGACGCGCAGCTCGGATGGCGCCGTTCTCCAGAACCTCACGTACACGTACGACCCCATCGGGAACATCGTCGAGATCAACGATAGCGCTCAGCAGACGGTGTTCTTCAACAACGCCGTGGTGTCGCCGAACGCGCAGTACATCTACGACGCGGTCTATCGCCTGATCGAGGCGACGGGACGAGAGCACGCGGGTGGGCTCGCCGACGTGCAGCGCGACCAGAACGACCTGCCGATTCAGGCGCTGCCCCACGCGAACGACTGGCAGGCCCTCAGGAACTACACCGAGCAGTACTTTTACGACGCCGTCGGCAACATCCAGCGGATGGAGCATCTGGCCGGCGCGGGAACCTGGATCCGGCGGTATTCCTATGAGATGACGAGCAACCGGCTTAAGAGCACCTTCGGGGATCCTGAAGACGAGCCGTCCAGCCCGATGTATGTCCATGATGCCCACGGCAACATGACGGCCATGCCGCACATCGCAGCGCTCACGTGGGATGAGAGCGACCAGCTGCGAAGCACCGATCTCGACGGCGGCGGAGTCGTGTATTACACCTACGACGCGGCCGGGCAGCGCGTGCGCAAGGTCTGGGAGCACAACGGGCTCGTCGAGGAGCGCATCTACATCGGCGGCTACGAGGTCTACCGCAAGCGCAACGCGACCGGGCTCATGCTCGAGCGACAGACGCTGCACGTGGTGGATGGCGCGCGACGGGTGGCGATGGTGGAGACCAAGACGGTCGACACCTCGGGGCCGTTCACGGTGACGCCCCGGGTGCGCTATCAGCTCGACAACCACCTCGGGTCGGCGTCGCTGGAGGTCGACGGGGCAGGGCTCGTGATCGGCTACGAGGAGTACCACCCCTTCGGGACGACGGCGTACTGGTCGGCCAGCAGCGCCGCAGAGGTGAGCCGGAGGCGGTATCGGTATACCGGGAAGGAGCGTGACGAGGAGACGGGGCTCTACTACCACGGGGCGAGGTACTATGCCTGCTGGCTTGGGAGGTGGACGGCGGCGGATCCGGCGGGAATGGTGGATGGTCCCGGGTTGTATACATACGTGAGGGGGAATCCGGTTCGGCTGACGGATCCGAACGGGCACCAAGCAGCCAAGAAGATTGCGGAGGAGGTGATAGAGGAGGCTCCGCGTTCTGGTGTTCGCCTGGCAACAGGGGCGGCTTCTGGACCAATGGCGACCGCTGCTCCTGTAACTGGATCGGGGTTCGTCGTGGCTCCGCTCGCCTTAGCAGACGTTTCGCTCGCGGGCGCCTACGCGGGTCTTATGTACCTCTATGCGAAGGCGGCGGCGTCCGTGAGTGGGTTCGGAAACCCATTCGGCCAGCCACGCCAATACGCTGCGTTTCCGGTCCTGCAGCACCTTTCCGCTCGTCCGCCTGCACCGCAAGCAGCAGGCTCGTCTGGCCCGCCGCCACCCCCGGCACCGGCGCCTCCGCTGCCACCCCCGGCGCCGTCACCCCCGGCACCGGCGCCCCCGGCACCGGCGCCCCCGCCGCCACCCCCGGCACCGGCGCCTCCGGCACCGCCGCCCCCGGCGCCGTCACCCCCGGCACCGGCGCTCCCGCCGCCACCCCCGGCACCGGCAGCGCCGAATGCTCCGGCGCCGCATGACGCTCCTGGGCAGCCCGCTGCTCCCGGACAGCCCGCCGCTCCTGCACGGCCGGCTCGTCCGCCTCACAAATATGCTGGTAAGACGGTCGAGCAGATCTTGAAGGAAAAGAAGGGCAGCATTACGCAAGCCCCGCTCGAAAAAGGTTCACCGAACTGGAACGACGTGCGCAAGGAAAGCTGGGCGGACATCTCGAGGAAAGCCGAACGGGATGTACCGGGGTACCGGACCATCAGGAAACTCCTCACGGACAAGCGGTTTGATAGGTAATGCAATGGACGCGATGAACGAGTTGCTCTCCTTTCTGCAGCGGCTGGATGCTGGCCATATCAGCTACACCCTCGCACACAACCGAGATGAGTCGATCATGGTGCTCGTGGCGGTGCCGGGCGAACGGTGGGAGGTCGAGTTCTTTTCCGACAGAGGTGTGGAGGTCGAGGTTTTCACGAGTACCGGTAAAATCCTCGCCGGCGATGCGCTCGAGGGACTCTTTGCGAGGCATTCGAGCGCTGAGCATGAATGAAAAAGCTGAATCGAACAAAAGCTGAATCGAACCCAGGTTTGTGCTGGCCACCTGCGCCATCCGTCGGAGTTTCGCAGAGTCAAGCCGCTCGACGATAGGTGTGATGGAGCCCTCCGAGCGCGGGTGTCTTGACGATGCGGCCATTCGAGTTGTCCGGCTGGTCGCTGCCTGCCGGGATCTTCTGTCGTATGCC
Source organism: Sorangium sp. So ce145 (assembly GCF_051525985.1). Taxonomy (NCBI): domain Bacteria; kingdom Pseudomonadati; phylum Myxococcota; order Polyangiales; family Polyangiaceae; genus Sorangium; species Sorangium sp. So ce145. The sequence goes on along the minus strand of NZ_CP150315.1, from coordinate 11,204,655 downwards.
CTGATGGGGTCGCTCCCCGTTGAAATACCGGGCGTTGTACTAGCTACCTGCATCATCCGCCGGGTATCGCGGCGTCGAGCCCCTTCGACAGCCCGGCATTGTTGGTGTTGAGCCTCGCCATCGAAAGATGTCCATACGCCGGTTTAAGCGGGCCGAAGATGGCGATGGTGAACGCCCGGAGCGGCTAATGGAGAGGTTCCCAGCGGCGGTGTTCCAGAAGCTGAAGCATTTGGCACACCGCGTTCCCCTGATCGACCCCTCGGATCTCCCGGGAAATCAGCGCATCGAGCAGCCGGTTTCGAGCGAAACTTCTGGGACGCCTCCGTCATGGGCTCGAAGCGCCCGATGGAGGACCGAGGACCACACGCCGAGCTTCTCGGCCGTCTTCCGGAGGGAGAGGCCCTGGGCACGAAGCTCGATGGCCTTAGCGAGATCCACGATCGCTCGGGAACGGGCGACGTGCTTGCCCTGCCGGCGGGCACGCTCCTGGCCAGCTCGACACCGGGAAGCGATCTGCCGTCGCTCGTCCTGGGCCACCTAGGAGAAGATGGCGATGCTCAGTTCATCGGCTCTCCGCGGCCCCTGGGGCGAGCCGCGGCCCGCAGAGCGGGCACGCGATGCCAAGACGGGGGCGACCAGCCGCCCGTTGTCGGTGCCGGAGAAAGTTACCGCCCACCCATCTTGACCCCCGCGGCCTTGGCTCTCCACTTGGCGAGCCGCTTCTCGTGCCGGTCGATTGACTCAACGATCTTCGCCTTGCGTTCGCGCTCCGTATGCCACCGCCTTGGCTCCGGCAAACCGAGCCACTTAGTGAGCCGCTCCAACGCGGTGACGTCCGCACGGAAGAGACTTTCGCGGCTCAGACGGATCACGATGGTGACAGGATAGATCCGCGGCGCTCATCGCGCCGGCACTTTGCCCGGCGCGCGTCCCGCGTAAATTGCCGCCGTGCATGCGTTCGCCGCTCCTGGCCGAACCGACCACACGGGCGCCTCGCGAGCCAACAGGAAGAGTGACGGGTCCCCTGCCGTGGTAGCTCGCTCTGCACCAGTTCGCATTGTCGTCATGTGAACGGCGCGACCGTCGCGCCTCTCGTCACCGTGAGGCAATACGCCGCGAAGTGCAGGAATAAGAGCTGTGAAGGAGAGCTCCTTCGCGGAGGCACTACACGCATGAACAACACCAAGTTCTTCATCAAGGCGCTACGCATCACGGCGGCCGTTTTGACGATGATCGCGCAGGTGATCCTCGCCTGCATGAGCTGAACCCGTTCGCTTCGCGGGCTGATCCATGAGCCCGCGTCTGCCCTTCATCCATCTCCGTTCTTGTCTCACCTCGCCCGCTCGGGCGCACAGGAGGCCTCATGTCCAACGTGTCCAGTTTCGGTCCTCAGAGCCCCGATGCCGCTGTCCCGTACATCATCCGCGTGCTCACCACGGGCGCGACGAAGAAGGGCGCCGCAACGGCCGTCGCCGGCCTGCGTGGGACGGCCACCTCGAAGGCAATCTGGCCGTCGTCGTAGTGGAGCGCGTCGCCGGGCTCCTCCTCGGAGCGATGGCCGCAGAGGCGCTCAAGGGCACGCGGAGCACTCGCCCGTAAACCACAACCAGAGCAGCAGCCCCAGACAGTGTGCGGGACGTTCCGTGCGCCGCTCTGGCTTTTTCGGAGTCGAAATATGAAGCAGTCCAAGAACGCGCCGTATGCCGACGCGCTTTCGGTGTCGCTGAGCGGTCTCGACGCGCACATCGTTCACATCGGAACAACGATCACAGAGACGCCAGCCTACTTCGAGATCACCGGCCTCAGCGAAGCACGCCAGAGGGAGACCCGCGTCCGGGTCCTCGCCGCCCTGCAGCAGCTCAACGTGGATCTCCACCAGCACGGGGTCTCCGTCCGTGTTGGACCGGAGGAAGTCGCGAGGAGCGGAACGTTCGACGTGCCGATGGCCCTCACCATCCTCGCCGCCCTGGGGCAGATCTCCACGCAGGCGTTGAAGGACACGGTAGTCCTCGGCGAGCTCTCGTTCGGCGGCGCGATCCGGCCCGTGCGTGGCGTGCTCCCGAGCCTGCGCGGGGCCATCGCCCACGGCATCACCCGAGCGATCGTCGCCAGGGCGAACGCCCGGGAGGCCGCGAGCGCGCCCGGGATCCAAGTGCTCGTGGCGAACAACCTGGACGAGCTCGCGCGCCACCTCCGCGAGGGCGCCCCCCTGGAGAGCGCGGGGGAGCCACCGCCCTTCCCGATCGTGCCCCCGGCAGCAGCGCCGGATCTGGGCGACCTTCGTGGGATGCATGCCGCGCGGCGGGCGCTGGAGATCGCCGCGGCGGGCGGACATCACCTCCTGCTCATGGGCTCGCCCGGGTCCGGGAAGACCATGCTCGCGCGGCGAATGCCGGGGATCTTGCCACCCCTCTCGTTCGAGGAGGCGACCCAGGTCACCTCCGTCTACTCGGTGGCCGGGCTGCTCATGCCGGAGGTGGGCTTGATAGGGGCGCGTCCCTTCCGCGCGCCCCATCACACGGTGAGCGGAGCTGGCCTCGTGGGTGGCGGTGAGCCGGTGCGGCCCGGCGAGGTCTCCCTGGCCCACCACGGGGTGCTCTTCCTCGATGAGTTGCTCGAGTTCCGGAGCAGCGTCTTGGAGACCCTGCGGCAGCCCTTGGCCGAGGGCCGCGTCACCCTCGCCCGGGGACGCACGCACACGACCTTCCCGGCGCAGACGCTCGTCGTCGCCGCCATCAACCCGTGCCCCTGCGGGTTCGCGGGGGACTACGCGCGGCGCTGCGTCTGCTCCCCGGAGCGCCTGCGCGCCTACCGGGCGAGGCTGAGCGACCCGCTCTTCGACCGCTTCGATGTTCAGATGGCGCTTCCGCCGGTCGACGTCGCCGCGCTCCAGAACAGATCGAAGGACGAGCCCTCGTGCGAGGTGCAGAAGCGCGTCATCGCGGCTCGCGCTGCGCAGGAGGAGCGAGCACGTACCGGCGCGACAGCGCGGACCAACGCCCAGCTCTCCTCTCGGGAGCTCGAGCAGCTCGCGACACCGGACGCGGCCGGGGCTCGTGTCCGCGCCGAGACCATCGAGGGGCTGGGCCTCTCCGCGGCGGCCTACAGCCGCGTGCTCCGGGTCGCGCGCACCATCGCGGACCTCGACGGGAGCGACGGCGTTTGGGCCGCGCACATCGCAGAGGCGGTGCATGCGGTGCTGCTCCCGCCTCGGGGCCCCGCGGCCACTCCCCCGGCCTGATCTGCCGAGCACGTCGGCGGCCGGAGGGAACCGGCCCGCGACAGCAGCGCAGATCGCCTCGGCTTTGGTGAGCAACAAAAAAGCCCGAAGGCGGCGTGCAGGTACACCTGCGCGCCGTCTTCTTCGTTGGAGGGTTGAATGCTGAGACTCGCGAAGAAGAAGACCGTGCCGCCGCCGGTCCTGGACCGCGTTCGCCGTTGCCTCACCCGGAGGCTCCTTCGGGCATGCACGGCCGCGGACCCGCAGTGGGGCTACTACCACCAGTTCGCGATCACGATGATGAAGTCCTACCAGGACCTGCTCGCTGACCTCGGCCTCGTCGGCTACTGGGTGGTGCCGCTCGCCGAGACGGATCACTGGATCGACGCCCTGATGCTCGGGTGCCCGGACGGGCGCGTGCTCGACATCCCAGACCCGTTCGAGGAGATCGGCCCGCCGCCCTTCCCCTTGCTCCACGAGGTCGTGGACTTCTTCCTGTCGCTCGCACGAGCCGTTTCGCAGAAGTCCTGGATCACGGGCGCGGGACCGTCCTCGTGAACCGGAAGGTCGCGCAGGCGCCGTTCGCCGTCGGAGCGGATGGCACGATCTTCGTCAACCTGGCGCACGTCCGGGGTGACGTCGCCGTGGTGGGGCTCATCCGAGAGGCTCGACGGATGGACGGGGTGCTGTTCCTCGGCGTCTCCGTCTCCCGGCCGGAGAAGGACGTGCTCATCCGGGCCGTCGACAACGCGGGCGCCGAGGCGGTCGCGAAGATGGTCGGCCTGCGCCTGCGCGAGCAGGAGCAACAAGGCCGGCGCTCTTCGTCGAGGGGGTCGCGGTGAAGGTGCTGCGCGTCATCCGCATCGAGACGGCACTGGGCGGCGCGGTGCACCTCATCACGGAAGCGGGCGAACGCGGTAAGAGCACCTAACATTACCCCGCTGACGCCGCTCGTTTGCCCGCTCGCTTGAGCGATGCGGAACGTGCGGCAGAATACAGCATGGGCAAGCTGTTGGTGCGGGACGAACTCTGGGAACGAGTCGAACCTCTATTGCCGAAAACGGAGCCGAAGCCGCAGGGCGGCCGGCCGCGTACGCCTGATCGGACCGCCCTGACGGGGATCTTGTTTGTGCTCAAGACAGGGATCCCTTGGGAATATCTTCCGCAAGAGCTCGGCTGCAGCGGAATGACGTGCTGGCGCAGATTGCGCGATTGGCAGCAGGCCGGCGTGTGGGATCGGCTCCACGAGGCATTGCTTGATGAACTCGGCGGCGCCGACAAGATCAACTGGAATCGTGCTGCGCTGGATGCCTCCTTGGTTCCGGCAAAAAGGGGGGCCAAGAGACCGGCCCGAACCCCACGGATCGCGGCCGGGCGGGCTCGAAATATCACCTCCTGGTCGATCAGAGTGGCATCCCCCTCGCCGTCGAGATGACGCCGGCCAACGTCCATGACTCGAAGATGTTCACCCCCATGGTCGATGCGGTGCCGCCGATCGCGCGTCCTTGCGGCCGACCGCGTCGCCGCCCCAAGAAGCTGCACGCCGACAAGGCATACGACGACCCGGCCCTGCGCTTGGCTTGCCATCTGCGCCACATCGTACCCCGCATTGCTCGCAAGGGTATCGAGTCGTCGGAGAAGCTCGGCCGTTATCGATGGGTCGTCGAACGGACGATCGCATGGCTGCGTCGCTTCCGGCGCCTGACCGTACGCTACGAGCGGCGGGCTGACATCCACCGTGGGTTCCTCAAGCTCTCCGTCTGCCTGATCTGCCTCAGTTACGTCCGGACCGGCTTTTGTTAGGTGCTCTAAGTGTCAAGATAGTTGTCCAGTGAATCGGTCAGGTCCTCATGAGTGCTTTGGCATCGTGGGTGTGGGGGTTGAGGGTCACGGGGCCGATCGGTGTCCAGTTGCGAGTCTGACCGGTCCAGCGCAGGGGCGTCCTGCGGCGGGCCCGCTGGTAGAGGGCGTGGCGGGCGGCGAGCAACGCGCCGTCGCGACCGCGGTGGCGATCGTCGGGCGTGACGAAGCGGATGCTGCTGTGCAGGTGCTCGCTGTTGTACCAGGCGACGAAGCGCTCGACCCAGTGGCGCGCCTGCTCCACCGTGGCGAACGGGCGTCGTGGGTACTCGGGCCGGTACTTGAGCGTGCGGAACAGGGCCTCGGCGTAGGGGTTGTCGTCGCTGACGCGAGGGCGGCTGAAGGAGGGCACGACGCCGAGGCGCTGGAGGGTGGCGAGCATGGTCGAGCCCTTCATCGGGCCGCCGTTGTCCGCGTGCAGCACCAGGCAGCCGGAGCCCACGTTTTCGCGGCCACAGGTCTGCTCGACAAGGCGAGCGGCAGCGAGCATCGACTCCTCGGCCTCGACCGACCAGCCGACAATCTTGCGGCTGTAGACGTCCACCACCAGGTACAGGAAGTAGAACGCTCCGCGCACCGCGCTCTTCAGGTAGGTGATATCCCAGCACCACACCTGATTGGGTCGTTTGGCGACGAACTCGCGAGGACGATGGGCGCTCGCCGGTCGAGCCGGATTGCGGTGCGCCAGCAGCCCCTGCTCGCGCAGGACGCGGTAGAAGCTCGACTCCGAAGCGATGTAGACGCCACGATCGGCCAGACGCGGGACGATCTGCTTCGGCGAGAGGTTGCGGAACTCGGGGCTGTTGGCCGTCTCGACGATGCGCCGCCGTTCCACGTCGGTCAGCTTGTGCACCGGGGCGTGACGCGGTCCGGCTCGGCCGTCCTCGCCGCCGGCCTCTGCTCGCCAGCGGGCCACGGTCCGCGCGCTGAGCCCGAGCGCGCTGCAGGCCGCCTCGAGCGTGGCGCCGGCCTGCACGGCCTCGTCGATGAGCCCGAGCGTCACCTGTCGGTCTCCGGATCCGTGTCGTCGTCCCCGTCCCCCCAAATGGCTTGGACTTTTTTTTGCAATACCAGCAGCGCCGCCGCCTCGGCCAACGCCTTATCCTTGCGCCGCAGCTGCCTCTCCAGCTCCCGAACGCGCCGTGACGGGGCCGGGCTGTGACCTGCCTTCGCCGGCCCGCCCAGCGCCTCCAGCGCGGCCTTGCGCCACTCGGCGAGCTGCGCCTCGTGCAGCCCCTCGCGGCGGAGATACTCGCCGAGATCGCGCTCGGAGAGCCCCGCCGCCTCCGTCATCGCGCGCAGCTTCTGCTCCGGGGTCCAGTCCTCGGGGCGGCGAGCGACGGCAGGGGGCGGAGCGGCGGAGCGGCGGGCGTCGTCGGACATCGGCGCCAGGCTACGAGCATCGCGAAGCCAGCGCGAGAGCGTCGTCTGATGCACCCCCGTCTCGGCGGACAGCGCCACCGCCGTCGGTCCTCCTGGAGCGAGAAGCCGCTGGACGATTTTTCTTTTGAAGGATTCTGAGTACTCTCTCACCTCAAAGCCTGTCTCCGCTCCCCGACAACGGTGACCTGATCCTCCGTAAGCGGATCAGACCGGGCGACAACTCCTCTGACACGGAGGGAACGCGTCATCGTCCGCCGCAAGGAAATCGAGGGCTACAGCAGCGTCCGGGTCGTCGGCGCAACCGAAGAAGAAGTCGCCGATCGGCACCTGCTCACCGTCGAGGCTCTTCCGCCGCGTGGAGCGGGGCCGGCGCTCTTCTGAAGCATCAACGTGGCGCGCCTAGGGGAGCTTCCCTCGGGCGCGCTTCCACACGCGCCGCTCCGCGGCGCGATGGGAGAGGTCCATGTTCACGGAGAAGAAGCCGGGCGCCCCGCGCGTTGCGCTCGTGGGCTGCTCGGCCTCGAAGCAGATGCAGCCGGCGCCAGCGCGCGAGCTCTACACTTCGGCGCTCTTCCGGGCCGCGTACGACTTTGCCGAGAAGAGCTGCGACGCGGTGCTCATCGTGTCGGCGTTCTACGGCGCGGTCGCACCGAAGGCGGTGATCCGCCCGTACGATCGGAGCCTGCGACTGTACAACAAGCGCGAGCGGGAGGACTGGGGCGTGCGCACGGTCGGGCAGATCCTGCCGTCGTTCGAGCTGTCGCCCCAGCTCGTGATCCTCGCCGGTACGTTGTACGCCGGCGCGCTCGTGCACGGAGCGCACTGGCACAACCTGCCACGGCCGGAGGAGCCCCTGCACGGCATCGCCGGCTGCGGCTCGCGGGTGAAGTGGCTCAGGGCGAACACCCCGGCCGCCCGGACCGACGAGCGGGCCTCGAGAGGTGCGCGATGACGCCGAGAGCACGCGCGAAGGAGCTCGCCACCTTGGCGGAGCGGGTGCGGCAGGTCGCCGAAAGCACGAACAAGTCCGAGGCGCTCCGGTGCACCGGGCCGGTCTCGTGCATCAAGAAAGAGCAGGCGCGGAAGTCCCGGAAGAACCTGCGCCCGCTCTGGGCCTACGACACCGATCGGCTCTGCCAGGGTTGCCGGGCGCACTGGTACATCACCATGGCGTCGGTCGAACTCGACTCGCTCGAGGGCGCCGCGGCAGAGCGAGCGCGTCCTGTCCACTCGTGGGGAGCGCGATGATCGAGGGAGCCCGGGTCATTGAGTTCGACACGTTCGACAACGCCGTGATGTACGCCCGCGAGCACGGCGGAAGACTCTGGCAGGGGGACGATGACGAGCGCGTCGTCTGGTTCAACCCGCGCGTAACCATGTCCGTGATCCCGACCCATGCCCTCTTCAAGGGCTGCGGGTTCGTCGGGTCGTGGCGTGAGGCCATCGAGCGCCTCCATCAGCGGCTGGCGCTCCACTGAACCGCGCTCCTGGTGGGCTCGAGGAACCTCGGGCCCGCCAGCTGGCGCGACAACTACAACAACGAGAGGTACGCGATGAAGAAGCCGTCGAAGAAGACGACCGGCGTCGCGAGACGCGTACTGCCCGTGGCCGGCGCCGCTGAGGTACCGCAGTCGGCCGGGCTCCCCACGAACGATCAACCGTCCGACCACTGGGTGCTGCCCGCCATCCGTGGCGTCCAGGCCAGACACGAGTACTACGTCGTGCTGGTCAAGCTGCGCGAGCTGCCCGGTCGCTTGGCGCCCATCGCGAAGATGCCGCTTGAGCTTCGGGTGCAGCAGGCGCTGAGCATGGCGCGGGTGCCGAGAATCGCGGCGTACATCCTCGGCAACCCGAACGACTACACCTTTTCGTCCCTGGTCGGCGCCGTCGACGGGCTGCCCCGCTTCGAGCCGGCGGCCGACAAGTCGTGCGCCGGCAGGCTCTACATCCCTCGGTCGATGCCGGTCACCCTCCTGGATGGCCAGCACCGTCGGGCCGCGAGCGAGCAGGCCATCCGCGAGGACAGCGCCAAGAAGGGGGACGGTCTCGGCAACGAAACGATCTCGGTCGTCTTCGATCTCGGTCGTCTTGTTCGTCGACGGCGGGTTCGCGAAGGCACAGCAGAAGTACGCTGACCTCCACCGGTTCGGCGTCCGCCCGAACGGCTCGCTCTCGCTCCTCTAGGACCACTGGGACGAGTTCGCGAGCCTGGCGAAGGCGGCGGTGCACGAGGCCCCACTCTTCGCCAAGCTCACCGACAGACGCACCGCCCCGACGGCGCCTACTCTCCTCAAGGTGCTCAAGAACCGCGATTCGCACCCCGTCACCGTCGAGCTCCAGTACCTGGCGGACGCCCGCGACGCGAGCGTGGTGGAGATCGAGCGGTTCCTCGCCGAGCGCTGGCGCCAGCAGCCTGAAGAGGTTGCGCCGGGCGCCGGACGGTGAAGAGAAGTAGCGATCGATCGGCTCCGCGTCCGTCTCGCGCTACCGAGCGCCTGGACGAGCACACCGCGGGGCCGATCTTCTTCTACCTCCGCGCTTGTAGTCTTCGATCTCAGCGGGCAAGCGGACCATCTCGCGGAAGTAGAACAACGGACCCGCGCACTGCGGAACGCTGCGAGGGATCTACGCCTTGTCCTTCTCCGTGTAGTTCGCGGTGGGCGCCGTGGAGTCGATGACGATCTCCTCGATCTTGGGCAGACCCCGCACAAGAAGCGGGACATCTTGGCCACCACCTTCGGGAGGCACTCCACCGGCGGGCCCTGAAGGACAACTTCTACGCGAAGACGTTCGGGCTGGCGCCGGTCATGAAGGCGGCGCCGTCAGGCACGTGTGAGTGGGTAACGCTGTCCGAGCCTGAGGCCCTACGCACCGCATTTTTTTGCAATTAGGACACGGTGTTGAGTATGGATCCATGGATCGGGTACAGATCACCCATGCCGTTGAATTTACGTAAAAATATCTACTCAACATAGACTCCCAATAGAAAGATTCCGAGCCCTACGGCTTCGATCCAGCTCCTCGTCGCTCGACCATCTCCCCCAGCGTTCGAGGCGCATGTCTTCCCGGTCCGTAAGAACACTTACCTCTCCCCCCTGACGTTGTACTTGCCGTAACTTCCACCGTCCGAAGGCGCGCGGCGGTAGTCAAACTTCAGTGGGACGACGGTGAAGCACAAGAAGCCCAGCCACTACGCCCGGCGATCATCTCCTACTTCGCAGGACGAACGCGCCTCATCCTTTGCGAGATTCAGCAAGCTCGTCCCCGAGGGCGGCGGCGACCAGTGCTGGTATTGGTTGGGAGCGGTGAACGATCGCGGCTACGGCGTCTTCCGGATCGGCCGCCGCATCGTCATGGCCCACCGGCACATGTTCGAGATCGATCACAGCCGCCCTCCCGCCGGGATGGTGCTGCACTCGTGCGGCAAGAAGTCGTGCGTCAACCCGCAGCACTTGTACGAGGGGACGAAGCCCAAGCCGCACGACGCGGACGCATCGCGGCTCGAACAGCTCGATCGCGCTGCTCTTCCCCCGGCCTCACCGCTGCGCGGCACCTCCGGGGTCAACAACCCGCGGGCTCAGCTCAACGAGGAGCAGGTCCGGAAGATCTGCACGCTGCTCGATCAAGGCGTGAGCCCGAGGATCATCGCCTTCGACTTCGGCGTGGACGCGAAGAGCATCCGGAACATCGACCAGGGCAAGACCTGGCGACATCTTCCAGAAGTAGCGCGACGCGTGGACATGCCGCGGAGGCGGCGTCGCCGAGGATGGCGGAGGTACGGTCGCTAACGCTTGGGCATGTACCCCACTCCGGGGGCGAAGGACAATGCCGTCCACCAGCGCGCCCGGGCTAGAAAAAACAGGCCGCACCCATCTCCTCGGCTGATCCGTGCTGCGCTGGCATCGACGAAGCGGGCGGCCTCTGCGTACTCGTCAAGGTGACGTTCTGGGCGGGCTTCACGGAGCGCCGGCCCGTGGACTACCTCGACCAACTCCTGACGGGCGGCGTACTCGTCGTCATCGGCTCGAGCGTCCGCCTTGAGGTGTCTTGCGTGAGCGGCTGCGAACTACGCGTCGGGATCCATGTCGGTAGCCAGCGCCGGCAGCCAGCGGCTGGACCTCGGGCGTGCCAGGTCGCGGTGGACGTGGCGGACTTGTCCCTCCCTGTCTGCGCGGGTACCCAGGCCGGCGTGCAACACGCGGAGCACTTCCTGTCACGCCTCGATCGTCTGCCGCGCAACGAGGTGGATCTCGCGCTCGAGCTCTACCGCGACCCGGAGTTGCTCCGCACTGTGCTCGACGCCACCACGCTGCCGGAGCGCGTGGAGCGGGTGGCGATCTCGCTCGACGACCCCGTGCAGGGCCCGTTCCTGGTCGTCACGCGCAGCGGCCACTTCGTCACGTGCCTCGGTCGGGGCATGCGGGCCGGAGACCTCCCCGTCGTGAAGCGCGGCGAGCTCGACGCGATCTCCCGGAAGGTCGCCCGGCTCCGGGAGCGGATGGACCTGGCGAAGCAACTCGGCGGAGAGCGAGGGCACGCGCGCCTGCTGCGGCGACTCCTCGTCGCGTCCGACTCGGTGAGCCGGGAGAACTTCCTCGCGGTCGCGGCCTGGGAGCCGCTCCTCGGCCCGGTGTTCCTCGACCTCTACCTGGCCATGGGGCGGGAGCTCTCGCTGCAGGGGCCCATGCTCCGGACGCGTCGCAGCCGCCGGGCCCAGGACGAGGAGGTCCTTCACGCGTACTGGAACCTCCTGCACGCCGCGGGGCACATGGCCCTCCTGGGCGCGATCACCGCCGACCGGGAGCAGTACGTGTCGCTCACCGACCAGTACAAGGGAGCGCGGGCCGCGTTCAGCTATCCCCTCACCGGGACGGGCGTCGTCACGTTCATCCTCAAGGGCGCGTGGGCGGCGGCGCGCCTCGGCAAGCTCATGCTGCCCGACTACAAGCGGGCACTCGCGGAGGACGTGAGCTTCTTCGAGCTGCTCGACACGCTGTTCGCGCTCCTCGCGATCGGGACCCGGGCGAAGAACACCCGCGCCGAGATCGTGAACGCGCTTCACGCGGCACCCAGCACCGCCCGTACGCCGCAGGCCAAGCGGATCCGGGAGGTGATGGGCCGCGATGTGCAGCTCTGCTGCGAGGTCACCGCCCAGCTCCTTGAAGCGCCCGCCGAGGAGCTCGAGGCGGTGGTCCGCCGCATCGGCGAGAGCTACTTCGATCCGGGTGCCGAGCGACTTGACGATCCGATCCAGGAAGAGCTCGTCCGTACACTGCCGCTGATGTCCTGGACCGATGGAATCACGGACGGGAAGAAGCTGCTGGTATCGCTGCACCTCATCGCAGCCACGGCTCGCGGCACGCCGGAGCAGTTCTACTTGCCGGGCGAGCTCGCTGAGGCGCTACACCAGCCGTGGACACCGGCCAACACGTGGCTGGTGCTCGATCCGCTGCTGAAGGCAGAGCAGGCAGGGCGCAAGCCCGGCGCACACGCAGCGTCGATCGGGCGGCAAGATCCCTGCACTTGCGGCAGCGGACGGAAGTTCAAGAGGTGCTGCGGGAAGTAGGTGCCGCGTGTGACATGCGTCCTCGTGGCGGCGGTGGAGCGGGCTGCACGGGGTGAGGCGGGCACGACCGGGAGATGGACATTGCGCCGAGGAAGAGCGCGCCGTGTCGGCGGCGTTCACGGCACAGTGGCAGCCCGGCAGCTTGGCGTGCAGGCTCTCGCGAGGAGGTGCACCATGGCCACGCGAACCACGAAGAAACTAGCCGCGGCAAGGAGCACCGCGAAGAAGTCCGCTGCGAGCGAGCTCGTGGTAGCCACCCGGCGCAGGCCGGCGCAAGGGACCAGGCCGAAGGTCGGCACCGCGCGCCTCAGGAAGCTCATCGAGGAGGCCACCGTCGATGCGTACAACGAGGAGGAGCAGCGCGTCGGTTTTCTTACGATGATCCAGGAGCACCTCGGGGTCCCCTTCGAGACGGACGTGCTCGGCGTGCCGGTTCAGGTCACTGGCGTCGACTTCAACGACGCGGACGAGATCGTCGCCATCTGCAAGCGCGGCGCGCTGGTGCAGCGCATTCCGGTGGTGGACCTGCCGCTGCCGAAGTCTCCCCCGGATGGGTTCGAGTGGATCGAGGCGTATCGCTTCTACCAGCGCGGTGTTGGAACCCCCAACGGGAGAGCAACCGTGCTGCGCTTCATCGCGGCGGGCGGCGTCACACGGCTGCCGGCTGGTTGGCGGCTGAGGGCGGGACGGTAGACCGCGCCCATGACGTTCGACATCCATCGCCCCCTGACCAACAAGCAGGGCGAGCTTGACGAGGATGTTGCGGGGGAGTTCGAGGCCCTGCTCATGCAACGCCTTGCCGACTCGCCCGAAAAAGGCCCAGCGGAAGGCGCAGCGGGTCAGCCGCCGGAAGAGCCGTTAAACGCGCAGTCGATCGGTCGGCTCGCCGAAAGGGTCGAGCAGAGCGGTCAATGCCGCTCGAAAAGGTGCGGCAGACGTTGACGCCGGCGCCGGAACGGGAACTCGTTTCACCGCATGGCGACCTCGCCCCCCGCGAAATATTCACCTGTTACTGAGGGCGCCCGCGTCACATCATGAAGAAGCCGCGCTTCACCGAGACACAGGGCCGGTACCTGGCCTTCCTGCACACCTACACGGCCGTCCACGGGCACGCGCCCTCCGAGGCGGAGATGCAGCAGTACTTCCGGGTGAGCCCCCCGTCCGTGCACCGGATGATCCTCGCCTTGGAGCAACGGGGGCTGATCACGCGGGAGCCCGGCGTGGCCCGCTCGATACGGGTGCTCGTCCCGGCAGCGGAGCTGCCGCCGCTCGACGGCGGCGAGCCGGGCCCACGTGGACGGAGCGTTGCCGGCTCGACCGATGATCCTCGGGAGCGTGCGATGATCGTGGAGCAGATGGGGCGCGAGGTGGTGAAGATCATGCTCGCGCGGGCGATCGATATCGGAATCGACGACGCGAACAGCTTGCCGATGATCGCCGCCGCGGCGGACGCGGTCGAGAAGATGGTTCGCGAGGCCGGCATCGCGCCTCGGAGCGCGCGACTCGTGCGGGAGCGAGTGCTCGACATCGCTGAGAAGGAGTACCTGCGCCTGTGCAGCGAGCACGACGAAGAGGGGGATCCCGAGGAAGACGCTGCGAGGTTCCGGGAGCTGCTCGAGCCCGAGGACGGGCATGGATGAAGCGGGCGGGTGCGGTCAGCGCGCCGCATTACTTGAGCGGGTTGTGCTCCTTGCGCTCACCGCCTGCGGGGTGTCAGCGGGGAGCGCCGGGCAGGCGACGTTCGGCATCTGACGCACGCGTAGATCGTCGGACCACTCCTTTCAGTCTCCGCCATGCTTGTCCAGCTTCATCGGCCGGTTGTTCTCGACGGGCGCGGAGCCGAGCTGCTTCAAGAAGTAGGCGACCTTCTCGCGGCGGCACTCCTCGCGGAGCTGCCGCGCCCACGCCACATCAAACGCCCGCGCCCGCCGCTGGTTGAACTGCTCGAGCGACAGCGCCGTGCTCCTCGCTATGGGACCGCTCTCACCGCCCTGGATCACCCGCGCGATGCCATCCAGGTTGCCGGTCAGGGAGATCGGCGTGTGCTGCAGCTCGACCGACAGGAACCTCGTCGTGGTCTCGTCGGCCACGGCGCGGAAGTAGTCCACACGGTCCACGGGGTGCCTCCTCGGTGCTCGACCGCGAGAGAGCGCGCTTCTCATCCGAGATGATGGACTGGGAAGGCCGCACGCCGGGCCGGTGGCCCTTGAATCCATGGGGGCTCGAGCATTACCGCGCACCGGTATGCAGCGGGAGCTGAGGAGCTGGCTGTCGGGAGGGCACCCTTCGTCTTCGTCGAACCGATCACCGCGATCGCGCCATCGCCGCTCGATTCGATACGAGACGCGACATGAGCTGCGCCAGGACTCCCTCGTCCTCCGGACTGTATGCGCCCGCGGAGATGCCCTCGTGGATAGACGGCACCGGTTCACTTTCCGGCGCGGAGAGCGTGGCCGCCAGACGGCGCTCCAGCTGCTCACGCGTGCGATCTCCAGCGCGCCGGAGCTCCGCCTGGATCATCTCGACCACCTCGACGCGTACCGCGACAGCGATGCCGCCTTCGGCTCCGACGAGGTACTTCGGCCGGATGTCGCCGTCGCCGATGAACAGCGTCTGCGCCTGCTCGGCCAGCTCGTCGAGCACGACGACCCGGTGCTGAAGCCGCTCGATCTCCACGAGCAGCTCCTTCACCGACGTGGTCCTTTGCGCACGCCCGCTCACCTTCGATTGCTCACGGCGTCGGCGCCGTGATGGCGCCCTTGCCCGGGAGGTTTCTGTCGAGCTCGGGGTCGCCTCGGACGGGGCGCTCTCGGTGGTGGTCTCGGGCGGCTTCGTCATCGGGCTCGTACCTCCCGGAACTTCAAGGCCGCCTCGATCCGCGGGCGGAGCGCATCGAACCGATCGCGGTCACCGCGCACGATCTCCTCGGCCAGCGCGCGAGCACGATCCAGTCCGGCCGAGGGGAGACCGTCACGTTGAAGCAGCCGCAGGAGGCGATCCTCTTCCCGTCCGCCGAGCTTCCACGCGGTCGTGCGCACCTCCCGCTGCTCCCGGGTCCGCCTCCTCGAGCAGATGGAGCAGCTGAGCCCGCCGTGGCCGTCGGCGTAGAGGATCTCCTTCGGCCGGCCACAGGAAGGGCACAGCACCGCGAGGTGATCGCCTCGACCGCTCCTCTTGCGCCCGAGCGACACCCGCTGCGCCGCCGGTACGCCTCCCGGCGGTGCCAGGACGCAGACGTCGACGTGGTTGACCTTCCAGATCTCGTCGCCCAGCACGCGCCGCACGTCCTCGATCCGCAGTTCGCCAAGTCGGGCAAGGGGCGCATCAAGTCTCATCGCGCCTCCCTTGAAGCTCGAGGAACCTGCGCTGGGCTCGGAGGGAGGTGGCGGTCGTGAGCACGTGCTCGACACGGCGTCCGATGGCACCCGCGACTTGGGTGACCTCGCGGAGCACCTTGCTGATGCCAAGCACCCCGCGCACGTCGCCGCTCACGGCTTCGCGGAGCTCGCGTGCCAGCTGCTCCTGCGCTTCGGACAGCTCGACGTAGATCGCAAGCTCGCGGCTGGCGACGTCGTACAGGAGCGTCTCGGCGGCGCTCGGGCGTGGGGCCGAGGCGAGCAAGAGCGCCCTGACCTCGTCCCGGCGCTGGGCGAAAGGATCGGCAGTGGGCGAGATCGTAGCCGGCGTCAGCCCCGAGGCGGTGCTCGCAGCGGGCTCGCCATGGGCGACGGTGCCGGGCATGTTCCCCGGACCGCTGGCCGCATGGTTGGGTACCGCCCGGCTCGAGAGCAAGGCTTCGAGAGCCGGATCACGCCGACCCCGCTGGCCGCGCTCGGAAGGTTCCAACTTCGAGCGTGACGCGCCCTTGGTTACGCGGCGCCTGTTCGGCGGTAGCCTCTGGCTCATCGTGATGATCCTCGCGGGCCCTGCCTGAGATTGTCGGTCATCGGGTCGAAGCGCCCTCGCTGCGGAGGCATCGGCATGACGCGCCCCGCAGCTCGGTACTCGAGAGGTGATTCCTGCTCAGGGCGCCTGGACAGCGGCGGCGTAGCGCCCCGTGCGGTGGACCCGCTCGGCCGCATCAGCGCATTTGTGGAGGATCTCGAGCGCCCTCGGATCGGGTGCAGGAGAAGCCGGTGTGAGCGGCGCCGGCAGGCTCGGATGAGCAGCGGGCGCGACCGCAGCCTCCACACCGTGGGCCATGCGGCTCGGAGGCGCCGCACGGCATCTCTCGAACGCCTCGGTGAGAGAGTCGCCGCCACTCGCGTTCATCCTCGCCACGGCGTCGATGAGCGAGCCGCCGCCGCTCGCATTCATCCTCGCCACGGCGTCGGTGGACAGGTGCGTGCCGGTCGCCAGCTCGGCGGCCCTGGTGAGCGCTTGGTCATATGCCCCGAACGGGGTCTTCGTGTCCGTCGTGAGAGTCTTGGTTTCGACCTGTTCCATTGCTACTCCTCCTTGGTGGAAGCCGCCTCCGCTGACAGCTTCAGCTGCGTGATTTGGTCACAATAGTCTGCAGAAAGGGAACCCCCCTGGAGCACCACGGCGGCAACCACAACGATGCAGATCGGCGATGTTCTGGAATCACCTTGTTTCCAAGGCTACTTCGTCAGGTCGTCCTTGACGTCCTTGTACTACTTGCGGCCCCCCAGCCCGCGTCCCACGGACTGAACGATGTGCATGAACGGGCCCAGACGGTGGCCGGTGTCGAGCGTCTCTTTCGCTAGCCTGAGCGCGATAAGCTTGCGCTCACTGGAGCCCCGGATCGTGCCACGCCCGTGCGCGGCAGCGCAGCTCGCAAGGTCCACGAGATTGACGACCGAACGGGAGCCATCAAGGGGCGGCCGCGCGTAAGCTACGGCTCAAGCACGATGAGCCCGAAGCGAGCCACACGGAAGAACAGGCGGGAGCGGTTCTCCAACAAGGAGAAGCTCCTCGCGCAGCTCCTTCCGCAGTGCGAGAGCGAGTACGAGAAGGCGTTCGGTCATCCCTGGAACGCCGGTCGCGTGGCTCGCGTCGAGGCCCTCACCCAGCGATGGAAGGTCGAGGCGGAAGCCTGGAGCGTGATGTACGAGTTCCGGAAGGCCGCGGCCAAGGCCCTGAAGTTCTTCGAGAGCGCTGGGATCGAGTCGAGGCGGCCGGACTACGGGCTCTTCTACGCTTACAGGGTCAACAAGCTCGTGAAGCAGCGTCGCCACTTCCTCCAGTCGCTCATGAACGATGTCCGGGAGGACTATGAGAGGCCGCCCGACAGGCGGCACTGGCTCGCCTGGACCATGAACTTCGCCAAGCCGAACGCGTTCGGGAAGCTGCCCGAGGATCTCCCCTACGGCCGGGAGCTCTCGAACCGCGAGCTCGCGATCTTGAGCATCCTGATGACCGACGGCGAGGAGGTCGACTTCACGACTGGCATGACCGTCGGCGGTGCGATCGAGCAGGAGTTGCGGCGGATGGCGAGGGCAGCGGAGCGGGCGCCGCTACGTCTGAAGAGGGTGAACTCGGGTTACGTGAGCGCGCCGCCCTCCGACGGAGAGGACAACGCGGGCGACGAGCCTGAGTAAGCCCTGCCGGGATCTGTGTGGCATCTCACGGAACAGTTCGCACGCGGACTGTTCCGTAGCTCGCGAACCCCCGGTCGCTAGCTTCGAGAGCATGAGCCAAGGGGCAAAGGATATCGGCCTTTCGGCCGAGGAACGGCGTACGCTGCACGCCCTCATCGAGGAGCTCGGCGAGCGCGCCGTCCTGGCCGAGCTGAGCGTGTCGCGCCAAGCGCTGGGCCGGGCGCTCGCCGGCCTCAGCGTCCGCCGCGGCACCATCGCTCTCGTGCGCGCCGGCCTCGCCTCGCCGAACCTCCGCGCCAAGAGCGAGGAGCCTAAGGACGCGATCCACCTGGTCGGCAGCGCGGCGCCGCAGGGAGACGACTCGGTCACGACGAGCCAGGCGGAACGCTCGACGGGCTCGCGGAGGTCGCCGTGAGCAGCAACTCGTCCGCCAGCACCCTCCCGGGTCTGCGGGGCTGGGTCTGCATCAGAACCGCGGCCGAGTTCCTCGGCAAGTCGCCAGACGCGCTCCGCCGGAGCATCGAGCGCCATGTCGTCCGCGGTCCCGACGGGGCGCTGGAGGCGAACATCGACGGCGTCCGCGCCCGTAAGTTCTCGGGCCGCTGGCGCGTGAAGCTCAGCGCCGCGTGGCTCGCCGACGCCGGGAGCGACGACAAGAACGACGGCGCCCCATGTGCTACTTCTTCGCCTCGTCCCAGGCACGCGGTCCGGCCGGAAAGGAGCTGACCGGCATGACCGTGCGGCGAGACCGACGGCGCCCCAGGGGCCCCTGGATCATTGACTTTTCGTACAAGGACGCGCGCACCGGCGAGAAGAAGCGGTACTTCAGGAACGCTACCCTGCAGACTGCCGACGGTGCGCGGAAGGAAGAGCGGCGGCTGCTCGTCACCATCGCGGAGAAGGGCTACCTCCCCGATCAGGTGGACGAGACGGAGCTCAAGCCGCCGAAGCCGGAGATGACCTTCGGCGAGGCCGTCGAGCTGTACAAGGCGACGCTCGCGCCGAAGCTCAAGCCCTCGACGCACATCGGGTACATGAAGAACGTCGACGCGTACCTGCTGCCGCGCTTCGGATCGTGGCCGCTCAGCAAGATCGACAAGGCGGTGGTGACGGCGTTCGACCTCGAGCTCGCGCGGGAGAGCCTCTCGGCGTCGACGCGGAACAACATCGTCATCCCGCTGCGCACGATCATCGGCAACGCGGTCGAGCTCGGCCACCACGACAAGAAGCCGGACTTCCCCAGGCTGAACCGGGTCAAGTCGAAGGTGTACGAGCCGCCCTCGCCCGAGATGGTCGACGCCGTGGTGGCCGCGGCGCCTCCGCACGTCCGTCCTGCGATCGCGCTCGCAGCCTACGCCGGCCTACGTGCCGGCGAGGTGCGCGGCCTCCGCTGGTGCGACGTGAACCTGGACACCGGCCTGCTCTTCGTTCGGCAGGCCATCACCTGCGGTCAGGTGGTCGCGCCGAAGTCCGGGCACGAGCGGGGCATCCCCATCGCGCCCGCGCTGAAGGAGATCCTCGTCGAGGCCAGCAAGAGGCCGCACAAGCCCAAGGCCCCGGTGGCCCCCTCGAGCAAGGGGACGCCGTGGACCGAGGGCGGCCTGCGGCACGCCTTCAAGCGTGCGCTCGCCAAGGCGCAGGTGCCGGCCACCCGGCTCCACGCCCTGCGGCACTTCTTCATCACGGAGTGCTTCAAGGGCGGCGCCTCGGCTCCGACGGTGCAGCAGCTCGCCGGCCACCTGCACCTCTCGGTCACCCAGCGCTACGCGCACACCAACGACAACCTGAAGAAGGACGCGGTGCAGGTCTTCACGCGGCGGTCGGCGTAGCCTCGGCGTCGCCGTGTGAATGGCGTGTGAATGGACCCGCGAGGCTCACCAGGGAGCGCCCGAGCTCCTCGACGAAATCCTCAATGGTTTCAGCGGAGGAGAAGGGATTCGAACCCCTGGTTGAGTTGCCCCAACGGCGGTTTTCAAAACCGCTGCCTTCGACCGCTCGGCCACTCCTCCAAACATCCAGAACGACTCGCTTTTCTGCCTCTTCTACCGCCCCCTGTCAACGCCGCCCTGAGACCCGCACCTCTACCCTGCCCTGCTCCGGGCAACCCCTGAGCTCTCCAGCCCCGCCGCTTCCGCCCTCACCGGCATCTCCCGCTGCCTCGAGCGTCCTTCGCCCCTGCCCCTTACTTCTCCCTTCCCACCGCCGCCGCTGCCGCCCCCGCCCCGGCGCCCTGTCCCCCCACCCCGCCCTTCATCACCTCCGCGAGCCACTTCCCCGCCCCTGCGCACGTCGCCGTCGCGCTGACCTCCCCTCCCCCGCCTCCCCCGCGCCTCGCGTAAGGCCCTGCCACGATCGCCACGTCGCTCCCTCGCGCCGTCCACGCGATCGGCCCGAGCGACGGCCGCTGCCTGCACGCCTTCCCAAAGCGCCGCTCGATCACCTTCCCCGCCTCTACCGCGTCGCCCGCGCTGTCGAACCGCAGCCGCCACGCGAGCGCGAACTCTCTCCGCGACGGGTCTTCCGGGTCGTCCCGCCGCACCACCGCGAACCGATCCCCGCCCCATCCAGCCGCCGCGCCGATCGCCGCATCGCGGTGGGCATACGCCCCGAACGCGATGCGCAGCGCCTGCTCGCCCATCACATCGTCGAAGACCACACGGAACCCCGGGCCGAGCGCCGCGGCCGTCGGGACCGCCACCGCGACGGCGGGCTCGCGCGCGGCGAGCTTCTCGGGATGGAGCAGCTGCTCGGTGGTCTCCGGCAGCGCGCGCCAGACCGCATCCACCGACGCCCACCCGCCGTCCCGGCGCAGCGCCTGCACGAACGCGAAGCCGTCCGTGTACGGGGCCCCCAGCGACTCCTGCAGCACGAGCGGCGTGTCGCCCACGGACGACAGCGCCGTCGACATCGCCACGAGCCTCCGGAGCATCGACTCGTCGACCTGGAACGCCGAGCCGACCAGCACGTCGAACATCGCGCTCATCGCCTCGCCCTCGACGAGCGCGTGTGTGGCCGCCAGGCGATCGCTGTCGCCGAGCTTGAAGTCGAGCAGCCTCCCCAGCGAGAAGCTCTGGTCCTGGAGCGCGTGGACGAGCTCGTGCGCCAGCGTCTCCTCGGCCTCGGCCTCGCTGAGATCGTCGACGAGGTACATCGTCGCGTCCTCCGGCTCGTAGAAGCCCGCGATGCGGCCCTCGAGCAGGCGGTACATCCCGGCGGTGAAGTCGTAGTCGGCCGGGATGAGCTCGAGCGCCGCGAGCACCTCG
This sequence comes from Sorangium sp. So ce145, assembly GCF_051525985.1. Classification (NCBI taxonomy): domain Bacteria; kingdom Pseudomonadati; phylum Myxococcota; order Polyangiales; family Polyangiaceae; genus Sorangium; species Sorangium sp. So ce145. The sequence continues at coordinate 11,183,802 of NZ_CP150315.1, read as the reverse complement.
CGCTGATGATCGAGCACGCCCTCGGGGATCTCTCGCTCCACGTGCGCGCGGACCCGCTCCAGGATCTGCCCCCGGGCGAGCACGCGGCTCCGCACCTCGCGGCGCACCGGCAGGCCCCGCGCCTTCGCCACGCGGGCGAGCACGCGCGCGATCTCGCCGTCGGTCAGGCGAGCCGCGTCCTCGTCGAGCTCGCCCGCATCCACCGGGCCTGCGCCCCCGGCCGGTCGAGGCGCGGCTGACGCCGCAGGGAGCGTCGCAGCCGAGGCCTGCGCTCGCGGCGGCGCCGCAGGCGCGGCCGTCGGCGCGCACCCGGCGAGCACCGCCGCCCCGACCAACCCGACCAGCCCAACCCCACCAACCGGCGCCGCCGCGAGCGCCGCCACCGCCGCAAACGCCGCACCGCGCCAGCGGCCGCGCTTCAACGTCGCGCCCATCGCGTCCATCGCTCCCATCGCACAGCGCGCCCGACCCGCCGCGGCAGCGTCCTCGACGCGCCGGGTCACGACGGCTCCCTGGCGGGCGCGCGGAGCGCGCCGATCGCCTCGGCATACCGCGCGACGCGCACGTCGAACGGCAGATCCTCGCCCCGCGCCACCGCGCCGAACACCGCCGAGCCCGCGACGAGCGCCCGCGCCCCGGCGGCGATGACCTGCCCGGCGGTCGACGGGGCGACGCCGCCGTCGACCTCGAGCGCGATGTCCAGGCCTGCCTGGTCGATCGTCTGGCGCAGGGTCCGCAGCTTGGTGAGCGCCTCCGGGATGAACCGCTGGCCGCCGAACCCGGGGTTGACGCTCATCACAAGCACCAGATCGATGTCCGCCATCACGTGCCGGATCGACTCCTCCGGGGTGTGGGGGTTCAGCACGACGCCGGGGCTCGCGCCTGCGTCCCTGATCTGCTGGAGCGTCCGGTGCAGGTGAGGCGACGCCTCGACGTGGACCGAGATGCGATCGGCGCCGGCGGCCGCGAACTCCGCGACGTAGCGCTCGGGCTCGACGATCATCAGGTGGACATCGAGGGGAAGACGCGTCGCGGCGCGAACCGCGCGGACGACGAGCGGCCCGATCGTGATGTTTGGCACAAACCGGCCATCCATCACGTCGACGTGGATCCAGTCGGCGCCAGCGGCCTCAGCGGCTCGTACTTCCTCCGCGAGACGACCGAAGTCAGCCGACAGGATCGACGGAGCGACGATGATTTTGTCGTGACGCACAGGGTAGCGCTAGCAGGCGTGACGCGCGGCGGCTAGCCGAGCATCCCACGAGCGCGCTTACGGGGAGGCCGGCGCGGCTGCTAGGCTGCGCATGTCTTCGCGAAGCGTTCGTGTCGTGCGCGCGGACGCTGCAGATCGAAGGCTGGGGATCCGAACCGTTCGAGTGAGGTGATGCATGGAGACACGGCCGCTGACGAAGCCCGACTACGACCGGATCGTGGGTGAGATCGATCGGTGGTGGGCAGGCCCAACCAGCGCGCTCGCGCACCCGATCTTCTTCTACGAGCTCGGCAGGCTCGCGCGCGTCGTCGAGGATCGCGGGCTGCTCGTCGGTTTCCTGCTCGGGTTCAGGTGCCCGGACGCGGCGGTCGGGTACGTGCACCTCGTCGGCATTCACCCGGACTATCGCCGCCGCGGCGTCGGCAGGATGCTCTACGCGGCGTTCGAGGAGGACTGCCGCCGCGAGGGCTGCCGGCAGCTCAAGGCGATCACGACGCTGGGCAACGAGGGCTCGGTGCGCTTCCACGCCGCGGTCGGCTGGTCGGCGGCCGAGGTCGAGGACTACGCCGGGCCTGGGCGTCCGCGGATCGTGTTCACGAAGGACCTCTAGCGCGGATCGCGCGGAGCACGCGCGTGTTGCGGCGTACGCGCTCGACGGGGTACATCTGCTCGGGACCGCGAGGTGGAGCGATGCGAGAAGGCGAGCATGTTCGCGACGTGGTGGTAGGCGTTGTCGGGTCAGCCGACAGGACGGTCGCCGCGGGCGCCCTCGGTGCATCCAGGTGAGCCCTAACCCTTCGCTGATCACGCAGCTGCGCGAGATCGGGCTGTTCGGAGGCCTGGGCGATCACGTCCTCCAGGGCCTCGCCGACACGCTGGAGCTGCTCGATCTGGAGCCGGGCGCCGTCGCCTTTCGCGAGGGCGACAGCGGCCGCGAGATGTTCGTGCTGCTCTCGGGGGAGATGGAAGTGCTCAAGCGGTCGAAGCGCGACGTCGAGGCGCGCGTCGCGGTCCTCGGGCCGAACGACTGGTTCGGCGAGATGTCGATCCTCGACGTGATGCCTCGCTCGGCGACCGTCCGGGCGATCGCCCCGTCGCGCTTGCTGCGCGTCACCGCGCACGATCTCGACACCCTCTACCGGCGCGATCTCAAGTCGTACACGCTGCTGGTGCTGAACATCGCGCGCGAGATGTCGCGCCGCCTTCGCGTGGCGGACAGCCTTCTCGCCGAGCTGGTAGCGAACATGCTCGACGAGTACGCGCGGCCGCGGCGACCCGGGATCTGAGCCGGCGCCGCCGCGTCAGTCGGCGCCGAGCGCTCTGCCCGCGGGCGCCGGGTCCACCGGTCGCCTCATCCGCCGTCTGGGCCGATCGCTCCACCAGCGCCGGCTTCGCCGCCCGCGCCGCCGGCGTCGCCACCCGCGCCACCTGCACCACCGCTGCCGGCGTCGCCACCGGCGCCGCCTTCGCCGCCTGCGGCGCCCGCACCACCGTCGTCGGCTTTGCCACCCGCGCCGCCCGCACCACCACCGCCGGCAGGGTTCGCCTGTTCGCCCCCGGTGCTGGTTGTGCCGGTGCTGTTACCGGCCCCAGTCGAAACGGCGCCGCTCGAACCGGCCGCGTCGGGTGGCAGGAGGCCACCGCCGCCCGCGCCGTCGTCTTCGCCGGGATCACCGGCGGCGACGCCCCCTCCTGCGCCGGTCGCGCCCATGTCGTCGCAATCACCGCACCCGATGCCCCCCTCAGAGGGAGGCTCCGGTTGTGGATTGAACACACAGCCCGCAAGGACGACCCCGAACACAAGGACGACAAGCTGGCGCATAAGCTCCCTCCTCATAGCACCCTGCGCCCCTCCCTGCCCGCTTGTGCGGCGCTCTCGTCCGCGGGAGCGCTGCGTCGAGCGCGATCCGTCGGCTGCTTCTCGCTCGCTCTTACCGCCGGGTCGACGCCGCCGTCAGGCCCGGGCCGCGTGCTCCTTCAGCCGCATTCCACCGTTCCAGCGCCTCCAGCGCCGCCCACACCGCAGGGCTCGCCGCCCGCGCCGCCCTGGCCGCCCTGGCCATCCGCGCCGCCCGCGCCGCCCTGGCCGCCCGCACCGCCCTGGCCACCCGCGCCATCCGCGCCGCCCGCGCCGCCCTGGCCGCCCGCGCCATCCGGGCCGCCCCCGCCGCCCTGGCCGCCCGCGCCACCCTGGCCGCTCGCCGCGCCCCCATCGCCACTGCCGCCCGCGCCCGTGGTCTCCCCGCTGCCAGCGCTGGTCGCTGCCGCCGTGTTGCCGGCGCCCGTGCCACCCGAGCCTGAGCTGCCGACCGCCGCACCGCTCGACGACGACCCGGAGGGATACGGATCCCTGTCATCGAACGGCGGTTCAGGCTGCGGGTTGAACGAGCATCCAACCGCGAGGAGCAGGGTGAGGAACAGCAGGCTTCGCATGGCGGGTACGCCGAGTATGGCAATCAACATGCCACGTGAAAATAGCCTGAAAGCGCTTCGATCGGTCCGCCGTCGACGCGGTGCTCAGGCACACTCTGGCACGCCGCTCGGGCGGTTGGATCCGGCACTTCCCCCCGCGCCACGACCTGCACAGGCCGCCCGCTGCGGGTGTCCCCCTGGTGTCCACGGCGGCAGCTCGCGGTATCGTGCGGCGTGATTTCGGAAGACCTGGGGAACGTCGCGCCGCGGCTCGACGAGGTGCGGCACCGGATAGCGAGCGCCGCCGCGCGGGCAGGGCGCGGGCCAGAGGAGGTCCGGCTCATCGCCGTGTCGAAGGGCAAGCCCGCGGAGGCCATCCGCGCCGCCTACGCCGCCGGGCAGCGCGATTTCGGCGAGAACTACGCGCAGGAGCTCGTCGAAAAGGCCGAGGCGCTCGCCGATCTCGACGGGCTCGTGTGGCACGCCATCGGCCAGCTCCAGAGGAACAAGGCGAAGCTCGTCGCGCGCGTCGCGCACGTCGTGCAGTCGGTCGACCGGGAGGAGCTCGCCGTGGAGCTCGATCGGCGCGCGGCCGCGCTCAACCGCACCCTCGACGTCCTGATCGAGGTGAACGTCGGCGGCGAAGCCTCGAAGGGCGGCTGCGCCTCCGGCGATTTCGCGCCGCTCCTCGCCGCGATCGCCCGGTGCGCTCACCTTCGGCCGATCGGCCTCATGACCATCGCGCCGTTCCTCGAGGACCCGAACGACGTCGCGCCGTTCTTCGCGCAGCTGCGCGCCCTGCGCGACGCGCACGGCGGCCGGGCCGTGCTGCCCGAGCTCTCGATGGGCATGTCGCACGATTTCGAGGCGGCCATCGCGGAAGGCGCGACGTGGATCCGCGTCGGCACCGCCATCTTCGGAGCCCGCGGATGACGGCGACGTCCGCCGCGTCGCGCCTCGGCGCGGCCCTCCGTGGCGGCGGCGTCGCGCGCGGCGCCACGCTGGCTGCGTGCGCGCTGCTCGCGCTCGGGTGCGGGCCGGGCGCGATGCCCGCGTCGGTGCGCCACCCGCTCGTCGGCAGCACCGCGCCGGAGTTCCACGCGGAGTCCACGGCCGCGGTCACCGTCGGCGTGCCCGGCACGCGCAGGACGCGGGTCACCGTGATCGACTTCTGGGCGTCCTGGTGCGCGTCGTGCAGCCGGACCATGCCGGCGCTCGACCGGCTCTGGCGCGACCGCAAGGCGGACGGGGTGGCCGTGATCGGCGTGAACGTCGACGACTCGGAGGCCGCCGCGGAGGCCGCCGCCCACGAGCTCGGCGCGACGTTCCCCATCGTCGCGGATCTCGATCAGCGGCTCTCCGGGACCTACGGCGTCGCGCAGGTCCCCCTCACGTTCGTGGTCGACGGCGCGGGCACCGTGCGCTGGGTCGGGCACGATCCGGCGAGCGCGCGCCGCGCCGTCGAGGTCCTCCTCTCGGAGCGCCCCGCGGGCGCGCGGTCGGTCTTCGAATGAGCGCGACCCGGGGCGGCGGCGGCGCGCGACGGCGGCCCGCGGGCGACGAGCCGACGCTCTTCGACGCCGCCCGGCAGCGGGAGCCGGAGCTCAAGGCCACGGTCCCCCTCGCCGAGCGCATGCGCCCGCGCTCGCTCGAGGACATGATCGGCCAGGGCCACCTCCTCGGCGAGGGCAAGCTGCTCGCGCGCGCGATCGCGGCCGACCGGATCCCCTCCATGATCCTGTGGGGCCCGCCGGGCGCCGGAAAGACCACGCTGGCGCGCGTCGTCGCGCACACGACGAACGCCCGCTTCGTCCCCTTCAACGCCGTGCTGGGCGGCGTGCCGGAGCTCCGCGAGATCCTCGCCCAGGCGCGCGCCGCGCGCTCCTACGAGGGCAAGCGGACGATCCTGTTCGTCGACGAGATCCACCGCTTCAACAAGGCCCAGCAGGACGCCTTCCTCCCGCACGTCGAGGACGGGACGATCACGCTCATCGGGGCGACCACCGAGAACCCCTCGTTCGCTGTCAACGCGCCGCTGCTCTCCCGGTGCAAGGTCTTCCGGCTCCAGGGCCTCGGCGCCTCGGAGCTCGTCGAGCTCCTGCGCCGCGCCCTCGAGTCGCCCGCCGGGCTCGCCGGCGCGATCGCCGCCGACGACGACGCGCTCTCCGCGATCGCGGCGCTCGCGCAGGGCGACGCGCGCAGGGCGCTCACCACGCTGGAGATCGCCGCGGACGAGGCGGGGCGCGCGGGCGCCCCCACGATCACGCGCGAGCTCATCGCCGGCGCGAGCGAGCACAAGACGCTGCTCTACGACAAGGCCGGCGAGGAGCACTACAACGTCATCAGCGCCTTCATCAAGTCGATGCGCGGCTCCGATCCCGACGCCGCCATCTACTGGCTGATGCGCATGATCGAGGCCGGCGACGACCCGCTCTTCCTGCTGCGCCGGATGATGATCTTCGCGTCCGAGGACATCGGCAACGCCGACCCGCGCGCGCTGGAGATCGCCGTCGCCGCGGACGCCGCGTTCCGGCGCATGGGGATGCCGGAGGGGCTCTACCCGCTCACGCAGGCGGCGCTCTACCTCGCCACGGCCCCGAAATCGAACGCCTGCAAGACCGCGTGGCACGCGGCGCAGGCCGCCGTGCGCGAGCACGGCGCGCTCCCGGTCCCGCTCACGCTGCGCAACGCGGTCACGCGGCTGATGCGCGACGAGGGCTACGGCGAAGGCTACCGCTACGCGCACGACGAGCCGGGCGGCGTCGCGCTGGGCGAGGCCTACCTCCCGGAGCCGCTCGCCGGCAGCCGGTTCTACGAGCCGACCGATCGCGGCTACGAGCGGACCATCGGCGAGCGCCTCCGCCGGATCCGCGGCGAGGGCGAGGGCGAGGGCGGCTGAGGCGCGGCGCCGGCCCAGCCGTCACGGCGTCACGCGTCGTCGTCGTCGTCGCCGCCCGCGCCGGCGAGCGCCTGCTGGAGCTCGCTCAACGCGTGCTGATCTCCCTTGCTGCGCGCGGCCCCGATGCCGTCGACCAGCCAGGCGCGCCCCTCGTCGAGGCGGCCTGCCTTCACCAGCATCGTCCCGCACATGAGGTACATCGGCACGTACGCCGGATCGATCGCCCGGAGCGCGCCGAACGTGGCGAGCGCGTCGTCGTGGCGGCCCTGGCCCGCGTACTCCAGCGCGAGCGCGTACCAGTGGAACGGATCCTTCGACCCATCCCGGGTCATCTTCTCGAGCATCAGCAGCCGCTTGCTCACGTCGCCTCCACAACCCCGATGAACGGCAGGTTCCGATAGCGCTCGGCCCAGTCGAGCCCGTAGCCGACCACGAATTTGTCCTCGATCGTGAAGCCCAGGTAGTCGATGGGCACCTCGACCCGCGCGCGCGCCGGCTTGTGCAGGAGCGCGCAGACCTTCACGCTGTTCGGCATCCTCGTTCGGAAGAGCTGGAGCAGGTGCGAGATCGTGAGGCCCGTATCCACGATGTCCTCGATGAGGAGGATGTCCTCGCCCTCGATCGGGCGGGTGAGGTCCTGCGTGATCTGGACGACGCCGGTCGAGGCCGTGCCCTCGCCGTAGCTGCGCACGCCGAGGAACTCGATGCGCACCGGCAGGTCGATGTGGCGCGCGATGTCGGCGGTGAACACGAAGCTCCCCTTGAGCACGGAGACGAGCACGAGCCGGCGCTCCGCGTAGTCCCGGGTGATCTGCGCGCCGAGGTCGCGCACGCGAGCGCCGATCTGTTCGGCGGACAGGAGCGTCCGGACATTCGCCATGGTGCCCGCTAACATCGCGGCGCCCGCGCCACCAGCGCCCAGGCGGGCCCTCCGTCGCCGCGCGCTGCGATCCCATGTCATGCCGCTGATGTCGCGCGGCCGCTCTGCTGCTGCCCGGGTCGAAACTGGGTTAGTCTCTGCGCCGCCCGCGATGCCGCTCCCTTCTCTGCCTGACGCGCCCCCGCACCTCACCTCGCGCACGCCCCTGGCCGTCCGCTTCTGCGAGACGGATCTCATGGGCATCGTCCACCACGCGAACTACGTCATCTACCTGGAGGCCGGCCGCATCGACTGGCTGAAGCGCCGCGGCCTCTCCTACGAGGAGATGGTGCGGCGCGACCTTCACCTCGCCGTCGCGGAGCTGCGGATCAAGTACCGCCAGGCCGCGCGGTTCGGCGACGACCTCGTGGTCGAGACGACCTGCCGCGAGGTCCAGCGCGTCACCGCGCGCTTCAGCTACCGGATCCTCCGGGGCGAGGACGTCATCTGCGACGGCGACATCCTCCTCGCGTGCCTGGGCTCGAACCTGACGCTGACGCGGATCCCGGACGACATCGTCCAGCTCCTGGCGAGCCCCGAGACGACGGCCGAGCGCTAGGGCAGGGGACACCGTCCTCGCTTCCGCCGCCCCGCTTCAGCCGCCGTCCGCCGCCCCGGCCTCGGCCCCGCTGCGCACGATGCGCGCCGGCATCTCGACCGTCTGCGGCGGCTCGATGCGCTCGCCCAGGAACGTGCGCCACTGGACGACGTAGCGCCCGCGCAGGGGCCCGATCACGTAGCGCTCGCTCGCCGGAGGCACGGCGACCGCGGGGATCCCGTCGACGAGCAGGTAGAGCAGCTCGTCGGTCTGGTTCACCGCGACGAACCCTTCGCCGGGCGCGCCCGGGTCGACGCTCGCGGGCAGCTGGAGCGGCTCTTCTCGGATGGCCGCGAGCTCGTCGCGCGTCAGGAAGACGCCGCCCTGCGCCGACGGGAGCCCGGCGGCGGCGTACGCGGCGCTCGGGGGCGGCATGAGCATGTCGGTCGAGATCAGGTCCGTTCGCCGGGCGATCGACGTGACCTCGAGCGCGACGCCGCCGCCGCCTTGCCAGGCATAACTCGCGTAGAGCGGCACCTCGCCGGCCACGCACTCGGGCGACTTCGGATCCACGCCGAGGATCTCCAGCAGCGCCCGGCAGAGCAGCGGCCCCCCGTCGCCGGCCTCGGGGACCCTGCCGAGCTCGACGTACAGCGCGCCGAGGCTGCCGTGCACCTCGACCTTGCGGACGTCCGTCCCGAGCCGCTTGCCGTCTCCGACAGGACGCGCCGAGCCCGTCGACAGCGGCGTCACGTCGACGCGCCGCTCGCCGAGGAGCGTGCGGAGCGCCCCCGGCGGCACGACCCGGTACTGGGTCAGGGACGGCCAGAGCAGCACCTCGCCGTACACGTCGTGGCGCGCGCGGAGCTCGGAGCCCGCGGGCAACGGGAGCGCGCGCGACGTGAACTGGACCCGCATCCGGCCCGTCTCCGCGAGCTCGACCTTCCACGTCAGCTCGGTGAGCTTCTGCGCCGCGTGGATCCCGGAGGCCGCCACCTCGGGCGCCTTCGGGGGCTGCGGCACGTCACGGAAGCGGAACGCCGCCTCGAGCATCACGCCGGGGAGCTCGCGGGGCGAGAGCGCGTCGTCCGGCAGGGGGGTGGCGGGCGAGAGCGGCAGCGGCGACTGCGGGCTCGCCTCGGACATGATGAGCCGGCCGTAGTCGTCGGCGATGATCTTCGCGGTCGCCTCGGCGGCGGAGGCGTCGAGCAGGTCCGGCGTCTCGTTCGCGAGCGGCGCGGGGAGGATCTTCGCGTTCGGGCTCGCGCCGGCGTCCACGGGATCGACGGGCGCTTGGCGCGACGGCTCGCACCCGGCGGCGGCGATCAGCAGGGAGGCCGCGGCGACGCGCGCGGCGATCACGGCTCCAGCTCGAACGTGTGGATGACGCGCACGCGCGCGTCGAGCGGCGGCGGGTCGGGTGCGCACTGCGTGTCCAGGAAGACCGCGGTGCAGCGGGGGTGGCAGCCGAGGAGCAGGTTGCAGTTGGCCGCCTCGTTGTCGAACACCGCGATGACCCGCCCGAGCCGCGTGAGCTGCGGCGCGACGCTCCGCTTGAACTCGGTGTCGGGCATCTCGAACCTCGGCTTCACGACGAGCTCCGTGCCGATGACCCCGATGGGGAAGCCGAGGTCGCGCAGGCTCGCGAACGAGCCGAGCGCCATCTTCGGCAGGTCGCGGCCGGTGAGGTACACGAGGGTCGCCCCCGCCGCGTGGCAGTCGCGCGCGTACTGGCTCGCGCCCGGCACCTCGACGTCGTGCCGGATGTGCGGATCGTTGAAGAAGCGGGCCCTCCAGAAATCGAACGCGTGCAGGTGGAGCGCCTCGTCGTCGATGCCGAGCCGCCGCAGGTTGTCCTGGAACCCGTACACGATGCCGTCGGGCGACGCGCACTCGAGGAGGGCGGCGGCGTGCGGGTGCTTGCGGCGCCATTCCTCCGCCAGCTCATGGAGGATCGCGACCACCCGCGGCCGGTTGTCCATGAGGGTGCCGTCCAGATCGAAGACGATCACGGGGGGCCCCTCCGACCGATCGGCCGCGCGCTCGACGATGGATCTCAGGAGCCGCGTCCGCTCGAGAGGGACGAGGCGCTTCTCGTGAAACAGCGTGCTCAAGGTCGTCGCGCCGCGGAAACGCGCACCGTCCGCGCGGCTCCTCGGGCCGGAACCGTAGCGCGAACTCGCCCTCCCCAGAAGCCGCGGCGCCAACCCCCTCGCCGGAGCCTGCGATCCTGCGTAAGTGTGCCGAAATATCCTACATTGTTGGCCTATTCGTTCCGCTCTTCGTAGGATTTTCCAAATCGGGACCCCTCGAGGCTCCGAAGGAAGGCCCATGCAGAACCGCATCAAGACCGCTCTGGCCCTGGCGATGGCGACGACCGCCGTGGTGGGTTGCTCGAAGACCCCTCGTGATCGCCTGCAGGGGCGCTGGTATGGCGATGCCATCGAGAACGCCCCTGTGGATCAGCTCACCAAGGCAACCGGATGGGTGAAGGGAACGGCGCTCGAGTTCAACGGCAGCAAGGTGACGGTGACCGTGCCCGCGGAGACGCCGCGCAGCGGCACCTTCAAGGTGACGAAGGCGGACGGCGATCAGATGACCGTCGCGTTCCTCCGCCCCGAGGGCGGGCTCGATGAGGCGGCGTTTCGCTTCGCCTCGGATCAGACGCTGCGCTGGGAGATCGGCGACGGCCGCACCATCGTGCTGACCAAGGCGAAGAACTGAGCTCGGCCGGCGCCCCGGCTGGAGCGAGCGCCCGGCCGTCTATCGCCGCACCCGCTCCCTCCGCACCCGCGTGAGCCACCGCGCCTCGCCGCGATCGCCGTCCCGCGCGAGCAGCACCACGACATCCTCCGAGAGCGGCCCGGTGAGCCGCCGCCGCGCTTCCTCGATGGAGCGCACCTCGACGCCGTTCACGGACAGGAGCCGATCGCCGGGCTCGATGCCGGCTTCCTCGGCCTCGCTCGCCGGGGGCACCGACACCACGGTCACGGTCCTTCGCTCCTCGCCGAGCGTCACCGCCAGGCTCCCTGCGCCCTTCGGGTCTTGCCGCGCGCCGTCTCCTGGCAGCGCGATCCTCACGCGCTCGGTCGTCCTGCCGGCCCGGACCTGCACCGGCTGCGACTCGGCGCGCCCGAGATCCGCGCTGTACGCCTCGATGATCGCCGTGCCCTCGGGCAGCCCGCCGAGCTGGAACCGCCCGTCGCGGTCGGTGGTCACCACGCCCGGCGGCAGCGGGCCGAGCGGCAGGTACGTCGGCACGCGGTCGCGCGCGACGCGGGCCCCCGCCACCGCGTCCCCGCGCTGATCGACGACCTGGCCGGCGACCTCTCCCGCCTCGGACAGGTCGATGCGCCCGAGGTCCGTCGGGCGATCGGGATCGCCGGCGATCGTGACCCGCAGCGTCGCCGGCGCGTACCCGTCGCGGCTCAGCGTCACGCGGAACTGGCCCGGCGCGAGGTCGGTGAGCGTGAAGGCGCCCTCCGCGTCGCTCGTGGCGCGGCGCGGCCCGGTCGTCGAGAACAGCGTGATCCGCGCGCCCTCGAGCCGCTCCCGCCCGCCGCGCCCGGTCACGGTGCCGGTCGCCTTGAGGGCGGCGCCCATCTCGAGCCGCAGCTCCTTCGGCGCGGCGCCGACCTGCTCGACGCGCGGGGACTTGCCGGAGCGCACGAGGCTGAGCCGGAGCGGCAAACCGGCGGCGTCGGGCAGCAGCGCGTCGCCGTCGTCGTCCGTGAACAGCGTCTTGCGGAGCGGGACGGCCACGTCGAGCGAGAGCACGCGCACCTCCACGCGATCGAGCGGGTAGCCGCGATCGTCGGCGACGTGGATGGCCACCGCCTCGCGCACCTTCGGGAGGACGACCTCGATCTCCTTGCGATCGCGCTCCGGCACCTCGACGACGAGCCGCGCCACGACGTCGCCGGGCGACTCGGCCCGGGAGACCGAGACGAGCACCTCGTCGGGGACCGCGGCGAAGGCGAACGTGCCGTCGTCCGCGGAGTACGTCACCCGCTCGAGCGAGCCGGCGGTCGCGGCCAGCTCCACGCGCGCGCCGGCGACCGGCTTGCGGTCCTCCTCGAGGACGCGGCCCTCGAGCAGGCCGCCCTGGCGCATCACCACGCGCACGTGGGCCTCGCCGCCCGGCTGCAGGGTCACGATCTCGCTGGGCGTCTCGACGTACTCCGGGTGCCGCACGATGGCGTGGACGCGCCCGGGGGTGACGGGCTCGGCCCGGAACGTGCCGTCGGCGCGCGTGACCCACGGCTCGCCCGAGCGCACCGAGGCGGCCGGCAGGACCGCGTCGCCACGCGGCAGGTCCGGGATGGGGCCCGGCATGACCCCGAGCTCGCCCGCGGGGATCAGCGGCGCCGGGCCGGGCAGGGCGCGCTCGAAGTGCTCGTCCCTGAACTCGGACATCGCGGTGGTCTCGTCGATGGGCATCCCCTCGGCGTCGGCGCCCACGACCTCGATCGTCGCGCCCGGGACCGGGTAGCCGCGGTCGTCGACGACCTCACCCACGAGCGCGCCGCCGCGGAGCAGAGGGATGCGCACCTCGGTGGCGCCCGCGTCGACCTGCACGGCGTTCCTCGGCACGAAGCCGGCCGAAAGGGCCGAGGCGCTCGCGTATCCCGGCGCGATGGGCCCGAGCGTCACGGACCCGTCGTCGCCCGTGCGGCCGTGCAGCGGGAACGCCGACAGGCCCTGCTCGACGAGCACGACGTTCGCGCCCTTCACGGGCGGCGCGTCCTCGCCGTCGCCGTCGGTCACGAGGAGCCGCACGTGGCGGCCGGGCCCGAGGACGAGCTTCACCTCCTTGCCCTCGCCGCGCCTCACGGGCACGGCCAGCGCGGTCGCGCTCACGGCGGCGCCGCGCCGGGCCTTGAGGTCGTACACCCCGTCGCGGAGCCCGGCGATCCGCGCGGCGCCCGTCGCGTCGGTGGTCGTGCTGCGCGCTGGCCAGAGCCCGGTGCCGGCGGCGAGCACGGTCGCGCCGTCGGCCGGCTGCCCCTCCGCGTCCACCACGCGGACCGTGAGGGCGCCGAGCCGATCCATGCGGAGCCTGAGCGGCGCCGGCCCGGGCACGATGCCCGTCCGCACGGTGTCCTCGAAGCCGAGCGCCGACGCGCGGACGACGTAGGGCGCCGCCCCGAGCCGATCGAACCGCGCGCGGCCGCCTTCGGCGGTGGTCGCCACGAAGGGGAGGGGATCGGCGGTCGCGACCGTCACCTCGGCGCCGTCGATCGGGCGCTCGGCCTCGTCGACGACCAGCACGTCCAGCACCTTTGCGGGCCGCAGCACGAGCTCGACGGCGCGGGGGCCTGGCTCGAGCGCGACGCGGGTCGAGGCGCGGGCCCGCTCCGCGCCGTACGCCATGATCCATGCCTCCCCGGACGGCAGCCCGGCGAAGCGAGCCTCGCCCGAGGGATCGGTCTTCAGCTCGCCCGCGAAGTAGGCGCGGTCCTCGCGCATGGCGAAGACGCGCACGGCGGCGTCCTTCAGCGGGCGCCCCTGCTCGTCGCGCACGGTGGCGGTGAGCTCTGCCGCGCGCCCTTCCACCCACGCGGGCACCGGCGGCGCCGGGATCGGCGCCCGCGGCAGGAACCGCGGCCCCAGATCGCGCAGCGTGGTCGCGGCGAGGAAGCAGACCAGCGCGGCGATCGCGGCCAGGACGGCATCGAGCCGCGACCGGCGATCGGCCCGGTCGGCTTCCGCTGCGGGTCGCTCGTCCTGTTCCGCTGCGGGTTGCTTGTCCTGCTCGGCCACGGCCTGGATTTCTACTCCGGATCCGTGAAAACGCCGAACGTCCCGCCGCCGTTCCCGGATCCCGCGGCGCCGCGCCGGTGTCCCGAGATCAGGCCGGGCGGCCGCGGTGCAGCTCGATCACGGCCTGGATCTCCTCCTCGGACAGGATGTGATCCGTGGCCTTGGCCTTCGCCAGGATGGCGTCGACGAGCTCCTTCGAGGGCTCGATCTTCCGCTGCCGGAGCCAGTAGTTCACGTTGGAGGCCCCGGACATGTAGCCCACGCAGATCTCCTGCTTTCGCCCGAACATGCCGGCGGGGACGCCGGAGTAGATCCGGTCGGCCATCCAGGAGTCGCCCTTCGACTCGGCCTTGATGATGGCCGCCGCGTGCACGCCGGTCGCCGTGCGGAAGGCGTCCCGTCCGACCAGGGGATAATTGATGGGCACCTCCCAGCCGACCGCCTGCGCCGCCGTCGTGCAGTACTCGAGGAGGTGGGTGAGGTCCTGGTGCTCGAGGAGGCCGAGGAGCTTCATGTTGAGCAGGATGAGCTCCATCGCGGCGTTGCCGACCCGCTCGCCGATCCCGAGGGCGGTGCCGTGCACCCGGTCCGCGCCGAACTGGAGCGCCCAGATCGCGTTCTCGAGCGCGAGGCCGCGATCGTTGTGGCCGTGCCAGTCGATGCCGACCGACGCCCCGGCCCCCGCGACGATGGCCCGCGTGAAGTTGATGAGGTTGCGAACCCCGTCCGGCGTCGCGTGCCCGACGGTATCGCACAGGCACAGCCGGGTCGCGCCGTGATCGATGGCGACCTTGAAGAGCGTCGCCAGCACCTCGGGGCGCGAGCGCGTCGTGTCCTCCGTGACGTAGGCGACCGGGAGCCCGGCCTTCACGCCCGCGTCGATCGCCGCGGCGCTCCGCTGCGCGATGAGCTCGACGTCCCACGCCTCCGCGAGCTGGCGGATCGGGCTCGATCCGATGAAGGCGTAGATCTCCACGGGGATCCCGGCGCGCTGGGAGATCTCGATCATGGGCGTGATGTCCGAGACGACCGTGCGGCCTGCGCAGGCGATGCGGAGCGGCAGGTTGTTGTCGGCCACCTCCCTGCACATCCGGAGCACGTCCTCGAACGCCCGCTGCGAGCTGCCGGGCAGGCCGACGTCGGCGATCTGGATACCGATCTTGGCCATCAGGTGGAGCAGCTTGAGCTTGCTCTCGATGTTCGGATCGGCGACCGAGGGGTTCTGCAGGCCGTCGCGCAGGGTCTCGTCGAAGAAGCCGATGTTCTCCGGGATGACCCGCCCGACGCGACCCACCTCGTTCCAGTCGTAGATCAGCTCGGTCGGGCGGTTACCGGAGGCAGCGATCGCCATGCATTATTATAGTGCGCCGCGCTCGACGCCGGGCCTCAGGCGAAGCTTTTCCGGGGCGCTCGACATGACGCACGGCGCAGGTGAAGGCGGGCGATCGGTGGCGCGCTGCGGTGCGCTGGCCCTGCGCGCCCGGCAAGCCTAAGCTTGCGCCCACGACGATGTGGCAATCCCTACCTGAGTTCGGGACCGGCGTCCTTTACGCCATTCTGGTGACCGCGGCGTATACGTTCGCCGTCGGGCTCGCGTCGGCGCGCGGGCGGCCGCGGCTGCTCCAGGCCGCGCGGCTCGGCGCGTACGGCACGATCGCGCTGGTCGGCCTCGCGGTGCTCGTGCTGGCGTACGCCTTCGTCAGCCACGATTTCCGGATCGCCTACGTCGCGCAGTACAGCGACCGCTCCATGAGCACGCCGTACCTCATCGCGGCGCTCTGGGGCGGGCAGGACGGCTCGCTGCTCTGGTGGATGTTCCTGACCGCGCTCTTCTCGGGCGCCTGCGTCGTCTGGCTGCAGCGCCGGTACCTGGAGCTCCAGCCCTACGTCATCGCGACGCTGATGAGCGTCCTGATCTTCTTCGCCGCGCTGATGATCTTCGCGGTGAACCCGTTCCGGACGAGCGTGGCGGGCGCCCCGCTCGACGGCAACGGGCTGAACTACCAGCTGCGCAACTTCTACATGATCATCCACCCGCCGAGCCTCTACATCGGCTTCACGAGCGCGGCGGTCCCGTTCGCGTTCGCGATCGCCGCGCTCGCCACGGGCCGGCTCGACAGCGAGTGGATCGTCGCGACGCGCAAGTGGATGCTCTTCTCCTGGCTGTTCCTCTCCATCGGCAACGTGCTCGGCATGCTGTGGGCTTACGAGGAGCTCGGCTGGGGCGGCCCGTGGGCCTGGGATCCGGTCGAGAACGCCGCGTTCCTCCCGTGGCTCACCGCGAGCGCCTACGTCCACTCGACGATGATCCAGGAGCGCCGCGGCATGCTGAAGGTGTGGAACGTCTCGCTCATCTGCGGGACGTTCTTCCTCACCATCTTCGGCACCTGGCTCACGCGGTCCGGCCTCATCGCGAGCGTCCACTCGTTCGCCCAGTCCGGCATCGGCATCTGGTTCGTCGGCTTCATGGCCGTGATCGTGGCCACGTGCACCGCGCTCATCGTCTACCGCCTGCCGCGGCTGCGCAGCGACGGGCAGTTCGAGTCGATGCTGTCGCGCGAGGCCGCGTTCCTCTTCAACAACTGGGGCCTCTTCAGCATCATGATCTTCATCGCGGTCGCGACGGTGTGGCCGCGCATCAGCGAGTGGCTGCTCGACCAGAAGTCGACGCTCGGGCCGACCTTCTACAACATGTGGCTGCCCCCGGTCGCGCTCGTGGTCTTCCTGCTCATGGGCGTCGCGCCGCTGCTCGGGTGGCGGAAGACGTCGCCGGAGCTCTTCCGGAAGAGCTTCCGCTGGCCGGTGCTGGTCACGGTCGTCACGGCGGCGCTCCACCTGACGCTCGGGAAGAGGGTGGGCTTCGCCCCGTTCGTCGCCGTGGACCCGATCTACCCCGGCCAGCTCGGCGACGCGCTCGCGAAGCTCGCGTCGACCTACCCCTTCTTCACGGTGGCCATCGCCGCGTTCAACATCGCCGTGGTCGTCCAGGAGTTCGCCCGCGGCATCGCGGCGCGGCAGAAGCGCGGGAAAGAGCCGCTCTTCACCTCCTTCTACAACCTGATCGCCAGGTCGCGGCGCCGCTACGGCGGCTACATCGTGCACGTCGGCATCTCGGTGATGTTCCTCGGGTTCGCCGGCCGCGCGTGGGGCGTCGACAAGGAGATAAGCCTCCACCCGGGCGAGTCCGTGCAGATCGAGGAGTACCGCCTCACCTACGCGGGCCCGCGCATGGAGGTCGACAGCGAGAAGCGGATGGTCTTCGCCGACCTCGACGTCGAGCGCCACGGCACGCCGATCGGCCGGATCAGCCCGGCGAAGTTCATCTACAAAGCGTCCCCGGAGGCGCCTTCGACCGAGGTCGCGCGGCACATCACCGTGAAGAACGACCTCTACGTGATCATCGGGATGGCGAACCCCCAGACGAAGGTCGCTTCGTTCCAGATGCACGTGAACAACCTGATCTCGTTCATGTGGTTCGGCGCGGGCATCCTCATCCTGGGGGCCCTCGTCGCGATGTGGCCCGACATCGCGCTCGAGGAGGCCGGCGCGTTCGGTTATGTGCGGGCGGCGGGGTCCGTCACCGCGTCGGTCGTGTTCGCCTTCCTGCTCGCCGGCGGCCCGTCGCAGGCCTACGGGCACCCCGTCCAGGAGGGGCTCGGGCGGCCTGTCTTGGTCGCGCCCGGCGCGGCGGACGGCGACGTCCGCGCCCCGGGCTCCGGCGCGTCGCTTGATTCCGGGCGGTCGCCCGCGATCGGTGCCATCCTCCCGACCGCTGCCGAATCGAGGCAGCCAGCGTTCGAATGAGCCGCACGCGAAGACTCATCCAAGGCATCACCCTCCTCGTCGCGGGCGCCCTCGCCCTCGTCGTCCTGCTGCGCTCGCCGGAGTTCGCCCACGGGCAGCAGCTCGGCGAGGGGATGCAGCGCTCCGGCGTCGTCGGCATCGCGAACGACATCGAGCGCAAGCTCTTCTGGAGCCTGATCTGCACGTGCGGCTGCCCGCGCGAGACCCTCGGGACGTGCACGTGCGGCACCGCGCACGAGCGCCGCGACCAGCTCCGCGCGGCGCTCGCGTCGGGGCTGTCGATCGAGGCCATCCAGGCCGCCTACGCCGAGCGCTACGGGGCGGAGGCGCTGGCCGTGCCGCCGAACAAGGGGAGCCAGCGGCTGCTCTACCTCCTCCCGCTCGGCGCCATCGTGGTCGGCGCGGGCATCGTCGTCGCGACGCTCCGCCGATGGAAGCGGCGCAGCGACGAGGCGGGCGCCGCCGGCCAGCAGCCATCCCCGAAGGGCGTTGTCCCCGGCGCCCGTGACGATTACGACGACAAGCTCGACGAGGAGCTCAAGAGCCTGGACCGCGAAGACCGCGAATGAGCGCCGAACAGCCCGCCAAAAGCGCCACCTCGGCCACGGCCGACGAGACCGTGACCCGGGGTACTGACTCGCCGCTGGAGCGGCAGATCGTGCACTACGCCCGCTTCGGGGCGCCGCTCGCGGCGCTCGTCGGCGCCGGCGTCGCGGGGCTCGTCGCCGGGCCACCCGCGGCGATCCTCGTGCTCGCGGGCGGCGCGCTCGTCGCCGTCATCGCCATCTTCTGGGCGAGCCTCCGCGTGCTGATCGGGGAGACGCCGCTGAGCGGCGCCGACGCGTACGCGATCGGCGCGCCGCGCGCGGAGGAGGAGCAGAAGCAGGCCGTCCTGCGCGCGCTCAAGGACCTCGAGTTCGAGCGGAGCGTCGGGAAGATCAGCGACGAGGACTACGCCGAGCTCGTCGCGAAGTACCGCGCCGAGGCGAAGCGGCTTCTCCGCCTGCTGGACGCCGACGCGCAGCCGCGGCGCGAGCAGGTCGCGGCGCTCGTGGCGAGGCACCTCCGGCGCGCCGGGCTCCAGGACGACGGCGCGCCCAGGGAGCCGGACGAGGCCGCGGCGACGGCGGAGCCCGCGGCGACGGCGGAACCCGCGGCGACGGCGGAGCCCGCGGCGACGGCGGAGCCCGCGGCGACGCAGGGCGTGGCGTGCGGGGAGTGCGGCACGCTGAACGACGAAGACGCGGTGTTTTGCAAGAAGTGCGGGACGAAGCGCGCGCTCGCCGCGCCTCAGGACGACCCGGCTGCGACGGACGACGCCGCGGCCACCGTCGATGAGGATGAGAACGACCGCAGGAGGGCCTCGTGATGCGCTGGACCGGGTGTACCGCGCTCGCCGCGATCGCCTCGCTGAGCATCACCGCCGCGCAGGCGGTGCAGGCGCAGCCGGCGGCGTCGGCGCAGCCCACGGCGGACAAGGCCGCTCCGGCGCAGCCCGCCGCGGGGGCGGCGGACGCGGGCGCGCCCGACGCTGCGAGCGAGCTTCCGCCGGGGCATCCCGAGGTGGGGCAGGGGCTGCCTTCGGGCCATCCGCCGGTGGGGAAGCCTCCCGCGGCAGATGCGGCCTCCCGGCGCGCCTCGGAGCAGCTGACGGGCCTGTTCGACGCGCCCGATGACACCGTCCAGGAAGACAGAGGGCTCCCGCCCGGCGTCCTCGTGCTCACCGTGCAGGACGCGGATGGGAACCCCGTCCCTCGCATCTCCGTCGACGTCGACATCGTGCAGAGCTCGGTGGCGAAGGGCGACTCGCGCGAGCGCATCAGCCGAGAGACGGACGACGCGGGCACCGTCCGGCTCGAGAACCTCGCGATCGCCGGCGGCACGAGCTACGGCATCTCGGTCAAGCGCGACGGCGGAACGTTCTCGATCCCGCATTTCGGGCTCAGCGCCGAGGCCGGGAAGCGGGCCGTGCTCCACATCTACGACGCCACGCCGAACGTGAGCGGCCTGATGGTCGGGACGCAGGGCATCGTCTACCTCCAGCTCAAGCAAGACTCGATCTCGGTGGAGCAGCTGTTCCAGGTCTTCAACCTCGGCCGCGTCGCCTGGCTGCCCAACGAGACGTTCGCGCTCCCGCGCGACTACAAGGCCTTCAACAAGACCGAAGGCATGGGCGAGGAGATGCGCTTCGACGAGGTCAAGGGCACCGGCGTGGCGCTGCGCGGCACCGTGAGCCCTGGCCGGCACGAAGGGCAGTTCCGCTGGCAGGTCCCGCTCCATAACGAAGAGCGCCAGACGATCCGCATCGAGCTGCCGCCGCGCATCGCCCAGATGCGGGTGATGGCCGAGGCGTCGAAGTCGATGACGCTGAACGTCGCCGGCTTCCCCGCGGCCCAGCGCACCCAGAACCGGGACGGGAAGAAGATCCTGATCACCGAGATGCAGGGCACCCGCACGGAGGGCGGGATGAAGGTCATCGAGATCACGCTCGGCGGTCTGCCCACGCCCGGCGTGGGCCGGTGGATCGCGCTGGTGCTGGCCGGCGCGACCGTGATCGGCGGGGCCGCGCTGAACCTGGTCCGGCGGCGCGACCAGGACCGCGGGCCCGACGACGAGGAGCGGCGGGAGCTGCTCGAGGCGCGGAACGCGCTCCTCGACGAGTTCGTCGAGCTCGAGCGCGCGCGGAAGCGGGGCGACGTCGGCCCGAAGACGTACGATCGCGTCCGTGCGGCGCTCCTCGACGCGCTCGCGCGCATCGTGGCCATGATCGAGGCCAGGCCGGCGCGCGGGAAGGCCGCTGGCGCGCGCGAGGCGGCCGGCGCGCTCAAGGCCGACGCCGCTGGATCGCCGCGCTCCTGAGGGGTGGCGGCGGCACCGGACGTCGGGCGGATGCCGCTGTGGAAGGCCGGCCTCGCCGCGGGCGCGGCCCTCCTGATCGGCGCCATCGTCGCGCTCGCGCTCCATCGCGCGGAGCCGCCGGCGCGCTGCGCGCCGGGGATGGTCGCGCTCGGCCCGAGGTGTTGCGGCGACGGCCAGCGCCTCGATGACGCCGGCCGCTGCGCAGGCGCGCCGAGGCGATGCAGCGCCGGCCTCACGGTGACCGCCGCTGGCTGTGTCGCGCCGGGCGCGGCCGTCCGCATCACCTCCGGGACGCTGCGCCTCGGGCCAAGCGACTGGGAGGCGCAGGGCATCGTCGACCCGCGCGCGGTCTTCGTCCCGGCGTTCTCGCTCGACGCGTTCGAGATCACCGAGCAGCGCTACGCCGCTTGCGTCGAGGCCGGCGCGTGCGCCCCGCTCCCGCTGCGCGGCGAGCCCGGCGTCCCCGTCACGGGCGTCACCCTGGCCGAGTCGGCTCGGTATTGCGCCTTCGCGGGCGGGGCGCTCCCCTCGCGCGATCAGCTCGCCTTCGCCGCGGCGGGCGACGCGGGCCGGCGGTACCCGTGGGGAGACACCGGCGCGGTCTGCCGGCGCGCCGCCTTTGGCCTGCGAGCGGGCCCGTGCGGCTGGGGCGCGACGGGCCCCGAGCTCGCCGGCTCGCGCCCCGACGGCGCCGCCGTGCACGCGGGCGGTCGGGTGTTCGATCTGGCCGGCAATGTTGCCGAGTGGGTGGCCGCTGATCCGCTCGAGGGCGAGCTCTCGGGAACTCACGGCGGATCCTGGACGGATGGGGCCGCGGCGGCGCTCCGCACCTGGAATCGTCGCCTTGTCCCGGTATCCACCCGAGCGCCGGATCTCGGCTTCCGGTGTGTCTATCCACCGTAGCGCTCGCAAGCGCGCCCCGCTCGGCGGCGGGCGGTCGGGTGGGGGAAGGGATGGCATGGGGAGACAAATGGCGTGAGGGGACAAACGGGGTAGGGGGACAAAACCACCCCGCTTTCCGACCGCAAAACAATCCGGAAACGCGCTCCGGCGGCGCCGGATGGAGTTAGAGTCCCAAGTCCCAATGGCTGTCGCGCTTCTCTCGATCGGGACCGAGCTCACCCGCGGCGAGATCATCAACACCAACGAGGCCTGGCTCGCTGCCGAGCTCACCGCAGCGGGCTTCACGGTCAGCGAATCCAGCACCGTCGACGATGACGTCGATCGCATCGTCGCCGCGGTCCGCCAGCTCGCGAGCGCGCACCGCCTGGTGATCGCCACCGGCGGCCTCGGCCCCACGACCGACGACCTCACCGCGAAGGCCGCGGCCCGTGCGATGGGCACCGACCTCGTGCGCGACGAGAGCACGCTGCTCGCCATTCGCCGGCGCGTCGAGAGCCGGGGCAAGACGATGAACGCGGGCCACGAGAAGCAGGCCGAGGTCCCCGCCGGGTCGGAGATCCTCCCGAACTCCTCCGGCAGCGCGCCCGGCTTCGGCATCCACCTGGGCGAGTCCACCGTGTTCTTCCTCCCGGGTGTGCCGCGGGAGATGAAGAGCATGTTCGCCGAGCAGGTGCTGCCGCGCGTGCGGCCGGCTGCGCCGAACAACACCTTTCAGGTCCGCCTCCGCACCTACGGTCTTCCCGAGTCCACGCTGGGCGAGCTCCTGAAGGGCGTGGAGGAGACCCATCCCGGCATCACGCTCGGCTACCGGGTGCACTACCCGGAGGTCGACCTGAAGGTCCACGCCCGCGCCGCCACGCAGTCGATGGCGCACGATCTGGCCTTGAAGGCGACGGCCGATGTCCGTGAGCGGCTCGGCACCGCCGTGTACGGGGAGGGGGGCGACGCCTTCCCGGAGATGGTCGGGCGTTCCGTGCGCGCCCGTGGCTGGAGGCTCGCCGTGTCGGAGTCGTGCACCGGCGGTCTGATCTCCCACCTGCTCACCAGTTATCCGGCGAGCGACTACCTGGTTGGCGCCGCGGTCACCTACGCGAACAGCGCCAAGACGCGGCTGCTCGGCGTCGCGGAGGACACCTTGCGTGGCCACGGCGCCGTATCGGCCGAGGTCGCCGCCGAGATGGCGCAGGGCGTCCGCCGCCTCTGCGAGGTCGACGTCGCCATCTCCGTGACGGGCATCGCCGGCCCGACGGGCGGCACGGCGACCAAGCCGGTGGGCCTCTGCTACTGGGCTGTGTCGCACCCCGGCGGCCTCGTCGTGCGCGACCGCGTGTTCTCGGGGGATCGCGAGGAGGTCCAGCTCGGCGCCGCCTACGCCGTCCTGGACCTCCTCCGCCGCATCGCCGGCAATCTCCCTGAGCGCTGACGCAGGCCGAGCGCTGACGCGGGCTGGCGAGCGTCAGTTCGGCGCTGCGCGCGTGAAGGTGAGCCCTCCGGCCCCGCGCTCGATCCGCACCGTGTCTCCCTGCTTGAACTCGCCGGCGAGGATCCGCTTCGCGAGCTCGTCCTCGATGCTCCGCTGGATGGCGCGCTTCAGCGGCCTCGCGCCGTACTGCGGATCCCACCCCTGCTCGATGAGGTAGCCCTTCGCCTCCGACGAGATGGTGAAGAGCAGCCCGCGTCGATCCAGGCGCTTTCGCAGCAGATCGAGCTGGATATCGACGATCTGCTCCATCTGCTCGCGCGCCAGCCGCCGGAACACGATGAGATCGTCGAGGCGATTCAAGAACTCCGGGCGGAAGTGCTTCCGCACCTCCTCGATGACGGCCCTCCTCACGAGCTCGGCCTTCTCGTCCGCCGGCAGGTTCGCTCGCTCCTCGATCGCCGCGGCCGCCGGCGTCCCGAGGTTCGACGTCAGGATGATGATCGTGTTCTTGAAATCGACCGTGTGCCCCTGGCCGTCGGTCAGGCGTCCGTCATCGAGCACCTGGAGGAGCGTGTTCCAGATGTCCGGGTGGGCCTTCTCGATCTCGTCGAACAGCACCACGCTGTAGGGCCGCCGGCGCACCGGCTCCGTGAGCTGGCCTCCCTCCTCGTAGCCGACGTACCCGGGCGGCGCGCCAATCAGCCGGGCCACCGCGTGGCGCTCCCCGTACTCGCTCATATCGAGCCGCACCATGGCCCGCTCGTCGTCGAAGAGGATCTCGGCGAGCGCGCGCGCGAGCTCGGTCTTGCCGACGCCGGTCGGCCCGAGGAACAGGAACGATCCGATCGGCCTGCGCTCGTCGCCGAGGCCGGCCCTCGAGCGCCGGATGGCGTTCGACACCGCGCGGAGCGCGTCCTCCTGACCGACGACGCGCCGGCGCAGCTCCTCCTCGAGGCGCAGCAGCTTCTGCATCTCGCTCTCGAGCATCTTGGAGACGGGGATCCCGGTCCATTTCGAGACGACCGCGGCGATGTCCTCGTCGGTGACCTCCTCCTTCAGGTAGCTCTGCTTCGACTGCACCTGGGAGAGGGTGGCGCGGATCGACTCGAGCTTCTTCTCGATCTCCGGGATCTTGCCGTAATGGATCTCCGCGGCGCGCCCGAGATCGCCGGCGCGCTTCAGCCGCTCCTCCTCGAGCCGGAGCTCCTCGATCTGCGGCTTGAGCCGGCGCAGCTCGGAGATCAGCTCCTTCTCGCGCATCCACTGCGCCCGCATCGCGTCGCGCTGCCCCTGGAGGTCGGCGATCTCGCGCCGCACCTCGTCGAGGCGGACCTTGCTCGCCTTGTCGCTCTCGCGCTTGAGCGCCTGCTCCTCCATCTGCAGCTTGAGCAGATCGCGCTCGACCTGATCGATCGGCGTGGGCAGGCTGTCGATCTCCATGCGGATCTTCGACGCCGCCTCGTCGACCAGATCGATCGCCTTGTCGGGCAAGAAGCGCTCGGTGATGTACCGGTTCGACAGGACGGCGGCCCCGACGAGCGCCGCGTCCTGGATGCGGATCCCGTGGTGGACCTCGTACTTCTCCTTGAGGCCTCGCAGGATGGCGATCGTGTCCTCGACGCTCGGCTGGGTGACGAGCACCTGCTGGAACCGCCGCTCCAGCGCCGCGTCCTTCTCGATCCGCTTGCGGTACTCGTCGAGCGTGGTCGCGCCGATGCACCGGAGCTCGCCGCGCGCGAGCGCCGGCTTCAGCATGTTGGCCGCGTCCATGGCGCCCTCGGCCGCGCCGGCGCCCACCAGCGTGTGGAGCTCGTCGATGAACAGGATGATGCGGCCGTTCGAGCCCTCGATCTCCTTGAGCACGGCCTTCAGCCGATCCTCGAACTCCCCGCGGAACTTCGAGCCTGCGACCATGGCCGCGAGATCGAGCGCCGCGATGGTCTTGTCCTTGAGCGACTCCGGCACGTCGCCCGCGACGATGCGCTGCGCGATGCCCTCGACGATCGCCGTCTTGCCGACGCCGGGCTCGCCGATGAGCACCGGATTGTTCTTGGTGCGCCGCGAGAGCACCTGGATGACGCGCCGGATCTCCTCGTCTCGGCCGATCACCGGATCGATCTTGCCCTGTCGAGCGAGCTTCGTGAGATCCCGTGTGTACTTCTCGAGCGCCTGGAACTTCCCCTCGGGGTCCCGGTCCGTCACGCGCTGATTGCCGCGCACGGCCGCGAGCGACGAGAGGAGCTTGTCGTACGAGAGCCCCGCTCGCTCGAAGATCGATTGGATCTCCTTGTCGGCCTTGATGCCGGCGAGCAGGACGTGCTCTGTCGAGATGTACTCGTCCTTGAGCGCCTTCGCCTCGTCTTCGGCCTTCTGCAGGACGGTGAGCGCGCGCCTCGACAGGTTCGGCTCGGCGCCGCCGCTGACGCGAGGATAGGTGTCGATCTTCGCGTCGAGGAGGCGCAGCACGCCCGCCGGATCGGCGCCTGCCTTCTGCACCAGAGGCGCGCCGACGCCGCCGTCCTGGCTGACGATCGCCCGCACAAGGTGCTCGGGATAGAGCTCGGGGTTTCCCCGACGACTGCCGAAATCGACAGCGTCTCGTATGGCCTCTTGGGCCTTCGTCGTCATTCGCTCGATTTTCATGGCCCCTCGAAGCTAAGGCGGGTGACCCGCCTAGCAAGGGGACAGCCAGGCAAGCGGCTTGCCAAAAATGCAGAAGGGCGCTGAAGGGCGCTGAAGGACGCTGAAGGGACGTCGAAGAGGCGCTGAAGGGGTGCCGAGCGAACAGGGCAGGTGAGCGATGCAGCGGCAGCGCCGTGTCAACCCCCGACCGTGCGCCTCGAGCGGGGAGCTCGACGCACCGCACGCCCGGGCGCGGAGCCGGGGCGCCGCGCCCCCGGGCGCAGGAGCCGCGCCGGGCGCGCAGGAGCCGCGCGCCGGCGACGGGGCGACGCGGGCTCAGATATCGAGGTTCTTCACGTTGAGCGCGTTCTGCTCGATGAAGTTGCGCCGCGGCTCGACCTGATCCCCCATCAGGATCGTGAAGAGCTCGTCCGTCTTCACCGCATCGTCGATGCGGACCTGGAGGAGAGTCCGAGCGTCCGGGTTCATCGTCGTCTCCCAGAGCTCGTCGGCGTTCATCTCGCCGAGGCCCTTGTAGCGGCTGATCGAGATGCCCTTCTTGCCGCGCTCCTCGATGTAATCGACGAGCGACTCTCCGTTCTCGATGGTCTCCTCGCCGCTCGAGGTGCGCGCCCGGTACGGGGGCGCGCCGATGGACCGGAGGTCCTGCTCGATCGACCAGGCTTCCTGGTACTCCGGCGAGTTCACGAGATCCCAGTCGATGACGCTCTTTCGCGCGCTCGCGCCCGGGCGCGGCACGACCTCGATCCGGCTCGTCCCGTGCTCCGTGTCCCGCGGCGTCGACAGCGTGAGCGGGAACAGGTCCGGATAGCGCTGCTTCAGGTAGGCGCGGAGCTCGTCGGCGGCCGCGGCGACCTTCTTGGTCTCGCGCAGGTCGTCGCGCCCGAGCCCGCTGGACCGCAGCAGCGCCGCCACGATCCGCGCGTCACAGCGCTTGTCGATGTTGGAGAGCACGGCGCGGAACCGCTTCAGCCGCTGCGCCAGCCGGTAGAGCGGCTGGCCCGCGATGCCCGACTGGGCGCCGCTGGCGACGATCTCGAGCCCGTCCACGGCGTTGCCCACGAGGAACTCGTCCAGGGCGCCCTGGTCCTTCAGGTACAGGTCCCGCTTGCCCTTGCGCACGCGGTAGAGCGGCGGCTGCGCGATGAACAGGTACCCCTTCTCCATGATCTCCGGCATCTGCCGGAAGAAGAAGGTCAGCAGCAGCGTGCGGATGTGGGAGCCGTCGACGTCGGCGTCCGTCATCAGGATGATCTTCTGGTAGCGGAGCTTGTCGATCTCGAAGCCGCCGGCGTCGTTGATCCCGCAGCCGAGGGCGGTGATCAGCGTGCCGACCTCGGCGGAGCTCAGCATGCGGTCGAGCCGCGCACGCTCGACGTTCAGGATCTTCCCCTTCAGCGGGAGGATCGCCTGGAAGTGCCGGTCGCGCCCCATCTTGGCGCTGCCGCCGGCGCTCTCGCCCTCGACGATGTAGATCTCGCTCTTCTCCGGGTCCTTGGACTGGCAGTCGGCGAGCTTGCCGGAGAGCGAGGTCACGTCGAGCGAGCCCTTGCGGATCACCTCGCGGGCCTTGCGGGCCGCCTCGCGCGCCTTCGCCGCGACGACCGCCTTCTCGATGATCTTCTTCGCGCTCTGGGGGTTCTCCTCGAAGTACTGCCCGAGCTTGTCGCTGACGGCGGCCTCGACGATGCCCTTGACCTCGCTCGACACGAGCTTGGATTTCGTCTGCGAGTCGAACGACGGGTCCGGGTGCTTGATGCTGAGCACGCACGTCAGGCCCTCACGCGCGTCCTCGCCCTGCAGGCCCTGCTTCAGCTCCTTGAAGAGGTTGTGCGCGCTCCCGTAGTTGTTGATCGTCTTCGTGAGCGCGGCGCGGAGCCCGGTGAGGTGGGTGCCGCCATCCTTGTTGTGGACGTTGTTCGTGTAACAGAAGATGGCTTCCGTATAGGAGCCATTCCACTGCAGCGCGACCTCCACGCCGACCGGCGGAGTCGCGGCGCTGCCGCGGCCGTTCGCGCCGTCGCCTGCGGCGCCGACCTCGTGCTGCGACACGAAGCTGATCACGTCGTCGTGAATCGGCTCCTTGGTCTTGTTGAGCAGCGACACGAACTCGGAGATGCCCCCCTTGTACTCGTAGATCTCCGCTCTCCCGTCGGGGCGCTGGTCGTGGAGGTGGATGATGAGCCCGGCGTTCAGGAACGCGAGCTCGCGCAGGCGGCTCGCGAGCACGTCGAAGCTGAACTCGACCGTGCTGAAGACGACCGGATCGGGCTTGAAGGTGAGCTTCGTCCCCGTCTTGTCCGTCACGCCGATCCCCTTGAGCGGCGCCTTCGGCACGCCCCGGGCGTACTCCTGAAACCAGAGCTTCCCTTCGCGCTTGATCTCGAGCTTCAGCCACTCGGAGACGGCGTTCACGGCGCTCACGCCGACGCCGTGCAAGCCCGCAGAGACCTTGTAGCTGGAGTTGTCGAACTTGCCGCCGGCGTGGAGGACGGTCATGACGACCTCTGCCGCGCTCACGCCCTTGGCGTGCATTCCGACCGGGATCCCGCGGCCGTTGTCCTCGATCGACACCGAGCCGTCGAAGTGGACGGTGACCCTGATCTCCGTGCAGGCGCCGGCGAGGTGCTCGTCGACCGCGTTGTCGACGGCCTCCCAGACCAGGTGGTGGAGCCCCGATCCGTCGTGCACATCGCCGATGTACATGCCGGGTCGCTTTCGCACCGCTTCAAGGCCTTCGAGCGCCGTGATGCTGTGGGCGTCATACGACGCCTTGGTGAGGTCGGTCGGCTGGCTCAGGGTGGGTTCCGTCATCTCGGTCCTGGTGGCGCGCCCGCCGCCTCTCACCGGGGGCGCAGAGCGGCGGAGGCCGCTCGGATTGCCGGAGTTCTTGCAGTGGAGGGGCCGGCTCGATGGCAGCTCGTCTGGTGAGACCCGGGCGCCGCGGCCGCGGCGCCGGATCGATTCCGGGGCCATGAGCGTTCACGCGCGGACCGCTCGTCGATGCCCCGTAAAGACTGCGGAAATGTAGCCGAAATCAGGGGCTCGGGCAAGCGTTTCGCCGGGTCCGGAAGGCTCGTAACACCGTATTTTCGGCGCCCGTCGCGGGCGCGTCCGGAGCATCCCAACTCGCGCGCTCCGGGGCCGGGATCAACGCGTTTGACGGCGGTCGCGGCGCGGTCGGCGGACGTTCGTCCATCGCGAGCGCCGCGCGCCGCAGCGTCCGGCAGCCGGCGCGCCCGCGACGAATGTCAGCCGACCGCGCCGCCTTCGACGTGGAAATCGCGCCGCTCCGAGGAAGGTACGCCCGGCGTGACGATGAGATCGCGCCGCGTGGTCGTCAGGAATACCTGTCCGCGCGCCATTCCGAGGAACATGAACAGCGCCGCGGTCCGGTCGGGATCGAGCTCGCTCGACACGTCGTCGAGCAAAAGGATGGGCTCTACGCCCCGGACGGAAGCGATGGCGGCGGTTTCTGCCGCTTTGAGCGCGAGCGTGAGGGCCCTGTGCTGGCCCTGGGAGGCGACCACGCGGGCGGGGTGGCCGTCGAGCTCGAGCAGCAGGTCGTCTCGGTGGGGGCCGTAGCCCGCGCTCGGCCGGTGCGCGTCGCGGCGGCGCTGCTCGCGCAAGGCCTCGCGCGCCTGCTCGGCGTCGCCGCCGCCGCCCGGCGCGTACCGCGCGGCCAGCGTCAGGTCGGGCGCGGCGATGCGGGCGAAGGCGTGCGTGAGCTCCGGCGCCAGCGCCTGGACGGCGGCCTCGCGGGCGCGGGTCAGCGCCGCGCCATGGAGGGCGCAGAGCGCCTCGAATGCGTCGAGCTCGGCGCTCGCCTGGGCCTGCGCGCCCCCGCCGCGGTGGAGCAGCTCGTGGCGCGCGCGGAGCGCCTGCGCGTAGCGGGCCCGGTGGTCGGCGCTCTGCGGGTCCATGAAGAGCGCCAGGCGATCGAGCAGCGTGCGCCGCGCGCTCGCGGGCCCGGTGGACAGCGCGAGCTCCTCCGCGTGGAAGGCGACGACCGGCGATCGCGTCGCGAAGCTCGCCAGGCTCGGGGGCCGGTTGCCGTCGATGCGCACGACGCACCGCTTGTGCTCCACGGCGGCCGTCTGCTCGCGCGCGAGCGGCTGCAGCGCGTCCCGGCGCTCCACGAAGCGCGCCCGCGCGCTCGCGATGGGGGCGCCGTGGCGGACCAGCTCGGCCAGCCGGTGGGTGCGGAAGCTCCTCGAGGTCGCGGCGAAGTAGATCGCCTCGAGCAGGCTCGTCTTGCCCTGCCCGTTGTTGCCTGCGATCACGTTGATGCGGGGCGCGGGCTCGACGTCGACGCGGCCGAGGTTCCGGAACTCGCGGATGTGGAGCCGCTCGAGGAGGAGGCTCGGGGAGGACCCCTCGGGCTCGTCGGAGGGCGCGCTCAAATCCGCATCGGCATGATGACGGCGACGTAGCTCTGCTGGTTCGACTCGCTACCGGGTCGGATCACGGCGGGGTCGAGCTCGCCGGAGATGCCGAGGATGACCTCCTCGTCGTCGATCGAGGCGAGCACGTCGAGGAAGTACTTCGCGTTGAAGCCGATGGTGACCTCGGGTCCGCTGTAGTCGACGGCCACCTCGTCGAAGCCGGCGCCGGTGTCGGGGCTCTCGCTGGTGATCCGGAGCGTCCCCGGCGCGATCGACAGCTTGACGCCGCCGGTGCGGTCGTTGGCGGCGAGCGCGATGGCGCGCAGGGCCTCGGCGAACGCCACGCGGGGGGCGCGGACCGAGCGCTCGGTGACGGACGGGATGACCTGCTGGTAGGGCGGGAACTGCGCGTCGACGAGCTTCACCGAGAACTGCATCCCGGCGATGTTGAAGAAGGCGTTCGGCCCGCTCTGGGTGATGGCGACCATCGGGGTCTCCTTCTCGGCGCGCGCCTCCTCGGCGAGGCGGCGGAGCTCCGTGATCGCCTTGAGCGGGATGAGCATGGTGGCCGTCGCGGAGCTCCCCGACACGGTCGCCTCCATCTTGGAGAGGCGATGGCCGTCGGTGGTCACCATCCTGACCCGATCGCCGGCCCACTCGAACAGGGCGCTGTTCACGTGGGCGCGGGTCTCGTCGGTGGAGATCGAGAAGTGGGTCCGGGTGATCAGGAGCGCGAGCTGCTCGACGGGGAGCTCCAGCGAGGGCGCGTCCACGGCCGGGGCGGGCAGCTGCGGGAACTCCGAGCCGGGGAGCCCGGGGAGCGTGTAGCGCCGGGGTGATCCCACGGCCTTGAGCGACGTGTGCGCGCCCTCGGTGGTGGTGATCTGGATCGGGCCATCGGGCATGGCCTTCACGCGCTCCAGCAGGTCCCTGGCCGGGACGGCGACGGTGCCGCCGGTCTTGATGTCCGCGTGGGTCTGGCCGGTGACGCCGAGGTACAGGTCGGTCGCGGCGACGCGGACCGCGTTGCCCTCGGCGGCGAGCAGGACGTTGGCGAGCGCGGGCATCGCGCTCTTCTTGTCCGCCACGCCTTGGCAGCGCGCGACGAGGCGAAGCAGATCTTTCTTGGGGATCACAAGGTCCATAGCCGACTCCGGAGCTGCTCCCTTTAGCAGGGTTATCGCCCGGGGGTGCGCTGGAAATGAGCGCTCGCGTGACCTTGCGCAACGCCTCTTCTTTCCATGAAATAGATAGATAAAGACATCGTCTTCGTCGTAGGCGCTGTGGAGGGCGGGGATAACTCAGAATGCGCAACGAATCCAATGAGTTAGAAGCGGACGCCCTGGGGTAAATGGACCGTCCTCAGGGGTAGGTGGACAGGGGAGAGCTGGCGGATGGCCGATCTCCCCCGGTTTGCCCCCAGGGTTGCCGGCGGGGTTATCCCCAAGGATCCCCCAGGGGGCGTGCGGGGTGATGTGGAACCGAGCGTTGCCTGCGTGCTCTTCCCCGATACGCTGTGCAGTTTCGAGCAGCACCTGGATGGAGGTTTTCAAATTGTACGGACTTGAGTTCGGTGCGCTGCATCCACTGCGGTAGCCACCACGATCTCGCGGTGGTCGTATGTCCCGCGACCGGGCTGGTCGTGGCTCCGAGCGATCCGCCGTCCTCCCGCGCGGGCGCTCGCGCTGGCGTGGCTCCGTTGCAGCCGATCCATCGGCCACCGGCGCATCCTCCGTCGAGGGTGGCGCCGCCGCTGCTGAGGTGGCCGGCGGGCATGGCGCCGAGCTCATCGGTGCGCGGCGCGCTGGCGCCAGGCGCGGAGCAGCGGGCCTCCGCGTCACGCGCTCCGTCGTCTGCCGTGGCGGGCTCGCGGACGCCGCCGTGGCCCGGGAGCCGCGGCGTGAGCCCGACCTCTTCCGGGCGCTCGCTGCTCGGCCACGTGATCGGCGACAAGTACGCGGTCACCGCCATCATCGGGGAGGGCGGCATGGGCGCGGTGTACGAGGCGGAGCACCTCCAGATCGGGCGGCTGGTCGCTGTCAAGGTGATGCATCCGCGGGAGACCCAGAAGCGCGAGGCCATCTCGAGGCTGGAGCACGAGGCGCGGGTCGCCGGGCGGATCGGTCATCCCAACATCTGCGAAGTGTACGACATGGGGTGGCTCCCTGACGGCAGCCCCTACCTCGTCATGGAACGTCTCCACGGGGAGACGCTGGCGCAGCGGATCGAGCGCTGTGGTGTCGTTCCGCCGAACGAGCTCGTCGACATCATGCTTCAGGTGCTCTCGGCGCTGGTGACGGCACATGATCGCGGGGTCGTCCACCGTGATCTGAAGCCAGAGAACATCTTCCTCTCGGAGCGCGCCGGCATGTTGCCGGTGGCCAAGCTGCTCGATTTCGGCATCTCCCAGGCCTCGGGCATGGATGGGTCGGTGGTGGATCCGATCCGCACCGGCATGGTGATGGGCACGCCGTACTACATGGCGCCCGAGCAGGCACGGGGGGACGTGGAGCTTGACCGCCGGCTCGATCTGTGGGCTGCGGGCGTGATCCTGTACGAGGCGCTGACGGGCCAGCGCCCGTTCGTGGCCCGCAATCACAATGCGTTGCTCGTCCAGATCCTCACGCTGTGGCACCGGCCGGTGACGGAGCTCGATCCGACGATTCCGCCCGGCCTCTCGCGCCTCGTGGATCGCGCCCTGGCGAAGGCGCGGGATGAACGATTCCAGAGCGCGCGGGAGTTCCTGGAAGGGCTGCGGCGATTCAAGAACCAGGTGCCTGTGGCACAGAAGCGCCGACTGGAGCGCGCTGCCGTTCAGCAGGTCGTCGACGAACGGTCCGGCGGCGGCGCTGCGCGTAGACCGAGCGAGCCGGTCGCGGAGACGGATGACGGGCAGCCTCGGGACGATGAGTCGGAAGATCGACCGACGATTCCGTCATTGAGCCCGCTCGAAGCGGAAGCGGAGCTCTCCGACGATTCCGAGGCGACTGTCGTTGATCCGCCAGCGTTCCCGGAGGACATCACCACGGTCGTCCAGGGCGAAGGTCGCGCTCGAGGCGGCGACAAGGGCTGACGGGAACGCGAGCGCAGGAGCGAGGTGAGCGCTGTGAGGACGATCGAGCGCGTGGTGGCCCGTGGCGTCGTGAAGACCTACGGAGCGACGGCGGCGTTGCGTGGGGTGAACGCGACGATCGAGGCGGGGCGATTGACGCTCATCGAGGGGGCGAACGGGTCGGGCAAGTCGACGCTGCTCGGGATCCTCGGGACCGTGATCCGACCCACGTCGGGCTCGCTGGACTACGAGCCGCTCGGCGACGATGTCGGGACGGCGCGAGGCACCATCGGCTGGCTGTCCCACGAGTCGCTGGCGTACCCGGACCTCTCCGGTCGGCAGAACGTCGAGCTGGCGGCCGGCTTCCACGGGCTCGACGCGCACGAGGCGTGGCGTCATGCGGAGGAGCGCTTCGAGCTCGGGAGCTTTGCGCTGAGGCCGCTCCGCACGTGTTCGCGCGGCCAGCGACAACGAATCGCGCTCGCGAGAGCCCTGGTGCACCAGCCTTCGCTGGTGCTGCTGGATGAGCCGACCACGGGCCTCGACCGCGCAGGGGTGGCGCGACTGCTCGCGGTCGTGGACGCGGAGGTGGAGCGAGGCGCCGCGGTGGTCGTGGTGTCCCACGAGCCGGAGGTCTTCCGGGAGCGAGCGGCCGCCCGTCTGGTGCTGGAACGGGGCCGCATCGTCACCAGCGCCTCCTGACGAGGCGGGCCGGTCCTTCGGAAGTCCTGCGAACCCCGCCGAGCGGGGTGGTGGGGTAATTGCCCCACCTTGCCAGAATGCGGGAACCGCCAAGACGCCAGAAGACGCCAAGATTTTTGTGTTTTTCTTGGCGTCTTCTGGCGTCTTGGCGGTTCAAAAGACCCTCCTTTCGCCCAAAGAACCCCACCACCCCCGAGCGGGGTCTCGGGCCAGAGCTCAGGACCGGGTACTCGGGTCCGGTAGCTCGGCTCGATTTCTCACGACCTCGGGGCTGTCCACCCCTCGAACGTGACGACGTCTCGCTACGACAGCGCGAGACGCGCCAGGGCGACCTGCGCCGCTGACAGCGATGCCGGCGCGGTTGGAGCGGCGCGCGGCATCACGACAGCGCCGGAAGCAATGCCGAGCGCGGCCAGCTCCCCCGCGTTCGTGCCGGTCGATGCGTCGGGGACTGCCGGCGGGTTCAGCACGATCACGGCTGGCGGAAGACCAGGCGCGAGCGCCCGGAGGGCGAGCGTGCAGCAGGCGACCTCGTGAAGGATGCCCAGCCGGTCCAGGCCGACCAGGACGACGGCATCGGGAGAGAGCGCGCGTACGAGGTCTGCGTTCGTCAGTCCTGGTCCGAGCGGGGAGAGGAGCGCGCCGGCGCTCTCCACGATCGCGACGGGAGCGGACTGCCTGTCGACCCACGCGGTGACGACGTCCAGCGAGATGGCGCATCCGCAACGGCGCGCTGCCAGGTGAGGGGAGAGCGGTTCAGCGAAGCGGTAGGGTGCTGGCTCGGGCTGGACCGAGCTGACGAGCGCCAGCTGCTCGGCGTCGGTCGTCGAGGTGCCGTCGATGCCCGATTCGATGGGCTTCAAGCCGCAGACCTTGTCGCCGCGAGCTGCCAGCGCTGCGACCAGCGCGACCGACACGTGCGTCTTGCCCACCCCGGTCCCGGTTCCGACCACCGCGACCCGGATCCGTCCTGTTTCACGTGAAACAGGAACTCCTCTCATCGCATCGCCTCCCGGAATCCTGCGAGGGCACGCTCGACATCCGACTCGGAGAGCGACGCGTTCGCCACGATGCGAAGCCGCGACGTACCTGCAGGCACCGTCGGCGGCCGGATCGCCTGGACGAGGACGCCCTCGCTCGCGAGGCGCCGAGACATCTCCACCGCGGCCCCCGGCGACTTCAGAAGCCAGGGGAGGATCGGGCCCGAGGAGCCAGGAAGCAGCTCGGCTCCCAGCGCCAGCAGACCGGAGCGAAGCCGGCGGGTGATCATCGTCAGGCGCGCCCGAGCCGGGTCGTCCGCGGCGGCGCGGCGGACCCGCTCCACCGCAGCGAGCGCCACCACGGGGCTGATGCCGGTCGAGTAAACGAAGCTCCTGGCGCGGTTCCACAGGTAGGTTCGCAAGGTCGACGAGCCCGCGACGAAGGCGCCGTGGAGCCCGAGCGACTTGCCGAGCGTGCCGATGAGCACGTCGGGGCGAACCCCGGCCTCGGCGCAGAGGCCGGCCCCGCGCGGTCCGAAAACACCGAGGGCGTGCGCCTCGTCCACGATCAACGCGGCATCGTGACGATCGCAGAGCTCACGGAGGCGGGGGAGGTCGGGGGTGTCGCCATCCATGCTGAAGAGCGATTCGGTCACCACCCACCGGCGGCGCGCGCCCCTGGCCCGCACGAGGGCGCTCTCCACCGCCTCCACGTCGACATGGCCCACCACCTCGACCGTCGCCCCCGAGAGACGACATCCGTCGATGAGCGACGCGTGGTTCAGCGCGTCCGAGACGACGACATCTCCCGGCCTGGCCAGCGCAGCGACGGTGCCGACGTTCGCCGCATACCCCGAGGAGAACAGCAGCGTCGCTTCCACGCTCAGCCAGGCGGCGAGCTCCCTCTCGGCCATCAGGTGGGCCCCGTGGGTCCCGCTCACCAGGCGAGACGCCCCCGCACCGCTCGCGGTCCCGACCTCGGAAGGCAAGGCGAGCCCGGCGTAGCCGAGGTAGTCGTTGGAGCACAGGACCAGCAGCCGGTCGGAAGCCGGGGCAGCAGGGGGCGTGCGCAGCAAGCCGGCGCGCTCCATCTCGGAGAGCTCGTCCTGGAGATGGCGAAGGGCGTCCACGCCTCCAGGCGTGGGGTCGAGGGCCTGGAAA
Organism: Sorangium sp. So ce145; assembly: GCF_051525985.1. Classification (NCBI taxonomy): domain Bacteria; kingdom Pseudomonadati; phylum Myxococcota; order Polyangiales; family Polyangiaceae; genus Sorangium; species Sorangium sp. So ce145. The sequence continues at coordinate 11,148,146 of NZ_CP150315.1, read as the reverse complement.
GCTTCATCCGTGGGTGCAGGCATGCCATCTCCAGTCAGCGGCAGGGCCGCTCAGCGGGACCCCGCCAGGTACGGGCACTCCAGCTCAGCGCGTGCTGTCGTTCGCTCCGCTGGAGGAGGGCGACTCGGGACCGGCGCCGAGGACCGCGTCGACCCGCTGCAGGATACGGCCAAATGCGTCCCGCGCGCGCCCCGCGATGACCGACGCCCGGGTCCGCTCCTGCTCGAGATCGTGCGCGAGCGCGATGGCGGCGAGCAACATGGCCTGGGGGGTCACGGCGCGGCCGGCGGGCACAACGGTGGCGAGCTTCTGATCGACGACCGCGGCGAGCCGCTGGAGCTCCTCGTCGCTCGCGGACGTCACCACGCGGTAGGTCTGACCTCCTACCCGTAGCTGCACTGTGCGTCGCGCCATTGCCCCCGGACGCTACCATGAACGCTAGCGGGCGCGCAGGGCGGGGTGCGCGGTGCGAACGGCGGGACTCACCGGCGACGGACGCGACGCGAAGGCGAGCTCCGGAGGGCTCCGGAGAGCCTCACGCAAGGCAGAAGCTCCGTGCAGCCGAATTCAGGCGCGCTCCCTGCCAGCGCCCTGTAGCATCGATCCATCATGGCCACCGCGGGCCGCCCAGCTGCCTTGGTTGCCTCGCTCCTCGGAGCCGTTCTCCTCCACGGCACAGCCCGCGCCGAGCCCCAGGCGAGCGCCGGCGTCACCGTTGGCCTTGCCGGCGTCGGCCTCGAGCGCCAGCTGTGGGACTCCACGGTCTTCCACCTGGGGCTCCGCGGGGATGTCCTCTTCGGCCGCGCTGCCAACGACGACTTCGGCGTCGGCCCCTACGTCGAGGTGCTCACCCACGCGTTCGACGAGCTCCAGACCGGCGCGGGCGTCTCCGTGCTCGCGCCCGTCCACGACTCGTTCCCGCTCGTCCTCTCCACCGGCGTCTACGGCCGGTGGAGCGAGGACGCCGACGCCGTGGAGCCAGGGATCGCCGCCGCTGTCTTCTGGGGGGCGCGCAGCTACAACTTCCACTCGCGCTACGGGATGAGCACAGGGCTGCTCGCGCAGCTGCGGTTCGGGCTCGGACCCTCGAAGGAGACCGCGGTCGTCCTTGCGGCCCAGCTCGATCTCGCGCTGCTCAGCCTCCCGTTCGTCTACTTGTTCGAGGCTGCGAAAGGGCCGTCATCCGAAGCGGCCCCGGTGCGTCGCACCAAACCGGCGCGCTGACCGCGCCTCGCGCCAGCGCCCCCGGAGAGCGCGCTACAAGCCGAAGCTTTGGAGGTAGTTCGCGCAGGTCGTGCTGACGGCGCGGCAGTCCACAGGGCCCAGCGCGCCAGGACAGGTCGCCTCGGCTTTGTCGGCCTCCTCGCAGTCCTCACCCGCAGGGTTCTCGCAGCACTCCGACGGCGCCGTGTCGACACACGAGCAGCCGAAGCAGACCCGGATGGGGTACGTCCACTCCGTGGTCTCGACCTCCTGGCCGCCCAGCGTCCTGCCGCGCACCACCACGGTCGCCCACACCTGCACGTCGCTACCGCGCTGCGCGGCCTGCCCACGCAGGGTGTCCATCGTGGCGCCGTCGAGCAGAAGGACATCGGCGCAGTTGTAGCCGGGCTCGCTGGATGCACCCGGGTCGACGGTGCCCGTGATCGGAACGACGTACCCCGGCGTCACATCGTTGCCCTCGATGTCAACGACACGGACCTCGGCCTCGTAGAGCTGGACGCGCGACGTCTCCGTGCGGAGGACGTCCGAGTCGCCGCGCTGCACGATCTGGTTGCCCACCAGGAGCATCGCGGAGTGGCTGCTCTGGAACGCGGCGTCCACCGCGTCCTCGGTCCAGAACGCTTCGCTGGGGCTGCAGGTCGCGTTGCACCGCCCCTCTTCTGACTTCTCCGCCATCCGCATGCGAATGAACAGGCTGCTCTCGTTGTCGGCGCATGCAGACCCGAGCAGCCCACCCGACGTCGCGAGCAGCGCGAGCGCCCACAACCTCCTCGCAAGGCCGGGCGCTGCGTTCACGGATCCTTCTCCTTCATCAGTCATGGCAAACGCCTCCACCGCGGAAATGAGCATCAGCGACGAACAACGACAGCCGCTGGCGCAAGTCGCCCTGCTGGATCGTACTGCGCGAGCCGATCCACGGCCGGGGCGAAAAGAGTAGCGGGTCGGGCCGCAGAGCGGCAAATTCGCGATGGCCGCCCGGCGAGCGACGTCACCGCGCGTCGCGGGAACCACGCGTGAGCCCCAGATACGCTACGATGCCGCCGGCCAGATGAGCAAACCCGAGGAGAGCGGCGCCGTCGGCGAGTGGAGTCGCCTCGCGATCACCGAGCGCGCCGAAGGCGTCCGCATCTCGGTCCAGGTGCGCCCGAAGTCGTCGCGCTCGGCCATCGTCGGGGTGCGCGAGGGCGCGCTCGACGTGTCGCTGACCGCGCCGCCCGTGGAGGGCGCCGCCAACGCGGAGCTCGTCAAGCTGCTCTCGCGCGCGCTCGACGTGCGCAAGAGCGATGTCCAGATCGCCCTCGGCGCGAGCGGCAGGAGCAAGGTCGTCGCCGTCCGCGGGCTCAAGGAAGCCGAGGCGCGAAAGCGGCTCGCCGGGGCGAAGCGATGAAGGAAAACGTCGTCCGGTTCGAGAAGTGGGAAGGTCTTGGCAACGACTTCATCCTGGTCGAGGCGGTCCCGATGACCGCCGAGGCGGCGCGGCGCCTCTGCGACAGGCGGTTCGGCATCGGCGCGGACGGCGTGCTCGTGATCGAGCGCGAGCAGCCGCGCATGCAGGTCTGGAACGCCGACGGGAGCCGCCCCGAGATGTGCGGCAACGGGATCCGCTGCGTCGCGGCCTACCTCGTCTCCCGCGGGACCCCTCAGAAGGCGGTCACCATCGCGACCGACGCCGGCGACAAGCGGTGCGAGGTCACACGGGCGGGCGATCGCTTCGACGTGCTCGTCGGCATGGGCCGGGCCCGCATGGGCGAGACGCTCGTCGTCACGGCGCTCGGCGCGGAGCACCGGTTCGCCTGCGTCGACGTCGGCAACCCGCACGCGGTGACGTTCGATCCCTACACGGAGGACGCGATCGACGAGCTCGGGCCGATCGTCGCGACCACGCCGGCCGAGGGCATCAACGTCGAGTTCTGCCGCGTTCGACCGGCCGAGCACGGCGAGGCCGCGCGCATCGACGTGACCGTCTGGGAGCGCGGGGTGGGCCGCACGCTGGCCTGCGGCACGGGCGCCTGCGCCGTGGCGGCCGCGGCGTGCGCGCAGGGCCGCGCGCCGTACGGGGCGCCTCTCCGCGTGGCGCTGCCGGGCGGCTCGCTGCGCATCACCGTCGCCCCCGGATCCCTGGAGCTGCTCATGCAAGGCCCGGCGCGCCGGGCGTTCTCGGGCGAGGTGGTGATCGCGTGACCGCCTCGCTCGAGGGGGTCTGGAGTCCTGGCCGGGCGCCGGCCCACGAGTTCTCGCTCAAGGTGCTCGCCGTCATCGCCGACGAGGCGACCCGCACGCTGTTCTCGCGGGTCATCACGTCCGATGAGCTGATGCTCGCCGGCGATCTCGCCGAGGGGATCGTCCTTGCCGAGACCGCCGCGCCCGACGTCGCCTTCATCGACGTCGGGCTCGGGGAGGGAGCCGGCCTCGCCATGGTCCACCACCTGAAAGCCCTCGCCTCCGAGGCCACCGTCTTCGCGCTGGCGACGCGGGCGGAGCTCGAGGCGGGCGCCCATGCGGTCGCGCTCGGCGGCGCCGGGCTCTTCCTGCTGCCGCTCGGCGGGGACGAGGTGCTGAACGCGGTCGGCTCGGTGCGCCTGCGCTTCGCCGAGCGGGCGCTCCGGATGCAGCTCGAGCAGGAAGCCGCGCGCAGCGCGCGCGCTGCCGGGTGGATCGCCCGCGTGGCCGAGCTCGCCGATGCGCGCGACCGCAACGCGGCGGCCCAGCAGCTCGCCGAGGTGTTCGTCGAGGCGACGGGCGCGGCGGCGGCCGCCGTCTACCTGGCCGCCGGAGAGCGCTCCAGCGAGCTGGTCCGCTCCGCGGCGATGCGGCCGCTCGATCGCGCGCCCGCCTACGGGACCGAGACCGACATCCTCGATTTCGCCCGGCGCGAGCAGCTCATCGTCGTCCCGCTGGCGCTCCGCAAGCTCGCCGCGGGGCATCTCCTTCTCCAGAAGGAGCCCGGCCGCAGCTCCGCGTTCCCTTCGGTCAGGCGCCCGGACAGCGCGGCCTCGACCCCGCGGCGCGCCCCGCTCCTCGACGGCCTCGTCAAGCTGCTCGCCACGCAGGCGACGACGGCGCTCGCCCTCCTCGGCGAGCGCGAACGCTCGGCGGGCGGCGCCGCGATGAAGGATCCGGCGTCGAGCGCCTACTCGTTCGCCTACTACGTCGACGTCGCCGGCCGGGAGATCGACAAGGCCAGGCGGTACGGCCGCCGGTTCACGATCGCGACCATCGTGATCGAGCCGGATGCGGCGGCCGCACCGGAGCGCCCAGGCGACCTCGCCTTCTGGAGGACCACGCCGGCGCCCCCGGCGACCACGCACAACCCGGGTCAGGTCGTCGAGCACCTGCTCCGCGCCGTGCGCGACACCGACATCCTGGCCCGCGTCGACGAGAACGAGTTCCACCTGCTCATGCCCGAGACGGCCGCCCTGGAGGCCCACGCCTGCCATCGACGGATGCTCTCGCACGTCGCCGAGAGCGAGAAGCGGGCCGGGTACCTGCCGAAGGGGCTGCTCGTCGGGGTCGCCACCTTCCCCCATGACGGCCAGAGCCTCGCTCAGCTGCTCCGCATCGCCCGGCGGCGCGCCGACGCCACCAAGTCCTCGATCGTCCACCGCGTCCCTCAGGACCGGCGGAGCATCGGCGAGATCGTCAGCCTCCTCGTCCGGGAGCCCCCCGCGCCCGGCGGAGCTTCCGCCATCTCGGCGCCTCGCGCGCTCGATCTGTCGGTGTCCGATACGATCCTGCTCGCGACGTCGGTCGTCAGGAACGCGCTCCGCGGGGGCGCCGTGTTCCTGCTGGTCGCTCACCACGACGGGCTGAGCCTGGGAGCGCAGGTCAAGGCGCAGCTGGCCTCGCCGCGCGACGACGTGGTGGTGCACACCGTCGACCTCCGCTCCTCGCCAGGGTGCGACGACATCGAGGCGCTCTGTGTCCTCGCGGAGCACGGCGCGTATGCCCTGGTAGGGCGCAATCAGGGGGGGTTCGTGAAGGGTATCCACGCCGCCGATCCGCTGCTCGCGGACTTCCTCGCCGAGCGGCTCGGCCGCGCGGCCGGGCTGCGGGTCTTCGGCTGACTCGGAGGGCGCCGATCCAGTGTCTCGCAGGGTGCTGTTGGTTGATTCGGACGTGGACGCGCTCGGCGCGCTCGCGTCGGCGCTCAGGGCGCGTGGTCTCACCGTGACCAACGCGAACGGCGCGTTCGAAGCCGTGGAGCAGGCGTTCAAGCGCCGGCCCGACGTCGTGCTCGCCGCCAGGGCGCTCGACGAGGACAACGCGCTCGCGGACGCGTTCGCCGCCGTCCCCGACCTCGCCGACACCCCGATCCTCTTCCTCGTCGACGGCGCCGAGGGCGATCTGGGCTTCGACGAGGTCCTGCGGGGCGACGTCGATCACATCGTCTCGCGGATCACCGAGGCGTCGCCGCGCGGCTCCAAGCCGACGGTGCCGCAGGAGATCCGCGGCGACCTCCAGCAGGTCCCGCTCGTCGACCTGCTCCAGCTGCTCGCGATGAACCGCCGGAGCGGCACCCTCGGCATCACCACGCCGACCGGGGCAGGGGAGCTGCGGCTCCTGGCAGGGGAGGTGATCGATGCCGTCTACCGCCGCCTCGAGGGGGAGAAGGCGCTCTACCGGCTGCTCGGCGAGCGGGACGGGCACTTCGCGTTCTCACCCGGCGAACCGGCGAGCGTGCGCCGCATCATGGCGCCGACCTCCCGCCTCCTGATGGAAGCGCTCCGCCAGGTCGACGAGGTTCAGCGCCGGCGATCCGAGCTCGCGCCGGCCGGTGAGGCCTTCCTGGTCACCGAGCCCGCGAGCGACGATCTCGACCTGTCCCCGCTCCCGGACCACGAGCCGTTCAGCGTCGACGCGACCTTCGGCGACAGCGCCGCGGCGGACCGAGCGAGCGCCGCGCCCCTGGCGAGCGCCATGTCCTCGCTGCCCGACTTCACCGCCGCGCCGACGCCGGCCAGCGACGTGAAGGGCAGCCGCGGCGGGTCGATGCCGCCGCCGCCCACGCTCCGCGCCGCGGAGCCGGCCGCGTTCCGGCTCGAGGCGCTGCGCACCCCGACGACGTCGCCGCCGGCGCCCCTCGGGGAGCCGGCGGAGCGCGCGGCCGTGGCCGAGAAGCTGACGGCGCTGCTCCAGATGCCGCACAACCTCGACGAACTGCTCGACGAGATCAGCGGGCCGGATCTCCTGATCCTCGAGGTCCTGATGGAGCTGACGGCCTCCGGGAAGATCCGCCGCATCTCGCTCGCAGACCTCACGACGCCGTTCGCGCCGTCGGAGCACCTTCCGGTCCTCCGGTCCCTGGTGACCCGCCTGGCCCGGCCCGGCTTCGCCCCGCCGCCCCACCTCGTCATCGCCGCGAGCGCGCGCCGCATGGCGACGCTGTCTCATGCGGTCCGCCGCATCGGGGACGCCATCGTCCCCGCCGAGCCTCCGCCGCAGGCGGCGATCCCGAGGCCGCTCGGCGTGATCCGGCTCGGGGACGGCGTCGAGCTCGCGCTGGTCGGCCTCCCCATCGAGGAGAGCTTCGCGCCAGCCTGGCCGCTCGCCCTGCACGGCGCGGCCGCGGTCGTCCGGCTCGGCGACGGCGGTGAGGACGCGCTGGCGGCGCACTGCGAGGCCCTGGAGCTCCTGCTGCTCGACGCAGAGGCCATGATGGGGCCGCTCGATCTCGCCTCGCCGGGACAGATCACGCTGCTTGTCCGCGCCGCGCTCGAGGCCGCCGCGGGCGTGTGACCGGCCGACAAAAACGTAGATTCAGAACGGATCTTCCGGGTTTCTCGCCTCGGAAACCGGTGTTTGACTCGGTGGCTCACGGCTTTGCGTGGGCAGGTTTCTGCTATCGTCGCACACGCCTCGCTTCAGCAGTTCGGCGAGGAGAGGAGCGCGATCGTGCTTATCGGAGTCCCCAAGGAGATCAAGACACGTGAGTACCGCGTCGGCATGACGCCCGCGGGAGTCCGGGCCCTGGTCGGGCACGGGCACAAGGTCCTCGTGGAGTCCGGCGCCGGCGAAGGCAGCGGGATCTCCGATGAAGCGTACGGACGCGCGGGCGCCCTCATCGCGCGGTCGGCGGCGGAAGCGTGGAGCGCCGACATGGTCGTGAAGGTGAAAGAGCCGCTCCCCGCCGAGTACGGCCACTTTCGCCAGGGTCTCCTCCTCTATACCTACCTGCACCTGGCCGCCGAGCCGGATCTCACGCGGGAGCTCGCCAGGCGAGGCGTGACCGGCGTCGCGTACGAGACCATCCAGCACGAGGACGGCTCGCTGCCGCTGCTGCGGCCCATGAGCGAGGTGGCCGGCAGGATGGCCGTTCAGGTCGGCGCCTCGTGCCTGGAGAAAGAGCGGGGCGGCAAGGGCGTGCTCCTCGGCGGCGTGCCGGGGACGCGGCGCGGCCGCGTGGCGATCCTCGGCGGCGGCGTGGTCGGCCGGAACGCGGCGACCATCGCGGTCGGGATGGGGGCGCAGGTCACCGTGCTCGATGTCCGCGCCGAGACGATGAGCTACCTCGAAGACGTGTTCGGGGGCGCGATCGAGACGCTCTACTCCAACGCGGAGAACATCGAGATGATGTGCGAGCGCGCCGATCTCGTGGTCGGCGCGGTGCTCGTGCCCGGCGCCAAGGCGCCCCAGCTCGTGACCGAGGAGCACATCCGCCGCATGGAGAGAGGGACGGTCGTCGTCGACGTCGCCGTGGATCAGGGCGGGTGCATCGCGACCTGCCGCCCGACGACCCACGACAACCCGACCTACGAGGTGCACGGGGTCGTCCACTACTGCGTCACCAACATGCCGGGCGCGGTCTCGCACACGAGCACCTGGGCGCTCACGAACACGACGATCGGCTACGCGGTGGCGATCGCCAACCAGGGCATCGTCGCCGCGGCCAAGGCCGACAGGTCCGTCGCCCTCGGCATCAACACCCACGGCGGCCACGTGACGTACGGCCCCGTCGCGGCGGCCCACCGGCTGGAGTACGTGCCGGTCGAACGCGCGCTCGGCTGACCGGGAGCGCGACCTCGTGGCAACCAAAAAGAAGAAGAAAATCGCGATCATCGGCGGTGACGGCATCGGCCCGTCCGTCATCGCCGAGGCGAAGCTCTTGCTCGAGCTCTATCAGGAGCGGGCAGGGCTGCCGATCGACCTCTGGGAGCTCGATCTCGGCGCCGACCGGTACCTGCGCGACGGGACGACCTTCCCCAACCAGATCCAGATCGCCATCCAGCGCGAGTGCTCGGCGGTGCTGCTCGGCGCCCTGGGTGATCCCCGCGTGCCCAACCTGGAGCACGCGCGCGACATCCTCTTCGGCATGCGCTTCGGCTACGACCTCTACGCCAATGTGAGGCCCGTCCGCGCGCTGTCGGACCGGCTGGTGCCGCTCAAGGGCCGCACGGCGAAGGACATCGACTTCGTGGTGTTCCGCGAGAACACCGAGGGCATCTACGTCGGGATGGGCGGGCAGTTCAAACGCGGCACCCCCGACGAGGTCGCGATCAACGAGGACGTGAATACGAGGAAGGGCGTCGAGCGGATCATCCGCGCGGCGTTCGACTACGCGCGCGCGAACGGCCGGACGCGGGTCACGATGGCGGACAAGTCGAACGCGATGCGGCACGCGCACGAGCTCTGGCTGCGCGTCTTCCACGAGGTGCGCGCCCAGTATCCGGAGATCCAGTCGAACCACGTCTACGTGGACGCCCTCTGCCTGTACGTCATCCAGGATCCCGGGCAATTCCAGGTGATCGTGACGAACAACCTGTTCGGCGACATCGTGACCGATCTCGGCGCGGCGCTGCAGGGGGGGCTCGGCATGGCGGCGAGCGCGAACGTGCACGCGTCCGATCCGGCGCGGGTCGCGCTGTTCGAGCCGGTGCACGGGTCGGCGCCGCCGCTCGCCGGCAAGGACATCGCGAACCCGTTCGCGGCGATGCTCACCGCGGGGCTGCTGCTCGCTCACCTCGGGTGGCCCGAGGAAGAGCGCCGCATCGAGCGCTGGGTCTCCCAGGCGCTCGACCAGGGGATGTGCACGGTCGATGTGGGCGGCACGCTCGGCACGCGCGCCGCCGGCGCCTGGGTCCGGGAGCAGATCGCCGCCGAGCTGGGGCCGCCGTGAGGTGACCTGGGGGCGCGGGCGCGCGGCCGGGAGCCACGGGCGCCGGGGCGCGATCGCCGAGAAGTTCGGGTGTCCGATCCTCCTGTGATACGGGACCGCCAATGGGCGTAGGATCGAGGGCAGTGGAGCACGCGGGGCCGCGCAGCAATCCAGCGAGCGAGGCTCGGCACGAGCGGCTGGGCGGAGCGCGCGCCGAGTTCGTGGCGAACCTGGGTCGCCGCGTGGCGGAGCTCCGCGAGATGGTCCGGCGGATCGAGGCAGAGGGCGATGCGCCGCGGCTCGTCGAGGAGCTGAAGCGGCGCGTGCACTCGCTCGGCGCGGGGGCGCGCCTCCTGCGCTTCGTGCGCGTCGCCGAGCGGCTCGCCGAAGGGGAGTCGCAGCTCGCCGCCGCGAACGGCGCGCGGCTCAGCGGCGAGGCCGCGGCGGCCCTGCGGAAGCTGCTCGAGGAGCTGCCCGCCCTGGCCTGGGGGCAGTCGGCCATGGGCGAGCAGGCGCCGGCGCCCGCGCGCGCCGCCGCGCCGCTCGAGCCGGCGCCGGCGCCGCCCCGCGCGCGCGCCGCCGCGGAGCAGCCGAACGCGCGCAGCGCCAGCGCGCGGCCGGAAGGCGCGGGTGCGGCCAAGGGCCAGGCCACGACGTGGATCGCGGGCGTGAGCAACGGCCGCGCGCTCGCCGCCGAGCCGCTCTCGCTCGAGGAGGAAGAGGAAGCGCGCGCGTCCTCGACGCGCGGCGTGGAGCAGGCGCCCCCCGCCGAGGCCGCGCCGGCCGCGTCGATCGACGCGCCGATCACGGTCCTCGTCGTGGGCGCCGCGCCGCTCGCCGAGGCGCTCGACCCGGCGGGCGCCGACGCCGGGCCGTCGTTCGAGGTCGAGCGGACCGACGACGTGGAGACGGCGATCGATCTCGCGCGGGCCTTCGCTCCGGATCTGGTCCTGCTCGACGCGGACATGCCGGGCGCGCGCGGGCTGGCGGAGGCGCTGGCCGCCGATCCGCTGACCGACCTGGTCCCCGTCGTCGCCGTCGGCCGCTTCGCGCGGCCCGAGGACGCGGCCCCCTACGTGGCGCTCGGCGCCGCGCGCGCGCTGCCGAAGCCCGTGTCGCCGGACGCGCTCCGGCGCGCCGCCGCGGAGGCAGCGGTGGCCGGCGTGCGCGCCGAGACCGCGCGCGCCGTGCGCGGGCCGTTCGGGGCCGTCAGCCTCGACGAGCTCGGGGCGCGCCTCGCGGACGAGCTCCGCCGCGGCCTCTGCGACGCCGCCGAGCCGAGGAGCCGCGGGGCGAACGTGGATCTGGGCGACGGCGCCGAGGTCCTCGCGGCGCTCTGGGGCGCGGTGGCGCGCATCCGCGATCTCGTGACGATCCGCTCGCAGGGCGACGTGCGGTTCTCGCCGAACGGGCCGGAGGGCGCGCTGCCGCTCGCCCCGTGGATGAGCGCGCCGAGCGCGCCCGAGGGCGAGCGCTCGCGGTTGCACAGCGAGATCCGCGCGAGGTCGCCGGCGCGCACGATCAGCGCGCCGATCGCGTCGAGCGCGGCGCCGGGCGACGCGGCGCTCGACGCGATCGACATCGTGGTGGCGGACGACGATCCGGCGGTGACGTGGTTCCTCGCCGGCGTGCTCCGGGCCGCGGGCGCGAACGTGCACGAGGCGCACGACGGCGCGCGGGCGCTCGACCTCGCGTACCAGACGACGCCGGACCTCGTCGTGAGCGACGTGCTGATGCCGCGGCTCGACGGCTTCGCCCTCTGCCGCGCGCTCAAGCGCGACGTCGCGCTGCGCGACGTGCCGGTCATCCTGCTCTCCTGGAAGGAGGACCTGCTCCAGCGGCTCCGCGAGCTCGGCGCCCAGGCCGACGGCTACCTCCGCAAGGAGCAGAGCGCCGCGGCCTTCGTGCAGCGGGTGCACGAGGTCCTGCGGGGCAGGCGGCGCGTCGCCGAGCGCATCGCGACGGGCGGCGAGGTCCGTGGGCGGCTCGACGGCATGACGACGCGGACGCTGCTGTCGCTCTCGTGCGCGCGCCGGCCCGACGCGCTCGTGTCGGTCCGGGACGCCGCGTTCCTGTACGAGGTGCTGCTCAAGGACGGCCGCCCCGCCGGCGCGACCCGGACGGCGCAGGACGGGACGTTCCACCGCGGCCCCTCCGTGCTCGCGGCGCTGCTCGGCGTCGGCTCCGGCCGCTTCGTGGTGGCGCCTCTGCCGGAGAGCGAGCTCGCGGCGCCGCCGCGCCCCGGCTTCGAGGGGACGCTCGCCGAGCAGCTCCTGCCCGCGATCGCGGCGGCCCGGGCCGCCCAGCGGCTGTTCCACGGGCCGCCGCTGATGCAGGTCGAGCGCGTCGTCCTCGACCTGGAGGGGATGGGCGCGACCGCCGACGCGACGCCCGAGCCGGCGCGCTCGCTCCTGAGGGCGCTCGCCCGGGGGACGTCGCCGCGATCGGTCATCACCTCGGGGGAGTTCGCCGCGGGCCTCGTCGAGGACGTGCTGAACGACGTCGCGGCGCGCGGCGGCGTGCGCCGGGTGATCGGCCGCGAGGGAGAGGACCTGCTCGCCCCCGCCGTGGCCTACGAGGAGGAGACGCTCCGCGGCGTGCGGCGCCTCCCGGAGCGGGCCGCCCCGGTCGCGGCGCTGCCGCCGGAGCTCGCCGGCGACGCCGCCGCCGCGTCGTCGCGCGCCTCGGTCGAGCTCACCGACGATCAGCTCACGGTGGTGCCCGGCTCGGTGGCGCCGCGATCGGCCATGCCGGCGCGCGGCTCGGCTGCGCCGAGCTCGGCGGCGCCGGTGTCCGGCCCGGCGGCGTCGGCGCCGGAGTCGTCGGCGTCCGTCTCCGTGCTGTCCGTGGTGGACGTCGAGGACGAGGAGACGGCGTTCGCGAGCGCGCGCCAGGAAGACGCGAGGGCGCTCGCCAGCGCGCTGGTCAACCCCCGAGTTCCGAGCGATCTCGCCGAGCTGCGAGGCGAGGCGAGCAGCGCGCGCCCGCCGTGGACTTCCCAGCTCGAGGCCGCCGTGCTGGCGGGCATGACGCCGGCCGTGCCTGGCGTGGCCCCGGCGCCCCGCAGGCCGGAGGCCACGCTGCCCGCGCTCGAGTACCCGAAGCCCGAGCGGCTGCTGACGCTGGGCTCGCTCCCGCCGCCGCCCGTCGTCGAGGCGCCGGCGCCGGCGCCTGCGGCGCTCCAGGTCCCAGCGGCGCCGCCCGCCGCGCGGCTCGCGGCCCCCGCGCCCGCGCCCGCGATCGACGAGTCGCCCACGCCTCGCCGCGTGCGCCGCCCGTCGGCCTACGTGCCGACGCCGCAGCCGCCCGCCCGCGACAACCGCACGACGATGTGGGTCCTCTTCGCGGTGGCGGCGTTCGTCTTCGCGGTGGCCGCGCGGCTGTCGCGGGATCACGAGCTGCAGGGCGCCCCGCCGCCCCCCGAGCAGCCGAGCCCGCCAGCCGCGGAGCCCGCGGCCGCTGCCGCGCCCGGCGCTGCCGCGCCGGCCGCCGCCGGCTCGTCGGGCGCGGTCGTGGCGGCGGCGGTCGCCGCCGCGCCGGCCCCGGCTGTCGCCGGGCCGATCGGCGAGACGACGTCGAACCCCGTGCTCCCCGAGGATCTGCCGCTGACCGCCGGGCACAAGGTGCCCGAGGGGCAGGGCATGCTGGAGGTGATCGCCGGCGCGGGCGACACGCTCTTCGTGGACGGGCGGAAGGTCGGCACCGGCAGCGTCAAGCTCCCGCTGGCGCCCAAGGACGGCGTCTACGAGATCCGGGCGAAGCTCCGGGACGAGGAGCGCGTGCGCTTCGCGGTCGTCAAGGCCGGCCGCCTCACCCGGCTCCGCATCGCGCCGCCGTGGCGCCGCTGAGCGGCGCGCGGCGCGGGCTGCGTGCCGCGCCGCCGTGGCGCCGCTGAGCGCCGCGGCGCCGCGGCGCCGCGCTACGCCGGCGGATTCTCGACGGCGGGAGCGGACTTGACCTTCTTCGGCCCCTGCGTGCTCTTCTTGAAGAACCGCCCCGGCCAGTCCTTCGGCAGCCTCCGCTCTTCCGCCCGCTGGATCAGCAGGCCGTAGCGCGTGCGCCGCGCGGCGTTGATGTCGTCCACGAACCGGACGATCTCGCGCACGCGTTGGTCCGCGGTGGCGGCGGCGGCGCGCTGCCGCTCCTCGACCGCGGCGTCGCCGCGGGCGATGTCCCCTTCGAGCCGAGCGCCGAGCGCCTGGAGGGCGGGCTCGCCCTCGGTCTTGAGCGACGCCGGCCACGCGCGCACGACCTCGATCTCGCTCTCCAGCCCGAGGCGCACGATCTCGTGGCGCGCCTTCTTGAAGTAGCGCTTGCGCTGCGGCGCGTCCCGATCGCGGAAGGTCCGGAGCAGCTCGTTGTCGAGCTCGTCGACGGTGTCGTCGAGCATGTCGTCCTCGGCGTCAATGCCCGCCTGCGCGACGATCTCGGCGCGCCATGCGCTCCGCTGTCCGGTGTTCACCCGAGTCCAGCGCTCCACGAGCGCGCCGGCCTCCGAGGCGAGGTCGCTCGCGTTCCTGTCCTTGAGCAGCCGCGCTTCCTCGTAGACCAGGACGCTCCAGATGAGATCGAGGGAGTCGTCGTAATGAATGGTGTTGATGGCCATGGGTTCCCCTCTCGTTGTTCCTTCGAGCGCAGCCGGCGAAACGCCGGCGAGCGTCGAGGAACGCGAACACTAAGAAGGGCAGACGAGCTCGTCAATCGAGCGCGGCGGCGGCAGGAGCGATATCGGCCAGCGAGCAAGCTTCCGACGCGGCGTCAGGAGCGATGTCGGCCAGCGAGCAAGCTTCCGACGCGGCGTCAGGAGCGATGTCGGCCAGCGAGCAGGCTTCCGACGCGGCGTCAGGAGCGATGTCGGCCGCTGACAGAGACTCTGATGCGGCGCCGGGAACGTCGTAGGCCGCTGCGCGGGCAGCTGTCGATTCTAGTGTCCCGCGGGAGTCCCCCCGGCGTTGCCGGGGAGGAACCCACGGCGACTTCACGGATGAAGAGATGCCTCTCCTCGCAGGCGGCGGGACAGCGCCCGCGACGGGAGCAGCTCCGTGGGCACGCCCGCCGAGCGCTGGTAGGCTCGGGCCGGGCACATCCGGGAGGTTCCTCCATGTTCACGTTCGACCGGAAACCGCAACTATCGGCAGCGCACTCTCCGGGCCCGAAGCACGCCTCGCGGCGTTCCAGCGCGTCCTGGTCAAGGATCGGGCGCAATGCTTCGGAGGCAGGCGTGGAGCCCGAGGCGTCTCGGCCTATCACGTCCTGTCCATCGTTCGACTTCACCCGCATTGCCAGCGTGCCGCCGCCGATCCAGCGGAAGGCGACCGTCAGCTCGCCGGGTGACCCGTTCGAGCGCGAGGCGGACGAGGTCGCCGACAAGGTGATGAGGATGGCGAAGCCGGCGCCGATCGGCGCGGCGCCGGTCGCCATCCAGCGCATGTGCGCGGACTGCGAGGAGGAGAAGACCCTCCAGACCAAGCGTGCGCCTTCGGCGGACGCCTGCGCGACGCTGAACACAGGGGCCGCCGTTCGCGAAGCCGAGCGAGGAGGAGAGCCGCTGCCGCGGGCGGAGCGGGACTTCTTCGAGCCGCGCTTCGGGTATGACTTCAGCCGGGTGCGCGTGCACGCCGACGCACAGGCCGCGAGCTCGGCGAAGGGCCTCCACGCCCGGGCCTACACCTTCGGCAGCGACATCGTCTTCGGCGCGGGTGAATATGCGCCGCAGGAAGAGAAGGGCCGGCGCCTGCTCGCGCACGAGCTGACCCACGTCGTGCAGCAGCACGGGTCGACGCCGGCACGCGTGCAGCGCGTCAGCGTCGAAGAGGAAGCCAAGGAGGGTGCGGAGGCGGCCGAGGAGGGCGCGGAGGCGGCCAGCAAGGATGAGCAGCCAGCCGCGGCAGACGTGGCTTCTATCGACGAGGACGTGGCTCCCATCGACGAGATCGAGGAGGAGATCGGCGGCGCTGAGGGCGCCGGCGAGGAGGAGGAGCTCGCGCCCGAGATCGAGGCGCCCGATACGGTCGCTGCGCCGACGCCGGACGCCATGGCGTCCCCCGGCCCCGGTGGGAAGGCTGCGCCGCAGGCCCCGAGCCCCAAGAAGCCGGCGAAGGGCACGATCAAGGCGTGCTCGAGCAAGACCGATCCCAAGAGCGTCATCGCAGATCACACGGTGAGGCCGACCCGCATCGACAAGCCCGGCGACACCGTCACTTTCACGGTCACCTTCGCCTGTCAGCCGGTAGGCGAGGCCCAAAGCATCCTCGAGACGACGGGGGGGAAGAACCTCGGCAGCAATCGGTTCACCGGCCGGAAGCTCAAGAAATTCGCCCGGAAGTGGAACGGGAAGAAGCTGTTCACCGGTGTCGGTACCTACGTCGTCAACGACGGGGTTTACCAGCACCGGCTCGCCGATTGCCACTTCGGGTACACCAACAGCGGCAAGACGAAGCTGTTCGCTCAGGGGAGCAAGCTGGTCTCGCCCGCGGTCACGGTCGGCGCGCGCGCGTTCTCGGGACCGGGGAAATCGCACTTCCACTTCACGTCGGCCAACGTCAAGGCGCTCGCCCGGATCATCGACTCGGAGATGAAGGAGGGGAACGCCACCGAGCGCACGGCGATCGCCTGGGCCGTGCGCAATCAGATGGCTCGGTTGGGGACCGGCTCCGTCGCGACGGCGCGCGCTCATTTCGGCGACGCCTCGGGTATGGCCGGCTCTGCCTCCGCCGTAGCCATCGCGGGCGCGGTGCTCCAGCTCCCGATGTCCAATGACATCACCGGCGGGGCCATCAAGTGGTTCTCGCCCAAGCGGATGCCGAAGAAGGGTGAGTCCTGCGCTGGCTACGACTGCGGCGGCGGGCTGATCACGGTGAGCGACCTCAGCGGGGCCAGCAAAGAGGTGTATGGCCCGGCGTGGATCAAGAGCATGACCAAGGCCTCGGTCTCGAACACCCGGCCGTGGCTCCTCATCCTCTACGCCCTGTGAGGCTGGGGCGGGGCCGCTGGCTGGAGTACTAGGGCTGCTCGGGCCGCGGCGGGCTCCCGCGCGGACGCAGGGCGATCGGCTGCAGCTGAACCCGGTCACCCGCGAGGTTCACCCGCAGGATCGCGTCGCGGTCCAGGCCGGTGCCGGCGTGCTCGTGCGCGACCAGGACGACGCAGGTATCCCCCTCGGGCTCGCGCGGCGCCATCGGGGCCACCGAGAAGCCCTGGGACCCGGCGTGGTGAGCCATGCTCAGGATCTCGAAGCGCTCGTCGAGGTACGCCACGACGACCTGCCAGCCGACCAGGGCGACGTACAGGTAGCGCTGACGGGTGGGGCGCTCGTCGGGGCGTGGCTGTCCGCCGAGCGCAGGACAGCCGCTCTCCTCAACGCCGCTCACGAGGAGAAGCACCGGGCTGATCGGCGCCTCTCCGCGCTGGAGCGAGGCGCGGACATCGTCGAACCTGGGATCCCTGAGGCCGGGCCACGTGCTCAGTTTGTTGTGGACGCGAGCGAAGGGCTCGGCCGCCTCGCCGGGAGGCGCGGGCGCAGCCCTCGCCTCGGATGTGGCCGTCGGAGCTGCGGGGCTGCCTGCCGGCGCCGCTGGAGCGCCGCCGCAGCCGCTCCCGAGCATCGCCACCAGCGCTGCCGCGGCGCATCTCCTTCTGAACATCGTGCTGAACATCATGGCCATCCGTCGGCATCGCGATCCTCGAGCAGACGAGAGCGCGCCGCGCGCTGGGGTCCGTCAATGTCCCCCAGCCACCTCGGCCGCGAGGAGAGCCTGGAAACGCCCGTCCCCCTCGTCGTTCCACCCCACTCCGGTAGAATGTCACGGTGACCATGGTGCGCCAGCTTGGCTGAACATGCGCCGAGGACGAGCCCGCCTCCACGGCAGCCGAGACCAGGAGGGTCCCGCGCGCGCCGCGGGGCGCGCTCGCGCGCTCCACGACCGTGAGGACCTCGCGCGATCCCCGCTCGTGGTAGAGCACGCCCCGTGCGCGCCCGCGTGATCCGACCCCGCCATCCCTCCGCCGCGCTCGCGCTCGCCTCCGCCGCGGCCGCGCTCCTCTCCGGTTGCACCGGGTGCGAGACGTCGACCCGCGATCTGCCTTCGGACGCCCCGGCCGCGGCGTCCGCGAGCCCGCAGGCGACGCCTCCGCCGCCGGCGCGCGACGCCGTGCACCTCATCGACGAGCTGCCGAGCTGCGATCTCGAGCACCGAGGGCTCCTGTTCGACACCGGCGCAGGCGCGCTCATCGGCCGCTTCGCGTGGCAAGGCACCGTGCCCACCGGCATCCAGGCGGTCGAGCACAACGGATCCACCTGGGCGCGGATCTCGGACCGGCAGATCAAGCTCACCTTCGTCCTGCCGTCCGCGAGCCCCATCTTCGTGTCCGCCCGGGCCGTCGGGCTCACCTCCAGGTACGCCACCGTCTCCCTGGACGACCAGCTGCTCGGGACGCTCCGCCTCCAGCGCGACCAGATCCGCATCGCCTCGACCCCGACCACCACGCTCCCCGCCGACCCCGGCCTGCACACCCTCACGCTCCAGTTCTCCGGCCGGCTCCGCGCGGGGGAGTCGTTCGCCGACGTCGACTGGGTGCGCGTGGGCATCCCGGACGAGGACCCGGCCACGTACGGCCCCCCGACCCTGCGCGACGTCGTCGCGCCCGCCGCCGCGCTGTCGGGCGTCCCCCACCGGTCCATCGCGCTGCGCGCGCCGGGCGCGGTCCGCTGCGCCTTTCGCCCCTCCAGGGTGACCCGCCTCCACACCTCCATCGGCGCGCTGGGCTCGGAAGGAGGCGACGCCGAGATCCGCGTCCTCCGCGACGGCCAGGAGCCCCTCGTGCTCCATCGCGTCCACGTCGAGGGCGGCGACAAGGCGACCTGGACCGACGTCGAGCTGCCGCTCGCGCCCTTCGCCGGGTCCCTCATCTCCCTCGAGCTCCGCGCCGCCGCCGCGGCCCGCGGCGGACGCATCCTCTTCGGCGACCCCCTCCTCGCCGGATCGCCGGAGCCGCCGCCGTCCGTGCCCGCAGCGCGCGCGGTCGTGATCGTCGCCCTGAACGGGGTCGAGCGGCCCGATCTGCCCCCCTGGAGCGGTCGCCCGGCGCCGCACCTCGCCACGCTCTCGGAGCTCGCGACGTCAGCGACGACGTTCGATCACCACCGCGGGCCGAGCACGGTCGTGTCCGCCGTGGCCGCGTCGCTGCTCACCGGTCTCCCGCCGCCGGCCCATACCGTCGCCGACGCCGGGGCCCGCCTCCCCGCCCGCATCACAACCATCGGCGCCATCGCGAGCGACAGCAGCATCCGCACCGGGTTCTTCACCGGCGTCCCCACCACGTTCCGGGCGTTCGGCTTCGGACCCGGCTGGTCCCGGGTCCTCGAGCACCCCCCGACGAGCGGCGAGCCCGCCACCACCCCGATCGACGCCGCCGCCACCTGGATCAGCGAGACCGTCCGCCAGGACGCGTCCAACCGCCTCCTCGCGTTCGTCCACGCGCGCGGCGGCCATCCGCCCTGGGAGGTCAGCCCGAAGGAGCTGAACGCCCTCAAGCCCGCCGAATACGCCGGCCCCGTCGAGCCGCGCCGCGCCGCCCAGGTGCTGGCCAGGCTGAGGAACCGGCGCCGCGATGTGCTCAGCCCCGAGGATCGCGACCGGATCCGCGACCTCTTCTCCATCGCCCTCGCCGGCCAGGACCGCGCCCTGGGCAACCTCATCGGGACCCTCAAGTCCGCCGGCCTGTGGGACGAGACCCTCTTCATCGTGACCGGCGATCTGGCCAGCGGGCGCTCCGACGCCGTGCTCTTCGGCGAGGGCATGGACCTCCAGGAGCCCGTCCTGACGCTCCCGCTTTATGTCCACTTTCCCGGTGATCTGTACGCCGGCCAGCGCGTCGCCGCCCCGACCGAGATCATCGACGTCGCGCGCACGGTGATCGCCGCCCTCGGCCTCTCGTTCGCCCGCAAGCCGCTCGGCAAGGATCTGGCGGCGGTCGCCTCCGGCCTCGAGGGCGTCGAGCGCGGCCCCCAGATCGCCGCCCTCGGCGATCGTTACTCCACCCGCTGGGGCAACCTCGTGCTTTCGGGTCGGCTCGGCGTTCCCCCCTTTCTCTGCGACCTCGACGTGGACCCGACCTGCGCCTTCAACCGTCGCGAGGTGATGCCCCTCGCCACCGTGTCGCTCTTCCGGCGCACCGTGACGTTCGACCTGTCCGTGCGCGCGCCCGCGGCGCAACGGGAGCCGGCCACGATCGACGCCGAAACGGCGGCCGTGCTCAACGTATGGGGCGCGAACTGAGGCCCGCGCGATCGACCTGCGCCCGCGCCTGCGAGCCGAGGAGAGCCCGCTGACGGCGCCCGGCGGCGCGCCGGCGCCCTGCGCGGGCGGAGGCGTCCGCGACATCGCGCACGCCGCGCGCGATCACGCTCCAGCGGCGCCATGATGCCTCGCTGCGGGGCAGCACGCCCCGCGTCGCGCGCGCCGCGAGGCCCCGCGCGGGTTGGCCGATCGACGTACGCCCGCGCCCGCGCGTGCGCGTCGTGCGCTCGCTTCGCGCGCCCCTCTCGCCTGGCATGCTTCGCGCAGACCCGCAGACCGCACAGGCCAAGCGCCTCGACGGCGCTTCATCTTTCCGTGAAGGAGTCCCCGCATGAAGGCGACCGACCTATTGAAGGAGCATCACCAGGAAGTCGAGGAGCTCTTCGAGCGCATGTCGCAGGCTGACAGCGACGAGATCAGCGCGCTCCGCGACGAGCTCGTGGCGACCCTCGTGAGCCACACGGCCATCGAGGAGGAGCTCTTCTACCCCGAGAGCCGGGAGGCGCTCGGCGCGTCCCCCCTGATCCCGACCTCGTACGAGGAGCACGCGCTCGTCGACGTCATGTTGCAGAAATTGCTCAGCACCGAGCCGGGTGACGAAACCTTTCACGCCAGGCTCGGCGTGCTGAAGGAGCTCGTGCAGCACCACGTCGAGGAGGAGGAGAAGCAGCTCTTCCCCCAGGTCGAGAGCGCCATGGGCGCCGCGCGCCTCGAGGAGCTCGGCAGCCGCCTGGAGGCGCGCTTCGGCCAGGTGCGCAAGAGCGACGTGGAGGCGCTCCTCGCTCGGAACGTCGCGAAGAGCATGCCCGCCGCCACCGCCGGCCGCCGCGCGCGCGCGGCGAAGCCGTCGGCGCGCAAGGCGGCGGCCAAGCGTCCACCCGCGAAGCGCGCGCCGAAGCGCGCGTCGACGCAGCGCGCCGAGCCCGCGCGGGGCGCGCAGAAGGGGCGCCGCACCACCACGACCGGACGGAAGAAGGCAGCGGCCACGGCGCCCGCGAAGACCGGGCGAGCCGCGCCCGCGCGCAAGCCGAGCCGACCGGCGAAGACCAGCCGCACGGGCCGCAAGGGCGGTCGCGCGAGCAACGCCTCCGCGCGCTGAGCGTCGCAGGCCAGCCAGCGCACATCGACGCACGTTGCCGCAGCTCAGCGGCGCGAGGTCCGGCCGGAGGGGACGGCGGGCCTCGCGCCGCCGTCGAGATCGAACAGCGGCAGCGTGCCGCCGGCCTTCGGGGCAGGGGCCCTCGGGGCAGCGGCCTCCGCCGCGAGCTCCTGCAGCAGGGCGGGGTCGTCGTGCGCGACCGAGTTGACCCGCGGGGAGACGGCGCGCGCCGCGAGGGCGCCGCGAGGCGCCGGCCGGAGCAGCGCCTCGGCCCGATCCGCGTCCGCGCCGTCGCCGAGGCCGAGCCAGAGGTCGACGTCCCCGGGGCCCAGCAGGACCGGCATGCGGTCGTGGATCGGCGCGACGTCGGCGTTCGCCTCGGTGGTCAGGATCGTGAACCGGACGTCGGGCTCGCCCGCGCCGGGGTCCTTCGCCGGCTGGTACAGCCCCGCCAGGCGGAGCAGCCCGCCCTCCGCGGGGTGGAACCAGGTGGGCCGCCGCGCGCCCTTGGGCCCGGTCCACTCGTAGAAGCCGTCCGCCGGCACCACACAGCGGCGCGCCGCGAACGCCTCGCGGAACGTCGGCTTCGCCCGCGCGCTCTCGGCGCGCGCGTTGGCCAGGAGCGAAGGCCCGGCGCCGTCCCTGGCGAAACGCGCCACGAAGCCCCAGGTCGCCGCCACCAGCGCGCGCCGGCCGTCCCGCGCGCGCAGCACCGGGTGGACGGTCGCAGGTGCGATGTTGAAACGAGGCCGAAACCTCGCCGCAATCTCCGGATCAGCGGCAATCGACCGAGCCGGACCGCCACGCGCTCGGCCCGCGCCAGAGGACGGCTCGAGCATCGCCAGGAGGGTCGCAAAGTCCGGCACGGCGAGGGTGAAGCGCGCGCACATAGGACTAGATTAGCGGCTTCGGGGCGCCTACAAGGGCGCTCCGGACGTTGGAGGAGGCCGCATGGTCGACAGCTTTGGCACCAAGAGCACGCTGACGGTTCAAGCCGAAACATACACCTACTACAAGCTCACCTCGCTGGCGCAAGGCGGCGCGTCGATCGACAAGCTCCCCTTCTCGCTCCGCATCCTCCTGGAGAACCTCCTCCGCCACGAGGACGGGCGCGTCGTGCGCAAGGACCACGTGGAGGCCGTCCTCAACTGGGACCCGAAGGCCCGCCCCTCGCAGGAGATCGCGTTCCACCCCGCGCGCGTGCTGCTCCAGGACTTCACCGGCGTGCCCGCCGTGGTCGATCTCGCCGCCATGCGCGAGGCGCTCGCGAAGCTCGGCGGCGACTCGCTCAAGATCAACCCGCTCCAGCCCGTCGACCTCGTGATCGACCACTCGGTCCAGGTCGACAAGTTTGCGTCCTCGACGGCCGTGAAGGTGAACGCGGCGCTCGAGTTCGAGCGCAACGAGGAGCGCTACGCGTTCCTCCGCTGGGGAGCGCAGGCGTTCACGAACTTCCGCGTGGTGCCGCCCGACCAGGGCATCTGCCACCAGATCAACCTGGAGTACCTCGCGGGCGCCGTGATGCGGCAGGGCTCGTTGGTCTACCCGGACACGCTCGTCGGC
Source organism: Sorangium sp. So ce145 (assembly GCF_051525985.1). Taxonomy (NCBI): domain Bacteria; kingdom Pseudomonadati; phylum Myxococcota; order Polyangiales; family Polyangiaceae; genus Sorangium; species Sorangium sp. So ce145. The sequence goes on along the minus strand of NZ_CP150315.1, from coordinate 11,125,870 downwards.
ACCGACTCGCACACCACGATGATCAACGGGCTCGGGGTCGTCGGCTGGGGCGTCGGCGGCATCGAGGCCGAGGCGGCGATGCTCGGCCAGCCGCTCTCGATGCTCATCCCCGAGGTCGTGGGCTTCAAGCTCCACGGCAGCCTGCCCGAGGGCGCGACCGCGACCGATCTCGTCCTCACGGTGACGCAGATGCTGCGGCAGAAGAAGGTGGTCGGGAAATTCGTGGAGTTCTACGGCCCCGGCCTGAGCGCGCTCTCGCTCCCGGACCGCGCCACGATCGCCAACATGGCGCCCGAGTACGGCGCCACGATCGGCTTCTTCCCCGTCGACGACGAGACGATCGCGTACCTGCGCTTCACCGGCCGGCCCGCGCAGCTCGTCGCGCTCGTCGAGGCCTACTACAAGGAGCAGGGGCTGTTCCGCACGGACAGCACCCCGGACCCGGTCTTCAGCGACACCCTCTCGCTCGACCTCGGCGACGTGGTGCCGTCGATCGCCGGCCCGAAGCGGCCGCAGGACCGCGTCCCGCTGCGCGACGCGAAGCGCACCTTCCGCGCCTCGCTCCAGGGCATGCTCGAGAAGGAGTTCGCCGCCGCCGACGCGCCCGCGGTCAAGGCGTTCCTCGAGGAGGGGGCCGGCCATGCTGCCGCGCGCGCGCCCGCGCTCGAGAAGGTCATGCGCCCCGCGGAGATCACCGAGGGCGACGCGCGCTACACGCTGCGCCACGGCTCGGTCGTGATCGCCGCGATCACGTCCTGCACCAACACGTCGAACCCGGCGGTCATGCTGGGCGCGGGCCTGCTCGCGAAGAAGGCCGTCGAGCGCGGGCTCACGGTGAAGCCGTGGGTGAAGACGTCGCTCGCCCCCGGGTCGAAGGTCGTCACCGACTACCTGCGCCAGGCGGGGCTCCTGCCGTACCTCGAGGCGCTCGGCTTCCACCTGGTCGGCTACGGTTGCACGACCTGCATCGGCAACTCCGGGCCGCTGCCGGACGTGATCGGCGACACGATCCGCAACAACGATCTCGTCGTGGCGAGCGTCCTCTCGGGCAACCGCAACTTCGAGGGCCGCATCAACCAGCACGTGCGGATGAACTTCCTCGCCTCTCCGCCGCTCGTCGTCGCGTACGCGCTGCGGGGCGACGTCGACGCCGACCTCTTCAAGGAGCCGGTCGGCGCGGATCGCAACGGCGATCCGGTGTACCTCAAGGACATCTGGCCGAGCTCGGCCGAGGTCAGCGAGGCCATCCGGACGGCCGTGCGGCCCGAGCAGTTCCAGGTGCAGTACGAGAACGTCTTCGCGGGCGACGAGGAGTGGCAGAAGCTCTCGGTCCCGGGCGGCCAGACGTTCGTGTGGGACGAGGGCTCGACCTACGTGCGCAGGCCGCCGTTCTTCGAGGGGCTGTCGAAGGAGCCGGCGCCGCTCACCGACATCCGGGCCGCGCGCGTGCTCGCGCTGCTCGGCGACTCGGTGACGACCGACCACATCTCCCCGGCCGGCAACATCGCCAAGAACAGCCCCGCCGCGAAGTACCTGGTCGAGCACGGCGTCGCGCCCGCGGACTTCAACTCGTACGGCGCCCGCCGCGGCAACCACGAGGTGATGATGCGCGGCACGTTCGCGAACATCCGCCTCAAGAACGCCCTCCGCCCCGGCGAGGAAGGCGGGATCACGGTGCACCTGCCCGACGGCGAGAAGACCACGATCTACGACGCGGCCATGCAGTACAAGGCCGAGGGCGTGCCGCTGCTCGTGATCGCCGGCGCCGAGTACGGCACCGGGTCGTCGCGCGACTGGGCGGCCAAGGGGACGAAGCTGCTCGGCGTGCGCGCGGTCATCGCGAAGAGCTTCGAGCGCATCCACCGGTCGAACCTGGTCGGCATGGGCGTGCTCCCGCTCGAGTTCGCGCCGGGCGAGGACGCGTCCACCCTCGGGCTCACCGGGCGCGAGGTGTTCGAGATCGACGGCATCTCGGACAACCTCACGCCGGGCAAGAAGCTCAACGTCGTCGCGACCGGGGAAGGCGGGGCGAAGAAGACCTTCACCGTCACCGCGCGCATCGATACGCCGAACGAGGTCGACTACTACCAGCACGGGGGCATTCTCCAGTTCGTGCTGCGCAGCCTGGGCGCCAGCGCCTAGCGCCTCCCTGCGCGCCGCTCCCCGCCCGAGCGTCTGGCGGGGGGCGGGCCCATCCTCGGGGCGGAGCGGCGCGTCGCGGCTGCTGACGCGCGTGCGGGCTTCGGCTAGACCCTGGGGTATGCTCGATCCTCGCCACGTCGCGGAGCACCTCGATGAGGTGCGCGCGGCGCTCGCCCTTCGCTCGCCCGCCGCCGCCGCCAGCCTCGGAGACGACTTCGCCTCCACGGTGAGCGCGAGGCGGTCCAACATCCAGGAGCTCGAGCGGTGGCAGGCGGAGCGCAACGCGGCGAACGAAGCGATGGCGCGCCTCGACAAGAAATCGCCCGAGTTCGCGCAGAAGCGCGACGAGCTGAAGGCCCTGTCGACGCGGATCAAGGAGGCCGAGCAGGTCGTCTCCGAGCTCGAGAAGCGGATGACCGAGCTGCTCTCCGTCGTGCCCAACCTGCCGGACCCGTCGGTGCCCGTGGGCGCGGGGGAGGAGGGCAACGTGGTCGTCCGGGCGTGGGGCGAGAAGCCGAGCTTCTCGTTCGCGCCGAAGTCGCACTGGGACATCGGCACGGCCCTCGGCCTCCTCGACTTCGAGCGCGCGGCGAAGCTCTCGGGGGCGCGCTTCACCGTGCTGATGGGCGCCGCCGCCCGGCTCGAGCGGGCGCTCATCTCGTTCATGCTCGACCTGCACACGCGCGAGCAGGGCTACCTCGAGGTGCTGCCGCCCTTCCTCGTCAAGGACACGGCGCTGTTCGGCACGGGCAACCTGCCCAAGTTCGCCGAGGACCTGTTCAAGACGCAGAAGAGCGACCCGGAGAGGGCGTATGACCTCTACCTCATCCCGACGGCCGAGGTCCCTGTCACGAACCTGCACGCCGACGAGATCCTGGACGGCGCGTCGCTCCCGATCGCCTACGCGGCCTACACGCCGTGCTTCCGCAGCGAGGCGGGCAGCCACGGGCGCGACGTCCGCGGGCTCATCCGGCAGCACCAGTTCGACAAGGTCGAGCTCGTGCGGTTCTCGGCGCCGGAGGACTCCGCCCGCCAGCACGAGCTGCTCACCTCGCACGCGGAGGAGGTCCTGAAGCGGCTCGGCCTGCACTACCGGGTGTCGGCGCTCTGCACCGGTGATCTCGGCTTCGGCTCGCAGAAGACGTACGATCTCGAGGTGTGGCTGCCCGGCCAGGGGGTGTACCGCGAGATCTCGAGCTGCTCGAACTTCGGCGACTTCCAGGCGCGCCGCGCCCAGATCCGCTACCGGCCGGAGCCGAAGGCGAAGCCGCGGCTCGTCCACACGATGAACGGGTCGGCGCTCGCGGTGGGGCGGACGGTCATCGCGATCCTCGAGCAGTACCAGCAGGCGGACGGCACGGTGGTCGTGCCCGAGCCGCTCCGTGCGTTCATGGGCTGCGAGGTCCTCCGCGGCAGGTAACAGCGATGGCAGCGGACGAGGAAGCCAAGCGTGAGCTTCCGGAAGCGAAGAGCGCGCACAACGGGGGGGACGGCGAGCGGCGCTCGCAGGTCCCGGAGTCGCGGGGCGCGCGCGGCGGGGGGGACGGCGAGCGGCGCTCACAGGTCGGGGACGGCGAGCGGCGCTCGCAGGTCCCGGAGTCGCGGGGCGCGCGCGGCGGGGGGGACGGCGAGCGGCGCTCGCAGGTCCACGGGCCGCCGACCAACGCGGAGACGTCGATGGCGCTCGCGCGCCGGCGGCTCCTCGACCTCTGCAAGCGGCACAAGGACGAGCTCATCGACGACTGGATCGAGAACGTGCTGGCGCTGCCGCCGGAGCGGGGCCGGTACACCGACCGGCCCGTGGGCGAGGTCACGGAGAACGTGCGCTCCTGGCTCGCCGCGTTCACCAGGATCCTCGAGGACGGCAGCGAGACGCTGCTCGACGAGTTCATCACGCACCTGGTCGAGCAGCGCTACGCGACCGGGTACTCCATCAGCGCTCCGCTGATCGCCGCGTCCGAGTTCCGCACCGCGGTCGCGGGCGTGCTCGACACGACGCACGACGACGCCGAGGCCGACGGCTCGTCCTCGATCGACGTGCTCCGCGCCGTCGACGCGCTGCTGCTCCAGTTCGAGCACCGCTTCGCCGAGGCGTACGCCCAGCGCTCGCTGTTCGCCTCCGAGGAGCGCTACCGCGAGATCGTCGAGCTCTCGTCCGACGTGCTCGCGACGATCGACCAGGAGGGCATGCTGACGCGGCTGAACGTGCGGTTCGAGGCGCTCTTCGGGCACTCGCGGCAGGCGTGGATCGGCCGGCCTATCACCGCGCTCGCGGTCGCGGCGGACGTGCCGGCCCTGCGCACGCTCGTGCTGTCCGCGTCGCGGGCCGAGGCGCCGAGGGAGGCCACCATCCGCTGCGGGACGCGCGCCGGCCTGACCAAGGTGATGACGGTCCGGATCACGCGGCTCTACGGCGAGGACGCCTCGCTCGCGCTCATGCGCGACGTCACCGAGGAGGTCGCGCGCCGCGCGCAGATCCTCCACAGCGAGAAGCTCTCCTCGATCGGCCAGGTCGCGGCGAGCGTCGCGCACGAGCTCAACAACCCCATGGCGTGGGTGATGGCGAACCTGGAGCAGATCCGGAGCGGGGCGCACAAGCTCGTCTCGGCGGCGCGCCCGGTCGCCTCGGGCTCGTACGAGGACCTGCTGCGCGCCATCGACCTCATCGATCGCTCGTGCCACGAGGCGCTCGCCGGCGTCGAGCGGATGCGCGACATCGTGACGGACCTCAACCTCTTCTCGAGCAGCAGCGAGCGCAAGCCCGAGCGGGTCGATCTCGTCGACGTGATCGAGCTCGCGCTGCGCATGACGGGCCCGCAGCTCAGCCAGCTCTGCCGCATCGAGCGCAGCTACGGCGAGATGCCGCCGTTCGTCGGCTATCCGGGCAAGCTCTCGCAGGTGTTCGTGAACCTGTTCATCAACGCGGCGCAGGCGATGCCGAACCGCCCCCGCGACGAGAACATGGTGCGCGTGACGACGCGCTTCGACGCCGGCGTCCACCACGTCGAGGTGGAGGACAACGCGCGCGGGATGACCCCGGAGGTCGTCGAGCGGATCTTCGACCCGTTCTTCACGACGAAGGAGGAGAGCGCGCGCCCGGGCATCGGGCTCTGGGTGTCGCGCAACATCGTCGAGGAGCAGCACGGCACGATGACGGTGTCGAGCACGCCCGGCGTCGGGACCGTCTTCACGATCCGCCTGACCGGCCTCAACCCGACGGATCTGCCCGCGCCGCGGCCGCCGCCGGAGCCGCCGCGCGCGTCGTCGCGCGGGACGATCCTGTTCGTCGACGACGAGCCGATGCTGCTCAACGCCTTCGCGCGCGCGTTCGAGGAGCGGCACGAGGTGCTCGTGGCGAAGAGCGGCCACGAGGCGCTCGACCTCCTGCGGGACCGCGGCGGCCGGATCGACGCGATCGTCTGCGATCTCCTGATGCCGCAGATGAGCGGGATGGCCCTGTACGACGAGATCGGCGAGCGGTTCCCGCAGCTCTTGCCGAAGATGGCCTTCATGTCCGGCGGCGCCTTCACGCCGAGCGCGCGGGAGTTCGTGGAGCGGGTGGACAACCCGAAGATCGCGAAGCCGATCTCGCTCGACGATCTGGAGCGGGTGATCGGCGATCTTCTCAGCGGCGGGTCGAAGCGGGGGCACTAGGCTGGAGGAGCGGGGGGATCGATGGTGGTCGCGAAGGTGAGGACGATCCGGGAGCGGGCGAACCACGCGCGTTACCGGCCGGGGCAGCGGGGCGGCTTCTACGAGAGCTTCTTCCAGCGCGCGAACCACCCGACGCGGCCGCTCGCCTTCTGGATCCGGTACACGCTGTTCAGCCCGGCCGGGCGGCCCGAGGCCGCGGAGGGTGAGCTCTGGGCGGTCTACTTCGACGGCGAGTCGGGGCGCCACGCGGTCGCCAAGCGCGAGGTCCCGTTCGCCGGGCGCTGCTCGTTCGCCCGCGACAGCCTGTCGGTCGCCATCGACGGCGCCCGGCTGAGCCTCGGCAGGCTCACCGGCGCGGCGGGCGAGGGGGAGGACGCCATCACGTGGGACCTCGCCTACGAGGGCGGCGGGGAGCCCCTTCTGCTGCTCCCGGAGGCCCTCTACGGCGCCCCGCTGCCGAAGGCGAAGGCGCTGGTCGGCGCGCCGATGGCCGTCTACAGCGGCCTCCTCCGCGTGGCCGGGCGCGCGGTGGACGTCTCGGGCTGGGTGGGCAGCCAGAACCACAACTGGGGGACGAAGCACACGGACCTGTACGCCTGGGGGCAGGTCGCCGGGTTCGACAGCCACCCGGACAGCTTCCTCGAGGTCGCCACGGCCCGACTGAAGGTCGGACCGTTCTGGACGCCGAACATGACGCCGCTGGTCCTCCGGCACGGCGGCGAGGAGATCGCGCTCAGCTCGCTCGTCCAGTCGGTCCGCGCCGATGCCTCGTTCGACTACTTCACCTGGCGCTTCCGGACGGAGACCGATCGGCTGAGCGTCGAGGGGGAGATCTCCGCGTCCGCCGGCGATTTCGTGGGCCTGGCCTACAGGAACCCTCCTGGCGGCGTGAAGCATTGCCTGAACACCAAGATCGGGGCCTGCACCGTCACCCTGCGGCGGAAGAGCCTGGGCCGCGAGGTCGGCATCGAGACCCTGACGACGGCGCGGCGGGCGGCGTTCGAGATCCTCACGGACGACCGGGGCCATGGCGTGACGATCCGCGCCTGATCCACGCTGGACGCACCGTCCGCGGCGCTCGGCGCGGGCGGCCGGGCCGGCGCGGAGGCGGCGCGGAGGCGTGGAGCGCCGCCGCCGAGCGATGCGCTGCGCGTCCGGCGCCAGGTCGGCTAAAAAGGTGCGGAACGTCACCGCACGAAAGGCGGACGCCATGAGTCTCAAGCACCCCCGGACCATCCTCGTTGCACTGGACAGCTCCCCCAAGGCGTCGCTCGTCCTCGCGGAGGGCGTCGATCTCGCGCAGAAGCTCGGCGGCAAGCTCGTGCTCGTGCGCGCGATCGGGCTGCACCACAGCCTGCCCGCGGAAGCGTTGAACGAGTCGCCCACCCGCGTCCCCGAGATCCTGGAGCGGAGCGACCGCGAGGAGCTCTCGCAGCTTACGCGCGACGTGCCGCCCGAGCTCCTCGCGAAGGTCGTGATCCACGTCGGCGTCGCCTGGGAGGTCATCTGCCGGACGGCCGACGAGGAGAACGCGGATCTCATCGTCATCGGGTCGCACGGCTACTCGGGCATCGACAAGGTGCTCGGCACGACGGCGGCGAAGGTCGTGAACCACACGAACCGGTCGGTGCTCGTGGTGCGCGACAAGCCGTCGGACTGACAGCGGCTCGCCCGCCTCAGCGGAGCCTGGCGATGAGCTCGTCGCTCAACGTGGGCTGATCGATCTTGCCCAGCCAGATCCGCCAGGTGGCCTTCATGAAATCGAGGCCCGCCACGGTCGCCGTCCCGCCGCCGGCGACCGTGACGGTGGTCGCCTTCGCGCGCGGGTCGTACGCGATGGTGACCTCCGTTCCCGACTTGAGGTCTCCCTCGAACGCCGCCACGAACCTCTCGATCTTCGGCGTGTCCGTGTACTGGTTCAACGCATAGGCCTCCCGCAGCGCCTTGACGATGCTCGCGCGGTCGACGTCGCGAAGCATCGTCCAGACGAACTTCTTCCCCGTGTCCATGTCGATGACGGCTTCCTTGGACCTCGTGGCAGGGAGCTGATCCATGTAATGGCTGATCCGATAGACATCGATGTTGAGCACGCCGATGGTCCTCACGCGGACGCCCGTGCCGGTGAGCGTGTAGCCCGGCAAAGCAAGGAGGCTCCCGACAGCGAGGAAGACCGCCGCGAACGCGGCGAGGAGAGCTGGAGATTTGCTTCGCGCGAGTTGCATCGGATCGACCTCCTCCGGCATCGCCGCTCCGTGCGGCGCATCGTGTCCGGGCGCCGCGCTCCGGCGATCGCCCGTCGACGGTCGTGAGTGAGCAAGACCTGAACCACCGACAGAGGGACGTCGGGAGTCGCGGATCTCGCGAGATCTCGAGATGGGCCCTGGAGTCAGGCAGGGACGACCCATGGATGTGTGCTCGTCGGGGGCTCCCGGCGCGGAGCGGCGGCCTTTCGCCGGTGCGAGGGCCGGCGGCGGTGATGCGGGCGCCGGCTCTCCCGGAGATCTTTTCTCGGCCCGGTCCGTAGAAGCCGCGCGCTGCGGGGTCCGAGAGATCGCGGCGGAGGGACGCGGGTCCCCCCGTGGGCCGCGCCATGGCTTGCGGCGGAAGGAGCTCCTCGATGCGGACGATGCTCGCTGGATTGCTGATGGGATGGGCGGCTCTGGGCTGCGCGGCCAGCGCGGCGGCGCCTCCGGGCGCGAGCGCCGCGGCGGCGGCCGCGCCGGGCGCGGCGGCGCGGGAGGAGGCGGCGAAGCCGGTCGCCGTGGCCGCGGCCCCGGCGGAGCCGGACGAGCCCTCTGCGGCGGCGGCCGGCGTGCCGTCGTCCCGGCCGGAGCCGGCGCCCGCGGGGAACCAGGGCGTCTGGATCGGCGCCGCGGGCGCGAGCGCCTTCGCGCTGCCGGGGACGCGCGAGACGCAGCTCGGCGTGTGGATCGATGTCCCGGCGGCGCGCGCGGCCCGCGGACAGCCGCGCGCGCCGGCGGCGGTCGTGCTGCTCGTGGACGCCTCCGGCTCGATGCAAGGCCCCAAGATGGAGAACGCCCGCGCGGCGGCGCAGGCGTTCGTCGACAGGCTCCCCGACGGCGACCTCGTCTCGGTCGCGTCGTTCGCCGACACCGCGCAGGCGCGCGTCTCGCCGACGGTGCTCGGCCGGTCGACGCGGCCCGCGGTGGCGCGCGCCATCGCCGCGCTCGGCCCCGACGGCAGCACCAACCTCTTCGCTGGCCTAACGCTCGCGGAGCAGCACGCGCTCGCCGCGCCGTCGACGCACGCCGTCCGGCGCGTGGTGCTCATCTCGGACGGCCAGGCGAACATCGGGCCTTCCTCTCCCGACATCCTCGGGGCGCTCGCCCAGCGCGGCGCCGCGCACGGGGTGCAGATCACGTCGATCGGGGTGGGGGCCGACTACGACGAGCGCACGCTCAACGCGCTCGCCATCGGCTCCAGCGGCCGGCTGTACCACCTCACCGAGGCGCGGGAGATGTCCTCCGTCCTCGAGCGCGAGCTCGCCCTGCTCCAGACGACGGCGGCGACGGGCGCGTTCGTCGAGATCGTCCCGGCGCCCGGCGTGGAGCTGCTCGACGTCCCCAACGAGCGCACCGAGCGCTCCGGGGACGCGCTCCGGGTGCTGCTCGGCACGATGTTCGGCGGGCAGCACCGCGAGATGCTCGTGCGGGCGCGGGTCACCGCGCCGGCGGCCGGCTCCCACCCGCTGGCGAGCGTGCGGCTCCACTTCCGCGACGCCGAGAGCGGCAATCTCCCGCGCGTGCAGGAGGTGGTCGCCCGCTACGATGTGACGAGCGATCCGGCCCTCGTCGCCGCGCACCAGAACGAGAAGACCCAGACGATCGCCGCGGTGATGGAGGCGGGCATGATGCAGCTCGACGCGGCCCAGGAGGTGAGCGCGGGCAACTTCGGCGCCGCCGAGGCGAAGCTCGCGGCGGCGGAGGACCGGCTCCGGCAGCAGGCGGCGCGCGCCCGGTCGGACAAGGAGAAGGAGCGCGCCGTCCAGGCGGCCTCGGCGGTGGCGAGCGCGCGGAAGACCGCGCGCGCGGCCGCGGCGGCCCCGCCCTCACCCGCGGCGCGGCGCATGGAGGCGCTCGAGATGAACAGCGCCTCCCCGGTCTGGTCGGGCCGCTGATCCGGCGCCGCCGCCGAGGCGCGCCGCTGGCGCCTGCCCGTTCTGGCGCCTGCCCGTTGCTGATGCCTGCCTGTCGCCGCTGATGTCGCCGCTGACGCCTGCCCGCTGCTGATGCCTGCGTGTCGCCGCTGATGCGTGCCCGTCGATGACGGGCCGTCAGGGTGGGCAGGTGCGGTGTCCATCATGGGATTGAAGATGGGATGTCCATCGTGGGATGGCAGGTGCGGTGTCCATCATGAGAGGCAGATGCGCTGTCCGTCATGGGACGACCGGACGCGATGTCCATCATGGACGGGTTGACCGGCTCTGCACGACCGGCGGCACCCGGTCATGGTTGATCCATGATTCAACATTGACGATACAATCCATCATGGACTGGGAGCTGCTCCTCGCGTGGCCCTCGACAGGGGTCGGAGCCCGCGCGACATTGTTCCGGGCCCTCCGGCACGCCGCCTCCTCGGGGCCCGCTCCTCGCCATGAACCCGAACGCCTTCCCGGAGTCGCGCGCCGCCGCGGTGCGCGAGCTCTGGTCGCTCGACCCGGCCGTCACCTTCCTGAACCACGGCTCGTACGGCGCCTGCCCGCGCGCGGTGCTCGATGCGCAGCAGCGCTACCGCGAGCAGCTCGAGCGCGAGCCCGTCCGGTTCTTCCTTCGCGAGCTCGGGCCGCTGCTCGACGCGGCCCGAGGCGCGCTCGCCTCCTTCGCCGGCGCTGACCTCGACGACCTCGTGTTCGTCCCCAACGCGACAGTCGGGGTCAACACGGTGCTGCGGTCGCTCTCGCTGCGACCCGACGACGAGCTCTGCATCACCGATCACGGGTACAACGCCTGCAACAACGCGGCCGAGGCGGTCGCGGCCCGCGCTGGCGCGCGCGTCGTGGTCGCGCCGGTGCCGTTCCCCATCGAGGCGCCCGAGCAGGTGGTCGACGCGGTGCTCGCGCGCGTGGGGCCGCGGACGCGGCTCGTCCTCGTCGATCACGTGACGAGCCCGACGGGGCTCGTGTTCCCGGTCGCCTCGCTGATCGCCGCGCTCGCGGAGCGCGGCGTCGACGTGCTGGTCGACGGCGCGCACGCGCCCGGCATGGTGCCGCTCGATCTCCGCGCCCTCGGGGCGGCCTATTACACCGGCAACTGCCACAAATGGCTCTGTTCGCCGAAGGGCGCGGCGTTCCTCCACGTGCGGCGGGACAAGCAGGGCGCGGTCCGCCCTCTCTCCATCAGCCACGGCGCCAACTCGCCGCGCACCGACAGGTCGCGCTTCCTGCTCGAGTTCGACTGGACCGGCACGGCCGACCCCAGCGCGGCGCTCTGCGTCGCGGACGCGCTCCGCGCCATGGCCGCGCTCGTGCCCGGCGGCTGGCCCGCGCTCCAGGCGCACAACCGGGCGACGGCGCTCGCCGCGCGCGATCTCCTGTGCGAGGCGCTCGGCTGCATGCCGCCGAGCCCCGACGCGATGATCGGCGCGCTCGCGACGGTGCCGCTCCCCGACGCGCCGTCGTCCCGGCTGTGCCTCGATCCGCTCCAGGACGCGCTGCTCGAGCGGTGGGGGATCGAGGTGCCGGTGTTCGCCTGGCCCGCGTCGCCCCGGCGGCACCTCCGGATCTCGGCCCAGATCTACAACGACAGGCCGCACTACGAGCGGCTCGCGGCCGCCCTCGCCGCGCTGCTGTAGCGGCGCGCGGCAGGGCCCGGCCCCGCGCCGCCGCTCCGCGGCCGGGCGCCGCGCGGCGCTCGGCTCTGCCTCCGGGTCGCCCCGTGCCCGTGTCGCTGCGACGGATGGCGCTGGCGCTGCGGGGCGGCGGTCGCGCCACCGGAGGCGCGTCCAGCGCTCGCCGGAGCAGACCGCGCGCGCCCCCCGAGACGATAGGATGCGCGCTCCAAGGAGACACGATGCCACGTCGAATCCTGGTCTTGTCCTCGCTTTCCTGGCTGGCGGCGACCCTCGCGGTCGCGTCGTCCGCTGCGCAGCCCGCGGCGCCTCGCCCGGCGCCTGGCCCTGCGCCCTCCGCGTCGGCGGGACCGCCTCCGGCGCCGGGCACGCCGCAGCCGCCAGCGACGCCGCAGCCGCCCGTGACGCCGGCGCCGGGCACACCGCCGTCGCCCGCGACATCGGCGCCCGGCGCGCCGCAGCCCCCGGCCTCAGGCACACCGCAGCCGCCCGCGGCGCCGTTGCCCGGCGGGCCGCCGCAGCCCCCGGCGCTCGGCGCGCCCGGAGCAGGCGCACCTGAGCCAGACGCCCCGCCGCTCGCGCCGGAAGCGGCGCACACCGCGCCGGGAGCTGCCGGGCCGCCCCCGGACTCGGCGCCGCCTGACCGGAAGCCGGGCGGGGCGGAGGCGGGCGGCAAGAGCAGCACGCCGGCGCACTGGGCGCGGTCCCTCTCGGACACCGAGCTTGGGCCGCCGCCCGCGCGCGGGTCGGGCGGCAGAACCATCGACGAGGGGGCCGTCCCGCTGAGCCGGCGTGGCGCGATCGGCCTGGAGACCTCCTCGTTCACCGGCGGCGACGGCGAGGTCTCCGGGCTCGCGGTCGCCCTCTTCGCCCGCATGCCGTTCGCCCAGCACACGTTCCTCGATGTCCGACTCCCGTTCGGGCTCGCGATGGCCGAGCGCACCGACGCCGTGCTCGGCAACGTGACGCTCGGCGCCCATCACGTCGCCCGCGTCGGCCGGACGTTCTGGCTCACGGTGGGCGGCGACGTCGGGCTGGCGACGCTCTCGGGCAAGACCCACCACCACGCCAGCTACGAGCCCGTCAGCGCCAGCCGGGCGTATTGGGATCTCCACGAGTACTTCCCGAGCATCCTCCCCATCCACGCGCGCCTCGGCGCCGAGGCCCACGTCGGCTCACTGATGATCGGGCGTTTCCAGATCGAGCCGGTGCTCTACATCCCGCTCGCTCGCAACAAGGAGTACGAGGTCGCGATCCAGCACGCCGTGGAGCTCCAGATCGGCCACGGGATCGGCGGCGGCGTGCGCGTGCAAGGGATGGCGCTGCCCACGTTCGACAACGTGAGCATCCGGCACGCCGTCGCCCGCAATCTCTATGTCCTGGCCGTCGAGCCTTTCCTCGCGATCGAGCGCAACCTCGCGTTCCTCCGGACGGGCCTGCTGCTGCCCTTCGACGAGGAGCTCGGCCCGCCGCTCGACCACACATGGGGCTTTCACTTCACCGCGGGCGTCCGCGTCGACTGAGGCCCGCGGCCGGGGCGCCCGGCGGCGGGCCGCCTGCCTGTCGACGGGCCGCGCCTGCCCGGCGGCCGAGCCCGCAGCGCACGAACCTGCACCCCCGCTCTACAGCGGTTTCCGCCCACCTCTGCACCATGCAGAGCAGAGCGGGTGACCGTCGCTCTAGGCGCCGCGCGCTCGGCTCGCTTCGCCGATCGCGTAGGTGATGTGGCCCTCCAGCTCGCCCGAGGGCAGCTGCTCGGACTCCACGACGACGAGGCGCGCTCCCGCGTCCTCCGCGAGCAACTCGAAGGTCTTCGGCGCACGATCGTGCAAGTGGCTCGGCAAGACGATGGCCAGCGGCCGGAGGCGGACGGCCACCCCCCACGCCGAGCCCGCATCGCAGGAGCGGACGAGGAAACGAGCCCGCGCTGCAACCCTCCGGCAACGAGCCAGAAAATGGGGGCTGCAGTCGAGCGCCAGCACCATGGGTATCCGGATCAACTGACTGCTACTAGGGGGCTCCGACATAGGACGATGCTACTCCAGCGAAGCGCGATTGCGCGTCCTCTTATCCCGCATAACCGATACAGAGCCTTCCCGAAATAAAAAACAACAAGCTCGCCAGCTCATGTAAGCAGTCACGCGTGATTTTGGTGTATTGGGTAACGTTCTGTGAGCGCAGGATATTTGAAATGAACGCTGGGAGAGGGCGAGGCGCCAGCGCACGAGAACCCCGCGGGGCCGCGCGCAACATCGCCGAGAATTCGGCCTTTCTTGCGCTGCAACAGGAGTGCGTGATGCCCTGAGCGATCGCGCGGTGATGAAATGATGCGCCATGGACGGAGAAGGTCTCGGCGCACACGTGTGAAAGCAACACGGCGATCCGGTGTCAGGAAGGCCCGGACGGGTGAAGTCGGCGCACACGTGGTAGACGCCGCTCGGGACGTAGGTTGTGAAGGCAGCGTCCACGAGGGCGCCGCACAAGATGGCTCGTGTCCACCCCTGACGCTGCCCAGATCGCCGCGGCGGCTCCACGCCTCCAGCCCGTCGAGGCCGGTACGCCGCAAAGGAGTTGGCGAGCACACGTCATGGAGATCGTGTGTCGTCGCCACGCGGCAGGCGAGCCGCGCCAGCGCCGCCGTCGGCCGGACCCGCCGCCCCGTCGCCGCGGCCGTCCCTCGCCGCGCGCCAGGCGCCGCCACAGGACGCGCCGCGCGCGCTCCGCGAGGGCTCGGCGAGCTCGACACGCCCTGTGTTGCCAACCACCCAGCGCCCGCCGACCGCCGCGGCGGCTCTGAACCGGTTACGTTCCTCACAGAAGCTCGGGGGCTCCACCCACCCAGCCCCCTCCGAATTGTTTCCGCCAGGTTACGGGGAGCGCCGACGATGGAGGCGACCGCCGGCGGCGCGATGGCCCCGACGGCAGAGAGCCGGACCCTCTCCGAGGCCGGCGGCTGCAGGGAAGGAGCACCGGGGAGAGGTCGAGAGAGGTGGCAGTGTCGAGCAGGCACCTGCAATAAGGTTCCAACTATATCATCTCGTGGCCCGGATAGAAGAGAACAGCGTCGGGGTCGTGATCGCAAAGGCGTCGGCCGTCGCGGTTGGGCGACGACCTCGCGTCCAAGGTCGGAGTCGGCGCTGTAGCGGAGCTGTATTTTTACAGCAACGCCCGGCGAAGGGGGGTTATCCTTCTCGGCGGTCGGATAGCCGACCTGATCGGGCGATAGCGTGGATCACCCATCATGAAGGCGGCGCGCGCCAGAAAGCGGGTGGTGCTCTGATCCCGAGAGAGCTCAGACGAGGTCGGGAGGTTAGGAAGAACACTTGCCTACCACCCGGACAATGAGGGTTTCAGGCGGACACGACCCCCCAGCTCCGGTGATGATTCGAGGAGTGGACACCTCGACGCGGCGCCCCAGCGCGACGGTCATGCCGCCGTCGAGGCGTGGCCCCGGGGCTCGTCCCCGGAGCGCCGGCTCGGAGCGCCGGGCGGCCCGGGCCGGCGGCGTGGCCGGGGCGGCGCGCGCTCGCGCCCGGGCGGCGGCGCGAGCCGACCGCTCGCCGGCAGGACGCTGGGTCGCACATGGTATATGCCGGCCCCATGGCGCAGGTGCACGGCGGCAGGCTTGTCTCGAAGGCCCTCGCGAGACACGGGGTGACGCACCTCTTCACCCTGTGCGGCGGGCACATCCAGGCGATCTACGACGGGTGCCTGGATGACGGCATCCGGGTGGTCGACGTGCGACACGAGCAGACCGCCGGGCACGCCGCCGACGGGTACGCGCGGGTGACCGGGAGGCCGGGGGTGTGCGCCGTCACCGCGGGGCCGGGCGTGACGGACGTGGTGACGGCCGTCGCCAACGCCCAGCGCGCGGGCGTCCCGATGGTCGTCCTCGGGGGCGCCGGTCCGCGCGCCCTCGCCGACATGGGCTCGCTCCAGGACATGAACCACGTCGAGCTGATGCGCCCCATCTCGAAGTGGAGCGTCTCCGTCCCCTCGACCGATCGCATCCAGGAGTACGTGGACTCGGCCTTCCGCGTCGCCCAGGCGAACGTGCCAGGCCCGGTCTTCCTCGAGATGCCGCTCGACCTGCTGATGAACTACGCCGGCGACGACGCGCCCGCCACCGCGCCCGCGGCCCCGCCTCGCCCCGGAGGCGACCCGGCCGCCGTCGCGCGGGCCGCGGCCCTGCTGAGGGACGCCGAGCGGCCCATGTTCATCGTCGGGAGCCAGCTCCGGTGGTCGCCGCGGCGCGACGCGCTGCGCCGCTTCGCCGACGCGGTGAAGGCGCCCTTCTACCTGAACGGCATGGCCCGCGGCGCCCTGCCCCACGCGCACCCAGGGCTCATGAGCCGCTCGCGCCGCTTCGCGCTCTCGCAGACCGACCTCTGCGTGGTGCTCGGGACCCCCTTCGACTTCCGCCTCGAGTACGGCCGCGCCATCAGCCCGGCGGCCAAGGTCGTCCAGATCGATCTCGACGGGAGCGAGCTCGGCAAGAACCGCCGCGTCGACGTCGGGATCGACGGGGACAGCGGCGTCGTCCTGGAGCAGCTGCTCGCGGAGGTGCCCGACAAGACGGCCGCGGCGTGGCTCTCGGCCGTGCGCGAGGCCGAGGAGCGATCGCGCGCGAAGATGCTGGCGGAGATCGCGAGCGACGGCGACCCGCCGAACCCGCTGCGCGTCTGCGCGGAGATCGGCAAGCGCCTCGGCAAGGACGACATCGTCATCGGCGACGGAGGGGACTTCGTGGCCACGGCCGCGAACGTGCTGAAGCTCGAGTGGCCGCAGCTCTGGATGGACCCCGGCCCGCTCGGGACCCTCGGGGTGGGACCGGGCTACGCGATGGCGGCCAAGCTGGCGCGGCCAGAGGCCAACGTGGTCCTCGTGTACGGCGACGGATCGTTCGGCTTCCACGCGCTCGAGTTCGAGGCGATGGTGCGCCAGGGCATCCCCGTCGTGAGCGTGATCGGGAACGACGCGGCCTGGACGCAGATCCGCCGGGGGCAGGTGGAGCTCTACGGCGAGGGCCGCGCGCCGGCGACGTCGCTCGACTTCACCCGGTACGACCGCGTGGTCGAGGCGCTCGGCGGCTTCGGGGCCTGCGTGGAGCGCGTCGAGGAGCTCGGGCCCGCGCTGGACGAGGCGTTCCGGTGCGGCAGGCCCGCTTGCGTCAACGTGAAGATCGCGAAGAGCGACTTCCGCAAGGGCGCCATCAGCGTCTGATCCACGTGGAATTACGGTTCATCTCCCCCGACCTGCAGAGCCTCGACGAGCTCGACTCGGAGGTGCTCGCGTGCGCCCCGTTCTGCGACGCGCGGCCGGCCCACGGCGTGGCCGGCCTCTGCGACTGGCGGCTCGGCGGCCGGATCTCCGAGCTGAGGCGGCAGGGCCTGATCACCGGCGAGCTCGGCGAGGTCGTCATGATCCCGTGCAAGCCGCGCATGGCGTTCGACAAGCTCGTCCTGTTCGGCGCCGGCGAGCGCGACGCGTTCGACGAGGCGGTCTTCCGCGAGATCGTGCGCCGGATGCTCGCCACGATGGGCGGGCTCTGCACGCGCGCGGCCGTGGTGGAGCTCCCGGGGCGACACGACGGGCTCATCCCCGCCGAGCAGGCGGCCGACGCGCTCCTCGACTGCGCGGGCAGGGAGCGCAGCGACAACGTGTGGACGCTGGTGGAGCGCGCCGAGGGCAGGCAGCAGATCACCCAGCACATGATCGAGCAGCGCCGCCGGGTGCGGCGGGCGCTCTAGTCGCGCGCCGCGCGCCGCGCGCCGCGCGGCGTGGAGGGCGTCAGGCGGGCTCCTTCGGCAGGTCGACGCTGAAGGTCGCCCCCTCGCCCGGCCGGCTGTCGACCTGGATCGTCGCCCCGAGCGCGTCGGCGATCTGCCGCACGATCCACAGCCCCATGCCGAAGCCGCTGTAGTTCTCGCTGGAGACGGCGCGCTCGAAGCGCTCGAAGATGCGGGCCTGCTGCTCCGGGGCGATGCCGATGCCGCGATCCCGCACCGTCAGGCGGGCGCGGTCCGCGAGGTCCTCCAGCGTGACGTCGATGGGCTTGCCGGCGCCGTACTTGACGGCGTTCGACAGGAGGTTCGTGACGATCTGATCGAGCCGGAGGCGATCCCACCGGCCGACGATCGAGGCGGGGGCCGACAGGTTGACGGGGCAGCCGGCGGCGCAGAGCTCCTCGCGGAACCGCTCCAGCGCCTCGTTCACCGTGGCCGCGAGATCGACGTCCTCGAGCTCGATCTGCAGGCGGCCCGCGGAGATGCGCGAGATGTCGAGCAGGTTCGTGATGAGCCGGGCGAGCCGCTCGACCTGCCGCTTGATCATCTCGAGCCGCGGCGTGGCGCGCTCGGCGGTGAGGCCGCCGCGCTTGCCGGCGCGAAGGAGGCCGTCGACCTGCAGCTGCATGGGCGTGAGCGGCGTGCGGAGCTCGTGCGAGGCGATCGTGAGGAAATCGTCGCGCGCGCGCACCGCGAGCTGCGCCTCCCGGTAGAGCCGGGCGTTGTCGACGGCCAGCGCCGCGCGGCGCGCGAGATCCTGCGCGAGGTCGAGATCGACGGCGTCGTAGCGACGGTGCGTCGAGGCGAACGAGAGCGTGCCCAGCGTGCGGCCGCGCGCCGTCAGCGGGACCGTGAGGTGCGAGGCGAGCGAGAGCGAGCGCAGCGCCTCGTAGTGCGCCTGATCGAACGAGATCGCGCGGACGAAGGAGTCGGTCACCTTGGGGATGAGCTCCGGCTGCGCCGTGCGCAGGACCCTGCCGATGCCCCGCCCGGCAGAGTCGGCCGTGATCCTGCCGAGCAGCTCGGTCGCCATCGCCATCGACGGATCCGCGTGGGCGGTCACCTGCCGATCGATCGCGCCGGACTCGTCCTGCAGCAGGAGCACGCAGATCGACGCGAAGTCGGGGAGCGCGACGCGGACCACGCGCCGCAGCGTCTCCTCGAAATCGAGCGACTCGCCGAGGATCTGCCCGGCGGAGACGAGGATGCGCTGCGCCTCGTGGACGCGGCGGCGCTCCGTCACGTCGCGGGTGACCTTCGCGAAGCCGCGCAGCTGCCCGGCCTCGTCGAAGAGCACGCTGATCACCTCGTTCGCCCAGTAGCGGGTGCCGTCCTTGCGGACGCGGTAACCCTCCTGGATCGAGCGGCCGGTCTCGACGGTGGACTCGAGCTCCGCGGCGGGCCTGCCGAGCTCGACGTCCTCCGGCGGGAAGAGGACCGAGCAGTGGCAGCCGATGATCTCGTCGGCCCGGTAGCCGTTGATGCGCTCGGCGCCCGGGTTCCAGCTGGCGATGCGGCCGGCGGGGTCGAGCATGAAGATGGCGTAGTCCTGGACGCCCTCCACGATGAGTCGGAACCGCTCCTCGCTCTGCTTGAGGCGCCGGTCGGCGCGCGCCTCCGCCGCCTCCATCTCGCGGCGCAGGAGGAGCTCGCGCATCCTGCGGTTCTCGTCCTCGTAATGCTTCCTGCGCAGCTGGGCGCGCAGGCGCGCCTTCAGCACCGTGAGCTCGCCCGTCTTCGTCACGAAATCGTCGGCGCCGGCCGAGAGGGCGTCGAGGATCGCCTTGTGGTCGTCGCGGCCGGTGAGCATCAGCAGCGGGATCGGCCGCCACGAGGCGTTCGCCTTGATGCGGAGGCACGTGGCCGGGCCCGACAGACCCGGCATCACCATGTCGAGCAGAATGCCGTCGACGCGCGCCACCGTGAGCCGCGCGAGCGCCTCCTCCCCCGAGTGGGCGAGCACCGGCAAGTAGCCTTCGTCGCGCATCGCCGCCGCGACCTGGTTCAGGTACGTGGGGCTGTCGTCCACGATGAGGATGCGATGGGACGGCGTATCCGCTGGGCGGTTCACGGGAGCCTCCGGGGCGGGCTCCTGTGAGCGAGGCGAGTCGCCACGATGGGGCGCGTTGGGCTGGTTGAACCGGTGCAACACCCGCCGATCACCCCCCGTGGCGCCTCCACCCTCATTGGCCACCCATACAGGTTGGCATGCGTTCTCCCCCGGTCGACGCGAAAAGGCTACCTGGCCCGATGCACTTTGCGTACAGCATCCTTTTTCTACCAGCCGCCAGGCGCTCGCAACGTGGCTCGCCCCACCGCGAACCGGAATCCCCGGGGAAGCGCACACGATGCGCTCTGTGGGCTTCGAGCGCCCGGCGCCGGCAGAGGGGGGCTTCCCGCGCGACAAACCAGGGAAATGACGCTTGACAAGCGGCGTGACGATCCGAGTTGCGCGTGACTCGAGCGACCCGAGATCCGCGCTTGGCGAGTCGCGGCCTCGCGGCGGCGCGGATCCGTCAGCCCTCGTCGATGAGCTCGATCATCGCGGCCCGGGCGGGCCCGCCCGCGGGAATCCAGCGGCAGAGCTCGTCGACGCCGACGTCATCGACCACCCGGCGGAGCTCCGCGCGCGCCGCGGCGGGCTCGCCGAGCGCGGTGAGCGCATGCGCGCGGGTGATGCGGTAGCGCTGGCGCACCTCGGTCGGCTCTTCCCGCTCGCCATCGCGGAGGCCGATCAGGGAGAGCGCGCCCTCGACGTCGCCGGTGCGCACGAGCACCGCGGCGCGCGCTCCCCGCACGAGCGGCCGCACCGACGCCGGCGCGCGCTCCTCGTCCAGGTCCGGGAGGAGCCGCCGGGCGGACTCGATGTCGCCGGCGCAGAGCTGCCATTGGGCGAGGTTGCTCATGACGAGCACCCGGACCTGCGGAGGTATCCAGTCGCGAGGCACGTCGCGCAGCGAGGCGGCGGCCGCCTTGTAGCTCCCCTCCCAGGCGAGCGACTGACCGACGGCCTGGGCTGCAAAGGCGTAGATGATCCGCGGGTCGTCGAGCTCGGTCGGCGGCGTCAGGGCGCGCTCCGCGGGGCGCGCGGCCGGCTGCCCCGTCCGCGGGAGCCGAAGCGCCGCGGGCGCCTGGCGCCAGGATCGACCGGGCCTCGCGGCGAAGCGCCGCCGGACGGCGCCGCCGAGGAGGACCAGCAGCGCGATCGCGGCGGCGGCCGCGCAGGCGGCGCCGAGCGAGGGCGATGCATCACGCCACCGCGCGAGCGCGCCCCACGCCAGCAGCGCCGCCGCGGCGCCGGCCGCCGCGAGCAGGAGGAGCCGCCGCGTCATCGGTGGGCTCCGGCGCCGATCGGCGCGGGTCCGGCCGCGCGCTTCGCTGCCACGGGTCCTCCTCAGCGCTCTCTGAGCATTCGTCGAGGATCCGCGCTCGTCGCGCCCTTCGGCGTGTCGGCGATCGCCTGGTGGAAGCGCTCGAGCCGCTGGTCGGCCGCGTGGAACACGGTCCCCTCCGGGTACCTTCCGTCCGCGTCGGCGACGCCCGCGGGGACGCCGGTGATGATCTCGATGCCCTCCTCGACGGAGCTCACCTCGAACACGTGGAAGCGGCCGGCCTCGATCGCCGTCACGACGTCGCCCCGCAGCATGAGCGCGTCGCGGTTCGCGCTCGGGATCAGCACGCCCTGTTCGCCCGTCAGGCCCTTGGCAGCGCACAGATCGAAGAAGGCCTCGATCTTCTCGTTGATGCCGCCCACGGGCTGGATGCTCCCCTGCTGATCGATGCTGCCGGTCACGGCGAGCTCCTGCCGGATCGGGACGCCGGAGAGCGCGGACAGGAGCGCGTACAGCTCGCTCGACGAGGCGCTGTCGCCCTCGATGGGCTCGTAGGTCTGCTCGAAGACGAGCGAGGCGCCGAACGAGAGCGGGCGGTGCTGGGCGAACCGGGCCGCGAGGAAGCCCGTGAGGACGAGCACGCCCTTGCTGTGGAGCGGGCCGGACATCTCGACCTCGCGCGCGATGTTCACCGGGCCCTCGCGGCCCGGGTAGACGACCGCCGTCACCCGGCAGGGGCGGCCGAACGTCTGCGGGCCGTCGGACAGGACCGAGATGGCGTTGACCTGCCCGACGCGCCGGCCGGTCACGTCGATGCGGATCGTCCCGTCCGAGAGCAGCTCGTGCACGTGGTCGCGAAAATGGCTCCCGCGGCGCCGCGCCGCCTCGAGCGCCTCGTTGACCTCGGGGCCGTCGACCACCTTGCGGCCGCGGCGCTGGGCCCGGTAGCCGGCCTCGGTCGCGACCTCGGCGATGAGCCCGACCTGCGCGCTCACCTTGGTCTGGCTCTCCGCGAGGCGGCCGCCGTGGAAGAGGAGCGCGGTCACGCCGTCGGCCGTGATCGGCGGGAGGCCGCGATCGTGCGCGAAGCCGGCGAGGAACGCGGGGTACGTGAGCAGCGCCTGATCGAGCGAGATCGTCGTCTCGAAGCGCGCCTGCACCTTGAAGAGCTGCGAGAACTCCGGATCGGCGTCGTGCAGGTCCTGGTAGAGCTGCGGGTTCGTGACGAGGACGACCTTCACGTCGATGGGGATCGGCGGGAAGAGCAGCTCCTCCGCCGTGCCGCGGAAGTACGACGGGTTGTGCTCGGGCACGATGAACTTGCCCGCGAGGAGGCAGGCCTTGAGCTGCTCGTAGAGCGCCTCGTTCTTGAGGAGCGCGCCCGCGGGCAGGATGAGGAAGCCGCCGGCCGCCTCGTGGAGGGCGCCCGCGACGGCGAAGCCGGGCTCCGGCGGGAAGCCGGAGTCGGGCGGCGCGTGGGTGCGGCCGAACAGGGCGGTCAGCGTGGGGTAGGGGACGTCGACGACCGGGGCGCCGGAGTCGGGCGTGTGCTCCGTGAGGAGCGTCGGCACGACCACGCCGCGCGGGAGGGTGGCGCCGCCCTCCTCGCCGCGCGCCTCGTCGACGAGCAGGCGGAACTCCTTCGACACGACCGTCTCGACGTCCGCGAGGAAGGCGCTGATGTCATTGCGCCCCTCGAAGCGCGCGCGCACGGGCTGGAAGCAGGCCTTCACCCCGTCGCTGAGCAGCTGCTTCACGACGCCGCGCAGCTCGACGTCGGCCTCGTCCTGCACGGTGGCGAGCCGCATCTCGAACTCCTCGATGGATCCGGCGATGGCGAGCAGCGCCTCGCCGTCCGGCGCGTTGGCGGCGTCCTCGATCGAGGTGATCTGCACCTCGTCCTCGCCGCGCACGAGGTCGAGGCCGAGCTCGCGCGCCGCGGACTTGAGCTGCTCCTCGAGCCGCCGCTCCTCCGCGTTCACCCGGCGCTGGATCTTGCCGCGCGCCTGCTTGAAGCGCTCGCCCTCGGTCGCGCCGCGCAGGGCGTCGACGAGCTTCTCGTGGAGCTCCTCCATCGCCTCGACGAAGGGGCGCCCCTCGCCCGGCGGCAGCGACAGGACCGTCGGCTCGCTCGGGCGGTGCGGGTTCGGCAGGAGGAGGATGTCGTCGGGCGTGGGGCGGCTCGCCGCGATGCGCTTCGCGACGGCGCGCGCGCAGAACGTGCGGCCCGTGCCGGGCGCGCCGACGACGACGACGTGGAAGCGGGGCTGGCGGATGTCGAGGCCGAAGGCGAGCGCGGCGAGGGCGCGCTCCTGCGAGCCGATGCCCGCCGACAGCGGCGCGACCTCCTCCGTCGTGGAGAAGCGGAAGCTCTGCGGCTCTACGATCTTGCGACACTCGCTGGGGGGCAGCTTCCGGGAGACCATGGCGGCGCACCATAGCGCCTTTCGCCGGTCGTTGGCGTGGAGCCCGCCCGGCGAGGCGCCCGCGCGCGGATCGAGGGCCGAGGGAGCGCCTCGCCGCCGCCGGGGCGCGCCGCGCGTCACGTGGGGCCGCGCTAGCGCCGCAGGACCAGCACGGGGCACGGCGCCCGGGCGAGCACGTCGCGGATGACGCCGCCATGGTGATCGGCGAGCTGCCCGTGCCAGACCAGCACTACGAGGTCGCTCGCCAGCTGCCAGGCGAGGCGCGCGATCTCCGCCGCCGGCTCGCCCTTGCCGAGGAAGAACCGCGTGGCGACGCCGTGGGGGCAGTGCCCGATCGCGCTCAGGAACCGGGCCAGGAACTCCTCGGTGAACGCGGGCCACTCGTGCTGGGGCTGGTCGACGTAGAGGGGTGCCACCATCGCGCCCGGCTCGGAGGGCACGGGCGTCGACACGGGCGGCCCGTCGTCCGCAGCCTCCCGCGGCGAGGCGCAGCCCACCATCACGATGTCGAGCTCGGCGCCGAGCTTGCGGGCGACCTCCCCGACGGGCGTGATCGCGCTGGCCGTGCTGGGGTTCCCGTCGAGCGGCAGCAGGATGCGCTGGAGCCGCGGCGGGGAGGGCTCCTCGCGGAGGACGACGACGCCGAGCGCGGTGGACTCCAGCGCGCGCGCCGCGAGCTGGCCGACGCCGAAGCGCTCGTCGGTGGGATCGTCGGCGTGCGAGGCCACGATCACGAGCGCTGCCCCGTAGCTCGCCATGGCGGACGCGAGAGCGCCGGGCGGATCGTCGCTCGCCTCGACGTCCAGCACCATGCCCTGCAGCGCCTCCGGGGCGATCCCGAAGTGGGCCGGCACCTCGCTCGCGTCGATCGGCTCCGTGGAGAGGCACAGCCCGCGCAGCGGGGCCTCGAGCCCGCGGGCGATGAGCCGCCCGAGCGCGACGGCGCCGAGGTGGGCGCGGCGGCCGTGGAGCGCGACGACCACGCTCCTGCGCTGCAGGCCGCTCTGCGGCGGGCGCTCGTCGGCCCCCTCGAGCGCCTCGTGGGGCAGCTCGGCCGGGGGTGCCCCGAGCCCGACCGGGGACCCGTCGCGTACGGCGCTCAGCATGGCGTGACCTCCTCCCATGGCGTGACGCGGCCGCCCAGCAGCCGCGTCGCATAGCGGCGGCCCGGCTCCGCCAGCACGGCGCAGGCGGGCGCGCCCGCGTCGAGCAGGCAGATCGGCAGCGGCGCGCTCCCCTCCAGCGCGACCTCGACCGCGCCGTCCTCCACGTGGATCTCGAGGGCGCGGCCTCGCCAGGCGATCGGGATCTTGAGGTGCCGCCAGCCCGGCAGGAGGTGCGGCTCGATCCCGATCGCCTCGTCCTCGTCGGGGCACGGCGGCGCGTGGGGGAGCGCCTCCGAGAGCGCGCTCCGCGGCACGCGCGTGACGCCGGCCACGCCGAACGCGACGGCTTGCCAGAGGCCGCCCATGGCGGCGATGTGCACGCCCCCCGCGGCGTTGCCCATCGTGTTGCCGAGGTCGATGTCGGCGGTCTGCTCGAAGTAGCGCTCGGCGTGCGCGTGGAGATCGAGCCGGGCGGCGACGAGCGCGTGGGCGCTGGGGCTCAGGGAGCTGCCGTGGGCGGTGCGCGGCTCGTAATAGAGGAAGTTGTCGCGCCGGGCGCTCGCGGGCACCGCGCTCCAGAGCATCGCGATGAGCTGCACGACGTCCGCTTGCTTCACCACCTGGCTGGCCTGCGTCCGCTCGCGCCCGAGCAGGACGTCGACCGGCGCGCTGCGCACGGCGTAGTCGGCGATGGAGAACGGCGCGAGGCCGAAGTAGCCCGCGAACTGCTCGATCAGGCCGGTCTGCGGGTCGATCCCGAGGAGCAGGCGGCCTGCGACGTCGCACCAGTGGTCGGGCTCGTCGGGCCGGAGGTCGAGCCGCGCGAGCACGTCCGCGCGCGCGGCGTCGCGCCGGACGAGCGCGGCGGCGACGCGGAGGTTGTGCCGCGCCATCCAGTTCGTGAACGCGTTGTCGTCCACGGTCTCGTGGTACTCGTCCGGCCCGATCACCCGCCGGATGTGGGCGTGGCCATCCGGCCCGAGCTCGGCGCGGCTCGCCCAGAAGCGCGCCGTCTCGATCAGGATCTCGGCCCCCTCGCCGCGCTGGAAGTCGAGATCGCCGGTCGCGCGGACGTACGCGTGCACCGCGTACGCGACGTCGGCGCTGATGTGGTGCTCCTGCTCGCCGGAGAGCACCCGGACCACCTCGCCGAACGGCGTGACGACGAGCGGCGGCGTCGTCTCGTCGCCCGTGTCCGCCGACTCCCACGCGTAGAGCGCGCCCTCGTAGCCGAGCACCTTCGCCTTGCGGCGCGCGCCGGCGAGGGTGCGGTGCCTGTAGAGGAGCAGCGCGCGGGCGGCCTCGGGGTAGCAGTGCGTGTAGAACGGGACGAGGAAGGTCTCGGT
The DNA here is from genome assembly GCF_051525985.1 of Sorangium sp. So ce145. Classification (NCBI taxonomy): domain Bacteria; kingdom Pseudomonadati; phylum Myxococcota; order Polyangiales; family Polyangiaceae; genus Sorangium; species Sorangium sp. So ce145. The sequence goes on along the minus strand of NZ_CP150315.1, from coordinate 11,100,270 downwards.
GTCCCAGAAGACATGGCCGCGGTACGCCTCCCCGCTGAGCCCGCGCGCGCCGATCGAGCAGCGCGGGTCGTCCGGGTTCACGGCGCCGATGAGGTGGTACAGGGCGAACCGGAGCGCCCGCTCGATCCTGGGGGCGCCGTCGATCTCGACGTCGGCGTGGCGCCATCGCTCCGCCCACGCCCGCGTGTGCTCGCCGAGCACGTCGGCCATGGCGCGGCGCGACAGCTCGTCCTGGAGCGCCTGGCCCGCCTCGCGCGGCGCGGGCGTGTCGCGCGACGTGTGCAGCGTCGTCGTCCGGAAGAGGCGGCGCGGCTCGGCGACGCGGACGCCGACGTCGCACCGCTCGGCGATGGATCGCGCGCCCGTCGTGCGCTCGCAGCGCGCGCCCTCGAGGGCCTCGAGCGGGGGCGAGCTCTCCGCGGCCTGCTCCGGGAGCTCGCGCAGGTGCGAGGTCATCGCGGTCACGAGCCCGCCGTGCGTGTGCCCGACGAGCAGCAGGCTCTTCGCGCCCGCGTCCGCCGCGAAGCCGGCCCAGTGCGCCGCGCCGCTCGCGCTCTTCACGTCGCCGCTCAGGATCGCGTCGACGCGGATCGTCCCGGTGAAGTTGAGGGGGGTGATGCTGAGCGCTTCCATGAGGACGTGGCGGTTCGCGAGCGACGCCGCGTGGAGCGTGTGCAGGTGCGTGAGGTGGCCTCCCTCGCCGCGCCGCAGGCACTCGCGCAGCAGCACGCCCCGCCGCATGTCGAGGGCGCGGCGGTGGTGCAGCACGCCGCTCGTCTCCGCGGAGAACGACTCGCCCTCGATGGCGACGCTCAGCCGGCCCCAGTCGGGGGCGATGACGAGCTCCGGCACGCGGCTCACGTCGGCCGAGGGCTCGAAGGCGCCGGCGATGAACGTCGCCGGCCGCGACACGCTCGAGCCCTCCGGCAGCGACGCGCGCGAGCCGAGGTAGCCGTTGGCGATCGCGAGCAGCGACTCGATCTCGTGCTCGCGCGCGACGTCGAACCCTGGCTCCTCGATGAGCCACGCGGCGTCTCGGGGCGCCGCGAGCGAGCCGAGCTCGCCCTCGAGATCCCGCTGGAGCGCGAGGATCTCGTGGAGCCGCTGCGCGCCGGCCGTCGCGTGGACGGCGCCCGCGAGCTCCGGCGCGCCGCGGAGGCCGCGCGCCGCAGAGGCCGCCGCACCGTCGAGTGATTCGAGTGATTCGAGTGATTCGAGTGATTCCGGCGAGATCGCGAGCCGATCGTGCGGCTCGATGCGGAGCGGCGCGATCACCTGAGCGAGCAGCGCGGCGACGGCGGAGCGCCCGTCCGGCTCCGCGCGGGCGGCGAGCGCGACCGCGGCGCCGCGGCGATCGAAGCCGTGGAGCTCCGCGCCGTCCAGCGAGCCGAGGAAGAGCCGCCTGCAGTTCTCGGCGCGCACGCCGCGAGCGAGCCGCCGCGCGAGGTGGGGCATGGCATCGTCGGTGAAGAGCGCCACGCGCACCCCCATCGCGAGCAGCGCGTCGAGCAGCGCCGCGGCGCCGTCGGCCGCCTCCCCGAGGAGGCCCGCGTCGATCGCGATGAAGCGGAAGCGGTGGTGCAGCTCGGCCGGCAGCTTGATCGCGGCCGCAGGCGCGTTCGCGATGGCGGGGCTGCCCGATCCGCCTCGCACGAGGACGGCTGGCCCGGTGGCGCTGTCTTCTACGCGCAGCGACGACATCCTCGGCTCCTCCTCGGGGCCAGGGGACGCGAGGAGCGTGCCGCCGCGCCTGTGCGAGCCGGGATCGGGGGGCCGCGGCGCCGGTGCGCTAGCGTTGCACGGCGCCGGTCAGGCGCTCGAGCACGACGAGGAGCCGGTCGACGTCGAAGGGCTTCGCCAGCACGCCGGCCACGGCGCCGCGGATGTTGGGCTCGTTCACGCCGGAGAGCAGGAGGACGGGCACCTCGACGCCCGCGGCGGCGAGCGCGGCGAGGAACTCCTCGCCGGTCATCTCGGGCATCACGTAGTCGAGCAGGACCGCCCGTGGCCGCGCGCCGCGGGCGAGGCGATCGAGCGCTTCCAGCGGCCGCGTGAAGCCCTGAACGCGGTAGCCCTCGTCGGAGAGCAGGTCGAGCAGCGACTCGACGAGGGCGGGGTCGTCATCGACGACGAAGATCTCCGCGGCCGCGCGCGGCGAGGGCGAGGTGGCGGCCGGGCCGGGAGCGGGGACCGGCGAGCTCATCGTATTTCCCTGGATCGCTGGCCATTCCGGCGCATGAGGCGCGCGAAGGATACCAGACGGTTGCCGCGACCGCATGCGCAGGCCGCTCTGGGCGCATCGTTGCACCTTCCGTCACGTCCTGCGTTGCGCATTCCACGCCGCGCGGATCTCCGTCGAGCTCCGAAACTCGCTCAGGACGGAGTTTTCCTCACCAATTGGGCTTGCCGCCGCGCCGCTGCTTGCAGATCGTTGAGCACCTGATACCCCTGTAAGGTTCCTCCCAGGACGACCCGAGCAGCTTGACTTGAACTGCTCACGGGTATCGAATTGTGGTCTGAAGGACACTCCAATCCCCCTGTGGTCATCATGGCGGAAACCCCTGCTAGCAAGCTGCACATCTATCTGATCGACGATCACCCCGTCGTTCGCGAAGGCTTCGCTCGAGCGCTCTCGGACGAGCCCGACATGGTCGTCGTGGGCCAGGCCGGGACGGCGGCCGACGCCCTGCGCGAGACGGCGAGCTGCAAGCCGGACGTCGTGCTCGTCGATCTCAACATCCCCGACCGGGACGGCATCGAGCTCCTCGGGGCGCTGAGAGCGCAGCTGCCGCAGGCGAAGCTCCTCGTGTTGAGCGGCTATGACGACGAGTTCCGCGTCGCCGAGGCGCTCCGCGCGGGCGCGCAGGGGTATCTCGTGAAGACCTCGAAGCTCGAGGAGGTCATCGAGGGCATCCGCCGGATCGCGACCGGGGGAGCGCCGCTCTCCTCGAGCATCGCGGGGGCCGTGGTGCGCGCGATGCGCAAGCCGGCGAGCGAGGGCTCCGGTGGTCTCGACGCGCTGACGCCGCGCGAGCGCCAGGTCCTGCGGCTGCTCGCGGCCGGCGTGTCGACGCGCGAGACGGCCGCGCGGCTGACGATCAGCCCGAAGACGGTGGAGACCCACCGCGTGCGCATCTACGCGAAGCTCGGGTGCAAGAGCGCGGTCTAGCTGACCCGCATCGCGGTCCGCACCGGGCTCATCGAGGCGTAACCGCCCGCTGTCGCGCGGGGCGCTGCCCGCTCGCTGCGCGGGTGGGGCGCTACGGTTTCCGCCCCTTTCTCGGCTTCTTCGTCTGCGCTTCCTTCTCGGTCTCGGTGGCCTTCGGGGCCTGGCTCGCGCGTGATCGATCCTTCGCCGCCTCGAGCAGGCGATCGATCCGCACGCCGTCGATGGTGAGCCCGTCGATCGCGCAGCCGACGATCTCGACCTCGCGGAGGTCCGACCCCTCGAAGCGAGCGCGGCGCAGGCTCGCGTCGGACCAGCGGGTCGCGGCGGCGTCGGCGTCGTCGATGCGCGCGCCGGCGAGCGAGATGTCGTCGAGCGAGGCGCCGGCGAGGGTCGCGTTGTGCAGGCGCGCGTCGTGAAGGTCGACGTCGTCGAGCTCGGCCCCCGCGAGCGAGACGTTGTGCAGGCGCGCGTCGTGAAGGTCGACGTCGTCGAGCTCGGCCCCCGCGAGCGAGACGTTGTGCAGGCGCGCGTCGCGCAGGTCGACGTCGTCGAAGCTGGCCCCGGCGAGCGCCGCTCCGTGAAACCGCGCGGGCTTCGCCGGCTGGATGCGCTCGTCTTCCGTGGCGTCCGCGCTCGGCGGCGCGATGGGGGGCTTCTTGGCCATGGGTCCATGCTAGCGCTAGGCGCAGGCCGCGCGCTCGCGCGGTCCGGAGAGCCATGAACGCACACGACGGCTTCGTGCCCCACCACGCCCTCGTCTCCGCCCCCTCCGCGGCGCCTGCCCGCTGGATGCTCGTGCTGCACGGCATCTTCGGCTCGGGCGCCAACTGGCGCACCTTCATCCGACGCCTCGCCGAGGCGCAATCCGCCGGGGGCGCGCCTGACGCAGCCGCCCGGCCGTGGGGGTTCATCCTTGTCGACCTGCGGGCCCACGGCATGTCGCAGAGCCCGCCTGCGCCCCACACCATCGCGGCGGCCGCGGAGGATCTGCTCCGGCTGGGCGACCGCCTCGGCCTCGATATCCGCGGCGTGATGGGCCATTCGTTCGGCGGCAAGGTGGCGCTCGCCTACCTCGAGCGACGGCCGACGGGGATCGAGCGCGGCTTCATCCTCGACGCCGACCCGAGCGCCAGGCCCGCCGGCGAGAGCGGATCGGAGAGCCCCGGCGTGCTCGAGATGCTCCGCGCGATCCCGCAGCCGATCCCGTCGCGCGAGGCGTTCCTCGAGGCGGTGCACGCCGCCGGGTTCAGCCGCGGCATCGCGGACTGGCTGGCGATGAACGTCCGCCGCGAGGGCGACGGCTTTCGCATCCGGCTCGACCTCGACATCCTGGACGCGCTGCTCACCGACTATTTCGCCCGCGATCTGTGGCACGTCCTGGAGGACCCGCCGGCGCCGGCCGGCCCGGGCGTGGAACCGCGGCGCATCCATGTCGTGCTCGGCGGCCGGTCCGCCTCGATCTCGCCGGCCTCGCGCGGCCGCTTCGAGGCGCTCGCGGCGCGCGCGCCCTGGCTCTCGGTCCACGTCCTGCCGCGCGCCGGCCACTGGCTCCATGTCGACGATCCGGAGGGCCTCTTCGACGTGATCCGGGCGGCCCTGTGATCGGGCGCCGTGGACCCCGCGCGTGCCCCTGGACCAGGCTTCCCGCCCGGCTTTTCATCCGCTATCGCCCGGAGGACCTATGCGCATCGCGTCCTGGAACGTGAACTCCATCCGCACGCGGCTCGAGCAGCTCACGAGCTGGCTGGTCCGCGCCGCGCCCGACGTCGTTTGCATGCAGGAGACGAAGGTCGAGGACGGCAGCTTCCCCGAGGCCGCGCTCTCCGAGGTGGGCTATCGCTCGGTCATCTTCGGCCAGAAGTCCTACAACGGGGTCGCGATCGCCACGCGCTTCGGCCTCTCGGTCGACGACGTGAAGAAGGGCCTCGACGGCGACGAGCAGGACGTCGCCCGGCGGATGCTGGCGGCGACGATCGAGGGGATCCGGGTCATCAACGTCTACGTGCCCAACGGCCAGGCGGTGGGCACGCCGGCCTTCGCGTACAAGCTCGCGTGGCTGGAGCGGCTGCGGAGCGAGCTCGAGGCCCGCTACCGCCCGGATCAGCAGATCATGATCTGCGGCGATTTCAACGTAGCGCCCGAGGCGATCGACGTTGCCGAGCCGAAGAAGTGGGAGGGGCAGGTGCTCTTTCATCCGGACGAGCGGGCCGCGCTGGGCCGCCTGATGGAATGGGGGCTCGTGGACGCGTTCCGCGCCTGCCACCCCGCCAAGGAGGCCTACAGCTGGTGGGATTACCGGATGGGCGCGTTCAGGCGCAACAAGGGCCTCCGCATCGATCTCGCGCTGGTGACGCGCCCGCTCGCCGCGCGGTGCACCGATGTGTCGATCGACACGCGCCCGCGGGAGCTCCAGCGCCCGTCCGATCACGCGCCGGTCGTTGTGGAGATCGCGGACGGCGACGCGCCGCCCGGGGTCGCGCCGGGGGCCTGAGCGCCGGAGGGCGTCAGCGGGAAGGCACGCCGTAGATGTCCGGTTCCGTCGCCGCGGGCGCCGCGGAGTCGAGGGCCTTCTTCGGTTCGTCGGCGGCGCACGCGGGGCGGGCCAGCGACTCCTCGATGCAGGCGCCGCGCATCGACGGGGGGCACATCACGCGGATGTGGAAGTGGTCGTTGTGCAGGTCGGCGTCCCTCGGGCTCATCATCGCGGCCGCGGCCCGGGCCCGGAGGTCTGCCGGGACGCGCTTCTTCGCGGCGTGGGCGAGCAGCCGCGCCCGCAGCGCGTCGGTCACGAACAGGTATTTGACGCCCGCCTGCCGATCCTCGAGCAGCGCCTGGACGAGCGCCCAGTTGCGGGCATCGTCGAACCGCGCGCCGGGGAGGCCGATGGCGTTGCCCTCGTCGTCGAACGCCACGAACCGGTCCGTGCGGAGGTTCTTGCCCTTCGAGTTGACGACGTAGAAACCGACGTCGGCGTCGCGCCCCGTCTGGTGGGAGTTGTGCCCGTCGAGCGCGCCGCCCGCCCTGGCCGAGAGGTCGCCGACGAGCAGCGCGGAGTCGCCGTGCTTCTTGGCCACCTGGAAGGCGGCGCGCCGCAGGGTCTTCACGAGCACGGGCAGCCCCCATGTCCTGGCACCCTCGCGCGTCTTGAGGTGCCTCGACGATCGGAGCCGCACGGCGCCGGTCAGCCGCCCGCGGTTGGGAGCGCCCTTCGACAGCGGCTTCCGCTCGTCGGCGCCGGCGTCGGTGCCGCCGCGCTCCGCGCGGGACGCTTCGTCGCGTCTCGCCGCGCGCTTCTTGCCGGCGCGCTCCTTGGCCTTCTCCTTGGCTCGGGCGCTGCGCGCCGCCCGCGTTTCGCCTTTGCCGTCGGCCGAGCTCCGCCGCGCGGCGGGGCGCTTGTTCTGCGGCCTCTTGCCCGGCTGCTGCTCGGCCGCGGCCGGCTGCGCGCCCGCGGCGGGGGCGCCCTGGGCTGGCGCGGCGAGCGAGAGGGCGAGGAGGAGCGCGGCGAGGGGGCCTCGCGACGCGAGGCAGCGCCGAGAGAGCGGGCGGAGCAGCGGCATGACGGGGCAGGACCCTACCTTGCGGCGCCGCGGACAGAGAACTTCTTTCACAGCCGGCCGGGCAGGGCGCAGCCGCGCCGGGAGCAGGAGAGCAGGAGGCAGCCGCCCCGGGCCCGGCGCCGCCGCGTCGGCCCAGGCGCGCCCGGGAGGGCGTGCCGCTGGCTGGCCGTGGCCGCGCGGCGGGTGACGGTGGACGACGGTGCGCCTCACGGGGGAGGAGCCCCGATGTACCCGGCACGCACGTCCGTCCGGGCTCCGCGGAGTGAGGCGGCCTAAAAATTGCGCATCATGTCGCTACAACGCCTTGACATATCGCCGCCGGTGCGGTTAGAAGCGTTCCGCGAGCCCCGCCGAGGGGCGAGCAGGAGCGCCCGTAGCTCAGCTGGATAGAGCGTCGGACTTCGAATCCGAAAGTCGCCTGTTCGAATCAGGCCGGGCGTGCCGGGCTCAACGGGCGACTCAAGCGTTCCGGCGAGATCCCGGGAGCCGTTCCAGGTTCAGTCGGTTTGACAATTCACTCGGGCCATTAGCTCAATTGGTAGAGCAGTGGACTCTTAATCCATTGGCTGAAGGTTCAAGTCCTTCATGGCCCACCAAGGATACGATGAGGATTTCGCGATCCTCATCCAGACCGAGCTGCTCCGCTGGACGATTCGTCGAGCGGACGGACCAGCCCGGTCGGTGATCTGGAAAGCACCTGGCCGAAGCCGTCGCGTACCTGCTCGGCCTTGCCGGGGTAGCCCTCCGTCGTCGTGAACGACGTGTGGCCGGCCCGGCTCTTGAGCTTGAGCGGGCCGCCCCCGCGCCGACCATGTTCGGCAGCCCGTGACCCATCTGCATCATCACGTGGTGGGTCATGTGGCAGTGCACGGCCCAGTCGCCAGGCTCCTCCGGGACGAGCTCGATGACCCGCGTGCTGCCGACTGGAACCAGGACGGTGGTCTCCGGGTACTGCGCGGACGCGGGCACATACCAACGCGCGCCTGGTTCCAGGCGGACGGCGTGAGCGCTCTGTTCCGGGCTGCACCTCGCGGACGCGGGGGAGCCGGCGGCATTCCACCGCCGGCTCGATCCGCCGACTGCGCCGGGTTCCAGAGAATCTTCTACCGACGCCACGCGACGCGGGCGCCTCAAGGCGCTCCGGCGCAGACTCCGCGTTCTCCCGCGACACCTCCGCATTCACGCGGCGCCACGCCGGCGAGGTTGACCTCTTCGCCGGCCGCGCTGTCCCGGGCGCGCGCCAGGCGCTCGGCAGAGCTGCGGCCGAACTTCAGGAACACCGCCGGCGTGACCACGATATCGAGCAGCGTCGACGAGAGCAGGCCGCCGAGGATCACGACCGCCACGGGCTGGAGGATCTCCTTGCCCGGCTGGCCCTTCGACAGCGCGATGGGCACGAGCGCCAGCGCGGCGGTGAGCGCGGTCATCAGCACCGGGACGAGGCGTTCGAGCGAGCCGCGGACGATCATCGCCTCACCGAACGACTCGCCCTCTTCCTTCATCAGGTGGATGTAGTGCGAGATCATCATGATGCCGTTGCGCGACGCGATGCCGCACAGCGTGATGAACCCGACCAGGGTCGCGACCGAGAGGACACCGCCGGTCAGAACGACGGCGAGCACGGAGCCGACCAAGGCGAGCGGGATGTTCAGCAGGATCTGGAGCGCCACCGTCCACGAGCGGAACTGCGAGTACAGGACCACGAGCATCCCGGCGAGGCTCGCGATCGAGAGCAGCCCGATGAGCCGCGACGCCGAGCGTTGGCTCTCGAATTGCCCGCCGTAGGTCGCGTAGTAGCCCGGCGGTTTGGGGATGGCGTCCACGGCGCGCTGGATATTGCTCACGACCTGCTCCAGATCGCGCCCAGCCACGTTGGCGGAGACCACGATCCGCCGCTGCGTGTCGTCGCGGCTGATCTGGTTCGGCCCCATGCTCTCCGTCACATCGGCGAGGTCGGACAGCGGCACCTTTGCGCCGCTGGGCGTATCGACCAGCGTGCGCCGCAGGACGTCGATGTCCTCGCGGAGCTCCGGCGGGTACCGCAGCACCACATCGATGGTCCGCTGGCCCTCCAGGATCTGCGTGACGGTGCTGCCCGCGAGCGCGAGCTCGAGCAGCTCGGCGAGCTGGCCGGCGTTGACGCCGAGCTGCGCTGCGCGCTCTCGGTTCACCTTGATGGCGATCTGCGGGATGAGCACCTGCTGCTCGATCTGCAGGTCCTTCACCCCCGCGACCCCCTGCATGGCGTCGCGCGCCGCCTTCCCGAGCCGCCGCAGCTCGCCGAGGTCCTCGCCGAAGATCTTCACCGCGACCTGCGCGCGGACGCCCGAGAGCAGGTGATCGAGCCGGTGCGAGATCGGCTGTCCCACGTTGACCGCCACGCCGGGGATCTTGTCGAGCCGGTCGCGGATGTCGCCGAGGATCACCTCCCGCTCCCGCTCGGACGCCCGGAGATCGACGTCGATCTCCGAGTAGTGGACCCCCTCCGCGTGCTCGTCGAGCTCTGCCCGGCCGGTCCGCCGCCCCGTCGAGACGACCTCGGGGACCTCGTGGATCAGCTGCTCGGCGAGGGTGCCGAGTCGGCTCGACTCCGCGAGCGAGGTGCCCGGCCTGGTGATCACGTTGATCGTGAGCGTCCCTTCGTTGAACGGCGGCAGGAACTCGCCCCCGAGGAACGGCACCGTCGCCGCGGCGGCGAGGACCAGCGCGCCCGCCGCTGCCATGACAGCCCCGGGGTGCCGCAGCGACACACCGAGCACGCGCCGGTCCGCGGCCTTGAGCTTGCGCACCAGCCAGCCGTCCTCGTGGCTCATCCGCCTCATGGACGGCAGGAGATACGAGCAGAGCGCAGGTGTGACCGTCAGGGATACAACCAGCGACGCCAGGATCGACACGATGTAGGCGATCCCGAGCGGCGCGAAGAGCCGCCCCTCGATGCCGCTCATGGCGAACAGGGGGACGAAGACCAGGACCACCACGATCGTCGCGAAGACGATGGAGCTCCGGACCTCGCTCGACGCGTCGCGGATGACGTCCATCGCCGGCCGCGGCGAGGCGAGCGCCCTGTTCTCGCGCAGGCGCCGGAACACGTTCTCCACGTCGACGATGGCGTCGTCGACGAGCTCGCCGATCGCCACGGCGAGCCCGCCCAGCGTCATCGTGTTGACCGACAGGTCGAAGGCCCGGAACACGAGCGCGCTCACGATGAACGAGAGCGGGATGGCGGTCAGCGTGATCGCGGTCGTCCGGAAGTTGAGCAGGAACAGGAACAGGACGATCGTGACCAGGATCGCGCCGTCGCGCAGCGCCTCGACCACGTTGTGGACCGCGCTCTGGATGAAGGTCGCCTGCCGGAAGAGGCGCGGGTTGATGGTGACGCCCGCGGGCATCGACCTCTGCAGCTCGGCAACGGCCCTGTCGATGCTGCCGGTGAGCGCGACGGTATCGGCGCCCGGCTGCTTCTGCACCGAGAGGATCACGGCGGGCTTGCCGTCGATCGACCCGTCGCCGCGCTTGATGCGCGCGGCCTCTTGCACCGTGGCGACCTGCGCGAGGGTGACCGGCGTCCCGTTCCGCAGGGCGATGACGGTCGCGGCGATGTCCGCTTCGGTCCGGGCGCGGCCGAGCGTGCGGACGAGGAACTCCAGCCCCCGCCGGTCGACGTACCCGCCGGTGGCGTTGGCGTTCGCGCCGGTGAGGGCGCGCGAGATCTCGTCGAGCGACACCGCCGCGGCCGCGAGCTTGGCCGGATCGACCGTGACCTGGATCTGGCGCACCTCGCCGCCGATGGGGATCACCTGCGCGACCCCCGGGATCGTGAGCAGCCGCGGCCGGATCACCCAGTCGGCCTGGGTCCGGAGGGTCATGGGCGAGACCCCCTCGCCCTGCACCCCGATCAGTAGGATCTCCCCCATGATCGAGGCGACGGGCCCCATCTGCGGCGTGACGCCTTCCGGGAGCTGCTCCGTCACCGTGGCGAGGCGCTCGGCGACGAGCTGTCGGTCGCGGTAGATGTCTGTGGACCAGTCGAACTCGACGTACACGACGCTCAGCCCGACGCCCGACGTGGAGCGCACGCGCTCGACGCCGGGGGCGCCGTTCATCACCCGCTCGAGGGGCACCGTGACCAGCGTCTCCACCTCCTCGGGCGCCAGCCCCGGGGCCTCGGTCATGAGGGTGACCGTCGGCCGATTCAGGTCAGGAAAGACGTCGATCGGGAGCTTCAGGAGCGAGTACGTCCCGTAGACGAGCACCAGCGCCGCCGCGGCGATGACGAAGAGGCGGTTCCTGAGGGAGAAGCGGATCAGGGTGTCGAACATGGTCCCTGCTAGCCCCCCGCGGCGAGGAGGACGGCCATGGCGCCCTCGACGACCACGCGCTCTCCCGCCGTCACGCCCGCCGTGATCCCCACGGCGCCGGCGGATTTCGGCCCGATCGCGACCGCGCGCAGCTCGAACGTCTCGGGGCCGGTCTTCACGACGACCGTGGGCGTGCCGCTGCGATCGAGCAGCGCCGGCACCGGGACCACGACGCTCTCGATGGACGCGCTCCCCGACATGCTGATGTTGGCGAGCGCGCCGACCCGCGCGCGCCGGTCCTTGTTGGCGAACTCGAAGAGCGCCTGCACGGTGCGGGTCGCCGGGTCGACGAGCGACGCGACCGCGAGGCGCCTGGCCTCGAAGCGCGTTGCGGGATCGGTGACGAGCGTCACCTCGGCGCGATCGCCCGCGAGGCGTGCCGCGTCCGCCTCCGGGATGCGCGCGTCGACCCAGAGCGTCGCGAGGTCGACGATGCGCCAAAGCTCGGTCCCCTCCGCGACCTGGGCGCCCGGGCTCACCCGGCCGGAGACCACCGTCCCGTCGATCGTCGCGCTGAGCTTCTGTGCTCCCGCCCCGCCCGCGAGCACCCCGACGTCCGCCCGGGCGCGCGCGACCTCGGCCCGGGCGATCTCCACCTCGGCCTCGGCGGCCTGGATGTCCTTGTCGGCGACGATGCCCTTGAGCTCGCGGCGTCGCGCGACCTCGCGCTCTGCCAGCCCGAGCCGCGCCTCGGCTGCGGCCACCCGGGACGCGGCGTCGCTGCGCGACAGCCCGAGCTGCGCGCTCTCCGCGCCGCCCAGGCTCGGCCTGAAGGTCCCGAGGAGCTGGCCTTTCTTCACCTCGTCGCCGAGCCGCAGGAACCCGCCCTCGGGCGGGAAGAGGCGGCCGGACGTCGGGGTCACGACGGCCAGCTCGCCGGCGGGGCGCGCGATCACCGTGCCGATCTGCCCGAGGCTCGTGGCCAGCGCGCCGCGCTTGGCGCGCTCCGTGCGCAGCCCGAGCAGGAACTGGGTCTCGATCGGCACGCGGGCCACGTTCGGGTCCGCCGCGGCGCTGGCTGCGGGCTTCGCGGGCGCGCTGTGGTCCTCGCCGCCGTGCGCGTCGGCGCGCTCCCCGAGGCCCGTGACCGCGAGGGCCGAGGCGATGGCGAGCGCGGCGGTGATGGCGCTGACGGTGGGCGGACGGGCGCGGCTCACGAGGCCACCTGCGGGAGCGCGGAACGATCCTCGGGGCGAAGGGTGGGGGCAGGCGGTTTCCGCCGCGAGCGCCGCCCGAGCGCATACCCGATCCCGCCGCTGAGCGCGGCGAGCGCTCCCGCGGCCGCCGCCAGACCGCCGAGGGGCACCTCCCGGCCCGGCGTCATCCCGGTCGGCGCGGCGGCGGGTTCGATGGCACCGAAGCGCAGGTCCCCGACGAGCACGAGGTCGAAGGCGTCCCCGGCCTCGACCGACACGACCCCGTTGGCGGTTGCTCCCTCCGGGGCCGTGGGGAGCGCGACCTCATAAACACCGGCGGCCGCCGTCTTCCCCGCGTCCGCGGCGAACGTCAGCCCCCCCTTCAGCTCGAGGCGGACACGCGCGCCCTCGACCGGCGCGCTGGAGTCGGCCCGGGCGACGTAGACGCGCGCGGGCAACGGTCCCTCCGCCTCCTTGGCCGGGTATTTGATGACGACCGAGAACACCGCCGTTTCCCCTGACACGACGTGCTCTGTCCCGGTGCTCGCGGCGCTCGGCGCGGCCGGTGCCGCATGATCCTCGCCGCCGTGCGCGGAGACGCGCGGGACCGACGCAACGATCGCGAGCGCCACGGCACAGGCGAGGTGCTTCTTGTGCATCATGGTTCTTCTCCGAGCGCGCGGGACAGCTCCGCGCGGGCTTTCAGGTAGGCGGCGCGCGCCTCGAGGATCTGGACGCGCGCCCGGGCGACGCGCTCGGCGCTGGCGAGGGTGTCGAACAGATCGACCTGCCCTGCTGCATAGCCCTTCTCGACCATCGCCTGCGCCTCGTCGAGCCGGGGAGCGATGGCCTGCCACCGCGCGAGGGCCGCCCAGCTCGCGTCGGCCGCGGACTTCGCGCGTGTGACCGCTGCGCTGATCTGTCGGGCAGTGATCGCGCCCTGCTCGCTGGCGGAGCTCGCGTCGGCGAGCGCGCGGGCTCGCTCGGCCTGGTTCCGGTCGAAGAACGGCAGCGGCACGGACAGCGTGATCTGAAGCTGCGTGCGCTCGTGCCGGGCGCCGCTCGCCCCGTCCGGGCTGACCGGCGAGGCCTCGCGCTCCTCCCGCTCCGTCTCGACCCCGAGGCCCACGGTGGGCTCTGGGAGGGCAGCGCGTGCGGCGAACGCGCGCCGTGCCTCGGCCTCTCCCAGCCGAGCCCGCCAGAGCCCGACCTCGGGCCGGCGGCGGAGCGCGGCGGCCACGAGCGCGTCGCGGCCACGGCCGTCTGGCGGCCGCACGGGCTCCTCCGCGACCCGGAGGGACGAGGGATCCGCGGCGGCGATGATCACCCCGACCCGCGCCTGCGCCCGCGCGAGCTCGGCCTGCGCGCCGGCGAGCTCGGTCATTGCACCGGCGCTCTCGGCGCTGGCCAGGATCGCCTCCAGATCCGACCGCTCACCGGCGCGGGAGGCCGCCGCGGTGCCAGCGGCGATGCGCTCGAAGACCCGGTCGAGCTCGGTCCAGACGGCGAGCTCGCGCTGCGCTCGCTCGAGCTCGATGAACGCTTCGGCCGTCTCGGCGAGCCCGTCGAGCTTCAGCACCGCCCCCTCAAGCGCAGCGACGGCGACCTTCTGCTGGCCGGCATCCGCCGCCGTGGCCGCGACCCCGAAGACGTCGAGCTCTTGTTCGATGCCGACCGAGAACGTCCGCTGCTCCGGGTGTCCGAACGGGGCGCCGAGGTCGACGCCCCCCGTGAGCACGGGGTTCGTGCGGGGCCAGCGCCCTGCGCCGGCCGCCTCCGCGCGTGCCGCGCGCGTCCCCTGCTTCGCCTCCACGGCCGCGGGCGACCGCGCGGCGGCGCGCGCCTTCACCTGGGCCCACGTCAGCGTCTCGCTGCGGGCGTAAGGCGCGGGCACGAGCGTCAGCGCGGCAGCCAGGGCCGCGAACATCGCGCGTCGGCTCCGGTGCAGGCGCCCGCTCGCCATCTCAGTGCCCCTCGTGTCCCGTGTGGGCGTCATGTCCCGCCCCCTGATGACCCTCGAGGTGGAACGCGAACCGGAGCGAGGTCGCGGTTCCTCCGGCCGGCGTGATGCTGAGCACCCCGTCCACGTGGTCCTGCTTGAACGGGTCGATCTTGCCCCGCAGGACATCGGCCTTCTCGTCATAGGCGAGCTCTACCTCCTTCGCCCCTGCGACGACGGGGCGGAGGCTCGCCGTGACGCCCTTCGCGGTGCGAGGCTTCTCGGCCTTGTCCAGCATCCAGACCGTGATGTCGCCGGTCTTCTCGAGCTTCACCTCGACATGGCCGCCTGCGAGCGACTGGACGACCCCGCCGTGGGGCGAGCCGTGGGCGTGATCGCCCGCCGGGTGGTCGGCGGGCGCGTCCGCGAAGGCCGCCGTCCCCCCGGCCGGCACCGTGAGCGTCATCTTCATCGGCGCGCTGCGGACCTTCAGGTCCCAGGTGTAATCCGCATTGTCCGGCGCCGGGCCCTTGGCCGAGAGCGAGCCCTTCGCCTCGTTCGGCGCGAGCGTCAGGGTCTGCTTCTCGCCCTTGCCCTTGGGCTCGATCGTGATGGTGCCAGTGACGTCCTTCGGCGGGATCGGCGTCCTCACTGCGTCGCTGGCGTACAGGTCGATGGCGCCGTCGGCCCCGATCACGACCTCGACGTGGTTGTCGCCCTCCATCGTGACCAGGCCGCCGTGACGGGGGTTGTGATCCGCGTGGGGGCGCGTGCTCGCGGCATGGTCGTGGGGCGCCTTCGTGGGGGGCGGCGCCGCGGCCGGAGCCTGTGTCGAGGCGGCTTTTTCGCGGTCATGGCCAGGTGTCTCCTTCGTGGAGCAGGCCACAAGCGGGATCGAGACGAGCAAAGAGAGAAGGATTTGGCGCATCGTGCTTTCCTGGAACCGAGGTTCTTGCCCTGGAGAGCAGGACCCTGAGCAATGAGCGCGCCAAGCCGCCGCGCGCAGGAATCCCGGGCTTCTGCGCGGCGTCCGGTCCTCGCGGTGACCTTGACGGTCACGAATTTGTGACCGGCTCGGTCACAGGCCGTCCCTCCACCGGGCCGGAAACCACGCCGGTCGGGCCTGATCGGTGGCTCCGCGTGCAGTCAGCGCTCCGATTGCGGCCCCGGTACGCGGCTTGCGAGGATGCTCCCGTCCATGGCTCCGCCCCCCGTTCCGCAGCGCCTCTATCGACTCCGCCGCCGGCTGCGCCTGGTCATCAGCCTCCTCGTCGCCCTGGTCGTCGTGAGCGGCATCGCCACCGTGCTCACCGGCCTCGCGTCCCGTCGCGCGATCCTGGAGGCCCACGACCTCGAGGTGGCCTCGCGCCGGGCTGCGCTGCTCAGCGTCACCGCGCGCGAGCAGTACATCCACGAG
Source organism: Sorangium sp. So ce145 (assembly GCF_051525985.1). Lineage (NCBI taxonomy): Bacteria > Pseudomonadati > Myxococcota > Polyangiales > Polyangiaceae > Sorangium > Sorangium sp. So ce145. The sequence continues at coordinate 11,084,694 of NZ_CP150315.1, read as the reverse complement.
GCGCACACGATCATCCTGCGCGACCGCTCGCACGTCGAGCACCACGATGCCTGGGTGAACGAGCTCGGCGCGAAGCTCGCCGAGCTACGGCCCGGCCTCGACGCCGAGACGGCCACGATGCTCGACGACATCGGGAAGACGAGCCGCGAGCTCAGCCAGCTCTTCTCCACGGCCATCCTCCCCGCCATCGATCGGCAGGACTGGCACGAGGTTCACCACGCGCATGACCGCGCGAACGCGCTCGTCGACCGGATGACGGAGCACGCGGACAGCCTGGCGCGTCATTTCGACGAGCGCGCCATGGCCGCGGAGCGCCAGGCTGAGCAGTTCATCCGGTTCGCCTTGATCCTCGCGACGGCCGTCTGTGCGCTCGCCGCGGCGCTCGCCTTGATCGCCGGGCGCAAGCTCTGGAGCTCCTTCTCCACGCCGCTCTCGTCGCTCGAGCGCGTCGCCGAGCGCGTCACCGCGGGCGATCGCAGCGCCCGTGTCGAGCCGGTCGCAGCCGTGGAGCTCGCGGCGGTGGCCGACGCGTTCAACCGCATGCTGGACGCACTGTCGCGCACCGAAGCCGACCTGGTCGCCTCGGAGCGGCTGGCGGCGATCGGCCGCGTCGCCGCGGGCGTCGCGCACGAGATCAACAACCCCATCGCCGTGATCCGCGGCTACGTGAAGACGATGGCGAAGGAGGCGGAGAAGCCCGAGCTCCGCGAGGAGCTCTCGATCCTCGATGAGGAAGCGGCGGCCTGCCAGCGGATCGCGGAGGAGCTGCTCATGTACGCGCGCTCTCCGATCCTCTCGCCGCGCCCCGTGCAGGCGGAGGAGCTCCTCATGGACGCGGCCTCGCACTGCGACGGCGGGCCGGGGCGGCGCGACCAGGCCCCGCTCGTGGACGCCGAGCCGTCCTTCATCAACGTGGATCCGCTCCGGATCCGGCAGGTCATCGTCAACCTCGTGGCCAATGCGCGCGACGCGACCTCTGGAACCTCGGAACGTGAAGAGGTCATCGTGCGCGGACGGCGGCAGGACGATGGTTACCGCATCGAGGTCCTGGACCGGGGAGCCGGCATTCCCGCGGAGGCGCGCGAGCGCCTCTTCGAGCCGTTCTTCACCACCCGACGCGACGGCACCGGCCTCGGCCTCGCGGTCTGCTATGGTCTCGTGACCGCGCACGGCGGGACGATCCGGGCGGAGCCGAGGCCGGGGGGCGGGTCCCTGTTCGTGATCGACTTGCCGGGCGTCCTCACCGAAGAAGCCAGGGAGAGCCAGGAGCGCGCATGAAGCCGACAGTGCTCGTCGTCGACGACAAGGCGAACATGCTGGCGCTGCTCTCGAAGGTGCTCGGCAAGAGCGCCAAGGTCCTGACGGCGCGGGGCGTACGAACGGCGCTCCAGCTGCTTGAGACCGAGCCGGTCACAACGGTCGTCTGCGATCTGCGCATGAACGACGGGGACGGGCTCGAGGTGCTCCGGGCAGTGCGCGCGCGCTGGCCCGGAGTGCCTTTCATCCTGATGACCGCGTACGCGTCGGTCCCGACCGCGGTCCAGGCCATGCGCGAGGGCGCCTACGACTACGTGACAAAGCCGTTCGACCCGGACGAGCTGCGCGCGCTGGTCGAGCGGGCCATGGCGCAGGCCGCGGTGCTGAAGGGCGAGCACGACGCGCCGGAAGCGCAGGGCTTTGCGGGCATGACGGGGCGCTCACCCGCAATGCGGGCGCTCTACCAGCTTATCGAGCGCGTGGCGCCGACGGACGCGACCGTGCTCATCCTTGGCGAGACGGGCACCGGGAAGGAGCTCGTGGCGCGCGCCATTCATGAGCATTCGTCCCGCGCGTTGCACCGCCCCATTGCCGTCAACTGCGCCGCCATCCCCCGCTCGCTCATCGAGAGCGAGCTCTTCGGCCACGCGCGCGGCTCGTTCACGGGCGCCGCCACGGATCGCGCGGGCCTCTTCGAGGAGGCGCACGCCAGCACGCTGTTCCTCGACGAGATCGGCGAGCTGAGGCCCACGGTCCAGGCGAAGCTCACGCGCGTGCTCGAGGAGCGGGCGGTGCGGCGCATCGGCGAGTCGCGTGAGCGCAAGGTCGACGTGCGGCTCATCAGCGCGACGCACCGCGACCTCCGGGCCATGGTCAAGACCGGCGCTTTCCGCGAGGACCTGTGGTTCCGGCTCAACGTCTGCGTCGTCGAGCTGCCCCCGCTGCGCGAGCGCGCGGAGGACATCCCGCCCCTGGCGCAGCGGTTCCTCGCCGAGCGGGCGCCGCAGTCACGCTCGTCCGCGAGCGGGTTCTCGGCGGCGGCGATGAGCGCGCTCCAGATGTACCGGTGGCCAGGCAACGTGCGCGAGCTCAAGAGCGCCGTGGAGCGGGCGCTGGTCATCGAGACGACGAGCGAGATACGCCTCGAGTCGCTGCCGCCCGAGGTGCAGGGGGCGAGCCCGCTCCGGCTCACGAGCTCGAGCGATGTGGACCTCGCTCAGCTCTCGTACCGCGAGGCGGTCGACGCCTCGCGCGAGGAGATGAACCGGCGCTACCTGGAGGCCGTGATGCGCCGCTTCCGCGGCGACGTGCTGAAGGCCGCCGCCCACGCGGGCGTCGAGCGGGAGAGCTTCTACCGGCTCCTCCGCCGCTGCGGTCTCTCGGCCGACGACTTCCGCGAGGAGCGCCGGGGCACGGACGGCTCGAAGAACTGAGCGGGCATTCACCGCGAAGCATTGGCGAGCTGGCGTCTCGAACGACGGAAACCATTGACCAGCTCGCCAGCGATCGCCGGCGTCATGCGGCACCGCCTCCTGCGGGGAGCGCCGGGCAGCCGCTCAGAGCGATGAGCGGCGCTCGCGCGGTGCTTGGGATGTAAGGCGGCGCAACCATGAGCGTCAGCGAGGAGGGAGACGACATGAACCACGCGCATCACCACGAGCACGGCCACGCTCACGGGCACGGCCACCCTGCTCCCGCGGACCGAGACCGAGAGCGGGCGAAGGATCCGGTCTGCGGGATGACCGTCTCGCCCGAGACGGCCGCTGGGCGGCATGAGCACGGCGGTCGGACGTACTTCTTCTGCAGCGAGCGCTGCCTCGCCAAGTTCCGTGCGGAGCCCGAGAAGTACGCGCCAGTCCAGGCGAGGACCGAAGGAGAGCCCACGCTGGACCAGGGCATCACCACGTGCCCGATGCACCCCGAGGTCCGACAGACCGGGCCGGGAACGTGCCCCTCGTGCGGAATGGCCCTCGAGCCGGTCCAGCCGGTCCAGCCGGCGACGCGCGTCGAGTACGTCTGCCCGATGCACCCCGAGGTCGTCCGCACGGAGCCGGGCTCCTGCCCGATCTGCGGGATGGCCCTCGAGCCGCGCACGGTGACGCTCGAGGACGCGCCGAGCCCGGAGCTCGTGGACATGTCCCGGCGCTTCTGGGTGAGCGTCCCGCCGAGCCTCGTTGTCCTCGTGCTGGGGATGTCCGAGATGATCCCGGGCCAGCCGGTGCAGCGTCTCCTTGGCCACTGGCTCGTGTGGATCGAGCTCGCCCTCACCACGCCCGTGGTGCTCTGGTGCGGCGCTCCGTTCTTCGAGCGCGGCTGGGCCTCGATCAGGACTCGGCACCTCAACATGTTCACCCTGATCGCCATCGGCACGGGCGCCGCCTACGCGTACAGCGTCCTGGCCACGCTGGCGCCCGGCGTCTTCCCCCACTCCGTCCGGCATGGCGGCGCGGTCCCGGTCTACTTCGAGGCCGCCAGCGTCATCATCTCGCTGGTGTTGCTCGGGCAGGTCCTCGAGCTCCGCGCCCGCAGCCGGACGAGCAGCGCGCTCAAGGCGCTCCTCGGCCTCGCCCCGAAGACCGCCAGGCGTCTCGCGCCGGACGGGCAGGAGGAGGACGTCCCTCTCGAGCACGTGCAGCCCGGCGACCGGCTGCGCGTGCGGCCCGGCGAGAAGGTGCCCGTCGACGGAGAGGTCCTCGAGGGGAGCAGCGCGGTCGACGAGTCGATGGTCACGGGCGAGCCCATCCCGGTCGAGAAGCCGCCCGGCGCCCGCGTGGTCGGCGGCACCGTCAATGGTACGGGCGGCTTCGTGATGCGGGCCGATCGCGTCGGGCGCGACACCCTGCTCGCCCGGATCGTCCAGATGGTGGGCGAGGCCCAGCGCAGCCGCGCCCCCATCCAGCGCCTCGCGGACGCCGTCGCCGCGTACTTCGTGCCCGCCGTGATCGCGATTGCGGCGCTGGCCTTCGTGGTCTGGCTGCTCGTCGGGCCGGAGCCCAGGCTCTCCCACGCGCTCGTCAACGCGGTGGCGGTGCTCATCATCGCGTGCCCGTGCGCGCTCGGCCTCGCCACGCCCATCTCGATCATGGTCGGGACGGGGCGCGGCGCGACGGCCGGTATCCTGATCAAGAACGCCGAGGCGCTCGAGACCTTCGAGAAGGTCGACACCCTTGTCGTCGACAAGACCGGCACGCTCACCGAGGGCAAGCCGAAGCTCGCCTCCATGGCGACGCTGGGCGACCTCCCGCCGAACGAGATCCTCAGGCTCGCGGCGAGCCTGGAGCGCGGCAGCGAGCACCCGCTCGCGACCGCCATCGTCGCCGGGGCCCTCGAGCAGGAGCTCGATCTCCTGCCGGCAGAAGGGTTCCGGTCGATCACGGGCAAGGGCGTGGTGGGCACGGTGGCCGGGCGCTCGGTCGCGCTCGGCAACCTCAAGCTCTTCGAGGAGCTCGGTATCCCGCCGGACGATCTCCCGCGCCGAGCCGAGGAGCGCCGACAAGAAGGCCAGACCGCGATGCTCGTGGCGGTGGATGGCAAGGCGGCCGGCATCGTCGGCGTGGCCGACCCGGTGCGCGCCTCGACCGGCGAGGCCGTCCGTCTCCTCCGCGAGGAGGGCATCCACCTGATCATGCTCACCGGCGATAGCCGCACGACGGCGGAGGCGGTCGCCCGGAAGCTCGGCATCGAGCACGTCGAGGCCGAGGTGTTGCCCGATCAGAAGGCCGCGGTCGTGAAGCGCCTCCAGGCCGAGGGCCGCATCGTGGCGATGACGGGCGACGGTATCAACGATGCGCCCGCGCTCGCCCAGGCGCACGTCGGCGTCGCCATGGGCACCGGGACCGACGTCGCCATCGAGAGCGCCGGGATCACGCTCGTGCGCGGCGACCTCCGCGGGCTGCTGCGCGCGCGGAAGCTCAGCCGGGCGACGATGCGCAACATCCGACAGAACCTGTTCTTTGCGTTCGTCTACAACGCGCTCGGCGTGCCGGTCGCGGCGGGCGTTCTCTATCCCGTCCTCGGGCTGCTCCTTAGCCCCATGATCGCCAGCGCCGCGATGAGCCTGAGCTCGGTGTCTGTCATCGGCAACGCCCTCCGGCTGCGTCGGACCGAGCTCTGATCGAGGCGCCGGTGGCGCGAATAGGTCAGCGTCGGAACGGCAGGGACAGCACCTGCCAGAACTGCTGCGACGGCGGATAGCCCGCGGAGCGGTCGACGCCCAGGCGGCGCGGGGCCGCGTCCGGCCGGTACAGGAACGTCCCGAAGACCAGATCCCACAGCGGAAGTACGGTCCCGAAGTTCCGGGCCTCGTCGACGTCGGCGCTGTGATGATAGCGGTGCAGCTCGGTGCCGATGAACACGTAATTCAGGAATCCGGCGCGGATGTCGACATTGAAGTGCGATACCATCGTCTGGAGATCGATGAGCAACATCGCCGCGAAGACGGCCTGCGGCGACAGTCCCAAGATCAGCAGGGTCGACTGGATCAGCACCGCCGAGATGAGCGCGTTGAGAGGGTGAAACACGCCGTGCATCACCACGTACACGCGATCCGGAAGGTGATGCGCCAGGTGGACCTTCCACAGGAAGCGCCCCAGGGCTCCGTTGCCGTCGTGGCTGAGGCGATGGAACCAGTACTGCAGCAGCTCGAAGACCACGAGGAAGATTCCCACGCTGGGGAGCACGGAGGCACCGGCGAGCGGGCCCTGATGCCGCTCGCTCAGCCACAGGGCCAGGGTGCCGAAGCCGGTCCGCACCACCGCGATGGTGACGCCGGAAGCCAGCAGGTACTTGAGGTCGCGCCAGAAGCTCTGGCGGGTCATGCCCCAGTCTGGCGACAGCGGCAGCAGGCGCTCGACGGTGATGAGCAAGACGATCAGGCCGAAGAGGTAGCCCCACAGGGCGCGCCTCAGGTCCCAGCCCTGCGTCACGGCGGCGTAGATGATGTACAAGGTCACCGCAAGCAGCAGCGGGTAAAGCAGGCGGCTCATCATCCAGATCAGCGTTCCTCGCATGCGATGGATGCTGGGGTCGGGCGCCTCTTCCACCCAGCGACACGGGCCGCGGATTGAACGTTAATGAACAAGAGCGCGAAAAAGTCCGGAAACGAGGACAGGGGCAGGGGCCGCGACAGGACACCGGCCGCCGGCAAGATCGCGGATCGGCGCGTGCAGAAGACCCGGAAGCTGCTCTCGGACGCCCTGGTCTCGCTGATCCTGGAGAAGGGCTATGACGAGGTGTCCATCCAGGACATCATCGATCGAGCCAACGTCGGGCGGTCCACGTTCTACTCGCACTACGAGAACAAGGAGCAGCTGCTGCTGTTCGGACACGAGCACCTGCGAGCGCTGTTCCTGCGGGATGCGGGACGTCCGCTCGACTTCCTGCCGTTTTACCGCCACCTCGCCGAGATGCACGAGCTGGTGCACGAGCTCCTGTCCGCGGAGAAGAGCGAGCGGGTGCTGACGCGCTCCCTGGAGGACATCCTTCAGGGCAGCATCTGCCGCCTGTACGCTCCGCGGCTGGCGCTGGAGGAGGGGGCCCTGTTCGTGCTCCGCTCCGAGGCGGCGGCGGCGGCGCTGGTACGGCTGATGACGAGCTGGATCCACAAGGGAATGCCGTGCTCACCGGAGCGGATGGCGGAGGAGAGCACGGCGCTGCTGCAGCGGGTCCTCGCGCACGAGCAGGCCGTGGCGAGCGGACGGACGCGGAAGGAGTGAGGCGCAACCGCGCCGAGGAGCACGTCCAGGCACCACGGGAGGGGAGTGGATCGCGTAGGTGTTTTATGTCAACCAGCGCATGCAGCGTGCCTGTACGGTAGGACCGGTGATGCCGCGGGCCCTTCACCGCGGGCGACGCGGCGGCGCAGGGCGCCCCGTTGGGCCACACCGGAGCCACCCTTCGCCGCGAAACAGGCGGAAGCTATGGTAGCCAATAGTGTTTCTGGCGATCGTTCGTTATCGACCGGTGTTTCTGGCGGGATTCCTGACGCGTGGAACTAGCTGTGGGCCCCGAGCTCACCCCGATCCATCCATGCACGCGCCAGGTTAGCCGCAACGACACCTGCCACGAGCCCGCCGATCAGCCCGGCCGCCTCACCGAACAGCAGCGCACCGCATCGAAGCGCGGCGACCGAGCCCACGCCGAGCACCATACCGATGGCTGTCGTGGCGCGGCGCTCGCTTGGCACGCGCGGCACAACCAAGGCCAGCGACAGACCGAGCATCGCGCCCACGACGACGCACGCCCCCGGCATCGTGCAGCACGTCCCCGAGCTCATGTCCGCGTCCAGGCGGCAGCACGGGCGCAGGATGGAGAGCGGAAGAGCGAGCGTCGTGAGCCCCGCGAGGAGCCCACCCCGTGCGCCGCGAAGGAGCCATGTCCCGCGCCACTCGATGAAGATCCAGACGAGCAGGGTGACGGGCACCCATGCGAGCGCGTCGGGGCCGACGGCGACCACTGCGGCCGCGGCAGATACCGCGGCGACCATCGCCGCTCGCAGGGCGGAGCTGCGCAATCGCCCGAGCTCGTACGCGCGCCTTGCCGCGCGGCGCGCTGCGTCAAAGTCACTCCCCATCGGACCCTCCTAGCAGGAGTCGAAGACGCGCATAGGCGCGCGAGACCCGCTTGCCTCGTCCACGATCTCCGAAGCCGGTCCATCATCGTCGAACCTCCTGCCCCTTCTAGTACTACAGCCGTACTTGGTCCGAGGTGCGGCTGTAGACATCAAAATCGTCGAGAAATCCGTGCCCGTCCGCCCGTCTACAGCCGCAAATGGACCGCAAGTACGGCTGTAGTACTAGCGGCGACGGCGCGAAGCGTGACAACCGGCGCGTCGATTTTCAGGCTGGCGACGCGTTCACATCGACTTCACGTCGAGCAGCGACATCATGCCGGCCTCGGCGTGCTCCAGGATGTGGCAATGGAGCATCCAGCGCCCCTCGTCGAGAGGGACCACGCCGACGTCGACGGTCTCACGCCCGTGGACCAGCACGGTGTCGCGGAAGAACGGCTCGTCCGCGGGTCGGCCGTTGCGGCTCAGGACCTTGAAGAACATCCCGTGAAGGTGGATCGGGTGGAGCCGGCCAGAGTCGTTGACGAACCGGAGCTTGCTCCACTCCCGGCGCGGCAGCACCGAGACTTCGTGCCCATCACCTTCCGCGGTCGACGCCTCCGTGTCGTGAGCATGGCGAGCCGCTGCACCGTTGAGCGTCCATTCGATCCCGAACTCACCGCCTCTCCTCGCGGCCAGCCGGTATTCCAGTCGCGGCGCGATCGCCTCTGTATCGCGCCACGGGGCCACGTGGGCTGCTGCCGGCGAGGGGAAGGCGGGGGTCCGCACCGCTGCTCCCTGGCTCACGTCGATCGAGGCGAGCGCGTTCGGGCGCCGGGTGAAGCGGTCGACGACGCTGAACTGACGGCCCGCCGCGGACGCCGGGATGGTGATGTCGAGGTCGATCCGGTTGCCAGGCGCGAGCTCGAACCCCGCGGGGTCGAGCGGCTTGGCGGTGTACAGCCCGTCGACCGAGATGACCCGCGCGTCGAGGCCGGAGAAGTCCGGCGCGAAGACCCGCCCGTTCGCCGCGTTGAGGAGCCGGAGGCGGATCCGCTCGCCGGGCCGGACGGTGAGGCGCTCGTCGATGCTTCCGTTGACGGTGATGACGTTGCCCCAGCGACCGTCGTGCATGAGGTCGTGCGGCGTGTTGAACTGCGGATCGATCGCGCCCTCTCGGATGCGCCAGTCGTCGAGCACCCAGACGATGTCGCGCGAGTAGGGCGGGGGCACCGGGTCCTCGACCACCAGGACGCCGTACAGGCCGCGTTCGACCTGCTCGCTGCTCCTCAGATGCGGGTGGAACCAGAACGTTCCGGCGTCCTTGGGGACGAACTCGTAGACGAAGGTCCCTCCCGGCGGCACGGCCGGCTGCGTGACGCCGGGCACGCCGTCCATCGCGTTCGGGAGGCGCACGCCGTGCCAGTGCACGGTGGTCGGCCGCGCGAGCCGGTTCGTGAACGTCACGCGGAGCCGCTCGCCGAGGCGGACGCGGATTGTCGGCCCGGGGACCTGGACGTTGTAGGCCCAGACGTCCAGGGGCTGCCCGTCGAGCAGCGGCAGGGTAGCCGGGGCGGCCTCGAGCGCGACGTCGCGGACAACGCCGGTCGGCGACGCCGCCTCCGGGTAAGATCCCTCGAACTCGCGCACCTGCGCGCTCAGGGGGCTGCCGCCGGCGGGCACGGCGCTGGCCGACGCGGCGCCGCGCTCCGGTGCGCGCCAGGGAGGATGGGGCCGGAGAAGCAACGCCGCCGCGATCCCGGCGGCGAGCGTGGCGCCGATGATCAGCGGATACCGCCGCAATGCCGTCGCCATCGTCTCGTGTCCTTTCGTTCACGTTCCATGGTGCTCGTGGAAGCCGACCCCGGGGGGCGTTCCAGCGGTCGGTCGCGTAGCACATGAAGGGTTCTTCTTTCAGTCCTGCGTGGACGACGCGCGTGCCTCCGCCGCATTACAGGCGAGCGCGGTGGCTCAGCTCGTCTGCCTCGGGCGCGATCACCACGACCACCGCGACAGGCTCGGTGGCCAGCCCGGCCATGCGCCGCGCCGGTGAGCGGACGGATCGAAGAACGGAGCGGGCATCGCCGCCGGGGCAGCGGGCGACAAAAAATGTGTCCGCGCGTCACGGTTGGCCCGCTGGTGCCTAGAACAAGCGGCGGCATCCTGCGGCACCTCGCCGCTGTGACCAAATGGGTTACATTCAGAGGACACCAGGAACCCACAAGGAGACTCAGTCATGGCTTACTCTCGCCTCATCGGCCTCGCCGCCGTCAGCATCGCCCTTGCCGCGTGCGGAGGCTCGGAGACGGAAAGCCCTCATGCCCACGGTACGGGCGGGGGTGGCGGCGCGGGAGCGGCGGACGGCACGGGGGGACACGGCGGCACTGGAGAAGGCGGCGGGAGCGGCGGCGGGCCTGCGGTGACGGCGCCCGACGCGCCGGTCCTGTCGTTCGTGATGCCGATGCTCGACGTACTTCACGTCGAGTGGGTGCCACAGCCGGAGTGCGATCAGATCGAGGCCGAGCGCAAGGACCCGGCGAACGAGTACGCCGTCGCCTTCACCGTCGCAGGGTCGAAGAAGGCCTACATGGACTCAGCGGCGACGGAGGACACGGAGTACACGTACCGTCTCCGCTGTAAGGTGGGCGAGGTCTACTCCGAGTACTCGAACGAGATGTCCGGCAACCCCACCGACGAGGAGAGCGCGCCATGATACGGCTTTCGCGTGCTCTTGCGGGCGTCGCATTGCTATCGCTGCTCGCGGCCGGGTGCGCCGCCGAGCAGGCAGAGGAGCCGCCCGTGCCCGATGCCTGGGGCGAGCCCGCCGTCGTGCCCGACAGGAACCCCGATCCCAGGATCGTCGAGGTCGATCTCGAGGCCAGGGAGGCAGAGAAGGCCTACCTGGAGGGCACGACCACCACGGTCTGGGCCTACAACGGTACGGTCCCCGGGCCGCTGATCGAGGCGAACGTGGGCGACACGCTGATCGTCCACTTCAAGAACAGCCTGCCGGAAGAGACGACCATCCACTGGCACGGCGTCCGGGTGCCCAACGAGATGGACGGCGTGATGGCCGTGCAGGAGCCGATCGCGCCAGGCGAGACGTTTACGTACCAGTTCACGCTGCGGGACGCGGGGTTTTACTGGTTCCACCCGCACGTGATGGAGCCGGAGCAGATCCAGAAGGGTCTCTTCGGCCTGATCCGCGTGCGCGGACCGAACGAGCCGGAGGCCGATGTCGAGAAGATCGCCGTGCTCGGGGACGTGTTCCTGAACAAGGATGGGACCTTCAATGAAGAGCTCGACGACGACACGATCATGATGGGCCGCGAGGGCAACGTCGTGCTCGTCAACGGCGAGGTGATGCCAGCGCTCGACGTGCAGCCGGGCGGGCTCACGCGTCTCCGGATCGTCAACGTGGCGAACGGGCGCTTCTTCAACCTGGCGCTCCCGGGCCACACGTTCCGCGTCATCGGCACCGACGGCGGGCTGATCCCGCAGCCGTACGACACCGAGAGGCTCCTGGTCTCTCCCGGCGAGCGCTACGACGTGCTGTTGATCGCCGACGGCGAGCCGGGAACGGAGCTCACCCTGATGAACGAAGCCTACGAGCGCGGGCACCACACCGGACTGGCCGAGCCGATGCCGCTCGCCAGGGTGCGGATCGGCGAGGGGCCCGGGCTGTCCGGGCGCACGCTCCCCGAGACGGGCCCCGCCATCGAGCGGCTACCGGGCGGGCCGGCGGAAGCGACGATCACGTTCGACGAGGGGTATGTCGACGGCAAGCTGACGTTCACGATCGATGGCAAGGCGTTCCCGGACGTGCCGCCGATCGACGTCCAGGAGGGATCGGTCCATGTCTATGACCTGAAGAACGACGCGGAGATGGACCACCCGTTCCACCTGCACGGCTTCTTCTTCCAGGTCCTGGCCAGGGACGACGTGCCGGTGGCCGACGAGGAGCTCGCCAACAAGGATACCGTGATCCTGCCGCAGCGGTCCACCGTGCGCATCGTGACGCGCTTCGATGAGCCGGGCATGTGGATGTATCACTGCCACATCCTCGAGCACACCGAGCGAGGCATGATGGGCGAGATCCACGTCGAGCCCTGAGGACTCCGCGCCTTGAGGCCTTGAGGTCGCGCGGGCGCCTTTCCTCACCTGGTCGAAGGGCGCCCGCGGCATGAGCAGGGATTACCCGGCGCGCGGGGGCGGGTCGATCGCATCCCGTGAACAGGACTCGTGCGTGACGCGCACGAATCGAGGGCGCCTCGCGGCATGGTAGCGTCGGCGCCGTGGACTCCCTGGCGAACATCGAGGCATTCGTGCGGGTCGCCGAGCTCGGGAGCATCACCCGCGCGGCGCGGTCGCTGCATATCACCGCCTCGGCGACTTCATGATCGCGCCCGAGCTCGCGTCGGGGGCGCTGGTCACCGTGCTCGATGAGTTCGCCGTGGACGAGCGTCCCATCCACGCGCTCTACCAGAGCCCGCGGCACGTCATCCCGAGGGTGCGGGTCTTCCTGGACTTCGCGTCCGCGCTGCTCGGACCACCACGTCCATGAGAGGCCTGGCACAGCCCATGGCGAGCAGCCCAGCTGCGCGGGCGTCAAAGCCCTGGCGGGCGGTGCCATCCGGGGTGAACGCATGTGACCCGGGCGGCCACACCGTTGTTTCGACGAGCATCTACGCCACACGTGAGGCCACCTTGACCCGGTGACGACGCGCTCCGCGAGCGGCTGAACGCTCGCGGAGACCTTGGTTCCAGGGCAGGGCGAGCGGCACCGCTTTCGCATCAGAGGTGGATCAGCGGTGGCGTCCCCAACCACGGAGGATCCCATGGCTCAGAGTCCCTACGAACGACCTGTCCAGTCCGATGTGACGCGCGCCGCTCCCCGTGAACGCCGCGCCGGTTCTCCCTTGCGCCAACGCGCGCCGGAGCGGCGGAGGCAACGCGCGATCCCCGGTCTCGCCGTCCTCCTCATCGCTGGAAGCTCTGTCCTCGTGAGCGCGTGCAGCAAGTCCTCGTCGGACGGCCACGGCGAGCACCAGGCAGCGGGCGGCGGCGAGATGGCCGCGGCGCCGTTCGATCGGCAGTTCGTCGACATGATGACGCCTCACCACGAGGGCGCCGTGATGATGGCCGAGACCGCTCAGGAGCGCGCCGAGCACCCGGAGCTGAAGGCGATGGCCGACGACATCATCTCGGCCCAGAACCAGGAAGTCAGTCAGCTGAAGAGCTGGCGCGAGCAGTGGTACGGGAGCGCAGAGACGCCGCCCGTGGACGAGATGCCCATGCTCCCTGGCATGGAGCACGACGCGATGATGGACATGGTGCAGGCCAACGAGGAGTTGAAGACGGCGGAGCCGTTCGACAGGGCGTTCATCGACGCAATGATCCCGCACCACGAGATGGCGATCGACGCCGCCGAGGTGGCCCTGCAGAAGGCCGAGCACGCCGAGATCAAGACGCTCGCCTCCGGCATCATCGAGGCGCAGCAGCGGGAGATCGACCAGATGAAGGCGTGGCGCGCGGCGTGGTACCCGGAAGAGTAGCAGCCGCGCCGGCGGCGCTCTCGACAGAGCAGCGGTAACGCCGGGCCGAGGCGAGCCTCGACGAGGGGAAGCAGATACGGCCACATCAGGGTGGGCAACGTGACCGAGATGGTCACAGCCGCCCACGGAGCCCGAGGGTCACCGCCGGATAAGGCGCGCACCTCGCGCGCATCGCGCAAGCCCTGCGCCTCCCCCACGAGGGGCACCGGCGAGGACCGGCGAAGGCCATGCGGCACACCCTGTGCTGTCGCCTCCGGCATGAAGTCGCGACTGTTCGCCGCCGTGCTCGCGCTGGCGTCGCTTGGCGACGCGCAGGCCGCGCAGGCCGCGCAGGCCGAGGATGCCGGGCTCGCCGCGATCGTCGCCGACGTCCTCGCCCGCAGCCCCTCGCTGCGCGCGGGCACGCTGCGCCGGCGCGCGTTCCAGGACGAGGCCGCGGCGGCGGGCGCGTGGCCCGATCCCGCGGCCAGCGTGATGGTCGATCGCGTCCCGATGGGCGCGGAGATGCCCATGATCCGGTACGAGCTCTCGCAGATGGTCCCCTGGCCCGGGAAGCTCGAGCTGATGCGCCGGCCGGTGGAGCAGCAGGAGAAGAGCGCCGCGGCGGAGCTCGCGGTCCGCCGGCTCGACCTGCGTCTCGAGGCGAAGCGCGCCTATTTCATGCTTCTCCTCAACGCGAAGCGCCGTGAGGTGACCCGCGCCGGGCGCGGCCTCGCGGTCCAGATCGCGGGCGCGGCGCTCGGGCGTTACGCCGCGGGCCAGACCGGCCACCACGACGTGGCGCGCGCGCAGGTGGAGGTCGCGGCGATCGACGTGGAGCTCGTCAACCTGGAGGGCGAGCGCGCCGCCATGGTGGCCATGCTGAACGCGCTCAGGAACCGGCCTGTCGACACGGCGATCGCCGATCCGAGCGAAGCGCACTCCCCGATGCCCTCGGGCGGGCTCGCGGCGCTCGCCGGACGGGCCGGTGCGGCGCGGCCCGAGCTCAAGGGGATGGCGGCGATGCGCGCCGAGGCGCAGGCGATGGCGGCGGTGGCGCGCAAGGAGCCGTATCCGGACCTCATGACCGGCGTGTGGCTCAACCAGAACATCGGCGCTGCGCCGTCGTTCGGCGCGATGATCGGGGCCACGATCCCGCTCTTCGGCGTCGCCAAGCAGGGACACCTCGCCCGCGCCTTCGACGCGCGCGCGGAGGGCGCCGCGGAGGACCAGGCGGAGATGCGCGCGATGATCGCGTCCGAGGTCGCCGGCGCCTGGCACCGGGCGCAGGCCGCGACCCGGCAGATGGATCTCCTGCGCGCGGTGGCGCTGCCGAAGGCGCGCGAGAGCTTCGAGGCCGCGATCGCGGGCTACGGCACGGCGGCGGCGGATCTCGTCGCTGTGCTCGACGCGCGGCGCGCCCTCCAGAGCGCGGAGCTCGCCGTCGCCGAGGCGATGGTGCGCCGCGAGATCGCCCTTGCAGAGCTCGAGCGGGCCGTGGGCGAGCCGCTCGGTGGAGATGGACAATGAAGCGGACTCATTCCCTCTTGCTCGCTGCCTCGGTGGCGCTACTCGGCTGCAAGGCTCCGTCGCCCGCAACCGATGACGGCCACGCCGCGCACGCGGCCTCGACCCCCGCGCCGGCACCGGCGCCGATCGATCCCCACGCTGGTCACAGGGCACAGGGGGCCGAGCCCGCCGGAGGCGACGCCCACGCTGGTCATGGGGCGCAGCAGGGGGCCGAGCCCGCCGAAGGCCGCGCCAAGGAGGGGCCGGGCACGCCGATGACTCCGGCGGGCTACGCCCCGGTCGCGCTGGATCCGGCGCGCCTCGGCGGCCTCTCGCTCAGCACGGCCTCGGTCGAGGCGCGGGAGCTCAAGAGGCCTCTGCGCACGGTGGGCGTCGTCGCGCTGGACGAGACGCGCTCGGCGCACGTGCACGCGAAGGTCCGGGGCTTCATCGAGCGCGTCGCCGTCGACTTCGTCGGCCGCAAGGTCTCGGCCGGGCAGGTGCTCTGCTCGCTCTACAGCCAGGAGGTCTTCGCGGCGGAGCTGGAGTTCGTCGCGCTGCTCGAGCGCGCCGCGGGAGGTCCCACGCCTGCGGGAGAGTTCGGGGCCGCGGAGCGGCGCGCGCAGGAGCAGCTCCTCGGCGCCGCGCGTCGGCGCCTCTCGCTCTGGGACGTGCCGAAGGCGGAGATCGCGCGGCTCGAGGCGACCCGGCAGCCTCAGCGCACCTTCGCCCTCACCGCGCCCCGCGCCGGGGTCGTCGTTGCGAAGCAGGCCGTGGACGGCATGTTCGTGGAGCCCTCGCTGGAGCTCTACACCATCTCGGACCTGTCCCGCGTCTGGGTGCTGGCCGACGTGTACGAGCGCGATGTGCCGTATGTTCGCGCCGGGGATCACGCGCACCTCAGCGTGGAGGGGCGCGAAGGGGCGCTCCATGCGCCGGTCGCGTTCGTCCCGCCGACGGTGGACGAGGCGACGCGCACGATGAAGATCCGGTTCGAGCTCGACAACAGCGACGGCTCGCTCCGGCCAGGCGCGTTCGTCTCCGTGAACATGGATCTGGCGCTCGGCGAGGGACTCTCTGTCCCAGAGAGCGCGGTGATCCGGACCGGCACGCGCGCCATCGCCTTCGTCGTTCAGGGGGATCGGGCGGAACCGCGCGAGGTGAAGCTCGGCCCGCTGATCGGCGATCGCTACCGGGTCGACGCAGGCCTCTCCGCGGGAGAGCG
This sequence comes from Sorangium sp. So ce145, assembly GCF_051525985.1. NCBI lineage: Bacteria > Pseudomonadati > Myxococcota > Polyangiales > Polyangiaceae > Sorangium > Sorangium sp. So ce145. Next base: position 11,068,622 of record NZ_CP150315.1, on the reverse strand, counting down.
GGTGGCGACAGGGGCGCAGTTCCTCCTCGACTCCGAGAGCCGGCTCCAGGCCTCGAGCGCTCCGAAGGGCGGCCATGTCCACTGAGCAGCCGCGCCCGGAGGACGCGGAGGCGGCGCCGACCGGCGCCATCGCGCGCCTCATCGACTTCTCCGCGCGGAAGCGATTTTTCATCTTCCTCGTCGCCGCGGCGCTCACCCTGTTCGGGCTGTTCAGCGCACGGCGCACCCAGCTTGACGCGCTGCCGGATCTCTCTGACACCCAGGTCATCGTGGCGACCGAGTGGATGGGCCGCAGCCCGACCCTCATCGAGGATCAGGTCACCTATCCCGTCGTCACGTCCTTCCTGGGCGCGCCCAGCGTCAAGACCGTCCGCGGCTTCACGATGTTCGGGATGAGCTTCGTCTATGTCGTCTTCAAGGACGGGACGGACATCTACTGGGCACGATCCCGCGTCGTCGAGCAGCTCGCCAAGGTGAAGGACAGCCTGCCCGAGGGCGTTACGCCTCAGATCGGCCCGGACGCGACCAGCGTGGGATGGGTCTACCAGTATGCCCTCGTCGACGAGAGCGGGACGCACAACCTGCAGGAGCTGCGCTCGTTCCAGGACTGGCACCTTCGCTACTGGCTCCAGGGCCTGGAAGGGGTCGCCGAGGTCGCGAGCGTGGGCGGCTTCGAGAAGGAGTACCAGATCCAGGTCGACCCGGCGCGGATGAAGGCGAGGGGCGTGTCCGTGGGGCAGGTCGCCGCGGCCGTCCGCGGGGCCAACACCGAGGTGGGCGGGCGCGTCATCGAGATGGCGCAGCACGAGTATGTGCTCCGCGGCCGGGGCTACGTGCGCGCCAGGGAGGATCTCGATGACGCGGTGGTCGCGACCGACACGCGCGGCACGCCGATCCGCGTCCGCGACGTGGCCGACGTGACCGTGGGCGGCAACCTCCGCCGCGGCGTGGCCGAGCTCGACGGGCGCGGTGAGGTCGTGGGCGGCATCGTGGTGATGCGCCACGGGGAGAACGCGCTCCACGTCATCGATCGGGTCAAGAGCAAGCTCGAGGAGGTGAGGGGCTCGCTGCCGGCCGGCGTGAAGATCGTGCCCGTCTACGACCGGAGCGAGCTCATCGTCGGCTCGGTGAAGACGCTCTCGACCAACCTGGTCCAGATCCTGGGTGTGGTCATCCTGGTCATCTTCGTCTTCCTCTTCCATCTGCGCTCCGCCCTGGTGGCCGCCATCGCGCTCCCGGTCGCGACGGCCGCGACGTTCATCGCTTTTTATGTGCTGGATCTATCGATCAACATCATGTCGCTCGCCGGGATCATCCTGGCGCTGGGCGACATGGTCGACTCCGCCTGCGTGCTGGTCGAGAACGCGCACCGGAAGATCGAGGCGGCGGAGCGGGAAGGGCGCAAGATCCCGCGCGCGGAGATCGTCATCGGCGCCGCGCGCGAGCTCGGGCCCTCGATGTTCGGGGCGCTGCTCGTGCTCACCATCGCCTTTTTGCCGGTCTTCACCCTCGAGGGCGAGGAAGGCCGGCTCTTCCGGCCGCTCGCCCTGGCCAAGACCTTCTCGATGGCGTTCGCGTCGCTCTTCGCGGTCACGCTGGTACCTGCGTTGATGGTGACGTTCCTCCGGGGCCGGATCACGCCGGAGCAGAGGAACCCGATCAACCGCCTCTGCATCGCGGCCTATCGACCCGTGCTGCGGGCGTGCCTGCGTCGCCGTGGGATGGTCATCGCGGTCGCGGTCGGGCTCATGGGCGCCACGGTCTACCCGATGTCGCGCCTGGGATCGGAGTTCATGCCGCCGCTCGAGGAGGGCGACCTGCTCTTCATGCCGGTCACGGTGCCGGGCATCCCGATCGCCGAGGCCCGGCGTCTCCTGGCCTGGCAGGACGCGCAGATCCGGACTGTGCCCGAGGTCGAGCGCGTGTTCGGCAAGGCGGGCCGCGCCGAGACCGCGCTCGATCCGGCCCCGCTCTCGATGTTCGAGACCGTCGTGCGGCTCAAGCCCAAGAACGCGTGGCGGCCGGGTTTGACCCAGGAGAAGCTCGTGGCCGAGCTCGAGCAGAAGACGGCGACCCCGGGCGTGCAGGGCGCGTGGACGATGCCCATCAAGGCGCGGATCGACATGCTCGCGACGGGGATCCGGACGCCGATCGGGGTCAAGGTCTTCGGGCCGGACCTCGAGGTCATCAGCAGGATCGACGACGACCTGGAGCGCGTGCTCAGGGACGTGCCCGGAACGCGGAGCGTCTACGCGGAACGCGAGCTCGGCGGCTTCTTTCTCGACATCACGCCCGACCGACAAGCCATCGCCCGGTACGGCCTCAGCGTGCGCGACGTGCTCGACGTGGTGGAGAGCACGATCGGCGGGATGGATGTCGACACCACGTTCGAAGGGCGCGAGCGCTACCGGGTGAGCGTGCGTTATCCGAGGGAGCTCCGGGACAACATCGAGGCGCTGCGCGATGTGCCGGTCCCGGTCACCCCGCTGTCGCCGCGCCCACTGCCGGTCGGGAGCGCCCCGGCGCCGATGGGGGGCGCGGCGGCCATGAGCTCCGGAGGAGGGATGGCTGCGAGCTCCATGGGCGGCGACGCGATGAGAGGCGCACCCTCGCCGGCCGAGATTGCGGGCCTCGCTGCCGGCGGGGGCGGCTCGATGGGCGGGAGCGCGATGGGCGGGGGCGCCGCCGTGGCGAGGGGCCAGGCAGAGGGGCCGGCGCGCGCGGCGTTCGTCCCGCTCGGGCAGCTCGCCAGGATCGATACGGTCATGGGGCCGCCGATGATCAAGAGCGAGATGGGCTCGCTCACAGGCTGGATCTACATCGACACCTCCACGAGCGACATCGGCGGTTACGTGGAGTCGGCAAAGGTAGCCGTCGCGCGAGATGTCGAGCTCCCCGCGGGGTACTATCTCAAGTGGACCGGCCAGTACGAGCTGCTCGAGCGCGTGCGAGAGCGCCTCGCGTACATCCTGCCGCTCACGATCGGCATCGTCTTCGTGATCCTTTATCTGAACTTCAACGGCGCAGCGCAGACGCTCCTCGTGATGACCGGCGTGCCGTTCGCCGCGGTGGGCGCGATCTGGACGCTCTACGCCGCTGGCTTCAACACGTCGATCGCCGTGTGGGTCGGGATGATCGCGCTCCTCGGCGTCGCCGCCGAGACCGCGAGCGTCATGATCGTCTACCTCGACGAGGCCTGGACCAGGGGGCGTGAAGCCGGCACGCTGGCAAGCGTCGACGACCTCATCCAGGTCTCGCTGGAGGCGGGCGCGAAGCGCGTCCGCCCGCTCCTGATGACGGTGCTCACCAACGTGTTCGGTCTGCTCCCCGTGCTGCTCGACGATGGCGTCGGGTCCGACGTGGCCAAGCGCATCGCCGCGCCCATGTGGGGAGGCCTGGTCTCGCTCACGCTGCTGACGCTCTTGGTGATCCCCGCGATGTACGTGGTGTGGAGGAGCCTCGAGCTCCGCCGGGCCACGCCCGCGGCGCCGCCTGCTGTGGCTCCAGCGCTGGCCGCGGCGGAGGAAGCCGCGCAGGGTTGACAGCGCTGCGCAAGGTCGCTCCGTTCAGCGCCGCCCCGCGCGGCGCCCTGGTCGGTCTCAGGGAACGCTGTGGTGTCCCGCGCCGGCTGCCCCGCCCGGCCGCAGCTGCGCGACCTGCTTGCACGCGGCGGCGCAGCGGCGGCACTCGTCGGCGCAGGCCTTCATCTGCGCGTCACCCGTGAACTTGTCACAGCTCTGGGCGCAGAGCTCGCAGATGCTCGCGCACGCGGCCGTGACCTGGTTGTGTTGCGGCGAGCCGCGCATCAGGAACGTCGCGGTCGTCTCGCAGATCTTGGCGCAATCCTGCAGGAGCTGGATGTGGGAAGCCTCCGCGTGCGAGCCTCCCATCTGGAGGCAGTGCTGGATCGTCTGGACGCAGATCGACTCGCAGCTCTGGGTCTCGCTGGCCGTGTTCACGAAAGCGGTGCTCAGAGTGAATCCCTGGTGTGCCATGTGTCCCCCCCTCATTCAACGATGCTTCTCGGTGCCTCGTGGGCTCGTCTCGTGCGCGCTCGCCTGACATGCGGCCGGCCGGCGAGGCGACAGACTTGCTGAAGCGACCGGGTTCGTCATGTCAGAGCGCTCCGCATACGCGGCTCGGAAGAAGGCTGAACAAGCATCTGATATCGCGGATGTGTTCGTGCCATCCTGCGCGCCCATGCGTCTAGGCTGCTCACAGAGCGCTGCTTGGAACAGGTTTGGGCGGATGGGATTCGAGAGGGGGCGATGGGATCGGTGTGCCCTGCATGGTCACATTCATCTATCCGAGCGACCAGGCAGTCGCCGTTCGCAGCCGGTGCGCTGGTGCGAGCACGCGGCCCGCGCCCGCTGGAGGGCTCGCTCGCCGTGAGCCAGGGGCCGCTTCCGTCCGATGGTCACTTCCTCGGCGCGACGGCGATGGTGCCCTTGATCATCCCCATGCCGCACTCGAATTTGAGCTCCCCTGCCTTCAGCTCGGGCAGAACGATGACCCGCCGTGGATGCGGCCGACGGGTCGAACGTGACTGTGGTCGTGCGGGTCACAAGGTTGACCTTCGCGTCGCTGACGCCCGGGATCGCGAGCAAGGCCCGCTCGACGCGCCGGACGCAGACGCAGTGCCCGGGGCTCGTGGCCCGATGAAGGTCAGGTCGCGAGCTCCGGCGCGCCCAGCAGCCGGGCCGCCCTTGCCGCGGCGCTGCCTCGCGCTTGCGCAGGGTCAGCCCCGCTCAGCTCGCAAACAGGGTTACGGCGAGTGGCTACCGGGTGGCGACAGCGGCGAGCCTGGCCAGGCGCGTGCGTGGATCGAGCCGGCGTGAGCCTGTGCGCCGCGCGCCTCAGCTCCTCTTGACGGCGAAGCCGGCGAACGCCTGCATCACGGGCATCAGCTCCAGCCGGTTCACGTTGACGTGCTCCGGGAGCATCGCGCACCACACGACGGACTCGGCGATGTCCTCGGCCGAGAGCGGCTTCACGCCGCGGTACACGGCGGCGGCCTTCTCCTGGTCTCCCTTGAAGCGCACCACCGAGAACTCCGTCTCCGCCATGCCGGGCTCGATGTCTGTGACGCGCACCCGACTGCCGAGGATGTCGGAGCGCAGGTTCAGCGAGAACTGCGCGACGAACGCCTTGCACGCGCCGTAGACGTTGCTCCCGGGGTACGGCGTCTCCGCGGCGACCGAGCCGATGTTGATGATGTGCCCGCGGTCGCGCGCCACCATGCCGGGCAGCAGCGCCCGGGTGCAGTAAAGCAAGCCTTTGACGTTGGTGTCGATCATCTCCTCCCAGTCGTTCAGATCGGCCTCGTGCGCCGGCGACAGCCCGAGCGCGCCGCCTGCGTTGTTGACCAGCACGGTCACCTCGGAGAACTCGGGCGGGAGCTCGGCGATGGCCTTGTCGACCGCGCCGCGGTCGCGGACGTCCAGCCGGATCAGGTGGATCGCCGGCGCGCGCGCGCCAGCCGGGCCGGCGATGCGGCTGTCCGAGAGCTCCGCGGCGAGCGCCTCCAGGCGCTCGTAGCGGCGGGCGGCGAGGACCAGGCGCGCGCCCAGGCCGGCGAAGCGTCGGGCGATGGCGGCGCCGAAGCCGGAGGAGGCGCCGGTGATGAAGACGATGGGAGGCTGAGCCGTCATGGTGGCACTCATTGCGATGTCCTGGGCGGAGCTATATCAGCTGTGCGCGCGCCGAGCGACCTCCGGCGCCCTCGTGCCGCGCGTCCGGGCCGCCGGACATCCTCCTGGAGCAGCGCGATCGCGCGGCCGTGGATGTGCTCGTCTCTCCGCCACCCGCCGATGCACATCCCACCTCGGCACGACGCTTGCTCGAATTATCACGATGCGGCCGAGAGGCTGTGACACCGGCCAGCCCGGACGCGACGCCCGACGAGGACAGCGGGGCCGCCGGGAAGCAGAGAGGCGATCGAGGTGGCGATATGAAGCACGTTGACATGGGACGGCGGATCGGCGGCCGGCCAGGGCTCACGCTCGGTCTTCTCGCGAGCATGGCGCTCGCGGGCTGTGGCGGCCCGAGCGAGCAGACCATTCAGGGCACGCGGCTCGCGCCCGGCGCCGATGCGCACATCACCGCCGACATCGACTCCGACGCCGCGACCACACGGCTGCTGGTGGACGTCGTTCACCTCCCGCCGCCCGAGCGGATCGAGGCCGGCAGCAGCCACTTCGTCGTCTGGCAGCGCCCGAGCCCCGAGTCCCCGTGGAAACGGGTCGGAGTGCTCGACTACAATGCTAACAGCCGAAGAGGCAAGCTGGCCCAGATGAGCGTACCGCATGCCGACTTCGAGCTGCTCATCACCGTCGAGAAGCAGAGCAGCCCCCGATCCCCATCGTCTGCCGTCGTCATCGGGCCGGCATCGGTCGGGTAGCCAGCGGCCGCAGCCCCCTGCCCCGACGGCCTTCTACATCAAGCCTGCACGCTCCTCCAGCGACGGTCGCGCCCGTGCGGCCGCCGCGCCGGCAGCGCTCTACCTTCACGACGTCACGATAGGAGGGCGCCTGGCGCGACCTGCACACCGCTGGAAGGATCGGCGCCGCATGAGGGGAGAGCCGAGGCTCGCCATCGCCATCTATGGCGCCATCGGCGCCAACGTGGCAATCGCAGCGGTCAAGTTCATCGCCGCCGCGGTGACCGGCAGCTCGGCGATGCTCTCCGAGGGGGTGCACTCTCTCGTCGACACCGCGGACGGGCTCCTCCTCCTGCTCGGCAAGCGCCGGAGCGCCCGCCCGGCCGACGCCGATCATCCGTTCGGCCACGGCAAGGAGCTTTACTTCTGGACGCTGATCGTCGCCCTCATGATCTTCGCCGCGGGCGGCGGCGTCTCGATCTACGAAGGGATCTTGCACCTCTCGCGCCCGCGCCCGATCGAGGATCCGACGTGGAACTACGTTGTCCTCGGCGCAGCGGCCATGTTCGAGGGAACGTCGCTCGCCATCTCGGTCCATGAGTTCAAGAAGAAGGACGGGCAGGGCTACCTCGCGGCGATGCGATCCAGCAAGGACCCGACGACGTTCACCATCGTCCTGGAGGACTCCGCGGCGCTCGCCGGGCTCGCCATCGCCTTCCTCGGCGTCTGGCTCGGGCACCGCCTGGGAAACCCCTACTTCGACGGTGCGGCGTCGATCGGCATCGGCCTCGTGCTCGCGGCGGTCGCGATCTTCCTCGCGCAGCAAAGCCGCGGGCTCCTCGTGGGGGAGAGCGCGGACAAGGATCTCCTTGCCGCGATCCGCGCGCTCGCCAAGGCGGATCCTGGCGTGGCGGAGGTGGGGCGACCGATGACGATGCACTTCGGTCCGCACGACGTCCTGGTCGTGCTGTGCATCGAGTTCGACCCCGCGCTGACGGCCTCCGGGGTGGCGGAGGCGATCGAGCGGATCGAGGCGCGGATACGGAGCCAGCGACCCGATGTGAAGCACATCTATGTCGAGGCCAGGTCATTCCCAAGGCGCGCAGGGCCATGACGCGCCCGTGGAGGGGCCGCTCGCAGCCTCCTCTGCGAGGCACGGCGTCACCACCACACGCGCCGGCGTTTGCGGCGTGAGCTCACCGCCACCGCCGCGACACCGCCCAGGGCGAGCACGGCCGCCGCGACGACGGCGACGCGCCAGGCCGTGTGCTCTGCCTCGCGCTTGGCGCCGCGGAGCCTCGCCCTCGCCGCGACCAGGTCGTTCGCGAGCCGCTGCTTGCTGTGCTCGATCTGCTCGGCCAAGCCCGCGGGCGCCGCGGAACCTGCGCCGGCGCCGACGTGACCTCGCTCGCTGAGGGGACGGGTGACCCTCTCCTCATCGAATCGGATTGCAGTGGGTGGTTCCATGTCTCCCGCGCTGCAACCACCGTTCCTCGCCGGCGCGTCGCACAGCAGCGCTAGGTCGCCCCCGCCTGCCGCGCCTGCTTCCGGTGTCGGAGGGAGATCGAGAGCCCAGCGGCGTTGTTGACCACCAGCGCGGCGTTCAGGGCGGTGAACACCCAGTTTTTCACGAGCAGGCTGTAGACGAGGTTTCCGGCCGTCCCGGCGATCGCGGCGATGAAGAAGACCAGGGTATACTTCTCCGATTTATCCTTCTCGCCCTTCCACTCCCTGTAGGTCTGTGACCCGAAGGTCACGAGGAGCAACAGGGAGCTGACCCAGCCCACGACATGCTTCATCGGGGGTTCCCATGAACAGCCATCCGCCGCGCGCATCGCATCGGACCTCGAGGACGTCGCCCAGCGCGTGGTGGGGTGAGCCGCCTCGTGCGGCGAGCGTCGCCCCGGCTCAGCGCCGAAGCGCCGCGGCCGCGCGGCCGGAGACGGCCGATCCGCTCGTGACGATCGCCGCCCCCAGCGCGAGCAGGGCGACGAGCGTGAGCACCATGGGATAGATGCCGACCAGCGCCAGGATGCCGAGCACGACCGTTCCGGCGCCGACGAGCGACTGCAAGCCGGCGGCGGCCATCGCCGCCTGACGAGCGACGTGGGCGAGGTGCATGTGCGCGCCGCGCGCGTCGAGCGCGCCGAGGTCCGCCGTCGCACCGCCGCTGAGCAGCAGCGTGCCGCCAAAAACGATCACCGCGACCGACGTCAGCGTCCCGGGGGCGAGCCCGAGGAGCGCCAGGATGCCGAGCACGATGCCCGCCGCGCCGCCGACGAGCTCCGCGCCCATGCCGCCGCCGAGCTCGGCGCGCGTGTCCCACTCGACCGGGGCCGTGGTCCGTGTCAAGGCGCCGAAGCGCGACGCGATCGCGCCGCCGTGCGCGATCAGCGCGGCGCCGAAGACGATCGTGGCGATCGAGGTGAGCTCTCGCGGCATGACCCCGGTCAGTCCAAGGATGGCGAGGACGATCGCCCCCGCGCCGCACACCACCTCGGCGAGCGAGCCGCCGAGCACGATCCGCGGCGCCTCCCTCTCCTCCTCCGGCCTGCGCCGCGCGCCCGATATCGGCGCGATCGGGCTCTCCTGCTGTGTAAACCGTTCACGTTCCTCGGGTCCTAGCGTCTGCATGATTCCCCCATCGTGAGGCGTGGCCTCGCCGCGGCTACACACCTCTGGCTTGCATGTTCTGCGCCCCGCTGCAGGTCGTCGCGGCGATCCGGGTCCACGGGCTCATCGGTCTCTCGCCGCGTGTCGAACGGGCCGGAGCGCTGCTCGTCGCCGCGGCCGATGACAGCGAGGCGTCGCGTCACCATGTTCCCTCGCGGTCCTCGGCCAGCGCAGACCTCATGCGCTGTCGAAAGGAGCAGCAGCGAACGCCAGGCGAGCGAGCAGGCGAGCGGCGCCGGCCGGCGGCCCGAACAGCCGCGTGGAGCGCCCGTGAACGGACGCTCGTCCGAGGGACATGCCCAGCGTCAGGAGGAGATAGGAGCATGCTGCATCTCGAGCTCAGCGAGCGCGAAGCGGATGACACAAGGACGGCCCTCTCGACCCGGCTCGTGGGGATGCGGGACGAGCTGGTCCACACCGACGATCGAGCGTACCGGGCGGACCTGAAGGCCACGATCGAGCGGCTCGAGGTGGTGCTCGGCCGCCTCGAAGCGATGGTGGCGGCGCCGGCGGCGGCGCCGTAGCTGGTCATGCCCGTGCTCATCGACGCGCCGGGGCGGCCGGCGGCACGGTTCGTGGTTCACCGGGGGGCATGGCAGAGCCCGCGGCGCGGCAGGGGGATGAACGCGGTGAAGAGCCCCTCTCGACGGTACGGATCGCCCTGATCGCGTCCGTCGCCGCGCTGGGCGGCTTCCTGTTCGGGTTCGACACCGCCGTGATCAACGGCGCCGTCGGCGCGCTGGAGAGGGTATTCACAGCGCACCCGGGGACCGTCGGCCTGTCCGTGTCCTCGGCGCTGCTCGGCGCGGCTGCCGGCGCGGTGCTCGCGGGCAGGCTGGCCGACCGTTACGGCCGGACGCGGACGATGATCGCGACCTCCCTGCTGTTCGTCGTCAGCGCGGCGGGCTCGGGGGCGGCGATCTCGCCCTGGGACTTCAGCGCGTGGAGGGTGCTCGGCGGCATCGCCATCGGCGCGGCCAGCGTCGTCGCTCCCGCCTACATCGCGGAGATCGCGCCGGCCCACCTGCGCGGCCGCCTCGGATCGCTCCAGCAGCTCGCGATCGTGCTCGGCATCTTCGCCGCCCTGATCGGCGATTACGCCATCGCGACGTCCGCGGGCTCGGCGACGAGCCCGTTCTGGCTCGGGGCGCAGGCCTGGCGATGGATGTTCTGGAGCGCCATCCCACCCGCGCTCCTCTACGGGCTCGGCGCGCTGCTGATCCCGGAGTCCCCGCGCCACCTCGTGGCGAGGGGGCGTGTGGACGAGGCGCTCGCCGTGCTCCGTGGCCTCCTCGGCGCGTCCGCGAAGGCGAAGCTCGTCGAGATCCAGAGGACGCTCTCGTCCGAGCGCCGGCCCAGGCTCGCGGATCTGCGGGGGCGCGCTGGGCTGCTCCGCATCGTCTGGATCGGCATCGGCCTCTCGGCGTTCCAGCAGCTCGTGGGCATCAACGTCATCTTCTATTACTCGAGCGTCCTCTGGCAGGCGGTCGGGTTCTCGGAGCGAAGCTCGCTCGCCATCACGGTCATCACCGGCGTCACGAACATCGTGACCACGCTCGTCGCCATCGCGACCGTCGACCGCGTCGGGCGCAGGCCGCTGCTCATCGCGGGATCCATCGGCATGACGCTCACGCTCGGCGCCATGGCGGCCGTGTTCGGCGCCGCGGGCGAGGACGCCGCGGGCAACCCCGTCCTGACGGGCGCCGCCGGCCCCGCCGCGCTGCTCGCCGCCAACCTGTATGTCTTCTGCTTCGGGGCGTCCTGGGGGCCGGTGACCTGGGTGCTGCTCGGCGAGATGTTCGAGAACCGCATCCGCGCCCTCGCCCTCTCGATCGCGGCCGCCGCGCAATGGGTGGCGAACTTCCTCGTGAGCGCGACCTTCCCCGCGCTCAAGGCGGCCGGCCTGGGCATCGCCTACGGGCTCTACACCGCCGCCGCGGCGGCCTCGCTGGTGTTCGTCGTCGCCTTCATCCCCGAGACGAAGGGCAAGGAGCTCGAGGAGATGTGATGTGCGCCCGCCCGGCGAGAGGAGACGTGTGTCAGCGAGGCGCGGCTGTCTCGAGTCGCGATCTCTCCTGACGGCTGTCTCGAGCGGCACGGCGGAGCGTCAGGTCCGCGCTTCGTCGCTAGGGCAGCGGCAGCGTGAACTGGAAGGTCGTCTTCCCGGGCGCGTTCTCCGCCCAGATCCGCCCCCCGTGGGCCTCGACGAGCCCCCGCACGATGTAGAGCCCGAGGCCGAGTCCGGCGGCGCCTCCTGCCTTCGCCTCGCGCGTCCGGTAATAGCGGGTGAAGAGCCTCGACACATCGTCCGGCGCGATGCCCTTCCCCTCGTTCTCGACCGCCACGGACACCTCGCCGCTCCGCCGTTCCACCGCGATCCTGATCGGCGTCCCGGGCGCGCCGTACTTGGCCGCGTTGGACAGCAGGTTGGTGAGCACCTGCTCCAGGCGCCCGGGATCGGCCAGGAGCGGCGGGACCCCGTCCTGCACCTCGACGTCGACCCGGTGTCCCCTCGTCGCGTCGGCCGTCCGCTCCACCGTCGCGCGGATGAGCGCTGGCAGATCGACCTCGGCATGCCTGAGATCCAGCCGATGCGACTCGAGGCGGGAGACGTCGAGCAGATCGTCGATCATCCGGTTGAGCTGCATCGCGCTGGCCCGGATGTGCTGCGCCCTGTCGCTCCACTGCGGCTCCGTCGCGAGCCGAGAGGCCTTGAGGAGGATCGTGGTGATCGGCTGACGCAGATCATGAGCGATGATGCTGGTCCACTCCTCGCGCATGCGCGCGAGCTCCTTCAACGCGCTGATGTCCTCGCCGGCGACGATGGCGCCCGTGATCTCCCCCGCGCTGTCGTGGATCGGCGCGGCGGCGATGAGGAAGGTTCCGGACGAGCCGTCCGCCTTGGCCACGAGGAGCTCTTCGCCGAGGATCGTCTCGCCGCGCATCGCCCGGCTCGACGGCAGCTCGTCCAGCAGGAGGGCGGTGCCGTCCGGGCGCCGCACGCGACCGACGCACTGCTCCCGCTCCTCCGCGCCCCCGGTGAGATCTCGCGCGTGCGGGTTGGCGATCAGCCGCTCTGCGCCGCTCCGATCGACGAGCAGGAGCGGGACGGGCGCGCTGTCGAAGACGGTTCGCAGCGTCCTCCGCTCGGCGTCCAGCTGCGCGAGCAGGCGCTCCCGCTCCTCCTCGGCCTGCTTGCGCGCCGTCACGTCCTCCACCTGGGCGATGTAGTGGAGGGGCTCGCCCTTCTCGTCGCGCACCACGGACGTATGGAGGACGACGTGGATGGTCGTGCCGTTCTTGTGGATGTATCGCTTGGCGAGCTGATAGCGCGGGATCTCACCGCTGCGCAGCCGCTCGACCAGGCCCACGTCGGTGTCCACGTCGTCGGGGTGGGTGATGTCCTGGAAGCGGAGCCGCGAGAGCTCGTCGGCCGCGTAGCCCACGATCTCGCAGTAGACGTGGTTGACGCGGATGAACCCCCCGCCGAGCCCGACGATGGCCATGCCGATGGGCGCGTTCTCGAAGGTGAGCCGGAAGTCCTCCTCGCTCTCGCGGAGCGACTGCTCCATCTGCCTGCGCTCGGTGATGTCGTGCCCCTCGGGGAGGAGCATCACGACCCTGCCACGGTCGTCGGTGATGGGCTTGATGGAGAAATCGATGAAGCGCCGCCCGGTCGCTCCGTTCACGCAGATCTCGTCTCGCACGAGCCGGCCCGCCGCGGCCTCGGCGACGGCGGCGCGGACGCGCTCCCTGTGCTCCGGGCTCCACCCCGTCAGCTCCCAGAACGGACGGCCGAGCGTCTCTGCCTCCGTGGCCCTGCAGAACTCGAGAGCGGCGCGGTTGTTCTCCAGGACGATGCCCTCCGGCGAGAGCAGGCCGATGAACTGGAGGGCCCCGTCGAAGATCGCCCGAAAGCGCTCCTCTCTCTCCAGGAGCGCCCTCTCCAGGTGACTCGCGCGTCGGAGCTCCTGGGCCACGCGGTCCGAGGTCCGTGCGCTCCCCCCGCGCGCGAGGGCGCTGTCCAGGCCGATCGCGAAGAGCGCGGCGAGCGCGCCGAGATCGACGCAGGCGCGGGGGTAAGGGCGGGGCAGGCAAAACGAGAGGACGCCAAGGCAGCGATCGCGGACGCGGAGGGGCATCGAGACCGCGCTCTGCGCGCCGGTCCGCGCGCAGAGCTCTCGCGTCATGGACGGATCCGGATCGAGCGAGCGCGCATCGCTCATCACATGAACCCGACCCGAGCTCGCCGCCCATTCATCGAGCAGCGGCGCGCCCCGCGCCACCCGCGCGAGGCAGAGGCGGATGTCGGCGGGCACGTGGCGGTGGGAATGGAGCCCGAGCTCGCCGGTGTCCTCGGAGGTCAGAAGCAGGTAGGCAGCGCGAGCGCCGAGCTCCATCGCCTGGTCCAGCAGGAGCGCAGCGAGCTCGTCGAGATCGGCCACGCGCGCGATGCGGGGCGCCGCGCGCGCCATGAGCTCGCCCGGCGACGGGTAAACCTCGCGGCCAGCGCATGGGCTGAGAGAGGCCGCGCAGGCGACCTCCTCATCGCGGCCGATCGACGCCTCGATCTCTTCTGCCGATAACGTGGCCCCCACCGGAATCGACCGATTGTTGCACGAGAGCGGCGCTGCCTGAAGGGGCGACGCGGTCAGGTCCCTCGGCATGGCTTCCTCGGATGCCGATCTGTTCCTGCTCGCCAGGGTCAGGAGCGCCGGCGCGCGCGCTCCCTGAGCGGCGCCGCCTCACGGCATCCCGAGCAGCCCGCTCCCCTGGTAGACGACGAGCGCCGCGACGTACGCCGCCGCGTAGGTGTAGGCGAGGACGAACGCGGGCCAGCGCCACGACTTCGTCTCGCGCCGGATCGCCGCCACGGTGCTCATGCACTGGCACGCCAGGACGAAGAACGCGAGCAGCGCGAGCCCGGTGCGCGACGAGTACGCGAGCGACCCGTCCGGGCGTCTCGCCTCGCGGATCTGCTCGGCGAGCGGCGCGGGCTCGTCGTCGGCGTCCTCGACGCCGAAGATGACCCCCATCGTCCCGACCATGACCTCGCGCGCGCCGAACGAGCCGATGAGGCCGACGTTGATGCGCCAGTCGAACCCGAGCGGCGCGGTCACCGGCTCGAGCGCGCGCCCCACGCTGCCGGCGATGCTCGACTCGAGCGACGTCGCCTCGAGCGACGCCGCCGCGCTCTCGGCCGCGGCGGCCGGCGGCTCGTGGGGCGCGGCGCCCGGCATGGGGACCTTCAAGAGCACCCACAGCACGGCCGAGACGGCCAGGATCACGGTCCCGACGTCGCGCGTGAACCGCCACGCCGCCTGGCCCGCCTTGCGGACCACGAGCCGCGGCTCGGGGCTGCGGTACGCCGGCATCTCGAGCACCATCGGGAGCGAGCGCCCGCGCGTCGCCGTGCGCCGCAGCACGAGCGAGGCGACGAGCCCGGAGAAGATGCCGGCGACGTAGAGCGCGACGAAGAGCAGCGCCTGCACCCAGGCGCCGTGGGCCGCGAAGAAGGTCGTCAGGAGGAGCGCGTAGGTCGGGATCCGCGCCGAGCAGGCCATGAGCGGCAGGACGAGGATCGCCGTGAGCCGCTCGCGCGGGTCGCGCAGGATGCGCGTGGCGTGCACGGCGGGCACCGCGCACGCGTGCCCCATCAGCAGCGGGAGGAACGCCCGGCCGCTGAGCCCCATCAGCTGGAGAAGGCGGTCGACGAGGAAGGCGCCGCGCGCGAGATACCCGCTCGCCTCAAGCAGCTCCATGGCGATCGTGAGGATCACGATCTGCGGCATGAAGGCGAGCACCGTCCCCGCCCCGCCGAGCAGGCCGTCGACGACGAACGAGGCGGCGAGCCCCCCGCCGAGGGCGCGGGACGCGAGGCTGCCGAGCTCGCCGATCGCCGCGTCGAGCGCCTCGGTGACCGGGGTGGCCACGAGGAACACGGCGGCGAACAGGAGCGCCATGAGCCCGAGGAACAGCACCGGGCCGGCCGCCGGGTGGAGCAGCACGGCGTCGGCGCGCGCGGTGAACGTCCTCCGCCGCTCCGCGGCGGCGTCGCGGCGCGGCGGCTCGACGTACGCGGCGCGCGCCACCTCATCCGGATCCCACGCCGCGGCGCCGGGGGGCTCCACGGCGCCGGACGCGATCGCGTCGAGCCGCGCGGCCGCCGCGTCGAGCACCACGCCCCGCGCGGCCGGGTCCCTCGCGCTCACGAGCAGCACGGGCAGGCCGATGGCGCGCTCGAGGGCGCCGAGGTCGAGCCCGCGCCCCTCGCCCTCGAGCACGTCGCGCTGCGTGGCGACGACGAGCGGGGCGAGCCCGCGCCGCACGAGCTCACGCGTGAGCCGCAGGCCGAGCGCGAGCTGCGTGGCGTCCACCACCTGGACGACGAGGCGCGGCCGCTCGCCCTCGCCGGTGCGGTCGAGGAAGCGGCGCGCGACGCCCTCGTCCGTCGCCGGATCGACGACGGCCTCGATCGAGTAGAGCCCGGGGAGATCCGCGATCGTCGCGACGGCCCCGCCCGCGAGGCGGACGTCGGCCGTGAGGATGTCGACCGTGATCCCTGGGAAGTTGCCGACGTGCGCGCTGCCGCCGGTCAGCCGGTTGAACAGCGACGATTTGCCGGAGTTCGGTCGCCCGAGCAGCGCGATGAGCGGCCGCTCTGTCGACGTCGGGAGGCGCTCCGTGCCTGCATGGCAGGCGGTCATCCGACCCGCCTCTGCGAGGGCAGGGGCGCCACCAGGATCGAGCGCGCGAGCGTCGCGTTGATCGCGAGCTCCCCGCCCGACCCGGTGCGCACGTGGAGCGGCCCGCCGAACGCCGCGCGCCGGATCGACGTGAGCGTCTGGCCGGGGCCGAGCCCCATCGCCCCGAGCCACCCGGCGAGCTCGGCGTCGAGGCCGACCTCGACCACGATCACGCGCTCACCGGCGCGCACCTCCGAGAGCGGACCTGCAGGAGCTGCGGCGCTGGCGTCGTGCGCTCGCGCCTCCGTGCCGGCCACGCTGCCGGCCGAGTCCACATTGGCGAAGCTCACGTCAAGTTGGGGAGGAACGCTGGAAACCATGGGCCCCGTCAGATTTTGAAAATCAATTTCAAATCTACTGGCATTGTGAACGGTCTCGGCCGGGATGTCGAGCGCCTCTCGACCAGCTGCCGTGGCGGCTGGCCGCTCCGGCGTGGCGGCGGCGCCTGTTCTCGTGTTCCTGCCCAGGTGGCCAGCCCTTCCCGGTCCTGGAGATAGCCGCGCCGCTCCTCGCTTCGGGGCCCGGCGCACCCTGGATCCGCTCTCCGGCGAGCGGTCGCCGCGCGTCGGCCGAGGCCGCGGAGCGGAGCGCGCGAAGCGTTCGGGTCGGGCGAGTCATCCGATTCACCGGGCAGCGGCGGAGCCTCGGCCAGAGCGACGGCGGTCCGCGGATTGTCCTCCAGGGGCCCCTTTTACCATGGGTGCGCGGCGCGAGCGCCTCGCGGTCCTCCATCGCAGACCCGCCGCTGCTCGGGGTGTAATGGACCCGGACGGCTGCGTCTCCGAAGGTGAGCGGCCCGCGGGTCGCCGAAAGGAAGACGCCATGAAAGAGACCATGCTCCAGGTGGACGGGATGAGCTGCCCGTCCTGCGTCCGCCACATCGACAGCGCGCTTCGCGAGCTCGGCGGCGTGGCCAGGGTCGACGTGCGCCTGCGCGAGGGCACCGTCGTGGTGCAGCACGATCCGGAGAGCGCGCCCGTTGCCGCCCTCGTCGAGGCCGTGCGCGGGGCCGGCTACGGCGTGCGCCCGCGCGCCGCCTGAGCGCGCGCAGCGCCCCCGGCGCGTGGTCTCGTGACAGCGCATCGCGCCATGAGGTGTCCCACGCCGCGCTCGACGCTGCAGTGAAACATTTACCGGTTAATCCAAGCGGGGGCCGGCGCACGCATATGGCCGCCCCCGCGAGCTTCGAGGCGCGCTCGCCCCGCTCGGACATCGCGGCCCCGTGGCGCCCATCGAAGCGCTGGACAATGAACCGATTAAGTGGTTTCCTGTCCGCGCTTCCCGCGTGCCTCGGGCCATGTCGCAGGCGTCGTTTGTGAGCCCCGGTCCGCGGTTTCTTGGTTTCTTCATTCTCGTGGGCCCGCGGACGGAATAGGTCCTCTCCTCGCCGCGGGTTCCTCCCAGGCCTGGCCATGCAGGGCGTCCTTGGCGCGCTGCCGGCGCCGCTGCGCGGCGTGCAGGACCTGTTCGACCTGCAGAACGAGAAGGGTTCACCGTGCGGTCACGCAGGGTCGAAGCCGGACGTCGCCAGGTGCAATCGGGGGAGAGGCAGAAGGAGATCACGATGCGCGTTCTTCACGGGTCGGTGGCTGGTTGGACCGGAGCAGCCCTCATGGCGCTGGGCCTCTCCGCGGGATGCGGAGACGACTCGGACGACCCGCAGGGTTCGGGGCAGGAGACGACCGGAGCGGGCGGCGGCGCATCGGGCGCGGGCGGGGGGGCCGCCGGAGCCACGTCCGGCGCCGATGGCACCACGTCGAGCGGCGGCGCCACGTCCGGCGCCGGCGGCGCCGCCTCGGGCAGCGGTGCCAGCTCGAGCAGCGGGGCCACGTCCGGCGCCGGCGGCGCCGCCTCGAGCAGCGGCGCCACGTCTGGCGCTGGCGGCGCCACCTCGGGCGCGGGGGCCGGCGGGGGTGACCAGGAGTCGACGGGGTTCTCGGTGCGCGGCCGCTTCCTTTACGACCGCTGCGGAGAGAAGGTGCTGCTCCGGGGCGTCAACGAGATGGTCGTGTGGCTGTCGTCGGGGCCCGACGGCCTGCCGGAGTTCGCGGAGATCGCGAAGACCGGCGCCAACGCGGTGCGGATCGTCTGGCTCGCCACGGAGTCCGCGGCGGGCCTTGATCAGGCCATCACGAACGCGCTCGCGCAGAAGCTCATTCCGATCGTCGAGCTCCACGACGCCACGGGGAAATGGGATCTCCTGCCGAGCCTCGTCGACTACTGGACGAGAGCGGATGTCGTCGCCGTGATCAAGAAGCACGAGCAGAGTTTGCTCGTCAACATCGGCAACGAGGTCGGGGACCAGGTGGACAACGCGGCGTGGGAGGCGGGCTACAAGCAGGCCATCACCCGGATGCGCGGCGCCGGCATCACGGTCCCGCTCGTGATCGACGCCTCCAAGTGGGGGCAGAACATCGACCAGCTCCAGGCCGTCGGCCCCGCGCTCGTCAAGCACGACCCGAACATCCTGCTCAGCGTCCACATGTGGTGGACGGACGGCAGCGCGGCCACGATCACGAGAGAGCTGCAGGAGTCCGTGGCGCTGAACCTGCCTTTGATGGTCGGCGAGTTCGCGCAGCACGCCGTGTACGAGTGTGGCAAGCACCCGTTCGATTACAAGGCGCTCCTGGCCAGGAGCGTCGAGCTCGAGGTGGGGTGGCTCGCCTGGTCGTGGGGCGCCGTCAAGAACAGCGACTGTCAGAGCGACGGGCCGTTCGACATGACGACCAACGGGACCTTCGCGGGGCTCACCGGCTGGGGTCGCGAGGTCGCGGTGACCGACCCGAACAGCATCCAGAACACCTCGGTGCGCCCGCGCTCGATCGAGACCGGATCGTGCAGGTAGGCGTGGCGACGGCTCCCTGACCCCGCGCGCCGCTACTCCTCCGGCACCGGCGGGAAGTAGACCTGCTTGGGACCGATGGCGTGCCCGGCGGGGATGGGGGTGCCGAGCTCGTCGAGGCGGAAGACCTCCGGCGGGAGACGGAGCGACTCCCGCAGCCGATCCATCGTGGTCGGGACGAACGGGTAGAGCATGATCATCAGGTTCTTGAGCACGTAGAACGAGGAGAAGAGGGCGTCGCGGCGGCCCTCCTCCGGGTGCCGATCGTCGTGCGGCTTGAACTGCGCGAAGAGGCTGTTGATGACGCGCGCGTAGTTCTCGATCTCGAAGAGCAGCGTCGGGTAGTCGGCGCGATCCATCGCGCGCACGTAGCGCTGGACGATGCGGAGGGTGTCCGCGGCGACCTTGTCGAGCAGCGCGCCGTGGGGCACGCGCCCATCGAACTTCGAGTGCGCCGCGGAGATCGGCCGCTCGAACGCCGCGTTGAGCGGCCCGGCGAGGAACCGGTTGCGCTCGTCGAGCTTGGCGAAATCGAAGTTCGACGGCTTCTCCGCGAGGCCGAGCAGCGCCAGGTAATAACGGATCTGGTCCGCTGAATACCCCTTCTCGTCGAGCAGCTGATCGGCGGTGAAGAAGTTTCCGCGCGACTTGCTCATCTTGTCGCCCCCGACGAGCAGGTGGAAGCACCCGAGGACGTCGGTGAGCTGCAGCTCGCCGGGCGCCGGCAGCCGGCGCGGATCGGGCTGCGCGCCGAGCCACATGGCGCCCTGCATGAGCACGTAGAAGAAGACGTTGTCCTGGCCGAGGAACTGGTAGATCCTGGCCTCCGGATCGCACCAGAAGTCCACGTACCGGGCCGGATCGACGCCCCTCCGGGCGAGCGCGACCTGCGAGAAGGCGATGGGCGCGATCAGCGAGTCGGGCCAGACATAGAGCGTCTTGCCGCAGAGCTCCGGATCGAGATCCACCGGCAAGGAGAGCCCCCAGGCGACGTCGCGGGTGATGGCGCGGTGAGCCCAGTCCTCGACGGGCTCGCTGGGGACGCCATGGCGCGAAAGGGCGGCGCGCGCCTCCTCCATCTCCGGCTTGCTGCCGAGCTGCAGCAGGACCTTGCGATC
Organism: Sorangium sp. So ce145; assembly: GCF_051525985.1. Lineage (NCBI taxonomy): Bacteria > Pseudomonadati > Myxococcota > Polyangiales > Polyangiaceae > Sorangium > Sorangium sp. So ce145. Next base: position 11,048,864 of record NZ_CP150315.1, on the reverse strand, counting down.
CTGCGTGAACTTCGCCTTGTGCTTCGGCAGCGACGCCTTGATCTCCTTGTACGTGGGGGCGAGGTCGGCCTCGAAGCGGAGCGAAGGCATCACGGTGTTCAGCACGTCCGCGAGCACCGCCGGGCGCCACGCGCCCTGCTTGCCCTGGATCCAGCCCCGGAGCGTCTCGGACACGGCCCACATGTCGAGCCACCAGTGCGCTGTGTCGCGCATCACCGGCGTGGCGTCGCTGAGCGCGCTGCGCGGGCTGCCGAGCTGTGAGGGCGAGTGCTGGTGACCGCAGCGATCACACTCGTCGCTGTACGCGTCTCCGTTGTCGCACTTCGGGTTGGGGCAGCGCCCGCGCACGAAGCGGTCGGGGAGGAAGCACTGGAGCTCCGGATCGAACCACTGGCTGCTCGTGCGCTTCTCGAGCAGGCCGTTGTCGTGCAGGCGCCGGAGGAAGCGGTGCGCGAGCTCCTGCTGAATCGGGAGGCACTCCGGCCGCGAGGTCCCCGAGTAGACGTCGAGATCGATGTCATACCGCCGGAGGCTCGCGTGCTGCTTCTCGTGGATGCCGTCGATGAACTCGCGTATCGACACCCCGGCCTGCCGCGCCGCGATCTGGCTGGCGGAGCCGTGATCGTCGGTGCCGCAGACGAAGAGGACGTTCTCGCGGCCGATGACCAGGCCCAGCCACCGCGCGTGGATGTCCGCAGGGACGTGTGCCCCCGCGAGGTGCCCAAGGTGCAACATCCCGTTGGCGTAGGGCATGCCTGCGGTGACGACCGCTCGCCTGGGCCTGCGAACCTGGCGAAGGACCGATGCGACGTCGGTCGGGGCGCCGTGATAAGATGCCATCGAAGCTCGCTATACCCCAGCGGGCCCATCAGCACAACGCGCGCCTCAAGCCTCGTCGCGTCCGTCCTCCTCGATACCCATCCTTCGTGTCGCGATTCCCCTCCTTGCCGGCTCGAACGGACGTCGTGAGGTTGCGTGTCCACCGGTGTCCGCGATCCAGGATGCCCCGGAGGACAGAAGGGAGGTTATTGAAGACTTCCGCTCTCACGGCGAAGCCGCGTGACACCGGGATGCGCTGCGGACGCCGCCGGGCCGCCGCGCGGCAGCCGGCGGGCCTCTCCGGCGTCGCCCTGCTTCTGCCCCGGCGGGGCCGATCCGTCGCGCCCGGAACCCGCTTCTCGTCTAGACTCGCCGTCGATGGCCGACCTAGCCAGGCAAGCCGCCCCGGACCAGGCACGGCAGCAGGTACCCCCGGAGAGGCCCACCCGACGCTGTCCCGTGTGCGGCGTCCGGTACCCGCTCGACTTCCTCGTCTGCCCCATCGACGCGACGGCCCTGGAGCTCCAGGGCGTGACCGCGACCGACCCGATGGTCGGCGAGCTGCTCGCGGGGAGCTTCTGCATCACCGGCGTGATCGGCGCGGGCGGCATGGGCCGCGTCTACGTCGCCGAGCACATCCGCCTGCCGAAGCGCTTCGCCGTCAAGGTGCCGCACGAGCACTTCGCCAGCCACCGGGAGGCGATGGCGCGCTTCGAGCGCGAGGCGCAGACGATCGCGCGCGTCGGCAACGAGCACGTGATCGACGTCGTCGACGTCGTCCGCCTCAAGGACGGGCGCCCGTGCATGGTGACCGAGCTGCTCAAGGGCGAGGACCTCGGCGCCTTCCTCGACCAGGTCGGCAAGCTGCCGCTCCCCACCGCGATCACGATCTCGCGCCAGGTCTGCCGCGGCCTGGCCGCGGCCCACGCGACCGGCGTCGTCCACCGCGACCTCAAGCCGTCGAACCTGTTCCTCATCCGGCGCGAAGCGGGCAACGTCCACGTGAAGATCCTCGATTTCGGGGTCGCCAAGGTGCTCGACGGCGCCGACCTCACGCGGACCGGCTCGGTGGTCGGCACGCCCCAGTACATGGCGCCGGAGCAGGCGCGCGGCTCGGCCGACGTCGACTCGCGCGCCGACATCTACGCGGTCGGTGCCGTGCTGTACCGCATGCTGACCGGCGAGCGCCCCTTCCCCGAGGAGGAGCCGACGCGGACCATGCTCCGCCTGCTCACCGAGGATCCCCGGCGCCCGCGCGACATCGACAAGACCATCCCCGAGGGGCTCGAGGCGCTGATCCAGCGCGCCATGGCCCGGGCGCGCGAGGACCGGCCGCCGTCCGCCCAGGAGCTCGATCGCCTGCTCGCGGACTTCGATCTGCAGGATCCGCTCGCGCCTTCCCGCGCGCTCGGCGTGGGCGTGGCGGCGACCGACGGCGCACCGAACGACGAGCGGGCCACGGTCGTCATCCCGAACGCCCAGGGCCAGAGCGCGGACGACGTGACGCGCAAGGCGCGGCGCGCTCGCCCCGTCGCGTCGCTGCTGGCCATCGCCGTGAGCCTCGCCGCGGGCGCGGCCGTCTTCACCAGCGCCGCGATGGTCCTCCGCAGGGTCTACGGCATCACCGAGCGGCGGGCGCTCAGCGAGAGCGAGGTCCTCCTCGCCGCGGGCGCCGCGGGAGCGCTGGCCATCATCGCCTTCGTCGCCACCCTCCGCGTCCTCGTCGGCCGCTGGCGGAGCGCGCCGGCCATGGAGCGCCTCGGCCACGGCCTCCTGGGCGCGCTCGTGTGGCTGTTCGTCTCGTGCGGCGTCCTCGCGCTCGGCGCCGCCGCCTACAACGCGTTCGCGCTGCCGATCCCCACCCTGGGCCTCGACCCGGCCGAGTGGCTCGGCTGGATCGACGTCGGCGTGATCGCCGTGCCGACCCTGATCGCGCTCGTCGCGCTCACCGTGGCGCTGCGGCGCGTGACCCGCGTGTCGTAGCGGCGCGGGCGGGGCTCTCAAATTCTGATCATCCCGCGAGCCCGTCACCATTCTCTCATGCATTCGATAGCTTGTAAATAGTGGCCATGTCGGCGAGATCCGCGCGCTCGCAAAGCACCCCACGAGGAGGCGAGATCATGTCCGCACGATTCAGGCCCGAGGTGTATGCCGTCGATTTCGGTACCTCCAACTCGCTGCTCGCGGCGGCCAGCGCGGAGGCGACCTGCCCGCCCATCCCGCTCGACGCCGCGGCGGCCGATCCGACCGTCCTCCGGAGCCTCTTGTTCTTCGGGCAGGAGCGGTTCTCCTGCGGCGCGGCGGCGATCAGCGACTTCGTCGCGAACGGCATGCAGGGCCGCTTCATCCGCTCGATCAAGAAATACCTCCCCGATCGCAGCTTCTCCGGCACGCAGATCGGGCACCGGGTCGTGACCATCGAGGACCTGATCGGCCGCTTCCTCCGGGAGATGCGCGAGCAGGCGAACCGCCACTTCGACGCCGACGTCGCGCGCGTCGTGCTGGGCAGGCCGGCGAAGTTCTCGACCGAACCGGCCGACGATCGCCTCGCCGAGGAGCGCCTCGAGCGGGCGGCGCGCATCGCGGGCTTCCGCGAGGTCTCGTTCTGCCCCGAGCCGGTCGCCGCCGCGCACGACTTCCACCTGGAGCTCGACCGCGGGGCCGTCGTCCTCGTCGCCGATTTCGGCGGCGGGACGTCCGATTACACGATCGTCCGGATGCGGCCGGAGGGGTTCTCCCCGTCCGACGTGCTGTCGCTCGGCGGCGTCTCGGTCGCGGGGGACGCGCTCGACGGCAGCCTCATGCGCCACAAGATCGCCCGCCACTTCGGCGCGGAGGTCACCTACCGCGTCCCGCTCGGCTCGAACCAGCTGACCATGCCGCGATCCATCGCCGAGAAGCTCTGCTCACCGGCCGACATGACGGTGCTCCAGCACCGCGACGTCCTCGCCTTCCTCCGCGACGTGAAGGCGTGGTCCCTCGGGCCCGAGGATCGGCAGCGCATGGACCACCTGCTCTGCCTCGTGGAGGACTCGCTGGCGTTCCGGCTCTTCGAGGAGATCGAGCGCGCCAAGTGCGCGCTGTCCGGCGAGGCGGCCACGGAGTTCCGCTTCGATTACCCGTCGATGCACATCCGCGAGCGCATCGCCCGGGAGGAGTTCGAGGCCGGGAGCGAGCGGCAGATCGACGCCGTCCTCGGCGCGCTCGACCGGACGGTGGCGGACGCGGGCCTGTCGTTCGACGGCATCGACGTCGTGTGCTGCACGGGCGGGACCGCGAGGGTGCCGGCGCTCCGGCGCGGCATCGAGCGGCGCTTCGGCGAGGGCAAGGTGAGGCAGCTGCGGAGCTTCCACTCCGTCGTCCAGGGGCTGGCCGAGCGCGCGCGCAGCATCGCCGCCGCGTCCTGATGAGCGGGCGCCGGCCCCGCCGGTCGGCGCGGCAGCGTCCGCGGGCGGCGCGGCAGCGTCCGCGGGCGGCGCGGCAGCGTCCGCGGGCGGCGGGGCCTCGCCGGTCGGCGCGGCGCTGCCGTCGAGCCAGCGGGGATCGCCCTCGACGACCCACGGGTACGCCTCGTGGAGCGCGCGCTCCATCAGGCCGCCGTAGCTGTGGCCGGCGCCCACGGCGTGGACGACGCGTGCGGTGACGCCGCCGCGCTCGAGCACCTCCCGCGTCTTGCGCGCCTGCGCCGCGCAGTCGGCCCGCCCGCACGCGAGCAGCACCCGCGCCCCGCCGCCGCCGCGAAAGCGCCGGGCGGCGCCGGGCGTCCACTCGTCGAAGCTGCCGTATCCACCCTCGATCAGCGCCGCCCGCGCGAAGCGGGCGGGATGCCCGGGCAGGAGCAGCGCGCCCATGATCGCCCCCTGCGAGTACCCCGCATAGATCGGGTCGCGGAGATCCACCCGATCCCCGAAGCGCGCCGACAGCGCCGAGACCGCCGCGGCGACCTCGCGGCTCAGCGCGTGATGGTCCGGGTAGTAGAAGATCCGCCCGGCGTCCGGCGCCCGGACGTCGATCGGCTTGCCGCGCGGGCAGAGCACGAAGCCGGCCCCCCTCACGATCCCGCGCCAGATGTCGCAGTGCCATTCGGGCCGATCTCCCGCGCCGTGCGCGACGACGAGCAGGGGCCGCGGCCCGTTGCCTCGGGGCGTCACGACCACCGCGGGGCCGAAGTCCGGGACCTCGAGCGCGATGAGCTCGGGCTCGTCCGTGGCCGGCGGAGGCTCCGGCGCAGGCGGAGGCGCGCTCTCCAACCCGCGCCCGCGCTCCTGCTCGGCGGCGGGCGGATCGCTGCGGCCGACGCGGCCGAGAGGCGCGGCGAGCGGCGCTCGCGCGCACCCCTCGGCGCCGATCGCGAGCGCGATCCCGAGGAGGAGCGCCCGCCGGGGGCGCGGGGCGGTCAGCGCGTGTCGACGTGCCGCACGTGCCGCACGTGCCGCACGTGCCGCGCGTGGCGCGCGTGCCTCACGGTTCGCGCGTGTCGTACGGGCCGCACGTGTTGCGCTCATCGCACATCGGAGGGTGAACACCCTCAGCACGGGAATCAAGAACCGGAGAACACGCCACTCCCGGAGACCCTCGAGCGCCTGGCAGATCGCGGCGGCTCTCCGCGGATCGACGCCGGGCTCGGCCGTCCGCTCGCCAGCGCCATGCGAGCTCGACGGGGACGGCGTCGGGCGTGACGTCAGGCGGCGACGAGGACGATGCGGCTCACCTCGGGCGGCGCGCCGACGCGGGCGGGCGGCCCGGCGGTGCCGAAGCCGCGGTTGATGTAGAGATGCGAACCGCCACGCTGGTAGAGCCCGGCGACGTAGCCGTGGGGGAGCACCAGATCGGCGGGCCGCACGACGAGGTTGATCTGGCCTCCGTGGGTGTGGCCGCTGAGCTGCAGGGCCACCTCGCCGGCCGCGTCCGGGAAGAACACGGGGTTGTGGCAGAGCAGCACGCGCGGCAGATCGCGCGGCACGTCCGCGATCGCCCGGCCGAGGTCCGGACCGCCGCCGGGGACCCGCCCTCGCGCCCACACATCGTCGACGCCGAGCAGCGCGAAGGCGCCGCCGGGCCCACCCACGACGCACCCGCGGTTGCTCAGCACCCGGGCGCCGCCGCGCTCCAGCGCGCCCAGCGCCGCGTCGATGCCGGCGAAGTGGTCGTGGTTGCCCGGGATCGCCGCGACGCCATGCCGGGCGAGCGGGCCGAGCCTCCGCGTGAGGCGCCCGAGGTGCTCGGCGTACCTCGGATCGAAATCGACGAGATCACCCGTCATCACGACGAGATCGCCGCGGGCCTCGCGCACGAGATCCTCGGCGGCGCGCATCTCCGGCTCGCCGACGAACAGCCCGAGGTGGATGTCGGACAGCTGCACGATGGCGAACCCGTCCAGGCTCCGCGGCAGGCCCGGTATCGGGATGGCGACCTCTTCGATGGTGTAGTCGTGTCGCCCGAGCAGCGCGCCATACACCGCGCTGCCGCCGCCGATGAGGAAGGCGGAGCCAGCGGCCCCGGTCGCGAGGAAGTCGCGGCGGGCGAGCGTCGGCCGCTCGACCGGCGGCGGGAGCCGCAGGGCCGCGGGGCCGCCGTCCTCCTGCGCCCCTCGCTCCGCGGGGCTGGGCGCCGAGCCGGCGGCGCGGGCGGTCCCGCCGTCCGCGAGCGCGGTCGCCGTCGCGCGCCCGAGCGCGGCGCGCCCGAGCCGCGCGATCAGCCGGCCGAGGTCCACGACGGCGAGCAGGACCGCGGAGATCAAGACGCCCAGCGAGAGCGTGCTCCCGCCGAGCCCCATCCCGCGGAGCACGCCGTCGGGCAGCGCGCCGCGCCCGAACCGCGCGGAGATCATGGCGATGATGCCGGCGGCCAGCAGGCACGCCAGCGCGCGCCGGGCGCGCACACCCAGGCCGAGCAGCCTGGAGGCGCGCCGGTGAACGTACAGGCCCAGGACGCCGAGGACGATGGAGAGGATCAGCGAGAAGACCGCGAAGCGCATGGGCAGCTCTGCACGAAGGGGGACGGAAGCCTAACCGATCGGCGACGGTCGGCCAGAAAGCCCTCCGTGACGGCCCGATGGCGGCAACGCGCCGCGACGGCGCCCCGCGACACGCGCCGGACGCGGCTTGCGATCTCACCCGCTGTCACGTCGTGCGTCTCGGCCGGGGGAAGGTCCGGGCGCGAGACGCCGGCGAGCGGCGCACTCCGCACCTCGACATCGGGCGCGCCATGGCGCTGCGCGTCGCCACCTCGCATGACGCCAGGCGCAGCGCTCCGAGCAGAAGCCCTGGTGTGTGTCATCGCTCGGAGAGGCGGAGTTTGTCGCCACTGACAAGCTTGGAAATAGAACTGAAACCCTTCTATTCGTCTGCCGTGTCACATCCGGACCCAGCCGTTCTCCCAACCCGAGCTGTGGAGTCGTGGTGATTGCGCGTTGCGTTGGATGGACGGCGTACGCCCCGTAACCCGTGGCCGGTGCGTTCTCCCCTTGCAGAACCGCCACAACCGCGCGCGATCGCGATCGCGCGCGGTTGCGGGAACGGCAGGGGAAGGGTAGCCAAACGCACGCGTGACGCGCGTCGAGAGGTGTGTGGCGTTCTAGCTCACGTGAAAAAATACCTGTACAACGTACTACGATGTAGCGGCTCTGGCGTGGGATAGCCGTCGTTTGTCCTTGCTCCAGAGAGGCCTTCGGTCTAAATTCGGCCCGCTATTTGACGCGTTGAATTGGCCTGGTTTCTTCATTGAAGTAATGAAAGGCTTAATATGCTGAGAAGGAATGCGCATCAGCTGGGGTTGGCAACGTCGGTTGCGGTCATCCTCGCGCTCGCGGCGTGCGGGGACGGCGGGGGCGGTGACACCAGCGGGACGGGCGGGGGCAGCAGCGGCGTGGGCGCGGGCAACCCGACGAGCAGCGGCGTGGGCGCGGGCACCCCGACGAGCAGCGGCAACGTCGACCCGACGACGACGAGCAGCGGCAACGTCGACCCGACGACGACGAGCAGCGGCAACGTCGACCCGACGACGACGAGCAGCGGCAACGTCGACCCGACGACCAGCGCGGCTTCGGGCGGCGGCAACTGCTCCCCCGCGGTCGACATCACGGCGCCGAGCGGCAACCCGTTCGCGGACGCGCACCTGTTCGTGGACCCCGGTTACGTCAAGAAGGTCGACTCGTCGATCGCGCAGGTGACCGATACGGCCCTGAAGGCGAAGATGGAGAAGGTCAAGCAGATCCAGACGGCGTTCTGGCTCGACCGGATCGAGGCGATCAAGGAGCTCCCGGCCTACCTCGACGCGGCGCTCAAGCTCCAGAACGAGCTCTGCGAGCCGGTCACTGCGCTCATCGTCGTCTACGACCTTCCGAACCGCGATTGCTTCGCCGAGGCGTCGAACGGCGAGCTCCACCTCGATCAAAACGGCACCCAGCGGTACCGGGAAGAGTACATCGCCCCGATCAAGCAGATCCTCGCCGCTCACTCGGGTCAGCGCATCGCCGCGGTCATCGAGCCCGACTCGCTCCCCAACATCGCGACGAACCTGGGCGGGAAGCGATGCGACGAGACGACGGCGCAGTCCTACCGGGACAACGTCGCGCACACGCTCAAGGAGCTCAACATGCCGCACGTGTACCAGTACATCGACGCGGCGCACTCGGGCTGGCTCGGGTGGCCCGACAACCAGAAGAAGGGCGCCAAGATCTTCGCCGAGGTCATCAAGGCCGCCGGCAGCCCGGCCAACGTCCGCGGCTTCGCGACCAACGTCGCGAACTACACGCAGCTCAGCTACAGCTCGGAGAGCTACGATCAGCAGGACAATCCCTGCTTCGGCGAGTTCGACTACGTCGATGCCATGGCCTCGGCGCTCTCGGCCGAGGGCCTCGGCGACAAGCACTTCATCATCGACACGAGCCGCAACGGCGTCGGCAACATCCGGGAGGACTGGGGCTACTGGTGCAACAACAAGGGCGCGGGCATGGGCCAGCGGCCGAAGGCCAACCCGGGCGGCGCGACGAACCTCGACGCCTTCGTGTGGGTCAAGCCGCCGGGTGACTCCGACGGCGTGGGCCAGGAGGGTCAGCCGCGCTACGACCTGTTCTGCGGCAAGGAGAACGCGGACACGCGCGCGCCGCAGGCGGGGCAGTGGTTCCACGAGTACTTCGTGGAGTGCGTGAAGAACGCCAACCCGGCGCTTTGACGGGCGGGTCGGTCTGCTTCAAGCTGTGACGAGCGCGCTCGGCTGAGCGCGCGGCCGGCGGCCGGGGCAGGCGAGGAGCGTGAGAAAAAGGGGTCTACCTTCCCGCGGACGACGCGGGCCCGCTGGAAGGTAGACCCCTTGGGAAAACGCTCCTCGCCTGTCCTGGCCGCCGCGCCGCTTTCAGGGACATCAGCAGCGCAGAGGACCCGCGATCTGTGGCGCGTGCACACGCGCGCGCACGCACCCCTACGACCGGACCGCGCCGCGCCGCGCCGTGGCATGGTGAAGCGCGGTGCACGACTCCATCACGCTCGAACAGCTGCGCACGTTCATCACGGTCGCCGACGAGGGCAGCTTCTCGGCCGCGGCCAGGAAGCTTCGGCGCGTCCAGTCGGCCGTGAGCCACGCGATGGCCAACCTGGAGAGCCAGCTCGGGATCGCTCTCTGGGACCGGTCGACGAGGATCCCGGCGCTCACGGAGCACGGCCGCGTCCTGCTCGGCGCCGCGCGGCGGGTGTGCGCCGACGCGGACGCCCTCAGCAGCGCGGCGCAGCGGCTCGCCGGCGGCCTCGACCCGCTCGTCTCGCTGTGCGTCGACGCCATCTTTCCGCTGTCCGCGCTCGTCGATCTCTGCGTCGAGTTCGCGCGCGCCTACCCCACCGTGGAGCTCGTCGTCCACACCGAGACCATGGCCGCCGTCGCCGATCGCGTCCTCGACGGGACATGCCAGCTCGGGGTCGTGGGGCCGGCGGCGACGGCCCAGGGGCTCGAACGCCAGCACCTCACCTCGGTGCGCATGGTCGCTGTCGTCGGCGAGGCTCACCCGCTCGCCGCCGCGGCGCCGCGCGGCGCGCGCGGCGCGCGCGTCGCGACCGAGCAGCTGCGGGAGCACGTGCAGATCGTGCTGAGCGAGCGCGGCGGAGCGCGCTCGCCGGAGCAGGCCGTCCTGTCCCCCCGCACCTGGCGCGTCGTGGATCTGGAGACCAAGCGAGAGCTCCTGTGCGCGGGGCTCGGCTGGGGGAACCTGCCAGAGCACATGATCCGCGACGACCTCAACGCCGGGCGCCTGGTGCGGATCTGGCCGGCGGCGTGGGGGGACGACGAGCACGTCCTGCCGCTCGCCGTGGTCCACAGGCCGGGCCTCGTGCAGGGGCCCGCGGGGCAGTGGATGCTGAAGCGCCTCGTCGAGCTCTGCCGCCAGCACGTGGGGGGCCCGGGAGCGCCGCGGTGACCTGACGTCGTGCGGGGGCGAGCAGGGAGGAGCGGCGAGCGCGCGCCCATCGCCCATCGCCCATCGCCCATCGCCCATCGCCCATCGCCCATCGCCCATCGCCCATCGCCCATCGCCCATCGCCCATCGCCCATCGCCCATCCACGCTCGCGCTCGCGCCGGGCTCCCGGAGCCGGCGCGCGTGTCAGAGCGAGAGCCGCGACAGCAGATCGTTCACGCGGAGCGCGGCCGCGACGCTCCCGGCGTCGTGCGCGAAGTCCATGGCCGCGAACAGGTGGGTCTGCTCGAGGTCGAGCCGCTCCGGAGAGCGCTCGAGGAGCGCCATGTAGTGCTCGAAGAAGCGGCGCTGATCCATCTGCGTGCGCTTCAGCACGGCGTGGCGCACCGTCGCGTGCAGCGCGAAGCGGCCTGCGAACGGCTCCTGCACCAGCCGGAAGCGCCGCAGCGAGGCCAGCGCGTCGCCGGCGCGCCGCCCGGCCCGCGCGAGCTCGGCGAGGGAGCCCTCGTCGATGTGGTCGCCATTCGAGTGCGCCAGCACCGCGAGCATCCGCCGCGCCGGCGGCGAGAGCCCGCGGAAAGCCCACGCGACGAGCAGGCCGACCTCGGGGAGGTCGTCCTCGTGATCGATGACCCGCACGCGGTCGACGCCGCCCGCCACGAGCCACCGGTGGAGCTCGGCGACGTCGGCCGCGCCGCTCCCGACGATCGCGTCGGCGAGCTCCAGGGAGACCGGGTTCCAGCGGAGCAGGCGGGTCAGCGAGGCGACCGCAGGGAAGGGGCTCCGCCCCGAGGTCACGAGCGGCGCGATGACCGGAAAGATGGAGACGCCGGCGACGAGGCAGCGCCGCGCCGTGATGACCCAGGTCACCGCCTCGTCGCGGAGGTCGTCGAGCAGCTCGGCGACGGCGCGGTCGTGCTCGTGGTTGTCGAGCACGATCAGCATCTCGCCGAGCGCCCGCAGGCGGCTCCGCAGCGCGGGCAACGACGGCGACGGCCCTGCCCCGAAGCGGAGCGACAGCATGCCGCGCAGCGTGCGCGCGTCCCACGCGCCGACCCGGAACCAGTGAATCCCGCCGGGGAGCTCGCGCGCGAGCTTATGCCCGAGCGCGCACGCGAGCGTCGACTTGCCGCTGCCGCCGGTGCCGACGAGCGCGACGCGGGTCGGGCGCGACGCGCGGACCGTCGCCAAGAGCGTCGCGAGCTCGCGGCGACGGCCGCGCAGCGAGGGGGGGCGGGGAGGGAACACGAGCGGCGATGCGGTCATCCCCGCGCGAGCGTACCAAAAAGCGCGCGAGGCGCTCGGCGCGGCGGTCGCGGCGGTCGCGGCGGTGCACCTGCGGCATCGCGGCGGTCGCGGCGGTTCACCCGGGCGGCCGCGGCTCGAGCATGAGCTGCTCTATCGCGCGGGAGATCGGCTCCGGCGACATCGAGGTGAGGCGGAGCCGGAGGGGCTCCTGGCCCTCCCGGATCAGGAACAGCGCCGGCACGCCACGGACCTGGAGAGCCGCCGCCTCGGCCCGCGCGGCCTCGAGCTGCTGCAGGACCTCCGGGCTGTCGCGCTGCGCCATCGCCTGGTCCGCGTCCACGCCCGGCACCTCGGAGGCGACGCGCAACAGGAGCTCGTCCGTGATCGCCGGGCGCTCGCGCGCCTGGAGCCGGAAGAAGCGGTCGACGAAATCAAAGAGCCGATCCTGCATCCCGACCGCGGCCGCCATGCGCGCGGCCTGCACGGAGCTCGGACCGAGGAACGCGAGATTCCGGAATACGAGCTTCACCTGCTTCGTCCTCACATGGCGTTCGAGGATCACCGGCAAGATCTCGAGCCCGTAATCCCGGCAGTGCGAGCAGCGCAGATCCGAGAACTCGACAAGCGTTATCGGCGCGCTCGGGTCCCCGAGGACGATGCCGTCCTGGGGAATGCCGGAATAGAGGTCAATCCCGCCGGTGAGCGCGCCGGTGGGCTCCTGCACCGGCGTCTCGCCGGCGTCGTGGCACGCCGAGATCCCGAGCAGGAGCGCGGCGAGCAGGGCGCCGCGCCGCGCGACCGAGCCAGAGCGTGAATTGCGTGAATGAGCGAGTGCGTATCGTTCGAACAGCTCAGGATTCATTCTCGAGCGTGCGGCACGAACCGTACCTCGATGGGGCCGCGTGGGAGAGATGCTTTCACGAGGATCTCGGTAAACCGTGCTGGGGGAGGACCTCCAGGCGAGGAAGGACTCCTCTCCACGGCGCCGCGCGGCGCCGTGGAGCGACACCGGCAAGCGCCGAGACCGCCGGAAGGGGTCGGGACATGGAGGTCTTCTCTCGGCGTTCTTCCCGGCGCGGCGGTCCGCGCGGCGGCGCGCCCGGCCGCGGGTCGGCGCGGGCCGGGCGCGACGCCGCGCCAGGGCGCTTGCCTGCACCCGGTCCCATCCGCAATGCTGTTGCGGAACCTGCGTGCCCTCGGAATGCCCTCAGCTCAGCGCCGCCCTGGGCCGTGACCGTGAACGGGGCGGCGCCTTCGCCCCGCGCGGCGCCGCGAAGCGAGCGGGCGCGCCCCTCGATGGATCCGCGCCGTCCGCCGACGGCGTGGCGCGGCAGCTCCGCGATCAGGCGCAGGGCGCGCTCGGCGAGGTCCTCCGCGGCTTCCAGGCGGCGGATCCGCAGGGCGGCGACGTCGCGTGCGCCGGCTCCGTCGAAGGGCGGCGGCGCCTCCGCGCCGGCCTCGTGTCCGCGTTGATGCGGCTCATCTTCCTCCTCTACGCCGAGGCGCGCGGCCTGCTCGCCGGCATGGAAGGCGGCGGCGCGCCGCTCGCACGGCTCTTCGAGGATCTCCAGGAAGAACGGCGACGGCATGGAGGCGACCTCGAGCGCCGCCACGGCGCGTGGGCGAGGATCGCGGCGCTCTTCTGCGCGCTCCGCGATCGCGGCCCCGGGGGCGCGCGCGGCGGCCTCTGCGATCCGGACGCCCATCCCTTCCTCGAGGGGAGACCGTGGCTCAGCGACGGCGCGCTCCACCGGGTGCTCTCGGCGCTCCTCGTGCACGACGGCGTGCCGTTGCGCTACGGCGAACTCGAGGTCGAGCACCTCGGCACGCTTTACGAGGGCCTCCTCGCGTTCGACCTCGAGGTCGCCGAGGGCGAGTCGATGGCGCTCTTGCCGTCGCACGTCGTCGTGAATCTGGAGGCGCTCCTCGCCCTCCCCGGCCGTGACCGGCTCGCGCGGCTCGAGGAGGTGGCGGACCTGAAGCTCGGCGCGCGGCCTGCCGCGCGCGTCGCCGCGGCCGGCAGCGTGGACGAGCTGTCGCAGGCGCTCGCGCGCCGCGCGTCCCCGCGGCAGCCAGACCGGATCGCGCGGGGCGTGCTCTACCTCCAGCCCGGGCAGCTCCGGCGGCGCGCGGGCTCGTACTACACGCCGCGGGAGATCACGTCGCATGTCGTCGAGCGCACGCTGTCGCCGCTGCTCGGCAGGGACGGCCGGCCGGCTGCGCCCGCGGATGTCCTCGCGCTCGCCGTGTGTGATCCCGCGATGGGGTCCGGCGCGTTCCTGGTGGAGGCATGCCGCCAGCTCGCCGCGCGCCTCGTCGACGCATGGCAGAGCGCCGGCGCGGCGCCGCCCCTCGCCCCCGGCGAGCCGCCGCTCCCTCGCGCCATGGCGCTCGTGGCGGAGCGCTGCCTGCACGGCGTCGACCTCGATCCGCTTGCGGTCGACCTCGCCAGGCTATCGCTGTGGCTCGTCGTGCAGGACGCGCGCTTCCCGCTGAGCTTCCTCGACGGCAAGCTCCGCTGCGGCGATAGCCTCATCGGCGCCGAGCGCGCGGAGATCGGCGGCTTCCCGTCCGCCGCGAGGCTGCCCGGAGGCCCCGGGGAGCGGCAAACGCGGCGGGCCCTGCTGCGGCAGGCTCCTGCGCCCCCGCGGCCGGAGGGCGCGCCGCCGGAGGGTGCGCCGCGGGAGGGCGCGCCGCCGGAGGGTGCGCCGCGGGAGGGCGCGCCGCCGGAGGGTGCGCCGCCGGAGAGCGCCGCCGGAGCGCCCCGCGACGGGTCCGAGGGCGCCGAGGGAGCGGATCAGGCGGCGCTCGACGCCTGGATGGCCCTGTGGTTCTGGCCGCCGGCGGGCGAGCTCGCGGCCCTGGCGCCGGCGCCAGCCACGTTCGCGCGCTACATGGCCGCCGCGCGCGAGCCGGCCGATCCGCGGGCGGCGCTGTCGCGGCGCATCGCCGAGGAGCGCCGGTTCCTGCACTGGGAGCTCGCGTTCCCCGGCGTCTTCGATCGCCCCGAGCCGGGCTTCGACGCCGTGATCGGCAATCCGCCCTGGGTCGCGTACGTCGGCCGCGCGGCGCAGCCGATCGCGCCCGAGGTCTTCCGCCTCCACCTCCGGAGGAACCCGGCGTTCCACGGCTACCGATCGCTGCACGGCCTGTTCGTGCACAGGGCCGCGTCGCTGCTGCGGCCGGGCGGGCGGCTCGGCCTCGTCATTCCGACGTCGGTGTCGGATCTCGATGGATACGGCCCGACGCGGCGCGCGCACGACGCGCTCTGCGCCGTGGACTCCGATCTTCCGAGCTTCGGCAGCGACGCCTTCGACGGCGTGTTCCAGCCGTGCATGGGCCTCCTCTCGACCCGCCTTGCCCTGGCCGCCCCGCGGGCGGCGGAGGCCGCCTCGTGGCCGCTCGCGCGTTCGGATCTCGACGTCGTGTCCCGCCGGCTCCTCGAGCGGCTCGGCGCGCTGCCCCCGCTGCCGGCGGCCCTGTTCGGCGAGCGCGGGTTTCAGACGACGGCCGAGGACGCCGAGCGCATCCGGCGCGCGGACGCCCCGGAGCCGCCGTACACCTGCCCCATCCGGGAGGGCACCGACGTGGGCGAGCTGATCGCGCGCGCGCCGCGCCACCACGTCGATCGCGCCGGCGTGAAGGGCCGCTTCCGGAAGGACGAGGACTGGAAGGCGGTGCGGCTCCTCATCCGCCAGACCGCCCGCTATCCGATCGCCGCGCTGAGCGACGGCCTCCCGTTCCGCAACTCGATCCTGGCCGGCTTCTCCGACGCCACCTGGAGCGAGTTCGCGCTGCTCTGTTACCTCAACTCCTCTCCCGTCCGCTGGTGGCATTACACGCGTCACCGGGACGCGCGCGAGGGCATGCCGCAGGTGAAGATTGCGCACCTGCGTGCGATCCCTGCGCCCCCGCCGGCGGGAGCCGCCCTGATCGCGGCGCTCGACGCGCTCGGACGGGAGCTCGGCCCGGCGAACGCGGGCCTGCCGGCCGACGCCCGGCGCCACCTGGACGGGATGGTGGCGGACATGCTGGAGATGACCGAGGAGGAGCGGGGCTGTGTCGCGCGCTGGGCCGCGGCGACCCCCCTCCCGCGGCCGGACGGCTGAGCGGCGGCCTGGGCACGCGGAGGAGCGCTCCTCGTCAGTCCTCGTCAGCCCTCGTCAGCTCTCGTCAGTAACCGCCCTCGAAGCCGGGCGCGTCCTTCAGGTTGAACAGCACGCTGCGGAGATCGTCCAGATCGAACGGCTTCTCGAAGACGGCCGAGGCGCCCAGGCTGCGCGCTGTCGCGTGGAGGTGCGGGTGGCCGAACGCCGTGATCAGGATGACCGGCGGCCGCCGCCTCACCTCGGCGAGGCCCTCCAGGATCTCCATCCCTGAGAAGCAGGGCATCTGGATATCGCTGACGATCGCGTCGATCGGCTTCGGCGGCTCGTTCCCACCGAGGCAGGGCGCCACCTTGTCGAGCAGCTCGAGGCCGTTGCGCGCCTCGGACACCTCGAACCCGTCGCTGCGGAGCGCCATGGCGATCGTGGACCGGAAATCGTCGTCGTCTTCAGCCAGGACGATATGCTGACCTTTGCCGAACAAGCCGCAAGGCGGGACCAAGGGCTTATCGCCAATCCAGCTTTCCGTCAGGTTCATGGCAACTTCTCCTTCTTCTGGCCCGCCAACGCTGCGTCATTGGACCGTTTACGCGGTCCTCGGAGCTCAGCCCCGCAGGATTTGCAGCGCCCGTGCCATGCTGTCCTATCTTGCGGTGGAGCGGCCTCGACGGGCTCGACCCCGCTCCTTGGCGGGGCGCTGTTCGAGGCGTAGGCGGCGCCTGCAGGGGCCCCCGTTCGGGGCGGCAGGGGCAATTTGTCGCGGGAGGGGCAGAACACGCCCATGCGGGGGTGTGCGGGGGGCCTGCGGGCGTCGAGGGACGTTCCGTCCCGAGTACGAGGCGGCCCCCCTGCTAGGGGTGAGGAGAGCGACGGCGGAGGGAGGGGAGGGGGAGGCGGGGAGGGGCTGGGCCAGCCACGGCGGCTCTCCAGGCTGGTCGCTTGGAGCGGGCGCTGGCCCGGGGGCGCTCGCGTCTACGTCTCAGCGGCCGCAGCCGCGGTGATGGTCGCGATCGTTGCGGTTGTCCTCGCAGTCAAGGTCGTCGCGGTGGGGGGCGCAGAGATAGCCGTTGTTGTACTTGTCGAGCATCTCGGACAGGGGCTTGCCGGTCACCCACGGCGCGTTCCTGCTGCAGTTGTCCTTCACGTTGCTGCCGAGCGGGTACTTCTTGAGCCAGGCGTCGGCCTTGGCGATGGTGTCCTCGATGCAGCTCGACCGGTTGCCGATACCGACGTTGAGCTTGGCGACGATGAGGTGCTTCGCGATGATGTAAGTGACGTCACCCTTGGTGGGGCGGCTGATGATGTCGAGGAGCTGCGACTTCGTATAGGTCTTGCCGCCGATGGTCAGCTTCGTGATCTTCCAGGCGCTCGCGTGGTTCTTCCAGTAGCCGGGGGAGCCGGTGCCGGGGGAGGAGCACTTGCAGACGCCGCAGTCGGCCGCGCAGCTCGAGCAGTTCTCGACGCCCGCCTTGCAGACCCCGTCGCCGCAGACCGGCGGGCAGGCGCCGCAGTCGGCGGCGCAGCTCGAGCAGGTCTCACCGGCCTCGCAGACGCCGCTGCCGCAGACCGGCGGGCAGACGCCGACGTCGCTCGGGCACTCGAGGCAGTTCTCGCCGGGCTCGATGACGCCGTTGCCGCAGACCGCGGGGCAAGCGCCGCAGTCGCCGGTGCAGTTCGAGCAGTCCTCGCCGTTCTCGCAGACGTTGTTGCCGCAGACCGCGGGGCAGGCGCCGCAGTCGTCCGAGCAGGTGCCGCAGTCCTCGCCGGCCTCGCAGGTGCCGTTGCCGCAGACCGGCGGGCAGGCGCCGCAGTCGTCCGCGCAGGTGCTGCAGCTCTCGCTGGCGTCGCAGGTGCCGTCGCCGCAGACCGGCGGGCAGACGTCGCAATCGGCGCTGCAGCTCCCGCAGTCCTCGCCGGCCTCGCAGGTGCCATTGCCGCAGACCGGCGGGCAGGTGCCGCAATCGACGGCGCAGCTGGAACAGCTCTCGTCACCGCCGCAGACGCCGTTGCCGCAGGAGAGCTGGTAACCGAAGTCCGCGTCGAGCAGGTCCTGTGCCCAGCCGAGCGAGACAACGCCCACGTTGTCGAGCCCGCCGTCGGGGTCGGCCGTCGGCTCCTGTCCAGCGAGCGGACCGCTCGCCATGAAGTTGTCTGGCGTGACGACCACCGAGTAGGTGCCCGCCGGGAGCGTGTCGAAGAGGTAGAAGCCGGGCTGGCCGGTGTAAGGGCTCGTGCCGGTGATCGTGAAGTCGATGAGCTGTGCCCCCTGGAACAGCTCGACACGGACGCCGTTGACGCCGAGCTCGCCGGTCTCCGGCTCGTAGAGCCCGTCGGCGTCGCTGTCGAGCCACACCGTGTCGCCGATCGACGAGTACGTCACGTAGCCGAAGTCGGCGTTGGCCACGTTCTCACCCGCGTCGAGGGACACGCCGAGCGGCTCGTCGTCGCTGGTCAGGACATGGCCGAGCGGGAGCGTCGTGTCGTCGACGTCGACGACGTAACAGCCCGCCTCGAGCTCGGTGAAGCGGTAGACGCCGTTCGCGCCGGTCACGGCCGTCTGGAGCAGGGCGCCGTCGGCGACGCCGTCGCAGTTCGCGTCGCCGAAGAGGTCGACGACGACGCCGGAGATGCCGAGCTCTTCGGGGTCCTCGATGCCGTCCGCGTTGGCGTCGAACCACACCTTGTCGCCGATCGAGCCCTTCGGCGCCGTGTAACAGACCTCGAGGAGAGGCCGGTAAGACTCATCGGTGTGGGCGCTGCCCTTGTACGACGTCTTGCCGCTGGCGCCCTCCTCGAGGAGGATCCCGTGGCTCGGCGCCGTCCCGTTCACCCAGTCCTGCACGATCCCGGTGAGATCGACCGAGCTCCACCCGGTGACGTTGGGCACGAACGAGGTGAACGCGGCGGGGTCCATTCCGCCGAAGTTGTTCCACGTGACGAGCTCCTCGCTCCAGGGGGCGAGCACCTGGTGGACGTACACGGTCTGCGCGGTGCTCGTGTACGTCTGGGCGTAGAACGTGGCCGACGTGACGAGAGAGCCGGCGGGGATGGGGCTGAGATCGAAGCGGAATAGTGCGCGCTTCTCTCCGACCGAGCTGGAGTACCCGGTGTTGACCTCGAACGGGGTCGGGACATGGTAGCTCGGGGCGAGGCTCCAGATCTCCGCGTTGTAGACGTCGCCGAGGACACCCCGCTTGATCACGGTGCACGTGGGAGACGGAGCGGTCGTGTTGGCGAGGCTGGTGGCGGTGATGAACAGCGTGGCGAGCGCGACAGAAGATGCGAGTGCGAACTGCTTCATTGGTAGCTCCTCGAGGTCCTCACGGGTGAACCATTGCTGGAGCGTCATCCGGATAGCAGGCGCCATGACACACGGGTCAGGCAAGGTCGGTTTCGCGGGCTCCGGTCGGAATGAGCCCCGCGGGCTGATCAGGATCGGATCAAGTACGCGGGTGCTTGTGCTTCGATCGGAGAGCGGATGCGCAAGGTAACAGTGTGTAAGCTAGCAACTCAGAGGTGGAGATGTCCAGATCTTTTTGGCGGTAGGTGCGAGAAAAGTGTCGAGTTGCGCGGTGACAATTTTGGGTCGTGCGGTGACGCTTTTGGGCTGCTCGCGGTCTGCGAAGACGAGCGCAGTCTGGCGCGTCGAGCTCGATGGCCAGATCACTCGCCAGCTCGACGGTCGGTGCGCAGCTCGCGGTCCGCTGAGGGCGTGCGGCGGCGTGCGGCGACGCTCAGCAGTCCTCTCCGACCCTCCGCAGGGGGCGAGGGACGAGCAGGATCGGATCAGGTACGCGGGAGTGCCTGACGAGATTTGATGCAGAATGCGCACGGGACCATTTTTCAATGTAACGAATCTTTATTTTGCCTGTCTAGATCCTTTTCGCGGCGTGAGCATTTTTGTACGGCTCTCGGTCTCGGGTGCTCTCGGGCGCTGGTGAGGGTGGCCCCCGGCGGTTGCGTGTCACGCGTCGCTCGTCGCTCACGCCCGCCGGGGCCCCGCCGCCCTGGGCGCGGTGGTCGGTCGATGGTCGGGCGCGGGACGCCGTGGCTGAACGCGCGGGCGGCGCTCCGGGCCTGCCGGCTGCCGCCCGCGCGCGGGCGCTGCTACGGTTCGCCTGTGCGACGCCCGCTGCTCGCCTCGTCGGCCCTGACCCACGCGCTTCGACTCGCGTCGCTCGCGTCGCTCGCGTCGCTCGCGTACGTTGCCCTCGCCGTCGCCATCCCTCGCGCGGGCGCCGCGCAGGACCCGCCGACGCTGAGCGGGTCCTGGACCGCGAGCGCCCTCACGGAACAGTGGTCGATCTCCGCCTGGGGGCAGGCGTGCGGGCCCAGGCCTCGCCCGCAGGGCGCCCCGGGCGGCGCCGTGCAGATCCAGCAGCACGGCTCGGAGCTCTCGATCTCGGGCGCCGGACGGTCGTGGAGCACCGCCGAGTGCTGGGAGCAGATGCCCGGGCTCGCGCGGAGCAAGCACTCGGCGTCTGGCAACGCGCGCTCCTGGCAGACCCGCTGCACGACGCCGGCCAGCGATCCCCGCCGCGCCGTGGTCACCACCACGACCCAGGCGACCGACGCCAGCATCAACATGGTGGAGACGGGGCAGTACCAGTTCATCATCCAGGACACGACCTGCAGCGCGTCCGTCACGAGGACGCGGACCTACACGCTCGTCCGGCGCGACGGCGAAGCGCCCCCCGCGGCGAGCGCCCCGCCGCCGGTGGCGAGCGCTCCGCCGCCGGTCGTGAGCGCTCCGCCCGCGGCGCCCGCCGCAGCCGAGAAGAAGCCCGCGGCCTCGCGGACCTGCGACGCCCCCGGCGAGCCGGCGCGCCTCGAGGTCACGCCGTCGCGCAAGCTCATGCGGCCGGGCGAGCGCTTTCAGTTCCGCGCGCTGGTCATGGATGCGGAGGGGTGCGCGCTCCCGACGAGGCCCACGTGGTCGATCGCGCCGGGGCCGCTCGCGTCCGCCGCGACGGTCGACGCGACAGGCGCCCTCTCGCTCGGCGCGGGCGCGGGCGAGGGGGCGCTCGGCCTCGTCGCGTCCGTCGCCGGCAAGGGGGTGACCGTCGCGATCGAGGTGACGAGCCCCGATCGTTACGACGCGCTCCTCGCGGCGAGCGGGCTCAACGAGGCCGGCGAGAGCGAGCAGGCCGCCGTCGTGGTGATCGCGGCCGGCACCATCGGCGGGCGCACGACCTCGGGCGAGGATCTGGGACGCCAGCGCAAGAACCTGTTCGTGGCCATCGTGGGCGGGGTCGCGGCCTGCCTCGGATTTGCCGGGTTGATCCTGCTCCGCCGAGGCCGCCGGCGGACAGGAGGCGAGGTGGAAGGCCCGGCCTCCACGGCCGGCGCCGCCGGCGAGCGCGACAGCGCAGGCGCCGAGGGCGCGCCGGCGCCCTCGGGGGCCTCGCTCGCGGGCGCCGCAGGGCCAGCCGCTGGGCCGGTCCGGCCGACGCTGCGGGCTCGTGGAAAGATCTGCCCTACCTGCGGCGACCGCTATCCGAGCGAGGCGATGTTCTGCGGGAAGGACGGCACGCAGCTGCTGCTGCTCAATTGATCGCGCCACACTGCGCGCGCTGCGCGAGGACGTGGACGCGCGCTGCGTCATCGCGCGGCGCTGCGCCGGCGGCGATCATAAAAGAAGTCGCCGCCTTGATCGGCCTCGCGCCGTCCCGCTATTCTGCGTCGACCGACCGGGCCGCGTGATCGTGCGCGTGTGTGGTCGTTGAACCCATGCCCGCATGCCGGAACGGGAAGGGCGACAGTCGCATGAAGATTACGTGTGAGTCGTGCCAGGCCAAGTACACGATTGCCGACGAGAAAGTCGCCGGCAAGACGGTCAAGATCAAATGCAAGAAGTGCAACCACTCCATGGTGGTCCACGGCGCGAATGAGGCTGCCCCGGCCGCACCGCAGGACGCGACCGTGGAGCAGCAGGGCGACCTGTCGGATGACGCCGAGGCGAAGCTCGTGGCCGACGTGGGCGGCGCGCCCGCGGCGGCGCCCGACACGTGGACCGTCAACGTCGCCGAGGGCGACGAGCGGACCATGACGACCGCCGAGCTCGTGGCCGAGTACGCGCGCGGAGGCCTGAGCAACGACACGTACGTGTGGAAGGACGGGATGGGCGACTGGCTGCCGATCGCCAGCGTCCCGGAGCTCAAGGAGCGATTCTCCTCGCAGGAAGACGCGGCGCCCGCGCCCGCGGCAGCCGTCGCCGCGGCGGCGCCCGCTGCCGCGGCGGCGCCCGCGATCGCGACGCCCATGCCCGCTGCCGCGGCCGTCCCTGCTGCAGCGGCACCGGCGGCCGCAGCGGCGGCTCCGCCCGCAGCGGTCTCTGCGCCGGCCGCCGCTCCGGCGCCTGCCGCTGCCGCTGCGCCGGTCCCCACGGCTCCGGCGCCTGCTGGGCTCAGGTTCGGGCCCGAGGGGACCGTGGTCATGAAGGACTCGCGGCGCGCCCTGAACCAAGCGGGGGCCGCGACCCCGGCGCCTGCAGCCGTCGCGGCGAAGGCCCCGGAAGCTGCGGCGCCGGCGAGCCCAGCGGCCGCGGCGCCGGCGAGCCCAGCGGCCGCGGCGCCGGCGAGCCCAGCGGCCGCGGCGCCGGCCCCGGGCGGCGCACCGGCGCCGTCGGCTGCGCGTCGCGCGGCCCGGGGGGCCGCGGTCGACGTCTTCAGCGCCGCGGAGCGCGCCGAGGAACCCGGGTCCGCCCCGCCGCCGGGCCTCGATCGCCAGGTGGGCGAGCGCAACGAGAACTCGGTCCTCTTCTCGCTCTCGGCGCTCACCGCGACCGAGAACGCGGCGGCGGCCAAGCAGAAGGAAGAAGACGAGCTCCCGTCGGGCCGGCGTCCCTCGAACCGCCCCTCGAAGAACAACGGTCGAGCCGGCTATGACGACCTGCTGAACCTCGGCGGCGGCCCCATCGCCTCCGCGCCGATGCTCGCGCCGCCGCCGTTGCTGGCGCCGGTGACGGACTCGCGGCCGCCTCCCTCGATGTCGCTTCCGTCCAAGGCGTCGGTGCCGCCGGCGTCGCTCTCGTCGCTCTCTCCGCTCACGGCGCCGGAGGCCTCGACCAAGAAGGGCCGCACGGGTCTGATCGCGGCCGCGATCGCCGCGGTCGTGCTGATCGGCGGCGTCGCCTTCTTCTTCATGCAGTCGCCGGCGCCGGAGGCGTCGACGGCCACGCCGGAGCAGGCGAACACCGCCCCCGCCGAGGTGCCGACCCCTGCGGAGACGGCGGCGCCGGCGCCGACGCCTGCCGAGACCGCTGCGGCCGCAACGCCGTCCACGGCGGAGACGGCGGCGCCGTCCGCGGAGCCCACCGCCAGCGCCGAGGCCCCGAGCGCTGCGACGCCCGCGGCCGCGACGCCCGCGGCCGCGACGCCCGCCGCGGCGACGCCCGCTGCGGAGAAGCCGGCGTCCGCGCCCGCCGCCGCGGCGGAGAGGCCGGCGGCCTCGAAGCCGGAGCCGGCGGCGTCCGGAGGCGCCGAGTTCAACCGTGGCGCCGCGAGCTCGGCGCTCGGCGCGGCCGCTGGCTCCGCCAAGAGCTGCAAGAAGGCCGGCGGACCGACCGGGACCGGCAGGGTCAAGGTCACCTTCGCGCCGAGCGGCAGCGTCACGTCGGCTGAAGTCCAGGGGGCGCCGTTCGCCGGGACCAGCGTCGGCGCCTGCGTCGCCAGGCTGTTCCGCAGCGCGCGGGTGCCTGCCTTCGGCGGGGGCTCGGTCGCCGTCAGCAAGTCCTTCACCATCAACTGATCGCGGCCCGAGCGCGGGCGCTCCCGCGAGAGGCCCTCGCGGCGTGTTGGAGGGCTTTCTTCAGGCGCGAGCGCCCGCGGCAGCGGGGGCGCTCCTGTCGCGCGAAGAGCCTGCGTTGCGCGCCGGGAGGCTCCTGACGCGCGCTCCAAGGTCTCTGCCAGCGGCGCGGTACGGCCTCCGATGCGCGCCCGGAGCTCCCGTCTCATCGGGGAAGAAGAGACGACATGGCGGTGCTCGTGACCAGGGCAGAGCGGCTCGGGCGGGCAGCCACGGTGCCGTCCAGGGGGACGGTCCCCGGGCATGGCGAGCAAAGCGCCTGTTCAGCGCAATCCCAAATCACTCGGCAGATATCCCCGTAATTCATGGGTGGCGCCACGTCGCCTGTGCGCGGCGCCTTCGGGGGCACTCGATGACACCCACTTCTCCTTGTTGGCCTGCGGGACGGCAACGTTGTCCTGAGGCAACCGAGCCAGGTTGCGCCAGCAGCACGGGCGCGTGTGAGGGACGATCTTGAGACGAGATGGCTTGTATTGTCGTAATTGGGCGACACCGCTCGATGTCATCTCATGAATCGTATCCAGAAATAAATTTCTTTTTCATGGCCAATCTGTCTGCGACTTGCTAGCGAATCGGTCTCAGAGACGGCGCGCCGCCGTGACCAGCGGGAGATGTGTGAGCTCGGCGAGCTCGCAGCCAAGGTGCGCGCCGGCAGCGGTGGTGAACGATGACGCCTACCCCTCATGACGCTCTGTTCAAGTCCACGTTTGGACAGCCGGAGCACGCGGCTGGGGCGCTGCGCCAGGCGCTGCCTGCCGCCCTGGCGGCCCGCATCGACTTCGCGTCGCTGGCGTTGCAACCTGGCAGCTTCATCGATGAGGCGCTCGCCGCGAGCCATAGCGATCTGCTCTTCACCGCCAGGCTGGAGCGAGCGCCGCTGTTCGTCTACGTGCTCTTCGAGCACCAGAGCACGACGCATCCGCTGATGGCGTTTCGGCTGCTCACATACATGGTGCGGATCTGGCAGGGTTACCTGGAGCGCCACCCGAGGGCCACGCTCCTCCCGGCGATCCTGCCGGTGGTGCTGCATCACAGCGAGGGTGGCTGGAGCGCGGCGGTTTCGTTCCAGGATCTGCTGGACGTGCCACCGGAAACGCTGAGGCTGATGGCCGAGCATGTGCCGCAGTTCCGGTTCGTGCTGGACGACATCAGCCAGGAGACGGACGAGGCGCTGCGCGCGCGGGCGATGACGGCGCTGGGGCGGCTGGTGCTGTGGTGCTTCCGGCATGCGCGCGATCCCGAGGATCTGGTGGAGCGCCTGTCGGCGTGGCGCGACGTGGTCCGGGAGGTGCGTCGGGCGCCTCACGGAGGGGCTGCGCTCGTGCGCGTGTGGCGGTATATCTTGAGCATCGCCGACCCGCGCGAGCCCGACAAGCTGCTGTCGAGGCTGCTCGTGGCGGCGGGACCGGATGCCGAGGAGGAGATCGTGACCATCGCAGATTACCTTCGCGAAGAGGGGCGCCGGGAGGGCCGGCTCGCAGGCGAGCGGGAGGGCCGGCTCGAGGGGCAGCGGAGCACGTTGCTGAAGCTGCTCCGGCTGCGCTTCGGCGAGCTGCCGGAGCCGATCGAGGCGCGCATCCGCGCCGCCGACGCCGCGCAGATCGAAGGCTGGACCGAGCGTGTGCTCACCGCGCCCACGCTCGACGACGCCTTGGCTGAGCGCTGACGCGGCGGTGATCGTCTACCCCCTGCGCCGCCGGCAGAGCAGACCCGCCAGCGCGAGCCCCGCGAGCCAGCCGGCGCTCCCATCCCGGCCTCGCGGGCTGGCCGCGCAGGGGCCGAGCATGCCGCTGCCGGCCGCGTAGAAAGACTCCGGCTCCACGGCGACCTCGGTCGGCGGCGCGCCCGGGGCGTCGCCGTTGCCGTCCGTCGGATCGTCGCTGACCGGCGCGCCGAACGCGCCCGCCGCGGCGATCTTCGCCTGGTTCTTGATGAGGTCCGGCGCGTCCGCGTCGACCGTCACCTCGAAGCGCACCGTCACGCTGCCGTCGACAGGGATGCTCCCGCCCTTCGCGCCGTCCGCCCCATCCCCGAGCCAGAACGTGACGGTCCGCGTCGCGGGATCGTACTGCCCGAGGTCGTCACCAGGCGCGTCCGTCTGGGGACCAGCGTTCGGCCCATCGACGATCGACAGCGAGCCAGGGACGAACGTCACCCCGGCAGGCAGCGCGTCCGTCAGCACCGCGCCCACGGCCTCGTCATTGCCCGTGTTCGTCGCCGTGATGCGGTATTCGACGGTGTCCCCGCGGTAGGTCGGCAGCCCGCCGAGATCCGTGGCCACCTTGCTCGATTTGCTGAAATCAGGCCCATAGTTGGAGATCGACGTCACCCACCCCGCGAGGAAATAGAGCTCGTCCTTGCTCGTGGCGACGAGCGTGGCCCGATCGTCCCCCGGCTTGAGCTTCGCGCTGACATCCACGATGTCGATGTCGACCCCCGACATGCTCTGAGGCGTTCCCGGGATCCTCGGGAGATCGCCCTCCACCGACACCGCCTTTCCGAGCGCCGAACGGGTGCTGTTGAAGAAGTTGTCGGCGGGGTTCAGCTCGTCGCTCAGCGCCTCGGCCAGATCGGGCTTCCCCGGGTTCTTGGGGTTGAAGAACACGCTGTCACCGGTGTTCGAGTTGTCGCCCTCGAACGCGACGATGCCCAGCTTCGCCACGAAGCCGGCGTCGGGCACCTTGAAGCCCGAGAGCTCGACCTGCTGCCACCCCACGTCGGAGACCCGGTCGAGCCCGTCGAACAGCGCGAGGTTGCGCATCGGCGATCTCGGCGCCTCGTAAAACACCACCATCCACCACGCCACGAAGACAACGTCGTCGTCGCTGTCCCTCACGTCGACGACGTCCACGCCGCCCACCCGGTAAGCCCCGGCGCCGCTCTCCTTCACGATCGAGGTGATGTCGGCGACCGACTGGTAGTTGTGCGACTCGTTGGGTTTCCCCTGGTTGATCACCGTCTCGACCGAGTCGATGGCGGTCACGGTGCCGTCGTAGCCGCCCGCGTGGTGGAGCTCCACCTCCAGATCGGCGCCGGCGGTGTTGCGCGCGGCCCAGTACAGGAACGCGTGCGTCACCGTCGCCCCGTCGGGCAGCGTCAGCACCGCGGTCGTGCGCGCCATCTCCGGGGTGATATCGAGGTTCGCCTCCGCCATGCCGTCAGCAGGCGAGTCGGACCTCCAGAAGAGATCGGGCCCCGACTCGACGGTCGACTGGCCGCATGCGCCCATCGTGCCCTCCGTGGGCCTCGGCGTCGCGGAGCGGCACTCCTGCCCGATCGAGCTCCCGATGAGAGCGAAGTCGCCCTGCTGATCGACCTGTATGCGCAGCTTGGGCTCGGCCGTCGCGCTGGCGGTCGTGAGCCCGATCAGCGTGAGGGACGCGAGCCCCGTGATGCTCAACTGCTTTCTCATCGATCCTCTCCGGTCTCATCAGCCTGCGGCTTGTACGCGGCCTTTTTGATGATGTTGAACTGGACTCGCCGGTTCCGCTGCCTCCCGGCTTCCGTCGCGTTGTCGTCGATGGGCTGCTCCCGGCCGTAGCCCTGGGCCGTCAGCCGCGTCGAATCGATGCCGCGGCGGACCAGCGCGGCCATGACGGAGTTGGCGCGGTTCTGCGACAGGATCCTGTTGTGCTCCACCGTGCCCCGGTTGTCGGTGTGACCCTGGATCTCGATGAGCACGATCTCCGGGTGCTCCTTCAGCACCTCGGCGACCTCGTCGAGCAGCGGATCGCTCACCGGCTTGATGGTGGCCTTGTCCGTGTCGAACTGCACCTGCTGGAGGATCACCACGTGCTTCTCGGTCACGCGGACCGCCTTCGGGCAGCCGTTCTTCTCCGGATCCGGATCCGCGAAGCCCTTCTCCCTCGGGCAGGCGTCCACGTCGTCGCGGAACGAGTCGCCGTCGGTGTCGCGCGGGCAGCCGTTCTTCGCCGGATCCTTCGAGCGGACCCCCTTGACGTCGGGGCACGCGTCCTCGGCGTCGGCCACGCCGTCGTCGTCCCGGTCCGGCGGGCAGCCGTTCTTCTTCGGGTCGTCGCTGCGCACGCCGGCGACGGCGGGGCAGGCGTCCTCGGCGTCGACGATGCCGTCGGCGTCGCGGTCCGGCGGCGGCGGGCAGCCGTTCTTCTTCGGGTCGTCGCTGCGCACGCCGGCGACGGCGGGGCAGGCGTCCTCGGCGTCGACGATGCCGTCGGCGTCGCGGTCCGGCGGCGGCGGGCAGCCGTTCTTCTTCGGGTCGCCGCTGCGCACGCCCGGCACGCTCGGGCACGCGTCCTCGAGGTCGCCGATGCCGTCCCTGTCCTGATCGGTCGGCTGCTCCGGCGTGAAGGCGGCCATCGCGACGGCGCGCACGTCCGGCGTCCCGATGCCCGAGGTGATCCCCGGCCCGACGCCGATGCCCGCCTCCATGAAGGGCAGGAATCGATACCTCGCGTCGAGGAGGAGCTCCGCGTTGGTCGAGCGACTGCTGATGTCCTCGAGCACCATCGCGGCGCTGAGCTCCGGCCCCACCTGGAGCCGGCCGTCCATCGCGAGGAACCCGACGCCGCCGCCCAGCGTGAGCATCGTCCCCTGCGCCACGCCGCCGAACGACTGGGAGCGCCGGACCTCGGTGCCCAGCGCGGTCGACCAGACGAGCCGATCCATGCGGCCGCCGGCCGCGACGTACGGCATCGCCCGGACGCTCCCGTCGCTCACGAACGAGTCGTCCGCGCCGGTCGGCAACCAGACGTAGGCGCCGACGGCGAGCTGGAACGGGTCATGGTACGCGCCATGGAGCTGCAGGCGCGCGCCGAGCCGCACGTCGCCGAGCGCCGCGCCGCTCGGCGAGGGGAACTGCTGGCCGCCGCCGCTCGGGCTGTCGCCGGACTGCAGCGCGGTGAGCGGCGCATCGAGGTCGACGCTCAGCTTGTTCCAGAGCGGGAGCGACGCGCCGAGGTGGAACGTGAGCTGATCGCTGACGACCGCGCCGATCTCCGCGCCGTCGCGCTCGCGGCGCAGGACGAGCGGGTTGCTCGCGTAATCGGCGAGCAGCATCACATGCGGTGTGAGGTGCCCTGCCACGAACGGCGACGGCACGCTGAACATGCGGTCCCCGGCCGGCGCCGGCACGAAGCGGCTCAGGGCCATGCCTCCGGGGTTGACCGGCGCGTCCTGCCCGTGCGCGGGCGCGGGAAGGAGAGGGACGACGACGAGGGCGGCCAGCGCGGCGGCAAGCGAACGGAGAGGCCAAAGTCTCATGAGGTGGCACCCTGCATCGGCGGGTTTCGCATGACGATATAAGACGCTGTCGCGGATGAGTATACAGGTCGGCAAGTGCGGAGTCTTGAGCAACGAGCGACGTCGTCCGCATGTTCGTAGGACTTGCGCGTACCTCCCCGGACCATTCCCCGGACCATTCCCCGAGTATTCCGCGCCACCCCCAGCGCATTCCCCGATCCGCTGAACGAACGAGAGGCGATCGCGCGCAGGCGGCGCGCGCTTCATCGCAGCGACGCCGCCGCGAGCGGGCTGTGCCGCGCGGGCGAAGTCGACCTCGTCGAAGAGCGGATATCCCGCGCTGCGCGCCGGACGACTGAACGAGAGGGACCGTCGAGCCGCAGAGAGGGCCGGGAGAGCCGCTGTCGTCGCGGCGGCCCCGGCGCGATGCGGTCCGACTCCAGGGTCGGTCGCTCCAGCCACCCTCGAACGGCCAGCGCGGCGGCGCGACCGCTCCGGCGCCCCGTCGCGCCGGCGCGAGGCGGGCGCTCGGGCCGGCGGCGCGGGATCGCCGGCGGTGCGGCGGCGCGCCGCACACCTCGCCCGGCGCGCCCCTCGTGGCGCCTGCCCGGCGCGCCCCTCGTGGCGCCTGCCCGGCGCGCCCCTCGTGGCGCCTGCCCGGCGCGCAGCGAGCACGCTCGGCGCACGCCGCTCACCGAGCGCATGGCACGCGGGGCGCTCGAACCGCCGCGGCTTTCAAGGGCGAGCCTCGAAGGCCGCGGGCTCCGATCCGGACGGAGGACCTGCTGGACGGGACAGGGGGCGCTCTGGACGCCGAGCGGCTATGGTTGGCGGGACATCGCGATGGGCACCCTCCTCAAGCGCGCGCTCGACCAGGCGGCGGTCTGGCATCGAGCCCAGAAGCGCAAGTATCCGAACGCCGACGTCCCCTACATCAGCCACCTCGCCGGCGTGGCGGTCCTGCTCGCGCGCCACGGCTTCGACGAGGAGGTCGTCGCGGCCGGCGCGCTGCACGACGCCATGGAGGACCAGGGCGTCACGTTCGACGAGCTGAGCCAGCGCTTCGGCGATCGCGTCGCCACGCTCGTCCGCCACGTGACCGAGCAGGACAGGGCGCTGCCCTGGGAAGACCGCAAGCGGCTCTATCTCGAGGCGTTCCCGAAGAAGCCCTGGGACGCGCAGGCGATCACGCTGGCTGACAAGATAGACAACTTCCAGTCGATCATCGTCTGCGCGCGCGAGCACGGCGATCCGTGGTCGATGTTCAAGCGCGGCAGGGACATGCAGATCGCGAGGTTCGAAGAGCTGCGCGCGATGTGCCGCGGCCTGCCGCCGCACCCGCTGCTCGACGAGTACGGGGCCGTGCTCGACGAGCTGCTGTCGACGGGCTGAGCGCCGGATCCGCGGGGGGCTCGGCGACGCGCTCCGGGGCCACGGGCTCGGCGGCGAGCGGAGCTCCGCCCGCGGCCAGGAGATCCTGAAGACCCAGGCCTCGGAGACACCGTGTGTCTCGAACGTGCGCGAGGTGACGGCGACGCGCGCTGGACCCCGGAGAGGCCTTCTCGAGGCTGCGCGAGCGGCGAGAGCAAGCGTGAAGGGTCCAGAGCTCCGGTGAGCCACCCTGCCCCGCTCCGTGCCGGATCGGGTCCACTCGCGCCCTCCGCTCCCTCCGTGTGAGCACGACGAGCACCCCTCCTGCCCGTCCCGGGCGAGCGACAACCACGCTGATCCTGGCCGGCGCTGCGTTCCGGAGCGGCCGGGGCGCGCGCGCCGACAGCCGCTCACCGGCACATGCGATGCACCGGGTGAGGGGAGCTCCTCCAAGGAGGCACCGATGAAGCTTCTATCTCCCCGCCACCATGGATACGTCGATTACGCGGTCGTCGTCCTGCTCGCGCTCGCGCCGCTCGCGCTCCGCCTCGATCCGGTGCCCACGGCGGTCTGCTACGTCGCCGCCGTGGCGCAGCTCGTCGTGACGCTGCTGTCCGATCAGCCGCTCGGCGCCGCCAGGATGATCCCGTTTTCGGTGCACGGCGCGCTGGAGACCTCCCTCGCCGCCGCGCTCCTCGCGTCGCCCTGGCTGTTCGGGTTCTCCGCCGAGCTCCCGGCGCGGACCTTCTTCGTGGTCACCGGGCTCGCCATCGTGCTCGTCGCCCTCGGCACGAGGTACTCGACCGGCGCCGCCTCCCGGCAGGAGCCGTACGACCGCTACGATCGCTGAGCCGCGCGGGCGGCGCTCAGCAGGCGGAGACGGCTGCCTGCGCCTCCCGCATCACCTCGGGCCAGGCCGGATCCGCGCGCGACACGTCCATGGCGATCGCCAGCGGATCCTCGCCGGCCGCGATGGCGAGGCGCGCGGCAGCGGAGCCGGTGAGCAGATCGAAGGCCGGGATCGTGTCGACGTACTCGTACCGCTCGGTGCGGAAGCGGAACTGCTCGGGCTGCTGCCTGCAGGCGAACGCGATGAGCGCGACGTACGTCGCGACCGGGCGGAAGGCGCGCGGATCGGTGACGTGGATCTGGACGCCGCCGCAGATCTTGCCCGCGTGCTTCTGGAAGGTGGGCCGGAAGGTGAGCGGCCGCGCGACGAAGCCCGGCAGCGCCGTGGACGCGAGGCGCGCGGCGAGATCGCGGCCGTCGAGCCAGGGGGCGCCCACGATCTCGAACGGGCGCGTCGTGCCGCGGCCCTCCGACAGGTTCGTCCCCTCCAGCAGGCAGCCGCCCGGGTAGACGAGCGCGGTGTCCGCCGTCGGCATGTTGGGCGACGGCAAGACGAACGGGCGATCCCACCCGGACGCGAGCGCCTCCCGGCGATGACCCTCGACCGCCACGACCTGCAGCCCGCAGGCGACGTCGCCGAGCGGGATGCCCTCGCGCCGCGCGAAGAGCGCGACCAGCTCGCCCACCGTGAGCGAGTGGCGGATGGGCACCGGCTCCAGGCCGACGAACGACAGGAACCCCGGCGCCTGCGTCGCGCCCTCGACGCTCTCCGCCGCGCCCCCGAGGGGGTTCGGCCGGTCGAGCAGCACGACGTGCACGCCCGCCGCGTGGGCCGCCCGCAGCGCGAGGAGCGCCGTCCAGACGAACGTGTAGTACCGCGCGCCGACGTCGGCGAGATCGATGAGGAGCACGTCGATCTGCGCGAGATCCGCCGCGGAAGGCGAGAGATCCTCGAAGCTGTCGCCGTACAGGCTGACGATGCCCGCGCCGGAGCGCGCGTCGACGCTGCTCATCACCGTCGCCATGTCCTGCGCCTCGCCGCCATAGCCGTGCTCCGGGCCGAAGAAGAGGCGCGGGCGCACGCCGAGGCGCTCGAGGACGAAGGCGATGTGGGTCAGCTCGCGATCGACGCTCGCCGGGTGCGCAAGGACCCCCAGGCGAGTCGAACGGAGGCGCTGGAGCTGCGGAAGATCCGGGAGGCGGTCCAGTCCGACGTGCACGTCGCTGTGCTACCAAGGCGAGCGCGGGCCGTCCATGTGTCCGCGGTGGATTCTGTGTGACGCGCGGCGACGGGCGGCGTCACTCCTCGGGGGCGCGCTCCGCCGGCGCGCCGAGGTCCACCGGTGCGGCGTCGTCCGCCGAGCCTCCGTCGGAAGGCCCCGCCGGCCAGGCCTCCTGCCCGTCGTCGCGCAGGTGGATGCGCTCGAGGTAGAGCCCGTCCGGCGGCGCCGTGATCCCTGCGTCGCGCCGGTCCAGCGACGAGAGCGCGCGCGCGATCGCGCCGGGCGCGAGGTGGCCGCGCGCCACGTCCATCAAGGTGCCGACCAGGATGCGCACCATGTTGTGCAGGAACGCGTTCCCCTCGACGTCGATCCGCACGACGCGCGGGTCCGCGGGATCGAGCGACAGCTCGACGCCGTACAGCGTCCGCACGGTGGTCGTCCGCTCGTCCGCGCTCGTCCGGAACGCGGCGAAGTCGTGGGTGCCCTTCGCCGCGAGCGCCTCGGCGCGCGCCCGCTCGATCGCCTCGTCCGTGATGCCCTCGACCCGCCAGGCGCGACGGCTGAGGAACGGGTCGCGGACCAGATCCCGGAGGATCAGGTAGCGGTAGCGCTTGCGGAGGCTCTCGAAGCGCGGCGAGAAGCCGAGGCGCACCACGGCCGCGCGCCGGATCACGATCTCGTCCGGGAGGTGGCGCGCCGTCGCGAGGACCCAGCCGCGCGGCGGCAGCGGCGCCGTCGTGTCGAAGGCGACCCGCTGGTCGCGCGCGTGGACGCCCGCGTCGGTGCGGCTCGCGCCGCGGATCTCGCGGATGCCGGGGTCGATGACGCGCAGCGCGCCGAGCAGCTCTCCCGAGACCGTGCGCTGGTCGCGCTGGCGAGCGAAGCCCGCGAACGGGCGCCCATCGTAGGCGACCGAGAGCAGGATCCCCCGGCTCGAAGCGGCGCTCCTCGCCACGGCGCGATCGACGCGCGCGGCCTAGCCGCCGCTCCCCCCGGCGCCGCCCGCGCCGCCCGAGCCGCCCGCTCCACCCGAGCCGCCGCTTCCCCCGTCGCCGTCCGAGCCGCCGCTTCCCCCATCGCCGTCCGAGCCACCGTCGCCGCCCGTGCTGGCCGAGGAGGTCCGCGACGCATACCCCTTGACGCACTCCAGGTTGACGAGGCCCTCCGCGTTCTTGCAGCACTCCTCCGGGGCCGCCAGCTGGCCATTCACCACGCAGGACGGGAGCTGATAGCAACCGGCCGGATCGTTCTCGATTCCCTGGTCGGCGTTGAGGTTGTTGTCACAGAGCGCCGTGGTTCCTTCATCGACGTGGCACGCGGCGCTCTGCACGGCGAGCGGCGCGAGCGCGAGCGCGAGGAGGAGCAAGCTGGCCATCCGGGGGGGGAGCGTTCGCATCGGCTGCTTCCTATTGCTTGATGGTGAAGTTGATCGGAACGTTCACCACGACGCATCCGCTCTGCGGCGGAGGCAGTGATTTGCCGCGGAAACGTCCCAGGACGCAAGACGCAATCTCGCCCGAGCCCACCGTGTCGTTGAGGATCGAGGCGCTGCACACCGCGCCGTTGGAGGCGACCTGCACGCTCACCGTCAGCTTGCCGGAGACCTCCGAGGTGCGCAGCGCGCGGTTATAACAACCCTGCGCCGAGCGAGCGAGCCCCAGGACGGCGGAGTCGAGCTCGGGCGAGGTCGCGCCGTCGCCGCACTTGCCGGAGCAAGGCGACTTGCCGGTGGTGGCCGGGCCCTGCCCCGACGCGACCTTGCCGGCGTCCACGCCGGCGTCCTCGACCTCCTCGACGGGCGGCGGCGGCGGGGGCGCGAACAGCGGCGGAGGCTCCGCGGGCTTCGTCTCGGCGGGGACAGCGACGGTCGGCGCGGCAGGCGGCGCGGCCGGCTCCGGGCGGAGCTTCCAGTAGAGCAGGCCCGCCATGAGCGCAGCAAGGACGACCATTCCTGCGATGTAAGGCCCAGGGCCGCCGGATTTTCCCGGGATCTGCTGGGACGACGGAGGCATCGATGCGGACACGTTGAGAAGTCCTCCCGGAGAGACGCGCGAGGTCCGGCCGCGTCGGCGGGACCGTCGTGCGCCGGAGCCGAGACGCGGGCGCGTCCGGCGGGGGCGAGTCTACAAGGGCGGGCAGGGAAGCGCGCCAGGAAACTGGATGCGCCCCGGATGAACACGACAGCGCCGCGCGGTGGGCTGCTCGCGCGTGGCTGGCGCGCGCAGGCGGCTCAGTGCGCGTGGCTGGCGCGCGCAGGCGGCTCAGCGCGTGTAGAACGACACCGCGGTGTCACCGTAGGCGCGGCTCGCGGCGCAGGTGAGCCCGGCGATCTCCGGGGAGGGATCGCGGCGCGCGTGCTCGAGGACGAGGCGCCCCTCCGGGGCGAGCAAGCCGAGCGGGCCGGCGAGGCGCGCGGCCGCGGCGGCGGCCTTGGCCAAGACGGCGTAGGGCGGATCGAGCAAAGCGAGGTCGAAGGGGCCCTCGTCGCGGAGCAGCTCGAGCGCGCGCTCGACGGGGAGCGGGACGACCCGCGCCGCCTCGTCGAGGCCGAGCGCGGCGAGGTTCTCGCGGAGCACGGAGAGCGCGGGGCGGCCGCTCTCGACGAAGACCGCGCGCCGCGCGCCGCGCGAGAGCGCCTCGATGCCGAGCGCGCCGGTGCCGGCGTACAGGTCGCAGACGAGCGCGCCGGTGACGTCGCCGAGCGAGGAGAAGAGCGCCTCGCGCACGCGGTCGGCCGTCGGCCGCGTGCCCTCGCCGCGCGGCGCGGCGAGCCTCCGGCCGCCGAGCCGGCCGGCGATCACCCGCACGGTCGTCCCCCCGTCATCGCGGGCAGCGAGGCAGCGCTCACCAGCGGTACGTCAGGTCGACGCCGCCGCCGCCGAGGCCGACGCTGGGCTGCACGCTCCAGCCGGCGCGCTCCGCGGTCTGGCCGTCGCTCGTCACGAGCAGGTACGCGCCGACGCCCGCGGACGCCACCGCCAGCGGGTAGAAGACGTACTGGAGCGCCATGAACGTGTCGGCCCTCTCGCAGAGCTCGATGCCCTTGCGGGCCGTCTTCGCGTCGGCGGTGAAGTCGTCCTGGATGGCCCTGCGGTTCTCGAGCGCGCAGACGTCCTCGACGTTCTCCGTGAACAGCCCTCGATAGGCCACGTACCGCGCGTCGCTCTGGATGCTCGCGACCTGGACGGAGCTGATGACGGCGACGGAGCCGAACACCGCCCCCGCGCCGAGGCCGATGAACCCGCCCATGCGCTTCCAGTTGGTCCGCGTCGATTCGGCTGGCATCTGGCTGAGCGCGACGTCCGTCGTGGCGACGGGCAGGACGACGACCGACGCCTGGGAGTCGAGGAAGCCGGCTGACTTCACGCGCACGTCGTGCGGCCCGGCGGCGACCGTGAAGGTCGCCTCGCCGTTGTGCACGTTGCCGGCGGGCTTTCCGTCGATGAAGACGCTCGCCTGCGCGGCGCCCGTCCTCACGCGGAGAGCCCCGCTCGGCGGCCCGCCGGTCAGCTTCGCGATCGCCTCCGCGGCGATCTTGCGGAGCGGCTCGTCGTTGGCCTCGGTGAGGTTCGCGCTGTACTTCACCGGCACGCTCGATTCGGGCTTGCCGCGGGTCCAGAGGTGCAGCTCGCCCTCGACCTCGGTGTCGCTCTTGCGGAGCATGCCCCAGATGTAGCGGTCGCTCTTGATCTGATCGGCGATGCGGGCCTGGCAGCCCGCGTCCGGACGATCGTCGCACTGGAGGGAGAGCGTCAGGACCTCGAGCGAGAAATCCTCCTCGCGGACCGACCACCCCGGGGCCTCCTTGATGGCGGAGCGGAGCGCCTGGGTCAGCGCGCCGGCCTGGTCGTAGGCGTCGTCTGTCCGGAGGACGACGACGGTGATCGGTAGGGCGGTGGGCGACGGCTCCGCCGCAAGGGCGGCGTTGCTGCAGGCGAGGAGGGCCACCACGGCAGCGAGACCGGTCCTCTGGGCGCGCGTCATCATGTGGTCCTGGGCTCCACGCGCCCAAGTTACCCGCCCGGCGGCCAGGAAGGCAATCCGTGAGCCGGCGAGGCGGCGCGGCGGCGCGATCGCGGTGAC
The DNA here is from genome assembly GCF_051525985.1 of Sorangium sp. So ce145. NCBI lineage: Bacteria > Pseudomonadati > Myxococcota > Polyangiales > Polyangiaceae > Sorangium > Sorangium sp. So ce145. The sequence goes on along the minus strand of NZ_CP150315.1, from coordinate 11,012,735 downwards.
GGCGAGGCGAGGCGGCGCGATCGCGGTGACGGCGCGGCGAGGCGGCGGCGAGCGCGACGACGAGCCGGCGAGCCCACGCTGCGCGGGCGGCGTTTTTCGTTTCGCCCACGATTGCGCCGTGTCAGAGCGTCGTAGGCGCGGGCGCCGCGCGCTCCTCTGCCTGGTCCATGAAGGTCCCCCGACACATCTTCCGCGAGTACGACATCCGCGGCGCCGCCGAGCGCGACCTCACGAGCGAGCTGGCGCGCGAGCTCGGCGCCGCGTTCGCCCTGCGCCTCGGCCGCGAGCTCGCCGCGGGGGCGCCTCCTCGCCGGGCTCGGCCGGAGGTGGCGGTCTGCCGGGACGGCCGCCTCTCGAGCGACCGGCTGTTCTCCGCCCTCACGGACGGCCTGCTCGCGGGCGGCGCCGACGTCATCTCGGCGGGGGTCGGGCCGACGCCGCTGCTCTACTTCGCGGCGCACCACCTCCACGCCGACGGCGCGATCATGATCACGGCGAGCCACAACCCGGCGCCGGACAACGGGTTCAAGCTCATGCGCGGCAAGGCCTCGTTCTTCGGCGCGGACATCCAGGCGCTCGCCGACCTCATCGAGCAGGGGGGCGCCGACGGCCGGAGCGCCGCGGCGGGGCGGGGCGCGCTCACCGAGGTCGATCTCGCGGAGGACTACATCGCGGCGGTGCGCGCCGCGGCCCGCCTGTCCGGCACCGACGTCCGCTTCGTGATCGACGCCGGCAACGGCGCGGCCGGCCCGCTCGGCGTCCGGACGCTCGAGGCGCTCGGCTTCGCGCCGGACGCGCTCTTCTGCGACATCGACGGCCTCTTCCCGAACCACCACCCGGACCCGACCGTGCCCGAGAACCTCGAGGCGCTCCGCGCCCGCGTGCTCGCGACCGGCGCCGCGCTCGGCGTCGCGTGGGACGGCGACGGCGATCGGATCGGCGTTGTCGACGAGCGCGGCGAGGTGCTCTGGGGGGACAAGCTGCTGCTCCTTTTCGCGCGCTCGCTCCTCGCGGAGCGCCCCGGCTCGGCCGTGCTCGGGGAGGTGAAGTGCTCCGAGACGCTCTACGCCGACATCGCCGCGCGCGGCGGGCGCCCCATCCTCTGGAAGACGGGCCACTCGCTCATCAAGACCAAGATGAAAGAGGAGGGCGCCCTGCTCGCCGGCGAGATGAGCGGGCACATGTTCTTCGCCGATCGGTGGTTCGGGTTCGACGACGCGATCTACGCGACGGTCCGCCTGCTCGAGATCGTCGCCCGGGCGCGGCGGCCCCTCGGCGAGCTGCTCGCCGACGTGCCGGAGACCTTCGCCACCCCCGAGATCCGCGTCGACTGCCCCGACGCCGTGAAGTTCGCGGTCGTCCGCCGCGTGACCGAGCACTTCCGCCGCGCCCGTCCGGTCGTGGACATCGACGGCGCGCGCATCGACTTCGGCGGCGGGGCCTGGGGCCTCTGCCGCGCCTCCAACACCGGCCCGATCCTGGTGCTGCGGTTCGAGGGGCGGTCCGTCGCGGACCGCGACGCGGCCCGCGCCGAGGTCGAGGCCGTCGTCACCGCCGCCGTCCGCGACGCCGTCGGCGCCGCCCCGCTCCCGTGACCATGTCCGAAGGCGAGCAGCAGAGCGAGGCCTGGACGATCCGGCGCGTGATCACCTGGGCCACGGGCGACCTGAAGAAGCGCGGCGCGTCCTCGGCGCGCCTCGACGCCGAGCTCCTGCTCGGCAAGGTGCTGGGCATCGATCGCGTCGGGCTGCTCATCGACGCCGAGCGGCCGCTCGACCGGGCCGAGCTCGCCGCCTACCGCGAGCTGCACCAGCGCCGCCGCGCCGGAGAGCCGGTCGCCTATCTCCTCGGTGTGCGGGAGTTCTACGGCCGCCCGTTCCGCGTCGATCCGCGCGTGCTCATCCCCCGCCCCGACACCGAGATTCTCGTCGAGGTCGCCCTCGCCCGGACGAGGCACCTCGCCCTCTCCGCGCGCGTGCTCGACCTGTGCACCGGGTCCGGCTGCGTCGCGATCAGCCTCGCGTGCGAGCGGCCGACCAGCCGCGTCCTCGGCGTCGACATCTCGGACGGCGCGCTCGCCGTCGCCCGCGAGAACGCGCTCCGCCTCGGCGCGGTCAACGCGGGGTTCCTGCGCTCGGATCTCTTCGCCGGCGTGCCGTCCGGCCTTCGCTACGACCTGATCACCGCGAACCCACCGTACATTCCGGACGAGGACGTCGCCGCGCTGCAGATCGACATCCGCGGCTACGAGCCCCACCTCGCGCTCGCGGGGGGCCCGGACGGCCTCGTCTTCACGCGCCGGATCGTCGCGGGCGCGCCGGCCTTGCTCGCCGCCGGCGGAGTGCTGGCCATGGAGGTCGAGGCCGGCAAGGCGGGCGCGGTGGCAGAGCTCTTCACCGCGGCGGGGTTCGGCGGCGTCTCGAGGCACCTCGACTACGGCGGGCACGAGCGCGTGGTCTCCGGCGTCCTGCCCTGATCGCCCGCCGCCCGGTGGGCGGGCGGCGCGCGCCTCCGCGGGGGCCGCGCAGCGCCCGTGCCTCCGCGAGGATGGGGCTGGCGCGCCGTATGCACAGCGACGCACGGCGAGGGTGGCGTGGCGCAGTCGGTGGCGGGGGCTCGGTGGTGACCCGCGCGCCGCTGCCTGCGCCGCCCCCGAGCGCGTTCACGCCGCGAGGCGAAGAGGTGTCCCATGAGGCAGGTGGATCCCAGGCCGGAGAGCTCGACGGCAGATCTCGTGAAGGAGGCGATCACCGAGGCCAGGGAGCTGATGCAGGTCGAGGTCGCGCTGGCGCGCGACGAGATGAACGAGGAGATCTCGCGGGCGAAGGCGTCGTGTGTCGCTCTCGGCGCCGCGGCGGCCGCGGCGCTCCTCGGGGTCGCGCTGGTGCTCGTCGCGATCGCGCTGGCGATCGCGCCGGAGTCGCTGCCGGCGCTGCTGATCGGGCTCGCGTTCATTGCGCTGGCGATCGTGGTGGGCGTGGTCGGCTACAAGCGCGTGCCGAGGAGGCCGCTCGAGAGGACCCGGGGCCGCCTCGGGGCGGACGTCCGGCTGGTCCGGGAGCTCGTATGAAGGGGCTGAACGGTCAACGCGCGGACTTCGAGCGCAGGGCGGACGAGCTGCGCGACCGGCTGATGCACACGATCGAGGCGCTCGATCGGCGGCGCCACGCGCTCGTCGACGTGCGCTCCCGGGTGCGCCGGCACGGCCCCGAGGTGCTCGCCGGCGGGCTCCTGCTCGCGATCGCGGGCGGCGCGGCGGCGATCGCGCTGATCAGACAGGCGCGCGCGCGTGACGAGCGGCCGGGCGCCGAGCACCTCCGCGCGCTCGTGCGCTTCTGGCGTCACCCGGAGCGGGTGGCGCCGCGCGGCAAGCCGAGCGTGTCCCGCGAGATCGGCCGGAGGATCCTGGTGGGCATGGCGTCGTACGTGGCGATGCAGCTCATCCGGCGCGGCGTCCGGCTCACGCTGGCGCTCCCGGAGGGGGACGCGCAGGCGCGGCGGAGCCCGCTCGCGCTCGGCGCCGCGGCGTCGAGGACCAGGCCGCCGTCCGGTCAGGGCCCGGTGTAGAGGGCGGTGCGCCACCCCAGGTAGAACCCTGGCTGGCGGACGGACGTGCTCCACGTGTAGTCGGCGTAGAGCCACGGGCCCATCGCGACCTTCCAGAGCCGGATCCCCTCGTAGAACACGCCGCCTCCGATGCGGGCCGGCAGGGCGCCGTCGATGACCTCGGCGCCGTCGGCGTCGGCGGTCGTGTACGCGACGCCCGTGCCGGCGTCGAAGGTGACGCCGACGTCCCTCCACCGATCCGCGAGCGAGAAGAGCGGGAAGACCTCGGTGTGGAGCATGAACCCGCCTGTGAGGGAGGTGTGGTCCGCCGCGCTCAGGCCGTGTCCGCCGAAGGCCGCGCCGAACGTGAGCCAGTCCGCGAGCGCGCCGCCGATCCAGACGTAGCCTCCGCCGCCGACCCCGACGCCGGTCTCGGTGTAATGACGCTGGAATCCGATCTTCTGGACGTCGTTCGGGAAGCCGGCGGCGCTCCCGAGCGCCAGGCCTCCGGCGATGCCCGCGGCGAGCCCGCCGCGGCGCACGGCTGATCTGGGCGCGAACAGCGGGTCGGCGGCGGGCGTCTCTCCGGACGCCGCCGGCTGCGCCGCGGCGGCCGCGGGGAGCAGGCTCAGGCCAAGGAGCGCCGGCAGCGCGAACGCGCGTGGGCGTCGGAGGTGGGGACACGTCGCCATGGGCTCCCTTTCCTATACGATGACGCGGGGCTCGGCATCGCAATCCGCCGCTCGCCGCGGACCGGCGCGGGCCGGATGGCGCGCCGTCGCACGGGAGGATCGCCCGTGTTCGTGCCGCGTCCTCGCCGCGGTGAGCGCGGCCCCCTCCGCGTTCGCGCTATGATCCCGCCGTGACGCACGAAGCTTCCCTGGAGCGGGCGCCGGCGGGCGGGATCGTCCTCCGGTGGCTCGTCGGGCTGCGCTGGGCGGTGTTCGCGCTGCTCGCGGCGACCCTGGCCGTCGACGAGGCGCTGTTCGGCTATCATGTCCGGTACGCCATCGCCGTGCCCATCCTGGCGCTGGCCGCCGGGCTCAACCTCGCCCTCGACCGGCGGGTGCGCTCGGAGCGGGGCGCGCAGACGGCCCTCGTCGCCGGCGTCGTGGCGCTCGATCTCGTCGCGATCGCCGGGGTCCTCGCCGCGTCGGGCGGCGCGGGCAACCCGTTCAGCGCCCTCTTCTTCGTGCACGTCGCCCTCGCCGCCGCGCTCCTGCCGCCACGGACGACCTTCGCGCTCGCGGCGCTCGCGGCCTGCCTCTTCGCCGCGCTCTTCGCGCTCCCCGCCGGCGCGTGTTGCCCGAGCCACCCGGAGCACGGCGCGTTCTCCACCCACCTCTACGGGATGCTCCTCGCCTTCGTGCTGAGCGCGGCGCTCGTCGCCCACGTCCTCCTGAAGATCCGCCGCGCGCTCGACGAGAGCGCGGCCGAGAACGCGGCGCTGCGCCGGCGCGCGGAGGAGGCGTCCCGCTTCCAGGCGCTCGGCGCGCTCGCGGCCGGCACCGCCCACGAGCTCGGCACCCCGCTCGGCACGATCGCGGTGCTGGCCGGGGAGAGCCTCTGCGACCCCGGATCGAGCGACGCCGCGCGGCGCCGCGCCCGGACGATCGCGGAGCAGGTCGAGCGCTGCCGCGTGGTGATCGCGCGCATGCGGGCCGACGTCCGGGCGAGCGACCTGCGCGCCGGGGTCGAGGTCGGCGAGGCGGCCCGGCGGGGCGTGCAGGCCTGGCAGGCGGCGCACCCCGGCGTCGCGGTCGAGGTGCGCGGCGATCTCGCGCCGCGCCGCACGGTGCCGCTCGACGCGGCCGACGTCGAGGCGGCCCTGTTCGCGCTGCTCGACAACGCGCTCGAGGCGCTCGGGCCGAGCCCCGCGGCCGCGGAGCCGATCGTGGTCACCGTCGGGGACGAGGGCGGCGCGCCGGTGATCAGCGTCGAGGACAGCGGCGCGGGCGTCGCGCCGGGCCTGGAAGGGCGGCTCGGCGAGCCGTTCGTGACCACCAAGGCGCCCGGCGAGGGCATGGGCCTCGGGCTCTACCTCGTGCGGACGCTCATCGAGCAGGTCGGCGGCTGCCTCACGGTGTCGCCGAGGCAGGGGTCTGGCGAGCGCGGCGCGCGCGGCACGCGCGTCGCCCTGCGCCTCGCGCCGGTGGACTCATGAGCTCCGAGGCCGCCGGCGAGCCGACGCTGCTCATCGTCGACGACGACGCGACCTTCCGGACCGCGCTCGGGCAGGCGCTCGCCAAGAGCGGGTTCGCGGTGTCCCTCGCCGAAAGCGCCGAGGAGGCCGCGGCGATGGCGCGAGGGCACGTGTTCGAGTACGCGCTCGTGGACGTCCGGATGCCAGGGCAGAGCGGGATCGACCTCGTGGGGACGCTGCGGAGCATGGATGACGGCATCCGTATCGTGGTGTTCACCGGATACGGCACCATCGCGAACGCGGTGGCGGCGATCCGCGCCGGGGCGGTCGATTACCTGACCAAGCCGGTGGACGCCGCCCAGTGCGCGCGGTCGCTGCTCGGCGTCGCCCCGGCCGCGCGCGGCGATGGCGACGAGGACCTGCCGTCGCTCGATCGGGTGGAGTGGGAGTACCTCCAGCGCGTGCTCGCGGACTGCGAGGGGAACATCTCGGAGGCGGCGCGCAAGCTCAGGATGCACCGACGCTCGCTCCAGCGGAAGCTCTCGCGCCTGCCGCCGAGATCGTGAGGGCGGGGCGGGGAGGATCGACGAGAGGCGGTTCCGCTCGGCCGAGCGGGCCCTATGGAGAGGCCATGCCCTACAAACCGATCGAGTCCTACGGCGTCATCGGCGACATGCACTCCGTCGCGCTGGTCGGGATGGATGGATCCATCGACTGGTGCTGCCTCCCCCATTTCGACTCCCCGAGCGTGTTCGCGGCCATCCTGGACGACGAGCGCGGCGGCCGCTTCGCGCTCTCGGCGGCGAACGGCACGTCGCGCAACAAGCAGATGTACATGCCCGACACGAACGTCCTGCTCACGCGTTTCCTCGACGTGGACGGCGTCGGCGAGGTCTGCGATCTCATGCCCATCCACCGGGACACGTACGGCGCCTACCGCCGCGGGATGCACCAGATCGTCCGCGTCGCGCGGGCCGTCCGCGGCGCCGTGCGCTTCCGGCTCGCCTGCCGCCCCGCGATCGACTTCGCCCGCCGCCCCCACCGCCTGATCCTCGACGACCCGCGCGGCGCCGTCTTCGACTCCGATGGAGTCGACCTGGCGCTCATCAGCCCGGTCCCCCTGTCGAGCGACGGCGCCGGCGGCGTCACCGCCGACTTCGTGCTCCAGCCCGGCGAGTCGGCCACGTTCTCGCTGCGCCAGGTCGAGGACTGGACGGCCAGCGCCGATCTGCTCGCCACGCCGATCGACGGCGAGGACGCCCTCCGGCGCACGGTCGCCTTCTGGCGGTCGTGGCTCGCCCGCTCGCGCTACAAGGGGCGCTGGCGCGAGATGGTCGACCGATCGGCGCTCGTCCTCAAGCTGCTCACGTTCGAGCCGACCGGCGCGATCGTCGCCGCGGCGACGAGCAGCCTGCCCGAGGAGATCGGCGGGATCCGCAACTGGGATTATCGCTACGTCTGGGTGCGCGACGCCGCGTTCACGCTCTACGGCTTCCTCCGGCTCGGTTACACCGAGGAGGCCGCGCGCTTCATGGAATGGCTGAGCGCCCGCGTCTCCGAGGAGGACGGCCCCACCGGGCCGCTGCAGCTCATGTACGGCATCGACGGGCGCCACGAGCTGCCCGAGGTCGCGCTCACCCACCTCGACGGCTACCGCGGGTCGCGGCCGGTCCGCGTCGGCAACGGGGCGACGACCCAGCTCCAGCTCGACATCTACGGCGAGCTCATCGACTCGGTATATCTCTTCGACAAATACGGATCTCCCATCTCTTATGAGTTCTGGCGCGAGCTCCGGCGCATGGCAACCTGGGTGTGCCAGAGCTGGGAGCAGGCGGACGAGAGCATCTGGGAGGTGCGCGGCGGCAAGCAGCAGTTCGTCTACTCGAAGCTCCAGTGCTGGGTCGCGCTCGACCGGACGCTGCGGCTCAGCGACAAGCGCTCTCTGCCGCTCGACCGGCAGCGCGTCGCGTGCGCGCGCGACGACATCTACGAGGCGATCATGGCGCGCGGCTGGGACGCGCAGCGGAGGACGTTCGTGCAGGCCTTCGGCGGGGCCGCGCTCGACGCGAGCAACCTGCTCATGCCGCTCATGCGCTTCATCTCCCCCACCGATCCGCGCATGCTCGGCACGCTCGACCGCACGCTCGAGGAGCTCGCGAGCGACACGCTCGTCCACCGCTACGAGCTCGGCAAGGGCGCGGGCGACGGCCTGACCGGCAAGGAGGGCACGTTCAGCATCTGCACCTTCTGGCTCGTCGAGGCCCTGGCGCGCGCTGGCCGCCTCGACGACGCGCGCTTCATCTTCGAGAAGATGCTCACGTACGCCAACCACCTCGGGCTCTACTCCGAGCAGATCGGGCCGAGCGGAGAGCTGCTCGGCAACTTCCCCCAGGCGTTCACCCACCTCGGCCTGGTCAGCGCGGCGTTCTACCTGGATCGCGCGCTCGGTCAGGGCGGCTGAAGGTCGGATCTGGGTCCTCGCGCGCTCTCCGCCGGCGAGCGGCGGGGCCTGGCGTATGCGCGAGCGGTGGAGGGGAGCGGGCGGCTACCGGCAGCTCGGGATATCCAACCCCGGGCGGCCGGCGCGCGCGAGCCTCGTCAAAGGAGGGGCTGGCGCGGCGCCGAGGGATCCTGCGACGTGGAGCCCCTGGCGCCGGCCAGCGTGACGGGGATCAGATCACCAGAAGCCGCCGAAGCCGCCGCAGCCGCCGAAGCCGCCGAAGCCGCCGAACGGCACGATGGCCGTCGTGCAGTTCGTGAACGACGACACGATGGCGCCGCCGCCGAAGCCGCAGCCGAGGCCGCCGAAGCCGCCCCAGCCGAAGCCGCCCCAGCCGCCGAAGCCGCCGAAGCCGCCGAAGCAGCGCTCGCCGTCACGCTGCCCGGTCTCCTGCCCGACCACGCCCACCTGCCCCAGGCCGGCCTGGCCGATCTGCGCCTGTCCCGCCTGGCCGATCTGCGCCTGTCCCGCCTGGCCGATCTGCGCCTGCGAGAGGTCGGACGCCTGGCCGAGCTGCGCCGGGCCTTGATGCGTGTATCCGCCCTTGGTCGGGTAGCCGCCCTTGGTCGGGAGGCCCTTGGTCGGAAACTCACCCTTGCTGGGAAGCAGCCCGCCCTTGCCGGGGAGCATCGGAACGCCCTTCGAGGGCAGACCCTTGCTGGGGGGCAGACCGAGCTTGCTGGGCCCCATCTGGCCGATCTGAGCCTGAGCCTGGGACTGGGTCGCGTACCCACCGCGCTCGTCCGCCTCCAGCGCGCTGTTCGCGGAGTCGACGCTCTCGTCATCCATATCGAAGTCGTCGTCCGCGCCGACCGCGCACCCGGCACCGAGCGCCAGCATCATCGCGAAACCCATCGTCTTGTGCATCGAGATCATTGGTCCTCCCCGGTGTTCCTGATGAGCCTTGCGGCCCCCGAACACCTTGGTGCACCCAAGAGCAGGCTGTGTGCCTCGCTCTTCTGTGCAGAGGCTGCCGCTTCGCACAGCATGGATTCGCGGGATGGCGCCCGCGAATCAGGCGCTCCTCGCATCTGCGCTCCCCTGGGATTTCTCCGCGATTCAATCGCGATGGATCCGGGCGAGCGCGGCGCTCGCTGGAGCGGCGTCGCGATGACGATGGATAGGATAGAAGGCGCCCCGCCGCGCGCCGCGGGGCCGCGCGGGAAGAAGGAAGACGCGAGCGCGGCCCCGCGGCGCGGATCGCGCGCTCCCGCGCGATGGCCGTGGCGAGCGGGGGTGTCTTCAAGACAGGGTGAACCTCCCTCCGGATCCAGAAAAGAGCGGGCTCACGACGCGTCGACATCACGGGACGCAAACGGACGTGATCGAACCCAAACGGACGTGATCGGACGTGATCGGACGCAGGCGGATGGGATCGGACACAACCGGACGCGATCGGGCGAATTCGATGGCGCCGTCCAGGCGAGACATGCGCCCTGCGCCCTGCCTGCTCAGCGCCTCGCGTTCCGACACGTTTGTGCATCCCTCTGCCCGTGAGAGCGGAATTATCGCTTCTGGCCGGAATTGTCCGCTGGGGCGCGACGCGACGCGGCGAGCGGGCGACGGGACCGCCCGCGTCGCAACAAGCCACTCCCGCTGCGCCGCTTTCCTGCTCCGGCGGCGGACGGAGTCGAATCGGCTGTTATTCCCACTTGCGCAGGACGTTCTGTAAATGGTCCAGTGGAGGATGTCGGTGACGGGGAGGGAGCATCTGATTGTGTAGTTTGCCCCACGGCTCTCGGCGACCCGGTGGTGGGTTGTCTCATGTCGTCCAGGACGCTGGCTCCCCAGCGTGCTCGGCGTTGGCCGAACGGCGGTGGTGGAGCGCCGGATCGAGCTGCCCTGGCCAAGGTTTGCAGGATCGGCGCGCGTCGGTCGCGGCGCCGTAACAGAGCAGAAACATGGTCCAGCGTCGCATCGCGGCCGTCGCCGCCTATCTGCCGGAGCGCGTCGTCACGAACCAGGAGCTCATCACCAGCTACGGTCTCCCTCACGCTGCGGACTGGCTGCACGAGGCGACGGGGGTCGCGGAGCGTCGCTTCGCCGGCCCGACGGAGACCACGCTTTCCATGGCCGCGGCGGTGCTGCGGGAGCTCATCGAGGCGGGGCGGCTCCGCGAGCCCTTCGTCGATGTCCTCATCATGACGGGCGACGACGGCGGGGACGGCGGCGGGGCGGCCTTCGCCGCGTGCATGGCCGGCCTCGTGCCCGCGCTGACGATCGATCTCACGCCCGCTCAGGGCGGTTTTGCCGCGGCCGTCGAGCTGGCGAATCGGCACCTCGACAGGGGGTGTCGGCGCGTGCTCATCGTGGCGAGCGACGTGCGCTCGCGGCGCCTGCGCGAGGGGCAGCCGTGGGGCAACCACCAGATCACGGAGATCCTGGGAGACGGCGCCACGGGCGTGCTGCTCGAGCGGATCGACGGCCTCGGGGCCGAGGTCCCCCCGCGCTGCGCCGAGCCGCCCTCGTCGTCGCGCGGCTCCCAGCCTTTCCTCTCCGCGGCTCACGCGAACCGCGGATAGACCTCCTCCTCGAAGAGCGCCTTCACCTGGTCGCCGGGGGCCTCTGCCACGAACTCCTCGTAATCCTCCCGCACCGGCACCCTGTATCCACCCCTCCACGGCGCGACCGAGTTGAGCCACGCCGTGTGGAGGGTCAGCCCCGGCCGGAACGTCGGGTGTCCCAGCTTGCAGAGCGGCCCTCGCGCCAGGTTCGTCGCGTCGAAGATCCAGACCTCCGCGCGGCACGGCGTCGCGACGATCGCCACGACGTACCCGTCCGTGTCGGCCCCGCTGCCGCCGCGCCGCGGGACGAACTGCAGCGAGCTGAGCCAGGACCCCACGGCGCGCCGCGGGAACTCGTAGCGATCCTCGATCCGCATCGCGCGGTGGTTGAACCGGAACAGGCTGTCCGGGTGGCCGCCCTCCGCGCGCATCCGGCGGAGCGCCGGGAGGGGGAGCGACCTGTGCGGGTGCGCCGCATAGAGCCTGTCGATGAACTCGGTCGACAGCTCATCCCATATCCCGCCGCCGCGCCAGTAGACGTTCACGAGGCGATCGGGCGGCATCCACGACGCGCCCGTCTCCCGGTACGCATAGAGGCCGACGCCGAGCGCCCGCGCGGGATCGGCGAACACCGCCTGGTCCACGACGCGCTCGGCCGCCGCGTCGAGGGTATACCGGCCGATCCGGTTCACGTCCGCCTGCCCGAGCGGGAACAGGCCGCGCAGGCGCGGCGGCGCCGGCGTCTTGTCGGCGGCGTGCCGATCGCAGGGCCGGAGCCATTCCCCATGATCGGTCGCGCAGTTGTGCGCCGCGTGCACGGTGATGCGGTCCCCCGCGTCCTCGTAATCGACGAGGAAATGGAGAGTCTCCAGCGGGACGGCGACCCGCTTCACCACGACAGGCCCGCCGCCCGGCCGCAGCGCGTCCCTCCGGACCAGGTAGAACGTCGTGCTCGGCTCGTGGGGCATCGTGAGGAGCGACCGGACGAGGCGCTCGACCCCGGGGCTCTCCTTGGAGCCCCGGAACGCCACGCTCTCCAGGCCGATCCTGAACGCCGTGTCCGCGAGCACGACCCAGCGCCGCGTCAGGCCGATCTGGTGCACGCTCTGCTCGATGCGCACCGGCGCGCCGCTCGGCAGGACCAGCGCGTGCCGCTCGGGCTCGTTGTGGCCGTCCCACCGCAAGAGATGCACGAAGTCGCCCGCCGGCTCGTCGAGCGCCACGCCGCCGAAGCGCGCCGCCTGCCGCGCGAGGAGGTCGCCCGGCCCAGGCGGCGCGCTCGGGCGGAGGCGCGCTGGCAGGAGCTCGAGCGCCCGCTTGGCGAACGCCTCGATCCGGTCCGCCCTCGGGCGGACGAGCTGCTGCTCGATCATCGACGCGGCCGCCGCGGCGAGCCGATCCCACGAGCGCGGGAGCGCGCCGAGCTCGTCGAGCCGCGGCAGCGACGCGACGAACAGGTGGAGGAGCGAGCGGCCGTAGTTGACGGTGAGGAGCTCGCCCCGCTCCGCGTCGAAGCATGGGTGCGCGCTCGAGAGCGTCATCGGAAAGGGGTGATCGACGGGCGCGGCCGGGTACCACGTGCTGTTGCGCCCGACCGGCGTGACGAGCTCCAGCGTGGCCGGGTCGATCTCGTAGGGCCTGCCCGTGTCGCTCGTGACGAGCAGGCGCGCCGGCGCGCGCGGCGCGTGCATGGGCACGAACGCGGTGTTGAGGTGGTTCCGCAGGCCGAGGTGCGGTGAGAAGCGGAGCAGCCCTGCGTCGCGGAAGCCCAGCGCCTCGAAGCGCGTGCCGGGGCGCGAGGCGGCGTCCGCGTGATAACAGGGCGTGCGCGCGATCTTCGAGGTCAGCCGGACCGCCCCGCCGCGGCCGAAGTCGAGCCGGTAGATCATCCCATTGCCATTGAGGATCGGCGCGCCGTCCGCTCTGGGCAGGTCGCCGTCCACCGAGCCGACGGGCCCGATCGCGAACACGTGGCCCGTGAGGTCCCTCGGCACGCCGCCCGAGTGGGATGACTCCAGGACCACGAGCTCGACCTTCGTCAGCTCTTCCGTGCTCGCTGCCATCAATGCATCGGGGACGCGCTGGCGCATGACGACCTCGGTCACACCAAGCTACGCCAATCCGCGCGCCGCGTGGGCGCCGCGCAGCGCCGCGCGCCTCCGAACTCACTCCCCTCCCCGTGACTCCCGCCTGGGACGGACGCGCGCTGGCGCCCTCGCAGCGCCGCGCGCCTCTCTGCATTGCGCGGCGGCGCCGCGCGGCTGACCTGGTCCTCCGCGATTGGCGCTGTCTCGGCGGCTTGCGAAGGTGCTTGTCGGCCCCATCTGTACCTGTGGATCAGGAGGCACATGTTCGACCAGGGGCTGACAGTCCTGCGGATCCGCGGAATCCCGGTACGGCTGCACATCACATTGCTGATTTTCCTGCCGTACGTGGCCTATGTGGCGTCGTCGCAGTTCTCGTTGATCGCGTCGTCGCTCGGGATTCCGCGCGAGGAGATGCACCTGCCGCCGCTCGCCTGGGGGGCGATCCTGGCTGTCGGGCTGTTCGTGGCGGTGCTCGTGCACGAGCTGGCCCACTCGTTCGTCGCGCTCAAGAACGGGATCCGGGTCCGCGCGATCACGCTGATGATGCTGGGCGGCGTCTCGCAGATGGAGCGCGACGATCCCGAGCACGAGGCGTGGATGGCGTTCGCCGGGCCGCTCATGAGCTTCGGTATCGCGCTCGCCAGCTACGTCGCGTATCGGCTGCTCCCGGCGCCGGCGGAGATCGGCGCCGCGCTCGTGGCCTTCGCGATCACGAACGCTCTCCTCGGCGCGTTCAACCTGCTGCCGGCCTTCCCGATGGACGGCGGCCGGGTGCTGCGCGGGCTGCTCCTGCGCCGTCTCGGGCGGACCCGCGCGACGCGCATCGCCACGACGACGGGCAAGGTGATGGCGGTGGCCTTCGGGCTCTTCGGCTTGCTCTCGTGGAACCTGATCCTGGTGCTCATCGCGATGTTCGTCTACATGGGGGCGTCGGCCGAGCAGGCGCGCACCAACACGAACGAGCTCCTCCGCGGCATCCCGGTCGCGCGGCTCATGACCGATCGGCTCGGCGAGGCGTATGCGGACGAGAGCCCTCGCGCGGTGGCCGAGCGGCTCCTGCGCCACAACCTGGTCGGCGCGCGGGTCATCGACGATCCCCGGGACGGCGCGGGGCGCCGCGAGATCGGCGTCGTCACGGTCTGGGATCTCGCGCGCCAGCTGCAGGGCGGCGCCGCGCCGGCGACGGTCGGCGCGGTGATGCCCGTGGATGTGCCGAGGGCGCACGCGGACGACGACGCGTCCCGCTCGTTCGACGCGCTGGCGAGCGGCGAGGCGAGCGTGATCGCGGTGCTCGACGAGGGCGAGCGCGTGATCGGCCTGGTGACGTCGGCGGAGATCCAGCGCGCGCTCGCGCTCGCCGGCGCGCTCCGCGCGGCCCGGTGAGCGCCGCGCCGGCGGAGATCCGGAGATCTCGAGTCGCGCCGCGCTGGCACTCGCGTTGCTGAGTTGCGCTCCGAGGAGCAATGACGTGAAGCAGAGCAACAGCGTGACTCCGCCCGTGCGAGGGCGGTCCAGATCTCTCGGTGTGACGAGGGCCTCGCTCGCCGCGGCTGCGCTCGCGGCCGGCGCCTCGCTGCTGATGGGGTGTATGGGCACGGTCGGGACCGAGGGGGGGTTCGTCGTGTCCGGCGTTCCGGCGGTGCGCGCCGAGATCGTCCCGGTGGAGATCGCCGCGTATCCGCGCGTCTTCTTCCGCGGGACGTATGCGTACCTGGTCGACGGCCGCTGGTATTACCCGACGAACCGGGGCTGGGTCATCTTCGAGGAGGAGCCCACGGAGCTCCAGCACTACAGGCAGACGTACCGGACGTCGCCGCGGTACGTGCCGGAGCGCGAGCTGAGCTATCCGCGCGAGCGGGGGCGCCGTTACTACACACCGCGTTGACAGCGGGGCAGCAGCGAAAGGACGGGTACGAGGATGAATCAGGACAAGAGCGTCTTTCCCCTGTGCGGCCTCGCGTTATCGAGCTTCCTGGCCCTGGGGTGCATCGTCGACGTGGAGCCCAGCTCCCAGCGCCGGCCGCGGCCCGTGCAGGCCGTCGGGAGCCTGACGATGGAGTGGACCGTGGCGAGCCGGATCGATTCGCGGGCGTGCTCCCAGCACAGCCGCGGAGGAGCGGATTTCGAGCTGATCGTTTACCGGGGCAGCCGCGAGGTGGCGAGAGACTACGCGCGCTGCGACGACTTCAGCATCACCGTGGATCTCCCGCCCGATGAGTACACGGCCACGGCGACGCTGGTGGAGCGCGGCAACGACCGCCCCGTCACCACGACGCTGCAGGTGGAGGACATCCACATCGTGCGCGGCGCCACGCTCAACCTCGACGTCGATTTCCCGCCGAGCTCGTTCCTGCGATAGCAGATCGCTCGATTGGATGTGGAAGGCGAGGCGTCAGCCCGATCGCGGGATCGTGAGCCGCACCCGCGTCTCGCCGCGCGGCCCGTCCTCGATGGCAATACCGTAGTTCGTGTGGGCGGCGATCGCGTGCGCCGCGATGAGCGGCAGCGCCGGCGGGCGGCCCTGCGCGACCGCCTCGAAGTCGCGGCTCAGCACGACGCTCCGCGCCGCGGCCGGGAGCGGCGGACCGGCGTCGTCGAAGGTGATCTCGACCCCGCTCGGGCCCTCGGAGAGGGAGACGAGCACCTCGCTGCCCGGCGGCGACGCGCTGATGGCGTGATCGAGCAGCGCGTGCAGCAGCACCGTCAGCGCGCCCTGCGGCACCACCTCCTGCGTGGTCTCCGGCGCCTCGACCACCACGCGCACGTCGTGGCGGGCCGCGCGCGCGAGATCGTCCTTCACGACGTCGCGCAGCACGTCGGCGACGTCGCAGTGGCGCGGGAACTCGTGGAGCGGACATGCCCCCAACCTGGCGAGATCACTGACGATTTCTGACGCCGCGGTCACGTGGCGCCCCACCGACGAGGCCGTCTCGCCCGCGTCGCCGCCGTGGGTCCGGAGCGGCGCGATGTCGCGGCCGATCGCCGACAGGATGCCGCGCAGCTGCGTGCCGAGCACGCGCACCGCGGCGACGAGCACCGCGAGGCTGTCGCCGCTCGGCGGCAGGTGCGACACCGGCTCGCTGCCGCCGAGCCGCGAGATGACGCCGGACAGCGACCCGCGCTCGCGCTCGCCCTCGACCCGCGAGAAGACCGCGGCGAGCTCGCGCGCGTACGCCTCGCCCTGGGCCTGCGCCGCGGCGAGCTCCTTCCTGAGGCTCTCGACCTCGAGGCGCTGGAGATCGACCTCGGCGGGCAGCGTCAGCGTCTGCATCTGGCCGTCGAGCTCGAGCCGGCCGCCGTAGCGCAGCGCCATGCGCGACAGCCACACCCGCTCGGTCTCGAAGTTCACGGGCGTCTCCGGGCCGAGGTTGACCCGGACGCTGACCTCGTCGCCGACGCGGTGGATGCTCACGTCGGGCGCCCCGGTCAGGCTCGTGGGGTCGCCGCCCTGCGCGATGAGCACCTGGAGCATCCGCCGGAGCTCGGTCTCGTCGCCGAACACGGTGGTCCCTTCGCCCATCTCGATCTGCACCCGCGCCTCGGGCGCGACCTCCCAGAGGAGGGCGGTCAGGTCGACGCGGCCGCGCCGCCCGCGCGGCAGGGGGCGGCCGTGGAGCGACGCGAGCATGCTCACCGCCTCGTCGAGCCGGTTGAGCGTGCTCTCGACGCCGCCCGAGCCGTCGTCGGGCGACGGCGTCGGCGGCGGCGCGCTCTCGGTCGCGATCATCCCCACGCCCTGGCGGAGCTTCTGGGCGGCGCTCCGCGCCTCCTGCGCCAGCAGCCACGTCAGCTCGGGTCGGGTCAATCTGTCGCTGGTCACCCTGTTTTTCCCTCTATCCGCGACGCTCGGCGGAATCGCGCGCCATGATGCCAGACGTGGCGGTGCCCTGCTACGCTCATTGCCGCTCACCTCGTTCGATGCGGACTCACACTTCCTCCTTCTTGACGCCTTCCTCCTTGACGCGTCTCGCTCTCCTCTGCGGAGCGGCCGCCGCGGCGGCGCTCTCCGGCGCCGCCTGCGCCTCGAGCGCCCCGAGCCCCTTCCCGTCGGCCGGCGGGGCGGGCGGCGAGGGCGGCGAGGGCGGCGCCGGCGGCGAGCAGGCTCCGGCGGACCCGACGCTGGGCGGCCCGTGCGTCGACGACGATCAGTGCGAGGACGGATTTCCCTGCACCTTCGATGCGTGCGACACCGCCCTCGGGCGGTGCCGTTTCACGCCGGACGACAGCGCCTGCCAGAACGACGTCTACTGCGACGGCGTCGAGCGCTGCAACCCGCGGCTCGGCTGCGTGCCCGGCGCGCCGGTCGCGTGCGACGATCAGAGCACATGCACGATCGACGCCTGCGACGAGGCGACCAGGACGTGCTCGAGCGCGCCGCGCGACGCCGATCTCGACGGCGATCCCGACGAGCACTGCGGCGGGGGCGACTGCGACGACGCCGATCCCACGGTGTCGTCGGCGCAGCCCGAGGTCTGCGGCAACGATCGGGACGACGACTGCGACGGGCGCACCGACGAGGGCGACTGCGTGTCCCCGGAGCACGACACGTGCCTGGACGCGCTGGAGATCTCCGCGCCGGGCTCGTACGCGATGACGACGGCGGGCGCGGGCTTCCACTACGCGAGCTCGTGCGGCCTGCCCCGCCCCGCGAGCACGCACGACGTCGTGGCCGCGGTGATCTTGCCGCCGGGGCCGCCGGTCGACGTGGAGGTGACCGCGCGGACGGAGGCCCCCGATGCGGAGACGGAGGCCACCGACGTCGCCGTGACGCTCGCCGGCCAGTGCGGCGACGCCGCGACCGAGCTCGCGTGCGGGGGGCCCCACGAGACGGCGGACGGCGGCAAGCTCGCGAAGCTCCGGGCCCGCGGCCTCGGCGATCCGGAGCGGGCGACGGCGCTGCCGCTCTACGTGACGACGAAGGTGGGCGCGCCGGTCATCGTCGACGTGGCGTTCCTGCCGCCGGCGCCGGCGCCGGAGAACGAGACGTGCGGCACGGCGGTGCCCCTCTCGCCGGGCGCGCCGGCGCTGGCGACGATCCTCGACGCCGCCCTGGATCTCGGGACCGCGTGCGAGACGGGGCTCGGGGAGCTCGTGTACACGTTCGAGCTCGCCGAGCCCCAGGACGTCGACCTCTACGCGATCTCGACCGACGGCGACGGCGATCCCTCGCTCTCGCTGCGGAGCGCCGCGTGCGCGCTGCCGGAGGACGAGCTCGCCTGCCAGACGGCGGCGGCGCCGCACCTCTTCCGGCGCGCGCTGCCCGCGGGGGTGTACGCCGTGGCGGTCTCCGCGACGGCGCCGACCTCGGTGCTCGTCACGCTGGAGCTCTCGCCGCCGACCGAGCCGCCGCCGGACGAGGCGTGCGAAGGGGCGGCCGAGCTCGCGCCGAACCGGACGGTCTCCGTGTCGCTGCTCGGCCACCAGGACGACGTGGATCTCGGCTGCGGCCCGGCGGCCGTCGACGCCGTGTACGCGCTCGAGCTGCCGGTCGCGTCCGACGTGCTGCTCGTCGAGAAGCTGTCGGCCGGCGACTCCGGCGCGATCGCCCTGTCCGCGCCGGCGTGCGGCGGCGAGGGCGATCGGCTCGCGTGCGGCGAGGGGAACGTCACGCCGCTCCGGAGCGCGCGGCGCAACGTCGCGCCGGGGTCGTACCGGGTCGTGGCCGAGGCGCAGCTCGGCCAGCCCGTGAGCGTGACGGCGTTCGTCCGGCCGGCGGTGCCGCCCACGCTGGTGCCCTTCTCCGACACGTGCGAGGGGGCGCTGGAGATCCCGGAGAGCGGCGGCTTCTTCCAGGGCAACACGGCCAACGCCGCCGCGGACTTCAACGCCGGCTGCGATCGCGCCGGCACGGCGGAGGGGGGCGCCCGGGACCAGCTCCTCCGGCTCACGCTCACCGCGCGCAGGCGGGTCGTGCTCGACATGGCCGGCTCCAGCTACGACACGCTGCTCTCGGTCCGCCGCGGCCCGGGCTGTCCCGGCGTCGAAATGCCGCTTTCCTGCACGATCGGTACGGATCCCCAGCGGAGCTTCCTCGATCTCGTGCTCGATCCTGGCGTGTATTACCTCCAGATCGACGGCCACGCGCTCGCGCACGGCCTCTGGTTCCTGGACGTGCGGGTCGTCGACCCCGGGGACGGCGCCGGCCCCTGACCGGCGGCCCTTTCAAGCTGCCCCCGTCCCTTGCTAACGTCGCCCCGATGTTCGGCCGCATCTCTGCGATCGCCCTCAACACCTACCGGGAATCGCTTCGGGCGCGCATCCTCATCGGCCTCGCGGGCGTCGCGTTCGCGGTCGCGTTCTACTCGATCATCGTCGGCGCCTACACGCTCCGCAACGGGGCGCGCGTCGTGAGCGACCTCGGCGTCGCGTCGATCTCGCTCTTCAGCATCGCGGTCGCGGTCATCATCGGCGCGACGTCGCTGTACCGCGAGCTCGAGCAGAAGACGATCTTCCCGATCCTGGCCCGCCCGGTGCGCCGCGGCGAGTACCTCGTCGGCAAGTACCTCGGCACGCTGCTCACGCTCGGGGTGTTCATCCTGGCCGACGCCGGGCTCGTGCTGCAGATCAGCGCCGTGCTGGCCGGCCGCTCGCTGGCCCTCGTGGCGGGCGCCGGGGCCGCCTCGCTCGCGGCGCTCGGGCTCGTGGCGTGGCGCTCGCCGCTGGCGCGCACGTACGGGTTCATCCCCTGGGCGGCGGTCTTCCTCGTGCTCGGCGCGCTCTTCTCGGACGGCGCGCCGACGGAGCGGCGCGTCGTGCTCGCGGGCAGCGCGCTCGCGTTCCTCGAGGTCGGCATCGTCGCCGCGGTGGCGACGCTGTTCTCGTCGTTCTCGACGCCGTTCCTGTCCTCGCTGCTCACGCTGGGCGTCTTCCTCATCGGGCGCAACGCCGACTCGCTCGCCCGGCTGCCGGTGAAGTACTTCGGCCCCCAGATCAGCGCCGCGGCGCGCGCCTTCTCCAAGGTGATCCCGAACCTTCAGATCTACGTGCCGCCGCGCCCGTTGCTCGCGGGCGAGGTCGCCGACGCGAACCTCCTCGTGTACCTGGGCTGGGCGGCGATCACGTGCGCCGGGTGGGCGCTCATCCTCCTGCTCGTGGCGGCGTTCGTCTTCAAGAGACGCGACTTTCTGTGAGGCTCTCGGTCGTGCTCGGCGTGCTGCGCGGCCTGGCGGTCGCCGGCTTCCTCGTCGGCGCGGCGTCGCTGCGGGTGGTGGCCGCGGGCGAGCGGGAGATCGCGGAGAGCACGGACGCCCTGCGCGCCGGCGACGCGCACGCGGCGGCGCTCCACGCGCGGCGGGCGGCGGGCTGGTATGCCCCCGGGGCGCCGCACGTCCGCGTGGCGTACGAGCGGCTGATCGCGCTCGCGACGGCCGCGGAGGGCCTCGGTCGGGCCGACACGGCGCTCTTCGCGTGGCGCGCGGTGCGCACGGCCGCCCTGGAGACGCGGTGGCTCACGACGCCGCACGCGGAGGACCTGGAGCTGGCCAACGCGGCCATCGCCCGCCTCTCGGCGGCCGCGCCGCGCCCGCCGGGCACCCGGACGGAGCCCGCCGCGGCGGTCGAGCGGCAGCACCTCGCGGCGCTCGCGCGCGACGAGGCGCCGCGGGTCGGCTGGGTCGTCGCCCTCGTCGGGGCGTTCGCGGCGTGGGTCGCGGGCGCCGTCTGGGTGGTGCGGCGCGGGATCACGGTGACGGGGCAGTGGGTGTGGCCGCGGGCGGCGCCGGGGCTCGCGGTGTGCGCGGCGGGCGTCGCGGTGTGGCTCCTCGCGATCTGGCAGGCGTGAGGCGCGCTGGCGGGCGCATTCCACGCTGAGCTCGCGCATCGCGGTGCCAGAGGTGGAATGGACCGCGAGGCGAAATGGGGCGGCGGGGCGAAACGGGGCGGGCCAGCAGGGGTGGCGGTCAGCAGAGCCACAGGCGGGAATCCACCGGACACGACGTCTGCTGATCGGGGGCGCGCGGTATTGCAATGCGACGCGCGCGACACATCGATCTCGGGGGAGCGGCTCTTGCAGCGCTCCGTTCCGAGGAGGATACGAAGTTCATGAAGAATCAGATCAAGACGATCCTGTTGCTCGGCGTCATGTCGGCAATCCTGGTGTCCATCGGCGGGGCACTGGGGCCCGGGTACCTCGTCTTGTTCGGCGTGCTCGCGCTCGCGATGAACCTGGGTGCGTATTTCATGTCCGACCGCATCGTGCTCGCGGTGCACCGGGCCGCCGAGGTCTCGCCCTTCGAGGCCCCGGGGCTGCACCGGATGGTGGAGGAGCTCTCGAGCCGGGCGGGGATACCGAAGCCCCGCGTCTATGTCATCCCGGACGCGCAGCCGAACGCCTTCGCCACGGGGCGCAACCCGGAGCACGGCGTCGTGGCGGTGACCGAGGGCATCATGCAGATCCTGAGCGAGCGTGAGCTGCGCGGCGTGCTGGCGCACGAGATCGCGCACATCAAGAACCGCGATATCCTGGTATCGACGATCGCGGCGGCGTTCGCCTCGGGCATCACGTGGGTCGCCCACGCCGTGAGCTTCGCCGGGATATTCGGCGGATCGTCGGACGACGAGGACGGCGCGAGCCCGCTCGGCGGGCTGGCCCTCGCGATCGTGGCGCCGATCGCGGCGACCCTCGTGCAGCTCGGCATCTCGCGGTCGCGCGAGTACATGGCGGACGAGCTCGGCGCCAGGCTGTCCGGGGACCCGGAGGCGCTCGCCAGCGCCCTGTCCAAGCTGGAGCACGGCGTGGCGCTCGTGCCCCCCGAGGCGGCGCGCCCGGCGACGGCTAGCCTCTTCATCGTCAACCCGCTCGCCGGGGCTGGCTCGGTGCTGAAGTGGTTCTCGACGCACCCGACGACCGAGGAGCGCGTGAGCCGGCTGCTCTCGATGGCGTCGAGCGGCCGGACGGCGCGGGGGTTTTCCAGCGTGATGGCGTGACGGAGGGCGCTGCCCTCTTGGCGCCCATGCGCGGCAGCGCGACTACCTGATCGCTGCGATGCAGGTGTACGTCTCGCCATCATCCGATGTGTCGCAGTAAGCGCCGGTCTGGCAACAGTCGTTCACAGGATCGCAGATAGCATCAACGTCGAGGATCTTCGAGCATACGGGCTCAGTCGGGCTTCCCCCCGCGCCCGCGCCGCCTGTGCCGCCGCTCCCGCCCGCGCCGCCGCTGTCCTCGTCGATGTCGAGGGTCCAGTAGGCGCGGTGGTTGTTCTCGTCGAGACCCTGGAACGGCACGCGGAACGCCGGGTAGCTCGGGTCCTGGCCTGCAGCAGCCTTCTGGACGTCGATGGCGGCCACCCAGATCTGCTGGGTCCCCTTGGGGCGCACGACGCCGTACTCCCGCTTCGTGTTGAACGCGATCCAATTGAGATCGCCTGGCGGCGCCCAGGTAGGCTGGCTGTTCTGATACTGCCCGTCGGTCATCTGGTTCGAGGTGACGCGGTTCGCGTTGAGAAGCTCCACCGGCTGGCCGCCGCTCGCGCTGAGGACCATGAGCTGGGCCGTGTTGTCACCGTGGCCGCCCTTCCCCCGCGAGAACGCGATCCATGCCGCGTCCGGAGAGAAGCTCGGGAAGAGGTCGCTCTTCTTGGCGGGCGGCGCGAGCAGGACCGATGCCTGCCCCCAGACGCCGTTGCTGTACGGAATATGCGCGAGCGATGAGCCGCCGGGAGCATCGCCGTCGCCCGTGGCGAAGACGACCTCCGTCCCGAGGGGGGACCAGTCCGGGTGCGTCCCCTTCAGCGCACCGGTCGGGAGATCGTTGACATAGGCGCCGGTCTCCCGCTCGACCATCCACATGGCTCCCTTCGACGCGGCGACGACCCGCGCGTCGTCGGGAGAGATCGTCGCAAAGACGTGGCCGTCCGTGTCCTTCACGCTCTTGACGAGCGGCTCGGGCGGCGCGTCCGGCGTTACCGCGAGGATCCACAGGCTGTTCCCGGAGTCGGCGGACACCGGGGCTGCCATGTACTTGCCATCGCGCGAGACCACGTGGCATGCGACGCACTTGACCTTGTCGCCGTCGGCGTACGTCGTCGGGGGCTTGCCCACGATGTAGTCCTCCGGAGCCTGGCGAGAGATCTTCCCGCGCCGCACTCCGGCAGAGGTCGTCGACCAATAGAAGATCGCGCCTTTCACGTCCTGCCTGGAGAAGCCTATCTCGATGGCGGCCGAGCGGCGCACGGTGGCTGGCGTCGTCGAGGTATCGAGCGCGTCGACCGTCCAGGTCGCGGTCCCGCCGGCGTTGGAGCCAGCGATGTAGTTCCAGGTCGTCTCGTCCACCTCCCAGCACCCGGCGGCGGGGCTGGCCTCCTTGCAGAGGCCGTGCGCGCCGTCCGTGAAGATGGTGACCGTGGAGCTCGCGCCCGTGAATACGAGTCGGAACTCCGTGAACCCCTGGCTCCGCCATTGGAACAGCGTGCGGTAGACGTTCCGCGGAAAGCGCGTTTGATCGCTCGGGTAAACGATGCTTGGCGCAGGAGCGCCCGTGACGGGGGTCCCCGCCCAGGCGCCTTGATCGCTCGGCGTACCGAGGACCGTGCTCAGGTGGAGCACGACGGTCGTCTCTCCCGTCACGCATCCATCGCTCGCAGTGACTCGCACCGTGCCGCCCGCTGAGGCGAAAGGCGCCAGAACACCGCCCGCGATCGTCCCCGGAGGTGTGTCGTCGCCGCGCGTCGCTGACCAGATGAGCGCCCCCGGCGCGAGCGCCCTCGTGGTGCCGTCGGAGAGCGTCCCGGTGGCCGTAAACGTGATCGGTGCAGCGGAGTGGCCATCGATCTCCACCGTGGAGTCGTCAGGTGACAGAGCGATGGACTGCAGCCCTGGGATGCACGTTACGTGTCCGCCACCTGCGCCGCCTGTGCTACCTGCGCCACCTCCGCCATCTGCACCGCCTGTGCTGCCTGGAACGACACCTGTGCTGCCCGTGGGCATCCCCTCCGCCTCGGTGTCGCTCCCGCACGAGCAGCCCCCCATGCAGAACGTGAGTACGACCGGAAACAGCGAGAACCGCATCGGCGCCCTCCCACGGGGATCGGCGAGACCCCCATTCCGACAGGCTACATCGGGTATTGCACGCGAGTAAAGCGAGTGCCGAGCGTCGACTCACTGGCGGTGATTCGTGTTACGAGGTTGCTTGTTAGTCCATATTCCAATCACGGAGCCGTCCGCGCTGGCCATCACTACCATTCGCTGTGGGTGGCTCGGCGCTGAAGTGGTTCTCAACCGCGATGCGTCACGCTTGCTGCCCGTGACGGAGGAGATTGGATGCGATTCCCCCTCCTGGAAGAGCGACGCTCGTTCGACCGCTCACCCACGCATCGAGGGAGCCGCCTTCACTCCCCAGACTGCGGATCATCGTCGTCGTTGTCGTCGTCCTCGTCCTCGTCCTGCTCGGGGGGCTTCGGCGCGAGCGCCACGCGCGGGTAGTGCTCGCCAGAGGTGTCACGGCGCCCGGCCTCCCAGGCGTCCTCGAGGTTGACGAGCTCATACCAGCCCAGGCGATTCACGGCCTCGAAGAAGAACCTGCCGTCAGCGCTCGGCTCGAAGCTGAGGGGCTCCGGCTCGAGCTCGGCGAGCGTGCGGACCCCGTCGTCGTAGACGCCCCAGACCCGGATGGGCTTGCCCTCGGAGACCTCCAGCACGGCCACGCGGCCCCCCGCGGCGCTCTCCACGACGCGCAGATCCAGGTCGCCGCGCGCCTCCAGCCTGGAGGCGCCGCCGCTGACCGAGAAGATCCAGGTCTCCGACGAGGTGCCGACGATCACCCGCCCGGAGGCGAGCGCATCGAGCGTGTAGATCTCGTCCTCGCTCTCCTCCTTGCTGAAGTCGTGCACGAGGATCGGCTTGCCGTGCGGGAGGTCGACCCACCAGAGCTTGGCGTCGCCGTCGGTCGCCACGAGGGCGGCGCTCCGATCCGCGTTCACCAGGCCC
The DNA here is from genome assembly GCF_051525985.1 of Sorangium sp. So ce145. Taxonomy (NCBI): domain Bacteria; kingdom Pseudomonadati; phylum Myxococcota; order Polyangiales; family Polyangiaceae; genus Sorangium; species Sorangium sp. So ce145. Next base: position 10,988,030 of record NZ_CP150315.1, on the reverse strand, counting down.
ATCGACGAGGGCGAGCTCGCCTTGACCGCGGTCTCGATGAGCTCCCCGTCCTTCAGCACGGCGAAGACGAAGGAGCGCCGGGCTTCCTTCTTCCACCCGATGTACACGTCGGCGGGGCGGTAGCGCTCGAGTTCCCGCGCGCCCGCTCCGAAACGCGCGCGCACGTCCTTCGGGACGTCCTCCTCGTCCTCCGGCAGCGGGCGCTGCTTGCCCAGGTAACGCAGGCCGACGCGGCCCGGGGCGGGCTCGATGGCGTACTCCTCGGGCGCCCTCTTCGGGCCCGACTCCGGCGCCTCGTCGTCGTCCTCCTCCTCGGACGGCGCGTACACGGCGACCTCGGGGAACGCGTCGGGGCTCGTGGCGAGCCGCTCGATCAGCGTGTCGAGGCCGAGCAGCTCGTAGGTGTCGCCGATGTGATCCATGAAGGCCCGGCCCTCGGCGATCCGGACCTCACCCACGGAGGCCTTCACGCGGCCCACGCGGCGCAGCTTGCTCCCGTCGAAGCCGACGAAGGTCAACCCGTCCTCGGAGTCCTCGCCCTCGTAGCTCTTGACGAGGAGCAGCCGGCCGCCGAGGGCGGGGGTCAGGCCGTAGCCGCCCACGTCCCAGCGTTGCTCGAGGACGGCGCCCTCTCCCTCGCGGCGGTAGACGTCGAGGGACTCGCCCGTGGCGAGGATGACGCGGTCCTCCGGGCCGTAGGTGATGTCGGAGATCGACGCCTCGTGCTCGAAGAGGCGGCGCAGCTTGCCGTCCGCGAAGGAGAGCTCGGCGACGAGCTTGTAGTCGAACCCGTACAGCACCGCGCCGCCGTCCTCTCGCGCCGCGATGTAGCCGTGGGGGCTGGGCAGCGCGTCGCCCTCAGCGCGCTTGAGCTCCCCGCCCTCGATCCAGGCGGCCGCCGCCGGCTTGCGCCGGAGCTTCGCGATGCCGTAGACGCGGTCGCCGGGCGCCACCGCGACGCAGGAGCTCGACCCGAACAGATCGCGCTCCGCGCGCTCGATCTCGGGCTCGGGGGGCACCTCGCGCGACCTCCGCCGCTCCAGGCGGAGCGCGCCCTCCAGCACCTCTGGCCGGGATTCCTCGTCCTCGTCGCCCTCGCCGGATGCGCTCCCGTCCTCGTCGTCGCCCTCGCCGGGGGCGCTCTCGTCCTCGTCTCCGTCCTCGTCCTCGTCGCCAGGTTTGCGCTTCTTCAGCTCGGGGAAGGCGTCCGGCTGCGCGGCGAAGCGCGCGGCGAGCTCCTCCAGGCCGAGCAGCGCGTAGTACTCGCTGCCGTCCTCCACGATGACGCGGGCGCCTTCGATCACGATGTCGCCGATCGAGATGCGCACGCGGGCCAGCCGGCGCATCGTGGATCCGTCGTAACCGAGGATCGTTACGCCGTCCGCGCTCTCGTCCTCGTCGTCGAAGCACTTCACGAGGAGCAGGCGTCCGCCGAACACCGAGTGCATCCCGTAGCCGTCGAGGTCCCAGCGCCCCTCGAGCGCGACGTCCGAACCCTCCCGCCGGTAGGCGTCGATCGAGCCCGCGAGCACGAGCACCCGGCCCTCGGGGCCGTAGGCGACGTCGGAGAGGGGCTCGTCGTGCTCGAAGAGGCGCCGCACGGAGCCCTCCGCGAAAACGACCTCCCATACGGCCTCCGAATCCTCCCCGATCAGCGCCGCGCCGCCGTCGTCGCGTGCGGCGACGTGAGCGCCGGTCGTGGTGGCAAGCGGATCGCCCTGAGCGGTGCGGAGCTCGCCGTGCTCGATCCACGCGGCGACAGGCGGCTTTCGCTTCGGCTTGGCGACGCCGAAGACGAGGCCGTTCGGCGCAATCTGCACCTGGCCGCTCCGCCCGAAGAGCTTCCGTTGCTCGTCGGGAGGCTCGGGCGCCTTGTACCCCGGCACGCGCTCCAGCCGGAGCCCGCCGGAGATGACCCTGGGCTTGTCGTCGTCGTCGCTGGCCTCCGCCTCGTCCGCGTCGTGATCGTCGCCCGCCGCGCGCTCCGACGAGCGCTCCTCTTCGGGGGGCGCGGCGCGCGCCGCCTCGCGCGCGGCTTCGACCGCCGGATCCACCGCGCACGCGGCCGCGAAGCGCTTGCCGCCGCCGAAGCGGGGCAGCTCGACGGGCCACCTCGGGCCCGTCGGGGGCTCGGGTCGTTGCTCGGCGGACCAGGCGTCCCAGTCGCTGTCGCTCTCGATCGCCTCGGCCAGGGAGGCCACCTCGATCGGGTGCGCGCCGTGCACCGCGGTGAGGGCCTGCTGGACCGCGCGCGCCATGTCGGCGACGCACGCCTTGCTCCACCCCGCCGGCCGCACCCGCACGAGCGCCCAGCGATCGGCCCACTGGAAGGGCTCGCAGTGCTCCACCGCGCGCGCGTCGAGCGCCCGCTCCCACGCCTCGCCGACGGCGCGCCGCGCGGCCGCGTCCGGGGGCGCCACGAAGCAGAGCTCATAGGAGAACAGGTCCCCTTCGAGGTCGAACCAGTCGCTCGGCGCTGCCCCGAAGAACGCAAACGGATAGGGCGGAGATCCCGGCATGGGGGCGGACGGTACCGCAGCTCCTGGCGAGCGTGCAGGCGTCAGGCGCGCCGCCGGCGTCGATACGGGCCCTCTCAGGAGGAGCGGCCCAGCAGCCAGTCCCGGTGGAGCATATAGGCCCGCCGCCATGCCTCGCCCGTCGCTGCCTCCGCCGCGATCCGCGCTCGCCAGTGCTCATCGGCCTGCGCTCGTGTCGCCTCCGTCAGCCCGTAACGCGCGATGATCTCCGCCGCTTTGTCGGGGGCTATCGCGATCTCCGCGCACATCGCCGCATGCCGCTGGAGCGACAGCACCGCGGCGGGGGGTGCAGCGCCGGCGGGCGCTCTGGGGAAGGGCAGCGGATTCTGCTGGCCGAGCGCCGAGGCAACGGCGGTCGACAGGTCGGCGGTCTCGCCCCCGGGCGGGGCCGCAGCTCGGGCGGGCGACGTCGACGACCGAGCGCGATCCGCGACGGATGTCGCGCGCGCGTCGCCCTCGCCAGGTCCTCCGGGCGCGCGGGGCGCGAACGGGAGCGTCGGTCTGCGCAGCGCGTCGGCCGAGGCCTCCACGGTCTCCCGCAGGCTCGTGAAGTGCCGCATGCCCGGCGGGACCGCCGCCAGCCCCGGCGCGATCGCCGCCGGCAGCGCGCCGAGCGACGCGAGCGCCGGCTGCTCGCGCTGAAGGCGCGCCTCGGCGCCGGCGAAGGCCCGGCAGAAGCGGTTCGAGAGGGCCTCGCCGCCGTCGGCGCTCTCGTCGGCGAGCGCGTCGGTCCACCCGCACACCGCGGCGTCCCAGTCCGCGTCCGCGACGTTGAGGCGGGCGAGGACCTCCGCCTTGGCGGATCGCGGGAAGCGGCGCAGGTGCGCGGAGATCTCGCCATACCGCTCGATGGTCAGCCCGCCGTGCGTCGTCTCGGGGGGATCGGCCGGGGTCGTTCCGGACGCCTTCGTTGCGTCTCTCGCCATCTTCCTGGTTCCTCCGGCGCGCCCCCACCGCGGCGCGCGTCCTCTCCGGTCGAGCCGATCAGCTGTTGAGGTTCACGACCGCGCCCTTGATCGTCACGGTCCCCTCTCCGGTGACGTTGACCGTCCCTCCGGAGACGTTGATCGTGCCGCCCTTGATCGAGATCGAGCTTCCGCCGTTGATCAGGACGGTCGCGCCGCCATTGACCTCGACGAGCGCGGCGCCGGCCCGGAGCTTCGGGCCTCCCTTGATGTCGATCCAGGGGGCGCCCACGTTGATGTTCCCTTCGCCCGTGATCTCGATGATCGGCGCGCCCAGCGACAGGTGGGATCCGGCCGTGAGGGTGTTGTTGCCGCTCGCGCCGAGCGACATGTTCTCTCCGGCCGAGCCGACGAACGTCGTCCCGGCCGAGAGCGTCATCCCGGCGCCGGAGTGGACGCCGACCGTGGTCCCGGCGCTCTGCGTGATGGATCCCGCGCTCGTCGACTGGGATCCGGCCACGCGGGTGCTCTGGTCCCCGCCCACCTCGGTCGCGTCGTCGACCCCGACGGTCCGGCTCGCGTTGCGGGTGATCTCCGTCGTGAGATCGCGCGCCGCGTGCAGGCGGATCTCCTCCTCGCCCCGGGCGTCCTCGAACGACAGCAGGTTGTAGTTGCCGTCGAACGGGCTCGTGTAGCTCTTGATGGCGCTGTACGTCGGGCGCTTCGTCGCGTTTTCCGGCGGGAGGTTGATCCCGTTGTACACGCGCCCCGTGATCAGCGGCCGATCGGGGTCGCCTTCGAGGAAGTCGACGACCACCTCGTCGCCGACGCGCGGGTGCCAGACCGCGCCGTGCCCGCGCCCGCCGGCGAACATCTGGCTGACGCGCACCCAGCACGACGTCGCCTCCCTCTCGTGGCGGCCCACGTCGATGTCCCAGTGGAAGCGCACGCGCACGCAGCCGATGGCCGAGGGCCCTCCGACGTTGATCTCGGCCTCCGGATCGGACGGCTCCGCGGTGACGATCGCCGTCTGGCTGCCGTGGATCCGCGGCCGGGGCGTGATCCGGGCAGGGACGAAGCGCGACGCGGCCTCTTCCCCGTCCTGGCCGCAGCGGATGGCCTCGAAGCGGCACCGGTACGGCTCCTGCTCGCCGCCTCCAGCCGCGAAGTAGCCGCGCTCGTGCGCCAGGTGCTCGATCGCGGTGACGAGGTAGGACCCGTTCCATTTCGAGGTCGGGTGCTCGAGCGTGAACAGCGCCCCGGCGCCCAGCAGCCGGCACGCCCCGCTCGCCGTCGCCCACGCCCGCTCGGCGGCGAGGCGCTGGGCCCGCTGTTCGGCGAGGCGCTCGCCCGTCTCCTTCGACTCCTCGTAGCGGCCCGGGTGCTCGTACACGGCGGCATCGGTGGCGCCGGCCGGCGCGGACGCGAGGAGATCGAGCTTCGGTTTGCGCCAGTTGTAGTCGCTCAGGACGACCGACGTCGGACGCACCCGGCTCCCCATCCGGACGTCGCTCACCTCCCGCCCGAGCAGGCCTGGGCCGAGCGGCCGCGCAGGATCGAGCCGCGGGCGGCCCCCGTCGTTGTCGATGAGCACCAGGATGCACTCGGCCTTCGTGTGCTCGAAGTGGTACGAGATACCCTCCTCCTCGAGGAGGCGAGAGACGAAGTCGAGGTCGCTCTCCTGGTATTGCACGCAGTACGGCCGCGCCGCCACGTCGGCGATCCGGCCCATGTCGATGACGCGCCAGGCGAAGGTCGCCTTGGCCGGGCGGAACGCGCTCTCGTCGCCGTCGTCCTCGGCCGGCTGGCACGACGAGGCGACGAGCCCGGCGCCCCACGAGGTGCGGGTGAGCGCTTGCTCGACGATCTGTTGAATCGTCTTGTCCAGGTAGATGATGCTCTTCTTCAGCATCGTCGCGCGCCAGAGCGGCGGCGCGAGGGTGACGCGGTACCGCGTGCCCAGCTGGACCTCGCCGAGCTCCTCGGCGGCCGCGATCTGCCCGTGGACGAGCCGGAAAGGCGGGTTGTCTTTCGTCGCGATCCGCAGCGAGGCGGGTTTCCCCACGAGATCGGTCACGTCGACGTCCGGCGTGTGGTGCGGGCGCACGAGATCGATCTCGAACGAATAGAGCGCGCTGATCGCCTCGCGCCCGCGGATCTCCAGCACGCGGAGGTGGTGCCACGGGCCGTCGTCGGAGAGGTTCGCCCCTTCCCAGGCGAAGGTGAAGTCGCTGGCCATGCTGGTTGTTCTCCCGCCGTCTCCGGTGTCAGTTGAGGTGGATGTTCTCGCCTTGCACGATCACGTCGTCGGCCGCGTTCACCCGCACCTCGCCTTGCCGCGCGACGAGATCGATGCTCCTGGCGCTGATGCGGAGCGCGCCCTTCAGCTCGATGTCGGCGTCCTCGGTCATGAGCCGGATCACGGGGCCTGTCTCGGAGGCGAACACCTCGACGAGCGGCTTGCCGTCGGCGGCGGCGACCCGCAGCGCCTCGTCGCCGTGGAGGGTGAGGCGCGCGGCCTCGGCGAGCGGGGGCTCTGGCCGCAAGGCGAAGCCGTCGACGACACCGGTCACGAGGGGCTCGGGCCAGTTGGATGGCTGGGAGACGAGCACGCGATCCTGCGCGCGCACGGCGAGGCCGTGGAGCGACGGCAACCAGCGCTCGAGTGCGCCGCGGGAGGTCGTCCAGCGGACGAGGAGCCGGCCGGCCAGCGTGGGGTGCCGCGCGTCGAGGCACTCGCCGACGAGCACCTCGCCCGGGCGCAGGCCCGTGATCGGCTCGGGCGGCGCATCGTCGGGGCGCGGCGGGGAGGCGGCGACGAGCTCGTCGACCGAGGAGGGCGCTTCGTAGAGGACGGCGCTTTCGCGGTCAGAGCTGCGCTGCATGGGTCACACTGCCTTTCAGGCTGCTTGCGGGCGCGGGGCGCCGAGGTGAGGGGCCGATGAGGTATCCAGGGGCTCCGCGCTGAGCACCCTTCCCGTGCTCTCGGCCAGATAGAGCCGATACCGCAGCTTGGGCACGATGCCACGAAAGATGGGCTTGCCGACAGGAATTCTGCGTCCCTGGACGAGAAGGTGATATGGGTCATCTAGATTCCTGGTCACCGTCCAGTTCAACCTGTTGCTGAGAACATCGCGCTCCACGATGCCTTCCACGCAACGAACGCGTCTCGTGAATACATCACGACGCAGCCGGAGGCAGATGAGCGCGGCGAGGAGGAAAGGTATAGCGAGAATCGACGGGTAAAGGCGGAGCGCGAGCGTCGCGTACATTGCCGGGAGCATCCCGCAGCTGGTGATGAGGACGAAGGGAATGGCCGCGGAGGCGAGGCGTCGACGCACCTGCCGTGGCGACACGGTGCCCCGCCGGTTGTGTCCGAGATCCTCGGCATCGAAATCGAGCCCCGCCGCCATAGCGCGGAGCAGCTCGGCAGGATCTCCGATGTGCGGCGCTGCGGGGAACGGCTCAGCGAGCACCCTACCCGCGTCCCGCGTGAAGTGAAAGCTGAGCCCCGTCTGGTTGGCGTCAGCGAGCGAGATGGACCAGACGCCTCCGGGGACGACGGTCGACTCGGCGGCGGTAACGACCCGGGAGCGAGGCAGGCAGTAGGCGCGGTACGGACCGGGCGGGAGCGGTGCCCATCCGGCGAGGACGGGCGACGCTCCATCCGTTGGCTCGAGGGCGTAGTCATTACGAGAGATGCCGGGTCGCCAGACGACCCGGCCGGCGAATGGTACCACTTGGTCAGCGACGATGTCGGAGCGAAGCGCTGCGCGGCGCGCCACTGCGCGCAGCAGCACCAATGCCCACGCGAGAGCGCATGTCAGGAGGATGGCCATGCCTAGCAGACGTTCCTCCGTGAACATTTCGCCGGACCCGAAATCCCACAGCATGGCCTCAGCCGTTATGACCACGCCGACGAGGCAGCCGACGATGGCCTGCCGCACTGGGCCTGAGGTAATCTGGACCGAGGCCGCCTGAACGAGCGCGGCCCGCTGCGCCGGCGAGATACACCCCCGCTGGTTCCATGCGAGATCATGGGCCAGCGAGGAAGCGGCGGCTCGCTGGCTCACGCCCGCTCCCGCGGCTCATCCCTCGACAAGATCCGTTCGCGCATCGTGGGCGGAGCCTCGTGGTGGATGGGCCGAGCGCCGTCGATGGTCACCGGGACCGCGGGGGAGCGCTCCTCGCAGAGCACGGCGGATCCAGGGTCGGAGATGCGCTGCGTGGTCACGTCGCCTCCCAGGCCGCTCCGGCGCGCGGGGCGCCGCGGGGGTGGCTCGATGACGTGTCCAGGGGATCGACGCTCAGGAGGGCACGCGTGTGCTTGGTGAAGTAGAGCCGGTAAGGGAGCTCGGGCACCAGGGCGCGATAGGCTCGCTTCTTCACCACGAACTTTTGATGCTGGACGACGAAGTAATACGTAGTTGTCGACTGATCCGACACGTTGGAGCCCGGCGTGACCCATAGGTGACGCTTCACGATCCCGTCCACGGTCACGACGCGCCGCGTGAACACGTCGCGGATGCTCCAGAGGTAATGGAGGGCGGCGACCACGACGATAGGGCTTATGAAGGTGGAAGAGTCATTGAATCCCGCGAAGAACGCGAACAGCGCCCCACTTGCCGAGACGCACAGGGTCATGGCCAAGAATCCGGCCGATGAGGTGAGGCGATGCCCTACCTGTCGCAAGGATATCCTCCCTCGGCGGTTGTGTCCGAGATCCTCGGCGTTGAATCTGAGCGCGCTGGCGAGCGCGCGGAACAGCTCGATGCGGTCGCCGACGTGCGGCGCCATGGAGAAAGGCTGCGCGAGCGCGGTTCGGCCAGGGCGTCCGGCGAAGACCCCTCCTTCGACGTCGGGGACGCCGAGCGAGATGGACCAGGCGCCCCCTGGAACAACGGTCGATTCGGCGGCGATCAGCAGCCGGGAGCGGGGGAGGAGATAACCGCGGTACGGTCCGGGCGGGAGCGGCGCCGCGGCGGCACGGACCGGCGCCGACCCGTCCGCCGGCTCCATCACGTAATCGCCGTAAAGGCGGCGCACGCGCCAGACGACACGACCGGGAAACATGGCGACGTCGCCGGCGGCGATGTCAGCACGGAGACGGGCGCGGAGCCAGATGCGGCGCAGGGGCATCCACGCCGCTGCAAGGCCGCCCGCTGCCATGAGCGCGCACATGCCCCAATGAAAGCGGCTCTGGCTTCCATCCTTCTGCACCACGATGAGCGCGGCGACGCCAACGAGCGTCGTGGAGAACAACCACGCCATCATTTCATTCGGGTGGATGGATAGGATCTCCTGGAGCGTGGCTCGTTGCGCCGCGGAGAGCCGTCCCGCGCGGTTCCAGGCGATGTCATCGAGGTGCGAGGAGGGGGCTGCGGCGTTCACGGTCGGCCTCCGCGGCCGACCGTCGCAGGCGTCCTCGCGCGGTGCGTGGGCGGCGGCTGGTACTCGATGGGTCGATCGCCGTCGATCGTCACGGCGATCGGAATGTACTTGTGGATGCCCGGGATGAAGGTGCGCGGCAGATCCACCGTGGCCCCGTAGACGATGGAGACGCGCTCGACAGCGGGCTCGACGACGATCGTATGGGTGCGGGGGGCGGCGGGCACGCGGCGGCCCTCCAGCGTGAACTCGATCGACGGTGAGCCGGGCAATGTGAACTCGACAGAGGGCCGCTCCGCGTGCATGCCGTCGACGCGGACGACCTCGTCGCCGCGCACCGCGTCGAGCACGAAGCCCTGCGGCGCCTCCTGGAACAACCGGCGCGAGACCCCGGGCTCGCGCGCAGCACGGTAGCCTGCCGGGAGCACGCCGAGGCGCACCTCGGGCAAGCGCTCGTCGTCCGGCGCGGGGAACCACGGCTCGACCGAGGGCCCGAAGCCAAGGTGGCGCGGGAACGCGAGCGGAGGCACGAAGTCGAAGCACGCGGGGAGCGGCTGCCGGTACCAGAGCGCCGGGTCGCCGGTCACGAGCCGCTCGGGCGTGAGCCGATCGAGCGGATCTTCGAGGTTCGGCATCTCGGCTCCATGGAGCGGCGCGGGATCGACGAGGTAGCCCTTGCCGAGCGGATTCCGCGGGTACGTGCCCGGGTGATCCGCGCCCATCGACGCCAGCGCGATCTGCGACAGGGACACCTCGCCCCGGAGCTCCACGCGCGTATCGGTGCCGCCGTAGGCGAGCTCCCAGATCACCGGCATGACGGTGAACGGCTCCGGGTCATCGATGACCGGCCTACCTGCCGCGGTCCAGCGGATCTCTCGCCGGCCGAAGACCGCGATGCGCTTCGACGTGGCACCGATGGCGGCCTCCACGAGCATCTGCGCCGCCGGCCGGCCAGAGGGCGCGTACGCGGCGCCGCGGACGACGAAGTCGGTCGCCGCCTTGCTGGGCCAGAACTCGACGCGGGCAGGGAGGCGCGGGGCGAGCCGCTCGTCCCGGGGATCGTTGAGCAGAGGTCGCGGCGGCGCGGGCATGCATCTCCGCCCGGCGATCGTGAACGTCTTCTTCACCAGCACGTACGCCGTCGGTCGAACCCCCTCCCAGGGGCCGAGCTCGAGGACGGCGTCATAGGCCTCGCGCGCGGGGGGGCGTTCGATGCTCACAGCGGAGGACCCCAGATGTCGGATGCCGGTGTGCCCACGGCACGGGGCGGGCTGCCGCCGCGGCCAGCCTGCTCCGGGAGCGCCACGGATTCACCCGGCTCTTTACGGGTCGTCAGGGTGATCTTGCCGTCGCTGTTCTCGACGACCGTGGTCGTCCTGCTTCCGTCGGGGTTGTTCACCGTGGTCGTCCGCCGATCGCCGCTCCAAGTCTTCGCCACCGTCTCCGTTTGGCTCGATGTCCGTTGTCCGTCAGGGGCTCCGGGGTTGATGTCCTTTTGCTCGGACTCCGACCAGAAGGGCGTCGCCGCTTCTGTCTTGAACGTCGCTTTGCCACGCTGTCCCTCGGGAGCGTCGGGGTGGTACTCGCCGCCGGCGGTCGCCTTGCCGCCGAGGCCAGGAGCCGCCGTCGCTACGCCGACCTGGCCCTTGTACCCCTCCTTGGTCGTGTCGCCGCCGGCGTCCCACGTGTACTCGCCGGAGGCGCCGATGCTCGCCGCGCTGCTCTTGAATGGATCTTCCCACTTCCTCTCGATGCTGATCGAGAACTTCTGTGGATTATTGCGCGTGTCCGCAGATCCCGTAGAGACGCTCATCTTGATCTCGGTGCCGAAGGGACCCTTCGTCGCGGCATCGACGCGCATCGGATACCGCGGATCGAGCGCGTGTTGAACGACGCTCGCGAGGAGGCTCGCGGCGGCTCCGGCGAGGCTCTTCTCGGACTCCTCCTGCGCCGTCAGGCTCACCCCAGGCGTCCTGACGTAGTAGCGCTCGATAGCCATCGTGGCGGCTGTCCGGACGATCCCGCCGATCAGGTCGGTCCCTGACATGCCGACGTGGACGTTCGTGCATACGTTGGTGAACGTGAACGTCGCGGGCATCGACATCGGCTGACCGCAGGTGAGCAGCGGGAGCGGCGGCCAGTGGCTCGTGCACGCCGTCGTCTTCCCGTTCATCCGGACGGAGAAGCAGGTCACGATCACCGCGCGCTTCGACTGCAAGAGCTGTATCGGGATGAACGAGTTCGCCGGCGGGATCGTGATCTGCGACACAAGGGGCCCGCAGTCGTGCTGATCGAGCATCACGTTCCTGCCGTTGGCGAACACGGTGGTCGTCTTCTGGACCTTCCCCGCGCTCTCACCCGGCGGCCACCCGTGCGGGATCGGGATCTCGATCGCCGGCACGAACGTCGGTGGCGGCGCGGGTGGGATCGCCAGGAAGAGGTGGCTCGAGGAGCCCGCGCTGAGGTCGTTCGACCGGGTGATGGGAACTGCAACGCGCATCGCTCAACCTCCTCGGCCGGACGGCTCGTACCAGCCGCCCCGCTCGACGCGCAGCCGCATCGAGCGCTCCGCGCTGAGGTATTCGTAGGTGAAGGCGTGGCGGAACACGACGTAGAAGCGTCGCTCCTCCGGGAGCAGGACGAGCGCGTGGGGCCGCAGCTCGCGCGTACCGGTGCGGACTCCGGACACGTAGTCGATGACGACCCGCACCGCCGGAAGCGCGAACGAGAGCGGCTCCGGCCCCGGCGTCAGCCCCGTCATGATCACCGTGCTCCTCGCCGGCGGGAGCGCGATGATCCATTGCGGGTGCGCCCGGTGATACGTGCCTTCGCCGAACTCGGGCAGCCCCGGCGCGGCTCCCGCGGGCGGCGGCGCCACGGTGCGCGCCGCCTGGATGGCGGAGTCCACCGGCACCGCGCCCCAGTACGCCGGATCCGGCGAGTCCTCCGGGCGGCTGATCGGCGCCCTGGGATCTTCGATGTTGGGTAGCCGGCGGATCTCGTCGTAGCGCGGGTAGCCCTCGGGCGGATTCAGCATCTCCACCAGCGACCTCACGGCGGGTGCTGGATCGAAGCCGCGTCCGGCACGGTTGCGGGCGTCCATCGCCTCGACGAACGCCTCCCGGTCGACCTCGACCTCGACGGTTCCACCGAAGGCGCGCTCGTGGGTCAGGGGCATCCGGGTGAACGGCACCGGCGCGCTGATCCGCGGGCTGCCGCCGCGCTCCCAGGTGCGATCTCCGGAGACCAGGAGCTCGCGCCGCTCGTCGCCGACAGCGAGGGACACCGTCCTCCGGTCGACCGGCCTGCCGTCGATCGTGTGCGCCGCGCCGAGCAGGACAACCTCGAAGGCGTCGTCGCGCCGCGGCAGGTCGTCGCGCGGCACGAGACCGAGCTCCGTCTCGCGATCTTCGTCGAGCAGCGGCCACGGATCCTGCGTATCGAGCTCAGTCCCCCGCGGCCCGATGCGGAACGTTGCCTTCGCCACCACCATGCCGATTCGGTGGGTCGCGCCGAAGAGGCGCGACGTCATCAGCCTGGCAGGGACGGCGGTTGCGTTGACCAGATGCATGAGGCGACTGGCTAGGAGACCGGAGCCCGCCGCGATGTGTCAAGCCGATTGTGCGAGGGTCTCCCACCACCTTCCGGCGCCTCGCCAGCGTGCATGTCCAGACGCCCGGCGGCTCGACGAGGCGCCAGAGGCGCTGCTCATCGTCCACAGTGGGCTTACGGGTTGTTTACTGGTTCCGCGAAGCGAGGTGTATGGACGTGGTTTCACGGCGCTTTTGGCGTCGCCGCTTCCTCGCTACGACGCCGCGCGCGGCGCCTCGCCGAGGAGCTCCAGCCTGGCCAGGCTCCCGCAGGTCTCCGACAGGGCGCGCATCAGCCGCAGGCGATTGTCCCGCACGGCCGCGTCGTCGGTCATCACGAACACGTCGATGAAGTACTGGTGCAAGAGCGGGGCGAAGTCTGCCACCGCCCTGAACGCGGTGTCGTACGAGCCGCTCCGGACGTCCGACGCGATCTGCTCGCGCAGCGTGAGGTACCCCGCGAAGAGCGCCGTCTCGCTCGGGTGCACGTCCTGTCCGAACGGCGCCACCGGCTCGCCGGCAGGCGCCTTGTCGGCGATGTTCGTGGCCCGCTTGAAGACCTCGCCCACCCGCGCGCGCACCTCCGGGCTCAGCGCGTCGATCGCGCGCACGCGGGCCCTGAGATCGAGCGGGCGATCCGCGGCGACGCGCAGGCACGCGAGGACCGCGTCCTGCGGGAGCCGGTCGGAGAGCAGGCCCCGCAGCCGCTCGGAGAAGAACTCGCCGAGGCGGGTCGCGAGCTCGTCGCGGGCGACGTTGAGCTCCACCCCGGCGTAGCCGTCGTAGGCGGCGCCGAACGCGGCGCCGAGGCGCAGATCGAGATCGCGATCCAGGAGCGTGCGCAGCACGCCGAGGCACGCGCGGCGCAGCCCGTACGGGTCGGCGGTGCTCGTGGGGACGAGCCCGATCGCGAAGCAGCCGACCAGCGTGTCGAGCCGATCGGCCATCGCGACGAGCGCGCCGGCGTTCGTCGGCGCCGTCGCGTCCGCGGCGCCCTTGGGCAGGTAGTGATCGCGGATGACGTCGGCCACCTCCGGGCTGACCCCCTGGGCGAGCGCGTACGCCCGCCCCATCTCGCCCTGGAGCTCGGGGAACTCGCCCACCATCAGCGCGACGAGATCGCACTTCGCGAGGTGCGCCCCCGAGGCCGCCGCCACAAGCGTCTGCTCGGGCAGCATCAGGAGCAGGCCGAGCTCGCGGGCGAGCCGCTCGACGCGCTCGGCCTTCGCCAGCACGCTGCCGAGCCGCTTCTGGAACACGATCCCGCCGAGCTTCTCGCGGCGGTTCGCGAGCGGGATCTTGACGTCCTCCCGGTAGAAGAACTGCGCGTCCGACAGGCGCGAGCGCATCGTGTTGTCGTTGCCGCGCTTGATCTTCTCGGGCGCCTCCGCGGTGTTCACGACCGCCAGGTACCTCGGGAGCAGCGCCCCCGTCCTCGCGTCGCGGACGCCGAAGTAGCGCTGGTGGCCGCGCGCGACCTCCAGGATCACCCGCTCCGGCAGCTCGAGGAACCGCTCCTCGAAGCTGCCGACGATGACGTGCGGCTCCTCCACGAGGGAGAGGTTCTCGCCGATCAGGAAGTCGTCCTCGATCAGCGCGCCGCCCGCGTCCCGCGCCGCGGCGAGCAGGCGCTCGCGCATGAGCTGCGCGCGCGCCTCGGGGTCGACGAGCACGTGCGCCGCGCGCATCGCCTCGACGTAGTCCTTCGCGGCGCCGATCGCGATCTCGCCCGACCCGAGGAAGCGGTGGCCGCGGCTCGTGCGCCCGCTGCGGATGCCGGCGATCTCGACGGGGATGACCTCGCCGCCGGAGAGCGCGACCAGCCACTGGATGGGGCGGCCGAACGCGAAATCTCCCTGCCCCCAGCGCATCGATTTGCGGAAGGGGATGGCCGCGACGAGCGACGCCAGGACCTCCGGGAGGAGCTCGGCCGCGGGCCTGCCGGCCTCGCGGCGGGTGCCCGCGAGGTACTCGCCCTTCGGCCCCTCGACGCGGCGCAGATCCGCGACGGTACAGCCGAGCTTCTGCGCGAACGCCTCGGCCGCCTTCGTGGGCGCGCCGTCCTTGAAGGCCGCCTTGACCGGCGGGCCGGTGACCTCCTCCTCGAGGTCCGGCTGGCGCGCCGCGACCCCGGAGACGAGCAGCGCGAGCCGGCGCGGGGTGCCGAGCGCGCGCACCGCGCCGTGGCGGAGCCTGAGCTCCGCGAGGCGCTTCGTTGCGAGATCCGGGAGCGCGCGGAGCGCGGCCTCGACAAACGACGAGGGGAGCTCCTCGACGCCGATTTCGAGCAGGAGATCGCTCGCTTCGTTGGACATGGGACCGCGGACGCTACCCCAGAACCGCTCGTTCGGCGAGGTGGTCGCGCTCAGCGATCCTGCGCCGCGCTTCGGAGCGCGCGCGAGAGCACCTTCTTGAAGGCGCTGGCCTCGCCTCCATTCGGCTTGCTCTTGCGCCCGTAACGGGTCGCTGCGCCGACCCGGGCGACGCACTGGGCTGCGCGCATGTACCGCCGCGCCGCCTTCGCGACCGCCCGATCGCCCGGAGCAGACGCCGACGCGACGGCCGCGCCGAGCTCGTTCAGGGCCTCGTCGAGCGGCGCGCAGCCCTCGGGCGTGGGGGGCAGCTGGAGGGGGGGCGGGGCGTGGCAGCAGCGGGCGCGCAGGGTCGCGACGGTCGCCATGTCGTGCCAGCCGAGCACGGCCCATTCCTTCGTGGCGTCCGAGACGCCCTTGGGCCCAGCTGCCTGGGCGAGGTGGCTCTTGAGCGCCGCGACGCCCTTCATCGGGTCGGTCTCGGCGCAGACGAACGACAGCTGGCCCGCGATGGCGGCGTCGACGCTCTTGCCGGGAAAGAGCGGCATCGCGCATGCGGCGAAGTCCGCCGTGGCCGCAGGATCCGGCGCTGCGCTCGCGCTGCCCGCGTCCGCCGGCGCCGCCGTGCCTGCCTGTTCCGCGCCCGCGTCACCGGGCGCCGGGGCGCTCGGCTCCACGGGCGCGGCGGATGCGGCGGGCGCAGCCTCCGCAGGCGGCGGCGCCGGGAGGGACGGCGGCGCGGCGTTGCGGTGGCGAAGCCAGAACCAGGCTCCCCCCGCGGCGCCCGCGATGGCGACGACCCCCAGGGCGAGCGTGACCCACCGGCGCGCCGGGGACGGCGTCTCGCGGCCCGCTCCGGGCGCCGGCGCCGGCGCGCGGAGCGGCGGTGCGCCGAGCCCGGACGCGCCGCCGCGCACGGCGACGCCGCCGGGCGCCATCGGGAACGGGTGCGACGGCCGATGCGCGTCGTCTTCGCCCAGCCAGGGGAGATCGACGGCCGGGACGTGGGGCCTCGGCGCGCCGAGCCCGGGCGCGCCGAAGCGCACGGCGACGCTGCCGGGCGCCACCGGGAACGGGTGCGACGGCTCATGCCTGTCGTCTTCGCCCAGAAAGGGGAGATCGACGGCCGGGACGTGGGGCGTCGGCGCGCCGGGCCCGGGCGCGCCGAGGCGCGCAGCGACGCTGCCGGGCGCCATCGGGAAGGGGTGCGACGGCTCATGCCTGTCGTCTTCGCCCAGAAAGGGGAGATCGTCGATCGTTCGCGGGCTCGCCGGGGCATCCGCGTCGAAGAGGGGCACCGCGGTGGGCGAGAAGGGCGGTTGCGCCGTCGCTGCGGGCGCGACGGGCGGCTGCGCTGTCGCTGCGGGCGCAAACGGCAGATGCGCCGTCGCTGCGGGCGCGATGGGCAGCTGTGCCATCGCTGCGGGCGCGACGGGCGGCTGCGCCGTCGCTGCGGGCGCGACGGGCGGCCGCGGCGGTGGCTGCACGTTCGCGGTCGGGGCAGCCCCTGCGTCCGCGCGCGAGCCGTCCCCCGTGGTTGCGCCGGCGAGCCGCGGCGATGCGGAAGGCAACGCGGTCTGCGCCTTCGACGGACGGTCTGGCGCCTCCGGAGCCGGGGTGGTCGGAACGCTGAGCGTCGACCGGAGCCCCAGGCTCGCGAGCCCGTGGAGGGGCAACGGCGTCCGGCGGGCCGAGGCGCTCGCGATGGGCGGCGGCTGCGAGCTCGAGTGGCCATGCGGCGGCGCGCTCTTGCGGGGCGGCTGCGAGCCGGTGCTCTCGCGCGGCGGCGCGCTCTTGCGGGGCGGCTGCGAGCCGGTGCCCTCGCGCGGCGGCGCGCTCTTGCGGGGCGGCTGCGAGCCGGTGCCCTCGCGCGGCGGCGTGCTCTTGCGGGGCGGCTGCGAGCTCGACGTCCCCCGTACCCCGCTGCTCGACGGGCGCGGCGCTGGAATGGTCCTCGCCGGCGCCGCGAGCGCGTGCTCATCGAGCGGCGGCAGCTCCTCCAGGCCTTCGCCCGGCCGCGCGGCCTCCAGCGCGCGACGGAGCGCCGCGACCTCGGTGATCCGCTGCTCGGCGCGGCGCGCGAGCGCCTGCTCCAGCACGCGCCACAGCGCGTCGCCCGCCGCGCCGGGCGGCGTCACCCGCGGCGCGGCGCCGGCGCCTTGCTTGCGGCGGAGCTCCTGGTCGCTCTCGGCAGGGAACGGGAGCGCTCCCGAGAGCGCCGTGTACAGGGTGACCGCGAGCGCCCACGTGTCGTCCCGGCGCGACGGCCCCTCGCCCGCGGCCCGCTCCGGCGAGCGGTAACCCACGAAGGCGGGCGTGGCGAGCGGGTCCGAGAGCCACCCCGTCGACGTGCACGGCTCGCCCTCGATGACCACGCACGCGGCCGACAGGCGGCCGTGCACCGTCCCGCGCGCGTGCAGGCTCTCGACGCGCTTCGCCAGGCGGACGACCCAGCCGACCGCGTCCCTGTCCGGCAACGGACCGGCGCGTGCGATCCTCGCAGCGAGCGTCTCCATACGAGCGCCGCAGCGTAGTGCGGCGAACCGCCGCTGACCACATTGTGGCTCTCCCGCGGCACGCCGGATCGCGGATCGCCCGCGTCTGGCCCTGGAGCGCCGCGGTCAGCCGCCGATCACGTCGGCCATCGTGTATCGGCCCGGCGGCTTCCCGTGCAGGTGCCACGCCGCGCGCAGCGCCCCGCGCGCGAAGAGATCGCGGCTGGTCGCGCGGTGCGTGAGCTCGAGGCGCTCGCCGGGGCCGAGCAGGTGGACCGTGTGGTCGCCGATGACGTCGCCGCCGCGCACGGCGAAGATCCCGAGCTCGTTCGCCTTGCGCGGGCCGACGTTGCCTTCGCGGCCGTGCACGTCGTCGAGCGTCCCGGCCGGCTCGCGGGCCGCGCGAACCGCGTCGGCGAGCCGCACGGCCGTGCCGCTCGGCGCGTCCACCTTGGCGCGGTGGTGCACCTCCACGATCTCGACGTCGTAGCCGGGCCCGAGCCGCTGCGCCGCGCTCGCCGCGATCTCCGCGAGCACGTGGATGCCGATGCTCGTGTTCGGCGACCAGAGGACCGGGACGTGCTGCGCCGTCTCGTCGAGCAGCCGCTCGCACGTGCCGTCGAGGCGCGTCGTGCCGCTGACCACGGCGACCTTGGCGCGCATCGCGAGGTGCAGGAGGCGGGGGAGCGCCTCGGGCCGTGAGAAGTCGATGACCACGTCCGCGCCGAGCAGCCCGGCGCTGGTGTCGTCGCTCATCGCGACGCCGATGGTGCCTGTCCCCGCGAGCTCGCCGACGTCACGGCCGATGCGGGAGGAGCCGCGCGACACGATCGCGCCCACGACCTGGGCTCGCTCGTTCGCCGCGAGCCGGACGATGGCCTGCCCCATCTTGCCGCTCGCGCCGTGGATCGCGACCTTCAGCAGCCGGGCGTCGTCCCCCTGGGGGGTCCCCATGAGCGCGCTCACCGGCACGCCTCGATGATCTCCGTTCGATTTCACGACGCCTCGCGCCTCGCCTCGAGCCGCCTCATCGCCTCGGCGATCTGCTGCCGGGTCGCCTCTCCGGCCGGCACGAGGGGCAGCCGGACGGCGGCGCTCATGCGGCCCAGGGCAGCGAGCGCGGCCTTCGCGGGGGCGGGGTTCGGCTCGACGAACAGGAGCCCGTGCAGCTCGAGGAGCGCGAGGTGGGCCGCGCGCGCGCCCGCGAGGTCGCCGGCCAGGAACCGCCGGGTCACCGCGCTGGTCTCGCGCGGCAGCACGTTCGACGTGACGCTGATGACGCCCTGCGCGCCGAGCGCCATCATCGCGAGCGTCAGCGCGTCGTCGCCGCTCAGGATCGTGAGCCGGTCGCCGAGGCGCCGCACGAGCTCCTGGCAGCGGAACACGTTGCCCGAGGCGTCCTTGATGGCGACGACGTTCGGCGCGGCGGCGCAGATGCGCTCGGTCGTCTCGGCGGAGAGGTCGACCACCGTCCGCCCCGGGATGTTGTAGAGCACGATCGGCGCCGGGACGGCCCTGGCCACGGCCAGCGTGTGCTCGCGGAGCCCGTCCTGCGAGGGCTTGCTGTAGTACGGCATCACGATCATCACGCCCGCCGCGCCAGCGGCGAGCGCGGCGCGCGAGGCCTCGATCGTCTTCTTCGTGGAGAACGAGCCCGTCCCCGCGATCACCGGCACGCGGCCGCGCGCCGCCTCGACGACGCGCCGGATGACCGCGGTCGTCTCGGCTTCGCTGAGGGTCGGCGACTCGCCCGTGGTCCCGCACGGCACGAGCCCGCTGACGCCGCCCGCGATCTGCGCCTCGACGAGCGCGTCGAGCGCGTCGAAATCGACGGCTTCGCCATCGGGCGTGAATGGCGTGACGAGGGCGGTGAACGTTCCCGACAAGGGGAGCTGCGACATCAGACGACCATGATCGCCACCCCGGGTGCGCGTCAACAGGAGAGGACAGGTTCCCCGCGGAGTCCCCGCTCTCCGCTGGTTCCCGCGCGGGGAGACGCCGAACGGACGCGGCGTTGTGGGCGGGCTGGCGGGAGCCCGCGGGGCTTGTACGGCGCGGGCTGGCGGGACCCGCGGGGAGCGGGCTGGACGCTCCAGGGCAGGTCCGCGTCTGCTATCGTCTGCGGTGTAGCGCCTCGCTCCCTCGGGGGATTTGCCCGGGCGCGTCAGGTCCCTGAGAGGCACCGGCCATGGATCTCGCCCAGTACATCAAGAGCATCTCCAGCGCGGCCAATACCATCCTGGAGGGGATGGCGGTCACCTTCTCCCATCTGTTCCGGGAGCCCATCACCGTCCAGTACCCCGACAAGACGGACCGCCCCGTCAGCGAGATGCTCCCCCCGCGGTACCGCGGCTTCCTCGAGGTGCAGATGGACATCTGCACCGGCTGCAAGCGCTGCGAGCGCGCGTGCCCCATCGAGTGCATCGCCATCGATCTGGAGAAGGACCCGGCGACGAAGAAGCAGGCGATGAGCCGCTTCGACATCGACATGGGCAAGTGCATGTACTGCGGCCTGTGCGTCGAGGCGTGCAAGACGGAGTCGACCGGCGCGATCCGCCACACCCGCGAGTTCGAGGGGGCGGCGCCGACGCTCGACCACCTCACGTTCCGCTTCATCCCGGAGGGCCTCGTGCCGCTGTACAAGGCGCCGAAGGACCTCGGCGAGGTGCCCGTCGGCGAGTACGGGCCGCACGCCCGGGAGGCCCGCGAGCGCGCCATGCGCGACAACCCGGCCGCGCTGGAGGAGCTGCGCGCCATCTGGCGCAAGGAGCGCGAGAAGCAGCAAGGCGCCGAGGGCGCGGAGCCCGCGGGCGGGGGGGCCGGAGGGGCGTAGGAGCGGGGGCGAGCGAGGGCGCGCGGCGAGCAAGAGGGGCGCAGTACGGCGCAGGAGCGCGCCGCGAGCGACGCGCGGGGGTCGCCCTTGATGGGCGGTGGGCAGCGGTCTAACGTCGCGGCCCTCACCCCATGCCCTCCCTGAGCGCACTCGTCTTCCTCGGGCTTGCCGCGCTGACACTCGGCTCGGCCGGGCTCGTGGCGTTCTCCAGGAACATCATCCACTCCGCGCTGGCCTTGCTCGGCACGTTCCTCGGCATCGCCGGGCTGTACGTCTCGCTCTCGGCCGATTTCATCGCGGCGACGCAGGTGCTCGTCTATGTCGGCGGCACGCTCGTGCTCATCCTCTTCGCCGTGATGCTCACGAGCCGCATCGCGGAGATGAAGATCTCGAACCCGCGCGGCGGGCCGGCCGTGGCGTTCGGTCTGGTCACGGCGGTGCTGCTCCTGCTCGGCAGGGTGGCGACCCAGACCCCTTGGCCCGCCGAGGCCAAGCCGGCGATGCCGTCCACCGCCAAGCTCGGGCACGCGTTCCTCGGAGAGTACCTGCTCCCGTTCGAGCTCGGCTCGGTCGTGCTGCTCGCCGCGATGATCGGCGCGGTCGTGCTCGCGCGTCGAGCCGTCAGGCGCGCCTGGGAGAGGGAGTAGGCGATGGAGGTCGGTCTCATCCACTACCTCACCGTCGCCGCGGTGCTCTTCGGGCTCGGGCTGTTCACCGTCATGACGCGGAAGAACGCGGTGGGCATCCTCCTCGGCGTCGAGCTCATCCTCAACGCCGCCGCGCTCAACTTCATCGCGTTCGACCACTTCGTCGCCGGCGGCGTGGCTGGCCAGGTGTTCACGGTCTTCATCATCGTCCTCGCGGCGAGCGAGGCGGCGATCGCGCTGGCCATCGTGCTTCAGGTCTACCGCAATCACCGGAGCATCATGGCCGACCAGCTGACCTCCCTGAAGAACTGACGCGAGAGCGGTCATCCGTGCGGAAGCGCGCGGTCGACGTGCCGCGCGGGATGGGCGGGATGGGCGTGACGCGCGCGACGTTCGGACCGGCGGCCGCCGCGTCGCGCGCCCCACGCCGATGCCGATCGTCGACCGCCGACCGCCGACCGCCGACCGCCGACCGCCGACCGCCGACCGCCGACCAGGCGATGTGCTCGACGCTCCCGCGCTCTGCCTCTTCACGTGGAGCTCAATCCCAGCGACAAGCAGGAAAAACCTGACCTTGCTAAGCCCCAGCGGACGACCCACGTTCGAAGGCATGCAGAACCTATCCAAGACGGAGCTGGTGGGGTTCGTGGAGCTCGAGGTCGGTTCGCTTGCTGTGCAGGTGCCGATCCGCGCCGCAGCGGCGGCGACAGAGCTACCGCTCGCATCCTTCGAGGCTGAAGGGGACAATTGCGCCATCCTCGTGCGAGGCGACACGTCCTCGAAGGCGGTCGAGGTCGCGCTGCGAAACGCGGCGCAGGAGGCGGTCAAGCACCTCTCGAAGAAGTTGCTCAACTAGAGCGGAGCGATGGTCCCGCTGGCCCGGCGCAGGGCTGCGGGCCATCGTCCCCGCGATGTTCCGTGATGTTCCGCGATGTACGGTGCCCCGGGGCACCGGCGGAGCGGTGTGGACAGGTTTCTGCTGGCCGCCCGACGCTCAGCGCGAGCGGGGCGGCGTTCCGGCCCGCGCTGGAGCCTCGCGTCGCGGGGGAGCCCGCTGCGCTCCGAGGTGAATTTCTCGACGCACGTCGTGCTACGCTGCGCCGCGAAATCGCCCGTGAAGCTCATCATCCAAATCCCTTGCTTGAACGAGCGCGACACGCTCGCGCAGACATTCGCGGACCTGCCGCGGTCGATCGACGGCGTGGACGAGATCGAGGTCCTCATCATTGACGACGGCAGCACGGACGGGACGAGCTCGCTCGCCGAGCAGCTCGGGATCCACCACATCGTCCGCTTCGCCAAGAATCGAGGCCTCGCCGCCGGGTTCATGGCCGGCATCGACGCGTGCCTGCGGCTCGGCGCCGATATCATCGTGAACACCGACGCGGACAACCAGTATCGCGGCGCGGAGATCCCGAGGCTCGTCGCTCCCATCCTCGACGGCCGGGCCGACCTGGTGATCGGCGATCGGCAGACAGACAGGATCGAGCACTTCTCGCCGCTCAAGAAGGTCTTGCAGCGGTGGGGCTCGCGGCTCATCCGGCGCCTGTCCGCCACGGAGGTGGCCGACTCACCGAGCGGCTTCCGCGCGGTGAGCCGGAAGGCGGCGCTGCAGCTCTTCGTGCACAACCGCTTTACCTACACGCTGGAGACCGTGATCCAGGCAGGCCGCCGCGGCCTCGCGCTGGAGAACGTGAAGATCACGACCAACCCGAAGACGCGCGAGTCGCGGCTCTTTCGTTCGATCCCCGACTACCTGCGCCGCGCCGGTCCCGTCATGTTCCGGGCTTATGCGATGTACCGCCCTGTGCAGCTCGTGGGCTGGGTCGCGACGGTCCTGCTCGTGTTCGGCGTCGCGATCGGCGTCCGGTTCCTCTACTTCTACCTGCGGAATCCGGACTACAGCGGTTACATCCAGTCGCTCATCGTCGGCACGGGCGCCGTCGTGATGGCGTGCATCCTGGTGGCCGTGGCGCTGCTCGCGGAGCTCATCGCGACGAACCGCCGCCTCGTCGAGGAGGTGCTGATGCGCGTGCGCCGGATCGAGACCGAGCTCGCCGAGCGGGAGCCGGCCCTCCGGCTGGAGGGGATCCAGTCCACGGGCGCGAAGCCGTGGCACAACCAGCAGGTGCAACCGGCGCGGGCGAGCGCGAGGTGAAGAGCCCGGTCCCCTGGACCGGGCCGCTGGTCGAACAGCGCTCGTAGTCCCGGGCCGGAGCTCAGCCGTCCGGGTCCTCCGGATCGTCGTCCTCCGGGGGAGCCACGGGGTCGGTCGGCTCCGGCTCGGGCGGCGTGTCCGCGGCCGGGGGCTCCGGCGGCGCGCCCGCGGCCGCGGGCTCGGGCGGCGGCTCCGCCCGGGGGGTGTCGCGCTGCTGCCGCAGGTAGACCGTGTAGTTCTTGAAGCGCTCCGCCGCGAAGAACACGCCGTCCAGCTTCACGTTCCGGCTGCCCCGCGCGGCCTTCTTGCCGAGCACCACCGCGTCCGCGGCGTCGAGGAGCGCGGCCTGCGCGTTCGTATCCCTGGGCCACGCCCGCGCGGGCTTGGGTTCCTGGCCCTTGGGCGGCTGGAGCTTGGGGAGGATGTGGAGCGCCTCGACCGGGTAGAGCCCGTCCGTGTAGCCCGGCGCGCCGAGCGCGAGCACCTGATAAGGCAGCTCGTCGGCCGGCGGCGGCTCCTTCGGCATGGTCACGAGCTGAAGGCCGCCGAAGCGGCGCTTCTCGGTCGCGTAGCGGTGCACGAGCTCGTTGAACAGCACGGCGGCCTGGAGCGTGTCCGGCGGGCGCTGGTTCGGCGGGTACAGGATGTGGGTGATGCCGACGCTCCGGTAATGCGCGTAGAGCTCGGCCGGCCCTCGCACGGGCTCGTAGAAGATGAGCGATTGCCAGGCCTGGATATCGAAGATGATCTCGCGCTCGATACCGAGCGTCGTGCGGTAGTTGCGCGCGAGGATGCGCGCGTCGGGCGGGGTAGCCTGGTTGATCGCGCGGTGATCCGCGCGAAACTTGAACCGCTGCGCGTCGCTCCATCGCTTCTCGTAGGTGGAGCGGATCAGCGAGAGCGCGCTCTCCAGCCGGCGGGGGCCGGAGTAGAAGGGCACATCGCCGCTCCACACGATCTGGAACACCACGAGCGGCACGAGGCCGAGCCGCGCGACCGTCCCGAGCTGCCATGTGCGGACGAGCAGCGCCGCGGCGGCGGCGATCGGCACCGCGAGCATGCCCTGCAGGTACCGGTCCGCGGTGTACGTGTTGCTCCACATCCAGACGCCGGCGAACGTCGCCCAGGCCGCGAGCGCCGGCCTGCGACGGCCGCGGATGACCAGCAGCATCGGCAGGAGCAGCGTGAAGAGCGAGCCCATCGAGGGGACGTAGCGAGTGAACGAGTAGTGCGGGGAGAACGAGAACGTGAAGAAGTTGCCGGCCGCGATGAGCTGCCGCTCGAGCCCCTTCCCCTTGGGCAGGTAAGGCGCGTTGGGATACGCCTTCTCCATGAACTCCGCGGAGCGCGCGTGCTGCGGGTACGACCGCGTGAACACGCGCTGGGCCAACGGATAAACGGGGTTGTTATGGTAGATGGTGTTCTTGATGAAGTGCGGCGCGGCCGTGCCGAGCGCCACGCCCGACGCGATGAGCCCCGCCACGAGGACGCGGCGCGCCGAGAGCAGCGGCCGCCTGCGCTTCTTCAGGGCGCGGGAGGCCGCGCGCGCGAGCAGGTACGCGGCGCGCGGCACGACGACCGCCGCCGCCATGGCCAGGTGATAGACCGCCTGGTACTTCGCCAGCATCGCGCCCCCGAGCGACGCGCCGAGCAGGACGGCATACCGCCTGTCGAAGCGCTCCGCGAAGCGCATGGACGCGAGCAGGACCGGCGCCGCGAAGAAGCCCAGGAAATGGTCCGCCGAAGCGCCGGGGTTCTGGTCCTGGAGGAACAGCGACGGGAACAGGAAGAACGCCGCCCAGAGGCCAGGGACGCGCTCGCCCTGGAGCAGGTACCGCGCCAGCGCCGCGACGCCGACCACCTTCCCCAGGACGAACACGAACTCCAGGTGGAGCGCCATCATCCACCGTTGCTCCACGAGCATCCCGGGGACGCTGAAACCCCACGCGTAGAGCATGCTCGCGAAGTGGGGGAACGAGCGGTTCACGTCGCCGTAGAACGGCACGATGCGGCCGGCGCGCGCATAGTCCTGCCCGATCGGCACGTGATACCAGGTCGCGTCGAAGCTGATGGAATCCGGGGTCAGCGACAACAGGTAGAGGAGCACGATGCACACGGCGCCGACGCCCGTGGCCGTGAGCCACAGCCAGCGCATCGTCCCTTTCGGCGTCGTCGAGGCGTCGAGATCGTGCTTCAGCCGCGATAGCCAGCGTGGCAGCTCCAGGAGACCGCCCGCGAAGAGGGCCGCCGGCATCACGAGCCCGTACCAGGGGCGGATCCACCCGACCACGCCGGCGAGGTACATGCCGAACACGAAGGCGATGGAGCCGAGCGTCATGCCGAACAGGCCCTCTTCGACCGGCGGCAAGTGCGTGAGGCGGAGCACCCGGCGCAACAGCACGAGGCCGATGCCGAGGCTGGAGAGCAGGAACAGCAGCGAATAGCCCCAGAGCGGCACGAGCCGCCACAGGAGCCAGTGCTGGACTGGAATGTGCGCGTGGACCACGAGCGCGTAGCCGACGAGGCCCGTGAGGCATGCGACGGCCGCGAAGACGTTGCGCAGCAGCCTTTCTCGGGGCGAGCCGGAGGTCAGGGCGGCACAGAAGCGGGCCAGGGGGGAGTCGGAGTTCAGGGCAGCACGCAGGCGGGCCAGCATGAGAGGGGGCGCATCCTAGCGAGGCGCGGCGCGTCGGCAAAGCAGCCGCGCGATGAGCAAGCCGCCGACGTCCACGGCGAGCGAGGTGGCGCGCGAGATGAGCGCGGCGCCCAGCGCCGCGGCGGGTCCGACGGCGGGGGCGAGGCCCACGGAGAGCAGCGCCTCGCGCACGCCGATGCCGCCCGGCGTGGCCATCGCGAGGAAACCGGCGATGGGCGCCAGCACGAACAGGCCCGAGCCGCCGATCGCCGCGCCCGGCGTCGCGCCGACGGCGAGCGCGGCGCACGCGCCGTGCGCGGCCCAGGTCAGCGAGTACACCGCGTGCACGAGCGGCAATCGCGCCGGCATGAGCGGCCCGCGCCCCTCGGGCGCGAGGAGCTTGCGCACGCGCTCGGGCGCGCGGGCACGATCCACGGTCATGAGCGCGACGAGGACCGCGCCCAGGGCGAGGAGCACGGGCAGCCTCCATCGACCGATGAGCGCGTTCGCGCCCGCGAACTGCTCGCCGCCCGCCGCGAGCAGGCCGAACCCCACCATGGCGCCGACCGCGATGAAGCTGGTGAACTCGATCGCGAAGGACGACCCCACCTCCGCGCTGGTCGCCCCGATGCGCGGGGCGCCCAGCATGCGGAACAGCGGCACGCCGACCTTGCCTGGGATGTACCGCGCCGCCTGCGACTCGATGTGCAGCGCGATCGCCGGCCAGCGAGGGATGGGCCGGCCGGTCAGCTCTTCCAGGATGAAGGCCCAGGCGAGCCCCAGCACGACGAGGCCGAGCGCGAGGGGCAGCACCGAGAGCGCCACGAACGCGGGACGGATGTCGATCGGCGCGCCGCTCTCCCACCTGCGAGCGAGGTCCCGCGCGGCGAGCCCGATGAACAGGGCAGCGACGACGACCATGATCGGGCGCAGCGCCGTGCGCACCCTGGCGAGCGGGCCTCCGATCCGCTGCGGCGGGCCGGGCGCGGGGTCGGGCGGATCCGCCGAGATCCTCGGGGGGGCGGGCGGGGCGCCGGTGGGCGGGGTGCTGGGGAGATCGGCGAGCGACGCGGATCTGTCCTTCATGCGGCCCGGCGCTTCGCCACGCAGAAGACCGACAGGCCGAAGCTCGGCCGGTAGCCGCGCGCGATGAGGTCGACCTCGGCGCCGAGGACGGCTTCGAGCGCGGACGAAGCGAGGCCCGACTTCGGCGAGGGCTGCTTCATGCTGGTCTTGCGAGGGCGCAGCTTGCGCGCGGCGCTCCAGACGGCGCGCGAGCCGACCGCGGCAGGGAAGAGGAGCTGGTTGAAGTAGGCACAGGCTTCCACGTGGAGCTCGTCCGGCAGCGCGGCGCGGAAGCTGCCAGCCGTGTACCGGCGGAAATGCTGCAACGCGCGGTCGTGGTCGCTGAACAGCCACGGATACGCGGGCACCGTCGCGACGAAGATTCCGCCAGGGCTCAGGTGGTCGTGGATCCACCGGAGAGCGGCGCGGTCGTCCTCAATGTGCTCGATGACATCGAGCGCGCAGATCACGTCATAGCGCCGGTCGAGCTGGAACGGGAGGGATGTGCCGTAGAGCGTCCTCGCCGCGCCGGCCTTCGCGATGGCCTCCTGTCCGAGGGGGCTCACCTCGTTGGCGTCGACGGCCCCGAACTCCGCGAGGACACTCAGGTTCTGGCCGACCCCGGCGCCGACCTCCAGCAGCTCGAGCGGCCGCCGCTCCGGGCCGAACTCGCGCACCAGATGGGCCAGCAGCCGGGCCCTCCCCTTTCTCAACCAGTCGCCGGATTCCTCAGAATATTGCTGATACGCAGTCGTTTCCACGCTTCACTCTGCATGCGGGGCCGGATCGCCCTGGGGCGATCCGGCCGGGGGCGGCGACTCTGCTGGTGAGGTCGGTTCCGCCTCGGCCGGCTCCGGGGGGGTCGGGATCTCGATCGTCAGGTCGTCCACCTTGCCCGGCTCTTTCCGCGGCTTCTTCGGCGGTGGCGGCGGCGGGCGCCGCTTCCGCGGCGGCGTCGTCGTGGCGGCCCTGGCCGACGGCTGCGCGGACGTCACCGTGGCCGTTTCCACGGCCTTCGCCGTCACGGTCGGCTGGGGCGCGGGCTCTTGCGGCGGTGCGGGCTCTGCCGTGACGGCGGGCGGCGGCGGGGCCTCGCTCTCGGCCGCCGGCGTGCTCTGCGGCAGGCGCTGCGAGCGGACGACCATCTGCCACGCGACGACGCCGGCCAGGGCCACCAGCGCGAGGGCTACCAGGCGGGCGCGTCGGCGCCGACGTGAGCCGGGGTCGAACTCCGGGAGCACGCTCTCGCGCGCCTCGTGCGCCACCCCGCTCACGCTGGACCCTTTCATCCATTGATCCGGCGGCTGGCCGGAGGGCAACGCGCGAGCCCGAGGGGCGAGCGGTGGATCGAGCGGGGACGGCTCGCGCACCGAGGCGGGGGGCGCGGCAGCCGCGACCGCCCGCCTGACGTTGTCGCGGAGCTTCTCCGACGACGGATCCTGGCTCGGCGGCGCCTCGTGCTCGGGGGCGATCGCGTGTGGATCGGCCGCTTGTGGCGAGAGCACGTGTGGCGTCTGCGAGGAGAGCGGCGCCTCGGCCGTGGCGCCTGGCGCGACGGGTACGCCGCTCTGGGGCGCAGCCATCGCGGGCTCGGCCGGCACATTGGCCGCGGGCTCGGCCGGCGAATGGGCTGTGGCCGCGGGCTCGGCCGGCACGTTGGCCGCAGGCTCGGCCGACGCATGGCTCGCGGGCTCGGCCGGCACATTGGCCGCGGGCTCGGCCGGCGCCTGGGCCGCGGCCGGCGTTGCGTCTGCGCGCGGAGCGACCGCTGCGGCTGCGGCCGGCGCCCTCCAGGGCTCGTCCACGTCGGTGTCGATCGCGTCCTCTTCGAACTCGTCGATGTCGACGTCGACGAGCGAGGACGCGCTGTCGGCGGCCTTCCGGAACGTGTCGCTGGACGCCAGCGCCGGTGCAGGCGCGCCGGGTGGGGCGTCCGCGCCGTCTGTCGTCGCGGACGATGCGCTGCTCGGCTGCGCGGAGACCGGCGTCCCGGCAGCGACCGGCGTCCCGGCAGCGACCGGCGTCCCGGCAGCGACCGGCGTCCCGGCAGCGACCGGCGTCCCGGCAGCGACCGGCGTCCCGGCAGCGACCGGCGTCCCGGCAGCGACCGGCGTCCCGGCAGCGACCGGCGTCCCGGCAGCGACCGGCGTCCCGGCAGCGACCGGCGTCCCGGCAGCGACCGGCGTACCGGTGGCGACCAGCGTTTCGGCAGCGACCGGCGGCTTCTGCGATGCGCTGTCGCTGTGCTGCGGCGGCGCCGGAGGTCGATCGCCTGGCCGAGCCGAGAGCGGCGGCCGCTGGCTCAGCGGCGGCCGTTCGCCGAGCTCGGACGAGCCCATCGTCTGCTCGCCGATCTGCGCCAGCGACGGCGTCTGAGGCCGCGCCGTGGGCCGAGGCGGCGCCGGAGGTCGCTCGGTGGCCCGCGGCGGCGCGAGAGGCCGCTCGCCGAGCCGAGACGACAGCGGCGGGCGCTCGCTGAGCGGAGGCCGCTCGGTGAGCCGCGATGGCGTCTGCGGCCGCTCGCTTGGCACGGCGGGGATCCTCGCGCTCGGCCTGGCCGACGACGGAGCGGCCGCCATGTCCGCCGGCGGCTCGCCCGATCCTCGCTCGGGCGATCGCGTCGAGGCGGCGCCCGTGGGGTCGGCCACCCGGGGGAGCGGCGGCGCCTTCGGGATCACCGAGCCTGTCGCCGGCCGCGGCGGGGCCGCCGGCGGGCGCGTGGGCGAGGCCCGGGGCGGCAGCGGCGGCGGCGGCGGCTGCGGCGATCGGATGCTGCTCGGGGCCTCGGTCGACAGGTCGGCGACGCGGGCGAGCGACTCCGCGAGATCGCGCGCGCTGCTGAAGCGCCGCGACGGGTCGCGGTCGCAGGCGCGCGCGAACCACCCGTCGAAGCTCGCCGGCAGCTCCGGGTTCACCCTCGACGGGACCGGGATCTCGCCGAGCGAGATCTTGATCAGCAGGTCGCCGACCCCCTCGCTGTCGAACGGGAGCTCGCCCGTCACGCACTGGTACGCGATCACGCCGAGCGCCCAGAGATCCGCGCGGTAGTCGACCTCCCGGAGCCCCTTCACCTGCTCCGGGCTCATGTAGTGCGGCGTGCCCATGAGCGTGCCGACGCTGGTGCGCTGGGCGACCCGCTTCCCCTGCCCCTTCACCTTGGCGATGCCGAAGTCGAGGATCTTGACGATCTCGTCGTCCTCGTTCGCGCAGAGGAAAAAATTCTCCGGCTTGAGGTCGCGGTGCACGATGCCGGCCCCGTGCGCGCGGGTGAGCGCGCGCGCGACCTGCGTCACGATCTTCGACGTCTCCTGGAGCGAGAGGCGGCGCCGGCGCGCGAGCCGATCGAAGAGGTCCTCGCCCTCGAGCAGCTCCATCACGATGAACGGCTGCTCGCCGTCGATGCCGTGATCGATGATCTGCACGACGTGCGCGCTGCGCAGCTGCGCGGCGGCCGTCGCCTCGCGGCGGAACCGCTCGCGCGCGTCCTCCTGCTTCGCGAGCTCCGGATCGATCAGCTTGACCGCGACATGGGTGCCGAGCGCCAGGTGCTCGGCGACCCACACCGCCGCTTGCGCGCCCTGCCCCACGGGTCGGATGAGGCGGTAGCGCTCGCTCAGCACCTGACCAGCTGCAATAGACACGGCGGCAAAAGCCTACGTCGAGGACAACATCCGTGTCGAGTTCATGCGTACCACCTCAGATGCCCTGCGGAACGGTTTCCTTCATCAGCTCGCGCCATTCGTCGTGGGTGAGCTCTGGATAAATGTAGTCGCCCTCGAAATTTGTATGGTGCAGGAGCAACCGGGCGACATCGACGATGGCCCGCGCGACGTCGCCGCCCTGCGCAACGCCCGCCAGGGCGTCGGTTGCTTCACGCACGGCGGCGTGCTGCTTCAGCGCCACCTGGACCTCCTCGGCGAGCCCGCGCGCCTGGAAATGCGGGAAGATGGCGGTCTCTTCGTAGCGCATGTGCCGCTCCATCGGCCCACGCAGGAACGCGAGCAGGCTCGCGCGCTCGGCGCGCGCCTCGTCCGCGGAGCGCTGCGCCAGCTCGATCAGCTTCTTCGCCGTGGCGCGAGCGAGCTCTTCCTCCTGGAAGAGCTCGCTCACCATCCGGTCCAGTTCCATGAGGTGCG
Source organism: Sorangium sp. So ce145 (assembly GCF_051525985.1). Classification (NCBI taxonomy): domain Bacteria; kingdom Pseudomonadati; phylum Myxococcota; order Polyangiales; family Polyangiaceae; genus Sorangium; species Sorangium sp. So ce145. Next base: position 10,957,329 of record NZ_CP150315.1, on the reverse strand, counting down.
GGCCGTCGTAGTCCAGATCCCGTCGAGGGTCGAGCGGGGCGCGGCGCGATCCCGCGGCGGCGCAGGTCCGTCGTGCGCATCAGTCGTGCGCGCGGGCGCGGACGATCGCGGCGAGCCGGCCGACGACGCCGTTCGCGACCATGGTGAGCACCTGCTTCTCCAGCGCCTGTCGCTCGCTCGGCCTGCCGCCGAACGAGATGCGCGACCGGGCGGTGGGGCCGCCGACGACGCGACCGACGACGGTGCAGCTCACGCGGTGGACGTCGCCCCGCGTGGCCGAGGTGAACTCGACGACACGCGCGCTCAGCACGACCGATTTCGCCTTGCCGAAGTCCGCCTTCTTCGCGGCGCTGGAGAGCATGCCGCGCAGCGCCCGAGCCCGCTGGGCCTGGCCCTCGCCCGCGGGGACGTCGACGCTCTTCCATTCGACCTTGGTGTCGCGGGCGAAGGTCGATGCTGGCGAGGCCGTGAGCGTGGTCAGGGCCATCACCGCAGAGAGCAGCCATCGTGACGCGCGGCGCATGAGCGCAGGGTAGGGGGCCGCGGGCTCGCCGGCCAAGTTCGCGCACGGCGCGCGCGGCGGCCGCACCCGCGCGCGATCGCCGCGCTCGCGCCGCGATCGGGCCCGCGCTATGCCGTGGCGGGGAAGCGAGGTTCGATGGAGCGCAGCTCGCCGGGGGGAGATCGACGGGATCGACGAGGACGAGATCGACGCGCGCGCGCCCGCGCGCTCCGCGGGGGCGGGTGGCTCGCCGCGCTGCTCGCGATCGCCGCCGCGCCCACGGCGGGCAACGCACAGTCGCCGCGTCCGGGAGGCGCGAGCGCGCCCGCGGCGGGCAGCGCACAGTCGCCGCGTCCGGGAGGCGCGAGCGCGCCCGCGGCGGGCAGCGCACAGTCGCCGCGTCCGGGAGGCGCGAGCGCGCCCGCGGTGGGCAGCGCGCCGACGCTGCGTCCGGTAGGCGCGAAGGCGGGGGCGGGCGCTCCCGCGGCGGGCAGCGCGCCGGCGTCCGAGAAGCGCGCGCCCATCGTGCTGCCGCTGCGGTGGACCGCCGCGACGCCCGACGAGATGCTCGGCGCGGCGCTGACCCGGGCCCGGCGGGGCGGCGACGACGCGCTCGCCGGGCTCGTGATCGCGGCGGCGCTCGCGGACCGCGCCGCGCAGGGCCGCGCACGGGAAGGCCTCGCGCAGATCGGGGCGTCCTCCTCGCCGCTCGCCGACGAGGCGCGCTGGCTCGCCGCCTCGCTCGCCCCGGAGCCGCCGGCGGCGACGTGGCCCGGCGCGCGCGCCGTCTCGTACGACGCGCCCCCGGACCCGTCCGGGCTCGTCAAGGCGTTCGCCGTCCTCGGCCCGTTTCAGGACAACTCGGGCGGCGGGCTCGCGCTCCGCGAGGGGCCCGAGGCCGAAGGCCAGCGCTTCTCGGACATGAGCGCCCGCTACGCCTGGGGGGTGTACGACGTGGCGTGGCGCAGGGCGCTGCCCGCCGCGTCGACGGCGCGCGGCGTGCCGCTCGATCTTTACATCCATCCGCGCACCGAGACCTGCACGTACCTCGCCTCGCGCGTGACCGTCCCGGCCGCGCTCGATCGCAAGCCGATCCTCGCTCACGTCGCCGCGACCGGCGCCGTGCGGCTCCTGTGGGACGGCGCCGACGTCGCCGCGAGCGACGCGGCGCACGAGCGCCTCGTGCTCGACCGCATCGCCGCGCGCATCGAGGCGCCCGCCGGCGATCACCTGCTCGCCCTCAAGGTGTGCACCGGGGCCATCGCCGACGAGGGGCGCGTCCGCGTGCGCTTCACCGACGAGGACCGCCGGGCCGTGGCGCTCGCGACCTCGTCGGACCTCACGCCGCTCAAGCTGCCGCCAGGCGCGCGCGCCGCGACCGCCGTCGCGACGGCGCTCGACAGGGCGCTCGACGCGGGCGCGTCGCAGTCGCTCGATCAGATCCTCACGGCCGTCGTGGCGCGCACGCTCGGGGGCGCCGACGACCAGCGGTCGCCCCGCGCGCCCGGGCTGCTCGATCGCGTGACGCGGTCGCCCGGGATCTCCGCCGACGCGCTCGCGCTGGCGGGGTGGGTGTCGCCCTTCGGCGCGAACCGCAGCGGCTGGCTCGAGGCCGCGCGCGCCCGGGGCCTCGCCGAGAAGGACCGGGCCACCGCGGCGTTCGCGCAGCGCCGGCTGGTCGCCGCCCACCTCGCCTCGGAGCGGGTCGACTGGGCCGCGGCCGCGCTCCGCGAGGAGCCGCTGCGCGCGGCGCGCGATCCCGAGGCGCGCGTCCTCAGGGCGCTCGTCAAGAAGAAGCTCGCGACGGCGGGGCTCACGCGGGCCGGGCTCGAGGAGCTGCTCGCGGTCGAGCGCGAGCAGAAGGACCGGACGCCGGTCGTCGTCTGGCAGGAGATCGCGGCCGCGGCCCGGCTGGACCCGGCGCTCGAGCTGCGGGCCGCGCGCAGGCTCGCCGAGATCGCGCCCGAGTCGCGGGGCGCGCCCTACGTGCTCGCGTTCGAGCCCGACGGCGGCGCCGCGCTGGAGGTGGCGGCCGCCGGGGCGCTCGCGCAGCAGACGTCGGCCGAGGACGTCATCCGGATCGGCCGCGCGCTCCACGACGCGGGCCGCGTCGCGTGGGCGCGCGAGGTGCTGTCGTACGCGACGCAGGTCGCGCCGAACCAGCCCGCCGCGTTCCAGGCGCTCGCGGCGGTCCGGGAGGGCGGCGCGGGCGGCGCGGGCGCGCGGCAGCAGGCCAACGCCGCCGCGTCGCGCGTGGCCACGGCCGCGCTCGCGCGGGCGCGCGACCTCACGCCCGGCGATCCGTACCTCAAGGCCGAGCTCGCGCTCCGCCTCGGCGAGGGCTCGGCCGGCGCGCCGGGCCGGCAGCGCATGCGCGACGAGCAGCACCTCGTCGCGCCCGGCGTCTTCCTCGCGCGCGCCCGGCAGACCCCGGCGAAGAAGGGGGAGGTGGCCGACCGGCAGCTCCACTGGGTGCGCGTCGTGACGTACCACCCGGACAAGCGCGTCTCGCAGCTCATGCACTACGCGCGCGAGATCGTCATCGAGCCGCGCACCGATCAGGATCTCTACGAGCGCGACATCCCCGCCGAGGGGGAGGACACGGAGCTCCTGCTCGCGCGGGTCCACCGCAAGGACGGCACGGTGGCGCAGCCGGACGAGCAGGGCGCGGGCGGGCAGAAGCCGTTCGTGCGCTGGCCCGAGCTCAAGGCGGGGGACGTGGTGGAGGTCGCGGTGCGCTCGTGGACCCGGGGCCCCGTCGGCCGCCGGGGCGACGCGCCGTTCTACTTCATCGACTACGTCGGCTCGACCGACACGCGGCCGATCCTCTACAACGAGGTCGTCGTCGACTCGCCGGCGAGCGATCCCCTGGCGATCGACGTACTGAACGGCAAGGCCGAGCGGGTGCTCAGGTCCGAGAAGGACGGCCGCCAGGTGACGCGGTACATCTGGGACGACCCGCCCGAGGTGCCCGAGGAGCCGCTCGCCCCGCACCTCGCGGAGGTGCTGCCGGTCGTCGTGGGCTCGACGTTCCACGGCTGGCACGACTTCCGGGAGTGGTACCGGGGCGCGGTCGCCGGCTTCATGGAGCCCGACGATCAGGTCCGCCGGCTCGCCGCGGAGCTCACCAAGGGCAAGGCCACGCGCGAGGCAAAGCTGCGGGCGCTCTTCGATTTCGTGGCGGACGACATCCGGTACGTGAACTTCGTGTCGGGCGAGTGGTGGCTGCCGAACCGCCCGCAGGAGCTCCTCGCGCGGCGCCAGGGCGACTGCGACGACAAGGCGATGCTGCTCATCACGCTGCTCAAGTCGATCGGCATCGAGGCGACGGAGGTGCTGGTGCAGACGCGCTACACGGGCCAGCCCTCGCTGCTCCGGAGCGAGGTGGCGGCGATCCCGGTGTTCGATCACGGCATCGCCTACCTCCCGGGCGCGGGCGGCGCGCCGGGCCTGTGGCTCGACGCGACGAGCCCGCAGAGCCGCCTGGGGCCGCTGCCGGCGATGGACGCGCGCACGCTGGCGCTGTTCGTCGACGAGGGGCCGCCGAAGATCGTGGAGACGCCGGCGAGCTCGCCCGCCGATCACGGCGTCGACGCCGAGTGGACGATCGCGCTGCTCCCCTCCGGCGCGGGCGAGCTCGCGGCGAAGGAGCGGCACATCGGCGACGCGGCGTTCGAGCTCCGGTCGAACCTGGCGGAGGCCGACGCGCGCGCGCAGTGGGTCGAGCAGTACCTCGCGTACGGCTGGTTCCCGACGGTCGACGTGAAGCCCAAGGTGGCGTTCCAGGCCGATCTCCCGCACGGCGCGGCGACGCTCGAGTACGAGGCGCGCTCCGAGGGGCTCGCCCGCCGCGAGGGCGCCGAGCTCTCCGTGCCGCTCTCGGGCGCGTCCACGATGACGTCGCAGCTCGCGCCGCTCGTGAAGCGCACGCTGCCGGTGGTCCTGCCGCCGAGCTTCGCGCCGCGGCACCACAGCCGGACGATCACGATCACCGCCCCGCCCGGGTACGCATTCGCCGAGCTCCCGCCGGGCGGCGACGAGAACGGCGGCGCGTTCGGGCGGGCGACGATCTCCTTCGCGAAGGTGCCCGGCAAGAACGCCGTGGTGGTGAAGGAGCGCGTGATCCTCGATCAGTCAACCATCCCGGTGGCGCAGTACGCCGCCTGGCGCGGCTGGCTGCAGCGGGTCGACGGGCTCCTGCACCGGATGGTGCGGCTCGCGCCGGTCGCGCCCGCGAGCAAGCAGGCGCGCAGCGCGCCGGACACCGGGGCGGGCGGCGGCGCCGGCGCGCCGCCGCGGGCGCGCGGCGCGATCCGCTGACGAGCGGCTTCGCCCCTCTCGCGCCGGCGGCACGCCAGGCGCTTGCTCGTCCGCTCGCGGCGGCGATCGGCGATCCCGCGCGCCGCGTCCACCCGCCGGCCACGCGCGCCGTCTCGGTTGGTACCGTTCTGGCTACCCGCGCCCTGGCGTACGCACGCACAACCCCGAACGCGCTGCCCAGGGGAGGGACTCGCCATGTCGCTCGAAGAGTACCGACGCCCGCGAATGATCGTTCTTAGCCCGCGCTCGACCGCTTATGACGCCGTGAGGGCGATGATGGACAACCACGTCGGCGCGGTCCTGGTCCACGACGGCCAGCGCCTCGCCGGCATCGTGACCGACCGCGATATCGCGCTGGAGATCGTGGCAGGCGACCTCGACGCGCGCAGCACGATGCTGCGCGACATCATGTCGGACGAGATCGCGACGCTCGAGCTCGACGCGTCGATCGACGACGCCGTGCGCATCATGCGCGATCATGCGTGTCGGCGCGTGCCGGTGACCGAGCAAGGGCGGCCCGTCGGCCTCGTGACCCTCGACGATCTGCTCGCCGATGGGGTCATCGACGCGGAGGCCGCCGGCTCCGTCGTGAAGGCGCAGCTCGAGGTGGCCGCCCGGTTCAAGCCGGAAGGCGCGCTGCACCCCGAGGGGACCGCGCGCCCGGAGCGCTCGCACGGCCGCGTGCGCGCCCTCACCCGGCGCAAGGCGCGCGCCGACAGCGCTTACGGCCGGCTGATCCACGCCGTCGAGCGCCACAGCGGCCTCCAGCAGCGCGACCGCGCGGAGCTCGCGCTGCAGATCGTCCTCGGCTGCCTCTGCCGCAGGGTGACGCCCCAGGAGGCGCGGCACCTCGTCGCGCAGCTGCCCTCGAAGCTCCACCCGTCGCTCGAGCCGTTCCTCGACGGGCCGGACAAGCGCATCACGACGGCGACCATCGAGGCCGACGTCGCGCGCGAGCTGCGCATGGACCGCGAGGCCGCCGGCTTCGTGCTGCAGGCGATCTGCGAGGCCGTCGCGGACAGCGTGTCCGCGGGGGAGATCGAGGGGTTCCGCGGTCAGCTCCCGCTCGACATGAAGGACCTGTTCCCGCCGACCCCGCTCCGCCGGGCCGTCTGAGCGGGGATCGGCCCGGCGCGACGAGGCCGCGCGCCGCGCTCCACCTACGCTTGCGGCCAGACCACGCCGCGGGCGCGCAGATCGGCGACCGTGTCCGCGAGGGTCTCGAGCGGGTCGCGCGGCGTCCAGCCGAGCTCGCGCCGGGCCTTCGTCGCGTCGAGGTACCAGAAGTGCTGGCCCATCTCGGCCGACACGGGATCGACCGGCAGATCGAACGGCAGCCGCTTCCGCGCCTGCTCGATGAGGTGCGCGCCCGCCTTCGCGAGCGCGATGCTCCGCGGCAGCCGCAGGGCGGGGGCCGGGACGCCCGAGATGCGCGCGAGGCGGCGGAAGAAGACCTCCAGGCTCATGTTGGCGGCGCCGAGCAGGTAGCGCTCGCCCGGGCGGCCCTTGTCCATCGCCAGCGCCATGCCCTGGGCCGCGTCGCGGGCGTCGACGAAGGAGAGGCCGCCCGCGGGGGTGAACGGGAGCCGGCGCTCGAGGAAGCTCACGATGTCGCCGGTCGAGGCGCCGTGGACGTCGCCCGGGCCGAGCAGGATGCTCGGGTTGACGGCGACGACCTCGAAGCCGGGCCCGCTGCGATCGAGCGCCGCGCGCTCGGCGTACAGCTTCGAGCGGTAGTAGGGCCAGCCGGCGATGAGGTCGATCGGCGTCGCCGCCGCCTCGTCGCGGACGTCGTTCGGGTCCTTGCTGACCGCGACGACGCCGCTCGTGCTCGCGATCACCGCGCGCTTCACCCCCGCGTCGCGGCAGGCGTCGAGGGTGATCTTGGTCCCCTCGACGTGCGTCCGGTAGAGCGCCTCGGCGTCCTCGCGGCGCCGCGAGACGCGCCCGGCGCAGTGGAAGACCCCGTCGCAGCCCTCGGCGGCGCCGCGCACCGACGCCGCGTCGAGGATGTCTCCGCGGCGGAGCTCCACGCCCTGCGCGGCGAGCGCGGGCGCCTCTGCCCGGCAGAGCGCCACCACGTCATGGCCACCCCCACGGAGCGCCGTGACGAGGTGCGATCCCAGGAAACCGGTCGCGCCGGTGACGAGATAGCGGCTCATGCGAGGTCGAAAACCTTCTGGAAGGTCTGCAGGAGGGAGATGTCGTTCGATTTCACGAGGCCCGTCATGAACTCCATCGGGCTCGGTGTGTAGGCCTCGCGGACGATCTTGGTGAATATCTCGGGCGTGGTCTTGAGGACACAGTCCGCTTGCTGGCTTGGCTTACCGATCCGCGCCTCGCAGCTGGCCGCGTCGATCCGCAGCGTCCACTTCGCCTCGTCCTCCGTGCCGAGCGTCACGTAGTAGGTGATCGGCTGGGCGACCCGCCCCGCCACGTATTTCGACTCGAGCTCGCGGAACAGGAGCGTGAGCGGGTGCTCCTTGGCGGTGGTGGCGGCCTGATCGATGCTCTCGACCCGGCTCAGATCCAGGGCGCCGCCCTCCTTGAGCTTGATGACGGCGAGCTGCGTGAGCTCCGCGACCTTGCGGCAGGCCACCGCGTACTTCATCCCGGCGGTGAGCCGCCGGAGGTCGCCGATCGCGAGCGGCGGCCCGATGCGCGCGACGAGGTCGCGGCGGATCGGGACGGTGCGCCCCTTGGGGAGCGCCTCGAAGGTGCCGCCCAGGTAGAGGGGCAGGATGTCGACGTTGTGGGTGAGCGCGAGGTGCCCGATCGCCGGCTTGAACTCGAGGATGCCGCCGTCGGGGCTGCGCGTGCCCTCCGGGAAGAGGAGCACCGTCCGCCCGCGGTCCAGGATCTCGCCGGTCTGGCGCAGCGCCGTGCGGAGGCCGCCCTTGCGGTCGAAGGGCGCGAGGTTCGTGAGGTTCTCGAAGTAGGCGCGCCGCCAGCGGTTGCCCTCGAAGAAGTAGTCCTGCGCGGCCAGCGAGACGAGGCCGTCCCCGTAGCTGCCCAGCGCGAACTTCACGAGGCCCATGTCGAGGTGGCTCGCGTGGTTCGAGACGACGATCGTGTTGCGGTTGTGCGGGATGAACGCGCGCCCGTAGACCTTCGGGCGCATGACGTTCCCGTAGAAGCCGGACTGGACCTTGTTCATCCAGTGCTTGGCGAAGTCGGCCACCGGGCGGGGGATGTGGATCGGCTCGTCGCCCGCGCTGTGCGCCTTCGGCTCCGCGGTCGCCGCGCCGGCGTCCTGCGCGACGGCCGCCGCGCCCGCGCCGGCCGCGGCGGCCTCGGCGGCGAGGCGCGTGACGATCGCCTTCACCTCGGAGCGCTTCACCTGGCCGGACGCGGTGCGGGGCAGGTCGGCGTCGTCGAGGTGGACGGCCATGGGGTGGCACGGCTTGGGCAGCGCCTGGATCGCCGTCCGGAGCGCGTCGAGCGCGCGCTCGTGCTGCGCGGCCCGCGCGAGCGCCGGGTCGCCCTCGCCGTCCTTCGCGCCCGGCGCGGTGGGGACGGCGAGGCAGGCGACCTGCTCGCCGCCGCGGCCGTTGTCGATCCCGACGATGGCGAGCTCCTTGACGTGCTCGATCTTGCCGAGCATTCGCTCGATGTCGGCCGGGTACAGGCTCTCGCCCTTCGCCGCGCTGATGACCTCGCTCTGCCGGCCGACGAGGACGAGCCGCCCTTGCTTGTCGAGCTTGCCGAGATCGCCCGTGCGGAGCCACCCGTCCGCGTCGAGGGCCGCCTGGGTCGCGTCCGGGTCGTCGGCGTAGCCCTTCATGACGTTGGGGCCGCGCGCGAGCACCTCGCCGACGCCGTTCGCGTCCGGGTTCGCGATCTTGATCTTCACCCCGGGGATCGGCTTGCCGACGTTCCCCGGGCTCGCCGCCGGCGAGGGCTTGGTGACGGTCAGGAGCGGCGCCGCCTCGGTCAGGCCGTAGCCCTCGGCGAGCGGCAGGCCGAGCCCCTTGAACACGGCGGCCGTGTCCCTGGGGAGCGCCGCGCCGCCCGAGATGAGGAAGCGGACGTTGCCGCCGAGCGCGTCGTGGACGCTGCCGAAGAAGAGGCGCCCCGCGTTCAGGCCCAGGCGCTTGCCGAGCATGCGGTTCAGCTCCATGGCCCAGCTGAACGCGGTGGCCGCGGCGGGCCCCTGCTCCTTCACCCTGGCGACGATCTGGCGCTCCAGCATCTGCCAGAGCGCGGGCACGCCGACCATCGCCGTGACGCGCGCCTTCTTCAGCCCGTCGCTCACCCGATCGGCCGAGACCTCGTCGAGGTAGATGATCCGCGCGCCCTGCGACAGCGGCAGGAGCAGGCCGCAGGTGACCTCGAAGGTCTGGTGGAGCGGCAGCACGCTGAGCACGCGGTCGCTCGCCTTGAGCGGGAACAGCGGCGCCAGCGAGGCCAGCAGCGCCGTGAAGTTGCCGTGCGTGAGCAGCACGCCCTTCGGCTCCCCGGTCGTGCCGCTCGTGTAGACGACGCTCGCGACGTCCTGGCTGCCCACGCGCACGTCCGGGGGCGCGAGCCCGTCGCCGGACGCCGGGCCCAGGTCGGGCACCTGGCCCTCGGCGAACCCGACCATGTCGAAGGCGTGAAGGTTCGGCAGCGCCGCGCGCACGTCGGCGCCGAGCCTCTCCGCCACGCCGCCGTCCCAGAGGACGACCTTCGCCGTCGACGAACGGAGGACGTCCGCGAACGCCTTCGCGTCGAGCCCGGGATCGATCGGGACGGCGACGGCGCCTGCGCGGAGGATGCCGAAGTAGGCGACGGGCCACGCCGGCTGGTTCGCGCCGGAGAGCGCCACGCGGTCGCCGCGGCGGACGCCGAGCGCGGCGAGGCGCGCGGCGGTCATGCAGGCCGCGTCGCGGAGCTCGCGGTAGCTCGTGCGCGAGAGCCCGTCCTGCTCGAACCGCTGCACCGAGAGCGCGTGATCGAAGCGCTCGGCGACCTCGTCGAGCAGGTCGACCAGGCTGTCGTAGGGCCGGAGCGGCTTGATCTCCCGGCGGAGCATCTCCTCCATGAGCGGGAAGGCCCACTTCTCCAGGCCGGGGAGGTGGACGTTCCAGATGTAGTCACGCCAGTCGATCTTCTCGGGGGCCCAGACGAAGCGCGCCCGCTCCTCGGGGGGCATGCGGGCCATCGCCGCGCGCGTGTTGGCGCAGGAGTAGACCCAGTCGCCCTCGGCGACGAACGGCATGAAGACCTCGAGGAGCGTGGCCGTCTTCTGCTCGGTCCTGGCGGCGTTCTCGAGCGCGGCCGCCGCCGGCTTGAGGAGGGCCGCGGCGGGGCCGACGCTCGCCGTCTTGAGCAGGCCGCCCAGGCCGCGGAGCGCGCCCTCGATGGCGCGCGCGCCGTGCGCGCCGTACTGCTGCCGGGTCAGCCCGCGCGGCTCGAACCGGGATGACACGACGTCGAAGAGCGAGGTCTTCTTCCCCTCGAACACCTGCCGCCGCTTGTAGAGCCCGGCGAGCTCCAGGTAGCGCGTCACGCGGCAGCCGTTCGTGTCGGTCGATCCGTACTGGTACACCGCGGGCGCGCGGCCCTCGATGAGCTCGCAGAGCGAGGCGATCATGCCGCTCGCGGTCATGTCGACCGGGATGAGGTCGAGCCGTACGTCGTGGTCGCCCGGGAACTGCACCTGCCCCTTCGAGGCGAGGTAGAGGTACGGCGCCGAGGTGTTGATCCCCTCGTTCCAGCCGGTGAACGGGAACTCGACCGCGGTCTCGACGACGGCGGGGCGGACGATCGTGAAGGGCAGCCCGGAGCTCGCGAGGACCTGCTCGCCGATGCTCTTCGTGTAGGTGTAGATGTTGGTCCACCCCCAGAAGAGCGCGCGCTCCTTGCCGGCCTCGATGAGCCGGTCCTTGATGAACTTGCGCTTCACCCTGGCGAGCTCGTTCTCGAGCGCGCTGCCCCGGCACGGCTCGCTGCGCGCGGCCAGGTTGGCCTTGGCCTCGTCGAGGAAGGCGCTCTGCCGGAAGGCGTCCTCGCACCGCTGGCGCGCCTGCTGCACGAGGTCGAGGCACTCGCTGATCTCGCGCTGCGGATCCCAGTGCGACCGATCGAGGGTCCGCTTCGGGCAGGCGGCGCCGAACCACGTCTCGCCCGCGGCGCGGGGGAAGGGGATCTCGGACGGGTGGTTCTCCTCGATGAGCCCGGAGCGGTAGCCTGCGACGAAGCAGGTGCTCGTGTGCATCACCTTGGCCCCGAGGGTCCGCGCGAGCTCGACGAGGTTGCTGATGCCGAACGCGTTGACCTCGAGCGCCTCGTCGAGCGGCGGGTTGAAGTCGACGACGCCGGCCACGTTCACGACCGCGGCGATGTTGCCCGTGAGCTCACCCACGCGGTCGCCCAGCCCGAGCAGCGGCAGGCCGACGTTGCCGTTCATGGGCGTGATCTTCTGCCGCAGGTACTCCTCGAAGGCGGGCCCGGGGTACTGCTCGCGGATCGGGTCGAAGACCGGCGAGGTCACGATCTGCGACCAGAAGCGCTCCTCCGGCGACTGGTTCTCCTTGGCCCGGACGAGCAGGTAGATGTGGGCGATCTCCGGGAACCTCGCGAGCAGCATGGCCAGCCAGACCTTGCCGAGGAAGCCGGTCCCTCCGACCACCACGAGCCGCTTGCCCGAGAGCACGTGCGACGGCACCAGCGGCGGGGCCGCCGCGGTTTCCTCGCCCTTGGCCCCACCCGGCGACCCCGGCGCTGCCTCTCCGGCGCCGGCCCCGTTCGTAACACCCATATGGCTCATCGAGACTCCAGGAAGGCCGCTCAATTCGCGCCTGGGCAGGAACGCGTCAAGGGTGAGGTGCCGCGAACCGGGGTTCGCGCCCTGCCGGCATGCGGTTTGCTCGATTTGCTCGCGGAATCGGGGTCATCGCAGGGGGACGGACGAGGCGGCCCGGGCGTTGCCCGCCTGCGTGAGGGCGCGCGGGTGCGCGCGGATGGCGGGGGCCGTGGCAGATCCGGTGGGCTCGGGGCAATGCCTTGCCGGCGGCGGGGAAGCGCCCCAAGCAGTGCGGCCCATGATCTTCGGCGCGCACGAGTCCGTGGCTGGCGGCCTTCACCGCGCGATCGCGCTGGCGGGGGAGGACCGCTGCGAGGTGGTGCAGATCTTCACCAAGGTCTCGGGCCAGTGGCGGGAGCCGGCGCTGAGCGCGGAGCAGATCGCCGCGTTTCGCGCCGCGCGCGCGGCCTGGGCCGGCGCGGGCGCGGGCGTGGGCCGAACACTCGCCCACGCGAGCTACCTCATCAACCTGTGCGCTGACGACGCCGCGATCCTCGAGCGCTCGCGGGAAGCGCTGTTCCAGGAGCTCGCGCGGTGCGACGCGCTCGGGATCGACTTCGTGGTGTTCCATCCGGGCGCGCACCGCAGCCTCGGCGAGGAGGCCGGCCTCGACCGCATCGGCGAGAGCCTGTCGATCGTGCTCTCTCGCGGGAAGGGGCTCCGCGCGCGGCTGTGCATCGAGAACACGGCCGGGCAGGGGTCGACCCTCGGCGACCGCGTCGATCAGATCGCCGCGATGATCGAGCGCGCCGGGCCGGAGGGGTCGCGGCTCGGGGTCTGCATCGACACGCAGCACGCCTTCGCGGCGGGGCACGACCTCCGGAGCGAGGCCGGCTACGAGCGGTTCTGGAGCGACTTCGGCCGGCTGCTCGGGCTTCATCGGCTGCAGTGCATGCACGTGAACGACTCGAAGGCGGCGCTCGGCCAGCGGGTCGATCGGCACGAGCGCGTCGGCGACGGGGAGATGGGGCTCGCGCCGTTCTGGCGCCTCGCGAACGACGCGCGGCTCGCGCGCGTCCCGGCGGTGATCGAGCTGCCGCCGCTCTCGAAGGAGCGGCGCGGCTACCTGGAGGAGATCGCGCGGCTGCGCGCCCTCGAGGGCGCGGCGGAGCCGGTCACCCTGCCCGGTGCGGCACCCGGACGCCCTTCTCCTCCGCCACGCGGCACGCCGTCTCGTAGCCCGCGTCGGCGTGCCGGATGATCCCCATCCCCGGATCGATGGTGAGCACCCGCTCGAGCCTCTGCCGAGCGGCCTCGGTGCCGTCGGCGACGATCACCATCCCGGCGTGCAGCGAGTTGCCGATCCCGACGCCGCCGCCGTGGTGGAAGCTCACCCACGACGCGCCGCCCGCCGTGTTCGCGAGCGCGTTGAGGATCGCCCAGTCGGCGATCGCGTCGGAGCCGTCCTTCATCGCCTCCGTCTCGCGGAACGGCGACGCGACCGACCCGCAGTCGAGGTGGTCGCGCCCGATCACGATCGGCGCCTTCACCCGGCCGGCGCGGACGAGCTCGTTGAAGGCGAGCCCGACCTTCGCGCGATCGCCGTAGCCGAGCCAGCAGATCCGCGACGGGAGCCCCTGGAACGCGATCTTCTGCTCCGCGAGCTCGATCCAGCGGCGGAGATCGGCGTCGCCCGGGACCGCCTCGAGCACCGCGCGGTCGGTGGCGAGGATGTCCTCGGGATCGCCCGAGAGCGCGACCCACCGGAACGGGCCCTTGCCCTGGCAGAACAGCTCGCGCACGTACGCCGGCACGAAGCCGGGGATCGCGAACGCGTCCTCGGCGCCCGCCTCCATCGCGCAGGTGCGGATGTTGTTGCCGTAGTCGAAGACCTCGGCCCCGCGCCGCTGCATCGCGAGCATCGCCTCGACCTCCCTCCGCATCCCCGCCTTCGCGCGCGCGACGTACTCCACGGGATCGCGGGCGCGGAGCTCCGCCGCCTGCTCGAGCGTGAGCCCCGGCGGGACGTAGCCGACGAGCGGATCGTGCGCCGCGGTCTGCTCGGTGACGAGGTCGGGCGTGACGCCGCGGCGCACGAGCTCCGGGTAGACGTCGGCGGCGTTGCCGCAGAGGGCGATCGAGCGCGGCGCCCCGCGCTGGACGCTCTCGAGGACGGCGTCGAGGGCGCGGTCGAGATCGTCGATGCGCTCGTCGACGTAGCGGGTGCGGAGCCGCTTCTCGATGCGCGCCGGGTCGATCTCGACGCCGAGGCAGGCCATGCCCGCCATGGTCGCGGCGAGCGGCTGCGCGCCGCCCATGCCGCCGAGCCCCGCGGTGAGCACCCAGCGCCCGCCGCCCGGGGCGCGCGCCGCGTGCGCCTTCCGCGCCGCGACGAACGTCTCGTAGGTGCCCTGCACGATGCCCTGCGAGCCGATGTAGATCCAGGAGCCCGCGGTCATCTGCCCGTACATGGTCAGGCCGAGCGCCTCGAGCCGGCGGAACTCGTCCCACGTCGCCCACCGGCCCACGAGGTTCGAGTTCGCGAGCAGCACGCGGGGCGCGTCCGGGTGCGTGCGGAAGCGGCCCACCGCCTTGCCCGACTGCACGAGGAGCGTCTCGTCGTCCGCGAGCTCCCGGAGCTCGCGGACGATCACGTCGAACGCCTCCCACGATCGCGCCGCCTTCCCGGTGCCGCCATAGACGACGAGATCGTCGGGGCGCTCCGCGACCTCCGGATCGAGGTTGTTGTGGAGCATCCGGAGCGCGGCCTCCTGGATCCACCCCTTGCAGCTCCGCTCGCTTCCCCGCGGCGCGCGCACCACCCGGGCCCCCTGTTCTCCGGTCGTCATGCTGTCGTGTACTCCACCCGGTCCTGATCGACCAGGAGGCGCGGCGTCCGCCGCGCCGCGCGGCGAGGCGCACGCCGCCGCGCGACGCGACCCTGCTCGATCCTCTCCGGGGCAGCCGGCTTCGTCCGAACCGGAGTATGCTTGCTCGGGGCGCGCGCAGCGCCCGTGTGTCCGGGAGAATCCATGATCTCGACGATCCGTTCGGCCCTCGCGCGTTGTCCGGTCCGGGCCCTCCAGCTCGCAGCCCTGGCGCTCACCCTCGCGACAACGGGGTGCGACAAGGTCGGGTGCTTCGAATACACCGAGATCGAGTGGACCGAGAACGGGCGGGCATGCCCCTCCCAGGAAGAGGCGCTCGCCTATTTCGGAAGCGACTCGTGCGGCGGCGAGGTCGCGTCGGTCGACAGCGAGGCCGAGTACGACGGCGATTACTGCTGCTACGACATCACCAAGCGCGACGGGTACGGGGGCACCTGCACCTCGCCTGGCGGGCGCATCTCGCCGCCGCAGCCGGCGCCCGCCCCGTCTCCGCCGAACTGAGCCGGCGCTCCGGACACCCCCCGCGCCCGCGCATCGCGGGCCTCGCGTCTGGCGCCGCCTCCGCCCTCGTTCATCGGTCTAGAGCTCGTCCAGCGCGTTCCTGTCGAGCTCCTCTAGAGCTCGTCCAGCGCGTTCCTGTCGAGCTCCTGGAGCGCCGCGAGATCCCGCGCCGCGAGCTCCTCCACGTCGCCGGGAGCCTCGCGCGGATAGGCCAGCGTGAGCTCGCCGTCGTGGACGTAAAGGTGCTGGCTGTCGATGCACCCGTGCGCGCCTCCGGCCGCGTGGAGCGCCGCGATGGCCTCGCCGAGGCGCGCGCGCTGGGCCCTGGTCAGCGCGCGCGCCTCGTCGGCGAGCGCGCGGCCCTGGGGCAGCGCCACCCAGACCTCGCCGCTCGCGAGATCGACCCGGAGGACGGACGTCAAGGCCGCGTGGCCGGCGCGCGCGAAGGCCCGGGCCCGGGCGAGGGTCGCGTCGTCGAGCTGGAGCACGAGGACGTCGCGATCGAGCCAGGCGTCGTGCCAGCGCCCCTCCGTGTCCCGGCCGTCGCCGACCTCCAGGGTCGCCGCGAGCCGGGCCGCCGTCGCCGGCGGCGCCTCGCTCGATCGGGGCCGGCCGCTCCCGCGCGACCGCCGCGGCCGCGGGCGCTCTGGCCAGGCCATCGCGGTGATCGCGCGCCGCGCCTCGAACGCGTCGGCCGGGCGCGCGGCGGGGTCCTCCGCGAGCAACGCCGCCACGGCCGCGTCGTGGGCCGCCGTGAGGTCCGGATGGACCTCGCTCGGCGCGGGATCGAGCCGCCCGCGCACGGCGGGGGCGGGCGGCTCTCCGGTGAGCAGCTCGGCGAGCACCGCGCCGACGCCGTACAGATCGCTCGCCAGCGTCGCCGGTCGGCCCATGCGCTGCTCCGGCGACATGTACGCGAACGTCCCGATCGCGCCCGCCGTGGCGGTGGACGAGAGATCGCCGAGGTGCGCCGCGCCGAAATCCGCGAGGTGAGCCGTCCCGATCTCGTCGAAGAGCACGTTGCTCGGCTTCACGTCGCGGTGGAGGATGCCGAGGCGGTGCGCCTCGCCGAGCGCGGAGAGGAGCGCGCCCGCGATCTCGACGGCGCGCGCGGGCGTGACCGGCTCTCCCCGCAGCCGCTCGATCAGGGACCCGCCCGTCATCCAGGCGAGCACCATGGCCGGCCCTTCGGGGTGGTACGCGCGGAGCGCGACGACGTTCGGGTGCCGGAGCTGGGCGAGGGCGCGCGCCTCGCGCTCGAACCGGAGGAGCGCGTCGCGGCCCGCTCCGAACGCCGCGCCCGCGAAGATCTTCACGGCGACGCGCTCCGCCGTGATCCGGTCGCGCGCCTCCACCACGCGCGCGTGGGGCGTGGCCGTGACCTCGCGCAGGGTCTCGTAGCGCCCGAAGAGGAGCGGCCCGACGGGCGCGGGGCCCGCGGGAGGAGCGCCCGCGGCGGCGCTGCCGGGAGCGGCGCCTCGCGACGAGAGCGCCTCCTGGCCGGGCGGATCGAGCCGGGCGAGCTCGTCGCGGACGGTCCGCGCGGCGTCCTCGAGCCCGAGCTCGCTCAGGCAGCGGCCGAGCAGCGGCAGCGCGCGGGCCCGCTCGGCGGCGGCGGGCGGCAGCTGCTGCAGCGCCCGCACGGCGGCCTCGGTGCGGCCGTGGCGCGCGAGCAGCTCGCCCAGCGCGAGCCACGCCGCCGCGTCGCCCGGGCGGCGGCGGAGCGCGGCCTCGAGCACCCGCGCGCCGTCGGCGGGGCGGCCGGCGAGCTCGAAGCTCTCGGCGGCGCGGCACGCGTCGTGGGCCGCGGTGAACGCCTCCGCGGCCGCCGCGTGAGCGCCGAGCGCCGCGAACAGCGCGCCCGCGTGGCGCGAGAACCCGCGCGCCGCGAGGTCGGCGGCGGCGCGCAGCGCGGCGTCCCGGGGCGACGTGGAAGCGATCCGCTCGAGCGCCTCGCGCGCGAGCGCCTCGTCGCCGCCGAGCGCGGCCATCAGCGCGGCGCGGGCCGGGTCCCCGGCTGCCAGCGCCTCCCGGGCCGCGCCGGCGAAGTCGCAGACGCGCTCGAGCAGCTCGGAGGCGCCCGCGTGATCGCCGGCCGCCGCGAGGAGCGCGGCGCCGCGGTCGCGCTGCCCGATCGCGGCGAGCTCGGCCGCGCGACGTCGCAGATCCTCGTACGCCACGCCGATGTCGGTCGGAGCGCCGTCAGCGCGCGGCGATGCGCGCTCGGCCGTTCACGGAGAGGTCGAAGCGCACCTCGCCGAGGTCGATCCCCGACGTGTTGATCGGCACCTGCCGCGTCCGGTGAACGGCGAGCGTCGCGTTCGCCGGCAGAGGCCCGAGCGTCGAGGGATCCAGCAAGGAGCCCGGGATCACGCCCCGCCCGGTGTCCTTGAACGCGCACCGCACGGTCGCGCCGTGGGCCGAGGTCACGTCGACGTAGATGATGTCCCGCGTCCGTCCGGCCCCGCCGCCCTCGTCCGCGCGCCACTGCACGACCGCGCCGACCCCTGCGTCGAGATCGACGCCGTCGGCCAGCTCGGCGTCGCCGATGCGCACCTCCTCGGGACCCGCGGGGGCATCGGCCTCGAACGCGAACCGGTCGAGCTGCCCGGAGCCGGAGCTCTCGAACACGTACCGCGCCGGCGCAGGAAGATCGCTGGTGGCGTCGCGCGACGTGTAGAACACGCCGAAGACCAGGGCGCCCACGTCCGGGAACGCGCGGGCGGCGAGGGGCATCTCGGTGCTCTCGGTCTTCATCGTCACGTCGCCCGCGTCGAGGAGCTCGATGGGGCTGAGCGAGCTGAAGCTGCTCGCCTCGTCGTCGGCGGCGGGCGAGAGGACCATGCAGCTGCCGGCGGAGGGGAGGACGAACGGCTTCCCGACGGCCCCCTCGGCGAGCTCGGGATCCATCGCGGACGAGAGCCGCATGAACTTCGCCAGCACGTTCGTGACCGCCCCCGCTCCCTCGGCGCCCGCGCTCGGCAGCGCGGCCTCGTCGAGCTCACCGGAGGTGGCGGCCGCGGCGGCGTCCCGGCTCAGGTTGATCGCGCGCTCGACGCGCACGACCCCCTGGGTGACCACCCCGTTGACCTCCGTCGCATCGCCCGCGACAGGCGCCGAACAGCCGACGAGAGCCGCACCGGCGAGCAGGCATGAGGTGGCGAGGGCGCCGTGGGGACGCATAGATCCGAGTCTAAGACGGGTCCTCCGGCCGGGCAAGCGCCTGTGCTTGCCACCGGAAATGGCAGGGAATCCGTATCCTTGCGTTTTGCTACGTTTTGCGCGCTTTGCCGCGGCTTGTCACGCGTGGTTACGCGTGGTTACGCGTAGTTACGCTCCGACGTCGTGCTTGACGACGTTGCAACGTCGTTGCGTTTGTTTCGACCGTGTCAGAAGGTGACCGTGAGGCCGCCGCCCGGGGCGACGGTGCCCTGATCGATCGCGACCGGATCGCCGGCGATCTCGCCCTCGGCGTGGTGGTAGGTCGCGCTGGCCTCGATCGCGACGTGCACATGGCGGAAGCCCGCGCGGATGCCCAGCACGAACCCGAGCTGGAGATGCTGGCCCGACGCGTCGACGAGCGGTCCTCGGAGCGGCGCTCCGGCGGCGGGTAGCCGCACCTCGCCGCCGAGGAGCTCGAAGCCGAGCCGGGGACCGAACCAGAGCGCGTAGAGATCCGCGTCCGACCGGAAGCCGAGCAGGAGAGGGACGTCGAGCCCTGCGCCGTGGACGTCGATCCCCTCTGCGCTGGGGCCCGGCCCGCCCGCGAGCAGCGCCGAGGCGCCGAGGCCGATCGACAGGGCCGCGTCGCCGAGCGGGAATGCGTGGCGCCCGTCGAGCCGGATGGCTCGCCCCGTGTACGTCAGCCCCGCTTCGTTCTCGCCCGCGATCCCGACGCGGGCGCTGGCCCAGGGCGCGACGCCCGGCGACACGGTGATCTCGGAGAGCTTTCGCCGCGCGGCGCCCTCCGCCGTCGCCGGGCCTGTGGCGCTCGCCCCTGCGTCCGCCGCTCCGGCGACGACCATGTCACCCGACAGGCCGCCGCCGAGGCGCACGGCGCCCGGACGGAGGACGTGGGCCGGGTGGAGCAGCGGACCGCTGCCATGGCAGCCCGCGCAGGCACCCGCGAGGACCACTGCGGCCCAGCGCCGGATCACGGTGTGACCCGGGCGCCGCATCGAACCGACGGTGCCGGCGGAGGCATGGGAAGCGCGGCCGGAGAGGCGACGCGATCGTGCGCGAAGAGGCGCGCTACTTGCGGAAGCGCGAGGGGTAGTCGTTGGCGGCGGCCCGCTTCTTCAGCTCCCCATCGTCGGGGTGCAGCCTGACGGCGCGCGCGATGAGGACCTCCTCGGTCTCCACGATCTGCGGGTTGGGCAGGCAGCACTCGACCGGGCATACGGCCTGGCACGCTTCGTGATCA
Organism: Sorangium sp. So ce145; assembly: GCF_051525985.1. NCBI lineage: Bacteria > Pseudomonadati > Myxococcota > Polyangiales > Polyangiaceae > Sorangium > Sorangium sp. So ce145. The sequence continues at coordinate 10,937,968 of NZ_CP150315.1, read as the reverse complement.
TAGAAGCCGACGCATTCGGTGCAGAGCTCCGGATCGATCACATAGATCTCGTCGCCCTCGCTGATGGCTTCGTTCGGGCATTCGGGCTCGCAGGCGCCGCAGTTGATGCAGTCTTCGGTGATGTAAGTCGCCATGGCCTTCGCTTCGTTCTCCGGGGTCACCCCGGTCCGCTCGTTTGTAGAGGCCTGACCGCAAGGTGTCAATTCGGGCGGAAGCCAGCGCCGGTTCCGGGACGGCATCGTGGGCGTCGTGGGCCTGCGCTTGCGCGCGGGCGCCCCCGCCGGTACTAAGCGCCCTCCTCGATGCTCCGCCTCACCGAGCCCGCCCTCCTGCTCGTCGTCCTTGGCGCCTCCTCGCTGCTCGCCGGATGTGGCCCCCAGATCGGCGATCCGTGCACCTCGTCGCTCGATTGCGTGCAGGCAGAGCAGCAGCTCCTCTGCGATGGGACGCAGCCTGGCGGCTACTGCACGGTCTTCAACTGCGAGCCGGACAGCTGCTCCGGGAGCAGCGTCTGCGTCGCGTTCAACCCGGTGATCGATCCGGCGTGCAGCGAGCTCGAGAACGTCCGCTGGCCGCGCTTCGAGCGGACCTTCTGCATGGCCACCTGCGATGAGGACGACGACTGCCGCAAGGGCTACTCGTGCGTCGCGCTGGGCAACATCCAGGAGGCCGCCGGGATAGCGCCGGGCGAGCGCAACGCCGCGATCGTCGACGCCAGGCCGGACGGCTCGAGGGCTTGCCTGCCGAACCCGCCGTCTGCGTCGAGCGTCGCCAGCGAGCCGCCGGGCGGCGTCGAGAGCGAGCCTGGCGTGTGCAGGGCCGCTCCTGAACAGACGGAGGAATGGACCCCCTACACGCCGGAGGCCTCGGGCGCAGGAGGCGCCGGCGGCGCTGGAGGGTCGGGTGGTGCGGGAGGCGCCGGCGGCTCGGAGGGCGAAGGCGGCTCGGGCGGCGAAGGTGGCGGCTCGGGCGGCGCTGGCGGTTCGGGTGGCGCTGGCGGCGGCGGCTCGGGCGGCGAAGGTGGCGGCTCGGGCGGCGCTGGCGGCTCGGGCGGCGGCTGAGCGCCGCTCCGTGCGGCCCGGCTTTGCGCATCGACCGTGCTAGCGTTGGCCGCGTGTTCGGACCGGCCCCCGCGAAAAGGACGCTCGAGGCTGCGCTGCGCGACGTCGCTTCGCAGAAGCCCGCCGTGCGCGCGGAGGCCGTGAGCGACCTCGTCCCGTACGCCGCGACGGCACGGGAGCAGGTCGTGCGCGCGATCGAGGGCGTGCTGCGCGTCGATGAGCACGCGGCGGTCCGCGCGGCGGCGGCCATCGGCCTCGCCGACACGAAGGCCGTCGAGGCGCTCCCGGCCCTGCTCCTCGCCGTCGAGGACGCGGATCCCTACGTCCGGCAGATGGCGATCACGGCGCTCGGGGAGATCGGCGACATGCGGGCCACGGGCCGGCTCCGGCGCGCCCTCTCGGACGAGCGGCCCGAGGTGCGGTTCCAGGCGGTGATCGCGTTCCCGCGCGTCTGCGCCCAGCAGGCCGACGCGATCGAGGCCGTCATGCAGGCCACCCACGACGACGACCCGCTCGTCTGCCACATCGCGCTGCGGATGTTCGAGGAGCTGGGTGAGTCCAGCGGCGAGCTGCCTCCGTCGGCCATGGAGCGGGCCCGCGCGCTGCTCGGCCACGCGTCCCCGCTCGTCCGGGCGGCGGCGGCGGTCGTCACCGCGCGCTTCGGCGATCCGGTGGGCCACCCCGTGCTCGCCGAGATCGTGGGAGGAAAGCTCGACGGGGTCGATCGCGAGGACGAGGCCGCGGCCATCGAGCTCTGCGGCGAGCTCGGCCTCGCCGCTTCGCGGAGCGCCCTGGAGCGGCGCGCGTTCGGGCTCAGGCTCGGCTTCGGCCGCGATCCGCTGCGCTGGCACGCGCGCGTCGCGCTCGCGCGGATGGGCCACGAGCGGGCCATCCGCGACATCCTCAGCGAGCTCGGCGCGTGGGACCGCCACAAGCGCACGCTCGCCGTCGCGGCCGCCGGTCGCGCCCGCCTCTCGGCCGCCCGCGCCGCGATCGCGGCGATGCGGGGAGACGAGCGGAAGGCCGATCAGGGGGCCGTCGAGGAGGCGCTCGCCGCCATCGCTGCGGAGGTGGATGCATGAACGATGGAGCCCAGTTCAGCGAGGCGGACCTCGCCCCGAGCCCCGAGGAGCGCGCCGCGTCGCGCCGCTCCCTCATCGATCGCGTGGCCGCGAGCGTGGCCGCGCTCGCGGCGGGGGCCTGGGTCGGCGGCATCGTGGCGCTGGGCGCCTGCGCCGCCCCGTTCGTCTTCCGGCTCGCCCCGGCCCCCTTCTCCGGTGACGCGATGAGCGCGGCGTTCGCGCGCTTCGATCAATTCGCGCTCGGCGCCGCGGTGATCCTCCTCGGCGCGGAGGTGGCGCGCACCTGGGCCGCGTACCGTCAGGGCGCCGGCCGCGCGGCGCGCGTGCGCCGGCTCGTCGCCATGGTGTTGGCCGGGTGCGCCGCGTACGTCGGCCTGGCGCTCACCCCCCGCATCGCGGCGCTCCACCGCGAGGGCGTCCGGCGCGGCGAGGGGGAGCTCGGCATGGAGCTCGAGCGCGTCCATCGCCGCGCCGAGCTCGTGAGCAAGTCGGAGGTGTTCCTCGGCGCGAGCCTGGTCCTCTTGCACGTCTTCACGCTCGGCGCGCGCCGCCCCGAGCAGGACGACGACGAGGAAGCGGCCGCCCCGCTGCCGCCCGGCCCGCGGTGAGGACGCCGCGCGTCGCGCCCACGACACGGAGGGATCCGATGCCGCGTGACAACAAGCTCTATAGCGGCTTCGTCAACCACGACTACATCCTCACCTTCTCGATCGCCGACGAGGCGAACCGGTCGCGCCTCGTCGCGCTCTGCGCCGGACCGTGGCAGGGCGACGAGGTCACGCCCGACACGTGGGAAGTGTCCAACACGCTGAGCCCCGATCAGATGGAGCGCGCCATCCTCGATCTGATGGGCGACGCGGACCGCGCCGCTTACTACTACCTCTCGGACAGCAAGCGGATGTTCCGCGTCCTGCTCGGCTGAGCTCGTGCGCGAGCGATGTGAGCCGCTTCGCTCCGGCGCGCCGCGGGGGCGGGAGGGGCGTCCCCGCGGGCCGAAGGGGCCGCGAGCGCGGTCGTTTCGCGGTATGGTCCGGTCATGAGCGAGCTGGAAGCCACGCCGCCCGGCGCCTCCGCGAGGTCCGCCGCCGACGCCCCTCCACCTCACGCGCCCACGTCCCGGCCAGGGGAGGGGGCCGACGAGGGCTTGCTCAGCGTCCTCCGGGACGATGGATCCCTGGATCCCGCGACCGACCCCTGCCTCAGCGACGCGCTGCTGCTGCGCGCGTACCGCGAGATCAAGCGCCTCAGGCTGCTCGACGCGCGCATGCTCCTGCTCCAGCGGCAGGGGCGGGTCGGCTTCTACGGCGCGTGCACCGGCCAGGAGGCGACGCCGATCGCCACGGCGCTCGCGGTCGAGCCCACGGACTGGATCTTCCCCGCGCTGCGCGAGAGCGTGATGATGCTGGTGCGCGGCTTCCCGCTCCGCACCTATGTGGCCCAGGTGTTCGGCAACGCGGGCGACCTCCTCCAGGGGCGCCAGATGCCGTCGCACATGAGCGGGCGGCAGGTGAACCAGGTGTCCTGGTCGAGCTGCATCGGCCCGCAGCTCCCGCAGGCGGTCGGCGCCGCGTGGGCCGCGAAGCTGCGGCGCGACAGCACCGTGGTGGTGGGGTTCATGGGCGACGGCGCGACGAGCGAGCCCGATTTCCACAGCGCGATGAACTTCGCGGCGGTCTTCAGGGCGCCGTGCGTCCTGATCTGCCAGAACAACCACTGGGCCATCAGCGTGCCGACGGACCGGCAGACGGCCTCGAGGACGATCGCCGTCAAGGGGCGCGCCTACGGCGTGCCGTCGGTGCGGGTCGACGGCAACGACGTCATCGCCGTCTACCGCGCCGTCTCCGAGGCGGTCGCGCGGGCTCGTGGCGGCGGCGGCCCCAGCTTCATCGAGGCGCTCACCTACCGCGTCGGCGCGCACTCCTCGAGCGACGACCCGAGCCGCTACCGGTCGCAGGAGGAGGTCGATCGCTGGACGCAGCGCGACCCGCTGCTGCGCCTCGGGCGCCACCTCGCCGGCCGCGGGCTCCTCGACGACGCCGCGGAGTCCTCCCTCGAGGCGGAGCTCAACGCCGAGATCGCCGCCGCCGTCGCCGAGGTCGAGGCGATGGGCCCGCCTGCCCGAGAGACGCTGTTCGACGACGTCTACGCGGAGCTGCCCTGGCACCTGCGCGACCAGCGCGCAGAGCTCCTGCGCTCCCCGAAAGCGCCGCCGCACGGCGGCGGGCGCTGACCTCGGGGAGGGATTTCCCCTCGCTGCGAGGTCGTGTAAGCCCCGGGCACCCAGGGACGGCTCGCGGTGGCGGGCGCGGCCTCAGGGCTGTCGGCGAGGGGCTTGCCTGACGAACCCCGGCGCCCCTAGTTCCAGTCTTCGAAGCGCACAAAAGGACAAGGATGAAGACCTACGACGCAATCGTGATCGGAGCCGGCCCCGGCGGTTACCCCTGCGCCATCCGGCTCGCTCAGCTCAAGCAGAAGGTGCTCTGCATCGAGAAGGAGAACGTCGGCGGCGTCTGCCTCAACTGGGGGTGTATCCCCTCCAAGGCGTTGATCTCCGCCGCCCACCTCTACGAGAAGTCGCAGGCCGGCGCCGCGATGGGCATCAAGGTCAGCGGCGTCGAGCTCGACGCCAACAAGATGCAGGACTGGAAGGAAGGCATCGTCAAGAAGCTCACCGGCGGCGTCGGGTCGCTGCTCAAGGGCAACGGCGCCGACGTCGTGAACGGCACCGCCACGGTCGTGGGGCCGAAGCGCGTGGACGTGACGCGGGCGGACGGCTCCGTGGAGCAGTTCGAGGCGACCAAGGCGATCGTGATCGCGACCGGCTCGACGACCATCGAGATCCCGACGTTCAAGTTCGACGGCGACACGATCATCGGCGCCAAGGAGGCGGTCAGCCTGCGCCGCGTCCCGAAGCGGCTGATGGTGATCGGCGGCGGCGTCATCGGCCTCGAGCTCGGCATGGTCTACCAGGCGTTCGGCGCCGAGCTCATCGTCGTCGAGGCGCTGCCGGAGCTGCTCACGGGCGTCGACCCCGACTGCACCAAGATCGTCGAGCGCAAGATCCTGAAGCGCGGCGGCACGATCCACAAGAACGCCAAGGCGCTCGGGTACGAGAAGCAGAAGGACGGCTCGGTCGGGGTGAAGATCCTGGTCGACGGCAAGGAGCAGACGATCGTCGTCGACACCGTGCTCGTCGCCGTCGGCATGCGGCCGAGCAGCAAGGGGCTCGGCCTCGAGAAGGTCGGCGTGACGGTCGATCAGCGCGGGTTCGTCCCCACCGACAAGTTCTGCCGCACCAACGTGCCGTCGATCTACGCCATCGGCGACGTCAGCGGGCCGCCCCTGCTCGCGCACAAGGCGACGAAGGAGGGCGAGATCGCCGCTGAGGTCATCGCGGGGCACAAGGCCGAGAAGGACTGGGTCGCGATCCCGGGCGCGATCTTCACCGATCCGGAGATCGCCACGGTGGGGCTCACCGAGGCGGAGGCGAAGGCGAAGGGCCTCGAGGTCAGCATCGGCAAGTTCCCGTTCTCGGTGCTCGGCAAGGCCATGGCCATGAACGAGACCGAGGGCTTCGTGAAGATCGTCGCCGACAAGAAGACGAAGCAGGTGCTCGGCGTCCACATCGTCGGACCGGAGGCCAGCACCATGATCAGCGAGGCGTCCCTCTCGCTCGAGATGGCGGCCTTCCTCGAGGATCTCTCGCTCACGATCCACCCCCACCCGACCCTCGGCGAGTCGCTGATGGAAGCCGCCGCCCACGCCATGGGCGCGGCGATCCACATCGCCAATCGCTGACCCGCCCGCTCTCGAGCATCACCAGCCTGCGCCGTCGACGAAACCATCGAGTCGACGGCGCGGGCCACCGCCCTCATCAGTCGCGCATGAAGTGGCACGTATACCCGCTCGGGTACTTCTCCAGGTACTTCTGGTGATACTCCTCGGCGCGCGTGAACGGCCCGGCCTCCACGATCTCGGTGACGAGCGGGGCGCGCCACTTGCCGCTCTTGTCGACGCGCGCCTTCACCTCCTCGGCGATGCGGCGCTGCTCGGGCGTCGTGACGAAGATCGCTGAGCGGTACTGCGTCCCGACGTCGTTGCCCTGGCGGTTCCGCGTCGTGGGATCGTGCATGCGGAAGAACCACTTCTCGAGCAGCTCGGCATAGGACAGCTTCGCGGGATCGAAGACGATGCGCACCGACTCGGCGTGGCCCGTCGATCCGGTCTTCACGTCTTCATAGGTCGGCGCCTTCGTCCGGCCGCCGGCATAACCGACCTCCGTCTCGAGGACACCGGGGATCTGCCGGAGGAGCTCTTCCATCCCCCAGAAGCAGCCGCCCGCCAGGACGGCCGTCTCCAGCGTCGTCTGGCACCCAGGCGCCTCCCCCGGCGCCGGCACCGCGCAGGCGTTCGCGCTCGCTTGCTGCCGAGGCGCCCCGCCGCGGCCCTCGAACAGCGCCCGATAAGCGCCGTAACCCTCCGCCTCGAGGCGAGCCAGCGGGATGAACCGGAGGGACGCCGAGTTGATGCAATAGCGCAGCCCGTCGGGCCCGGGCCCGTCCTCGAAGACGTGCCCGAGGTGGGAGTTGCCAGCCTTGGAGCGCACCTCCGTTCGGACCATCCCGTGGGTCCTGTCCGAGCGCTCCACGACCCGCTCCGGCTCGACGGGGCGCGTGAAGCTCGGCCAGCCGGTGCCCGAGTCGAACTTGTCGAGCGACGTGAAGAGCGGCTCGCCGCTCGCGACATCCACGTAGAGGCCCGCCTCGTGGTTGTCCCAGAAGGCGTTGCGGAACGGCGGCTCGGTCGCGTCGCGCTGGGTGACCTCGTATGCGAGCGGCGTGAGCTGCTTGCGCAGCTCCTCATCCGACGGTTTGCGATAGCTTCTGTCCGACATCGTCACAGCCTCCTTGGACCCCGGAATCACCTTGCTCGCCCTCCCTGCATCGCCAGCGCGAAAGCACGCGAACACGGCGGCGCACGCAATGAGGGCGAGCGCGAAGAGAAGACCAGCAGCGCGGAGCCGTTTCATCATCCACCTGGCCTGTCGAGGGTAGCGCACCTAACCCTCCTACGCCCCGCGGCGCCGCCGGTTTCGCCCGGCGAGCGCGGCCGCGCGGCGCCGGCCTCGGCGCTACGGGCCGCCGCTCTCGAGTGAGGCGTCGCTTTCGCCGTCGCTCTCGCCGGCGCCCCGCTCGAAGCACTCGGCGGGGATCTCGCGCGCGCGGCGGACGAGGCGGGTCGCCCCGATGAACGCCGACGTGACCGGATCGTAGTAGCCGCTCGCCCCGTGCAGGCCCGGGACCGCGCGCTGGTAATGGCGCGCGACCCGCTCCATGAGCGCCTCGCGGACGTACTTGCCCACCATCGACGCCATCGCGACGCACAGATCCGAGGCGTCGCTGTCGCGGACGAACGCGATCTCGCCGAGGCCGGGGAAGCGGTAGGCGCTGCGGGCGCGGCCCTCCTCGAGCACGGCGTGCATCCTCCCCGCGAGCGGGCCGAACACGGCGCCATACTTGCCGAAGCCGCCGACCTTGCCGCACACCGCGAAGACCTCCGCGCCGGCGAGGCCGCGGAGCTCCAGGACGAGGCGCTCCATCGCGTGGAGATCGAGCACGAACCTGTTCTTCCCGGCGCGCGCCCCGTCGTTCATCCGCTTCGCGCAGAGCAGCACCGAGCGCACGGCGACGACCTCGACCCCCTTCCCCGAGAGCTTGTCGAGGTCCTTGCCGATCGCGCAGACCAGCTCGTCGGGCGCGGTGAACGCCTCGCCCTCCGCCGACCAGCACTGCTCCTCGACGTGGCTCGGGCAGAGCGCGCGGAGCGCGGGGCGATCCTCGAGCGCGACGGCGTGGAGCAGCTCGTCCACCGACGACGCGCCGCTGGCCGTCTTCTCACGGCCGCGGCCGCAGCCGCGCGCGACCAGCGCGCGAGCCCAGGCCTCGCCGAGCGAGACATCCCCGTGCGCCACGAGCTGCTTCGAGTCGCCGAGCCGCTGGGCGAGGGCGCCGCGAGGGGCGCGGCCGGCGACCTGCCAGCCCGCCTCCGTGACGCGCGTGAGGACCGCCGTCACCACCATCGGGCCGAGCCGCGGGCCCAGCCCGTTCTCATCGACGCCGATGCGGTAGCGGACGGAAGGCTCGGCGGACGTCATGCCGGCCCCTCTGCCACACCATCGCGCCCGCGTCACCGCGCGGATCTCCGCCAGGCCGCCCGCCGTCCCGCTCGGGACCACTTGCCGGTTCGGTCGCAAAATTCTCAAACTTTCTCGAGCTCATGCGCGATCCACCGCGCCACGCGCACCTTTTCCCCGGCTCTCGCCGGGAGCGCCGCTATAGTCGACGCCTCATGCGCATCCTCCCCGTGCCCTGCCTCAGCGACAACTACGCGTACCTCGTGGCCGCGGACGGGCGGCGCGAGGCGATCGTCATCGATCCCTCGGAGGCCCAGCCGATCATCGCGGCGCTCGAGCGCGAGAAGCTCAGTCTGGTCGCCATCGTCAACACGCACCATCACCACGATCACGTCGGCGGCAACGAGGCGCTCCGCGAGCGTTACGGCGACCTCCCGGTCTATGCGCACTCGAGCGACGTCGGGCGCGTTCCCGCGCAGACGGAGCGGGTCGAGGAGGGCACGCCGGTCCAGGTCGCCGGCCTCACGCTCCAGCCGTTGCACGTCCCCGGCCACACGCTCGGCGCCGTCTCGTATTGTGTCGAGGACGTTGTTTTCACCGGAGACACGCTCTTCATCGCCGGATGTGGCCGCATGTTCGAGGGGACGCCGGAGGTGATGCACGCCTCGCTCTCCAAGCTCGCCGCGCTCCCGGCGCACACGCGCGTCTTCTGCGGTCATGAGTACACCGTGAACAACCTGCGTTTCGCCGAGGCGGTCGAGCCCGAGAACGAGGCTGTCCGCAAGAAGCTCGCGGCCGCCCGCGCGGCCCGGGAGCGCGGCGAGCCCACGGTCGGGAGCACGATGGCCGACGAGCTCGCGACGAACCCGTTCCTGCGCTGTGGCGAGCCGAGTTTGAGGGCGCGCTTCCCGGGGGCCGCGCCGTCCGACGTGTTCGCCGCCGTGCGTCGCGCGAAGGACGATTACCGCTGACTTTCGGCGTCGCCCGCGGCCGTATTCCGCTCGCGCCCGCCGTCCGATTTCTATACGACTAGGCCCATGGACTCCCGCGCTCCCATCTTCGGGTTCAACGACGCGCGCGACGAGATCGTGCGCACCGTGGTCGACCGGGTCGTCGGCTCCACGAGGGATCCGCTGCTCGCCATGAACGAGGCGGCGTATCAGGAGTCGAAGCGGCTCGAGGGGTCCCGCAAGCCGCAGGACGTCCGCGAGCTCGCCGAGTGGCAGCGGCTCGCCCGCTCGCTCGGCCGCATGCACGACGCCGAGCGCCGCCGCCGCCTGCGGGAGCTGTCGGAGGAGTACGCGTGGGACATCGCGGGGAACTTCGACCGGCGCGTCTACCAGCTGTCGTCGCGGCTCCTGCCGCCGGTCGTGAGCGCGCTGCTCGCGCCGCGGAAGCTCATGACCGTGGTCCGCGACCCGCTCAAGCTCGTCAGCCTCGAGCTCCTGGCCGACCGGGTGCTCGTGGAGGGCCCGCTCGCGAAGCTCCGCTCGCTCGTGCAGCGCGGCACGGCCGTCTACGTCCCGACCCACCTGTCGAACATGGACTCGATCGTGTTCGGCTATGCCCTCGAGCGCGCCGGCCTGCCGCCCGCCACGTACGGCGCCGGCAAGAACCTGTTCACGAACCCGGTCCTCTCGTTCTTCATGCACAACCTCGGCGCCTACCGCGTCGACCGGCGCATCCGGCACAACCTCTACAAGGACGTGCTGAAGACGTACTCGGGCGTGCTCCTCGAGCGCGGCTACCACTCGCTGTTCTTCCCGGGCGGCACGCGGTCCCGCTCGGGCGGCGTGGAGCGGAAGCTCAAGCTGGGCCTGGTCGGCAGCGCGTTCGAGGCCTACACGCGGACGCTGCAGAGCGGCCGCGAGCGCCGCGTCTTCTTCGTCCCGGCCACGATCAACTACCTCATCACGCTCGAGGCCGAGACGCTGATCGCCGATTTCCTCTCCGAGGCCGGCAAGGGCCGCTTCATCATCGAGGACGACGAGTCGAGCCGCATCGGCCGGATCGCCTCGTTCCTGCGCAAGCTCCTCGCGATGAACGCCGCGGTGGTCATCCGCTTCTCCGAGCCGCTCGATCCGTTCGGCAACCGGGTCGACGAGCTGGGCCGCTCGTTCGACGCCCGCGGTCGCGAGGTCGATCCGGCGAGCTACGTGAAGGATCAGGGCGGCAGGGCGGTCATCGACGCGGCGCGCGACGCCCAGTACGCGCGCGAGCTCGGCGAGGAGATCTGCCGGGCGTACGCGCGCGACACGGTCGTGATGGCGACGCACGTCGTCGCGGCGGCGAGCTTCGCCCGGCTTCGCAGCCAGGCGCCCGCCGCGGATCTCTTCACGGTGCTCCGGCAGCGCGACGTGCTCACTGTGCCGCGCGACGACCTCGCGGCCGACGTGGTGGCGCTCTGCGATCGGCTGCGCGAGCTCGAGCAGCGGGGGTGCATCGTGCTGGGGGAGGACGTCCGGCTCGGCTCGGGCGGGGACATCGTCGAGCGCGCGCTGCGCGCCTTCGCGGGCTACCACTCGTCGCCGGTGCTCGACTCGCGGCCCGACGGCATCGCGCTCTGCGACACCAACCTGCTCTTTTACTACCAGAACCGCCTCGCCGCCCACGGGGTGGCGTGGGACGTCATCGCCCCGCCGGGCGTCCCTTCCGGCCTGCAGGTCCAGCCGCCGCTCCCGCCGCTCGAGCCCGCCTCGTCGCCGCCGCCTCTGGATGAGCCGCGGGGCTCGGCCTCGTCCGCTTCGTCGTCCCCGTCGTCCTCGTCCCGCGTGGGCGAGGCGGACGCGCACGTGGGCTCGATGAACGGCGCCGGGGGTGGCCAGTGAGCGCCCCGGGGAGCGCGCTTCCGGCGCCTTCGGTGGGGGTCATCGGCGGCGGTTTCTGGGGCGTGGCGCTGGCGCTCGCGGCCAGCCGCACCGGCGCGGAGGTCCTCCTGTACTCGCGCCGCGAGCAGCCGCGGATCAAAGGCGGCCCGCGGATCGTGCGGGACCACGCGGAGGTCGCCCGGGCGCGGCTGCTCGTGATCGCGGTGCCGTCGAACGCGGCGCGGACGGCGCTGCGCGCGCTCGGCGATCACATGGACGGCTCGCACCTCGTGATCCACGGCGTGCGCGGCCTCGAGGGGGAGGCGCTGAAGACCGTCTCGGACCTGGTGCGCGAGGAGACCCCGGCGCGCCGGGTGGGCGCTCTGGGCGGCCCGGTGCAGGAAGACGAGCTCCGGGAGGGCCGCCCCTCGGCGATGGTGTGCGGCTCGCGCTTCCCGGAGGTCCACGCCGCGGTGACCGCGGCGTTCCAGTCGGAGGCGCTCCGCGTCTACACGACGCCGGATCTCCAGGGCCTGGAGTGGGCGTCGGCGCTGGTCGGCTGCCTCGCCGTCGGTGTCGGCTTCGCCGAGCAGGCGGGCGCGGGGCCGGGGTTGCTCGCCGCGCTCATCTCGAGGGCGGTCGACAGCGCGGCCCGCATCGCCGCCGCGGCGGGCGCGGAGGAGCGGACGATGCTGGGGCTCGGCGGCTACGGCGACCTGCTCGCCTCGATCCGGCTCGAGAGCCGCCCCGAGGTGGTGCTCGGCAAGGCGCTCGCGCGCGGGCGGACGCTCGACGAGGCGGTCGCGGAGGCCAGGCTGCGGGTGGAGGCGATCCCGCTGATCCCGCGCGTCGTGGCGTTCGCGAAGGCGCGGAAGGTGGATGCGGGGGTGTTCGAGGCGCTCGAGACGATCCTGAAGGGCGGCGCGCCGAGGGCGGTGCTCGATCGGATGTTCGCGGCGTGAGGCATGGTGACGGCAGCGCGCTCACTCGTTCGCGAGCGCGAGGACGGCCTGGGCCACGCCGGTGACGACCTTTGCAGCGCGCGCGTAGTCGAGCGTATCCGGCGTGTCCTTGTCGGTGTGGTAACGCCGGTTGCGCAGAAACGCCGTGTCCGTGATCATGACCGCTGGATAACCCGCTTCCCAGTAGCTCCGGTGGTCGGACCAGTCCACGCCCTGGACGAGCGCCGGAGCGCTCAGGGAATAGGCGGGCAGATCGGTCGCGCCGCGCATCGCCCCCTTGACGGTGCGAACGAGCGAGAGCCCCTCCAGGTTGCCGATCACGGCCACGAAGTTCCCCTTCGTGGGATAGAGCATGGAGAGCGGCGCCAGCGGGAACGCCTGACTGTCCTCTTCGTCGGTGAAATATCCGATCATCTCCAGGCTGATCATCGCCCGGACCTTCACGCCAGCTGCGCGCATCGCGCTCGCATGATGGGCGCTTCCCATGTGCTCAGATCGGAAATAGGGCGGCTCCTCCAGCGTGAACGCCACGAGCTCGACCTCGCCCCGGAGGGGCGTCCGGCCGAGCATCCGCCCGAGCTCGAGCAGCCCTGCCACGCCGCTCGCGTTGTCGTCGGCGCCCGGCAAGTCGTTCGCCGCGTCGTAGTGGGCGCCGACCACGACGCGCGCCGACGAGTCCGGGCCGAACCGGGCGAGCACGTTGCGGTACGTCCGCCCCTCGACATCGTACAGCTGCTCGGCCACGCGTCCTCCGGCGGCGCTGAGCTCGGCGCGCAGGTACGCCGCGGCGCGGTCCAGCTGCTCGATTTGCCGATAGCCCCGCGGGCGGAACTCCTCCACGAGCCTCCGGACGTCGCGCTCCATGCGCGCGGGGTCCGCGAAGAGCGCCGGAGCGGGCGGCGGGAGCGCCGCCACGAGGGGCTGGCTGACGCAGGCTCCGATGGCCGCGAGGCTGGAGAGGAGCAGCGCCGCGGCTGCCGCGGCCCACCGGCCGTAGCGGGGGCGAAGCCTCGTGATCGCGCGAGCGCCTTCCGTGGTCGTCGCTGCGCTCGTGGTCATCGAGAGGGCAGGACATCTGGAGGAGGTGCTCTGTTCCTGGCGCGGGCAGGAATCGACGGGCGATCCTCCGAGAGGGCTGCCCGTGATAGCGCGCCGCAGCCGTCCTTGGGCGCAGCGTCGCTGGGATCGCGCCGCGGGCGAGCTCGCCGCGCCTGCTGGTGCCGGGGACCTCGGCGCCGAGCCGCGCGTCGCGGCCGGCCGCGCTGTCAGCTGCCGCCGTCTCGCTGGCTCGCGTTGATCGCCCCCGGAGCGGCCGGCAGGTCGACGCTGTCGCAGCAGCGGAATCCCGTGGAGTAGTCGTGATAGGCCGGCTCGTGGGCGATGGTGGTGAAGTAGCAGCCGGGGCCGAGCTCGCTTGTCGTGCTGAAGAAGCCGCCCATGAACACGCCGTTGCCCTCGTGCCACGGCTGGTCGCGGCGCTCGACGCCTTCGGTGCTCATCCGCATCACGAGCTCGCCATCGACCATGTCGCCGACCCACTCGTGCAGGTTCCCGACCATGTCGTGGACGCCGAGCTCGCTGGCGCAGCCGGCGTGTTCGCCGCTCCTCGCCAGGAAGCCTGGTTTCTGGTCGAGGTCAGGGCTGTTGAAGTGTCGCTCGTAGCTCCACCCGCCCGGCGGGTGCTCGCCGAAGACCTCCCGCAGGAGGTGGGGTTTGCCGGTGTTGCACCGCCCGCGCTCGCCGCGTGGGCCGTAGGGGTAGCGGTGGGCGCCGTTGCCGCGGCAGGCGCGCTGCCATTCCCGCCGCGTGCAGAGGCGCTTGCCGGCGGCGACGCAGGCGGCCTTGGCCTCGACGCGGCTGATGTACGCCTGCGGAAAGACGCCGGCCGCGCTGCGGGCGAGGTAGCGGACGCCCGGCTCGGGGCGCTTGAAGTGCGGATGGACGGCGAGCTCCCCGCCGGCGTCGATGACCAGGTGCGCCTCGTAGCGATCGATGCAGAAGCCGCCGACGAGGACCATGTCGGCGGGGCAGGGGCCGGGCAGCGGGGCGGGAGGGGCGAGCGGCGGGGCGCCGGTCGAGCCGAGCGGGGGCGCCTCTGCGGGGGCGGCGCCCGGGCTGACCGCGGTGGACGTGGCATCGGGCGCTGCGCCGCCCGGGATGGCGGCGCCGGCGTGCGCGCTGCCGGCGGACGCCGGCGTTATGAGCGCGGGAGCCGCGGCGGGAGCCGTCCCCTCGGCGGCGTCCGACATGGCGGGGGCGCCGGGGGCGTCCGCTTTCTTCGCCGGGCCGGCGCCGCCGTCGTTCGGAACGGGGCACGCGGTGAGCCCTACCAGCGCGGCGAGCAAGGCGGAGCCTGCGGGACGTGACGGGCGGTGTCGGGGCGGCGAGGATCTCTTCGACAGGCGAGCCCGGGGGCGGTCGCGGGGCGGCGCAGACGGCACGGGACGGAGTGTACACGCGTCTCGCGCGGCGGCGTGAGATTGCGGTGCGCCCTTCCATCTTGCCCGCAGTGGTTTGGTGGCACGGGCGATGTGAGGAGTGGAGAGCTTGCTTACGATAGCGCTGGCAACCGGTACTATTCTGGGGCTTTCGATGGGGTCATGTCGATCGGTGATGATGAGCTGTCTGCGTCAGGAGACGCGGGCGATGTGTTTGTGGTGAATCTCACGGCGGCTGGGGTGCCGCTGTGGAGCCGACGATTCGGTAGTCCTGAGGGTGATGCCGCGATCGCCGTCAAGAGTGAGCCTTCTGGAAATCCTTTGCTCGTGGGGACGGCATGAGAGTCCGTCGACTTCGGTGGCGGCGCGCTCGCGACGAACGGCGGTGCAGACGTGTTCGTCGCGAAGCTCTCGCCGTAGCCCCGCCTGCGAGCCTGATCGGCACGTGGTTCGTTCGCCGGCGATCCTGCAATGGCGTGCCAGCTCGCCGGGGCGAGACGATCGGTCGCTCGATCAGAGCCCGCGAGCGCTAACACCACTGCGGGAAGTTGCCCCGGATCGGCAGAAAAACCGCCATGGCGCCAAGGTCGCCACGGGATAAGAAGAAGTGCCGTCCCGGCATTCCCCCCATTTCCCTGGTTTCTTGGCGTCATGGCGGTTTGCTTCCCCCTCAGACTTCTAGCAGTAGTGCTGAATCGCCTACTGATTGCACGGATCCACCGCGCTATTGCAGCTCTCGTTGCAATCTGTGCAGGTGCATGCGTAAACGGCGTCAATCATCTCTTCCGTCGGTGTGCCAACGTAGTCTGCGTTGCAGCCGCTGAAGCACTGGGGCTGCGGATCGTTTCTCATGCACCCCAGCGCACACAGTAGCCAGAGCTGACATGAAATGTCGTCGCTGCAGGCATCCATGCAGCCGTTTTGGTTCGCGCAACTCAGGCACGCCACGGCGCTGCCCCCTTCGCTACCCTGGCACTCGTTCAGGCAGTCGGTGAGCTCCTGATCCGCGGGGCCCTCTTCCAGCGACTCGAGCTGCTCGCACGTCGCGCCGACCACGCACTGAGCGCTGCACTCCGCTGCTGGATCTGCGCAGTCGAACGGAAGGGCGTCACACACGGGCAAGCCGCATTCGTCTGCCTTGTCGCAGGCCTGCTCGCACACGGTGGCGCCGCCGCCGTCCCCGCCAGCTCCGCTCGACGTCGCGGCCGTCGTCGAGCTGGTGCTCGCCCCCGTCGTGCTCGCCCCTGTCGTGCTGCTCGTCGTTCCCGCGCTGCCGCTCGCTCCGCTCCCCCCGTCGCCGCCAGGGTTCTCCGTCGTCTCGCCCGAGCACGCTGCGAACGCGGCGCCCGCCGCGAGACAGAATACGAACACCAAAGAAGAAGTCCTGCTGCGCATCGCCGTTCTCCTTGGGCACGCCGCGGGTGTTCCACGTGATTGCCCCGACGGCGCGGGATCGTTCGCCTGCTTCATTCCCCCGGCAAGGTTTTTCGCCGAGGAGCCCATGCCCGGGCGCGCGCATCCCCGCGACCAGCTCCCGGGCCCCGGCGTCGCCCTCCGCGGTGCGGCCGCGCTCTGCGCGCCCCCCGGCTCGCCACGCCGCGCTCGACGATCCCTCGCCGCCGCCTCCCTTCAGCTCGGCCCCGGCGACAGGGCCCCGAGCTCCGCGCCGCTGCGCTCCACGCCGAGCAGATCCCGCGCGGGCACCTCGCGCGCGTCGCCCTGCCCGATCAGCATCTTCGACGACCGCTTCGGCCTGAAATCCGGCCGGTTCGGGTTGAGCTTCCACCAGCCCCCCTCGAGGATCACCCACGGCTCCTCGCTCGCGCGCACCACCTCCGTCGCGAACCGCGCGCGCGTGATGCCCGTGATCGCCCGCGTCTCCGGCAGCGCCGCCGCGAGGCGCTTCAGCCCCTCCGGCATGCCGCCGTAGCTCACCTGGGTCACCACGTTGTGGCCGGCGTCGAACCGGTAGATGCTCGTGCTCAGCACCTCGATCGACGGCGAGGCGTCGCTCACGAGGATGTTGTTCCGCAGGCGGCAACCCCAGCTCCCATTGCCGCACTGGAGCGCGGGCCGGCCCCTCGCGCTCAGCACCACGGTGTTGTTGCGGATCAGGTTGTTGCGGCAGCCCCAGAGCGGCAGCGCGTCAGGTCCTGTCACCTGCTCCGGAGCGCGCGGGCCGGGCTCCACATAGGCCCGGTCGAACGGGTTCGCGTTGTCCCACTGCGCGATCCCGCTGGCGAGGTTGCCATAGATGAGGTTGTTCTGGACGACCGAGTCCGACACGCCCGCGAGGTTGATCGCCCCCCCGCCGCTGCGCCCGTTGCCGTTGATGACGTTCTGCTCGATGATGAAGTTCACGCCGCGGCCGTCCGGAAAACCGTGCTCGCCGAACCGCTCCGTCGCGCGCTTCATCAGCTCCGCGGCCCAGGCGCGGGTCGGCTCCCTCCGCGGATGATCCCGGAACGACGGGTGCTCCAGCACCGCGTCGAGCGAGGCCTCCGGATCGAGGTTCGCCTGGAACCCGCTCGCGTTGTTGCCGAAGAACACGTTGCGACGGACCACGTAGTTGTCCGATCCGTCGGATATGTAGGCGCCGTGCTCGCCCGCCGAGAAGGCGAACAGGTTGTCCTGCAGGAGGACCGTGTGGCTGTCGGTGGAGTGAACCCCCCACGTCCGATGGTGATGAGCGAAGTTGCCGACGATGGCGATGTGGTGCGCGAGCCTGCTGGTCTCGCCGAAGGCGCCGTCGATCATGATCCCCGCCTTCGGATCAGCCGCGCTCTGCCTGCCAGGCGCGCTGCTGCCAGCGAGACGGAAGCCCTCGATCACGACGTGGTGCGCTGCCTTCAGGTAAATCATCCAGTTCGGGTCGGCGGCGCACCCCCGGTGGATCACGACCTCGCCCGGGCTCCCCATCGCCTTGAAATGGATGTACCGCTCCTGGCCGGCGCTCGGCTTGTCGCCAACCGAGAACCCCGCGTACGTCCCGGGCAACACGGCGATGAGGTCGCCGCCGCGCGCCGCGTCCGCCGCCTCCTGGAGCGTGGCGAACGCGCGCGTGACAGGGAGGTCCCGCGGCTCGGCCGCGGCGCCCCGCGCGTTCAGATCGAGCGCGGCCACGCGGATCGCGGCGGGGGCCGGCGCGCCGACGACGAGGACGCGCTCGTAGCGCGCCTGCAGCTTCAGCGTCTGGCGCACCCACTCGTCGGAGTCCCGCGTGGTCACGAACGGCTCGGCTGCCGCGGGCGCCGGCGGCTCTGGCGCCTCGGGGGCCTCCGCCGGCGCGGGCGGCTTCTTCGCCTGCGCCGGCGGGGGCGCCGCGTCCTCGGGCGGCGGCCCCGCGACCTGGATCGTGCCGCTGCACGCGAGCGCGGCGACCGCGACGAGCCCGCCGCCGAT
The DNA here is from genome assembly GCF_051525985.1 of Sorangium sp. So ce145. NCBI lineage: Bacteria > Pseudomonadati > Myxococcota > Polyangiales > Polyangiaceae > Sorangium > Sorangium sp. So ce145. Next base: position 10,920,083 of record NZ_CP150315.1, on the reverse strand, counting down.
GCGCGCGCAGCCGCGGGCCAGCTGGATGACGCTTGTCGATCCTCTCATCTCCACGCTCCGGGGAAGGCCGCCCCTCCGAGCTGCGCCGCGCGTGCGGCGCTCGGCTCTGGCTACCCCGGCTTACCCCAAAGCGCGCGCTTCAGCCAGACGAGCCCGCGCCTCGGCCAGGACCCGCGCGCGCCCCGCCCGCGCCGCGCGCGGCGGGCCGAGCGAGGTGCGACATCGCCTTCCAGCGGCGGCCGTCATGCAGCCGACACGTGCCCGTTTGCTTCCGTCGCTGCCCTTCCTTTGGTACGAAGAGCTCATGAAAGCGCTGCCCTCGCTCGTGAGCGTCGCTCTTGCCGGCGCCACCCTCCTCACGCTCGCGCCCGAAGCGCAGGCGAACATCAAGAATCCGAACGACCACCCCCGCTACTTCGCCGAGCTCGAGCCGCACGGGAACTTCGTCTTCCTGCACCGCGACTACGGCCTGGGGCGGTACGGGCCCAGGCGCTACAACGACTTCGGCGACCCCGAGTTCGGCGTCGGCTTCAGGGCGAGCATCGAGCTCGCCGACCCGGCGTTCATCCCGAAGCTCAACAACACTGTCGCCATCTCGTTCGGGCTGGATCTCACCAACTGCAGGTACTGCCGCCGCGACTTCACCATCTGGAGTCCGGTCACCATGCAGTGGAACTTCTTCTTCACCGATCAGTGGAGCGCGTTCGCCGATCTCGGCGCTGTCGTCCGCACCGACGGGTTCTACAACGACGTGTGGCTCGACTTCGTCACCATGGTCGGCGGCCGCTACCACTTCAACGACAACATGTCGCTCACGATGCGGATCGGGTATCCCTTCTTCAGCGTCGGCGTCTCGTTCTTCGTCGGCTGAGCCGCTCCCCGCCGGCTCTGGCCCTCTGGCGGGCTGAGCCGCCCCGGGCGCCGCCCTGCTGTCGCGCTCTCCCGGCGCATCGGGGGCCGGCGGGAGCGCACGGCCTCCGCCGCGGGCGGCATCTCGCCGGGGCGGGCGTACGGCGCGGACATCGGGCGCGTGCGGACAGGGCCCGCCCTGGTTAGACTAGCCGGAGATGGTCGGCTGGTATTTCGTAGGCATCCTCGGTCTCGCCCTGCTGATGGTGGTCCACGAGGGAGGGCACTATCTCGCCGCGCGCGCGTACGGCATGCGCGTCTTGAAGTTCTCGATCGGCTTCGGCCCCACCTTCTTCAAGGTTGTCCCGAAGGACGGGTACTACTGGTTCACGACCGCCGCGGACAAGGTCCGCGTGCGGCTCTTTCGCCACGACCCGGTGAAGCACGGCCCCACCGTGTTCCAGGTCGCCATGATCCCCTTCCTGGCGTACGTGCAGATCGCGGGGATGAACCCCCTCGAGGAGGTCGATCCCGAGGACAAGGGCAGCTACGCGAACGCGAGCCTGATGGGCCGGATCGCCGCGATCTTCGCCGGTCCGCTCGCCAATTACCTGTTCGCGTCGGTCCTCTTCTTCGCGAGCCTGATGGTGGGCGGCAAGCCCCACCGCCTGACCGACATCGGCGTGGTCGCCGGGATGCCGGCGGCGGCCAGCCTGAAGGACGGCGATCGCATCGTCGAGATCGACGGGACCCCGGTCCACGACTGGGAGAAGATGGCGGAGATCATCTCCAAGAGCCCCGGCCGCCCGCTCGACCTCGTGGTGGAGCGCGCGGGCGAGCGCGTCGAGGCCAAGGTCACGCCCGCGAACGAGGGCGGATCGGGCAAGATCGGCGTGATCCCCGTCGGGCCGGTCCAGCGGGTGCCGGTGACCGCGGGTGAGGCCGCGCTGCTCGCGCTGAAGATGCCGCCGAAGGTCGTGCAGGACCTGGTCGTCGGGCTCGGCCAGGTCCTCACGGGCAAGATCGAGGGCGAGCTCGGGGGCCCGGCGCGGATGATCGGGGAGACCGCGCACGCGGCCAAGCGCGGCTTGCCGCACGGGCTCGAGTTCCTCGGGGTGCTCTCGGCCTACCTCGGCGCGTTCAACCTGATCCCGTTCCCCGCCCTGGACGGCGGCCGCCTGATGTTCCTGTTTTACGAGGCCGCCACGCGGCGCCGGCCGAACGCGCGCGTCGAGGCGCACATCCACCTGGTCGGCGTGTTCATGCTGCTCGGGCTGATGCTCTACGTCACCGCGAACGACTTCGGCCTCGGGTCGAAGTAGCACTCCCTGCGTGACGACGAGGCCGCCCGCGCGGGTTCCAGCGCCCGACGGGCGCCTCGCCCGCGCGGTGATGCGGCTCCTGCTGCGCTGCCTGCCGCTGCTCTTGCTCTGGCCGTGCGCGCGGCCGGCGTCCGCGCTGGCCGCGGCGCCGGGCGCGTGGTCCGACGAGGAAGACGAGGCCGTCTTCGACGTCCCCGCGCCCCCGACGCTCCCCGGGCTCACGCTGCGCGATCCGACCTTCACCTTCGAGTACACGGCGGCCGTGATCGAGCCCGACGCGGCGAGCCGGGCGGGCGGCAAGCTCGCCTTCGCCTGGTACTCGCACGGCGAGATGGAGGTGCCGCTCGTCCCGCGCAAGTGGTTCGTCGGCGCCGTGCATGACAGCGCCGCGGCGAGCGTCCCGGGGGTCGAGCGGTCGATCCTGCTCGGGAGCCCCGAGCTGTACGGGCGCGGCGTCTGGTCGAGCGTGCGCGGGCTCGCCTCCGGCGGAGGCTTCGGCCTCGTCCTCCCGGTCCCGCGCGACGTCTCGCGCGACCAGGCCGAGGTGCTCCGGACGGCGCGCGTGGTGCGGCCGTGGGACGAGACGCGCTTCCGGGAGCTCACGCTCACGTTCCGCCCCTGGTTCGACATGCGGCACATCACCGGGCCGTTCATCTTCCAGCTCAGGCAGGGCCTCGACTGGTCGCTGGTCGTGCGCCGCACGCGGTCCGGGGAGCGCCGCACCGACATCACGGCGCACACGGCGTTCTACTTCGGCTACCGGCTCGCGAGGCCGGTCGGGGTGGGTCTGGAGCTGTGGGAGGTCTACCAGCTGACCCAGGACCTGCCGGACGACCGGCGCGCGACGTTCGCAATCTCGCCGAGCGTCCGCTTCATCCTGTCGAACGTGCAGCCGGCGCTGAGCGTGCTCTTGCCGGTCACGACCCCGCTGCGCGGCGACGTCGCCTCGTATTACGCCGCGCGGTTCAGCGTCGGGTTCACCTTCCCGACAGGCGCTCGGCGGGCGCGCCGGTGAGCGCGGCGGGCGCGCCGGGCGCGCTCGCCGGGCGCGCTTCTGGCCGAAGGCGCCGAAGGGGCGGGATCGGCTTCGAGTGTGCGTGCATCCAGCGCGGGCGCTCGGTACCCTGGCCGCGTGGTCAACGCAGGATGGCTCCGGCGCGGTCTGGTTCTCGCGGCGCTACTCGGCCCGGCCGGCTGCTCGACCCAGCTCGTGAGCCTGAACGAGGGGCCTCGCGAGTACGTCGCGACGGACTACGAGAACGTGCTGCGCAGCTGGACGCGCACGGAGCACCTGTTCGCGCTCTCCGAGCTCGACAACTTCCTCACCGCCACCGCGACCTTCGAGTCGTGGGACTTCCGCTGGGCCTACGTGGTCCGCTACGCGCAGGACTACCGGCTCACGATCGAGCAGCGGCAGAAGCTGCTCGAGAAGACGCTCGAGGAGACGCGCCAGCGCCATCAGTTCTTCGTCGCGATCTTCGGGGGCGAGCGCAAGTACAACGACCTCTCGACGCCGGACAGCGCGTGGATCGTGCGGCTGATCGACGACACCGGGAACGAGACGGCGCCCGAGGAGATCGTCGCGATCGCCAAGCCGAACGCGCTCGAGCGGACGTACTTCCCGTACAACACGGTGTGGCGCCAGGCGTTCCGCATCCGCTTCCCGCGCGCGACCGCGGACGGGAAGCCGACGATCTCGCCGAGCGCGAGGTGGTTCGGGCTCCGCTTCGCCGGGGCGCAGGGCAACAGCGAGCTCGTCTGGCAGGTCAACGAGGAAGCGGAGCCCGTCGATCCCGCCGAGCTGGAGCAGGGGGCCGCGCGGCCGCTGCGGCCGAACAGCGGCCAGCTCTAGCTCTGCGCGCCGGGCATCCCGCCAGCGCTCGCTGACGCGCGGAGCCAGCCGAGCCCCGCGCGGCTCTGGCTCCGCGCGCAGCCTCAGCCGCGCTGAGCGTTCATCGAGACCGACTGCGCCAGGATGGAGAGCAGCTCGGGCGTGCTCTCGAACAGCTCGCGCAGCGTGGGGTGGTCGGCGAGGAGCACGAGCGCGCCGCCCCCGGCGGCGCGAGCGATCGACGGCGCCGGCTGGCCTCCGAGCAGCTCCGAGGCGAACAGGAGGTCGCCGGGCCTCGCGGTGCCTGCGATCGCCTGCGATCGCTCCGCGACCAGCTCCAGCGCGCCGGCGCCGATGATCACGAGCCCGGGGATGGGGTTGCCGGCGTGGATGAAGTGCTCGCCGGGCGCCAGGCCGCGCAGCCGGAGCCGGCCGAGGACGCGGCGCAGCAGCGTGTCTTCGAGCTCGCCCAGCGGCCCCATCGTGGCGCCTGCGAGCGACTGGATCCGGTCCGCGACGGTGCGCAGCTCGTCGAGCACCCAGGGGCAGCTGCGGAGCGCGTGATCGATGGTCGCCTGGCCCCAGATCGCCACCCGCGCGCCCTCCGCGCCGGCGACGACGCGCAGCGGGATCCCTTCCTCGAGCGTCCCTCGGGACGGCACGAGCGTCCGCGTCGCGGCGCGCTCGGCGGGGATATCGACGATGTTCGCGCACACGGCGGCGTCCCCGCGCAGGACCAGCGCCGCCCCATCGACGGCGAGCTCCTCGTCGGACGAGAGGTCTTCCACGCGCGCTGCGAGCGCGAGCTCGTCGTGCATCTCCTCGGGCAGGTCAGCGAACGCCTCGATCTGCTCCAGGTCGCGGCCGGTGAGTGCCGCGGCGTCGGCGGCTGGCGCGGCGCTGGCCGCGCCGGGCCGCGGCAGATCCGGCGCGATCTCCGGCGCGCGGTCGAGGGCCGCGAGCGCCTCCGTCTCCGGTGGCGCGCTGGGCGGTGCGTCGAGCGCCATCGCGGCGAGGTCGGCGCTCTCGCCTGCGGCCGACCGCCGCCCCTCGACAGCGGGCGCACCCACGCGCGGCGCCGCGGCGAGATCGGGGAGGGCCTCGACCGAGGCCGGCGCGCGGGCGTCGGTGGCGGACGCGGGCCGCGGCGCGGCGGCGGGCGCCTGGGCCGGGGGCTCCTCGACGAGCGCGAGGTCCGCGTCGTCGAGCAGCTCTTCCACGGGTTCCGGCGCGGGCTCGCCCGAGGCTTCATCGAGCGCGCGCGGGCGCGGCGCCTGGACCTCGTCGCCGTGGGGCGCGGGCTCGCCGCGGGACGGGGTGGCCTTCGTCTGCAGGTCGTCGTCCTGCTCCGCTGCCTGCGGCGAAGGCGGAGGGGCGGCGAGCCGGCTCGACATCGGCGCTTCGAGGTCGCTGTCGGAGAGCTCGATGACGATCGTCCCCTCGATCGTCGACTCCGCGGGCGACGCGTCTGCGCTCGCAGGGGGGTCGATCTTCGCGCTGTCGCTCGCGGAATTCGCGGCGCCCTTCGCGGGAACGCTGTCGGCCGAGGCCCCGAGGTGTCCTGGGGGTTCGTTCCCGGTGGGCGTCGCCGGGCGGGTGCGCGCCGCCGCAGGCGCCGGGGGCGCGGGAGGTCGCGCGGAGATCGGCTTCCGCTTGAGCGTCAGATCGAGCGGCGCTGCCGAGGTGACGACCTCGTCTTCCTCTTCGTCGCCCGGCTGTGGCGTCGAGGGATGCCTGCGGGCCACGAGGTACGTGTCGCCGTTCGACGTGATGATCTCCTGGGGAGGCCGCGGCGGCGCGGCTGGCTCCGCGTCCTCGGACCAGGGGTCGAGGATGGGCTCGCGCGGCCTGCGTTTGGAGCTGATCGCTCCCTGTGCGGGCGCGGCCGCGCCTGTGCGGGCCGGGGTGGGCGTAGGGGCCTCAGCCTCGACGACGATCTCGCCGATGTCGTCGCCGGGCGCCTGCTCGTCGGCGGGGGCAGGAGGGCTCGGGGCCTGGTGCGACGCCGATGTCTGGAGCGAAGCCGCTGCGGCCAGAGGTGCGGCGGATACCGGCAACGACGGCGCGGCGGGCTGCGCAGGCGGCGGCACGGACGCCGGCGATGGCGCGGCGGGCGGCGGGCCGGCGGGTGACGGCGTGGCGGACGCCGAGACGGACAGCGGTGGCGCGGCAGGCGATAGCGGCGGCGCGGCGAGCGGCGGCGCGGCAGGTGACGGCGGTGGCGCGGCGAGCGGCGGCGCGGCAGGTGACGGCGGTGGCGCGGCGGCCCCAGAGGGCGCATCGGGAGGCGCAGCAGGCGGCGCGATCGGCATCGACGAGGCCAGCGGCGGCGCCGCGGGCGGCGGAAGCGCGCCGGGCGGCGGTGTCGCGGAGGTCAGCGTGGGCGGCGGCGGCGTCGGGGGAGGCAGAGCCTGCGGGTGTGGCGGCGTGCTCGGCGGCTGCGGCGGCGCGAAAGACGGCGGCGACACCGGCGGCGGGAGCACCTGCGGAGGTGCAAGCACGCCAGCTGACGGCGCAGCGGGTGTCGGCACGGCGGGCGGAGGCGGAGGTTGCGGGCGCGGAGGTTGAAAAGACGGCGGATGCGGTACTGGCGCAGCCTGCGGGCGCGGGGGCGCAAAAGGCGGCGGCGGGTGCGACGCGGGTGGAGACCCGAACGTGGGCGGAGGCGGCGCTGGTGGAGGCCCGAAGGACGGCGGGTGCGGCGCTGGCGGAGGTCCGAACGACGGCGGGTGCGGCGCTGGCGGAAGTCCGAGGGGCGCCGGATGCGGCGCTGGCGGAGGTCTGAACGACGGCGGGCGCGACGCGGGCGGAAGTCCGAGGGACGCCGGATGCGGCGCTGGCGGAGGTCTGAACGACGGCGGGCGCGACGCGGGCGCGGCGCCTCCCGTCGCCGGCGGCTGCGGCTCCGCGATGAGGCTCGGCAGCGGTGGAGCGGGTACAGGTACCGCCGGAAGCGCCGACGGAGGTCGCGGTGCCGCGGGCGGCGGCTCGCTCGTGGAGCGTGTCCCGGCGGGGCGCGGGGGCTGCAGGGGGCTCATCGCGGGGTCGGACCGGCCGCGCTCCGGCGATGGCGGTAGGGCAGACTGCAGCTCCTGCGGCGTGGGCAGGGAGGCAGGGCGAGGGGGGATCGATGACGGCCGCCGCGACGCTCCCCGCGGTACGGCCGGCGGCGGTATCGGGGCGGGCGGCCGCGCGCTCGGTGTCTTCGCCTGCGCTGTCACCAGGAGCGGGTCCGTGGTGAGCTGCTGCCGGAACGACGGAACCCCCGGCGCGGGAGGCAGCGGCGGAATGGCGTTCGCCGTGGGGGCGGGCAGCGGAGCCGCGGGCGGTGGCTGACTCCGGTACATCGCGCCGGCCTGGACGTTGGGCCCAGCCGTCGGCGGTGCGGAGGGCGCGGCCGACGGCGCCGGCGGTTGCGCGTGCGGTGGGTCGAGCCGCTGCGGGGACGCGGCGGGCGGCGGCTGCGAGCGCGACACGGGCGGAGCCGCCGGCGCGAAGGGCGGCGGCTGCGAGCGCGACATGGGCGGCGGCTGCGAGCGCGACACGCCAGGCGGGGCCGCCGGCGCGAACGGCGGCGGCGGCTGAACGGGAGGCGCAGCCTGCCGCAAGGCACCGCCGGGAGGCTGCTGCGTCGGCCGCTGCGCCATCGGCGGCGCGGTGGGCGACATGCTGCCTTGCGCATGGCCGGGCGGCGCGGGGGAGAACGGCGCGATCGGTCGTGCTCCGGCGCCCTGCCCGCCCTCTGCACCCGGGCTGAGCGGCGGCGACGGCGGGGACGATCCCGCCAGTCGCTCTGCTTCGGCCGCCAGCTCCGGCTGCGAGAGCGGTTCGAACATGTCGATCTCGATCGAGGGCATCGAGGCGCGCAGCTCCTGGGTGAGCGACATGCGGCGGCGCCAGGTCTGCTCGTCCGACGGCGGCGCCTCGTCAGAGGACGGGGGCGGCGCGTCACCTTCGCTGTCGATGGTCTCCAGGAGATCGGGATCGCTCGGCTGCCCGACCTCCGAGGCCATGACCTCCTCGAGCGCCGTCACGCACAGCCCGAGCTCCGAGGCGCGGAACGGCTGCCCGGCCGCCCCGGCGGCGTCGGCCGCGCGTCGCAGCCACACGATGGCGTCGCGCCGCTCGCCGCGCGCCCACAGCGCGCTTGCCGTGGAGATCCCCCACACGACATCTTCATCGTCATTCGGGTGAGGTTCGGGGAGGGCGACCACGCGGTTCGCCATGAGCAACACCACCTATCACAGGCCCCACTGCGGCCGTTTACCCCATGGTACCGAGCGAGCCGACGTCCCGGGTCGGGCGTCGCGCGAGCCCCGCGGCGCGGAAAGCCGCGCCACCCAGGAGCTTAGCCGCGCTCGCTACGGCACGTACAAATTACGGTACGGATGTCGCTTTTAGCGCTCGCCTCGCCGTCGTTGCCCATCAGGTGCCGGTCAGAACCCGGTGCTGGCACACAAGCGGGTGCGTCCGCGGCCTGTGCAATGCCGCCGGGTCAGGTGGAGCGCCGTCCACCGATGCGCCGCGGCCGGCAGCCCAGGACCGCCGCGCGACGGCACATCTCCTCGACACCATCCCGCGATGCGGCCTCTCCGGGCATGCGTCTCGCGAGCCATCCGATGAGCGTCAGCCCCGCTGCGCGGGCGTCTGCGGGCATCGTCCCGTCGTTCAGGAGGCTCGCGATCTGGGCGATCAGACGCGTGCGCGTTTCCTCGGGCGCCATCCTGGGTTGCTCCATGAAGCATTCGAACGGGAAAGTCAAAAGAACCGCCATGCCGGCGCGCAGCCCCGTCGGCGGGCACCTCGACGCTGTGTGCTCCTCGACATCCCGTCTGTCCCGCTTGCCTGGGTCGGCGGCGTGCCAACACCCTCTGTGCAGTGGCGTCAAGATAAATCACATAGGGTCAAATCGGCGCGATCAGCACCTCGCGATCCTTGGCGCCGTTCGCGGGCCCGACGAGCCCGCGCTTCTCCATCGCCTCGACCAGCTTGGCCGCGCGGTTGTAGCCGACGCCGAGCTTGCGCTGCAGCCACGAGGTCGAGCAGCGCCGGGTGTCGGCCACGATGCGAACCGCGGCGTCGTACATCGGATCGGCCTCCGCGTCCGACGTGTCGGGCTCCTCGCCCTCCTCGTCTCGGGGCCGGAGGATCGCCTCGTCGTAGACGGGCTCGCCCTGGAGCCGGAGGAAGTCGGTGATCCTCTGGACCTCCTCCTCCGAGCAGAACGGGCACTGGACGCGGCGCGTATCGTTCGAGCCGTTCATCTTGATCAGCATGTCGCCGCGGCCGAGCAGGTGCTCGGCGCCCTGCTCGTCGAGGATCGTCCGGCTATCCACCTTCTGCGCGACACGGAAGGCGATGCGCGTCGGGAAGTTCGCCTTGATCATGCCGGTGATCACGTCGACGCTCGGCCGCTGCGTCGCGAGGATCACGTGCATGCCGGCGGCGCGCGCCTTCTGCGCGAGGCGGGCCACGCTCGCCTCCACGTCCTTGCCCTGCTGCATCATGAGGTCGGCGAACTCGTCGACCACGATCACGATGAACGGGATCTTCTCCGGCAGCGCCGCGTCCGATCCGTCCTTCGCCGCGTCGATCTCCACCTCGAGCCCGTCGGCGCCGACGGCGCTCACCTTGGCCGGGGGCTTCGGCGGGCGCGCCTCGCCGCGCTGCACGCGCTCGACCCAGGCGTTGTAGGTCGTGATGTTCTTCGTCCCCGCGTTCGCGAACAGCTGGTACCGGCGCTCCATCTCGTCGACGGCCCACTTGAGCGCGTTCGCCGCCTGCTTCATGTCCGTCACGACCGGCAGGAGCAGGTGCGGGATGCGGTCGAAGGGCGCGAGCTCGACGACCTTGGGATCGATCATCAGCAGCCTGAGCTCCTCCGGCGTCTTGCGGAAGAGCAGGCTCACCAGCATCACGTTGAGGCCGACGCTCTTGCCGGCGCCGGTCGCGCCCGCGACGATGACGTGCGGCATCGACGCGAGGTCGGCGAAGTACGGCGTCCCGATGATGTCGCGGCCGAGCACGCACGGCAGCGGCGCCTTCATCTCGACGAAGCGGCGATCCTCGACGAGCTCGCGCAGGTTGACGGGCAGGCGGTGCTCGTTCGGGATCTCGAAGCCGATCCGGTTCTTGCCGGGGATGGGGGCGACGATGCGGACCTTGCGCGAGAGGCCGAGCGCGAGGTCGTCCGCGAGGCCTGCGACCTTCGACACCTTGGTGCCGGCGGCGGGCGAGACCTCGAACGTCGTGACGGTCGGCCCCGGGTGGATCTCCTCGACCTTCCCGCTGACGCCGTAGTCGGCGAGCGTCTTCTCGAGGAGCTGCGCGGTCGCCTTCAGCTGATCCGCGTCGAGCTGCAGGCGCCCGCCCGCGGCCGCCTCGAGCATGTCCGTCAGCGGCAGGCGGAAGCCCGCTCCGGCCGCCGGGACGACCTTCACCACGGCCGGCTTCTCGCTGACGAGCTCGCGGCTCGTATCGACGATGGTCGGGTCGCGCGGCGCGACCCCGCGAGCCCGCTCCGGGCCGATGGTGGGCGAGGGCTCGCGGTGGGCCACCGCGGCGTCCGGCGCGCGCGCGGGCGGCTCCGGCGCGCGCGCGGGCAGCTCGCGATGAGCCGCCGCGGCGTGCGGCTCGCGCACCGGCGGCTCGCGATGAGCGTCCGCGGCGTGCGGCTCGCGCACCGGCAGCTCGCGATGAGCGTCCGCGGCGTGCGGCTCGCGCACCGGCAGCTCGCGATGAGCCACCGCGGCGTGCGGCTCGCGCACCGGCAGCTCGCGCACCGGCGGCTCGCGCCGCTGGTGCACGGGCAGGATGGGCGACGGTGTCGGCACGTCGACCTCGTCCGGTTCTCCGAGAGCGGTCACCATGTCGTCGTCGCCCGGGTCGGGCGCCGCGACCGCCACCGGCTCGTCCTCGTCGAGGTCGCCCCGCTCCTCGTCGAGGTCGTCCCGCTCCTCGTCGAGGTCGCCCTGCTCCTCGTCGATGTGCGCCTCGCCTCCGAACGGCGGCTCTTCGCTGTCCTCCTGGGCGGCGGCGCCGCGCGGCGCCGCGGGAGACGCGGCGCGACGCCGTGCTGCTCGGCGCTGCGTTCCCTCGCGCGGCTCGGCAGCGCGCTGCGCCCGGCCGCGCGGCTCGGCGCCGTGCGACACGGCCTCGCGCGGCTCGTCGTCCCGCTGCGCTGCCTCGCTGGGCTCGGCGCCGCGGGTCACCACCTCGTGCGTCTCACCGCCGTGGATCACCAGCTCGTGCGGCTCGGCGCCGTGGGTCACCACCTCGTGCGCCTCACCTCCGTGGATCTCCACCTCGCGCGGCTCGGCGTCGTGCGGCTCTGCGCCCTGCTGCGCCGCTTCGCGCGGCTCCTTGGCCTGCGCCTTCCGCCCGCGCCGGGGCTTGGCCGGGGCGGCCGGCTCCTCGGGGGACGCGTCGAACGGCGCGCTCTTCCAGAGATCGAGCGCCGGCGCGCCGACGGGGGCCGGCTCGACGGGCGTCGCCCTGGCGGCGGGATCGGAGGGCCGCTCGTCGGTGTCGTCGGCCAGCGCGGCGATGATCGCGTCCGGACTCGAGTTGCGCGCGATGATCGGCGGCGCGTTCTGCGTCTTGGCCTCGGTCTGCCGCTCCAGGTCGCGCGCCGCGGCCCACGCCCCGAAGAGCGCGCGCGCCCAGCCGGCGACGCGTACGGCGATGGCGATCGCGAGCTGCTCGACCCGGTGCGCGAGCTCGATGAACGAGAACGTCGCGCGGCCCATCAGGATGAGCGCGACGATGGTGAGCCCGATGATGTACGACCCGATGTTCGAGAAGAGCGCGCGCAGCACCTCCCCGAACAGCTCGCCCACGGCCCCGCCGAGCGGCATCGCGCCGAACGCGACCGCGCTCGGGAACGCGACGTGCGCGAGCGCCGCGAGCACGATGACCACCACGACGTCGCCGCTCAGCCGGAACAGGCTGGCGATCGAGCGCTTCGCCCCCAGGAGCGGCATCGCGAGCAGCGCGAGCTCGAGCGGGACGAACCACGCGATGACGCCGATCGCCTCGATCGACGTCCCCGCGAGCGCAGCCCCCACGGGGCCTACCCAGTCGTCGCCGGAGACCTCCGGCCGCAGCGGATCCCCGCGAAAGGACGCGAGCGCCAGCGCGCTGTACAGGGCGGAGACCAGCAGAACCAGCGCCGCCGCATCCCGGGTGTAGCCATGGCCCGGCGGCGCAGCAGGACCCGCGATCCCTGCTGGGCTGGTCCGCGCGGCGCCGCGCGCCCCGGACCGCAAGGGCTCGCCAAGGCCGGCGGCGGGCTGGGCACGGCGAGGAGCGAACAAGGGGACGTGCATACCTACCTGTACCTACTTTGCTCACATATGCGCACTTCGCTCCGGGGGCAAGAAGTATGGGAGGGCTGCAAGATGTGGAAGAGACCGGAAGAGGCGGGACGGACAAGGAAGGGGCGAGGCGGCGCGAGCGCTGCCATGCGCGTGCGCCCGAGCTCGCCGGGAAGGGCGAAACGCCGCCGCTTCCGGGCAGCGTAGGCCAGGGGGAGGGAGCCGGGAGGGAGAGGATCGCCGGCCGCCGGCGCGCTGGAGTTCTGGCCAGATTTCGCGCAGACTTTGGAAAGGATCCTCTCTATCCCGGCCTTGAAATTCTTTCAAACAGAGCGCTGCGGGCGGTACCATCCCGACCCTCCTGGGACGTGCATGGAAACTGTCGAACGAGCAGGGCGGCGCGTCGGCGCTGCGGGCCTTCTTTTGCTGTGCCTCGCGACCGCGGGCGCAGGGCTCGCGACGAGCGGGTGCCGCGTCAACGAGAACGACATCCACCGGTGGGAGACCACGGCGCACGGCCCGGACAAGCTCAGGGCGGTGCTGTTTCACGATAAGTACGACAGCTCGCTCCGCGTCGAGGCGGCCACCTCGCTCATCCGCATGAAGCCGCGGCAGGGCCGGCGCGTGGGCATCGGCATCATGGTCGAGACCCTCGCGACCATGGCGCCGGAGGCCCGGCAAGCCATCGTGGCGGCGCTCGTGCCGTCGATCATCGCCGAGCTGAGGAAGCCGCCGCCCGTCGCGCAGCCAGGGCAGCCGCTCCCGCAGGACACGTCGTTCCCTTACAAGGACGCGGCGTACGCGATGCTCACGTCGGATCGGACCGTGATCATCGCGGACGAGGGGCTGAAGGAGGGGCTCAAGGCCGCCCTCATCGACTGGGCGATGGCGGACTTCGAGCACCGGATCGAGGACCGCTCCCAGGCCTACGGGATGGAGCAGCTCCTGCGCTTCATCGGCCCCGCCGCGGTGGCCGGCCTGCCGAAGCTGATGACCCGCGAGGCGAAGCGGCTCGACCAGCTGGCGTCGCTCGTGGCCGAGTACGGCGACCCGCCGACGAAGGAGGCCGCCTCGGCGAACCTGGTCGCCATCGCCAAGTTCGTCACCTCCGGCGAGTGGACCGCCGTCAAGAAGCCCGAGCTCCAGGCGGCGAACGCCGCGTCCAAGCTCGCGCCGACCGAGAAGCAGTTCGAGGCGCAGCTCGCGCAGTACCAGGAGGAGGAGCTGTTCCGGGTCTTCGGGTCGATGAAGAAGCTCGGCGGCCGGCCGTCGGTGGACTTCCTCCTCGGTTTCGCGGCGAACAAGGAGCAGCCGGAGAAGCGCCGCCAGGCCGCCCTCGCCGCGCTCGAAGGCCGGCTCGATCGCAACAACCCGAGCGACATCCAGCGCATCCTCGAGATCGCGACCGCGGACGCGCCCGACGCGGTGCTCGACCAGGCCTTCCGCCGCGTCGGCGAGATGCCGCGCGAGCTCGTCGTCGAGAAGCTCTACGGCCTCTTCAAGACCGACAAGTGGAAGATCCGCCGCGCCGCCGCCGCGACCATCCTGAAGATGTCGACGGCGAAGCACGTCGACGAGTTCATGAGCAGGCTCCCCGACGGCAAGGACAGCAAGGGGTTCGCCATGCCGGAGGCGCTCACGTACGGCGCCGCGCTCGGCGACCTGAAGGAGGGCTCGCCCGTCGAGGCGCTGAAGAAGCACTTCACCGCGGGTCCGGCGGCGGCGCGGACGAGCGCGATCGCCTACTACTTCACGTTCGGCACGGCGGCCGATCTCCCGGCGGTCAAGCCGCTCGAGGGCGACACCACGCGCGTGCCGGTCTGCGAGGCCGACCCGGACTGCAAGTGGGCGTGCGAGGTGCAGAAAGAGGGATCGACCGAGCGCGAGCTCAGGGACGTGAAGACCGTCGGCGAGTTCGTTCAGTACTGCATCGAGCCGGCCATGCAGGACAGGAAGCCGGAGCTCGAGAAGGGCGAGAAGAAGTGACGCGCTTCTTCGTCCGCCGCGCGCGTCACGCGCGGCCCAGAGCCGTCAGTTGCTTGCAGGGAAGAGGCCGGGAGGAGGCTTCCCAGCGCAATTCATCCTCCATTATCGTTGGGTAGAGATGAGCGCGGATCCGAACAAGAAAAGCGCACGGACGTTCCAGTGTCGCGATGTCCTTTGGGAGACGTTCGAGCAGATGGCGCGCGAGCTCGAGTGCTCCATCGACTACCTCATCAACGAGTCGATGAAGCAGTACGCGCGGCAGCGAAGCTACAGCCCGCGCACGCCGTTCCCGCCGCCCGCCAGGGGCGACGCGGTGCCCCCCTCCGGGCACATGGCGGTCCCGCACGCTCATCAGGCCAGCGCGCCTCCTCCCCTCGCGACGCCCCAGCCGCCCGGGCTGGCGACGTCCGGCTCGGCGCCGCCCCTGGGAGGCTTGCAGCAGCAGCCGGCAGCCGGGATGCCCTACGGCGCCTCGGCGCCTGCGTATGGCGCGCCGTCCCCGCAGTACGGCGTGGCGCCCGTCGGGCCAGGGCCGACGCCGGTCCCGGCGATCACGCCGCCTCCTCCGCCTCCGGGGCAGGTCCGTCCGGGCGCGCCGCCGCCGCCCCCGCCTCCCCCCGGCAGCAGCAACGCGGGCGGCAAGCGGCCCAGCCTGCCCGTGCCGCCGCCCATTCCGGGTCGCGTCGGCGGCCCGCCGCCTCCGCCGACCAGCGTGACGCGCCTCGGCGCGCCGCCGCCGCTCCCGTCGCAGGTGACGAACCCCGGCGGGCGCCAGAGCCTCCCGGGCGCCTCGGTGAGCCGCTCGGGGCCGCCGCCGCCGCTGAGCAACGCCGCCGGTTACGCCTCGCCCATGGGGCCGCCGGTGGCGCCGCCCCTCGCGCCCCCGCTGTCGCCGCCGCCGTATGTCGCTCCGCCGCAGGCCTCCAGCAGCGTGCCGGGTCCGCCGCCGATGGCCATGGGGATGCCGAATCAGGTCCCCGTCGGCCCGACGCTCGCCGCGTTCTACGCGGGGCAACGGTTCGTGGTGAACAAGGATCGGTTCATCATCGGGCGCGGTAAGCAGTCGAGCGACCTGACGATCAAGGACCCGAACGTGTCGCGCCAGCACGCCATGGTCGAGTTCCTGAACGGCCAGTACTACATGGTCGACATGGGCTCGACGAACGGCGTCGAGTACAACGGCCAGCGCATCGCCCGGAAGGCCATCGTCGAGGGTGATCTCTTCCGGATCTGCGATCACGAAGTGCGCTTCTCCTACCGCTGAACCCGCCGACCGCGGGCGCGCAGGCGGGAGTTTGGCTGGAGCGCAGGCGAAGGCTTAGGATCTCGCCGCAGGATGACGAAGCGTGGAGGCGCCGGGGCCGGCTCGCAGGAACGGCGGCGCGGCGCGCCGCAACGAGCGCGCCGGGGCGCGCTGCGCGGCGCCGCCGCGGCGGCCGGCCTGGGCGTGGCGATCTGGGGCGGAGCGGTCCTCGCTTCGCAGCTGCCGCCGTGGGTCTCCGCGGGCGACACGCCGCTGCCGGCGTGGGTCAGGAGCGCGCGCGTGCTCAAGCGCGACCAGCCGCTGTTCGACGCCCCCGGCGAGGGCGCGCGCCGGCGCGGCTCCGTCGATCGCAACGTGCAGCTGCCCGTCTTCGCGGCCAGGCGCGCCGGCGGATGCCTCGGGCGCTGGCTCGAGGTGGGCGCCGCGGCCTGGGTCTGCGACGACGCCGTCGAGCTGTCCGCCGCGGGTCCGATCAGCCCGCTGGTGCGGACGTGGCGCGAGATGCCCGATGGGCTGCCTTACCGCTACTACTTCGTCGGCCCCGACGGGACCTTCGGCTACCGGCGGGCCGAGGCGGCCGACATCGACGCGCCGGACGCGCAGCTCGAGCCCGGCTTCGCGGTGGCGATCGTCGAGGAGCGGATCGAGGGAGGCGCCCGGTACGGCCGCACGAACAGCGGCTTCTGGTTGCCGATGCGAGATCTCGGTCCAGTGCGCGCGATCGCGTTCCACGGGGTGGAGGTCGCGCCGGGCGCCGCGCAGATCGCGACCGCGTGGGTCGTGTCGGAGCGGGCTCCGCTCTACACGCGGACGGGGGCGGGCTTCACGCGGACCGAGGAGAGCAAGGTGCGGTTCGACGTGGTCCCCTACCTGGAGGAGGCGCAGGGCGCCTCGGGGAAGCTCGCGCGCATCGCGGAGGGCGACGTCGCGGCGTGGATCTCGACCCGCGATCTCCGGCGCCCCTCGGTGGCGCCGCCGCCCGAGGTCGACGTCGAGGCGGGTGAGCGCTGGATCGACGTCGAGCGCTCGACGCAGACGCTGGTGGCCTACGAAGGGCCTCGCCCCGTGTTCGCGACGCTCGTCTCGACCGGCAAGGGCGCGCCCGGGTCGCAGCGCGCCACGCCCGCCGGCACCTTCCGGATCTGGGCCAAGCTGCTCACCTCGGACATGGACAACCTCGAGGACGAGGCCGCCGAGCGGTACTACCGGATGGAGGACGTCCCCTACGTCCAGTACTTCTCGAAGGGCGTCGGGCTGCACGGCGCGTTCTGGCACCGCTCGTTCGGCCAGGTGCGGAGCCACGGCTGCGTGAACCTGGCTCCGCTCGATGCGCAGCGGCTGTTCTGGTGGACGTCGCCCCGGCTCCCCGCCGGCTGGACGGCCGTGCTCCCCACGGCGCACGAGCCGGGCACCGTCGTGCGCGTGAGGTAGCGGCAGGCGCGAGGCCCGTCGGGGTAGCAGGGAGGGGGGGCGGGGAGGAGCAGCGGAGCCGGGCCCGGTAGAGGCGCGGCGAGCGCTCGCTCAGGGGGCGATCTTGCCCTGGAGGAAGAACGCGATGACCCAGGAGAGGAGCACGAGCGACTCGATGAGCGCCAGGCCGAGGATCATCGGGGTCTGGATCCGGGCAGCGGCGCCCGGGTTCCGCGAGATGCCCTCCAGGGCGGCGGCCGCCGCGCGCCCCTGGCCCATGGTGCCGCCGAGGGCAGCGATGCCGATCGCGAATCCGGCAGCGACGGCGAGCCACGAGTTCGCGTCGTACTTGTTCGACGCCGCGCCATCCTGCGCCAGCGCCATAGCGGGAACCAGTACCAGCGCAGTGCCGACAACGGCGGACAGCGACAGCTTGCTCTTCAGCGACATCCGAATCTGCTCCTTTCAAGCCACACAGCCCGCGGGGCTGCATGCGAAACATCTGCTTGGGTCGGGGGGCCGCGGGGCGGTCCCCCATCGAGATCCGGGGATCGCTCCAGGGACCTCTGCTACTGCTCGGCAGGGGCCGCGCTTCCGCGATCCACCACCGCTGCGGGGCAACCCATCGACAGCGGGGCCCCTCTAATCCGATTTTCGAGGGCTGGCTAGCCTTCTCTTCACCTCCAGCGCCATTCTCCGCGGCGCCGGTGGGCGGCTGACCAGGCGGTCAGGCGAAGCGGTCAGTGGTGGTCTGCCTTCTCGGTCGCGAGCCCGATGTAGATGCAGCTCAGCAGGCAGAACACCAGCGTCTGCACGACGATGACGATGATCGCCAGGAACATCAGGGGCACCGGGACGAACAGCGCGACGAGCCCCAGGAAGATGCTCGCCACGAGGTGATCGACGCCGATGTTGAGCATGAGCCGGATCGAGAGCGTGACCGGGCGGACGCAGGTGGAGATGACCTCGATGGGGAAGATGAGCGGCGCCAGGTACCACTTCGGCCCGGCGAGGTGAGCGACGTAGCTCCAGCCGTTCTCCTTCAGCCCGTAGTAATTGAACAGGACGAACACCACGACCGCGCACCCGATCGTGATGTTCAGGTTCGAGGTCGGCGGGTTCACCCCCGGGATGAGCGCCGACGCGTTCGAGAAGAAGATGAACGCGGCCGAGCCCCCGATGAGCGGGAAGTACCGCTTCGCGTTCGCGGGCCCCATCACGTCCCGGGCCATCCCGTAGAAGTAGCCGAAGAACGCCTCGAAGAACGTGCGCAGCGTGAGCTTGTCCTCCGGGATCACGGACTCGTTCAGGCGCCGGTACTGGCCGCGGACCTCGCTGGCGAGGAGCACGAACAGCACCATGATCAGAAGGCTCATGAAGATCGGCTCGGTCCCGCGGTAGTCCACGGTGTGGTGACCGATGAACGTCTTGCCGATGTTGCGAGCGTTCTCCCGGAGTCCGGGGAGCTGCGCCAGGAGGTACGTGAGGAACCCTGTGTGCTCAGGCATGGCTTTCGTCGTCGATGCGCCGCGCCGGCAGCCGCGCGGCTGTGCCGGCACGGCCGCGAGCGCTGGCGCGCCTTGTGGGAGTTCGCCCTCGATCGAGGGGGCCTCGCCTCTACCACAACTCGTTTACGGTGGGCACCCTGGAGCGCTCCAAGTCGCCTCGCGCCGCGCGGGTCGCTCCCGGAGGCCGGTTCCGGCGGGAGCTCAGCCGTGAGCGCCCGGCGGGCTCCCGTCCGCCGGGGGCTTCGGTCCGAACAGCGTCCCCAGGGTGATGCCGACGACGAGCGAGGCATAGCCGACCATCAAGGCGATGCCCGAGACCACCTCGCTCTTCAGGAGGAGCCACACGCCGCCCATCAGGCCGAGCAGCTTGATCATCGCGATCAGCGTCCACGACACCGTGTGGCCCCGGCGCGAGAGGAACGCGTCGACGATGCGCGCGAAGACGTACAGGTTCACCGTCGCGATGGCGCCTCCGATGCACACGCCGAGCGCCGCGCGCGCGCCGTACGCGAGCAGCGCGGCCACGGACAGGACCGCGGCCGTGCCGGCGACCCAGCGGAGCACGGACCGCATGGTGGCGTCCCCGACGCCGGGCCGCTCCTCCGCGTCGGGCTCCTCGTGCGGCGGGTCGCTGCCGGGCGCCCCCGGCCTTCGCTCAGCGCTCATCGTTCCCCTTCGCGTCCTGCAGGCCGCCGGGATCGCGGACCTCGCCGCTCGAGCCTGTCCGGCGGTCGTCGTCCGGCGCGCGCTCGTCCTGCCGTGCCTTCCGGTCGTCGAACCTCGGCGCAGGGTTCCCCTGCTCGCGCTCCTCGCGCTCGGCCACGGCCTGCATTTCCTTCCACGCCCGGAAGACCGCCTTGCCGGCGGCGCCGAGCCCGAAGAAGAACCAGAGCACCGAGAGGTACGGATCGGTCCCGAGCTTCCCGTCGAGCCAGCGGCCGATGAACAGGCCGACCAGCATGCACAGCACCACCTCGAGACCGACGGTCCCGTAGCTTCCGACGGCCTTCCAGTCCTGCTTCATCAGGGGATCCGATCACCGGGCAGTACGTGGGTGCCTCCGGTCGCGATTACAAGCGGTCCCGGACGGGGTCAACCGCCGTCCGGCGTCGCCGCTCGATCGGCACCCACCGCGCGCCGCCTGTCGTCTTGCCGTTTACCGTCGCTTACCGTCGCGCGACCAGCGCCTCGAGCGAGGCACGCATCTCCCGCGCGGCCTTGCCGCGGTGGCTCACGAGGTTCTTCTCGGCCTCGCCGAGCTCGGCCATCGTCCGTCCGTAGCCCTCCACGACGAACAGCGGATCATATCCGAAGCCGCCCGCGCCCCTGGGCTGCCTGCCGATCCACCCCTCGCAGCGCCCTTCGGTCACGATGGGCTGCGCCTCGGATCGCGGATCGAGCAGCACCATCACGCAGCGGAAGCGCGCTCGGCGCCGGTCGTCCGCGACGTCCGCGAGCGCCGCGAGCAGGGCCTCGTTGTTCTCCGCGTCGGTCGCGCCCTCCCTCGCGAAGCGGGCGGACCGGACGCCCGGTCGTCCGTCGAGCGCGTCCACCTCGAGCCCCGAGTCCTCGGCGAGCGTCACCATCGCCGATCGGAGCGCCCCGGCGCGCACCTTGAGGAGCGCGTTGTCCAGGAACGTCGCGCCGTCCTCGACCACCGGCGGCGCGCCCGGCAGCACCTCCGCCAGCGAGAGCACCTCGATCGGGAGATCGGAGAGCAGCGAGCGCAGCTCCACGAGCTTTCCTCGGTTGGAGGTCGCGGCGAGCAGGCGCAGCGGCTCTCGGCTCACGCGACCCTCCAGCGATCCGTCTGGAAGAGCGCGGAGAGGTCGACGCCGGCGCTCGACAGCGCCCGGTGCTGCGCGCTCGCGAGCGACGCCACGCCCGCGAGCGCGAGGTCGGTCATGCGATCGAGCTCCGCCCGGGGGATGGCCTCGTCCTCGGCCGTCGCCTGGACCTCGACGATCGAGCCGACCGCCGTCGCCACGACGTTCATGTCGACGCGCGCCGAGCTGTCCTCGGTGTAGACGAGGTCGAGCGCGAGCCCGCCCGGGAGGTGGCCCACGCTGATCGCCGCCACCTGATCGCGGAGCACCGGCGCCTCGAGCGATCCGGCCGCGCGCATCCGGTCGAGCGCCAGCGCGAGCGCCACGAAGCCCGCGGTGATCGACGCGGTCCTCGTGCCCCCGTCCGCCTCGAGGACGTCGCAGTCGATCGCGATCGTCTGCTCGCCGAGATGCTTGAGATCGATCGCCGCCCGGAGCGCGCGGCCGATGAGCCGCTGGATCTCCTGCGTGCGCCCGCTCGGGGCCTTGCCCCGCCCGTCGCGCGGCTCCCTGCGGGCCGGGCTCGATCGCGGGTGCATCTGGTACTCGGCCGTGAGCCAGCCCGCGCCCTTGCCCATCATCCAGGTGGGCACGGTGGGCTCGACCGAGGCCGTGCAGAGCACGACCGTCCTCCCGGCGCGGTAGAGGACGGATCCCTCTGCGTTGCGGTGGAACCCGAGGATCATCTCCACGGGGCGGTGAACATCGAGGGCGCGGCCGTCAGGGCGATTCACGGGGCCGCCTTAGCACACTTCGCGCGTCGCGCGGGCGCGCCTCGCGGCGGCGCGCCGCGGGCTCGCGCCGCTACATCCCGAACCAGGGACCCGGGTCGATCACCTCGGCGCCGCGCCTCAGCTCGAAGTAGAGCTTCGCGCCGTTCGATCCGCTCGCGACCGTGCCCACCCGCGCCCCGCCCTGGAGCTGATCGCCGGCGCGCACGTCCGCGGCGCCGAGGTTCGCGTACACCGAGTAGAGGCGCTCGCCGTGATCGACGATCACGGTGAGCCCGTAGTCCGCGTACGTGTCGGCGAAGGCCACCCGCCCCGCGGCCACGCTGCGGACCGGCGCGCCGTCCAGCGCGGTGAGCTCGACGCCGGGGCCGCCGACGCCGCGGCGCGACACCTTGCGCACCTCCGCGCGACCGGCGATCGGGAAGGGGAGCCGCCCCATGAGCGAGCGGAAGCCGGCGCGGCGATCGAGCTCGGCGGGCCCGGTGTCCGCGCCGTAGATCGCGAGGTAGTCGGGGCGCACGCTCGTCTCGAACGCGCGCGAGAACGCGGCGCGGCGCTCCTCCTCCTGGGCCAGCGCGACCCGGGCGCGGTTCATCGCCTCGCGGTGCACCTCGAGGGGCGCGCGCTCCGCTCCGAGGTGCGTGAGCCGGTCCGCGAGCTCGGCGCTGCGCCGGGTCAGCTCCGCCTCGCGGGCGAGATCGCGCTCGAGGGCGAGCCGGGTGCGCTCCACGCGGGCCGCGTGGTCCACCAGCGCGTCGAACCCGCCGCCCACCGGGAGGAAGCCGGCGCGGACGTGGCGGTAGTACGCCCGCCCGCGCGCGATCATCCGCCGGCGGGTGAGCTCCAGCGCGGGGCCGATCGCGTCGAGCTCCGCGCGCAGCGCCTTCTCCTCGGCGTCGAGCTTGGCGAGCAGGCGATCGAGATCGTTCTCGGCCAGCGCGGAGCCCGGGCGCGCCGCCGGGGCCGGGGCCCTGGCCGCCCAGGCGGACGTGGGCGCCGGGGCGCCCGGCGCCGGCACCTCGGCGCCGCTCGTCGCGGCGCCGGTCAGGAGCGCCAGCGCGAGCGGCGCGAGCCGGATGCGGCGCCTCACACGGCCACCATCTTGCGCAGCGTGAGCAGCGCGGTCGTGGCGCCGAGCGCGGCCCCGAGGGTGACCATCCCGAACGCGACCTCCCAGGGGAGGAACGACGGCGAGACGCCGAGCAGGTTGGCGAGCTCGTGATCGAAGCGGCCGCGCACCATCATGAACAGGGCGCCCAGCACGAGCAGCGCGCCGGCCGCGCCCGCGGCGCCCTGCGTGGCGCCCTCGACGATGAACGGCCGGCGCACGAAGCCGTCGGTCGCGCCGACCAGCTTCAGCACCTCGACCTCGATCTTCCGGCGATGCAGGAGCAAGCGCATCGTCGAGCCGATGACGCTCACGACGGCGCAGAGGACGATCGCGGCGAGGCACGCGCTCGCGGCGACGCCGCCGCTGAGGAGGGACGACAGCCGCTCCGTCCAGCGCTGGTACGTCTCCACCGTGTCCACGGCCGGCAGGGCGCGCAGCTTCACCGTCATCGAGGCGAGCGCCTCGTCGGAGACCTCCTCGGTGAAGCCGACCTCGAGCGACGCGGGGAACGCGCTCGGCGGGAGCGCGGCGAGGGCCTTGTCGCCGTCGTCGTGCACCACCTCGCGGCGCGCCTCGGCGCTCGTCACGAGCCGCACCTTCTTGACGCCCTCGGTGCCCTCCAGCGCGCGGGTGAGCTCCGCGGTCTGCGCCTCGGTCGCGCTGTCGCGCAGGTAGACCGTGGCGCGGCCGGCGCGCGACCAGCGATCGCGCACCGCCATGAGGTTCGTGACCACGAGGAGGGCCGACGCAAGGCAGACGAACGCGACCGCGAGCGAGAAGATCGACAGCGCCTGCAGCCGCCAATCGCTCCTCCCTGCCCGCCAGGTGCGAAGCCATCTCCGCCGATCGTCACGCTCGCTGGTCTGCATCCGGTTCCCTCTATCCGTCTGGTGAGGCGGAGCCCTCGGCGCTACGCCGCGCCGCGCACGCCGCTGTCCATCTCGTCCTCGTCGCCGTCCGCGAGCTCGCCGCCGGACCCGAGGCCGTGCGGTACGTCGGTCGCCTTCCCGTCGTCGAGCACGACCACGCGCCGGGGGCGCACGTCGAGCAGCGTCCGATCGTGCGTCGCGAACAGCACGGTCGTGCCGGTCTCGTGGATGTCCTCGAACAGCCCGAGCAGATCGATCGCGAGCTGCGGGTCGAGGTTGCCCGTCGGCTCGTCCGCGAGGATCAGCGTCGGCTCCCCGACGATCGCCCGCGCGATCGAGACGCGCTGCTGCTCGCCGCCGCTCAGCACCTGCGCTCGGTCGCCGCCGCGCCCCGCCAGGCCGACGCGCTCGAGCGCCTCGCCGACCCGGGTCCGGAGCAGGCGCGACGGGAGGCCGAGCACCTCCAGCGTGATGGCCACGTTGTCGAACACGGTCCAGCTCGGGACCAGCTTGAAATCCTGGAAGACGAAGCCGATGTTGCGCCGGAGCGCGGGGATCGACGCGTCGGTCAGGCGCGCGATGTCCCGGCCGAGGAAGAGGATCCGGCCATCGTCGACGCGCTCGGTGCGGTGCACGAGGCGGAGGAGCGTGCTCTTGCCCGAGCCGCTCGGGCCCGTGATGAACACGAACTCGCCGCGCTCGATCGAGAGCGACATCCCGCGCAGCACCGGCTGATCGGCGCGGTACGACTTGTAGACGTCCTCGAAGACGAGGATCGGCCGGCGCGCGGCGGACGCGTCGTAGCGGTGGCCGGGCCGGAGCGCCGGACGAAATGAGCCTTGCAGAGGGGGCGCCGCCATCGGAGCCTTCACCTATCAGCCTGCTCGCACACGGAAAACTTTTCGGCCGACGCTCGGGCGAGCGCCCTCTGCGGGTCGCCTTTTTTGGCCTCCCGCTGGCGGCGTTGCTGCTCCACGGCGACGGTCACGAGATCGCCCTCGCCGCGATCAGCCGCGCCGACGCGGTGGGGCTCCGCCGGGCCCGCCGGCTCTTCGGCTCGCGCCTCCTGCTGCGCCCCGACGTCGATCGCCCGGAGCTCGCGTCGCGCGTCGAGGCGCTCGCGCCCGATCTCCTGGTGAGCTGGTTCTGGACCACGCGCCTGCCGATGTCGCTCGTGAGGGCGGCGCGGCTCGGCGGGATCGGCGTGCACCCCTCGCTGCTCCCCCGTCATCGCGGGCCGGACCCAACGTACTGGGCGATCGCCTCGGGGGACGCCGAGAGCGGCGTCACGGCGCACCGGATCGCGGCGGAGTACGACACCGGCGAGATCCTGGAGCAGGAGAGGCTCCCCATCGATCCGGGGTGGACCGCGTGGCAGCTCGCCCGGGCGCTCGACCGGCCGAGCCTACGGGTCCTGCGGCGCACGGTCGGCCGGTTCGCGCGCGGCGAGGA
Organism: Sorangium sp. So ce145; assembly: GCF_051525985.1. Lineage (NCBI taxonomy): Bacteria > Pseudomonadati > Myxococcota > Polyangiales > Polyangiaceae > Sorangium > Sorangium sp. So ce145. The sequence continues at coordinate 10,895,609 of NZ_CP150315.1, read as the reverse complement.
GGTGGCGGGCGTCGCGCAGGATCCGGCGCTCGCGACGCAGGCGCCTGCGCCGGACGACGAGGCGTGCGCCATCTGCTGGTCCTGGCCGACGGAGCGCGTCCTCCGGCACGTCCGCGCCCTCGCGCCGGCGCCGGGCGCGTGGACCGAGATCGAGGGCGCCTGCGTCATCGTCCTGCGGGCCGCGCCGGCGGCGAGCTTCCCCGAAGCGCTCGCGCCCGGCGAGGCGGTGGTCGAGGGCGGGGTGGTCCTGGTGCGGACCGGCGACACGGCCGTCGCGCTGCTGGAGGGGGAGATCGACGGAGAGCCGGCGTCGGTGGATGAGCTCGCGGCCCTCGTGGCGTCGGGGGCGTCGCGCGGGTGACCGCCGGCAGGGGGCGCTTGGCGGCCGGCCGCGTCGCCGGCGGGGTCGCCTGGCCGGCTCGCGGCCATCGAATCCTGAACCTATGCGCGCGCGACCGCGTAGGATGCGCCCTTCGGAGGATTCATGTCGGAACCCGCGCAGCTTGCGAAAAGCGCCCGCGAACTGCTCGCCGCGGCGCTCAATGCGCTCCAGTCGAACGGGGGGGTGTCGCCTGAGATCGAGGCGCTCGCCGAGCCGATAGCGCAGGCGATGGGCGTCATGCACCGCATCGAGCGCTCCGGGGGTCAGGCCCTCGACGGCAGCGAGATCGCGCTCGGCCATGTGCGCGACGTCCTGAACCGCCTGCAGAGGATCACCGCGGCCGATCCGGTGGTGGACGTGCTGATGGAGCACGTCGCCTCCTCGCTGAGCAAGGTCAACGCGCTGAGCAGGGCGCAGGCCGCCGGCGCCTCCGCGCAGGCGCGTGCGCCCGTGGCGGCGGCCGCGCCTGCGCAGGTAGCGCCAGCGCCTGTAGCGGTGGTCGCGCCAGCGCCTGTAGCGGTGGCCGCGCCAGCGCCGATCGCGCCTGCGCCTGTAGCGGTGGCCGCGCCCGCGCAGGTAGCGCATGCACCTGCAGCGGTGGCCGCGCCCGCGCCGGTCGCGCCTGTGCCCGCGGTGGCCGTGTCTGCGCCCGTCCAGCACACGCTCCCCTCGCCGCAGCAGCCGCGGCGTGCGCCAGCGCCCGCTTACCCCGCCGCGTCGCACCCGGCCGCGGACCCACGCGGCGCTCCGCCGCCCCAGGCCGTGCCGCAGCCCGTCGACCACCGCGCGCACGCGGCGGTCGTCGATGTCGAGCTCGGCGCTCTGACGCCGTCGAATTTTTACAAGGGACTGGCAGGCAACGACGTCATCGAGCACGGGGGCATCTTCGTCGCGACCTACAAGATCCCGCCGACGGGCTCCGTCGTGACCCTGCGTGTCCGCCTGCCGGGCAACTACGAGTTCACCGCGCAGGCCGCGGTCCGGTGGACGCGCGAGGCCGGCGGCTCGAGGGATTCGGCCGAGCCAGGCTTCGGCGCCCGGATCACGCAGATCTCGGCGGAAGGCCGGCAGCTCGTGTCCCGGTTCACGCGCAACAGGGAGCCGCTCTTCTACGACGACCTCTGAGGTCGCCACGCCGCCTCGATCGTGGTGAACTCTTCTTCCGCGCGCGCCGGCTCGCGAGCGAGCCGGCCGCTCCACCGCGCAGCGTCCGTCCTCTCTGCCGTCGCCCTCGCGGCGCTGCTTCTCCTCGCGCCGCGGCCGGCCCGGGCGACGGGCGATCCCGATCTCGCCTTCTGGACGTTCGAGACCGCCCACTTCCGCGTGCACCATCCGCAGGGCCTCGGGCCCATCGCGGCGCGCATCGCCTCGCTCGCCGAGACGATCTACGGGCGCGTCGAGGATGCGCTCGGCTACGCCCCGCAGGGCCGCACGGAGATCCTGATCACCGACGACTCCGAGATAGCGAACGGGTCGGCCGGCACGCTCCCCTACAACTCGATCCACCTCCTCGCATCCGGTCCGGACGACCTGTCGACGCTCGGCGACTACGACGACTGGTACCTCGATCTCCTCACGCACGAGTTCACGCACATCGCGCACATCGATAACACCTCGGGGATCCCGGCGATCCTGAACGCGATCGTGGGCAAGACGTTCTCGCCGAACCAGGTGCAGCCGCGGTGGATCATCGAGGGGCTCGCCGTGGTGAGCGAGAGCCACCACTCGAGTGGTGGCCGGATGCGCTCGAGCATGTTCGACATGTACCTGCGCGCCGACGTGCTCGAGGACAACATCGCGCGGCTCGATCAGATCTCGAGCTCCGCGTACCGCTGGCCGCAGGGCAACCTCTGGTATCTCTACGGATCGAGGTTCCTGGGCTGGATCATCGACGTCTACGGGCCCAACACGATGCGCGCCGTCTCCGCCGACTACGGGGCGTCGCTCCTCCCGTGGGGGATCAACCGCGCCATCCGCCGCGTGACCGGCAGGACCTACGTCGAGCTGTACGAGGGCTGGAAGGACCACCTCCGCCGGCTCTACCGAGAGCAGATGGCGGCCGTCGAGGCGCGCGGGCTCCGCGAGGGCGCGCGCCTCACCTACCACGGGCGCAACGTGCTCTACCCGCGGTTCGTCCCGCCGGCCGCGCGCCGGACCGCTGCAGACGAGATCGTCTACTTCCGCGACGACGGCAGGGAGCGCCCCGGCATCTACCGCGTCTCCCTCGCCGCGCCCGCGCCCGGGAGCGAGCGCCACGAAGCGCTGGTCGCGCGCACCAACGCGCCCTCGCGACCGGCGTTCACGCCGGCGGGTGACCTCGTCTTCACGGCGCTCCTGCCGTGGCGCAACCACTACTACCGAAACGATCTGGTCATGCTCCCGCGCGGCGAGGCGGCGCCCGACGGCGACGAGCCATGGCGGCGCCGGTTGACGCACGGCCTCCGATCCGCGGCCCCGGACGTGAGCCCGACCGGAGATCTCGTCGCCTTCTCCCTCAACAGCAAGGGCACCCGCTACCTGGAGATCGCGCGGCTCTCCAGGGATGGCGCCCTGTCCGAGCGGCGCGATCTCGTCCCGAGCGCCCGCTTCGAGCAGGCCTACTCCCCGTCGTTCTCGCCCGACGGCAAGCGCCTCGCGTACAGCGTCTGGACCGCGGGCGGCTATCGCGACATCCGCGTGGTGGACGTCGCCACCGGCGGCTTCCGACAGGTGACCCGCGATCGCGCGACCGACATGAACCCCGTCTGGTCGCCCGACGGCGAGACGCTCTATTTCACCTCCGATCGCACCGGCATCCACAACGTCTACGCCTACGACGTCTCGTCCGGCGCGCTGCGCCAGGTCACGAACGTGAGACTCGGCGCCTTGCACCCGGCGATCAGCCCCGATGGCAAGACGCTTGTCTATGTTGGATATACCTCCCGGGGCCACGACCTCTTCGCCATGCCGCTCGATCCGGCGCGCTTCCTCCCGGCGCCGCCGCCCCCGGGCGATCGCCCCGATCCCGCCGCCGAGCCTTCGGCGGCGCGGCTCGAGCGCGTCCCTTACAACCCGCTTCCCACGCTCGCGCCGCGCGCGATCACGCTCGACTACGCGCCCGGGAGCTATGGCTCGAACGCGCTCACGGTGAGCGTGACCGGCACCGACATCGTCGGTCGCCACACGATCTTCGGCGAGCTCACCGTGCAGCCGGACGCGCCGGCCCCGAACGTCCTGCTCGGGTACAACTACGGCCGGCTGCCTGTCGATCTCGGCGTCCGCGTGTACCACAACATCTCGCCGCGCGGCGGCTACCGCCTCAACGGCCGAAACGTCGTCTACGACGAGCGAACGATCGGGATCTCCTCCGGCATCAGCTATCCGATCCGCGGCGAGTTCTCGCGGCACACCCTGAGCGCGTCGTTCGGCAGCGCCGCGTTCAAGGGGCAGCTCCCCATCGGCGACAAGCTCGACCCGTACGCGCCCCGGACCATCCTCCCGCCGCGGGGCACGCTGAACCTCGCGCACCTCGGCTACGCATTCTCGAACGCCGAGGGCTCGCTCGACGCCGCCGGCGCGCCGCGCGGGGTGTCGCTGAGCGCTGGCCTCGATTACGCCGGCCCGGAGACGGGCAGCAGCTATACGACCTACGCGTTCTCGACGGGCCTCACCGCCTACGTCGCCATGCCCTGGCCAGGCGATCACACCCTCGCGTATCGCGTCGCCGGGGCGGTGTCTGGCGGCAACTTCCCCCGGGGCGCCAGCTATGGCGTGGGCGGGTACGATCTCGAGAACCTCACCCTCGTCGACACCTTGCTCACCGGGGTCACGAATAGCTCGTTCACGCTCCGCGGCTACGCGCCGGGCGCGATGTTCGGCCGCTCCTATTTCTCGCAGACGTTCGAGTACCGCGTGCCCGTCCTGCAACCCGACCGCGGCCTCGTGACGCTGCCGATCTACCTGCGCCGCGTCGACGCGAGCCTCTTCCTCGACCACGGCGGCGCATTCAACCGCTTCGAGATGGACGACCTCGCCCTCTTCACGCGGAAGAGCCTGCTCTACTCGCCCCAGCTGCACGCCTCGGTCGGCGGCGAGCTGTGGCTGAGCTTGAGCCTCGGGTACGTCCTCTCCTCGCAGCTGCGCTTCGGGTACGCCTATGGCCTGAGCGATCTCGCGATCCCCGGCGGTCAGCTCTACTTCGTCGCGACGAACTCGTTCTGAGCGCCGCGCGCCTGCTGGAAATTTTGCCCGCGCCGACCCCTTCGCCCAGGGTGCTCGGCATGCGCCGCATCCTCCTCGCCCTGAGCCTCTTGCCCCTCGCCGGCTGCGGCATCGCCCCGAGCACGTCCCAGCGCCTCACCGAAGCGGCGCTCGAGATGAACACGGCTGCCCGGTTCGGCCGCATGGATGTCGCGCTCGAGCGCGTCGGCTCGAACGCGCGCCAGGATTTCATGAATCGTCACGCCGGGTGGGGCACCCGCCTCCGGGTCGTCGACGTCGAGTTCGGCGGCTTCGAGATGACCCAGCGCGAGGAAGCCGAGGTCTACCTCGACGTCCTCTGGCTGCGGAACGACGAGGCCACGGTCCGCAGCACCCGGATCGCGCAGCGCTGGCGCGACGAGCGGGGCCATTGGGAGCTCATCGGCGAGGAGCGAAGGGAGGGCGACACGGGGCTCCTCGGCGAGCCCCCGCCCAAGGAGCCCGAGCCCACGCAGAATGGGGCTGGCGATTCGGCGAGCGCGGCCGACATGGGTCGGCAGCCCGGCCTGAGCCTCCACACGCGTGTGATTCGCGACGAGTGAGCGCCGCCGCTGGCGAGGTGTGCGGCCGCGCGCCGGGGGGCGCGCCGGGCCGAGCACAACGCCGGCGTGCGAGGCCTGGGTGAGCGACGGGATCGCAACAGCGCGGCGATGCGACGGGTGGCGCGTGGTGCGCGGCCGACCGACCGCGCCTCGCACCCCATCAAGCAGCCGGCGAAGGGCTCGCAGGAGCGGCGCTCTTGGGAGCGCGGGGCTTCTTGGCCTTGCCAGCGACCTCCGCCGGGGCCTTCGCCAGCTTGCTGCGCTTGGCGCGCTCCTTCTTGGCAGCCTGCGCCTTGCGGCGCCTCATCTTCATCGACTGGCGGCGATCGCGCTTGCCCATCTGCTTCAATCTCCTCACGGTCGGGGGCGCGGCATCATGACGACAGCTCGCCAGGCGAGCCCCATCCTGCACCGGTGGATGGCCTACCGCGGGGCCCCTCAAAGGGAGCGGGACTGTGCCCAAGAGCGAATGGAAGCGCAAGGGGCAATGCGCGCGGAGATGCAGTTCTCGTGCTAGACGAGTGTGCAGTGCATCGCGCCGCCGTGAGGCGTTGACCTCCGCCTCGCCGCGCGGTCACGTCAGAGGCGCGTGGTCACATCAGAGGCGTGAAGGAGCCGGAGGATCCGCGCCGCCTGGGCCGCACCTGGCAGGGCTCAGCCGCCGACCGCGCCGTCCAGCGCGACTTCGCGGCCGCGCACCTCGAGGCGGTACCGGGAGTTCACGGTCTCTATGTAGAAGACTTCGCGCCCGGCGAGGCGCAACACGCGCTTGACCGGCGTCGTGACATATTCATGCATTCCGTCGGAGAACTCGATGACGATGACCGAGCCTTTCCGTGGTGCACGGACGAGCCGGCCAACGACTGCGCGTGATCCCCGGCCGAGCTTGCGGAGCACAACCTGCACAACAGAGATGCTAGCACGCGGATCTCGGCCGAGCACAAGCTGCACAAGCAGCACCTCTCGCAACTAGGTCCCACCCTGGCCCAGGGTGTCCGGCTGCATCGGAGCGGTCCGGACCTTCGCGCCGCGGACGGCGAGCCGGCGGGAGGGGTCGCCCCCCCGGGCGGAAAGTTTCCATGAATCGATCGCCGCCGCGGCGTTTACGATGAGCCTGCACACCTGTCGGCCACCAGGCAGGCACACCGGTCCGTGACGCACCGTCATCGCCGGATCCTGGTGAGGGCGGAATCGAACGATTTCGGCCTTATGGGGGCCTCGTGAAGGTTGCGCGGTGGTCTTCCTGACGGGCCGACAATGCGCTGGCGTCGTCGGGCCCCAGGGGACCTCGCCGGGGGCACGGTGCCGCGTTCAGGTGCATCTGCGCAGCGCGGCGCCGCGATCGGCCTGGCGCGCCGCGGCTCGGCGGCTCGTCGGCCCCGCGTCAGCGGCGGTGGGCTGTCGTGCCTGTCCGGTTGTTCGGATCGCTCACGCCGGGCGCGCCCTTGTCGGCGAAGTAGGTGCGGAGCATGTCGCAGGCGACGTTCGTCGCCTTCACCCGCCATTTGGCGCCGTTGGCGACCATCACGGAGATGGCGACCTCGGGCTTGCGGCTCGGCGCGAACCCGACGAACCAGGTGTAGAAGGGCCCCTCGGGCGTCGGCTTCGTGAGCGTCCCCGTCTTGCCCGCGACGCGGATATCCGGGAGGTAGGGGCGGCCGTTGCGATCATGGAACGAACGGTAGCTCGTGCCGTTATCCACCGTCGCCTCCATCATCGCGGTCACCGCGTTGGCCGTGCTCTCGTCCATCACCCGCTTGAGCACCTGGCGCTCGCTCGGGCCCTTGTAGATGTCGCCGATCTCGTCCTTGACGCTCGACACGACGTGGAGCCGGATCATCTCGCCGCCATTGGCGAGCGTGGTCGCCAGGTTCGCCCCCTGGAACGGCGACAGCGTCGTGTTCCAGAAGCCCGCCGCGGTCCGCGCGAAGCCGAGATCGTCTTCCGGGAGCGAGATCGTGCTCGTCGCGACCTTCACGTCGAACGGCGTGTCCTGACCCCAGCCGAGCTTCTCGGCCACGGCGCCGAGCTTCTCGTGGTCGAGGTTCTTCGCGGCGAGCCGCGCGAACACCGTGTTGATGCTCCGGCCCATCGCCTGCGCGAGCGTCGCGCAGTACTTGTCGCGGCGCTTGTTGTCGACCATGTCCGCCGGCCGGATCGAGTGCTCGCCGCCCGAATAACACTGCTTGGTGTTCGGGCTCAGGCCCGCCTCGACGAGGGCGGTGCCGGTCACGACCTTGAAGACGCTCGCCGACGGCGCGGTGGCCTCTGCAGCGACGTCGTGCATCGCCCCCTCGTTCACGTAGCTCGCCCAGACCAGCACCTTCCCGGTGCGGATATCGGTCATGACGACCGCGCCCTCCGGGACCTGGCCTGCCCGCAGGAAGCCGATCGCCGCCCGCTGGTACATCGGGTCGATGGTCAGCTCCGCGACGCGGTCGCCGTGCGCCGGCGCCGTGGGCGGGGTCCTCCGGTCGTCGATGCGCGTCAGATCGAGGTCCGTGAGCGGCGGCGGCGTCACCGTCCGCGTGATCGTCGGGCCCCCGGCGGTCGTCTTCTTGGCGAGCAGCCCCCCGAGCTGGACGTCGTGCTCGCGCAGCATGGGGAGGGTCACGGCCACGAGCCCCACGGCTGCACCGACGGCGATCCACTGACGCATGTCGCGCATGGCCCGACGGGTACCCCGCCGCGCTGTCCTGGGCCAAAATTGAGGCGCGCGACCTCGCCGGCGGGGCTCCCGCGCTGCCGGCGCGCCGCGCGGAGCGCCCGCGGCGCGGATCGTTGGAGGGCAAAAGGATGAGGGGCGGATGAGGGGCGCGGCCGGGACGCCGGCCGCGGCGGGACGGGGCGCGTCAGAACGACATGCTGAGCCTGGCGCCGAGCTCGTGCAGCGCGTGCGCGTCCGGATCGGCGGGCGTCACCGTATTGCCGGGCACCCGGAGGAGGTTCTCGCTGGAGCCGCTGCCGGGCGTCAGGTAGGCGCTGTAATTCACGCCGAGCCGTATGTTTTTCGTGTACCAGTAGTTCGCGGCGAGGCCGATCTGCATGACGTCGAGGTCGGTGCCCGGCCCTCCCTCGGCGCCCGGCGTATTCTCGTCGTACGCACCCCCGCGGGACGCGCCGTCGTACGTCGCGTTGATCCCCGCGACGAGCGCCGCCACCTCGAGCCCCGACTTCGGCTTCTCGATCTCCTTCGACAGATCGATCTTCGTGGGGCGCGGGCTGAACCCTGGATCGCCGCTGACGAAGGCGTCGCCGACCGGCCACGCCGAGAGCTGCACGTACCAGCCGAGACCCTTCACCTGCCCGAGCCGTTCGGTGTTGGTGAGCTGAAAGCCCTCCACCGCCTCGCGCGTCTCGTTCGCGACGTAGTACGCCTCGGCCCGGAGCTCGACCATCTTGATGGGCAGCCGGAGCTCGCCGCCGATCGCGGCCTGCGAGGCCGACGGGATGACGTGGATCGGGCGCTTCAGCGAGTCCGTGTAGCCGGCGCCCCAGAGCGTGTAGCCCTGCGCCGTCCTGATGGGCGCATGGTCGTAGCCCACGTACTCCTGATCGCGGTCGCCGTAGCGCGCGCTGACGCCGATCTGCGCCTTCGCGAGCAGCCCCTTCTTGTCGCTGGCGAACGGGCGCGCGACCACGCGGCCGATGAAATCGAACTGGCTGTCGACGCCCGGCCGGTTCTGCCCGTCGCCGCCGACCACGCTGACGCCGTAGACGACCATCCTGTCGGCGACGTCGCCCCAGATCGTCAGGCCGATGTCCTTGCCCTCGGGGTAGGCGAAGCTCCGGGTCGCGATGTTGCGCTCCATGAACGTCGTGCTGTTGTCGCTCGTCTGGTTATCCATCGAGAAGAACGCCTGGTGTTGCCCGAACAGGAAGTTGAGCGCGGGCATGACCGAGTAGTTGATCCAGGCGTCGGCGAGCACGGCGTTCGCGGTGGTGCTCTCGACGGGCGCGAAGCGCGCGCTCTCGGCCGTCGGCGTTTGCCCGGCCGCGGCGGCGGCGTTCTCGGTCCGGCCGTTGGCGTTCGCGAGCCCCTGGCCGCCGAAGTCGACGTCGAGATCGAAGGAAAACCTCTTCAGGAACTCGCCGGCCACCTCGAGCCGCGCGCGGCGGATGAAGAGGCGCGGCTTGAGCGCGCTCCCGCCGCCCGCCGCCGACACATCCGACACGCCGGCGCCGAAGCTGCTGGCGAAGTCGAAGTTCAGCCTGCCCTTCGGGTAGAGCCGAAAGGTGTCGTTCGCGTCCCGGAGGAAGAAGCCGCCGTGCCAGCCGGCGAGCGGCTGCCGCTCTTCTTTCACGATGGCGACACCGGCGGTCGGCGCGAACACCTGCGCAGGCGGAGGAGGCGGCGGCGCGGCGGTCGGCGCCGCTCCAGGGGGCGGGGGCGGCGGCAGCTCCTCTGCGGGCGGCGCTGCGTCGGGCGGCGGTGCGGGCGTCGGAGCGGCAGCGGCAGCGGGCGGAACCGCGCCGGCAGGAGCCGCCGGGGCAGCGGCTGGAGGCGGCGGCGGGGCAGGTTGCGCTGGGCCCTGGGGTCCAGGCTGTGCTAGCGCCGAAAGGCCCGACAGCGTAACAGTCATGCCCAGCAGCGCCGATGTAGCTAACCTCATGCAGTTCTCCCTGTGTGCGGCTCGCCCGCTCGCCGGATCTCGCATGCACTGCGACGCGAAATTATGACCAGGACGTTACGATTCTGTGTAAGCCATACGGCGAGCGAGCGCGACATTCGAGCGAGAGGTGAGCCGCGTCAAGGTCCTGCTCATGGAGTGGCGGCACGTGCCGGCGACGGAGCGCCGGGGCAGAGGCAGGGAAGGATCACGGGATGACGACCAGCGTGCGGATCACGGCGGATGTCGAGGTGCTCGACAACAGCACCTTGGTGGCCCTCGCCGGGCCGGGGAACGAGCATCTCAAGCTCATCGCGCGCACTCTTGGCATCGAGTCGGGCGTTCGAGGCAACACGATCCGGCTCGCCGGGGACGCCGACAAGGTCGCGCTCGCCGAGCGGTGCCTGGCAGAGGCCGCGCAGATGTTGAGGAGCGGCGTGGTCCTCGATCCCCAGGACTACGTGCGCGGAGTGCAGGCGCTCCGGGACGACCCGGGGATGACCTTGCGGGAGCTGTTCGAGGACGTCGTCCTCATCTCGGCGCGCCGCCGGCCTATCTCGGCGAAGGGGCTGGCGCAGAAGCGCTACATCCAGGCGATCCGATCGCACGACATGACGTTCGGCATCGGGCCGGCGGGGACGGGCAAGACCTACCTCGCGATGGCCATGGCGGTGCACGCGCTGCTCGAGCGCCGCGTGAAGCGGATCATCCTGACCCGTCCTGCCGTCGAGGCGGGAGAGCGGCTCGGCTTCCTCCCCGGCGATCTCGCCGAGAAGGTGAATCCTTACCTGCGCCCGCTCTACGACGCGCTCCATGACATGATGGATGCGGACAAGGCGCAAGGCCTCGTGACGCGCGGTCAGATCGAGGTCGCGCCGCTGGCCTTCATGCGCGGCCGCACGCTCAACGATTGCTTCGTCATCCTCGACGAGGCGCAGAACGCGACGAGCGACCAGATGCGCATGTTCCTCACCCGCCTCGGCTACGCCTCCCGCGCCGTGGTGACGGGCGACGTCACGCAGGTCGATCTCCCGCACGGCGCGCGCAGCGGCCTTGCGGAGGCGCGCGAGCTGCTCGCGGGGATCGAGGGGATTGCGATCTGCTCGTTCACCGAGGTCGACGTCGTGCGCCACCCGCTCGTGCAGCGGATCATCGTGGCGTACGAGCAACGGGACGCCGAGGTGGCGCGCCAGCGCGAGGAGCGGCGGGCGGAGGCGGGTCGCGGCGGCGCGCGCGGCGGCGCAGCGGCAGAGGCCGGGGCTGCGCCGCAGGAGCCGCAGGGCCGCGCGCCAGCAGGCGAGCCGGGAGGAGCCGGCGCGGCGAGCTGACGCGCGACCCAGCCGTGCGAGACGCCGGCGTCGACGTCTCGCCCGGCTGCGCTGATCATTTCTTCTTCAGCTCGATGGGGGACTCGCGCACCAGGAGGGCATCGGGCCCGGTCACCCGGATCCTGCCGTGGATGACGTTCTCCTTCAGCTCGCCGACCAGGACGCCGGTCATCGCGTTCGGCGCCCGCGGATCGTCGGGGAAGACCGATGCGCGGACCATGCCGTCCTCGGCCCTTCCCACGAGCGTCGCGTCGCCGAGCGCCCCCTTCGCGGTGCCCTTCAGCTCACCGCTCGGCTCGATGGTCAGCGTCACCGTCCCAGGGCCTGTGACCTGCTTTCCGTCGTCCTTCTGGCGCGCGGCGTCCTTGACCTTCGGGGGCATCACGACGCTGCCTTTCTTGGCGTCGTAGCGCCCCTCCCATGTCCCTTGCCATGCGGGCGTGCCCTTCGGCTCGCCCGCGTCTCCCGGCGCGCCTGCGCTCGGGGGCTCTGCTGCGGCCGAGCTGGCCGCGGGCGGCGCGAGCCCCGCGCTCGGCTGAGGCGGCGGGGGCGCGGGCCGCTCCGGCTCGCTCGGGCGAGGCGGGCCCTCCTCGCATGCCGCGAGGACGATGGCGAGGGACAGGAAGAGCGCGGGGGCAACGCCGCGCGCCCGGCGAGCTCGTGTTCCGGTGGCGTTCACGTGGACGCTTGTATTACGAGCCGGGCTGGCCGTCGCGTCGATTTGACGTGCCCGCGCCGCGGCCCGGACCAGCGTGCGGCGCCCTCGGATCAGGAGGCCCTGCGGAACGCGAGGGTCCAGTGCCGGTCGCTCGTCATCTGCGCGCATTCGGGGGGAATCCGGAGCGAGCGCAGCAGCTCACGCACCTCGTCGAGCGAGAGCGCCGCGCGCAGCGACGCGTCGAAGAGGGCTCGCTGGTACGCGGTGTCGTTCGCCGCGTACGTGTCGACGAGGGCGGCGATCGACGCCTCGTCTTCCGGACGGACCAGGTCCCGCACGAACAGGAGCCCGCCGGGCTGGAGGACGCGGAGCATCTCGCGCAGCACCTGCGCTGGCTCCGGGACGTGGTGGACGATGCTGTTCGAGAGCACGGCTGAAAATGTCTCATCCGGTTCGGGCAGCGCCTTGGCATCCACGAGCGCGAGCGCGATGGCCTCGGTGAGCCCGGCCTGCTCGACATGGCGGCGCCCGAGATCGAGCATCGCCGCGGAGAGATCGATCGCCTTGATCCGCGCGGCGGGGGCGCGCCTGCAAAGCTCGATGGGCAACAGGCACGTCCCTGTGCCGACGTCGAGGGCGTATGCGAGACCGGGGTTGTGGGAGAGGAGCGCGTCGCAGAACGCCGCGTTCACGGCGGCGTGGTCCATGCTGTCGTAGGCCCGCGCGTCCTCGTCGGTATCCATGACCTCTGGCTCGAGCACGCGCACCAGTGACATGCGCGCATCCTTCTCCGCGGCCGAAGCGCGTGTCAACCGATTGTCGGCGGCTGGTCAATCTCGGCCGCCGGTCGGGCGGAGCTCGAGCGGGGGCGGGGTGGATCCTGGGCGTCGTAGATATGGACAGGAAGGCGTTTGAAGAAGTCGAGGCGGAGCCGGCCGGCTCCCCGCCTCGTCCTCAGCCCATTGGAGCAGGCGCCAATGTCGTAGAGGACGTGCCCCCAGGGTGGACGCGCGGACGCGCGGACTCGCGCTCGCGAGCGCCGGGGCCGAAGGCTGAGCTCTCTCGGAAAGGCTCGATCGGAGAGGCCGAAGACGACGATGAGCGCGCCTCCGCGCTCCGCTATGTAACGAGGTGTCTTGCGGGATGAGCCTGCGCCGCGCGTACACACCGGTCCGCCGGACACGACGGCCTTCAGGCACCTACCCCGCGGGAGCCGCGGGCGGCGGCCGCGCGTGATGTTGAGAGCGGCACTGCGCGGCCCGAGCGCGCCTCCGGCGGCGGGACCGGCGCAGAGTCGTCATTTCGAAGAGCTCGGCGGGTTGGCGCGCGATCGAGCGGTCAGCGTGGGTCCGCGCAATCCCCGGCGTGATGAGCGGATGTCGTGTCGAGAGCTCGACCCGGACTCTCGCCCCGCCGGCGCTCATAGCGAAGCGTCCGTGCTGCGCCCCACCCGCCGAGCAGGGCATCCTATCACGCCTCCGCATAGGTCAGTCGTGTGCCCGGGGCGTGCAATGTAGCCACGCGCCGGCCGCCTGTGTGTGGTCGCCAGGCGGTCGCACCCTGCGTGAGGCGCTTCAATGATTGGGGGTGGGGAGGCTCGCGCCGGGCCGCTGCACCTCGCGGATGTGCGCGCGCCCGCATTGCCGCCCGTGACGGGCGCGCCCCCGAGGCGCGGGTTGCTCGGTTCTCGGACGGTGCTTACCTGACCGGACCCGAGCACCCGAGACAGGCAATGCCGCGGTGCATCGTCAAGGGGGCCGAGAGAGGATTGGCGCGGCCTCGAGGCCGTCCTGCGCGGGGGAGGGGTCTCGGCCATCAATCGACGCTGGCGGTGGTTTCATCGCTCGGCGCCAGTCGAGCAAAGCAGCCCAGCCGTTCGGGGCCGTCCCGTCCAATGAGCTCTCCGATTGAGCCCGCCCGCAGCGCCTATTGAAAGAAAAGACGGCCCTCTATCCTCAATTCGCTTGACCAGGCAAGTGGCAACGGCATAGTCGTATCCAACCGCCGAGCTGGATTCGGCGACGAGGGAGAGCACATGGCAACGGACGCCTTTTCACAGCAGATTGTAAACCTCGTGCGGAAAATGCCGGACGAGGCGATCCTCGCGCTCGTCAAGAATCAGCTGGGCGCCGTGACAGGGGAAGCGCCGTTGGTTCCTCCTGCGGCGCCGCGCCGCAGCCGCGCGCGCGCCCGCGCTGCTGGAGCGGTCCAGTCCAAAACGTCTTCCGTCGCGGCCAAGCGCGGCGCCGCGCCGAAGCGCCGGCCTGGCCGCCCGCGCAAGTCGCCGGCCGCCTCGGCGGAGCGTCAGGAGACGCTGGATGCCGTCGAGCGCGTCGTCAAAGCGAGCTCTGGCGTGAGCGCGAGCGAGGTGGCGAAGCAGGCGGGTATCCCGCAGACCCGCGCCGCCGCCGCGCTGAAGGAGCTGAAGCTGGAGAAGCGGATTTTCCAGGGTGGCGACCGTCGCTTCGCCCGTTATGCAGGCGACGCGAAGACCGCCGAGCAGGCGAGCGCGAACGCGCGCAAGACCGCGGCTGGGCCTGCGCCTGTCGTGAAGAAGCCGAGCGCCAAGGGCCGCAAGCGCGTCGCTCCGGCTGCCGCTCCTCCGAAGTAGGTCTGGGGACCACCGCGCACGTCAGCATCAGATGGAATGCAAGCTGTGCTGACGCGCCGCGTTTGGAATGACTGTCCCGTTCGAGACGGAGCTCAGGGCGGGCTCCAGGTGAGCCCGCCATCATCGGAGGCCGCGACGTACCAGCCGCGGCGCGATGTCCCGGTGACGTCCGCTTGGAGGAGCATCAAGAGTCGATTTCCGAACGAGAGGAGGGTTCCGAGCTCGATACGGCCGCGCTCGCCCGCGGCTTCTCCGATTACCCTGGGGACGTCGTAGATCTTACCCACTTCCGGCGATAGCGCGATATAGAGCCCCCATCGCGCTGCAGCGCGGGAGGTCAGCACTGCGGTGACGCCTTCGCGTGTGGGCGCCAGGGCGACAGACCGTTCATGCGGCTCCAGCCAGGGTCGAAAGGGCGGTTTCTCCGCGATGACGCAGGTGCCTTGGAGGGTGCACGTCGCGAGCGTCGGCTCTCCGGTTGTGGGCGTCATGACTTCGACCATGATCCGGTCGGCTGCGCAGCCGACCGACGCTCCAGGCGGGGCTTTCGCCGGGAGCTTCAGCACGGTTGTCTGGGCAGCGGAGACGGCGATCACGGCGGTCTTGTCGGGCGGCTGAGGAACGAGCTGGATCGACCAGCCGGCGAAGTCGCATGCTGGTGTCGTGGAGAGCGCGGCGATGGCCGCTGGGCTGATCGTGAGTCCCTCGACGCTCTTCGGTGCGTCGAGCGGCTTCCCCGGCGCGGGGACGGGCCGCACGAGGAGGTTGCGCCCGCGCACCGACAGGAGCATCGGTGGGCGGCCATAAGGCACGGGCAGCGCTTGTTCCTGCGTGGGGAGCGGGACGGGAGGCACCGGCTCGGCGCCCGCCGGCCCCGCATAGACGAGGGTCGCGTGCCGAGGCTTGGGCTCCACGAGCAGCGCGGCGCTCTCGGCGGACAGCACCGCGGGCACAGCGTTCACCAGCGGCCGCGCTCCGCGGCTCAGCGCGGGTAGCGTGACCGGTGAAGGCGCCGAGAGGTCGGTCGCCTCGAACGGAGCGAAGAAGAGGCTCGGCGGGTCCAGCGCGGACGGCGTCCCTCGATTCCCGCGTGTCTCCGTCGGGAGAGCCGGGCCACGCGGACCGGTGGTGAGCACCGTGGCGCCGTCTCCGCCGACCGACCAGGTCGACCACCCCTCGCGGACGCGCCGCAGAGATCGCCAGGTCCGGCCTGCGTTCTCGGTCACCAGCGCGATCGCCTCGTTCTCGATCTCTCCTGTCACCACGGCTCGCCTCTCATCGAGCACGAACGCCCGTCGCCATCGGGTCGACGACGGCGCGAGCGCCGAATCGATGCCACGCGCCTGGCCAATGGCGGTGGTGAGCTCATCCGAGGACGCCGCGCCCGGGGGCGGCGGGACGGTGATGGGCGCTGCCTTTTCCTTCTTCCCGCAACCGAGCGCCAGGAGGGCCGTCAGGGCGGCAAGGGCGGTCGCAGCGGCGCGGCGCCGCGTGGGCGCGCTCACTATGGAGTCGAGCATCGGCAATCTCTTCGTTGGTGTCGCCCTGGCTTGCTGCGCGGCGGCCCTGGTTCCTCCACGACTCGCACGCTCGCTCGCGCAGCGCCCGAGCCGTCGTGTGGGAGCGCCCGTCGTGTCACGGAAAGATGCGCGCGCGGCGATCGCCCTGTCTCCCCGCTGAATCGCCCCGAGCTTCGCGTTCGATTCGCGTCTGCGCTACCGCCGGCCGCACGCCGCGCGGCCAGCACTAGTCGGCCTGCTCCGGATCCATGCAGCACCGGAAGCCCGTCGAGTAGTCGTGGTAGCCGAAGGAGTGGGCGGTCGTGGCATATTTGCAGCCCTCGCCGTTGCGCGCCGTGTCCATGAAATAGCCGCCACGGAAGGTGCCGCTCGGATCATCGACCCACTCGTGGAGGTTGCCCACCATGTCGAACACGCCGTAGGCGTTGGTGCATCCCGCGCGCTCGCCCGTCGGGAGCAGCGCCTGGGACAGCTGGTTGATGAGCGGGTTGTTCATCGCCGTCGTCCAGCGCTCCTCGGGCTTGATGTCGAGCAGCGCCGCGATCTCGGCGACGGGGTGAACCCGCCGCTCGTCATCGTTGCACACGCCCTGCTGGCGGAGCGCGCCGTAGGGGAACGTCGTGTCGTCCGGCCCTCGGCAGGCGCTCACCCACTCCTCCGAGGTGCACAGGCGCTTGCCCGATGCCGCGCACGCCAGCTTGGCCTGCCGCCCGCTGATGTAGCCTTGGGGCATGACCCCCTGCCAGGACACGGCGCGGACGCGGCGCTCGTTCCCGTCAATCGGATCGTAGGGCGACCAGGGGCGCTCACCGCTGGGCGTCACCTCGACCAGCGCGCCCTCCCAGCGGTCGACGCACACGCGATCGTCGACGAGGGCCATCTCCGCGGGGCAGCGCGCGCTGGCCGTCGGGGAGGACATCGGGACGGCGCCGATCTCGGACTCCATCCCCGACGCGAGCGTTGCGCTGTCCTTGACGGCTGCGAGCGCGCTCTCCTTGGCCTTGATGCGCCGTTCCGTCGGGACGGCGGCGGTCCCATCGAGCGAGGCGCGCACCATCAGGCGCGGCGTGATCTGCTCCGCTGTCGTCGACCCGGGAGCACAGGCCGACGCGACGAGCACGCCGAGCAGCGCTCCACCGCGGAATGGACGCGCCCCCGGCGATCGCGGAACGGGGGCTGCCAGGCGCGGGCGGGAGGAGTCCTTGGCCACGGAGGAGCCGAGGATCCCTTCCCGCGATCTTTTTTGCAACCGAATACCGCGCTCGGGGGCTCCCCGAACGGGCCTACATGAGAGGGTGCGCGCGCCGGGGCGCTAAGGTGGGTGTGAGCTGGTGAGAGGCCCAGAGGTCATCTGGTGTGCGTCGAATGCCAGGGGAAAAGAACGGCGAGAGCAGAGCGCGCACGGTGGGCGCGCAGGCCGTGCCCCCGTGGCGGCGGCCTGGTCACTCGAAGGCCATGATCTCCGCGTAGCACGTGTCGTATGCCTCCTGGCAGGAGACATTCGGGTTGTCGTTCATGCACGCGACGAGATCGTCCGCTGCATCTCGGTTGAGGGGGTTCATCTGAGCCGCGCACTTGGCGGGGTCGAACGTGCCGGCGTCGCAGAAGTCGGAGATGGTGTCGCAGATCTCGTCGGCCTGGTGCGGGCACGCGTTGGCGTACGTGCGGTTCATGCACGCTTGAACGGGATCCACGTCGCACGCCCGCTCCACGCCGATGTCGCTCAGGCAGTCCACGAGGTCCGCGGCGTGACCCGGGGAGAAGATGGCGAAGCCGTGCTTGCAGAGCCCGTAGCCGATCGGGTCCTCGTCGCGGGTCGCGCCGCACTGGCTCGTCGCCCCCTGCGCAGGCGAGATGTTGAGCTCGTCACAGGCCGCGACCGTGAGGTCGCCGTCCGACGCCTCGATGCAGGCGTCGCTGCCTCCGTCGCCGCCCTGGCCGCCATCGCCGCCGGCGCCGCCCTGGCCGCCGTCGCCGCCGGCGCCACCGTCGCCGCCCTGGCCGCCGTCGCCGCCCTGGCCGCCGCTGGTCGTGGACCCGTGGGTGACGCCGGGGCCGACCGTCTGGTCCACGTCGTTGTCGGTGTCCGCCGTGGTCACGACGCAGCCCGTGTAGATGGCGGGCAAGATGAAGGTAAGCGCGAGGAAAGAATGGCGATGGCGAGCAAGCATGGTCACGTTGCCTCCTACAATGTCAGGGAAGAGTTCCACGGCCTGGTGCGTTCGACTGAACCTGGGGCTCCCCTATTCCCCTCGCAATCCTGCTCTTCGGCCTGGTCCAGCCGTCCGACGCCGGCGCCCCGGGGGTGCACCTCCGCCGTCGCCGGCTCAGGCCGCCGTCGACAGCTTGTTTCAGTTGCATTTCGTCCGTGTCAAGAACAGATTTCAACCTCACGTTCGTCCGTCCGCCTGCCCGGGCACCAGGCTCGGCGTGCCTGGAGCCTCCCGACGTCCGTTCAGGAGGATCTGAAAAGCTGCTCAGCCCGCGGGGACGCGTGAAACAAACTGAAAGGGAGCGGAAGGATCGCCCTTGCGTACCGCCCCTCCCGCTGGTAATCACCGCGCTCCGTTTTCCCGGGCGATCGGGTGTCCTCCCGGTCTCCCAGTAGAAGAGCCGTAACGGCGCTTCGATCCCAGCTCCGCCCCTTCGGCCGCCGTGGGAACCCCCCCGGTGACGCGAAGGGGGCCCACGTCGATGGACGTCGGGCTGGGACCGGAAGCGTACGACGGTGCAACCGGTTCGCAGCGAACCGAAACCCGGTACGGAGTAACTCCGCCCGCCGGTGTCGCGAGGTGTCTCGAATGGTAAGCAAAGCCAGTGCGATGTTTTCGCGGATCGCCCCGCGCAAGGCTCGCATGATCGCCGATCTCGTTCGAGGTCGCGACGCGGACGAGGCGATCCAGCTGCTCTCGTTCACGCAGAAGAGCGGAGCCCCCGTCCTGCGGAAGATCATCGAGAGCGCGGTCGCGAACGCCCAGCAGGCGGGCGCCGACATCGACGCGCTCTTCATCAGCAAGGCCACCGTCGACAAGGGGCCGAACAAGTTCAACCGCCGCTGGCGGCCGCGCGCGATGGGCCGTGCGACCCGGATCACCAAGGGCGTGTCGCACATCGTCATCGAAGTCGACGAGAGAAAGTAAGTAGAGGACCTGCCGATATGGGACAGAAGACCCATCCGTATGGCTTCCGCGTCGGTGTCATCAAGACGTGGAGCAGCAAGTGGTACGAGGACGGCGCTGCGTATCAGAAGTGGCTCCACCAGGACATCCGCATCAAGCGCGCGATCAAGCAGTACCTCTACAACGCCAACATCGCCGGCGTGGAGATCGAGCGCGCCGCCAACCGCGCGAAGGTGATCGTCTTCACCGCCCGCCCCGGCATGGTGATCGGCAAGGGCGGCAAGGGCATCGAGACGCTGAAGAGCGGGAACGTCGGCACCGCGTCCAAGGGTGAGACGCTCTTCCCCGGCGTGTCGTCGTTCACCGACAACGAGGTGTTCATCGACGTGCAGGAGGTCCGGAAGGCCGAGACCAACGCGCAGCTCGTCGCCGAGAACATCGCGACGCAGCTCGAGCGCCGGATCGCGTTCCGCCGGGCGATGAAGAAGGCGGTCTCCACCGCGATGAAGTTCGGCGCGAAGGGCATCCGCGTGCGCTGCGCCGGCAGGCTCGGTGGCAGCGAGATGAGCCGCGTCGAGACCTACCGCGAGGGCCGGGTGCCGCTGCACACGCTCCGCGCCGACATCGAGTTCGGCCTGGCCGAGGCGCGGACGAAGGTCGGCATCATCGGCGTGAAGGTCTGGATGTTCAAGGGCGAGGTCCTGCAGCGTAAGGCGCGCCGGATCCAGTAGAGGGATTGCAGAATGCTGTCTCCGAAGCGAACCAAGTTCCGCAAGATGCAGAAGGGGAACAACCGCGGCCTCGCCATGACGGGCAGCGACGTCTCCTTCGGCGACTTTGCGCTCCAGTGCGTCGAGCCTGCCCGCGTGACCTCGCGGCAGATCGAGGCGGCTCGTATGGCGATCCAGCGGCACGTGAAGCGCGCGGGCAAGCTCTGGATCCGCATCTTCCCGGACCGCCCGGTGACGAAGAAGCCGCTCGAGGTCCGCATGGGTGGGGGCAAGGGCGCGCCCGAGGAGTGGTGCGCGCTCGTGCAGCCGGGCCGCGTGATGTACGAGATCAGCGGCGTGAGCGAGGAGACTGCGAAGGAGGCGTTCCGCCTCGCGTCGCACAAGCTCCCGATGCAGTGCAAGTTCCTCGCCCGCGGGCTGACGTGAGGTAGGCGATGAAGGCGAAGGATTTGCGTGAACGCACCACCGAGCACCTGCGCGAGCTCGAGAAGTCTCTGGCGGCGGGCCTGTTCGAGGCGCGGTTCAAGAATTTCACGAACCGGCTGAACGACACGGCGACGATCCGCAAGGCGAAGCGGGATCTCGCGCGGGTGAAGACGATCCTCACGCAGCGCGCGCGTGCCGAGGAGAAGGCGTAGCCATGGCGAAGAAGAAGGCAGAGATCCAGCAGCCGGCCGCTGCGGCGCCCGAGCTGGCAGCCGCGGCGCCTGCGCAGGCCGAGACCGAGGCGAAGGCGCACGGCTTCCGGCGCAAGCTGGTCGGCAAGGTGACCAGCAACAAGATGAACAAGACGGTCACCGTCGAGGTCATCCGGAACGCGCTCGACCCTGTGTACAAGAAGTACGTCCGTCAGCGGGAGCGCTACAAGGCGCACGACGAGACGAACCAGTACAAGGTCGGCGATCGCGTCGAGATCACGGAGCACAGGCCGATCTCCCGCGACAAGCGGTGGCTCGTGACCAAGCTCGTTGCCCGCCCGGTGGAGGAGTAGCGCCATGATCCAGGTGTCGACGCATCTCGAGGTCGCGGACAACTCCGGCGCCCGAATCGTGAAGTGCATCAAGGTGCTCGGCGGCTCGCGCCGCAAGTACGCCGCCCTCGGCGACGTCATCGTCGTCTCGATCAAGGAGGCGTTGCCGGGCACCAAGGTGAAGAAGGGCGAGACGGCGCGCGCCGTCGTCGTCCGCACCGCCCGGGAGTACCAGCGCTCGGACGGCAGCTACATCAAGTTCGACGGGAACAGCGCGGTCCTCATCAACAAGGAGAAGGAGCCGATCGGTACCCGTATCTTCGGGCCGGTCGCTCGTGAGCTCCGCGCGAAGAAGTTCATGAAGATCATCTCTCTCGCTCCGGAGGTCCTCTGATGAAGCGCCTCAGGGTCGGTGACCTCGTGCAGGTCATCAGCGGCAAGGAGGAGGGGAAGCAGGGCCGGATCACCAAGATCCTCGCTGACGAGGATCGCGTGGTCGTGGAAGGCCTGAACACGGTGACCCGCCACCAGCGGCCCACGCCGCGCAATCAGGAGGGCGGGAAGATCACCAAGGAGGCGCCGATTCACGCCTCGAAGGTCATGCCGGTCGATCCGGCGACGGGCAAGCCGACGCGCGTGAAGGTCCGCGTCGGTGAGGACGGCAAGAAGACGCGCGTCGGCAAGAGCGGCAGCGCGATCGGTGTGGGCTAGCCATGGCGGACAAGAAGGACAAGGACAAGGCGGCCAAGGACGCCGGCAAGGGCAAGGACAAGGACAAGCCCAAGCCGCAGCAGGCCAAGCCGCAGGCGCCCGCCAAGAGCAAGGAAGCCAAGGGCGCGAAGGCCAAGGGCGCCGAGGCCGAGGCGTCCGGGCCGGTCGAGGAGCGCCCGCGCGACCCGAACTACGCGCCGCGGCTCCGCACGCACTACAGGAAGAGCGTGACGGCCGCGCTCGCGAAGAAGTTCGGCTACAAGAACCCGATGATGGTGCCCCGCCTGCAGAAGGTGGTCATCAACATGGGGCTCGGCGCCGCGGTGCAGAACCCGAAGATCATCGACTCCGCCGTCGAGGACATGCGGGCGATCTCCGGCCAGAAGCCGGTGGTGACCCGGGCCCGGAAGTCGATCGCGACGTTCAAGCTGCGCGAGAACCTGCCCATCGGTGTGATGGTGACCCTGCGTGCCGAGCGGATGTGGGAGTTCGTGGATCGCCTGATCGCGTTCTCCCTCCCGCGCGTTCGCGACTTCAAGGGCGTGAGCCCGAAGGGGTTCGACGGCAAGGGCAACTTCACGATGGGCCTGCGCGAGCAGATCATCTTCCCCGAGATCGACTACGACAAGATCGATGTCGTGAAGGGGCTCAACATCTCGTTCGTGACGACGGCGAAGACGGACGAAGAAGGACGCGCGCTCCTGACCGAGCTTGGCATCCCGTTCCGGCATTGAGGGATTTTCGATGGCCCGTGCAAAAGAGTTTGCGAAGCTGAACCGTCCGCCGAAGTTTTCTACGCGGCACAAGAACCGTTGCAAGGTGTGCGGGCGCGCGCGCGCTTACTACCGCGACTTCGAGCTCTGCCGCGTCTGCCTTCGGTTGTTCGCGCTCCGTGGTGAGCTCCCTGGTGTGATCAAGGCCAGCTGGTGATTCTATGATGACCGATCCCATCGCCGACATGCTGACCCGCATTCGCAACGCGGCGCTCGCGCGGCACGACAGGACCGAGGTCCCCGCGAGCCGCATCAAGGCCGCGGTCGCGGAGATCCTCAAGTCCGAGGGCTTCATCGCCGACGTGCGCGAGACCGAGGGCGAGGGTCCCAAGAAGCTCACGATCGTGCTCAAGTACGGGCGCGATCGACAGAGCGCGATCGACGGCGTGCGCCGCGTCTCCCGCCCCGGGCGCCGCGTGTACGTGCGTCACGACAGGATCCCGCGCGTGTTCAGCGGGCTCGGGATCTCGATCCTGAGCACGTCCCGCGGGCTCATGAGCGACAGGGATGCGCGCCGCCTCAAGATGGGTGGCGAGCTGATCTGCGAGGTGTGGTGATGGAAGCTCAGGCGAACGCAGCCCAGCCCGCGAACGGTGACAGCCGGCTCGCTCCGAAGACGTCGCGCGTTGGCAAGCGCCCGATCGACCTGCCGAAGGGGGTCACCGCGACCGTCAACGGCCGGAAGATCGACGTCAAGGGCCCGAAGGGCCAGCTCTCGCGCGCGATCACCGACAAGGTGGACATCAAGCTCGAGGGCAGCAAGCTGCACGTGAGCTCGGTGGCGCCGGGGCGCGACGCGTCGCGCCTCCAGGGCCTCACGCGGGCGCTCGTGGCCGCGATGGTGAAGGGCGTCGCCGAGGGCTACGAGCGGACGCTCGAGCTCAAGGGGACCGGCTATCGCGTCGAGCTCAAGGGCACGACGCTGAACTTCGCCCTCGGCTTCTCCCACCCGGTGACCTTCCCGGTGCCCACGGGGCTCACGGCGACGATCCCGGCGGACTCGAAGGGCACCGTCCTGGTCCTGACGGGCGCGGACAAGGAGCTCATCGGGCAGACGGCCGCGACGATCCGTGGCTTCAGGCCGCCGGAGCCGTACGGCGGCAAGGGCGTCCGTTACCGCGGCGAGCGCGTGCGGGAGAAGGCTGGCAAGGCCGGCAAGGGCGGCAAGAAGTAAAGGCGAGCGGCGGCGTGTTCGCCGCTGCACCGAGGGACGAGACGGTCATGGGCATGAAAATCGTCGGTCGGGAGCGCCGGAAGCTCCGCATCCGCAAGAAGGTCGAGGGGACGCCGGAGCGCCCGCGCCTCAGCGTCTTCCGCAGCTCGAAGCACATTTACGCGCAGGTCATCGACGACGTGAGCGGCAAGACCCTCGCCCACGCTTCGACGCTGTCGAAGGACCTCAAGGGCTCCCTCGACGAGGACAACAAGGTCGAGGCGGCGAAGAAGGTCGGGGCTCTGATCGCGAGGATCTGCAAGGAGAGGCAGATCGACAAGGTCGTCTTCGACCGCAACGGCTATCTGTATCATGGGCGCGTCAGCGCCCTCGCCCAGGCGGCGCGCGAGGCAGGTCTCGATTTCTGACTCCCATAGCCGCTGCCCTGATGGTGAGGGCGGCGGGCGCGGTCAACTGCCGCGGCGGAGAACGTGATAGAGGACGGTTATGGCGTTCGATCATGTCGACGAAGAGAAGCTGAAAGAGCGAGTCATCCACATCAACCGCGTCGCCAAGGTCGTCAAGGGCGGCCGGCGCTTCAGCTTCTCGGCGCTGGTCGTGGTGGGCGACGAAGCGGGGCACGTGGGCATCGGCCTGGGCAAGGCCAACGAGGTGCCGGAGGCCATCCGCAAGGGGAACGATCAGGCTCGCAAGAACCTGTTCCGCATTCCCCTGGACGGCGTGACCATCCCGCACGACTCGTTCGGCCACGTCGGGGCGGGCAAGGTCCTGCTGAAGCCGGCCAGCCCTGGGACGGGCGTCATCGCCGGCGGCGCGGTGCGCGCCGTCGTCGAGTCGGCGGGGATCCACGACGTGCTGTCGAAGTCGCTCGGCACGAGCAACCCGCACAACGTCGTGCACGCGACCGTCGCGGCGCTCCGTGGGCTCAAGAGCCCGGAGAGCGTCGCCGGCAAGCGGTCGATGCAGCTCGACTCGCTCGACTACCAGCGCCGCGGCAGCACGAACACCGCGGGTCGACGGCGCGCGAGCGTGGCGCCGCCCCCCGGGAAGCCGGGCGGCGGTGGTGCACCGAGCGGCGGCGGTGAAGGAGGCTCGCAGTGAAGCTCCGGGTACGTCAGAAGGCCAGCAACATCGGCCAGGTCGAGCACACCCGCAAGATCATCAAGGGGCTCGGCCTGCGTGGGCCGGGGTCCGAGGTGGTCGTCGCGAACACGCCCTCGTTCCGTGGCATGGTGAAGAAGGTCCTCCACCTCGTCGAGGTCGAGGAGGTCGCCGACGGAGCGACCTCGTCGAAGGCCTGAGAAGCGAGATCGTCATTCCAGCGGAGTCGCCGCGTACGGAAGTGTGAAACATGGACATTCTTTCTAAGCTCCAAGCCCCTGAGGGCGCCGTAACCAAGAGGCTCCGCGTTGGCCGTGGCGTGGGGTCGGGCGTCGGCAAGACGTCTGGCCGCGGACAAAAAGGGCAGAAGGCGCGGGCCGGCGGCAACATCAACAAGAAGCACTTTCAGGGCGGGCAGACGCCGATCCAGCGTCGCCTCCCGAAGCGTGGCTTCCGCAACCCGCTCGCGGACATCGTCGTCAACGTCAACGTCGGCGACCTCGAGGCGTTCGACGATGGCGCCCAGGTCGATCTGATCGCGCTCCACGAGCGCCGCCTCGTGCAGGGGCGGTTCGACGTGCTGAAGATCCTCGGCGATGGTGAGCTCACGAAGAAGCTCACGGTGACGGCGCACCGCTTCTCCAAGGGAGCGGTCGAGAAGATCGAGAAGGCGGGGGGCAAGGCGGTCGTGCTCGCGGCGCCTGCACCCCAGGGCAACTCGACGGACTCCTCGTCCTCGTAGTCAGCGCGCACGCGCACCCACCAAGCCGGAGTCCAGGATCGCCTATGGCCAGCCTCGCGGGAATCACCAACTTCCACAAGATCCCCGAGCTCAGGCGACGCGTGATCTTCACCCTGGTGATGCTCGCGGTCTACCGGGTCGGCGTCTTCGTGACGACGCCCGGCGTCGACCGGAACGCGATGCGGCAGTACGTCGCGAAGCAGTCCGGCGGGCTCCTGAGCTTCTTCAACATGTTCTCGGGCGGCGCGCTCGAGAACCTGTCGATCTTCGCGCTCGGGATCATGCCGTACATCTCGGCCTCGATCATCATGCAGCTCATGGGCATGGTCTACAAGCCCATCGACGAGCTGCGGAAAGAGGGCGAGCAGGGTCGCCGGCGGATCGATCAGTACACGCGGTACGGCACGGTCGCGCTCTCGCTGTTCCAGGCCTTCTCGATCGCGAAGATGCTCGAGGGCCTGTCGAGCAGCGAGACCGGGGCCGGGATCGTGAACCACCCCGGCATCGGCTTTCAGCTGATGACGGTCATCACGCTGACGACCGGGACCGCGTTCCTGATGTGGATCGGCGAGCAGATCACGGAGCGCGGCGTCTCGAACGGCGTCTCGCTCCTGATCTTCGCGAGCATCGTCACGCGCATCCCGGAGGAGATCGGCAACTACTTCGCCCAGAACGCGGGCGATCTCCAGCCCCTGACGATGGCCGCGATCGTCGCGTTCATCGTGTTCGTCATCGCCGTCATCGCGTTCTTCGAGAACGGCAGGCGTCAGATCCCGATCGTGTACTCGCGGCGCCAGGTCGGTCGCCGCGTCTACGGCGGGCAGACGGCGCACCTGCCGCTGAAGGTGAACACGTCCGGGACCATTCCCCCCATCTTCGCGTCGTCGCTGCTGATGTTCCCGCAGACGCTCGCGAACATGAACGTCCCCGGGGCCGAGCAGATTCAGGCGATCATCAACCGGGGGGACTGGGTCTTCAACACCGGCTACGCGCTGCTCATCATCTTCTTCTGCTTCTTCTACACGAACGTCACGTTCCAGCCGGTGGACGTCGCGGAGAACCTGAAGAAGCAACAGGCAAACATCCCCGGGATCAGGCCAGGCAAGCAGACGGCGGACTACATTCACCGCGTGATCCAGCGGATCACCGTGGGCGGCGCGCTCTATGTCGCCGCGGTGTGCGTGGTGCCCTCGATCGTCGGCAACCTGCTGCGCGTCCCCTTCGGCTTCGGAGGCACGTCGCTCATGATCGTCGTCGGCGTCGCGCTCGACACCGTGAACCAGCTGGAGGCGCACCTGATCACGCGGAGCTACGAGGGGCTGACGGGCCCCGGTGCCACCCGCATCCGGGGCCGCAGGCTCCCGGAAGCGTGATGGAGGGCAAATGATCTTGGTTCTGGTGGGGCCTCCTGGAGCTGGGAAGGGTACGCAGGCGAAGCTGCTGTGCGCGCGCTTCGGCATCCCGCAAATCTCGACCGGCGACATGCTGCGCGAGGCAAAGCGGTCGGGGACCCTGGAGAAGCGCTATCTGGACATCATGGACTCTGGCGGACTCCTGCCGGATGAGGCCGTCATCGGCCTCATCGCGCGCAGGACGGTCGAGCCCGACTGCAGCAACGGCTTCCTGCTGGACGGATTTCCCAGGACTGTGCCCCAGGCGGACGCGCTCGACGAGCTGCTGGCCAGCGCCAACCAGGGCGGCAAGCGGATTGATGCGGTGATCCAGCTGGACGTGGCGCGTCCCCTGCTCGAGGAACGGCTGATCCATCGCCGAACCGACAAACGCAGTGGACAGATATATCATCTCGTCTATAATCCGCCGCCCCCCGGTGCGGAGCTAGAGCATCGGGCCGATGATCGGCCCGAGGCTGTTGCAAAGCGTCTCGACGCCTACGAGGCGATGACGGCCGCCCTTCTTCCGTTCTACGAGCAGAAGAAGCTGCTGCATCGCGTCGATGGCGTCGGGAAGCCTGAAGAAGTGACGCACAGGGTGCTGTCGGCCATTGGCCGGCCGGGCTCGGGTGGAGAATGAGGCGTAAGAATCAGACCAGACCGCCGAAGGAACCGAAGGGCGACAAGCTCGAGTTCGACGGCGTGGTTCAGGAGGCCCTGCCGAACGCCATGTTTCGCGTGAAGGCGGACAACGGCCTCGGCGTCCTCGCGACCATCAGCGGCCGGATGCGGCAGTACTACATCAAGATCCTGCCGGGCGACCGCGTGACCGTCGAGGTCTCGCCGTACGACCCGAGCCGAGGCCGGATCACGTACCGGCATAAGTAACGTAGTTTTTTGAGGAATCTGGAGGCTCCCCGTGAAGGTGCGCCCGAGCGTCAAGAAGATTTGCGACAAGTGCAAGGTGGTCCGGCGGCGTGGTGTCGTTCGGATCATCTGCGAGAACCCCCGCCACAAGCAGCGCCAGGGGAACTAGCTCTTTCGGCGGAAGCCCGCCCCCGTTTCGGTTTGGAGTAACCATGGCTCGTATCGCTGGTGTCGATCTCCCGCGTCGGAAGCATGTCGCCTACGCCCTGCCGTACCTGTTCGGCATCGGGCGGACTCTCGCCTTGCAAATCTGCGAGAAGACCAACATTCCGCAGAACAAGCGGGTCGAGGAGCTCAGCGATGCTGAGGTGAAGGCGATCCGCGACCTCCTGGACGCCGAGTACAAGGTCGAGGGCGACCTCCGGCGCGAGGTGCAGCTCAACATCAAGCGGCTCATGGACCTCGGCTGCTACCGGGGGCTCCGCCACCGGCGCGGGCTCCCGGCGAACGGGCAGAGGACGCATACGAACGCGCGCACCCGGAAGGGACCGCGCAAGGGCATGTTGCAGCGGCGTCCTGCCGCGACCAAGTGACGAGCGGGGATTAGGACGCCATGGCGCAAGCGAAGACGGCTGCCACTACCACGAAGGCCAAGCAGAAGAAGAAGGTCAAGAAGAATGTCTCCGCGGGCATCGCGCACATTCAGTCGACCTTCAACAACACGGTCGTGACGATCACGGACATCAACGGCAACGCGATTGCGTGGTCGTCCGCTGGCGCTCGCGGCTTCAAGGGATCGCGCAAGTCGACGCCGTTCGCCGCGCAGCTCGCGGCGGAAGAGGCGGCGCGCCGGGCGCAGGAGCACGGGATGCGTTCGGTCGCCGTGTTCGTGAAGGGGCCGGGGGCCGGGCGCGAGAGCGCGCTCCGCGCGCTCCAGACCGCTGGCTTCAAGGTGACGCTGATCCGCGACGTCACGCCGATCCCCCACAACGGTTGCCGGCCGCCCAAGCGGCGCAGGGTTTGAGGTAATTCACGATGGCTCGCTACATTGGTCCGGTCTGCAAGCTCTGCCGCCGCGAGGGGATGAAGCTCTACCTCAAGGGCGAGCGGTGCTACTCCGAGAAGTGCGCGTACACGCGGCGCCCGTATCCCCCCGGCCAGCACGGCCAGGGGCGCATCAAGCTGAGCGAGTACGCGGTGCGCCTGCGCGAGAAGCAAAAGGTGCGTCGCATCTACGGCGTGCTCGAGCGGCAGTTCAGCGGGTATTTCCAGGAGGCCAACCGGCGCAAGGGCCGGACGGGCGAGGAGATGCTCGGGCTGCTGGAGCGGCGGCTCGACAACGTGGTGCACCGGATGGGCTTCGGCTCGTCCCGCGCCGAGGCGCGCCAGCTCGTCCGGCACGGGCACGTGCACGTGAACGGCAAGCGGCTGGACATCCCGAGCTACGTCGTTCGGGCGGGTGATCGGGTCGAGCTCACCGAGGGGGCGCGCAAGTTCAAGAGCGTCCTCGCCTCCATCGGCGGCGCGGACAAGCGCCCGGTCGCGAGCTGGATCGACGTGGACCGCGCGGCGTTCACCGGCGCGATCAAGGGCGCGCCGATCCGCGAGGATCTCAACGAGCCGGAGATCCGCGAGCAGCTCGTCGTCGAGTACTACTCGCGCTGATCGCGCGAGGGCGGCGCGGAGGAGGGCGGCGTCGCGAGCGCACCTTGCAGGGTGCGCTCGCTCGCCGCGGGCTCCCCTCGGCGCCGCCGTCCCGCGCTCGCGCGCGGGGGCATGGAGCCTAGGATGCGGGCAGGAGGCGGCGCCGATCGGTCGAGTGCGGCCGCGGCGTGAGACCTCCGCGCAAACCTCATGAAGGAAGGAGATCGCCATGACGATGAACAACCCGAACCTCACGATGATCGCCCGTAACTGGCGCGATCTGATCCGGCCCAAGGGCATCTCGATCGACGCGGAGAGCGGGACCCAGTTCTACGCCAAGTTCACGTGTGAGCCCCTGGAGCGCGGCTTCGGGATCACGATCGGCAACTCGCTGCGCCGCGTGCTGCTCTCCTCCCTCCAGGGGGCGGCCGCGACGGCCATCCGCATCGAGGGCGCGCTGCACGAGTTCACCACCGTGCCGGACGTGGTCGAGGACGTCAGCGACATCATCCTCAACGTGAAGGAGGTCGTCTTCAAGGCGGCCACCCCGAAGACGTACTCGGTGCGCATCGATCGCGAGGGGCCCGGGCCCGTGTACGCGCGCGACATCCAGCTGGTCGAGGGGCTGTCGGTGCTCAACCCCGACCACCTCATCGCCGTGCTCGACAAGAAGGGCCCGCTCTCGATGGAGCTCACGGTCAACGTGGGCCGCGGCTACGTGCCCGCCGAGCGCAACAAGACGCCGACCATGCCGATCGGGACGATCCCGATCGACGCGCTGTTCTCGCCGATCCGCAAGGTGAACTACACCGTGCAGAACGCCCGCGTCGGGCAGGTGACCGATTACGACAAGCTCACGCTCGAGGTCTGGACCAACGGGTCCGTCTCGCCGGCGGACGCGGTCGCCTTCGCCGCGAAGATCCTCAAGGAGCAGCTCTCCATCTGGGTCAACTTCGAGGAGAGCGAGGAGACGAGCTACCAGGCGGTGATGAGCGACGACGAGCCGCTCAACGAGAACCTGTTCCGCTCCGTCGAGGAGCTCGAGCTGAGCGTCCGCTCCGCGAACTGCTTGCAGAACGCGAACATCACGCTCATCGGCGAGCTCGTGCAGCGGACCGAGCAGGACATGCTCAAGACCAAGAACTTCGGTCGCAAGTCGCTGAAGGAAATCAAAGAGATCCTCGCGAACATGGGGCTCTCGCTCGGGATGAAGATCGACAACTGGCCGCAGCTCCTCGAGCGCTGGAAGGCGCAGCAGGCGCAGGCGTGAGTCGGTACTGAGGGAACGTCATGCGTCACAAGAAAGCGGGCAGGCAGTTTGGTCGGGATACCTCCAGCCGCAGGGCGATGCTTCGCAACCTGACGGCGAACCTGATCACCCACGAGCGGATCGAGACGACCGACGCCAAGGCGAAGGAGCTGCGGCGCGTGGCCGAGCGGCTCATCACCAAGGCGACGCGGCTCGGTAAGGTCGCGTACACCGCGCACGGGGAGCTCAGCCCCGGCGACAGAGCGCGCCGGCTCCACGCCGAGCGGCTCGTGGGCAGCTACATCCCTCGCTGGGGGGTCGCGACCGACGGCAAGAAGGTCGACATCATCGCGAAGGTGATGATCGATCTCTCGAAGCGCTTCGAGGGGCGGCCGGGCGGCTACACGCGGATCATCAAGCTCGGTCCGCGCCGCGGTGACTGCGCGCAGATGAGCCTCATCGAGTTCATCGACGCGCCGCCGGTCGCGGACGCGCCTGCGCAGGCCGCCGAGCCGGTCGCCGCGGCGGAGCCGGCCACCCCGGCGACGACCGCCGGCTGAGCCGAACCAGGCCGGCGCCGCGTGGCGCCGGCGCAGTCGCAGACAGCACGCCGGGAGAGCGATCAAGCTCGCCCGGCGTTTCTGCGTTGTGAGCCTGGCCGGCGCTCAGGGGCCGACCGATGCGTGGGCCTGGTGCGCGCGACGGCTCAGCGGTCGCGCGCGCCGGCTTCAGGGGCGTCGTCGCTCCGCGGTTCCGCCTCCTCGATAGGCTGTGCAGGCAGGTCGGGGTCCGCCCTCGAGGCGGAGGCTGGGGCCGGCTCGGGAGACGTCTGGGGCTGCGGAGGAGCGGCGCTGTCCTGCCTCCCGGGCGGCGTCGAGGCAGGTGATGCGGCCGGCTGCGGAGGGGGTGGCGCCGAGGCAGGTGATGCGGTCGGCTGCGGAGGGGGCGCCGCCGAGGCAGGAGATGCCGGTGGGGGCGAAGGGGACGGCGCCGAGGTAGGAGACGCCGGCGGGGGTGGAGGGGGCGGCGCCGAGGCAGGAGACGCCGGCGGGGGCGGAGGAACGGTGCCGGCTTGCGCTCGAGCGGGCGACGGAGCGCTCCGTCGCCGGGCGATGAAGAACATCGAGAGCACCGCGGCGAGACCTACCGCTCCCGCGGCGATGTGGCGGTTCGTCTGGCTCTTCCGCTCCGCGACCTTGTCCCCGAGGGAGGTGAGTGCCGCCCTCGCGCCGTCGTGGGAAGGGTCGAGCTCGATCGCGCGCTCCAGCACGAACTTGTCCGGCGTGCCGCGCTCGATGAGGAGCGCGCCCTCGAGGTAGGCGATCTCCGCTTCGATCTTCTTCGCGCGCTCGCCTGGCGCGTCGAGGCGCAGCGCCTTGCGCAGCATGGCGAGCGCGTCGTCGCGCCGGTCGGCAGACAGCGATCGCGCCCGCTCCACGTAGGCGTCCACCATCTCCTTGCGGCGCTCGAAGAGCGGCGCGCGGGCGAGCACCTTGTCGAACGCGTCGGTCGCCTCGGCGGGCTTGCCCGCGCTCGCCGCGGCGACGCCCTCGTCCATCAGCTTGTACACCTCCGCGAGGCGCGCGCGATCGTACGTCCCGAAGAGCTCGCGCGCGACACGGTCCCACGACCACTCGCGCGGCGGCTTCACGCCGGTGAGGTCCAGGTAGGCGTCGCGGAGCTGCCAGATGCCGGGCTCGCCGATCGCGGAGATCGCCTCCCGCGCGGCGTCGCGCAGCCGCGCGCGGTCGCTGTTGCAGAAGCTCAGGATCACGCGCATGGCGTCCACGTCCCGGACGCGGCCGTAGGCGCGGAGGACGTCGGCCAGGATCTGCGTGTCATTCGACGCGATCGCCTCGCCGGGGATCGCCCGGCCGAGCAGGTCGAGCTGCTTGTTGGCCCATCGCTGGACGATCTTGGCGTCGTGCTGGCGCGCCTCGATCAGCGCGGGGACCGCCTTGTCGCGCAGCTTGGCCACCTGCCGCTGGAGATCGATGCGGAGCAGCTCGCCGAAATAGGCGTGCAGCGCGATGAGCTCGCGGACCGCAGGCGTCGTCCCTGCAGCGACGAGCATCCGCTCCATTGCGAGCAGCTTGACGACATCGCGCCACGCGCTGTCCCGCGGCCGCGCCACGGCCAGCATGAAATCCAGCCAGTCCCCCTCGTCCTTCTCGTCGTCAGCGCCCTTCTTGGCGCTCTGGTCGGCCTTCGCGTCCTTCTTTGCGACCTTCGCGTCGCCGGCATCCTTCTTTGCGCCCTGGTCGGCCTTCGCGTCCTTCTTCGCGTCACCGGCGCCCTTCTTTGCGTCGCCGGCGCCCTTCTTTGCGTCGCCAGCGCCCTTCTTCGCGCCCTTGTCGGCCTTCGCGTCTGCAGTCTTCTTCTTGTTGCCGTCGCGCTCGTCCTCCCCCTTCTCGCCCTT
The DNA here is from genome assembly GCF_051525985.1 of Sorangium sp. So ce145. Lineage (NCBI taxonomy): Bacteria > Pseudomonadati > Myxococcota > Polyangiales > Polyangiaceae > Sorangium > Sorangium sp. So ce145. The sequence continues at coordinate 10,862,828 of NZ_CP150315.1, read as the reverse complement.
CATCGCCTTGCGGCCTTCTCTGCGCGCGTCCGCGAGCACGCGAGGCGCCGCGGTCCGATCGAGCGAGCCGCGGATGTCCTGAACGCGCAGCCGCACCGCATCGACGATGCCGGGGATCGGCTCATCGAGGGCCGCGCGGGCGTTCTCCCGCGAGCGCGCGTCCTCCGACGTGATCTGGTCGAGTATCCGGTCGAGCTCGCGGACCGCGGTGATGTCCGGCTCCGGGCGGACGATCGGGGCGAGGCGCGGGAGCTCAGGGAGCGCGGAGGAGGCCGGCGCGGAAGCGCCGGCGTCGCGCTCGCCGGCGGCGCGCGCCGGAGGCGTCGCGAGCGGCGCCGCTGCGAGCAGGCCGATCAGGACGAGCCGCGCGCGTCTCCGCGCCGATCGCGCCCCTGCGCCCCTCGGATCCGACGTGTGGCGTGCCAAGCGCCTCAATCCGTGATGCGAAAGTCGAAGAAATCGCCGGAGAAGCCCCGCCACCGGACGTCGACGCGCTCGACCCGCGCGGCGCTCGGGCCGCGGTTCGCCCAGGCGATGAGCTCCTTCAGCTCGTCCTCCTCCCCCTCGGCGAGGACCTCGACGCTGCCGTCGGAGCGGTTTTTCACCCAGCCGGTGAGGCCGAGCCGCTTGGCCTCGCGCTGCGTGGAGGCACGAAAGAAGACGCCCTGGACGCGACCGCGGACGAACAGCTGAACCTGTTTGAGCCCCATGGAACCAGCTTGACTTAGCCGCGCGTTCCGGGGGAGGCAACTTCAGGCAGCACCTGGGAGCCACGGGCAGTTCGCCCGCGCCGTTCTTCGTACGGACGGCGCGGGCGACCTGTGTCCGTGCCGCGCCCGACGACGCGCGCGCGTCGTCCGTGCCTCCCGCCGCGCATTGACAGAGCAGACGCGCTTGATAGAGTCGCCGCCCGATCGGCAAGCACAGCCCGCCGATCGAGCGACATGAACGTGAGGGGCGCCGGTTGCGAGGCGAGCCCTCTTCCCTCTGGCGACCCGCCGACATCGACGACATGCTCGGCCCCGCCTCGGGTCCGACCCGCTAGACCCCCCCAACCAAAAAACCAACGACCGACGGCCTCCACGCCCTTGACAGGGTACCCGCCGTCGCATCCTGGAGCTTTCCGACTCATGCACCTCAGGGAACTGAAGCAGAAACCGATGGCCGAGCTCGTCCAGATGGCGAAGGGGCTCAACATCGAGGGCGCTGCCGGGCTGCGCAAGCAGGAGGTCATCTTCGCTCTCCTGCAGGCCCACGCGGCGCAGGACCAGCCGGTCTACGGCGAGGGCGTGCTCGAATGCCTGCCCGACGGCTTCGGCTTCCTCCGGGCGCCGGACTACAACTACCTGCCGGGTCCGGACGACATCTACGTCTCGCCGTCCCAGATCCGGCGCTTCAACCTCCGCACCGGCGACAGCGTGAGCGGCTCCATCCGGCCGCCCAAGGAGCGCGAGGCGTACTTCGCGCTGCTCAAGGTCGACAAGATCAACGGCGAGCCCCCCGAGGTCGCCCGCGACAAGATCCTGTTCGACAACCTCACGCCCCTCTACCCGCAGCAGAAGTTCAACATCGAGAACGGGACGAAGAGCTTCTCGACCCGCATCATCGACATGCTCTGCCCCATCGGGAAGGGGCAGCGCTGCCTCATCGTCTCGCCGCCCCGCGCGGGCAAGACGGTGCTGCTCCAGCAGATCGCCAACGCGATCTCCGCGAACCACCCGGACACGACGCTGATCGTGCTGCTCATCGACGAGCGCCCGGAGGAGGTGACCGACATGCAGCGCACCGTGAAGGGCGAGGTGATCAGCTCGACCTTCGACGAGCCCCCGACGCGGCACGTGCAGGTCGCCGAGATGGTGATCGAGAAGGCGAAGCGCCTCGTCGAGCACAAGCACGACGTCGTGATCTTGCTGGACTCGATCACCCGCCTGGCGCGCGCGTACAACACGGTCGTCCCGCCGAGCGGCAAGATCCTCTCCGGCGGCGTCGACTCGAACGCGCTGCACAAGCCGAAGCGGTTCTTCGGCGCCGCGCGCAACGTCGAGGAGGGCGGCTCGCTGACGATCGTCGCCACCGCGCTCGTCGACACGGGCTCGCGCATGGACGAGGTCATCTTCGAGGAGTTCAAGGGCACGGGTAACAGCGAGATCCACCTGGATCGCAAGCTGATGGAGAAGCGGATCTTCCCCTGCCTGGACATCAACAAGAGCGCGACCCGCAAGGAAGAGCTGCTGCTGCCGGAGTGGATCCTCCAGCGCGTGTGGCTGCTCCGCCAGCTGCTGCACCCCCTCAACGTCATCGACTCGATGGAATTCCTCCTGGACAAGGTGAGCCGCACCGAGACCAATCAGGAATTCCTCGAGAGCATGAACCAGTAACGGCGCGTCCTAGGGGCGCTCCTGGCGGTCGTCGGGAGCGCTCTCTGTCACGCGAACGGTCCGCGCAGGGGCCCGCGCGCGCGCTCCTCCGGGCGAAGTCGTGTTAGCGTCTTCTGGTGACCGCGAAGGCGGAACAACGCACGAAGGCGCTGCAGGCTCGCGTACAGGAGCTCGAGGCGCGCCTCGCCCACGCCGACAAGACGGTGCGGGCGCTCCGGGATGTCGGGCTGGCCCTTGGCAGCACCCTGGATCTCGACCAGCTCCTCGCGCTGATCCTGAACAAGATCACCGAGCTGCTCGACGCGGACCGAGCCACCCTCTACCTGCTCGACGAGCAGCGGCAGCGGCTTCTGTCGCGCATCGTCATCGGCGAGGAGGCGCGCGCGATCGAGCTGCCCGTCGGCGCGGGGATCGCGGGCCATGTCGCCAAGATGGGGCGCACCGTCCGCGTCAAGGACGCCTACCGGGATCGCCGGTTCCAGCGCGACTGGGACGAGGTCACGGGGTACCGCACCCGCTCGATCCTCGCCGCGCCGATGAAGAACCACGTCGGCCGGACCATCGGGGTCATCCAGGTCCTGAACAAGCACGGGGAGGGGGAGTTCTCGGTCCACGACGAGGAGCTCCTGAGCGCGCTGGCGACGCAGGCGGCCGTCTCGATCGACAACTCGCGGCTGTTCCTCTCGGTGATCCAGAAGAACACGCAGCTCGTGGAGACGAAGGAGCAGCTCGAGCACCGCGTGAGCGATCTCAAGCTGCTCTTCGACCTCGAGAGCGCGATGGGCCGCGCGACCACGATGGAGGACCTCGCGCGCGCGGTCATCACGGAGGCCGGCAGGGCGTGCGAGGCGCGGGCGGGGGGGATGCTCGTCGACGAGATCGAGGGCGGGCTGTTCCTCTACTTCTTCGATCTCACGGCGTTCGACGGGGGCAGCGCGCCGCCCCGCGCGCCCGCCCTCGGAGAGGAGCCGGAGGGCGTCGTGGTCGGGGCCGCCCCGAGGCCGGCGGTGAAGCGCATCGCGATGCGCCGCGGCGAAGGGGTGGTCGGGCGCGCCATGGTGAACAACGAGGCTGTGTGCTTCTCGCGCGAGGGCGGAAGTCGGGATCCGGACGATACGCTCGTGTCGCCGCGGCTCGCCCAGCTCGTCGGCGCGGAGCTCAGGACGGCGATCGCCGTGCCGCTCGAGGGCGAGGACGCGGTGCCGATCGGCTCCATGGCCCTCTACAACTCCAGGAACCCCCACGGCTTCTCGAAGGACGATCGCGCGCTGCTGCGGCTCGTGTCGGCGAACGCGTCGACCGCGCTGCGCCTGTTCCGGTCGCGCCTCGAGCGGGAGCAGAGCGAGCGGCTCACCACGATCGGGCGCCTGCTCTCGGGCGTGATGCACGACATGCGCACGCCGCTCACGGTGATCAGCGGTTACGTCCAGCTCATGGCCGGCGCTCCCGACGCGGCGACGCGGGAGGACCACGCGCGGCTGATCCTCAAGCAGTTCGACGTCATCAGCGCGATGCAGCGCGAGGTGCTGGAGTTCGCGCGTGGCGAGCGGAGCATCCTCGTGCGCAAGGTCTACTTGACCAAGTTCTTCGGCGACATCGAGAAGCAGCTGGAGCACGAGCTCGCCGGGACCGGCGTCTCGCTCTCCCTGGAGCTCGAGGACCGAGGGACCGCGCGCTTCGACGAGGCGAAGATGACGCGGCTCCTGCACAACCTGGTCCGCAACGCGGTCGAGGCGATGCGGCCAGGCGGGGGCACGGTGACGATCCGCGCCTACCGCGACGGGGGCGACCTCGCGATCTGCGTCGCGGACACCGGGAAGGGGATCCCCAAGGAGATCCAGGGCCGCCTCTTCCAGTCGTTCGTCACCTCCGGCAAGCGCGGCGGCACCGGCCTCGGGCTCGCGATCGTGAAGAAGATCGTCGACGAGCACGCCGGGACGATCACGGTCGCGTCGTCCGACAAGGGCGCGAAGTTCACCATCCGCCTGCCCCAGGAGAGCGCGCCGTCGCGGTCTCCCGGGACCGCAGGGGGGCAGCCCCAGCTTGTGTCGAGGGACGGCAGCCCGGCGACCAAGGCGGGCGCGAGCGTCGCGCCGGTCGTCCACGAGGGCATCCCCCGCCGCAGGCCGGCGGGCTCAGCTCCCTCCGTCACCCCCGCGAACGAGCGGGGCCGACGCTCGTCCAGCAACGGCTCGGGCGCCTGACGCGCTCCCGCCGCTTGCGCGAGGCGCACCCGATGGAGAGACTCGAACGGTGTCCCAGCTCCGCCTGAAGCTCCTCGAGCCGCACCGGACGTCGCTCGAGAAGTGCGTCTACTGCCCCAAGCTCTCCCGCGCCGCCTGCCCCGTGTCGAACGTCGAGGCGAACGAGACGGTGACGCCGTGGGGGAAGATGTCGATGGCGTACTTCGCCGCGCGCGGCGACGTGCCGCTCGACGCAGGCCACGCGGATCCGGCCTGGGCGTGCTCCGCGTGCTTCGGGTGCCGCGAGCGCTGCGATCACAAGAACGAGGTGGCCACGGTGCTGACGGACGCGCGCGCGGAGCTCTTCGCGCGCGATCTCGCGCCGGAGGGGGCCAGGCGCGTGGCGGAGCGCTTCTCGGCCCGCGAGGAGGGCCGCGCCGGTGAGCTCGACGCGCGCTCTCGATCGGCCGCGGCCGCGCCCGACGCGGTCCACGTGCTGCTCGGCTGCGGCTATGAACGTCACGCGCCGGACGTCGCCCGCGACGCGCTCGACGCGACCGAGGCGCTGGCGGGCGCCCCGACCCGCCCGGTGCGCGCCTGCTGCGGGTTGCCGCTCCTGTACGCCGGCGATCGCCCGGGCTTCGAGGCCGCCGCGCGGCGGCTCGCCGCGGAGGTCGCGCCCGGGGGGCGCTTCGTCGCCGTCGATCCCGGGTGCGCGCGCGCCGTGCGCGTCGAGTACCCGCGCGCGGGGGTGAGCGTGAAGGCCCCGGAGCTGTTCGTCGATCTCGCGCGCTCGTCGCTCGACAGGCTGCAGCGATCGGCGTCGGAGCGGCGGGTGCGCTACCACGATCCCTGCCAGCTCGGGCGCGGCCTCGATCGCTACGACGCGCCCCGGGAGATCCTCGCCCGCATCACGGGGCGGCCGCCGGAGGAGTTCATCCACCGCCGCGAGCACGCCGACTGCAGCGGAGGCGGCGGCCTCCTGCCCGCCACGCGCCCCACGTCGTCCGCCGCCATCGCCGACGCCAGGATCGCGGAGCACCGCGCGCTCGGCGGCGGGCTGCTCGTGACGCACTGCGCGCAGAGCCTCCAGCGGTTCAGGACGCGGGGCGAGCCGGCGGAGGACCTCGCGAGCCTCGTCGCGCGGGCCGTCGCGCCGCGATGACCGCGCCGCCGCCAGCCGCGGACGAGGCGCGCGGCGGCGCCGCGGGGCCGGAGGAGCGCGCGCCCCAGAAGCGGCGCACGGTCGCGGGGAGGCTCCTCGCGAGCTACCTCGTGGTGCTCGCCGCCTTCGCGCTGACCGTCGGCTGGAGCGTCCAGGCGCTGCGGGCGGCCTCGCGCGACGCCCAGCTGCTGCGCGCCGGGTACGTCCCGCTGCTGCTCCGCATCGGCGAGGTCCTGGCCGAGCAGAACGTCTTCAACGCCCAGCTCAACCACATCACCGCCGCGAAGAACCCGGGGGACGTGCGCGAGTGGATCGAGACCGCGAGGCGGACCCGTCCGCTCGCGTTCTCGAACGTCAAGGACGCCGCCCGGGCGCTCGCCGGCGCTGATGAGAAGGCGACCGGCGGGGACGCCCGCGTGGGGCAGGCGGCCGCGTCGTCCGGCGTCCGCCGGTTCAGCGACGAGGTGGCGGCCGAGGTGGCGGCGATCGAGCGGCTCGTCGGCGCCAGCCCGGAGCGGTTCGCCCAGCTCTTCCAGGCGCTCGCCGTCGGCGACCGTGACCTCGCCGAGCGCACGCGCGACGAGCTGGTCAAGCGAGAGGTCGAGGGCGCGCAGCGGCTGCGGGTGATAAGGAGCCGCGTCGAGGGGCAAATGCAGAGCCTCACCGACGAGGCGGAGCTGCGCGAGGAGCGCTCGATGCACCTGCTCGTCGGGCTGGGCGTGCTGACGCTCCTCGTCGGCGTGATGATGTCGCTGTACGCGCGGCGCGTGCTCGCCCCGCTGACCGCGGTCACCGAGCGGGCCAACGCCGTCGCGCGCGGCGACCTCACCCCGAAGCAGGCGCTCGCGACGAACGACGAGATCGGCGAGCTCGCGACGACGTTCGAGGACATGGTCGCCGCGATCCGCCGCGCGCGCGCCGAGCTCGTGAACGCCGAGCGGCTGGCGGCGATCGGGAAGATGGCCGCGCACGTCACGCACGAGATCAGGAACCCGCTGTCGTCGATCGGGCTGAACCTCGAGCTGCTCGAGGAGGAGGTGGCGCGCGCCTCCGCCGCGGACACCCCTGACGCGGAGCTCAGGCCGGTGATGAAGGAGTCGGCGCAGCTCGTCACCGCCATCCGGGCCGAGGTGGACCGCCTGTCTCGCATCGCCGAGCAGTACCTCAGCGTCGCCCGCCGCCCCCGCCCGCGCCTGGAGCCGGAGCGGGTGGACGACCTGGTGCAGGAGCTGGTGGCGTTCGTGAGGCCCGAGCTCGACCGCGCCGGCGTCGCGGTTCGCGTCGAGGTGGAGGAGGCGGGGCCCGAGCTCCTCCTCGACGAGTCGCAGATCCGTCAGGCGCTCCTGAATCTGCTCCGCAACGCGCGCGAGGCGATGCCGAAGGGCGGCGAGATCGTCGTGAGCGTCAGCTTCTCGAGCGGCGCCGCGACCATCGCGGTCGACGACACGGGCCCCGGCGTGCCGGAGGAGCTGCGCGCGTCGATCTTCGACCCCTTCTTCACGACGAAGCAGCGCGGTACGGGGCTCGGGCTCGCGGTCACGCGGGACATCATCGAGGCGCACGGCGGCACGATCTCGTGCGAGCCGCGCGAGGCGGGGGGAACGCGGTTCCGGATCGCGCTGCCCGCCGGGCGCTCACCGGCCCAGGGCCGCGCCGCGGACGCGGCGCTGTGAGCCGCGCCGGCCGCTGCGCGCTCGCGCGGCGGAGAGCGGCACGTCCGACGCGGAGCCGCTGCGCGCGGCCTATTTCGGCATGTCCAGGTACTCGAGGGCATACCCCATGAGGAGGAAGCCCACGACGGCGAACAGGATCGCCGCGAGCACATAGACGATGGTTCGAAGCGTCCGCGCCGGCGGCGGCGCCGGAGGCCGCTGCTCGATCGGCTCTGGCTCACCGGCGGTGGTGGGTCCCAGGCTCGCCGAGCCCATGCTTGGCCGCACGGGTTTGTAGACGAGCGTCGGACCCTGGCCGGTCGTCGACCCGCCCGAGCTGTCCTCGGAGAAATCCGGGAGCGTCCGCGGCGTCACGGGGTGGGACACGAGCGGGGGCACGAGCTCTCGGGCCGCGTTGTTGAGCACCATGGTGCCGTTCGGGCCGGTCCATTGGACGGGCGCCGCCGCCGTCTGTACGCCCGGCGCGCGCCCGCCAGGCATGTACGGCGGGAGCTGGCCCTCGTTCTGCGTGAGCGGCGGCTCCCCGACAGGGTGGGCCGGCCGCTCAGGCTCGCCGTGCGAGCGCACCCCGGTCTCGACCCGCGGTTGCGCCCCCGGGTCGGTCGCCGTGCGGATCAAGATGGGGTCGATCGGCGGCACCGGGAGCTTGACCGCGCCGGAGGACGGGGGCTTGTAGCTCTGGTGCGCTGCCGGGATGGGCGAGCTGCGCGCATGGCCGGAGCCGCTGCTCGCCGGCAGCGTGGAGATGGGTGAGCCGCTGACCGGATGGCTGGAGCTCCTCGCCGGCCGCAGCTCCCGCCAGGCGGTGAGCCCCTCGAGCGCGCTCTGGAAGCGGTCCGCGGGCTCCCGCGCCAGCCCCTTCGCGAGGAACGCCTCGAGCCGCGGGTCGACGGGCCCGTCCATCGCCTCGGCCAGCGTCCGCGCGTCGGTCTTCTGCTTCATCTCGACCATGATGAGCAGGTTGCGCGCCTGGTAAGGCAGCTGGCCGCTCATCGACTGGTAGATCATCGTGGCGCAGGCGTAGATGTCCGCGCGGTGGTCGACCGTCTTCGCCTTGCCGATCTGCTCGGGCGGCATGAACGAGAACGTGCCCAGGCTCTGGCCCATCTCGGTCAGCGTCTCCGCTCCCATCTCCTTTGGCAGCTTGGAGATGCCGAAGTCGAGGATCTTGACCCGCTTCGACCCGTCGGGGCGCGCCTCGATGTACACGTTCGACGGCTTCAGATCGCGGTGGATGATCCCCGCGCGGTGCGCGTCGGCGAGCCCCATCCAGACCTGCTCGATGATCGGGTGAAGCTCCTCGAAATCGATCGGCCCCGTCCGCTTCAGTCGATCGATCAGCGACTCGCCCTCGAGCAGCTCGAACACGAGGACGATGCCGTGCTCGGGGTCCTCCTCGACATCGAGGATCTCGGTGACGTGATCGCTGTTGATGGAGCCGGCGGCGCGCGCCTCGCGCCGGAACCGCTCGGCCGCGGACGACTTGGCCTTCGACTCGGCGCGCAGGAGCTTGATCGCCACCTGGCGGCCGGTGCGGATGTTCTCCGCGGCGAACACCTCGCCCATGCCGCCGCGGCCGAGCTGGCGGATGATGCGATACCGGTTCGCAACGACGGTTCCAGCTTCGAGCTCCAAGCGCGCCCTCGCCCCAGAGTATCCTCCGCGCCGATGCGGAGGATCAAATTCTCCGGCGCGAACGAGGTGATCCGACCGTAAGCCGCGGGATGCCGGTCGCGGGCCGCCGTCGCTCTTCCCAGGGCCGAGCGCGGCGGAAGAGCCGCAGGATCGAGCTCTTCCGTGGGTTCTCCTCCCCTTCGCCGAGGAGCAGGCGCTGCGCCGTCGTGCGCGGTGTCCTCGCGTCGGTCGCAGGGGCACGGCCGCGCCCCTGCGCCGCCGCGGGGCTCACTCCTCTTCTTGCTGGCGGAGCTTCGCCATGACGGTCAGGTCCTCGAGCGTCGAGGTGTCGCCGGTCAGCTCTCGACCAGCGGCGACGTCCTTCAGGAGCCGGCGCATGATCTTGCCGCTGCGGGTCTTCGGCAGGGCGTCCGCGAAGCGGATGGCGTCGGGGCGCGCGAACTTGCCGATCTCCTTGGCGACGTGCTCGGCGAGCTTTGCCTGGAGCTCCGGCCCGGCCTTCACCCCCGGCCGGAGCGAGACGAACACCACGAGCGCCTGTCCCTTGAGGTCGTCCGGACGGCCGACCGCGGCCGCCTCCGCGACGGAGGGGTGAGACACGAGCGCGCTCTCGATCTCGGCCGTCCCGATGCGGTGGCCGGCCACGTTCAGCACGTCGTCGATGCGGCCGACGACCCAGAAGTAGCCGTCCTCGTCGCGGCGCGCGCCGTCGCCGGTGAAGTAGCAGCCCTCGACGTCGCTGAAGTACTGCTTACGAAAGCGATCGTCGTCGCCCCACACCGTGCGCAGCATCGACGGCCACGCCTGCTTCAGGACGAGCAGCCCGCCCTCGCCCGCCGCGACGGGCTTGCCGTCCTTCGTCACGACCTCGGGCACGACGCCGAACATCGGCAGCCCGGTCGATCCCGGCTTCGAGAACGACGCGCCGGGCAGCGTGGTCATCATGATCGAGCCCGTCTCCGTCTGCCACCAGGTGTCGACGATCGGGCAGCGGCCGCCGCCGATGGTCCGGTGGTACCAGATCCACGCCTCGGGGTTGATCGGCTCGCCGACCGAGCCGAGGAGCCTGAGGCTCGACAGATCGCTCTTCGCGGGCCACTCGTCGCCCTGCCGCATGAAGGCGCGGATGGCCGTGGGGGCGGTGTAGAGGATGGTGACCCCGTGCTTCTCGATCAGCCTCCAGAAGCGGCCCCAGTCGGGGAAGTTCGGGGCGCCTTCGTACATGAGGCACGTCGCGCCGTTCGAGAGCGGGCCGTACACGATGTAGCTGTGGCCCGTCACCCAGCCGACGTCGGCGGTGCACCAGTAGACGTCGTCGTCGCGCAGATCGAAGACGTACTTCGTCGTGACGTGCGCGCCGACCAGGTAGCCGGCGGTCGTGTGGAGCACCCCCTTGGGCTTCCCGGTCGAGCCGCTCGTGTAGAGGATGAAGAGCGGGTGCTCGGCGTCGACGACCGTCGGCTCGCAGGCCGGGGCGGCCCCGGCGAGCAGGTCGTGCCAGAAGACGTCGCGGCCCTCCGTCATCTGCACCTCGCAGCGCTCCTTGCCGAGGTGCTGGTACACGACGACGCGGGTCGCGCTCTTCGCCTCCGGCTGCGCGAGCGCCTTGTCGACGGTCGCCTTCAGCGGCACGACCTGCCCGCGCCGGTACGCGCCGTCCTGCGTGATGACGAGCTTGGCTTGGCTGTCGTGGATGCGGTCGCGGAGCGCGTCCGCGGCGAAGCCGCCGAACACGACGGTGTGCACCGCGCCGAGGCGCGCGCAGGCGAGCATCGCCACGGCGACCTCGGGGACCATGCCCATGTAGATCGCGACCCGGTCCCCCTTCTCGATGCCCAGCCGCTTGAGCGCGTCGGCGAGCAGCACCGTCTCGCGGTGGAGCTGGGCGTAGGTCAGCGTGCGCGTGGCGCCGTGCTCGCCCTCCCAGATGATGGCGGCCTTGTTCTTGGTGGCCGTCGTCAGGTGTCGATCGAGGCAGCTCTCCGTGACGTTGAGGGTGGCGCCGAGGAACCACTTGGCGTGCGGCAGGGACCAGTCGCTGATCGTGGTCCACGGCGTGCGGAACACGAGGTCGCTCGTCTCCCGGCGCCAGAACGCGTCCGGCTGCTCGATGCTCTCGCGGTAGAGCGCCTCGTAGGTCGCCTGCGCGCCGACGCGCGCACGACGCGAGAACTCGGCCGGCGGCTCGAACCGGCGCGTCTCCTTGAGCAACGACGTGATGGCATCCTGCGACATGGTCACCCCTTGAGGGGACGGCGGCAGCCGATCCCCGGCCGACGTTGAAGGGGACGGCGGCAGCCGATCCCCGGCTGACGTTGAAGGGAACGGCGGCAGCCGATCCCCGGCTGACGTGATTGAAGAGGACGGCAGCAGCCGATCCCCGGCCCATGCTCCCGCTGGAGAGCGCGGCGAACCGTCTACGGCTCACCGCGAGGGCGTGCGAGGATACATCCGTCAAGCGGCAGAACAAGGATGGAACGAGCGCCCGGGATCGGCAGAGGCCGATCACCAGAACGCATAGCCGGCGTGCAAGCTGCCCCCCAGCTGCAGCAGCACGGCCGAGTAGAGCGTGACGTCGTCCTGATCGCTGTTCTTGTAGCTGATGCCGCGCGACGACTGGAAGTAGCTGTCGAGTGAGAACCCGAGGAGCACGCCCCCGAGGTCCAGCTCGACGCCCACCTCGGAGAACACGAACGCGTTCACCCCGGCGGCCTTCTGGCACAGGCCATCGCAGATGTCTCCGTCCTGCGTCTTGATGCTGTCGAACTTCACCGAATCGTAGGTGAGACCGCCCCCGATCGAGCCCACGAACCGCCAGGTCTGCCCAGGGGTCATCAGGCGGACGTTCAGCCCGAGGCGCGTCGAGCCGAGCGTGTAACTGGCATTCGGGTACGCGGGGTCGTCCGAGCCGGTCGCGATGTTCGCGTACTGGAGCATCACGTCGAACGCCGCGGGGGTGTTCACGCGGTATCCCACCCGGATCGAGCCAGCCCCGCCGCTGTTCGCCTCCGGCGCCGGGAAGGCTCGCGGGTGGCCGAGCGGCCAGAGCAGCGACGCGGCGCCGATCACATAGTAGCCCTGCGGCGGGAGCGAGAGGGGCACCGGCTTCGGCGGAGGGGGCAGGGGCGGCGTGAACGGCTGCGCCGCCGGGGTCGCGGGGGCTCTGTCCGGGACCAGCGCGAGCTTCACCTTCTTGTCGCGCTCGCCGCTCACCACGGTGACGCTCTCGTCGGCGCTCGCGTGCCCCTCGGCGCGCGCGCCGATGCGGTGCACCCCCGGCCCGAGCTCCACGACCCGCGTCCCCGAGGACGAGGGGGGCTGCTCCTCGCCGTCGATGATCAGCGTGGCGGTCTGTGGGCTGAGCTCGATCGTGAGATGGGCGAGGAGCGCGCGCATCTCCTCGATGGCGCTGCGCGCCGTCTTCTCGTCGCCCTCATCCATCGTGTCGCGGTGCTGCGCGAGCGCGCGCTCGAGCGCCGCGATGGCCCTCGGGTAGTTGAAGAGGGCCTTCTCGGCGAGCGCGATGTTGAACAGCGGGCTGGCCTTCGGCTTCTCCTTGTAGGCCGCCTCGAACTCGACGACCGCGGCCCGGTAGTTCCTGTCCTGGAACAGCTTGATGCCGTTCTCCATGTGCTGCCGGTACGGCTCGACCTGCGCGAGCGCCGGCGAGAGCTGCACGGCCAGGCCGAGCGTCGCCGCGCAGAGCGCCAGCGTGAGTCGTCCGTGTGATCTGCGCAAACCCGCCTCAGTCGACCTTGAGCTGCAAACCAGCCGCGACCCCCGCCGGCTTCGGCGTCGCCACCGCCGGGGTGGCCTGCGCCGGACCGGCGGCCTTCGCCCCGGCGCCCGTGCCCCTGGGGCGCGCCGCGAGGGGGAGCGCCGTCGCCTTCTTCGGGATCGGCTCGGCCTTGGGCGCCGGGGCGGGCGCGACGGGCGCCGCGGGCGCGACGGGCGCCGCGGTCGCGGCCTCGGCCGGGGGCGGCGCCGGTGTCACGGCCGCCGGCAGCGGGTGGAGCAGGACCTCGATCGGGGAGTTGCCGTCCTGGAGCGTCACCTCCTTGTCCACGGGCGTGTAGCCGGAGGCCTCGATCCGCACGCGCTTCGTCTCGCCCGTGCGGCCGCGCAGCGTGCGGTCGGCCAGCGCCACACCGTCGATGGTGAAGAGGGCGCCCTCGGCGTTCGTCCGGAGCTCGACCGAGACCTGGGCGGGCAGCGCAGGCGCGGTGGCCACCGTGCTCGCCTCCGGCGCGCGGCGCGCGTGGAGGACCGCGCCGGCGAGGCCGCCAACCAGCGCGACCAGCGCCACCGCGGCGAACGCGAGCCGCCGCGGGCCGCGCGCGCCCGTGGGCCCGCTGCTCGACCAGCCCACCTTCGAGCCGCTCCCGTGCACCTCGAGCGTCGGATCCAGCCCGATGTTCGGATCACCCGGCGTCTGCTTCGCCGGCGTCTGCCCGAGGGCGCCAGGAGCGCTCGTCGTGTGCGCTCCGAGCTCGTCGCTCGAGCTGCGCCGTGACGCGAGGAGCCCGCCGGCGCCGACGACCAGGGCGTCCAGGAAATCTCGCGCGGAGGAGAACCTCGCGTCCCTGTCCCGCGTGAGCGCCTTGGCGATCACACGCGCGATCGGCTCGGGGACGGCCGGGTTGCTCATCCGCACGTCGAGGGCGTCCTTCATGCAGATGTTGACGATCACCTGCTCGTACGAGCTGCCGCTGTGCGGCGGGTGTCCCGTGAGGCACTCGTAGAGGATCGCGCCGGCGGCCCAGAGATCGGTCCTGCCGTCCACGTCGGGCATCGCCTGCGCCTGCTCCGGCGACATGTAGAACGGCGTTCCGAGCACCGTGCCCTGCCGGGTCAACGTGTGGGCCGGAGCGCCGTCGGCGCGGCGCATCTTCGAGATGCCGAAGTCCAGGATCTTGGCGAAGTTCGGGTCGTCGTCGCGGTCGACAAGGAAGACGTTGTCCGGCTTGAGGTCGCGGTGGACGATGCCCGCCTCGTGGGCGCGGTGAAGGCCGCGGAGCAGCTGCGCGGTCACGTGGAGCGCCTCGCCGAGGTCGAGCCTGCCGCAGCGCCGGATGCGGTGGCCCAGGTCCTCGCCCCGGAGCAGCTCCATGACGAGGAAGGGGGTGTCGTCGGCGAAGCCGGCGTCGAAGATCTCGACGATGTGCGCGCTCTCGACGGCGCTGGCCGCCTGCGCCTCGCGGTGGAACCGCGCCACCGCGTCCTTGTTCTGCGCGAGATCGCCGTCGACGAACTTCATCGCGACGCGCTTGCCGATGGCGGTATTCACCGCCTCGTAGACCGTGCCCATCCCGCCACGCCCGATCGTCCGTACGATTTCGTACTTCTGAACCCGCTTTCCGACGAGCGCCCCCTCGACCGGCTGGGTCGCTGCGGCGGTGGTGTCGGTGCTGCTAGGCATGGCGGTTCGACGTGGGGGAAGCGGACGAAGCCCGTGAAGCCCTTTGGACGAACCGCATCAAAGAAAGCTGCGCCCCGTCCCCGCGCGGCAGCTTATCACCTCCCCACGCCGGGGTGCACCTTCGCCGGCGGGGCCCCAGGGGTGCGTCCGACGAGGATTCTCCGTCGTACCTCAGCCACCCTCATCCGCCTCAGCGCGGCATGGGAGGTGCGTCCGCGCTCGGCGCCTCACCGAGGCGCGGATCGAGCCCCCCCTCCTTGTCCAGGGCCGAGAGGTCGCTGAATCCGCCGATGCTGGCTCCATTGATGAAGATCTGAGGGACCGTCCGCTGCCCGGAGGCCTTGACCAGCCAGGCGCGGAGGTCATCGCGGTTCTCCACGTTGATCTCCGTGAAGCGCGCCTGCTTCTGCGTCAGCAGGCGCTTCGCCATGGCGCAGTATGGGCAGTAGTCGGTGACGTAGATGGTGACTTCGGCTGCTTGCATGGGCATCTCGTCCTCTTTCCTTTCCCGGGCAGGCCAAAGATGCAAGCGCACAGGGCTCCACCTTGCGGTAGGCTGCGCGCATGGCCGAGAAAGAGGGCACGATTCACCTCGATCGCTATACCGGCGACGCGAAGCAGGTCGTCGCCGGTGCACAGCAGATCGCGGACGAGCGCCAGCACGCCGAGGTCACGCCGCTGCACCTGCTCATGAGGTTGCTGGAGCGCGACCGGGGCGTGTCCGAGGTCTTTCGGCGGGCGGGTGCCGACCCGAACGAGGTGCTCCAGCTCGCCGAGAACGCCCTGAAGAAGCTGTCCAGGGCGGGCAGCAGCGGTGTTGCCTACGTGAGCCCTCGCTTGCTCGATCTGCTCGGGCGCGCCGAGCGGGAGGCGACCCGGGACAAGTCGCAGAACGTGGGCATCGAGCACCTGTTGCACGCGCTCGCCCAGGAGATCCGCGGGCCTGCCGGGGAAATCCTCTCTTCGTTCGGCATCGGTCCGGGCGCGTTCCGGCCGCACCTCGGGGCGCTGGAGGCGGCCTCGCGGGAGCCCTCGCCCGCGCCGGCCAACGCGGCCGAGCCGGGTCAACCCGCGCCCTACACGCGGGACCTCGTCGCGGACGCGCGCGAGGGGCGGTTCGACCCGGTCATCGGCCGTGACGTCGAGGCGCGCCGCTTGCTGCAGATCCTCGAGCGGCGGTTCAAGAACCACCCCCTCATCGTCGGCGAGCCCGGCGTGGGCAAGACAGCGCTCATCCGGGGCCTGGCCGACCGGATCGCGCACGGCGACGTGCCCACGAACCTCGCGGGCGCCCACCTCTACGAGCTCGACACCGGCGCGCTCGTCGCCGGGGCGAAGCTCCGCGGGGAGATCGAGCAGCGCCTCAAGGTCCTGGTCGATCGGCTGCGCGGCGAGCAGGACGCGGAGAGCATCCTCGTCGTCGAGGATCTCGACGCGCTCTTCGGCCAGGGGGTGCAGGGTGCCGGCGTGGGCGAGCTCCTGAAGCCGCTCCTGTCGCGCGGGGAGATCCGGATCATCGCCACGACGACGCCCGAGGGCGTGCGCAAGATCAACGAGCGCGATCCCGGGATCATCCGGCGGTTCTCGACGATCACGCTGGAGGCGCCGAGCATCGATCAGGCGACGGAGATCCTGCGCGGGATCGCCACGAAGTACGAGGCCCACCACCGCGTCCGGGTGGGGGAGAGCGCCATCACCTCGGCGGTCGCGCTGGCCAAGCGGTACATCTCGGACCGCGCGCTCCCCGACACGGCGGTGGACCTGCTCGACGAGACGTCCGCCCGCAAGCGGGTGGAGGTCGACGGCGTGCCGGCCGAGCTCGACACGCTGACCCGGCGTGTCGACGCGCTCCGCGCCCAGATCGCCGCGCTCGCGGACGACGACGACAAGCTCAGCGTCCAGACCCGCACGCGCCTGGAGGCGGAGCTCGCGGAGATCGAGCCGAAGGCGTCGTCGATGCGCAGCCGTAACGCGTCGCGCCGCGGCGTCATCGCGGCGTGCCAGGCCATCCGCCGGGAGCTCGTCGCCGCGACGGAGGCCTTGAAGGCTGCCCAGCGCGACAAGGCGTTCGCCAAGATCGGCGAGCTCGAGCACGTCACGCTCCCGGAGATCAGGCGGCGGCTCCAGGCCGCGGAGGAGGCCGCGCAGCGGGAGGGGGTCGCGCCGACCTCGAACGTCGTCGCCGAGTCGGACGTGGCGGCGACGCTCAACGACTGGACCGGCATCCCGGTGGCCAAGATGCTCGAGGGCGAGGCCGAGAAGCTCCTCAAGATGGAGGCGCGGCTCGCGCAGCGGGTGGTGGGTCAGGACGAGGCGGTGCGCGCGATCGCGAAGGCGGTGCGCCGCGGGCGCGTCGGCCTGCGCGATCCGGGCAAGCCGATCGGCTCGTTCCTGTTCCTCGGCCCGAGCGGCGTCGGCAAGACGGAGCTCGCGAAGGCGCTCGCCGAGTTCCTGTTCGACGACGAGCAGGCGCTGACGCGCATGGATATGAGCGAGTTCATGGAGCGCCACATGGCCCAGCGCCTGATCGGGGCGCCCCCGGGCTACGCGGACAGCGAGCAGGGCGGCTTCCTCACCGAGGCCGCCCGGCGCCGGCCGTACAGCGTGCTCCTGTTCGACGAGGTCGAGAAGGCGCACGCGGACGTGTTCAACCTGCTGCTCCAGATCCTCGACGACGGCCGGCTCACCGACGGCCGCGGCCGGCTCGCCGACTTCTCGAACACGGTCGTCATCATGACCTCGAACATCGGGTCGAAGCGCGTGCTCGAGACCGACGCCAAGCTCTGGACCACGGAGGACGGGCGCGAGGCGATCCGCGACGTCCTGCTCGAGGAGCTGCGCGGGTTCTTCCGCCCCGAGTTCCTGAACCGGGTCGACGACATCGTCGTGTTCAAGGCGCTCAGCAAGGAGGACCTCCGGGGCATCGTCGACATCCAGCTCCGCCGGCTGGAGCAGCTGCTCACGGACAAGGACATCCGCCTCGCCCTCACGGACGCCGCGAAGGCCCGGCTCGTCGAGCTCGGCTACGAGCCGAGCCTCGGCGCTCGCCCGCTGAAGCGGGCGATCCTGCGCGAGCTCCAGAACCCGCTCGCCGAGACGATCCTCGCCGGCGGGTACCAGCCCGGCCAGACGATGCAGGTCGACGTGGTCGACGAGAAGTTCGTCTTCACCAAGGCGTGAGGGCGAAACAGGCGCGCGGTACGGCGGTGCGCGACGAGCGGCGAGCGCGACCCGCGCCGCGACCGGGCGCGCGGTCCGGGCTGCGCGTTGCAGGGGCTTTCCAGGGCCTTGCCCACGCCCGGAGGCCGCGGGCGTCGCTCCGGCGAAGAACCTGGGCGACGCCGCTGCGAAGCACTTGCCAAGCCGGAGAAGGTCCGTATACTGCCGCTCCCTCGCTCACCGGGTCCTCCGATCGAGGGCCATTTGCGTGGCGTATGGCGAGGGATCGCGGTCCCCAGGTTGAGGAAGACGCACCATGTACGCGGTCATCAAGACGGGCGGCAAGCAGTATCGGGTCGCCGAAGGTCAGAAGCTCCGGGTTGAGAAGCTTGTCGGCAATGCCGGTGACAAGGTCACCTTCAGCGAGGTGCTCCTCGTCGGCGGTGACTCTCCCAAGATTGGCAAGCCCCTCGTGAGCGGCGCCTCCGTCGCCGCCGAGATCACCGGGCAGGACCGCGGCAAGAAGATCGTGGTCTTCAAGTTCAGGCGGCGGAAGAACTACCGCCGCAAGAACGGCCATCGCCAGCCGTACACCGAGCTCAAGATCACCGGCATCACCGCCTAGCAGGAGAAGTAGAGATGGCTCACAAAAAAGGCGGCGGCTCCTCCAGGAACGGCCGTGACTCGAACGCGCAGCGCCGTGGGGTGAAGGTGTACGCCGGGGCGCCCGTGCGCGCTGGCAACATCCTGGTCCGGCAGGTCGGCTCCTCGATCCACGCTGGCCACAACGTCGGCACCGGCCGCGACTTCACGCTCTTCGCCCTCGTCGACGGCGTCGTCACGTACGAGTGGAAGTCCAACACCAAGAAGCAGGTGTCGGTCTACCCGGCTTCCTGAGCCTTCCTCACCGGGAGGGCGCCCTGATCCATCCCATCCCGTCCCGCCTGCTGCGCTCCACGCGCTTCCGAGCTACTCAAGCGCGGTGACGACCTACAAACTCCTCGCCCTCGACGTCGACGGGACCCTCGTCCGTCGTGATGGGTCCATCCACGACGAGGACTTCCGCGCCATCCAGCGGCTCCAGGATGCCGGCGTCCCGGTCTCGATCGCGACCGGGCGCCTGTACTCGGGGACGCGCGAGGTCGCGCGGCGGATCGGCGTGCTCGGCCCCATCGCTTGCGTCGACGGCAGCCACATCGTGCACACCGAGGGCGACGCGCACCTGTACTCGCGCACGATCTCCGGCGCCGAGGCGTCCCTCCTGCGCTCGATCACCGAGCGGCACGCGACGGCGTCGTTCCTCTTCGCGCAGGACAGCATCGTCCACGACGCGACCGGCGCGCCGCACGTCCACTATGTCCGGGGCTGGTCGCACGCCATCGCCGAGGTCGAGCGCGTCTCGTCGCACCCGTACTGGGAGCACGAGCACGGCCTGCTCGCGCTGGTCGCGCTCGGGACCGAGCTCCAGGTCGCGGCGGCCGTCGAGGAGGTCCGGTCCGAGCTCGGTGAAGCGGCCTTCGTCGTCTCGTTCCCCCTCCTGCGGGACGGCCACGCGAGCCTCTTCGCGATGATGGTCCGGGCCGCTGGGCCGACGAAGGGCACGGCGATCGCGTGGCTCGCGGAGCACCACGGCTGCGAGCTGTCGGACGTGGTCGTCGTCGGCGACTGGCTCAACGACGTGCCGATGTTCGAGGTGGCGGGGCGATCGTTCGCGATGGCGCAGGCGCCCGAGCAGGTGAAGCAGGCGGCGACGGACCGCCTGAAGGCCGACGGCCTGGTGGGCGGCGGCATCGCCGAAGCCATCCGCCGCGCCTTCGGTCACTGAGCGCCGGCAGACGGCGAGCGCTGGGGGTAACGAAGGCAGCGGAGGAGCGCCGCTCAGCGCTCCCCCACGCGTTCGTGCGCGTCAGGCCTTGCGCTGCGCCGGCTGGGCCGCCGCGGCGAGCTGCTGCTGCTGCTGCTGCAGGTACTGAGCGACGGCGCGCGACCGCTCGATGGCGAACTGCTTGACCTCCTTGTTCGGAGAGCCCGCGAGGGCGTTCAGCAGCTTGGTCACCTTCTCGAGCTGGCGCGACTGGAACAGCGCCTCGAAGTAGTTGTTCGCCAGGCGCACGTCGCGGCTCATCTTCGCCTCGTGCGGCTGGAGCAGGCGGACCACCGCCTCGAGGTCGTTCTTCTGCCCGTAGAGCGCCGAGAGGCAGAGCAGCGCCAGCGGGTTGTCCGGGTTCTGCGCGACCGCCTTCTTGGCGTACTCGACCGCCTTGTCCCGCGTCTCCTCGTTGGCCGCGTAGAAGCCCTGGATCGCGATGTACGGCGCGGCCGTCTTCTTGTCGGCCGAGAACTTCTCGACCGCGGCGACCGCGCTCGCCTCGTCGCCGCGCTGCTTCTCGTACTGGAAGAGGTAGGCCCACGCGTCGATACAGTCCACGTCGATCGAGAGCGCCTTCTCGATGAACTCGCGCTCCTTCGCGTCGTCCTTCTTCGCCTGGTAGAGCTTCGCGAGGTGCAGCGAGGGGTAGGGGTTGTCCTTGAGCAGGTTCTGCGCGCCCTTCAGCGTCCCCTCGGCCTTGTCGTGCTTGTCCTGCGAGAGCTGCGCGATGCCGAGCGCGAGCCAGTCGTCGCCCGTGCCGCCCTTCGCGACCACCTTCGAGAGCACCTGCTCGGCGCGCGCCAGCCGGTTGTGCTTGAGGAGCTCCTGCGCGTAGATGCGCCCGCGGTTCAGGTCGTCCGGCTGCTCGGTCCAGTGCTTCTCGAGCCCCGCGAGCAGGTCCTCCAGGCCGATCGCGATCGGGCGCCCCTGATCGTCCTGCACCTGCACCGCCGGCCCATTGAAGCCGAGGAGCTGCCACATCTGCTCGAGGGTCACCGCCGCGGGACCCTGCTCGAGCAGGCCTTTCAGCTCGTCGGTCGGCTTGTTCATCGGGATGACGATGAGCGCGTTCCCCGGCACGCCGTTCGGAAACGCGCTCACGGGCGCGACGATCGCCGCCCCTCCGGTGATGTTGAGCCCACCCGCCTGCTGCTGTCCGTTGGTCGTCATCGTCGATGCTCCGAGATCTCTCCCCCACGCGCGCCGAGGCGCAGGCATCACCCAGCCTCGCCCCGGTACCCTGCGCGCCGTCATGATGGGGGCAGTAGTTCGTGTAGAAGGGGCGCGAACGCTAGCAGGGAGGGCCCAGCCGGGCAACGGGGGAGCTCGGAGCGCGCGCGGCCTCATCGCGGCCATCGCGTTCGGGTCAGACGCGCTTCCGCCGCCTCCGCCGCTTCCACCGCTTCCTCCCGTGAATCCGCGCGTCGCGACCGTGAACCTCGCCGCGGTCCCCGCGCTCGAAGCCGGCTGCGCCGCTGCGGCTCGCGTCGCCGCCGCCGCCTCGCGGTCGCTCGTGTGATCCCTGTCGTGCTCGCCGTCGCTATCGCCGTCTCGGACGCCCATCTCGCTCGCCCTCTCCCTCGCCGCGCGCCGTCCTAGTCGAGTCGTGGGCCGGCGGCGAGGGGTGCCTCGAGCGTGCGCGCCGAGCCAGCGCGCGCCGGCGCGCCGCCGCGCAGCCGCTCCGCGAGGTGGGTGCGGCGCTCCTCACGGCGGGTCTCCGCCAGCGCCAGCGACACGGCCCGCGGATCCGCCACGAGCACCACGAGCCGCTTGCCGCGCGTCACCGCCGTGTAGATGAGGTTGCGCGACAGCATCACGAAATGCTGGGTGAGGATCGGCACGATCACCGCCGGATACTCGCTCCCCTGGCTCTTGTGGATGCTCGTCGCGTACGCGAGCGTCAGCTCGTCGATCTCCGCTTCCTCGTAGCTGACCTCGCGATCGTCGAAGCGCACCTGGAGCTTCCGCTCCTCGGTGTTCACGTCCGTGATGAAGCCGACGTCGCCGTTGTACACCTCACGGTCGTAGTCGTTGCGGAGCTGCATCACCTTGTCGCCGAGCCGTAACGTCCTCGCGCCGCGCGTGACGCTCGGGCCCTCGGGGTTCAGCGCCGCCTGCAGCCGCGCGTTCAGCGTGATCGCCCCCGCCTCGCCCTTGTGCATCGGCGTCAGGACCTGGACGTCGCGCCGCGGATCCAGCCCGAACCCCTTGCCGATGCGCTCCGTCACGAGGTGGAGGATCAGATCCGCCGCCGCCTCGGCCTCGATCCGCTCGATCACGTAGAACTCGCCGCCGGGCCCGCGCGCGCCCTCCGGCGGCTCGCCGTCGTGGATGCGGTGCGCGTTCCGGACGATGAGGCTGCCCTCGGCCTGGCGGAAGATCTGCGTGAGCCGCACCGTGGGCACCTCGCCGGAGGCGATCACGTCCCGCAGCACCGCGCCCGGCCCCACCGACGGGAGCTGATCGACGTCGCCCACCAGCACGAGGCGCGCGCCGTCGGACGTCGCCTGCAGGAGCGCGTCGGCGAGCGCCAGGTCGAGCATCGACGCCTCGTCGACCACGATGGCCCCCGCCTCGATCGGCCGGCCCCGCTGGCGGCCGAACTTGCGCTGCTTGGGATCGAACTCCAGCAGGCGGTGGAGCGTGACGGCCTCCCGCCCCGTCGCCTCGCTCATCCGCTTCGCGGCGCGGCCCGTGGGCGCGGCGAGCCGCACCGGGAGCCGGGCGCGGTCGAAGAGCGCCAGGATGGCCCGGACGATGGTCGTCTTGCCCACGCCCGGGCCGCCCGTGATGACCAGCACCTTGTTCCGCGCCGCCTGCGCCACGGCGTCCCGCTGGGCAGGCGCCAGCGAGACCTGCGTCTTCGCCTCGAACGCGGCGATCGCCGCGTCGACGCCCTCCACGAGGCGCGCCTCGGGCGCCGCGTCGTCCTCGTCGTCGCCCAGCAAGGAGCGCATCCGGCGCGCGAGCCGCACCTCGGCCTCGTGGAGGTCCTTCGGGTAGACGGCCACCTCGCCGGTCTCGAGCGTCTCGACCCGCACATGGCCGCTCGCCACGAGCGCGTCGATCGCGCTGTCGACCTCGGCGGCGTCGCGCTCGAGCATCGCCGCCGCGAGCTCCGCGAGCTCCGGCCGCGCCGCCAGCGTGTGGCCGCGCGTCGACAGATCGACCAGCGTCTGCAGTACGCCCGCTTGCGCCCGCTCCGGCGAGTCGGCCCGGACGCCGATCGAGCGCGCGATCCGGTCGGCGGTCTTGAAGCCGATGCCCCACACGTCGAGCGCGAGCCGGTACGGGGAGCGGGAGACGATGTCGATCGCGTGGGGGCCGAACCGCTTGTAGATGCGGCTCGCCAGCGCCGGGGAGGCGCCGTGCGCCTGGAGGAAGATCATGATGGCCCCGATCGCCCGCTGCGCCGCCCACGCCTTCGCGACCGCCTGCGCGCGCCGCTGGCCGAGCCCGGGGACCTCGGCGAGCCGCTCCGGCGACCGGTCGAGGATCTCCAGCGTCTCCGTGCCGAACGCCTCCACGATCCGCTTCGCGTACGCCGGGCCGATGCCCTGCACCATGCCGGACCCGAGGTAGCGCTCGAGCCCATCGAGCGTGGCGGGGGCGATCGGCAGCAGGGTCTCGACCTTGAGTTGCTCGCCGTGCTTGGGATCGCGCTCGTAGCGCCCCGTCGCGCGCACGCGCGTGCCCGGCCCGACCTGCGGGAACACGCCGACCCAGACCTCCGGCGGGGCGCCGGGGGTGACCTCCACCCGCAGCACCCGGAAGCCGCTCGACTCGCTCTCGTACGTGACGCGGACGACCTCTCCCTCGACCGTCGCCGCCCCGTTGCCCGCCACCTCCCGGGCCGAGAAGAGCTTCTGCTGGCCCCCACCGCCCGGCTGCCGCTCACCGGTCCCGCCCGTCCCGCCCGTGCGCTCGCCGCGATCGTCGTGGCGCGGCGCGTTGTCCGGCCCCGGCGTCGGCGCCGGCGCGGCTGCCCCCCGGGCCGCTCGATCGGGGCGGCCGCTCCGCTGGGACGGTTGCACGAGGGCAGCATGTAGCCGCCGGCGCGGCGGCGGCAACGCCCTCGTGCGCGGACGCGAGCGCCGCTGCAAAACATCGCGCAACGCCGCATGGCGCCCCGTAACCTGGGCTCACGCTGAACGCGCGTCGCGTGGAGCGCGCCGCACGCGAGCGCGGGGCCGCGGTTGGCGTCGCTCCCTCGCGTCGGTATAGTGGCCCGCGATGGGGCGCAGCAGCTTGGTTTCCGTCCTCTGCGCCCTCCTCCTCGCGGGCTGCGCCGGGAGGGCGCCGGAGGCGGCGCGGTCCAAGGACAGCCTGCTGCGCGTGGCCTCCGGGGTGTCCTCGGAGCAGCGCGGCGCCTCGCCCGCGCCCGGGACGGCGGCGGAGGAGGCCGCGCTCGCGGACGCCCACGATGCCGAGGTCGACGACGACGACGGTGAGGTCGACGACGGCCTGGAGCCGCCGGCGGATCCGGGCACCGGTGCGCGGGCGCACTCGCCGCTCTCGGCGATGACCGAGGCCCAGATCGAGGAGCTTTTCTCGAAGGACCCCGCGGCGCTCGGGCCGATGTCGCTGGGCGCGACCAACGCGGGCGCGCTGTTCAACGGCGTCCGGATGCCCGAGGGCGATCGGTGGGAGCTCGTCGATCCGGCCCACGCCTGGGGGACGCGCGAGACGATCGACGCGCTCGACCGGGCGATCGCTGAGGTGCACCGGCAGTTCCCGGGGAGCCCGAAGCTCTACATCGGGCACATCAGCGCCCGGGAGGGCGGCCGCCTCTCGCCGCACAAGAGCCACCAGGCCGGGCGCGACGTCGACATCAGCTATTTCCTCGACGCCCGGCACCGCTGGTACCAGCGGGCCACGGCGGCGAACCTCGATCGGGAGCGCACCTGGGCCTTCGTCCGGGCGCTCGTCACCGAGACCGACGTGGAGCTCATCCTCATCGACAGCAGCGTGCAGCGGCTGCTCAAGGAGCACGCGCTGAAGATCGGGGAGGACAAGGACTGGCTCGACGAGGTCTTCCAGCTCGGGTCGAGGAAGCCGCGCCCGCTCATCCGCCACGCCCGGGGGCACGCGAACCACATCCACGTCCGGTTCTACAGCCCGGTCGCCCAGGAGTCGGCCGCGCGCGCGTATCCGCTGCTGGTGAAGCGCGGGGCCATCAAGCCCACGTCGCAGTACGTGCGCCACACCGCGAAGAAGGGGCAGACCCTGGGCTCGCTGGCCCGGCAGTACGGCACCACCGTGGAGGCGATCAAGCGGGCCAACGGCCTTCGATCCACGGCGATCCAGGCGAAGCGCGTCTACAACATCCCGCGGCCGTCCAGCGGCCCCGCCGCGCCGCCGAAGCAGATCGTCGTGCCGCCGCGGAGGCTGCCCCCGCCGAAGGCGGCCGACGCGCCCCCGCCGCCGGCGCGCCACGGCGAGCCCGGGCCCGCGCTGGACGGCTGAGGGGCGGGGCGCGCCGCGCCCTGCGGCCCGCCCGCGGCGCGGGGAGCCGCAGGGGTGCCGTGGACGCGGCCTCAGTGCTTCACGTCGACGACGAGCCGCGCCGGCTTGCTCAGCTCGAGGACGCGGTACCGGTTCGGCGACGAGACCCCGAGCACCCAGGTCACCTCGGCCTCGAAGTCGCACGTCCGCTCGATCTCGCGCGCCACGCCGAGCGCGAGCTTCCGCTCGCGGAACGGGACCGTGGCGTTCCCCGCGTCGTTGTGCGCCGCCGCGGGGGTCATCCGCACCGCGAGCCATGCGTCGCCCGCGATCTCCGTCGCTTCTCCCGAGCCGCACTGGCGCACCGGTTTGTCGATGTAATCGATGTGGTAGCCCGGCACCGCGTCCCCCTCGAACTCGAACACGACGCGGTCGTAGTGCTCGTGCCGGGCCGTTCGCACGTCGCGCAGGACCGCGACCTTCGCGCCGGCGCGCGGCTTGTCGGTGGCGCCCGCGGTGCCCTCGAACGCGTCGGTGCTCGTGGGATCGGCCTCCTTCGGGGGCCGCGGCGTGGGCGGCTCGTCGTCGATCGCCGGCTCGGCGGAGGCGCGCGTGTCGATCGGCGTGACGTTCGGCATGGGCTGGGCAGGCTCGCTGCCGGCGCCGTTGCGGCAGCCCGCGGCGAGCGACACGGCGGCGGCTGCGAGCAGCAGGGCGGCGGTCTTCATGAGGTTCCTTCCATGGTGCCGCGGCCTCCGCGCGTCCACCGAGACGCCGACGCGCACCGCGACGCGGCGGCGCTCGCGCGGGCGGGGCGGCCGGCGCGCCTCGAGGATCACCGCGCCGAGGCCCGCGCTCGGCTCAGGATGGCCGCGAGCCGGGGCACGATCTCGTCCACCGCGCGCTCGCCCTTCACGGATCCCTCGACGCGGAGGGGCGTTCCCCGGCCGTCCTCGCCGGGCACGACGAAGAGCGGGATCATCTCCGACGCGTAGCCGGCCTCGGCGAGCCGCTCCCGATCGCTGTCGAGGTCGAACTCCAGCAGGCGCAGGGCAGGCAGGACCGCGTCGAGCTGGCCGGCCTTCACCGCGTCGTGAAACCTCGTGCACGGCTCGCACCAGGGCGCGCCCACGTAGACGACGAGCTCGCGGCCCTCCCGCCGCGCGCGCTCCCGCGCCTGCTGCACCAGCGCGGCGAGCTCGCCGCCCTCCGGCGCCGGCTCGAGCTCGGCCCGCAGCGCCGCCGGCCGCGTGGCCCCGCTCCCGGCGGTTGGCTGGGAGGTCTCTTCCCGCGAGCAGCCGAGCAGCGCCGCGAGACAGAGGAACAGCCCAGCGCAAACCGACCCCTTTCTGCGATGACCGTTCACGTCGTCATTGGCCTCTCGACCACGGTCTTTGCTCAGGGCCGGCCGCGCTGCCAGCGATCAGGGCAGCACGAGCACGAGCTTGAGCGAGAACCCGTAGTCGACGTTGACGCCTCGACCGGCATGGGGGCGGCCTGGACGGCGGCTGGGGTGCTCGTGGCGTCCGGCACGCGCCAGCCGAGCGCCAGCACCAGGCCCCCGCCGACGATCGCCGCCACCAGCGCGACAAGGTAGAGCGACACGGTCGCGTGACGGGGTGGGGCGACGGAGCCGCTGAAGGTCGCGGGGGCCTGCGGCGGAGAGAGCGAGTCGAGCTGCGCCGGGCGAAGCGACACGAGCGGCTCGCTGGGAGAGGGCGAGAAGGCCGAGATGCGGAGCTCCGAGATCGACGACGCGGAGGGCAGCGTGCCCCGGGGCTGCGCCAGGGACAGGCGATCCGGGGTCGAGGCCCGCGAGGCGTGCGAGACGTCGCTCGGCTCGCCCGCCGCGCTCTTCAGCGCGGTGAGGCACTCCCTCATCGACTGGAAGCGCCTGTCAGGGCACTTCTCGAGACACCGCATCACGATGGCCGTCATCGCCGGCGACACGAGCGCGCCCTGGGCGTGATCGGCGAGCGGCGGCGGCGGCTCGCTGACGTGCGCCATGAGCGTCGCCGAGGCCACCTTCCTGTCGAACGGCGCCTTGCCGCAGAGCATCTCGTAGAGCAGGACGCCGAGCGCATAGATGTCCGCGCGTGGCGAGAGCTCGTGGCCCATCGCCTGCTCCGGAGCGGTGTACTTGGGAGAGCCGATGAACACGCCCCTCTGCGTCAGCTCGTCCAGCTGCCGCCCAGAGACGTCCTTGACCAGGCCGAAGTCGAGCACCTTGACGAAGTCCTTCTCGTCCTCCTGGTCGACGAGGAGCACATTGCCCGGCTTGAGATCCCGGTGCACGAGGCCGAGGCCGTGCGCCTCGGCGAGCGCGCGGCAGATCTGCCGCGCGATCCGGCCCGCGCGCGCCTCCGGGAGCGCGCCCTCGTCGTGGAGCACGCGGTGGAGCGTGCGCCCGGCGATATACTCCATGGCGATAAAGTAGATCCCGCGCGGATCGTCCCGGCCGTAATCGAAGACCGTGACGGAGTTCGGGTGGGTGAGCCTCGCCGCGGTCGCGGCCTCGCGCGAAAAGCGTCGAAAGAACTCCGGATCTTGCTCGAGGCGCTCATCGGGGAGGAGCAGCTTGAGGGCGCAGATCCGGCCCAGCGCGAACTGCTCTGCCCTGTAGACCCTGCCCATCCCCCCTCGCGCGATGAGCGAGATGATCCGGTATCGATCGGCGATCGTCGCGCCGATGAGGGGGTCTTGACCGCTGCTCCTGGCCGCGCCCATGGTCTTCACTATATGCGCGATGACGGGCGCACCGCCACCGCAACTCGTGTGTTCTGGCCGACTGCGCGGCTCTGAATCAACGATGCGGCTTGGATCGCACGGCGGTGGAGCGCGAGCGACGCGGCGAGTTGCCGACACGTTTTCCTGACGGCCTCGTCCCACGGGTCCGCCGCGTTACCCAGCGAGCGCCGAATCATTGCGATCCGGTTTCGCGCGGCCCGCGCCCGCGCGCTGTCCAGGGCGGGGCGCCTCTCCTCCGGCGCGCCCGTCACGGCGCGGCGACATCGATGTCGACCTCGCGCGGCTCCTCGGTGACGCCGCTGGGCGTGGCCCCGGCGCCCAGGATCGCGCCCACGGTCAGGGTCAGGGTCACCTCTCCGCTCGTGAGGGGCGTGGCGACGTACTTCCAGCGCAGCCGCACGCTGCCGCCTCTCTCCCCCTCTGCCGAGAGCGCCTCCACGGCGCGCCGCTCGATCTCCGGCGCCGTGAGCGCGGTGCGGAGCCGGTGGCCCGTCGAGGCGATGGCGGGCCAGCGGATGAGGGCGCGGTTGAAGGTCCCATCGAGCGTGTGGGTCACGACCGCGCGGTGCCCCTGGACCCGGACGCCGTTCACGGCCCGGAACACGAACGTCTTGTAACGATGGACCTCCGGGGCGGAAGCCGCCGTTCCGTCCTGATCCTCGCGCAGCGTCCTCCGCTGCACAACGGCCCCGATCTCGTCGTTCGGTATGCCCCAGCTGTTCAGGCGCGCCAGCGCGTTCCGCTGGAGGAGCGCCTCGTCCGGCGAGATCCGCGGCCCGCTCGGCGTCTTTCGCAGGACGAGCACCTGGCCGTTCGACGGGTCCTTCTCGTAGGTCCAGTCCGCCGACTCGTGCTCCGTCCGGCGCCCCAGTTCGCTGAGCGGCGTGAACTGCTGATCGGCCCCGATGAGCGAGCGCTGGATGAGCGCGTCATCGAATGAACGCAGCGTCAGCCGGGCCGCCGGGAGCCTCGCGGCGGGCGCCGTGGCGAGCTCCCGCGCGTCGAACGTGAACCCCTCGATCTCCTGCGCGGCCGCGGCGATCTCGCCGTCGTCGCCGCCCCCTTCGGTCGCTACCTCCGGCGCCCCGCAGGCGATGAGGGTCATCGAGAGCGCGGCCCAGAAACCAATCGTTCGCGTCGTCATCGTCATGTCTCCTGTCGTTCGAATCCCTCGGGCAACACGCGGCGTTCGTCGTTCATCCGCCGGGCAGCACGCGCCCGTTCGATGGGTCGCAGCCGGCGATGTAATAGATGGTCGAGCCGGTCTTCAGTCCGGTGTTCTTCCGGTCGCGCCACCCGCCGTACTCGTACATGAGCTCCCGCGACGCGAACGACGCGCCGAACACGATCGAGACGGGGCAGTCGTCGTCGTTGCTGAACTGGCTGTCGTCGTAGGCCTCGTCGATCCAGTTCTCTCCCACCCCGTTGGAGATGGAGCTGATCGAGTAGTCGCCCACGTAGTCCTTCACGTGATTGCCGCACGACGAGTCGCCGTGGAACGCGTTCCACATCGTCATGGTGCTGTCCGAGGTCGTGATCTGCTGCCGGTATCCCCCGTTCTTCCACACGTCGTAGTCGCCCGACTGGCACGCTTTGACGACGGCGATCTCCAGGTCCCCGCCCGTGCCCGGGTTGCCGAAGAGCATGTTCTCGTTCGTCAGGACGCGGCAGTCGTAGCTGCCGTTGCCCATGACCAGGCCGCTGTAAGCGGGCGTCGACGAGCTCCCGGCGTCGTGCCAGCCGTGCGTGTGGATGAAGACGACATCGGCCTCGTCCGCGCCCGAGCCGGACGCCATGTCGTTCGCCGAGCAGGCGCAGGACGCCGCCTGGCTCGAGTCGGTCCAGTAGCTCCCCCGGGCGCTCGTGTTGTTGCGCGTCGAGACCTCGTCCCAGAGGGAGACCATGCGGAGGAGGTTGAACGTGCTCGCGAAGGCGGCGGCGGTGCTCGTGTGCACCGAGTGCGACAGGCTGGTGTCGTCCTCGCACTCCCCCGTGTGTCCGAAGTTCGCGACCCCGTAGACGTGCGTCTCGTGCTGCGCGCGCGCCGACGACGGCATCGCAAGGAGGCACCCGAGCACCGGAACCCCTGCGAGGACATGGAACGATCGCCTGTTGCTCATACGCTCGACTCCTTCGTTGTCTCGATCGGTGGATGTTCGCCGCGGCCCGCCGCCCGGCGCGCGCTCCACGGGCGCGCCGCCGCTGGACCACGGGCGTGGACCGGCGCCGGGCAGCGTCGACGGGCGCGGGCGTCAGCGCGCCGCGCTCCGTTCAGCGCGGTCGCGCGTCGTTGACGTCGACAACGGCGTCGACCTCGACGACGTCGCCAACGCACCCAGCGTTATTCGCAGCTTCCGTGCCATCGCCTGGCGTCCTTCAACGGGGGCGTCGCGCCACCCGGGACTTCAGCGATCTCCCCGGGATGCGCGGGGATCGTGCCCGCGCGGGCGCCGTCGGCCGCCGTCGGCCGCCCCGCGGTTCCGCTCGAGGTGGCGGCGCGATCCCGCGGGGTGATGGCGCGGGCCACCACCAAACCACCTCGAGGCGCCGGGCGGCGGTCCAGAAACTGGAACCCCCGGACGCGCGGATGCGCCGCTGAAAATCGCGGCGCGGCTCCGGAACCTGGGGCGGGCGGCGCTGTCGATCCCTGGCGTGGACGCGGTGCTCCGCGGCGCACGCAGAGAGCGGTGAAGCTCGCCGCGCGTGCGCCGGGGCGCGCCGAGAGAGGCGGGCCCTCGAGGGCTCGCTCCATTCAGACCGCTCGCCGCGCGGACATGCGCGCGAGCGCGAGCAGGGAAAGGGCTGTTCTCCGATGGACACGTTCAAGATGGCTCCGGGCATCGCACCCTCGAATCCGTTCCTCAGCAACCTGCCCTTCAGCCCGTATCCGGCCATCGAGGCCGACGTGCCCGCGGACGCGCCGGAGGGCTCCTATACGTACGCGCTCGTCAAGAGCGCGCCGGACGTCCCCGCCGACGAGTGCGAGACCGACGCGCTGTCGCTCGAGGTGATCATCCGGTGGGGGAACACCCCGCTTCACGTGGCGCACCTGACGCCGCCGCGCGCCTTTCATGTCGGCGAGGCGGAGGGCCCCGGGGGCGGGTGCGATTTCTTCCTACCTGCGGAGCGCCTCGGCGCGGCGCGGGCGCCGCTCGTGCTCGTCGGCGAGGGCGGGGAGGTGAGCGCCGTCATCCCGCCGGGCGCGTCGGGATCCATCGAGTTCGGCAGCTGCAGGATGACGATCGCGCAGGCGATCGCTACCGGCCGCGCGGCGCCGTGCGCGGAGCTCGACGGGGCGCGGCGGATCGCGCTGCCGCCCGGCGCTCGCGCGAGGCTCGAGCTCGGCGATTTCGGGTTCGAGGTGGCGGTGGGCAGGGCGGGCCGCCGCGTCGCGGGCAAGGCCGGCATGGACCGCCGCAACCTGCCGTTCGCCGCGCTCTCGACGCTGCTCCACGTCGGCCTGCTCGGGGCCATGGCCGCGTTCATGCCCCCGCTCGCCATGGCCGACGACGGCGGCGTGAGCGCGGAGCAGGCCTACCTCATGGCGCAGGCGATCGGCGCGATCGCCGAGAAGGAGCTGCCCGAGGCGAAGGACGTCACCGACGCGACCGGCCGGACCGAGCGTGAGGGCGGCTCCGGCGCGGCCGCGATGGGCGAGTCGGGCAAGGCCGGGAGCGAGACGAGCCGGAAGACGGGCGGGCGCTTCGAGATCCAGGGGCCGAAGGACAACCGCGACGTGCGGATCTCGCGGGCCCAGGCGCTCGACGACGCGGCGCGCTTCGGCATGATCGGCGTGCTCCACGCGGGGTCCGGCGGCGATCCCAACGCGCTCTCGGCGCCCTGGGGCGGCGACGACACGCTCGGCAACGGCGAAAGGAGCGTGATCGCCAACCTGTGGGGTGAGACGATCGACGAGTCGGGCGGCGTGGGCGGGCTCGGGCTGACGGGCGTCGGCGAGGGCGGCGGCGGGCGCTTCGTGGGCATCGGGATCGGGTCGATCGGCACCATCAACCACGGGAGCGGCGTCGGCGATGGGCCGGGCTTCGGCCCTGGCGGCGGCGCGTCGCGCTTCGCCAACGGCCCTGGCCACAAGACGCGCGCGCCGCGCATGGGGGTCGGCACGACCACGGTGTCGGGCCGGATCCCGCCGGAGGTCATCCAGCGCATCGTGCGCCAGAACTTCGGCCGCTTCCGGCTCTGCTACGAGAACGGGCTGCGCAACAGCCCGAACCTCACCGGGCGCGTGTCGGTCGGCTTCGTGATCGGCCGCGACGGGGCGGTGTCGAGCGTCCACAACGGCGGCTCCGATCTGCCGGACGCCGGCGTGGTCTCCTGCGTGGTGCGCTCGTTCTACGGGCTGTCGTTCCCGCCGCCGGACGCCGGCATCG
The DNA here is from genome assembly GCF_051525985.1 of Sorangium sp. So ce145. NCBI lineage: Bacteria > Pseudomonadati > Myxococcota > Polyangiales > Polyangiaceae > Sorangium > Sorangium sp. So ce145. The sequence continues at coordinate 10,830,765 of NZ_CP150315.1, read as the reverse complement.
TGACCGTGACCTATCCCCTCCTCTTCAGCCCCTCTGGCGGCTGATCCGGCGCTTCAGCCAGGTCCTCTCTCTGCCGCGGCCAGGCGGGCGACGACGTGAACCGCCATGACGCCAAGGGCGCCAAGAAACCAGGGGAGCAGGAGAGGCAAATCCTACCTAGGGGCACGTGGGCCTGCCCAGGGCTGCGCCCGCGCCCCGCTGCTACCCTCGCCGCCGATGGCCGCCACGACGATCCCCCCGCTCTCGCGCCGGCGCGCGCTGCTCGGCCTCGCCGCGCTCGCCGCGCCCTCGTGCCGGCGAGGCACCTCACCGCCGGCGCCGGAGGAGGCGGCCCCCTCGGCCTGGAAGGATCTCCCGTTCGAGCCCGCCTCCGAGGGCGAAGGCCCGCAGCGCGCGCTGCTCCTCGCGCCCGAGGCCGCGCCGGCGCCGCCGCTCCTCGTCGCGCTGCACGGGCGCGGCGAGGCGGTGCGAGGCCTCGAGGTCGGCGCGCGCGGCTGGCGCGACGACTACGGCCTCGACGCGGCCCTCCGGCGGCTCCGCTCGCCGCCGCTCACGCCGGACGATCTCGGGCAGATGGTGACGCCCGAGCGGCTCGCGCAGCTCAACGCCTCGCTGAAGGAGCACCCCTACCGCGGGCTGTGCATCGCCACGCCGTTCACGCCCGACCTCCGCGACCGCTCCGTCGAGGGGGCCGCGGGCTTCGGCCGCTTCCTCGTCGAGCGGCTCCTGCCGCGGGCGCGCGCCGAGGGCGGCTGCCAGGCGGCGCGCGAGGCCACCGGCATCGACGGCGTGAGCCTCGGCGGCCGCCTCGCGCTGCTCGTCGGCCTGTCGTTCCCCGACGTCTTCGGCGCGGTCGGCGCCCTGCAGCCCGCGGTGCGGGCGGGCGAAGCGGAGATGTTCTCCGCGCTCGCGCGCCGGGCCATGGAGCGCCGCGCGGTCGCGCTCCGGCTCGTGTCGAGCGAGGCCGACCCCTTCTTGCCCGCCATCCAGGCGCTCAGCGATCGGCTGCGGCAGGACGGCGTGACCCACACCCTGCTCGTCGTGCCCGGCCCGCACGACTACGCCTGGAATCGGGGGCCGGGCGGCGTTGAAATGGTGCTCTGGCACGAGCGGATCCAGCGCGGTTTGCCGCCGCCGTGATCGTGGCGGCCCGGCCGTCACATGCCCCTGACCCAGGCCGACGAACCGTGTTACTCCCTCGGCATCGACGTGGCCGACCCCACACGCACCGCCCGCGCCGACGGCGCGACCGACCCGCCCACCGTGCGCGAGTGGCTCAAGCCGCTCGAGAGCGCCGGCCTGCGCCGCCACACGAGCGCGAAGCGCGTCGGCGGCAAGGCGGCCTCGCTCGGCCGCCTGCTCCGCGACGGCTTCCCGGTGCCGCGGGGGTGGGTGCTCGACGCGCGGTGCTTCACGGAGCTCGTCGACCGGCAGCTGCCGCCGGGGCACGACCTCGCCACGCTGATCCGGCTCTCGGGCACGAGGGCGGGCGTCGACCGGGCGGCGCGCGCGCGCGACCGCATCCTGAGCGAGCCGCTGCCCGAGGCGCTCTCGACCGCGCTGCGGGCGCTCTGGCAGGCCGTCGAGCAGGAGGCGCCGTGGGGCCTCGCGGTGCGGTCCAGCGCCACGTGCGAGGACAGCGAGGAGACGTCGATGGCGGGGCTCGCGACGACCGTGCTCGGCGTGCGCGGCGAGGCCGGGCTCGACGCCGCGATCCGGCAGGTCTGGGCGAGCGCCTTCCTGCCGCGCGCGCTCGCGTACCTCGCGCACGCCGGCGTCCGCGACGTCGCGATGGGCGTCGTGCTGCAGGTGATGGTGCGCGCCGAGGCCGCGGGCGTGCTGTTCACCGCGCCCCCGCCGGGGCTCGAGGGCGAGCACTGGCACGCCGGCGAGCGGCTCGTGAACGCCACGCTCGGGCTCGGCGCGCCGGTCGTCGACGGCGCCGCGGCGGCCGACACGATCCGGCTGGCGCGCGACGGCGGCAGGGTCGTCGCGTCGGCGGTCGCGCAGAAGCGGCGCGCGCTCGTCGTGGGCGCGGCCGGGCTCGAGGAGGTCCCGGTGCCCGAGGCGAGCGCCGAGCAGCCGGCGCTCGGCGAGGCCGCGCTGCGGCAGCTCGCCGAGCTCGCCGAGCGGCTCGAGCAGGGCGGCAAGGGCCCGTTCGACGTGGAGTTCGCTGTCGAGGTGGTCGAGGAGCGCGGCGAGGGCCCGCCCGGCGCGGGGCTCGTGGTCGACGGGGAAGCGCCGTCCGACCGGCCGGAGGCCGCCGCCGCGGCGGGCGCGTCCGTTCCGGCGGCGCGGGAAGCCGGCGAAGGCGCGCCCTCCCCGGCGGCGCGGGAGGCCGGCGAAGGCGCGCCCTCCCCGGCGCGGCGCGTGTGGCTGCTCCAGGTGCGCCCGGTGAGCGGCGGCGGCTTCCCCGAGGGCGGCGACGCCGACACGATCTGGTCGCGCGCCAACGTGGGCGAGGCGCTCCCCGGCGCGGCCACGCCGCTCACCTGGTCGGTTGCGCGGGCGTTCTCCGACCGGGGCTTCCGCGAGGCGTTCGCCGCGCTCGGCTGCCGCGTGCCGCGCGGCGCGCGCCTCGTGGCCAACGTGCACGGGCGCTTCTACCTCAACCTCACCGCCTTCATGCGGATCGCGGCGCAGGTCCCGGGGCTCTCGCCGCGCGCGCTGCTCGGCATGAGCGGCGGGGCGAGCGAGGCGCTCATCGCGCGGCTCGCCGAGCAGAGCGAGGGCGTCTCGCGGCGCGGCTTCTATGCGCGGCTGCCGCTCACGGGGCCGCGGCTCCTCCTCCGGCAGGCGCGGCTCGAGCGCGAGGTGGCGGCCTACGAGGGCGAGGCGCTCTGGGCGCAGCGCGCCCTCTCCGAGCTCGACATGACGCTCCTGCCGGACGACGCCATCGGCACCACGCTCCGGAGCGTCTTCCTGCTGCTCGAGCGGACCGGCACGCGGATGCTGCACTGCGCGTCGGCGTCGCTCGCGAGCCATCTCGCGCTGTGCAAGGCGCTCGAGCGCATCGCGGGCCGCCGCGCCTCCGCGCGCTCCGCCTCCGGGGAGGCGCACCTCGACGCGCCGGCCGGGCGCGCCGAGACGAACGTCGAGCACCTGGCGCAGGTGCTCGCGGGCGGCGTGCGCGAGCTCGACAGCGCGGGGCCGGGCATCGAGCTCGCGCGGGTCGCCGAGCTCGTCCTGCAGGATCGGACGGCGCGCGAGCGGCTCCTCGCCGGCGGGGTCCTGTGGCCGCGCGACCTGCCCGAGGGGCCGGCGCGCGACGCGTACGCGCGGTTCCTCGACGCCTACGGCGATCGCGCCGTGCGCGAGGCGGAGCTCGCGACGCCGCGCTGGCGGGAGGACCCGTCGCCGGTCGTCGCGATGCTCACGGCGTCGCTGCGCGGCGCGCCGGGCGATCCGGAGCGCGCGCTGGCGCGCGCCCGGGCGCTCGCCGATCGGGAGATGGCGATGCTCGAGACGCGCGTGCCGCGGCTGGAGCTCGCGCTCCTGCGCACCCTCGTCGGCCGCGCGCAGCGCTACGTGCGCCTGCGGGAGCGCATGCGCACGTGGGTGACGCGCGTCCTCGGCATGCTGCGCAGGGTCGCGCTCGACATCGACCGGCGCCTCCGGCGCCTCGATCCCTCGCTGGAGCCCGGGAGCGTCTTCTTCTGCACCTACGAGGAGCTCGCGACGGCGCTCTTCAGCGGCCGCGCCGACGTGGGCCACCTCGTCCGGCTGCGGCGCGCCGAGCACCTCCGCGACGCCGCGCGCCCCGATCCGCCGGCCACCTTCATCGGCCGGCCGCCGCCGGTCGTGCTGCCGCCCGCGTCCGGGGAGCGCCTGCTCGGGCTGCCGGCGAGCCCTGGGGTCGTCGAGGGGCGGGCCCGCGTGCTCGAGCCGGGCGCCTCGGCGCTCGACGCAGTGGCGCCGGGGGAGGTGCTGGTCGCGCGCACGACCGACGTCGGCCTCTCGCCCCTGTTCCTGGTGGCCGCCGCGGTCGTGACCGAGCTCGGCGGCCCCATGTCGCACGCCTCGATCGTCGCGCGGGAGTACGGCATCCCCGCGGTGGTGAACGTCCCCGGCGTGACGCTGGCGATCAAGACGGGCGATCGGCTCCGCATCGACGGCGATCGCGGCGTGGTCGAGCGCCTCGACGAGCGCGCCTCGCCGTCGCCGCCGGGCGTCGTCGCCGGGGGAGCTCCTGGCGGCGGCGCTGCACCGCGCGCGGCGACGCCCGGATGACGGCCGCGCGCTTCCGCGTCGGGCCCTCGGACGGCCCCACGGTGGCCGACGTCCTCGAGCGCGCGGGCGGCGCGTCGCGGGGCCTCGCGGGCGCGGCGGCGGAGGGGCGCGCGTTCCTGAACGGCCGGCGCGCGCGGCCCGGCGACGCGGTGGCCCTCGGCGACGAGCTCGCGGTGTGGCCGGCGCGGCGCGACGCGCCGGGGGCGCCGCCGGTGGAGGTGCTGGCGCGCTGGGGGGAGCTCCTCGTCGCGTCGAAGCCTGCGGCGCTGCCGACGGAGCCGGAGCGCCGGGGCACGCGGTCGCTGGTCACGGAGGTCGCGGAGCTGCTCGGGCTGCGCGACCTGCCGCACGCCGCCTCGCGGCTCGACGTCGGCGTGAGCGGCGCGGTGCTGTGCGCGACGGGCGCGCGGGGCCGGCGACACGTGGTTGCGATGCGCGAGGCGGGGCGCATCGCGCGGGTGTACGTCGGCGTCGCCGGGGGTCGCGTCGAGGGGTCGGGCACGTGGGATGCGCCCATCGGCGCGGCGCGGGCGCGGGGCGGTCGCAGCCTGCCCGCGGTGGGCGGCGCGGACGCGAAAGACGCGTCGACGCATTACCGCGCGGTCGCCTCGGCGGGCGGCGGCGCGGCGCCGGCCACGCTGCTGCGCCTGGACCCGGTGACGGGCCGCACGCACCAGCTCCGGGTGCACGCGGCGCACGCGGGGGCGCCGCTCCTCGGCGATCGCGACCATGGCGGGGCCCGGTCCGTGACCACGGCGAGGGGCCGGGTGATCCCGCTCTCGCGCGTCGCGCTGCACGCCTTGCGCGTCACGGTGCCGGACGAGCGCGGCGAGCTCTGCGCGGCGATCGCGCCGGTGCCGGACGAGCTCCGCGAGCTCTGGGTAGCGCTCGACGGCGGCGGCTCGGCGTGGGAAGAGGTGCTCTCCGCGACGCTCGAGGCGGCCCTGCCGCTCGGGCCTTCTTCCGGTACCCGATGACCTCGCCTCGCCCTCTCACCCGCGCCGCCCTGGGGCTCCTCGCTGGCCTTGCGCTCGCCGCCGCCGGCGTGGTCGCCGTCGCCGAGCCGCAAGCTCCGCCGTCCCGCGCGGGGTATGCGCCGGACCCTGCCCCGCGGCCCAGCGCGAAGCAGTGGGTCTTCGACGTGCAGTACGCGAAGGGGAAGGGCTCGATCGTGCGGGTGCGGCCGGTGGCGCTCGACCGGCCCCTGGCGACGGCGCGGGTGATGGGCCGGTTCGCGATCGAGCTGTACGTGGGCCAGGAGCTGCTCGATCGGGTCCGCTTCGACGTGCCGCTGACGGGGGACGCGCCGGAGCGTCCGCCGGGCGCCCTGCTCCGCCGTCCGACGTTCGACAGCGGCGTGACGGCGCGGCTGCGCGTGCAGATGGCGGACAACCCGCGCGCGAGCTGGGCCAAGCTGGTGGACCGGAAGACGGGCGCGGAGGAGCGCTTCCTCTGGCCGCCGGAGCCGGACGGCCGCCTGGTGTCGCTGAGCGCGCAGGGCGGGGTGGCGGTCGACGGGGGCGCGCCGGGGGATGCGGGGAAGCTGCCGGCGGACGCCGGGGGATCGGCGGACGCGGGCTTGCCGGACGCTGGCCCCGATGGGGGCTTTCCGCCGGTGGACGCGGGGTGGCAGGACGCGGGGAGGCTGCCGGTGGACGCGGGCTGGCCGGATGCGGGCTGGCCGCCGGTGGATGCGGGTCGGCCTCCGGATGCCGGGTTGCCGCCGGATCCGTTCAGACCGCGGCGGAAGTAGCCTGCCCTGGTTGGGCTTCCGGGACCGGAGCGTTTGCCGGGCCGGCTGGCGCAGTTGTGAACTGGGTCACGTAGTCCCAAGAAAAACGTCTGCTTTCAAGCACTTGCTTGCTGGGACAACCAGAACGCGATGGGGTCGCGGGCGAGCCCGGACGCGAAGGGACCAGAACGCGTTGTGGTCACGGGCGAGCCGGCAGGCGAGGGGACCAGAACGCGATGTGGTCGCGGGCGAGCCGGCAGGCGAGGGGACCAGAACGCGATGTGGTCGCGGGCGAGCCGGCAGGCGAGGGGACCAGAACGCGTTGTGGTCGCGGGCGAGCCCGGACGCGAAGGGACCAGAACGCGATGTGGTCACAGGCGAGCCGGCAGGCGAGGGGACCAGAACGCGATGTGGTCGCGGGCGAGCCGGGACGCGAAGCCCCCTCAGCGATCGAGGTCGCGGGCGCTCGGCCCGCTGCGGGCCGGCGGCGTGTTGTGCCAGGGGGCCGCTGCGGTTCGTCCCTGCCCCCAGAGCGGCGGCGACCGCCGCGCGGCGGCGACCGTCGTTGCCCTGTGCTGCAGCAACGTTCCCCTCCGGGCCGCGACTGCGGTACCTTGGCGGGCATGCAGGACCGCTCGCTCGCTGTCGTCGCATCGCTCGCTCTCGCTGTCGTCTTCTCCGCGGCGCCGGTCGCCGCCCAGCCGCCTGCGGGCACGGAGAAGCCGCAGGCGGCGGCCGCGCCCGACGCTGCTCCGTCGCAGCGCAAAGATCCCAACGGGCACACCGGCATCAGCCCCTACACGGAGCAGGTCCTGAAGGGCCAGGCGTCGTTCGTGGCGCGCGACATCCCCGGCGCGATCGCGGCGTTCCAGGATGCGATCAAGCTGGATTCCTCGAAGATGCTCGGCTTCTACCTGCTCGGCGAGGCGATGCTGGAGTCCGGCAACACGGCGGAGGCCGAGACGGCCTGGACCACGGCGATCGGCAAGAAGGGAACGGAGGAGCTCCACGCCAAGGTGCTCTTCTGCCTCGCCGATCTGCGCGAGCGTCAGAAGAACTGGCAGGCGGCGAAGGATGCGTGGGGGGCCTACAGCACGTTCCTGACGAGCAACCCCAAGGCGACCGGCTATCCGGCGACCGCGGCGGAGCGGCAGAAGCAGCTCGACCGGCGCATGAAGGACGAGAAGGACTACGCCGCGGTCAAGGAGCGCATCGTCCAGCGCGAGGCCGAGCGTCAGAAGGAAGCCGAAGAGAACGCCAAGAAGGACAAGCTGAACCGGTAGCGCGCCCTCGGCCGCGCGCGGCGCCCGCCGCGCTCCCTACCCGCGGCGCCAGCCGTCGCTGGGCTGTGCCCCCGCCTCCGTCCACCGGTAGAACCCTTCGCCCGTCTTCTTCCCGAGCTTCCCCGCCCGCACCATCTGCCGCAGGATCACCGGCGGCCGGAACTGCTCCCCCACCTCGCGGTGGAGGTGCTCCAGGATGGCGAGCCGCACGTCGAGCCCCACGAGGTCCGTCAGCTTGAGCGGCCCCATCGGGTGCCGGTACCCGAGCTCCATCGCCCGATCGATGTCGACGGCCGACGCCACCCCGGCCTCCAGCATCCGCATCGCCTCGGCGCCGAGCGCCACGCCGAGCCGGCTCGTCGCGAAGCCGGGCGTGTCGTTCACCACGATCGGCGTCTTGTCCAGGCGCCTCGCCACCGAGAGCGCCGCCGTCACCGTCGCCTCGTCGGTCTCGAGCCCCCGCACCACCTCGAGCAGCTCCATCACCGGCGGCGGGTTGAAGAAGTGCAGGCCGATCGTGCGCCCGCCCGCGCCGAGCCGGCGCCCGAGCTCGGTGACGCTCAGGCTCGACGTGTTCGTGCAGAGCAGCGCCCGCTCCGGCGCCGCCGCCTTCACCCGGCCGAGCACCTCGACCTTGAGATCCATCCGCTCGGGCACCGCCTCGATCACGAGATCGGCGTCCGCCGCCGCGCGCTCGAGATCCGGCGACGCCACGAGCATCCCGATCATCTCGCTGCGCGCCTCGTTGAGCATCTTGCCCTTCTGGACGAGGCGATCGGTCGCGCGCTTGGTGTCCTCGATCGCCGCGCCGATCCGCGCGGCGTCGACGTCGTAGAGGCGCGTCACGTAGCCGGCGACCGCCGTGACCTGCGCGATCCCCTGGCCCATCGTGCCCGCGCCGAGCACCAGCACCGTGCGCATGCGCGCCGCGGCGGGGTCCACCGCCATCTCGCTCACTTCGACGGAGCCGGGGCGCCGTCCTTCTGCCGCGCCTCCATGCGCTTGCGCACCAGATCCACCTCCTGCGGCGTCAGCTTGCGCAGGTTCGCCGGGCCCGGCGCGGCGGTGCCGGCCGCGCCGGCGCGCAGGGCCTCCGCGGCTGCCCCCGCCGCGGGCCCGGTCGGCGCCGCCGGGCGCGCGCCGGGCTGAGCCGCGGGGCGAGCCTCGGCGGTCGCCGGTCGGGCGCCAGCCGGGGCGGGGCGAGCGCCGGCCGCCGCCGGGCGAACCTCGGCCGCAGCCGGGCGCGCGCCCGCCGGCGCGGCCTGCCCCACGGCGCCGTCGTCGCCGCTGTGCAGCGCGAGAAACGTGACGCCAGCCACCACGAAGACCGCGAGCCCCAGCGCAGGGACCCAGTTCGGGGTGGGCGGCTCGTCCGCCGGCAGCGCGCGGGCGGGCTCCCCGTCGAAGCCATGGTGATCGCTCACGTCGTGCGCCGGGGCCGCGTGAGCCTCGTGATGGGCCGTGCTCATGCGCGGACAGTTGCCGCACTTCGAAAGCGGCGTCGAGGGGGTTCCACGCGCTTCCACGTACCGCCCCGACGTTCCACCCGCGCCCCGCCGGCCAGAACGGCCGGGCGCGCTCAGCCCGCGAGCCGCCGGTGGCTGTCGAGCGCCGCGCGCTGATCCTCGAGATCGTCGCCGTAGACGGCCTCGATCGCCTCCGCCGCGAGGCGGTGCTGCCGCTCCGCCGTCTCCTTCGGCTGCATCCCGTACGCGGCGTCGCGGATCAGCACCGTGCAGAACTCGAAGCGGTGCTCCCCCATCCGCGACCAGATCCGCTGCGCCTCGCCGAAGCGCAGGTGATCCACGAGCGCCGAGGCGTCCGGGATCATCCGGGCGAGCACGCGCGTGTCGAACTCGCGCCCCAGCACCGCGGCGGAGATCACCGTCTGCCGCGTCCGCGGCTCGAGCCGCTCGAGCCGCGCGACGAGCAGGCTGTTCACGGTCCGCGGCGGCATGAACCGGCTCGAGCGCGCGGCGTCGTGGGCCGACCCGTACCGCCCGTCCTCCAGCCAGTACGCGAGGATCTCCTGCGCGAAGAACGGGTTCCCCCCCGCGGTCTGGCCGAGCAGCGACCCGAGCATCGTGGGGAGCGGGCCGCCGAAGAACGGCTCCGCGAGCGTGAGCAGCCGCTCCGCCGGGAGCGGCGCGAGCTCGATCGCGTGCGACGGGATGCCGGCGTCGAGCGGGATGCGGGCGTCCACCCCCTCCCCCGACGACGCCGCCGGCCGCGCCGAGCAGATCACCGCCAGCGGCAGGTCCCTGCAGGCGGCCGTGATCGCGCGCACCGCGTCGAGCGAGGTCCGATCGGCCCACTGCGCGTCGTCGAGGTGCACCACCACCGGCTGCAGCGAGCTCTCCGCGACGAGCAGCGCCGCGAGCGCCCCGAGGACCTCGTCGCGCTCCTCGGCCTCGGCCCCCGCCTCCTGGCCGCGCAGCCTGAGCAGCCGCGCGAGCGCCTCGCGCGACCTGTCGATCCCGGCCCGCGCCTCGGTCCAGCTCTCGGGCAGCCGCTCCAGGAGCAGCTCCAGCGCCAGATCGAGCCCCGCCTGCTTGGCCCGCTGGCCGAGCTCCGACGAGATCCCGAGGTACTCCTTGAGCGCGAACTCGAACGCGTAGAGCGGGGTCCTCAGCGTCTGATCGCAGCGGGCCTCGATCCACAGGAGCGGGCGCATGTCCATGAGCTGCGCGCGCTGGTGGCGGTAGCTGTGCACGAGGTAGCTCTTGCCGATGCCCGCCTCGCCGAGGATGTACACGACGCCCGCGGAGCGCCCGGTGAACAGGGGCTCGAGCGCCTGCGTGAGCCGCCCGAGCTCGACCTCGCGGCCGATGGGGCCGAGGTCGTAGAACTCCTCCTGCACCGCGATGCGCCGCCGCTCGAGCGAGTAGACGAGGATCGGCAGATCGAACCCGTCGAACCGGAAGATGTTCTCCGTCGACCACTGGTGGCTCGCCTCGCCCGCGCGGAACGCCCGCTCGTCCGCCCAGATCGACGACGGCGCGGCCTTCCGCGCGATCTGCGCGGCGAGGTGGATGGCGCGGCCGACGCACGCGAACTCGCGGCGGCCCACGGCGCCGAAGAAGCCGACGAGGCAGCGCGCGCGGGTGACGCCCACCGCGAGCCGGGGCACGCCGAGGCCGTTGCTCTTCAGCTCGAGCGCGAAGTCGAGGGCGCGATCGTGGTCGCTCTCGTGCGCGACGGGCGCGCCGAAGTAGAACTGCGCGCCGAAGCCGCGCTCGGTCACGGTCATGCCGGCGAACGTCGCGCCGTACATCGCCGAGATCTCGTGCAGCTGCTGGAGGAGCTCCGTCGGGCTCTCCACCCGATCGAGCGAGACCGACACCGTCGTCACCTCGCGGATCTCGCCCTCCGGCGCGAGATCGCCCGCGCCCGGCGGCAGGAACGCCTCGACGTCCGCGTCCGTCGGGGCCGACGTGATCGTCAGCGAGGGGGGCCCGCTCAGGAGATCGGCCTCGTCGAGCTCGGCCACGCTCTCCCGCGCGCTCGCCGCGGGGAGCCGCTCGCGGAAGCTGCGATCGAGGTGGAGCTCGCTGTCGTCGACCCCGCGGTCGGTCGCCTGGCAGGCCTCCATCGCGGGGCCGTAGATCAGGAAGTACGCGCGATCCGGGGCGATGCGCACGATCGTCCAGTGGACCGTGCCCCAGGCGAGCCCGATCCTGAACGGCGTCTGCGCGCCTCCGGCGCCCAGCGTGCGCCGCGCCGCGAGCTCCAGGAGGCTGCGCCGCATCGCGAGCGCCGCGCTGCGGGCGTGCCGGGTGACGTTGCGCCCTGGCCGATCGGGGAACAGCGCGGTGAACCCGCCGGCGGGCGACAGCGTCACGACGAACCCGCCCGACTGGTGCACGGCCTCGAACAGCGGATCGAAGAACGAGCGCAGCGCGTCCGGATCGAGCGCCTGGCGCGCGATCATCTGCTCGGCGAGCTCCACGATCGCCGGCAGCGAGACGTGCAGGACAGCCGCGTCGATCGCTCCCGCGTATTGCCCTTCGGCGTCCTGTTCGAGGATGAAGTCCGGGACGAGCGGATTCATGTCGAAACTGTATCGGGTATCTCCGCCCGACACGAGCGCGGCGGGAGGGCCGCTCGATCCCCGGGCGAGCGCGCCCGGGGGGCGATGAAGCGGTTGTTACGGAAGCGCGCTGCGAGGGTCGTTCAGGACATGTGAAGGGAGGGGTGCGCAAGAGAGAGCCGCCGCGCGTGGGCGGAGGTCGTTCCCGTCGGGTTCGTCTTCGTCCGTTCCTTCGGTTTCGTCAGTTTCCTCAGAACCGCGGGGCCGCCGGGCCGTCGACCGGCACCAGGCGGGAGGTGAAGAAGACGCGCACCGTGCCGAGCTCGAGGCGCGCGCCGTCGAGCGTGAAGGGCACCTTGCGGGTCTCTCCCGCGAGGCGCAGGGTCAGCTCGCCGCGGATCGGGCCCGGCGCGCTGGCCCCGGGGCTCGCGGCGCCGGCGCCCTCCTCGGCCGACGCGCGCGCGATCTCGACGACGTAGCTCCCCTTGGGGAGGCTCCGCAGCGCGAGGGACTCCGAGCGCGTGCTCGTCGCGTCGCGCGAGCGCACACCCACCGACGGGAGGGTCGCGCCCATCCACGAGACGCGCCGCCCCTGCGCGTCGATGAGGGAGAGGTCGAGGTCGGCCCCGCCGGTCCATTCGGCGCTGAGCCGCACGTCGCCGGGCAGGTCGGCGGCCGGCGCCGGGTCCGGCTGCGCGAGCCGCCGGTCGATCTCCGCGCGGATCGCGGAGGTCGCGTCGAGGCGGAGCTGGCTCGCGAGCTCGCTCATGCCGCCCTCGCCGGCGCACCGGATCGCGGCGGCGACGAGCTTCGCGTCGGCGGGCGCGAGGTCGGCGAGCGCCACCCGGTGCTGGCACGCGAACGCGGGCCGCCCCGCGGCGTCCCAGAGCTCGGCGAGCCGCGCCTGGGTGGCCCGGTCGCCCGGGCGCACGTCGGCGAGGCCGCCGAGGATGCGCGCGGCGCGATCGCGCTGGCCCTGCCGCGCCGCGAGGTCGGCGCGGGCGATGAGCGCGTCGGGATCGAGCGCGTCGCGCCCGCTCCAGCGCGCGGTCAGCTCCTGGGCCTCGCCGAGGCGGCCGGTCGTGGCGTAGAGCGCGTAGAGGCCCACCGTCCTGTCGCGGCTGTCCGGGGCCGCCGCGAGCGCCGCCTCGGCGGCCGCGGTCTTCGCGGCGCTCTCGGGCGCGAGCGTGTTCGTCGCGTCGAAGCTCACCTTGCGATCGAACACCCGGCGCATCGGGATCATCCGCCGCGGGCGCGGGCGCGACCACTCCTCGGCGGCGAAGAGGTCGTCGTCGCGCGATCTCCGGGCGCGCTCGTCCAGCGGGGGCGCCGGCTTCGGCTCCGCGGGCGCGGCGGCCGTCGGCGCCGGCGCCGGCGCCGGCATGTCGTCGAGCGAGCCCGAGAGGGGATCGAGCTTTGGGAGTCGTCGCTTGGCGGGCGACGCCGGGGGGGCGCCGGCCGACGTGCGAGACTCCGCCTTCGCGGCCGGCGCGGCGTCCGGCCAGCCGGAGCCGCCGCCGCCCCTGCCGCTGCCTGACAGGCCGAGGCCCGCCCCGAGCGCGTCGCCCTTCTCCTCGGCGCCCTCGTCCGCCGCGTTGCCGGGCTCCTCCCCCTCGGCGCTCGCGCTCACCCGCTCGGCCTGCTCCTCGCCCGTGAAGGCGGAGGTGATGCCGTCTCGATCGAGGCCGAACGCCTTGAACATCGCCTCGCTCTCCAGGACGAGCAGCGAGGTGAACCGGCTCGCCACCGAGAAGCGCCGCGACAGCTCGATGATGGCGGGCTTCTGCGCGTCGCCGCCCGTCTCCTCGAGCTCCGCGATCTTCGCCGCGGCGTAGAGGCGCGGGACGAAGGCGTTGCCCGCGCCGGTCGTGGCGACGATGTTGACGGGGTAGGTCTGCTCGAAGCGCTCGCCCGAGACGCGGCCGCGGAGGCGGATCGCGCCGCTCACGTCGGCCCCGGAGCTCATCCGCGCCACGACGAGCGCCTCGCCGCCGGCGCGGATCGGATCGAGCCGCGCCGGCGTGACCTGGGTCAGGCCGGGCGGGAGCTCGATCTCGGGATCGCGCAGCGCGAGGCCGTACGCCGCGCCGAGGACCGACTGCGCCGCGCTCGCGACCTTCTGGCCGGGCACGTAGGGGACCATCACCCCGCCGCCGCCCCGCGCGAGCGCCCTGAGCGACGTGGTGTCCGCGTCGCTCCCGAGCGCGACCGCGACCACCGCGGCGGCGCCGTCCGCGGGGACCGCGCCGCGCACCGCGGCCTCGATGTGGGCGGGGCGCGTCGGGCCGACCGAGGGCGTGCCGTCGCCGAGGTAGATGATCCGGAGCTCCTTGCCGTCGAGCGGGCCGGCGGCCGCGCGCGCCGCGATCATCGCCGCGGCGAGATCGCTGCCGCCGTCGGGCTCGATGCCGCCGAGGAAGCGCTCGACCTCGCCCGCCGAGGCGGCGCCGGGGGCCATGGGGCGCGCGGCGCCGCCCTGGCCGGCGTCGCCGAGCGAGCGGCAGAGGGTGTCGCACGCGAGCACGACGACCTCGTCGCGCCGGTCCATCTCGCGGACGAGCGACGAGGCGAGCCGCGTCGCGCGGGCGAACCGCTCGCCGACCATGGATCGGCTCGAGTCGACGACGATCGCGTGGCGCCGCGAGGTCGACTCCTGCCACCGGGGGAGCCGGGGCCGGATCGCGATCGCGACGTAGGGCGACGTGTCGCTCGCGATGGCCTGCGCCGCGGCGAGGGAGGCCTCGTGCTCCGCGCCGTCGCGCTTCGACGTGCCGGCCGCGCCGCGCCGCGCCTGGGACGTCGCGGGCGGCGTGGCCGGCGCCGGGGCGGGGGGCATCCGGTAGGCCCAGGCGGTGACGGGCCGGTCGCGATCGGGGAGCGCGTACTCGACCGTGAGGTCGCCGGCCGGCGTGAACCCGCGGGCCTCCAGCGTGCGTCGGTCGGCCGCGCCGTCCGCGGGCGCGGCGGCGAGATCGTAGCCGCGCGTCGCGACGCCGAACTCCCGGTCGTGGCCGAGCACCTGCACGTCGAGCGAGAAGTCGCCGATGTTCGTCGTGCCGCTCTGGTCGTGCGCGAGCGGGTAGGTGAAGCGCCGGACGCCGCCGGCCTGCTCGACGAGCTGCGTGTAGGTGAGCACGACGCGCCGCGCGCCGCGCTTCGGGATGGGGAAGATGCGCAGCTCGAACCGGCCGCCCCGCTGCCACTCGAGCAGCGCGGGGTCGCGCCACGGGCCCGGGACCCAGATGATCTCCTCGCGCGGCTTGGGCGCCTTGGGGGCGGCGTTCTGGAGGACGCCGCGCCAGATCGCGGCCCCGCGATCGCGATCGACGAACGCGCCCTCGATGAGCTTGCCGTCCACCTCGAGCGCGAGCCGCTCGATCTGCGCGCCCGGCGGGAGCGGGAACCTGAAGATGCCCTCGAGCTCCTCGTCGGTGTCGTTGGCGAAGGTCTCGTCGATCTCGGTCCTGGCGACGACGTCGACGATCCGCACCTTGACGGCGTGCCTGGCGAGCCGGACGGCCCGCTCTTTCTCCTGCGTCGCGCCCGGCTTGCGCGCCCTGAGCTCGCCGAGGCCGCGGAGCGCCGGGGCGTCGGCCTCCTCGGCGGAGCGGTCGCTCCACTCGAGCGTGTCGGCGAGCGACGTCGCGCTCGCGACCTCGGGCGCGGCGCCCTTCGCGAGCGTCGCCTCCTCGCCGGCGCGCACCTCGACGGGCTCGCCGCGCTCGCCGGTGACGCGCACGGCGCCGCGGGCCACCTCGACCGAGGCGCGCGCGGCGCTCGCGGTGATCGCGAGCTTGGTCCCGAGCACCTCGATCTGGCCGTGCGGCACCTCGATGCGCGCGGGCGGCGCGCCGGGGGCCGGGGTGACGTCGAGGACGACGGCGCCCTCGTCGACGCGCGCGCGGCGGCCGTCGCCGGCGATCCACACGCGGGAGCCGCGGTCGATGGCGAGCGCGGAGCCGTCCGCGAGCGACAGGTGGGCGCGCGTCCGCGCGTCGGTGCGCAGGGTCGCGCCCTCCGGGAGCGGGGCGCCCGCGGCGAGCGGCGCGCAGGCGCCCGCGGCGTCGCACGCCTCGAGGCCGCCCGATCTGTCGGCCGACGCGCGCGACACCGAGGCGACCTTGCCGGACCATGGCGCCCCGGCCGCGGCGGCGACGGACGCCGCCGTCGTTTCGCCGCCGCGCCGCAGGGCGACGCCGGCCGCTACCGCCGCCGCCGCGGCCAGGGCGGCGGCGGCGAAGGCCGAGCGCCGCCCGAAGGCCGTGCGGCGCGCTGCCGGCGCGGTTCGCTCCGGCATCGTGGAGCGCGGTCCGCCCGTGCGCGCCTCGGCCGCGCCGGATCGCGCTCCGGAGGTGTCGGAACGCGGCCTGGGGGTAGGGGAGCGCTCTTCGGTGGTGCCGGATCGGACGTCGGCCGTGTCGGATCGGGCTTCAGCGGTGTCGGATCGCCGCTCGGCGATGTCGGATCGGGCTTCAGCGGTGTCGGATCGCCGCTCGGCGATGTCCGATCGCCCTTCGGCGGTGTCCGATCGCCCTTCAGCGGTGTCCGATCGCCCTTCGGTGATGTCCGATCGCCCTTCAGCGGTGTCCGATCGCCCTTCGGCGATGTCCGATCGCCCTTCGGCGGTGTCCGATCGCCCTTCGGCGGTGTCCGATCGCCCCTCGGTCACGCCGGATCCCGCGCCAGCGGCGTCGTGTTGCTCCTCGGCCGCCACCTTCAGGACCGCGCCGCTCGTCGCGCCGTCCGAGGGGCGCGCCGCCTCGATCCGCCGGAGCAGCGCGTCCGCGAATCCGTCTGCCGGCCGGAAGTCCGCGCCGGCCGCCGCGGCGACCTCCGCGGCGCGCGCCGCGTCGTGGCGGAGATCGCGGCACGCGTCGCAGCCGGCGATGTGCTCGTACAGCGCCGGCCGCGCCGTCCCGTCGAGCACCTCCGCGAGCTGCTCCTCGACCTCGCCGCAAAGCCCAACCGAACCCGTCTCTGTCGCGCCCATCGCCCTCACTCCTCGCCCAGCTCGGCCCTGAGCCGCGAAAGCGCGCGGCTCACCCGCTTCCGCGCCGCCGCCTCGTCGATCCCGCACGCGATGGCCACCTCCTTGAAGGAGAGGCCCGCCTCGAAGCGCAGCACCACCGCCTCGCGCTCGCTCGGCTTGAGCCGCGAGAGCGCGGCGCGGGCGCGCTCGGCCCGTTCGCGCTCCGCGGCGAGCTCGCTCGCGTCGGGCCGCGGCCGGGTGTCGTGGACGAGGCGCAGCCGCGCCTCGCGCCGCGCCCTGAGCTCGGTGTGCCGCCCGCAGAGGCGCCGCGCGATCCCGAAGAGCCAGGCCCGCACGCTCCCCTCGGCGCGGTACTGCGGGAACGCATCGAACGCCGCGAGCAGCGTCTCCTGCACCAGCTCCTCGCTCTCGGCCTGCGACCCCGTGAACGCCATGCACAGCCGGCCCAGCGGCATGGCGTAGGCCTTCGCACACCGCGCCAGCGCTTCCCGGAAGTCGCCTGTCCCGATCAGCCCCTCGATCGCGCGCGCCTCGTCGGCCCGCGCGTCGCCCTCCGACCCAACGAGCGCTAATCCAGCTGCCATCGCTGCCTCATCGCCGGCCATGTGTCCCCGTCCCCCGAGTTCGTGACCGGATTTTTTTCGACCCCCGCCCCCGGCGGACTCCGGTGCCCGATCCCACGGTACAGCGCGGTCCGGCCTTTGCCTTTTGCAATGCGATCTCCGCCGCAGCAGAATCGGCCGTCGCCTCAGGAGCCGCGCTTATGAACGAGACAAGCCCGCCTGGTGTCACACACGCCGCCGCGCCCCGCGGCGCGGCGCCGAGCGATCCCGTTGACATGTCGCGTGTGAAGCGATGGAGACGGTCGCTGGCGCTCGCCGCTGCCGTGTCCGCCGCCGCAGCGCTCGCCGCCCCCGCGGCGCTCGCGCAGGGCGCGCCGGGCGAGGCGCAGGCTCGGGGGGAGGGTGACGCCCCGCCGTCCGGCAAGCGGGTGGTGCTCCCGACCCGGGCCAGCGGGGGCGGGAAGGAGAAGAAGGCGGCCGCCGCCGAGCCGAAGGGGGGCCCGGCCGAGAAGGACAAGGCGGAGCCGCCGGTCGAGGAGCGCGCCGCGCGCGGCGTGGTGGTCATCGAGCGCGGCGGGCAGGTCCTCGGCCTCGGCGCGGCGCTCGCCGGCGATGGGCGCATCCTGACGGCGCTCTCGCCGCTCGGCGCGGGCAACGACCTCACGGCGCGCCTCGCCGACGGGACCACCGTGCGGGTGAAGCTCGGCCACCACGACCGCGTGTGGGATCTCGCGCTGCTCGTGCCGCAGACCGGCAAGTGGGCCGAGGGGCTCACCGCCTCGTCGCGCGATCCGGTGCGGCCGGACGCGCAGATCCGCTCGTTCTCGGCGGCGCGCGGCAAGGTCGCGGCCACCGCGCTCGTGCTGCGATCGCACAAGACGCTGATCGGCGGCGACGACCGGCCGCTCGAGCGCGCGATCGAGCTCGGGTCGCGCGTCTCGCCGCTCGATCTGGGCGCGCCCATCATCGACGAGGACGGCCGCGTGGTCGCGATCCTGGGCCGCGGCTGCGCCCCGAACGAGGGCAAGCCCTGCACGCCCGTCGCGTTCGGCGTGCCGATCAGCGCGGTCAGGGCGTTCCTTCGCGCGGTGCCGAAGGATGCCGTGCCGCCCGCGGCGTGGCTCGGGATCCAGGGGGTCAGCGAGGTGGCGCCGGTCGCGAAGGGGGTCCGGGTCACCGTGGTGCACCCCGAGAGCCCTGCGGACGAGGCCCGCTTGACGGGCGGCGATCGCGCGGAGAGCGACATGATCCTCGCCGTCGACGGCGTGCCCGTCACGAGCCCCGAGGCGCTCTCCGACGCCATCCGGACGCATGCGGTCGGCGAGAAGGTCCCGCTCACCTTGCTGAGCCGCGGGAAGTACCGGCAGGTCACGGTCGTGCTCCGCGCCGCGCCGGATCCGTCGGCCGCCGTGGCGAGGCGGCCGGAGGCCGAGCTCCCGCCGCCGAGCTCGAGCGGCAAGGCGACCGAGGAGTACCGCAAGTAAGCAAAAAATGATGCGGGGCCGCGCGCGGATTCTATAAGCTCGGCGCTCGGGCCCGATCCGGTTGACACTCCGTCAACCGAACCTCCAGGATCGGGCTCGAGCGGCTCGGACGGGCGCGCTCGCGGTTCTCATTCAACCCCGCGCCTCGCGCGGGGCCATCGATCGGGTGATCCGTGTCCCAAACGTTTCGAATCGAAGTGGCCGGCGAGACGAACGTCGGGCGCAAGCGCAACCACAACGAGGACAACTTCGGCATCATGGTGGAGTACGGCCTCTTCATGGTCGCCGATGGAATGGGGGGGCATGCGTCGGGCGAGGTCGCGTCGAAGATGGCGGTCGACGCGATGCAGGACTTCTTCGCCCAGACGCAGGACGACCCGGAGCGGACCTGGCCCTACAAGATGGACCGGTCCAAGGGCTACGAAGAGAACCGGCTGATCACGGGGATCAAGCTCGCCAACCTGCGGATCTACGAGACCGCGCAGCGCGAGGCGAAGAAGCGGGGAATGGGGACGACGTTCGTCGGCATCTTCACGGCGAACGACGGCGTCTACGTCGCCCACGTCGGCGACAGCCGGGTCTACCGCTTCCGCGAGGGCCGGCTCGAGATGCTCACCGAGGACCACTCGCTCCTCAACGACTACATCAAGATGAAGCGGCTCACGCCCGAGGAGATCGCGAACTTCCCGCACAAGAACGTGATCGTGCGCGCGCTCGGGATGAAGGACACGGTCAAGGTCGACACCCGCTTCGAGGTGCCGCAGCTGAACGACACGTACGTCCTCTGCTCGGACGGGCTCTCCGGGCCGGTGAGCGATCTGGAGATGACGCAGATCCTGACGGAGCATCAGGACATCCAGGTCGCGACCGCCAAGATGATCGAGCGCGCGAACGAGAACGGCGGCCCCGACAACGTGACCTGCGTCCTCGTTCGCTGGACCCAGTGAGCAGCGGTCACCCGCTTCGGATACGGGCCCACCTCGACGTTTTCGGTGCTCAGCGTGCTGGAGCACGCTTCCGCGCCGAAAACGCCGATCTGGGCCCGTCTCCTGTGCGGGTGACCGCCGCTCGGCGACGGTGATCAGGGCAGGGCGCCGCCGCTCCAGGGGATCAGGACCAGGAAGACGAAGGCGATGAGGGCGAGCATGAAGAGGCTCGTCATCAGGTAGGTCGAGCGCGGCGAACGCGCGGTGCTCCAGCCGTCGCCGTAGAACTTCCCCCGCGAGCGCACCCGGATCCGGCGCTGCACTCCGCGCAGAAGGCTCGGCGGCGCCGCGGGCGGCGGACGCATCGCCCCTCGGACCAGCTCGCGCAGATCCAGCTCGTCGACGAGCGGCAAGTCGCCGTCCTCGGGCAGATCGCCGTCCTCGGGCAGGTCGCCGTCCTCGGGCAGGTCGCTCAGGGGCGCGGCGGCGGCGGGCGGGCGCTCCACGGGGGGAGCCGAAGGACGGCCGCCGCTCTCCGCGCCCGAAGCGGCCGGCTCCTCGGCTCGCCCCGTGCGCTTCGGGTCGTCCGCTCCGCTCATTTCCCGCCTCTCACCTTCTCGCCCATCATCTTCTCGACCAGCGCGCGGAGCTGGCCGCGCGCGCGATGGATCCGGCTCTTCACCGTCCCGTCCGGCAAACCCGTGACCGAGGCGATCTCTTCGTACGACATGTCCTCCACGTCGCGAAGGATGAGCGCCTCCCGGAACTCGGGATCGAGCTGCCCGATGGCGCGCTTCACGACCGCCTCGAGCTGCATCCCCTCCACCAGCTCGTCAGGGCGGCTCACGTCGCCGACGCTCACGCCCTTGGCCGCGGACAGCGGCACCCGCTCGGCCATGGCGTCGACGTCGTCCTGGGCGCCAGCATGCCGCCGCGAGAGGTACTTCGTCCGGTTTTTGCAGAGATTCACGGCGATCCGATAGATCCACGTCGAGAGCTTCGATTCGCCGCGGAACTGATCGATCGCCTTGAAGACCTGCACGAAGACTTCCTGGGACACGTCCTCGGCCTCGTCACGCCGGCCGAGCATGCGGTAGACGAGCGCGAACACGCGGCGCTCGTACATGATCACGAGCTCGTTGAACGCGCTCTCGTCACGCGCGACGAGCCGCGCGATGAACTGCGCCTCGCCCGCCTCGAGCGGCGCCGCCGACGCGCGCCCGAGCTCCGCGCCCGCAGCGGACGGAGAGCCGCCTTCGCGGTCCGTATCTACATGGGTAGGGGCTCCGCGTCCGCGGGCCCCTTCATCGCTCGACACGCCGTCCGGTCCTCCAGGAGCCAGGGGCTCGCGCACGCCGCGCGGCAGGCGCAGAGCCCTCGGTGAGACCACGGTAAACAACCCCGGCTCGACCGCGCCAGACAATAGCGAGCAGGTGACGGCGCAGGACGCACCCGCGAGGCGGTGCGACCTCACCCGAGGCGCTCTCGCCCACTCGATGAAGATCGGCCGCCATGACCCCCCTCAGAGGGCGCGGGGGCTCGATGGTTCCGGCGCGTGGATTCGAACCACGATTAGGGGATTCAAAGTCCCCCGTCCTGCCCTTGAACGACGCCGGAGTGCTGCGGGACGGAGCCGACCGCCGCGCGGCGCGCACCTTAGCGCGAGTCGCGCAGGATGGCACCCGTCCCGAGCCATGAGTCGGCCCTGCGGGCCGGATAGCTGATGCCGCGCGTGGCGTCCGCCTCGGATCGGCCTCGCCTCAGGCGGAACTGCCCGCGCTCGCGGCGACCCGCCGGCGCCGGCTTCGCGCCGGACGCCGAGGCCTTCTCCGCCCGGTGGAGCGGCAGCGCGGGCGCGCCGGTGTCCTCGCCCGGGGTCGCGGCCGCTTCCTCGCGCGCCAACGTCGCGTCGGCCGTCGCGCCGTCGCGCGCCGGGGCCGCTTCGGCCGTCGCGCCGTCGCGCGCCGGGGTCGCCACGGCCGCGCCGTCGCGCGCCGGGGCCGCCACGGCAAGCGCCGCAGCGCCGGCGCTCGCGGCGAGGTCCGGGGCAGGTACGGCGACCTGCGCGGCGGCGGTCGCGACGCCCTGGGCCACGCCGAGGTGCGCAGCCTGCGCGGCCGCAGGCCTCGCAGGCGAGGCCCCAGGGGCGACCACGCTCAGCACCGAAAGGCCCAGCACGAGCACGAGCGCCGCGCTGCCCGCGGCCGCTCCGGCGGCGCCGCGAGAGACGCGGGCGCGCCGTGCGAGCCGCGACCAGGCGCCCGACACACGCCCGCGCGGCGTCGGATCCGCGTCGCGCGCGCCACGCGCCGGCCCGAGCCCGGGTTTCGCGGCGCCGGGCCTCGGCGCCACGGCGCTCGGGAGCGTGTCGGGCGGGGACGAGGGGGCCGCGGGGAAACAGGACGGAATATCAAGAGAAATCGGCTGCGAGGGGCTGTCCCGCCGCAGCACGGCCTCGGCCAGCGGGAACCGGCCGAGGGTGAAGGCCTCGGCGCGCTCGCCGCGCGCCTTCGCGGGGGCGTCCTGGTGGAAGCGGGGCGCGACGGAGCTGAGGTCGTCCGGCGTCAGCGCGAAGCTGAGCGGGCCGGTGGACTCGGGCGCCTCGCCCGCGGCGGAGAGGGCAGGCGCCTCGTCGCGCGGGGGCGGCTGGGAAATGGTCCAGCCGAGCGCCTTCACGTCGCCGGCAGGCGTCCAGCACTCGAGGCCCTCGCGCCAGACGCGCGTGCTGTGGGGGAGCTCCCCGAGCTCCAGCGCGCGCCAGAGCGTGACCGTGCTCATCGCCTCCAGAAAGTCGCCGCGGTCGATGCACCAGGGCTTCGACTCCGCCGGTGCCTCCTCCGCGCCGCCGGCGTGCGACGTGAACGGCATCGTGGGGGCGCTGCAGAGGCTGCTCAGTTGCCCCTGCCCGCGCCCCTCCGCGCCGCCCGACGCCGGCACGCCGTCGCCAAGCCCCTCCACCTTGTACGCTGCGCTCGGGCCCATCGCTGTCTCCCTAGCGAGCCGCGGCGGCCCACCCGATGCTGCTTCCGGGTGCACCTCCGCTGCTCTCGTGCGTCGGTAGCGGATGCTGGCGCAGTGGGCCAAGAAAGGTGCCGGGCGGGGCAGGCGCCCAGGCCGAGGGCGCTGCGTCCGGCGGCAGGGCTCGCGGGGGCGGAGGCGTGGCGGCCGTGCGCGGGGAGATGGCGCCGCAACGCGGGAGAATGGCGCGGCGGCCGCGAGGGCGCGTCGCGGCCCTGCGTCAGAGGTCGGTGTAGTTGTCGGCGAACATCGCGCGCTGGCCGAGGAAGGCGATCTCGATCGTGCCGCTGACGTCCGTGCCTCCGGTCGAGCTACGGATCACGTTGAGCGCTGGCATCAGCCGGATGAGCCCGCGGTACTCCGTCCCCACCGGCGCGCGCGCCAGCGTCACGTGGACCGGGGCGCGCAGGCTGAGGCGGACATCGGCGGGCGCCTCGTCGTTGAGCGCGACCGCCACCCTCGCGCCGAGCGCCGCGCGGAACGTGGCGTTCGCCACCTTGTCGACGAGCCCGGCGTGCGCCGCGATCGTGAGCTCCTGGCTCTGCATCGGCGCGCCGAGCACCTCCTGCCTGCAGCGCGTGGCAGGGGCGAAGGTGGGGGACTGGGTGACCGGATCCACGCCGTGGACGACGTCGCCCGCGGGCTCGCACCACTCGAGCGTGTCCGCCGACGCGGTCCAGCGCGAGTCGAACTTGATCTGCCCTTCGAGCGTGGGCGCGAGCTTCTTCCCGCCCTCGCCGACGTAGACCGCCGCCGCGCCGACGCTCCAGGGGACGGCGGTGAGCTCGAGCGGCGCGTAGGTCGGCGGCAGGCTCTTGTCGCGCCGCTCGGGGCCCGGACCCAGGTAGCTGAACCGGGTGCGGCCGACCGCGCCGCCGACGTAGAGGATCAGCGGGGGAAAGGCCGAGCTGCCCTCGCCCTCGAAGTCGAGCCGCGCGAACGAGGCGGACAGGCGCAGGGTGCCGGTGGGCGTCTGGGCCGCGTCGTCGGTGCCGGAGGAGCCGATCAGCGTGGCCAGCCCGTCCTCGGCCGCCACCTCGGCCTCGATCACGGCGCTCACATCCCACGCCGTCGGATCCGTCACCTCGCCGAACCCGGCCAGCACGCCGAAGCCGACCCGCGCGAGCGCCGCGCCCCCGGAGCTGCCCGTGACGCCGACCGGAACGAGGTAGACGAGCTGGCGGCCCGTGGCGGCCGGCGCGATGGCCGCGCCCCCGGCAGGCGCGAGCGGCGCGATGGGGGCGCTCGCCGCCGCCGCGGCGACCGGCGCAACGGCGCGGCCCGGCTGCGCGGGTGCCACGGCCGCGCCGGCGCCTGGCACCGGCGTGGCGGGGGCACTCGGCGCGGCGGGGGCACTCGGCGCGGTGGCGGCGCCGGGCGCAGCGGCAGGGGGCGCGGCGGCGGGCGGGATGGGCGCAGTGGCGGCGCCGGGCGCAGTGGCGGCCGGCCGGACGGGCGCGGCGGGCGGAGCGCCCGGCGGCACAGGAGCCGACGGCTGCCCCGCGCCCTGGGCGAGCGCGGGCGCGGGCGCGGCCAGCGCGAGCGAGAGCAGCGCGGCGGCGCGCCGGAGCAGGAGAGCGCCCCTCACGGCGCCACCGTGAACCGGAACGTGAGGCCGTCGGCGCCGCTCGCCGTGTCGTATTCCGCGCGGGTGCTCTGGTTCGTCTTGGGATCGAAGGCGAAGAGCTGGAACTTGCCGCTGCCGTTCCGGATCCTGAAGCGGAAAACGTAGTTGCCGGGCTCGAGATCGAATTCCGGGAATACCGTGTTGCGGATCGAGAACGGCTTCACTCCCTCCGGATCTGCGGCGGGCGCAGGGGCCTCGAACAGGAAGCCGACGGCGCTCAGATGGTATTCATCGCTGTGCAGCTTGAGCTTGATCCTCTTCATAGGCGTGGGCGATCCTCTCACACGCGCGCGGCACGGTACAGCCGGCTGTAGGGCGGGCGACACGGCGGGGTCGGGTTCGCCCGACCGTCGAGTCGACCGGCCTCCGAGGCGGCGAGAGACGGGTGCGGGGCACGGAAGAGGGGCGCGCCCTCTCCCAAGGGGGAGGTGAGCGCTTGCGGAAGGGGCGAGGGGGGCGGCTTAGCACTACTGTGTCACGCGCGCATGTAATCCATTGGAATCATTCGACTTCTTGACCTCGTGACGTAGCGGTAGATCCTGAACAAAATCGCGCATTTGCCCGATATGCGTGACGCAGTGGTGGTAGAGCGGGGAGACAATGGCTGGCGCGGGAAGACCGTCGTGATCGTCGAGCGACCGTGCTTGCCTGCCCGGGTCGCGGCGCCACGCGCGGGGCGGAGACCTCGCCTGCGGCGAGCTACAGCAGAGTCACTGCCGTACGGCAGAGCTCGCAGATACCGCTTCATCGCTTCGGGGCTGAATGCTGGTGCTACCCATGTTGCTCAGGCGGATGCACGTCTCCAGGCCATGCCGGAGGTCGCGAAGCGTGAGCAGCGGGCCGAGGTCCACGCCCAGCACCGCGAGGGCCTGAGCCACCGCGAGCGCAGGTAGGTCATTTCTGGTGAGCGCCGAAGGATGCCGGAGCGGTGATGGTTGCAACTGGGGCGTATGGGTGCGGAGCGTAGAGGGCGCTCGGGTATTCATGATAGATTTGGCTTCATGGTGATATCGGTCATCGGGCGGAGCAGTGGCGACGGGCGTGGGCGTTGGCACCGGCGGGGGCTGTCCGCGCGTTGGTTCCTCGCGGCGGCGCTGGTGACGGTCGCGTGCGATGGGAGGGTCGTGCGAGTGCTCGGCGAAGGGGAGCACGGTTCGTCTCCGAGCGCGGGCGCGGGCGAGGGCGGCGAGCAAGGAAGCGCTGGCGGCGGTCACGCCGCGGGAACAAGCGGCTCCAGCGAAGAGGTGGGCTCGACCGGCGCCAGTAGCTCGGGGGGCCCGGGTGCGGGAGGTGACGGCCCCGGCGTCGGTTTTCCTGCGGAGGACGGCCCCGGTTACAGCGTCGTGTTCCGCGGAGACGGCGAGTACGAGAGCCTCTATGCGGCGGCGCTCGACGCACAGGGGCGGCTCGTGGTCGGCGGCGGTGCGGATGGCACCCTCTCGTTGAATGGCGAGGACCACGCCGGCGCCGTGCTGCTGTGGCTCTCGCCGAGCGGCGAGCTCGTGCAGGCCAAGAGCTTCGGCAGCGCCGCTTACGAGACGCAGGTGAACGGGATTGCTCCGGTCGCCGACGGGTCGATCATCGCGGTCGGCACGTACCGCACGACGGTCGTCGTCCGCGACGAGATCTGGGTGCCCACGAACGAGAACTGGGGCCCCGACATGTTCGTGATGAAGGTCGCGGCGAACGGCGAGGTAATCTGGGCGCGACATTTCGGCGGTGCCGGGTACGACGGGGCGGAGAGCGCGGCCGTGGCGCCGAACGGCAACGTGTACGTCTCGGGTTATGTCAGCAGTGCGATCGACTTCGGAGGCGGCGTCCACGCCGCCGGTGAGGACACGGCCTTCTTACTGACGCTCGACGCCGACGGCGGTTATGTCGCCAGCCAGGTGTTCTCCCCGAGAGGTGACCTCGACGCTTGGCCCATGACGAACGCAACCGGAATGGCGCTCGGCAGGGATGGGACCGTTTGGCTCACGGGACACGCCGGTCTGTCGGAGGGCTCCGGCTCGTACTTGACGCAGGTGTCACCGACCGGACAGCTCTTGACCCGCAAACTTTTTGGTGATGATGGTTACACACTGGCAAGCGACATCAACGGCGTGAGGGGCGGCGGCGCCCTGATCGTCGGTAACATGAACGGGACGGCCGATTTCGGCGAAGGCCCGCGGAACGCGGGCGACTCCACGAAGCTCTTCGCGGCTCGCTTCGGCCCCGGCGGCGAGCCGCTGTGGAGCTCCCTCCTCGGCGACGCGGCCGACTACGACTATGACGCACGAGCCTCCGCCGTCGCGGCTGACGGTAGCGTGTTCATCACGGGCGGCGCTTTCCACGTTGCGGACAACCCGATGCTCGTCCGCTTCGCCGCCGACGGCACGCCGGACGAACCGGAGGTCTTCAACGCTATCGGACGCTTCTTCGCCGTCTGCACGGGAGGAGAGCACTCCGTCTACCTCGCCGGCAAGCTTGACGGTTCCAGCGACTTCGGCTTCGGACCCGTCCGCGGGCGGCGCGACTTCGTCGTGGTGCGGTTGGTCAGGTAGCTGGCGCCGACCGGTGGCGTTTAGAGCGGCGGTCACCCGCTTCGGATACAGGCCCATCTCGACGTTTTCGGTGCTCAGCGCACTGGAGTGCGCTTCCGCGCCGAAAACGTCGATCTGGACCCGTCTCCTGTGCGGGTGACCGCCGCTCTGCGACGCTCGTACGAGGGGCAGGTGGGAACCGCTCTAGAGTTCGGCGTAGTTCCTGTGAATTGAGGGAGGAGATGCCGCGCAGAAAAACCGCCTGACAGGCTTCTCGGCGTCGATCGCCGCGGCCATGCTCGCGCTGGCCGCATGTGGGCGTGTCGACGATTCCGCGGTCTTTGCTGAAAGCCTCCTCTGCTGTCGACGAGAGCGCGGAGGTCGGCTCGGTTTCGCCTGTCTCCGGCTGACTCGCCTCGAGGCGCTCAGCCGCCGCTGGCGCGCCGAACGGCGACGCCGACGCCGGCGGTGCTGTAGCAGCCGCTCACCATCCAGGAGATGGTGGTGTTGGAGCTGGCCACGAGATAGCCGGCCAGCGCGACCATGGTCGTCGGATCGGTCAGGCGCCGGTTCATGGTGGAGGTCGCCGCGGTGGGGCTGATGGTGGCGCCGGTGTTGGCGTTGCGCGCCGCCATCACCGTGTACACGAACGAGTTGGTCGCGCTGAAGTTGGTGCTGACCCCTCGGGACACCGTGCCGCTGCAGTCCGTCGCGTTGGTGTGGATGCCGGTCGTGGTGGCGCTCGCGAACGGGTTCGACTGGTGCACGGCCTTCAGCTCCACCACGTTGGCGAAGTACACGCCCCAGGTGTTCGAGCTCGCCATCTGCACCACCACGGGCTTGTTGCCGGTGGCGGCCGGAAGCTGGCTGTCCAGGAGGTAGTAGATGTGCGCGGCGGAGTTGTTGTCGGCCTGCCGCGTGTTGAAGAGCGTCATCGGCGTGCCGTCGTAGGTGACGCTCACCGGCACGAGCGAGTTCTCGGAGGCGACGATCCCGACAAGGACCATGCGATCGTTGTCCCGCGGTGTCTGCAGGGCGTGGCTCACGTTGATGGTGGGCGCCGAGTTCCCGATGGTGCTCAAGGTGCCGGTCGTGCCCGAGTTGACGACGACGATGTCCGGCGAGACGACGCAGTTGCCGTTCGAGCAGATGGACCTCGTCCCCGAGCACACGTGGCCGCAGTCGCCGCAGTTGCTGGCGGTGCCGAGCTGGGTCGTGCAGCCGCCGCTGGGGTCGCCGCAAGCCTTCCAGCCCGGGTCGCAGGTGGGCACGCAGGTGCCGGCCGTGCAGGCGGTGGCGCTCGCGTGCGCCTGGAGGCACTGGGTGTTGCAGGCGCCGCAGGCGTTGACGTCGCCGGAGACGTCCTTCTCGCAGCCGTTCATGCCGTTGCCGTCGCAGTTGCGCCACAGGCCGCTGCACACCGGGTTGCAGCCCGACGAGCTGCATTGATTGCTGGCGACGTGGGCGCTGGCCCCGCTCTGGCACACGAGGTTGCAGCCGAGGCAGTTGTTCTCGTCGTCCCACAGGTCGATGTTGCAGCCGTTCCTCGGTACCCCGCAGTCGTCGTACTGCGCGCTCGTGCACACCGGGTTGCAGGTGCCGTCGAGGCACAGGTTGCTGGTGGTGTGGATGATGTTGCACTGGGTGCCGCAGGCGCCGCAGTTCCCCTCGTCGGTCCTGACGTTGGCCTCGCAGCCGTCGGTCAGCGAGCTGTTGCAGTTGCCGTAGTCCGCCTTGCAGCCGGCGAAGGAGCACGCGCCGCCCTGGCAGGTCGCGGTGGCGTTCGCGTAGATCGTGTTGCAGTTGACGCCGCCGGCGGCCGCGCAGGCGCCGCAGTGGGTCTGGTTCGAGTTGACGTTCGTCTCGCAGCCGTTGTCCGGATTGCCGTCGCAGTCGCCCATCCCGCTGTTGCACGTCCGCACCTTGCAGTCGCCGCCCTCGCACTTGGGGGTGCCGCCGGCGATGGTGCAGGTCTCGCCGCAGGCGCCGCAGTGGCTGAGGCTCGTGTCCGTGCTCGTCTCGCAGCCGTTGTCGTAGCTGCCGTCGCAGTCGGCGAAGCCCGGCTCGCAGCTGCCGATGGCGCAGCCGGTGGCCGTGCACTTGCCGGTGCCGTTGGCGACCGTGCACAGGCCGCCGCACGTGCCGCAGTTCTCCGGATCGGCGGCCAGATTCACCTCGCAGCTGTCCTCGGGGTCGCCGTTGCAGTCGCCCCTGCCGGCCGGGCAAATCGTCTCGCCGCAAACGCCGTCGCGGCACCAGGGCCTGCCGCCCGCCTCGGGCACGCACTCGATGCCGCACCCGCCGCAGTGCAACACGTCACGGGTAGTCGCCCTCTCACACCCGTCGACGACCTGGTCGTTGCAGTCGGTGAAGCCCGCGTCGCACGCGATCTTGCACTCCGACGCCTCGCAATACGCGTCGCCGTTCGCGGCCGGGCACAGCTCGTCGCACCCGCCGCAGTGGCTCGAGTCCGTCGAGGTGTTCACCTCACAGCCGTTCTCGGGATCGCCGTCGCAGTCGGCGTAGGGTGCTTCGCACGCCTTGACCTTGCAGGCGCCGCCCTGGCACTCGGCGGTCGCGTTCGGCAACGCGCACTTCAGGCCGCAGCTGCCGCAGTTGTTCGTGTCGGTGCGGACGTTCACCTCGCATTCGCCCCCGGCCTGGCGATCGCAGTTGGCGTAGCCGTCCGAGCAGGTGGGGCCGCACACCCCGTCGATGCAATCGTCGCTGAGGCAGTCCGCGCTCGAGCGGCAGTTCTTGCCGTCCTGGCAGCCCCCGCAGTCGGCGCCGCAGTCCACGTCGCTCTCGGTGCCGTTGGGCACCCCGTCGGTGCAGGTCGCCGCGACGCATTGGCCCTCCTGGCACACGCCGCTCTCGCAGTCGCTGGCCCGGTTGCACTTCTGGCCGGTCGTGCACTTCTTGTCGCAGCTGCCGCCGCAATCGATGTCCGATTCCGAGCCGTCGCGGGCGTCGTTCATGCAACCCGCTTCCTGGCAGACGCCGTCGATGCACTCGCCCTCGGCGCAGTCGCGGCTCGCCGCGCAGCCGGAGCCGAGCGGGCAGGGGTCGCACTCGCCGCCGCAGTTCAGGCCCGTCTCGCCGTCGGACTGCACGTCGTCTGTACAGTGCGCCGGCGGGCCGGATACCGACGCGAACTCGAAGTCCGGCACGCTGCACGAAGCGGCGGCGGCGAAGATCCCCGCCGTCAGCGCGGCGGCCGAGAACGCGCGGAGCAGGGCGAAGCGACGCAGAAAGCCAAAGCTAGGGGTCGACATCCAGCGACAAAAGTACCATTCGCGAGCGGATTTCGCGGCCAGAAATCGAGAAGACGGCGTCAGGATCCGCGCGTTGGACCTCCGCCGGCGCGCGCGCACCTTCGACCACGACGCGGTGCGGCGTCGTGCGCGGCCGAAGCCCGCGCCGCCACGTCGACGTGCGCGGCCGAAGACCGCGCCGCCACGTCGACGCGCGCGGCGCCACGTTGACAGGAGCGGAGGCGTCAAGTCACCATGGCAAGCGCCGCATGAGGAATTTCCCGCGAATTTTCCGCGTCGCAGCGGTGCTGCTGCTGCTCGAGGCGCCCGCGCTCGCCGAGGACACCGACGCGCTCAAGCAAGCCCGCGCGCAGTTTCAGCAGGCGACCGAGCTCGAGCAAGCGGGCAACTGGGCCGCGGCCCTGCAGCGGTTCCGCGAGGTCGGCCAGGTGCGGATGACGCCTCAGGTGCGCTTCCACATCGCCGTGTGCGAGGAGAACCTGGGGCGGCTCGTGACCGCGCTCGGTGGCTACGAGCTGGCGCTCGCGGAGGCCGACACGGTGGGGCCCGATTTTCGGGCCGAGGTCGAGCAGTCGATCGGCCGGCTGCGCGCCCGGATCCCGAAGCTCGTCATCGTGCGCGGCAAAGGGGCGGCCTCCGCGGCCATTGCGCTCGACGGCGTCGCCCTCGGCGCGACGTCCATCGGCGTCGAGGTGCCGCTCGATCCCGGGCCTCACGCGCTCACCGCCAAGGCCCCCAATTACAAGCCGTTTCAGCAAACGGTGGAGCTGAAGGAGGAGGGGGTGGCGCGCGTCGAGGTGACGCTCGAAGCATTGCCGCAAGAGCTGCTGATCCAGGCGGGCGCCTTGCGGGAGAGGCCGCCGTCCAAGGTGGTGCCGTACGTGATCGGGGGCGTCGGCGCCGCGAGCCTGATCGGCTCCGGGGTGTTGTTCGGGCTCCGCCAGGGAGCGCTCAAGGATCTGGAAGACGCCTGCGGTGCGGACGGCAAGTCGTGCCCGCCCTCCATGCAGTCGCGCTACGACGACCTCAAATTCTATCACTACGGCGCGCAGGTGGCGCTGGGCGTCGGCGTCGTCGCGGTCGGCACCGCGACCGCGATCTTGCTTCTTCAGAACAGGAAGCCAAAGCAGCCCGAGAAAACCTCGCTCGAGCTCGTGCCCGTCGCGGGCGGATCCGAGATCGGCGCGAGTCTCTCAGGAACATTCTGAGGGAGCCGAGCTCGTCCAGAGCGGGGTGCTAGAACCCCGGATCGTGCTTCCACGACTTCGGTGTCGTGGGGGTTGGCGTGGGGGTCGGCGAGCTGCTCTGCTCGGCGGGCTTGGTCGGACGGCGGGGCGTCGCGCGCGCGGGTGACGCCGGGACCGGAGTCGGCGCCGGGGCCGGCGCAGCGCTGGCCGAGACCGTGGCAGAGGGCTCGCCCGGGGGCGCGCCGGGCTCGGTCGCAGAGGGCGCCTCCGCCCTGGAAGGCGCGGGCGCCGGGGCGGTGGACGCCGGGGCGGCGGGCGCGGCGCCGGAAGGAAGAGGGGCCGGCGCGTCGCCGCTCTGGAGCAGTACGGCGAGCCCGCCGGCGGCGAGGAGACCGAGGATCACGACGGCGGGCAGCGCGCGGCTCCTGGGGCGCGCGAACGGCGGGATCTCGTCGTCGAGCGCGCTCTGTCCGGCCACGTCCCGGGCCGCGCCGCGGAGGTTGACGGTCCTGAAGGCGCTCACCGACGAGGGGCTCCGGCCGGTCACGTCGGAGCTGCCCGGGTGGTTGCTCAGCTGATTGCGGTCGGCGCGCTCCAGCGCTTCGGTGAGGGCCGCGCGCGTTTGCTCCTGCTGGTCCTCGAACAGCTCGCGGACGAAATTGGCGACGTCCTCGTCGGTGGCTCGCTGGCTCGGCGGAAGCGCCTTGTCGAGCGCTCGCATCAGCTCGTTGGCCGTGGCGTAGCGCTCGTCGCGCTCCTTTTCGAGCGCGCGCATCAGCACGGCCTCGAGCGACGCCGGGTAGTCGGCCTGGAACTCGTGCGGCGCCTCCACCGGGTCCGTGGACGAGATGGCGAACAGCGTCGCGCCCTCGGATTCCCTGCGGAACGGGTGTTTGCCGGTGGTGAGCGTATAGAGCACGATGCCCATCGCGAACACGTCGACGCGCCGGTCGATCGCGTCGCCGCGCACCTGCTCCGGCGCCATGTAGCTCACCTTGCCCTTGAGCTGCCCGGCCTGCGTCGTGCTGTCGTTGAGCGCGGTGGCCTTGGCCACGCCGAAATCCACCACCTTGGCCAGGCCGTTGTACGTGACCAGGATGTTCTGCGGGGAGATGTCGCGGTGCACCAGGCCGACGAGCTTGCCGCTCTTGTCCTTGAGCTCGTGCGCGGCGTGCAGGCCGGCGCAGGCCTGCGCCACGATGCGCACCGCGATCGGGATCGGCATGCCGCTCTGCCGCTTCGCGACCTTCATCACCTGGTTGAGCGGAATGCCGTCGATCCACTCCATCGCCAGGAACAGCACGCCGTCCTGCTCGCCGAGGTCGAGGATCTCGACGGCGTTCGGGTGCCGGATCTGGGACGCGAGCGACGCCTCCGAGAGGAACATGCGCTCGAACTGGTCGTCCTCGGACAGCGTCGGCAGCATCGTCTTCACTGCGACGATCTTCTGGAAGCCGCGCGTCCCCTTCAGCCGCGCCGCCCACACCATGGCCATGCCGCCCGCCGCGATCGGCAGCAGCAGCTCGTAACGACCCAACACGGACCCGGGCCCGAGATCGGACGGGGTGTTGGGCAGGAGGTTCGGCGCAGGATTCACGCTACTCAGAAGGTTTGTTAAGTTCCCTGACCGTACGAGTGTGCGGTGTCACGAAGCGAGTGCCCAGCGATAAGAAACACCGCGGAGACAAATTGCGGCTATCGCACCAATAACCCCACCTCCTTACATCTGCCGACAGCTCGCGGCGGCGCTTCGTGGATGGGCAGCTGCCGCCAAAACGTCGTTAGCAAGTCCAAACGTTGTCCGGAAGTCAAGCTGCTCTTATCCACCCACCATCGTACAAGGACGGCGGACGGGCGCGCCGTCACGTGTCGTCGCGCGTCGTCACCGCCGCACGACGAACATCGCGGCGAAATACCCGTCCGTGCCGTGCACGTGCGGCAGCAGCCGGAACGCGTCGCCGCCGCCCGCGAGCTCGCGCGCGAGCTCCGCGTCGAACGGCGCCGGCTCCAGCCTGACGCCGAGGTCGTCGTCCGCCGGGGCCGCGAGCCGCGCCGCCACGGCCTCGCACTCCTCGCGCAGCACGCTGCACACAGCGAACACGAGCCGGCCGCCGTCCCGGGCGCGGGTCGCGGCGCGGCGCGCGATCGCGACCTGGAGGTCGGCCAGGCGCGGCAGATCGTCCGCCTCGCGCCGGAGCGCGATCTCCGGGCGCCGCCGCAGCGTGCCCACGCCGGAGCAAGGCGCGTCGACGAGCACCCGGTCGTAGCCCTCGGGGACGTCGCCCGCGCCCACCGTCCAGTCGACGGCGTAGGTCTCGCGCACGGAGGCCGCGGCCCGCCCGAGCCCGTCGCGCGCGCCGGCCTGCGCATCGCCGGCCTCCGCGCCCGCGCCCTCGCCCTCCGCGCTCGCCGGAGGCGCGCCCAGCGCCGCGCGGAGCTGCGAGAGCTTCGCGGGGTACAGGTCCGCCGCGTCCACCGCGCCGGAAGGCAGCACCGCGCGCGACAGGAGCCACGACTTGTTGCCCCGGCCGGAGCAGGCGTCGAGCACGGCCTCGCCGGGCCGCGCGCCGAGCGCGAAGGCGAGCGCCTGCGCCCCCTCCTCCTGGCCGATCCACGCGGCGCCGAAGCCCGGGAGCCGCCGGAGATCACCCGCCCCCCGCGCGACGATCGCGGCCGGTGAGACGTGCCCCGCCTCGAAGGTCGCGGTGGGCGCGGCGGCCCGCAGCGCCTCGAGCCACGCGCCGCGGTCCTCGCCGGGGGCGAGGCAGAGGCCGGTCGGCGGCGGCACCGGGCCGGCCGACAGGAACGCCTCGGCCGCGGCCCGGCCGAGCGAGCGGCGCAGGGCGCCCCGCAGCCACCCCGGCGCGGAGGCGACCACCGCGCTCGCGAGCGGCGGGCGACCGCCGGACTCCACGGCCGCCGCGAGCCGGCGCAGCACGGCGTTCGCGAACGCGCCGACCCGCGGTCCGCCGGCCGCCTGGGCGCCGTCCACCGCCTCCGAGACCGCGGCGAACGAGGGGACGCGATCGAGGAAGCAGAGCGAGTACGCCCCCATCAGCACGTGGGCGCGTACCAGCGGGTCGGCCGTCCAGCGGCTCTTCGCGGCGAACTCGGCGATGCGCGCCTCGAGCGCCGCCTGCGCGCGCAGGACGCCGTAGACGAGCTCCGTCGCGAGGCCTATGTCCCGCGGGTCCAGCGCCGGCGCGCGGCGCAGCTCGGCGTCGAGGGCCGCCGAGGCGAAGGCGTCCGAGCCCCACACCCGCGCGAGCACGCGCGCCGCGACCGCGCGCGGCGCGCTCTCGGGCGGAGGCGGCGGGCGCGCCGCGCCGCGGCCGCCGTCGCGCCCGTCACGCCCGTCACTTTGGTCCCGGTCAGCCAACGAGCTCCTTGAATTGCCCCTGGATCACGTCCCAGCGGCGCTCGACGTCGTTCTTGAAGGCGATGCCCATCAGGCCGATGAGCACAACGAGCCCGACCAGGCTCGCGATCTCGCGGACGCGCAGCGGCAGCGGGCGCCGCAGCACGGCCTCGAACGTGAAGAACAGGAGGTGGCCGCCGTCGAGCACCGGGATGGGCAGCAGGTTGATGAGCCCGAGGTTGATCGAGATGACCGCCATCGCCCAGACGAAGTAGCTGACCCCCTTCGCGCCCTCCTCGCCGATCACGTCGTACACCGTGATGGGGCCGCCCAGCGTGGAGATGCTGACCTTGCCCTCCATGATGCGGACGATCCCGACCACGATGAACCGGATGACGTCGTACGTCTCGTCGATCGCGCTCTCCAGGGCGAACTGGAAGGCCGACGGGCTGTCGACGAACGGCTCGGCCACCATCGGCGACCAGTTCGACGCGCGCAGGTAGAAGCGCGGGCGGTGCTGGCCGTACTCGTCGATCCAGTCCTCGCGGCGGAGCTCGATGGTGCCGCTCTTGCGCTGGCCCGAGCGCTGCCACGTGATGACGTGCGGCCTGTCCGGAGCCGCGAAGAGCCGCTCGACGAAGGTCGACCAGGCGGTGACCTCGACGCCGTCGACCTCCGTGATGCGATCGCCCGGCCGGAGCTCGGCGTCCCACTCGGCCGAGCCCTCGGGGACCTCGGCGACGTAGAGGTC
Organism: Sorangium sp. So ce145; assembly: GCF_051525985.1. Classification (NCBI taxonomy): domain Bacteria; kingdom Pseudomonadati; phylum Myxococcota; order Polyangiales; family Polyangiaceae; genus Sorangium; species Sorangium sp. So ce145. The sequence continues at coordinate 10,795,789 of NZ_CP150315.1, read as the reverse complement.
GGCCGGCTCGATGCCGGTCCGCGCGAGCAGGTCGCCGTGGCCGCTCTCCGGCGTCAGCGCGGCGACGCCCGACTCGTAGACGGCGAGCTCGGCCAGGCCGCCGAGCGCGCGCGGCACCGTGACCGGCCGCAGGTACGTGACCGGCACCGTGGCGCCGCGGCTCTCCTCGAGCGCGAGCTCCAGGTCGGCGAACGTCTTCACGGGCGTGCCGCGCACCTCCGTCACGACGTCGAACGTGCGCAGCCCGGCCCGGAACGCGGGCGAGTCGGGCCGCGAGACGCCCACCACGGCGGCGGGGCGGCTCGGCCGGATGCCGATCTCGCCCACCCGGTCCACGATCTCGAGCGGCTTCTGGACGACCTTCTCCTCCGGGACGACCGTGACCTCGACGTGCGTCTTGTTGCGGAACACCTTGAGCCGGAGCTCCTGGTTCGGGCTCTTCGCCACGATCCGGTGCAGCTCGGCGAAGGTGCTGACGCGCTCGCCGTCGACCTCGAGGATGCGATCGCCCGGGACCAGCCGGCCCTCGGCCGGGTGCCCCGGCAGGACCACGCCGACCGTCGGCGGGACGAAGCGCGTCTCCCCGATGAAGACGGCGAAGTAGAGCAGCACCGGGAAGAGCACGTTCATCGCCGGGCCGGCCATGACGATGATCACGCGCTTCCAGAGCGCCTGGGACTCGAAGGTGCGCTTGCGATCCTCGGGGAGCACGGCCTCCTGCCGGTTCTCCTCGAGCATCTTCACGAAGCCGCCGAGGGGCAGGAGCGCGACGCAGTACTCCGTCTCCCGGCCCCGCAGGCGCAGCACCCGGGGGCCGAAGCCGATCGAGAAGGTGAGGACCTTCACGCCGAAGATCTTCGCGCACACGAAGTGGCCGAGCTCGTGCACGAAGATGAGCACGGAGCAGAGCAGCGCGAAATACAGGAGGTCCACGGCGGCGGCTCTCTTTACGCGAGGCCGGGCTCGGTGACCACTGGCCACTGAGGGGCGCAGGGCCAGGGCGCCCGAAGGGCGGCCTCCGGCGCAGGGCCGGCCCCCGGTCCGTGGAAAGGCGCCCTCCGGTGTGACGATGCCTTCACGGCGATGGCCCCGGTCGGCCGCCCACAGACACCCGCGGTTCCGCCGCGTGGCGAAATGTCACAGAGCGCGGCGCGCCATGCGCGATGCGCGACGCTGACGAGCGCCAGAGGGCCGCAGGCCCCGCGCATCCGTGATATCTCACCGTTGGAACTCGGCCGGGCGCCGCGCCCGCGAGCGACGCCTCACGGCGCGCGGTCCCCAGGCCGGTTTTCGCGATGTGCCCTGATACGAACTGCGAGGTCCCATCATGAAGCACACGATTGAGCACGACCTGAGCGACAGCGAGGCAAAGCTGGCGACCGAACGAGCGATCGCGCAATACCGAGAGCGGTACGCCGAGTACGAGCCTTTCCTCGTGTGGCGCGACGCGAAGCGCGCCGAGCTCGGCTTCTCGGTGAAGGGCGTCAAGCTGAAAGGCAGCATGGAGCTCCGCCCCGGCGCCGTGGACGTGGATCTCGACGTGCCTCTCCTGATGCGCCCCTTCAAGGGGGTAGCGATCGCCGCCATCGACAAGGAGGTTCGTCACTTCATCGCAGAGGCGCACCGCGAACGGGCCCAGGGAGGCGGCAAAGCCACCTGAGCGAGCGGGCTGTTCCGCTATGGACATGAGCGCCAGCCGGCGCTATGTTGCTCCAACAGTATCTACTTCGCCGGCCGAAGTACGCCCCGCGACACGACTCACTCCAGTGCTCGGCCGGCAGGGGGCTGTCTCCTCGCTGCTCACCTGCCGGTCTCGCCGTCGCGCTCACGGAGCGAGCGCCTTCACGGCCGTCAGCTTGTGCGAGGCCAGCACGGAGTGGATCGCGGTGATGAGGCCGCGCGCGTCGATCTCGCAGCGCATGACGAACCGCGGCGCCAGCTTCTCCACGGTGGTCGTGCGCTCGATGACGACCGCCGGGAGGCCGTTGATGAGGCGCAGCTCGTGGCGGAGCGCTCCGGGGTCGTCGAGCCTCAGCAGGCCGACGTAGAACCGCGCGACCCGGTTCGGGCCGACGACGATCCGGCGCGCCGCCTTGAACTCGCCGTTCGCGTCGTTGATGACCCGGACACCCTCGCTCAGGAGCGCCTCGATGGCGGCGACGTCCTGCGTCGCCAGCGTCTGCAGGAAGCGCACGAGCGCCGCGCCCGACCGCTCGACGAGCTCGGGTGAGGGGCGGCAGCGGTCGCGCTCGTACGGCTCCAAGGCGCGGCGGGCGCGGTGGTGGGTCGTCTTCACGCTGGCCTCCGACAGGTCGAGCGCGGCGGCGGTCTCCTGCACCGAGTAGTCGAAGACGTCGCGGAGCAGGAGCACCGCGCGCTGCTGCGGGGTCAGCGCCTCGAGCGCGATGAGGAAGGCGAAGGACGCGCTCTCGAGGAGGTCGTAGCGGCCCTCGGTGCCCTCCTTGCCCGGGATCTCGAACGACGGGGGCTCGGGCTCCGCCTCGATCGGGGAGGGGAGCCACGGTCCGTCGTAGGCGAGGCGCTTGCGGCGCCGGAGGGCGTCGCGGCCGAGGTTCAGCGCGACGCGCGCGAGCCAGGGGCGGACGGGCTCCCCGGTGCGCGCGGGCGGGCGCTCCAGCGCGCGGACGAACGTCTCCTGCACGATGTCGTCCGCGTCCGCGGCGCTGCCGGTGAGCCGGTAGGAGAGGGCCCAGAGGAAGCGCTCGTGCTCGCGGTAGCTCGCGGCGACGAAGCCGGGGGCGGCGCGCCCGGCGCTCGGGGCAGGAGAGGCCGTGGAGCTGCTCATGGAGCGTCGGGTAACCCCGTCACGCCGCGCGGTCGAGCGCGCGGCGCGAGAGGATGGCGCTCGCGGCGTCCCGCGCGCTGGCGAGGCTCGCGTCGGCGAGCATGCCCGTCGGCCCGACCCAGTCGCCCGCGAGGAAGAGGCCGTCGAGATCCGGGACGCGGGCGCCGGGGCGCCCTGCGGGGCCGCCGCCCTCCGCCGTGACCACGGCGTTGGAGACGATGAGCGAGGGCAGGAAGCGGCGCTCGACGATCGCGCCGCGGTAGCCGGGCTGCGCGCGCTCGAGCAGATCCTCGAGCTCGCGCTCGGGGTCGCCGCCGGCGAGCTCGGGGCTGTACTGGGCGGTGTGGATCACGGCGCCGCCGGCGGGGGCGAGGCGCGCGGCGCCGGTGTGGACCGACAGGTAGAGCGGGCGGTCGATGCCGAGCACGAAGCCCGGGCGCTGGCGAGGGAGCCTCGACAGGGCGACGTCGAGGCACGCGGCGCGGACCGGGACGGCGCGCTCGGCGTGCGCGGCGAGCGCCGCGCTCGCGGGCACGAGCGCGGCCGCGGCGCGCGGGCTCGCGGCGACGAGCACGGCGCCGGCGCCGAGGCGGTCGCCGTTCGCGAGCTCCACGGCGGAGACGGCGCCGCCCTCGGCCGCGATCTGCGCCGCGCGCGCGCCGGTGAGGATCTCCACGCCGGCCGCCACGGCGGCGTCGCGCAGGCCGGCGACGAGGGTCTTCCAGCCGCCGTCGAGGTAGAGCACGCCGTGGCTCAGGGCGAGCTGCACCTGCGCGAGCGCCGCGCCGGCGCTCTGGCGATCGTCGTCGGCGCAGTAGGTCGACAGCCGGACGAGCGCGCCGACGAAGCGGCGCGCCTCGGGCGTCCGGAAGGCGTCGCGGAGCCAGGCCGAGACCGGGACCGCCGCGAGCGGCGCGGGGTTCGTCGCGGCGAGGCTGCCGAGGACGCGCCCCATCTCGATCTTCGCGGCGAGGGGGAAGAGGCCCGTCGTGAGCAGCGACAGGGCGCCGGACGGCAAGGTGTGGAGGGCGCCGCGGTCGAGCGCGAGCGCGCCCGACGGGGACGGCGCCGCGCCGGTGAACCGGACGCCGAGCTCGCGGAGCACCTCGTGCGCCGCGCCCCCGCGGTAGAGCGCGTGGGCGCCGAGGTTCAGCGAGAAGCCGTGGCTCTCCTGCGTGGAGGCGCGGCCGCCCGGCGCGTGCGCCTTCTCGACGAGGGCGACCGACCGACCCGCCCGGCCCAGGTACGCCGCCGCGGCCAGGCCCGCGAGCCCGCCGCCGATCACCACCACGTCTTTTGTAGTACGCATCACATGACCCCTTTCCTGGCGGTACCACGATCGGGGGGCCGGAAAGGTTACGCGCGCCCTGTCGAATGTTCGGAGCGCGGCGGGACGGGGAGGAGGGCTCTACGGGGAGGGGGCTGGACGGCGAGGGGGAAGCGGCGTGCCGGCGCTCAGGTGGCGCGGACGAGCGGCGTGTCGACGAGGTGCTCGGACAGGAACCACACCTGCATCTCGTTCGTGCGGAGGACGTCGCTCATGAGCAGGTCGGCGGTGCCGTCGTCGCGGTTCTCGGTGGTGAGCTTCACCGCCTCGCGCGTCTCCGCGAGGATGAGCTCGTGCGCGTCGAGCAGGCGCGAGAGCTGGGCGGGCACCTGCTCGCGGCCGCGGGGCGCCCGCTCGATCTTCGTCATCTCCGCGACGTCGTGCGCCATGGCGATCGCGACGCCGCCCAGCATCTGGACGCGCTCGGCGAGCATGTCGATCAGCGCGGCTTGCTCCTTGAAGTGCTTGTCGAAGAGCAGGTGGAGCTGGAAGAAGGTCGCCCCGGACACCTGCCAGTGGTGCTTCTTGTACATGTCGCGCAGGACGAGCGTGTCCGACAGGATCTGATTCAGCGCCCGGATGCTCTCCGCGCGCGACTTCGCGGCGAGCGCCAGCGGATAGTCCACGACCGTCCCGAAAGGCTGGATCTCCTTGCCTCGCTGGCGGAGGAGGGGCTGGGCCTCCAGCGCCCGCGCTCCGCCTTCCTTGCCGCCACGCCTCTGTTTCCTCTGTTGCTTCCTCTGTACTGCCATGGTCCCCTCCACGTCGATCGGTTCACTACGTATCTAGAGCCCGAGCCCGCTCCGTCCATGGCCGCACGTCCGCTGTCGTGTCCACGCGGGCCCGCGCGGCGCTCGGCTGGAAGGCGCGCCCGCGCGCCATCGCACCACCGCGCGGCTCGCATCCGGGTGGGATTTCGTGCAAAGTCCAGCGCAGCATGAAACGGCTCCTGCTCACCAGCGCGCTACCCTACGCCAACGGGCACATCCACATCGGCCACCTCGTCGAGTACACCCAGACCGACATCTTTGCCCGTTATTGGCGGATGACCGGGCGGAGGTGCATATCCCTGTGCGCCGACGACACCCACGGCACGGCCATCATGATCCGCGCTCGGCAAGAGGGGCGGAGCGAGGCCGACGTCATCGCGGACATGAGCGCGGCGCACCAGCGCGATTTCGCGGCGTTCCAGATCCGGTTCGACCACTACGGCAGCACGAACTCCCCCGCGAACCGCGCGCTGTGCGAGGAGATCTGGGCGTCGCTGCGCGAGCGCGGCATGGTGACCACGAAGGAGGTCACGCAGCTCTTCGATCCGCAGGAGGGCATGTTCCTGGCGGATCGCTTCGTCAAGGGCACCTGTCCGAAGTGCGCGGCCCCGGACCAGTACGGCGATAGCTGCGACCGGTGCGGCTCGACCTACGCCGCGACCGATCTGGTCGAGCCGAGGAGCGCGCTCACGGGCGCGCGGCCCGAGGTGCGGAGCGCGCAGCACCTCATGGTGGCGATCGAGCCGGAGCGGCCGTTCCTGTCGACCTGGACGCAGGGCGAGGGGCGGATGCCGAAGGAGATCGCGAACTACCTCGCGGGGCATTTCCTGTCGGAGCCGCTCCGCGACTGGGACGTGTCGCGCCCCGCGCCGTACTTCGGGTTCGAGATCCCCGACGCGCCGGGGAACTACTGGTATGTCTGGTTCGACGCGCCGATAGGGTACATGGCCGCGAGCAAGGAGTGGTGCGACCGGGAAGGCGAGGCGTTCGACGACTGGTGGCGATCCGAGGAGACGGAGATCGTCCATGTCATCGGGAAGGACATCGTGTATTTCCACACGCTCTTCTGGCCGGCGATGCTGAAGAGCGCGCGCTTCTCGCTGCCGTCGCGCGTGCAGGTGCACGGGTTCCTCACCGTGAACGGAGAGAAGATGTCGAAGAGCAAGGGCACGTTCGTGCTGGCCTCGACGTACCTGAAGCACCTCGATCCGGCGTACCTCCGTTATTACTACGCGAGCAAGCTGAGCTCGAAGGTCGACGACATCGATCTGAACCTGGAAGAGCTCGTGAACAAGGTGAACGCCGAGCTCGTGAACAAGGTCGTGAACCTGGCGAGCCGGTCGTCGCGCTTCGTGGCGCAGACGGGGCTGTCGGCGGTTTACCCCGAGGACGGGGGGCTGTTCGCGTCGGCGGCGGAGGAGGGCGACGCGATCGGGGCGGCGTACGCGGCGTTCGACTATGCGCGGGCGACGAGGAGCATCGTGGCGCTGGCGGACCGGGCGAACGAGTATGTCGACCGGATGCAGCCGTGGGCGCTGGCGAAGCAGCCGGAGAAGAAGGCGGAGCTGCAGGCCGTCTGCACCGTGGCGCTCAACCTGTTCCGGCAGATCGTGCTCTACCTGGCGCCGGTGCTCCCGAAGCTGGCCGACGACGTCGCGCGGCTGCTCGGGTGCCCCATGGACCGGTGGGCGCTCGCGAAGACGCCGCTTGTGGGCACGCCTGTGGCCGCGTATGAGCACCTCATGAAGCGGGTCGAGCCGGGTGCAGTGGAGAAGATGATCGCGGAGGGCCGCCCTGCCGAGGAGGCGGCGGCGCCGGGCGGCGCGGCGGGGGCGAACGCGGAGGCGGGCCAGGCGGCGGGCGGGGGCGCGGCCGCGGAGGACGACGGCGCGGCGCTCGCCAAGGAGCCGCTCGCGCCGGAGTGTACGATCGACGATTTCAGCAAGGTCGATCTGCGCGTCGCGCGCATCGTCGCGGCGGAGCACGTGCCCGAGGCGAAGAAGCTGCTCAAGCTGACCGTCTCGCTCGGCGGGGAGGCGCGGAGGACGGTGTTCGCCGGGATCAAGGCGTATTACAAGCCGGAAGACCTGATTGGCAGGCTCGTCATCGTGTGCGCCAACCTGGCGCCGCGGAAGATGAAGTTCGGCCTCAGCGAGGGGATGGTGCTCGCGGCGGGGGACGAGACGGTGCACTTGCTGTCGCCGGACTCGGGGGCGAAGCCGGGGATGCGGGTGCACTGAGGGAACTCACGGAGGTCCTCGCCGGTGGTCGCGTGCCGCCCGCGAGGACGGCCCCGCCGACGTGAGAGCTGCCGGATAACGAGCGGGTGTCGATCGTCGCCCGGATATCGGCTCGCCAAAGTATCCTTGGCGCATGGCCCGTACCGCCCCGGTCCCGAACATCCCTGCCATCCCTGGCATGAACCCCGGCGTCTTCGTGATGGGGGGCGGCGGCGGTGGTGGTGGCTCCGGCGGTCGTGGAGGCAATGGCGCGGGCGACGGCCAGGGCGGCAACGGCAGCAACGGGGGCGACGGCGCGGGCGGCGGCGGCAAGGGCGCCGGCTCATGCGGCACCGGCTCGACGGACGGCGGCGGCTGCCCGAACCACCATGGCTCCGGCTCGAGCGGCAAGATGTCGCGCGGCGATCCCGTCGACGTGGTGACCGGACGCGTCTTCACGGTACCCGCCGTCGATGTCTGCTTTCCCGGCCCTCTGCCGCTCGTCATCGAGCGCACGTATTCGAGCAGCGCGCGCGACCGCGATGTCGGCCTCGGGTTCGGGTGGACCCACTCGCTCGCCTGGCAGCTCCTCCAGCGCCGCGGCTCGTTGCACATCCTCTCGTTCGACGGCGTCGAGCACGACCTCGGCAAGGTGCTGCCAGGGACGGGGGTCATCGGCCCCCACGGCTGGATCGTTCACCGCGAAGGCGACGGGTTCCGGCTCGATCTCGTGGATGGGCAGTACCTGTTCTTCGGCGAGCAGGTCCTCTCCGACGAGGGCGAGCGCTACCTGCCGACCGTCATCGGCGACCGAGCCCAGAACCGGATCGTCCTCGCCTACGATCGTGGCGCCCTCGCTGAGGTGACGGACGCCTCCGGGCGTATCGTCCGCGTGCTGCGCGGGCGGGACCGCCGCATCGCCGCCTTCGAGGCGAAGAACACCGTCGCCCAGGGGAGGTGGGTCGCGTTCGCCCGCTACGCCTACGACGCAGGGGGCAGGCTCGTCGAGGCAGCTGACGCCGACGGGTACGTGACGCGGTACGAGTACGACGCGAGCCATCGGTTGACGTCCATCACGGGCCCGACGGGCCTCATGTTCTCCTTCCGATACGACGACCAAGGCCGGTGCGTCGAGACGTGGGGTGAGTACCTCGGCAAGGCGGATCCGAGCCTGACGGACGACGTCCCCGAGATGCTCGCCGATCATGTCACCCGGGCCAGGGGGATCCTCCACACGAAGCTCGAGTACTCAGGAGACGGCTACTCCGAGGCCGTCGACTCGGTGGCGCTCCATCGGTACTTCGGCAACGCGCATGGGTTGGTCGACAAGGCGGTGACGCCGCTCGGCGTCTTCGGCCGCACCTACGACAAGCGGGGCTTTCTTGCCTCGTTCACCGATCCGCTCGGGGCGCGGACGACCTGGAAGCGTGATGCCATGGGGCGCGAGACGGAGGTGGTGGACCCGCTCGGCCGGCGCACCGTGATCGAGCGCGACGCATCGGGAGAGATCACCGCTGTCATCGGGCCGGACGGGGAGACGACCCGCGTCGATCGCGCGGGCGACAGCCTGTTCTGGACCGATCCGATCGGCGCCGTCTGCTCGGCGCGCTTCGATGCGCGAGGTCTGCCCATCGAGGTCCGCTGGCCCGACGGCAGGACGCTCGTCTTCCGCCGCGATGTGCAGGGCAACGTCATCGAGCACATCGACCAGGCCGGAGCGCAAACACGAGCGCGCTACGATGCGTGGGGCCGGTGCGTCGAGCTCTGGGACGCGCGGGGTGGACGGACGGCGTTCACGTACTCCACGGGGGGTCGCGTCCTGTCCGTGATCTCGCCGGATGGGTCGGTCGAGCGCTACGAGTACGACGGAGCGGGCAACCTCATCAGCCTCACCGAACCCGATGGTCAGACGACGCGAATCACCTATGGAGGACTTCACAAACCCGTTCGCGTCGAGAGGCCAAACGGTGAAGTGACCGAGCTGAAGTACAACCGCGAAGGGTGGCTCATGCGCGTCACGAACGGCCGGGGCGAGGTGCACAGCTATGAGAGGAACCTCGCCGGGCTCGTCATCGCCGAGCGCACGTTCGATGGACGGGTCCTGCGGTACGGGTACGACGCGATGGGCAGGGTGGTGTGGTCCGAGAACGGGCTGGGACAACGCTCCGAGTACAAGCGCGATCTCGCAGGCCAGATGACCAGGCGGATCTTCGACGATGGAACCGAGGAGTCGTTCGAGTACAATGGGCGAGGCGAGATCATCTTCGCCGAGAACGCCGCGGGCCGCTTCGCGTTCGACAGAAACGAGAAGGGATGGATCGTCGCCGAGACGCAGGAGGTCGCCGGGGCTCCTGTCACGGTGCAGACCGAGTATCGGATCACCGGGGAGGTCGCCGCCCGCCGCACCTCGCTCGGGCATACGGCGCAGTGGTCCCACGACTTCGCGCGGCAGCAAGTAGCGCTGTTCCTCGACGGCCAGGCCGAGGCTGTGTCGACGCGCGATCCCTGGGGGCGTGAGCTGACACGCTCGCTCAAGGGCGGAGCGCGGATCGACATGGCGTACGATGCATTGGGGCGCCTCTCCGAGCGGCGGATCGTCTCGAGCACCTCCGGCGTGAGGGGCAGGGATCTCTCCGTGCAGCCCGCCTGGGTCGGGCGCTTGCCGCCCGGGACGGTGCACGCCGAGTGGCGTCGCTACACGCCCGCCGGCCTCCTCGAGGAACACTGGAGCGCTCGCGGTGGGGTCACGCAGTACGGCTACGATCCTGCCGGCCAGCTTGCCGGGGTGCGTCGCCACGGGGGCGAGGTAGCCTCGTTCCGGTACGATCTCGCGGGCAACCTGCACGACGCCACGCCCGGAGCTCCGCCGCGCTCGTACGCGGTCGGCGGTCGGATCCAGCGTGCTGGAGATACTGAATACACTTGGGACGAAGACGGTCGCCTCGTCACGAAGCGCATACGCCGCACGGCAGGCGAGGAGGAGCTCACGCGTTATCTCTGGTCGGCGTCAGGCATGCTGGCGAGGGTCGAACGCCCCGATGGCGAGATCGTCGCGTTCGAGTACGATCCGTTCGGCAGGCGTGTCGCGAAGCGGCTCCTCGCCCGCACGGCGGACGGCTCCGAGCGGCTGGTCGAGGCGACGCGCTTCGTCTGGGATGGTGGGGCGCTCGTGCACGAGATTCGCCGCAAGACCGACGCCGGAGGCGACCCCATCGTGGACGAGCGAACGTACGTGTTCGAGCACGACAGGACCGTCCCCGTCGCGCACCGAGAAGCCCGCGCCCAGGGCGGGGCGCGCACCGTGTCGGCGTGGTGGCATTATCTGACCGACGACTCGGGCGCGCCCGAGATGCTCGTCGGACCTGACGGGCAGATCGGCTGCGAGCTCGCCCGCGACCCGTGGGGATCGGCGACGTCGGCGGAAGGCGCGCAGACGAGCACGCCGCTGCGCTTCCGGGGGCAATACGCGGACGAGGAGACCGGGCTCTCGTACAACAGATATCGCTATTACGATCCCGAGCTCGGCCGGTACATCAGCGCCGATCCCTTGGGGATCGAGGGCGGCCTCAACGTCTTCGCCTACGCGGCCAACTGCCCGACCTCGGCGGTCGACGTCGAGGGGCTGATGTACTCGATCATCAAGGACAGGGCGGGCAACATCGTCGCTGATGGTCATAGTCAGGACACAGGTCGGCCTCTCCCGGCGTCTCACAGTGCGGTGCCGAATGGCAAGCCCTGCGCCGAGCGCTCGGCGCTCACCAACCTGGCGCATCGACTCGGTCCCGGCGCCACGAAGGCGGATGTTGCCAGGATGTTCCAGGAAGAGGGCTACACGCTGGAGACGTACGAAGGCAACGCTGACGACTACAAGAGAAATAGGCGAGTCGCGGCCAACCCCTGCCCTGTCTGCAAGGAAATGCTGAAAGATATGGGGATCCCTCATACCTCCGTCCAGGGACACTCGCCAAAGAACCTGACGAAGACCGGGCCCTGGAATGGAGAGTCGACCTACAACCCGGGTACACGGAAGATTTTCATGAACGCGGGAAGACGTTGATGAACGGCCCTTCCGAGCAGCTGGCCGCGCTGTCATCCCTGCGCGGCCCGGAGGGCGGTCTTGCGCGGTCGCATGGAGGGCTCGCCGCGTTCTGGCGGTCCGTCGCCGAGGACGTCCTCCTCGACCCTGCGCCGCAGGGAAGCCGTGCGCTGCTCGCCGCGCTCGATGAGTGGTTCACGGCGGGGCCCACCTGCGCGCTCGTCGCGGGCGCGGACCCGAGCTTCCGCTCCGCCCTCCTGGCGCGCTGGGCCCTGTCGGTGGCCGAGCGCCGCGCCGCGGAGGTGATCTTCGTGCCTGTCAGCGCTTGCTTCGGGACCGCGGTCGAGCGCGACATGCTGAAGCTGTTCTTCGGCCTGTTCAAGGGATCGGCGACCGCCATGTTCAGCCGCCCGCGGAGCCCGGGGGAGCTGGTGGCTGCCATCCGTCTGGCCCTGGGGGGTGTCGGATGGGTCTCCTCTGTGCCTGACGACGAGAACCCCCAGCTGCTCGTGATCCTCGACGGCCTCGAGCGCGCCGCCGACGGGTGGCCGGATCCACGAATTCCTCTCCTGCGCGACCCCGGTGACGGCGCGCATATCGTCGTGTCCGTCGACGCCGAGGAGCACGCGCCGAGTGGTGTGCCATGGCGCGACAGGCTCGCGTGGGTGGCGGAGGAGATGACGCCAATATCATGCTCCGCGGCTCGTCCATCGCTCGACGAGCCTGCCAGGGCACGGAGCGCTCTGGAGTCCCTGGGCGAGGAGGGAGCGCTCGCCGCGCGTGCCTTCGACGCGCTCGCCGCGAGCCTTGCTCCCGTGTCGCGTGACGATCTCGTGCGGGCGGTGGGCGTCGACCCAGCCGAGCTCGAGGCGCTCGAGCGCGCCCCGGATCCAGCTCGCCGGCTCGTCGTCACGGACGACGGGGGAGCCTACCGGTTCCGAGACGACGCGGGGCGCGCCCGCTGGGGCGCGTCCGATCGCGTCGCGGCCATCGAGGATGCCATCGTCGAGCGCGGGTTATCGACGCTGCGTGCGTGCAACGCGGCTTCCGAGCCTCACGTCGCGTGGCCTCCGTACCTCGTGGAGTACCTCGGCGCTCACATGACGCGGCGAAGCGCTGGAGTGACCGATTGCATGGCTCTTGTCTCGCCGGCGTGGCTCAGGGCCTGGATGGACAGGCCGGGAGGCCTCGTGGGATTTCTGGCGGACGTCCAGCGAGCTCGTCGCGCTGCGACGGATGCGCTCCTCCTGGCCTGTCGCTTCGGGACCGAGAGCGATCCAGGTGCCAGCGCGGAGAGGGCCGCTCGTGTGTGCGATGTCGTCCGGTGTGCGCTCGTGGATGGGGCGCTCTGCGCGAAGGAGGGCAGTCGCGATGAAGAGCGCGACCCTGCCGAGCCCTACACCGAACCCGCCGTGGACCTTACCCGACCGACGGGCGCCGCGCGCGAGCGCGCCGAGGCGCTGGTGACGCTTGTCTCCCTGGTGACAGGCTCGGAGCGGCAGCTGGTTCAGGCATGGGCAACGGATGCGTGCGCAGGTCTCGATGAGATCCTTCCCCGGTCCATCCCGCACGTGACGACGGACCGGAGCGCGGCCGACCCCGAACGCACGCGCCGGATCCGCGCGGGCGCGACATACGACGAAGTCGATGCCTACCTGTCGAGGGACATGGTGGTTCGACCCACGGACCTCTCGCCCGACGAAGCTTGGCGCCTCGCGGAGAGCCGAGAAGGGGAATCACGGATGGTCAGCTTCGCGGGCATCTTGCCCGATCTTCCCGAGGACATGCGCGAGAAGGCCGTACGAGAGGTCATGACCGCGTACTGGGCCCACGGCGACCGGGTGGCGCTGCGGGTCCTTTCGGCGTGCGCGCCCTGGATGGCTCTTACCGACGCCGCCACGGTCGTGTGCAGCGAGCTCGGGGGCGACTGGACGAGCGACTTCCCCGGGATGTTGGTGGGCTTCGGCAGCCTCACCGAGCTCTCTCCGCTCTTGCTGCGGCTGGGCGGGACGGCGGCTGTCGTTGGGGTCGCCCGTGCCATCGCCGAGGTGGGCCGATGGCTCCCGTAGCTCCGCGTGCCACAAATCCCGCCAGAAACACCGGTCGATGACGGCGAGCTGATCGAGATCCGTACGAGCGAGAGCCGCGTTCTCGACGAGCTCCACGCGCCGCGCTCTCGTGGACCCGTCAGCACGTCATCGACGCCGAACGCGACGTGCTGCACGTGCTGCATTGCCTTCGCGCGCTCCAAAGCTCTGCACGAGGGGCAGGAAGAGCTCGTCCACGATGGACTGGATGCGTGCAGGCTTCAGCGGCCTGAGATCCATGAGCAGGTCGTGCCGCACGAGGTCGTACGGCATGGCGAGCACGGCGGAGGGAATGCGCTCGAGGTCGATCTCACCGCGGTCGTGGGCGCGTTGGTAGGGGACGCGGACACGCGGCTTCTGGGTGTCCATGACCCTGTCGCGCACCTGCGAGGGGGTCAGGCCGGTGCCGGCCAGCAACCCCGAGAAGGCGGCGGCCGCGGCGATGGCGAAGAAGCCGGCAAGGGCGTCGCTCAGGGCCGTCAGATGGGCGAGCAGGTCGCTGCGCAGGGCGCCGGTGTCGGGGACCGCGACCGGGCTCACGTCCCGGCGGTGCTGGATGGCGGCGAACACCAGCTCGTCCTTGTTCGCCCAGCGACGGTACAGGACCGCGATCCCCGTGCGAGCGCGCGCGGCGACCGACTCCATGGTCAGGTTCGCGAAGCCGGCCTCGACCAGCTCCTCCCAGGTCGCGTCGAGCAGATCGGCCTCGAGCTGCGCGCCGCGTCGCCTGCGGCGCGCTCGCGTTCCTGTTCCTGTCGTCATGGTCCTGATCGTTTAGAGAGATTTTCATTTCTTATCAACGCCGCGGATGATAAGAGATGGATCACTCTCTTCAACCGGAGGCTGCCGATGGCAAATCCCGAGGCGTGCACAGTGCTGATCGTCGGCGCCGGCCCGACCGGGCTGACGCTGGCCTGCGAGCTCGCCCGCAGCGGCGTGTCCTTCCGCCTGATCGAGGCCGCCCCAGGGCCGCGGCCCGGTTCGCGCGGCAAGGGCATCCAGCCGCGCACGCTCGAGGTCTTCGACGATCTCGGCATCGTCGATCGCGTGATCGCCCACGGCCGGATGGCGATGCCGATCCTCTCCACGGCTCCCGACGGCCGGGAGACGCTGGGCGGCGCCGTCCCCGAGGCGTTGAAGGGTCGCTCCGACATCCCCTATCCGGCGAGCCTGATCACGCCCCAGTGGCGCACCGAGGAAGCGCTGCGGCTGCGGCTCCTGGAGCTCGGCGGCGCGGTCGAGTTCGGAGCTGCGCTCGCGAGCTTCGAGCAGTCCGACGAAGGCGTGTCGGCGGTGGTCGTCAAGGGCGGTGAGGCGGAGACGGTCGCCGCGCGCTGGCTGGTCGGCTGCGACGGCGGCCACAGCATCGTCCGCAAGCAGGCCGGCATCGCGTTCGAGGGCGAGACCCGCGAGGAAGTGCGGATGATCGTCGCCGACGCCGGCGTCGACGGCCTCGACCGCGACGCCTGGCGCATCTGGTGGCACGAGGAGGGCGCCGTCGGCCTCTGCCCGCTGCCCTCGACCGACCTCTTCCAGGTTCACGCCGTCGTCGCGCCGCGACAGGACCCCGAGCTCAGCCTCGCGAACTTGCAGGCGATCCTCGAGCGGCGGAGCGGCCGCACCGAGCTCCGGCTCCACGAGCCGACGTGGTCGTCGCTGTGGCGCGCGAACGTCCGCCTCGTCGACAGATATCGCGCGGGTCGCGTGTTCCTCGCCGGCGACGCGGCGCACATCCACTCGCCCGCCGGCGGCCAGGGGATGAACACGGGCATCCAGGACGCGCACAACCTCGGCTGGAAGCTCTCGGCGGTCGCGAAGGGCGCCTCGCCGGCATTGCTCGACAGCTACGAGGCCGAGCGGCGGCCGATCGCGGCCGGCGTGCTCGCGCTCTCGAACACGCGCCTCCAGCAGGTGCTCGAGCGGAAGGACGTCGCCCTCCGCCGCGATGCGAGCATCACCCAGCTCGACATCCACTACCGCGGCTCTTCCCTGGCGCGCGACGACCGCGACGAGACTGCCTTGCTCCGCGCCGGCGACCGCGCCCCCGACGCGACGAAGCTGACCACGGTGGATGGTGAACGCCGGCTGTTCGAGCTGACGCGCGGCGGGCGCTTCACGTTGCTGAGCTTCGGGCCCGCGCCTGCGATAGGCGCCTCAGCCTCCGACCTGAGGACGCTCCATGTCGTCGGGCAGCCGGCGGGCCCCGACGACGTCGCCGACAGCGCTGGCCATCTCGCCCGCGCCTACGGCGCGACGGAGCGCACCCTCGTGCTCATCCGTCCCGACGGCTACGTCGCGCTGATCTCCGACGCCGGTGACGCCTCGGCCGTCTCGGACCATCTCGCCGCGTTCAGCTGAGCGTTGCGACGGCGGGTCTGCGACGGGCGCGACAGAGAAGCGCACGTCCGATGAGAGCGAGCGGGAAATTGCCGCCACCGGGCGGAACTGCTTCTCTTCACCGATAAGGCCCTGCCGCCGGCGCTCCCGGCAGCCGGCAGGAGCCGCTCGCGCAGGACGGGTGGCCGAACCAGCCCGCGAGCCACTTCCTGTTGCCCGACAGCGCGTGGAAGAAGCGCTCTGCCATCTTCGAGAGCGTGTCGCCGCTCAGCCGGTACGACCACTCGCGATACCCCTCGAGCGCCCAGAGCGCCACGATGAAGGCCGCGGGGCCAGCCCAGACCTCGCCGCGATCGCTGATCACGACGAGCTCCTCGCCGAGCCAGGGCACGGCCCCGTACCGCTCCGCCGCCTCGGGCGAGCCGGCTGGCAGGAACTCCATCTCGACAAGCGCCGTCTGGTGCTCCATCCAGTGGCGGCACCGCGCGCACAGCGCGCACTCGGCGTCATAGAGCACGGTGATTCGCTCGATCATGGCCCGCTCTCCTCGCAGCGCGGAGGCCAGGGCGCCTGGCCGCGCCGCCGGCGCGAGGCGCCACGGCGCCTCACGCCCGCGCCTGCGCTCGTCACGCCGAGACCTCCGCGACGGCCCGCCGGCGCTCTCGCTGCGCGGACATCTCCTCTTCCGCGCGCGCCGTGCGCGGATCGATGCGCATCTGCGGCGCGACCGGAGGCGGCAGGACAGCGAGCTTCGCGCGGCGGCGGATGCGGTGGAACACGAGGAGGTTCGTGAAGTGCATCAGCGCGAGCGAGAGCAAGAGCAGGCCCAGCTTCGACGACAGCACCTCGACCGCCTCCGTCATCGTCGTCGAGCCTTCCGCCTTCAGGATCAGCGACGCATACCCCAGGTTCACCAGGTAGAACCCCACCACGAGCAGGCGGTTCACCGCCTCGGCCATCCTCGGGCTGTCGGCGAACACCTCCTCCAGGAACACCGATCCATTCTTGAACAGCGTGCGGGCGATCCAGATCGTCAGTCCGACGCTGATGACCGCATAGGCCCCGTACACCGCGATGAGATAGCTTTCGACCGCGTCTGCCATGGTTCGTCTCCTCGACAGGCCTCTCAGCAGCGCCCGTGCCAGCCGCGGGATCCGCGCTGATCGACCGGATCGAGGCGCGGCGGCGGGCCGCGGTGCCCAGGCCATGGGCAGGCCGCTGTCCACGCCGTGGACACCTCGCGCCTGCGGGGCCTCTGGCGCTATCGTCGGGGCTTCCTACCCCTCCGAGGCCGTGTGAGACCCCTGGTCGCTCTCGCGTACTACCCGCTCTGGGCCGCTGCCGTGACCGTCGCGGTCACCGCGCTGCGGCTCGGGCGCAACGTCGGCCGCGGCCTCGTCGCGCTCTGCTTCTTTCTCGCCTTCTGGGTCACAGGGCTCATCCTGCTCGAGACGGACGGCACGCTCGTCCTCGCCGAGCACGTCATTCCGAGCGGGATCATCGTCGCCGCGGGGCTCGCCCACGCCTACGCCGACATCGCCGGCGCCTCGCGCCGCCCCGTCGTCTTCGCCTACGCCGTGAGCGCCGCGGTCGCGCTGCTCGGGGCCGTCGACCCGCGCCTCCTCTACGGTCCTGGCGCCCGCTCGCCGGGACCGCTGTTCTTCCCGCTCTCGGTCGTGATGGGCGTCGCCTGGGTCGTGGTCGGCGTTCGCCTCGGGCGCGCGGCGCTCGCGGCCCGGGGGCTCCAGCGGCGGCGCATCGCCGCGCTCTTCTTCGGCAGCGTGCTCGCGACGCTCGGCGGCGGCTTCGTCGTGGTGCTGCGTGTGCTCCGGCTCGGCGACGTGCTCCTCGGCGCGCCGCTGCTGCTCCTCGCCATCCTGCTCGTGGCCTACGCCGTGCTCATCGGCGAGCTGGGCCGCTCCCGCCGCGTCTTCGCGCAGGGGCTCGCCTACGCCGGCCTGACAGCGCTCCTCTCGACGCTCGGTCTCGTTGTCTTCTTCAAAGTCCTGCCCGCGCTCGCGCCGGGAGGCGGCGCGTCGCTCGGCTGGCTCGCCTTCGTCGTCTTCCTCGCCGCGCTCCCGTCCGATCCGCTGCGCATGCTCGTCGTGGAGCACCTCGGTCGCCGGCTTTTCTCGAGGCCCATCGGCGTCCGTGACCTCGCCGACGAGATCGAGCGCGTCGAGGTGCGCGCCGACCAGGCCGAGCGGCTCGCCGAGCTCGGCCGCCTCGCGAGCGCGGTCGCGCACGAGATCCGCAATCCGCTCGGGGTCATCGCCGCGCAGGCGAAGCTGCTCGAGCGGCAGGGCGCGAAGCCCGAGACCGTGGCGTCGCTGCGCGCCCAGGTCGACCGGGCGAGGCGCTTCCTCGACGATCTCCTGCGCTACAGCCGCCCGAGACCGCTCGAGGTGAGCGAGGTCGACGTGCTCTCCACGCTGCGGCTCGCGGCGAGCCAGGTCCGGCAGATCGTCGGCGAGGGCGCGCCGCCCATCGAGGTGGCGCCCGAGGCAGGTGGGTCGATCTTCGTCGAGGCCGACCGCGGGGCGTTCCTCGACGTCGCGACGGCGCTGCTGCAGAACGCGGCCATCGCGCTCGACGGGAGCCCCGAGGGGCGGATCCGGGCGGTGGTCACGCGCAACGAGGGCGGCTTCGTTGTCGTGCGCGTGGAGGACAACGGCCCGGGGGTGCCGGCCGAGATCGAGGCGATGCTGTTCCAGCCGTTCGTGACGGGGCGGGGGCGAGACGCGAAGCACCCGGGCACGGGCCTCGGCCTGGCTGTGGCGGCGCGCTGGCTGGAGCGGCACGGGGGAGCGCTGCGCTATGAGCGCGGCCCGGGGGGCGGAGCGCGCTTCGAGGCGCGGTGGCCCGAGAGGGCGGGGGAGGCGGCGGGGTGAGGTGACGCGGATGACCCGCGGCTGGGTGGGGTTCGGGATCGAGACCGTGGAGCTTGCAGCGCGCCAGGAGCGAGAAGCGGTTGGCCGCGGCAGAGGCGTGGTCGATCACGCGGCTTGTGGTAATTCCGCGGGAAAGTGTGGATGTGCTCTCGAAGGAGGAGCATCAGCACTTGTGGGCCGAGATGGCCGTGCGTCGAGGCGCGGAGCTCGACGCCGAGCCGCCCCGGGGGCGACCTGCCGAGACATCTCTCATGATGCGCGCGCACGGCTCGATGACATCTGCTGCTCGCCCACATCCCACGTAAACCAGGTCTTGCCGTAGAGGCTTCCAGGCGACCGCTTCGATCCTTATGAATCTTGCGGACACAAGGAGGTCGCCATGAAGTGTTCCGGGTTTGTTGGGGGAGTGTTTGCCGCAGCCCTTGGCTTATCGGCCCTCTCTCCTGTCCGGGAAGCCATGGCCGCCCAGGAAGGCGTATTTCGGAGGCCATGGCGTCATCTATGGTGTCATGTCCGGCGGCCAGCTCCAGTGGTATCGGCACGACGGCTGATGGGACGCAAACCGAGCGGAAATGCCTTGAAACCAAGGCGTCGCGCGATCGAATCGTCACGGCGAAGTGTCTGCGCACCCCGCCGCTGAGCTCCGCCGGGGTCGAGGTCGAGGTGCTGAGCGACTCCGCCGATCATGAGGGCGCCGAGGTCGAGGTCGACGTCGCGATCGAGCCTGCGGGGATCGGCATGCGTGCCCGCCCTGATCCAGCACGGCCAGGTGGTTGACGGACACCAGCACCAGCCCGACGGCCAAGCCCGACGCCAAGGGGGCCGGCCAACAGCGGCAGCCCGACGCGCGCGGCGTTTCGGGGCCCGTCGGCCTCGAGGCCGGCTATGCTCGTGTCCACCTCGACCGCTCGAAAGGACTCGACCATTTCCGGACTCCGCACCGGAACTGCTCTCTCCCTCGCGTTCGTCTTCGGCTGCTCTGCCTCGTACGTCGTACCGCGTTTCGTAGTGCCACCGGTTCAAGCCGGGACCGACCCGACCCGTTGGGAGAGCCTGTGCATCGGTTCCGAAGCTGCGGGGGTGACGGAAAGGCACGTCGACGATGCAGCCAAGGCAGGCGGCTGGAACGCTGCCCTGAACCGGTTCGGAGCGCAGGGCTGGGAGCCTATGGGCTACAGTTTCCACCCAACTGATGCCCTGCGGCTCTACGCCGTCTGCTTCAAGCGCTCGCTCTGAGCCCGTCCTCGCCCCTCTCTTCCTGGCCTACCTATCTTCTCCCTTGGCCCACCTCTTCTCTGCCCCTCTCGTGTTCCTGCCTGACCCGCTCCGCTCTCGCCGCGAACGTGTCCCGTGTCCCGCGGTGTCCTGACGTGTCCCGGACACGCCGTGAGCATCGTGTCCCGTGTCCCCCCTAAAGGGGGAGACACGGACACGTACGCCGCGTGCGCGGCGCCGAAGAAGGCGCGGTGCTCGATCGGCAGCGCCCGGGTCGTCGGGTCCGCGCTCGCCGCAAGCGCTACCGCGGCGCGGCCTGCGCGCTGGCGGAGCGAAGCGGGTGGAACGGAATCGGGGGCGGCGGGCGGCCACCGTGAGCATCTCGGGCGGCTGGTCCGGCCCTGATGGGCCCCAGACCTGCCGCTCGCGTTTGCCGTGGCCTGGAGCCGGATGGCGCCGCCGAGGGGGCAGCTCGCGACGCCGCAGGCTGGGCACCGAGCAGGTCGCGCTTCGACGACCGTGGGCGTTTGCTGCTGCCAGCGCTTGATGTCGATGGCGCTCTGGACGACACTGCGACCGCTTCGATTCCTGGGCACGGGAACCGGAGCACGACGAGGAGACTGTCGGCCAAGATCAGGTCTCCTCGTCGCCTATTTTGTGGCCGGCCCCGCGCCGCTGCTCCGCTCCTCGGGTGGACCTACCCCGTCGTGAGTCGGGCGTGCGAGCAACGATAGCTGGAAATCTTCGATGGCTGAACGGACGGGGCTGCGATCGGGCATCAGCGGCGCCTTCGGCCGACGCGAATGTGCTGGGAGGGGTCCGTGGTGAGAATTTTGAGCAGCTGACCGGAATGCACGGCGCCGCCACTCTCCGGACGCCATCGCCCTCGTTGCCCATGCGGAGCGAGCACGCTCCATGATGGCCAGCTCCGCCGGGCAGGGCTCCTCGCCATCAAGAAGCATGCTCGATAAGAGGAGCTTCGGCATCAACGAGAGTGCGCGGCAATACGGGCCCCCTCAGACCGGTCTCGCCGTTGTTGCCCGCGCCCTGCCGTCGCTCTCGCATCCCACGGGCAAGCCTATGTCCGCAGCCCGCTCCACGTCAGGATGCTAGTCGCCGAACGGATACGTCAGCACAGGCTTGCTCATCAGTGCACCTCTGGATCCCGAAGGTCCAGCGCCTGCCGGGCGATGCGGAGCCGGCTCAGCTCGGTGTGCGGGCTCATCCCGCGCTGCCCGACGCGCTCTCCGGGTCGCCCACGGAGAGGAGCGCCTCCAGCTGCCAGAGCGGCAGCTTGGCCATGGTCGCCAGCACATCGCGCGCGGCGACCTGCGCCTCCAAACTCGGCCCGACGGGCTCGCTGATCAGGCCGAGCGGGCTCGGATGGAAGACCATGTGACGAATCCGCGCGCTCTTCGGGTAATGTGACACGAGATGCCACGAGATGCCGTAGAGCCACACACGGATCGCCTTGGGCGCCTCGATCGTGGGGTCCGGCCGGTACATGCTGCGGCGCGGAGCGCCAGGCGCCGAGCAGGATGCTCTGCTACTGGGCGCCGGAGTGCTTCGAGAGCACATCGGCACCGTACCTTCTCCGAAGTCGCCGGCGCAAGTCATCGACGGAGTAATCTACACAATCATCCGAACCCCCGCGCCCTTCGCCAATGACCCGATCCGTGATTTGCACCAGAGCCAACACGGCTCGGGCCACGTCAATCTCGGTAGTCTCCTTCTCCAGGCGATGCTCGTGCGTCCACCGGATGAGCTCATCCACGCCCTCAAGCGACAGCTTACCATCGGACTCTACACGAAATGGGAACACGGCCCGCGGCGAGAGCAGACCATAAACATTGTCGAAGTACCCGAGCCCTCGCTCGGCACCAGCAGCGAGCGCCATCGAGCGAAACATTCTTGGACATGGAACAGTTCGCCTTATGCGCCCACGATACCGATCCAACGCGTCAACAATTATCTCAATAAACACACTAGCATCGCCAACAATATCTTCCGGCCTCTCGCGCAGCACGAGCCACTCCAGCTTGCAGTGCCTGGCATACCTGCCGTCATTGATGCGTTGAACGCTCTGAAGTACCACATTTCGCCCTCGCAGGAGCTCCCATAGCCAATTTTCAACACTCGAGCATTCAATCGTCACGATCTTGCGATCGTCGAGCATAGAGACACTGTCGCTTTTTAGACCAAGTTCATGCCAAGCCGGATCTGCAACAATCCGCACCCGATCGGAGTCAACAATGTCTCCCAGTGTGACCTCCGAAGATTCATACTTGATTGCCCTCCAGCATTCGTCGCGAGGAATCGTGCCCGCATCACGTATACTCCCGTGGACCTCGATTGCGAGGGCCAGGTAGCGACACTCCTCGGCGCGCCCAGGGTCGTTCCGTATCCTCTCATAATATCGTGGAAGAGCGCTCAGGAGGGCGCGATTGAGTCCAACCTCCGCAGCAGCGCGCGCCTCCTTGCCCCTAAACTTCTCACGATTGATAGTGAGAACCTGCGACGCGTTGCCATCATGAAGCACCACATCGCCACAGAGGAACCATCTATCCAAATGCTCTTGAGTGCGACGACCTCGGTATAAAAAATCAAATCCGCCGACGTTGCCGGCCCGCAGCCCGAGCTCTATTCCGCTTCCGGCGTCGAAAAACACCTCATTCCGATCATTCGAACGTTTTCGCATCGCAGGAGTTGCGTTTTGCTCCACAGGACATCCATCGAGCCGGACGTGGGCGAGTGAATTTACCCCAAATTCCCTTGTCGCATCCCGCACCTTGCTAGGCAAGATCGGCAACTCGTCATCCAGAAGTGCATCAAAATCTCTGGCAACACGCTTCGTTTCCTGGTCGCTGTCACTAAGACTGTATCTCTTGGGTACTTTCAGCTCGCGCAGCACGAAGCGAACACGTGTCCCCGGGCTCGCCAGCGCTTGTTTGCCGCCGACAACGCGCACAAGAATCTGAGGGTCATGACTGCCGGATCGCTGCTCCAGCTTGATTTCGATCGTTTCCATGCTGTCATCGGCACGCGAACGCAGCACGACGCGATCCGCGAACAAGAACACGCTCTGTAGACCGATCCCGAAGTATCCTGCCGGCTTCATCCATTCCGGCATGTCGTACATGCGCTCGATACGACGCGGATTCTTGCGTGAGGATCCGACGCACTGAAGATATGGTATGTCATCTCTACTGATTCCGGCGCCCCGATCGCGAATAACAACGCTCCAATGGTTTTCCTCGCCAACGCGCTTCGACTTCCGGACGTGGACGTCGATGGGATATTTCTCGAGGTGGCCTCGGAGCACTTCGAGCGCCTGGTCATCCTTCAGGCGATGAAGCCGCTGCCACTTGCTGCGATTGGTCGCCCAGACTCGAAGCAATGTCGCATCCACAGCATTTTGGAGCAATTCCGCTATGCAGGCCGTCTCGTCACTGTAGAGACCAGCGCCGCGCACAAAGTCCAACATGGCCGCCTTGTCGACCTCGAAGCGCGGTCTCCGGCCATCAGGGGACGTCAGATGACCGCGGAGCCGTACTGCAATTATCCCGGCGCTCGGTACGGCGCCGAAGTTCTTTTCGGGGCTTATCTCGGCCCAATGCACGCTTTGATCGCGCAGCTCGTTGCGAAGCCATGTGAACCACTGCTCCGTCACGTCGAATGCCTCGCGAATTTTGCACTCTGCAACTACGCGAATCTCTGAGGCATCGACCAGGAATTCCTCGATCGAGTGGTGTTTCTCTTTGTGCGCTTTGGATGACGGAGGCAGCCCCCCGAACGTGCGCGCCAGCACTGGGCAGAAGCGGCCGTCATCCAGATCGAGGAGGTCGCCTAGGCGCAGCATACACGCAACAAAGCGAGGGTGTGCTTCATCCATTGCAAAACCCGACTCGCGCGCGGGCAGCTTCATGGTCTCACTAAAGCCAAGGCCATGATTCTCGCAGATGCGGCCGAGTAGACTCCAGAATCGTCGCGGCACGAGCTGAGTGCGAGGGGACCGCAGATCGATAAGTGAGGGCGCATTGATGTATTTTCGCGACTCGCCTGGATGGCGAGGCCTCGCGTACTCCGCCATGACGAGCACGAGCGCTCGCTGAACATCGAACGGCCATGTTTCACCCTGCGGACGCACATCGCTATTCTTGTCGAGGAGCTCAGCGGCACAACGGATATCATCGTCCGTATGATTTTTGAGACCATCAAGGAAGGTGCCGAACTTCTCGTGGAGCCACCACGCACGCATCGTCTCGCCGGGGACAATCATTCCAATGTCATGGTAGTACGCAGACTCGAGCAGCAGCCATAAGTCCGTCGGACTCAACCTTTCGATGCGTCGTGTTCCGAGGACGCGAGCTATCTGCCGGAGAATGGTGTCGGCGTGGGATGCGTTGTGTAAGCTGTAGTGTGGAAACACCAGCGGGACGCTCTGCAGAGCCTGTCCGATGAGCTGCTTGTCGAACGTCCACTGCGCACCTAGCGTAGCGTACTGTGAGTCAGCCTCGCAGCGCTGGTGCAGCGCCTTCTCGAGCTCGAGCATACTCGTACGGTAGCGCTGGTGTAGACAGCGTGTCCAGACCCCGGTCACGCCGCGCACGCCATCGAGCGTAGCCAGGCCTCCCCGTGCCACTCATTTCCCTGCGAACGCAGCGGCATCATGCGCAGCCGATCCGTGGCGGAGGGCCGCGCGGTGGGGGTCGTCGGCGAGGCGTGGATAAAACTCAGCGCATGCGGCGTCGCCGCTTGAGTCTAAGCGGCAAAACGCCGGCGGTCTCGACGGAGCCGTGAGAACGCCGTCCCGATGGGCATCGCGATCCTTCGAACGATCTCGCTCACCTGCGCATCCTCGCCCACAAGGATCAGCCCCGGCGCTCCCGGGGCTCGACCAACCAGAGCACCTCCAGCAGAGCCTGTGCCTCCACGTCCCCGTAGGCGACGGCATCCGTTCCCGGCGGGCGACGTGGGCCAGCGGGTCGGCGACGGCAACCTCCCAACGGCGGTAGGCCTTCTCGTCGTGCTTCCCCGCCCGGTGGACGGTGACAGCGTCCGGCGGCCACGGTGGCGTTCAGGATCGGATCAGAATCGCGCGTGCCGGGTGCTGGCGAGGTCGACGACAGGCGCTACCTGCGGGGCACTGAGGAGTTTCGAGAGGGTGCGGGCGGCAATCTGCGCGGTCGCGAGGTCGCCCGCCGCATGGGCAGTCGCAATCGTCTGCGTGAGGGTCGCGACGAGCAGCTGGCGCGGGCTCCTCGCCGGAGGTGTGTTCGAGGCTGCTTCCAGTCGGGGAGCGGGCGCCAGCGCCGTCTGCTGCGCGAGCGCCGAGGCCCCTGCCGGCAGCGTCACGGAATCGTCCGGCCGACCAGAGATCGCGGGGTTAGCGCCCGCCATCGCCAGCTCGACGTCGGCCTCGACCCCCTCAAAACCCGCTGAAACCTGGCTGGTCGTGGCCTCGCGGTCCCCCTGGAAAAGCGACGCTATATCAACAGCTTATCCATGTGTCGAAGGAGCCGCCTTCACCGCACAGCCTGCGGGGCGCACAGCGACGTACCTCAGACGTCCCGCTCCTGAAGTCGGCACCCACGGCGTCGAGACGGCAGCTATGATGTTGCCCCGCGGCGGAGCCTGGGTGCTGTGGAGCAGCTGAACGGAAGGGAAACGACGTGAGAAGCAGGGATTTCATCAGCTCGTCCGTCGCGCAGGGCGCGGTGGCGTTGTTCCTCGCCGGCTGCGCCGCAAGTGAAGGCGACGGCCTTGGCAGGGCACACTTGGCCGTCGGACAGGAGCTCGCTTCGGAGGCGGAGCCGAATGGGACGGCGTCGCAGGCGAACGCCATCTCCAGCGACACGGTCGTGCGCGCCAACGTCGTCCCGGATGGCGACGCGGATCTCTTCTCGTTCCAGGCACCCGCCGGGAGCCGTGTCTACGCGGCCGTGATGACAGCGTCCTCCACCGCATCGCAGGACGCCGACCTCGACATCCTCGATCAGGACGGCACGACAGTGCTGGAGACCGACGTCTTCAACGGGTCGTTCGGAGGCGCCTCGCCGAGCATCGCAGGCACGCCCCTCGCGACCGCGGGAACGTACTACGCGCGCGTGCGCGTGCCCTCCGCGACCATCCAGCTGCGCCCCTACGACCTCCACCTCAAGGTGCAGAGCGGCACGCCCACGCCTGAGGTCGAGCCGAACGACACGACGCCGCAGGCGCTCCCCGCGACCGGCTGGATCGCTGGCACGCACAGCAACGCGAGCGACGTCGACAGCTACTCGCTCTCCCTCAACGCCGGCGACACCCTCTTCGCGAGCCTCGATCAGGACCCGACGCGCGACCTCACGCAGTTCGCCGCCGCGCTCGCGATCGGTCCCTTCGGGTCCGGGTTCGACATCCAGGTGGACAACCAATCCGGACCTGTCGAGACACCGTACTCGGACGCCATCTTCGCGACCGTCAAAGCAGCGGGCACCTACAGGGTGACCGTGACCGGCTCGGTGACGGCGGGTGATTACGGGCTCAGCGTGAGCGTGCGTCCGGCGGCGCCGAGCGTGGGGTGCACCACGTACGACAGCGCGAACGTGCCCAGAAACATCGTCTTCGGCGCGCCCACGACGTCGTTCATCGACGTCCCGGGCGCGCCCCGTATCGGTGACCTGAACGTGAGCGTCCGGCTCAGCCATCCCATGCCCCCCGATGTGGACGTGTACCTCGTCTCGCCGGCCGGCAACACCAACGCTCTCTTCACCGATATCGGCAGCAGGACCTACCCGAACCTCGATATCACGCTCGACGACGAGGCGGCGTTCCCGGCCGGACACTTCACCCTGCTGAACGGCATGATGGTGCAGCCGGAGCTCGACTACCGCTTGCACTGGTTCGACGGGGAAAACGGCGGGGGCCGGTGGACGCTCACGCTCGGAGACGATACGGACAACTCGAACAACCTCGGCGTGTTGTCCGCGTGGAGCCTCACGATCTGCGACGCGCCGATCCCCGCGCTCTCGTGCTCGAGCGGCGACGCCCCGGCCGCCCTGCTGTCGGCGGACTTCGAGGGCGGCGCGCAGGGCTTCACGCACGCAGGCACAGCCGACGCGTGGGCGCTCGGCACACCGAGCGCCGCGCCGATCGCGACGTGCAACGGCGGGACGCAATGCTGGAAGACGAACCTCTCGGGCGTGTACAACGCGAGCTCGAATCAGGACCTCGTCTCCCCGCCGATCGACCTGTCCGGGGTGCAGGCGCCCATTCAACTCCGCTGGGCGATGAAGTACCAGCTCGACAACGCGTCCTCGGATCACGCGTGGGTGGAGATCCGAGAGGTCGGGGGTGCGAACGCCAGGCGTCTCTGGGAGTTCCTTGACGCATCGATGACCACGACCGTCGGTAGCTCCAACCTGGTGCTCCAGGAGAGCGCGGGATGGGGCACGCACTACGCCGACATCAGCGGATACGCCGGAAAGCGAGTGGAGGTGGTGTTCCACCTCGACAGCGACGCGAGCGTCCAGCTTGCCGGTCTCGCGATCGACGACGTGTCGGTCCTGGGCTGCCCACGCAGCAGCACGGGCGAAGGCGGCGGTACCGGCGGTACCGGCGGCGGAAGCACCACGGGTGAGGGCGGCGCGACGGGCAGCGGCGCTGGCGGCGCGGGGACCGGCGGAGCCACGGCGACCAGCGGCGCCGTCACGAGCGGCGCAAGCACCACGGGTGAAGGCGGCGCGACCGGCAGCGGCGGTAGCGGCGCAGGGGGTGGCGGCGCAGCGCCGGGCAGCGGCGGTGGCGGCGCAGGGGTCGGCGGCGCCGCGGCGGGCAGTGGTGGCAGCACCACGGGCCAAGGCGGCGCGACGGGCAGCGGCGCTGGCGGCGCGGGGACCGGCGGCGCCACGGCGGTCACCGGCGCTGGCACGAGCGGCGGCAGCACCACGGGCGAAGGCGGCGCGACGGGCAGCGGCTCTTCTGGCGCGGGGACCGGGACTCCCGCGTCGAGCAGCGGCGCGGGCGCCGGCCCGAACGGCAACCCGCCCGCCAGCAGCGACACGACGGGCGGCTGCGGCTGCCGCCTCGCTGGCAGTGACGAGCCCCCCTGGCCATGGCCCGCGGCGCTCCCGCTCATCGCGCTGCTCAGAATGCGTCGCAAGCGGTTGCGCTCCCTCAGCTCCTGAGGAGATCCTGCCCAGATGACCCCTCAAACCGTCGATGTCCTCGATCCGGACCTCTACCTCGCGGGCGCGCCGCACGATCGCTTCGAGATCCTCCGCCGGGAGGCGCCCGTCCACTGGCACCCCGAGCCGGCGGGCAGGGGGTTCTGGGCGATCACGCGGCACGCCGACGTCGCCCGCATCTCGCGCGATCCGGCCGCGTTCTGCTCGGGGCGCGGCCTCTTCATCGAGGATCTCCCGCCGGGGGACATGCGCGACAACCCCGATGTCATGATCATGATGGATCCTCCCCGGCACGCCCGGTTCCGGGCGCTGGTCAGCAAGGGGTTCACGCCCCGTGTCATCCAGCGCCTCGAGAGCCACGTTCGGGAGCTCGTGACGAGGCTCATCGACGACGCCTGCGAGCGCGGCGGGTGCGACTTCGCCAGCGACATCGCGGGCAAGCTGCCGCTCTCCGTGATCCTCGAGGTGATCGGCGTCCCCCGCGAGGATCAGGAGCAGATGCTCGACTGGACGACGCGGTTCTTCGGGGCCAGCGATCCCGCCTATGGCGTCACGCCCGAGGAGCTGAACGCCGTGCTCCACAACATGAACGCCTATGCGCACCAGCTGGCCGAGCAGCGGCGGAAGGAGCCCAAGGACGACATGCTGAGCCTGCTCATGGCCGCCGAGGTGGACGGCGAGAAGCTCTCCTATACGGAGTTCGGCGGCTTCTTCAACCTGCTGCTCACCGCCGGCCACGACACCACGAAGAACCTCATCTCCAACGGGATGCTCGCGCTCCTCGAGCACCCCGACCAGCGCCGGCGCTTGCTCGACGATCCCTCGCTCCTCCCGACCGCCATCGAGGAGATGCTGCGCTTCACGCCGCCGGTCTATTACTTCCGGCGCTCCGCGGTGCGGGACATCGAGCTCCACGGGCAGCGGATCGCCGCCGGCGACAAGGTGGTGCTGTGGTACGTCTCGGCCAACCGCGATGAGGCGGTCTTCACGGATCCGCACAAATTCGATGTCGGCCGGACGCCCAACGAGCACCTCTCCTTCGGCATCGGCCCGCACGTGTGCCTGGGCCTCGTGCTCGCGCGCCTGGAAGCGCGGGTCGCCTTCGAGGAGCTCCTGCGCAGGCTCCCCGATCTCGAGCTCGCCGGGCCGGCCGTGCGGCTCCGCTCGAACTGGGTGAGCGGCGTGAAATCGATGCCGGTCCGGTGCGCGCGCTCCGCCCCGTAGCCCGCGGCGGCGAGAAACAGGCATCCCACGCTGGGAATGGGCACGAGCGACGGCGACCGCGCACGTCTCCTCGATCGGTGCGTCGGGGAATGCCAGGGCGGGCGGTCGGCCGAACGCCGTAGCCGGCACCCGTTGCGCCGGACGCAGAATGGAGAGGGCTCCTTGCTTGTGCGGCGCGGCCGCCGCATCGAAAAAGCCCCTGGGCCAGCGATGAGGAGAAGCCGATGGGAGACCAGGTGTACCCGCTGCAATCGAAGGAGACCTCGCAGAAACGGCACGATCTGGCGCCCGGGCCGGACGAGGCCTTCCGCGAGTTCAGCAAGCGCGTGTTTGCCGAGGGCGCGCTGCCGGCGAAGGTGAAGCAGCTCATCGCCGTCGCCGTGGCGCACGTCACGCAGTGCCCGTATTGCATCCGCGGCCACACCCAGGGCGCGCTTCGACACGGGGCGAGTGAGCAGGAGATCATGGAGGCCATCTGGGTCGCCGCCGAGATGCGCGCGGGCGGCGCGTTCGCGCACTCGGCCATCGCGATCGCCGCGATGGGGGAGCAGCCGACCCGATAGGCCGGCGTCCAGGCCCATGTTCGAAGGAGGAGGGCCATGAGCGCCGGGAAGGCGGAGTCCACGGATCACCGGCAGATTGGCCGGGAGACCGTCGTGCAGCGCAAGGGCCTGGAAGATCTTACGCTCGTCGTGGTCAAAGCGCGTCTTGCCTCGTAGGGATTGCAACGAGAAGGGAAGAAGGGGGCATGGCCAGCGTGAGGCGACGAACGGCGACGGGGAGGGCGCGGACTGCGCGCGCCGGTGCCGGGACGGCGGGCGCGGTGCTCCTCAAAAGGGCTTACGAGCAGCCCGAAGCGGCCGACGGGTACCGTGTGCTCGTGGACCGGCTGTGGCCGCGAGGCGTGCGCAAGGACGCGCTCGCGATCGACGCCTGGATGAAGGAGATCGGGCCGAGTGACGAGCTCCGCCGCTCGTTCGGTCACGACCCTGCCCGGTGGGAGGAGTTCGCGGCGCGCTATCGCGAGGAGCTCCGCCGCCAGCCGGCCTCGGGGCTCGTGGACGAGCTCGTCGCGCAGGCGAAGCGCGGGACGCTCACGCTCGTGTACGGAGCAAAGGACGAGCTCCACAACCAGGCCGTCGTCCTCCGCGAAAGGATCGAGCAGCGGTTGCGCAGGGCTCGCCCCCGTGCACCGGCCGCCCGCGTCCCTGCAGAGGCCGCCCCCCGGGCGCGAGATCGAGCCCTCGCGGCGTCACACCCTACCTCGTCGAGGGGGCGGGCCCTGGGCGCCACGAAGGCGCGTGTGTCGCCCGCGCGGCGCACCGGCCCACGCGTGCGCTCGCATTGAGCTCGGCACGATGTCGCGCCGAACCGCGGCCCGAACGACGAGGATCACCGTTCCGGTGAGGGCGCCCTTCCGCCTCGCGCTCACCGTTGCCGCGCTCCAGAGGCGCCCCGAGAACCCGGTCGACACGTGGTCCGCGGATCGCCGCTACCTGCGGGCGTTCGACACCGCGCGCGGTCCGGTGGTCTGGGCGGTGACCGAGGAGCCAGGCGGGACGCAGCTCCGGGTCGAGGTCTTCGGGGACGTCGACGATCCGAGGATGTGGCGCGGCCTGGTCACCCGGCTGCTCGGGACCGACATCGATCTGGCGCCATTCTACGCGCGAGCGGAGCGGCTGCCCGCCTTCGCCGCGCTCGCGGCGCGGTTCCGCGGGGTCAAGCCTCCACGCTTTGCCTCGCTCTGGGAGGCGATCGTGAACTCGGTGGTCTTCCAGCAGCTCAGCCTGGCAGCGGCGATGGCGGCGGTGCGACGCCTCGTGCTTCGGTTCGCGAGCCCCGTCGACCTCGCGGGGCAGCGGCTGTTCCCGTTCCCTCCGCCCGAGGTCGTGGCGAGCTCGACCCCGCACGATCTGCGCACCCTCGGGCTGAGCGGAGCGAAGGCGGACGCGCTGCGGACATGCGCGCGGATGATCGCGGCGGGCGAGCTGCGGGAGGAGGAGCTCGAAGCGCTGGCCAATGGTGAAATCGAGCGGCGCCTGCGCGAGCTTCCGGGCATCGGGCCCTGGACCGCTTCGGTCATCCTGCTTCGTGGCTTTCGCCGGCTCGATGTCTTTCCGGGCGGAGACGTGGCGGCCGCTCGCGGCCTCGGCGCCATCGCCGGCGAGCACGGGGGCGAGCTCGTCGAGGCGCTCGGTCCCTATCGCGGGATGTTGTACTTCCATCTGTTGCTGAGCTCGCTGGCTGCGCACCGGTCCGGGCCATCCCGCCTGGCCAGCTGAATGGTGCTCGCCGGCTCCGCTCGAACTGGGTCAGCGGCGTGAACGTGAAATCGATGCCGTTCCGGTGGGCGCGCCCCGCCAGGTTGCGCGGCGCGCCGAGCCGCATGCGGCGGCGGCGCCCGGGGTCGCGGCGGTCCCGCGCACCCGAGGCGCCGCTCGAGGCGCTTCGGCGCTCGCTCGGCTGAACGATCATGACCAGCTCTTCTCGCTGAAGCGGTACACGACCGTTCCGAAGGCGTGCGTGATCCGGGAGGCGCCGTCGACGATGGCGACGTCGGTCCAGCAGATCCGCGCATCGCGCGCACGCACGACGGCGCGCGCGACGAGCCCTGCTCGGGGCAACGGCCCGAGGACCTGCGCGCTCAGGGCGATCGTCGCCCCCGACGCCCCCGGCGACGGCGGGACGACCGTCCACGGGCAGGTGGCGCCTGCGGCATCGATGAGCGTCAGGACGGCCCCTTCGTGGGTGGCGCCGTTGCCGTCGAGGTTCGTCGCAGCTGCATCCATCGCCATCTCGACCGCCCCGCGGCGCATGCCCAGGAGGCGCAGCTGCCTTCGCGACAGGAATGGACTGGCCGCCGTCGCCGCGCGGATCGCTCCCGCGCCGCCGCCCTCCGCGTCGTCCGAGGGAGCGACGCCGGCGCGCTCTCCCTCGGGAAGATCGGTAAGGGGAGGGAATGCCGCCGGCGCGCTGTCCGGCCCAGCCTCGCTCACGGTCGACGAGGCGTGTGCGACCGCATTCCCGTCCACGTCCGTGATGAGCGTCTCGAAGAAGCCCAGCTCACGCACGCGGCGCAACGCGCGCGTCTCGACCGTCACCGCCTTGCGCGCCGCGCGCACGTAGCCCACGTGCATCGAGACGGTGCGGAGTGGCTTCGTGACCGCGCGAGAGGGATCACGCGAGATGGCGTGCGCGGAGATCGGCACGAGCGACGCGAGCGCGCCGCCGTGGACCAGCCCGAACATGGTATTCCGCTCTTCGTAGGGCAGGAAGAGGCGCGATTGCGCGTCGTCGGCGGCCACGATCTTCACCCCGAGGTCGGCCGGGTAGGAGCCGTCCTCGAACCACGTCTTGGCGTTCTCGGTCATGCGGTAGTCTGCTGAGGTCGGCCGGAGTCGTCCAGCCTCGCATACGGACCCTCCGGCCGTTCGTCCTCCAGGCACGAGGTACCGGACGAAACCGGGTGAAGCAGGGAGCGCGCCGCGCCCCCGCCCCGCGCAACCCTGGATCCGCGCCCTGGCAACGCGGTACGGTCACCCGTGACCGAGACCGTCCTGCTGATCGACGACGATCCGGGGTTCCGCGACGCCTACCGCGAGCTGCTCGCGCTGGAGGGGTACGCCGTCGCCGAGGCCGGGGCCGCCCCGAAGGCGCTCTCGGAGCTCCGCCGCACCAGCGCGCGCCTCGTCGTGCTCGACCTGATGCTCCCGCCGACGGGCCGCGCCGAGGAGGGCGCGGCGCTTGCGGACAGGCTCCTCGCCGAGCGGCCCGCGGCCAAGGTGATCGTCGTCTCGGGCGCGGGTGAGACCCCGCTCGCCTTGCGCCTCGTCGAGCGCGGCGCGTACGACTTCCTGGCCAAGCCCGTCGACCCGGACGTGCTGCTCTCCGTGGTCGCTCGCGCGGCCGCGCGCCTCGCGCTGGAAGATCGGGTGGCGGAGCTCGAGCGCTCGCTCGCCGCGCGCGAGGGCGACGCCTCGGCGATGCTCGGCCAGTCGCCGGCCTTCCTCGAGGCGAGGACGCTGTGCGAGCGCGCGGCGCCGACCGACGTGCCGGTGCTCATCACCGGCGACTCGGGCACGGGCAAGGAGGTGTTCGCCCGCTACTTGCACGCAAGGAGCCGCCGGAAGGACAAGGCCTTCATCGCGGTCAACTGCGGCGCGCTCGCGCCGACCCTCCTGGAATCGACGCTGTTCGGCCACCGGAAAGGCGCCTTCACGAGCGCGATCAAGGACGCTCCCGGCCTGTTCGTCGAGGCGGACGGAGGGACCCTGTTCCTCGACGAGATCGGCGACATGGAGCCGGCGCTGCAAGTGAAGCTCTTGCGCGTGCTCGAGACGGGCGAGATCCTGCCGGTGGGCGCGGCGCGCCCGCTGACCGTGGACGTCCGTGTCGTGTCGGCCACCCACAGAGCGCTCGAGTCGATGGTGGCGGACAGGACCTTTCGTGACGACCTCTACTGGCGCGTGCGCGGGATCGAGATCGCCTTGCCCCGGCTCGCGGATCGCGTGGGCGATCTGCCGCTCCTCGCGCAGCACTTCCTGAACCTGTCGCGGGCCCTCGTGCCGCGCGCGCCGGCGACCGCGATCTCGCCCGGTGCGATGCGCCGGCTCGAGGCCTGCGACTGGCCCGGCAACCTGCGAGAGCTCCGGCACGAGATGCAGCGCGCGCTCGTGATGGCCGGGGGCAGGGGAGAGATCCTCGAGGAGGACCTCTCGCCGGCGCGGCGAGGCGGCGCGCCCGCGGCGCCGGCAGGCGACGAGCCGGCCGAGGGGGCGACGCTGGAAGAGAAGATCGCGGCGCTGGAGCGGCGCGAGATCGCCGCCGCGCTCCGGGCGACCCAGGGCAACAGGAGCCAGGCAGCAGCGCGGCTCGGGCTGTCGCGGCAGGGGCTGCTCAACAAGATGGATCGTCACGGGCTGAAGTGATCTCGGTCGCTCGTGTGCTGTGAAGGAAGAATTTGATCAAACGAGAATGACACGGGATCTCATGGGCTGAGGTGCTCTCGGTCACTCGTGTGCTGGTGAAGGAAAAATTCAATCGATCGAGAACGACACGGGATCGGAAAGCGCCCACAAAAACATGAGCCGCGCCGAGCGCAGGCCGGCACTGAAGGAACCGAGAGCGCGGCTCCTCATGGGCTGCAGCTGGGGCGGGTGGATCGAGAACATGATCCCGCCGGCTCGGGGTCGCCTGTGTGCCCCGAGCCGGCGCGATGCCCGCCGCCTGACACGCGCGATGCCGCTCGCTCCTCGCGAGGAGCGCCCATCGCGCGATGCGCAACTTCAGGAGGAATCATGAGGCTTGGCAGGTTGGTGCTCGTGGGGTGTCTGTCGCTGGTTGGCTCCGCTCTCGTCGCCTGTGGGAACGGCGACCCGGATCGCTTCGGCGAGGGGAGGGGCAACGTGGTCGAGACTCCGCCCCCGTCCGAGGGCGACGGCTGTACGCTCACCCAGGGCTACTGGAAGAACCACGAGGAGAGCTGGCCGACCTCGAAGCTCACCATCGGAGGAGTCGAGTACTCACAGGCCGAGCTGCTGGATCTCTTCGAGACGCCGCCGCGGGGCGACACCAGCCTCATCCTGGGCCACCAGCTGATCGCCGCGCTGCTGAACGTGGGGAGCGGCGCGAGCGACGCGGCCCTGGGCGGCGCGCTCGCGGAAGCCGAGGCGTGGATGAAGGACAACAAGGACGCCGATGGCCGGCTCCCGTACGGCATCAAGCGAGGCGACGCGGCCGAGGATGCCGTCGCGCTGTCCGGTGCGCTTGCGGACTTCAACGAGGGTGGCATCGGCCCTGGCCATTGCGACGGCGGCCCCGGCAGCGGCTCCGGCGACCCCGGGGATAGCAGCGGCTCCGGCGATCCGGGCGGCAGCGACGACGGCGGGCACGATTGCCCCGACGACGGAAGCACGGGTGAGAGCGATGGCGGCGGCGGCTCCGACCCCGGCGGCAGCTCCGACCCCGGCGGTGGCGAAGGCGGGTCGGCTCCGACATGCGCGGATCCTTGCAGCGACGGCTGCGCCGACGGCTACATCTGCGTCGTCGGGTGCTGCGCGTTCATTGCCAACTGAGCCGGCCACGACGAGCTCGCGCGAGCCGAGCTCCGATGACAGCTCACGCGGGTGCCGCGGCGGCCGCCGCCGCGCGCCCGCCGGGATCAAGGTGCGCGTCGCGCCGGTCCAATTTGATTGACGCCGACCATGTGAACGCTCACAGTCGACTCGTCGATCCTTCTTCCGCTTTGCCACGGATAGGCGTGCCATGCGCACCGGGCCTTTCGTCACTTCTGCGCGTCGGCCGTGACGGTCGGGCTGGTGCCTCCAGGTGAGGCGTTTCCTCGCCCGAGATCATCGCGGGATCGGCACGCGGCGAGCGCGGATAGGCGAATCGGGCGATCACGAGAGGGTCTAGACGATGCCGAGATCAGGTGCTTATTCCTCTTTTCCTGCCGTCGCTTTGATGTTCCTCGCTTGCTCGTCCGAGACAGGCTCGCCCGGCACGGGAGGCGGCGGAGCCGGTCAGGCCACGGGCGGCGCGGGCGGGGCCCACACGTCTGCGAGCGGCGGGGAGACCTCCTCGACAGGGGGAACGAGCGATGACGCCAGCTCCTCCAGCAGCGGCACGACAGGCGGGTCGACCGGGGGCGGACCGCAGGCCGGGAGCGGTGGCATGGGGACCGGCGGCACGGAATCGCCGGCGGGCAACCCGAGCCCGGGCTGCGGCAAGTCGGGGCGGCCCGAGAGCGGAACGGTGAAGGTCGACGGCGATCACATCTACACGTTCCCGGAAAGCTACGATGGCGACACCCCGCTCCCCCTCTTGATGGGCTTCCACGCCTGCGGCAACCCGATCGACCAGTTCATCAACCTCACGCGAGGGTCGGCCTTCGAGACGGAGTACGTGCGCGCCGTGGGGAGGTCGTCGGACGGGGGTGGATGCTGGAACTACAACAACGACATCGCCAAGGTCCTGCGAATCTACGACGACCTCATGGACAGCTACTGCATCGACATGGACCGCGTGTTCGCCACCGGCCACAGCTCCGGCGCGCAGATGATCGTGCAGATCTTGACGCACAAGTCCGATGCCGAGCACATGAACTTCAAGGCGGTCGCGCCCGTCGCGGCCTCCGATTACGGCGCGCTCCAGGTGCCCACGCCCGTGATGTACATCCAGGGCAAGAACGACACTGTCCGCGGGGGAGACGGGGCGAGCACGGTCGCGAGGTTCTCCTCCGCCAACATGTGCGAGAGGGGCTCGACGCCGTATTCCCAGGTGATGGGCTGCCAGAGCAGCGGCAAGACGGTGAACCCCGGCTGCGTCTCCTACATCGGCTGTTCGGAGCCGACGATCTGGTGCTCCCACGACGATCCCGCGTACAGCAACACGAGCCACGGCGTGCCGTGTTTTGCCATCGAGGCGATGTACGACTTCTTCACGGGCATGCCGTGAGGACGCCCCGGGCCGCGATCGCGAGCGCGGCCTGCGGGCCGCCGCCTTGAGCTCACGGGCTCGGTGCAAACGCCACGCGGACCGTCACCGCGGCGGTGACACGGATGTTGCCGGGCTCGACGGGGAAGCCGTCCGCGCTTCCGAACCCCTTCATCTGCTGCGCAAATCCATAACGCTCCTGCTGGACGACCGAGATCGACTGCAGGTCGACGAGCCTGACGTTCGCCGCCTTGGCCACCACCTTGGCGTTCGCCTGCGCGTCCTGCACGGCAGCGGCGATGGCGCTGCGGCGCGCCTCGGTGCGGTCGTTCAAGAAGAACTCGAGCCCGCCGACGTCATTGGCGCCCGAGGCGAGCGCGGCGTGGAGGATCCTCGAGCCTGCGGACTGGAGCTCGGCCGGCGACGCGCCCCGCAGCGCGACGGAGAGCTGGCTGGACGCCGAATAGCCGATGATCCTGGGCTCGGTGATCTCCTCATGCCCCACGTGCGACTCTCGGATCGGCGAGAGCGAGATGTCGACCGTGCGGATCTCCAGCCCGGGGATGGCGAGGCCACGCAGGGCGGCGAGCACTGCCTGCGACCTGCCCGCGGCCTTGTCGCGCGCGGCCCAGAGCGTCTTTTCGCGCACCTCCACGCCGATGCTCGTGCGCATCGAATCCGCAGGCCTCGAGACCTCGCCGATGCCGCCGATCGTGATGGTCCGGTTCTCGTGATTCTTCGCCGTGGCCCCGGGTTCCTTGGCTGCGAGGCGATCCGCCGCGAGGGCCTCGGCGACGGGGCGCCCGGCCAGCGCGGTCGACGAAATGCAGGTCATGACGCCGAGCGCGAGCCCTGCGATCAGGCTTCCCGTGAGGGTCGGCATAGTAGGACGCATCGCGATTCTCCTCCTTCGAGCGGATCGTCTGCCCTGGCAGTCGACTTGGCTGTCAGCGCACCGAATCTAGGGCGGAGGCGGCTCGACCGCGAGGGGCGGGCGCAAGGGGCCTTCGCGTCGGTAAACCCCCAGGTTGCATAAAATAGACGCTCTCTCCGAAAAAGAATGAGCGAAGGTGCCCTTCTCGTGCGTCGAAGTGGTTGCAAGATCAGGTGTCTCCGACGAACAAAGAAAGGCACCCGAGGTGAGACTCACCAGAAAGCAGGTACGACCCGGGGTGTAAGCCGCACAGACCCCCGGTCCCGCGTGGTCGTGGTCGTGGTCGTGGTCGTGGTCGTGGTCGTGCGCGTGCGCGTGCGCGTGCACGTGCACGTGCGCGAAGGCGCGCAACGCGCGAGAGACCTTCCCGTCGATGCAACGGGCGTGTCCAACACCGACCGTCCACTCCTGGACCACGAAAACCTTGACGCCTACCGCGTTGCCATCGAATTCCTCGCGCTCTCCGTGCAGCTGCTCGAGGAGATCCCGAAGGAACGGCGCGAGCTCCGGCTCCAGCTCGAGCGCGCCGCGATGTCGATCCCGCTCAACATCGCCGAGGGTGCCGGCAAGCCGAGCCCAGCCGACAGGGCGCGTTACCACGGGATCGCCAGGGGCTCGGCGATGGAGTGCGCGGGCCTGCTCGACGTCAGCCGCATCATGGGCGTCGTCCAGAGCAAGGACGTCGAGCAAGGCAAGCGCCTTCTGTCACGCCTCGCCGCCATGCTGACAAGGATGTGCCGATGGCCACGTGTGTCGCGCACGCGCACGCGCACGCGCACGCGCACGACCACGCGCACGACCACGACCACGACCACGACCACGACCACGACCACGACCACGGGTTCGTGCCGTGTGATGGCCTGCCCCTTTTCCTTGTGGGGAGGTGTACTTATGCAACGCTGGGGTAAAGTACGGCCTCCCCGCGAGGCGCTCGTAGGCACGGCTGCGGGCCTGCCCCGGGTTGACAGAACGTCCTTCTCTGCCCGGTTCGCGCCTCACGCGCCCAGCTCGAAGAGCTGCATCGCGACCAGCGCGACGCAATCGGGCTCGCGCGAGTCCGACACGATCTGCCGGAGCTCGTGAAAATACCGCACGTGCAAGGCCCGCAGCCGCGCGAGGTCGCCGCGCGCGACGCTGACGAGGTTGTAGGAGTACAGCCCCGGATCGCCGCGGCGCTGCCGGCCCGCGGCGACGTCGAGCCAGTGCGCTTTCAATCGCTGTCGCGGCTCGGCCGCGCCGCGGGTCATGTCGACCGTCTCGGCCGTGGCGGCGTACCGCCCTCCGCGCCATCGGATCAGGCCTGCCCGCGACAGGGCCTCGAGGCACGCGCGCACCTCGTCGCGCGGGAGCGCGAGGCGAGCGGCGACCCACGCGTCGTCATGGCAGGGGAGGGCAGCGTAGCCCGCGAGCTCGAGGACGCGCAGGACCGCGTGAGACCAGGGGAGCTTCGTCGCTATCCGCCGGCGCTCCTCGAGCACACCGAAGTCGCGCGCCACCGAGGGCAGCTGCCCCGGAGGGACGAAGAGCGCGAGGAAGTCGAGCAGCCGGTCGGTGGTCGCGTCGACGAGGGCCAGCACGTCGGGCAGCCGCGGCTGGGAGGTGCCCGCGATGAAGCGCGACACCTGGGACGCGCTGCGCCCGATGCGAGCGCCGATCTCGGCGTTGCTCAGCCCGCCCTTGACGACCTGAAGGAGGATGGCCGTGAGGGCCGGGTCGGAGACGGCGACGCCCGCGCCGAAGGCCGACTCCTGGCGCACGAAGTCCGAGAGCACACGATGGACGTCAACGCCGTTGTACGCCGCGACGCGCAGCACCGTGGGGAACGTGGGAAAACGCCGCCCGGACTCCCAGCCGAAGGCGACGTTCGTTCCGTAGCCGAGCCGGACGCTCAGCTGCCGCTGCGAACGCCGGCCGCGGAGCGCCCGGCAGAAATCCCTCGCGATTTCATCGTATTGCGATGGTTTGTATCGCATTTATGCATCGATACTAGCACATCGGAGCGATAGATAATGCGTAACTGCGCTATGCGGCGCTTGCGGGGGCTCCTGCGCTGCGGCAAGTGGATGTCGATGGAGGCTGCGATGAACGTACGGCTTGCTTGCTGGCTCGTGGCGGGGCTGCTCATGGGGTGCACGCGCGGGGGACAGACGGGGGAGGTCGCCGCCGATCCCTGCGACTTCCTCCCGCAGTCAACGGGCCAGGCCGTGGAGCATGCCCTCTCCGACCCGACGCCCCTCGGTGTGAGCGGCCAGGAGGCCATCGACGCGACCGGGGGGGCCGGAAGCTTCGACGTGACATGGGCCAACGGGACGACGAGCGCCGCGAGCTGGTCCCTCGTCGCCGACACCGAGAGCTCGCCGGTCGTGGCGTACATCGACCGTAGCAGCCAGTGTTCCGACGCGTATCTGCAGATCCTCGTGCTCGGGCATCTATCGAGCAGCGACGGCATCCTCGACCACGAGCAGCGCGGGGCGCTCTACCGGGGCGACGACGGGGCCGCGCACCTTCGCCTGTCCTTCCTCTTCGACGAGAACCCGTTCCCGGACGTGTACGCCGGCCGCGGATCGGGGGACAGCTGCGCCGGGTGCGGCGGCGCATTCGAGCTCTCCGTCGAATCGCGCTGGGCGGCGGGCGAGTCGACCCCTCGGGGCCATGTGGACCTGATCGAGAATGGGACGCTGCTCGGCGAGGTCGGCGCCTTCTGAGGGCACGCGGTCAGGGCAAGGCGGTGGTGATCACCTCCTTGACGGTCGCGGTGCTCTGGCCGGGGCGGTCGACACAGGACGGGTAGTACTGGCCGGCCCCGTTGAGGGCCTGGCAGACCTGGCTGCAGGGTCCGACCATGCGGATCACCCCGCACCCCACGAGCTGGCCGTCGGACATCAGGTGGCCCGCGGCGCAGTCGCGCTGGTAGGCGCGCGAGTTGTCGACCGTCGCGCTGTTGTAGCAAGCGTTGACGTAGGGCTGCGCCGCGAACAGGTTGCCCCAGAAGGCCCCCTCGACGTCCGGATAATCGATGAGCTCCTGGCTCGAGGAGAGCGTCTTCAGCGGATCCCGCAGCGAGCGGGCGGAGAGGAGGACCGGCACTTGATAGTAGTTCACGCGCGCCGCCACGCAGCTGGAGACCATGCGCTGCCCGAGCTCGTCGAGCGGCCCGTTCGCCCAGGTCGGCGCGGCGCCGAGCAGCCCTGGGTAGCGCTCGTTGTGGACGGTGCCGCTGGCGTCCGTCCACGAGAAGTTGAACGACGCCGTGCTTTTCAGGGCGCAGCTCGTCGCATACTTCATGAACTCGCGCGCCAGCGCCCCGCTCGGGCCGGGATCCCGGATCGCGGCGAGGTTTTGCGCGCTGAGACCGTTGAGGTTCAGGGCGTTGAGGTTCAAGGCGTTGAGGTTCAAGGCATTGAGGTTCAGGGCGTTCGCGGTGAGCGCATTGCCGCCCAGAAGGGCTCCCTGGGATTCCCCCACGAGCTCCTCCAGCGCCTCGGTGTCCCCCACCTCCGCGGCGCAGCCCGACAGCACCCCAGCCCAGACAAGCACGATGAATGTCTCCTTGAGCGACATGGGTTCCTCCCCCATTTCTGGCGCATACCCGGCGGCTCCCTGCGCGCGGCGCGCGAGCGCGGGCTCACCAACATCGCCCATAGGTTGACTATGGGTTCAATATTCTATCTTTTCGCATTATCGCGCCCGTGCAAGGTGATTCAGCGGCGACGAGGGTGGGTGTCCGGGGCCTCCGATTCTGTCAGCGCCGTCAGCTCCGTGTGCCAGCGGCGGAGGCGACTGCCCATGACGGTCGGCGTGGTGGAGGCGGCCGCGAGGGCGCGCTCGATCTGCAGCCGTGCATCGACGTACCGGCCGCGACGGAAGGCGGCGAGGGCCCGCGCCTCGAGCACCTCGATCCGCTCCTGCCCTACCGAGCAGCGCGCGGAGCGCTCCTCGAGCGCGGCCCACGCGGCGCCGTCGTCGTCGCGCGTCGCGAGCTCGATCATCGAGCAGAGCACGTCCTCCGAGGGCTTCAGCGCGTCGCTGCCGGCTCCCTCTTGCGCCGCGCGCAGCCGCAGGGCGATGCCGCGAGCGCCCGCCTCGTCGCCCTGGTAGAGGCGCAGGCGCGCGGTCAGGAGCGCCACGGCGATCGGCGCGTGGTGGTCGTCGCAGCGCGGCTCCATCGCCTGGACGGCGCGCGCGTGGGGCGCCGCGGCCTCGAGATCGTCCATCAGATACAGGTGCTCGGCGAGGTTGTAGCGGCCGACGAGCTCGAACGCGGGCTGGCCGAGGTCGCGCCCGAGCGCGATGGTGCGCTCGAGGTCGGCGATCATCCCGGCGCGGTCGCCCTGGAGGGCCCGCGCGAGCGCGCGGTTGTTCCGCGCTGCGCCGAGGTGCATGAGATCGCTGCGCTCCTCGCAGCTGAGGATCACCGCGTCGAGATCCCGCACCGCCTCGTCGATCCGGCCGAGGCTGGCCAGGATGAAGCCGAGCATCAGCCGGGCGATGATGTGCGTCTCGTAGCCCTCGTCCCCGAGCCGCGCGGCTTGCTCCGCGGCGCGCGACAGCACCATGGCGGCCTCGTCCTCGCGGTCGTCCCGGTGGAGCGAGCGGCCCACGCCGAGGAGCAGGCGGGCGTTGAGCAGGGGGGAGTCCACCCAGTCGGCGAGGCGCTCGGCGGCCTCGACCCGCTCGCTCGCGGCCCGGTACTCGCCTGTCCAGTCGAGGATCATGGCCTCATCGAGGAGGAGCTCGATCTCCGCCCCTGGCTCCGCCGCCTCGGCCGCCTCCTCGCGCGCCGCGGCGAGGTCGGCGAGGGCCTCGGTGTGGCGCCCGAGCCGGAAGCGAGCGAGGCCCCGCGCGTGGCGCGCCGCGGGGAGCAGCGCGCCGACCAGCGCCTCGGCGCGCCCGTAGCAGCCCTCGGCGTCGAGGTAGGCCCGGCGCGCGGCCGCGAGCTCGGCGCCTCGGACGAGCAGCGACGCCGCCCGGGCGGTCATGCCGCCGCGCTCGCAGTGCGCCGCGAGCACCAGCGGATCGGCCTCGCCCGCGCCCTCGAGCCACTCGGCGGCGAGGCGGTGGCCGAGCGCTCGATCGTCCTCGGTGAGCTGCGCGTAAGCGCCCTCGCGCAGGAGCGCCTGGCGGAAGCAGTACTCCTCCTCGCCGGGGAAGCGGCCCTCGCGTCGGCGGACGCAGAGCTCCCCGGTGACGAGCGCGGAGAGGTGATCCGCGAGCGGCGCGGCGTCGCCGCCGAGCAGGTGGGCGACGGCGCCTCGCCAGAACACCTCGCCGAGCACGCTGGCGGCGCGCAGGATCCGGCGCGCAGGCGGCGGGAGCGCCTCCAGCCGGACCTGCACCATCGCCACCACGGTGTCGGGCATCGCTTCGCCCCGGCCCTCCGCCGTCGCGCGGATCAGCTCCTCGAGGAAGAAGGGCTGGCCCTCGGACTGGGTGACAAGACGATCGACGAGCGCGCTGTCGGCCGCGCCGCCCAGCGCCTCCCGCGTGAGCTGCGCGCACGCCTTCGGCGAGAGCTGCCTGAGCCAGATCTCCTGCCGCCCGCGCTCGCCCCAGAGATCGGGGTAGGCTTGCTTGATCTCGGGGCGCGCCGTGGCGAGCACGACGAGCGGCTGGTCCGCGAGCTCGCGCAGCGCCGCGTCGATGGCCGCGACCGAGGCGCGATCGGCCCAGTGCACGTCCTCCAGCGCGAGCACCACCGGCTGGGCCGCGCACTCGGCGCGCAGAAAATCGCGCAGCGCGCGCTGCATCTGCTCGCCGAGCAGCTCGGGATCCTGCCGGGCGGCGCGGAGCGGGAGGCTGTCCTCGTCGGGGAAGGGGACGCCGGCGAGCTCTCCGAGGAACTCCTCGATCCGGCGCCGCTCCGCCTCGGGCGCGCGGCGGGCGACGCGGGCCCGGAGGAGCGCGCGCCGCTCCTCGATGGGCTCGCCCCCCTGGATCCCCGCCGCGCCCCGGATCACCTCCGCGAGCAGGCCGCCGATGGAGCCCGCGCGCAGCGGATCCCCGAGCGCCGCCCAGATCTCCGCGGGCGCGCCGGCGCGCCGGAGGGCCGCGAGGTGCTCCTGGAGCAGGCGGGACTTGCCCATGCCCGCGGCGCCGATGACGAGCACCGCCCGGGCGGCGGGCTCGCCGGCGCAGGCGGCGAAGGTCTGCTCCAGCAGGCGGAGCTCGTGATCGCGGCCGACGCAGGGCGTGGGCCTGCCGAGGAGCGGGCGCCACGGCTCGGCGGCGCTGCGCTCGCCGCGCAGCTCGACGGCGCCGGACGCGGAGATCGCGGCCTCGAAGCGGGCCTCGAGCAGCCCGGCGGTGGTCTTGTCGAGGAGGATCCGCGGCGCGCCCGCGCGGCCCGCGCTCCGGAGCAGCCCCGCCGCGCGCTGGATGGCGTCGCCGACCGGCAGGCCGCGCCCGAGCTCGCCCCAGCCGACCGTGATCGCGATCGGGCGATCGGGGACGCGCTCCCGCAGCGCCAGCGCGCAGCGCGCGAGCTGCGCGGCGACGTCGGTGGGCACGTGCGGGCGGCCGACGATGAGCACCGCCGTCCCGTCGGCGAGCAGCTCCAGGCGCCCCTCGAAGCGGGCGGCGACCTCCCGGAGCGCGCCGGCGTCCGGGTCCGCCTCGCAGATCGAGAGGGTGGCGTCCTGCGCGGACGCCGGCGCGCGGCCGATCACCGCGACGCCGTGGAAGCGGCGCTCGCTGCTGGTGAGGGCGGAGCTCGCCGGCGCCGGGATCGACCCGCCGTGGACCTCCTGCGCCGCGAGCGCGGCGTGGGCCGCGGCCCCGTCGCGCGGGCGCCGCGCCGGATCCTTCTCGAGCATCTGCGAGACCAGCGCGTCGAGCCACGGGGGCGCGCCGGGGCAGCGCTCGGACAGGCGCGGCGGATCGTCGAAGATGATCCTGGCGAGGAGGGCGACCAGGTGATCGGCCTGAAACGGCGGCGCGCCGGTGACGCACTGGAAGAGCACGCAGCCGAGCGAGAAGATGTCGGCGGGCGCGCC
Source organism: Sorangium sp. So ce145 (assembly GCF_051525985.1). NCBI lineage: Bacteria > Pseudomonadati > Myxococcota > Polyangiales > Polyangiaceae > Sorangium > Sorangium sp. So ce145. The sequence continues at coordinate 10,751,352 of NZ_CP150315.1, read as the reverse complement.
GACCTCATCGCCGCTGCGCGCCTGCTCCGGGGCCATGTAATCGGGCGTGCCGACGAGCATCCCGGCGCCGGTGATCGGCGCCATGTCCGGGAGGCGGGCGACCCCGAAATCGAGGAGCCTGGGCTCCTCGATCCGGCCGCCGACGAGGAAGATGTTGGCCGGCTTGAGATCGCGGTGGACGATCCCCAGCGCGTGCGCGGCGCCCAGGGCCGCGGCGACGCGCGCCCCGAGCTCCACGGTCTCGGCGACCGAGAGCCGCCGGCGCGCGAGGAGCCGGCAGAGGTCCTCTCCCTCCAGCCATTCCATGACCAGGAAGGGCGTGCTCTCGCGCGCGGCGCTGTAGGCGACGTACCGGACGATCCCGGGGTGTGCGAGGCGGGCAAGGAGCTCGGCCTCCCGCGCGAAGCGCGCGAGGTGGTGCGGCGACGGATCGTGCAGCACCTTGGCGGCGACCCGCCTTCCGGTGGTGACGTCCCAGGCGCGGTAGACCGCGCCCATGCCTCCGCTCTCCGCGAGCGCTTCGACGCGGAAGCGCCCCCCCAAGAGCTCCCCCGAGCGCACCGCTCAAGGATAGACGGAGAATGCCGTTCGTCCAGCGATCCCCTGGATTCAGGCCGCGGATCCTGCGCGCGCGGCGCCCCGGACGTATCGATGGTTTGCCCCGATCACGACCCTGGCCGATGTCGGCCCGGGCTCGCCGGGGAGGCGCCGATCGGGAGATCGGCGCTTCTGCCTGGACGTCCCTCCCGAGAGATCGAGGAGGGGCGCGGCGTCACTTCTCGAGCGTGATCAGACCCAGCTTGTACGGCAATCTTTCGTAAGCCCCTCCGGCGTTCGGATCCCTGCCCTGGTAGAGGAACTGCATGTTGCACGCGTTGATGGTCATTCGCTCGTCGCTCCCGGAGCGGACCATCTCACCATGGCTGATGTCGTCGCTCCACTTTCCGCCTTCGAACGTCACGTTGGCAGGGCCGGCGAAGGGCTTCTGCTTGGTGTCCGCCAGGGGAGCCCAGGGGCCGTCGATGCTCTCGGAGGTCCACGACCTGAAGAAGCGAGGGCTGTTGTCGAACGCCTCGACCAGGAGCAGGTACTTGTTCGTGCCATCCACCTTGTAGACGTTGCTGGCCTCGAACAGGAGCCCCGCGCTGGGGGCCGACATGACGGTTTCGTAACCGTCGAAAGCCGGGAACTTATCGATGCTGACCTTGGAGCGGTAGAGCTTCCCGTCGTCCCGCGAGAAGAACAGATGGCAGTTCTTGTCGTCGCAGATGTTCCAGAAGTCCAGCGCGCCAAGGGTGTTCCCCATCTGGCCTGGCTCGCCCTTGAGCAGCGCCTGGGGCCGGCTCCAGCCGTTGACGTTGCTGATGTCGTCGTTGGTCGAGTACCTGCCGTTCCACTGGTAGATGAGGTACCACTTGTTGTGCGGCCGGAAAAAGAAGACCTGGGGCGCGACCGTGCCGCCGGTGGGCCAGTTCGCCATGTGATGCTGCTGCGCGGAGGCCGCCTGAGAGAAGTCGGTGAAGTTCAAATACACGGAACTCCACCCCCCGTTGCCCGCCGTGTCGTACACGGTGGCAAATACGTGGTACTTGCCGTCGTGGAACACGATCGTCGGATCCTTGATGGAGACGAAGTTGCGACCGGCAGCCGACTTGGGGTTGATCACCGGAGGCCCCGACTTCCACTTGAACGAGGTGGCCAGGTCGCACGTCACGGGCGAGCCGCCCGCGCCCGTGCCCGCGCCCGCGCCGCCGCCGCCGTCCCCCGGATCGCCGCCGCTCCCCCCGGCCCCGGACGTCGGGTCGCCGCCCGTGCCCGGGTCGCTTCCGCTGCTCGTGCTCGTGCTCGTGCTCGTGCCGGGGCCTGATCCACCCGTGCCGCTTGCGCTCGTGCTCGCGCCCGCGCCCGCGCCTGTCGTGCTGCTGGCGCTCGTCGTCGGGTTCTCCGAGCCACCCGTACCACCACTGGACGGCTGGTCGTCCCCCGTGTCGCTGGCGCAACCGGCGAGCGCGGCGAGCACACAGCCGAGGGCAGAGAGACGAAGGAGGGAACGGGAAGGAGTCAGGGTCTGACGGTGCAAATCGAAGGGAGTGATCATGCTGGTCTCCAGAGGGATGCCCGAGCGGGCAGCGAGCTCCTCAGAGCCCGACTGTCAAGGTTGACGCGCACGAGGACGAAGGGCCCGGTGCCGCATGGCGGCCTACCGAGGGCAAAGCGGAGCAATCTGCGAGCCAAATTGTGAGCGCTCACATCTGCGGCGTCAATTGAAAACCGGCGCGCGGGACTCGCCGGCCACGATGCCGATCGCCGGAAACTCCTCAGAACGCGCTCCCGGCGTCGCTCCACCAGGCATCGACGATCAGGGCGATTGGCTCGCCCGGTCCGTGCACGCCCTGAAAACGCCCGCCCGCCTGCTCTCTCGATCTCCGCGGCGAACGTGGCCACCGGGTCGACGTCGCCGGGGGGAACGCGGGGCCGCAGCGTGGCCTCGGAGATGTCGGGCAGCGGCGTCCGCTCCGGCAACGCCGCGAGCGCCCCGCGCACCCGGTCCATCACACGCTCGCGATCGCGGCCCGTGCTCCAGCTCACCTCTCCTGACCGCGGCGCTCGGCGAGCCAGCGGCGGGAGGCTCCCCCGCGCCACGCGGGCCATGCGTGACCTTGGCGCCAGGCGCGAGCCGCCGCGGGCGCGAGCCGTTCCGGCAGGATCTGGACCCGACCTCCGAGCGCGAGCGCCGCGCGCCACACGGTCGGCCGGCTGAGGAAATCCGACGCCATGCGGCGTCCCCGTGAGGATCACGGTGCCCGGCAGCAGCGTCGTGCTGCCGCTCAAGAACTCGATGAGCTCGGGCACGCCGAAGATCATGTCGCCGGTCGTCCAGTCTTGCACGCGCTCGCCGTTCAGGAGGGTGGCGATGCGGAGCGCTCCTGGATCTCCGACCTCGTCCGCGGTGACGAGGCGGGGGCCGAGCGGGGCGAACGTGTCGAACGTCTTGCCGCGACACCACTGCCCGCCGCCGCGCCGGAGCTGCCAGTCGCGAGCCGACACATCGTTCGCGCACGTGTAACCGAGCACGTGCTCGAGCGCAGCGGTCCTGCCAGACCTGCCCGCCGGGGAACGTGTGCGCCGCGAGCGAGTCGGCCTTCATGGTGATCGATGTGCCTGGCGCCGTGGGGGCGAGGTAGCGCCCGCCGCGCCGTCGATCATCAGCGTGTGCTCCGGCCCGATCATGTCGCGCACGAGCGCCGTACGCCGCAGGTCGTCCCCGAGATCCAGGCCGACCTTGAGCTCGAAGCGCGAAAACCCCTGCTCGATACCTTCGCGGCACGCGCGCCGGATCTTCTCGTCCGGATAGCCGAGCCAGCCCACGGAGGTCGTAAAACCACAACTGGAGGGGAGCGGAGCTACTTCTGGAGCGTCAACATCCCGAGCCTGTAGGGCAACTTGCCGTAATCACCCCCGACTTTCGGATCTCTGCCCTGGTAGAGGAACCGCAGGTCGCACGGGTCGATGGTCATCTTCTCGTCGTGCCCGGAGCGGATCAGCTCGCCGTGGCTGATGTCGTCGCTCCAGTCCTGGCCTTCGTAGGTCACGTTGGCAGGGCCGGCGAAAGGGTTCTGCTTGGTGTCCGCCAGGGGAGCCCAGGGGCCGTCGAGGCTCTCGGACGTCCACGACCTGAAGAAGCGAGGGCTGTTGTCGTACGCCTCCACCATGAGCAGGTACTTGTTCGACCCATCCACCTTGTAGACGTTGCTGGCTTCGAACAGGAGACTCGCGCTGGGGGCCGACATGACGGTTTCGTAACCGTCGAAAGCCGGGAACTTATCGATGCTGACCTTGGAGCGGTAGAGCTTTCCGTCGTCCCGCGAGAAGAAGAGGTGGCAGTTTTTGTCGTCGCAGATGTTCCAGAAGTCCAGCGCGCCGTTCGGCTCGCCTCGGAGCAGCCCTTGGGGCCGACTCCAGCCGTTCATGTTGTTGATGTCATCGTTGGTCGAGTACCGGCCGTTCCACTGGTAAATGAGGTACCACTTGTTGTGCGGCTGGAAAAAGAAGACCTGGGGCGCGACCGTGCTGCCGGTGGGCCAGTTCGCCATGTAGTGCTGCTCAGCGGCGTTCGCCTGAGGGATGTCCGTGAAGTTCGAGTACATGGACTGCCATCCGCCATTGCCCGACGTGGTGTCGAACACGGTGGCAAACACGTGGTACTTGTTTTCGAAGAACACGATCGTCGGGTCCTTGACGGATGCCCAGCTGCGGCCGGCAGGCGGCTTGGGGCTGATCACCGGAGGCCCCGCCTTCCACTTGAACGTGGTGGGCAAGTCGCAGGTCGGCGGGGAGCCGCCTGCGCCTCCACCACCGTCCCCTGGATCGCCGCCGCTCCCCGAGGCCGACGTGCTCCCGCCGGTACCCGTCGTACCGCTTCCCCCGCTCCCGACGGAGCTCGACGTACCAGTGCTCCCGCCGGTGCCCGTCGTACTGCTGGCGCTGCTGGCGCCCGTCACCGGATTCTCCGAGCCACCCGTCCCATCAGGGGAGGGCTGGTCGTCGGTCGTGCCGCCGCTGCAGCCGGCGAGCGCCGCGAGCACACAGCCGAGAGCAGAGAGACGAAGGAGGGAACGGCACGGAGCCAGAGCGTGGGAGGGCAAATCGAGGTGAGTGATCATGCTAGTCTCCAGAGGGATGCCCAATCGGGCCAGCGAGCTCCTCAGAGCCCGACCGCCAGGGTGAACGCGCATGAGGACGAGAAGCCGGGGCGCATGACGGCCCACCCAGGGCAAAGCAGAAGGATACCCGGAGACCAAATTGTGAACGTTCACATTGCCGGCGTCAATCAAAAACCGGCGCGCGAACCTCCCCCTGGCGGCTCGCGCACACCGGCGCGGAGCACGGTGTGCGCGGCGCATTTTGGCACAAATTCGAGACGAATTGTGCCGCTGTGCCTGTGCGCCAGGCGCGAGGTCCAGAGAGCTCGTGCATCTCCGCACTGGCGCACGCGTTGCTTGTACGTGACGGCATGAAGCGCACATCCTCCGTGGTTGCTCTTTCGGTGATGTCTCTCGTCCCCCTCTGCATGACGCCCGCGTGTGGTCCCACAGAGACCTCGTCACCTGGCACCACGAGCAGCGGCGAGTCGACGGGACCAGAGCAGACGTCCGCCTGCGAGCCCCGGCAGGCCGGGATATCGGCTGAATTCGAGGTCACCGTCGAGGCTTGGCCGGACGAGGGGTTCGATTCCTACGAAGTGAACATGGCCGCGCCATGCCAGGTGGAGGCGGCCAGCTCGACATCACGCTCCCTTGCCTGCACGGACAAGGACGGCGTCGCGCATGGCGTGACGATCGCTGTCCAGGATTCCGACATCCTGGGCGCCGTTCCCGAGAGCGGTCCCGTGTTCCTGCGGGTTGTGCACTACACGGATATCGTTCCTGTCATCGACCATCAATGGTTCGAGGTGCGCGCCGGCTCCGACATCACCGGCGCGCTGCTCGCGGGAGGCGTCCGAGGTTCCAACCCGTGGCCCGACACGGACGTTGAACCTTATTTCGCGCCGATCAGGATGGCGATGAGCCCCGAGGAAGGGTGTCCCGAAGAACTTCGAAAGATGTGCGTGGCCCACCGCAGAGGTCGGATCGATTTCTGGATCGACGAGCTGCCAGCCGGCTCGATCCTCGACGGGCACGAAGGTGAGGTGGGCGCGAGCGGGGCCTATCGTGTGATCGTGGGCGCGAGCGTGGATCGCTCCATGGGAGGGGACCCGGACCTCTGCGGCGGTGACGACGCGGAGTACCTCGACGACTTGCGCATCCTGATCGGAGCGAGAGCGCCGGAGCCCTCCGTCGGCGCCCCGTAGGCCGTGGACTGACTACCGTGATCCCGCGGCTGCCACCGGCGCGGCGGCCCGGCCGGGAAGGAGGAAGGCGCAGCCGATCGTCAGGAGCAGCGCCGCGCCGAAGATGGACGTGGCCATCGTGTGCTCGCGGTTCACCACGTCGGCCGCCGGGTGGTCGGTGAGGACGAGGCCGAGCACGGTGAGGCCGACGATGCCCCCCATGTAACGCATCGTCGATGTGAGGCCCGCCGCCATTCCGCTCTTCTCGCGCGGGACATCGCTCATCGCCGCGGACTGCGACGGCGGGGACGTCAGGCCGAGGCCGGCGCCGAGCATCACGAGCGCGGGGATCGCGTCCGTGAGCGCGCCCAGCGGCCGCATCGCCAGCAGGAGCATGCCGGCCAGGGCGAGCGAGCAGCCGGCGAGCGCCAGCGCGCGCGGCCCGAAGCGATCGGCGCCGCGCCCCGCGAGGGGCGAGACGACAACCATCGTCCCCATCATGGCCAGCAGCGTCGTGCCGACGTCGCGCGGCCCGACGTGGAACAGCCGCCCCGCCACCTGGGGCAGCTCGAAGATCGTCGCGTACATGGCGAAGTTCTGGAGCGCGATGAGCAGGCTGCCGCCGAGGAACGCGCGCCGCCGGAACAGGGAGAAGTCGATGACGGGGTCCGCGGCGCGCCGCTCCCAGAGCACGAAGGGCACGAGGCCCAGCGCGCCGAGCGCCGCGGCCCAGCGGAGGTGCGCGGACTCCAGGCCAAGGACGAGCCCGATGAGCGACCCGCCCAGCAGCACCGAACCCACGACGTCGAACCGCGGTCGCGGCGCGGCGGGCGTCACGGCCGCGGGGCGCGGCGGCGCGCCGATGTGCGCGAGCGCGGCGGAGAGGAGCAGCACCGGGACGTTCGCGAGGAAGATCGACGTCCACCCGAAGGTCCCCACGAGCAGCGCCCCGATCGTCGGTCCGGTGCCCGCCGACAGCCCCATCACCGCCCCGAAGGCGCCGAAGGCGCGCCCGCGCACCTCGGGCGGCAGCTCCGTGCGGAGCATGGCCGTCGCGCTCGGGACCACGATCGCGCCGCCCGCGGCCATCACGACGCGCGACGCCGCGAGCACCGGGACCACCGGCCAGAGGTAGGCGAGCGCGGCCCCGACCGCCAGGAGGAGCTGGCCCAGCCCGAGCGCGCGCCGGTGGCCGAGGCGATCTCCGAGCTTCCCACCGGGGCTCTGCAGGACGATGTTCGTGAGCAGGTAGCTCGTCACGAGCGCCTGCCGGAGCGCGCCGGAGTCGACCCGGAGCGCGCGCGACATCTCCGGCAGCGCCACGGCGACCATCGTGGAGTTGAGCGGCGCGAGCGCCGTGGAGAGGGCGATGGCGGCGAGGAGCCGCACCGGCAGGCGCGACGAAGGCTCAGGCACGGGCGAGCTCGCCCGCGCCGTCCTGAAGGTCGCCCCGGCGCAGGAGCACCACCCGGCCCTCCGTCCCGTCCACGAGGATCTCCTGGCCATCCGTGATGCGCTCGGTCGCCCCGGCGGCCCCCAGCACCGCCGGGATCCCGTACTCCCGCGCGACGATGGCCGCGTGGGAGACCGCGCCGCCGACGTTCGTCACGACGCCCGCGGCCAGCGTGAAGAGCGGCGTCCACGCGGGGTTCGTGTAGCGGCAGACCAGGATCTCCCCCGCCTTCAGCCGCTCGAACTCCCGCTCGTCCCGCACGATGCGCGCCTTGCCGCGGACCACCCCGGACGACGCCCCGATGCCGCGGAGCTCGTCGCCCGAGGCGCCTCCCGCGCCCGCCCCGAACGACACCTTCTGCCACCTCGCGTTGACCACCCCGTACGTCGCGCGCCGCCGTCGAAGGAGCCGCTCCACCTCGTCGAGCGGCGGCGCCGGCCCCTCCAGCCACCCCCGGAGCTCGGCTTCCGTCAGGTAGAAGACGTCGTCGGGGCGCGGCAGGCGCCCGCGCTCGCAGAGGCGACGCGCGATCTCGGCGACGATCGCCTGCAGCGCGGAGAACGAGCGCACCAGATCGTAGTGCGTGCGCTCCCGGAACACGATCGCGCTCCGCAGCCGCTCGAGGGTGCGGCGGAACGCGTCGGGCAGACCGGGCACGAGGCGAAGCGCGCGGGTGACCTCCTCGAGCGCCGCCCGGTAACGCGCGAGCCCGGCCTCCTCGGACGGCGGCTCGGCGACGTCGAGCAGGCCGCGAAGGAGCCCCCACAGCGGCGCGGGATCCTGCCGCCACGTCGGCGCCGAGAGGTACAAACCGGTGCTCTCCCGGTGCCCATGCTCGTCCAGGAACGCGTCGACCTCGGCCAGGTAGGCCCGGCCGGCCTCCGATCCGCGGAGGGCCTCCGGGCGCCCCGCCCGGATCGCGCCGGCGACCTCAGGCCCGGCGCTCACCGCCCTGCGCGCGAGGTGGAAGAGCGCGAGGTTCACGTCGGACGTCCGGGTGCGCAGGCCCGAGACGAGGTCGCGCATGACGGTCGCCGTCCGCTTCGGTCCCACGGCGAGGGCGATCGGGACGCGGAGGGCGATCGCGGCCAGCTGGCTGGCGCTCCTCTCGAACCGCTCGCCCAGGACCGCGGTCGTCGTCTCCGTGATCCGGTCGGCGCGGCGGAGGAGCGCGGCGTCGTCCAGCGCGCGGAGATCGACCGGCGCGCAGGCCTCCTGGAGCCGCTTGAACCCGTCGCCCTCCCACCACGCCATCGGGTCGTCGCGCAGGCTGGCCGCGACCTTCTGCGGCAGCCGGAGCAACCGGAGGGTGGGTCGCGCCCGCGGTGGGACGAACATCGGGCGCCACACCTGGTCGACCCACGCGCGCTCCTCGGCCTCGTCCACGTCGAGCCCCAGGAAGCGCACCATGCGCACGAGCGCGGGGAGCGTCGCCCGGAAGCCCCATTGATCGAGCGGCCTGGGGGCGACGGGGAACCTGTCGTTGTCGTTGGCCTCGAGCATCCTTCGCTGCATGCGGTTGAGCCGCGGGGGCGGAGGGAGGGGATCGATCTCGGCCGTGCCGAGCGTGGTGATCGGGCGCGACTGGAGGAGGTGGATGGAGCCCCCGGCGAAGGCGAACTCCACGTCCTGCGGGCAGCCGAAGTGGGCCTCGAGGCGGAGCCCGATGCGGCCCAGATCGAGCACCAGCGCGTCGCTCGGCGCGGGGCGGCCGGCCTCCCGGCGGTCGCGGTCGTCGATCGCGAGGTCGTTCGTCCCGGGGCCCGCGGCCCCGTTCGGCTGGTCCGGGCCGGGCGCCGCGGCCCCGGCGAACGGCGCGCGCCGCAGGCGGTACACGTCGCCGGTCGTGTGTCCTGACACCACGGCCTCGCCGAGGCCCGGGGCGACCTCCAGGAGCATGCGGTCGGCGCGCTGGGCCACCGGGTCGACGGTGAACAGGACGCCGGCGAACTCGGCCGGGACCATGCGCTGCACCACCACGGCGATGTGGACCCCCAGGTGATCGATGCCCCGCGCCGCCCGGTAGCCGAGGGCCCTCGGGCTCCAGAGGGACGCCCAGCACCGCCGCAGCGCGAGGAGCAGCCCGTCCTCTCCCGCCACGTCGAGGTACGTCTCGTGCTGGCCCGCGAACGAGGCGTCGGCGAGGTCCTCCGCCGTCGCCGAGGAGCGAACCGCGACCGGCGGCGCGCCGAGCTCGCGGTACGCGTCCCGGACCGCGCTCTCCATCCCGGGCAGCATCGCGCCCCGCTCGAAGAGCTCCGCCGCCTCCGAGGCCGCCGCCTCCCAGCGGCTCGCGGCGAGGTGCGCCGAGAGCCGCTCGGCGAGCCCCCATGCGCGCGCCTGCTCCGCGTACGCGTCGGCGCTCACCACGAACCCGGGCGGCACGGCCAGCCCGAGCTGGATCAGCTCACCGAGGTTGGCGCCCTTGCCGCCCGCCCTGGCGAGGTCGGCTCGGGATAGCTGGCTCAAGCGATGAACAAGCATCATGCATCTCCTTCGGCAAAGAAAGGCTGCTTCCGCCGCGCCGCGCGCTCCCCGGCGCTCGCCCGCGCTTCGGGCAGCGCGCAGCGCCTCACTCGCGCCGACAGCGTCCGCTCGACCGTCACCCGAAAGTCGTTGTGACGTCACGAAGTAAGTATCATGATACTTATAAATGGCAAGGCCGCGTAACATCACCGACGCGCAGATCCTCGACGAGGCACGCGCGTGCTTTCTGGAGCACGGCGCGGGCGTCTCGACGACGCTCATCGCGGAGCGGCTCGGCGTCTCGCACGGGGTGCTGTTCCAGCGCTTCGGCACCAAGGAGCAGCTCCTGCGCGCCGCGCTGCTGCCGCCGTTCGAGCCGCCGTGGATGGCGCGCGCGCGGGCGGGCCCGGACGACCGCGACGCGCGGATCCAGCTCCTCGAGCTCGCAGAGGAGCTCTCCGCCTACCTCGAGCGCATCGTGCCGTGCCTCGCGGTGCTCCGCTCGGCCGGCATGCACGTCGAGTGCATGGCCGAGCAGCGCGAGGACCTGCCGCCGGTCCGCGCGCGGCGCGAGGTGGTCGCGTGGTTCTCGCGAGCGATCGACCGCGGCCTCCTGCGCCCGGTCCGCCCGGAGCACGCGGCCGACCTCTTCCTCGGCGCGCTGCACTTCCGGCCGTTCCACCAGCACCTCTCGAACCAGGGGTTCGATCGGTCCGAGGGCCAGGCCTACGTCACGTTCGCGATCGACGCGATTCACCGGACGCTCGCGCCCGTGGCGGAGCGACCGTGACGCGCGGCCCCGTCACGCCGCCGCGCCGCCCGCGCCCGGCAGCAGCGACGGCCAGCTCCGCGGTGGCTTGAACCGGTGGGTCGGCGCGGGCCCGTCGACGATGTGCTCGACCTCGTCGAGGTGACTGCCAGGGAGCAACACCCCGCCCAGCGACTCCCGCACGAGCGGTATCCGCGCCGGATCGAAGCCCATCACCTGCGAGGCGATCGCGTCGACGAGGCCTGGATCGAACCCGCCGAGCAGGAGCCCCGCGCGCACGGGCGTCGCCCCGAGCGGCCCTTCGCCCTCACCCGCGACGATGCCGTCCACGATCGTCAGGTACCGCCGCTGCGGCTCCCCGCGCAGCGCGCCGCCGCGGTCAGCGAAGAACAGGATGCGGTTGAGATCCAGGATGGTCCGCCAGAGCGTGTTGTTCCCCTCCCAGCTGCCATCGATGACCTTCGGCGGCGCCTCGAGCCGCGGCGCGCGCGCGACGAGCGAGTGATCGCCGGGGAGCGGGAGCCGGCTGAGCTTGTTCTCCACCGCGTCTCCGAGGCCCTGAGGCCGATCGAACTCGTCGCCGCCGACCGATGGATCGCCCTCGGTGAAGTGCGGGAGCCAGTACTTCTCGTTCGTCAGGCCGATCACGCTCTTCAGCGAGAGCGTGATACCCGTCTTCTTGTGCGTCTTCAGCTTGGGGAGGTTGATGACGACATCCGCGTCGAGGAGCGTCTGGGGAACGCTGTACTCGTGCCGTTGCCCCGTGTGGTGCGGCACCGGCGTCGCGTAATGGCTGCGGTGGAAGCGGAGCGCGGCGCTGCGCGGGGCGCCCGCGCCGGCGAAGAAGCTGCTCGATCCGAGATCGACGACCCGGTAGCCCCGCGGATCGCCGGGCAGTCGGCGGCGGAGGAGCAGGCCGAGGTTCCAGGAGCGGCCGAAGCGGCGCACGTCGTCGAGCGCGAACACCGGCGCGATCCGGAAATACCGCAGGTCGATGAAATCAATGTCATGCCCCTGGCCCTTCAGGTGATCGATGACGTCGAAGATGCCGAGCGGGCCGGCGACCTTCTCGATCTCGCAGCCCTCGACCGGGGAGTCGACGACGCGCACGCTCCCGCGCGGGCCGGCGGCGCGGAGCGCATAGTCGAGCACGGGCCGGAGCAGCGAGCCGTGCGTGCTGGAGGCGGCGAGCCGCTCGCCCGTGATCTTCTGGTGGAGGTTCTTCGAGGAGACGAGGTTCGGCTTGACGACGACGCGGTCCCCCGGCGCGATCAGGTCGCCGAGCGGGTTCCACGCGGGCGTGCCGGCGCGGGCCGCGTCGAGGCCGAGCCCGCGGAAGAGCGCCTCGACGGCCTCGTAGACCGGGCTCGGCGGGCCATAGGGCGCGCTGCCCCCGTAGCTCACGCCCGGCCGAGAGACCGTCACCACGCGGCGGCTCGTCGCTGTCATCGGGAGCCCCCGGTCAAGCGCCCGGGCCGCTCAGGCCGGACGCGAGGATCTCCGCCGGCGCGGCGCGCTGGAAATCGACGTTGAGGCGCGAGACGCTCGCGAGGTGCTTGCCCGTGCGGACGAGCGCGATGTCGTCGGCGAACTCGACGTCGACGCGCATCCGCTCGCCGAGGTGACGGCGGAACGTCGCGAGCACCTCGTCCAGGACCTGCTGCGAGAACCGCCCGCCCTTGACCACGCGGAAGGTGATGGCGTCGCGCTCCTCCTGCACCACCTGGAAGCGCTTGATCGCGTAATCGAACTCCTTGAGGTAGTGCGCGAAGAACGTGCCGGGCAGATAGCGCCCGTCCGTCCCGCGGATGATGGACTGGACGCGCCCCTCGATGCGGCCGACGCGCGGCGCCCCGCGGCCGCAGGGGCACGGCAAGGACGGGGACATCGCCTCGGCGAGATCGCCGATGCGGTAGCGGACGAACGGCATGCAGAAGTTGTTGAGATCGGTGATCACGACCTCTCCGATCTCCCCCGGCTCGGCGGGGCGCCCGTCGCGCAGGACCTCGACGATGTACCCCTCGGCCACCACGTGGTGGCCCTCGTGCGCGTCGCACTCGTACGCGATGCCCGAGAACTCGCGGCTGCCGTACTTGTCGAAGACCTTGCAGCCGAACGCCTCCTCGATGAGCCGGCGGCTCGGCAGCGGCAGCGTTTGCGCGCTCGACATGATCGCGCGCGGCCGTGCCGCGACCTTTCCGGTGCTCTTGACGTAATGGGCGAGGAAATCGAGCGCCTCGGCGTAGCCATCCATGAGCACCGGCCGCGCGCCGGCGATCCTCGCGATCATCTCTCCCAGGTTGTCGTCGGACAGCTCGAAGATCGGGATGAACGTCCGGTTCGACAGGACGGCGTCCGCGCGCTCGCGGGCGGCCTGCCACTTCGTCATGCCGATCGTCTGGTGCCAGAGGCGCACCGTGGGGTCGCCGAAGCGGTAGCCCGTCCACTCCTGCGCCCGGAGCGTCGCCGCCCAGCGGAACTCGAGCTGAGCCCGGTCCGCGTAGCAGACGAAGGGCTCGCCGGTGGAGCCGCTCGTCGTGATCTTGAGGACCTGCGACTTGTCGTGGTTCTCCGACATGATGTCGAAGTAGAGGTGGCGCCGGATATCCGCCTTGGTGAGGAACGGCAGCTTGTGGAGGTCCTCCTGGCCGCGGATGTCCTCGGGCCGGAGCTTGAGCTCCTGCATGCGAGCGCGGTAGTAGGGCACGTTGCGGTAGCAGTGGCGGAGCAGCCGCCTGAGCTTCTCGTCCTGGAGCTCGCGGGTCTGCGACGGCGTGAGCCACTGTGTCCTGCGCAGCGTCTCGTAGTAGTGCTCGACGTCACGCGTGATCATCCAGTGGGTGTGGTTGAACGCGGCCAGGTACGCGCGCCACCTCGCCGTGGAGAGCGGGTCGCGCTCCGGCGAGCGGTCGACCACCGGGTTGCGGCGGAGGTACTGAGTCGCCACGTCCGGTGGGATCCGGTCCACGCGGTACTCCCACGCGGCCTTGCCGAGGTCGTAGAACGATTTGACCACCGCGCGCGCCGCGGCCTGGTCGAGGAAGGAGACGCCCTGCCGCCGCTGCTCGAAGAGCGTCTCGACCTCCTTGTACGAGTAGCCCTTGGCGTGGGCGGCGACCAGGATGAAGGACTGCCAGTAAAAATAGCTGCCCTTGTACGTCAAGAGATCCTGGAACACCTCCCGTGCGCACATCACGAAGCCGCTCTTGTTGTCGTGGAGCGACATGCCGAAGGTGGTGTTCAAGAGGTGGTTGAGCCCGCGGCTCAGGTGGTACCGGCGGTCCCTGCGGCGCCCGACGGCGCTCCTCCAGCCCTGGACGACATCGACGCTGTGCTCGTAGAGCTCGCGCCGGAGGCGCAGGAGGTCCTCGGGCTGGTACTGGAGATCGGCGTCGATGGTGGCGACGAGCTTGCCGCGCGCGGCGGCGGCGCCGGTGCGCCACGCCGCCGTGATGCCGCGGTTCTGCGGGTGGAAGCACCCCACGACGAGCCCCGGGTGCGCGGCCATGAGCGCGCGGATCGTCGTGGCGGTGCCGTCGGTCGAGCCGTCGTCGACGAGGATGAGCTCGCCCGTGAGCGCCCCCGCGCGGAAGACGCCGAGGATGCGGTCGGTGAGCTCGGGGATGTTCAGCTCCTCGTTGAGGCAGGGCACGAGGACGGAGAGCTCGATCGGCGTCTCCGGAGCAAGCTCATGATGGGCGTCGGTCATGGCGTGTTTCCCTAGTTTACCTGGAAGCGGAGCGCGCGTCGGTTCGCGGGTGCGCGGCGCGCCGCGCGGCCCGGAAACAGGGCCGGAGTCACAGGGGCACGCAGCGGAAGCACGCGCGGATCGGCAGCGCGTCGTGCGGCGCGGCGCGGCGCTCGGTCACGCGCAGATGGCGCGCCAGCAGGCGGCCGAACTCCTCGGGCGTCCACTGGTGCAGGTGGTAGACGTCGCCGCCCCACTGGATCCGGTCGCGCAGGAGGTAGCCGACGGGCGTGCGGCGGACGATGCCCTTCAGCCGCGCGATGAGCGGGTCGTTCGGCACCGTGATCGCGGCCACGCCGCCGGGGCGCAGGAGGCGCGCGATCGCCGCGAGGACGGCGGCGGGATCCACGGTGTGCTCCAGGACCTCGGTGCAGACGATGCGGTCGAAGCTCGCGGCGGGCAGGTCGAGCTTGTCGACCTCGCCCTTGAGGAAGCGAGCGTCGTAGCCCGCGAGGTTCCTGCGGGCTGTGTCGAGGTAGACGTCGGAGACGTCGATGGCCGTGATGCGCGCCCGCGGAAACAGGCGCAGCACATGCCCGCCGCCCGAGCCGACCTCGGCGAGATCGAGGCCGGCGCAGTCGCCGAGCATGTCGCGGAGGATGGCGAGCCGCTTTCGTTCGATGAGCCGGATCGGCAGCGGGGAGCGCTCGTAGTAGTCGTCGATCGGGTGCTCGCGGGCGAGGCGGTCGTTCAGCGCCTCCACGTCGATGTCGCCGGCGGCGTTCGGCATGCCGGCCCCATAGCACGGGGCAGGCGGAGCCTCACCCCGGCGACCATGCCGCGCGGCACGCGGCCGACCGATCGCGCGTCGTCACCTCGCCCACCAGGCGGCCCTGTTCATCCGGAGCGGCCCGCAAGAGGCCGTCGCTCGGCGCCGCGCGGCTCGGCTGCCATCTCTCGTACACGCTACTCGGGGGTCGGTCACCTCGCCGTCATCGAGCCACATACCCCGCTCCCGACACCGGATCTGCGGAAGATCATCGTCCGCGTCTTCGAGGAGCATCCCACGGCGGTGAGCGCGGTATCGGTCGCGTTCGAAGGACAAGGCTTCTTCGCGTCCGCCGTGCGCAGCGTCGCGACTGGCATCATGATGCTGGCGAACACGCGCATCCCATTTCGACCCTGCGGCCGCGTGGCCGATTCGGTCGAGTTCTTGTCGAAGCACTTGACGGTCCCGGGCGCGCCCCTGGATCCGAGGATTTGCCTCGGCGCGGTCGAGGAGCTGAGGCATGAGATGGGCCGCCGCGCGTCCAATCGGCCTGAGCCGGCCGTACGTCGTCGGCGCTGAATGCGCTGGCGCGCCTCGTCGCCATCAAGGCTCGACGCGGCACCTCGCGCTGCACCCGTCGCCAGCCGCCGTGTTGCCGTCATCGCACGTCTCGAGCCCCGCGACGTCGCCGTCGCCGCAGACGATCGCGGGATCGACCAGCGTGCGGCGCAGCTTCAGATCGCTGCGCAGGGCGCCCACGTGCGCCTTGAACTCGCTCAGGTCGCCTCGAGTCGCGTCGCCGGCGGCGGCCTCGCCGAGCACCTCCTCCGCCCGATCGATGGCCGCGAGCACGGCGCCCTCGTCCCACGCCGCGCTCACGACACGGGCGAGCTCGGCGCGATACCGCTCGTCGAGCGCCGGGATCTCCCGGATCCGGCGCGGGAGCACGGCGACGGGCTCCGTCTCGGTGTCGAAGTGCGGGTCGTCCAGGATGCGGTCCATCCCGTGGGGGATGAACACGAAGCGCCCGTCGGCCGGGTTCTCGTAGAGGTAGTAGTTGTTCGCCCGGTAGGCGTAGCCGTCCCAGTGGCCGAGCAGCGCCTCGAGGGCGTAGGTCGTGAGGAACCGACTCAGGTCGAGGCGCTTGCTCACCTCCGCGGCGAGCTGCTCGTCCGGCGCGTCCTGGATGGCGGCGGCGAGAGAGCGGAGCTCTGCCCCGCCGCCGTCGTCGCCGCCGTCGAGCTCCACGGCGTCGATGTCCTCGGCGAAGTCGCCGCAGCACGGGCCCTCGTAGAGCGCGCCCTCGTCGTTCACCTCGCCGAAGTGCCGCCGCAGGAACCGCTTGTCGATGGCCTCGGTGACGACGTAGATCCCCCTGTCCACGCCGTTGACGCTCACCACCGCGTGCGCGGTGCGCGCCGCGGGCACGCCGGCGCGGTCGTGCAGAACCTCGCCGATCTGCTCGCGAAGGAAGCTCGGGTCCTGCTTGGAGTTGTTCAGCAGGAGCTTCTTCACCCCGTGCAGGTTCGCCTCTTCATCGAACTCGTCGAACTTGATGCTGAAGCTCGGCTTCTCGGACAGATCCACGGCCGAGTTGCCCTTCTGCCGGATGCCAGCGCCGCTGACGACGTCGCCGTCGTAGACGATGGTGCACGGGACGCGGTTGTCGAGGTCCGTGCGGAGCTGCCCCAGGTGGGCCTCGTCGATGGTGATCGCGATCTCGTGCAGCGCCGTCCGATCGAAGACGACGTCGCTGCCCGGATCGAGGGGCACACAGCCACCCTGGCTCGCCGCGACGAGCGCGAGGACCGCGGATGCATGAAGGGATCTCATCGTTCCCGCCCTACTGTTGGGGATCTCGCCTGCTCTCCGCCTTCCGGTGATGGTCGCCCGCCTCGGCGGGGAGCCGGCCGCCGACCGCGTGCCGGAGCTCGCCGACCGCGGTCCAGTAGCGGCGCACGAAGCGCAGCAGCCGGAGCTCCAGGCGCACGCGGCGCTCGTCGACCTCGAGCGCCCGCCCCACGTCGACGTTGCGGCCCTCGATCGCCCGCTGCGCCTCGGCGCCCGCGCGCTCGGCGGCAGGGGTCATCCGGCGCCGTAGCTCGGTCACGAGGGCCCGGGTGGCCTGGGCCTCGGCCAGGCTCGTCCGCACCTCGCGCGTCACGAGCTCGACCGCGGCGCCGAGCGAGCGCTGCTCCGCCTTGCGCGCCGCGTCCGCCGCGGCGACGGCCGGGCGGTGCGTGTCGAACAGCGGCAGCTCGATGCCGAGCCCGAACGTCCACCCGAGGCCGAGGTCGTTCTCTCGCCGGAAGTCGTAGCCGACCTCGACGAAGGAGAGCCAGGGCCACCGCGCGGCGCGCTCGGCGTGGAGCGCCGCGTCCGCCGCGTCGCCCTGCGCGGCCGCGAGCTCGATCTCGGGGCGGCGCTTGAGCGCGAGCTCGACGGCCTGCTCCTCCGTGGGGAGCTCCGGGGGAGGCCACGCGCTCTTCGGCGCGCCGAGGAGGCGCACGGGCACCGCGGGATCGAGCCCCATGCGCGACAGGAGCGCGGCGAGCGCCGCGCTCCGCTGCGCGCGCAGATCCACGCCGTCCTGCTCCGCGTCGACGGCGGTGAGCTCCGTCATCGCCTCGTCGACCGCCGTCGTCCGCGCGGCGGCGAGCTGCCCCTTCATCCAGGTGGCGAGCGATCTTCGCGCCTCGGCCACCGCGTCGGCGGCCTCGATCTCGGCGTCGAAGAGCAGCACCTCGTCGAACAGCGACCGGACGTCGGCCTCGAGGGCGATCTCGATCTCGCGCGCATCGGCGAGCGCCTTGGCCTCGTCCACGCGCGCCTCCGCGACGTTCGCGTCGACCTCGCCAGGGCGGGTCACCGGGAAGCGGAGCGCGGTGCTCACGCGCGGCTCGCGCTCGCGGATGCGCTGGAGCTCGATGTTCGTGATGCGGAGCTCCGGGTTCTCGAGGTGGTCCTCCGCCTCGACCTGCGCCGCGGCCGCCTCGGCGCGGGCGTTCTGCGCGGCGAGCTCGGCGCTGTGGTCTCTCGCCCAGGCGACGGCGTCCTCCACCGTCATCGCGAGCGGCGCCGCGCTGGCCGCGCCTCCCGGGCGCGCGCCCGGGCCCGCGCGGCGGAGCGCCGGCGCGCCGGCGGGCGCGCGGCCCTCGCGGTAGAGGGCGATCGCGCGGTCGGACGCCGCCGGCCTCGGCGGGGAAGCGCAGCCCGAGAGGGCCGCGCAGAGCACCATGACGGGGATCGCCGCGCGGCGGCGGCGCTGGCTCACGGGCCCCACGAGAGCTCCTCGAACGAGGGCGTGCCGCTGCCGGCGTCGAACACGATCGTCAGCGAGCCCGGCGTGAGCGACGGCGTGATCCCCTCGGGCTTGAGCCCCGGGAATCGCTGGACGAGGCGCGGCGAGAGGACGCCGCCCTCGGGGCGATCCACCCGCCACAGCGCGCCGGCGTCGCCGTCCGCCGTCGAGGGCGTGGACGTGATGGCGAGCGCGCCGTCCGGCATGAACACGAGCTCCGAGATGCCGCCCGGCGTGGGCTTCCCGGCGACCTCCACGTCGACGCGCGCGCGCGCCCACAGCGAGACGCGGGCCGCGTCGAAGCGCGCCGCCTCGGCCGTGATACGATGCTTCTTCTTCGCGCTCGCGGCCTCGACCGCCGCGGCCCGCTGTTCGCCGGGGAGGCCGCCGAACAGCGCGCTCGGGGAGCCGATCCGCCAGATCATCGCGTTGCCCTGCGCGTCGAGCGGCGCCTTCAGCCCGAGGTACAGGGCGCCCTGCCGGAAGGCGAGGCCCTCGATGTCGAGCGCCCGCGTCCCGTCGGGGAGGCCGAGCGCCGCGGCGCGCGCGGGGTCCGCGTCGAGGACCTCGGCCAGGTGGATCCCGCCGTCGACGCGGAAGCCCTGGCCGTCCTGGCGGAGGCGGAGGAGCGCGGTCCGCTCCGACTTGCGCTTCCCCTTCTTGCTGTAGCTCTGCGACGACAGGAGGTAGATCTCGCCCGCGTCGCCGGCCGCGATCCCCTCGACGTCGCTCAGCTCGTCGACGCCGCTCACCGGCACCGGATCCGCGGCGACGGCGCCGCCCGGGGACATCGCGAAGAGCCACGGCGCGCCCTCGTTGTTCTGCTCGTGGCCCGTGTCGTCGCTGACGAGGAGGTACCGGGACTCGCCGGGGCGCGCGAGGACGCCGGACGGCTCGAAGCGCGTCCGGCTCGCCAGGGTCGGGGGCACCTTCATGGGGGACTGCGACGCGACCGCCCCGGCCTTCGGCGTGCCGCCGGCCTTCGGCGCGGTCGTGGTGGGCTTCGGCGGCGGCTGGGCGGGGGCCGCGCCGCGGCGCGCGTCGAACGTGATGTCGAAGGCCTGGCCGGGGACGAGCGCCATCGGCGCGTCCAGCGAGATGGTGACGACGCGGCCCCACGCCGGCAGCTCCGGCGTGAGCCAGCAGCGCGGGGGGAGCTGGGAGACGAGCGGCCCCACCGCGATGACCGTGCCCGGGATCGCGTCGCCGAGCTGGCCCCGGACGTAGAGCTCGGCGGCGTCCCCGTCGCTGACGCCGAGGGCGAAGCGCTCGGGGACGCAGGCGATCGCGCGCGCGCCCGTGCGCGCGCTCAGGAGCTGCACCAGGGGCATCCCGGCCGGGACCACGTCGCCGGGCTGCCTGTCGATGGAGATGACGCGCCCCGCGTTCGCGGCGCGCAGCACGTAGCTCGCGCGCCGCTGCTCGAGCATCGCGATGTTCTCGGTCGCGACGCGCACGTCGGCGTCGAGCTTCGCCGCCAGCCCCGACGTCCGATCCCGGAGGCCGTTCCGCCGCCGCTCCGTCGCCTTGAGCTGCTCCGTGAGGACGCTCAGCGTCCGCGGCTTCTCGCTGGCGATCGCCGTGACCGTCGCGTGCGCCAGGTCGAGCTTCGTCAGGTCCTCGAGGACCGCCTGCCGGTTCTCGACGAGCTGCTTCATCCGCGAGATCTCGCTGTCCAGCACCTTCGCCTCGGCGGCCGCCCGGCGCTGCTCCTCGCGGTGCACCGCGAGGTGGCGCTCGACCGTCTCGCGGTTCGTGTCGAGCTCCTGCTCGAGGAGGGCGAGCTCCATGTTCAGATCGGCCTCGACCTGGGTCTTCTCCGCCTTGGCGACGGCGATCTCGGCGTCGATCACCGACGTGTCCAGCGTCGCGATGATCTGCCCGGCCTCGACCTCCTCGCCGACGGTCACCTCGATGGAGGCCACCCGGGCCGTCTCGACCGGCGAGAGCACCTCGGGCAGCGCCTCCGCGTAGCCGAAGACCCGCCCGCGCGGGCCGCTGCCCACGTGGAGCCACAGGGCGGCGCCGAGCGTGAGCACGAAGGTGATCGCGGGGGCGGCGTCCTGGAGCGCCGAGCGGAGTCGCTGGTAGCTGTACATCGATGATCCTTGCGCGGTGATGACGGCGGCGGCTGCGTCAACGAAGCGAGATGGCCCACGAGGGCGTGACCGACAGGCATCCTCCGCGATGGACCTCGGCCGCTAGAGATCCAGCGTCGGCTCCTGAAGCATGAGAGAGACATCCTGCACGCCCGGGATCGCCTGGAGCTTCGCGACGAGCGCCGAGCGGAGCTCGGGCGCGAGGATGGTGAGCTGGTAAGCATGCTCCATCACGGTCCCCTGCGCAGCCTCCCGGAGCGTCACCAGCGAGAAGGTCCGGCAGTGCGCGCGGAGCACCCTCGCGAGCGCGTCCTCCACCTCGGCCGCGGCGGGCGCGGTGAAGCGGAGCAGGCCATCCGGCTGTCGTCGCGAGCCCCAGCCGGTGAAATGGAGGAGCAAGGTCCCGGCGGCGAAGATCGCGGTCCCGCCGAGGGCCGCGCCGATCGCCTGGAGCCCGCAGGCGATGCCGACGCCGAGGGCCGCGAAGACGAACATGACGTCGCGCGGATCGCGCATGGTCGTGCGGAACCGGACAGCGCTCAGGCCCACGGCGACGCCGATGCCGGCGGCGATGCTGCTGCCCACGGAGAGCATCAGCATGCAGGTGATGACGCTGCCCATCGCCATGCTGTGCACGGACGAGCGGGAGTAGGACAGCCCGCGAAATGTGGCCATGTAGACGAGCGCGACCCCCTGGCCGAGCCCGAACGCCAGCAGGAGCGCCACGACCGCCCTGCGGAAGTCCATGGCGCTCCCCTGGGTGACCCATCCGAGCCAGTCTATCACGGCGAGCCGCTCTTTCCCGGGGTGATCGCCGGCCGCGGCGCGCGCCCGGCGCCATCCACGCGATCCACGCGCTCCACGCGCTCCACGCGCTCCACGCGATTCACGCGATTCACGCGATTCACGCGATCCACGCGCGTCCGCGTCACGGCGCCCCGGAGGCGGCGCCGCGGCCAGGGTAGGGGCGCGCTTGCTTGATGTAGAGCGTCGGCGGCTCGTCGGGGTTCGCGTCGTCGTCGAACTTGAACTCCACGTCCATCGCATACCAGCCGTCGTTGCCGCTCGCCGGCCCGTACGCGGGGGAGAACCGCTCGTGGATGGCGTCGAGCGCCACGCCGAGCTGGTGGACCTGCGCCGTCGAGAGGACCGTCTGGCCCTCGGGCATGAGGCTCGAGTGCGTCAGGTAGGTGACCGGCTGGTTCGGCTGGTTGAAGAAGTAGAGGAACGCGTCGTTCGTCACGCCCGCGGGCGGGGCGACCACCTCCACGTCACCGCCGAACTGCACGTTGACGTAGAAGGCGGGCTGGACCCCGGCCGTGTCGAACGGGTTGTTGGTGATGGCCACGCCGTTCGCCTCCTCGTCCGGGAAGTTGTGGTGCACGAGCAAGGCCATCCCGATGGTCCGGTGGTCGATGCCGTAATAGGTGCGCTCGTCGAAGGTGCGGAGCTTCCAGGCGCTCGCGTACGTCTTGCGAATGGCGTCGAGGACGTCCTCCCAGTCCGTCGGATCGCCCGTGTTCGAGTCGTAGCAGCCGGCGCACGGGAACCCGTCGAGATCCTCGCTGTTCGTGCTGGTGCGGAAGCGGATCGGGTGCCCGGCGTACTCCGCCTCGATCTTCGCCCTGAGGAGCTCCTGGAGCTCGGCGTCGACGGGCGCGGTCTTCATGGCGTCGCGGAGCGCCTTCAGCTGCTTGTCGCGGGCCGCGGCGTCGGTGGCGAACTTCGGGTCGGCGAGCATCGCGTCGATCTGCTCGTAGAACCCGTTCTGCTTCATGAACTGGTCATAGTAGTACATCGGGATCGAGAAGGCCTTCTGGATCGGGACCTCGGGGATCCTGGCCAGGATGGAGTAGTGGGCCGACTTGCCGCCGAAGGCGAGCACGGCCTTCTTGATCGCGTCCCGGAGCGTCTCGCCCTCCGGTGGATCGGGGGTCACCTCCTCGAGGTCGCGCAGATCGGTGACCGTCAGATCCATCTCGGGGAGCGTGACGGGCGTGGGTTTGTGCGCCTCCCAGAACGCCTCGGCCTCCGCCTCGGTGACCTCGCGGACGCTCCAGGACGTCGGCCCCGCGGTGAGCTCGACGAGCTTGTCCTTCAGCGCGAGCAGGTCGGGGTGGGTCATGGCGTTGCGCAGCCCCATGTTGGGGGTGCGCCGGTTCTGCGAGAGCACGTTGACGTGCGAGAGCGGCGTCTGGAACTCCTCGGTGATGATCCCCTGGACGACCGAGATGTCGTTGGGCGCCTCGTCGAGGACGACGATGTCCTGGTGGGACAGGTACTCCGAGTCGAGATCCGCCGCCTTCGCGAAGTGGAGCCGGCCCACCGCCGTGCCCAGCGAGAGCGGCTGGTAGTCGATCCCGGCGTAGAGATCGCCGGTGCTGACCACGGGGATGTCGGCGGGGAGCTTCTTCGCCTCGGCCGCGACGGCCTCCGACGTCGGGTGGAAGGCGAGCTTCGACCCGAAGAAGGAGGCCGCCTTGACCGCCCTGAACAGGGTGGCGATCATGTCCGCGGACGCGGTGTCGTAGGGGGAGAGCTCGACGGCCCACACGCCGGGGCCCTCGTAATGCGTCACCGCGCCGAGGACGAAGCGGCGATCCGGCGTGAAGTACTCGGTCGCGTTGAACTCGGCGAGCGGCGGGACGAGGGGCAGCGCGTCGCCGGAGAGGTGCGATGACACGAAGTCGTAGTGGATCAGGTAGAGGACGCTGTTCTGGAAATACAGCGCGTTCTGATCGGCTTGATCCAGCACGACCTTGACCGACCGCGCGCCGGGCAAGCTGGCGTCGATGGGCACCGAAGCGAGCGCCTCGAAGTCGGCGGCGCACCCGACGCGCTTCAGGAACTCCGTGGATTCACCGGGGTCCGTGCGTTCGCAGACCTCTTCGGTCACGCCGGGGTCGTCCGTGCCGCCGCCGCCGCCGCCGCACGCGCCCGGGAGCGCCGAGGCGAGCAAGGCGAGCGCGACGATCGACGTGATGCGAGTGCCTTTGTACATGATTCCTCCTGAGATAAGGATGCTGACCGAGGAGCGGCGCGCGCCGGTGATCCCGCGTCAAGGCGTCAAGGTATCAGGGCGTCGAGGCGTCAGGGCGTCAGCGCGAAGCAGTAGAACCCGCCGTAACCGCCGCCGGACCCGACGGTGACCGTGCCGGGCAGCGGCCCCCCCTGCTCCAGGAGGTTGATGCCCGGCGCGCACCCCGCCTCGTCGAGCGACGACATCCAGTTGGCCATGTTGATGTTGCCGCCGGGGCCGGCGCCGGTGCTGCCGCCGGGGCCGGCGCCGGTGCTGCCGCCGGGGAAGCCGGCCCCGCTGCTGCCGCCGGTCGGGAAGCCGCCACCTCCGAAGTTCCTGGGCCACGAGTGACCGACGCGTGGCCGCCCCTCGCTCGAGTCGCCCGACTTGGCCGTCCAGTCCTTGCAGGTCGCGGTCGCGCTGTAGAGCTCTCCCTTGTCGTTCGTCCCCGTCAGCATGTCGTGGTTGTCCACCTCGGGCTGGCTCGGATCGGGCTGGTGGTTGGGGACGCCGTCCTCGTTCGGAAAGTCGTCGATGATCGCAGGGTCGGCCGCGGAGGGGCGGTCGTTGAGCAGCTCTTCTTTGTTGTTGGCGAGCAGCCGGCCTAGCCGGTCGTACCAGGGACCCTCGCCGATCCGATCGATCGCGTTGACCTGCTTGCCGTCCTCCCCTGCGACGGCGCTCAGGAAGGCGCGCCACTGCTTGCTCCCCGCGCCGGGCATGCTCTTCTCGGCGATGGTCGCGCAGATCTTGTCCGCGCCGCGGAGCCCGGCGCCGGGGCCCGTCTCGCCGAAGCGGAGATCGCCGCCGAAGCCGTCCTGCGAGCCCGATAGCTCCTGCAGGGCGACGAGGCTGGTCACGAAGAAGCTGAATTTCTCGGTCGTCCCGCCGGAGCCGGACGAGGTGGTGGTGTCGCCGGAGCTGGACGAGGTGGTGTTGCCGCTGGACGAGGAGGAGTTGCCGCCGGAGCTGGACGAGGAGGTGCTGCCACCGGAGCTGGACGAGGAGGAGTTGCCGCCGGACGACGAGGAGGTGCTGCCGCCGGAGCTGGACGAGGTGCTGGTCGAGCTGTCGTCCGAGACGCCCGGGTCCGAGCTGGAGCAGGCGACCACGGGGGAGAGCAGCGCGAGGGTGAGGGGCAGCAGCAAGGGGCGATAAGTGCGTGTCATGGTCTCTGTGTCCTTTTCCTTGTTAAGCTAGACGGTCGGCCGCGCCGCGGATCGGCGAGGCTCACTTGCAGGTGAGATCGCTCTGGCAGGTCTGGCCCTCGGGGCACTGCGAGTCGTCGTTGCACGACGTGATGCCCGCGATCACCACCGCCTGCTCGATCTGGGACGAGACGACCAGATCGACTCGGCCGGGCGGGATCGTCGTGGAGCCCACGGACTTGCGCGTGACGATGATCGTCGGGAAGCCCGCGACGCCGAGGTCGAGGAGCTGCTTGACGAACGACGCCGAGAGCTCGAGCGAGCCGGTGTCCTCGACGTTGCACTCGATCATCCCCTTCGTGCCCCCGTGATGGCTGATGTCGAGCTTCACGTGGATCTTGGCGACGTTGGCCTGCGCCGGCGGGGTCCACGTGAGCTGCAGGGGCTGATCGGGCTTGAGCTCGATCGTCTCGTTCAGGAGAGCGAGGGGGCCCACGCCCTTGGCCTCCACCTTGAAGGCGCTGAAGAAATCGCCGCTCGCCTCGAAGCTGAGCGCCTCGCCCTCGTCGACGGGCGGGTAGAGGAGCTTCACGCCGGCGGGAGGCTGGTAGTTGTTCGCCGTGGGGCTCATGACGAGGGACGCCTCGCCCGACTCGAGGTTCAAGCCGGTCACCGTCACGTTGCCGGCGCTGTGCGCGGCCGGGTAGGGCTGGCACGTGTCGTCCTCCACGCAGACGGCGCTGCCACCGCAGGGCTCGTTGCAGAACGGGACGCGCGGCGTGAGGAGCTGACAGCCCCCCTCCTCGGACTTCACCTCCCAGACGATCTGCGAGGGCGTGGGGCCGTCGTAGATCTTCCCGATCACCGACGTGGTGCCCGTCCCCGGCTCGGCACCAGGCAACGAGCGCACCTGGAAGGCGCCGACGAGCTTCGTGGGATCGCCGGTCGGCTCGCCAGACCCTGTGGAGCCGCCGGAGCCGCCGGAGCCGCCGGCCGAGCCCCCCGAGCCCGACGCGTCGTTGCCACCATCGGAGCTCGAGCAGGCGAGCGTCACGAGGGCCACGACCCCGCCAAGGATGCCGGCGCGCCATCCGCCTCGTGAGAGGAATTTTTCAGTTCGGCAAAGGTTTTGCGACATGTCGATGGCCAGGTGGCGACGCGGCGGGAACAGGGGTCAATCTTTTTTGAAGAAGCCCCGCCGCGCGGACGCCGAAGAAGCCCCACCGCGCGGACGCCGGCGATCCGGCGTCAGGCCCCTGTGCTCAGCCGCCGCCGAGCTCGGACAGGCGCGCGCGCAGCCGCGGCGCGTGGACGCTCTCGCCGTGACGCGCGAGGAAATCGGCGATGGCCGCGCGCTCGTCGGCCGCCCGTCCGAGCCGGCGCAGGCTCTGCACCCGGCCGACCCGGGCCTCGGCGGCGAGGGGGCCGCCGGCGCCGGCGAGGTAGCGATCGAAATAGCCGAGCGCCTCCGCCGCCTTGCCCTGGTGGAGCGCGATCTGCCCGAGCGACACGAGGGCCGCCCGCGCCTCGGGGCTCGCCGGGTACTGCGCGAGCAGGGCGCGGTAGGAGGCGTTCGCCTCGGCGCTCTTCCCCTGGCCGAGCTGGGTCTGCGCGCGCAGGAGCAGCGCTTGCGGGCCCGCCGCGGGCTCCTCCGCCCGCGGCCTGGGCGGCTGCTGCGCGCGATCCCGGGCCCCGACGGCGCTGGCGGTCGCGGGCTCGCCGGTGCGCGCGCCGGCGCCGGGCGAGGGCTCGGCGGCGGGCGGGCTCGCGCCGGGCGGCGGCTCGTCGCTGGGCGCGCCGGCGCCGGGCGAGGGCGCGCCGGCGCCGGGCGAGGGCTCACCGGCGCCGGGCGAGGGCGCGCCGGTGGGCGCGCCGGCGCCTGGCGGAGGCGCTTCCGGAACCGAGAGCGTGGGGAGGCTCAGGACCGTGCGCCGCGCGCCGCTCGGATCGAGCGTCTCGCTCGGCGCCGGCGGGGGCGCCTGCGCGGGCCCGTCGAACAGCTCCGCCGCGAGCGCGGCCAGGAGCGTCGCCGCGACGGCGACGCCCGCGAGCGACCCGGCGATCCCGCGCCGCAGCATCGGCCGAGGCGCAGCGCGCAGCCGCGCCGTGCTCTCGGGCGCGGCCTCGACGCGGGCGCCCCTCGGGTCGAGGCGAGCGGCGCGGGGCTCGACGCGGGCGCCCCCGGGCCCGAGGCGGGCGCGCGCGAGCACCTGCTGCAGCATGGCGGCGTCGCTGAGCTCGCGGCCGTCGCCGCGCGCGTCGCCGAGCCGGCCGATGGCGGCCCAGAGCGGCGCCTCGCCGCGGAGCTCGGGGTCGTCCTGCTCGGCGCGGCGGAGGAGCTCCGCGTCCTCGGGGCGGATCGGCTCGCCGCGCGCCTCCGCGGCGAGGATCGCGGGCAGGAGGTCCAGATCGATCTCGGACTTCTGCGTCCCTGTCATGATGCTCTCTTCCGGCCGACGGCGAGGTCCTGTCGCACCTGCTTGCGGAGCGCGCCGATCCCGAGGCGCAGCCGGCTCTTCACCGTATCGGCGCTGACCTCGGTCATTCCGGCGATCTCCTCGATGGAGTAATCGAGCGCGTGGTGCAGGAGGATCACATGGCGCTGCGCCTCCGGCAGCTCGTCGAGGTACGCGCGCGCCTCGCGCGGGAGGGCCTCGAACGGGGGTTGGTATGGCGCCTGGGCGATCTCCTCGTCGATCGCGCTCTCCGGGGCCACGGGCGCGCCTTCCCTGCGCTGCTGCCTTGCGTACCGGAGGATCGTCCGGACGGCGACGCGCCTGGCCCAGGCCTCGACGGCGGCGTCGCCGCGGTAGCTCGACGCGCTCTCGAGGATCGCGAGCAGGGCGAGCTGCGCGGCGTCGTCGGCGTCGGCCGCGCTGCGGAGGAACGTCCGCGCGATCCGGCGGACCCGCGAGATCACGTGCGTCATGAGCCAGGCCTGGGCCTCCGGGTCACCCGCGCCGGCGTGGCGCATCCGTTCGAGGTCAGACGGCGAGGACACGGCGGCCGACGGGGCAGGCGGCGGGGCGGGGACGGGGCGCGTCATGGCGCTGGCCAGGAGCGGCTCGGGCAGGGGGCCGAGGCTCCTGGAGAGAGCTCGCGCGTGCTCAGCGTCCATCGCTTCGACCTGGTGCGTCGCACGGCCCGAAGCGGGTCAATTTTCCTTTCGTGTCGGGTCATGCGGCGCGGGTGGTCATTTCCTGACCATGCCCGCGGGGGCTGGCGGGGCCGTCAGGTCGAGGCCGAGCTCCAGCCCGACGCCGGCGAGGATCCGCACCGGATTGGCTGAAAGCGCGAGGGCCGGGTGTACGGTGGCGTCAGGCTCCGTCAGGAGCACGTCCACACCCAGCGTCGTCTTGAGGCGGAGCCACCCGGTGAGCGGGACCCCGAGCTCCGCGACCGGCGCGACGCTCACGAGCACGTCGGTGCGGGCCTCCGGCGGCGGCAGTTGCTGGGGAAACATCCGTGGCCACCGCCACGGGGGCGGCGGTGGCGGGACATGACCGGGAGGAGGCGGGAACGGGGGTGGCTCCCGGAGCGCCTGCTGGGTCGTGCCTTCCTCGGGGACGCGCTCGACGATATCGACGGTTGCGCGCGCGCCGAGCTGCAGGTCGAGGCCGAGGGGGAGCCTGAGGCGGACCTGGCCGGTCGTGATCACCGGGTGGCGCGAGAGCTCGAACGTGGACTGCTCGTTGCCGAGGGAGGTCGAGGGGATGAGCTCGTACCCCAGGCCGAGGACGGCGTAGTCCACCGGCGCCCAGGAGGCGCGCAGCGCGGCGGCGCTCTGCCAGGGCGCGGCGCTGCTGAAGCTCGCGCCGGAGTAGCCGGCGAGGACGCCGAACGTGGGCAGCGGGCTCGCTTCGCGGCGGGCGCCCGTGGATGGCGACGGTGGGCCCGCGGGCGGCTGCAGGTCCGGCGCGGCGTCCGCGGGCGTGGTGGCCGCGGGCGCCGCGGGGGACGCGGCGAGCGCGGGGGCACCGTAGGGCTCGGGCGGAGCCGCTGGAGCCGGCGCGACAGGGGCGACCTTCACCTCGGCCAGGCCGGCGACGTGGCCCTCGCGGAGCTCTTCGGCGACCGCGCCGGCGATGTTGGCGAGCGACTCGAGGGCGGTGGCGGTCTGCCCGGGCAAGACCGGGATGCGGCGGCCGTAGATCTGTTCGCCGTTGCGCTCGACCACGTACAAGGCGAGCTCGTCGCTCGCCCCGGCGTCGATCCAGAGAACTCCCCGCGCGTCCCACGTGTCGGCGAGCGCGTTGGCTTCGGGGAGGAGCGTCTGCAGCACGGGCCTCGGAGTGCCGGGGCGGACGATCTGAAGGCGGACGCCGACGGGGCGGATATGGGCGACGACGAGGTCGAGGGCGCGCTTGTCGATGCCGCCGGCGCCCGGGAAGGCGGCGAGGACGAGCAACGGCTCGCCGGCGCCGCGAGGCTCGCCCGCCGCGGCGGGCAGGGCGACGGCGGCCAGCAGGGTGCCGGCGACCGCGCTCGCGGCCGTTCGGGCAGCGCGGAGGGCGAGCGCGAGCGACGCAGCCGGCACGGGCGCGGAAAATTATCATCGTTCCCCGCGGGGCACCATCCCCCGTCGGGCATAGGCGTTCCCACCCATCGATGACCAACGTTTACGTGGACGTTTACGTTTACGTGGTCGTGCTCGTGGTCGTGCACGTGCGCGTGCGCGTGGTCGTGGTCGTGGTCGTGGTCGTGGTCGTGCACGTGCACGTGCACGCGCACGACCACGCGCACGACCACGACCACGACCACGTAAACGTTCGGCTGTAGGAGAACGCGGCGCGAGGCTTCGTTAACGCCTCTGCCCCGGGCCGGGCCCGGCGGGATGTCCGCCTCCGCGCCTCAGCGCGCGCCGGTCGACCGCGGGTAGCTCCCGAGCACCTTCACCATCTCGCAGCGCGCGCGGAGCCGCTCGATCGCGTCGGCGACGCGCGGATCGCTCCGGTGGCCCTCCAGATCGACCAGAAAGACGTAGTCCCAGTGCTTCTGCCGGCTCGGCCTCGACTCGATCCGGGTCAGGTTGATGCCCGCATCGTCGAAGATGGCGAGGACCCGGCGGAGCGCGCCGGGCTCCTCCTGCACGGAGAAGACGATCGAGGTCTTGTCCGCGCCGGTGGCGGGCGCGTCGGCCGGGGCGATGACGATGAAGCGGGTTGCGTTCTCGGCGCGGTCGTGGATGCGCTCCCGCAGGAGCGGAAGCCCGTAGAGCTCGCCCGCCCCGCGGCTGCCGATCGCCGCCGCGGCGGGGTCGCCGAGGGCCTCGTGCGCCGCCGCGGCCGCGGAGACGGTCTGGACGATCTGCGCGCCGGGGAGGTGCTTCGCGAGCCAGAGGCGGCACTGCGAGAGCGCGTGCGGGTGCCCGTGGACGCGCGCGACGCCGCTCAGCCCCTCCGCCTTGCTGAACAGGCAATAGGCGACGTCGAGCACGAGCTCCTGCCGGATCTGGAGGTCGCTCTCGATCAGGGCGTCCGCCGTCAGGGTCACCGAGCCGTCGGTCGAGCTCTCGACGGGGACGACGCCGCAGGCCGCCTCGCCCGCGCGCACGGCGTCGAAGACGCCCTCGATGGTGCCCGTCTCGCGGTAGCGCGCGGCCAGCCCGAACAGGTGCCGCGCCGCGACCTCCGCGAAGGCGCCCTCCGTCCCCGGAAAGGCCACCTTCATGGGCTCCTCCAGCGACAGGCAGGCGCTCATCACCTCCCGGAAGACGACCCGGATGGCGTCGCGCGGGAAGCGCCCCGCGCCCTTCGCCTGCAGGCGGGTGAGCACGCGCCGCTCCCGCTCCGGGTCGTGAAACTGCGTGGCGTTCGCGGCGCGCTTCGCGTGCGCGACCTCGACGGCCACCTCGGCCCGCTCGGCGAGGAGATCGAGGATCCGGTCGTCGATGCTGTCGATGCGCTCGCGAAGGTCGCCCAGGGTCGCCATGGTTCGTTCCACCTCGGATGGGGAAGGGCGGGCATCAAAGCGCAGGGTGCGCCGCAGCGCAAGGCTCGCCTCGGCGCAGGGAATGCGGCGCGGAACGCGCGTGCGGCGCGGAACGCGCGCGACGGAGGCGCACGTCAGGGGCGAAGCGGCACCCGTGCGGGCTCGACGCGTGGAGCGGATGGGTGAGAGAGAGCCGGTGAGGGGGCAGAGGAACAAGCTAGAATCCGCCCGCAACGTGGGGCATCAACATCACTTCCTGTCCAGGCTCGATCGCGTCTCGCTCCCTCACGTCGAGCTCGCGCTCACGCTCTACCGCGATCACGGCCTCGTCCAGTACCTCCTCGGCTGCGTCAAGCTCCCCGACGGCGCCGAGCGGGTCGCGATCGCGCTCGACGATCCCGAGCGCGGGCCGTTCCTCGTCGTCACGCGCGAGGGTCGCTTCGTGACCTGCCTCGGCGCCGGGATGCGCACGGGCGACCTCCCGGTCATCACCCGCGGGCAGCTCGACGGGCTCACCGCGAAGGTCGCGGATCTGCGCGCGCGCATGGCCGCGGCGAACGCGCTCGCCGGGCCGAGGGGGCACACTGCGCAGCTCCTCGACCGCATCTTCCACGCCGGCCCGGACCTGTCGCGCGAAGAGTTCGTGGGCATCTCGGCGTTCCGGCCGCTCTTCGGCTTCGAGTTCCTGCGCGCCTTCTTCGGCTCGGTGACCGAGCTCGACGAGCTGCGCGGCGCGCTCCTCCGCATCGAGCACCCGAAGCGAACGCTGACGCCCGTGCTCCGGCGGTACTGGGACCTGTTCTGGGCCGTCGGGCACCTCGCGGCCCTCGCGTTCATGGACGGTCGCGCGCTCATCGAGTCGCTCCCGGAGGAGCTGGATCTCTCGACCAGCTGCCTCGCGTGGGGGGCCTCGCGCCAGGGGAGCGTCGCCCTCGCCCTGCGCGGCTTCCGCGGCGTCGCAAAGATCGGCAAGGCGCAGCTCCGCGCCTGCAAGACGGCGTTCGACGAGGCCGCGTCGCCGCTCCGGCTCGTGACCAGCGTCGGGAGCCTCATCGCGCTCGGCGTGGGCCACGCCAGGCTCCGCGCCGAGGTGCGAAAGGTGCTGTCGGCGCCGCGGGATCTCTCCGGGGCCCATTTCCACGAGTCGCTCCTCACCCTCTTCCGGACCACCGCCGACGTGGTGTTCGACGAGCCCGAGTCGGCGGCCGCCGTGCAGCGGGAGCTCGGGTCGCACATGGCCGTCGCGCTCACCCGCCGGCTCGCCGCGGGCGACCCGCTGCGCTTCGAGCGCGAGGAGGACGTGCCCGAGGCGCTCGCGATGACCCTCGCGGTGAACACCCGGCAGTCGTTCGTTGACGACGCGGAGGTGATGGCGTTGACGATGCTCTTCGTCCCGTGGGCGGTGCGCGCCGAGCCGGAGCAGCTCTATCTTCCGCGCGAGCTCATCCGTGTCGTCCATACCCGCTGGACGCCGGAGGCCACGATTCAGCTGCTCGCGCCGCTGCGCGAGCACTACCACCCGAAGGCGAAGGCGCCCCGGCGGGAAGGGCCGTCCCGCAAGGGCCCGTGTCCGTGCGGGAGCGGCGAGAAGTACAAGCGGTGCTGCGGGAAGAGCGCGTGAGCGGCCCCAGCCCGGACGGGTGTCACCCCTCTGGCCTCTCCGCCGTTCCGTTTGCCCCTGGCCTCTCCGCCGTTCCGTTTGCCCCTGGCCTCTCCGCCGTTCCGCTTGCTGGCGGGGACTCTGGTGCATCGGCGGTTTCCGTGGAGCCGAACGAGACCGCCGAACGGAGCGCGGGGAGGAGCTCGTCCGCCTTGCGCTTGCCGAGCGCGACGGCCGCGAGCACCTGGAGCTGGTCGTAGCGGTCGGCGACGAGCGACGCGAGCTGGTCGCGCAGGATCGACTCGGGGGTACGCTTCGCCACCGTCGCCGCGGCGTTGCCGGGTCGCACCTGCTGCACGAGCGCGCCGCCGAGGGTGGCGAGCAGATCGAGCTTGTCGGCCGGGAACGGGTGCTTCCCCTCGAGCGCGCTGGAGAACTCGGCGAAGAGCCCTGGAAGGGCGACGAAATCGCGTGCCTTGTCGAGCTTGCCCGAGCCCGCGCGCACCGCGGCGACGCGCTCGCGCGGCAGGAGGCCGAGCAGCGGGTGCGACGCGACCTCGAGGAAGGTCAGCATCAGCTCGCGCCACGGGGCGCCTTCTGCGAGCATCTTCTCGATCTCGCCCGCGCTGAGCTTCGCGACAGGCACCCGCGCCGTGGCGAAGTCGAGCGCCATGACCAGGGAGGGCAGCTCGAAGACGTCCTTCAGCCTGGGCTCACGCAGCGCGCTGACCGCCGCGGGCAGGTGCGGCTCGACGGCGGCGAGCGCGATCTTCACGTTCGCGCGCATGAGGAGCGGCTGGCCCGTGAAGATCGGCAGGTCCGCTGTCGGCACCTGCTCCGCGAGCGGCCGGAAGTGCGCGAAGGCGCGCTCGGGCATCTCGTCGACGAACGCGCCCCGCCGCGCCGCCGCGATGAGCGAAGCCGGATCGGCGTCGCTGGGCTTGCCTTTGCGCAGGCGCCGCGCGTCCTTCTTGCCGGTCTTGCTCACCTTGCCGGCCTTGTTCGCCCTGTCGGCCTTGCTTGCCTTGTCGGTCTTGCTCGCCTTTTTTTCCTTGTTCCCGCCCATGGGTCTCCCTTCACGTGGAGGCGACTCGCCCAGCGGATCGCGTGGGGCGACTCGCCGAGCGGACGCTGCCATGAAACCAGCATCCTGTTCAATTCGCCCGGTCGTTCGGAGGGCAAGCGCCGCCGAGACCGTGCTGCCCGGCTGCGCGCGGCTGCCGCGATGCTGCCGGACCGAAGGGGTCTGCCGCCTGCCGCGCCCCGAGCGCGAGGCGACGGGTGGAGCGTAATATCTGTTACAGATCTGTCGGCCGCTCGGCGGGGGTGGCGCTGGTTGGATTACAGATCTGCGCCTGGAGCGGCGGGTGACCCGTCGAGGGAGCGGGAGATCTGCGTCCCATTCGGCGGTGGGACCGCTTCTGGGCGCATCGGAGCGTGTGCGCGCCGCCGCCCGGGGATCGTCGGATCGAGGGCCTCGCCGCGGCGCAGAGGCGGAGGTGCAACCCGGCGTGGTGGGTGCGGTGCTGGAGGACGATGCCCATGTCCTCGCCGATCGCCTCGATGCGATCGGGGTCGAGCAGCGCGAGCGCCGTCTCGGCAACCTGGCTCGCGAAGGCGTCGCGCAGAGCGTGCGGATCTCCTGGCTCAGCGTAACCGTGCAAAGGCTGCGAACAGGGGAGAGTTGTCGATGGCACTCCGCGCGACCCGGCGCCGGAACGCTGCTGCGCCGATTCGCATGCTGAGGTCCGAGGGCGCGGTTCCGCACCCGAGGCGCGCCGGTCACCTCGTCGACGCCATCATCATCTCTCCTGCGGCGGAAATCACTGAACGAGCGCACCTCCTGGGCGGCGGCGTCGCGGCGGCCCGAGCGGCCGCCGGCCACGGGCTTCGCGTCGAGCGCCTCGGCCTCGTCGCGGAGCTTGCGCTGCGCGGACGTGAGCGTCACGGCGCCGCGCGCCTTCTGCCACCCCTTCTCGAGGGCGCCGAGGCGCCGCGCGAAGCGCGCGAGGAGATCCACCCTGTCGGAGGTGATACCGATCCTCGCCATGCGTGATTGCTGCGCGTGCGCGAGGCGCGCCAGCGAGGTGAGCTCGCGCTCCGCGACGCTCGCGGACATGTCGGGGGCGGAGGCGTAGGCCGAGTCCAGCGCGAGGAGCGCCTCGTCGCTGGTCGGATCGAGGGGCTTTGCGGCCGGCGAGGCGAGGAGAGGGCGGCCCGCTGTAATCGATTGTAATCGAGGTGGTGTTGACACGGCGGGTCATGCGGGACATAGGTGGCCGCGAATTCAACAGACCTTGCGTCGGGAGTGTCTCGAATGCGACACGCGGGCTGGTTGTGCCGTCTTGCTTTGTTCTGTGCGGTGGTGCTGCTGCTCGGGCGGGGGCATGAAGGCCTGGCGCTGGCAGGTCCTCCGGAGCCGCGGCTCATGCCGCTGTCGCCGCCAGGCGGCGGGGTAGCGCTCTCCTCGATTCCCTTCCGGTTGCCGAGCGACGGTGTCCGGGGGCTGTCCCTGGGGCCTCGGGTCGATGCGCCGCCGGTCGAGGACGTGGGGGCGCCGTTCGGCGAGATGGTGCTGCCCGACAAGGCGCAGGTGGTGGCGTTCGAGGGGGCCGTGCTGGAGATCCCTCAGGGCGCGGTGGACGAGCCGGTGCGGATCACGATTCGCCCGCTCGACCAGGGCGAGGTCCGTCCGATGGGGCGCGCGATGGTCAACGTCACGCCCGGGGCGAGGGCGTACCGGTTCGGGCCGCACGGGCTCAAGTTCAAGAAGCCGGTGCGGCTGACGTTGCCTTATGACGAGCATGCGATTCCCCCGGGGATGACCGCGCAGCACGTGACGGGCTTCTACTTCGACGAGGCGCTGGGCAAGTGGGAGCGCGTCGCACGGGACGGCGACGCCGCACAGGGCAAGCTGGCGAGCCTGACCGACCACTTCACCGACTTCGTCAATGCGACGCTGGCGATGCCGGACGCGCCGGGAGCGCGCAGCTTCGATCCGAACAGCATCAAGGGGCTCGCGCTGGGGAGCCCGTTCGCCGCGGTGACGGTGGTCGCGCCGCCGGAGGCGAGCTCCAGCGGCGCTGCGCGGCTGAGTCATGCGATCGAGGTGCCGCCGGGGCGCAACGGGATCGAGCCGGCGCTCGCGATCGCGTACGACAGCGAGCACCGCAACGGTTGGCTCGGCGTGGGGTGGGATCTGAGGCTGTCGAGCATCGAGATCGACACGCGCTTCGGGGTGCCGGCGTACGCGGCGGGTGAGGCGCCGCGCTACCTGCTCGACGGGAGCGAGCTCGTGCAAGTCGAAGGCGGCGCCTGCGGCGACCCGTGCCTGTTCCGGCGGCGGGTGGAAGGGCGGTTCGACCGCATCGTGCGGCACGGCACCGGGGCGGCCAGCTACTTCTGGGAGGTGACGGACAAGGACGGGACAACGGCTGTCTATGGCCGCGACGCGAACGCGCGGCTCGACGATCCCGAGCCGGCACCGGGCCAGCCGCGCAACGTGTTCCGCTGGTACCTCGACGAGGTGCGCGACACGTTCGGCAACCAGATGCGGGTCCGCTACGATCGGGAGATCGAGCCCGGTCCGCCGCCGCGCATCGAGGTGCACCCCGAGCGCATCGAGTACACGGCGAACGCGTCACGAGGGGTCGAAGCGGCCCATGCCGTGGACTTCGTGTCCGAGGGCGGGCGGCCCGACGTCATGCTCAGCGGCAGGCCCGGCTTTCTCGAGCAGACCGAAAAGCAGCTCTCGCGTGTGGACGTGCGGTTCGGCGACGTCGTGGTCCGCAGCTACGCGCTCCATTACATCGACGGCGATTTCGGCAAGCGCCTGCTGCAGGCCATCGCGTTCCACGGGCGAGGCGCGCGGCAGGCGGGCGGGCAGGTGACGGTCGGCGAGGAGCTGTACCGGCATACGTTCGAGTACTTCACGGCGCCTCGCACCGCGTCCGGCGAGGTGGCGGCGTTCGCGCAGGCGGCCGAGGTATGGGGACAGGCCAAGGCGAGAAGCGGCCTGTCGCGCACGGAGGACTCGACCGCGGGCGGCAGCGCGTCGGTGGGGCTCGGCATCGGCATGTTCTCGATCTCGGTCGGCGGGGGCGGCTTCTTCGGCGACGAGACGGTGCGCAAGAGCGTGTTCGACCTCAACGGCGATGGGATGCCCGACTTCCTGGAGGACAGCGGCGATGTCGGGCTCAACCTGCTTCGCGCGGCGTCCGGGAACCATGTGACGGCGGCGAGCGCGCTGGGCTTGTTCGACAGGGATCTCGGCCTGACGGACCGCTCGGGATGGAGCGTCTATGCGGGGCTGAACGTCGCGGCGCTGAGCGGCTCGGTGGGGTACACGCGGAGCAGCACGGAGGACGAGCAGATCGTCACGGACATCAACGGCGACGGCTACCCCGATCTGGTGTCGGGCGGCCCGCTCGGGGGCGTCTACGCCGCGCTCAACGACCGGCGAGGCCGCTTCGGGAGCAAGCAGCCGTGGGGCGCGCTCGACACGAGCGGCGCGCCGTCCGGCCGTCCCGACCTGGCCCAGGCGGCGCGCAAGGACCTGCATCCGGCCGATCCGCTGCTGCGCTGGATCGCGCCGTTCGAGGGAGACATCCGCATCGGCGGAGCGCTGCAGAAGCAGGAGGCGGGCGGCGATGGGGTGCGGGTGCAGATCGTGCGGAGCGGAGAGGAAGAGCCGCTCTTCGACGATGTGCTCGACGGGGACGAGCTGACTCCGTGCCTCCTTGGCGCGCATCGGTGCGGCGGCGATGTCCTCACGACACATGTGGCCGCGGGCGACCGGATCTACTTCCGGGTGAGCGCGGCGCCGGCGATCGACCCCGAGCGGCGCGTGGACACGGCGGCTGACCTGATCTCGTGGAGCCCGTCGATCACCTACGACGTGAGCGAGGCGCAGCTCGCGCAGGCGGGGCCGGACGGGGCGCCGATCCACCGCTTCGAGTACAGCCACGACCACCGGCTCGCGGGGCGCCCAGACGTGCCGTGGGTGGCGCCGGCCGACGGCAGCGTCCGGATCACGGGCGACCTCACGAAGTGGGCGACGAGCGATGAGCTGTGGGTGGAGATCGTGCGGGAGCGCGGCAGCGCCGCGGCGGAGTCGATCCTGGCGCCGCAGCACGTCGGCGCGGGCGCCGGCGGGCTCGGGCTGGGCGCGCTGCTTCCCGAGGCGATCCCGGTGCTCGCGGGCGATCGCCTCCGGTTCCGGGTGAAGGCGGAGCTGCCCGATGACCCGGCGCGCATCGCATGGAGCCCGGTGGTTCGCTACGAGGAGTACACACGCGTGGACCGGGCGACGGGCGCGCCGCGGCGCGGGCAAGTGCAGTGCAGCGCGCAGCCGAATGGCCGTACCGGCTGCACGCTGCACAACGATGGACCCGGGGACGGGCCGCTGCCGCTCGCGCTCATCGAGCAGCGGGCGCATGTGTCGATGCCTGTCGCGAGGTGGTCGCATGCGACGCGCCCGCGGCCGTGGATCGCGCCGAGCACGGGGACGGCGCGGCTCGAGGGATTGCTGCTCGTGCCGGGGACCTATACATTCACTCAGCCGTTGACCCTGGTCGTTCAGGGCGTGCATCGGCTGCTCTTCAAGCAGGCGTATTCCGCGCCGAGCGCTGCCGGGACGGCATTCCCCGTGGACATCGACCTGGAGGTCCAGGCCGGCGAGCCGATCTTCGTCACGGCCTTCGCGCAGGTGCCGCCCACGGGCGCCGCGCTGAACGCGACGATCGACGGGGAGCCGGTGTCGCTCGGCGTCTTCGCGCCCGAGGCGGCGGCGAGCGCCGGGTCAGAGGACCCGATGGCCGGCGGGTTCCATGGCTGGTCGGTCGGCTTCCTCGATGGAGATCGCGCGTTCTCGGAGGCGGACATCGCCTTTCCGACGCTCCACCCGGAGCGCGGCTTCACGCTCGCGGTGCCGCTGCCACAGGGGAGCGCGCCGGTGTGGGGCGCGGCCGCGTCGGAGGCGTTCGTCGGGGGCAGTTCGGTCAAACCGTCGATCGTGGGCAAGGTGAGGCGGGGAGACGGTCAGCTCGGCCGGCTGCGCAGCGCGGAGACGTGGAACGCGGAGATCAGCGCCAACCTCGGGCCACTGGGGGCGGGCTACAGCTTCGGCAGCACCACGTCGGACCTGGACCTCATCGACATCAACGGCGATCGATTGCCCGACAGCGTGACGCGCGAGGGCGCGGTGCTCAATACGGGGCGAGGGTTCGGGCCGCGGGACAGCTGGTCGCTGCCGGAGGCGCTGCGGCGGATCGAGCACCGTGCGATCCGGCTGGAAGGGAGCGCATCGGTCACTGTCGACAGCGAGATCCAGACGATCTCCAAGACCACGAGCGAGGGGCGCTTCGAGGGGTACCTGCACACGCAATTCCGCCTTGGGACGAGCTATGGCCTGTCTGCCACGCACGTGGATCTGGT
The DNA here is from genome assembly GCF_051525985.1 of Sorangium sp. So ce145. Taxonomy (NCBI): domain Bacteria; kingdom Pseudomonadati; phylum Myxococcota; order Polyangiales; family Polyangiaceae; genus Sorangium; species Sorangium sp. So ce145. The sequence continues at coordinate 10,712,844 of NZ_CP150315.1, read as the reverse complement.
GGACGTCAACGGCGACGGTCTGGTGGACCAGGTGACGCAGGATCCCGAGAGCGGGGTGATGAAGGTGGCGTTCAACCTGGGGCATCGGTTCGCGGGGCCGGCGCCGCTGGAGCGGGCGCGCTTCGAGAAGAGCGACTTCAACGCGGGGACGCTGCGCGAGACGCTCGGCGACATCTTGAGTGAGTTCACGGACGCGGCCGGGGTGGATGCGGTGCGGCTGGAGGACACGGGCGCGAACAGCGTCGGCGTCGGCATGGACGCGACGGTGGCCGCCGCCGGCGCGGGGTACACGTACACGACGGCGCGGACGGTGGTGGACTTCGCGGACGTGAACGGCGACGGGCTGCCGGACAAGGTGATGAAGGACCCGGAAGAGCCGTGGTTCCGGGTGCAGCTCAACCTCGGGAGCCGGTTCGCGCCGGAGGAGTCCTGGCCCGCGGGGGCGTGGGGCGTGTCGATCGATCCGCCGGAGTACGCGTTCATGGGCGGGGGCGACGCGGTGAGCTTCCGCAGGTCGGAGAGCTACGAGGGCAGCTTCAAGGTCGATGTCTGCTACTTCGTGTGCGTCGGCGGGTCGGTGTTCTACTCGGAAGGCGCCGGCTCATCGCACCTCGCGTTCGAGGACATCGACGGCGATGGGCTTCAAGATCACGTGCTCAAGCGGGACGGCGACGCGACGGTGTACGCGCGGGTGAACGCGCTCGGCAAGACGAACCTCTTGCGGCGGGTGAGCCGGCCGCTCGGCGGGGGCATCGAGCTGGACTACCGGCGCGAGGGCAACCTGGTCGTGCCGAGCGAAGGGGCGCTCGGGGAGATGGATAGGGCACCTCAGGTCGACATGCCGTCGAGCCAGTGGGTGCTGAGCGAGGTGACGGTGCACGACGGCGTGGAGGGAGCGCCGGGGGTGTACGGGGTGCATGCGTACCGGACGAGCTTCGCGACGCACGCGGATGGGGTCTACGACCGGGAGGAGCGGGTCGAGCTCGGGTACGGGCTCGTGACGACGACGGCGCTCGGCGAGGATGGCGTCACGGCGATGTCGAGCGAGGACGTCGAGCATCTGAACCACGACGTCTACCGCCGCGGGTTGGTCGCGCGCTCGACGCTGCGCGACGGCGACGGGCTGCTCTATACGGTGAACGAGGTCGACTACGCGCCGCCGCCCCAGGGGCTGGAGCCCGGGATGGGCTGGTTCTTCCCCAGGGAGACGGAGAGGAGGAGCGCGTTCTACGAGGGGACGACCGACGACCCGAGCGCGCCGCACAAGAGCACGCGCGAGACAAGGGTCTTCGACGAGCTCGGCAACCTGATCGCGCTGCACGCCGACGGCGAGGCCGATACGCCGGACGACAACGTGCATCAGCGGGTGGAGTACACGGAGCCTGGCTCGGCTTACATCGTGAAGCCGGAGCTCGTCGAGACGACCGATGAGCAGGGTCGCGTGCTGCGCCGGCGAACGGCGACGTACTGGCCGGGGACGGGCGCGCTGCGGACGGTCACGAACGTCATCTCCGGCGGCAAACGGGCGGATGGGACGACTTACGCGAACGCGGAGGCCACGTGGAGCTATGTGTTCGACGATTTCGGCAACCTCGAGACATCGACCGACCCGAACAATTACAAGCTGACGTACAGCTATGATGAGGTGACGCACAGCTACCGCACGTGCGCGAGCGATAGCTTCGGGTACCGTTCGAACAGCGTGCCGAATCTGCTGTATGGCACGGTGGCGCAGGAGACCGATGTCAACGGGCACACGATGGTGCACCGCGTGGACGACTTCGGGCGGCTCACCGAGGTCTGGGGGCCGAGCGACCTGGCGGAGGACGGCGAGGACGCCGGGCCGGTCGGGTGCACGCCAACGACGGTGTACGATCCGGAAGCGCTCGTGGGCGAGGGCGAGCCGACGATCGGGTTCGAGTACGCGCTCCAGCCCGACCAGACCGCCGCGCTGCCGGCGTGGGCGAAGACGAGCCACAAGGACGTGGAGCACCCGGGCGATCCGATCGTGACGATGACGTTCGCGGATGGGCTGGGGCGCGTGCTGCAGACCAAGAAGGACCACGAGCGGGACACGGGCACGGGCATCGAGGTCGGGATGACGGTCAGCGGGGCGGTGGCGTTCGACGCGCTCGGCCGCGTGGTGGAGCAGGGGCAGCCGGGCTTCAGCGCGGAGCCGGACACGGCGTTCGTGAGCCTGGCGCTGCTGCGGCCGACGCTCACGCGTTACGACGCGGTCTCGCGTGTGCGGGAGGTCGCCATGCCGGACACGAGCGCGCTGGACGGTTACGCGCGGACGGCGATCGAGCACGACCTGGTGGCGCTGGAAGGACGGCTGCTCTTTCAGGAGATGGTGATCGACGCCAACGCGAAGATGCGGAACACGTACCGGGACGTGGGTGGGCGGATCGCGGCGGTGGAGGAGTTCAACCGGATCCAGGGGGTGGAGACGCGGATCGTGACGCGTTACCAGCACAGCCCCCTCGGGGAGCTCGTGCGGGTGACGGACGCGCGGAACAACGCGACAACGGCGACGTACGACTCGGTGGGCCGGATGGTGACGCTGGTGAGCCCCGACGCGGGCCGCACGGAGTGGCGCTACGATCTGGTCGGCAACCTTCGGGCGAAGCAGACGGCGGAGCTCGCGGCGCAGGGGCAGCTGATCCGGTACGAGTACGACTTCAACCGGCTGCGGAAGATCGACACTCCGGTGACGCAGGACGTGCTCTACACGTACGGCGAGCCGGACGACGCCGGGGATGAGCAAGGCAACCGAGCGGCGCGGCTGGTGGAGGAGACGAGCGCGGCGGGCAAACGGAGCTTCCGTTACGATCGGTTCGGCAACACGGCGGAGCTGACCTCGGAGTTCCCGCGGCTGCGGGAGCCGCATAGGGGGCCGTACCAGGCGACGATGAAGTACGTGTTCGACGCGCTGGGACGGATGCAGGAGCTCCACTTCCCCGGCTCGGGCGAGGAGATCGTGCGCTACGGGTACGACCGAGGCGGCGCGGTGGTGTCGGTGGTCGGGGAGAACCAGCGGGTCAATCCGCAGCACCCGAGCGAGCCGAGGACGACGGAGTACCTGAGGCACATCGGGTACGACGAGTTCGGGCAGCGGGCGCGCGTCGTGGCGGGCAACGGGATCGAGACGAAGTACCGGTACGACGAGTCGACGCGGCGGATGACGGAGGTCGACGCGGACCACCAGAGCGCGCAGATGCGATCGATGGGGCGGGCGCCGAGGCCGTTCCAGCGGCTGCGCTACCGGTACGACCTCGTCGGCAACATCCGGGAGCTGAACAACGAGGTGCCGTTCGACGAGTCGCTGGGCGGGGCCGTCATGGTGGCGCGGACGCAGCAGCGGTTCGCGTACGACGACCTGAACCAGCTGACGGAGGCGTCGGGGATCTACCAGGAGCGGGGAAACGAGCAGCAGCGGTACACGCTGGGCGTCGACTACGACGTCCTCGGGAACGCGACGGCGAAGCGGCAGGAGGTCGCCCGGTACGGGCGGGTCGGGCCGGACAACTGGCAGATGCAGTATCCGATCCGGGAGAGGACGTACCGGAACGACTACCGTTACACCGGGCCGAGGCCACACGCAGCGAACCAGGTGGACGAGTACGTGCCGGCGGAGTCGCAGCCGCGGCTGAGGGAGCTGTTCTACGACGCGAACGGCAACCACAAGCAGTGGAAGTACCGGGGCAACCTGCAGCGCACGCTGAGCTGGGACGAGGACAACCGGCTGGTGTCGGTGAGCGAGAACGGGCAGGAGATGTCGCGGGCGCTGTACGACGGGGCGGGCGAGCGGCGGGTCCACCTGCACCGGGTCGCCGGGGAGGAGGAGACGGCGTACGTCGATCAGCACCTCGTGGTGCGCAACGGGGTGATCGCGACGAAGCACCTGTTCGCGGGGGAGACGCGGATCGCGAGCAAGATCGACGCGGACTACTACCAGAGGCCGCCGGTCTTGTACTACCACCCGGACCACCTCGGGAGCACGCAGTACGTCACCGACCAGGACCAGGCGCTGAGCCAGCACGTGGAGTACCTGCCGAGCGGGGAGCTGTGGGCGGATCAGACGGACTCGCGATACCAGAACAGGCAGCCGTACCTGTTCACCGGGAAGGAGCTCGACCTGTCGACGGGGCTCTACCACTACGGGGCGCGGAGCTATGAGCCACGGCTCGGGGTGTGGATGAGCCCGGATCCGATCCTCGACCAGTACATGCGAGGGGCGCCGAACGGTGGGGTGTACGAGCCGATTCACCTGGGGCTGTACACGTACACGCGTAACAATCCCCTGAGGTTCGTTGACCCGACCGGGATGAGTGAGACATGCGCCGGTGGCGGTTGCGAGTCGTATGCGGGAGCGTTGGACTCCGAGGCGCAGAGTGTCGATCCAGCCGCTACCGAATGCACCTCCGGCGGATGCATGAGCATGAGCCCTACGATCGCTCAGCTGAACGATATAAGCCGATCTCAGGTTGCGAGGGCGCACGCGGAACAGATCAGCAGGGCAGATGTGCCCATAGAGACCTCGCTGGTCGATCCGATTGACCTCGTGGGCGCTGGCGGCGGAATCAAAGTACTTTGGAAAGCAGGAAGTAGGGCGCTCACCAAATTGGCCACGCGGCAGACCTTAGCGAAAGCGGAAGCTCTGGCAGCAAGGGGAGCCGGCGGTTTGTGCTTCGCGGCCGGGACACCTGTACAGACCGAAGACGGGCTCAGGCCTATCGAGAAGGTTCGGCCAGGAGACGTTGTGTGGGCCCAGGACGAGGTCACTGGCGAGATAGCACTACGACGGGTCGTGCGCACTTTCGTAACGCCCGATCAACCCGTGGTCGAAGTCGTACTTGAAGACGATGACGGCCAGGCAGAGAGCATCCGCTCGACAGTCGAGCACCCGTTCTGGACACAGCGAGGTTGGGTAGGCGCACGGCAGCTCACTAGCCGCGATCGCGTACTTCAGCGTTCGGGGACGTGGTCGCGGGTAGTGACCGTCAGCGAGACCGGTGAGAGTGTCACCGTCTACAACTTCGAGGTGGAGCAGTTTCACACGTACTTCGTGGGCGAGCGTGGTGTGCTCGTGCACAACAACTCAGACATTTACGCCGCAGCGCGCCAGGCAATTGGGACGGTCTCCGGGAGCCTGTTCAAGCCTTTACAATGCGTGCAGTGCGCGAGTGCGATGGCTAATGCCTTGAAAGCTCGAGGAATTCCGGGGCAGGTACTGCAAATTCGTGCCAAGGCTGGCGAGTTCATTGCTAGCGATCTCGTCAAGTCGGGCACGACCAGCATCACCCGGAACGGCTACCACGAGGCCGTCCGCGTCGGGGACATCGTTTTCGATAACTTCTTTCCCGGAGGCGTTCCATATCAGACCTACGTAGACTCGCTGCACGCGATCGGTGGTGTGGCAATCAAAGCTGTTGGGTTTTGACTCGGAGGGAGAAGTGATGGGACTTGTGAATGTGATTGACGCGATTCGAAGGGATCCGGGGGAGTACCTCACCGAGGCGTGCGTGCTGGCCCTTGGAGCCTTTCTGTTTGGGTATCGTATGGTGAACGAAAATTGCGCTCCTGTTCTTCGCGAGCTGACACGGCGATTCGAAGGGGCCGATCAGGCAGACGCATGTACTCGAGCGTATCTGAGCGATCGGAACACCGAACGTGCCCTCCGACGCGTGCTAGAAGCTCTGGGCTCAATGCTTGCTGCAGAGCCGGCGTTGGCGGGTAGTCGGCCGGCGAATACGCAGCTCGGGTTTATGGAGCTTGTGCGCGACCCTATCGTGAGTGGGCGAACGGGAATGGTGTTCGCTGAGCCTACCGTTGATTGGTGCGCGAACTTCTGGAAAGGCTTCCTCGCAGGACTGGATGAGGTCGACCCGACTGCGGCTCTGCAGGAACGAGAACGCTTCGATGCCTTTGAACAATGGTTAGCTGAGCGTTACGCGCAGTCGGGCGCTTCCTGGTACGCGATGATCCGTGTGTTCGAGGGAGCTGACCTCAGCGGGCTTCGAGCCTTTGTTGCGCTATGGGAAGAGTTCAGGAAGTCCGTGCCAGGAGCGGAATGAGCCCATGCCGCAAGGCCCTGTGCCCATGACGCGTGAGACCGCTTTCCTCTCGAAATCTGTGTAGCGAGGGCGGAGAATGGACGCGACCCATGTCGACGCCTTCCCATGTCCGCTCGAACCATCATACCCTTATCCTAGCGGCGCGTGGCGCCGCTCCCTCCGCCAGTGCCGCCACGGTCGAGGCCGTGCCGAAGCTGGGCAAGCCAGCAGGGAGCCGGACACGACGTTCACGGCCGTGGAGATGCATCGGAGCAAGCACTTTGGGCACGATGTTCTGTCGCGGACGCGGCCGATCGAGGGGCTGGACCCCAAGGCGACGATGACGGGCGGGTACGCCAAGGCGCGCACCGAGCACGAGCTGGTGCAGCGCGACGGCAGCTGTGGTTCCAGGGAACGCTCATCGACGCGAACGGCAAGTCGCGGAACACCTACCGGGACGTGGGTCTCAGGATTGATCATATTTTCCCCACCTCCCTCGCGGCGCTCCAGCCCTGGACGAGGGTGAGCAGTTGCTCGTAGCCACGGCCCAAGGTCTGCCAGCCGGGCTCGCCGTTTCGCCGGAGGTGTCCGCCGAGCCCGGCGATCGCCAGGAAGGCATCGCGGGCCGTGGCGTTCTCGGGCAGGGGCTTGCGCGCGAAGACCCGCAGCACCTCGAGCTGGGTGGGCGTGAGCACGGCGGTCGCGGGCTGCTCCGGAGCGCGCCGAGCCTCGCTGCGCAGCAGCAATAGCTGCCAGGCGATGGGCGCGAAGAGCGCCAGCACGTTGCGCAGGCCGTGCAGGTCCTCGATCTGGCGCTTCTCGTAGGCGCATCCGGTCTTCAGGGCCTTGAAGAGCTCCTCCACCATCCAGCGCGCCCGGTACCAGTCGACCAGCTGCGTCAGCTGCTCGACGGACTCGACCGGCTCGCTCGTGAGCAGCACCCACTCGACCGGCGCTTCGCCCGGCGGCGGCTCGATCTCCCAGACGCGTACGACCCGCAACGAGAGCGTCGCAGGCAGCTCGCGCGGCTGGGATCTCGGTCGCCGCAGGGTCACGCGCGTGCTTCCAAGGGCGAGCTTGGCCAAGCGTCCTGCACGCGGAGGATGCAGCCGTTTCTGTTGAGGGCTGCGATTGCCTGCCGGCCGCGGCGAAAGCTCTACCTCGCGCACGGCCACCGCTTGAACATGCGCGAGCGCCTGCTCGAGCTTGGCCTCCGCTCCGAGGGCGTCAGCCTCGACGAGGCGATTGTGCGCGAGCCGAATCACGAACCGATGCCCTGCGCTCAGAAGCTGCGCGAACAGGCCGTAGTCGTCGCCTTCGCGGTCCATGACGTGCACCACATCGTGCGGCGCAGCGCCCAAGACCGCGACTCGCTCCACCTGCTCTCCCCAGCGGTCGTGCTCGTTGTCCGTCGTGCCGTCGTCGCGCACGTGCGTGCTCAGATCGAGCACGCCGAGCGGGCGGCGCGTTCCATCGCCGCTGACCGCCAGCGTGAAGTGGGCGAAGAACGTCTGCCCCGAGGAGCGCAGCCGTCCGAGCCCCTGCCGCTGGCCGTCCGAGCGGAAGGAAAGGGTCGTGGTGTCATGGATGGCGAGCACGACCGGCTCGGCCTCCATGCGCGCGAGGGTGGCGCGCACATGCGGAGCCAGAATCGCCGCGGGCGTGACGGCGTCGTTGCCGAAGAAACGGTACGCCGCCTCCAGCTCGCTGTCGGACAAGAGCGAGGGGAAGCTCTTGTCCGGCGCCTGCGCCAGCTTCTGCACCAGCTTGGTCTGGCGCTTCGAAAGCCGCGCATCGCCGAAGTGCGCGTCGCTCATCTCCTCGGCGAGTGCCGCTGCGTGCTCTGCTGCAGGTGAACCCATCCGCAGCTTTGATCACGTCGCCCAGCACACATCAAGCGAGATGTGTAGGATCTTGAGACGTGGGTGGGCGGATCGCGACGGTGGAGGAGTTCAACCGGATCAAGGGGGTGGAGACGCGGATCGTGACGCGTTACCAGCACAGCCCCCTCGGCGAGCTCGTACGGGTGACGGACGCGCGCAACAACGCGACGACGGCGACGTACGACTCGGTGGGCCGGATGGTGACGCTGGTCAGCCCCGACGCGGGCCGCACGGAGTGGCGCTACGATCTGGTCGGCAACCTTCGGGCGAAGCAGACGGCGGAGCTCGCGGCGCAGGGGCAGCTGATCCGGTACGAGTACGACTTCAACCGGCTGCGGAAGATCGACACTCCGGTGACGCAGGACGTGCTCTACACGTACGGCGAGCCGGACGACGCCGGGGATGAGCAAGGCAACCGAGCGGCGCGGCTGGTGGAGGAGACGAGCGCGGCGGGCAAACGGAGCTTCCGTTACGATCGGTTCGGCAACACGGCGGAGCTGACCTCGGAGTTCCCGCGGCTGCGGGAGCCGCATAGGGGGCCGTACCAGGCGACGATGAAGTACGTGTTCGACGCGCTGGGACGGATGCAGGAGCTCCACTTCCCCGGCTCGGGCGAGGAGATCGTGCGCTACGGGTACGACCGAGGCGGCGCGGTGGTGTCGGTGGTCGGAGAGAACCAGCGGGTCAATCCGCAGCACCCGAGCGAGCCGAGGACGACGGAGTACCTGAGGCACATCGGGTACGACGAGTTCGGGCAGCGGGCGCGCGTCGTGGCGGGCAACGGGATCGAGACGAAGTACCGGTACGACGAGTCGACGCGGCGGATGACGGAGGTCGACGCGGACCACCAGAGCGCGCAGATGCGATCGATGGGGCGGGCGCCGAGGCCGTTCCAGCGGCTGCGCTACCGGTACGACCTCGTCGGCAACATCCGGGAGCTGAACAACGAGGTGCCGTTCGACGAGTCGCTGGGCGGGGCGGTGATGGTGGCGCGGACGCAGCAGCGGTTCGCGTACGACGACCTGAACCAGCTGACGGAGGCGTCGGGGAACTACCAGGAGCGGGGAAACGAGCAGCAGCGGTACACGCTGGGCATCGATTACGACGTCCTCGGCAACGCGACGACGAAGCGGCAGGAGGTCGCCCGGTACGGGCGGGTCGGGCCGGACAACTGGCAGATGCAGTATCCGATCCGGGAGAGGACGTACCGGAACGACTACCGCTACACCGGGCCGAGGCCACACGCGGCGACCCAGGTGGACGAGTACGTGCCGGCGGAGTCGCAGCCGCGGCTGAGGGAGCTGTCGTACGACGCGAACGGCAACCACAAGCAGTGGAAGTACCGGGGCAACCTGCAGCGCACGCTGAGCTGGGACGAGGACAACCGGCTGGTGTCGGTGAGCGAGAACGGGCAGGAGATGTCGCGTGCGCTGTACGACGGCGCGGGCGAGCGGCGGGTCCACCTGCACCGGGTCGCCGGGGAGGAGGAGACGGCGTACGTCGATCAGCACCTCGTGGTGCGCAACGGGGTGATCGCGACGAAGCACCTGTTCGCGGGGGAGACGCGGATCGCGAGCAAGATTGACGCGGACTACTACCAGATGCCGCCGGTCTTGTACTACCACCCGGACCACCTCGGGAGCACGCAGTACGTCACCGACCAGGACCAGGCGCTGAGCCAGCACGTCGAGTACCTGCCGAGCGGGGAGCTGTGGGCGGACCAGACGGACTCGCGGTTCCAGAACCGGCAGCCGTACCTGTTCACCGGGAAGGAGCTCGACCTGTCGACGGGGCTCTACCACTACGGGGCGCGGAGCTATGAGCCACGGCTCGGGGTGTGGATGAGCCCGGATCCGGTGCTGGCGGAGTACATGGCCGGCCGGATCAACGGCGGTGTGTACAGGCCGATCAACCTGGGTCTGTACACGTACGCGTGGAACAACCCCGTCGTCCTCATCGACCCGGACGGGCGCCTTACGACGCGAGCGATAGCCGAGGCGTTTGTGAAGAGCACGGCGGTCGTCGGGACGGCGCTCTCGGTGCCCGCCGCCGCTGCCGTGGCCGAGCCGACGCCTGTCGGAGAGATTGTCGTTGCGGGGGCGTTCGTTGTAGGGTCTATCGGCTACGCGGGCTATCTGATCTTTGATGCTGCCGCGAATGGAGAGCCGCCCAAGCCACCTGAGTCGTTCCCCATCCCCGAGGACACGCCCGAGGACGTCGCGGCGCCGCCGCCGGCTGCGGGAGGGGGCGGGGCGAAGGATCCTCCCAAGCCGCCTGCGCCGCCTGCGGCGGAGCCGCCGAAGAAGCCGGCCGCAAGCGGGGGACCATCCGTTGACGCTCTCTCGAAAGCAGGGCAGGCGTTATACCCGGCCGATAAGGCAGGACTACTGACGAGGGCTGGGCGGGCACTGCAAAAGCATCGGACCGGCGGGAGGCCTGGGAGCACGAAGTTTCCTGGCGCCAAGGGGCCACCCGAAAACTGGAACAAGGCTGGACAGGATCAGTTGGATGACATACTGGCCAGCCCAGGGTCAACAACAAAGCCCCTCGGTCGAGGAGGCTGGCAGGTCAGCGCGCCTGATGGAAGAGGTGCTCGGTTCAATTCGGACGGCTCCTTCGGTGGTTTCGTGGAATAGTACTAGGTGAGGCAGATGTCACCCGAGATGCTCTGGAACCGTGTGCGGCAGTGCTTTGAGACCAATGATGGCTCTCTTCCAACCGTCGAGCTTCAGAACCTAACAAACGGTGAAGTCGCGGACCTGTATTTGTCGATTCGACGCGGGTCCCGTGTTGTCAGTCGAGATGCGACATTCTGGGACGCGCAGGCAACAACAGAACGTGGACTGGACGAGGTGCCCAATGCCGCTCTGCTGGTTAGCACCGGCCAAGCATCACCCTTCCACTTCGCAATCGAGGGAGCTAGCGCTTGCGAAGTCATCATTCCGTGTCTCGGCGTTCACGTCTTTCAGGACACCATCGCGTTCGACTACCGCATGGGAGCAGAGTGGGGTGGGCAGCAGGTATTCGCGCTCTTTTCATGGCTGGAGCATCTGCTGTCAAGGACACGTGCAGGGGTTCTCGCTCCCAGTGCGAACGAGGGACCTCCGGACCCGGAAGCGTTCATGCTCGCGTGGAAGCTCTTCCGAGAGTGGAGCGCCGGTGGAGTAGACAGGGAGTGACCCATGCGTGCGACACCCTCGCGTTCGTCAAGCGCCGGGCCTGGACCGTCGCGGACACCTTCGTGACCGGCGGTAACAGCCCAGTGAAACTTTTTAGCCTCACTCGATGTCCTCTTCGTGAAAGCCACCCGCTACCTCCGTGGCTCGACGATCGACCAAAGCACGGACAACCAACTCCCTGATCTCGAAGCCTTGGCGTCTCGCAGCCGAACGCCCAGTCCATGCGCCGTCGACCTACCCGCTGGCTGGTCGAGCGTTATGCCCAGTCGGGCGCTTCCTGGTATGCGATGATTCGTACGAGAGATCCAGGTTGCTCGCAGCTGGCGCCTCCGGCTCCTCCGAGAGCGGCTCCCCGCAGCGGGCGCAGCGCGGGTTGAACGGCGAGTCGTTCGCGCTGCAGCGCAGGAAAACGACCGCGCTCTCCCCCGCGATCACGGGGCGCTCGTACCACGCCCAGGCGCCGGCTGCCCTCGGCGTGGCGGCCTGAGGTCCCGATCCGAACCTCGCCTCTGCGTGGGCGCGGCGCGTTCGTGCTGGAAGAGCAGAGATCCGTCGCGCTGGAGCTCCGCATCCTGGCGCGATGCCCCACTCGCCCTGTCTCTGTCGAGGAGACACCTGGTCCTCCCGGGGCGACACCTCGCTCGGGACGACGGGCTCGCGAGGGGGCCGGAAGAAGCGCACTTCCCGCTCCTGCGCATCGACGAACCGCGAGGGCGGGCGCGTCCCTGCCCCGGCACGTGTGTTGCTGAAGGCGGAAGAGCGAAGCGTTGCTGAAGAGGCCCGCTGAACGCCCTCCGAAGACCGGGGGCGCGAGCGCGCACCAGAGCAGCAACCGATGCGTGTCCCCTTCGCGCGCCACCGCGGCGGGCGAAGCGAAAAGGAGGGTAGCGATATGATGATTGAATCGATGACTCAAGAGCATGTTCGTCTACGGCGCTTGCTGTATCCCTTGCTGGCGGCGTCGCTGGCCGCCTGCGCGGCCGACCCCGGCGGGGCGGGCGACTTCGAGGAGACGGCTGAGGTCGCATCGCCGATCGTCGACCCGACGCCGGCGGGGCCCAGCGATCTGCTCGCGATGGTGAAGGTGTCGAGCTCGCAGGGGAGCTGCTCGGGCATGGTCATCGCCGCGGACACGGTCCTCACCGCCGCGCATTGCTTCTGCGAGGAGGGCTACGTCGGCGACAACGGCTGCTCCACGGACGCGACGGTGACCTTTCGCCCCGACCCGGCCACCCCGGGCGCGCGCCCGCGCGTGCTGAGCGGCGTGGCCAAGATCCAGCCGGACTACAACCCGTCATGGACCGAGAGGCAGATCGAGCATGACGTCGCGGTCATCAAGCTGAATGGCGTCGCGCCGGCGCACGTGAAGCCCTTCGTCGTGGCCAGCGATCACCCCGCAGAGGGCTCGAGGGTCACGATCGCCGGCTTCGGGCGCACGGGCGCCGATTGCAGCACCCCCTTCGGCACGCTGAACTTCGACACCGCCGAGGTCGGCGGGTACGAGGACGGCCACGACATCCTGCGCTTCAACGACCAGGTCCTTTGCGGTGGTGACTCGGGCGGGGCCGTCTTGAACGTCGAGGCGAGCCGGCTCTACGCCGTCCACTCGATGAACACGTGGACGGTGAGCCATGGCTGGGTCAGCAAGGGGGTCACGACAGGCTCCGAGTTCGACTGGATCAAATCGCACATGTGCCCGTCGTCACCCTCGAACGAGTGCAGCGGCCACGGCGACACGTGCTCCTGCTCGGCCAGCACGAGCTTGCTGTGGCGGCACACCAATGGCCAGGTGGCCATCTGGTTCATGGACGGCGGCGACATCGTCGGCGAGGCCTATCCCGGCGGCCAGGACCCGAGCCTCTCCTGGAAGATCCAGGGCTCCGGAGACTTCGACGGCGACGGCCAGAGCGACGTGCTCTGGCGACACATCAATGGTCAGGTCGCCATCTGGTTCATGGATGGCGGAGCCGTCGTCGGTCAAGCGTACCCCGGCGGCCAGGACCCGAGCCTCTTCTGGAAGGTGGCTGGCGTCGGCGATTTCGACGGCGACGGGCGCTCGGACGTCCTGTGGCGCGACGCCAACGGCCAGCTCGCCATCTGGTTCAAGGGCGACGCCGCTCAGGCCGCCTATCCCGGCTACAACAACCAGCCCGCGCCGGTCGACAACGCGTGGAAGGTGCAGGGCATCGGCGACTTCGACGGTGATGCGCGCTCGGACATCCTGTGGCGAAACACGAACGGCCAGGTCGCCCTCTGGTTCATGTCGGGCGGGACGCGGGTCGGCGAGGCCTACCCCGGCGGCCAGGACCCGAGCCTCTTCTGGAAGGTGCAGGCCATCGGCGACTTCGACGGCAACCTGCGCTCGGACATCCTGTGGCGGGACGAAAGTGGCCAGCTCGCCATCTGGTTCGGCGGCGAGCAGGGCTTCGACTCGCCCTCGTACAACAACGCGCACGGGCCCGGCGACCTCGCATGGCAGGTGCAGGGCGTCGGCGACTTCGATCACGATCGCCGCGACGACATCGTCTGGCGGCACACGAACGGCCAGGTCGGCATCTGGCTGATGCACGGCGCGCACTTCGTCGGCGACCTGTACCCGCGCCAGGTCGACAGCGGCTGGGCGATCAAGGGCATGCTCCACGACGCCGGGCGGTGAGCTGTCGAGGAGGGGCCCTCGGTCGCCCGGGGCCCCTCTTACAGGTGGGCGCCGCCGACGAGATCGTCGATCTCACCGGGCGCAAATCCCACCAGATCCGGCTCGGCCGAGAGCGCCACGCCGAACCGATCGAGCACGCCGCGCCGCACGCGCCGCGCCAGGCCGAGCAGCTCCTCCGCCGTGGCGCCGCCGCGGTTCACCAGCGCGAGCGTGTGGCGCGTCGAGATGCCCGCGGCGCCGTGGCGTGTCCCCTTCGCGAAGCCGGCGCGCTCGATCAGCCAGGCAGCGGACAGCTTCACCCGGCCGCCGTCCGCCGGATACCGCGGGATCGCCTCGCCGGGCGCGAGCACGCCCGCTGCCTCGATGCGTGCGAGGACGCCGGCGGCGGCGCCGGGAGCGAGCGTCGGGTTCATGAAGAACGACCCCGCGCTCCGGCCGTTCTCGTCCGCCGGATCGAGCACCATCGACTTGCCGCGGCGGAGCGCGATCACCGCGCTGCGCACCTCGCCGAGCGGCGGCGCGGCGCCCCCCGCGGACGCGGCGAGCGCCCGCTGGAGCTCGGGGTAGCGCACCGCCGCGGCGCCCCCCGGGCGCAGCGCGAACGTGACGGCCGTGATGACGTACCGCCCGCGCCACGCGCGCTTGAACCGGCTGTCGCGGTAGCCGAAGCCGCAGTCCGCACCGGAGAGGACCACGGCCGCCCCCGTCGCGCGATCGATCGCCCGGACCTCGACGATCGTCTCCGCGACCTCCTGGCCGTACGCGCCCACGTTCTGGATCGGCGTCGCGCCGACGTCGCCCGGGATGCCCGACAGGCACTCGACGCCCGCCCAGCCCTCGGCGACCGAGCGCGCCACGAGGTCGTCCCACGCCTCGCCCGCCCCCGCGCGCACGAGGGCGCGCCCGGCCTCCGCACCGCCGCCGATCTCCCCGCTGCTGGCCTCCCCGCCGCCCTCCTCCCCGCGCCCGCGCAGCAGCTCGATCCCGCGGACGCGCACGCGCAGCACCAGCGCGTCGACGCCCCGGTCGGCGACCAGCAGGTTCGAGCCGCCGCCCAGCACGAAGAGCGGCACGCCGCGGGCCTCGGCGAAGCGGAACGCCTCGACCACCGCGGCCTCATCGGCGGCCTCGGCGAAGTAGCGCGCCGGCCCGCCCACGCCGAGCGTCGTGAGCGGGGCCAGCGGGACCGACTCGCGGACGTCGAGGCTCACGGCTTCTTCTCCGGCGCCTGCGGCCGCTTCTCCGGCGCCTGCGGCCGCGCGCCGCCGACAGCGCCCGGCCCCTGCGCGCCGCCAGAGGGCCGCGCCGGCGCCGCCGGCCGCGCCACCCGGATGCCCGCCATGAAGCCGCTGTCGACCGCCTGCACCCGCTCGACGAACGCCTTGTACTCGTCGATCGACACCGTCCCCGTCGGCAAGCTCAGCGCGAAGTCCTCCTCGATCGCCGCGCCGTAGCTGCCCTTGCGCGACGCCGCGAGCCCCGCGTGCTCGACGCGCACGCCCTCGGGCGCGCGCGTGACCGCGTAGCCCTCGGGCAGCTCGATCCTGCGGCGCACGTGGTACTGGAGCGCGGTCTCGATCGCGAGCGCGCTCTTGCGGGCCCCCCGCGAGGCGTACGAGGCGCCGAGCGTGCTCGTGTACGCGCGCGGGAACACGAGGTGCACCGGCTCGAGCCCCGGCAGCGTCCACGCCGCGGCGTCCTTGCCCACCGGCTGCGCGAAGCCGTGGATCGTCACGGCGGCGCGGAGCGCGACCTCCCACGAGCCCTCCGTCGACGAGACGACAACGTCCTCGACGTCGGCCCACGGGAGCCAGCCGAGCACGACGCCCCGGAGCATCTCGCGCCGCGCCGTGCCCACCACGGTCTCGAACGCCTCCGAGAGCGCCTGCGCCGCCCGCCCGTGCAGCAGGATCGTGAACGTTCCCGTGGCGTTACCCTGCACGTCGACCGCCAGCCGGAGGTCGACCTCGTCGCCGGTCTCGCCGCTCGTCCCGGCCACGGTGACGAGCTCGCCGCCCGGCAGCATGGCGGCGCGGCCGCGCAGCTCGGGGCTGATGCGGCCGGGGGGCAGCGGCGGGCCCTCGACGTCGGCGTCGATCCACACGTCGCCGCCCGGAAGGCGGGCGATCACGAGCGGGTGGCGGAAGCGCCCCGCGTGCGGCGGGAAGTCCGCCGACGAGCTGAACGGCTCGGTCTCGGCGATGGCGAGATCGGCGCGCACGCCGAGCTCGCGCAGCGCGCGGTAGACGACCCACGAGCGGCTGCCCTGGCCGAGCTCGATCATCGCGCGCGCCGTCGTGCGCTGCGGGCCGCCGCCGAGGAGCGCCGCCATGTCCGAGAGCTCGGCGCCGCCGGCGACCTTGATCGCCTTGCCCGCGGCCGCGACGACGCGCTCGAGCAGCGCGGGCGACGGCGTGCGGTCGGCGCCCGCGGCCTCCCGCGCCCAGCGGGTCATGTACGGATCGCGGTCCTCGAGCGCGCGGATGTTCTCGTCGAGCGCCGCGGCCACGTGGTCCCAGGTCTGCGTCCCCAGGCTGACGCCGACGCCCATCTCCACGCGAGGCACGCCGTCCTCCATGCGCCGCGGCGGCTGGTCCTTGATGCGCCAGACGCTGACGGTGGAGGCGCCCTCGGCGCGCTGCTCCGCGGCGCCGAGCAGCGGGTGCGACCAGAGCGCGAGCCGGAGCGACGTCGGGCGGCTGACCTCGATCGTCGCCTCGCGGACGCTCGTGCGCTCGGGGAGCAGGTCCCACGTGTCGATGACGAGCTGGCCGCCGTCGCCCGGCAGCGCGTGGCCCTCGGTGACCTGCTCGATGTAGTCGCCCTGCTCGAGCTGGGAGAGGTCGCTCTGGTCCTGCGCGGCGTTCGACGCCGCGTCGGGCGCGAGGATGCGGCCGTCGCGCTTGTGGATGCGGCGGCGCAGGAGGCGCGGCATGGCGCGGCCCTCGATGAGCGGGCCGTAGGTGGCCGCGCCCTGGGCCACGTCCGTGGTGCCGGAGACGCGGCGGAGGTCGTACGTGACGTAGTGGACGAGCCCGTCGGGCGAGATCGTGAACCGCTCGACGTGGCGGAGCACCGCGGTCGCGGCGCCGGGGAGGAACGCCTTCTTCTGGTCCTCCAGCACGAGCTTGCGGCCCTCGGCTTCGAGCGCCGGCGCCGGGTCCGGCGCGAGGCCGAGGGCGCGGGTGATGGGGCCGATCCCGGCGGGGGTGTCGCGCGCCGTCGCGCGGTCGCGGGCGAGGCGGCCCCGCACGGCGCGGGCGTCGCCGCGGCCGGCGGCGAGGCCGAGCGCCTCGAGCATCGCCCGCTGCCCCGGCGGCATGGCATCGTAGACGGCGAGCGCGCCGCGCAGGTCGCCGCGGGCGACGCGCTCGCGGAGCTCGACCTCGCGCAGGGCGTCCGGCGCGCGGCGGAGCCGGCGCAGCCGCTTGATCTCGGCGAGGACCGCGTCGCGGTCGCTCGCGTCGAGGAGCGCGCCGAGGCACGCGGCGCTCGAGCGATCGAGCCCGCCCTCGCAGGCGGCCTTCACCGCGTCGACGCCGGCGCGGCCGTGGATGCGGTCGTCGACGACGGCGAGCAGCGTCGAGCCGGGCGCGGCCGCGGCGAGCTTCGCGTAGGCGGCCTCGGCGACGTCGGTGACGTTCGCGCGGCGGGCGACCACCGCGAGCTCCGCGAGGACCATGCGATCGGCGTCGGCGACGGCGGGCGCGCTCGGGCCGGCCGGCCCCGGTGGCGCGACCCGGACGCCGAGCTCGCGGAGGGCGTCCATGGTGCCCTCGCCCCGGCCGCCGCGGCGCTCGGCGAGCTCCGCCTTGTAGAGGCGCGCCTCCCACGACGCGGGCCACGCGGCGAGCACGCGATCGACGGCGGCGCGGGTGCGCTCGACGACCTCGGCCTCGGGGAGATCGCCCACGCGGCGGATGGCCCTCGCGTAGAGCAGGTCGAGGCGCGGCGAGCGCGGCGCGGCGGTGGCCGGAGGCGGCGCGGCGGCCGGCGAGCGCGCGTCGCTCTGGCGGAGGCCGCCGTCGCCGTCCGGGTCGAGGAGGTGCTCGGCCGCGCGCGCGTCGCCGAGCGCGAGCAGGGCCGCGGCCGCGACCTCGACGCTCGCCGCGCCCGGGCGCTGGTCCGCGGCGCCGCGCGACGCCGGGGCCGGCGCCAGGCTGACGGCGGCGGGCCGGGACGCGGACGCGGTCGCGGCGGCGCCGGGGCGCGGCGCGCGGGCGCGGAGCGGAAGGCCGTTCTCGCCCCACGCGGTGAGCTCGATGGCGTCGCCGTCGCCTTTCTGCGCCACGCGCACGACGACGCGCAGCGTCCCCGGCTGGGCCTCGACCGTGGCGAGGCGCGTGACCTGCGCGCCGCCGGCCGCGTAGTCGCGCTGGAGGGCGGGCACGCCGCCCACCTCGAGCACGGCGGCGGACGACGAGGCGAGCGCGAGGCTCACCCGCTGGGCGATCGGGTTGTGGAGGTCGACGACCACGGCGCGCGTCCCCTGGAGGGCGCTCACCGCGTCGATGTCGATGGCGCACGCGTCGGCGCGGACGACGACGGGCGAGGCGCTCTGCGCGAACGGCGCGAGCCCCGGGTAGGCCCTGGCGAGCGGCGCGCCCGGCGCGGAGCTCACGGGGGACGGCCGGGCGAGGCCGTGGAGGGGCGCCGCGTCGAGCGGGCCGACGAGGGCGGCCTCGCCCGCGCAGCCGCGGCGCGCGCTCCAGGTCGCCGCCGCGGCCTCGTCGCCGACGAACAGGGCGATGCGGTGGAGGGCGCTCGCGAGCGCGCCGCGCACGAACGGCATCTCCGGCGCGCCGCGGCCGTCGACGTCCGCGAACGCCCAGGCGCGCTGGAGCCGGCGGGCGACCTCGGGGAGCGCCTCGCGCGAGCGGAAGGCGATGGCCGCGGCGTCGGGATCGGGGCCGCCCGCGGTGCCGGCGCCGAAGACGAGCGCGTCGAGCGACGCGATCACGGTGGCGAGGGCGCCGCCTTCGCTCGGCGCCCCGACGGCGCGGTCGAGGGCGTCGAGGTACGGCGCGGCCGCGGCGGAGCTCGTGATCTCGGCCTCCAGCGCGGCGGAGAACGCGGCGGGGAGCGGCGCGTCGGCGGGGAGCGGCGATGCGGCGCCCCGAGGGGCGCACGCGGCGGGCGCGGCGGCGGCGAGCGCGAGGGGGAGCGCCAGGGCGGCGCGGCGAGCGACGAGGAGGGGGCGGCGAGCGACGGGGGGGCGCTCGGCGAGGCGAGGGCTCCCGGGGCGCTCGCCGCCGCTCCTGGGGCTGCGGGGGTGGGTGGTCACGATCGGCGTCTCCACGGCGCCGCGCGCGCGGTGCCTGTCCGCCGTTCCTTACGGGCCTGGGATTGCCGACGCAAAGGTGAACTTCCGCAGGCCACCGCGATCTACCCGACCTCCGAGGCCCGCCTCGCGTCCTGGACCTCAGCGCCCGCCGCTTCCCGGGAGCCTCGGCGCCGCGCCCCCGGGGGCGCGCGGCGGCGCGCCGGGCGGCGCCGCGCCGTCCGCTGCCACGCGCCGCATGCAGAGCTTCAGGCCCGCGCGGAGGTTTCCGACGGTCGCGATGCCCGACAGATCGAGCCCGAGCGAGACCATCGTCTGCGCCACGTTGGGCCGGATGCCCGTGATGACCCCCTCGGCGCCCAGGAGCCGGATGGCGCGGATGAGCTCGACGAGATAACTCGCTGTCTTCGTGTCGACGACCTCGACGCCGGTGAGGTCGAGGATCGCGAAGCGGGCCCGCTTGTCCACGATGGCGGCCAGGAGGTCGTCCATCACGTCGGCGGCCCTCCTGCTGTCGACGACGCCCACCATCGGGAGGGTCAGCACGCTGTCCCAGACCTCGATGATCGGCGTCGACAGATCGCGGATCACCTGTTGCTGGCGCTCGATGAGCTCGAGCCGCGCCCTCAGCTCGGTTTCCCTGAGCAACGCCTCCGTGGCGTCGAGCGTGAAGCTGACCGCGCCGTTGCGCTCCCCGCGCTCGTCGGTCAGCGGGATGAGCCACGTCTCCCAGGCCATCCCGAACGCCTCGACGCGGGTGCGGACGAACTCGCCCCGGACCGCCCTTCGCATTGGCTCCATGTCCATCGGCGCGGGAGGCTCGTCGAACACGTTCAGTCCGACGAACTGGCCCGGCCTGAGGCCGAGGGACTGGAGCGTCTTGCCCTCGTGGAAGGTGGTGACTCCATCCCGATCCATCCGGGTCACGGCCGTATCCACGGTGCCGAGGATGGCCCGGAGGATCATGTCGCCCTCCTTGAACTTCTCGACGGCCTTGACCTGCTCCGTGACGTCCTGCCCGAAGCAGAGCAGCCGGATCGGCTCGCCGCCGTCGTCGAGCACGGGCGCATACCGCCACTCGCACACGACGGCGCGCCCGTCCTTGCGGGCATGGGTGAAGCGGTGCGGGGCGCTCTCCTGCCCGAGCGAACGCCCGAAGGTCCTGGCGTCCGGCTCGCTCACGATCGTGTCCGCGAGGCGGCGGCCCACCGCTTCGTCAGCGGTATATCCAAAGATGCGTTCTGCCTCGGCGTTCCACTCGGCGACCACGAGCTCGTCGAGGTTCCCCGCGCACTCGATCACGGCGAAAGGCGCGCTCCGGACAGCCCTCATGTAGCTCGCGGCGAGGCCCGGGGAACCGGGAGCGTTCACGGTGCTCATCATCTTTCGTGCAAGGTAAACTGGGCCGGCTGTCTGTGTCGAGGACGACCGACCGGAGGAGGGCAAGGCGGACGAGGGGTAAGCCGAGCTTGTGAGATGAACTTCGTTGGGACGCCCTGCGGGGTCGAGCCCTTCGAGGCAACGCTCTGGAAGCGGGTCCACGGCCACGACCTCCGGCATCGGTTCGCCACGCACCTCCACGAGGCTGCTCAGGAGTCGCGGACGATCGAGGGGCTGCTCGGGCACCGGCACGTCGCTAGGCCGATCCTCTGCACGCACGTCCTGGATCACGACGGCTGGGTGTGAAGAGCCCTTTCCATCGGATGAGGTCGGGGACGAGGAGCCGCCCCACGTCCATCCATCCATCCATCCGTCCTCCTCGCGAACCCAGCCTGGCGTGCTCATCCGTGAACGGTTACATTCAACAGGACGAGGAGGCGCTGCGTCTACGATGAGACCGATCGACTACCGCACGGGTGATGCGACCGATCCCGTCGGAGAGGGGGCCGGGGATCGACGCCAAGCAGATGAAGCTCGTACGCACCGAAGACAGCCATGTGATGGCGATCGAGAAATGGTTCCCCGATCGACGAAGCTGCCAGAACTGGGGTGGTCCGCGGTTCAGGTTCCCGTTCACGGACGGCACCAATTGCGCCTGTGTGCCCAGTAAGGCGCCGCGAACGTGACGCACTCGGGGAGCACATGGTAGTCGACCTCACGAAACAAGAAATCCAAGCCTTGTGCGCTGTCGCGCTTGAGTCCTTCAAGGGCGTGCTCCCCCCAGAGCGCTTCCGTGATGCGCACGACTGGGTTCACCGGTACGGGGAGTGGGGGCTCGCCATGGAGTTCGTCATCGACTGGGTCGGCGACCTCGATCTCCCGGTCGACCAAGGGCAATTCGACGCCATCGAGCGCGCCATGAACGCAATGGGATGGGCCGAGAGCTCGAGGATGAAGTGGCTCCGTGGATATTTCGCGTCGTTCAAATCGCGGAATTCTCGTGAGGGTGAGTCCGCATGAAGCTTCACAAGCGCCATGCTCGTGCGTGGCGCCCTACAGGAGGAAAGCCAATTGCATGAGCTCCATTTCCGCCGTGCCCATTCCGAGGACGCGGCTCGCCTTCAGGACATCCGGCGCGCGGCCTTCGCGCCCGTGTTCGCGTCGTTCCGCTCGATTCTCGGCGACGATCTCTACGAGCTGGCGCAGCGGCGAGACGACGAAGCGCACGAGGGGCTGCTGACGTCGCTGATGGCGGCCGACTCGGGCTGGGAGCTGTACGTCGCGCGATCCGGCGACGAGGTCGTCGGCTTCGTGGCGCTTCGGCTCGCTCCGGAGACGCTTGTCGGCGAGATCGGCCTCAATGCCGTCGACCCCGCGCAGGCCGGCAAGGGGATCGGCACGGCGATGTACGAGTTCGCGGCGGCGCGCCTGAAGCAGGCGGGGATGAAGGTCGCCACCGTCGGCACCGGCGGCGATCCGAGCCACGCTCCGGCGCGACGCGCGTACCGGAAGGCGGGGTTCGACATCGAGATCCCCAGCGTGTGGATGTACCGCAAGCTCTGATCTCGCCAGCACGGGTGATCGCATGAAGACCTACAAGAAGGCTGATTTTCCGGTCGCGAACGTCCGGCGCTTCCTGGAGCCGGGTCCTGTGGTGCTGGTGAGTTCTGCGCACAAGGGCCGGCGGAACATCATGACGATGGGCTGGCACATGGTGATGATGCAGGAGCCGTCCCTCGTGGGGTGCTTCATCTGGGACCAGAACGATAGCCATGAGATGGTCCGGCGCAGCAAGGAGTGCGTGATCAACGTGCCCACCGTCGATCTCGTGCGCGCCGTCATCGGGATAGGGAACAGCCACGGATCCGAGGTCGACAAGTTCGAGCAGTTCGGGCTCACCGCCGTCGAGGCGACGAAGGTCGGCGCGCCCCTCATCGCCGAGTGTTATGCGAGCTTCGAGTGCAAGCTCGTCGACACGAGCGCCGTCAAGCGCTTCAGCCTGTTCGTCTTCGAGGTGGTGAAGGCGCACGTCGCGACATCGCCGCGCTATCCGACGACCGTCCACTACCGCGGCGACGGGGTGTTCATGGTGTCCGGTCGCAATGTCAGCTACCGGAGGCTCTTCAAACCGGAGAACCTGTAGCCGGGGCGCTCGATCCGCCGTCGTCATGGACGATCGCCCAGCCGAACTCGGGTGCGAGCGCGCCGGTCGTGGCTTCCTGCGTGACGCCGAAGAGCCCTGCGACGAAGCGCAACGGGTGCTCCGTGCGGTCGCGCACATCGACGAACCTGACGGGGGCGCTGGAGATCGAGCTCGGGATCTGCAGGAGGCTCGGTCCCTCGGGCTTGAAACTCCAGTCCGTGCGCTTCTCCGCGGCGCGCAGCGCCTGCTCCCACCGGCCGAAGTACGGGTTCGGCTCGATGCGCTCGCCGTTCCGATCGAACGTCTTGAGGTACGGAAAGAGGACGAGGATCCAGCCGGTCAGCTCGCTCGGCCCGGAGCCGCTCTGGTAGCGGAAGAACGAGCGCCAGAAGCCTGGGTCGACGTGCCCCTCGGCGGTGCGGACGACCTCGTCGAGCACCGGGAGGAGCGCGTCGGTCCAGGCCTCGAGGCCGAACTCGGACAGCATCGCGGCGCGCCGGCGAACGCTCTTCCAGTCGTCGGCGCTGCCCAGCAGCGTGATCGCAGGGATGCCGCAACCACAGAGCATCTCGTACTCGAAGTAGGGCTGGAACGCGTCCATGAGGACGACCTCCGAGGCGGCGCGCTCCACGGCGCCGGTCGTCGAGAAGTCGGCCACGATCAGGTCGCGCAGGCGGCCGACGTGCGCGGCGATCTGCTCCGAGAACGCGGTGAACGCCTCGGGCCATGGATTGGGCTGGCCCAGGAAGAAGTCGGGCCGAACGATGACGAGCTTCTCTTTCCCCTGATGACGGACGAACCTCCCGCGCAGCGCTTCGGCGTTCAGCGCGACATGGTGGGCGAACCCCTGCGCGAGGCAGAGCCACACGGCATCCGGCGACAGAACCAGCGGGTGGTGAAGGTAAAACGCGTCGTGCGCCGCCTGCGCGAGCGCGTGGGCGTCGGTCGCGGAGACCAGCGGCGCGTCGCTCGACGAGAACGCCTCGACGCGCACCACGGGAGGTCGCGGCCTGCCCCAGAGCATTCGCCGCTGCCCCGGCGCGGCTCGCTCACCCCCGCCGAGCAGGCTCGGGATGGCCTTGGCGCGATCGAGCACCTGCATGAGCTGCTGCGGCCGATCGACATCGGACACGGCGAAGGTGATTGACATCGATGCATCCTACCCTGCGCGTCGACGACACCGCCACGTCGAGACGCTCCCGCAGGATAGAGAGCTGAACCACCTCTTGCGATGTGCCGGCCAACCCGCCGACAGAACCGAGAAATCAACGTCCCCGTCGGGAATTCCCCCCAGGACGGCTCGGTAGAAGCCCTGTCCGCGCTCGCAAGAAAGTGGACCGCCCGGCGAAGGTTCTGCTAGGGGGGTCTATCATGATCATCGCGCTCACCGGACAGAAAGGTGGGATCGGCAAGAGCACCACGGCCGTGAGCCTCGCCGTGGCCGCGCTGGCGAGCGGCCGGCGTGTGCTGCTCGTCGACGCCGATCCCCAGGGGACCGTCCGCACGTGGGGCGACGTGGCCGCCGAGGCGGGGCACGATACGCCGACCGTCATGGCCATGGGCGCCTCGATGCACAAGCCGGGACAGCTGCCGGAAGTCGCCGCCGCGTACGACCTCACCATCATCGACTGTCCGCCACGCCACGGCGAGATCGCGCGATCGGCGCTGATGGTCGCCGACATCGCCGTCTACCCCTGCGGCCCCACGGCCGCGGACGCCTGGGCCCTCACCGCCGCGCTCGAGGTGTTCCGCGAGGCCGCCGCGCTGCGGAGCGCGCTCAAGGGCTGCATCCTCATCACGCGCAAGCAAGGCCGCACGGCGCTCGGCAAATCGGCGCGCGCGGTGCTCGAGACGTCGGGCCTGCCGGTGCTCTCCACGGAGCTCGGCTATCGCATCGCCTACCAGGAGTCCCTCGCCTGCGGGCAAGGGGTGACGGGCTACGCGCCGCGGGACGCCGCGGCCAGAGAGATCACCCACCTTCTCGAAGAACTGGAGAAGCTTCATCATGGCCAAAAAGCAAGTCGCGGTCTCGCTACGAAAGCCGCCGTCGCCTGAAAAGGCCGACGCGTTCGTCGCGGGGGGCGAAGGCGGCAAAGCGGCGGTCGACGTCGTGAGGTCGAGGCCCGCCGATCAGCGCGCGCACGACGGCGAGAAGCCCGTCGAGGCGCGGCAGGAGCGAGAGCGAGCGCAGGAGGCGCCGCAGGAGCGAGCGCCGGAGGCGCGGCCAGGCGCCGAGCCGCTCGCGGCGACGGCGCCGCAGGCAGCCAGCGCCGCCGCCGCGCCCCAGGCGCTCGCCACCACCTCGGAGCCGCACGCCGGCCCGCCGGTGCTCCTCGGCAACGACGGCCGCTCCCGGCGCGCGGTCACCGTCTACCTGCCCGATCCGCTCGCGGATCGGCTGCTGCTCCATTGCATCGAAAACGACCGCGACATGAGCAACCTGGTCGGCGAGGCGGTCGAGGTCCACCTCGACAAGCGCCTCGGGCCGGCGTCCGTCTCCGCGGCTCCGGCTGAGTCCGCCGTCCCCCGCGAGGCGCCGCCCCCGAGCGCGAGCTACCGCACCGAGCCGTTCCGTCCGGCGGACACCAGCCCGAAAGGGCGGGTCGGTCGCGTGGTCCAGGTCGGACGGGTGCTGATGACGCTCTGGCGCCAGCGGCCGCGGGCGAGCTGACCGACCGGCGCGCATCGACTCCGCCCCTATCGCACCTGACTGGCGCGGTCGCCTCGCCGGGAGTTGACGTTCACGTCCATCTCGCCAATGAGAACCTAGGAGACAATGGACGTCGAAGAAAAACTCTTGAACATCCTCCTCGTCGAAGACGACGAGGTCGACGTGATGAACGTCCGCCGGGCGTTCAAGCGGAACAACATCTCGAATCCCCTCTGGGTCGCCGGGAACGGCGTCGAGGCCCTCGAGATGCTGCGCAGCGGCGTCGTCCCGGCCGAGCGGCGCCTCATCCTGCTCGACCTGAACATGCCCAAGATGAACGGGATCGAGTTCCTGCGCGAGCTGCGGGCCGATCCTGAGCTCGGGGCCACGTCGGTCGTCGTGTTGACCACATCGAACGACGATCGCGACAAGGTGGGAGCCTACAACCTCAACGTGGCTGGCTATCTCCTCAAGCCGGTCACGTTCCTCAGCTTCGTCGAGCTCATGGCGGCGCTCAACAAATACTGGAGACTTGTGGAGCTACCGTAGCGAAACACATCGGCTTTCCGGTCCTTGTCGTGGTGAGGGGCGCCCCGCGCGGCGCGCGCACTCACGCTCTCCGAGAGACAGCGCGTGTCGCGCCTTCAGGCGCGGTGTCGCGGGGGCGGCCGGGCGACGTCCGGCTACTTGCTGCGCTTGACGACGCCGAGCGCCTTCTGCGCCGCCTTGACGGCCGCCTGCGCCTCCTTGCCGGGGGCGCTCGAGAGCGCCGAGATGAGCGCCGTCGCGACCTCGCGCCGGCTGTGCGCGTGCACGTCCGCGAGCTTGAGGTAGAGCGGCGCCTTGTCGGCGAGATCGGCGTCGCCGCGCCGCGCCTCGATCCGCTCGACGAGGCAGGCCGCCACCGCTGTGTCGTCCATCTTCTTCAGCGCGTCGAGGGCCGCCGCGCGCTTCGCGAGCTCCGGCCGCGCCTCGATGAGGTCCACGAGCGGCGTGAGCGCCACGGGGCCGAACGCGCGGATCGCGTCCGCCACGATGCCGGGCTTGTATCCGTCGGCGTAGGCCGAGAGCAGCTCGCTCAGCCCGCGGACATCGCCGAGGAAGCCGAGCGCGTACGCGGCGATCTTCGCCTCCCGCTCGTCCACGCCCCGGCTCGCCAGCATCCGCACGAAGGTCTCGACCATCTCGACGTCGCCGAGCTGCGCGAGCGCGTAGGCGGCCTCCTCGCGCACCTCGCGGGAGGCGTCGGCGTAGAACGCGCGGCGGAAGGCCGGCAGCGCGGCGAGATCGCCGAGCTCGGAGAGCGCCTTCAGCGCCTCGAGCCGCTCCTCCTTGGTCGGCGCGGCGCCCAGCGCCTTCGCGAGCTCGTGCACGCGCCCGAGCCGCGCGGCGCGCCGCGCGCGCACCGCGTCGTTCCCCGGCCCGCCCGACGGCGCAGCGTCGATCACGTCCAGCGCGTCGCGGGCGAGCGCCCGCAGGCCGGCGTCCTTCGCGTGCTCCGCGACCTTGCCGAGCATCGCCGTGGCCTCGGCGCGGGCCGGGCCGCCGTGCAGCACGACCGCCTGCAGCACCCGCACCGCCGTCAGCTTCGCCACGCGGCCCGCCTTCACCGTGAGCGCCTTCTCCGCGGCGGCGATCGCCTCGGCCCCGAGCGGCGCGAACGTCCTCGCGATGGTCGGCGTCGCGGTGCCGTCCGCCCAGATCGGGAAGATGCTCGCCACGAGCTCGCTCGCCGGCAGCGACGCGTAGTAGCGCGCGTGGTGGACCGCGGCGACGTAGCGGTTCATCGCGCCCGCCGCGCGCCGCCGCGCCACCTCGTCCGGGGAGAGCGTCTCGTCGGGCCGCGCCACCGCGACGCTCTCGTAGGTCGGCACGCGCTCGGTCGAGGCGCGGTCGATCTGCGTCGCGCCGGCCAGGCGGACGAGCGCCATCTCGAGCACCTGGTAGAGCTTGATGAAGTCGTCGAGCCGATCGGCCGGCTCGGGCCGCTGCGGCAGCGCCTGGAGCAGCGCGGCCTGCTTCTCGAGGCGGAGGTCGCGCAGCCGCGCGGCCAGCGGGTCCGTCGCGCGCGCGCTGAGCCCGGTCAGGCCCGTGACGAGCGCCTCGGCGAGCTCCTCGCGGACCTCGCCGAGCGCGATGGCCGCGGGCGAGGCGCCCGCCTCGCGGGCGGCGGCGTTCCACGCGGAGCCCTCGAGCGGCCCGCCCCGCGCCGCGCTCCCCTGCGCGGCGCCCTGATCGAGGACAGCGCGCAGCTCCAGGCCGAGCGGCCCCTCGACGACGGCGGCGAGCGGCCACAGCGTGGGCAGCGCGGCGTCGATGCCGATGTCCCCGAGCAGCGCGCGGAGCCGCGCGTCGCGGAGCGCGCCGGCGAGCCGCTCCTCGAGCGCCGGGTCGTCGGGCAGGTGGAGCGCCTCCCCCTTGTCGTCGACCGCCGCGAGCCGCGCGCCGCGCGCGAAGAGCGTGTCGGTGAGCACCGCCACGGGCACGAGGTCGGGCGCGAAGACGTCCTTGCGGTGCTCCTGGAGCGCCGCGAGCGCCGCGCCGACGTCGGGCAGCGCCCGCGCGAGCACGGCCTCGAGGGCGCCGGCGTCGAGCGGGCGCTTGTCGCCGAGATCGCTGAAGTCGACGCGGAGCGGCGGGTAGCCCGGGTAGGTCGTCGCCCGCGCCCCGGCGAGCACCTCGCCGGCGAAGCTCCGCTTCGGCTCGGTCCGCTTCGCCAGGAACACGGGGAGGATCTGCTTCTCGCTGACGTGGCGGCCCGACTCGAGGTCGATGAAGCGGCTCTCCCGGATGACGAAATCGTCGCTCGTCGTCCGCGTCGAGAAGGCGTACTCGACGAGCGTGAGGTCCCCGGCGGGCTTCCTGTCGGACGCCTTCCACGTCTTGCCGACGAGCTCCTCGACATGGCGGTCGTCGAGCGGCTCGCCCGCGAGGTGCTTCTCGAGCTTGCGGGCGGTGAGCAGGAGATCGGCCATCACGTTCGCGTAGGCGACCGCCGGCAGCGCGCCGCGGGGGGCGCCCCGGGCCTGCCGGCCCCCCGCGGCCTGCCCGCGGAGCAGCGCGGCGAGGTCGAGCGTGCGCGCCGAGAGGCGCCGGAGGCGGTTCTCCCGGAGCGCCTCGGCGAGCTTCTCCATCTGCTCGATGCGGTCGCCCCCGATCGTCGCGACGCCGGACACGCCGAGCTCGCGCACGAGCGTGCCGACCTGCTCGACCCCGGACTTCATCATGGCCTGCGCGTTCGCGCTGCCCTTCTTCACGCTCTTGCGCGCGGTGTCCCCGCCCGGCGCGCCGGGCGGCGGCGCCTCGCTCACGGCGAACGACTCGGGCGCGCGCGCCCACGCGACGAGCAGCGCCGCCGCGTGCTTGCAGAACGCGGTGTTGAAGGTCCGCGCCGGGCAGGAGCAGCGCCCCTTGAACGCGGGCGCCGGCGCGTCGCTGTAGACGAGCGACACCTTGTAAGGCGAGGCCCCGGAGCCCTTGGCGTCGCAGAACAGCTTGTTCTCGTAGCGCGCGAGGTTCAGGAGCTGCCCGCCGTCGTAGAGCAGCGTGCCCTTCTTGAGCTCTCCCGCGTCCTGGATGAACGCCCGGAGCTCGCCGGCCCCGATGCGCTTCACGTCGCCCGGGGCCGCGCTCACGGCGCCTCCGCGGGCGAGCGCGCCGGGCGCGGCGCCGTGGGGATCTCGTCGTTCGGGAGCAGCGGATGGGCGGCCGGCATCGGGCTGGGAGCCTATCACGGGCGGCGGCGCGGGAGCTCCTCGCCACCTCCGCCCGCCTCCGCCCGATCAGGCCATCGGATCATGAGATCAGGCCCTCGGGCCCTCGAGCCGTCAGGCCACCTGCGCGCCGGCGCTGGCGCGCTCCACCGCGGCCTCGCCGAGGCGCGGGTAGTCGATGTAGCCGCGCGGGCCCTCGGAGTAGAAGGTCGCGACGTCGGGCGCGTTGAGCGGCGCGCGGCGCAACAGGCGCTCCGGAAGATCGGGGTTGGCCAGGAAGGGCGCGCCGAAGGAGACGAGATCCGCCGCGCCGGTCCGCAGCGCTGCCTCCGCGGTCTCCAGCGTGTAGCCGCCGTTCACGACGAGGGCGCCGCGGAACCGCTCGCGGAGGAGGGGCGTCACCCGCGCCGCGGCGTCGAGCGCCTGCCCCGAGAGCGGCTCCACGACGTGCAGATAGACGACCTTGCGCGCCGAGAGCTCGGCGGCGACGTGGCCGAAGAGCGCCCTCGGATCGGAGTCGCTCATGTCGTTGAAGTCGGCCAGCGGCGAGACCCGCACGCCGACCCGGTCGGCGCCGAACACCCCGGTCACGGCCTCGGTGATCTCGAGCAGGAACCGCGCCCGGTTCTCGACCGAGCCGCCGTACCGATCCGTCCTCTGGTTCACGCCGTCCCGGAGGAACTGGTCGATGAGGTAGCCGTTCGCCGCGTGGATCTCGACTCCATCGAAGCCGGCGGCCTTGGCCCGGCGCGCGCCGTCCTCGAACCGCGCGACAACGCCGGCGATCTCGCCCGTCTCCAGGGCGCGCGGGGTCGCGTACGGCTGCGGGCCCTCGGGCGTGTACGCGTGGCCGTTGCGGATGGCGATGGCCGAGGACGAGACGGGCGCCTGCCGGTTCGGCTGGAACGAGGGGTGCGACGCCCGCCCGACGTGCCAGAGCTGAAGGAAGCCGCGCCCTCCCGCCCGGTGGATCGCGTCCGTCACGAGCCGCCACCCGGCGACCTGCGCGTCCGTGTGGATGCCGGGTGTGCGGAGATATCCGACGCCCTCCGGGGTGACCTGCGTCGCCTCGGTGATGATGAGGCCCGCAGAGGAGCGCTGCTCGTAGTACCGCGCGTTGAGCTCGGTCGGCACGTTGCCCTCGCCGGCGCGGCAGCGCGTCAGCGGCGCCATCACGAGGCGGTTCGGCAGCGAGAGGGGGCCGAGCGCGAAGGGGCTGAAGAGCAGGTCTTTGGCGGTGGTCACGATCGATGCTCCTTGCAAAGAAGATGTAGCTTCCGAAAGGGAAGTAGCATCCGTTCGGCGAGCATCATGAATCTGCACTGCGCGATGTCAAGTCACTTCCCTTTTGGAAGTGGATAGGTCATGCTGGTGTCTGGGACGACACATGAAGCACGCGTGCCAGCACCTCTGCGAGAAGTTTCAGGTCGCGATGGACGTGCTCGCGAAGCCCTGGAACGGGCTCATCATTGCGACGCTCGAGGAGGGGGCGCTGCGCTTCGGCGAGATCGGCGAGCGGCTCGACGCGATCAGCGATCGGATGCTCTCCAGCCGGCTGAAGGAGCTCGAGGCGCTGGGCCTCGTGGTGCGGCGCGTCCTGCCGGGGCCCCCCGTGCGCGTGGAGTACGAGCTGACCGACGCCGGGCGGGGATTCGGCGAGGTGGCGCAGGCGATCTCGCGGTGGGGAGAGCGGCTCGTTGTGAGCGCGGCGCGCGGCGGGGGGGCGAAGCGCGCCGCGCGGGCGGCACGAGCCGCACCGGCGGCGAAGCGCGCGCGGGCGTCATCCACGTCATCTACGTAGCCTCCACGCAGTCGCGTGACGAATGTCACGAAGGAGTCCGCCCGGTCCTGAGCAGCGCTCAGGCAATACCTGACGCCGAGCGCTCGTGTGGCGAGGTGGCGGCGAGGTGGTGAGAGGAGCGCCTCTGTCGAGCTCGAGGTTGCGCTTGCCGCTCAGGTGGAATGGTGATGTAATTCGAGGGCTTCGCATCTCGGTGGCTGTCAAAGCGGGGTGCAGATTCGTGGGATACGAGCTCAGCCGTTAGGCAGGCGCGTGAGGCGTACGAAAGTACGCGGCAACGAGCCGAACGACGCGGATGAGCCCGCCAGATACCCGAATACGAACATGCAGCCGCGTTATGACGCGGAGCGTTAATGCGAGGGCGTCCCCTGGGGGTCGCGGTGGATCGCCGTATGGTACTGCAGCACCAGCGCCGACCGGGGGGGATGAGGCTCGCGCACCAGTTCTGGTTGTCTCTCGTCCTCCCCATCGCGATGGCCATCCTGCTGTATGGCATCTTCGCGTCGGCGCACCGCAAGCAGGTCCTGCGGGAGGAGGCCACGGCGGAGCTCCGCAACTACGCCACCCTGCTTCAGGCGTTCGTCGAGAGCGCGCTGCAGCGCAGCGACGTCGCGCTCGTCCGGCGGAGGGCAGAGGATTTCGCGAGCGCCGAGCGCATCCTTGGCATCGCCGCGTTCACCAGCGAAGGTGAGGCGATCTTCATCACGAAGGGAGTCGAGCGCGAAGCAGCGCGCCTCGAGGAGCTCGCGCGCCGGGCGTTCCGTGAAGGCGGCGACATCGAGGAGACCGCCAGCCTGGCCGAGCAATCCGTGCTGCTCCGCACGGTCTCCATCCGGCCGAGCAGCGCCAATCAGCCCCTGGTCGCCGTCCTGGTGCGCGATCGTCACTATATCGAGGTGCTGGAGAGGACGTTGAATCACGGCCTCGCGGTGACCGGCGTCGTGCTGCTGCTGGTCAGCGCGGTCGTCGCCGGGCTCGTCGGGCGCTTCACGGTCGCGCTCCCGGCGCGGGCCATCCTCGCCGGGGCCGAGCGCGTCGCGAGCGGCGATCTGGACGCGGCCGTGCCCGAGCGCGGCGCGGAGGAGCTCTCTCGCCTGGCGAGCGCGTTCAACACGATGACCTGCTCTCTCCGCGAGGCGCGGGAGCGCGCGGTGCGGGAGGAGGCGGCGCGGGTGAACGGGGAGCGCAAGCTGCAGCAGGCGCAGGCGCTCGCCGCCGCGGGGCAGGTGGCGACCGCGCTCGGCCACGAGATCGGATCGCCGCTGAACGTGATCCATGGCCGCGCGCGCCGCGCGGCCGATCTGCCCGGCTGCCCGGAGCACCTGCGCGCCGAGCTGGAGACCATCGCGCGACAGTCCGAGCGGATCACGCGCGTCGTCTCTCGCCTCGTCTCCCTCGCTCGGCCGCCGAGACCGCAGCAGGCGGACAGCGATCTCAGGCGCGTCATCGACGATGTGGTCGCCTTCCTGGGCCCGGAGTGCAGGAGGCGCGGCATCGAGCCGAGCGTCGTGTGCGAGGGCGCCGCGAGGGTGCGCGTCGCACTCGACTCCGATCGTCTGTTTCAGGTCGTGTTCAATCTGTGCTTGAACGCCGTCGAGGCCCAGAGCCGCGGCGGCGAGCTCGAGGTGCGCATCCTGCCCGAGTGCGATGGTCCAGCGGGCTCTTCCGTCGTGTGCTTCGAGGTCGCCGACGCGGGGCCGGGGATCCCCGGCGAGGATCTGCGCCGGATCTTCGACCCGTTCTTCACGACGAAGGCGGCCGGCGGCGGCAGCGGGCTCGGGCTCGCGATCGTCCGTGGGATCGTCGAGGAAGCCGGCGGCTCGGTGGAGGCCACCGCCTCGTCGACGGGCGGGGCGTGTTTCCGTGTCACGCTACCCGCGATCGTGTCCGGTTCACCGGCGAGCGTGGAAGCGAGCTCAGAGGCGAGCTCGGAGTCGAATAGGGGGGGTAGAGAGGAAGGGCAGAAAGCATGAGTTTGAGCTCACCGAGTGTGTTGGTTGTCGAAGACGACGATGATCTCGGCCGGTTCGTCGTTGACATCGCCAAGGACCACGGCTACCAAGCGACGCACGTGGCCGATGCGATGTCGGGCCTCGGTCTGCTGCCGTCGGGGGGCTTCGACCTGCTGATCACCGACATCCGCATGCCGGGGATGGATGGCATCGAGCTGATCGCGCGGGCCAAGGAGCACGACCCGTCGCTGGCGATCATCGCGATCACCGCGTTCGGCTCCGTC
The DNA here is from genome assembly GCF_051525985.1 of Sorangium sp. So ce145. Lineage (NCBI taxonomy): Bacteria > Pseudomonadati > Myxococcota > Polyangiales > Polyangiaceae > Sorangium > Sorangium sp. So ce145. Next base: position 10,679,866 of record NZ_CP150315.1, on the reverse strand, counting down.
GAGACCGGGATGCGCGCCCTCCGCGTCGGCGCCTCCGACTACCTCTCCAAACCTTTCCGCTCCGATGAGCTAAGCTCTCGCATGCGACGCGCGCTCGAGCGCCGCGCTCGCGATATCGAGCATGCTCGTCTCCAGCGGCAAGTCGCGGAGGTATTGCGCCGCGGCAAGTCGTGACGGCGGTCCTCCAGGGTCTCATGACGCCGAGCTCCCCCGGCGTCGACGAGGTCTGAACACCTGAAACGGGAACTAGCACTCCAGGCGCGCTATCGTCGTCAGGAAGGTGGTCATGCAATCGAACAACATCGCGGCGACCTCGAAGGAAAAGCACGGGAGCGGAGCGAGCAAGAAGAAGCCGCCGCCCCGCAAGCGCGGCGCCAACGGGAGCCACCTGGATGTGCGGGAGATGCAGCTCCAGGCGGTGCTGGAGGTGCTCAAGGCGGTGAAGGCCGGCAACTTCTCCGCGCGCGTCGGCATCGGCGAGGTGCCCGGGACGATCGGTCAGATCGCCGATGAGGTGAACGACGTCGTCCAGCAGCTGCAGACCGTCGGCTCCGAGATCACGCGCGTGGCGCGCGAGGTCGGCACCGAGGGCAAGCTCGGCGCGCAGGCGGAGGTGCAGGGCGTCAGCGGGACGTGGAAGGACCTCACGGACAACGTGAATGTCCTCGCGGGCAACCTGACCAACCAGGTGCGCAACATCGCGGTCGTGACGACGGCGGTGGCGAACGGCGACCTGTCGAAGCAGATCACGGTCGAGGCGAAGGGGGAGATCCTCGAGCTGAAGAACACCATCAACAAGATGGTGGAGCAGCTGCGCGCGTTCGCGTCGGAGGTGACGCGCGTTGCGCGCGAGGTAGGCACGGAGGGCAAGCTGGGCGCGCAGGCGGAGGTGCGCGGCGTCAGCGGGACGTGGAAGGACCTCACGGACAACGTGAATGTCCTTGCGGGCAACCTGACCAACCAGGTGCGCAACATCGCGGTCGTGACGACGGCGGTGGCGAACGGCGACCTGTCGAAGCAGATCACGGTCGAGGCGAAGGGGGAGATCCTCGAGCTGAAGAACACCATCAACAAGATGGTGGAGCAGCTGCGCGCGTTCGCGTCGGAGGTGACGCGCGTGGCGCGCGAGGTAGGCACGGAGGGCAAGCTGGGCGCGCAGGCGGAGGTGCGCGGCGTCAGCGGGACGTGGAAGGACCTCACGGACAACGTGAATGTCCTCGCGGGCAACCTGACGAACCAGGTGCGCAACATCGCGGTCGTGACGACGGCGGTGGCGAACGGCGACCTGTCGAAGCAGATCACGGTCGAGGCGAAGGGGGAGATCCTCGAGCTGAAGAACACCATCAACAAGATGGTGGAGCAGCTCCGGACGTTCGCCGCGGAGGTGACGCGCGTCGCGCGCGAGGTAGGCACGGACGGCAAGCTCGGCGGCCAGGCGCAGGTGCCGGGCGTCGCCGGCACGTGGAAGGACCTCACCGACAACGTGAACCAGCTCGCCGGCAACCTGACGAACCAGGTGCGCAACATCGCCCTCGTCACGACGGCCGTCGCCAAGGGCGATCTCTCTCAGAAGATCACCGCCGAGGCGAAGGGGGAGATCCTCGAGCTGAAGGACACCATCAACAAGATGGTGGAGCAGCTGCGCGCGTTCGCGTCGGAGGTGACGCGCGTTGCGCGCGAGGTGGGCACGGAGGGCAAGCTGGGCGCGCAGGCGGAGGTGCGCGGCGTCAGCGGGACGTGGAAGGACCTCACGGACAACGTGAATGTCCTCGCGGGCAACCTGACCAACCAGGTGCGCAACATCGCCCTCGTCACGAAGGCGGTCGCGAGCGGCGACCTGTCCCAGAAGATCGCGGTCGAGGCGAAGGGGGAGATCCTCGAGCTGAAGGACACCATCAACAAGATGGTCGATCAGCTGCGCGCCTTCGCCGCGGAGGTGACGCGCGTGGCGCGCGAGGTAGGCACGGACGGCAAGCTCGGCGGCCAGGCGCAGGTGCCGGGCGTCGCCGGCACGTGGAAGGACCTCACCGACAACGTGAACCAGCTCGCCGGCAACCTGACGAACCAGGTGCGCAACATCGCCCTCGTCACGAAGGCGGTCGCGAGCGGCGACCTGTCCCAGAAGATCACGGTCGAGGCGAAGGGGGAGATCCTCGAGCTGAAGGACACCATCAACAAGATGGTCGATCAGCTGCGCGCGTTCGCCGCGGAGGTGACGCGCGTGGCGCGCGAGGTAGGCACCGAGGGCAAGCTCGGCGGCCAGGCGCAGGTGCCCGGGGTCTCCGGCACGTGGAAGGACCTGACCGAGAACGTCAACGTCATGGCCTCGAACCTCACCTCGCAGGTGCGCGGCATCGCCAAGGTCGTGACCGCGGTCGCGAACGGCGATCTCCGCCAGAAGCTCGCCCTGGAGGCCAAGGGCGAGATCGCGTCGCTGGCGGACACCATCAACGACATGACCTACACGCTCCGCGTGTTCGCCGAGCAGGTGACCACGGTCGCGCGCGAGGTCGGCATCGAGGGCAAGCTCGGCGGCCAGGCCAAGGTGCCCGGCGCGGCCGGCACGTGGAGGGACCTCACGGACAACGTGAACCAGCTCGCGGGCAACCTCACCACGCAGGTGCGCGCGATCGCCGAGGTCGCCACCGCCGTGACGAAGGGCGACCTCACGCGGGCCATCTCGGTCGAGGCGCAGGGCGAGGTCCTCCAGCTGAAGGACAACATCAACCAGATGATCTCGAACCTGCGGGACACGACGCGCGCCAACCAGGAGCAGGACTGGCTGAAGACGAACCTGGCGCGCTTCTCCGGGATGATGGCCGGGCAGCGGACGATCGAGGCGCTCTCCCGCCTCATCATGTCCGAGGTGACGCCGCTCGTCTCGGCGCAGCACGGGGCCTTCTACGTGCTCGAGTCCGAGGAGAAGTACCCGGCGCTCAAGCTCACGTCGAGCTACGCGTTCCAGAAGCGCAAGGGCATCTCCAACCGGTTCGCGCTGGGCGAGGGGCTCGTCGGGCAGTGCGGCCTGGAGAAGAAGAGCATCGTCGTCACGGATCTCCCGGACGACTACATCCGGGTGAGCTCGGGCCTCGGCGACGCGCCGCCGCGCAACATCTGCGTCCTGCCGGTGCTCTTCGAGGGCGGCCTCAAGGCGGTCATCGAGCTGGCGAGCTTCCAGAACTTCACGCCCATCCACCTCACGTTCCTCGAGCAGCTCACGCAGTCGATCGGCGTCGTGTTCAACATGATCGGCGCCAGCATGAGGACGGAGGAGCTGCTCCAGGAGCTCCAGAGGTCCAACACCGAGCTCGGCTCGCGCTCGCAGGAGCTGGAGGAGAAGGCGTCGGAGCTCGAGATCAAGAACCGCGAGATCGCGCGCGCCAGCGCCTCCCTGGAGGAGAAGGCGAGGGAGCTGTCGCGCACCTCGAAGTACAAGTCCGAGTTCCTCGCGAACATGTCGCACGAGCTGCGCACGCCGCTGAACAGCCTGCTCATCCTCGCCAGGATCCTCGCGGACAACGAGGAGCACACGCTCACGCCGAAGCAGGTCGAGTACGCGAAGACGATCGCCGCGGCGGGGCAGGACCTCCTGCAGCTCATCAACGAGATCCTCGACCTGTCGAAGATCGAGGCCGGCAAGATCGACGTGAAGACCCAGCGGGTGCTGCTCTCCGAGCTGGCCGAGTACGTCGAGCGGAGCTTCCGGCAGATCGCCGAGCAGAAGGAGCTCGAGTTCTGGGTGCGGGTCGCGACCGGCGTCCCCGCGGGGATCATGACGGATCTGCAGCGGCTCCAGCAGATCCTGAAGAACCTGCTGTCCAACGCGTTCAAGTTCACGTCGTCCGGGCGGATCTCGCTCGAGATCGAGGTGGCCAGCAAGGGGCTCACGTTCAAGCGGGAGACGCTCATCAAGGCGAAGACCGTCCTGGCGTTCGCCGTCACGGACACGGGTATCGGCATCCCGACAGAGAAGCAGACGCTCATCTTCGACGCGTTCCAGCAGGCGGACGCGTCGACCAGCCGCACCTACGGCGGCACGGGGCTCGGCCTGACGATCAGCCGGGAGCTGGCCAGCCTGCTCGGCGGGGAGATCTCGCTGAACAGCACGCCCGGGCTCGGCAGCAAGTTCACCCTGTACCTGCCGGCGGAGCGGACGGAGCTGAAGGCGACGAGGCCAGCGCGCGCCGAGCTGCCCGAACCGGTCGCGCCGCTCCTCACGAACGGCGCCTCCTCGGTCGCGCTCGCCGGGCGCAGCGTGCTCGTCATCGACGATGACGCGCGCAACGTCTTCGCCATCACGAGCCTGCTCGAGCGGCGCGGGGCGCACGTGGTCCTGGCCGAGAACGCCAGGCACGGTATCGAGATCTTGCGCGAGGCCGATTCGCCCATCGATATTGTCCTCATGGACATCATGATGCCCGAGCTCGACGGCTACGAGGCGACGCGGGAGATCCGGAGCGATCCTCGCTTCAACGAGCTGCCGATCATCGCGGTGACGGCCAAGGCGATGCCGGAAGATCGACAGAAGTGCCTGGACGCCGGGCTGAACGATTTCGTGGCCAAGCCGGTGGACGAGGGGCGGCTGATGTCGGCCATCCTGCACTGGGTGCGGCCGGATTGAGCCACGGAGCCGTACGGTGTCCACCCCGCCCGCGACGACCAGCATTCTCCTTGTCGACGATCAGCCGGAGAACCTGACGGCGCTCAGGGCGATCCTGGCCGACGAGAGCTACCGGCTCGTGACCGCCGCGAGCGGGAAGGACGCGCTCCTCAGGATCCTGTCCGAGGATTTCGCGGTCATCCTGCTCGACGTGCGGCTGCCCGACATCGACGGCTTCGAGGTCGCCTCGCTCGTGAAGCAGCGGGAGCGGTCGCGCCACACGCCGATCATCTTCCTGACGGGGGCGACGGACGATCTCGCGGCCATTTACAGGGCGTACGCCGTGGGCGGCGTCGACTACCTCCTGAAGCCGCTCGAGCCGGAGGTCGTCCAGGCGAAGGTCGCCGTGTTCGTCGAGCTCCACCGGCGCGGCGAGCAGATCAAGGAGCAGGCGGAGCTCCTGCGCCAGGCCGAGCAGCGGCGGCGCGACGCCGAGGTCGAGGACCTCCGGCGCGCCGCGCAGGCGAGGTACCAGAACCTGGCCGACGCCATCCCGCAGTGCGTCTTCACGGCGAAGCTCGACGGCGGCATCGATTATGTGAGCTCGCGCTGGCTGGAGTACACGGGGCTCGCGTTCGAGGCGCTCCGCGGCTGGGGCTGGCAGGCCGCCGTGCACCCGAACGATCTGAACCAGTTCGTCAGCAAGTGGCGGCGCTGCCTGGAGTCGGGTGAGCCTTTTCAGGGCGAATGTCGACTCAGGTCGATCCACGGCGCCTACCGCTGGCACCTGTGCCGGGCGGTCCCGGAGCGGGACGTCTGGAAGCGGGTGGTCGCCTGGCTCGGCAGCTTCACGGACATCGACGACAGCAAGCGCCACGAGCAGGAGCGCCTGCACCTCCTGACGCGCGAGCGGGCGGCCCGCGCGGAGGCCGAGGCCGCGGTGCGCCGCTCGGAGATCCTCGCGGAGGCGTCGAGCTCGTTCTCGGCGTCGCTCGACGAGGACAGCGTCGCGGCGGCGCTCGTGCGCATCTCCGCGGAGCGCGTCTGCACCTGGTGCGTGCTCGATCTGCGGGAGGAGGGCGGCGCGCGCCGGCTCGCGGCCGCGCACAGGGCCCGCGACGCGGCGCGGTTCATGGCGCGGTTCGGCCCGCGGGAGCTCGCCTTGACCGCGGACGGCATCGGCGCGGTGCTCACGACCGGCCGCCCCGACCTGCGCGTCGAGTGCGCCCCGCGCGACGTCGCGGCGGCGCTCGACATCGACGATCCCGCCGTGATCCAGGAGATCGGCGCCAGCAGCTACCTGTGCGTGCCGCTCGTCACGCGCGGCGAGGTGCTCGGGGCGCTCAGCATGGTGTGGGTCGAGCCGGGCGAGCGCTTCGAGCCGCCCGATTTCGCGGTCGCCCTCGACATCGCGCAGCGCGCGGCGCTCTGCCTCGAGAACGCCCGGCTGCTGCGGATGACGCGCGAAGCCGTGCAGATCCGCGAGGATTTCGTGGCGGTCGCCTCGCACGAGCTGAGGACGCCGCTCAGCGCGCTGGTGCTCCAGGTCCAGGGCCTCACCCGCGCCCTCCACCGCGCGGACGGCGGGCTGCCGGCGGAGCAGGTGCTGGCGAAGCTCTCCCAGGCCGGCGGGCAGATCGACCGGCTCACGCGGCTCATCGACACGCTGCTCGACGTGGCGCGCATCAACAGCGGCCACCTCGAGCTCAGCCTCGACGACGTGGATCTGTGCGACGTGGCGCGCGACGTGGCGGGCCGCCTCGAGGCCGAGCTGGAGCGGGCCGGCTGTACGCTCGACCTGGACATGCCGGTGACCGCGGTCGGCCGGTGGGACCGCCTGCGCATCGATCAGGTGATCACCAACCTGCTCATGAACGCCATCAAATACGGGCGGGGCAAGCCGATCCAGGTGCGCATCTCGGTGGATGGGCGGTCCGCGGTGCTCCAGGTGGCAGATCAGGGCATCGGGATCGCACAGGAGTACATCGCCCGGATCTTCGGGCGCTTCGAGCGGGCGGCGCCCACCAGCTCGTATGGCGGGCTGGGTGTCGGCCTGTACATCGTGGACCAGATCCTGAGGGCCCACGGCGGCAGCATCCAGGTGGAGAGCGCCCCGGGCATGGGGGCGAGGTTCCAGGTGGCGTTGCCTCTCCCGCCTCGAGCGGCTGGTCCGTCCGGGCCCCTGGGCGAGCGCCCTGGATCGTCGTTGACCGGTCCCGCCGGCTGAGAGGCGCTCTCCTGAGCTCACCTGGCGCTCGTGGGAGCAGGGATGCGGTCGCGCTGCGCCACCGTTGCAACCGGTGGTTTCAACCGTGAAAGACGCCTCACGGTCCCCCTGGGAAAAGCGGCCATGCCGGCATCCGGCCATCGTTGGCCTGCATCGTGCAACAAGCTCGTGACAGAGCGCCCGGTGCGACACCCGGGGGCAATCCCTCGCCGATCACCACGGAGACACGAAGGCACGGAGCGAACCCAGACCCGTGCCTTCGTGCCTCCGTGGTGCCTGCGTGCATCCGCCGTGAGAGGCGGAAGGCGAGCGGATCTCCCGGGTGGACAAGTTCACGTCCGGACGGGCGCTCAGGGCTCGTGATCTCCGCACTGCGACGCTGCGTAAAAGATCAAAACGGTTTATAGGTGATGAGCCCTCGCTGAGCGACGTGATCAGTCCGCCACACATATCGGTAGTTCAAGTGAAACTTTCTATCAGCCTAGTTGGCCCCTCGATCAGCGCCGTGAACAGCGCGGGTCCCCTCCTGGTCAAGACACCCTCTCTCGAAGAGGTGGTTCGGGCGGCCGGGGCCCGTCGGCGGGTCTCTGCGACCGCTGCCCGGGGCGCCACGTCCCGGAAGCGCGCCGCCGCCCGTCGGACGGACGAGCGCTCGGCGAAGGCGACCCGCCGCGCGCGGTGACAGGGCCGGCGCGGGGCGTCGCGGACGCTCCCGCTGGCGCCGGCCGTGTCGAGAGAGCACGCCGCCCTCGCTTTACGGCGCGAGGGGCCACGGAGGCACAGACGACGCAGAGGAAGGAAAAGAACCTCTGTGTCCTCTGTGCCTCCGTCGTCTTTGTGCCCCCGCCGGGCGCTCAGCGCGCCTCGGCGTCGAGCAGCGGGCCGAGGTCCTGACCTCGCATGAGCCGCTCTACCACCTTGACGAGGAGCTTCGGGGTGCAGCCGAAGCACGGGGTCCCGAGGGCGGCGAGCTTCTGCGCCATGTCGTGGTCGTACGAGGGTTTGCCGCTGTCGGACAGCGCGAGCAGGCAGATCGACTTCACCTTGCTGTCGGCGAGCTGGCGCATGCGGGCGAGGAGCTCCTCGGCGTTGCCGCCCTCGAACAGGTCGGTGATCAGGATGAACAGCGTCTTCTCGGGGCGCTCGATGAAGTTCGCCTGGGCGTAGGCCACGGCGCGGTTGATGTCGGTGCCGCCGCCGAGCTGCGCCGTGAACAGCACGTCGACCGGATCGACGAGCATCGGAGTCACGTCGACGACCTCGGTGTCGAAGAAGAGGAGCCGAGTGCGGAGGACGTCGAGGGACGCGAAGATCGCGGCCATGATGGAGCTGTAGACGACGCTCTCGCCCATGGAGCCCGACTGGTCGACGAGGATCGCGACGTCCCACTCGTGTCTCCGCGTCTGGTTCGCCCAGAAATAGAGCTTGTCCGGGACGAGGCGGCGCCGCTCCGCGTCCCATCCTCTGAGGTTCTTGCGGATGGTGCGCTTCCAGTCGAGGTTCCTGAGGACGCGGAGCGGGCTCGTCGTGTTCCGCCGCAGGGCGCCGAGGACGGCGGTGCGGATCTCGGACTCCAGCGCGCGCCGCACCTCCTCGACGACCTCGCGCACGATCTGCCGGGCGGTCTCCCGGGCGGCGTCGGGGATGAGGCCCTTCGCGCTCATGAGGGTGGCGACGAGCTCGACGTTCTTCTCGAGGAAGGGCAGCGTCTCGGGCTCGAAGAGGAGCTGCGTCAGCCCTCGTTTCTCGATGGCGTCCTTCTGGACGAGCGCGACGATGTCGTGGCTGAAGAACTCGCGCACCGCGGAGAGCCACTCGGGGACGTACGGCCGCGAGCCGCCGAGGTTGCCGGCGCGCTCGTCGTAGATGAACGAGAGGGCCTTGTCGAGATCGCCGAGCCGCCGCGGGTCGACGTGAAGCGCGGACGCCCCGCCGCCGAGCCCCCCGAGGGAGAGCCGAGGATCGACGCGCTCTGCCTCCGGCCCCAGCGCGAGCCGCCAGCGCAGGAGGGCGTCGCGGTCGCCGTCGGTGAGGTCATCCGTCGCGCCGGCGAGGGGGGGAGGCGGAGGGGCTTTCTTGGAGGTGCGGGCGCTCATCGCTGTGGGGTGTCGGAGGGGTCGTGAGCTCTCCAGAGAGCCTGTTTGGCGGGAGCCCGATGAGCCGCCCCGCGGCGCGAGCGGCGAGCGGCCGCAAGCGCCGTGCGCGTGCCGCACAGCGGCAGGATAGGGGGCGTGGCCGCCGGGCACAAGGAGGACGGCGCGGCGGAGCGCGGCGGTGCTGTCGGGCTCCGCCGGCGCGGCGGAGCTACGCCTTCGGAGCCCCGACGGTGAACTCCCAGACGAACTTCCCCTTTCCTTGCCGCTCGTCAGGCGGGGTGAGGACGAGCCCGTCGATCGACTTCACGACGCAGCTCGCCACATCGTCCGACGCGGTGGTGCCGGCGGGGTCGACGGCGACGTCCGTGATGCGGCCGCTGTCCTCGAGCACCGTGAAAGCGACGGTGACCTTGCCCTGCGCGCGGGGGTTCCGCGCGAGCTCCGCGTCATAACAAGCGCTGATCTCGTCGCGCCTCGTCTCGAGCAGCGCGGCCGTATCGTCGCGGTACATCTCGGCGTTCCGCACGGCGAAGGAGCAACCCGCGCACGCGATCGCCAGGACCATCATGGTGAGACCCGAAAACAACTGCTTCATGCTCGTCTCCTTGCGGGGAGCGCCGCTCGCGGGCGGCTTCGGAACAGCCTTCATTTTTCGGCGTCCGCGGTCTTCTGCGCGGTGTCCTGCTCGACGATGTTGAACTCGACGCGGCGGTTCTTCTCGCGCCCCTCCGGCGTGTCGTTGTCCGCGATGGGCTTCGATTTGCCGAAGCCCTTGGCGGTGAGCATGCCGGCGGCGATCCCGTGATCGACGAGGTACTTCATCACGGCTTTGGCGCGGCGGTCCGAGAGCTTCAGGTTGTGATCCTCCGACCCCTCGGCGCTCGCGTGACCCTCGATCGCGATCTTCTTGATGTGCGTGTGCTTTTTGATCGTGCCGACGACCTCGTCCAGCAAGCTGTGGGACTCCGTCCGGATCGTCGCCTGGTCGTACTCGAACTGGATCTTCTCGTTGATGATGATCTTGTCGTCCGTCACGACCACGCGCTCCGGCGGGGGCGGCGGAGGCGGCGGGGGCGGCGCGGGCGGCCGGCCCACGACGGCGAGCGCCTTCCCTCCTTCGAACGTGGTGACGCCGCCGCAGGCGATCGAGCCCAGGGCCATCGCCGTGAGCACGGCGCCGGCGACCCAGGGGCCGAGGCCCGTGGCTCGCCGCGCGACGAGCCAGCGGCGGGGGCTCGGGCGGCTCGTCACATCTCGTTTATCGTCGATATCGTTCATGATCGCGTCTCCATGGCCCGCTGTCACGGGCCCAGGCCACCGGGGCGCTCTGCGTCGCCCCTCGATGAAACCGCGGGAATCGGCAGGCCGGAGCGCGTCGCGCGCAGGAACTCCGCGAGCGACGTGAGCGCGTGGAGATCGCCGGGCGCGAGGGCGCTCGCCGCCGCGTGGAGCCGCTGGCGAGCCGAGTCGGCGGCGTGAGATCTCCTCGGCTCAGCGCTTTCGCTGGGCCACGCATGCTCGAATGAAGCCGGTATCAGGCCGCGGGTGTGAAACCACGCGAGGATGGTGGCACGGATTTGCGCGAGCCGGAAGACGCGCCAGCGTCGGAGCTGCTCTGGCCTGCCAGAGAGCACGGCCTTGAACCGCCGAAACGATCCCCGCCCCTGGAGGCACTGCAGGAGCAGCAGCTGGAGCTCGAGGTCGTCGACCGTCGGGATGAACGCCTGCAGCCATCGGTACTGCTCCGGCGCGCCGATGGCGTCGACGCGCACGCAGCCCGGATCCGCCTCGACGCGCGCGCGCGTGTCCGGGTCGGCGAGCCCGTCGACCAGCCGGATCACCGCGCCTGTCTCGAGGTGAAGGAAATAGCGGATGTGCTGAGCGGTGTTGTCGAAGGCGTTCGCGAGGGCGTTCCAGTCGACAGGGATGCGCCGGTTCGCAGCGGCGGACTCCGGCGTGGTGGTGCTCATCTGCGCGACCGGCCCGCAGGCAGCTCGCATGCCAGTCACGCAGGAGGCGCGCGGCCGCGCGGCGCGCGTGGAAGCGTGTTTTCCGCCAGCAGCCGCGGGTGTCGCGTTGTGCAACAGGCCGACGAGGAGTGGAGTCGCGCCCACTGGGAAGCCGCGGCGCGCGCTCGACCAGGCGCGGCGCGCGCCGCACGGCCGGGCGCTGCTGCGAGGCCGCCGGGCGGATCACGGCTTCGGGTCGCTCGAGCGGCCTACGCGCATGCCGTACCGCTCGAGCTTCCGGTAGAGGGTCGCCCTGTCGAAGCCCAGGATCTGCGCCGCCTGGCTCTTGTTCCCGCCGACCACCTCCAGGACGCGCAGGATGTAGCGCCGCTCGACCTCCTCCATGGGGACGAGCTCGGTCGGGTCGTCGCTCGAGACAAGGACGTGGGAGCGCCGGTACGTGCGGATCTTCTCGGGCAGGTCGTCGACGGTGATGTGATCGTACCGCGCGAGCGCGACCGCCCGCTCGATGCAGTTCTGGAGCTCGCGCACGTTGCCGGGCCACGCATAGGCCATGAGCTTCTCCGCCGCGGGCGCCGAGAGGCCCTGGATGGGCCTCGCCTTGACGGTCGCGAAGTGCTCGAGGAAATGCTGCGCGAGCAGCAGCACGTCGGCGCCGCGGGAGCGGAGCGGCGGCAGGTCGACGTGAACGACGTTGATCCGGTAGTAGAGATCCTCGCGGAAACGGCGCTCTTCGATCGCTGTCTCGAGGTCGCGGTTCGTCGCGGCGATGAGCCGGACGTCCACCGGGAGCTCCTCGTCGGCACCGACGGGCCGGACGACGCGCTCCTGGAGGGCGCGCAGGAGCTTCGGCTGGAGCCCGATCGGCAGCTCGCCGATCTCGTCGAGGAACAGGGTTCCGCCGTGGGCCCGCGCGAACAGGCCGCTCCTGGCCCCTTTGGCGTCGGTGAACGCGCCCCGCGCGTGGCCGAAGAGCTCGCTCTCGAGGAGGGCGTCCGGGACCGCGGCGCAATTGACCGCCACGAACGCTCCCTCGCTCCGCCGGCTGCGCTGGTGCACGGCGCGGGCGACGAGCTCCTTGCCGGTCCCGCTCTCTCCCGTGATGAGGATCGACGTGTCCGAGTCGGCGATGCGATCGAGCAGGTCGAACACGCTCCTCATCACCGGGCTGCCGCTGAGGATCTGCTCGTAGCCGCGGGCGTCGGCCACGGCGCGCCGCAGGCGGCGCACCTCCTCGCGGAGGGCGCGGTGGCGCAGGGCGCGCTCGACGGTGAGCCGGAGCGCGTCGAGCTCGAACGGCTTGGTCACGAAGTCGTACGCGCCGGCGCGGATGGCGGACGTGGCGGTGTCGAGGCTCCCGAACGCGGTGATGACGATGACCGGGAGATCGGGCCTGTTCTGGACGATCCGCTCGCAGAGATCGAGGCCGCTCATGCCGCGCATGGTCATGTCGGTGACCACGACGTCGAAATCCTCCACGCCGAGGAGCTCGAACGCCTCGGCGGCCGACGTCCGCCACGCCGTCCGGAACCCGCGCTTCTTGAGCCCGGCGTCGAGGAGCTCGCAGACGCCGCGCTCGTCATCGACGATCAGGACGCGCCCTGTCATGAGTTCCCCCGCGGCAGCATCATCGTGAAGCGACTCCCGGAGCCGACCCGGCTGTCGACGTGGATCCAGCCGCCGTGCTCCTTGATGATGCCGTAGGCGACCGACAGGCCGAGCCCGGTCCCTTCGCCCACGGGCTTGGTCGTGAAGAACGGCTCGAAGATGTGCTCCAGGACGTCGGCCGGCATGCCTTGTCCCTCGTCACGAACGGACAGCGCGACATAATCGCCCTCGGCCCCTCCCTGGTCGGCCGGGGGACTGGCGCGCTCTGCCCGGAGGCCGACGGTCAACGTGCCGCCGGACGGCATCGCCTGGATCGCGTTGACCACCACGTTGGTGAGCGCCTGCTGGAGCTGGTCGGCGTCGGCGTGGATGACCAGCTCCGGCGTGTCTCCTTCCTGGACCATCGTGACGCCCTGCTTCTCGGCCAGCGGCCTCAGCATGACGAACGTGCTGTGAATAACGCTCCTCAGCGGGGTCTCCTGCTTCTCAGCGCTGCGGCGCCGGGCGAAATCGAGCAGCTGGCGGATGATCTGCGTCATTCGCTGCGACTGCTCGAGGATGATCTGCCCGTTGGCCGGCACCTCATCTCCCGTGACGTCTCCGTCCACAAGCATCCGCGCGCGCCCCGCGACGACCTGGAGGGGCGCTCCCAGCTCGTGTGCGATCCCGGACGCGAGCTTGCCGACCGTGGCGAGCCGCTCGGCGTGGCGGAGCTGCTGGAGCGCGGCGAGCCGCGCGGTCGCCTCGGACTCGAGCTTCCGGTTCGCCGCGGCGAGGCGATCACACATCGCGTCCATCTCCCGTCCGAGCTCGCCGATCTCGTCCTCCTGGCGCAACGAAAGGCGCCGGGAGAGATCGCCCGCGCCGATCCGCCGGGCCTGATCGATCAGCGTGCGCATGGGGCGTCCCACCAGCCCGACTCCGAGGGACGTCGCGAGCAACCCGCATACCAGCGTCAGGGCGGCCGTCGTGACCGCCGTGTTCAGGATCATGCCGTGGATGGTGCGGCGAGCTCCCGCCAGCGACTCGGAGAGCTCCAGCGCGCCGACGCGGTCGCCGGTCACCGGCACCGGCACGCACGTGACGAGCAGGTCCGCGTCTTCGCGAGGGAGCCTGTGCACGACCGCCTGCCCTCGCGAGACGGGGACGAGCAGCTCCGGCGCGAGCCGGGGCCGATGGGCATCATCCGCCTGCGCGTCGAGCCAGACCCACCGGAGGTCCACCTGCCTCTCGCGCTCGTTGGCGTCCTCGACGAGGCGCAGCGCCCGCGCGGGCCCTTCCGTGCGCCACACCCCCGTGATGGCGGCGGCCAGCGCGCGGCCCATCGCGTGATGGTCCCGCTGGACGTCGTTCTCGAAGATCTTGGACTCTCTGCGGATCTGCACGTAGGCGCTCAGCGCGAGCACAAGGAAGACCCCGAACACAAGGGCGAGCGTCAGCTTGCGCGCCAGCTTCATGCCCGACGTCGTAGCGCAGGTGGCGCGCGGCGAGCCAACGCCGCTCGACGCCGCCGCAAAGTACGACATGCCGCATTTTGCGGCACCGGCGATGGCCCGCGCGCGGGCCGCGCGGGTCGCAAGAGCGCTTCCCTGCGGAGCCTGGCGGGCCGCTTCGGTGGGACCTGTTACCGCGACTCGGCGGGCGCCTTCTCCGGGCAGCAGAACAGGTGATCTGGCACCAGCATGGCGCAGCCGTCTTTCCAGGGGTCGTCAGGCGCGTAGTCCGTCCGGTTCTCCGCAGGATAGAAGTACGCTTTGGGCTTCGATGGATCCGCGCAGGCGCTGTCGCGCTCCGGCGCTGCCTCGCGGCCCTTCGGCGCGCCGGTGACCCTGGAGCAGGCCGTGAGCGCGGCGCCCGCCACGAGCAGCAGGAGGAGCGCCGCGACGGGCCTATGCACCCGCGGCGACGAGCGACCGGGCCGTCGCCGCGGACATGGCTGTTGTCGAGAGGTACCTATCGCCGCGCCCTCCGGGTGCATGGACATCAGCGGGTGCATCCGGCCTGCGGGGGGCTCGATTTCAAGAGCTCGCAGGCCGTAAGAGCGCAGCCGAGGCCAGCACAGGCCGCTTCGAAGCTGGGGTAGCAGCAGCCGGCAGCGAAGACCTCGAGGGCGACGCAGTCGACGAAGTCCTGAGCAGGTCGGGCCGGAGCAGCGCATCGTGCCGGCCTGGTGGGCGGCGGGAGGTCCGCTCTGGGCGCGTGACCGGAAGCAGGGCTCTGGGCGGGATCGGACGCCGGCGCGCCATCGGTCGCGGGCTCGGGCCCTCGGACCGGCCCCTGCTCGGGGGCCGTGTCGGGGCCGGGCCCCCGCTCCGCGAGCGAGCCTGGCCCTCGGCCGGGCGGAGCGTCCGGGGTCGCGGCCGAGGTCGTCGGGCTCGGCGTGCTCGTGCAGTGAACGAGGAGCAGAAGAAGCGAGAGCGACCGTCCGAGAGCGAGCGCCTGGAACGATGCGATCTTCCGCGTCATCGAGGGAGCATCGCACGATGGCCTGCGCGAAACCAGGGGAGCCCGCGTCGTACGCGCGCTCGTTCAGCCGCCAGGGCGGCCCCCCGCGCCGGCGACGTCGGTCAAGGCATAGTGTCTCATCTCCTGGATGCACCCGTAGAAGGGCTTCACCTTGGCGAAGAATGACGGGAACGACGCCTCCTTGCGAAACCCCTGGAGGTGGCCTTCCAGCGAGTCCCAGCGGATGCGGACGACGAAGCTCGCCGGCTCCTCGGTGCATCGGGAGATCTCGTAGTCGAGGCAATGCACGGAGCCGCGCAGCTCCGTGGCTGCGGCGCGATAAGCCGACAGGAACGCCTGCTCCTGCTCTGCGGGGATCGTGTAGCGAATGTACTCGATGATCATGGCAGCTTCCTGGGTTGGGGGCGCCCTGAGGGCTCCGGCTCCGTGCGGCGGCACCTGGGGGCGCCGTGCGGCGGCACGAGCCATCTGGAGACCAGAGATACGCGCTGGCGGATCGATCGTCGAATCGACAGCCGGTGAACCGATCCATAGACGATGTCTATGGGTTGCCGTGGTATCCATCGACCATGCGTCTGCCGTCGGTGGACACCCACCTTGTCGTGGCCTTGCACGCTCTGCTCCAGGAGAGGAGCGTCACGCGCGCCGCGCGCCGGGTGGGCGTGACGCAGCCCTCGATGAGCCACGCGCTTTCACGGCTGCGCGCCCATTTCGGGGATCCGTTGCTCGTCCAGGTGGGCAGGCAGATGACGTTGAGCGAGCGAGCGCGGGACCTCTTGCCGAGGGCAGCCGAGGCCGTCGAGCGGCTCGAGCAGGTCTTCTGCCAGGCCGAGCGGTTCGACCCGAGGCGCTCGACCCGCACGTTCCGGCTCGTCGCGACCGACAACCTGGAGCTGCTCGTGCTCCCGCCGTTGACCAGGATCCTCGCCGCCGAGGCGCCGCACGTGAACCTGCGGTGCCGCAACATCCCGCCGGATTTCGCCGAGCTCCTGCGCCGCGGCGAGCTCGACGCCAAGCTGGGGCGCGGCGGGCCGGTGCCCGACGGATGCCGGTCCACGCAGCTCGCGGCCGAGCAGCTCGTCTGCCTGATGCGGCGGGGCCACCCGGCCTCCCGGAAGGCGCTCACGGCGGGGCGCTACGCTGCCTGCGAGCACCTGATGATCTCGCCGCACGGAGAGGACCACAACGTCATCGATCAGGAGCTGGCGGCGCGGGGGCTGCGTCGTCGGGTGACCCTGACCGTGTCGCATTTCCTCGTCGCGCCGTTCATCCTCTCCGGCTCTGACCTGCTGCTCACCGTGTCCGCGCGGGTCGCCGTGGCGCTGGCCCGGAAGCTCGATCTCGTGGTGCGGCCGTGTCCGCTCGAGGCGAGGGGCTACACCTTGACGCTCGTCTGGCCGGAACGCTCCGAGAGCGACGAGGGCCACGGCTGGCTTCGCGCCGCCATCGAGCGCGCCGTCGCGTGTGAGCCGCTCGCGGGCCTGGGCGACGGCGGCTGAGGATCAGCTCCTGACGCGGAGCGGGAGCTCCTCCGCGAGGCGCAGGTCGAGACCGGATCGCGATGGGGCTGGCCTGCCACGCGGCGTGGGCCCGTGGCGACACCGATCCTTGGCGCGGTGTTGGTTTTCCGGGGGGCGCTTCGCGGCATGTGCCGTGCTCTTCCGGCCGGCATGCCGCGCCCCCGACTCGCCACGTCGATCGCTTTGCTTGCGCTGATCTCCGGCTGCGCCGCCCGCCCGCAGTCGGCCCTTCCCGTTGCCCTCGCGGTCCCGCCTGCGCCTGCACCGCGTTCGTTCGAGTCCAAGGGCGCTGAGGGCGCCGCGCTCGGCGGGGCGCTCCTGGTCTGGGGCCGCACGGGCGATGGGCCGCCTCGGACATGGCACCTCACCGAGGACGGCGCGGTGATCCGCGAGGAACCGGGGATCGTCGTGGCGACCGGTCGAGGGGAGTGGCGCTGGGAGGTGCGCGAGGTGAAGGTGGAGACCTCGGCCTGCGAGTTCGGGCCCGAGGAGACGCACGAGCCGGGCGAGGGCACCGCGAACCGCGCGGAGCTCGTGCTGCGCGGGACGGGCGCGCGCCAGCAGGTGATCGCGCCGCCGGACGCGGACGGCAGCAACGTGATCCAGCACGAGGCGGAGGTGATCGGGAGCGTCGGGCCGTACCTGTTCATCGAGGAGCGGACGTACAGCTATGCGTGCGGCGCACACGGCTTCGTGGGCGTGGAGTTCACGGTGTGGGACGCCGACAAGGGGGCGATCGTCAACCTGCTCGCCGAGGTGTCCGGCGTGCCGGCGCTGCAGGGCGAGGCCGAGGCGCTCCTCGACGAGGACGAGGCCGACCCCGAGGCCGCCCGGCAAGAGGAGAATGCGCCGGAGCTCGTGCAGATCGCGCCGGCCTACGACGCGCGGGGGGCGCTCCGGGTGACCGCGAAGCTCGCGCGCTCCGCGTGTTATGCCTGCGGCGACGGCGCGTGGAGCTCCTACACGCGCTCGGCGGTGGTGCCCGCCAAGAAGGCGCCGGCGCGCCTCGCGGCGTGGGTGCCCCCGCCGCCCGGCATGCAGAGCTTCCTGGCGGCGCACCCGGACCTCAACGTCGGCGGCTGGTCGCGGTCCGGTCGGGAGGAGTGAGGCGAGCGAGCCCCGCCGGCCCCGTCAGCCGTGAGGGCGGCGCGCCGCGCCGCCCCCTCACGGCCCCGCGTCAGAGCAGGTCGTCGAGGTCGTCCATGGCCTGCGACAGGTCCTCGCTCATCTCCTTCAGTTTCTCGCGGTCCTTCTCGAGCAGCACCGCCTGCGCCGCGCGCGCCTTGTCCCCGAGCTTCCGCGCGGCGAGCACGTTCTCGAGCAGGTACCGCCGCTCGGTCGCGCCGAGCGCCGCGAACGCGCGCCGCAGGACCGGGAGCGTGTCCTTGAAGCGCTCGGGAAGGATGCCCCCGAGGAACGCGTCGAGCGCCTCGACAACGGGGCGGCTCTTCACGAGCACGAGCGCGTTCACCTCGAGGAAACCGGCCAGGAACGACGCCGCCGCCTCGGGCGGGGCCGCGCTCCCGAGCCGCAGGCCGACGATCCGCGCCACCGCGTCATCGTGGTCCGGGGATCCGCCTTCGCGGTCCCCTCGGTCGTCGAGCTCCTGCGCCAGGTAGAGCAGCCCGCACGCGAGGCCCGACGCCGTGGGGTTCACCGCGTCGCTGTCCACGAGCGCCCGCGCCGCCTCGAACCACGCGGCGCGGTCGACGATCGGCTGCGACAGCGCCACGTCGTGCAGCGTGCGCAGCGCCTCCTTGGCCGGGGCGACCGCCTCGTCGCTGCCCGTGCAGCCGCCGTGGACGCGCAGGACCGCGCGCGCGAACGTCTTCTCCAGCATCGTCGCGATCACCCCGTCGCCGAGCGACGACAGCGAGCGCGACGACCCGAACGACGCGAGCCCCGCGAAGGCGCGGCACGCCCGGGCGAGCGACGGCAGATCGCTGTCGCCCGCGGCGAACCGGTCGCACGCGTCGAGCGCCGAGGCCGCCGCGCGGGCGCTCGACGCGAGCACGGCGTTCAGCAGCACGTCGGCGGCCTCGCCGGTCGTGTGGCACGCCGCGAGGTCCTCCTCGAGCAGCCGCGTCGCCACCTGCTCCAGCGTGTCGCCGAGGACGATCTTCTCGACGAGCGCCACGTCGGTCGCCGGCGTCCACTGCGCCTCCCACGTCTCGCTCAGCTGCCGGAGCAGCTCGTCCGGCGGCACCTCGCTCGCCGCCTGCCCGCGCCGCTGCCCGCGAGCGCCCGCGCCGCCCCGCCCGGCCGCCCGGGTGCCGGCGTACGCCGCATAGGGGATCTTCGCGATGCGGAGCCGGTGCAGGAGCACGCTCGTCCCGACCTCGACCTCGTTCGTGAGCGACAGCCGGAACGACTCGGGCGCGTCGGTGGCGGGGAGCCTGCGCTCGCGCACCTCGCGCCAGAACTCCTCCTGGAGCGAGTTCTTCCCGATGCCGCCCCCGACGCGGCCCACGTTGCGCCCGATGACGGCCGGCCAGAGGAAGCCGTCGACGTGCGTGGCGTCGCCGCGGCACATCGTGGCGATCGTCGCCTCGCGCACCTCGTCGAGGCCGGGCTCCGCCTTGCCGCGGAGCTCGGCGAGCGAGACCGCGAGGCGGAAGGCCTCGATGGTGTCGGCGAGCGAGGCCATGAAGCCGCGGAGGCGGAGGTGCTCGGTGAAGTCGATCAGCACCTCGAGGGTGGCGCGCCGGAAGTCGCCGCCCGCGTCGTGCGCGCGCTGGTAATACTGCGGCGCCCGGTTGCCCGCGCCGTAGCCGAGCTGCTCGGAGAGCCGCGGAAAGCTGAACGGGATGAGCGTCATGGCGCACGGGATCGGCGCCGGCAGCCGCGCCTCCAGCGCCGGATCGACGTCGCGCGCAGCGAACGCCGCCGCGTGCGCCGCGCCGAGCACGGCCGCGACCTCGCTCGGGGCGAGGTCCGGCCCCATGCGCTCGAGGATGCTCCGCGCCATGTACGCGTCGCGCGCCCGGTGGATCAGCCGGTCTCCATCGCTGCGCACGAGGTCCGCGTACGCGAGCAGGGCCTCGCGGAACGGCCCGGGATCGTAGCGGGGCGCCTCGAACGAGGCCTCCCAGA
Source organism: Sorangium sp. So ce145 (assembly GCF_051525985.1). Classification (NCBI taxonomy): domain Bacteria; kingdom Pseudomonadati; phylum Myxococcota; order Polyangiales; family Polyangiaceae; genus Sorangium; species Sorangium sp. So ce145. The sequence goes on along the minus strand of NZ_CP150315.1, from coordinate 10,660,286 downwards.
ACTCCTCGAACGAGCGGAAGCCCCGGGCGCGCGCGCACGCCGCATAGATGCTCTCCTGCTCCCCTTCCGCGCTGGCCGGCCCGTCCCCGTCCCCGTGCTCGTGCTCGTGCTCGTGCTCGTGCTCGTGCTCGTGCTCGTGCGCGTGCGCGTGCGCGTCCTCGTGCCCTCCCGGATCGTCGGCGTCGTCGTGGCCGACCAGGGCGCCGTCGAAGGGCGCGAGCGTCGTGCCGACGGGGATGTCGATGAGCTCGACGCGCACGCCGTGCTCGAAGGCCCATTTCACCGCGACGTACTCGGGCGAGTAGGCGGCGAACGGCCACAGCGACGACGCGGGCTCCCCGTCGGTGCGGTAGCCGAGGATCGCCACGGGCGGGACGGTCTTCGGGTCGACGAGCGCCTCGAGGAGCGGGGTGGCGTCGCTCGGGCCCTCGACGAAGATCGCCTTCGGGCGCACCTCGTCGAGGTAGGCGCGCAGCGTCGCGCTGGAGCGCGGCGAGTGGTGGCGCACCGGGAAGAGGTGGACGGCGGCGAGCCGGTCGAGGTCCATCGGGTCCCTTCAGGTCGCGAGGCGCTTCTTGGCGGAGGCGTAGAACTCCTTCCAGAGCCCTGCGCGGCCCTTGGCCACGGTCTCGCAGTACTCGCGGACGGCCTTGAGGTCGTCGCCGCCCTCCTTGCTCACGGCGCCGAGCAGCGAGCGGGAGAGGTCGTCGGCGGTCACCTTCCCTGTGCCGAAGTGCTGCGCGAGGATGCCGCTGTTGAAGAGCACGCTGATGGCCTCCGCGGTCGACAGGACGGAGCCCGGGGTCTTCACCTTGGTCTTGCCGTCCTTGGTGACGCCGGCGCGGAGCTCCTGGAAGAGCGTGACGAGCAGCTTGGCGAGCTCGGCGGGCGGCTCGACGCCGACCTGGTAGTCGCCGCGGAGCTCGGCCTCGCGCTTCTGCACGATGCGGATCTCTTGCTCGAGGTCGTCGACGACGGGGACGGTGATGAAGTTGAAGCGGCGCTTGAGCGCGGCGCTCATCTCGTTGACGCCGCGGTCGCGGGTGTTGGCGGTGGCGATGAGGTTGAAGCCGCGCTGCGCGGGGACGACCTGGTCGAGCTCCGGGACGGCGATCTGCTTCTCGGACAGGATGGAGATGAGCGCGTCCTGGATCTCCGACGAGGTGCGGGTGATCTCCTCGAAGCGCGCGAAGCGCCCGTCGCGCATGGCGCGGAGGATGGGCGAGGGCACGAGCGCCTTCTGCGAGGGCCCTTCGGCGAGGAGCAGCGCGTAGTTCCAGCCGTATTTGACGTGCTCCTCGCTGGTGCCCGCGGTCCCCTGGACGACGAGGGCGCTCGTGCCGCTGATGGCGGCGGAGAGGTGCTCGGAGAGCCAGCTCTTGGCGGTGCCCGGCTCGCCGACGAGCATGAGGGCGCGGTCGGAGGCGAGGGTCGCGAGGGCGACTTGCACGAGGGCGCGATCACCGATGTACTTGGGGGTGATCGCGACGCCGCCGACGGGTTTGTCGCTGCCGAGGATGTAGGTCTCGACGGCCCTCGGCGAGAGGCGCCACCCGGGCGGCCTCGGCGCCGTGTCGTTGGCGGCGAGGGCCGCGAGCTCGTGTTCGTACTTGGTCTCGGCGGGCTGGCGGAGGTCGCTCATGGGTGGCACAGGAGGTTACCGCAGAACGGGGCGGAGAGCGGGAGGGAGAACGGCGCGAGCGGACTCGAGTTCGTGGAGGACCGGCGGGGACCGGCGGGCGTCAGGGGGGCAGGAGGCGATCTCGACGAATCCGACCCAGCCGGCCGTGCAGTGCTCACGTCGACTCACCCGGATCAGCCCAGGAACACGTTCTCATTGTGCCAGGACAGCAACGATTTGGATGGTCTGTCGACGGTTCGAGTCGGCACGTGGATCTGCTTGCCGTGCAGAGCGTAGTATGTGCGGCCGTTTGAGTAGTCCTCGCGAAGGCGTCGGCTCACCTCGAACCTGTGCTCCGGGGTCACGGTGACATAGCCCTGATCGAACAGGCGGTGGATGTCGGTACGGAGCAGGAGACCGTTCTCCACCTCGTGGCTCCCCTCCTTCGAGTAAGGCCGGATATGAGCGGCCTCGAGAACGGGGAGCGAATGCTCTTCCGTCACTGCGCAGGCCTTCGCGTAGGCGTCGGTCACCGAGAGACGAAACGTCCCTTGCCCCAGGCGCGGGCGCACGAGCTGCGGCGCGCCATAGCGCTCGGTCTGCTCCCGGGCCTGAAGCACGGCCGGCATCGACGGCGCGCTGGCGTCGCCGAGCTGCTTGCGCCGCGACCGGTCGAGGCATGTTTCGAGGAGGCGCCTCCCCTCCCCGTGCATCATGTCATAGGACTTTCCCTGAACGATGTTCGCTTTCCAGTCTGCCGGCTGCCGGATCCAGAAGCGCTCCTCAAAAAAGACCGGCTGTGCGATCATGAGGCAGCCGACGAGCGAGGTGTATGGATTGCTCCCGCCATCCGCTCTGTATTTGGCGATCCGCGCCAGCATCGTGGCCAGGTCAGGCGCGCCGTTCCCGACGCCGAACGCCTCCCACGCCAGCGTCGCGGGGACGACGACGTGGCGCGCGAACCAGCCGAATCCGGCGACGGCGTCGTGCGGCTTCTTCAGCTTGAAGAAGAACGGCTCGCCCGGCGCCACGGCGGCGAACCTGCGACCTCCGGACGGCTGCCAGAAGTTGACCTCCTGGAGCTCCGGGCGCGCCACCAGGAAGGAGTACCAGTCGAAATCCGTGTTGCCGACGTAACCTCGCACGCCGTAGCTGCTCCCCTGTGGAGACTATCAGGAGAGCATGGCGAGGGCGACCTGCGCGAGCGCGCGATCGGCGATGTGCGCGGGGGTGATCGGGCCGCCGCCGATGGGCGTGCCGCTGTCGAGCGATGTAGGTCTCGGTGGCTCTCAGGGCGGCGTCTTCCTGGTCGCCTCGGAGCCATATCGTTGGCGGCGAGGGCCGCGAGCTCTTGATCGTACGTGGCCTCGGCGGGCTGGTGAAGGTTGCTCCTCGGTGTCAGCGGAGGCGGGGCGTTCCGCCGGGCAATCAGAGGTCGATCGGCTGCACCCCAGATGCGGGCGTGGGCGGCGGCGTGCCCGGTGGCGGTGCAGCGGGCTCTGCCTCGCCGTTCGCGGGGCCTGCCGGGCGGGGAGGCAACGGAGGGAAAGCCGGGTGCTCTCAGGGGCCGGGTGAGGAGGCGACGGCTGGGACGTCGCGTGCCCTAGGGGGCTGGGTGGAGAGGCGAGGGTTGGGAGGGCGGGGGCTCTCGTTCTGCGGGTCAGAAACCCTGCCAGAAATCATAGCGATTTCCGCATTTCCTGGCTGTTTTGCCACTGAGGGCAGCTTCGGCGTGGCCGAACGCGCCCCGCTCCGCCGCCGCGCCAGCCGCTGCCCGGGGCCCACAGCATCATCGGTCGACATTGGCACCTGGCCCGGTCGTGAGGCGCCGAGGGAGCCGCCTTCGCTCGCGGCCCCTGCATGCAGTCCCGTCGCCATGGGAGCGCCTCCGACCGACCCGCCCATGCCTCGGAGCCCCGGGATCGCCTCATCGAGGGGGGCGAAGTCGCCCAAGCCGAGCTCTGCGGCCTTGTGGGCGGCGCGCTTGTAGTGGTGGCTTTGGCGGCTCGACTTGCAGCCGGTCCGATCAGAGATCTACGTCTCCTTGCGGCCGGTTGAGATCTTGATGGTGATGAAGGTCGCGCGTGTATCGTGCAAGCGGATATTCAGCCTAAATGCAGTGGTCTCGAACAGCTCAGACCGGTCGATGCCGGCGCGGCGCAGGTGGTTTCTGCCGGCGCGCGGCGGCTCCGAGGGGCCTGCGACGTCGACGTCAGCGGCCACCCCACGCGACCCAGCCCGGGGCTTGAGCGGCTCGCGATCGCCGAGCTGCAGGAACAGCTGCATCGCCAGATCGTAGTCGCACACCGCGCCGCCGAGATCGCCCTCCTCGGCGCGCGCGAAGCGCCGCGCCCGCAGCGCGTTGCCCTCCCCGTCGCGATCGTCCGCGGTCGGGGACAGCGCGAGCTCCTCGTCGTAGTCGCGCATCGCCTGCACCGGGACGCCCTCCCGTAGGCGTGGTGCGCCGCGATCCATGAGCACCTGAGCCTGCCCGAGCACGTCGCCCGTCGCCCGGAACAGCGCGAGTGCCTCGTCGTAGTCGCGCCCGGCGTTGGCGTAGTCGTTCCGCCGGAGCAGTAGGTTGCCGCGCTCCCGCATAGCGCGTTATCGCGCGCCTCCGGCGCGGTGCGGTTGAGGCTCGGAGGCGCCGCGCTCGAGGGGATAGGAAATCCAAATGCGATACGAAAGCCTAGCTCCTCGTAGTGGCCGTCCCACCGTACAGCCACGCTGCACGCGCTGGTTGACATAGAACACCTTACGCGATCCACCTCCCTCCTGAAAAAGTGCCGTTGTATCAATACCTTATCCGTGCATCGAAGGGGCCGCGTTCGCTTCACGGCCTGCGAGCTTGCACTCTGGGTACGGCCAGCTGCCAGTGCGCCCGCTTCCTTCAGGCTCGACCCGCCGGTTTCCGAGAGGTGCCCGGCGAAGCGGGGCGAACCGGGTCGGCGTAGCCCCCGTCGACGCGCCTTCGCAAAACCGCTATTTGTACTGGGGTAATGTGGTCGACGGAGGAACCCTCACGCCGTGCCGTTGAGGGGAGCCGCGAGGCTCCCCTGCCAGCGGCCATTGATCGCGGCTTTTCGGCCGAGCTGTTTCAAGCGCGCCCTTTGAAAGAGAGGCTCTGGGATATAACGTTCGGGCCGGTTCTTGTGCTCAGCGTCATCAGCCTGGTCGCGTTCCTGGAAGCCGCGCTTGACTGGACTGTGCCGAACCCGCCGGCGATCCTTTCGATGATTATCGTCTTCGCAGCATTCAGGGGCGGGCTCTGGAGCAGTATGATAGCCGCGCTCATATCCTGCGTCTATTTCGCGCTCTACTTCTCTAAAGACGGGATGCCGTTCCACTACAACGCGGACAATCTGCTTCGCGTGGTCGTCTACGCGGTGACCACCCCGACAGTGGCGGTCATGGCGAGCATCGCGAAGCACCGCGCATCTCGAGGAGCACAGGAGCGGCTGGCAATGGAGCGCGAGGGGCTCCTCCTGTGCTTCAGCACGCGGCTGAGCGCCCTCGACAAGCTGCTCGTCGAAGGGATAATCGTTGGCGTGCTAGGTCGGGAAACGGACTGCTATGTGGCCGAGTACCGTGTACAGGGTGATACCGCCATCGTGCGCCTGTGCGGTTCGCGTCGTGCTGATCTGGAGCGAGTCGCTGAAGCGCTCTACCTCCGTGTATGGGAGCAGGTGCATGTCCATCAGATGGCCCTCGTGCGCATCGTGGACGCGCTTCAGCCGAGTACCCTCAAAGCTGGCCTTGACGATCTGTTCGGCCAGCGCCTCGCGCGCATGGAGCTCCGCGAGCCGGCTCCGACGGTCGCAGATCCTGGCCCATCCGCGCAGGCGTTCGATGGCGCATGGGCTTCCCCGGCACCCCGGCCCGCCCCGCTTCGTTGGGCCTGGCATCGACCAGGACTTCCTGGTGAGGATCGCATCTTCACGGAGGCTCGTCCGCGTCGGATCTTCCTCTGCCATGCGCCCGACGACCTCAAGCATGCGAGAGCGCTGTGCACACACCTGAGCGTGATACACCGGCAGGGGCTTATCGAAACCTTTCGCGCCGAAGATATGCTTCCGGGTAGCACGGTTGCGGATGCGCTCGCCGCAAGCCTAGACCAGTCCGACATCGTCCTTTGCCTAGTGAGTGCCTCATTCCTCGCCCACGAAGGCTGTGCCGACCAGGTGGATCGTGCCCTGCGGCGGAGGAGCCGAAGCCGCGCGCCGATCGTGGTGCCGGTGCTCGTACGCCCCTCGGACTGGCGTGAGTCTCCGCTCGGGGTGCTCCAGCCACTCCCAGAAAATGGTCAGCCCATCACTGCCTGGGGCAGTGAGGACGAAGCGTGGTCGAGCGTGACGAGTGGGCTGCGTCGTCTGCTCCTCGCGGGATGAGGGGCGATCCGACCGAGAAATCAGGCATTAGTCCTTTCACGAAGATGCCGATGAGTGCGAGACCGAGCACCCGGCGATGCTTGGCTTGTCTGACGCGCCGCGTGCCGTCGGACGTTTGCAACTGGCGCCCTCAGCAAACACGTACATGCTTAGGGCGCCGACGTCCTGAAGAGCCGGATGTGAGGCCCACAAGTCCGGTTCTGTGAGAAGGGCCTCGGGAGACCGGGGCCCCTATCGATGGTGGAGAGCCGGCGCCACCGAGCGGCCGGTGGACACGGCGAGCAGCGTGGAAAAGCTCGGTTATTCACATTTTCTCTTTGGGTTCACGAGCCTGTGACTCGTGAACGCCTCTATGAGGATAGGCCGAGCACGTCCTCGACGAGGTGATCGAGCTCCTCCTGCGGAAGACCGGGATCGGGCACGCGCCGCCCGAGCCGCTCGATCTGCTCGACGGTCGGGACCCCGAGGTTCCTCAAATCGGTCGCGTTCACCTGGGTGTGCCCGTTGAACTGCCGAACGTGTGTATCCACGAGCGTCGAGTTCAAGAAGGCCACGAGGCCGCGCGCCATCACGGCCGGCAGCCCCTTGCCGCTTCGGTGAAGCACGTTGAGGTGGTTCTCGAACCCGATCCTGTCGCCCGGCGCGCTCTCGGGCGTGAAGAGGGCGGCGACGACCCGCCGCCGCTCCTCCTTCGACGAGAATCGCTTGACGAGCACGTAGTTCCCGCTGGGCATCCAGAGATCAGCCGTCTCGGGCGCGTCCACGAGGGCGTTCGGCTTCTTGCCGCGTTTGGGCCAGCGAACGACGCCCGACGCGAGGTGCGTCGGGTAGATCAGCGGACCGGTGCCCCTGCCGGGCTCCTGCCGCAAGAACTCGCGCGCTCGGAAGTCGACGACCTTTCCCGTCGAGACGCCCACGTTCAAGTCCGTCAATCGGGAGGGCATGCGCGCGAACGTGGCAGCGACCTTCTCCCCGGCGTCGTCCGGCACCACGTGGACGAACAGCTCGGGATCTCCGGGCCGGACGACGTGTTCGAACGGCACGGAGCGGACCGACAGCAGCTCGCCCTCGGGACCGCGCGACGACGAGATGGCGACAGGATCGCGCCGGCCGCCCCTGACGGCATGAAGAATGACGTTCTCTTGAAGGACCTCGTCCTCCGCGAACGCCGCTTTGCGCGATTCGAAGACGTGCACCCTTCGCAGCGACATCTCCCGGAAGAACAGCTCCCGGAACGGTCGAAAGTAAGGACCATTGCAGAAGCTCCGGGGGGTGATCGCGACGAGCTCCCCGCCCGGCTCCAGCAGGAGGATCGCGAGACCAAGAAAGGCCGTGTACAGGTTGCTGGTCTCGAGGCCCACGCGCCGCAGCGCAGCCCTGGCCTCGGTGTCCGAGTTGAGCTTCTTGTAGGGTGGATTCAGGATCGCGTGCGTGAACGAGCGCGGCATGCCCGGGCGAGGTCGGCCGCCGTCGAGTCGGTCGACGGCCGACCGGATGAAGTCGGCCTCGATGATGCGGGCAGCGAAGTCGATCCCGGCGCCGGCGCACTCGTCGCGACACGCGCGCGCCGTCCGACGAAGGTACGCCGCGAGCCGCGGGTCGATCTCGAAGCCAGTCGCGCGGATCGCGCTCGGGCGTTTCCGGCGGGCGCATGCGCTGGCCGTGAACGCGGCGAGGAGGCTGCCCACGCCGGCGCCGGCGTCCAGCACGCGGATTTCCTCGCAGGGCCGCTCGAACAGCGACGCCATGAACGACGCCACCGGCGGCGGCGTGAGGAACTGACCCAGCTCGGACCGCGCGCGGGGATCGAGCGCCCGCGCGGCTTCGATGCGGTGGAGGTCGACGCGGTCGAGGAGCGGCGGCGGGGCGGCTGCCTCGAGTCTCGCTGCCCGGCTCATCGATGACGTCGTTACCGCAGCTGGGGCATCGAGCCAACCGTGCCTCGGCGGTGAACGCGCCGTGGGCGCCTTGTCAGCGAGGCGGCGCCCGCGGCGCGCCGCTCAGGCGGCCTCTTGCCGCGCTGCCATCGCGGCGAGCGGCGGTATCCCGAAGCGCTCGCGCACCTCGCCGAGCGGCAGGTGAACGACGCCCCAGAAGTCCCAGCGATCGCTCAGATCGACCTTGCAGGCCGCGCCGCGCGCCACCGCGCGCAGCACCTTGCGCGCCTCGAAGAGCCCGACCTGCGGCGCGGCGACGGGCGTGATCTGGATCCCGAGGTGGAACTGCAGCATCACGAAGAGCAGGAAGGCGAACCCGTCGCGCCGGATGAACCCGGCCTGGAAGGAGCCGGCCTGGATCTCGCCCGCGGGATCGGTGTCGTACTCCGCGAGCACGTGGCCGAGATCGTGGAACACCATGCGCTCCGGGATCGCGTCCCGGCTCTCGCCGGGGAACAGGAAGCCGCGCGCGGTGCAGTGCTCCCAGAACACCCGGCCGAACGTGCCCTCGGGCAGGAGCCCGAGCTGCTTGTAGCGGAGGGCCCGCGAGCGATCCTCGACGCCCGTGCGGAAGAAGGGCCCGAGGAGCCTGCGCACGCCGGCCAGGCCCTCTTTCCTCAGGACCTCGCCGGCGAACGCGCCGACGAGCCGGCGCCTCACGGCGGCCTTGGCGAGCCCCCTGTGGCCGCGCGCCACGAGGCGGAGCACGCCCACGCCCTGCTCGCGCACGCCGAGCGCCCGGGCGAGCGCCTCGACCGCGTCCACCTCGGCCGCCGTCACCTCGCCGTCGGCCATCGCGGTCACGAGCGCGAGCTGCACGAGCCGCTTGCGCCGGTGCGGATCCGGGATCGCGCTGGCCACCGCCTCGGGCGCGACGCGCGGCAGCCCGTCGACGTCGGCGCGGGCGCCGTGCAGGGCCGCGAGCTCCTCCAGGACGGCGCGCTGCGCCGGGTCGAAGCGCGCGAGCGCGCCGTCGGCCAGGGCCACCTCCCGGAGCGCGCCGAGCGCCGCCGGGAGCTCATCACAGCTGAAAACCACGATATCCATACCGACCTCCTCTTCTCACAAGGGGGTTCACGCGAGACGTTCCATCGAAGGGCTCAGCCGCGCTGGTACGCGTCGATCGCCGCCAGCATCGCCGCCGAGATCTCCCTGGGCAGCGACTCGGCCGTTTCCATGATCACCCGCACCCGCTCCACGCTCGCCCGATCGACGAACCGACGACCGAGGGGCGTGAGCGCGAGCGTCTTCGCGCGGCGGTCCTCGGGATCCTCCTGCCGCGCGAGGAGCCCCCGCTGCACGAGGCCCTCCGCGAGCCGGCTCCCAGCCGAGGCCGAGAGCCCGAGCGACGTGGCGAGGACGGTGACGCGCATCGGGCCGCCGTGATCGACGAGGTGCAGCGCGGCCACCTGCGCCACGCTGAAGTCCTCCTCATGCAGCGTGCGCGCGAGCCCCGCGATGATGCGCGAGAACATCATCCGCGTGAACCGCTCGAGCGGCGAGCCCAGGACCTTTTGCTTACTCACAATATTATCTATTACGCATTAGTTGCTATTGCGCAAGTAGTTGCTGGCGCGATCGCGCGATCACCGCGCGGATCCGTCCGCCGCGGAGGGCTGGCAAGCGCGCCGCGCGGCCGGCCATCGACCGGCGCGGGCGGTCAGCCACGCGGGCCGGCCGCTTCGTGGGGCGGTCGCGTCCGGGTGGCGGTTACCTGCGGGCGCCGGTCACTTCTGCGCGCCGGCCGCCGTGGTTGCTCGTCGCCAACAATCGCCATGAGCCCGCCGGCGGACGCCCGGCCGGCACCGGTGACGCGGTGACGATAAGCCGGTACCGGTGACGATAACCTGCTTTTCCCGAGCGTGGCTTGACGCGGCTTCTTCTCCCGGAAGACCCTACCATTCTCGCGCGGGCTCCACCGGAAGGGCCGCAATCGAGGCGCGTGGCACGGAGCGGAGGCAGCCGATGGCGAAGAGCAAGAGCCGTGGTCGAGGCACGTGGATCTGGATCATCGCGGCGCTCGTCCTCGCCGGTGGTTGCGTGGAATTCCGCGGGGCCGATCCCGAACAGGACGCCCCCGGCGAGGGCGGAGGCGGAGGCGGCGGGGCCGGCGGGGGTGCGACGGGCGGCGGGGCCGGCGGGGATGCGACGGGCGGCGGCGGGGCCGGCGGGGATGCGACGGGCGGCGGCGGGGCCGGCGGCGCGGGCGCCGGGGAGGCGGCTGCTCCTCGGAGCTGCGGCTCACGAGAGCTGGGGACGGAGCTGCTGTGCGGTCCCGAGGAGATCAGCTGCTGTGACAGCAAGCTGGTTCCGGGAGGCACGTTCGACCGGAACTTCGCTGGTGCGCGCGAAGCCGACGGCGCCTATCCCGCGACGGTGAGCGGCTTTCTCCTGGATACGTTCGAGGTGACAGTGGGGCGGTTTCGCGCGTTCGTCGATGCCGGAGGAGGCACGCAGGCGAGCGCACCCGAGGCCGGCGCAGGGGAGCACTCGAAGATCCCGGGGAGCGGCTGGTCTGCCGACTGGAAAGGCTGGCTCGAGGAGGACACGGCGGCGCTCAAGGCTGCCCTGCACTGCGACCCACCTCGCTCGACCTGGACCGATGACGCCGGGCCGAACGAGAATCTGCCCATGAACTGCGTCACGTGGCCCGAGGCCTTCGCGTTCTGCGCGTGGGACGGAGGGCGCCTCCCGACGGACGCGGAGCTGAACTACGCCGCAGCCGGCGGGGACGAGCAGCGGAGCTACCCGTGGGGCGAGGGGATCGACCTGAGCCGCGCGAGCTACGGTTGCCTCGGGGACGCGGACGCCGCGCCGGCGTGCTCGCTGGACGACTTCTCCCCTGTCGGGTCGAAGCCGATGGGAGCAGGGCGATGGGGCCACCAGGATCTCGCCGGAGGCGTGAGCGAGTTCGTTCGGGACTCCTCGGACCCGCTCCAGGTCCCGTGCGTCGACTGTGCTCGTCTGGATCCGTCGTCGATGGGCAACTACGTGGTCGTCCGCGGCGGGAGCGCCCTCGACAGCGAGGCGTCTCTGTACACGACGAGCCGCGGCGTTTACCGCATCCCCGGTCGCTATGACCCCGGGATGGGGGTCCGGTGCGCGAGGAACCCGCCGTCCGCGGAGTGAGCGAGCTGCACCCGCGACGTCACGAGACGTTCCGCGAGCCGGTGACCCCCGCGAGCCGATGACCTCCGCGCGCCGGTCACTTGCGGGGGCCGGTCACGTGGACCTCGCGGAGGCGGGCCCGCGCCGCCGCGTAATACGGCTCGATCTCCTTCGCCGCCGGCGTGCCCCAGAGGTTCTTCCGCTCCTCCGGGTCGCTCGCCAGGTCGTAGAGCTCGAACCGGGCGCCGCCCGAGATCGTCAGCTTCATGTCGCCGCGGAGGAACGACCGCCGCGCGTCGTTGTACGGCCCTGCCGGCATGTCGATCAGCACGTCGCGCGCCTGGGCCTGCTCGCCCGGGGCGAGGAACACGTCGGGCAAGAGCGACGCGCCCGACAGGAAGTCGCTCGCGGCCGCGCCCTCGGCGGGCCCGGGCACCCGCATCAGATCGAGCAGCGTCGGCGCGATATCGATCAGGCTGCGCCGCGCCGAGACCCGGGACGGCGCCGCGCCCGGCACGTGGACGACCAGCGGCACCCGCACGAGCTCCTCCCAGAGCTCGAAGCCGTGGCGGAACATCTTGTGCTCGCCGAACGCCTCGCCGTGATCGCTCGTCACGACGATCGCCGTGCGCCCGCCGTAGGGCGCCGCCGCGATCGCGTCGAGCAGCCGGCCGATGTGCCGGTCCGTGAAGGCCACCTCGCCGTCGTAGAGATCCCGCTGCGAGGCCGCGCCGAAGCCCGCCACGTCGTCGTGCCGGAGGTAGTCGGCGTGCGGGTCGAGGTAGTGGACCCACAGGAAGAAGCGCCCGCCCGTGTTGTCCGCCGACCCGAGCAGCCGCAGCGCGGCGTCGGTCAGCGCGGCGCTCGTCGCCTTGTTGTCGACGTCCCAGGGCGCGCCCTCCGGCGGCGCCGCGGACATGTCCACCACGTCGAAGCCGCGATCGAGCCCGCCGAAGCTGCCGAAGTAGCGGTGCCCGTGCACGCTCATCGTGCGCACCCCGGCGCGCTTCAGGCGCTCGGCGACGAACGTGTCCTCCTCGCTGAACTTGTTGAAATGCCCCCAGTTCCTGTGGGTCTCGCTCCCGTACTTGCCGATGAGCATCGGGCCGACGCTCTTGCCCGTGTAGGACGCGAGCGAGTACGCGCGCTCGAACACCGTGGAGCGGGCCGCGAGGCCGTCGAGGTTCGGCGACACGGGCCGCGGATTGCCCGCGTAGCCGAGGTCCCAGCGGAGCGTGTCGACGGTGACGAGGACGACGTTCAGGTCCGCCGGCAGGCGCGCCGCGTACGACCCGCGCGCGTCGGCGCTCGGGGCCGCCTTCGGGGCGGGGGCGAGCGCGGCGAGCGCCGCGGCCGTCAGATCGCCGCCGGAGCAGTCGTCGTCGACGCCGTTGTCGAGGATCTCCTCGGCCAGCGGGTGGACGCGCGCGTCGCTGTCGTCGCAGTCCCCGCCGCCGAAGAGGGCGGCCGCGCGGTCGCCGTCGCGATCGGCGAGGCGGCGCAGGACCGCGAGGCTCTTGCCCCCGACGGGCGCGCCGCGCTCGATCGCCTGCGCCACCGCGGGCTCCGCGTTGAGCGCGGAGGCGGCGCGCGCGGTGAGCGCGAGCGGCAGGAGCGCGGCGAGGAGCGCGACGGGCGCGCGCGCCGTCCGGACCGCGACCGGCGCGAGGAAGGCGGCGAGCGCGACGACCAGGAGGAGCGCCGGGGCGCGCAGGTCGAGCTCGGGGCGCTTGAAGATGCCGTAGACGCCGAGGAAGCCGCCCTCGCCCGAGACGCCGCCCGTGGCGACCCCGAACGCGAACAGGGCCGCGGCGATCGCGAGCGCGACGCCGCCCGTGACCGCCGGATCGACGCAGGCGGGGCGGCCGTCGCTGGCTTTGGCGAGCGCGCGCCGGAGCGGCGGCGTCAGGGCGAGGACGGCGAGGCCCGCGATGAGGCCGAGGCCGAGCGCGCCCGCGGCGACCGCGGTGCCGACCAGGAGCGGCGCGGCCTCGAGGCCGAGCAGGGCGCGGGCGAGGTGGGCGCACAGGGTCATCCAGAGGAAGGCCGCGAGCACCGCGAGCGGCACGAACGCCGCGATGTCGGCGGGCCGGCCGATCGCCCGCACCCGCAGCGCGCTCACGAGCGTGGCCGGCGACGGCGGGCCCGACGGGTCGACCACGATCGCGGAGGCGCCCGCGAGCAGGCCGACGACGAGCGCGACGGGCGCGAACACCCCGATGTCGGCGAGGTAGGTGGCGAGCTGGAAGGCGGCGTCGTCGCCGGCGCCCGCCGTGGCCCACCCGGCGTCGAGCGACGCGGCCACGACGCCGAAGACGCTGGCGCCGAGCGCGCTCCTGGCGAGCCGCCCCGCCCACGCGCGGGCCAGCGTCGGGACCGCGGGGCCCGGCGCGCTCGAGGCTCGCTTCACGTCGGGCCCCGCTTCCGCGCCATGGGGTGAGCGGCGTCGTAGACCTTGAGCAGGTGGTCGATCGAGACGTGCGTGTACCGCTGCGTCGTGGCGAGCGAGGCGTGCCCGAGCAGCTTCTGGATGGCCCGGAGGTCGGCGCCGCCGTCGAGCAGGTGGGTCGCGCAGGTGTGCCGGAGCGCGTGCGGGTGCAGGTCGGCCCGGCCGGCGCCGAGCGCGCCGTAGCGCTGCACCAGCGCCTGGACGCGGCGCACGCCGATGCGCGCGCCCCGGCGGGACAGGAAGAGGGCGCGGGGGTCGCGGGCGCCGGTCGTCGGATCGGCGAGCTCGTCGCGCCGCTCGAGGTAGCGCTCGATGGCGGCGAGGGCGTGGGAGCCGAGCGGGACGACCCGCTCCTTGTCGCCCTTGCCGACGACGCGCACCGCGGCCCTGTCGGCCGGGCGCCGATCGACGTGGGTGAGGTCGAGCCCGCAGAGCTCGGAGACGCGCAGGCCCGCGCCGTAGAGGGTCTCCAGCATGGCGCGGTCGCGGAGCCCCTCGGCCGTCTCGGCGCCGGGGATCTCCATGACCTCGGCGGCGGCGTCGACGTCCAGGAAGGTGGGCAGCGGGCGCCGGACCTTGGGCAGGGCGAGCTGGGCCGCCGCGTTCTTGTCGACCTCGCCGCGCCGCTCCAGGTAGCGGAGCAGGGCGCGGGCGGCGCCCACCTTGCGCGCGATCGAGGCGGGCGCGTGGGTGCGCGCGAGCGAGCCCAGCCAGCTGCGCAGGAGGAGCACGTCGAGGCCATCCACGGCCGTGGCCTCGTCCGGAGAGGGGGCCTCGCCGGTGGCCGGGGCCTTGCCGGTGGCCGGGGCCTTGCCGCGCGCTCGCGCAGGGCGGTGATCGGCGTTGGCGGCCGCCTTCTCGCGGGCGAAGCGCGCGAGCTGCTCGAGGTCGCGCCGGTACGCAGCCACGGTGTGGCGCGAGGCCCGCCGCTCGGCCGCAAGGTAGGTCAGGAAACGCGCGATCGCCTGCTCCAGCGTGGTCCCGCCGGATCGATCGCCGCTCCGCCGCGCGTGCATCACGGGGTTTGCCCTACCATCAGGACGGCGCCGCAGGCAAAGACTCGCCGGCGGACGAGGCGGAGCGCCGCTCGGCCGGCGCCGCTGCGCGGCGCGGCAGGGGGGGCGGGCGCTGGCCGGAGGGGACCGCGGTCGCCACGTCCCGCGGCAGGCAGGTGGAGGTCGCGGGGCGCGTCTCGCCATGCCCTGACAAGAAAACGCCCCTCACGGATCACGAGCGAACCACCCACCCGGTGGGCGACATGGCACGAGCGCCGCGCGCTCCCGGCTCTGCTGTCGAGCAGGATCCATGATCCGCGCTGTCGAAGCGTGAATCGGACTGCAGGGCGCGGCGGTGAAGACCGGCTGTTTCGACGCGCGTGAGACAGGCGCCCGCTCGCTCGCTGTGAAGGAGCTGCTCAATCGTAGTTGCCCCTGACGGACCGCGGCGGGACACGCTTGTGATCCAGGTGTGTACGCTGCTCTCGGTGTGGTACGAGGGCTTGCCCGGGGCCCGGGCGCACGAGGAGCATGAAATGACCAACGCCGCCGTGAGCGAGCCGGCCGTCGAGGCGCCGACGAAGCTTTCCTTTGCTCAGACCCTGAAAAGCCTGCCGCGCTCCTTCTGGATGGGCTGCACCATGGAAATGTGGGAACGGCTGGCTTACTACGGTGTGCGCGTCGTCATGCCCATTTACATCGCGCAGGCCGACGAGCCTGGAGGGCTCCACTTCAGCCAGCAGGACAAGGGCACCATTTACATGGTCTGGGCCCTCATCCAGTCGCTGCTCCCGATGATCACCGGCGGTTACGCCGACCGGTACGGCTACAAGCGCACGATCTTCATCACGGTGTGGCTGAAGATCATCGGTTATCTGCTGATGGCGACGCAGCGGAGCTTCGCCGGCTTTCTGCTCGGCGTGGTCATCCTCGCGACGGGCACGGCCCTCTTCAAGCCCGGGATCCAGGGCACCCTGGCCCAGTCGATGGACAAGTCGAACTCGTCGGTCGGCTGGGGCCTCTTCTACTGGCTCGTGAACGTGGGCGCGGCGATCGGCCCGCCGCTCGCCGGCTACCTCCACGGCAAGAGCTGGTCGTGGGTCTTCTACGGCTGCGCCGCCATCATCTCCCTGAACTTCCTCATGCTGTTCACGTACAAGGAGGTCGACTCCGGCGCAGACAAGACCTCCGGGGCGTGGAAGGTCTTCAAGGACACGATCAAGAACATCTGGGACGCGCGGCTCATCACCGTGATCCTGCTGCTCTCGGGGTTCTGGCTGATGATGTACCAGCTCTGGGACCTGATGCCGAACTTCTACACGGACTGGATCAGCAGCACCTCCTTCGTGCAGAACAACCCCTGGCTCCCGGCGTCGTGGCTCGATATCAAGGATCCGCGCGGGGTCCAGCTCAAGCAGGAGAACGTGCTCAACCTGAACTCGGTGAGCATCGTCCTGCTCCTCGTGCCCTTCTCGTACCTGGTGGCGAGGATGAAGGTGCTCTCGGCGATGACGCTGGGCATCCTCGTCGCCATCTTCGGCATCCTCGTCGCAGGGACCACGACGTCGCTCTACGTCCTCTTCGTGGGCATCCTGCTCTTCTCCATCGGCGAGATGCTGACCGGCCCGAAGAAGAGCGAGTATTTCGCGCTCATCGCGCCGAAGGGAAAGAAGGCGCTTTATCTCGGTTACGTCAACATCCCGGCGGCGATCGGCCCCGCGATCGGCGCGCAGATGGCGGGGATCCTTTATGGGACCCGGGGCGAGAAGGCCACGCTGGCGCTGCGCTACCTCGCCGAGAAGACCGATCTCGCCAAGGGGAAGGCCTGGAACGGCGATGTGGCGTCGCTCTCGGAGCTCCTCGGGGTGTCGCGCCAGCAGGCCTTCAGGACGCTGCAGGAGACGCTGCACATCGACGCCGCCGAGGCCACGCGCCTGCTCTGGGACACGTACCGGCCTTACGAGATCTGGTATTCGTTCGCGGCGATCGGCGTCGCTTCGCTCGTGGGGATGCTGATCTTCTCCCGGCGCTCGAGGCGGTGGAAGGACCTCGACGTGTAGGGCGCGCGGCCGCGCGCGAGGGGGCGTGGCGCCGGCCGGCGTAGCCGGTCGCCGCGCGAGCGGCGCCTCCAGGCAGGGCAGCTCGCGGTTACGTCAACGCTTCGGCCGCCGTCGTGGCGGTGACGGCGCGTTCGAGCCACCGTTCCAGGACCTCGAGCTCGGCGCAGCCCTCGATGCGTGCGTCCTCCTCAGGACGCAGCGCGAGCTGCCGCTGCTCGAGCACCCTGCGCAGCGCGGTCCGGGCCTCGGAGAGGCGACCCCGCTCGATGCCCTTCTCGACCAGCTTCTGCTGCACGTCCGGGTTTGCACCGAGCAGAGCCTGAAGGATCTCTCGTTCCCGCGCCTTGACCTCGGGGTCCTCACCCTTGCCAACCCACCACAACAGCTCCTCGCGCACGGTCGACGACATCGCGGTGAATCTTACCATGCCGAGCACCCATGCGAGGGGCATTCGCGAGGCGACCCACCGGGCAAACTCGTCGAGCGCCCGTCCGGAGCGGGCGACCAGGAAGGGCACGAGCTCGTCGCGCAGCGGAAGGTCGTTGGCTGCGATCCACAGGAAGGGGAAGCTCGACGGCTCCACACGGTAACAAGCTTGCCCGACGGCGATGAGCGCGCGTTGCGCCCGCAGCCAGTCGGGCACGTGCGGCGCGACGAGCCAGAGCGGCTCCTGGCCCGACCACGCATGCGTGCTGTCTTCCGCCCGTTGCACCTGCCTCGCCTGCCGCCGGAGCAGCGCGCGCTCGACGGCCGGGAAATCGAGATGATCTCCTGGCATTTTCAGCTCGACCAGGACCTCCTCGTGGCTCCCGGCCTCTGGCCACGGGGCGGGCAGCGCTGCAATACGGTCGGGGTGGCGTACGAGCAAGAGCCCATCGCTCTGCACCTTCACCAGGCCGATCTCGGGCGGATCCTGCCATGTGACAGCACCGCCGGTGATCCGCTCCGTCTGCGCGGCAAAGGTGCGTTTGGCGAACTGGTCCGGCTGCCCCACGCGCGGCGCAGTAGCAGAGCGTGTGCACAGGAACCAGCGCGTTTTGCCGTGTTTTTCGCCGCTTCGTCTCTTACGCGCGCTGGTGCATGCGCATCACGAGATCGCATTGCGAACGAGGGTTTTTTTTGATCAGCCACTCCGCTGCTGGACTCGCAGCGCTCCGGCCTACTCGCACGCCTCGCCGAGGACGTACCCGTGCTTGCAGATGCAGCGGCACTCGACCTCGAACTCGGGCTCGTTGCACGCCGGCCGGACCTGCCGCACCTGCTTCACCGTCCGGCCCTCCCTGTCCTTCACCTGCACCTCGATCTCGTAGTCGTGATCGAAGATGTCGCTGCCCGACCAGTTGTTCGGGCAGACTCCCACGTTCGCGAAGGTCGAGATGTCGGCGTCGACGCTCGCTCCCCAGCCGTCGCCGGTCGGCCTGAGGTTGACCGTCCTCGACTCGGACATCACACGCCCGGACATGGGATCGCGGAGCGAGCCGGACAGCTGGACGCCGCAGGCGCTCAGGTTCGTCGCGCGGACGCCCAGGAAGAGCACCCGCCCGCCCTGCGGCGGCATGATGATGTCGATCCCGTCGCCGTCGCTCACCGGGTGCGCCGCGTCGCTCGAGTCGAGCGCGATGACCTCCACGCGGATGTCGGCGCCCTCCTCGCCCAGGTACCCGAGCTTGCAGGCGTGCTCGACCGGCGGGGGATCCCCGCCGTCGTCGGCGCACGCCGGCGCGGCGAGCAGCAGCGCAGCGAGCGCACGGCTCGCCGCAGCGGGCCAGGCCATCAGCGGTCCCGCCCCTCCGGCGCCGGAGGATCACCCCCGTCGTCCTCGGGCTCCTCCCGCGGGATGGGCGCGCGCGGGCGCCTCGTCGCGCCGAAGGAGCTGGAGCTGGTCGGCGCCATGGTGATCGGCGCCATCGCCCGCGAGTCGGGCGCCGGCCGCTGGGACAGCGCGTCGCCGCGCCACCTGCCGTCGACGTCCGCCTCGGCGCGCCCCGGCGCCTCGCTGGGCGCCGAGCTCCATTCATGAAAACCAGCCTGCGGGAAGGGCGTGCGCTCGGCCAGGTACGCCGCGAGCAACCGATCGCGCTCGAGCTCTTCCGTGCTCGGCGGCGGGGGAGGATCGAGCGTCGGCAGCTCGTCGGTCCACGTCAGGTCCGCGTCGTCCAGGCTCGATCCGGACCCGGCGCTGGAGAACGCGCGCGGCGCGTTCCGCTCCGTCGGGACAGGCTCCGGGGCGTAGCTCGGGGCACCGCCCGGCGCATGGCTGGAGGCACGGGCCGGCGCCGGGCTGGGGATGCGGGGCGCCGCGTGGCCAGGGGCGCGGTCCGACGCGTGGCTGGAAGGACGGGGCGGGGGATAACCAGGGGCGCGGTCCGACGCGTGGCTGGAAGGACGGGGCGGGGGATAACCAGGAGCGCGGTCCGACGCGTGGCTGGAAGGACGGGGCGGGGGATAACCAGGAGCGCGGTCCGACGCGTGGCTGGAAGGACGGGGCGGACGGGGCGACGGATGGCGAGGGGCAGGGGCACGGTCCGACGCGTGCGTGGAAGGACGGGGCGATGGATGGCGAGGGGCAGGGGCACGGTCCGACGCGTGCGTGGAAGGACGGGGCGATGGATGGCGAGGGGCAGGGGCGCGGTCCGACGCGTGCGTGGAAGGACGGGGCGGGGTGTACGTGGGCGCGTGATCGAGCGCGCTGGCGGGCGGAGGCTCGGACGCGAAGGAAGGGCTCCGCGAGGTGGGCGGCGGCCCCGGCGGCGGCGGATCGATGGTCGGGAGCTCGTCGTCCCAGTCCCAATCCTCCGGATCAACTCGGGAATCCGACCGGCGCGACGACGCGCCGAGCCGGAGATCCCCCGACCTCCGCGACGCCGGGAACCCCGCCGGAGGGCCGATCGTCGGCAGCTGGCCCACGCCCGGGTCCCGCGACGGCGCGTCGTCCCGGCGCTCGATCTGCCGCGACGGGCGCGTCGGCTCGGGCGCCGGCACGGAGTACCTCGTCGACGCGACCTGCCCGAAGGGCCGCGAGTCCCGCGGCAACCGCGGCGGAGGAGGGACGGCCATCGCCGCGCGCGCCGCCGCCGTCGAGGGAGGCGGCTGCGTCGAGATGAGGTTCTCGTCGCGACCCCGCTCGGCCGCCGCCGGGCGATCCGCCGGCGCCGGCTGCCGGGGCTGCACGCTGGTCGGCGACGGCCCGGCCTGCGCGGAGCCCGCGAGCGGCCTGCCGAGCCACGCGGCCTCCTTGCGCGCCTGCGCGGAGCGCGCGCCTTCCTCCGAGCGGACCGCGCGCGGCGCGAGCGTGTCGCCCGGCTCCGTCGGCGGGACCTCGTCGCCGAAGAGCACCGGCGCGGCGGCCGTCACGCGCGACTCCACCCCCGCGGCGCCCCTCCCGGAACGGAAGCCGAAGGCGGCGCGGATCGCCCGCTCGTGGTGAGGCTCGACCTCGACGGGCCGGACGATGAAGCACGGCTCCGCGCCCGGCGCCCGCTGCGAGAGGTCGACGTCGAACGGCGCGCCGAGGAGGTGGCCCTGCTCGTCGAACAGGACGCGCACCGGCGGCTGCGCGAAGTGCGCGGGCGACAGCGGCGTCGAGAGGACGACCCCGAGCTCGCCGGTGCTCAGCTGCACGAACGTCCCCGTCGGGATGATGCCGAGCGCGCCGACGAGCAGCTTGCCGATCGCCCGGTCGGTCGCGCTCTCGGCGCCCGAGATCATGCGCTGGAGCACGGCGTCGAGCGACGAGGCGCCGCCCGACGCGGCGTCGATCGTCGGGAACGGCGCCGTCCGGAGCTCCGTGAACTGGCGGGCGGCCGCCAGGATCCGCGCGAGCACCGTGGGGCTGCGCCGGCCGCCGTAGAGCGGGCCCTGCCGGCCGCCTTGCCGGAGCGCGAGCGCCTCGTAGGCGATCACCGTGCGCGTGATCGAGGGCGCGTGCAGCTTGCCGAGCGCCGTCAACATGACGGCCGCGCTCGCGGGCAGCCGCTCCTTCTCGTCG
Source organism: Sorangium sp. So ce145 (assembly GCF_051525985.1). NCBI lineage: Bacteria > Pseudomonadati > Myxococcota > Polyangiales > Polyangiaceae > Sorangium > Sorangium sp. So ce145. The sequence goes on along the minus strand of NZ_CP150315.1, from coordinate 10,639,740 downwards.
TCGCTCAGGCCGCGCTCGAGGAGAGAGCGCGCGACAGGCTCCTCGCCGTCGGCCGAGCCGGCGAGCACCCCCGTGAGCCGCAGCCGGCTCACGTCGTAGAGCAGCGCCGCGGTGACGAGGCTCCCGAGCATCCTCCTGTCGGTCGTGAGCTGCCGGGCGATGCCCAGCGCGACGATCGCCGTGGACACGCTGAGGCCCCCCTCGTCCGGGTCGGCGATCTTGCCCGCGGCGACCGAGAGCAGGAGGCGCGCGTCCTCCTCGGCCGCGGCGACGAGCTTCTGCGCGACGCGCTTCACCCGCTGCGGCAGGATCGCCGGGGACGAGCGCAGGGCCGCATAGAACGACCGCATCACGAGGATCGCCGCCGCGTAGGTGCGGCTGATCCGGCCGATGCGGGTGCCGTCGCCGTCGATGGCCCCGCCAGGGAACGGGTTCGTGAGCTTGCGGACGCGGACGCCCCGCAGGCTCGACTGGAGGAGCCGCGCGGCGATGCTGCGGTCGCGCTGGGCGTCGGCGAGGAGGCGGGCGAAGGCGGCGAGCTCGGCCCGACGGACCGCCTTGTCGAGCACGAGCTCGGAGACGTCGCAGGCCTCGAAGAAGCTGCCGAGCTCCAGGGCGACCTCGTACGTCTCGCGCGAGGCGCGGAGCATCTGGCCGTTGATGAAGAGGGTGTTGCCCGCGAACACGATCGTCGCGGCCTCGCTCCCCGACAGCTCGCAGAACTGGACGATGCTGTCGATCGCGGACGGGACGAGCGACAGCACCGCCTGGTTCGAGTCGCTGTGCAGGAGGCACGCCTTCGCGAGCCGGTAGATCATCTGCACCAGGCCGAGCGCCGCGCGGCGACGCCCGTCGGCCTTCACGCCCGAGATCGCCGTGTCGCCGGTGCTCTCGTGGAGGTTGGCTTTCTCCTCGCTCACGGCTTCCTCCCGCCGCGGGGCGACGGAGACGGCGCCGGCTTCGTCGAGGGCACCGCGCTGCCGGGCGCAGGCTCGAGGGCCGTGCGGGACGGCGCGCCGAACGGCAACGAGGCGGGGCCCTGCCGCGCGCTGTACGGCGCGGCGCTGGCGCTGGAGGGCGGGGCGGGGGACCTCGGCGGCGTGGCCGGGCGCGGCATCGACGGCGGCATCGGCGGCGGCGCGGCCGTCGGGGTGGACGCCGACGTCGAGGAAGGCGGCTGCCCACGCCGGCTGAACGGCACGGAGGTGGGAGGCGCCGAGGCGGCGCTCGTCGAGGCGGGCACCGGCGACACGAGCGGCGGCCTGTAGGCGGATCGGCCGGCGTCGCCGCCGTTCGGGGCCATGGATCCGGGGCGCGGGGTGCTCCACGGCTCGAGCTGGTCCGGCAGGCTGAGCGGCCCGCCCGGGCTCACGCGCCGGACCGAGACGGGCGAGTACGAGCGCTTTGCGCGCGAGGGCGGCGCGCTCGCGTCCGGGTGCGCCTGCGCCGGCGGGCGCTCGCTCGGGCGGGTCGGCGCGACGAGGCGCGCGGCGATCGCGACCGCGGCGCGCGCGGCGGCGTCGCGCACCGGCGGGGTGTTCCACCAGCGCGGCTTGGTCGCCTCCTTGACCGCGCGGAGCGCCTCGTAGCTCCGCGCCTGGCAGAGGAAGTGCGCGGCCAGCTCGCGGGTCTGCTCGATCGCCTCGGACGGGATGAGCTGGCGCTTCTCGAGCAGCTCGATCGCGAGCTTCTCGGCGCGCGTGGGGTTCAGCTGCGCGACGGTCTCGAGCCACTGCCGCCGCTCTGCCCCCGAGAGGTCGTGGAACGACGGCGCGACGATCCGCCGCACGAGCGTCGGGCCCGCGGCGAGCACGCCGAGCTTGCCGATGAGGCGCAGGGCCTCGCAGCGCACCGGCGGCGCGGGGTCGTCGAGGAGCTTCTGGAGCTCCTCCCGGACGCGCTCGGCCGCGGAGCCCGCGGAGCCGCCCTCGCCCGCGGCGGCGTCGGGGAGCTCGGCGAGCGCGTTGATGCGCACCTCGACGTGCGGGCTCGCGAAGCCGGCCTCCAGCGCGGCGAGGGCGCCGGGCGTCTTGAGCTGCGCGAGCAGCTGGAGGAGCGTCAGGGCGAGGGGGGCCGGCGCGCGAGAGAGCAGGTCCCCGAGCTCAGCCTCCCGGCCCGGCGCCCACCGCCGCATGTAACCGAACAGGACCTCGCGCAGGCGCTCGGACTGCACGGCGCCGTGGCACTGGCATGCGGCGCTGAAGAGCGAGCCGTCCTCGAGCGCGTCGAGCGCGTGGGCCAGCCCCTCGACGATCGCCGGGTCGAGCGGCGCCGTGCTCCGGCTCACGCCGGCCTGCGCCGTGCTCCGGCTCGCGCCGGCCTGCAACGTGTTCCGGCTTGCGCCGGCCTGCGCCGCGCTGCGCCCTGGGTCGGCCTGCGCCGTGCTCCGGCCCGCGTCGACCTGTGTCGCGCTCCGGCCTGCGCCGGCCTGCGCCGCGCTCCGGCCCACGCCGGCCTGCGCCGCCACGCCCGCGGCCGCCGCGCCGAGGGCAGCGCCCGCGGCCGCCGCGCCGGGGGCCGACGCTCCCGTGGCCGCCGCGCCGGTGGCTGCCGGCTCCTCCGGGTGAGCCGTCGCGAGGTCGTTGAGGATCGCCCTGAGCGCCTCGACCGGGAACATCGCCTGCGCGAGCGCCCGGTCGACGGCGCGCGGCGAGAGCTGCGGCAGCGCGGCGCTCGATCGACTTGCCGCACCTGCCGCGCCCGCCGCGCCGCGCTGCATGCCGTCGAGCCGCGCGAAGAACGCGCGCCGGAGCATCGTCTGCACCTCGAACGCGAGCTCGTAGCTGTGCAGGACGATCTGGTCGGCGGTCCACGCGGTGAGCGCCCCCGTCATGCGGTCCTCGTCGCCGTGCCGGACGGCGTCCACGTAACCGTCGACGAACGCGTCCATGTAGCGCTCGTTCCACTGCTCCGACGGCAGCGCGATCTGGGCGCCGAGGGTGCTCCGGGTCAGCGGGTCGATGGCGAGCGCCGAGGCGGCCGCGCCCGTCTCCGCGAGCGCGGCCTCGACGTTCCGCTGCAGCGCCCTGCCCGCGAGCGAGCTCTCGTCCCACAGGCTCTCGATCTGCGCGAGGGCGCGCGCCCCCACCGCGACCTCCCGGCACTGCTCCTCGAAATCCTCCAGGTCCGCGTCGCCCTCGGCGAACTGGTCGATCGCCATGTACGCGATGTGCTCGAAGCGCCGGTCCCAGAGCGCGGTCACGGCGTCGTCGTCCTCGCTCATGCCGAAGCTCTGGTCGCGGAGCAGGATGGCCGCGAAATCGCGGAGCTCGGCCTCGGTGATGCCGGCCTTGATCTGGATCTTCCGGACGCCGTCGGCGAAGAGCTGGTAGGGGATGCGATCGAACGGGGGCCTGTCGGGCTGCCAGATCGGCTGGCCGCCCGAGGTGAACGCGCTCGGGGTGACCTCCCAGCGGACGCCGAGGGGGTTCTGCGAGAGCGTCCGCGTGATCTCGTCGAACGCGAAGTGGATGCCCTTGTTCACGTGGGGGTGGTTCCACCCGTACTGGCGGATGTTGCTGAGCACGAGCGCGAGCTGCCTCCAGACGCCGACGAGCCGCTGGCAGGTCTGCTCGACGATCGACGGCGGATCCTGGTCCTCGTCGATGGTGTCGTTGCCGCGGACGAGCACGCGCGGCGCCTTCTTCTCGCGCGAGGGCGTCAGCTGGCCGGCGGCGTGCGCGGCCGTCAGCCGGCGGAGCTCGCCGCGCATCGCGGCGGCGCTCTGGAAGCGGCCCCCGCGCTCGAAGGCGAGCGCCTTGTCGACGAACGCCACGATCTCGACCGGCAGGTCGGGGACCTCGGTCGCGATCGACGGCGCGGTCTGCGTCGCGGCGAGGAAATACGACTCGGACTCGCTCCGGCCGCGGTTGAGCCGCTTGCCCGACAGCAGGGTGAACAGGCTCGCGCCGACCGACCAGAGGTCGGACCGGCCGTCGATGCCGGACACGCCCATCGCCTGCTCGGGCGACATGAAGGCCGGCGTGCCGAACGTGAGCCCCGCGCGCGTGGCTTGCCGCTCGGGGTCGCGCATCCGGGCGATGCCGAAGTCGAGGACCTTCACGTGGCCGGTGCTCGTGACGAAGATGTTCGCCGGCTTGATGTCGCGGTGGACGATGCCGATCGAGTGGCACTTCTCGAGCAGATCGAGCACGACGTCGAAGACCGGCAGCACCTGGGCGAGGGGGAGCGTGCCGCCGGCGCTGCTCGCGAGCCGCTGGAGCGTGGTGCCGGAGAGCAGCTCCATGACGAGGAACGGCTCGCCGCGGTCGCTGAGGTCGTCCTCGACCACGGCGACGCGCGCCGGGTGATCGACCCGGTTCGCGATCTTGCCCTCGCGCAGGAAGCGGTCCCGCAGCTCGGCGTTGCGCGCGAACTCGATGTGGAGGACCTTGACCGCCGCCCGCGTCCCCCTGCGGTGGGTCGCCGCGAACACCGCGCCCATGCCGCCGACGCCGAGCAGATCGTCGAGCCGCCACTTGGCGTTCAGGGCTGTCCCGATCCGCGCAGCGGCGGTGTCCACGAGGTTCGGCTCCTCGGCGTGCGGGTCGAGCGGGGCCATAGACCGGGCAGCGATCAGGGGCCGCGCAGTGCGCGGCAGAGGGCGAGCAAGCCTGGCCGAGCATACATGGTTCCCGCTGAAGCGCGAACCATGACAAGAACGTCCGCCCCCACGGAATAAAGGTGGGAGAAGCATCCTCTGGGGCTGCTACCAGGCGCCTCGTAGCGCGCAGCGCGTGGTTCACCTGGGTTCACGTGGGTTCACGTGAGTTCAGTTTTCGCGTGCAACCGATAGCGACGATCACGGCCCGCCGCGGAGCGCGCCGACACGCCCGGACAATCACCGACGATTCCCCGCTTCAGCGCACGTCCAGCCGCGGCGCTGCGCCGGCGTCCTGCTCGGGGGCGCCTGGCCACTCGGGGCACGTGGCGCGGTAGTCGATGCCGGGCATGAGCTGCGCCCACTCCTCGCGCGTGAAGTTGCGCCCGGCGTAGGCGCACGCCCGCGCCATCAGGGACTCGGCCGCGATCGAGAAGACGCGCGCCGCGCCGTCGTTCGCGGCGGTCACGACGCGGGTGGCGTCGGGGCTGAACACGGCGTCCGTCAGCGTGACGCCCTCGGCGCGGAGGGTGATCGCCTCGCCCTGCCCGTCGACGGGGAGCACCCGCGCGATGCCGTCGCTCGACACCGCGACGAGGCGCGCGCTGTCGCTGCTGAACGCGACGGTCCGGACCGCCGCGCCGAGGCCGCTCAGGAGGACGGGCTGGCCCTGGCCGTCGACGCGGAGCAGCCGCACGCCGCCGTCGAGCGCGGCGATCGCGACGTGGCTCCCGTCCGGGCTCACCGCGATCGCGGCGATCGCCCGGTCGTCGTACCCCGACGGGAGGACGCGCGGGGCGCCGCGGCCGTCCGCGGGCCAGACCTTCACGTTGGGGCCCGACGTCGCCACGATGTGCTGGCCATCCGGGCTGAACGCCGCCCGGAGCAGCCCCGCGCGCTCGTCGCGCAGCACGACGGGCTCGCCCGGGACGCCGTCCTCGAACACGCGCAGGATGCCGTTCCACGAGGTGGTAACGATCCGGGTGCCCTCCGGGCTGAAGGCGACGCCCACCACCCGGTCGTCGTGGACCCCGAGCACGATCGGCTGGCCCCGCCCATCGGCGCGCCAGATCCGCGCCGTCTTGTCGGCCGAGCCGGTGACGAGGCGGCTCCCATCGGGGCTGAAGTCGACGCTGAGCAGGTGCTCCGCGTGCCCGCGGAGGACGACGGGCTCGCCCGAGCCGTCGGCCCGGAAGACGCGCGCGGTCTTGTCGGTCCCGGCGGTGGCGATCCTGCTGCCGTCGTGGCTGACGGCGATGCCGGTCAGCGGCCCCTCGTGGCCGCGCAGGAGCCGCGGCTCGCCCGGCCCGCCGAGCCGCCACACCCGCGCGGTCCCGTCCTCCGACGCGGTGACGACGCTCGCGCCGTCGCGGCTGAAGGCGGCGCTGTTCACGACCCCCTCGTGGCCCTCGAGGACCACCGGCGCGCCCTTGCCGTCCGCGCGGAAGACGCGCGCGGTCCCATCCGCGGAGGCCGTGACCACCGCGCCGCCGTCGGCGCTGAACGCGGCGCCGCGCACCGCGCCCTCGTGCCCGCGGAGGACGACGGGCTCACGCCGGTCCGCGCCGAGGATGCGCGCCGTTCCGTCGCCCGTCGCGAGGACGGTGCGGTCGTCCACCGGGCTCGTGTCCGCGCTCTCGACGCCCGGCCCGTGCCCCTTCAGCGCCGCGGGGGCGCCGTGCCCGTCGGCGCGGACGACGTGGACCGTCCCGCTGATGGCCGTGGCGAAAATCCGGGCCCCGTCGTGGCTGAACACCGCGCGCCGGATGAGCCGCTCGCCCAAAGGCACGACGAGCGGCGGCTCGCCCTCCATGCCGGGGCGCCACACGTAGATCGCGCCGCCCGTCGTCCCCGCGACGACGCGGCTGCCATCCGGGCTGAACGCCACGCTGGTCGGCGCGGCGTCCCTCGTGCCGAGCGCGCGGACCTCGTGGCCGTCGGGGCGCCACAGGCGCACCGCGCCGTCGGTCGACGCGGTCGCCAGGAGGCTCCCGTCGTGGTTGAAGGCGACGGCGACGACGCCGCCGGGGGTGGCGGCGCGCAGCACGAGCGGCTCGTCGCGCCCGCCGAGGCGGAAGATCCTCGCGGCCCCGTCGGCCGAGGCGGTGGCGACGAGGCGGCCGTCGGGGCTGAAGGCCGCGTGGTGGACCGCGCCGCCGTGCCCGACGAGCACCTCCTGGTCGACGGCGGGGCCCCAGACCGCGTCGCCGAGCGCCTGCACCACGGCGGGGCCCGCGGGGCGGCCGCTCGCCCTGGCGGCGAGGGCCGCCTCCACGGCGAGCAGGCGCGCGCGGGGCAAGAGGCCCTCGGCGCGCTCCTTCGCCGACTGGGCCGCGAGCCGCCGGGCGTCGTTCTCGCGCGACTCCTGCTGCGCGCGGAGCAGCGCCCGCTCCTCCTTGCCCATCTGCCAGAGGAGCACGAGGGTCAGGCCGCCGAGCAGCGTGACGGCGACCGCGAGCACGGTGACGAGCCGCCGCGTCGACCGCTTCTGGCCCTCCGCCCGCGCGCAGGCGGAGAGGAACGCCCTCTCCTCCGCCGAGAGGTCCGCTCGCCCATCGCACCACGACGTGAGCTCCGCGAGCGCCGCGCCGCCCACGAGATAGTCGTCTCTCCGCCCGTGCGCCAGCCAGCGCGCGAGCGGCTCCCTGGTCGCTCGGTCCGCCTCCCGCGACAGGACCCACGCCCGGTCGAAGACCTCGCGGACGACGCGGTTGCGCACGTCGAGGTACGGCGCGCCCGAGGGCGCCGTCCGCTCCACGGAGAGCCCCGAGAGCAGCAGCGTCCGCTGGACCGGGTCCCCGGCGTCGACGCCCACCCGGTGGCCGTCGAGCAGCTGCTTGTAGAGCTGGAGGAGCGCCGGCGCCCGCCCGCAGCGGGGCCCCTGCGCCTCCAGGCACCGCTCGGCGTGGCGCAGGTTCGGGTCCTCGGTCCGGCCCTGGTCCAGGAACCGCCGCGCCACGGCCTCGTCGACGTCGAGATCGCGCCGCTCTCCGGCGAGATCGGCGCAGAGCCGCTGCGTCATGTAGGGGTGCCCCGAGGTCCACGCGAAGACCGCGTCGAGCAGCGCGTCGGGGTCGGCCACGAGCCCCTCCAGGCCCGCGCGGAAGCCGCGCGCCTCGGCGCGGGTGAAGTCGTCGAGCCGGATCGGGCGGCCGATGTTGAACGGCGCGCGCGCCGGATCCGCGACGAGCTCCGAGGGCGCCGCCGCCCCGAGCAGGCAGAAGGTCAGCCGGGCGTTGGCGGGGCGCTCCGCGCGCCGGTTCACGAAGGCCCGGAGGATGGCGAAGAAATCGTCCCGCGAGAACGGGAGGGCCAGCGTGGCGTCGACCTCGTCGATGAACAGGACGATCGCGGAAGAGATCTCCACGAGCACGACGTCCTCGAGCCAGCGCAACCAGCAGTGCACCGGCCCGAGGTGCCAGTGGGCATCCCAGAACTCGTCCGGCGGCTCCAGCCCGAGCTGCTCGGCGATCTCCGACGCGATCCCGAGGTACCAGCTCACCGGCGAGGTGGTGTCGGTGCCGAGCGCCCCGAGATCGACGCTCGCGCACTCCACCTGCTCGGCGCGGAGCCGCGTCGAGACCTGGAGTCGCAGGCTGGACTTCCCGATGTGCCGGGTCGAGAGCACATAGCAGAGCTCTCCGCGCAGGAGCGCCTCGAAGAGCTCTCTATCGGCGGGGCGCTCGATATAGATCACGCCCTCGCCCACGGTCCCGCCCGCCTGGAACCGGCGCCTGTGATCACCGGCACTGGCCTTCGCCTGATCGAGGTCGGGAGGCGCCGAGAAGGTCACGAATCTGACGGTGCCATGCGACGCCAGGACCGTCAACGGAACGACAGCCCGTGTCGCTGGCGTCCGCGGTGAAACAACAGGGCTCGCGATGGCGCGGTGAATGTCACGCGAATGTCGCGTCGACGGGATGGGCTGGCGCTCACACGATCGCGATTCGCCGGCGAAGGCGCTGGCGACGCGCGCCCCGGCCCCGGCTGTGCGCCTGCGCGCCCGTGTTGCGCGCGGCGCGATTGCGTGTGCGCCGATCGTGTCGCGCCGCGAAAACCCGCTTTTTATGTCCAGAAATCGTGGACCGGGCCACCGCTGCTGGTGTAGCGTCCGCGCCGTGCGAGGGGCGTTGAGGGTGGGGCAGAATCGCGTCGTGGCCGCGCCGGCCGCGGTGCCGCTGCTCGTCTGCGCATTGCGCTCCGCGGCTCGGAAGGCTCCTGCAGACACTACGGCTTTGCCTGACACTCCAGAAGCTCCTGCCGGAGCGCGCGGGCGGCCTGACCCGGCCGCGCTCGCGCCGGCCGCGCCGCTGCCCATCGGGCTCATCCGTCGAGATGGGCTCTCGTCCGGCGCGTGTGTCGGCTCGCGTGGATGCGTGATGGCTCGACGCGCCGAGCTAAGGTGATCGCGATGGACCGGCGGCGATCGAGACTCTCTCTCTGGCGGACGGCGCGCGCGGCCGCCCTCGCGCGGGCGGCCGGGGCCGCCTCGCTCGCGCTCCTCGCGGCGGCGTGCGCCGAGCTCGACGAGGAGCCCACGCGGTCGGCCTCGCTCGGGGCGCACGCGAGCGACTGGCGGGAGGAGATCATCTATCAGGTGCTGATAGACCGCTTCGCCGACGGCGACGCGGGGAACAACCACCGGGTGTCCTCGGCGCCGGGCAGGTGGCACGGCGGCGACTGGAAGGGGCTCGAGGAGGGTCTGCCCTACCTCGAGGCGCTCGGCGTTACAGCGCTCTGGATCTCGCCGATCGTCAAGAACGTCGACACCGACGCCGGCGTCGACGGATACCACGGTTACTGGACGCAGGATTTCACCGAGCTGAACCCCCATTTCGGCGACCTCGCGTCGCTGCGCCGCCTCGTCGCGTCGGCCCACGATCGCGGCATGAAGGTCATCCTCGATGTCGTGACGAACCACGTCGGCCAGCTGTTCTATTATGACATCAACGAGAATGGGCAGCCCGACGGGGGCGTCCACGGCAGCGGCGAGGACGGGCGCCGCCAGCTCGAGGCCGTGAACGAGTACGATCCGGAGTTCGACCCCCGCGGCGTCCAGGCGCGGAGGCCGTTCGGCAAGTCGAGGCCGGCGCCGATCGTCTTCCGCCACGAGCCCGCGACCAACCACCTCCCGCCGCAGCCCGAGCTCTTCCAGGACCCCGAGGTCTACAACCGCAAGGGGCGCATCCTCGATTTCGAGGATGTCGACCAGCTCGTGCACGGCGATCTCCCGGGCGGCCTCAAGGACATCGACACCTCCCGCTGCGACGTGAAGCGGGCGATGGTCGACGTGTTCGTGCGCTGGGCCGAGCTCACCGACGTCGACGGGTTCCGCATCGACACGCTGAAGCACGTCGAGCACGAGTTCTGGCGCTATTTCACGCAGAACGTCCGGCTGCAGCTGGCGGCGATGGGCAAGACCGATTTCTTCATGTTCGGAGAGGCCTTCGACGGCAAGGACGACCTCGTCGGCAGCTTCACGAAGCACGAGGTCCCGGCCCACCCGCACGACGAAGCGCTCGGCGGCGATCTCGAGCGCGAGAACGGCGACGAGGCGGAGGGGGGCTGCCCGGGCGCCGCGCCGATCACGGGGGACTCGGTCGACTCCGTGCTGTATTTCCCTCAGCTCTATCGGGTCTTCCACGACGTCTTCCGGGACGCCCGGGCCACGCGGCGGATCGAGGAGCTCTGGGACGCGCGGGCGCTCAATTACGGCGCCGAGCCGAACGCGAACGGCATCGGCGTTCCGCCGCTGAAGGCGCTTGTCAACTTCATCGACAACCACGACGTCCCGCGCTTCCTCCATGTCGGCCCGGGCGCCTCGCCCTTCAAGGCCGATCCCGAGGCGGCGCTCAAGAATGCGCTCCTGTTCCTCTTCACGGAGGAAGGCATCCCTTGCCTGTACTACGGCACGGAGCAGGGCTTCAGCGGCGGCGACGATCCGGCGAACCGCGAAGATCTCTGGGAGAGCGGCTATGACACGGAGCACCCGCTCTTCCGGTGGATCCAGCGGCTCACGGCGCTGCGCAAAGGCTATCAGGCGCTCACCGTCGGCGAGCAGCGGGTGCGCTGGTCGACGGAGCGGACGGGCGAAGGGGACGAGGACGCGGGGATCTTCGCGTTCGAGCGGGGGGAGCCGGACGGCGACTATGCGCTCGTGGTGCTCAACACGCACCCCCGGAAGCAGAGCGCCACGCGCTTCAACGGGGCGGCGATGGAGACGGGGCTGACGCGGGGGACCGTGCTCGTCGACGTGCTCTCGCCCGAAAAAAAGACATACAGGGCGGGCGCGAACGGCGCTGTCACCGTCAAGCTGCCTCCGGTGAGCGGGGCGCTGCTCATCCCGGAAGACCAGATCATCCATGGTCTCTGATCCTGCCTGGCACTCCTCCCTTCCAAGAGAGTCTCCAACATGGCGTCTGTCAAAGTGCGCGGACTCAACAAGCGATTCGGCCAGACCCACGTGCTGCGCGGCGTCTCGGTCGACGTGCCCGACGGCTCGTTCGCCGTCCTCGTGGGGCCGAGCGGCTGCGGCAAGTCGACGCTGCTGAGGCTGCTCGCCGGGCTCGAGGAGGCGGACGACGGCACGATCGCGCTCGGCGACCGGGACGTCACGCGGCTCGAGCCGCGCGATCGCGACATCGCGATGGTGTTCCAGTCGTACGCCCTCTACCCGCACCTCACGGTGCGCGAGAACCTCGCCTTCGGCCTGAAGCTCCGGAAGACGCCGCCGGCCGAGATCGAGGCGCGCGTGAAGGAGGCGTCGGAGATGCTCGGGCTCGGCCCGCTCCTCGACCGGCACCCCCGGGCGCTCTCCGGCGGCCAGCGGCAGCGCGTGGCCATGGGCAGGGCCATCGTGCGGCGGGCGCAGCTCTTCCTGTTCGACGAGCCGCTCTCGAACCTCGACGCCGCCCTGCGCGCGCAGGTGCGGGTCGACATCCGCAAGCTGCACGACCGGCTCGGCGCGACCAGCGTCTACGTCACCCACGATCAGGTCGAGGCCATGACGCTCGCCGACGAGATCTTCGTGCTCAACAAGGGCGTCGTCGAGCAGTCGGGGCCGCCCCTCGAGGTCTTCGCCCGGCCTCGCACCCGGTTCGTGGCGAGCTTCCTCGGCAGCCCGGCCATGAACTTCGTCGAGGCGCGCCTGGAGAGCCGGGGCGGCCGGTGGGTCGCGGCCCAGGGCGATCTCGCCATCGACGTCGACGCGACCGACTTCCCGGGCGCGCTCTCGTCCGGGCGGCAGGTGACGGTCGGCGTGCGCCCGCACGAGGTGGACCTCGCGTCGGGCGACGGCGGCGCCCCGTTCGAGGTGGCGATCGTCGAGGCCCTCGGGGCCGAGTCGTACGCGCACGGCACCGTCGCGGGGGCGCCGTTCGTGGCGCGCCTCGACCCGGCCGCGCGCGTCGCGAAGGGCGACACCGTGCGGGTCGCGCTCCGCCAGGTGCACCTGTTCGACGCGGACTCCGGGCTGAGCCTGCGAGAAGCGTGAGGCGACCGTGCCCAGCCGTCGCTGTCGTCTCGCGCTCGCGCTCGCTGCGTTCGCCGCGCCCGCGCTGATCCTCCTCTTGCCCGCGCTCGCGGCCGCGGCGCCGATCCGGCTGTGGCACGCCTACCGCGACGACGAGGCCAGGGCGCTCGACGCCATCGTCGCGGCCTTCGAGGGCGAGGAGGTCGAGGTCCTCGCCGTCCCGTTCGACGCCTACGCCTCGAAGCTCCAGGCCGCGATCCCGATGGGGGAGGGGCCCGACCTGTTCATCGACGCCCACGAGCGGCTCGGCGACTTCCGCGCGCGCCACCTCGTCGCGCCCGTGGGCGACGCGCTCGATCCGGGCGGCGAGGCCGTGTTCCTGGGGCCGGCGCTCGCCGCGGTCCGGCAGGGGGGCGAGATCCTCGGCCTGCCGATCAGCCAGAAGTGCGTGGCGCTCTACATGAACACCGCGCTCGTGAAGGAGGCCCCGGCGACCCTCGAGGACATCGCGGCGCTGGCCGGCTCGCTCCCCGAGGGCGTGTACCCGCTCGCGTACGAGGCGTCGAACGCCTACGCGCACATGCCCATCCTCGCGGCGTTCGGCGGCGCGATGCTGCGCGAGGACGACCAGTTCGGCTTCGTCGGCCCGGGCCCCGAGCGCTCGCTCGAGCTCGTCCGCACGCTGATCGAGTGGCGGGTCGTCCCGGAGGACGCGAACGGCGCGCTGGTGACCGACCTGTTCAACGCGGGCCGCGCCGCGTTCGTGATCAGCGGGCCGTGGTTCGCGGGTGGCCTCGGGGAAGAGGCGCGGCGGCGCGCCCGCGTCGTCCCGCTCCCGAAGGTGCGCGAGACCGGCCTCCCGATGCGGCCGTTCCTGACCGTCGAGGCGGTGATGCTCTCGCCCCAGGGCGCGCGGCGCGCCGGCGCGCGGGCGCTCGCGCGCCACCTCGCGGGCGCCGCGGCCGCGGCCACGCGGCTCGAGGTCGCGCGCACGCCGCCGGTGCGAAGCGACGTGGCGGTCCCGGCCGGCGACGCCTTCATCGCGGCGTTCACCGAGCAGGCCAAGGCGGCCATCCCGATGCCGACCTCGCCGGCGATGCGCTCGACCTGGGAGCCGGCCACGCGCGCGATCCGCAAGGTGCTCCGGGGCGACGCGCCCCCCGACGTCGCGCTCTCCGAGGCCAAGCGCCGCTTCGACGACGTCCGCCGGCCGCTCCCGCCCCCTGCCTCGCCGGCGCCGCTCCTCGTCGCGCTCGGCGCGCTCGCGCTGCTGCTCGCTCTCCGGTGGGTCCGCGCCGCGAGGGACGCCGCGCCCGGCACCGCGCGCTGGCGCTCGTTCCGGCGGTCGCTCAAACGCTCGATCGGGCGCTCGATTCCTGCCTACAAGTACGTCGCGCACGCGGTCGTCGCGATCGGCGTGCTCGTGGTGATCCCGCTCGTCATCGGCGCGGCGACGTCGCTCTTCGCCGGCAGGGGCGAGGACCTCCGGTACGTCGGCCTCGCCAACTTCATCAGCATCCTCACGGCCCGCGGCGGGCCGCTCTTCGCGAGCGGCTCGTTCTACCTCGTGCTCGCGGTGACCGTGCTCTGGACCGCGGTGAACCTCTGCCTCCACGTCCTCCTCGGCGTCTCGCTGGCGCTGCTCCTGCACCGCCCGACCCTGCGCCTCCGGGCGCTCTACCGGGTGCTCCTCATCGTGCCCTGGGCCGTGCCGAGCTACGTGACCGCGCTGTCCTGGAAGGGCATGTTCCACCGGCAGTTCGGGGCCGTCACCGGCCTCATCGAGGCGGTGAACTCCGCGCTCGGGACGAGCATCGAGCCCATCTCCTGGTTCTCGAGCTTCACGACGGCGTTCACGGCCAACGTGACGACCAACGTCTGGCTCGGGTTCCCGTTCATGATGGTGGTCACGCTGGGCGCGCTCACCGCGGTGCCGGAGGACGTGCTCGAGGCCGCCGAGGTCGACGGCGCCACGCGGTGGCAGCGTCTGCGGAAAATTACGTTGCCTTTGATCAAGCCGGTGCTCGCGCCCGCGGTGACGCTGGGCGCGATCTGGACGTTCAACATGTTCAACGTCGTGTTCCTCGTGTCCGGCGGCGACCCGGACGGCACCACGGACATCCTCGTCTCCGAGGCGTACCGGTGGGCGTTCACCCGCGAGGCCCAGTACGGCTACGCGGCGGCGTACTCGGTGCTCATCTTCCTGCTCTTGACGCTCGCGACGCGGGATTGGCGCTTCCGGCGGCGGCGGACGCCCGTCTCCGCCATCCCGCAGGGCGGGGCCGAGGCTGGCTCGGCGCCCGTGCCGGCGGCGGCGACGGAGGTCGCGTGACGCGGAGGCCCTCTCCTGTCGAGTCGATCGCGGTGCACGCCGCGCTGGTCGCGGCGGTCGCGTTCGCGCTGTACCCGGTGCTCTGGGTCGCCTCGATCGCCTTCTCCGGGGCGCGCCCGCCGGTGCCGGAGGTGCTGCCCATCCCGAACCAGCCGACGTTCGAGCACATCGTGGCGGTGGTCACGACGTCGAAGAAGGTCGGCGGCGAGCCGATCTGGCTCTTCCCCCGCCAGCTCGCCAACTCGATCGTCGTCGCGCTCGCGACGGCGGCCGCCGGCGTCTCCGTCGCGGTCCCGGCGGCGTACGCGCTCGCGCGCTTCCAGTTCCTCGGCAAGGATCGCGGCCTGCGCGCGCTGCTCGCGACGCAGATGTTCCCCACGGTGGCGAGCGCGATCCCGCTGTACCTCCTGCTCGACGCGCTCGGCCTGCTCAACTCGCGGACCGGGCTCGTGCTCTGCTACGCGTCGACGGCGGTGCCGTTCTCGATCTTCCAGCTCCGGGCGGCGTTCGAGGCGATCCCGATCGACCTGGAGGAGGCGGCGATGGTCGACGGGGCGACGCGCTTCCAGGCGTTCCTCCGGGTCGTGCTCCCGGCGGCGCGGCCGGCGATCGCCGTGACGGCGCTGTTCGCGATCATGACGGCGTACAACGAGTTCATCCTCGCGGCGACGCTGCTCGGCAAGGAGGAGATGTTCACGCTGCCGGTGGTGCTGCAGCGGTACATCGGCGAGTACGACGCGCAGTGGGAGCGGTTCGCGGCGGGGGCGCTCCTCGTGTCGCTGCCGGTCATGGCGGCGTTCTATGTGGTGCAGCGTCACCTGATCGCGGGGCTGACGACGGGCGGCGTGAAGGGGTGAGCGCGCCGCGGTGAGCGTGGCCGCGGGCGCCCCGGCGCGCGGCGGCCGGGGCGCCGGCGGCGCGGGCCGTCAATGCCGCGTCCGCCGGCGATGCGACCCGCGCTGCCCGGCCTCGTGCTGCTCGGGGCCGAGGGGCGTCCCTCCTACTTGCCCGCTGTGCCCCGGCGCCGCCCGTCCATGGGACCCGGCCCTCGCGGCCGTGGACGCCCGATCGCGACCCCGCTATCTCCATGAAGCCATGCCGAAGGCCGAGGATCCCCCGCCCGCTGCCGCGCCGGGGACCGCTCACGCGGACCCCCGCGCATCGGTGGGCGTGGGCGGCGAGCCCCGCGCATCGGTGGGCGGCGAGCCTCGCCCGTCGCTGGGCGGCGAGCCCCGCGCATCCATGGGCGTGGGCGACGCCGACGGCCGCCGCACGTTCTTGCCGCTCCCCTCCGCGCTGCAGCGGCGCCTCGGCCGGCCCTCGTGGGAGAAGTTCGTGCTCCCGCTGCTCGGCCCCCTGCTCGCGCTGCTCGTCATCGGCGCCGTCGCCACGCTCGAGGCCGCGCTCGACTGGACCGTCCCGAACCCGCCCGCGATCCTCTCGATGATCATCGTCTTCGCGGCGTTCAGCGGCGGCCTCTGGAGCGGCATCGTCACGGCGCTCATCTCGTGCGTCTTCTTCGCGCTCTACTTCTCCAAGGATGGCGTCCTTTTATCGTACGACGAAGACAACCTCCTCCGGGTCATCGTCTACGCCGTCACCACCCCCGCCATGGCGGTGATGGCGAGCATCGCCAAGCGCCGCGCGGACGCCATGGGCGAGGCCTCGCTCGAGAACGAGCGCGAGCACTCCGCGAGCCTGCGCGCCCTGCTCATGCAGCGCCAGGCGGTCGAGGAGGAGCTCCAGCAGGCCAAGGAGGCCGCCGAGGCGGCGAGCCGCGCGAAGAGCGAGTTCCTCGCCAGCGTGAGCCACGAGATCCGCACCCCGATGAACGGCATCATCGGCATGACGTCGCTCGCGCTCCAGACCGAGCTCACCCAGGAGCAGCGCGAGTACCTCGAGATGGTCAAGATCTCGGCCGACGCGCTGCTCTCCATCATCAACGACGTCCTCGACTTCTCGAAGATCGAGGCCGGCAAGCTCGAGATCGAGCCCGTCGTCTTCGACCCGAGCGAGATCATCGGCGACGCCGTGAAGACGCTCGCGCTCCGCGCCCACGAGAAGCGGCTCGAGCTCGCCTACGACGTCGGCCCCGACGTGCCCGAGGCCCTGGTCGGCGATCCGCTGCGCCTGCGCCAGGTCCTCGTCAACCTCGTGAGCAACGCGGTGAAGTTCACCGACGCCGGCGAGGTCGTCGTCCGCGCCGAGGTCGACTCGCGCGCGCCCCTCACCCCCGAGGAGGAGGCCAGCGCGGACAGCCAGGGCACGCCGAGCCTCTACGCGGGCGAGGTGCTCGGCGACGCCGTGGTGCTCCGCGTGAGCGTGATCGACACGGGCATCGGGATCGCCCCGGAGAAGCAGCGGGTCGTCTTCGACGCGTTCGCCCAGGCGGACGGCTCGACCACCCGCAAGTACGGAGGCACGGGGCTCGGCCTCACGATCTGCGCCCGCCTCGTCGAGATGATGGGCGGCAAGATCTGGATCGAGAGCGAGGCCGGCAAGGGCAGCACGTTCCACTTCACCCTCCAGCTCCGGGCGCTCGAGGGCGCCGCCCGGTCGCGCCGCCTGGAGATCCCGAAGGACCTCCTCGGCACGAAGGTCCTCATCGCCGACGACAACGCGACCGCGCGGCGCATCCTCGCGGACACCATCGAGGGCTGGGGGATGAAGGCGGTCCCCGTCGACTCGGGGGCGGCGGCGATCGCGGCGCTCTCGGAGGACTCGGGCGTCTGGGCGCTGCCCTGGGGCAAGCCGGGGGGCAACGCGGTCGGGCCGAGCAGCTCGTTCGGCCTCGCCATCGTCGACGCGCGCATGCCGAAGGTCGACGGCTTCGCCGTGGTCGAGCACTGCCGGAAGCGCGAGATCTTGAAGGGACGCGTCCTCATGCTGCTCAGCTCGACGTCCGCGCAGGCGGACGTCGCGCGCTGCCGCGATCTCGGCGTCTTCGCCATGGTCACGAAGCCCGTGAAGACGTCCCACCTCCAGGAGGCCGTGTTCCACGCCTTCGGCGTCCCGACGCGGACCTCGCTCCGGTCGGCCGACCCGCGCCGCGCCGCGCCCGGGCCGCGCGCCCGCGGCCTGCGCGTGCTCGTCGCCGAGGACAACGCAATCAACCAGAAGCTGATGCGCCGCTGGCTGGAGCGGCAGGGCCACCACGTGCACATCGTCGAGAACGGCCGCCTCGCCGTCGAGAAGATCGCGGGCGGGCAGTACGACGTGGCCCTGCTCGACGTGGAGATGCCCGAGATGGACGGCCTCCAGGCCGCGCGGGTCGTCCGCGCCCGCGAGCGGCGCGAGGGCGGGCACATGCCGCTCATCGTCGTGACCGCGTACGCGATGAAGGGCGACCGCGAGCGCTGCCTCCGGGCCGGCTTCGACGGCTACGTGTCGAAGCCGGTGCAGGTCGAGGAGCTCTACGACATGATCGACCGGCTGGCCGCCGGGCCCTCCGCCCTGGAGATCGAGGACCCGGCGCGCATGTCGCTCGGCGCGCCGAGCTCGTACGCGTCGGTGCCCTCGCCGGCGTCCGACAGCGGCCCGCCGAGCACCCGATCGGAGGAGCGGCTCCTGCCCTCGCCCTCCTCGATCACGGCCCGGCCGATGTTCGATCGCACGAAGGCGCTGGAGCGGACGGGCGGCGACGCCGATCTCCTGCGCGAGCTCGCCGAGGTCTTCCTGGAGGAGTGCCCGCGCTGGATGAGCGACATCGACGACGCGGTGGCCGCCGGCGACGCCCGCAAGCTCCAGCGAGCCGCGCACAGCCTGAAGGGCGGGGTCGACAGCTTCGGCGCGCGGGGCGCGTTCGAGGCCTCCTTCGCGCTGGAGAAGATGGCGCGCGCGAACGAGCTCGGCAGCCTGGCCGAGGCGCAGTTCGCGCTGCGGGCGCAGATCGAGCGCCTGCTCCCCGAGCTCGCCGCGTTCGTGCGCGAGGGCGCGCCGGCGGACCCGGCGCCGCCGGTGCAGGGCGAGCGGCGCTCTGACAGCGAGGTGACGCGATGGTGAGGGTGCTCGTGGTGGACGACTCCCCGATGGATCGGCGCCTCTCCGGGAGCTTGCTCAAGAAGCGCGCCGGGATGGAGCCCGTGTACGCCGAGAACGGCGTCGAGGCGCTCGAGACGATCGCCAGGTCGATGCCCGAGATCGTGCTGACCGATCTCCAGATGCCGGAGATGGACGGCCTGGAGCTGGTCGAGGCGATCCGCCGCGAGCACCCGTACCTCCCGGTGATCCTGATGACGGCGCACGGCAGCGAGGAGATCGCGGTGCAGGCGCTGCGGCGCGGCGCCGCGAGCTACGTCGCGAAGCGGAACCTCGCGGCGGAGCTCGTGAACACGGTCGAGAACGTCCTCGCGGTGGCGCGGCTCGATCGGCGGGAGCAGCAGCTCCTCTCGTGCCTGACGGCGACCGAGTCCCATTTCGAGCTCGACAACGACGTGGCGAAAGTCCCCGCGCTGGTGGGCCACGTCGAGCAGAGCCTGGGACGGATGCGGCTGTGCGACGAGACGGGCCGGATCCAGGTCGCGGTGGCGCTGCGCGAGGCGCTCGTGAACGCCATCGTGCACGGCAACCTCGAGGTCAGCTCGAAGCTGCTCGACGAGCAGCCGAGCGCCTTCTCCGCGCTCGTCGAGCGCCGCCGGGCGGAGACCCCGTACCGGGATCGGCGCGTGATCGTCGTGGCGCGCGAGACGCGCACCGAGGCGACGTACGTGGTGCGCGACGAGGGGCCCGGCTTCGACCCGCGCAACCTGCCGGATCCGACCGACCTCGCCAACCTGGACAAGCCGAGCGGCCGCGGCCTGATGCTGATCCGCACGTTCATGGACGAGGTGCGGCACAACGAGAAGGGCAACGAGATCCGCATGGTGATGCGGTGCCGCTCGCCGGGGGCCGGCGGCGAGCCGGGCGAGGACGGCGGCTGACGCGGTCTCCGGTCGCGGCCCGGAAAGATCAGGCGGTGAAGCCGCCGTCGATCTTGAGGTTGGCGCCCGTGACGAAGGCGCCCTCGGGGCCGGCCAGGTAGGCCAGGAGCCGACGGCCCGCGGCGCGGTGCAGCGGCTGCTCGAGACGGCGGCCGACGAGTTCACCCGGCCCGATCGGCCGTCCGGCTGCATGATCGCGCTGGCCGGGACCCAGTGCTCCCCCGGCGCGCGGCCCGTACAGGACCTGATGCGAGGGTGCCGCGAGGCCTGGCATGCCTCGCTCCAGGCGCGGATCCTGCGGAGCACCGAGGACGGCGAGCTCGCGTCCGACACGGACGCCGCCGCGCTGGCCACGTTCTACGTGACCGTCTTGCTGGGGATGTCGGTCCAGGCGCGGGACGGCGCGTCACGGGAGAGCCTCCGCGCGGCCGTGGAGGCCGCGATGCGGGCATGGCCTGGGCCCGGCGCCCCGCGCGGTCCGTAGGCTCCCGCGCCGTCCCGTGGAGAGCTCGTGGGTGGGCGCGGTGTCGAGCCGCCGAGGACGATCGCCAGGACGGTCGTGTAGCCGGCTGGCGCGCTCAACCGATGTTGGTGCGGGTCGTCGAGGACGAGCAGGCCGCGTGGCACGATCATGGCGACCAGCGCATGGGTGTCGATGGGAAGATTGGCAGCGTTGGCGTTCTGCACGAATGGACCGAAGTGGTTTGCGAGCGAGTGATCGAGCAAGTGATCGAGCGAGTGATCGAGCGAGTGATCGCGCGAGTAATCGAGCGAGCAATTCGACATCGCCCCGTCGCAGAGGGATACGTCCGGACCGTGGTATATAGGTGGGCACGCGAGCGCAGCCGTGGGACGGGGGAGCAGGGAGACCGGGGCGATGGTTCAGGGTAGCCGGGGCAGTGAAGTCGAGTTGCCGGAGCAGCGGGGCGGCAGCTCTGACGGCTCGGTCCAGGGAGATCGCGCGGACGGGCAGCCGGCCACAGATGGCGCGGACGGGCAGCCGGCCGCGGGAGGAGATGCCGGACGCTCGACGCGTGACGTGAATCGCCTTGCGGAGCCGCCCCGCCGCGGTACAGGCGTTCATGGGATGCCACGTGTGATGACCGTGGGCGTCATCACCCCCTATCTGGACGGCTCGTTCTGGAACCCGGTCCTGACGGGTATCCACGAGGCGGCGCGGCAGCACGGCTGTCGCATGCTGGTGATGCGCGGCACGGCCGGCTCGCTCCAGGCCCCTTCGCTCGCCAGAGAGCAGGTGGATGGATGGATCGTCGTGATCGGGGTGGACGGCATCGAGCGGCTCGCTGCCGAGCGGGTCCCGCTCGTCGTCGTCGGCACCCATGTCCACAAGGGCGACTGCCCGTCCGTGATCCCGGACAACCACAGCGGGATCCGGGGCGCGGTGCGCCATCTGATCGGACACGGGCACCGGCGGATCGCGTTCGTCGGCTGCTTCCACGAGTCCGATGTGCGCGAGCGCTTCGACGCCTACCGAGAGACGCTCGCCGAGGCGGGGATACCGCTCGATCCAGATCTGGTCATCCGGACCGACGACAACTGGTATACCGGCGGTGAGAACGCCGCCCCGCGGCTCATCGCGCTGCGGAATGCGTGCACGGCGGCGGTCTTCGGGACGGACAAGAACGCGATCGGGATGATGCCGTCGCTGAAGGCGGCGGGCGTCCGCATCCCCGAGGAGCTGGCGATCGTCGGCTTCGACGATGTGCCGGAGGCGCAAACATCCGACCCGCCGCTGACCACCGTGCGCCAGCAGTTCGAGATGCTGGGGAGCGCCGCGTGTGATCTCGTCGTCTCGATGCTCGCCGGCGAGACGGCCCAGCCAGAGCTCGTGCTCACGCCGAACACGTTGATCCAGCGGATCTCGTGCGGATGCGACGTGGTCCAGAGCTTCCTCGACGAGAACGCGGCGACGGGGGAGCACGACGGCGGCGACCTGGATCGGCGGATGGTCGAGCTGCTCCTCGCGCCCCGGCCCCTTCCGCCCGATACGTCGCCTGCCGCGGTATGGCCGGGGGTCGCCCTGGTGCTCGAGGCGTATGAGGCGGCGATCGAGGGCGCCGCGCCCCCTCCGGCGAAGGCGCTGGAGCGCGCCTACAAACAGGCCATCGACATCTCCTCCGATATTGGCACCTTGATGGCGATCGTGCGCCTGCTCCGCCGGTCCCACGAGCGGCGCCGCGCGCGGCTGGGCGGGGATGCGGCGTCGGCGCAGCGGGTCGAGGCGTTCCTGGACGGCGCGCACCTCTCGATCGCTCGGGCTCGGCTCAGCGTCGAGGCCGAGTTCGTGGCGCAGCTCGGGATGCTCGTGCGGTCCAATCACGACGTGGGCCTCGCGCTGGTCAGCGGCTCCCAGGAGGAATCCATGTCGCTCTCATGGCTCGCGAAGACCAGCGCGATCTGGGCCTGCCTTGCGCTCCGGGAGGACGCGAAGACGCTCGTCGTCGCCGGCGCCTACAGCCGTGACGGCAGCGCGACGCCCCCGATCGGCAGCCGCCATCGGCTGGAGGCGTTTCCGCCGGAGCACCTGCTGCCGCCCGCGGCCGCGAGCGGCGCGCTCATGATGATGCTGCTGCCGATCCGCACCGAGCGGCGCGACTGGGGGGTCGTGGCGCTCATGGGGCCGACCCTCCGCGAGCTGGCCGGCGACGAGGGCACCGTCGGGGTCTGGGCGTCGCTGCTCGCCGCGGCCCTCGAGCGCGGCGAGCTCGTCCAGTCGCTCTCGACGAAGAACGCGGAGCTTCAGGTGGCCTATGCGAGCGAGCGGACGCTCTCGGAGACGGTGCGCGAGCTCGGCTGCCCGCTCATCCCGCTCCTGCCCGGCGTGCTGCTCGTGCCGCTCATCGGCGCGATCGACCGGGACCGCGCCCTCCAGGTGCTCACGGCCGTGGTCGAGGGGGTGGGCCAGCACGAAACGCGCTTCGTGCTGCTCGATATCACCGGCGTGCCGGCGGTGGACGCCCAGGTCGCCCATGCGCTGGGCCAGACGAGCCGCGCGGTCGCCCTGCTCGGCGCGCGCCTCTTCCTGGTCGGCGTGCGCCCCGAGCTCGCCAGGAGCCTCGTGGACGTGGAGCTGGGCAGTCTGGCCACGTACTCGTCGCTGGCGGGAGCCCTCCACGAGCTGACGACAGGAGGCCTCCGCCCTGGCGGCGCGAGGCGCGGCGCGGCGCGCATCGCCTGACGGCCGGATCCGTGACGGTGTCGCCGCCTGACGAACGCTGAAGCTGACGCCGGGGCCAGGGAGGCTGTTCTCGACCGACGTGCCTGGCGGCACATCGGTGTGCCGGTGTCTGTCCTCCGCGACGGCAGGGCTCCTGACCCGCGATATGGGTCTCGTCCTCTCCTCGGCGCCTTTTCTGCCTTCAGGGGTCCTTTTCTCAGCAACCAGGCACGCGCCCCGGCGACGCGGGACATGCGCTCATAGACACGAGTACACCGCCTCGATCAGCGCCGGCCACCGCGGGTCGCCGCCCTCGCCGCTCGCGATCGGCTGGTTCGGCGTGTAGCCGAACCCGAGCCCCGCGTCGGGGTCCGCGAAGCCGAGCGCGCCGCCCGCGCCGGGGTGGCCGAAGGTCCGCGGGCCGCGCCCGAAGGGGCGCAGGGCGCTCGGCAGCATGAACCCGAGCGAGAACCGGCTCTCCGCGAGGAGGACGGCATCGAACCCGGCCGACCGCTCCACCCGCGCGGCCTCGACCGCCCCCGGCGACAGCACGCGCGCGGCGCCGGCGAGGGCCCCGCCGTTCGCGAGCGCGCCGTACATCCGCGCGAGCGCGCGCGCGTTCGCGTGGCCGTTCAGCGCGGGGATCTCCGCGCGCCGGGCGCGGGCGGCGTTGACGAGGCCCGGCGTCACGAGGTCGCGCGGCCTGGTGAAGGCCATCGAGGTGAGCGACGCCGGGTCGCGCAAGCTCGCGCCGAACGCGCCGCCCAGGCCGCTCGGGCTCGCGATGGTCGGGGGCACCTCGGCGATCCGCCCGTCGTGCTCGGCGCCTGTCCCGATGTGGAAGTCCAGGCCGAGCGGGCCCGCGACGGCCTCCCGGAGGAACGCGCCGACCCGCTGGCCGCTCGCGCGCCGGATCACCTCGCCCACGAGGAAGCCGAACGTGACGGCGTGGTAGCCGTGCCGGGCGCCCGGCTCCCAGAACGGCTCCTCCGCGGCGAGGGCGGCGGTCATGGCCTGCCAGTCGTAGAGCGCGCCCTCCTCCGGCTCGGCGCGGAGCGCCGGCAGGCCGGCGCTGTGGTCGAGCAGCTGGGCCACGAGGACGCGCCTCTTGCCGGCCGCGCCGAACTCCGGCCAGGCGGCGGCGACCGGCGCGTCCACGTCGAGCGCGCGCCGCTCCGCGAGCGCGTGGGCGCACAGCGCCACGGCGCCCTTCGTCGCCGAGAAGACGTTCACGATCGTGTCGAAGCGCCACGGCGCGGTCCTCGCCGCGTCCCGGAAGCCGGCCCAGAGGTCGACGACCACGCGGCCGCGCACGGCGGCGCACACGGCGGCCCCGAGCTCGGGAAACCGCTCGAAATTCGAGGCGAACGCCGCGCGCACGGGCGCGAACGCCGGGTCACAGGAGCCATGGATCGCGAGGTGCATCGCTCGTCCCTTCGTCCCTTCCTCGGGGCAGCACGGGCACGGGCGCGCGCGGGCGAGCCGCCCGGCCCTTCGCGCCCGACCCCGATGATACGCAACCCATGTTGCGCAACCTTGGTTGATGAATAGGGCCGCCGCCCGCGGCCGTCAACGTCATTTGCGCAACCTCGGTTGCGGGTTACACGCTCCGGCCGTGAAGCCCGCGCGCCCGGACGAGGACCTCGTGCTGCTCTTCGCCGCCATCGCGGCCGCGAACAGCGACGAGGTGATGCGCCGCGTGGAGCGGGCCGGCCACGGGGATCTCCGGCCGAGCCATGGATACGTGTTCCAGCACCTCGTCCCGGGCCCGGTGAAGGTGAGGGAGCTCGCGGAGCGGCTCGGCATCACGGCGCAGGGCGCCTCGAAGGCGGTGGCGGAGCTGGAGCAGCTCGGCTATGTGCGCCGGCGCGTCGCCGAGGACGACCAGCGCAACCGGCTCGTGGAGCTCACCGACCGCGGGTGGGCGGCGGTCGAGGCGGGGCGCGCCGCGCGCGCCGCGGTGAACAGGCGGCTCCGCGCGTTGCTCGGCGAGGAGCAGGCCGGCGCGCTGCTCGCGTCGCTCCAGCGCATCGCGGAGCGCACGGGAGGGCTCGAGCTCCTGTCCTCGCGCCGGCTCCGCCAGCCATAGTCCGCCCGGCTCCGGGCAGGCGATCACGCGCCGCTGGTGGACCGGTGGCGCCTTGCGGCTGTGGAGCCGGATGCAGCCCTCTCCGAGGCGGAGCGCCAGGGCCATCACGGTCCCCTCGTCGACGTCGATCATGCGCGCGACGGCGCGGATCGAGTCGCCTTCCACGAGAGCGGACGCGATGCGGACACGCGTCTTCAGCGGGCACGACGGGCCTTGCCTCTCCCCTGGGCCGGCCCATGATGCGGCCGCGACGCGCGCTCTGCGGGCCTTGACAGGGGGTGTTGCAGCCCGTCCGTGTGCTGCGGTGTCCTCGCGCACCGGGCCCCGACGTAGATGCGGCGGTCACGGGGCGCCCCCCGAGGCGTCGACGGCGCGGCCGTCAGTTGCTGGTGGTCGAGCGGTAGATCACCCAGGGATCGTCGCGCCCCTGCTGCGCGCGCTGCGAGGCGACCTCGCGCAGGCGCGAACAGGCGTCGAGCGGCTCGGGGCAGCGGGCGTTGTAGTAAATGACCACCACGTCGCGCGGGTTCTCGCGGAGCGAGCGCTCGAGGTTGGCGGCGACGCGCTCCATGATCGGGGCGGTGAACGGGTTGTACATATAGATGACTGTCGCCGTGTTCGGGAATGCGTACTGGGTGGCGTCGGCGCAGACGGTGACGATCTCGTGGCAGGCCTGCCGGGGCGCCTTGAACTTGCCGGCGTTCTCCTGCGCGATGCGGGTCAGCTCCGGCGAGAACTCGACCCCGGTGATGCGGCGGAACGGGTGCATCGCCGCCATGAACAGCACGCGCCCCTTGCCGGAGCCCAGGTCGACCAGCTCGTAGCGCGAGCAATCGATCCCGCTCCGCGCCAGCAGCGCGTCGAAGACCTCGATCGGCGTCGCCTGATAGCGAAGGCCG
Source organism: Sorangium sp. So ce145 (assembly GCF_051525985.1). Taxonomy (NCBI): domain Bacteria; kingdom Pseudomonadati; phylum Myxococcota; order Polyangiales; family Polyangiaceae; genus Sorangium; species Sorangium sp. So ce145. Next base: position 10,614,252 of record NZ_CP150315.1, on the reverse strand, counting down.
TGCTTGATGCTCTCCTTGTCGGTCTGGCCATCGAACTGCAGCTGCGCCAGCTCGATCGTCGCGGCGGTGTCCACCCCCGCGGCGCGATCGAAGCGCGCCTCGATCTCGCCCGCCTCGCGCGCCTTGCTGGAGAACCGCCGCACCCGGCGCAGCACCGCCGACTTCGCTGCGCGCGGCACCAGCCTCAGCGTCCCCAGCGCACCGTGGTTCTCGAGCGAGCGATGCAGGGTGTTCTGCGCGCGCTTGAGCAGGCGGATCACCGGCGGACCTCGGAACGTTCGACGGCGGAGGCGAGCTCCACGCGCTTGCAGGCGGCGACAGTCATGATGAGGCAAGATAGCATAGATCGCGCGCCTGACATCGTGAAAGGCGGGGCGGGTCAGTCGCAGGTCGCGGGCGAGTGGAAGACAGTGGCGCGCACGTAGTCGACGTACGCGCGCTCGTTGCCAGCGGTGTCGTTGTACTGCGTGGCGATCGCGAGCGCCCAAAGGCGACGGGCAGTGGGAGCAATCCGACCTGGGCGGGAACGCGTGGGAATGGACATTGGATTGGGCCCCGGTCCAGTACCCGGTGCCATGCACATGACTGTGCCGTCGTGACCTCGGACTCCTGCCGGACCTTCCGGAGCGGCAGCGAGGAGGCATCCAGCGCAGCACGATTCCAGTTGATCGCCGCGCGAAGAAGCGTGGCGCGATGAAGAGGCGGACCACGAGCGTCGCAACGCCTGGCTCATGGGTCGAGAGCGCAGGTCGAGCGTGGTGCAGGGCGCGCACAGGCGACTTCATTAGATAGACTAACTGAGGGGGCCTCGTACGAGGACGCCGATCTGTCTATTGATCTCGGGGCAGCACCCCCATCGTATCGCGCGCTCGTCCGGCGATGTGCGGCGCGGCGATCATCAGCGGCATCGCGCACGACCGCCCTCCAGCCTCGCAAGAAGCCGATTACATCGTTCCGGACAGCGGCCGCTCGAACAACGTGAGCACGGGCGCGCGCTGTTCCACGAACGGACGTTCGCCTGGCTCGCCCAGCGAGAAACCTCACAGTGACGCGCTGACGCACGCCAAGCGCAGATGGATACCCCGCCGCCGTGAGCAGGCCCGTACCAGGGAGCCGAACTTTCTCTTGCACCATGCCTGCTCCCACATATACTCGCATTCCAACAAACATCGGACCTTCGCCATTCACGTTCCACGCCGGACGCTAGGTCCTTTCACGGTCACGCACCCGTACACAGCGCGTTCTATCCTGGGTTGAGGCGCTCCGGCCCGGCGCTCCTTCGCCCCGGAGCCAGCGTTGGGGCGGCGCTCGTCGCTCGCGCTGTCGGTGTCCAGAACGGGATCGAGGGCGGTGGCGGCGGGTGCCCGGCGGGCTCGATCGCGCCGTGATCTGCCGAATGGCAGGGGGGCGTCAGCGATGCGCGATCGCTCTCGCCGTCACGATCAAGGTACGCGCAAGAAAGCCGTCATCGGCGTCGAGTGCTCTGTTGATTCAGGGGGGGGTATCACATGCAGTATGAGACGCAAATCCTGTGCAGGAAGGCGGAGCTCACCGAGCTCGCGCACGCCTGGGAGCGCTGCCGTCGCCGACGTGCGCCGCGCCAGCTGCATCATCGGCTGGAGCACATCGCCATCGAGGCGGAAGAGATGACCCGGACGCGCTCCCCGGGGTCGACGGGGAATGAGGGCATGATGGTCGCAGCCCTCTTCAACCGTGATCTCGGGACGCTCGTCGGCGCGGCGCCATTCCTGGTCCAGGATTGGACCTGGCGCTGTCGCCTCGGTTATGTGTCCATGGGCGCGTTCCCGGTCCGGCGGGCGGTGCTCTGCGGGACCGACTGGCTCGCCCCGGACGACCCGGCGGAGCAGGAGGCGCTCCTCCAGGCGGTCCTGTCCGCGGAGGTCCCCTACCAGATGCTCTTCATCGAGGGATTACCGGTCGACTCGGATCTCCTGCGCCTCCTCCGGACCTCCCCGCTGGTGCGCCGGGAGTTCTGGGTGGACACGCCGGCCGAGGTGACGCCGCGCCGCCTCGTGGACCTGCCGGGGAACTTCGATGCGTACCTCGAGAAGTTCAGCGGCCGCACGCGCCGAACGCTGAAGTACAAGGCGAAGCGCCTCACGCGCGCCATGACCAATGGCATGAGGCTCCAGCGCATCACACGGAAGGAAGAGCTGCCGCGCTTCCTCGAGCAGGCGGGGATCGTCGCGGCGCGGAGCTGGCAGGGCAGATGTCTCGGGCAATCGGTCGACGGGCAGGCGATGCGGTGCAAGCTGGAGGCGTTCGCGGAGCGCGGCTGGCTGCGTGGTTACCTCTTGCTGAACGGCGACGCTCCTGTCGCCTTCGTGATCGGGATGCTGGATGAGAGCACATATTATTACGAGCGCGTGGGTTATGATCCCGCGTGGGCGGCATATCATCCCGGCAGCGTCCTGCTCCTCATGATCCTCGAAGACCTGTGCGCGGACGGGGTCCCGAGAACGCTCGATTTCGGCTACGGAGACAGCGAGTACAAGCGGCTGTTCTCCACGCGGTCCTATGACGAGCTGACCGTCCGGCTGGTCCGCAAATCGGCCGCCATGGTCGTCCCGTACGTCACGCACACGGCCTGTTCGTCCGGCGCTGCGCTCATCCGGAAGGGCCTCGATCGCTTCGCGCTGAGGGAGAAGGTGCGGCGGTTCTTGCGCGGGGTGCGGGCCCCGGAGGCTCAGGTCGAGGCGCCGAGCGCGGCGTGCGACGAAGCGGAGACCGCGCCCCGCGGCGAGGCCGCGAGCACCGCTCATGCGGCGACCCCGCAGGCCGTGAGGTGAAGGCGACCCCTTTGATGGGATGAAGCAGCCACTGCTCGCTCCTGCGGACGCGACGAGGTGCTCAAGCTCAAGCGGAACGACGCCCGACCAGAGGGCGACGCTGCCGTCCATGCCCAGGCGGACGCTGAGGCTTCTGAATGCAGCGCTTCACGCTGATGTTCCTCGGGCTCGGCGTGATCGTGCTGATGGGCATGGTCGCGATCACGATTCGCTTCTGGCCCGACCCGGCGCGAGCGTGGAGGGGAGCGGCGCACCTCGATCACCCGAGCGGCACGGTCCAGGTCCGGAGCGCCGATGTGCAGCGCGCGTCTCAGCCGCCTGGCGCGGCAGGCGCGAGGAGCGAGGTATCGATGCGCAGCACGCGCGCCGTGAAGGGCCCCAGGCGTGACGCCTGCGTGCGCATGGCCACGGTGAGCTCCGTGCCGAACGCGGAGACATCGACGAGCGGGTGCTGCTCGTGCAGATCGTTGAAGTAGCTCCCTCCTGCGATCGCGGGGAGCGGCAGCGTCACAGCGACCTCGGGCGCGCCTCCTTCGGCAGGCACGCGCACGAGGCGTAGCTCGCCGCGGCTTTCGTCCGCCACGGTGTGGCCGACGCACACCCGGTCCAGACCGGTGTCCTTCAGCTCGTACGTGAGCGTCTCGTCGATGTGGCTGATCAGGAGCGCGATCCACGCGTCGCCATCGCTCGTGCGCGCGGCCGCGAAGGCCGACCATGCGAGCCCGGAGGCCACCATGTGGCATTCGGCCGGGCAGCTCGCAGAGCCCGGAGGCGGGATGTCGACGCCGTCCTGGCAGCGGTACGTGGGCGTCTCGGTGCCGGGGATGGCGACTTCGTCGAAGCCGCCGTCCTCGCCGGCGCTCGCCAGCCGCAGCCCGTCGGTGTGCTGCACGACCGCCGCGAAGCGCGGAAACGTCGCTCGTCCGGCGGGCTGCGGCGGCGGGACGGGCTCGTAGTCGAGCAGAAAACTCGCCGATTTCGGGGCGCCGAGGCTCCGCTCCGTGGTGCCGTCGAGCACCGTGAGCTGCCGGACCCCTGCGAGCGGTTCGACGAGCCCGAACGCCAGCGGCGCGTCGTCGGGCGCGAGGGTGAAGCGGGTGTAATTGCTGCCGCTCGGCAGGCTCGCCGGCGCGACGTCCCAGGCGCCGCCGGACGTGCGCGTCGCGTGCGCGACACTGTCGGGCGCGCCCGTGTCGATCCAGATGTGGGGCTCGCCCCGGGAGTCCACCGCGACATCGAGGACCGGCACGTAGTCGCCGTCGCGATCGAACACCCTCTGCTTGTCGGCCGCGCTGCCGGCCAGCGGCAAGAACACGACACCGCCAGGATAACCGTCACCGCTGCCGTTCGTCTCATCCACCGCGGCGTACGCCCTTCCGTCCGGCGAGAGCGCCACGCTCACGGTGGTGGACTGCACGTCGAAGTCGCGTTGCGTCGCCCCACCGTCGTCGAGCTCGAACAGCCGCGTCGGGTCGTCGCTGCTCGTCACGAGGTATGTCGCGCCCGCCGCCGGCACGGCCCGCACCCCGCCCGCTGCAAACGTGGGATCGGTGCACGTCACCTCCACGTCGAGCGTGATCGCGCAAGGCGCGTCCGCGGGACAGGCATCGTCGTGATCGCCTCGCCGCGATTCACACGTCGCCGGGGCGTCGCCGGCGCCGCCCTGACCGCCCGCGCCGCCTTGATCCCCGGCGTCATCGGCCCCTCCTGTGTCAGCTGGCACGGTGGTATCGCCCTGGCACCCGAGCGTCACCGACAGGCCGGCGAGCATGCCGGTCCCAAGCATTCGAAGGATCTGAGTTTGCAAATCCTGGCGCATGAGTGATCGCCTCCTTGCGATGCGCTGGCACTTAACATCAAACGTGCCAGTCGATCTTTCGCGCAAAAGCCGATGTCACACGCGATGGCTTGTGTCGTTCTGTGTCAAAATGCGCATTCGGCCCGAGGCGCAGGACCGAGGCGTCGATGTGCAGCGCGCGTCTCAGTCGCCTGGCGCGGCAGGCGCGAGGAGCGAGGTGTCGATGCGCAGCACGCGGGCCGTGAAGGGCCCCAGGCGTGACGCCTGCGTGCGCATGGCCACGGTGAGCTCCGTGCCGAACGCGGAGACATCGACGAGCGGGTGGCGCTGGTACACATCGATGAAATGGCTCTCGCCTGCGATCGCGGGGAGCGGCAGCGTCACCGCGACCTCCGGCGCCCCTCCGACGGCAGGCACGCGCACGAGGCGCAGCTCGCCGCGGCTCTCGTCCGCCGCGATGTTTCCGACGCACGTCGGCTGCAGGTCGATGTCCTGCACCTCGTAGGCGATCGTCCAGTCGATGTGGCTGATCAGGAACGCGATCCACACGTCGCCATCGCTCGTGCGCGCGGCCGCGAAGGCCGACCATTCGAGCCCGGAGGTCACCTCGTGGCAGTCGGCCGGGCAGTCCGGCAACGCGGGGTCGCCGAAGCCGCGCTGGCAGCTGTACGACGGCGTCGCTGTGCCAGGGATCGTTACCTCGTCGACGCCGTCGCCCTCGCCGGCGCTCTCCAGCCGCAGCCCGTCGGGGTGCTGCACGACCGCCGCGAAGCGCGGAATCGTCGCTTGACCGGCGGGCTTCGGCGGCGGGATGGGCTCGTAACGGACCGGCGAGCCCGAGGGGACCGGAGCGCCAAGGCTCCGCTTCGCGGCGCCGTCGAGCACCTGGAGCTGCCAGCTGTCGGAGCCCGCCTGGACCATGCCGAACGAAAGCGGCGCGTCGTCGGGCGCGAGGACGAAGCGGGGCCAACCGCTGTCGGCCAGCCGGCTCGCCGGCGCGACGTCCCAGGCGCCGCCGGACGTGCGCGTCGCGTGCTCGATGATCTCCGGCGCGTCCGTGAGGATCCAGATGTGCGGTTCGCCCCTGGAGTCCATCGCGACATCGAGGACCGGCACGTATTTGTCGTCGCGATCGAACACCATCTGCTTCTCGGTCGCGCTGCCGGCGAGCGGCAGGAACACGACACCGCCGGGATAGCTGTTGGGGCCGCCGTCCGTCTCATCCATTGCGGCATACGCCCTTCCGTCCGGCGAGAGCGCCACGCTCACGGTGGTGCTCTGCGCGTCGAAGTCGCGTTGCGTCGCTCCCTCGTCGTCGAGCTCGAACAGCCGCGTCGGGGCGTTGCTGCTCGTCACGAGGTACGTCGCTCCCGCCGCCGGAACGGCCCGCACCCCGCCCGCTGCGAAGTCGTACCCGGTGCACGTCACCTCCACGTCGAGCGTGATCGCGCAAGGCGCGTCCGCGGGACAGGCGTCGTCATGGTCGCCCCGCTGCGAATCGCACGTCTCCGGGGCGCCGCCCGCATCGCCCTGACCGCCCGCGCCGCCCTGACCGCCCGCGCCGCCTTCACCCCCGGCGCCGCCTTCACCCCCGGCGCCGCCGGCCCCTCCTGTGCCAGCTGGCACACTGGTGCTGCCCTGGCATCCGAGTGTCAGCGACAGGCCGGCGAGCATGCCGATCCCGAGGATTCGAAAGATATGGTTAGGCAATTCCCTGCTCATGAGCGCTCGCCTCCTTGCGATGCGCTGCCACTCAGCACCAAATGTGCCAGTCGAGCTCCTTCGCAAAAGCCCCGGTTACGCTCGATGACCTGTGCCGTTCTGTGTCGGAATGCTCGTGGTGTTCGCTGCTCCCGTTGCAGGCGCGGGCCTGACGACCACGCGCCTGCCGCGAGCGCGGAGCGCATCAGAGATTCATGCCGCCTGACGCCTCGATGCGCTGGCCGTTGATCCACTGGCCCTCGGGCGAGAGCAGCACGGCGACCGCGCCGCCGACGTCATCGGGGAGGCCGACCCGGCCGAGGGCGGTCTGGCCGGCGATCATCTTGTTCAGCTCGGCGTTGTCGCGCACGACGCCGCCCCCGAAGTCGGTCTCGATCGCGCCGGGCGCCAGCGTGTTCACCGCGATCTTCCGCGGCCCGAGCTCCTTTGCCAGGTAGCGGGTGAGCACCTCCACGCCGCCCTTCATCGCGGCGTAGGCGGCGTAGCCGGGGAAGCTGAACCGCGTGAGCCCCGACGAGACGTTGAGGATCCGCCCGCCGTCCGCGATGAGCGGAAGGAGCTTCTGCGTGAGGAAGAACGTGCCCTTGAAGTGGACGTTCATGAGCGCGTCGAACTGCTCCTCGGTCGTCTCGGCGAAGCTCGCTTGGCCGCCCATGCCGGCGTTGTTCACCAGGTAATCGAAGCGATCGCGCCCGAAGCGACCGGCGAGCTCCGCCTTCACCGCGGCCGCGAACGCGTCGAATCCGCGGGTGCTCCCCAGATCGAGCGCGATGGCCGCCGCCGTCCTCCCCTTGGCCTCGATCTGCTTCACCACGTCTGCCGCCTCGGCCGCGGCGCCGCGGTAGGTGATGATGACGTCCACGCCGCGATCCGCGAGGTGGAGCGCCATGCTCTTTCCCAGTCCGCGGCTTCCGCCGGTGACGAGGGCGACGGGGCTACGCTTGGATGTGCTCATGGTCGGGTCCTTTCGATGGCGACGCGGCTGCTCGCCGCTGTCCGTGGCGGCTGCGCGCCGCTGTCTGCGATTGTGAATAGCGATCCGATCCCGGTTGCGGAAGGTCCGAGGCTCCGACACACTGTTTCGCCAGTCGAAACAATGACCGTCGACGTCGGATCGCTGAAAATCTTCGTGAAGGTGGCGGAGCTCGGCAGCTTCACGCGCGCTGGCGAGCACCTCGGCATGCCCAAGGCGCGCGTCTCGCTGCGGCTGAAGGCCCTGGAGGCCGAGCTCGGCACCCGGCTCCTCCAGCGGTCGACGCGCGTCGTGCGCCTCACGCCGGACGGGGAGGAGCTCCTCCCGCGGGCGCGGCGCCTCGCGCTCGAGGCCGACGAGCTCGGCGCGATGTTCCAGGCCGCGCGGGGCCTGCGCGGGCGGGTGCGGATCGATCTGCCGGTGAACTTCGCGCGCGACGTCATCATCCCGCGCCTGCCCGAGCTGCTCGCGCGCCACCCCGAGCTCGAGGTGCTCCTCAGCACGACCGATCGGCGCGTCGAGCCGCTCCGCGAGGGCTTCGACTGCGTCCTGCGCGTCGGCGCCCCGGGGGGCGACGGGCTCGTCGGCCGCAGGCTCGGCCTCCTGCGCATGATGAACTGCGCGAGCCCCTCCTATCTGCGCCAGTACGGTACGCCTCGCCGGATCGAGGATCTCGATCGGCACCTCCTCGTGCATTACTCGACGACGCTCGGCGCCGAGGCGCCGTCGTTCGAGTACCCCCACGACGGCGGTTACCGCGAGTGGCCGATGCGCAGCGTGGTGACGGTCAACAGCGCTGACGCCTATTTCGCCGCGTGCGTGGCGGGCCTCGGCATCATCCAGGCGCCGCGGGCCGGGAAGCTCCCCAGCATCACCGCGGGCGAGCTCGTCGAGGTTTTACCCTCCCTCACCTGCGCGCCGATGCCCGTCTCGCTCCTCCACACGCACGGTCGAAGCGTGCCGCGCCGCGTGCGCGCGGTGATGAGCTGGCTCACCGAGGTCCTCTCTCCGCACCTCGAGGCGCTCGACCGCTAGAGCGGCGGTCACCCGCTTCGGATACGGGCCCATCTCGACGTTTTCGGTGCTCAGCGCACAGGAGTGCGCTTCCGCGCCGAAAACGCCGATCTGGACCCGTCTCCTGTGCGGGTGACCGCCGCTCTGCGACGCTCGTATCGGGGGCGGGTGGGAACCGCTCTAGACTAACCCACGCGCCCCGGGGCGATCCGGAGCCGATCGAACTCCGCCACGAAGCCCTCGCCGAGCGGGCTGCAAGCGTAGAGGCCGCACTCCACCTCGCGCGCGCCGTCGTCCTCGTGCAGGTGGGCCATGCGGATCTGCGTCCACGCCGCGCCGTCGTCCGAGCTGTCGACGAGGTAATCCGGCCCCTCCCGCCGGACGCGCAGCCAGATCTCGCGGCGATCCGAAGGAAATGGCTGGGTCGACCAGTCGCTGTAGCCCGCGTTCGTCACCACCGCGCCGAGCCGGCTCGGGCCGTCCGGCTCGAACTCGACCGACGTCTTCAGCCAGCACGACTCCGCGATCCGCACCATGAGCCCTGCCTGGTCGTACTGGTGCGCCGGCCGGAACCGCACATGGCAGGTCATCACGAAGTCGCCGCCGGCGCGGGTGAAGAGGAAAGGCCCGTTGTCGTTGCGAAAGCCGTAGTGCGTCCGCTGCCAGTAGTCCGTCTTCGCGGCGGGCTCGACGACGAGCACGCCCCTCTCCGGCTCCACCGCCCAGCGCGCCGGCGGGTTGCGCCACGTGAGCCGCGGATCGATCCCAGGGTTCGTAAAGACCTCTTCCAGAAGCTGTCCTGTCATGACGCAGACCTCCGAGCGCCGCACCCGCGCGCAGGTGCGGGGCGGGAGGCTACCACGGAGCGCGCCGCGTCCGGGGGCGCCCCCGCTCACGCCGAGGGCTCGCGCGAACCGAGCACCGCGTCGTAGAGCTGGTCGAGATCGAAGGGTTTGGCGAGGAACCGCGCGAGCCCGAGCTCCGCGGCCCGCTCCGAGACGTCCACCGCCGCGCTCACGAGCACCACGCGCACCGCCGGATCGACCCGAGCGCGGATCGCCTTCGCGCAATCCTTGGGGGAGAGCCCGGGCATGAAGTAGTCGCACAGCACCGCCCGCAGCCCGTCGCGCTCGCGCTCGAGCAGCGGGAGCGCGTCGGCGCAGGCGGAGACCTGGAGGCACTGGAGCCCCCACTCGGTCAGGCTGAGGACGACGAGCTCCCGGAAATCAGGGTCATCGTCGATGACCAGCACGAGGTTTCGCACCATGTTCCCTCTGCCACCTAGCGCCTTAGCTCCAGCGAAAAGACCATGAGGTCACCGGGCCTCCGCTCGATCCAGAACCTCGCGCCGTGGAGCCGGGCGATCCCCTGGACGAGGTGGAGGCCGACACCCGTGCTGCGCGGCTCGCCACGCCGCCCCTCGAACGCGACGACGGCGAAGGGCTCCAGCAGCTTCTCGAGGTCCTCCGGGAGATCCTTCCCGCCCCGGACCTCGACCGTGATGAGCACGCGCGCGGCGGCGCCGGCGTCGATCGTGACGAGCACCGGATCGTGCTCCAGCGCGATGGACACGGCCTGGACGAGCAGGCTCCAGAGCGCCTGCTCGACGAGCTCTGGATCGCCAAGGAGGTGCGCGTCTCCCCTGGGCACCAGGCGAATGCTGTGATCTTTGGCCACGAGCTCGAACTCTCCGATCACCCGGCGGGCGAGCTCCTCGACGTCGATCGCCTCGGGCCTGAAGGGGAGCTCGCCTCCGGAGATGCGCGCCGACCACAGGAGATCCTGGACCAGGCGGCCGAGGCGCGTCGCCTGGCGATCGATGATCGCCAGGGCGCGCTCGCGGATGGCCGTGTCGTTCCGGTGGGTGAGCGCGACCTGCGCGAACCCCTTCATGGTGGTGAGCGGCGTCTTCAGCTCGTGCGCGGCGACGGCGAGGAACCGGTCGCGATCCTTGTCGCGCTCGGCGATGGCCTTGAAGCTCGTGTTCAGCGTGTGGGCGAGCACGGCGAGCTCGTCGTCCCCCCGGTCCTCGAGCGGCTCGTAGACGCCGAGCTCGCGAAAGCATCGGACGGCGGTCACCATCCGGTGGATGCGCGGCGCGATCGCGCGGCGCACCGCGAGGCCGAACAGCGACGCCGCCGTGACGCCCCCGAGGCCGACGGTCATGAAGACGAGGAAGATGCGCCGCCGGATGCGGTCGAACGCGTCGTAAGCGACCTCCATGTAGCGCAGGTTGATCTTGTGCAGCCTGACGAGGGCGCCGCTGAGGTTCTCCACGTCGGCGTGCCGCACGTGCGGCGCGGCAGGCGTCGGGCCCGCGAGCCCGGTCGTGCGCTCGATGTGCGCAACGGCAGCGGCGATGGTGTCCGCCGCCTCGCGCTCTTCCTCCAGGAGCGCGAGCTCACCGGCCCGCGCGAGCGCAGCGCGGAGGTGAATGGCCTCCGGTAGGGTCGAGGTCGCCGTCAACCACTCGCGCTGGTACCGATCGATGAAGGAGCGGAGCCGCACCATCGGCTCCCGGACCTCCACCGCGACGTCCGACGGCGGGCGAGCGAGCAGGGTATAGAGAGCGTTCGACGACTCGATGCCGCCGCTGATGACGACGAACGGCTGGAAGACATAGTGACGCAGGTAGGATGTCTCGATAGCCAGCCGCTTGAGCGCGACAATGGACATCGTGATGCCCAGGGCGGCCAGGATCAGCTGACTCAACACGAGCAAGGAAAGACGCCTTCCTATGGACATCCTCCCCGGAGGCCCGTTGCCCCCGCCGCTCGGAGGCGAGCCCGCGTGCTGAGCGCGTTGAGACCACCGAGGCATCGGCCACCTCCTCGGCGTCGCCGTGGAAGCAAGGGGGGCACCACGACAAGGCCGGAGCGACCCTGGCGATCGCCCCCTCCCGCTCGTCCGCTATTGCGGCCGCCCCTGCGCGATCCAGCTCTCGACGAGCTGGATCTCCTCCGGCCCGACCGCGGGCAGCCCGAGCGGCATCCCGCGCACTGCCGGAGCCGCGCGGCCCGCCTCCTCCGCCTGCCGCGCCAGCAGCGCGGCGACGAGGCGAGGGGCGCCGTCCGGCCCGCGCGAGAACACGCTCCGCCGCTCGCCCTGATCGTCCACGTAGCCCGCGGCGATCCCCTCGTACGTGGCGAGGTTCAGCCCGCGCGGCTTGAACCCGAAGCCGCCCGTGTTCCCGGGCCCGCCGTCGCCGAGCGCGTAATCCGGCTCGGAGTGGCAGTGCCTGCACGTGACGCGGAACACCCGGCGATCCACCTCGGCGTACGTCACCCGCCGCGACAGCAGCGGCAGCCGCTCGGGCGCGCTCGCCGGCGCCCGCACCGACAGCTCCGCCGTCACGACGAAGGCCGCGATGTCCCGCGCCTCGGCGGGCGACATCGGCACCTGGGGCATCGGCGTGCCCGGCTTGATCGCCGCGGGGTCGAGCACCCACGCGACGAGATCGGCGGGATCCATCCGGTCGCGCGCGTGCCGCAGATCCGGCGCCAGGGCGACGGCGGCCCGCGTCTCCTTCTCCATCCCCTTCACGGGCGCGACCGCCGTCACCCCGGCCGCCCCGGAGAAGGCGTGGCACGTCCCGCACCCCTTGGCCTCGTAGAGCTCGCGCCCCCGTGCCGCGCTCGCGCCCTCCAGCGGCGCACTCGGACGTTCGCGCCTCTCGCGCCGATCGCGCGTGAGGTAGGCCGCGATATCGCTCGCCTGCTCGGGCCCGATCGCGAGCCGCGGCATCGTCGCGTGCAGGCGCGGGCGCACGTCGTGCGGCGACAGCAAGAAGCCGCGGATCCAGTCGCGGCGCAGCCTGTCGCCGGCGGCGGCGAGCGACGGCACGTCGCGCAGCTGCACGAGGTTCTCGTTCCACCGCTTCATGGCCGCGGCCGGCGCCTGGAACCGCCCCGCCGCGATGTCCTGGTGGCACTGGACGCAGTGGGCGTCGCGCGCCGCGGGCGCCTGCCCGGTCCCGTCGTGGCAGCGGTTGCACTGGAGCTCCGCGACGAGCCGCTCCCCGCGCGCCGGATCGCCGGCCGGCGCCGCGGCCACGGCGGCCACGGCGGCCGCCCCGGCGCCCTGGTCGCTCGCGCGCGGCGCCGCGGCAGGGGCAGATCCCCGCGCGTCCTCGGAGGTACACCCCGCGGCGCCCGAGGCGAGCGCCGCGAGCAGGGCGAGCAGCGGGCGGGCGCGCATCGGCGTCAGCTCTGCGGACCGACCGCGCCGCTCGTCCGGCAGAGCGCCTTGTTCTGCGCCATCGTCTCGCACCGGGTGGCCGCGGCGTCGTGCCCCGCGTTGTCCCCCGAGAGCGCGCGCAGCCGCGCCAGCGTCGCGTACGCCTCGGGGCTCGTCACGAGGTCCTTCTCCGCCAGATCGCCGAGCAGCTCGAGCGCCTCGCCGCGGTGCTCGGGCGCCCTGGCGAGCGCCTCGCCCAGGTCGGTCTGGAGCGCCGGATCGTTCTTCCGCTGCTCGTTCAGCCGGCGCAGCGCGCGGATCGACCAGTCGATGTTCCCCTTGCGCTCCTCGGCCGACGCCCCGCCCCACGTCTCGAGCAGCTCGCGCGGCAGCTGCGGTCCGACCTGGAGCGCCCCGTCCGCGCGCGCGGTGGCCACCGCGAGCACGCGGAAGGCCCGGTTGATCAGCGGGTCCTTGTCATAGGAGATCCGCCGGATCTCGGGGAACATCCGGATCACGCTCCCCGCCGCCGCGGTGAACCGGCCGTCGTGAAGCGCTCGCTCGGCCTGGGCGATCCCCATCACGCGGTGGTCGATCGCGGGCATGATCTCGACTCCACCGCAGGCCGACGCGTCCGCCGAAGGGACGAGGGCGGACGCGATGAGAGCACAAAAAAGCGTGAATCGAACGGCGGGACCATTCATGGAAGGACCTCCTCGGGAAGGCTGCGCCGGCGCGCCCCGTCGCTCATCGGGCGCTGCCGATCGACTGTGACAACGCTCGAGGAAAAAATGTTGCTCCCCCGATCGCGATCTCGAGGGGAGGCGCGCCGTGCTCCCGCGCAGCCGGTCGTGCTCCCGCGCAGCAGATGAGAGCGCTCGTGTGAGCGCCGTGTGGGTAAATATGCGCCAGTGCGATGCGGTGGTTGCCTTGGTGCGCGGCCCGGTGTCCAATGCGGGCCTTCCAAGGAGATCCGCCATGTTGAAGAAGCGGCGCGTCGCGCTCGCGGTCCTGCTGGCCCTCGCCAGCGCGCTCGCGGGGTGTAACAGCAGCAAGAAGGCCGACTGCGCGAGCCCCGAGGTGTTCTGCGTGGGCCTCGTCACCGACATGGGCAAGATCGACGACAAGTCGTTCAACCAGTCGGCCTGGGAGGCGATCCAGCGGGCGCAGAAGGAGCTCGGCGCCACGACGCAGTACATCGAGACGACGGATCCGAAGGACTACCCCAAGAACATCGGGACGTTCGCCGAGGAGCGGTACGACGTGGTCGTCACGTCGGGCTTCGGGCTCACGGAGGCGACGCGCGCCGCGGCGGATCAGTTCAGCGGCGTCAAGTTCATCGGCATCGACCAGTTCCAGATCGCGACCAAGCCGAACGTCGTGGGCCTGGTCTTCCCCGAGGACCACGGCGGCTTCCTCGTCGGCGCGCTGGCCGCGATGATGACCAAGACGGGGAAGATCGGCGCCGTGCTCGCCACCGACGCCGTCCCGCCCGTGTGGCGGTTCGGCGAGGGCTTCCGCGCCGGGGCGCGCCACGTCAAGCCCGACATCGAGCTCAGCGTCGTCTACCACAACGACGTCGGCTTCGATAAGACGTTTACCGATCCCGAGTGGGGGAAGACGACCGCCGTCTCGATGATCGACAAGGGGGTCGATATCGTCTTCGGCGGCGGCGGCAAGACGGGCAACGGCGCGCTGCTCGGCGCGGCCACGAAGGGCGTTTACGCCATCGGCGTCGACACAGACCAGTACTTCACGGTGCCCGAGGCCCAGAAGGTCCTCCTCTCCAGCGCCGTCAAGCTCATCTCCGACGGCACCTTCGACCTCATCAAGTCGGCCAAGGAGGGGAAGCTGCCGGCGGGGAACTTCCAGGGCAAGTCGGGGTATGCGCCGTATCACGATCTCGACGCCAAGGTCCCTGCCGAGGTGAAGGCGAAGATGGAGGAGCTCCGGAAAGGGCTCCTCGACGGGACGCTCAAGACGGCGGTGCCGCCGGCCAAGGGGCCGTGATCGCCCTGGGCTCCCGAGGATGCGAGAGAAGCTGATCCGGCGCCTCGAGTCGCTGCTCCGGCGCCTCCGGCCGCTGCTCCTGCCGGCCCTCTCGGTGTTCACCGCGATGGTCCTGGGCGGCGTCCTCATCGCCGTGGCCGGGGGCAACCCGCTCGAGGCCTACGCCGGCATGCTCGAGGGCGCGCTCGGGTCGCCGCGGGCGGTGAGCGAGACGCTCGTGTGGGCGACGCCGTACATCCTGGCCGGCCTGTCGGTCTCGCTGGCGCTCAAGGGCGGCCTCTTCAACATCGGCGCGGAGGGGCAGCTCGCGCTCGGGGCGCTCTCCGCGGCCTGGGCGGGCCACTGGCTGCCGCAGCTCGTGGGCGGCGGCCTGCCCGCGGCGCTGCACGTCCCCGTGACGCTGCTCCTCGGCGCGCTCGCGGGCGGGCTGTGGGCCGCGGTGCCCGGCTGGATCAAGGCGCGCGCCGGGGGACACGAGGTGATCAGCACGATCATGCTCAACTACGTCGCCCTCAACGCGGTCAGCTTCCTCTTGAACGGCCCGATGAAGGATCCCGAGGCGTCCAACGTGCTCTCCCGCACGCCGCTCATCGACGAGAGCGCGCGCATCCCGGCGCTCGTGGACGGCTTCCGGCTGCACTGGGGCTTCCCGCTCGCCCTGCTCGCGGCGGCGCTCGTCGGGTGGGCGCTCCGGCGGACGACGTTCGGCTTCGAGATCCGCACGGCCGGGCAGAGCCCCGACGCCGCGCGCTACGCCGGCGTGCGGGTGAGCCGCACCGTGATCGCGACCATGGCGCTCTCGGGCGCCTTCGCCGGGCTGGCGGGCGCCATCGAGGTGAGCGCGCTCCACCACCGGCACGAGCTCGGGTTCTCGCAGGGATACGGCTTCGACGCGATCGCCATCGCCCTGCTCGGCAAGACGCACCCCGGCGGGACGGTGCTCGCGGCCCTCCTGTTCAGCGTGATGCGCAGCGGCGCGACCCGGATGCAGTACCTGACGCAGGTGCCGATCGACGTGATCTCCATCATCCAGGCGCTGATCCTGCTCTTCGTCGCGGCGGACGCCCTGGTCCGGCGCATCTACCGCGTCCGGGGCGAGGGCGAGCGGCTCGTGCTCACGCGCGGGTGGGGCGGCTAGCGCGCCGGCTCGAGCGAGGGGCCGGGGACCGGAGCGGGGAACGGGAGCAGGGAAGGACGAAGATGGGCTATCGACGCTACGCATTCATCGCGGTGGTCGTGGGCGTGCTGGTCCTCGTCGTGACGCTTGTCGGCGCGTCGCAGGTGCCGCCGCTGACGATCGTGGCCAGCATGGCGGCCACGACGCTCGCCGTCGCCACCCCGCTCACCCTGGGCGCCCTCTCGGGCGTCTTCTGCGAGCGCTCCGGGGTCGTCAACCTCGGCATCGAGGGCATGATGCTCGCGGCGGCGTTCTCGGGCTGGTTCGGGTCGATCTACGCGAGCGCGATCCTGGGCTTCCCGCCGCTGCCGAGCCTGCTGATCGGCGTCGTGATCGCGGTCGCCACCGGCGCCGCGCTGGGGCTCTTGCTGGCCGCGCTTGCGGTGACCTTCTCGGTGGACCAGATCCTCGCGGGGACGGTGATCAACTTGCTCGCCGTGGGGCTCACCGGCTTCTTCAACCGCCAGCTCTTCTTCGGGTCGGGCAGCGTGTTCGGCGGGCAGGTGCCTCACGCGCCGGGCGTCCTTCCGCGCCTCGGCGTCCCGCTGCTCTCGGACATCCCGGTCGTGGGCCCCGTGTTCGAGCAGCAGCCGATCGCCGTCGCCGCCGTCGCGCTGGTCGCGCTGACGCACCTCGTGCTCTTCCGCACGCGGTGGGGCCTGCGCGCGCGGGCCGTGGGCGAGCACCCCCGCGCGGCCGCGACGGTCGGGATCGACGTGGCCCGCGTGCGCTACGTGAACGTCGTGATCGGCGGGGCGATCGCCGGGCTCGGCGGGGCGTATTTCACGCTGGAGTCGGTGCCGTCCTTCGAGCCGCTGATGACGAACGGGCGCGGCTTCATCTCCCTCGCGGCGATGATCTTCGGCGACTGGACGCCGTTCGGCTCGTGGGCCGCGGCGCTCGTCTTCGGCGCGGCGCAGGCGTTCCAGATCAACCTGCAGCTCTTCCGCGACCAGATCCCGCCGTCGTGGTCGTTCCTGCAGCAATCGTCGGTCGTCGGGCTGGTGCCCTATCTCCTGACGCTGCTGCTGTTGACCGGCGTCATCGGCAAGACCACGCCGCCGGCCGCCGACGGCCTGCCGTACGAGCGGGAGGGGCGGCGGTGACGGCCGTCCTCGAGGCCCGGGGGATCACGAAGCGGTTCTCCGGCGTCCTGGCGAACGACAAGGTCGATCTCGATCTCCGAAAGGGCGAGATCCACGCCCTGCTCGGGGAGAACGGCGCCGGCAAATCGACCCTGATGAACATCCTCTACGGGCTCTTGCGCCCGGACGAGGGGGCGCTCCTCCGGAGCGGGCGCCCGGTGGCGCTGCGCTCGCCGAGCGACGCGATCGCGCTCGGGATCGGCATGGTGCACCAGCACTTCATGTTGATCCCGGTGTTCACGGTCGCCGAGAACGTCGTGCTCGGCGCGGAGCCCGTGCGCGGGGCCCTGCTCGACCGCCGGCGCGCGAGCGCCGAGGTCCGCGAGCTCTCGGCGCGCCACGGGCTGGACGTCGATCCCGACGCCCGGGTGGAGGACCTCCCGGTCGGCGTGCAGCAGCGGGTGGAGATCCTCAAGGCTCTTTACCGGAAGGCGGAGATCCTGATCCTCGACGAGCCGACGGCCGTGCTCACGCCCCAGGAGGCGGACGAGCTGTTCCGCGTGCTGCGGGGGCTGACGGCGCGGGGGGTCTCGGTCCTGTTCATCACGCACAAGCTCAGGGAGGTGCTCGCGGTCGCGGACCGGGTGACGGTCATGCGCGCCGGGCGCGTGGTGGGCGCCGCGATCCCGGCGGAGACGGACGAGCGCGGCCTGGCGGCGATGATGGTGGGCCGCGAGGTGGCGCTCCAGGTGAGCAAGGCCCCGGCGAGCCCCAGGGACGTCGTGCTCGACGTCCAGCGCCTCGGCGTCGCGGGCCGCCGCGGATCGGGCGCCGACGTGGTGCGGGAGGTGAGCTTCTCGGTGCGCGCCGGCGAGATCCTGGGGATCGCCGGCGTGCAGGGCAACGGCCAGACCGAGCTCTGCGAGGCCATCACCGGCCTCTCGACGCCCCGCGCCGGGCGCGTGCTCCTCCGGGGCCGCGACGTCACCGGCGCGCTGCCCCGCGCCCTCATCGAGCGCGGCGTCTCGCACGTGCCCGAGGACCGCCAGCGCCACGGGCTCGTGCTCTCGTACGCGATCGCGGACAACCTCGTGCTGTGCACGTACTACAAGGCTCCATTCGCCGTGCGCGGCGTGCTCCGCGACGACGCCCGCGAGGAGAACGCGAGGCGGTTGATAAAGACCTTTGACATCCGCGCGCCCGGCCCGGAGACGCCCGCCTCCGCGCTGTCGGGCGGCAACCAGCAGAAGGTGATCCTCGCCCGGGAGATGAGCCGCCCCGTGGAGCTGCTCGTGGCCAGCCAGCCGACCCGGGGCGTGGACGTCGGGTCGATCGAGCACATCCACCGCGAGATCGTGGCGGCGCGCGACGCGGGGGCGGCGGTGCTGCTCGTGTCGGCGGAGCTCGACGAGATCCTGTCGCTGTCGGACAGGATCGCGGTCATGTACCGGGGCGAGATCGTGGCGACGCGGGACGCGGGCGCGGTATCGCGGACGGAGCTCGGGATGCTGATGGCCGGGGTGCTCCCCGGCGAGGAGGCCCCGCCGCCCGGCGAGGAGGTCGACGCATGAGGGGGCGCGCGCTGCGCGCGCTGGCCGTGGCGGCGCCGCTCGCGGCGGCGGCCGCGGCCTCGTTCGCGCCGCCGTCCGCCGCCGCGCCGACGCTGGAGCAGTACCGGTATTTCCGGGCGCTCTCCCTCGACCTGAAGGGGCGGCTCCCGACGCGCGAGGAGCTCGCCGAGATCGAGTCGCCGGGCTTCGATCTGGACGCCTGGATAGAGCGCCACCTCGACGGCCCGGGGTATGCCGAGCGGCTCACGCGCATCTACATGGATGTCCTGCGGCTCGAGCTCGGCCCGGCGGGGCTGTTCACGCCGTCTGCGACGACGCTCCGCCGGGTGGAGGTGCTCGGCCCGGAGGGCAAGCCGCTCTATGTCTATTACCGCGTCAACCAGCGCCGCCTGAACCCGGTGATCGACGGCGAGTTCTGCTTCTCCGACGCCGAGAGCGGGCTCGCGGTGGCGGCGTACGCGCCCATCAAGGGGACGCCTGCCCGCATCTCCCAGCGGCTGCTCGACGAGCGGACGACGCTCGTGCGCCCCTACTGGCTCTATCGCGATTACCTCTCCGTCGTCCCGACGCAGCGTTATGGCGATGGGTGGAAGGACCCGGACAGCGCGTATGTCCCGCTGCCGCAGCTCCTTGTCGAGCCGGACGGCAAGACGCCGACCGTCGAGGTCCGGGTCTGCAAGGAAGAGGCGCAGACCGCCGAGGTCGGCCACATCTACGCGAGCGACATCCCCCCGCCGCCGAAGGGGGCTCCGCCGCCGCCGGGCCGCGCTCGCCCGCCGGTGCGCGAGGATCGTTATGCGAAGGCGCACCGGGGCGAGCCGATCTCGTGCCGGAGCGCGCTCGCGCCCGTGATGAGCGTCGACTGCGGCTGCGGCATCGGCCTCGAGCATTGCTTGCCCGCCGACAGCGCGGGCAGGGATCCGCGCGCCTTCGTGCTGCCGGCGAGTACCCCGCTCGGCATCGACGATCCCATCGGCTCCGCGCCGCACACGATCACCGGCTGGAACAAGTTCTGGTGGTCGCAGGAGGCGATTCATCTCATGAATCATGTCTTCGCGGCGGATCGCGATTTCCGGGAGATCCTCACCGGGCGCTACACGTTCATCAACGGGCCGCTCGCGCAGTTTTACCGGTCGAGCGCGCCCGCGGCGTGCTGCTCGCTGCACCCGTCGTTTGGAATGCGCGAGGACGAGGCGCCCCTGTTCTTGCCGGGCGCGGTGCCGCCGGTCGTCGCGCCGCACGACGTCTCGGCCTGGACGTTCATCCCCGATCGCGGGCCGCGCGCGGCGGGGATCCTCACGACGCCGGTGTTCCTCACGAAGTATTCCTCGCGGCGCGCGCGGGCGGCGGCGCTCTACAGCGCGTTCCTGTGCAAGAGCTTCACGGCCGAGCACGCGGAGCTCCCGCCGTCGGAGGAGCCCGACCTCATGGTCCGGCCTGGCTGCGCGAGCTGTCATGCGACGCTGGAGCCGCTCGCGGCGTATTTCACGCGGGTCGAGGAGACGACGTGGACCTATCTGCCCGCCGAGCGGTTCCCGATCGAGAACCCGGTGTGCAAGCTGAACGCGGACGGGAAGACGGGGCAATCGTGCGAGCGCTTCTACGACCCCGTGTTCTCGAGCCGGGAGCGCGGCGTGCTGCGGGGCGCCTATGCCTCGGCGGATCACGCCGAGCGCGGTCCGGCCGGCGCCGCGGCCGATATCACGCGCATGCCGGAGTTCGCGTCGTGCGCGGCCCTGCGCGTCACCGAGTCGTTCCTGGGGCGGCCGCTGCGCGAGGAGGACGAGGCGCTGCTCGGCGCGCTGCGCGAGCGGTTCGTGTCGCGCGGCTACCGGATGCGGCCGCTGGTCGAGGCGATCGTCCGCTCGCCGGCGTATGCGCGCGCGAGCAACGTGCGGCCTGCGCTGGAGCGGGGCGGGGCGGCGAAGGGCGAGGCGGAGCGGGGCGGGGCGGCGAAGGGCGGAGCGGGGGAGCGGGGCGGGGCGGGGGAGCGGGGCGGCGCGACGCGCGGCGAGGGGACGCGGTGATGCAGGGCCGGGGGAGGGCGCCCGGGCGGACGGGGGCCTTCGCCCTCGCTGGCGTGGCCGCGGTGGCCGCGCTGGCCGGCGCGTGCGGCCCGCCGGAGGCGATCGCGCCGCGGCCTGCAGCGCCGCTCCGGGAGACGGGGCGCGTCGCGCAGAGCCGGGCTCCGAAGCAGGATCTGCGGCTCATCCCGGCCGAGGCGTACCTGAGGACCTATCTCCGGCTCTTCGGCGGCCTCGCGCCCGCCGAGCTCGAGCGCCGCGCGCGGGGGGACGACAAGGCGGCGCTGTTCGACACCTGGGGCGACTACCTCGCGGCGCTCGGGCTCCCGGATCACGGCCTGGATCTCCCGCGCGCCACGCAGACCAACGCGCTCATGCTGGCGGCGTTCGAGCGGCTCGGGATCGCGCTCTGCGACCGCGCCCTGGAGCACGATCTCAAGGCGAAGGAGCGCGTCCCCATCGAGCGGCGGCTGATCTTCGCGTTCGATCTGCCCGCGCAGGACCCGGACGAGGCGGCGTTCGCCCCGCGCTTCGACGTGCTGCACCGGACGTTCCTGAGCTACCCGGCGCGCCTCGCGCCGCCGGACCGGCAGGGGAAGTTCTTCGCGCTGTACGAGGGGACGGTCGCGCGGCACCGCGCGAAGGGCGCGGCGAAGTCGCGGTTCTCGCCGGAGGAGGCGGGGTGGGCCGCGGTGTGTTACGGCCTCGTGCGGCACCCGGAGTTCCACCTGTATTAGGGGTACTATCAGCGGGCCCACGACGCGACCGGCGCCGTGCATGGCTCCGGCCGCGCCGGCCGTGACCTACTCGTCGCACTCCTTGACGTGAAACAGAGCGGAGACGAGCAGCGCGGGATGGCCGTCGAGGGCCCGCTGCAGCTCGCAATCGCCCGTCGAGAAGTCCACCTCGCGCGGATCGCTGCCGACCGTCGCCACGACGTGGCAAAAGCCATCGTAGAAATCCTCTCCTATGTCCATCGTGACGTTCGGTAGAGGCTCGCCGCCGTCATCTTTCCGCTCGACGTCCAATGAAATTCCGCTGATCGGCGGGTTGTCGTCGCGCGCGCGGTCCAGGGCCATCTCCGGCAAGGAGTCTTTCAGGAAGCACCCCGTCGACCACCTCTCCCCTGTTTTCACGAACCTCCGTCCATCATCGCCAGTATCGTAATTCAGGGTTTCACCGTCGAGGGCGACGACCGCCTTCCCCGCGATGTCCGGATTGTTGACGCACGCCATCGCTGGCAGCGACAGCACGGCCAGGAGCGTGAGCCGCGCGCTCGACATGGACATCGTCATCCGCCTCACGGGGTGTCCCACCAGATCTCGGAATAGGAACATACGACGTGCGGCTCGCGTCGCTCCAGGGTGCCAAGCACGGCAGCGACGCTCGGGGAGCAGGCGCCTGGCTCTTCCTCCGCGAGGGTGGCGCGGATCGCGCTGAGCGGGAGGGGCGAGGTGACGTCCGCGCAGGGCATCTCCCCGAGGCCGACGGCGAGCCCGGCGTCCATGCGGTCGCTGCACGCGCTGTCCCCATACAAGCCGACGTCGGCGACGCACCTGCCCCCCGCTGGGGGACCACACTCGCACGGAGCGCAGGCGCGGTTGTCGATCAGCTGTTCGAAGAACTCGTGTCGTGTCAGGCCGCGCCTGCAGGTCCCCTCGCTGCTGGCCTGCATGCAGGGGATGAACCCCGGCGGGGCCTGCGCCGTGTTGCCGGCGCACACCCGGACGAACCTTGCCGGAACGGGCGGCGGCTCGGGCGTCGCCGAGGGGGTGCACGGCGAGAGTGTCGGCGGCTCGTAGACCACGGACGCGAAGTCGTCCGGCTGGACGGGCGACGGGAGCGCAGCGCACGTCCCATCCCATCCCGCTCCGGCATCGAGCGCGATCGACGTGCCTCCGCCTGCGCAGGTCATCGCGTTCGCCATGACCCTGGAGGGCAGCTCGCACGCCGCTGGGCCGCATTCGCACGCTTGGCACGTGTCCGGCAGCCCTTCAGGGGCTTCAGCCATCCAGCCTTCCCATTTCGGCGGCTGGCCGTCGATACAGGGAGGCGCATCGTCCTCCGGACCTACCCACATCCACAGCACTGGACCCGAATCGGCAGGCGGCGGAAGCAGCGGTACGTACCACTCGTCTTGGCACGCGAGCAGCGCCGTCGCGGAGACGAGCAGCAACATCGGACGTCGCATCAGGAAGGCCTCCGTGACAGCTTCACCATGCTCGCGCGCTGACGGCCCAAAGCGACCTCGCCGACGCTCACCATCGGACGCGAACCTCCGCGCCGTGCGCCGCCACTCGAATCTGCGTGTCGTTCGGCAACCAGACGTACACGAGGGTGGCCGCGCCTGCTGCCGCCCCAGCGATCAACGCGCTGGTACCCAGGAGATGCATCAGCTTCCCGCTGGCGGCAGGATCAATGACTTTATTGTAGTCGGGCTGAAATGTGGGATCGAGCTTGCTCATCGCCTGAGCGTGATACCAACCCGCCTTCGCCTCCTGCACGTACCCCTGCGCGCTCTGCAGGAACACGGCGCCCGCCACCAAGAACCCGACCGAGGCCACCGCGCCCGTCGTGACGATCCGGAGGTCCGGCCCGGGCCGGCCCGCGCCCTGCGGCGGCCCTTTTGGCGCCGCAGGCCCGGGCGCACCAGGCCCGGAAGCCCCCTTCGGCGGCTGAGCGTGATCCTTCGGCGGCAGCGCGCGCTCCTCCGGCGCTTGTGCCGGCTTGTCGAACGTGAGCGGCACCTCCTTCGACTCGCCCGCCTCCACCTTCACACCCGCGCGCGCGACCTGCCCCTCCTGCCCGACGGCCATCACCTCGTGCTGGCCAGGCCTCACGTAGATGCGGCTGCCGTCCTTCAGCCCCCGGCCGTTCACGAACATGCCCACGACGCCTGGCGGCGGCATGAGGATCACCTCGCCCACGCGCCGCCGGGCCCGGGCGAGGTCGGCGTGCCGGTGGTCATACAGGCGCCGCTCCACCTCCGTGCGCGGGGCCGGCATGTGCTCGACGCACTGCGAGAGCTCCACCACGGCTTCCTCCCAGCGGCCCATCCGCAGGTCGAGCTGCCCCATGTTGCACATCGCGACGTTCGACCGCTCGATATCGTACACCTCGCCCCACAGCTCCCGGGCTCGCGCGACGTCGAGCCGAGCCAGCGCCGCCCCGGCCTCGCGAATGAGCTCCTTGACGGCTCGCGAGCGCTTCGGAGGCGCCTCCGCACGCGCAGGAGCAGCCGCGAGCAGCACGAGGAACAACACTGCCCACGACGGAAGCCAGGATGCTGATCGAGGACCTCGCACGCTCCACCTCGGGCGCGCCAACGCACGTGACCGCGCGCCAGCGTCACGCTCGCTCTCTACCATCCACCGTGTGTGCCTGGCCAGCGTTCCCGGCGCGTGAGCGATGCCGAGAGGCATCTGGCGTTGCATTGCATTTTGGCGACGAAATTTCTCATCCCATCCGCATCGATCGCCGTCTCGTCCTTCCGAGATCGCACCCATGCGGAGGATGGCCCTTGGACGGGCGGTGCGAAGGAGGTCACAGCGCGCTACCGCCGGGTTAGAAGCCGACATCATCGTGCTGATTCGCGAACAGCGAGACGCGCACTCCATGGAAGATGGACGCCATGAAAGGCTCTTGGCCGCTTGCCGTGCCGTCGACGCGTGGCGCGAAGAGAACCCGGAGCAACTCTTGTCGAAGGAGCAAGTTGATGCCGCGCTGAGCGCGGAGCGCGACAGCTGGGGAGAATCGTGAGTCGAATCTAAGAGCCCCGATGAGCTCGTCCGTGTAGCGCCGATGCACGCGATGGCGGTCGCGTTCGGCGGCAAGGTCGTGCGGGCGCGCGCGGCCGCGGAGGGTATCCTGAGCAGCGCGCCCGATGCCTCGCCACGCCCCCCGCCCCCGCCGCCTCGCCGTCCCGCGCCGCGCGCTGCTCGAGGCCGCCGCGGGCGCGGCGCTCGCCGGTGTCCTCGGCCTGCCGGCGCGCGCGCTCGCCGCGCCGGGCAAGGCCGCGGAGGACGAGTTCTTCCTCTTCATCCACGCGTCGGGCGGCTGGGACGTGACGCTCTGGGCCGATCCTCGGAACGAGGCCAGGGGCCTCGTGAGCCCCGCGACGACCGACAACACCGACACCGCGGGGCTCCGCCTCTGGGTCGACGCGCCCGCGGCCGGAGGCGCGAAGAGCTTCGCGCCGGTCACGCCCAAGGGATCGAGCCTCGCGTTCGGCCCCGGCATCGGCGCCCTCGCGGACATGCACGACCGGCTGTGCATCCTCAACGGCCTGGCGATGAACACCGTGAGCCACCCCGACGGCACGGCGTTCTCGACCACGGGACGGCACCTCAGCGGCGGCCGCACCGTGGCTTCCAGCGTCGACGCGATCTGCGGGAGCGAGCTCGGCGCGGGCCAGACCTTCCCCGTCGTCTCGGTCCAGTTCCCCTCGGCGTTCGTCGGCGACCGCCTCGATCGGCGCGCCGTCCCGCTCATGGTCGGGGAGATCGGCACCCTCAGCCGCTCGCTCTCCCGCGCGCGCCACTACGACACCGACGAGGACCGCGCCGCGGTGACCGCGCTCCTCTCCGAGGAGGCCAGGGCCCTCGCCGCGCGATCCAGCCACGCCGACGCCCTGCGCGGCTTCGCCATCCAGGCGGACGGGCTGGGCAAGATGCTGAGTGCAGGCCTTCAGGAGGTGTTCTCCAGGGGCAAGCTCATCCAGGCGCACCCGGAGTTCAACCACGCGGCCCGCTTCGCCAGGCAAGCGGCCGTCAACGCCGCGTTCGCGATCGAGGCCATGCGGCGGAACGTGGTCCGCTGCGTGAGCTTCTCGAGCAGCGGGTTCGACACGCACACGAGCACCTACCGCCAGCACGCGGCCACCCAGCAGGAGCTGTTCGATCTGATCGCCGCCCTCCTCGGCTCGCTCGACAAGACCCCGCACCCGACCCGGGCCGGCAAGAAGCTCTCGGATCACACCCACATCCTCGTGACGAGCGACTTCTGCCGCACGCCTCAGCTCAACACGGCGATGGGCCGCGACCACTACCCCAACAACTCCGCCATGGTGATCTCCCCGCGCTTCCGCGGGAGCTTCGCGTTCGGCAAGACCGACCCGGAGCAGCTCCTGCCGGCCCCGGCGAAGACGTTCCAGGGCGGGCCGCGGCCGATCGCCCCGCCCGA
Organism: Sorangium sp. So ce145; assembly: GCF_051525985.1. Classification (NCBI taxonomy): domain Bacteria; kingdom Pseudomonadati; phylum Myxococcota; order Polyangiales; family Polyangiaceae; genus Sorangium; species Sorangium sp. So ce145. Next base: position 10,588,711 of record NZ_CP150315.1, on the reverse strand, counting down.
CCTGCTCGCCACCTTCCTGTTCGCCTTCGGCATCTCCCCGCGCGAGCACCTGCGCGACGGCGAGGTGGTGCCGGAGCTCCTCCGGTCGCCGTGACGCTCCTCCGCCGAGCGGCGTCCGCCGCCGCGCTGGTGCTCTCGTCCTCCGCGCTGGCGCTCTCGTCCTCGGCGCTGGCGCTCTCGCTCGCCGGATGCGCGGCGCAGGCCGCGGCGCCCCTCCCGCCGCTCGTCGTGCGCGAGGTCGCGTGGCCGTCCCCCGGGGAGCTCGGCCCGGTGCGCGCGGTCGCCGACGACGGGCGCCGCGTCGTGGTGTTCCACGACGGCGCCGCGGCCGTCTTCGTGAACGGCGCCCTCGCGAGGGTGGAGCGCGCGCCCCACCGCTGGGTGAGCGCCGCGGCCCTGCCCGCGCCCGACGGCTACGGCACGTGGATCGTCGGCGTCGACGCCGAGGGCCGGCTGCTGCGGCTGCCGGGCCAGGGGGCCTTCGAGGCCGTCTCCGACCGCTACGGCCTCGAGCGCGCCGCGGTGCGGTCCGCGATCGGCCTCGGCGAGGGCGGCGCCGCCTTCGCGCTGGACCGCGAGATCGCGGTGGCGGACGGCGAGACCGTCACGCGCTACGCGGCGGGCCCGCTCGCGACGTTCGCGGCGGGGGCCGGGCGCGTGGCCTTCGCGGCCGGGGGCGATGGGCTCGGCGCCCTCGATGTCGCCACGAGGGCGCTGCGATCGTACCCGCTCCCGGCGGACGGCGCCGCGCCGCTGCTCGCCCTGACCGGCGCGGGCGCGCTGCTCGCGGCGACGCCCGCGGCGCTCTACGCGGAGGACGGCGCCGGCGTCCTGCGCCTCCGGTTCCGGGCGCGCGCCGCGCTCCACGGCCTCGCCGTCTCCGGCGACCGCGCGTGGTTCGCCGACGGCGACGAGCTCGGCGTGCTCGAGCAGGCCGGCGTGCGCGAGACCCGCGGCGCGCGCCTCCCGCGGGCCGGCAGGCTCGTCGGCTCGCCGAGCGGCGACGTGTGGCTGCTCGCGTCGGGCGCCCTCCGGCGCTTCGCCGCAGAGGACGGCGGCGGGCCCGCCTGGGGCGAGATCGCGCCCGTGTTCGCCCGCGCGTGCGCGCGCTGCCACCGCCCGCGCGGCGAGGGCGGCGTCGACCTCTCCACGCCCGCGGCGTGGGCTTCGCTCCGCGAGGCCATCGCGCGCCGGGTCGTGGACGAGCGGAATATGCCGCCCCCGGGATACGCGCTGTCCGAGGCCGACCGCGCGCGGATCCGCGCCTTCGTCGGGCGCGCGGCGCCGCCCGCGCGGCGGTGATGTGGGATCGCCGCCGTGGCCGCGACGCGCGCTCGCCCGCGCGGCCGTGAGGCGCGCTCGCCGCCGCCGCGCGCCCGTCTTGCGCTACCCTGGGGCACCATCGCGAAGAGGAGAGCTGCCTGATGATGTCGTTCAGCCCGGATCCGCGCGTCGCAGAGCAGCAGATGCACGCCATCATCTACTACCTCACGGGGTTCGGGTACATCGACGGCGAGCTCGATCCGACCGAGAAGTCCTTCATCCGCGGCTACATCCACGACCTCGTCCGGCAGCGCGCGCGCGACGCCCTCGGCGGCGAGGCCCAGGAGAACCCGGACGTCGTCGGCCGGTGGACCAGCCACTTCCACGAAGTCTTCTCCGAGATCGACCACCAGATCCAGAGCCATTTCACCGAGAGCGTCGCCGAGGGAGAGGACCCGAGGGACTTCGTCCTCTCCAAGATCAAGCTCCGCTGCTTCGAGCTCCTCGACGGCTTCGACGACGACAACCGGAAGGCGCTGCTCGCGACCGTCGACGAGCTCATGCTCGCCGACGGCGTCGTCCACCCGAACGAGCAGCGGTTCCGCGACGAGCTCTCGTCGCTCCTGTCGGCGTCCCCGATCGAGATCGACGACGTCGACATCGAGACGATCGAGCAGGGCGCGGTGGTGATCGATCCGGCCACGCGCAAGCAGGCGCGCGAGGTCGATCACCCGTTCTTCAAGGCGTTCGAGTGGGACTACGCGAGCGATCCCGCCACGTTCGCGGAGCAGGCCAAGGTCGACATGGACCTGATGCGCCGGTTCGAGGCGAAGCTCGAGGAGCAGCGCGCGCGTGGCGCGGGCCGGCTCGACGGCGCCGCGGATCTCGCGGGCTTCGCCGGGCAGGCGCCCTTCCTCGACGGCCACGTCTACGTCGCCTCGCCCGATCCCGCCGAGGACGTCGAGCTCCTGGTCATCGGCGATCTGCACGGCTGCTACTCGTGCCTCAAGGGGGCGCTGATGCAGGCCGACTTCTTCGCCAAGGTGCAGGCCCACCGGGACGACCCCGCGCACAACCCGCGGATGCTGCTGGTGTTCCTGGGCGACTACATCGATCGCGGCAGGTTCAGCTACAACGGCGTCCTGCGCACGGTGATGCAGCTCTTCCTCGCCGCGCCCGACAACGTCTTCGTGCTGCGCGGCAATCACGAGTACTATGTCGAGCTGAACGGCCGCGTCCTCGCGCCGGTGCGGCCCTCCGAGGCGATGAGCTCGCTCGCGGCCATCGCGCCGAACGAGGTGTTCGCCGCCTACATGCGCCTCTTCGAGGCGCTCCCCAACATGCTGGTCTTCGACAGGATCCTCTTCGTCCACGCGGGGATCCCGCGCGACGAGACCATCGCCGCCCGGTGGACGTCGGTGTCCTCGCTCAACGACCCGGAGATCCGGTTCCAGATGCTCTGGAGCGACCCCAGCGAGGTCGACGCGATCCCCGCGGAGCTCCAGAAGTCCACGGCGCGCTTCCCCTTCGGCAAGCGGCAGTTCAAGAGCTTCATGCAGAAGCTCGGCTGCACCACGCTGATCCGCGGCCACGAGCGCGTCCCGGAGGGCTTCCGCGTCGTGCACGACGACCCCGACGGCGTGCTGCTGACCCTGTTCTCCGCGGGCGGGAAGACCAACGACGACCTGCCGGCGGCCAGCAACTACCGCGAGGTCACGCCGATGGCCCTCACCATCCGGTACAAGGGCGGCGTCAGCCAGCTGACCCCGTTCGCGATCGAGTACGAGCGGTACAACGATCCCAAGTACAACGCGTTTTTCCGCGAGCAGCTGCCGTCACTCTAGAGCGACAAACGGGTTGAAACCGCCAGAAGAGAGCAGAATTCGAACCGCCAAGGCGCCAAAGACGCCAAGAAAATCACAAAATCTTGGCGTCTTATGGCGCCTTGGCGGTTCACTTCTCGCTCGATCAACGTGATCGGTGTTCTAGGATTACGTACTCTGCGGTTGCCGACTGCACCGCCTCGCGGCCAAGCGGAGGCGCATGCAGCGCCGCGCGGGCCGACGGCAAGAGCGCTTTCCTGGGGGCACGACTGGGATGAACAGCCAGGGAGAAAGGGCCGGGGAATCGCGCTTCTGGGTCACCTGCTATACGGACGCGTCCTTCTCACCAATCGTGGCCGGCTGGGGCGTCTGGCTGAGGTCGACTCGCGGGAGGATCGTGCGGCACGGGGCCTGTCCACCGTATGTCAGCAGCGCCAACGAGGCAGAACTGGCGGCGATCTTCGCCGGGGTCTACCTGGCGCGGAAGGCGTGGGGCGAGGCTGTGCGCGGGCTCGTCGTGTACACAGACAGCCAGGCGGCTGTTCGCTTTCTGAGCGATGGAGCGCTTAAACCACGCATCCAGCGGAACGCTCCAGCGGTTGCAAGGCTGCGCGAGAGGATCAGGACGTTCTCGAACGAGCACGGGATCGAGATGGACCTTCGCTGGGTGAAGGGGCACCAGCGTACGAACACGGTGCGGGCGTACCTGAATGCGCGGTGCGATCAGTTGGCGCGGGCGGCGCGCGGCGTGGCGCAGGGAAGCGAGAAGCGCACTGTCGCCGAGAAACGTCGACGGGAGGCGGGGAGCGCCATCTCCGAGAAGAGCAACGGAACGCCGAACGTAGGCGAGCCGAGGGTCGAGAGATCGCCGCTGCGGTCGAGGAAGCAAAAGAACCGCGAGCGGCGACATCGAGCCCGCGAGAGAAACCGTGCAAAGAAGGTCGCCGGCGCCTCCAGTCGCGCCGAGCCTCGCGCGATCGAGCTTCCTGTTGCGTCGGGGCTCGACATTGGGGTGGAGGACAGATGTGCTCGAACTCGTGTGCGAGGCAAGCGCGATGATGACGAGCGCGCCGAACAGGCCGTTGCATCGGACGCACCGCCCCACTTCGCTCCGCTCAGCAGGGCGGTGCGCCGCTGAACGGCAGTCGTTGGGCCGGCAGAGCGCGGAGACGCAAACACAATCCCGACACAGGACGCTCGCTGTCGAGCGGTTCTGACCTCCGGAGGCCGCGCCGCGGTCGCCGCGCTTCAATGCAGCGCGCGGCGATCGATCGCCTCGATGGCCATCCGGGCCGTGTCGCACACGCGGTAGACGTTGCTGCGGGTGCCGGTCGCGGTGCGCTCGAACGGCTTGGTCTCATCCTCGAGCAGCCGCTCGAGCGCCGGCCGCACCCGCGCGTCGCCGACGTCGCCCAGCATGCGCGCGGCGTCCTGGCGCACGAACGGATCGGCGTGCCTCGTCAGCTCGGTCAGCACCTCGAAGCCCGCGGCGCGGTCCTGCCGGACGAGCGCCCGGCAGGCGCTCATCCGGTGGGAGCGCTCCTCGCCGAGCGCGAACGCCCGCAGCCGCTCCACGAGCGCCGGCGCGTCCACGTGGACGAGCACCTGCAGGCCGTACATCGCCACGCTCGGCTCGGCGTGATCGAGCATCGCCGTCGCGGCGGCGACGAACGCCGCGGCCTCCGACGGCGGCACGCCCCGGCTCGCCATGCCCGCGAGGCGCCAGCCCGCGTCCGTCGCCACGCCCTTGCGCGGGTCGCGGGCGCGCGGCGCGAGGTCGGCCAGCATGATCACCTTCGCCTCGTCCAGGGCGCGGAGGGCCGCCGACGCGATCGAGCCGTCGGCGTCGTCGAGCAGGGCGCGGACATCGGCGGCCCAGCGCGCGGGATCGCCCTTGCACACGACCTTCAGCGCCGCCCGGCGCGGCCCCGGCTCCGGATCGCGCAGGAACCGCCGCGCCCGTGCCCCCGCGCCGTCGTCGAATTTGCCGAGCACCTGGAGCGCCTGCTGCCGGACGCCCGCCTCGGGGTGATCGAGCCGCGCGATCACCAGCTCGAGCGTGTCCCCGCCCAGCCGCGGCAGCTGGCACATCGCCGCCAGCGCCGCCGCCAGGCGCTCGCCCCGGCGCAGCGCGCCGGCCAGCTCGGGCTCGAAGCCCGGCATGCCGGTGCCGAACCAGTGGAACTCGTACCCGGCGAGGAGCTCGTCGAGCCAGCGCTCGTACCAGTCGAGGAAGCCCTCGTTCTCGGGGAAATACGGGCGCCCGCCGTCGAGGTCGATGTACACCACCCGGCCGCGCGCCGGCCCGGTGACCACGAGCTGGCTGAAGTAGCTGCAGCCCTGCATGCCGAGGCTCAGCGTGCCCCGCAGCGCGCGGTCCATCGCCTCGCCCTCGCCGGGCAGGAGCACATCGAGCCAGTCCTTCCCGGGCGGCAGCGTGTCGGGGTGCAGCGGGCACGCGGTGTCGAGGTCGTCGATCGCCTCGTACCGCGCCTCGTCGCACTGCGCGAGCGTCAGGAGCCCGTAGAACGGCCCGGCCCCGCCGTGCCCCACGTGCAGGAGGAACGCGCGGTAGTCCTCGGGCAGCCGCGCCCGCCGCGCGGCCTCGAACGCCGCCACCTCGGCCTCGGTGGCCGGCGGCCTCAGCTCGAAGCGATGAGCGTCGCTGCCAAAACACGAGAGGCCCCGCTCCCGGACCGCGGTCAGCTTGGCGACTATCCCATCGAGGCGCTCGCGCACGGCCTCACGCTAGCACCCGCGAGCGCCGCCGCGCGCCCGCCGGATCACGGCGCCGGGCGCTCGACGGGGGCGGGCGTGGCGCCAGAAGGGCGCCGCGAGGCACGCGCGCCCGCCGCCTGCGGCTGCGCTGGCGGACGTGTCCCCGCGATCTCTGGTAGGCTCGCTGGCCGTCGAGCCGCGCCGGCCTCCCGAGCGGAGCGCAGGGCCTCCTGCGGATCGCGAAGGAGCCCGGCGCCATCGTCGTCCGCGATCCGCGGGACGTGATGGGCCCGCGCGACCGCCGCGGGTCGGACGTCATCGCTGCAGCCGATGTCCGCTTCGTCTCTTTCTTTCACCGCGCTCGCCGCGCTCGCGCTCGCCGCGACGGCGGCCGAGGCGCGCGCCAGCGCCGCAGAGGGCGCGGCGAACGCGGACGGCGTCGCGCTCGACTGGGTCGCGCCCGGAGAGTGCGCGGATCGAGGGCGTGTGCTGGCCGAGATCGAGCAGCGCCTCGGGCGGCCCGCGGGCGCGAGCGGCGAGCCGCCGCTCAAGGCGCGCGCGGTGGTGTCCCGGAACGTGCGCGGGTCGTGGGACCTCCGCCTCACGATGACGCTCGGCGAGACGGCACGGTCGCGCGAGCTCCACGGCGAGACCTGCGCCGAGCTCGCCGACGCAGCGGCGCTGATCATCGCGCTCGCCATCGATCCCGATGCGGCCAGCCGAGGCGCCGCGCAGGCGGATCCGGACGCAGGCGCGGCGCCGGACGCCGCCGCCGGCGCGGAGCAGGGCGCCGGCGCGGAGCCGGAGGCGGACGCAGCTCCGGACGCGCGCACCGCCGCCGAGGCGCCGCCCGCGGCCTCGCCCCCGCCGGACGCCAGCGCCCCCGCGGCCCCGGAGCGGCGCGCGGCGCGCCCGTCGCGCCCGCTAGAGCTGCGCGCCACGCTCAGGGCCTCCGGCGTCATCGATTCGGCCTCGCTCCCGGCGGTCGCCCCGGGCGCCAGCCTCGCCGCGGGCGTATTGCTCGAGGCCTTCCGCGCCGAGCTGTCCGGCACCACCTTCGGCGCACAGCGAGCGGTCGTCGCGGGGACGACGATGGGCGGCACCGTCCACCTGACCACCGGCGGGCTGCGCCTCTGTTATGCCGGGCGCTATCGCGCGTTCGAGCTCGGGCCCTGCGCCGGCATCGAGGTCGGCGTCATGAGCGCGGCCAGCTTCGGCGCGGCGTCGCCCGGCTCGAACCGGGCGCTCTGGGTCGCGCCGTACGCCGGAGCGCTCGCCATCTTTGCCCTCTCGGATCGGATCCGCGTCCCGCTGGTCCTCGACGTCCATGTTCCGGTGAGGCGCGATCAATTCGTTCTCGTCGGCATCGGCGCGGTCCATCGGAGCGCCGCCGCCGCGCTCCGCGCCTCGCTGGGGGTCGAGGTGCGATTTCCGTGACGGATCCGGACGGCGCCGGCCATGTACTTCGCGTGACGAGGACGTCCCCCGCGTCGGCGCTTCCCTTCGCGGGGTCCGTGTTCGATCCGCACTTCGGCGTCCACGACGGGCCCGTCTCCCTCGACTTCGATGCGGTCTACGACGAGCACGCCGACTTCGTCTGGCGAAACCTGCGCCGGCTCGGCGTCAGCGAGGCGAGCCTGGACGACGCCTTCCAGGACGTCTTCGTCGTGGTCCACCGGCGGCTCGGCGAGTTCGAGCCGCGGTCGAGCGTGAAGGCGTGGCTGTTCGCGATCCTTTGCCGGGTGGCGCGCGATCACCGGCGCCTCGTCCGGCGCAAGGGAGGGCTCGAGGAGCTGCCGGGCGGCGTGGCGGACCGCGCGCCGGGGCCGGCGGAGCGGCTCGAGCAGGTCGAGGCGCTGAAGCTCGTCGATGCGCTCCTCGCGGAGCTCGACGACGACAAGCGCGCGGTGCTCGTGATGGCGGAGATCGAGGAGCTGAGCGCGCCGGAGATCGCCGCGGCGCTCGACCTGAAGCTGAACACGGTCTACTCGCGGCTGCGCGCCGCGCGCCGCGAGTTCGAGCTGGCGCTGGCGAGGAGCGGAGGCGGATGGCCATGAGCGATCCGGGCGAGAAGGCGCGCGCGCTCCTGAAGGCGGCCCGAGCGGACGGGCTCGCGCCGTCCGACAAGGCGCGGCTCCGCGCGGCGCTCGCGGGCAAGCTGGCCGTCGGCGCGCCGCAGGAGCCGTCCGGGGAGGCGCCCACCTCGCCCCCGCCGCCGCTCGCGGGCAGCGGGGAAGGCGGCGTGCTCTCGGGCAACGCGGCCGGCGGCGTGCTCTCGGGCAAGGTGATCGCGGCGGGCGCGCTGATCGGCGCCGTCGCCTTCGCCGGCGGGTTCTTCACCGGCAGGGCGACCGTCGACGTCCCTCCGCCGGCCAGCGCAGCGCCGCCGGCGAGCGCGCCCGCGGTGACGCCGCGGGCGGCGCCTCCGCCCGCGGTGACGCCGCCCGCGGCGGCTCCAGTCGCCGCGCCGGCGCCGATAGCGGCGCCCTCGCGCGCCGCCCGCGCGGTCGCTTCCGCACCGCCGCGGCCGCTGGACCTGGGCGCGGAGGACGCCGCGCGAGCGCCCTCGACAGGCGGCGGCGAACGCGAGCCGGCGCGCCCGCGCGGCGGACAGCCGGCGACGCCGAGCACGCTCGCCGCGGAGATGGCCTTGCTGCGCGAGGCGCAGGACGCCGTGCGGGACGGCGATCCGTCGGCCGCGCTCGATCGCCTCGACGACCTCGGCGCCCGGTTCCCAGAGGGCCAGCTCCGCGAGGAGCGCATGGCCGCGCGCGTGCTCGCCCTCTGCGCGGCAGGGCGGGCGCCGGAGGCGCGCGCGGAGGCCGAGCGGCTCCTCGGCGAAGCGCCGGGCTCGGTGCACATGGGCCGAGTCCGCGCCTCGTGCGCGTTCCGAGAAAATCTCGACTGACAGAGACGGATGTTCCTCGCGCCGGCCATGTAGCGATGGACCGCAAGAGACAGGAGGAACCATGAATCGTTCGACCCGCGTCGCGCTCGCGTTGCTCTTCACGGCTGCCTCGCTCGGGAACACCGGCTGTCAGTCGCAGGATCTGCCCATCGGCAGCGGTGAGCCCAACCCCGACTCCAGCGCGGCCGCGCTGCTCATCGCGCACTGGGATGGATACGTCGAGAACTTCAAGTTCCGCTCGGGATCGGACGTGATCCAGATCGACATCGACACCGTGGAGGGCGCATCGATCCAGGGGAAGGTGCGCTTCGGCACGGGAGCCGCCATCCCCCCGGCCGTGGATCCGGACGTGGGCTATCCCACGTCGATCGCGCCGGGCGACTACTACGATACCGACCTGCCCTACGAGGGGTTCGATTTCACCATGCTCGATGCGCAGCTCACCGACCGCCGGCTGCGTTTCACCATCGATCCCCGAGAGCTCTGGACGGGCTGGTGCGAGCTTCAGACGTCGTACCTCATGCAGCCAGACTCGGACGCCTACCTCTGCATGCCCAACGGGGGGTGGGGAACAGGGGCCGCCGGCTGTACCCAGGACGGGCAGCCCGCCGACTGCGGATACATCGCGCTGTGTAGAATAGGCGTTTGCGATTGTGATGCATCCGGGTGCACCATCGATGTGCGCAACGCGGTCGCCTTCGATTTCGTCGTCGACCAGCAGAGGGCAGACGGCAGCATCGTGTTCGGGAGCACCATGTACAACGTCCGGCTGACGCGCGACCCCTGACGGCGAGCCGCTCGGGGACCGGCCGCCTCGACGACGCCGTCATGGTGTGCCGCGCCGTCTGGCACACCGAGGCCCAGCGCCCGCGCGATCCGGGCCGAGATCGGCGGGCGCACCGACCGGACGCCCAGGGCATGCGCGTTGCAACTCGCCCGGCATGTCTCGGCGCTTATCCCTGGGTCTTGGCTTGCTTACCTCCCTTCTGCTCGCCGCAGGCTGCTCCGGGAAGGTGGACCCCGCGGGCTCGGGCGGCGGGGACCCGGGCGGAGGCGGTTCGTCCGCGGAGACCGGCGGTGGCGGCGGCGGGGAGTTGCCCGTCCGGTGCCTGCTCCCGGCGGATCCTGGCCGGTGTGACGCCGCGTTCCCGAAATACCGGTACGACCCGGCCGCCGGCGCGTGCAGGGAGTTCACCTACGGCGGCTGCGAGGGCAACGAGAACCGCTTCGATTCCCTCGCCGCGTGCGAGGAGGCCTGTCGGGGCGAGCTGCCCGACATCGGCGTCTGCAACGCGCCGAGCGATTGCATCCTCGTGTCGCGGGGCTGCTGCGGCGCCTGTGACACGGCCAATGCCGAGAACTTCAGGGCCATCAACCGCGCCGGGACGAGGCTCAACGAGATCATCCAGGGGTGCGGGGGCGTCGCGTGCGGCGCGTGCCCGGAGGTCACCGAGGCGGAGCGCACGACCCAGTACTTCACCGCCACGTGCGAGGCGGGGCGCTGCGTCGTCCTCGACGTGCGCGAGTCGCCGCTGACGGAGTGCACGGTCGACTCGGACTGCGTCCTGCGCGACGGCCTCGGCTGCTGCGAGGGGTGCGACGGGACAGGCATCGTCGCCCTCAACCAGAGCGCGGAGCTCGATGCCCTCGTCTGTCCCGCCGGCATGGGCGCGTGCCCGCCGTGCGCGCCCGTGTTCCCGGACGGGATGACGGCGGTCTGCTCGTCGGGCAGGTGTCAGCCGCAGATGCCCGCGACGCCTTGAACGCCCAGGAGCGACCAGCGCTCCCGGCGTGCGTGATCAGGCGCTGTCTCCTGAATCGTGGATAACGCACTTCCCTGCGCCCACCTGGGCGCCTTTCCAGTCTGGGCGCGTCATCGCCGCGCTGCGCCGATTCCGGTGAACAGCTCCGGCGGATTGGGCGGGACCGGCGGAACCGGCGGAACCGGCGGAACCGGCGGAACTGACGGAACCGACCGCTCCACCGCCGCCTCGCATTGACGCTGGGCGCCTGGCCCCGATAGCCTGTTCCATGGAGCGCTCGTAGATTCTTCTTTCTTCGAGCTCATTCACGAAGGAGCTGCCCGTGAATCGAAGCACCCCGAGGATGCTGCTCGCGGCCATCGCGCTCTCCAGCGCGGCCGCGTGCTCGGGATCGTCTGGAGACGGCGGATCGAATCCGGGCGACGGTCCCGGCCCTGGTCCCGGCCCCGGCCCCGGCCCCGGTCCCGGCGCCCAGTGCGAGCCTGGCGTCACAGCGCCAGGCCCCACCCCGCGCCTGACGCGGCTGACGCACGCGCAGTACGACAACACCATCCGGGACCTCTTCGGCAAGGACATGAAGGCCTCGGCGGCGTTCCTCGCGGACCCGGCGTTCGAGGGGTTCAACAACAACGCCAAGGGGCTCCTCGTCTCCGACCGCCTCGCCCGCGATTACCGCCGCGCCGCGGAGACCATCGCGGCCGACGCCGTCGTCGACCAGGCCGTGCTCGGCAAGATCGTGCCGTGCGCGCCGGAGGGCGACGGCGCGGCCTGCGCCCGGCAGCTCATCCGGGAGCTCGGCAAGCGCGTCTACAGGAGGCCGCTCTCGGCGGAGCAGGAGGAGGCGTACGCCGCCGCGTACGCCCGCGGCAACGGCCTCTTCGACGCGGGCACGCCGTTCGAGCAGGGCGTGCGCCACGTCATCGAGGCGATGCTCCAGTCGCCGCACTTCCTCTACCGCATCGAGCTCAGCGAGGAGCTCGACGGCGCGGGGATCATCCCGCTCGACGCCTACGAGGTCGCGACGCGGCTCTCGTACCTGCTCTGGAACAGCCTGCCCGACGACGCGCTCCTCGAAGCGGCGGAGGGCGGCGCGCTGGGCACGCCCGAGGGCATCGAGGCCGAGGCGCGGCGCATGCTCGCCGACCCCAGGGCCACGAGCGCCCTGGACGACTTCCACGCCCAGTGGCTCCACATGAGCCGTTACGCGGATCTCTCGAAGGATCCGGCGCTCTACGAGGACTTCGACGCCAGCGTGTCCTCGGCCATGGCGGCCGAGACGAGGCAGTTCATCCGGCACGTCGTCCTCGAGATGGAGGGCGACTTCAGGACGCTGATGACGGCGCCCGTCGGCTTCGTGAACGACAGGCTCGCCCCGATCTACGGCGTGGAGGGGTCGTTCACGAGCGAGCTCGTGGAGACGCCGCTCGACCCGGCGGAGCGGGCGGGGCTGCTCACGCAGGCCGGCTTCCTGAGCTCGCACGCGTTCTTCAACAAGAGCTCGCCGATCCACCGCGGCGTGTTCATCCAGCGCCAGATCCTCTGCACCGACCTCCCGGACCCGCCGGCGGACATCAACACGACGCTGCCGCCCATTCAGGGCGAGATCAAGACGACGCGCGACCAGGTGGAGGTGCACACGTCGCCGGACGCGTGCAACAAGTGCCACGGCGTGATCAACCCGCCGGGCTTCGCGCTGGAGCACTTCGACGCGGTCGGGCGCTACCGCGCCGACGAGGACGGCGAGACGATCGACGCGACAGGCACGATCGCCGTCGGAAAGGCCGAGATCCGCTTCGACGGCGCCGTGGATCTCGCGACGCAGCTCGCGGAGAGCCCCGTCGCGCAGCGGTGTTATCTGACGAACTGGTACCGTTACGGCAATGCGCGCCAGCTCTCGCGCGAGGACGCGTGCACGATCGCCGAGCTCGACGAGAAGCTCGGCGCGTCCGGGTACAACATCAAGGAGCTGCTGGTCGCGCTCACGCAGACGAAGACGTTCAGGTATCGGGCCGTGGAAGAGGTGGACCAATGAATCGCAGAACGTTCTTGCGGGGCGCGTGCGGGGTGATGCTCGGCCTCCCGCTCCTCGAGTCGCTGCGCCCGCGCGACGCCAAGGCCGACGCGAGCGCGCCGCGCCGGTTCATCGCCTTCTTCATGTGCAACGGCGTGAACATGGCCAAGTTCTTCCCGAGCACGCAGTACGGCGCGCTGACGGCCGCCTCGTTCGGAGCGACGCGGGCGATAGCGCCCCTCGCCGCGTACCGGGACAAGCTCCTGATCCCGCGGGGCATCCACATGGTGCCGCGCGGCTACGGGTTCGACCCGAGCGCGGGCGACGACCACGCGAAGGGGATGGGTTGCAAGCTCACGGCGCAGCCGCTCGTCCAGGGCAGCCAGTACGCGGCGGGGATCTCGCTGGACCAGTTCATCGCGAACAAGATCAACCCGCCGGGCACGCCCGCGCTCACGCTGATGGTCGGGGCGAAGACGCCGAACGTGCGCGGGCACATCTCGTACACCGGAAGCGAGCAGCCCGTCAGCGGCGAGAACAACCCGTGGCTCGCGTACCGGGACCTGGTCGGCGGGACGGACCTCGAAGAGGAGGCGATCGTGCGGCTCACGAAGCGCCGCGAGAGCGTGCTCGACCTGGTCTCGGTCGAGTACGAGGCCCTGCTCAAGAAGAAGCTCAGCAAGGCCGATCGCGACAAGCTCGACATGCACTTCCAGACCGTGCGCGACCTCGAGGTGGGCATGGGCGGCTCGGGGATCATCCCGCGCGAGCTCTCGCCGGAGCGAGCGGCGGAGATCGAGGGGATCGACCCGGACACCGTGGCGTTCGACGCGGAGTTCAAGAAGGTCGGGCGGATGCAGATGGACATCCTCGCGCTGGCGATCGCGACCGGCGCGACGCGGTCGGCGACGCTGCAATGGGGCTCGGGCGCGGCGGGGCCCATCTTCAAGTGGGATGGGATGGCCCACGAGTACAACCACCACAAGCTCTCGCACGGGAACACGAGGGACGACGACACCGGGAGCACCGTCGACGGCTACGAGGAGATGCTCTTCGACATCGATCGCTGGTTCGTGGGCGAGTATGTCTATCTGCTCGACCGGCTCGCGGGCTACGAGGAGGGCGGGGCGACGGTGCTCGACAACAGCGCCGTCGTGTTCATGAACGAGCTCTCCGACGGCCTGCGCCACGATTTCCGCGACCTGCCGTACATCATCGCGGGGGGCTGCGGCGGCTACTTCAAGACGGGGCAGTACATCAAGGTGACGCGGCAGTCCAATACGGTGCAGGACAAGGACGCGCCCCACAACAAGCTGCTCACGACGCTCGCGAACGCGGTCGGCTGCACCGAGGAGGGCGGGGGGCCGATCACGAACTTCGGTTCCTTCGGCCAGCCCGGCGAGCTCGACGATCTCAAGGCCTGACCGGCACTTCCGGTCATATCGTATCCATCATCAATGGGATGCTGATCAGCGCCGAGCTCGCGCTGATCGAAGCGAAGAAGAACCTGGCCGTACCGCAAGCTGTTGACGCTCACGATGGTTGATGCTCGATCGCGCGGCATGAATGCGGCGTCTGCCTCGAGCATCAGAGGCGGCATGGCAAGACCGTTCGAGTCCATCGGTTCGACTTCCGGGCTTCACCGGCGTGCCTCCGCCGCCCTGCTCCTCGTCGCCTTCGGCCGCACGAATGAATGCGGTCCGAGCGCGCCCGGTAGCAGCAGCAGCGGCGGCGCCGCGGGCGGCGGCGGGTACATCTCCGCAACCACAGGAGACGGCGGCGGCTCCGCTGCGACGGGCAGCGGCGGCTCCGCAGGCCACGGCGACGGCGGCTCCGCAGGCCACGGCGACGGCGGCTCCGCAGGCCACGGCGACGGCGGCTCCGCTGCGACGGGCAGCGGCGGCTCCGCGGGCCACGGCGATGGCGGCTCCGCTGCCACGGGCAGCGGCGGCTCCGCGGGCCACGGCGACGGCGGCTCCGCTGCGACGGGCAGCGGCGGCTCCGCGGGCCACGGCGATGGCGGCTCCGCTGCCACGGGCAGCGGCGGCTCCGCAGGCCACGGCGGCGGCGACGAGAGCACCTCGACCGGGAGCGGCGGATCGCCGGCAACATGCGTACCGGGATCCATCGTCGCGTGCTACTCCGGCCCCGAGGGGACCAACGGCGTCGGGCGCTGTACGGCCGGGACGCAGACCTGTCGTCCTGACGGCTTCGGCTACGGGCCCTGCACGGGTGAGATCACCCCTGCTGCGGAGCTCTGCGCCACGCCGCAGGACGAGAGCTGCGACGGCGACCCCCATTGCCCGCAACCGGCCGCCTGGGCGCGCGGGTTCGGCATCGAGCCCACCATTCCCACATCGACCATCGCCGTCGACGCCATGGGGAATTACTACATCCTCGGCGGCTTCAAAGGAACGGTCGACTTCGGCACCGGCCCTCTGACCAGCGCCGGTGACAGCGACATCTTCCTTCTCAAGCTCGACCCCTCGGGCGCGCCGCTCTGGAGCAAGCGCTTCGGCACCCCCTTGCGCGAGACAGGAGATGCCCTGGCCATCGATGGAAACGGCAACGTCCTGATCGCCGGCAACTACGAGGACGACTTCTCTGGCATTGGCAATGATTTCAGCCTCGGCGGGTGCGCCCTGCCGGCTCCGGCCGATCGTTCCGGGCAATTCATGGCCAAGCTCGACCCCGACGGCAATCACATCTGGAGCGATGGATTCCGCTTCTACCCTTCGCATCCTACCTGGGCCACGAAGATGGCCATCGATGCGCTCGACCACGCATACCTAGCCATCGGGTTGGAGGACGCGACAGCGGTGGTGAAGCTGGACGCGATGGGCAATGTCCTCTGGAGGCGTAGCACTCCGGGCAGCCCGAGCTTCCACATGAACCTCGCGCTCGACAGCGCCGGCAACGTGGTGACAGTGAATTCAGCAGGTATCGACGGCGACTACATTGCCCTCTACACGTACGTCTCGAAGCTCTCTCCGGATGGAAATTTGCTCTGGTCCCGGAGATTGGACGACTACGGCTTTCGTGGCAAGGTGGCTGCCAACTCGGCGGGCGAGATCCTCGTGTTGGTCGAGGGAGCTGTCATCAAGCTGGATCAGGACGGCGAGGAAGTGTTCACCCAGCCCGTCCGCCACACCGGCAACATCGCGGTCGACCCTGCGGACAACATCTTCCTCGGCGGGCGTGGGCTCACGATGCTCGACCCGAGCGGCACCGAGCTCTGGACGCGCGACTTCGCGGCCTCGGTAGCGGACATGGCCATCTCCCCGAACGGCGCGGTCGCCGTCACCGGCGTCGTGAGTGGCCCTGTGGACTTCGGGACCGGCCCGATCGCGTATACAGCAGGCTGGGATATCTATGCTGCCACGTTCAATCCGCCGTCGAGCGGCGACGGCGGCGAGGGAGGAGGCAGCGGCGGCAGCGACGGCGGCGGCGGAGACCCGTCCGAGACGTGCGTGCCGGGCTCGGTCATCGCGTGCTACTCCGGCCCTGCCGGGACCAGGGGCGTCGGACCCTGCGCTGCGGGGACGCAGACCTGCCGGCCCAGCGGCCTTGGCTTCGGCGCCTGCGTGGGCGAGGTGACGCCTGCCGAGGAGCTCTGCTCCACGCCGGAGGACGAGAGCTGCGACGGCGACCCCCATTGCCCCATGCTGTCGTGGGCGCGCGGGTTCGGCAGCACCGGCGCCGACGAGGGCCTGAACATCGCGAGCGATGCCGCAGGCAACTACTATGTCACCGGCACCTTCACAGGAACCATCGACTTCGGCGCGGGCCCTCTGACCTCCCCGCCCGGAAGGCACTTCCTGCTCAAGCTCGATCCATCGGGCGCGCCGCTCTGGAGCGAGCGCCTGACGAGCGGCCACCCGCTCGTCATGGCCGTCGATGGCAACGGCGACCTCCTGCTCGCCGGCACATACTCGGGTGGCGCCGACAGGGTGTTGAACCAGTGCCTCCCCCCCTTCGAACCGGGCCACAATACCGTGGGCTTCGTGGCCAAGCTCGACCGCGATGGCAAGGCCATCTGGAGTCAAGCGCCCATCTACACGTCGGACGCGCTCGAGAGCTACAGCGTTCCCGAGCGTATCGCCGTCGATGCGCTCGGCAACACCTACCTGGTCTACGTCGACCACTGGGCGAACGGTGCCTACCTGTTGAAGCTGAGCCCTGGCGGCGATGTCCTCTGGAAACACAGGATCACGCCCCCTCCCGACGAGGAGGACTATTTCACTACCCTGGAATACCACGCCGATCTCGCGATCGACAGCGCGGGCAACGCGCTGACCGTGACCGCACCGCAGGCCGACGCAGGGTATCTCACGGTCAACAAGTTCGACCCGACCGGCGCCGTGCTCTGGAGCCGCCCGTTCGCGCCGGATCCGTCGATCGCCCCTGGCGGCGCGTGGAAGGCGGACTGGTCGGTGGCCGTCGATGCGGCTGACGAGGTCTTCGTGGTCGGCACCACGGACGGGACCGTCGATCTCGGCGGCGGCGTGCTGCCCGCCGGCCCCGTGCTCCTCAAGCTGGACGCCGCGGGTGCCCACGTGTTCAGCGACTCGATCCCCTTCGGCGATGCGCTCGCGCTCGATTCCGCTGGTAACATCGTCGTCGCCGGAGACGGGCTCGCCAAGCTCGACCCGAGCGGCGCCGAGCTCTGGACCCTCAGCTTCGGCGCCAGCGCACATGGCATCGCGATCTCGCCGAGCGGCGTGATCGCCCTCACAGGGGCTGCGAGCGCGGCGGTCGACTTCGGGACCGGCCCCATCCCCCACGCCGGCGGCTCCGACGTCTTCGTCGCGACGTTCAATCCCTGAAACCCATGGGGGGAAGGGCGCCATGTCGAGGTGCCGCGCGCCGAGCTCGGGCGTACCCCGACCCTCTCGCTCTGCCGCGCTACACCTCCTCGCGCTGCGATCCGGCTTGATTCGCCTACGCGCTTGGAGGCGGCCCCTCGTCTCCTGCAGGCGAGGCGCCCCGACCGCGGCGCCACGCGCGGGCGAGGGGCCTGTCCGCGGCGAGGACGCCGGTCAGAACTGCTTGAAGAACTTCCACGACTCGATGGGGATCCAGTTCGGATTGCCGTCGATGTTCGTGTGCCCGCCGCCGAAGGTGCACACCCGCGTCGGGTGCTCCGGATTGCAATCCTGGAAATCGTAGCAGCTGTACGCGCCGTTTGAAGTCGGGATGTTGTTCGGGATCGTGCAGCCGTTGTCTTCGGCCTTTTCGAGGGCGATGAACTTGGCCCCTCTCTTTTGACCTTCGTTGTTCACCCAGGGGCAAGTCCCGTCGCTCATGCCCGTCGTGTGCATCCAGGCAATGGGCTTACGTGTCTTTTCAGGCAACCAGATGTTGTAGTTGGCCGGGGCGATGCCCACGGCCGCGCGGATCTCCGCTTGATGGTTCGTCGACAGCGAATAGGTGATCATCCCTCCGAAACTGAAGCCGGTCGCGAACACGCGGGTCGTGTCGTAGCAGACACTTTCGTTCATGAGCGCCATGATGTCGTCGAACAGCGCGTGGTCCTTCTCCTGCCACGTCGCACCGTCCGAGGAGGGGGCCACGAAGATGGCTTGCTCTCCGTCGGCCTCCAGCTGCGGCTTGAGAAAGTAGAAGTCTTGCCCCTTGACGTCTTGGTAGCGGCTGCCGATCCAATGCGAGGTGTAGAACAGCCGGTAGGGCTTGTTCATGTCGTAGTTCTTGGGCATATCGACGTAGTACACGCGATTCTGGCCCGAACTCGAGATCGTATACTCCTTGCTCGTCAGCGTGGTTGCCTTGCCGCACCCCGCGCTCCGCACAGGCGCGTTCCCCATGGGAATGGCGCCTTCGGGCCAGCCACCCGTGCCACTACCGCCGCTGCCGGTCGGCTCAGCCCCGCCGCTCCCGCCGCTGTTGTCACCGCCGGTCCCAGCCGCGGTGGTGCCGCTGGAGGTCGCAGCGCCGCTGCTGCTCGCGCTGCCGCTCGCGCTGCTGCTGGAGGTCGCAACGCCGCTGCCGCTCGCGCTACTGACGGAACTGGTCGCCGTCGCTCCGCCCCCTCCGTCGTCGTTCGAGTCGGACTCGGCGGGGGCGCACGAGATCGCGACCCAACTCGCAAGGGTGACACAGAAGGCGAGTCGGCTGAACGTTTGATCTTGCATCACAGGTCTCCTACGTACCGGAATCAGGTGAAAAGAAAACAAAACGACTCGAGCGTATCAAGGGCGACTCGCCACACTCACCTCAGGTGACAGAGCGTTCCTTACGGGATCCGCCTCCTGGCAAAGTGCTCAGATTGACGAAGAGCTCGGTACTCAGGAGGACCCGAGCGAGCCAAAACAAAAGGAGGGCCCTCGACTGGAATGTGAACGCTCACATTGCCGGTGTCAATTCCAATCGACCGGCCCTCGGGTATCTTCGGGCCCGAGGGAGGACATGGCTGGCACGGCTCCTTCGGAGCGCCGCGTTAAGAGGGGTGGACGCCGGACCGCGGCCATCGCCGGACTGCCCGACTACAATCGTACTGCCAGCGTGTCATGTTGCCGCGGCCGATGCGGAAACCGTGCCGCCATGGTCACCGAGCCCCGGAACGTCGCCCGCTTCCTCTCCGCGCTCGGCGAGCCGACCGATGTTCCAGCACGCTCTCCCAACCGGGGACCACCGTACTGGAAAAGCACCGTTGTGCACCGCAAGGCGCTCGGTGACGCCGTGATCAGCCCGCCCGTGGGCTCCGAGGCGCCCGATGGTGCGGCGACCTTGCAGGAAGGCTCCAGTCTTACAGGGTGAGAGGCGCTCGAGTCTCCCGGTATCGGCTCCGCTTCGGGTCGCATCAGCGCTGCAGATTTCCTGCGTGACTGCGTGTCTCTCCTGTGTTCGCGCGTCCTCGCGCTCATCGGCTGCTCCACGCGGCCGCAAACCCTTCGAGACGACGTCGCTTCGCTCACCTTGGCCCGCGACCCGACGCCCATGGGTGCCTGGAAGATCCGCGACCGCGCCGATGTCTCGTTCGACGATCACCCTCGCTTCGTCTACCACGCGGGCATGGAGAGGGTGCTGCTCGTCAGCGGTCGCCCCAACCGTGGCGTGCTCAGCGGGGATGGCCGCGATTGGAGCCACGTGGCCGACGCCAACAGCTGCCTGTTCATGCAGGGCGGGCCTACGACGAGGCGCGCGATCGGGTGGCGGTGCTCAGCGGCCTCGCCATGTCAAGGTTTCCATCATGGCCGGAACGTGAAGAACGTATTTCCAGCCAACGTGCGAAATCTCGCGAACCTCGGCCCTGGGCTTCCAGTCCCTGCGGCTCTCCACCCGAACAAGCCTGTTGAACTTGGGTCCCGGATGGCGACCCGCAGCCGAGCCACGTCAATGGCATTCTGTATAAAATTTCGAAAATCGGACTGCATTCGGTCATTGTCATTGTTCGCGATGTTGACCATCTGCTGCAGTCGACGACGAACCACCTGATCGTAGTTCGGATAATCGGAGAACCCATCGAACTGATTGGCGGCGCGAATGATGTCGATCAAATTTCTCGCCCCGCGTGCCCCGAATCGAGAAGGGTCGCTCGCCAATCGATTCTCCAGGACCCGTTGCATCCACCCCATGCTATCCAATGTGTCTGCTGCCAGGTAGTCCGCGTGGGAAGGTCCGCGGGCCTCCGACATCAACAGTCTGGCGACGGCTCCAGCTTCAGTGGCAGGATCCGGCAACTCTATCGCAGCGTCAACCACGACCCTTAGTGTCGCCTGGATTCCGGACCGTGTCGCCGCAGTCACCGTTACAGCGCCGCTGCCTGATGTTGTGGCAAGCGCGCTGAGATAAAACGAAAAATTGCCAACGGCGCGGATGCGAGGTGTGCCATCGACGCTAACCACATCAGGATCGCTGCTGGTTATTCTAGGAGAACCATCCGAGCGTGGAACATCGGCGATCTCGATGCCGGCCGAAGAGTTCCCTTCGGTGCTCGATATGTGAATAGTCACGGCCGTAACATCTGTTCCATGTCGCCGAAAACGCATATATCCCCTTCATACAGCGCAAGGCCCAAATCGACGCTCTGCTCCTGCCTCACTCTCCAGACCTGTGCAAGGCCAGGGGCTCTCCCAGCGACTCGCAATTTTACCAGCTGGACTGGCGCCGCTGCAAGCTGCGGGCCTACGGACCTTCGCAGCCCCTGCCGTGGTCCTCGACGGAGGCGCCGCGCTTCCTGCCGGTGCAGTGGTGACGGACGCCTCGCCGGTCGTGGCGGAGCCGCTCGAGATCGCGCTGTCCAAGGGGCGGGTGGTTCGCGTTCGGCCTGGCTGCGGCCTCGCCACGCTCCGACCTCGCGCACGGCGCAGGAAGAGGACGCGGCGCTCCTACGGCGCTCGCCGAGGCGCTCCGCTTCAATCCTTCAGGGCGCTCTAAGCCCCAGGCATCTTGAGGCCGCGCTCGTCCATCACGGCTTTGTTGCGCGCCTCGCTCTTCGCGTACGCCGGGCGGGCTTTGACCCGCTTGGCATATCCGGTGAAGCTCGGGCGCGGCTCGAGCATCTTGAAGTCGAGCATGTACGCGATGGTGCCGCCGAAGATGACGTCGGCCATCGAGAACTCCTTGCCGAGGACGAAGTCACGGCCAGAGATGGCCGACTCCATCGTCGCGATCATGTCGTCGTAGTTGCCCCAACCGGCGGAGCCGGCGCGGAACTCCCAGTTGCCGGCCTTGGCCATCGAGCCGGGCTCGATGACCGAGGGGGCGAAGAGCGACCAGCGAAAATAAGTGCCGCGCGCCGCGTCGTCGAGCTTCGGCGCGAGGCGGCCCGAGGCATAACGATCCGCGAGATAGAGGCCGATCGCCGCGGATTCGGTGACGACGGTGTCGCCGTCGACGAGCAAGGGCAGCTTGCCCATCGGATTGAGCTTCGTGACTTCCTCCTTCTTCTGGTCGCCGGCCATGATGTCGACGAACTTGAGCTCGTACTCGACGCCGACTTCCTCGAGCATCCACACGGTGTTGGCGGCGCGCGAAAACGGGTGATGGTAAAGAACGATGGCCATGGTGGTGTCTCTTTCTGCTAGTTTGAAGCGTCGTAGTTGAGGTTCGGGCCGAGCCAGCGCTCGACCTCCGCGACGGTCATGCCCTTGCGCGCGTGGTAGTCGACCACCTGGTCGCGATCGATCTTTCCCAGGCTGAAGTACCGGGCCTCCGGGTGCGCGAAATACAGGCCGCTCACGCTCGATCCGGGCCACATCGCGAACGACTCGGTGATCTGGATGCCGGTGCTCTTCTCGACGTCGAGCAGCCGCCAGAGCGTGCCTTTCTCGGTGTGATCCGGGCACGCGGGGTACCCCGCCGCGGGCCGGATGCCGCGGTACTTCTCCTCGATGAGCTCGGCCTTGGTCAGGTCCTCCTGCCGGCCATAGCCCCACTCGTCGCGCACCCGCTTGTGCAGGCACTCGGCGAACGCCTCGGCCAGGCGATCGGCGATCGCCTCGGCCATGATGGCGTTGTAGTCGTCGTGCACCGCCCTGAACCGCTCGCACAGCTCCTTCAGGCCGATCCCGGAGGTCACCGCGAAGCCGGCGATGTGGTCCCGGAGGCCGGTCTCCCTGGGCGCGATGAAATCCGCGAGCGACCGGTTCGGCTCGCCGCCCTCCTTCGCCGTCTGCTGGCGCAGGAAGTGAAACCGCTCGAGCACCTTCGCGCGCGTCCCGTCCGTGTACACCTCCACGTCGTCGCCCACGGCGCTCGCGGGGAAGAAGCCATACACGCCGCGCGCCGTCAGCAGCTTCTTCTCGATGATCGTGTCGAGCAGCGCGTTCGCCTCGGAGAAGAGCTGGCGCGCTTGCTCGCCGTACTTCTCGTGCTCCAGGATCCGCGGATAGACGCCCTTCAGCTCCCACGTGTGGAAGAACGGCGTCCAGTCGATGTACTCGCGCAAGGCGGCGAGCGGGAAGTCCTCGAGCACGCGCGCGCCGGTGAACTCGGGCACCGGCAGATCCTCGGCGCGCCACGCGATCCGCGTCCGGTTCGCGCGCGCGGCCTCGAGGGAGACGAGCTTGTGCTTCGGCGCCGCGTGGAGCCGGCGGAGCTTCTCGTACTCGGCGCGGTGCTGGGCGACGAACGCCGCCTTGCCTTCCTCGCTCAGGAGGCTCGTGGTGACAGGCACGGCGCGGCTCGCGTCGACCACATGCACGACCGGCTCGCTGTAATGCGGGGCCACCTTCACGGCCGTGTGCGCCTTGCTGGTCGTCGCCCCGCCGATCAGGAGCGGCAGCTTGAAGTTCTGCCGCTCCATCTCGCGGGCGACGTGGATCATCTCGTCGAGCGACGGCGTGATCAGCCCGCTCAGGCCGATCAGATCCGCCTTCTCCTGCCTGGCGCGCTCGAGGATCTTCTCGCACGGGACCATGACGCCCATGTCGATCACCTCGTAATTGTTGCACGCGAGCACGACGCCCACGATGTTCTTGCCGATGTCGTGGACATCGCCCTTCACCGTGGCGAGGACGATCTTCCCCTGCGTCTTCACCTCCTGCCCAGCGGCGGCCATCGCGGCCTTCTCCGCCTCCATGAACGGCGTGAGGTACGCGACGGCCTTCTTCATCACGCGCGCCGATTTCACCACCTGCGGCAGGAACATCTTGCCCGCGCCGAAGAGATCTCCGACGACGCTCATCCCATCCATCAGCGGGCCCTCGATCACGGAGAGCGGGCGGCCGAGCTTGGCGCGCGCCTCCTCGGTGTCGATATCGATGTACGTGTCGATGCCCTTGACCAGCGCGTGCGACAGCCGCTCCTCGACGGTGCCTTTGCGCCACTCCTCTTCTTTCTTCTCGGCCTCGGCGGCGCCGGCGCTCCTGGCCTTCAGCGCTTCGCCGAAGTCGACGAGCCGCTCCGTGGCGTCCGGACGCCGGTTGAGCAGGACGTCCTCGACGAGCTCGCGGAGCTCCGGCTCGATCTCCTCGTACACCTCGAGCATGCCCGCGTTGACGATGCCCATGTCCATGCCGGCCCGGATGGCATGGTAGAGGAACGCCGAGTGCATGGCCTCGCGCACCCGGTTGTTGCCGCGGAAGCTGAACGAGATGTTCGACACGCCGCCGCTGACCTTGGCGTGCGGCAGGTTGGCCTTGATCCAGCGCGTGGCCTCGATGAAGTCGACGGCGTAATTGTTGTGCTCCTCCATGCCGGTGGCGACCGTGAGGATGTTCGGATCGAAGATGATGTCCTCGGGAGGAAACCCCACCTCGTCGACGAGGATGCCGTACGCGCGCTTGCAGATCCGGATCTTGTCCTCGTAGGTGGCGGCCTGCCCTTGCTCGTCGAAGGCCATGACCACGACGGCGGCGCCGTACTTGAGGATCGTCCTCGCGCTCTCGCGGAACTTCGCCTCGCCCTCCTTGAGCGAGATGGAGTTCACGATGCCCTTGCCCTGCATGCACCTGAGGCCCGCCTCGATGACCTCCCATTTCGACGAGTCCACCATGAACGGGACCTTCGCCACCTCGGGCTCGCTGGCCAGGAGAAGCAGGAAGCGCGTCATCGCGGAGACGCCGTCGATCATGCCCTCGTCCATGCAGATGTCGATGACGTTGGCGCCGTTCTCTACCTGCTGGCGCGCCACGCTCACCGCTTCCTCGTACTTCCCTTCCTTGATGAGCTTCGCGAACTTCGGCGATCCGGCGACGTTGGTGCGCTCGCCCAGGATCATGTAGACGCCGGGCTGCTGCGTGAACGGCTGCGAGCCGGACAGGCGCAGGGGGATCGGCGCGCCGGAACCGGAAGAGGCCGCGCCGCCGGGCGGGGCCTCCGCGGGGGGCCTCGGGTCGAGGGCGCGCGGGGGCTTGCCGGCGAGCGCCTTGGCGATGGCCGCGATGTGCTCGGGCGTGTTGCCGCAGCAGCCGCCGGCGATGTTGAGCAGGCCCGCGTCCGCGAAGCCGCCGATGTGGCGCGCCATGTCCGGCGGCTCGAGATCGAAGCCCGTGGGGGAGAGCGGGTTGGGCAGGCCGGCGTTCGGGTAGCAGGAGATCGCGGCGCTGGACTTCTCCGAGAGGTCGGACAGGAACGGATACATCAGGTCCGGGCCGAGCGAGCAGTTCAGCCCGATGGCGAGCGGGTTCACGTGCTTCACCGCGTTCCAGAACGCCTCGACCGTCTGCGCGGAGATCATCGTCTCTCCGCCGCGCCCGACCGCCGCCGAGATCATCACCGGCAGGGTCTTGCCGTCCTTGTCGAAGACCTCTCGGATGGCGACGAGCGCGGCCTTCGCGTTGAGCGAGTCGAAGATGGTCTCGACCAGGAGCACGTCGGAGCCGCCGGCGATCAAGGCGCGGATCTGGTGGACGTACGCCTGCTTCACCTGATCGAACGTCACGACGCGGAAGCCGGGGTCGTCGGCGTCCGGGGAGTTGGACAGGGAGACGGTGAGCGGGCCGATGGCGCCCGCGACGAACCGCTGCCGCCCGTCGGCGTTCGCCACGCGATCGGCCCACTCGCGGCACTGCCGCGCGGACTTTTCGTTGATCTCCCAGGCGAGGTCGTTGAGGAACGGGTCGTCGATGATCCCTTGATAGAAGGCCGGGTCCTTCCGCCCGCCGTGCTCCCGCGGGTCGTCGACGAAGAACTCGCTCTGGGTGATGCTGGTCGCGCCGAAGGTGTTCGTCTCGATGATGTCCGCGCCGGCCTCGAGGAACCGCCGGTGGATATCGCAGATCATCTCCGGCTGCGTGAGCGAGAACAGATCGCCGTTGTTCAGCAGGTCTTTCTTCGAATCCGCGAAGCGCTGGCCCCGGATGTCCGCTTCCTTCATCCCGTACGTGCGGATGGTCGTCCCCATCGCCCCGTCGATGATGACGATGCGGCGCTGGAGGAGCTTCTGGAGTGGATGAAGGGGAGGCGTGGTGTTGTTGGACGGCATGATCAGCCTCGCTTGGCGCTCTTGGAGGGACCGGGGGTCGGCTTGTCGGCGATGGCGAGCACGACCTGGAAATGGGGTTTCTTCGTCTCGCGGCAGGCGACTTCGGACGCGGCGACATCGAGCTTCACGCGGGTGAGCATGGCGCGGATGTCGGCGGGCGAGAAGCCGGGGTGGCGCTCGCCGTAGGGCACGGTGATCTCCCGCTGCTGGTGCGCGTCGAGCGACAGGATGACCACCCGACCGCCCGGGCGGAGCACGCGGGCGCACTCTTCCAGCGCCCGCGGCGGGTCCTCGGCGTAGGTCAGCGTGTGAAACACGAGGATGGAGTCGAAGGAGGCGTCTCCGAACGGCAGCGCGTGGACATCGGCGACCTCGACGCGGACGTGGGGCTGGGTCGAGAACCGCTCTCTCGCGGCCTCGATCATCCGGCTGCTCGAGTCGACGCAGGTGAGCGAGCGGCAGTAAGGCGCGAGCGCGCTGGCCGCCGCGCCGTCGCCCGATCCGACGTCGAGGACGTCGCCGAGGCGGAGCAACGCGGCGATGCCGACCGCGAGCGACTGCCACGTGCGGCCCGGGGAGTAGTGCCGCTCCATCTCGCCGGCGAAGGACTCGGGGAGGCCGCCGCGCCGCTCGGCGTCGAGCTCCAGGAGGCGCCGCTGGTCGCCCTCCAGGGTCGGGTCGGGCGATTTCGTTGCCTCATCGAGGAGGGCCTTCGCGGTCCCGGGCAGGGTGTCGACAGCGAGCGCATAGAACGACTGCGGCCCCTGGCGCCGATCCCGCACGAACCCCGCCTCGCGGAGCCGCCCGAGGTGCGTCGAGACGCGCGACTGCGCGATGCCCGTCACGCGAACCAGATCCGTCACCCGCAGCTCGCGCTCGCGGAGGAGCACGCAGAGCCGTATCCGGCTCTCGTCCCCGAGGAGGTTCAGCATCTCGATGTACTGGGAAAGACTCATGTATTCATGTATCTAGATGCGCGAATGTCATAGGAGCGCTGGCTGCCGGCGTCAAGCGCGGCGGTGCCCGAGGATCCACGAACGCTGGCCGCCGAGCTGCGCCTGGAACACGGGTAGGGCCTCGGCTCGCCGCTGTTGAGGACGATCCGCCGGCCGCGAAAATTGTCTTGTATAACGTCATGTAATCCGTTATAACGGACGCATGTCTCCTTTCCTTGTGGCCATGCGGACGTTCGGCGCGCACTCGGGGACCGCAGGCGCGTGCCGTCGAGCAGGTGCTCATTGCTGTTGCTGTAGTTAGCCGCATGCGCCGCGGCGCGAGCTGCGGCGAGGAGAACAGCGAGGCAGCGCGCCGGCGTCCCGGTGACGCGCCACGCTGCCGTTTGTCGTGAAGGCCGAGCCACGCGGCTCGTCACCGTCCGAGTTCGCCCTTCTCGTGGCGCGTCCGGCTGACGTTTGGCCAGGGTGCGAGCCGAGGCGTCCCTCCGGGATCACGGCGGAACCTCGCTTACGACGACGTTCGACTCCGGCATGCGGCGCTTCCAGCACTCCCAAGGAGACAGGTATGAAGCGGTTCTTCGAACGTCATCGATGGATTGGCTCGGCGCTCGCGACCGGGCCCTGGTTGCTCGCCACGCTGCTCGGCCCGATCGGCTGCGGGGGCGACGATGACTCGGGCAGCGGCGGCAGCGCCGCTCAGACGGGCAGCGCGAGCGGCGGGTCGGGCGGTTCCACGGGCGGCACCGGCAGCGCCACGGGCGGTGCCGGCGGCGGCGGCAACTCGGGTGAAGCTGGCGCGACCGGCGAAGGCGGCAGCGGTGCAGCGGGCTCGGGCGGCGGCGGCGCCGGCGCCGGCGGTGCCGGCGGCAGCGGAGGTACGGGCGGCGGCGGAGGTACGGGCGGCGGCGGAGGTACCGGCGGTGCCGGCGGCAGCGGAGGTACGGGCGGCGCCGGCGGGGCGGGCGGCGGCGCCGGCGGCACGGGCGGCGGAGATGGTGGTGCCGGGGGTGCCGGCGGCACGGGCGGCGGAGATGGTGGTGCCGGCGGCACGGGCGGCGGCGGCACGATCGTCGAGTTGCCCAACATCGTCACGATCGTGGCCGACGATCTCGGCTTCTCGGATCTCGGCGCGTTCGGCGGCGAGATCACCACACCGAACCTCGATACGCTCGCCGCAGAAGGCCGCATCCTCACCGGGCACCGCTCCGGATCGCTGTGCGCGCCGACCCGCGCGATGCTGGTCTCCGGCACCGACAGCCACGCCGTCGGGCTGGGCCGCATGGGCGGTGGTACTGGACCGCAAGCAGGGCAGCCCGGTTATGAGGGCTACCTGACCGACAACGCGCTGTCCGTCGCCGAGATCCTGAGAGACGCCGGCTACCATACGTACATCGCCGGCAAGTGGCACCTCGGCGACACGGAGGATCAGAGCCCTCCGGCGCGCGGCTTCGAGAAATCGTACGTCCTGCTCCCCGGCGTCGCGACGTTCTTCAACGAGTTTGCCGATCCGCCGACGACCGCGCAGGCTCGGCTCTATCGCGAGGACGGCGTGTACACGCAGCCGCCGCGCGACTTCTATGCGACCGAGTTCTACACGGACAAGCTCATTCAGTACATCGAGAGCAACCGCGCCGACGGCAAGCCGTTCTTCGCGTTCGCGACGTACACCACGCCGCACTGGCCGCTCCAGGCGCCGCCGGAGTACATCGACAGGTACCGCGGCCGCTACGACGCGGGCTACGACGCCATCCGCGAGCGGCGCCTCGAGCGGCTCAAGAGCCGCGGCGTCATCCCCCAGTCGTTCACGCCGAATCCCCGCTTGCCGAGCGGCGGCAGCAACCCGAAAACCTGGGAAGAGCTGACGCCGGAGGAGCGGATCTACGAGGCGCGGCGCATGGAGATCTACGCCGCCATGGTCGAGAACCTCGACGCCAACATCGGCAGGTTGATCCAGTACCTCAAGCGGGTCGGCGAGTACGAGAACACCTTCATCTTCTTCCAGTCCGACAACGGCGCGGAAGGTGGCAATCGCGAGGGCTTCGCCGCCACCGACCCGAGCCGCTCCGGCGCGGTGGTGAACTCGCTCGAGAACCTGGGTCGACCGGGCTCGTACATCGGCGTCGGACCCCGCTGGGCCGAGGTGAGCGCCACGCCGTTCCGGCTGTGGAAGAGCTACACGACCGAAGGCGGCATCGCCGTTCCGGCCATCGCACGGCTGCCGGGACAGCACCAGAGCAGGCCGCAGTTCGACGGGACCACGCACGTGATCGATTTTCTGCCGACCGTGCTCGAGCTGGCCGGTGTGCCCAACCCGGGGACCACCTACAAGGGCAGGGACGTCGAGCCGATCAGCGGGCGCTCGATCCTGCCGGTGCTCGAAGATCGGGCGACCGGCCTGCGCGCGCCCGGGGAGACGTTGATCTGGGAGCACGGCAACCACCGCTACGTGATCCGCGACAACTGGAAGCTCTTGTGGCTCAGCGCGCCCTATGGCCCGACGCCGCGCGCCTGGAGCCTGTTTGATCTGGCCACCGACCGCGGCGAGAACAACGACGTTTCCGCGGCTCATCCGGACGTGGCGGCCGAGCTCGCCGCCGCGTGGTCGCAGTACGCCGCCGCCCGCGGCGTCATCCTCACCGAGTAAACGCGCACCCTGCCGCACGCGAGATCCGGGCGTCTCTGCGCGACCCGCGTCTCGCGGCGGCGCTCGCCTCCGCTCTGCACATGGCCGATTCCCGACTCGTTCGCTCGTGGCCCATCGCTGTCCTGACCCTGGCGCTCCTCGGGCTCGTGGTCTGGCGCGCGCCCACGAGCGCGTCCTCGCGCGCGCCAGCCGACGCCTCCACCGCGAGCGCTTCGGGGGCGAAACCCGGGGCGGCGCGAGGCGGCGCCGCGGAGGCCTCGCCGGCTGCCACAAAGCTGGTCGGCCCGGCGGAGCGCTCGCCGGAGCGCGCGGCGGCCGGCTTCGTCGGCAGCGACCGCTGCGCGCCGTGCCACGCCGAGGAGCACGCCGCGTGGCAGGGCTCGCAGCACGCGCGGGCCATGCAGCACGCGACCGCCGCCACCGTGCTCGGGAACTTCGACGGGGCGCGCCTGCGTTACGCCGGGCAGGTCCACCGCTTCGATCGCCAGGGCGGGAAATACTGGGTCA
This sequence comes from Sorangium sp. So ce145, assembly GCF_051525985.1. Lineage (NCBI taxonomy): Bacteria > Pseudomonadati > Myxococcota > Polyangiales > Polyangiaceae > Sorangium > Sorangium sp. So ce145. The sequence continues at coordinate 10,559,229 of NZ_CP150315.1, read as the reverse complement.
CCACGGACGGCCCCGATGGCCAGCTGCACCGCTACGAGGTGCTGTACACCTTCGGCGTCGAGCCGCTGCAGCAGTACCTCGTCGCCGGTCCGGGCGGGCGCTTGCAAGCGCTGCCGTTTGCGTGGGACGCGCGCCCTCGACCACGTGGCGGGCAGCGCTGGTACCACCTGCACGAGCGCGACGACGTGCGCGCCGGCGACGTGCTGCACTGGACCGCTGCCAGCCAGAACTGGAACCACATGTGCGCCGAGTGCCACTCGACACATGTCACGAAAGGGTATGACGCGGCCGCGGATCACTTCACCACCACCTGGTCCGAGATCAGCGTCGGTTGCGAAGGCTGCCACGGCGGCGGCGCGCGCCACCTCGACTGGACCAAGGCGAGGACGCCGGACCCCTCGAAGGGCCTCGACGTGCGCTTCGACGAGCGCAAGGACGCCACGTGGACGCGGCTGCCCAGCGGCACCGCGCAGCGCGCCAAGAGCGCCTCGAGCGGCACCGAGAGCGCCACGTGCGCGTTCTGCCACAGCCGCCGCGAGACGCTCTCGCAGCCGTTCCGGCACGGCGCTCCGCTGCTCGACAGCGTGGCGCTCGAGCTGCTGACCGCGCCCTTCTACACGCCCGACGGCGTGATGAGCGACGAGGTCTTCACCTATGGCTCGTTCCAGCAGAGCAAGATGGCGCATGCCGGCGTGACGTGCAGCGACTGCCACGAGCCGCACTCGGGCCGTCTGCGCGCCGAGGGCAGCGGCGTGTGCGCGTCCTGCCACGAACCGGCGCGCTTCGATGTCCCCGCGCATCACCACCACGCCGCGAACGCCGCTGCCGCGGACGGCGCCGCCGCCGCGGACGGCGCCGCCGCCGCGAACGCCGGCGTCACGCCCGCCGCTCCGCGCTGCGTCGATTGCCACATGCCGGCGCGCACGTACATGGGTGTCGACGTCCGTCACGATCATGGCTTCCGGGTGCCTCGGCCGGATCTCTCGGTCCGCCTCGGGATCCCGAACCCATGCACCGACTGCCACGCGCAGAAGCCGGCGCGCTGGGCCGCCGACGCCGTGCGATCCTGGCTCGGCCGCCCCGCGCAGGGCTACCAGGCCTATACCGAGGTCTTCGCTCTCGCGCGCACCGCGCCCGGCGACGCGGCCGTCGCCGCTGAGCTCCAGCGGCTCGCGGCCGACGGCTCCCTCCCCGGCATCGCGCGCGCCACCGCGCTTGCCTCGCTGCGCGCCGCCCCGACGGCCGCGTCGCTCGCCGTTCTCCGCGCGGCGCTCGCCGATCCCGACCCGTTGCTCCGGCGCGCTGCGCTCAGCGCGCTGGAGGGCTACGACCCTCGCCACGCCGCGGCCGTCGCCGCGCCGCTCCTCGTCGATCCCGTACGTGGCGTGCGCGTCGAAGCCGCGCGCGTGCTCGCGGGCGTCGACCTCGGCGCCTTGTCCGAGCGCGCCGCGCAGGAGCTGGACGGGGCGTTGCGCGAGTACATCGCCACGCAGACCCTCCACGCCGATCGGGCCGAGGCCCAGAACAACCTGGGCGTGATCTTCACCCGCACGGGCAAGCCGCGCGACGCCGAGCACGCCTACCTCGCCGCGCTTCGCATCGAGCCCGGTTACGTCCCCACCTACGTGAACCTCGCCGACCTCTATCGCGAGCTCGGCCGCGACGCGGACGGCGTCGCGCTGCTCCGGCGCGGAATCACCCGCCTTCCCGAGCAGGCCGAGCTGCTCCACTCGCTGGGCCTCGCCCTGGTCCGGCAAGGCCAGAAGGAGCAGGCGCTCGAGCCGCTGAAACGCGCCGCTGCGCTCGCGCCCGAGCAGGCTCGCTTCCAGACCGTCTACCAGGCCGCGCTGGCCGCCATGCGGTCCTCCCCCCAGGCTGCTCACGCCCAGTCGCGTCTCGGACGGCCATGAGCTCCTTCACCCCCACGCGGTCACCACCTTGGTCGTGATCGTGGGCTCGTGCCTGTGTTCGCATGGCATGTCCCCTGCAGTCGAGCTTCGCCCTGAAAAGGAGCGTTGCCCTGTCATGATGAAGCGACCTTCTCGGCGGACCTTCCTCCACGCCGCGGGCGCCAGCCTCGCGCTCGGCGCGTGTGCGGGGAGCGCGCAGCTGCGGCAAAACGCTACATCCCCGGGCGCGGGCGCTCCGGAGCCTCCCGAGGGGCCTTCCTCCGGGGCGCCAGAGGAAGAGGACGTCGTGTTACCGGCGGGCGGCGTGATGCCGACGAGGACGCTCGGGCGGACCGGCGTGAAGGTCAGCCTCCTCGGCCTCGGCGGCTACCACATGGCGGTCCCCAAGGGCGAGCAGGAGAGCATCCGGCTCGTTCGTTTCGCGATCGATCACGGGGTCACCTTCCTCGACAACTGCTGGGACTACCACGACGGCAAGAGCGAGGAGCGCATGGGCAAGGCGCTCCAGGACGGATACCGCGGCAAGGTCTTCCTGATGACCAAGCTCGACGGCCGCACCCGGGCGACCGCCGAGGCGCAGCTCGAGCAGTCGCTCCGGCGGCTGCGCACCGACGTCATCGATCTCGTGCAGATGCACGAGATCATCCGGATGAGCGATCCCGAGCAGATCTACGGGCCCGGCGGCGCGATGGAGGCGCTCGTGGCCGCGAAGAAGGCCGGCAAGATCCGGTTCATCGGCTTCACGGGGCACAAGGACCCGGACATCCACCTCGCCATGCTGAAGATGGCCGAGCGGCAGGGCGTCCCGCTCGACACCGTGCAGATGCCTCTCAACGTCCTGGATCCCCATTACCGGAGCTTCGAGAAGGCGGTGCTCCCGGTGCTGACGCAGCAGGGCATCGGGGTGCTGGGGATGAAGCCGTTCGCCGGCGGGGAGATCGCGAAGGCGGGCGTTGTCTCGCCGATCACCTGCCTGCACTATCCCATGAGCTTGCCGACGTCGGTGGTCATCACCGGCTGCGACAGCCTGGGTGTCCTCAAGCAGGCGCTCAAGGCGGCTTACACGTTCCAGCCGCTCGGCAGCGAGCGCGTCTCGGCGATCCTGGCGCGCACCGCCGAGCTCGGGGCCAGAGGAGAACACGAGCAGTTCAAGACCACGGAGCGCTTCGACGGCACGACGAAGAACCCCCACTGGCTGACGACCGCGAACCTCTGAGCGGGAGCCCGGCGGTGGCTCCCAACGCAAGGGGGGCAAGCCTCGCCACGGACGTCGCCGAGCAGGCGCCCTGCTCCTCCGCCGACGCCCCGCGCGCGCCAGCCGCCGCACGTGCCCGAGCGTGCGGCGGCTGGCCCCACAAGAGAGAGCGCCGCCGACGGCATCGAGCGATTGTTGAACTGCCGTCGCTTTCCCGGGAGAGTGAATGAATCAGGGTTGCATGTTCGACATGGCCCGGCCGCCTAGCCGCCCAGGCGCGGGCCTATGTCCGACATGCCGGATTGCCTGGCCGCCCAGGCGCGGTCCCATGTCCGACATGGCCGGCCGCCTCGCTGCCCAGGCGCGGGCCCATGTCCGACATGGCCGGCCGCCTCGCCGCCCAGGCGCGAGCCCATGTCCGATATGCCGGGGTGCCTGGTCGAGCACGCGCCGGCCATGTCCGATATGCCGGGGTGCCTGGTCGAGCACGCGCCGGCCATGTCGTCCGGGCGTTGGGGCTCCTACATGTCGGGGTTCGCCGGCTCCTGCGGCGTGGCCGGGGCTTCGGGGCCCGGCGCGGGCGCCGTACCGGGGCGCGGGCGCGGGCTATCGAGAGCGCCGCCTCCGCCTCGTCCGCATAGGATAGGGCGCGCGCAGCACGTCGGCCGTGCTCGGACCGAACAGCCCGGAGGTGGCGAACGGAGGGCCGGCTGCTGGCGTGGTGGCGGGGCGGGCCTCCGAAGGGCTGGAGTTTCGAGGAGCTGACGCGCCGCCCCCAACCATCACCGGGCGTGTCGAGCCCGGGGTAACTCGCTCGTCGTGCAGCGCGGAGCGCGCCGGTTCGGAGGATCCGGCGCGCTCCCCGCGGGGCTTCCGTGGTGGAGGAGCCGCCGGGCGAGCGGCGCCCAGGCCTGGTCGACGGCGTCCGCGGCGTAGAGGATGTCGCCGTGCCCGAAGTCCTCGTCCTCGTCCTCGCGCGCGGGCGCAAAGTGCCTGACGACATGAGCGGCGACGTCCGTGGAGGCGATGAGCGTGGTCCACCCGAGTCGGTCTCGCTCCGCCACGCAGCGATTCGACCCTGGCCAGGTCGCCGAATAGGATTGTGATTTCAATGAGAAGATCTGGAGAGGCAGGTGGTCATGGATGTCTATGAGGCAGTCAGGAGCCGACGGGCGGTGCGCGGATTCACCGACCAGCCCGTCTCGAGGGAGGTGCTGGAGCGCGTGTTATCCGCGGCGGCTTGGTCGCCATCCGGGTCGAACCTCCAGCCGTGGAACATCTACGTGGTGACCGGCGCGCCGCTGGCTGAGCTCAAGAAGCTCGCCGTTGAGCGCGTGGCTGCAGGCGACCCCTGGGACGATCGGGAGTACGAAATGTACCCGCCGGGACTGAAGTCCCCGTACAGAGAGCGCCGAGCCGCCTTCGGCAGGGAGCGCTACGCCTCGCTCGGCATCGCTCGCGAGGACTGGGAGGCGCGGCAGAGGGCCGCGATCGCCAACTGGGACTGTTTCGGCGCGCCCGCCGCCCTGTTCTGCTACATCGACCGTGACGTGGGCCCGGCCCAGTGGGCCGACACCGGGATGTATCTGCAGACCGTCATGCTGCTGCTGCGCGCCGAAGCGCTGCACAGCTGCCCGCAGATGGCGTGGTCGCAGGTTCGCAAGACCGTCGCGCAGGTCCTGTCACCCCCGGACGGGCTCATCCTCTTCTGCGGCATGTCGATCGGCCACGAGGACCCCACGATCGGTTACACTCGTACGGGCCGGGCGCCGCTCGACGAGACGGTCAAGTTCATCGACGGTTTTGGTTCGCGCTCTTCAGAGACGGAATACTAGAAGCCGAAGGTCGGATCCTTCTCGGAAGCGCCCTTGCTGGAGGGCGCCCCCTGAGAGGGCCGCCTGGCCGGGGGAGGCGCCTGCGGGCGCGCAGGCCTTGGCGTGGCCTTTACGGCGCCAGGTGGGGGCACGGCCGATGGGGGAGGCGCCGAGGCGGACGCCGCGCTGGTCGGGGCCGACGAAGCCGGCGTGGCGGGGACGGCGCTCGCGCCCGGGGGAGGCAGGGCAGGCACCTCCTCCTCCCGTGTCGGCGGTGCAGCGGACGCGGGAGCGTCCGGCGGAGACGTCGCCGCGGGGGCAGCGGTGGCCTCCGGAGCAGGCGAGCGAAGCAGGACGACGGCGGCGATCCCCAGGCCGACCACGAGCACGCTGGCAGCCACGGCGAGCACCGCCCGCGACGGGGCGCGACGATCCACGGGCGCGGGCAGCGCGCCCCCCACGGCCTCGAGCGTGCCGCTGGCGGTCAGCGTGCCGCCCGCGGCCAGCGTGTCGCTCGCGCCCACCACGCCACCCGGGACACGCGTGCGGTCCTCGACGACCGTCCCGCCCGCCGCCAGCGTGCCGCCGGCGGTCACCGCGTCGTCCAGGGCCACGGTGCCACCCCCGGCCGGCGCGACGCCGTGAGCGTGCGCGACGCCGTGAGCCGGCGGGATGCCGAGAGCCTGTGCGATGCCGTGAGCTGGCGCGACGCCGTGAGCCGGCGCGCTGCCGAGAGCCTGCGCGACGCCGTGAGCCGGCGGGATGCCGAGAGCCTGCGCGATGCCGTGAGCCGGCGCGCTGCCGAGAGCCTGCGCGATGCCGAGAGCCGGCGCGACACCATGAGCCGGCGCGCCGCCGTGAGCCAGCGCCTCGGTCGAGTCCAGCGAGTCGCGCGAGTCTGGCACCGCCGTGCGCTGCACCGCCGCGGCGAACGCGCGGGCGAGCTCGCTCGCGCTCTGGAAGCGCTCCGCGGGCTCGCGCTTGAGCGCGCGCTCCAGGAAACGATCCAGCTCGGGCCAGAGATTCGGCGCGAGCTGCGAGGCGACCGGGATGTCGCCCGTGCAGATCTCCACGAGCACGTCGCCGAGCTCTTCGCCGGGGAAGGGCAGCTGGCCCGTGAGGCACTGGAAGATGATCACGCCGAGCGACCAGAGATCGCTGCGGAAGTCGATCGTCTTGCTCCGGCGCACCTGCTCGGGGCTCATGTAGTGCGGCGAGCCGATGAGCGTGCCGGTCTTCGTCGCGTCGGCGGCCAGCCCGGTGCCGATCGCCTTGGCGACCCCGAAGTCGAGGATCTTGACGACCTCCTCGCCCTGCCGCGCGAGGAAGATGTTCGCCGGCTTGAGGTCGCGGTGGATGAGCCCCACCTCGTGCGCGCGGCGGAGCGCCTTGCACACCTGGCTCACGATGCCGAGCAGCTCCTCCGGCTCGAGGCGCCCGTGGCGCGCGAGGTACGCCGCGAGGTCCTCTCCCTCGAGCAGCTCCATCGCGAGGTAGGGCGTGTCGCCCTCGAGGCCGTAGTCGTAGACGTGGACCACGTTGGGGGTCCGGAGCTGGGCCGAGGCCTTCGCCTCCCGCTCGAACCGCGCGCGCGCCACGGGGGAGTCGGCGTGCTGCGGCATCATGAACTTGAGCGCGACCTCGACGTCCAGCTGGAGGTGCCGGGCCACCCAGAGGAAGCCCATGGCGCCGCCCGCCAGCGGCCGCTCCAGGCGATACTTCCCACCGACGACGCTCCCCGCTTCAAGCGACAGCATGCGATCGAGCCTTCCGCGTCCCAGCGTCCTTCCGTTCGGGCATCCGCGGTCTAGCAGAGGGCGGGCCCCATGTCGTGCTTCTTACAGCGGCCGGCATCTCGCCCCATCATGCCATGGGCGCGGCGACGCGACGAAGGCCGAGCGCGAGCGGGCAGCTCTCGCATCTTCTCCTTCCCCGCATCGGCAGGCTGCGCTCCCCCGACCCCATGGGCGCTCCGCGGCCTCGAGGTGAGGCGTCGATGCCGCTGAAGAGGGGAGGAGCCTCTCTCCCCCCCAGGTGGCCCAGGCTTCGCTCCGCGCATGCAATGATAGTGAAATTTTCTGACTGTTCAGGCGTTCGGCGCCCGCCGATCGCCGACGTCGATGCAGCCCAGCAGAGAGAGGAGCGAGCTGCCGCGCTCGTCCGTGACATGGGCCAGCGCGCTGCGTGCGCAGGAGCCCGATCCCCAGCGTCGAGGCCCACGCCTTCGACCGCCGCGTCCTTCGCGCTCTCTCTCGGTACGCGCATGCATACCCCGAACATGCGCATGACGAACTACCTCTCTCCTGTCCATCGAGTCGCCCCCCCCTCCAACCCCGTAGCCGTAAAGCGCTGAAGGCACGATTTCTAAATGACGTCGATGCGGCACGTGTAATGGCCCGAGCCTTCTCCTCACACGCGAAGCCGCTCTCCATCGCTTCGCAAAAACAGCATGATCCACGCGAAAATTGGCTTGCCGGTACGTTCGATAAATCCCATTTTCGCCACCGCACGATGCGCAGCAGATTCGACGCCTTCGGCAAGAACGTCCTGCGCGAGACCCTCGCTCTCACCGGCGGCGCCGACACTCAGGTCGAGGTCATCGCAACTTCCCAGACCATGGACATCTGGTACGTGCCCGATCCTGCCCGCGCCGCGTTGCGCGCGGAGCTCGGACTGATCGGCGAGCTCGCGGCGGAGCCTTGCCAGTTCGAGCTCTTCCACGACACACCCGGTCCGGCCGAGCTGCGCGGCTGTGTCCGCAAGCAGCTCCACTGGCACCACGAGCTCGAGCGCCGCGCCGGGGGCGCCGTGCTCTTCCCGCGGCTGTGCGTCCTCAGCAGCGGCCGGCCTGCCACCGTGCTCGACGCGTTCGGCTTCGCCCCGGTGCCCGGGCGCGCCGGCCTCTACCAGGCCGCGCCGGGATGGCGGATCGACGTCGTCGTCATCACCGAGCTGCCGCGCACCCGAGACACCCTGCTCCTGCGCCTGCTCGGCGCAGGCGCCGTGCTCCGCGATGCCATCCATGAGCTCGTCGCCCTGCCCGACGACGCTTGGGAGAGGGGCATCGCCCTGCCTTGGCTGTTACGATTGCGCTTCGAGGTCCCGGCCGAGCCCTCGGCGCGCACTGCGGAAGACGTGGAAGAGGAGGAGATCGTGACGGAAGTTCAGCAGTGGTTCGAGCAGCTCAAGCAGTCGCTCCGCGACGAGGCGCGGAAGGAGGCGCTTCTGGAGGGCCGCAAGGAGGGCCTCCAGGAGGGCCGCAAGGAGGGCCTCCAGGAGGGCCGCAAGGAGGGCCTTAAGGAAGGGCAGCTCCGGGTGCTGGCGAGGCAGTTCGAGAAGAAGCTGGGCCGACCCCTGACCGAGATGGAGCACTCCGTTTTGGCTGAACGGTTCGAGCGCCTCGGCGCTGATCGCCTCGACGACGCCAAGCTGGCGCTCCCGTCCGATGCGCTCGCCGCCTGGCTCGCGGACCCGATGGCGCGCTGAGAGAGATTCGTCGTTCGCAGGCGGTGCCTGCGCTTCCGTCGCGGGCGCGTCCGGCTCGCAGCGCGCGGCGTGCAGTTGCCCTCTCCCGGCGCACGACGGCGCTGGGCGGGGTTGACGCAGACCCGCCTGCTCGCTTCCGGGCACGGAACCCGAGGCGCACGCCCTCGGCGCGTCGCGCGGGGGCGTAGCTGCGGCGTCCGGTACTAAGCTGCGTGCGCCATGGTCGACGCTTCCCCCATCACCGCCGTCCTGGGCCCGACCAACACCGGCAAGACCCACCGCGCCATCGAGCGCATGCTCTCGCACGACTCGGGCATGATCGGCCTGCCGCTGCGCCTGCTCGCGCGCGAGGTCTACGACCGGGTGAGCACCCAGGTCGGCGAGGCCCGCGTCGCGCTCGTGACCGGCGAGGAGAAGCGCGTCCCGAGGCGGCCGGACTACTGGGTGTGCACCGTCGAGGCGATGCCTGTCGATCTGGAGGTCGACTTCCTGGCCATCGACGAGATCCAGCTCGCCGCGCACGACCAGCGCGGCCACGTGTTCACCGAGCGCCTGCTCCTCTCGCGCGGCCGGCGCGAGACCTGGTTCCTCGGCGCCGACACGATGCGGCCGCTCATGGCCGAGCTCGTCCCGACCGCAAGCATCGTCCAGCACCCGCGCCTCTCGCGGCTCGCGAGCGCCGGGGCCGGCAAGCTCTCGCGCTTGCCGCCGCGCAGCGCCGTCGTCGCGTTCTCGACCCCGCAGGTCTACGAGATCGCCGAGCGGCTGCGCGCGCAGCGGGGCGGCGCGGCCGTGGTGCTCGGCGCGCTCTCGCCGCGCACCCGCAACGCGCAGGTCGCCCTCTTCCAGTCGGGCGAGGTCGACTACCTCGTCGCCACCGACGCGATCGGCATGGGGCTCAACCTCGACGTGCGCCACGTCGCGTTCGCGGCGCTCCGCAAGTTCGACGGGCGCGCCGTGCGCGACCTCGACCCCGCCGAGCTCGCGCAGATCGCCGGCCGCGCGGGCAGGCACCTCGCGGACGGGACCTTCGGCACCGTCGCGCCGCTCGCGCTCCCCGACGGCGTGGCCGCCGCGATCGAGGCGCACCGGTTCCCCCCGGTGCGGCGGCTGCTCTGGCGGAGCAGCGAGCTCGACATGAGCTCGATCGACGCGCTCCTCGCGTCGCTCCGGGCGCGCCCGCGCGCCCGCTCGCTGAGGCTCGTCGACGACGCGGAGGACACGGCCGCGCTGGCGAGGCTCGCCGAGGACCCGGAGGTGCGAGCGCGCGCGCGGGGTGAAGAGGCGGTGGGGCTCCTCTGGGAGGTCTGCCGCATCCCCGACTTCCGCAAGCTCCTGTTCGAGTCGCACGTCGCGCTCCTCGCCGAGATCTACGGGCAGCTCTCGGGCCCGAGCGCGGCGCTCGACGCCGGCTGGATGGCCGCCCGGGTGGCCGAGATCGACGAGGTGGGCGGCGACATCGACACGCTGATCACGCGGATCGCGTCGATCAGGACGTGGACGTACATCTCGAACCACGCGCGCTGGGTCCGCGACGCGGCGGCGTGGCAGGAGCGCACGCGGGCGATCGAGGATCGCCTGAGCGACGCGCTCCACGAGCGGCTGGTGCAGCGCTTCGTCGAGCGGGGCGGCGGCGCGGGGCGCCGCTTGCGGGCGGCGTCGGGCGCGCGGGCGGCGTCGAGCGCGCGGTCGTCGCCGGGCGCGCCCCTGACGCAGCGGCGCGCGGAGGCCGAGCCGCCGGCGGTGCCGGAGGGGCACCCGTTCGCGCGGATCGCGGCGCTCCGGGCCCGGCTCGCGCCGGGGCCCGCGGCGCCGGCGCCCGAGGACGACCGGGCGCGCTGGGTCGAGGCGCTCGTGGAGGCGCCGCACGAGCGGTTCTCGGTCGACGTGGGCGGGCGGATCTTCGACGGCGAGCGGCTGCTCGGGCAGCTCGCGCGCGGCCCGACGCTGCTCCTGCCCGACGTGCGGCTCGCCGCGCTCGAGGACCTCGGCGCGGGGGCGCGATCGCGCGTGCTCCGGCGGCTCGTGGCGTTCGCGCGCGATCTCGTCGAGGTGCTGCTCGCGCCGCTGCGCTCGCCCGAGGTGCGCGCGCTCCCGGCCGCGGCGCGGGGGATCGTCTACCAGCTGGAGCAGGGGCTCGGGACGGCGGCGGCGCGCGACGCGGAGGAGCAGGTCGCGGAGCTCGCGCCGGAGGGCCGGGCGCTGCTCGCGGCGCGCGGCATCGAGGTGGGCGAGCGCGTGCTCTACGTGCAGCCGCTGCTCCGGCGCGGCGCGCTGGAGCGCCGCCTCGCGCTGTGCGCCGCCTGGTTCGACAGCGGCCGGGTGCCCGCGTGCCCGGCGCCCGGCGCGGTGTCGATGGCGGTCGCGCGGGGCGTAGATCCGAAGGCGTACGCGGCGATCGGCTACCCGGTGTTCGGGACGCGGGCGCTCCGCGCGGACGTGGCGGAGCGGGTGCTCCGGGCGCTCGCGAGCGGCGAGCCGGCGGAGCGGCTCTCTGGCTGGATGGGGTGCCCCGCGCGCGAGGCGCCGAAAGTGGCGGCGTCGCTGCTGGGGTAGGGGAGAGGGGCGTCCCTGTGTCGACGTCTCCGCACGACGTCATGGGGGCAAAGGCGCATACGATGTTTCGATCTGGGGCAACGACCGGACGGCGTCTTCAAACGCGGAACGGGAGACGCGGCGAGAGTCCTGCATGTCGAGCGTGCGCAACGAGGGCATCTGCCGGATGGTCTCGAGGCACGCATCCGTGAGCTGATTCGAGTACAGCACGAGGCATTCGAGCTGCTTCAGCCACAGCAGATGCTTCAGACCTCGATCCGATACGTCGCCGCCCATGAGGCATACTCTTTGGAGCTCATTGACGTGCTCGAACCTCGGCAGATCGCTCTCCGCGATCGGCCTGACAAGCGTGAGCCCCTCCCACTGCTCTTGTGTCGGATGGATTCTCAGGTACTCGTTGGCCTCTTCGACCGACATGTCACGTACTTCTCGTGGGATGTTGATCGCCGGGAACAGGCGGCCAGCCGCCTGGAAGAACGCCACGGATTCCCTTCGTGCGGGAGCGTCGTCCGTGTACCACAGGACGTAAGTCCGCTGAACATCGTCGCGAGTGTGCTTGACTGTTTGCTTCCGCGGCATCTCAAGCTCCAGCCCTTGGACCCGCCCCACGTTGACATTCAGCCGCTGCCGGAGGCCGCCGGCTGGCGTGGCGGGTCAGAATGCTACTCAAGTGTGACCTTCACAAAGGTAGACCGACTGGCGATGTCGCGCAACGCTCGAACGCGCTGCGGGAGGCGTCGCGCAGCGACGCCGCTGGGTGACCCAGGCCGCGCGAGCGCGAACAACAGTCACGCCAGAATAATCGATCGATAGCGACCCGCGCCGCCGGCTGGGCGGCGCGGGTGACCAGCGCTCGTCACATTCAGTTACAGGTGTTGATGGTGTAGGAGTACCACGTGTGGCTGTAGACGCAGTGGGGAGGGCAATTGGCGCAGACGGCCGTGCACACGTAGACGTCGTGTTGGATGGCGTATAAGCACACATCGTTCGGCGCGAGCTCGCTCGGATCGCCCTCGTGGTCACCCACGGTCAGGATCCCCTCCGGGAGCTCTCCGGTCTCATCGACCGTATGCTGGGCCATCGCGGTGAGGAACGCAGTGACCGCCTCCTCGCCGTGGAGATCTCTGAACCCCGCATCGAGGAGGTGCGCGCGCAGCTCGACCGTCGCCTGCGCCTGAACGGTCGTCGTCTCGCCCTCGAACGTGACGCTCACCTCGTAGATGGTCCCTTGCTGGGCGGCCTCGACCACCGACGCCGGCACATCGTCGCCGCCGTCCAGCAGATTGCCGGCCGGCGCGTCCGGCGCGGCGCAGCCCATGGCGGCGCACGCAGAGACGAGGAGAGCCATCCCGAACCACATCAGCTTGTTTCGCTTCATCAATGCTCCCAAAGATGGGTGTGAGCCTTGTGGACACGTGCCCACAAGGCAATGTTGATTTGCAGTAAGTGCCCGCGTTCTATTGCCGCGGTGCAAGCGGCGAGAGCTCCGCCGTCGGGCTGCTGTGCCGCGAGCCTCTCGCCGTCACTCAGCCTTCGAGCGGTCCTCCGCCGCGTCCGGGCATAAGCAATCGCTGTTCCATGAGGTCGAACGAGCGCTGCGGTCTCTAAATCCTGGCGGAAATCCCGCGATCGAGGGGCGGCGAGAAGCCTAGTTGCCAGGTTCGTGCGCTGATGGCTTTGCGCTGGCGGTTGCGCTGCTGCGCAAGCGCTTGTGGTGGCGCGCAAGCGCCTGCATTGGCGCGGCCCTCTTCGCCGCCCTCCAGCTTCGCCACCCTCCGGCTTTTCTGAGCGTGATGCGGCAAGGAGCGGTGGTCAGCGTGCTTGTGCCACGCCCTCAAAACTTCATCTCGAATAGGTGTAGCGAATAGAACAACAGATCAGTTATGATAAGGCATCAGCAAGGCGTTCACGTTCGCCGGGGCTGCTGCGCGCAGTTCCTCGTCGACGACACAGACCGATGACCGCGTCGGGGATCGTGGCGACTATGGCGCCATGGATCTCCACGAGGTTGGGTCATCATCGTGTAACTTCATCGCCTGCGGCACCGTGCTGATCTACATAGACGCCGACCGTGGAAGTATGCTCGCATGCTGATGTGCGCGACGTCAAGCATCTCGACGCGCGGGTCGTGTTCGGTCTTTGGCTCGCAACTCTATGGAATCATCAGACCGAAAAGTGCAAACCCGACCGCCGCCGACGAGCGCGCTCCGGTGGAGCGGCAGCGCCGTGCGCGTCGAGCAGTCTGTAGAATTGTGTCGACACGCGACGCGCACATATTGCATCGTGCTCGCGCGCCTCCAGGCGCGTCGCCCCCGCTGCGCGGGCGCCTTCGTCGGGCTGGAGCCGCGCTGCGCGCAGCGCCTGCGCGTTGGGCGCTGCAGAAGCGGAGCGCCCCCGGGTCCACACCTGCGCGGCCGCTGCACCCGGTTACCGTGATCCAGCGAAGCGAGGCCCCTCGTCCCGCAGGGAGGCTCAGCGGCGCGAGTCACCAGGGACGCATGAACATCATGGGCATCCAGACTCGAAGCTTCGGCGGTCCACGAATCCGCCGTGAAATGAGGCGATTCTCATGTCCGAATTGTCGTCCAGGAGCGCGAGCCAGGAGCTGACGAGCGCCATCAGGCCGGCGGCCATCGTCGTCATCTCGTTCTATATCGCGGCGCAGCTCATCAGTCAGATCGCGAGCCTCAAGATCGGCGTCGTCTTCTCGCTGGCCGTGGATATGGGGACCTTCATCTATCCCCTTACCTTCACCTTGCGGGACATGGTCCACAAGACCATCGGCAAGCGCGGCGCCCAGACGCTGATCTTTTGCGCCGGCGGGGCCAACCTCCTGATGGCCCTCTATCTCCTCTGGGCCGCGCAAGTGCCGTCTGATCCGTCCTGGGGGCTCGGCGAACAGTTCTCGGCGATCCTGAGCCCGGTGTGGCGCATCGTGTTCGCGAGCATCGTCGCGGAGGTCGTGAGCGAGCTGCTGGACACCGAGGTTTTCCATCGGGTCCGCGAGGCCTATTTGAGGAAAGCGGGCCCCAGGCGCCAGTGGCTCGCGGTCCTCGCGAGCAACGCGGTCAGCGTCCCGGTCGACAACCTGCTGTTTTGCTTCGGCGCCTTCGCCTTTGTCCTGCCGTTCGAGGTGATCCGGCAGATCTTCGCCATCAATCTGGCGACCAAATTCGCCATGACCCTGATAAGCCTGCCGGGCATCTATCTCGTGCCCGACAAGAAGAGCCAGGACGCCCCCGGGCTTCAGGCATAACCCGCTGCTCAGGGCTTGCAGTAATCTTTGGCCGTCTGGACGGCGGCGACGGTGAGCTTCACCGCCTTCGCGCCGCCGGAGATGACGTACTCGGACGCGCCGTAGATGTCCGCGCCCGGCGCCCAGTTGTACGAGTAGCCGAGCCTGGTCCAGGGGAAGCCCGTGGGCGTCTGGCCCTTCTCCGGCACTTGCCACGACGACATCGCGTGGTTCGTGAACCACCTGTAATAATCGGCCGGCGCCAGTGAAGGCTGCTTTTCAGGCAGCTTCGTCCCGTCGCAGGAATCGGTGTCGACGCGGGCGTCCGTGCACGGGCGGAAGATGCTCGCGGCCGGCACCCCCGAGAACGTGACGAACTGCCGCTCCGTCGTGTCCACGGGGAGCGACGGCTGCGGGGCCGACAGGCCGAGGACCTGGTGGATCTGGAGCACCACATCGCCTGTCCACGTCTTGCACTTGTTCTGGAGCTCGCCGTTGCTCGTGACCCACACGTCCCACTTCACGTTCACGGGCTGCTGCGCCACGTAGGCGCCGCACTTGTTCGGTCCGCCGTCGCCCCGGCAGCCGGCCCAGGTGGTCACGGTGTAGGTGCCGTTCGCGTCGGGCTTGAGCGGCACGAGCTTGCGCGCGGCAGAGGGGGTGACGACGGCGGACTTGAAGATCGCCTCGCTGTAGAGCGCATCGAGATCCACCGCCGCGGGGGCCGCCGGGTCGGGCGCGCCTGTCGCCGGCGCAGTCGCGGCCGTCGCCGGCGCGGTCGCGGCCGGAGCGGGGCTCGTCGCAGCGGCCGCGGGCTCCGGGCTGGGTGATGGGGCGGCGGCCGCGGCGGGAGGCCGAGCCCCCGACTCCGCGACGCACGCTCCGAGCGGGAGCAGGAACAGGCTTGTCATGGCCGCCGTCGCGGCGCGTGAGGATCGGATCATCTTCGCGGCTTCTCCTTGGTTGCCGGACAACACTATCCGACCTGCGGCGCCGGCTACAGCGTCACGGGCCCGCGCGCTGGAGGAGCTGCCCGGTCGAGGGCGGCGAGGATCGGGTGCTCTCGACGCGTGCAAAGCCGGCACGGCCGTGCCACGTTAGGCGCCCGCCACGCAGAGCTCGATGCTGAGGCCCCCGCGCACCACAGGCCACGTCCTCACCCTGGCGCTCCTCCTCGTGCTCGCGCCGGCCCAGGTCGAGGCGGGTGATGGCGCGCCAATCCCTCCGGCCACCGCCGCGCCAGGTGAGGCGCCAGCGACCGCGGCGCCGCCGACGAAGGATGTCTCCGCCGGGCGCCGCGCCGTCGCCGCGGCCGGCGCGGTGTTCCCCGGGGTCATCGCGCACGGCACCGGGCACCTGATCCTGGGTGAGCCGGGCACGGGCTGGACCCTCCTGGCGCTCGAGGGCGCGGGCGCCGGCCTCGCCGTGGGCGGGCTCGCGGGCGCGGCGGCCTCAGGGGCCTCGCGGCGCGTCATCGCGCCGATCGTGCTCACCACCGTGACGGGTGTGGGCCTGTTCGGGATCTCCCTTCTGGCGGACCTCTATGGCGTGCTCGCCCCGGAGGGCGGCACCGGCAGCCCTCCTTCGTCGCTGCCCTGGGTCGAGACGCAGCTCGGATTCGCCTACGTCCACGACCCCACGTTCGCGTACCGCACGTTCCTCGTGCCCGGCATGGATCTGCGCCTGAGCTCCCTCCGCGTCTCGGGCTCCGGCTGGTTTGCCTTGAACGACGACAATGCGCGCCTCCGCGTCGAGGCCGCGCATCGCTTCCTCGGCCCCGGCACGCCGGACGGCCCGCGCGCGGCGGACGGCTCGTTCCTCGAGATCGAGGGCGCGCTCACCCATCACCGCTACACCTCCGACGACTTCTCGATCACCACCGGCGAGGTCAGCCTCGAGGGCCGGCTCGATCTCGCCCACCTCGGGCGCACGCTGCGGGGCTCGTTCGCGGAGATGGGCTGGGGGATCGCTGTCGAGGGCTACCGCCACGGCCGCCGCCCGCTCGAGGGAAACGAGCTCTTGATTCCCCGCTTCGCCTTCGGCGCGTACCTCGGGCACGCGGGGTATCCGCGCGGCGAGGCCAAGGTGGTTTACGACCACCGGCATGACGGATATGTCGGCGGCGCGAAGCTCCCCGGCCTCGGCAGCGGCGTCCCGGGCCATTTCGGCCTGGAGGGCCGGCTCCATGCCTCGCCGCGCTGGGGCCTGCTCGCCGACGTGAAGGCGGGCTCCGCGTACGTCGGGCGCCTCGCGCTGCTCTTCCGCCCTGGAGACTCGCCATGATCCTGAGAGACGCTCTCCTCGCGCTCATCGCTCTCACCGCGCCGCTCGCCCTCTCCTGCCTGGACGTCGCCGAGGGCCGCGCGCGCCGCGACCTGGAGGTGGGAAAGGCTTCACGGGGAAAGGCGCGCGTCACCGTGGACGAGGGGCTCGCGGCGGTCCGCCGCCTCGACGCGGGCGAGCTCGCGCTCTGGGCGAGCGCGCCCGCGCTCTCGATCCGCCTCACCGACGAGGCGGGCGGGCCGTGGACGATCACGATCGAGAACATGCTCGCCGACGCCGAGCTCTCGGCGCGCGTCGGGGACAAACGTGTGCCCGTGGAGCTCGTCGAGGCGCCGTTTCCGACCCAGCGCACCTTCCGCCTCTCCCTGCCGCCCGGCGCCGAGGCGACCCTCTCGCTGCGCCCGCCGGACGAGGCGCGGCGCGAGCCGTGGAGGTTCGCGGTCTTCGCCGACGTCCAGGAGGACATCGACCGCGTTCAGGACATCTACGCGAGGATGAACGAGGCGGAGGGCGTCCGCTTCGCGCTCATCAGCGGCGATCTCACGTCGCGGGGCTCGCCCGAGCAGCTCGAGCGATTCCAGCGCGAGATGAAGACGCTCCGTTTTCCTTGCTATGCGACGCTCGGCAACCACGAGCTCGGCACGCGGGACGATCTTTACCACGAGTGGTTTGGCCGCGGGAATTACCGCTTCGCGTTCCGAGGTGTGCAGTTCACGATGCTCGACTCGGCGAGCGCGACGATCGATCCGCTCGCCTACGGGTGGCTCGACGGCTGGCTCACCGAGGGGCAGGATCTCTTGCACGTGGTCACGATGCACCTCGCGCCCCTCGACCCGGTGGGCTCCCGCAACGGCGCATTCGCGAGCCGCGCCGAGGCGAACAAGCTCCTCACGATGCTCGCGGGCGGGCGCGTGGATCTCACGTTCTACGGCCACATCCACTCGTTCTATGCGTTCGAGAACGCGGGGATCCCCGCGTACATCTCGGGCGGCGGCGGCGCGATCCCCGAGCGGCTCGACGGCATCGGGCGCCATTTCGTGACGGTCGACGTCGAGCCCCCCGGCAAGGTAGCGCAGGTCGCCGTGGTTCGCGTGGATTGAGCCGGATCGCCTCGCTGTCCGGGCCGATCGTCATCGCAGGCGACCTTCGCGCTGGCTCTCCGGGTCGTCCGCCCTCGTCGCGCCGCGGTCGTAGCCCTCGTCCGTCAGCCCCTTGCGGTAACCGAGATCGATGAGCCAGCGCAGGAGCCTCGGGAAAGCGCCGGCGCCGCTGCCGAGGAGGCGAATCATCGCCGCCTTCGCGCCGCCGTCCTCGTTGAGCGCGAGGTGCTGAGTCGCCAGCGCCATCAGATCGGGGACGGCGCCCGCGTCGGCGCCGGCGGAGCGTTGCCAGATCGTCGACCGCTGAAGGGCCTCGTTCGCCAGGAGCTCCGCGCGCGCCACGCGGAGGACGAGCGCGGCCTGCGGCGGTTTTCCGGCGAGGGCCATGGTCGACAGGAGCGCCGGCTCGTCGGTGACGTACGCCGTGCCGCTGACGTGGAGGACGTCGTCGCGCCCTGGAACCACGGCCGCGAGGGAGACCTCGTCGCACGTCACGACGTTGTGGAACGTATCGGTCCGCCGGTTTCCCCGGCGATCGGGGATGACGAGCGTCTCGTGGTCGAGGATCCGCAAGAAGCCCGGGAAATCTCCTCGCGGGCTCGTATCGCCCGAGCCCGCGGCGTCCCACGACGAGAGGACGGCGAAGGGGCTCGATGCGAGGAAGCGAGCGACGCTCGGATCGCCGAGGGGTCCGCCTTCCCTTTCGTGGCGCGCGCCATCACGCGGCGACGGCGGCTCGACGGCGGCGGCGGCGCGAGCGCGCGGTCCCTGCCAGAGGCGGGATCGGAGGATGCTCCTCGCGCAGTGCACGAAGGCCTCCTCGACGGTGACGACGATCCGGCCGCCGCGTCGCTCGGCCACGGAGCCGTTGAGCCGAAGGGTCTCGCCGATCCCCGGCACGAGGAAGACGAACGAGGCGCCGCTGCCGGACTTTGGCGCCGGGTGCCTCGCCGGTAGCTCGAACCGGACGCGCTTCGGCGATTCCACGTGCGCGAAGCCGCGGGCGCCTCCGACGAAGGTGCTGCGCCAGCCTCCCTGTTCGTCACGAAAACCGAAGCCGGCGATCGGAGCATTGGCGAGGACGCGCCGACATCCCTCGTCCAGGGCGCCGATCTGCTTCATGCGCACGGCCGGGATCGGGGCGCCGACGATCGCCTCGACCTGCTGCGCGGTCATCACCTTCCGCATCGAAGAGCCTCCGCGTTCCTGTCCGCCGAAGAGCGGTCTCGCGGGCTCCGGCACGGCCGCCGGAGCGCGCAGAGGAACCATCGCAGCCGGTGAGCTTGACCGCATTCCGAAATGAGGACATTTTGTTTTGCAATCCGGCCATGGGTTCGAAGCGAAGGAAGCGTCCCGCGTCGCCCGTGGCATCAACGGCATCGCCGGCGACGGCATCGGCCTCGCCCTCCGCCGGTTCCACCACGAAAGGCCCGTCGGCCCCGCCCGCGTCGCCGTCGATCGGCTCCCCCGGCTGGACCTTTCATGGCGACGTCCAGATCGCGAACGAGCCGCGCGCGTCGGCGGCCGAGGCGATGGAGTCGCTCTCGCGTCGCTTCGCGCGCGAGGATCGTGGCCAGTGGCGAAGCACGCTCGCGCGGCCCGCCAACGCCGTCGGCCTGAGCATGCTCACCGGCGGGCTGGAGAGCGAGTTCCACAGCCATCGCGAGTCACAGCTGTTCTTCCTCGAGCGCGGCGAGGTCACGTGCGAGGCGTCGAACGCGCTGTGGATCGTCCCGCCGCGCTCGGCGCTGTGGATCCCCGCCGGAGTGCTCCACAAGATACGAGGGCGCGCGCCGCTCGAGGGCTACGGCGTCTTCATGGAGCCGGACGTGGCTCCGAGCCTGCCGGCCGAGTGCTGCGCCGTCTCGGTCACGCCGCTCTTTCGCGAGCTGCTCGTCCGTCTCGCGGCGCGCCCCGCGCTGTACGACCTCGACGGGCCGGATGCGCGGCTCGTGGCCGTCCTTTTCGACGAGCTGGCGGCGGCGACGATCGAGAAACATCGCCTGCCGATGCCGGCCGACCCGCGCCTCCGAAAGCTGGTCGATGCGATGGCGGAGAACCCCGCCGACGGCGCGACGATGGGCACGTGGGCGCGCCGGATCGGCGTCGGCGAACGGACCCTCAACCGGCTGCTCGTCCGGGAGACCGGCCTCAGCTTCGGTCGCTGGCGCCAGCAGCTCCACATCGTCCTGGCGCTCCAGCGGCTCTCGCGCGGAGCGAGCGTGCAGAGCGTCGCGAGCGACCTCGGCTACGAGAGCGCGAGCAGCTTCGTCACCATGTTCCGCAAGGCGCTCGGCGCGTCGCCGGCGCGGTACATGGCCCGTCGTCTCGGCCGGCTAACGCTGGACCAAGGAGCTCAGCCATGACTCGATGTCCCGCGTCGGCGGGTAGCTGTCTTGCTCTCGCTCGCGATCGTCGCCGATCGAAAACCTGAACATCGGGCACTCTTCATCCGGCGGAAAGACCTTCTTCTGCACGACGGCCCCGGTCCGCCTATCGAGCACGGTGGCCTCGGTCTCCTTGAACCGGATCGTCAGGTCGGCGAGCGGCTCGCCCGCGCGGTCCTTGTACCCGGTGCACGTCTTTCGGCCCTTGATCTCCGGGAGCCGGCGCGTGATGGCCACCAGATCGACGTCTTGCAGCAGGACCGCCTGGCCGAAGAGCTTCATGGAAGCCGTCTCGAGGAGGAGCACGCTGCTCAGATCGTTCTCCTGCTTCGGCTCGCCTTCGAAGAGGACCGGACCATTCTTGACCCGATCGAGCACCGACAGGACGGACATGGCGGCGTCGACCTGGCGCAGCTCGATGGAAGCTGCCTGTCCGGAGGGGAGCTCGATCTCGAGCTTCGCCTTGGGCCCTAGCAGGGTATCGCGGTACCTGGCGACTGGAACTCTCCCGAGCTGGCCCTCGACATTGTCGAGCTTGATGATGTCATAGATAGCGCTCTCGATACGCCCGCTCTTCTCCCCGACCTTCCACCGGGTGCCTTCCGGGAAGCCGTGGAAGGTGATCTGGTAAGTGCCCTCGTAGATGGCGACGTCGCCGTGGAGCGCATCGTCGGACTTGACGACGAATTTCCGCTCGTTCGACCACTCGAGCTCGAGCGGGCCGCGGAACGGTTTGGGGACCCGTGCGCCCCGCGAGGCGAGCACGGCGATGCTCACGAGCATGGCGATCGCGATGGCGACCCCGAGGAGGATGGCCGCGGACGTGCGTGTCGGCGCCGCTGCGGGGCGAGGCGCGGCGCCGGACGGGCCGGGCGGGCCGGGCGAGACTGCGCGCTGCAGCTCGTTGTGTGTTCCGCAGTAACGGCACACGATCGTGCGGCTGCCCGGCGGGACCTCCAGCGGCGCGATGCATCGCTGGCAGTGGTAAACGTTGACGGGGCTCATCGGCAGCAAGCTCCCCCAGGAACGCGACGGCACGTGGACACTCCACGCGTGGGTTCCACGCTGGAGCTGAAAATGAAAAGTGAACAAGCGAAAATGAAAAGGACGAGGGACGAGGACGAGGACGAGCTCGTGGGCGATCCCTACATCATCGCCTCTTCCACGCCCAGGCTTCCCGCTGTTCTGCCTTGACAAATGCACAGTATCCCGCAAAAGTTCGACCTGGCGTGTGTCCACCTTGACAGGTGAGCAGTACTGCGCAAAAGTTCGACCGGGTACGCCTGCGCCCGCACGGAAAAGAGGAGATGACGATGCCCATGATCGGACGACAGTGCACGCGCGACGGCAGGACGGTCTGCCTTCGGATGAGTCAGACCGGGCTACCGGTGAATCAAGAGGAGCGCGGGCTCACGCTCGTGTACGGGTGGGCGAGCGAAGAGCGCCGCGCGCAGGGGATTCCCGCGTCGATCCAGGGAGTCGAGTTCCGCACCGACTCGGGCAAGGTCCTCGCGTTCGACTACTGCCCGTTTTGCGGCGAGAAGCTCGCGGGGAGCACGAACAGCGTCCGAGCGCCGGTCGCGCGGCGCACCGCTCCGGAAGCTCCCCGCGCCGAGTCGCAGCCGGCGGCGGCCGAGCGCACACAGCGGGCCGGGCGCGCGGTCGAGGCCGTGCCACCCACCCGTCCGAGCGCACCGGCGCGCACGCAAGCGGCGGCGGACTCGACGACGCTGAAGGTGCTTCGCGAGAAGCTCGGGCTCTCGCAGGCCGAGCTCGGCGAAAAGCTCGGCCTCGCGCGCAGCTCGGTCGCCAACTACGAAAACGGGCGGTCGCCTCTGTCGCAGCGGCTCCGCAAGTGGGTCGCAAAGCACGAAGCGAAGCTCAACGACGGGGGAAACGGCGCAGCCGGCCGCAGGAGCGCGGCCGCCTAGAGGCCCGTCCACCAGCCGTTCGAGAGGGCGAGCGCGATCCAGCCCTGCAGATTGGCGTGCAGCTGCGCTGCCTCCGCCGCCGTGCAGCCCTGCTCGACGGCGGCAAGGGCCTGCCCGAACGGCAGCTCCCGGCAGCGCTCGAGCAGGCGGGCGAACAGCGGATCCACCGAGGTCGTGGTCGTGCCGGCGGCGCTCCGGGCGAAGACCCACGCGCGGGTCGACGGGTGGCGACGCCTCGCGTCGAGGGGGCCCTCTCCCGGATCGCCTCCCGCGAGCCGCGAGAAGCGCGCGAGGTCCCAGTCCTCGTGGGTGAGCGTGAAGGACACAGCGAAGCGCAGCCGCGCCTCGGCCAGCGTGGCGAGCTCCTCCGGCGTCGGCCGCCAGAGGCCCTCGAACGGCGACTCGCAGGCGCGCCGCTCCGCCTCGTCCATGCGCAGCGCCTGGCGGACCATCGCGAGCGGCGCCCTGGAGAGCTCGATCCGCCGGCGCCAGGCGTCGTCGTGCCCGCGCGCCGGGCGCCCCGGCGGGCGATCGAGGCGTGCGCCGTCAGGGCCGCGCAGCGCGCCGCGGAGCCGCTCGGCGAACCCGCGCGTGCTCTCGTCGATGTCGAAGTGACGGGGCGGGCGCGCCTCGAGGTGCAGCGCGGCCAGGTGATTGAAGTGCCAGCAGCCGATCGCCCGCGACACGCGCGGGAAGCTCGTCTGCAGGGCGGTGAACAGGCGCATCCAGTACTGGCGGTGATAGACCGCGAGCCGCTCCGCCGGCGCGAGGCCCCCGGGGCCGCCCTTGACCTGCGCCACGAGCCGAGCGGGATACCGCTCCTGCAGCTCCCGGAAGCGGCCCGCGCTCGAGTCGAGCGGCGCGCGGAGGACGGCGGTGAAGTCGCGCTGGAGCTCTCGCAGCCAGCCCGGAGGAGCCCCGCCCCTCGGGCTCATGAAGGCCGCACCCGCCGCGCCTTGCCGAGCTCGGCGAGCGCCACGTGCAAGGGCGGGATCTCCGCGTCCCATTCGAGGAGCGTCGGGAAAGGACCGCCCCGGCGCCACGCCTCTTCGTAAAGAGACCATACCTCGTCGCACACCGGGCGATCGTGCGTGTCGTGCCGCAAGCCGGAGGGCAACGTCTGGTGGCCCGCCAGGTGGACCTGCAGGACCCTGTGCCATGGCACGCTGTCGAGGTACTCGCGCGGATCGAACCCGTGATTGTCGCTGGAGACGAACACGTTGTTGAGATCCAGCATGGCCCAGCAGCCGGACTCCTCCACCACGCGGCGGTAGAACTCCCACTCAGGCAACACGTCGCGCTCCCAGGCGACATAGGAAGACAGGTTTTCGATCCCGAACGGGACGCCCAGCGCCTCCTGGACCTCGAACGCCCGGCCCGCGGCGTAGGGGATGAGCTCCGGATCGTAGGGCGCCGGCAGGAGGTCGTGGTGCGTGACGCCCTCGAACGCCGTCCAGCAGAGGTGATCCGTGAAATAGGGGATGCGGAGCTCCTGGATCAGATCCCTGAGGCGGGACAGGTAATCGCGATCGAGGGGGGCCTCGCCCAGCAGGTTGACGGAGACGCCGTGGGCGACGATCGGAGTCCGCTCGGCGATGCGCCGGAGCCGCTCCCGGGGCAGGGGAGACGCGCCGAGGTAGTTCTCCGCGATGATCTCGAAGAAGCCGAGCTCGGGCCGGGTCCGCTCGATCGCCTCGTAGTGCGGCGGGCGCAGCCCGAGGCCGAGCGCGTCTCGCGAGGGGGCCCGCGCTCCGCTCGCGAGGCCGCCGGCAGGGTCTCTCGGCGCGCCCATCGCCGGCTAGTTGCCCGGGTCGATCGGGTCTGCCGGCGGCAGCTGCTCGAAGCTCTCGCCTTCCGGCGTCAGGGTGCGCAGGTGGGCGATCAGCCGGTTTATCTCGGCGCGCGAGAGCAGGCGATAGGAGCCAGGCATGTTCGAGTAGGCCTGGCCCTCGGCGGTGGCGCCCTGGATCCCGAACGCGATGACGGATTGCAGGTACGCGTCCGAGCGACGTTCCCAGAAATCGGCGATGAAGGCGCTCACGTCCTCGCCGGGCGGCACCTGCACGTTGAACTTGCCTTCCGCGCCGGCGTGGCAGTGGTTGCACCTCGCGCCTGCGAACGCGGCGGGCCCGTCTCGCTCCTGGTCCTCGGCGGTCTCGACGCAGCTCCAGCCCGCGCAGCTGTTCACGGCGCGGCAGGCGTGCTCATAAATCTCGTTCCATGTCTGATAGACCATGCCGCGGCAGCTGTTCGTGCCGCCGCAGACCGCGTGGACCTGGACCACGCCGGGGCGCGCGGTGCCCACCAGCATGGCGGACTCGGCGCACCTCGCGGAGAACTCGTCGAGGGAGATCTGCCCGTCGCCGTCCGCGTCCATGAGGGCCAGCGCGTCGACCTGATCGGGCTGATCGGGCTGCGCGGCAGCGCTCCACACCAGCGTCTTGGCCGGCGCGTCGGCCCCGTCGCAGTCCGAGTCGATGGCATCGAAATTCCGGTCCTCGGCGCCGGGATGGACGGTGTTGTTGAAGTCGTCGCAGTCGCCCGCGCGCGGGGTCAAGCCGTCCCTGTCGTGGTCGCTGTCCTCGTCGTCCACGGGCTGGCCACCCGCGCCCGTCGCGCCGGAGCCGCCTGTCCCGGCGGGCTCGTCGCCGCCTGCGCCGCCGGTCCCGGCGGGGGGCTCGGTGTCCACGGGTGATACGCCTTCGTCGTCGCCGCACGCGGGCGCGAAGGCGGCGAAGCTGGCGAGCGCCAGCGCGAACAACGTGGATCCCGGCGATGTCTTCATGGGAGTCGTCCTGTCTCCGAAGGGCCGCGCTGCGCGCGCGCCTGCCGGTCGTCCGGCGCGGGACGTATAGCCACGGCTGTGGCGCGCGGAACATGTGGCAAGTTGTCGCACGCACATCGCTCGACGCCCGCGGGCGGAACGAGGGCCGCCGGGTCTGACGGCGCGCGCCGCACGTCGCCCTCGCGCCCGGCCGCGCCACCTTCGGTCTCGGCGGCGTCTTCTGAGGAGCCGCGGCGCCGGCCGCGCGCCTCGGGCGGCGCTTCGCGCCTGGCCCGGCCGCGGCAGGGGTGTAGCATCCGCGCGTGTTCATTCCGAGATCAGGTGCACGACGGCCCGCGCTCGCCGCGCTCCTCGCGCTCGCCGCGCTCCCGGGTTGCGGCGGCGCGGAGCGGCAGGAACCCCAGTTCGCCGATTCCCCCGCGGTCCCGCTCCCCGGGCCTCCGGGCAGCTCCTCCGGCGCGCCGCTGCTCGACGCGCCCGGCGGCGCGCCGGAAGAGCTGCCCGGCGTGGACACGGCCGAGCTCGTCCGCCGCGAGCGCGATACCTGGTGGCAGCTCGTCTCGCAGCTCTACGCGCCGTGCCCCGAACAGGCGGTGTCGCTCGCGCAGTGCGTCCGCGAGTCGCGCGCCTGCGCGGCCTGCGCGCCGGCCGCGCAGCTCCTCGCCGACAAGATCCGCGGCGGCGCGAGCGGCGCGGAGGCGCAGGCCGCGTACGGCGTGAGGTTCGGTCCGAACGTGAAGCAGATCGACCTCGCCGACTCGCCCTCTCGCGGGCCGGATCGCGCGTCGATCCAGATCGTCGTATGGTCGGACTTCGAGTGTCCTTCCTGCGGGCGCGCGGTCCCGCACCTCGACGAGGTGGTCGAGCGCCACGCGCCCCACGTCAGGCTGATCCACAAGGTGTATCCGCTGCGATCGCACCCGCACGCCGACGCCGCGGCGCGCGCGGCCATCGCGGCGCACCGCCAGGGCCGCTACTGGCCGATGGAGCGCCTCCTGTTCGAGAACCAGCAGCGGCTCGAGGAGAAGGACCTGCTCGGCTACGCGCAGAAGGTCGGCCTCGACATGGCCCGGTTCCGCGCCGACATGGCGGGCGAGCCCGCCGCCCGGGTGGTCGCGCGCGACAAGGCCGAGGCCGACCGCGCCGGGCTCTCGGGGACGCCGTTCATCGTCATCAACGGGCGGGAGTTCGATCTGGCGCTGTTCAGCCTGCAGGGCGAGCTCGACCGGTGGATCGAGACCGAGCTCGCGATCCTCGGAGGGCGCGAGGCGGCGGCGCCCGGAGGCGCGCCGCCGCCCCGGTGAGACCCAGGTCGAGATCGGCTAGCTGGGCCGGTTCTTCTCGGACATCTGGCCGCCGCCAGCGCTCGTCCCCTGCGAGGGCCCGCCGCTCTTGATCTCGACCGAGCGGCCGCGCTGCTGCTGCTGCGGCAGCTTCAGACAGACCTCGAGGACGCCGTTCTCGAACCTCGCGTCCACGTCGTCGGCCTGCACGCCCTCGGGCAGCGGGATGGCGCGCGTGAACGACCCGTAGCTGCGCTCGGTGTAGCTCACCCCCTCGCGCTGCTCCTGCTGCTCCTGCCGGCGCTCGCCCTCGATGATCAGGGTGTCGTCGCGGAGCTCCACCCGGATGTCGTCCTTGGTGACGCCGGGGAGATCGGCCTTGACCACGAGCTGACCGTTGCGCTCGCCCAGCTCGATGCGCGGCGACCAGAGGCCGCCCCCGAGGGACGAGAGACCCCGGCCGCCACCAGGCTCACCCATCGCGCGGCCCTGCCTGAACGGCGAGAGCAACCCTCCGAAGCCGAAGTCGTCGAACATGCGATCCATGTCCTCCATCATCCGGCTCATCATCGCGAACGGGTTGAAGACGCCGCCCGCCGCGGCGTACCGCCCCATCTGGCCGCCGCCCTGCTGACGCTGCAGCCCGGTGGACTGACCGCCGGCCCCCTGGGAAGGGGTCTGACCTGTCGCCTGGCTGCCGGGCTTGCCTTGCTGCGACTTGCTCACGGACACGTCCTGGCCTGTCGGCTGACGCTGCTGTTCCGCCATAAGAACCTCCTCTCTTGCGAACGTTGCCAACGTCGGACTTGCAAGTGTGATGCCGTGTCGCGAGCGTGAACCAACGTAGATGACGTGGCCTGTCGACGCCGCGCCCGCTGGCCGTGTCCGCCGTGGCGCGCCGCGCAGGCCGGCGCGGCGCGCCACACGGGCGCGCCGTCCTCGGCAGAGCGCGCCGGGGCCGAGCGCGCGCAGGCGCCGCTGCGCCCGGGAGCCCGGTGGGATCGCTCACCGCCACCCCGCCAGGATCTCCTCGAAGCGGTCCAGACTGCACGGCTTCTGCAGCACCGGATGGCTGAGATCGGACTCGCGCAACCCAGCTTTGCCATATCCGGTCAGGAAGACGAACGGGATGCCTCGCTCGCTCAGGATGTCGGCCACCGGATAGACCTTCTCGCCGGCGATGTTGACGTCCAGGCTCGCCCCGTCGATCTCGGCCGCGCGGGCCAGGCGCGTCGCGTCCTTCATGTTCAGCGCCGGGCCGATCACCACACAGCCGAGGTCGGTCAGGGCGTCTTCGAGGGACGAGGCGATCATGGGCTCGTCCTCGACGATGAGGACACGCAGCCCCTCCAGCCCACGTTCGCCTCCTGGGACCGGCTTCATCCTACGCCCACGCGCTCGAAGGGCAGGTCCATCACGCAATGTACGCCGCCAGGCAGGTAGTCGAGGCGCACCTCCGTGGCGAGCTGGCGGCCGAGATCGCGCTCGATCAGGCGTGAGCCGAAGCCCTTGCGGCGCGGCGGCCGGACAGGCGGCCCGCCCGTCTCCTGCCATTCCAGGTGGAGCAGGCGCCCGTGCGCCTGGGTGATCACGTCCCATGTGACCGCGACGCGGCCGGACGGCTGCGATAGCGCTCCGTACTTGGCCGCGTTGCTCGCCAGCTCGTGAAAGACCATGCCGAGCGTCACCGCCGCCTCCGGGAGGAGGCGGACGTCCTGGCCCACCAGGCGGACGCGCTCGGCGTTGCCGCTGGCGTGCGGCGCGAGCTCGGCGCGGACGACGTCGTGGAGGTCGGCGCCCTGCCACGCGGTCTGGTTCAGGAGGTTGTGGGTCTGGGACAGGGCGAGCAACCGGGCGAGGAAGGCGCTCGTGAAGGCCTTGGGCGAGTCCGCCATGCGGAGCGTCTGCACGGCGATCGCCTGGACGATCGCCAGCGTGTTCTTCACCCGGTGGTTCAGCTCGTTCATCAGGAGCTTCTGGCGTTCCTCGGCCTGCTTGCGCTCGGTCACGTCGAGGAAGAACGCCACCCCCTGGCTCTCCGACCCCTCGAACCGCGCGCCGCCGATCACCACCGGGACGCGGCCGCCGTCCTTTCGGAAATACTCCTTCTCCAGCGGCCCGAACTCACCCGTCACGCGGACCTGCTCGAGCGTCCGCCGGGTCGCCTCCTTGAACTCCGGCGGCGTGAGATCTGCCCAGCGGATGTTGCCCGAGGTCAGATCTTCACGGCTGTAGCCGAGCATGCACAGGAGCGCGTCGTTCGCGTCGATGACCCTGCCGTCGAGGTCCCAGACGGCGATCCCGATGATGTTGGAGTCCACGAGGCGCCGGATGCGCGCCTCTCTCTCCCGCAGCGCCAGCTCCGCCCGCCTGCGCTCGCCGTTCTCCTGCTGGAGCTGGGTGTAGAGGCGCGCGTTCTCCAGCGAGATGGCGGACTGGGAGGCCAGGAGCTCCAGCACCTCGATCCGATCCGCGGTGAAGGCGCGCGGGGTCAGGTTGTTCTCCAGATAGAGCACGCCGACCAGCGCGCCCTGCTTCACCAGGGGGAGGCAGAGCACGGAGCGGGGGCGCCGCCCGCGCACGTAGGCGTCTTCCGAGTACAGGTTGGGCACGGCGGCGTCGTCCAGGATCACGCTCTCTCGCGTGCGGATGACGTACTGGAGGATGGCGGTGGGGAGATCGCTCGAGGTGACGGGCGTCTGGCGAAGGGTGACCTCGACCCGGCCGCGCCGGGTGACGACCTCGGCCTCGACGTCGTGCGCGGCGTGCGAGCCACAGGACGCGCGGATCAGCAGCCCCCGCTCGGCGCCCGCGTGCTCGACCGCGATCGTCAGCAGGGCCTCGATCACCCGGTCGAGGTTCAGCTCGCCAGAGACCGCCTGCGAGGCCCTGAGCATGGTCATGAAGTCGAGCCCCGGGCGAGCGCCGTGACCCACGGCGGCTCCGCGGACGTCGGCGCCCCCGTCCCGCGCGAGGTCGGTCCGCCTGCGCAGCGCCTCCGGCCCGAGCGCGTGCGGAAAGTCCCTCTCGAGGCGCAGCATCGGCCGCACGGCGCCCCAGCGCGCGTAGAGCCTGTGCGCCTCGGTCATGTAGGCGCGCGCGACGAACGCCCTGCCCAGGTCGAGGTAGTGTCGAGCGCAGAGCTCGTTGGCCAGCGCCTCGTCGTGCAGGAAATGGCCCTCCCGCGCGGCCGCGATCCCCTGATCGTAGAGGGCGCCCGCGCCCTCTCGGCGCTCGCTCCGGGCGACCTCGGCCTTCAGGATCAAGCTACGGTGGCGGTGGCTCTCCGGGCCGAGCGCCGCCCACGACTCCACCTTGCGCGCGCACTCCGCGAGCCTCGCGAGGTACGCCGCCCTGAGCGCGGGGGCGGCGGCGCCCGCGGCCCGCGAGAAGGCCAGCCCGCCGTAGAAGTGATAACAAGGGCTCGCGTGCCACGCGGCGAGCATGCCGAGGCGGGCCGGATCGGTCGAGCCCCAGATCTCGGCCACCTCCTCGTACGCGCCCTGGAACACGCCGGCGTGGACCTTGAAGACGTTCACGAAGTAGAGCGACGCCCGGTTGTCGATGCTGCGGGCGGCCTCGGTGACCGCGTCGATGTCGACCCACGCCCCGCGCTTCCAGTCGCCCTCGTCCGGCGTGCTCAGGTATTCGCAGAGCTGCCCGACGGCCCCGACGATCCACGTGATCGCGTTGAACTTGTCGAGCTTGCAGAGCGGCAGATACTGCCTCGCCTCCTCGATGACGTCGTGGAGGTGCTCCCCCCGGAGGAGGCCGTTCATGCTCGCGTTGCACGCGTTGTAGAAGGCCCAGATGTACTGCCCCGTCTCCATGCCGGCGTGGACGCCCTTGCGCAGGGACGCCTTCGAGCTCTCGTAGGTATCCATCCAGTGCTGGACCCACGCTCCCCACATGTTGCACAGCATGGACTCGGACTTCGCGTCCGGGTGGCGCTCGTTCAGGCGGACCGCCGCCCGCCCGAACTCGTACCCCTTCTCGATGTCGAGCCTGGCGCACAGGAGCGTCCCGAAGTTCACGTAGGCGTAGATCGAGGTCCGCGAGATGCCATGGGCCAGCGAGTTCTGGAGCGCCTTCATCACCGTGATGCCGAAGTTGTTCGTGCCGAGCTGGTAGGTCGGCGAGAACATCTCCTGGAGCACGTCCTGCAGGGCGGCGATCTCGGGATCGTCGAGCGCGGGCAGATCGACGAGCGACGCGATCGGGCGGTCGCCGATCATCGCGATGGTCCGCTCCATCTCGGCCATGAGCGCGTCGTCGTCCGGATAAGGCGGCAGGTGGATGTCGTACGCCCCGAGCGCGGCGAGCCCCTCTTCCATGGCGGCGGGCAGATCGTTCTTCAGGATCTCCACGTTCATCTTCAGGCGGCGCACCTCCGTCTTGTGGAGGCGCCCCACCGCTCTTTCGAAGGTCCCCGAGAGGGTGGAGAGCGCGTCGTCGTGGCGTCCGCAGAGCGACTCCAGGAGCCCCTTCTTCGTGTGGTAGGTGAAGGTCAGCTCGTAGCTGGAGGTCCACGCGTCTCCGGGCAGCATGGAGATGCCATGTTCCAGGTACCTGAGGGCCGCTGTGAAGGCCGACGACTCCTGGGCGCGCCCGGCCGCCTGGAGGTTGAGCCTGGCCGATTCCATGCGCTCTTCCGGCGCGCGGATCAGATCGCCGGCGCTGTTCAGGTGATTGACGACGTCGAACAGATCGCGCCCCTCGTCGGAGCGCGGCTTGCCGAGCAGGAGCTTCCCGATCCGGTAGTGAAACGCCGGCCTGTCTCCCTCCGGGATCAGCGAATATGCGGCTTCCTGGATCTTGTCGTGCGCGAATCGAACCTGCTCGTCCGCGCTCACGATCAGGCCTTCGGCGACGGCGTGGTCGAGGCTCGCGTACGTCTCGTCGGGGGGCCGCTCGCTGACGGTGTTCAGGACATCCATCTCGAACGTGTTGCCGATCGCCGAGGCCAGCCGGAGCACCTGCTGCGTCGCCTGCGGCAGGCGCCGGATGGTCTCCGCCATGAGGCTCAGGACGTTATCGGTGCACTCCAGCCGCTCGATCTGGCGCAGGTCCCAGCGCCAGCCCGCCGGCGGATCGAAGACCAGCGCCTTCGTGTCGTAGAGGTGGCGCATGAACTGCTTCACGAAGAACGGGTTGCCCCCGGTCTTCTTCATGATCGCGCCCGCGAGCGCCTCTCCGCCGCCTGTCTGCAGGCTGTCGTTGATGAGCTCTGTCAGGTGCCCGAGGCCGAGGGGCGCGAGGACGATGTCGCGCGCCTCGAGGCCGCCCTTCGTGAGCTGCTCCAGCGCGACGAGGAAGGGGTGGGTCGGGCTCACCTCGTTGTCGCGGTAAGCGCCGCAGAAGAAGAGCGACTCCAGGTCCTCTCTCGCGAGGACGCTCGTGAGCAGGCTCAGGCTGGCCGAGTCCACCCACTGGAGATCGTCGAGGAAGAGGGCCAGCGGGTGGGCGTGCCGGGCGAAGACGGACACGAAGTTGTGGAAGTAGAGGATGAAGCGGTTCTGGGCCTCGACCGGGCCGAGCGCGGGGACGGGCGGCTGCTCGCCGAGGAGGTGCTCGAGCGACGGGAGGACGTCGCAGATCACCTGTCCGTTGGTCCCGAGCGCGCCCAGGATGGCGTCCCGCCACCGCGTGATCCGCTCCTCGCTCTCGGAGAGGAGCTGCCTGACGAGCGTGTCGAACGCGTGGACGATGGCGCTGTAGGGCGTGTCGCGGTTGACCTGATCGTACTTCCCGCTGATGTAATAGCCCTTCTCGCGCACCAGCGGCTTCAAGATCTCCTGGACGAGGGACGACTTGCCGATGCCCGAATAGCCCGAGACGAGGACGATCGTCCGCTTGCCCCGCAGCACGTCGTCGAACGCGCCGACGAGCTTCCGGATGTCTCCTTCGCGGCCGTAGAGCTTCTGGGGGAGCCGGAAGAGGTCTCTCCTGTCGTGGCGGCCAGGGCTGAACGCTCCTATCTGGCCGCCGCGCTGCCATCGCGCTCGGATCTCCTCCAGATCGGCCTTCAGCCCCTCGGCGCACTGGTAGCGGTCCTCGGCGTTCTTGCTGAGCAGCTTCATCGTGACGGCGGAGAGCGCGTCGGGCACCTCCGGGTCGATCTCCGAGGGGGCGACGGGCGTCACGGCGATGTGGGCGTGCATCAGCTCGAGGGGGTCGAGCGCCTCGAACGGCCTCCGCCCCGCGAGCATCTCGTAGAGGACGACGCCGAACGAGTACATGTCGGTGCGGTAGTCCACGCTCCGGTTCATGCGGCCGGTCTGCTCCGGCGATGTATAGGGGAGCACCTTCGAGAGGACGCGGCGGCAATAGATCTCCTCCTTCTCGCGCGTCACGATGGACTCCACGCCGAAGCCCGTGAGCTTCACCTGACCGTCCTCTCCGAGCAGGATGTTCGTAGGCCTCACGTCGCCATGGATGAGGCCATGACGATGGATGTCGGCCAGGGCCTCGGCCACGGGGATCAAGACGTCCAGCGACGCGCGGACGCCCAGCTTGCAGGCCGCCTTCGCGGACAGCGGGGCGCCCGGGAAAGCCTCGGTGACGAGCGCCAGGCCGTCCTCGTGCTCCTCGACGGCGTACACCTTGACGACCCTCTCCGAGTCGAGCTGCCGTATCGCGCGGTAGGCGTGCCTGAGGCGCATGACATCGCCGGCTCGGGCGTCATCGGTGTGCAGCATCCTGATCGCCACGTCGATGCCGTCGGCGTCCCGACGGGCTCGATACGTGGTGGAGCCCGGGCCCTCGCCGATCTTCGCGGTGACGTGATACCCCTTGAGCTGGGCTGTGCCTGGTCGCACCGAGGGCGCGCGCCCAGGCTCGACGGAGCGAGCCTCCTGGACAGCAGGTCGATTCCATGCCTCCGACGTGCTCCGCATCTCGGGGGCGTTTGAGCCCACGAGTTGCCATGTCAACTGGACGGCCGGGGCCGGCGGGGCCGCCCTCGGCGCCCGCTCACATCGCGTACCGCAGGATGATCTCGGTGAGCCCCGCCGCGAGCAGCAGCAAGAGCCCGCCCACGAAGCAGAACAGCGTGAACCGGTCGTCCCGCCACCGCTGCCGGAGCGGCACGATGTCCCGCTCCGGCAGCACGACGGCCCTCAGGGTCGCGTGGATCGGCAGCCCCCCCGGCCGCATCGCGACCGCCACGTTCGGCGGCTGCGCCAGCCCCATGTTGATGAACCGCGTCACCCCCGCGCGGAGCCGGTCCCCCATGCCGGGCATCGCGCTGCCGATCGCCACCGCGCGGAGCCACGGCGCCCGCTCGAACGCGTTCGCCATCGCGATCACCCCGAACAGCTGCCGCAGCCGCGGCATCAGCGCCCGCACCTCGGCCAGGTGCTGGAACGCCCGCGTCCGCGCCTCGGGCGCGTCCTCCGAGCTCACCCGCGCGAGGCAGGTCGACTCCAGCCGCGCGTTCAGCCCCTCGAGCTCCTGGAGGATCCGCGGCCCGGCGTTGTCCGGGCTCGTCTCGAGCGGGAGCGTGAAGCCCCAGGGCTCCTCGCGCCCGCGCTCGGCGGTCCACTGGAACACCTCGGCGAAGCCCCAGAGCGTGTCGTAGCGCGACAGCACCACGTACGTCGGCACGTCGGCGTGCAGCGCCCGGCCGACCTCGACGAGGTACGCGCGGATGCGGTTCGCGTACGCGTCGAGCCCCTGCTCGTCGAGCTCGACGAACTCCGCGATGCTCAGGACGAGCAGGATGCCGTCGATCGGCTCGCGCTCCCGCGCGCGGCGCAGCTCGTCGCAGAGCCGCGAGAGCTCGGCCGGCTCCCGCCGCGGGCCGAGCACCGACGCCTCCGGCTCGATGAAGAGCGCCTCCTTCGCCAGCCAGTAAGAGCACCGCGCCCCGGGCACGCCGATCGGGAGCTGCCCGCCGCTCACGGGCCACGTCAGGTTCATCGAGCGGATCACCGTGGAGCGGCCCGACCCGGGCTCGCCGAGCACCAGGTAGCAGGGGACCGCGTAGATCCCCTGGTCGTTGCCCAGGTTCGCCTGCTCGACCAGCGTGTGGACGCTCGCCAGCTCGTAAACGAAGGAGCCGCTCATCGGACCCTTTGGGCGATCGTCCACGCGAGCGCGAGCGCGCCGGCGATCGCGACGAGCGACGCCAGCACCCGCCCGACGAGCACGGACCGCCAGAACGACTGGGTGGGGAGGTGCTGCACCGCGACGCCCTCGACCTGCACCGGCTTGAGCACCCCGCCCTTCCAGTCCCGATCCGGATCCACGCCGAGCTTGAGCGACAGCTCGCGGCGGATCCGCAGCAGATCGTCGGGGTTCTGCCCCGGCAGCCCGTAGCGCCCGCGGAAGCCGAGCCCGAGCACGCACGCGTACGTCGCCATCACCGGGAGCGGGCCCTTCCGGACGCGCTCGAGCCGCTCGAAGAACTCGACGCCCGCGTTGTTGGTCGTCCACCGCGACGCCTGGAGCGGGCGCTGCGCCCAGACCGGCCGCAGGTCCGGCAGCGACATCGCGAACTCGTCCGCGCACGCGGCGATCGCGAACATCCCGTCGTCGACCGACGCGATCGGCATCCCCTGCGCGAGCCTGGACCCCTTCAGCTCCTCGAGCAGCAGGTTCGCCTGCCGCAGCACGTGATCGGCCGGCGGCCGCCGCGGGGACTGGCGGAGCATGCAGAGCCAGAGGAGCATCTCCTCACCGAAGACGCCGATGGACGTTTCCACGCGGGCGCGAGCTTACGCCAGGCGCGCACCGACCGTCGACCCGGGCGCGCGTCCACCTCGCGCGCCGCGCGTAGGTCGACGGGTCGGTCCGCGTCGGTCCGCGCCGGATCCCGCGCCGCGCGCCGCGGGTGCACCGGAGCGTCGACATCCGGGGGGGGCCGTGCCTATGCTCCGGCCGCTTCTCGAGCCCCCTTCGAGAGCTGCCGGGGTCGCGCGAAGGCGGTCCCCTTGAGGAGAGGTCATGTCGGAGATCCAGAGCGTCATCGCGCGCGAAGTCATCGATTCGCGCGGCAACCCCACCGTCGAGGCCGAGGTCACCACGCTGAGCGGCACGGGCCGTGCGGCCGTGCCGAGCGGCGCGTCGACCGGCGAGCACGAGGCCGTCGAACTCAGGGACGGCGACAAGAAGCGCTTCCTCGGCAAGGGCGTGCTCACCGCGGTGAAGAACATCGAGACCGTCCTCGGTCCGGCCGTCCTCGGGATGGATGCGCTCGATCAGGCCGAGCTCGACAAGGTGCTCATCCAGGCCGACGGCTCCCCCAACAAGTCGAAGCTCGGCGCCAACGCCATCCTCGCCGTCTCGATGGCCGCCGCCCGCGCCGCCGCGGACACGGTCGACCTGCCGCTCTGGCGCTACCTCGGCGGCGCCGCGGCGCGCGTCCTTCCGACGCCGCTCATGAACATCCTGAACGGCGGCGTGCACGCCGACAACGGCCTCGAGATCCAGGAGTTCATGATCGTCCCTTACGGCGCCGAGTCGTTCGCCGAGGCGCTGCGCACGGGCGCCGAGATCTTCCACACCCTGAGGGGCCTGCTGAAGAAGGACGGCATGGTCACGGCCGTCGGCGACGAGGGCGGCTTCGCCCCGCGCCTGCCGTCGAACCGGGCGGCGCTCGAGTACGTCGTGCGCGCCATCGAGGCCGCCGGCCACCGCCCGGGCGAGGACGTCGGCGTCGCGCTCGACTCGGCGCTCAGCGAGTTCTACGACGCGAAGACCGAGCGGTACACCTTCGACAAGCAGTCGAAGACCCGCGAGGAGATCGTCGCCATCTACGACGAGCTCGCCAAGGCGTTCCCGATCGTGTCCATCGAGGATGGCGTCGCCGAGAACGACGAGAAGGGCTGGCGCCTGCTCACGGAGCGGCTCGGCAAGAAGGTCCAGCTCGTCGGCGACGACCTCTTCGTGACGAACCCCGCGCGCCTCGCGAAGGGCATCGAGGACGGCCTCGCCAACGCCATCCTCATCAAGCTGAACCAGATCGGCACCGTCACCGAGACCCTCGACTGCATCCGCCAGGCGGCCGAGGGCGGCTACCGGTCGATCATCTCCCACCGCTCGGGCGAGACCGAGGACACGTTCATCGCCGACCTCGCGGTCGCGACGAACGCGGGCCAGATCAAGACCGGCTCCGCGTCCCGCTCGGATCGCGTCGCGAAGTACAACCAGCTGCTCCGGATCTCCTACGCGCTCGGCGACGGCCAGGTCTTCGCCGGCCGCGCGCCGTTCCGCCGCCCCGGGGCGAAGCGCTCCAGCTAGCTCCGCTCTACCCGGTCAGGAGTCCGGCCAGCGATGGCCGGGCTCCTGCGCGGGTCGCCGCGCCTTCGCGCTGGCGTTCCTTGTTTTATTTCCTGGGGGATCCCCCTGCGCTCCGCGCCCCGGCGCCCGTGGTCGAGCGGGCGAGACGCCCCGCGCGGCGCTGAGCGCGCCGTCGGGGTCGACCTTGCGGCGCTACCAGCGGTCGCGCCCACCACCGCCGCGGCCACCGCCGCGCCCGCCGCCGCCACCTCCACGGCCGCCGCCGCCGCCACCCCCGCGGAAGCCGCCACCGCCGCCGCCGCCACCGGGGCCGCCGGTGCGCTCGCGCGCCTCGTTGACCGTCAGGGTACGGCCGTCGAGGTCCTTGCCGTGCAGCGCATTGATGGCCGCCTGCGCCTGGGCATCGCTCACCTCGACGAACCCGAACCCGCGCGACTGCCCGGTCATCCTGTCCGTCATCAACTGAATCGAGAGCACCTCGACGCCGGCCCCTTCGAACGCGGTGCGCAGGCTGTCTTCCGTCGAATGGAACGCCAGGTTCCCCACATAAAGCCGCTTGCTCATGTCTGCCGCCAATCCCGTTGCACGATCCCCGCTTCCCTCGCGGACGGCCCGGATCGTGCCGCGGGCCGCACGCGAAAACGCTCCCCGACGACCGGCCGTCACCCCACGTTCGGACGAGGCAACCACGTTGCAGCAGGCGGCCGGATCAGAGGTCGAGGACGAACGAGCCTTGAGGCGCTCCGGAAGCTACCGGCCGGCGGCGGGGTACGCAAGGTATTCCCCCAGGCTGGCCGCGTCTGCCTGTTCCTGACCGCCGCCGCGCGCGGCGCGTCGGACGGCGGCGGCGGCGCGCACCCCCGTTGGATACGGCGCGCGCCTCGTGCCGCGATGCTCGGTGCGATGTGGACGAACGGGCTCCGGGCCTCCTCGCGCCGTTCGTGCTCGAAGTCCCGGCGAACCGGCCGTCAGACCGGCGCGGTACCCGGCCTGTCCGGAGCTCGACCTGGAGGTCCGTCGCGCTCGCCCGCGGCGAGCCCGCCGCCGTGCAGCTCGCGGCGATCGGCCGCTTCCAGGACGGCCCCGGGCGCGGCGTCACGGCGCAGGTCGGGCAGGTCAGCTTGAGCGCCAGCGACCTCTTCGCCGCGTGGAGGCGGGCGAGCTCACGCGGCGGCGCGCGCGGCGGCCACCGCGGCGCGGGGCTGCACGACGCCGAAGCCCTGCCGCTCCGGCGCGATGCCGGGCAGCCCGCGCGCCGTCTTCATCAGGATGCGCCGGCATTGCTGCGGGGAGAGGCGCGGGTTCGCCTCGAGCATCTGCGCCACGACGCTGCTCACGATCGGCGCGGCGAAGCTCGTCCCGTCCACGTGTTTGTAATGGCCGGAGATCACCTTCTGGTCGCGCAGCTTGGCCGCCGCGAGCTGGCGCACGAGGTACGGCTCGCGGCCGGCGATGGCGTCGAGGTCCGGATCGACGCACGCGTGCTCGACGAGCAGCCCGGGCAGCTCCTCGTCCCGGGCGCGGTCGAGCAGCGAGAGGAGCTGCGCCTGCGCCGCGGTCGGCGTCCCCGGCAGGATGGGCGCCGCCAGCCAGATCGCCGGCGCGATGAGCTCCGGCTTCTGCAGCCCGTCGAGGGTGAGGCCGTACGAAGAGTGGTAGTTCCACGTCTGCTCTCCTGCGCCGCCGTCGTCGAGCCCCCCGACGGCGATGACGCTCGGCGCGCTGGCCGGCGGCAGGACCCGGTGCCCCGGGTCGTGCCCTGCGTTGCCCGCGGCCGCCACGACCACGATGCCGTGGCGGGTCGCGTCGTCGGCGGCGCGCGACAGGCTCCCGGTCAGGTACGACTCCTCGTAATCGCCCCCGCAGGAGATGTTGAGCACACGGATTCCGTGCTGCTCGCGGTGCGCGATCACCCACTCGATGCCCCGCCGGATGTCGTCGTGGACGATGCGGTGGGCGAAGCCGACCTTGACCAGCACGAGGTTCGCCTCCCAGGCGAGGCCGCGGAAGCGCCCGTCGGAGAGCGCGCCGTTCCCGGCGGCGACCACCGAGGTCATCATGCCGTGCCACGACGAGGCGTCGCCGCGCTCGAGCGCCGAGGGGCCCGCCTCGGGCGCGAACAGATCGTGGTAGGCGAGGACGCGGTTCCTGGGCGTGGTGAGGTCCGGGTGGGCGTAAAAGCCGGAGTCGAGGAAGGCGATGGTGACGCCGCGGCCGGCGTAGCCGGGGTCCGCGTGCAACCGGTCCGCGATGGGCAGGATACGCCTGGGGTCGAGGTCGCTCGGAGGCATGGGCAGGACACTATTCCACCGTTTCGCCGCCTGGGCGTGCGGGAATTCCGCGCGAGCCCGCTCGCTCGTCCGACTGGCATGCTGAGCGCTGGGCTCTGCTCGTGAGCCCATCGCGCTTCACTCGATCTCCACGATCGAGCCGTCGGCGCGTGCCTCGAACACGCCGAGCGCGTCCTTGCCCGTGTCGATGTGTCCCATCGCGGCGAAGGCGCTCGGGCCGATCCGCGAGCGGTGCCGCCAGTGCATGTGACCCGCGACAACGAGCTTGGGCCGCAGCGAATCGACGACCAGCCGCGCGAGCTCACTGCCCACCTCCTCGGGGCGGTGCGCGCGGCGCATGCCCGCGAGCTCCGCTTCCTGCTCGGGCTCGATCGCTCCGCGCGGCCACTCGTGCAGCACGAGGATGTCGCAGCTGCCGTAGCTCGCGGCCTTCATCACCTCGTCTTCGGTGTAGTAAGCGAAGAGCTTCTTCTTCTGACTTTTGATCTCGCGCAGCGGCGGCCGCCAGGCGAGCGCGCCTTCCGAGTAGATGCCGCTCAGGCCCACCACCCTGAGGCCCGCGACCTCGACGCGACCGACGCGGCCGAGGTAGTAGCAGTTCGGCGCGATCTCGCCGCCTCTGGGGAACTGGTCGAGGAACCCGTAGGGCTCGTGGTTGCCGCCGATGAAGTAGATCGGCCACTCGAAGCTCGCCATGCCCTGGTCGAAGGCCCAGAAATCACCGAGATCCCGGTACTTCTGCGGGAGCGAGGCCGTGGCCAGATCGTC
This sequence comes from Sorangium sp. So ce145, assembly GCF_051525985.1. Taxonomy (NCBI): domain Bacteria; kingdom Pseudomonadati; phylum Myxococcota; order Polyangiales; family Polyangiaceae; genus Sorangium; species Sorangium sp. So ce145. The sequence goes on along the minus strand of NZ_CP150315.1, from coordinate 10,519,963 downwards.
CTCGTGGCGGTGTGGCTCGAAGTCCCCGACCTGCAGCACGAAATCGATGTGACGGCGATGGCGGTGCTCCCAGGCGTCGAGCAGCTCGACCATGGAGTGCATGGCGCCATGCACGTCGCCGACGACGGCAACGAGGGTGGAAGATGTCATGCCCGTTCGCGCATTGTACAGGAACGCGGGTTCGACGGCTGTGCCCGCGCGCCTCGGCGTCGAGGACCCAAGCTGATCCGAGACCGCGCCCGTCGGCTGGGGACGCCCGCGCCAAGCCGCCCCGAAGCGGCGCAGGAGCCTGGCATCCATGGCCGGACATCCGGCGCGCGGCGCTGGACGGGCCCGCGCTGCTCCGGCAGGCTCGGGCGCATGAGGTCGTTCATCGCGACGATGGTGTATGAGCTCCACCCGGACACGCCCCCGGAAGCGAGGAAGCTCCTCCGCGCGCACCTCGTCGGCAGGCGCTGGCAGGACAGGCACGAGGGCGCGGCGATGCCGTCGACCGCGGTCTGGATCCGCCGCTCCGCGGAGGACCACGAGACGACCGACGACCTGCACGCCGCGTGCGCGCGCGACCTCGGCGACGCGGCGGCCGCCGTGGCGCGGGCGGGGCGGCCGATCCAGGTGCTTCGCGCGTGGATCCAGGTGAGCGGCGCGGGGACGTACGGGCTCGTCACGGTGCCGAGGCCGGCGGACGGCTGAGCGCGCGCGGCGGAAAGCCGCGCTCTGCCGCGGCGCTTCGGATAGGCTTGGATGGCTCGAAGGGAGGCTTGGATGGCTCGAAGGCTGGGTACTGGCGCGGCGCTGCTCTCGCTGGTCGCGCTCGCGGTCGGCTGCGGGGGGCTCTCGACGGAGGAGGCGCAGCAGCGCTGTGCCCAGCTGCGCGGCGCGGTGCCGTCCTGCTCCACCGACGAGAGCCACGAGGCGTGCGTGCGCTGCTACGAGGAGTGCGGCGACGCCTGCGAGCCGTCGGGGGCGTGCCCGCAGACGTTCACCTGCGCAGAATGAGAGGGAGCCGCATGAGCAAGGAGAGGAAGAGCTCGCTGTTCGTCGCCGCCCTCGTCGCGGTCGCGGGCGCCGTGTCCGGCTGCGGCGGCTACGACGCGGAGAAGGCGAGGAAGGCGTGCGCCGAGCAGGTCGGCGAGATCACCTCGCACGGGCTGGCCGCCTCGTACGCCGACTGCATGGACTGTTACCAGGAGTGCGGTTCGCGCTGCGCCGTGCTCGAGAGCGCTCCGCCGCAGTTCGCCTGCCCTGGCCTGCTCTGACGGATCGCCGCGCGCGCGCGAGCGTCGCGGGGAGGGGGCACCCCGACGAGGCGCCACGGGAGGGCCAGGCGCGCGGCCTCGCCCGTCGCCGGCGTCAGTTGACCTGGATGCCGCAGTTGAGGAACTCGATCGAGGTGTCGATCCGGAAGTGAGAGTCGGTCACGTGGCGCTCGGCGAAGAAGAAGTCGAGCTGATACGTCTTCCCGATCTCGAGCCCGAGGTCGTCGAGGTCGACGACCTCGGTCTGCTCGACGTGGATGCCCCCGAGGTCGACCACCTTCTTCCCGTTGATGTACGTGAAGACGTCGTCGTCGCCGGCGAACGTGAACTGCTCGCCGCCCTTGTACTGGAAGCCCATGTGCATCTCGAAGGTGAAATGGTAGTTGTGCGGCCGCCCCTCGTTGCCGAACAGCGCCTCGTCGATCGGGAAGAACGCCCGGTTGTTGTACGTCCACACGCCGTCGCCTTCGGGGTCCTCGAACTGCAGCGTGAGGTTCATCGGCATGTTCACGCCCTCGGTGTCGCGGAACCACACGTCGAAGTTCTCCTTGCCGGTCGTGGTCGTGGTGCCCTCGGCCCCGCCGGCATAGACGGGCTTCAGGTCCTCTCCGAGGGTGTCCGTGACGATCATGTGATCGTCGCAGTTGACGCACTTGCCCTCGTCCTGCGGCTCCATGTCGGGGTGCGCCTCCAAGAAGTCGCGCACCCGGCCGGTGAACTTGCCGTCGCACGATTTGCCGGTTCCCTGGTCCCCCTCGGGGTTCCCGCCGACACCGCTGCTGCCGACGCTGGGATTGACCGAGCCGAAGCTGTCATCGTAGCCGCCCGTCCCGCTGGGCCCGCCGGTGGTCCCGCCGGGCCCGCCCGCGCCCTGCCCCTGCGATGACGTGTCGCCCCCGCTGCTGCTGCTCCCCTGATTCTCCGCGCTACAACCACCCAGCACACCCACAAGCGCAAGCGCCGCCACGCACCCAGCCGTCTTTTTCATCGCCAACCTCGTTTTAAGATGCCGTCCCAAGACCCCGCCGGTAAATTAGCATGATAGTGTCCCCCCGGCGTGCTGACGTGGCGCGTTATCTGGTGGAATTGCACCCGGCAAATGGGCCTATTGTTTTGATGGTGCTGGGATTTTCTTTTGATGGTGTTCGCTGGGCGAATCATGGCGCGCAAGCGCGCCGGGAGCAGGGAGCACGTCAATTCGGTGATATCGACGCTTCGGCCACCCGGCGGCCGCCGGCCGACTCCCGAGCTGACGCCCAGCGGCCGACTGCCGAGCTGACGGTCACAACCATGTTCCCCTCTGCTGCGCCGGCGGCCCTCGCCCCGCCGCGCGAGGCGTCTTTCGTGGCGGTGCGATCTCCTGCCGCGTCGTTTCGGCCACGGCGCGGGCCGCGCGTGGCTTGGGCCACGCCGCCGGGGCCGCCGCGCCGGCACGAGGGGCTCGACTTCCGGGCACGCTCGGGTTACGCGAGGTCCGCTCGTCACGGACACGGAAGAGACGCAGGTGCGCGGTGGATCACGAGACGCGGAGCGATACCGAGCCCGGCTCCAGCGCCGCTGAGGCGCGGGAGGCTCGCCACGCCGCCGAGGCGAGCCCGGTGCCCGTCCCGTGGGCGGAGCCGGAGCCGCCGCCCCGGCGATCGACCGGCCCCGGCGAGGCGACCTGTCCTGTCTGCCTCGAGCGCATCGCCGCCGGGGTCGCCCTCTGCCCCGAGTGCGGGGAGCCGGCCGACGCGCCCAGGCGGCCGGCGACGGCGCCTTCGATCCCCGATGCCCCCAAGGACGCGAGCTGGCTCGCCCTCCACTGGCGCCCGCTCGTCACGATCGGCGCGATCCTGGGGCTCATCAGCACCGGCGGCGCGCTCCGTTACCTGGCGCCCCACCGGTTCGCGCCGTCCCGGGCCGCGTCGCCGGTCGCTCCCCCGGTCCCGGTGTGCGGGGCGCCGTGCTGGAGCGGCGAGTCGTGCCAGCTCGGCCGCTGCGTCTGGCAGCGCCCGAACGACGTCGGCCACCTGGCCGAGGCGCCCTCGATCGCCGGGCCCTTCTCGCTCCCCAAGGACGCGCTCGACGCGCTCCCGCTCGATCGCGACCGCTTCGTTGTCGCGCTCTCCGCCGGCCTGGAGGTGCGCAGCTCCCGGACCGGCCAGGCGCTGAGCCTCGTCTCCGAGGCGCCCCACGTCCGGCGCCTGCACCGCGTGGGCGACGTGGTCTACGCGACCGCGTCCTCGCGCATCTACGTGGTCGACGCCGCCACGACGCGGCTGCTCAAGACGATCGAGCTCGGCGAGGCCGTGGGCGACATCCAGGTCGGCGCCTCGGGCCGGCGCGCGCTCGCCTCGCTGCCGGCGGCGCACGCGGTGGCGATCCTCGCGACCGAGTACCACGCCGAGATCGAGCGCATCCAGTTCGGCGACGACGCCGTGGGCCCCGTGGCCGTGGACGACAGCGGCAGCCGGGCGATCACGACGACGGGCCAGGTCCCGCTGCCCGGCCAGCGCGAGCCGTCGGGCGGCGTCGCCTATCCGTTCGACCCGAGCCGGCTCGGCTCGGAGCAGGATCGCGTGCGCACCTCGATGGTGGGCAACCCGGCCAGCGCGCTCATGATCCCCGACGGCTCGGCGGGCTTCGTGGCCCTCCGGGCCGAGAACACGCTGGTGCCGCTCACCTGGCTCCCGTCGGGCGCGGTCCGGCAGGAGGCGCGCATCACGACGTGCCGGGAGCCGGAGCAGATCGCGCTCGTCCGGAGCGACCGGCGCGCGATCGTGCGGTGCAACGAGGGGCGGGCGATCCAGGTCTTCGATCTGTCGAAGCGCGAGCTGCTCCGCGCCGTCACGTTCCCCGGCCGCGCGCTCGACATGGCCGTCGCTCCCGACGGGGCGCAGGCGGTCGTCGCGCTGAGCGGCGACGGGGCGGGCTCGGTGGCCCTTGTCGATCTGAAGAGCTACGCGGCGAAGGTCCACCCGCTCGGCGGCGAGCCGACGCGGGTGCGGCTCGCCCCGGACGGCGGCTCGGCGCTCGCGCTCGGCGATCGCGCCAAGGTCGCATGGGTGCTGCAATGAGCGAGCGTCGCGTCCCGTGCCCGAGATGCGGCGCGCGGATCGTCGAGGGGGCGCGCAAGTGCCGCGCCTGCAAGGGGTGGCTCGGCGAGCGCCACCGCGGCTCCGTGGGGTCGCTCTCCGGCCGCGAGCCGCGCCTGGCGCGGGCCGCGGTGACCGTCGCGAGCGGCGTCGCGGCCGTGATCATCGCCACCCTGACCAGCCTGAAGTCGCCCGTCGGCGAGGCGCCCCCGCTGACCGCGCTCGCGCCGGAGGGCGCCGCCTCGCGCGCCGCGCGCGACACGGCGGACGACGCGCCGGACCCCGCCGCGTTCGGCCCCGACGCCGCCGAGCCCGCGCCGCCCCCGGCGGAGCCGAAGGGCCCCTGGCGCGCCCGCGAGTTCCGGATCGGGGACGTGCACCCGCTCGACGTGGTCTTCAACCCGAGCGGCGCGTCGATCTACGTCAGCGCCGACGACGCCTCGCTGCGCGAGTACAAGCTCCAGAGCGGCGAGCTCATCCACAAGGCGTCGATGCCGGCGCAGGGCGACCACATCCGGCTCCTGTTCGACCGCTACGTCGCGGTGCTGCGGCACCAGGACGCCGCGCGGATCCCGGTGATGGACACGACCGCGTGGGATCGCGATCCGGTCCTGCTCGACGTCGGCCGGACGCCGGGCGACATCGTGGCGCTGCCGGACGGCAGGACGGTGGTCGCGGCGACGACGGACACGAAGCGCGTGACGAAGTTCGAGCTGCCGACGGGGGTGCGGCTCGCGAACATCACGCTCCCGCACGCCACGGGGCAGCTGTTCCTCGTGCAGGCCGAGGGGCGCCCCTACATCGCGGCGCTCGGCGCGCTGACGCACGCGGGCCGGCCGGCGGGCGCGTGGATCGACCTGTTCGACCCGAGCGAGTCGCCGTTCGGCGCGACCCGGCGGAGCATCGCGGTCGGGCGCGAGCCGCGCGAGGGCGACATCACGCGGGACGGCGGCGCCGTGTTCTTCCCGGATCGGCTGTCCAACACGGCGATCCTGCTGAGCGTCGCCGGGGTGACCGAGACGAGGAAGACGCCCGTCGGCGTCGGGCCGACCGCGGGCTTCTTGCTCGATGAGGACCGGTACGGCATCACGCTCAACGCCGAGGCGCGGACCGCGAGCGTCATCGACCTGTCGACGATGCAGGTGAAGAGCACGCTCCCGCTCCGCGGGGTGCCGCTGACGGGCGTGACGTCGCCCGACCGGAAGACGCTCTTCGTGGCGCTCGGCGGGACCCAGTGGCCGCCGGTCGGCAGCGGCGTCGCGGTCATCGCGGGCGACCCGCCGAGGGTCGTCGCGTCGCTGCCCACGGGCAAGGGCGCGTGCGCCGTGGCGGTCTCGAAGGACGGCGCGCGGGCGGTGGTCGCGTCGTACTGGGATCGGTCGATCACGGTGCTCGAGCGGTGAGGCCCGGCCGCGGCGGCGGATCGGCGCTCCGCGCATCGCTCGCCCGCGGCTCGTCTTGATGGCCGGCAGGTTTCTCCGAGGTTCCGCGGCGCGCAGGTAACGACATCTCCGGCGAACAGAGGTGTCGAACAGGCGCCATCATTTCGTCCCTGTCATCTTTGCGAAACCTCTCTGCGCAGAGAGTGGGAGCAGGCTCAGCAGAGCCGACGGCAGTTCCGAAGGCCGTCTCGTTGCGTCGGCGACGAGGCCACAGCGGTTGTCCTGAAGCCCAACCCCCCTGCGCTGCCCATGACCAACAAGCATCCATGTCGTCCGTTGTTCCGTGTGTTCTTCGGCGCGAGCCTCCTTTGTCTGCCCGCGTTTCAGGCGTCGGCTCAGCCCGCGACGGAGCCCGCCGCCGCGGAGCCGCCGGCGGACAAGCCCAAGCCGCCTCCGTATTCGTTGCCGTTTCAGCTCCGTCCGGTGGTCGCCGTGTCCGTCGTGCGCTCCGACACCGCGATCGCCTTCTACAGGGCTCCTTCCGCGAGCTCCTCCGGCTCGACCGTCGCGTCCACGCTGCTCTTCAGCTACAAGGTGACCGACGATCTGGCCCCGCTCGTGCGGCTCGGCGTCGTCTCGAACTCCCCGCCTGCGGGCGACTCGGGCTTCGGGTTCATGAACCCTGTCGTCGGCGCCACCTACGCGCTGAAGCTCACGCCGGAGCTGCGACTCGCCCTGTTCCTTGGCCTCACGGTGCCCGTGGGCTCTGGCGGCGGCAACACGCCGAGCCCGGAGATGGGCCCCGCGAGGACGGCCGGGATCCACGCCCGCTCGGCGATGGATAACGCGATGTTCGCCGTCAACGACCTCACGGTCTTCCCGGGCGTCGGGTTCGCCTATGTCGCGCACGGCTTCACCGCGCAGGTCGAGGCCACGGTGCTCCAGCTCCTGCGGGTCCGCGGGGAGGACGCGCAGCCGGACTCGTCGAAGACGAACTTCACCGCCGGCGTGCACCTCGGCTACTTCGTCGTCCCGATGCTGTCGATCGGCGCCGAGCTCCGGCACCAGCGCTGGCTCTCGACGCCGGTCTCCGTGCAGAAGGACGCCTCCCGCGCGACGCGCGAGACGACGACGGTGGCCGTGGGGCCGCGCGGCCACTTCAAGCTGGGAGAGAAGATGTGGTTGCGCCCCGGCGTCGCGTTCGCGATGGGGCTCGATGATCCGATGAAGGCGTCAGAGCACAAGATCTTGCAGATCGACGTGCCGTTCGCCTTCTAGATTCCCGATCCTGATCCGACCATCGACCCAGGCTGGCTCGCCCGTCCGGTGCGACCGGCGGCCCGAGCAGCCGAGCGATCGCTTCGTGAATCCCCTCCTGCAGTCGCCGTCCGTCCAGGGGCGGGCGCAGCGGGGTCCTCGTGGTATCGATAGTGTATCGATACGGGAGGGGTCTGACGATGTCACGATCGCGGGAGCACGGGGCGGGCGGCGCGGTGTCCGGCGGGAGCCGTGTGTGCGCGCCGGTTGTGTGGCTGAGCCCCCTCGAGGCGGCACACGGGCTCGGCAGCTCCGGGGTCGCCGACGATCCCGATGTTCCGCCCGGCCGACCGGCGCCAGCGATTCGAGGCGTGTCGTCCTCGTGAGGCTGCCCAGGGAGATGGGCGCTCCCTCCCCGTACACGATCACCGGGACCCTCCACGAGGACGGAAGAACCCGCCTGCTTCGCGCGGTCCGGAGCGCCGATGGCCGCCCGGTGATCTTGAAGGTCATCGACCCGAGGAGCGGTTGCTCGCAGGACATCGAGCGACTCCGGCGCGAGTACACGATGGGCAAGGCTCTCCGCCACGAGGCCTTCGTCGAACCGCTCGCCCTCGAGACGTTCGAGGGGCTGCAGGCGCTCGTGATGGAGGATTTCGGCGGCGAGTCGCTCGATCACCTCATCCTCCTCGACGCGCCCATGAGCGCCGGGCGGTTCCTCGATCTCGCGGTGCGTCTCGTCACCTGTGTGGCGGAGCTCCACCAGCGGGACATCCTCCACAAGGATCTCAAGCCCCAGAACATCCTCGTCAACGCGACCACGGGCGAGGTGAAGCTCGCCGACTTCGGCCTTGCCTCCCGCCTCCCCCGCGAGCAGCCCCCGGTGGGGACTCCCCGGCTCATCGAAGGCTCCTTGCCGTACCTGTCTCCGGAGCAGACGGGGCGAATGAATCGGGCGATCGACGGCCGCGCAGACCTCTATGCGGTCGGCGTCACCTTCTACCAGATGCTCACGGGGCGCCTGCCGTTCGAGGCGCGGGATCCGCTCGAGTGGGTGCACTGCCACGTCGCCCTCGCCCCGCCGCCGCCCTCCGCGGTCGTCCCCGGGGTGCCCGAGGTCCTCTCGGCGATCGTCCTGAAGCTCCTCGCCAAGATGGCGGAGGATCGCTACCAGACCGCCCGCGGCCTCAGGCACGACCTCGATCGGTGCCTCTCGCAGCACCGGGCGTGTGGCAGGATCGAGCCGTTCTCCCTGGGCGAGCGCGACATCTCCGGCCGCGTCCAGCTCCCGCAGAAGCTCTATGGCCGCGAGCGCGAGGTGAGCGCGTTGCGGCGCACGTTCGAGCGCGTCGTGGACACGGGAGTCCCCGAGCTCGTCCTGGTCTCCGGCTATTCCGGCAGCGGAAAGTCGGCCCTCGTTCACGAGCTCTACAGATCGATCGTCCGGGAACGGGCCCTGTTTCTCTCGGGTAAATTCGAACGATCCAGGCGCGGCGTCCCTCACTTCACGCTCGTCCAGGCCTTCCGGGACGTCGTATGCGAGATCCTCGCCGAGCCCGAGGATCGGATCGCGGCGCTCCGGCAGCGGCTGCTCGACGCGCTCGGGCCCAACGGACAGCTCATCGTGGACGTCATCCCGCAGGTCGAGCTCGTCATCGGCCGGCAACCGCAGGTCCCTGAGCTCCCGCTGGCCGAGGCGCAGCACCGGTTCCGCGTCGTGTTCCGGAGGTTCATCGGGGCGTTCGCCCGGAAGGAGCACCCGCTCGTGCTCTTCCTCGACGATCTCCAGTGGACCAACCCCGCGAGCCTCGGGCTCCTTCATGATCTGATGACCCACCCCGAGGCGCGCCACCTCCTCTTCGTCGGCGCGTACCGCGACAACGAGGTGACGCCCTCGCACCCGCTCATGATGGCGCTCGACAAGGTGCGAAAGGACGGCGCGCGCGTCTCGGACATAGTGCTCGGCCCGCTCTCCCGGGAGCACCTCGGCGCGCTCGTCGGCGACGCGCTCCGCTGCCGCAGCGAGGACGCCGCGCAGCTCTCGGCCCTCGTCCACGAGAAGACGGCCGGCAACCCCTTCTTCGCGATCCAGTTCCTCACCGCGCTGCACGAGGAGCGGCTCATCGAGCTCGACGAGCGCGCCGAGCGCTTCCGGTGGGACGTCGCGAAGATCCGCGACAAGGGCTTCACGGACAACGTGATCGACCTGATGGTCGGCAAGCTCGTGCGGCTCCCTCCGGGCGCCCAGGAGGCGCTGAAGCACCTCGCCTGTCTCGGGAGCGCCGCCGGCGTCGACCTCCTCGCGATGGTCCGCGGCAGCTCGGTGGAGGAGACACACGCGGACCTCTGGGATGCCGTCCGCGCGGGGCTGGTCCTGCGCAGGGGCGCCTCGTACAGGTTCGTCCATGACCGGGTCCAGGAGGCCGCCTATTCGCTCATCCCCGAAGGCGAGCGGCCGGCGGTGCACCTCGGGATCGGCCGGCTGCTCGCGTCGCGCGCGGCGCCGGAGGCGCTCGAGGAGAAGATCTTCGAGATCGTCAATCAGCTCGACCGAGGCGCTCCGCTGATCACATCACGGGCGGAGCGCGAGCGGGTGGCTGAGCTCAACCTCATCGCGGGCAAGCGCGCCAGGGGGTCGAACGCCTGCGTCCTGGCGCTGAGGTATCTGGCCGCCGGCAGGGCGCTGCTCCCGGAGGATGGCTGGGAGCGACGGTACGAGCTCACCTTCGAGCTCGAGCTCCATCGGGCCGAGTGCGAGTACCTCACCGGCGATCTCTCGGCGGCCGAGGAGCGGCTCTCGGCGCTCTCGCGCCGCGCCGCGAGCCTCGTCGATCTGGCCGCCGTCACGTGCGTGCGCCTCGGCCTCTACACGACCATGGACCGCAGCGATCGCGGCGTCGACGTGGGCCTCGACTACCTCCGCCGCGTCGGCGTCACGTGGTCGCCGCACCCCACGGACGAGGAGGTACAGAAGGAATACGAGCGCGTCTGGGAGCTGCTCGGGAGCCGTTCGGTCGAGGACCTCATCGACTCACCCCAGATGACGGACCCGGAGTGCCGCGCGACCCTCGATGTCCTGACCCACGCGCAGTCGCCGGCGCTGTTCACCGACGCGAACCTGAATTGCCTCGTCGTGACGCGAATGACGACCCTCTGCCTCGAGCGCGGCAACTGCGATGCATCGTGCATCGCCTACACCTGGTTCGGCATGCTCCTCGGGCCGCGCTTCGGCGATTACCGCATGGCCTACCGGTTCGGCAGGCTAGGCCTCGATCTCCTGGAGCGCCGCGGGGCCCTGCGCTTCAAATCCCTCGTCTACCTGGGCTTCGGTCACCGGGTCAACCCGTGGGTGAGGCACATGCGCGCCGGCCTAGAGCTCCTGCGACGGGGCTTCGAGGCGGGGCAGGAGACCGGGGACATCACGTACGCCTCGTACAACAAGAACGGCCTGATCACGATCCTCCTCGCCGCGGGGGAGCCCCTCGGCGAGGTGCAGCGCGAGGCCGAGCGCGCGCTCGACTTCGTGCGGCGGGCGCGGTTCGGCCTCGAGGTCGACATCGTCACCGCGCAGCTCAGGCTCATCCGGGCCCTCCGGGGCCTCTTGCCCGATCTCTCCTCGTTCAGCGACGTCGACTTCGACGAGCGCCGGTTCGAGCGGCGCCTGGAGGGCGATCCGCGCCTCGCGATCGCCACCTGCTGGTACTGGATACGCAAGCTGCAAGCGCGCTTCCTCGCGGGCGATCTCGACGGCTCGCTCGAGGCCGCGGAGAAGGCGCGGCCGCTCCTCTGGACGTCGGGCTCGTTCTTCGAGGTGGCCGAGTACCATTTCTATGGAGCGCTCGCGCGGGCGGCGCGCTGCCGCGCGGCGGACGCCGCCGAGCGGCGCCGGCACCTCGAGGCGCTCGCCGCCCACCAGAGGCAGATCGACACCTGGGCGGAGAGCTGCCCCGAGAACTTCCGCGACCGGGCGGCGCTGATCGGCGCCGAGATCGCGCGTCTCCGCGGCGCATGGGACGACGCTGCCCAGCTCTACGAGCAGGCGATCCGCGCCGGGCGCGCGAGCGGCTTCGTCCACCACGAGGCGCTGGCCTACGAGATCGCGTCGGGGTTCTATCGGGAGCGAGGGTTCGAGCTGATCGCCGACACCTACCTCCGCGAGGCCCGCGCCTGCTATGTCCGCTGGGGGGCGGACGGCAAGGTCCGGCACATCGATCAGCGGAATCCGCGTCTCTGGGACGCGAGGCCGCTCGCCCCGACCGCCTCCTTCGCGGCGCGGTTCGAGCAGCTCGACCAGCTCTCGGTGATCAAGGCGTCGCAGACCCTCTCGAGCGAGATCGTCCTCGACAAGCTCCTGCGGACGCTGCTCACGGTCGTCCTCGAGCAGGGCGGCGCGCAGCGAGCTTGTCTCGTCCTGCACCAGGACGAGCGCCTCTCCTTCGGAGCCGAGGCCATCCTGGAGGAGAGCGGGGAGGTAAAGACCCTCCTCCCGCGCTCTGGGGAGGGCGCTTCACAGCGCGTCCCCATGTCGCTCGTCCGCTACGTGCAAAGGACGAAGGAGCGCGTCATCCTGAGCCCTACCGAGGCTCTCGACGGCAAGTTCTCCGGCGACGCGTACTTCGCGCGGCGCAAGCCCAGGTCGGTCCTCTGCATGCCCATCCTGAGGCAGGCGGAGGTGGCGGGCCTGCTCTACCTAGAGAACGACCTTCTCGCCGGCGCGTTCCCGCCGGAGCGGCTCACCGCCCTGTCCCTGCTCGCCGCGCAGGCCGCGATCTCCCTGGAGAACGCGCGGCTCCTCTCCAAGGAGCAGGCCGCGAGGACGGGGGCCGAGGCGGCGGAGCGGCGCGCGGCCTTCCTGGCCGAGGCCGGGGAGATCCTCTCCGGATCGCTCGATTACGAGGAGACGCTGGCGCGCGTCGCGCGGCTCGCGGTGCAATCGCTCTGCGACTGGTGCATCACCGATGTCGTCGAAGGCGAGCAGATCCGGCGAAGCCTCTGGGCGCACAGGGATTCCGCCAAGGAGTCGCTGATCGAGCAGCTGCGGCGTCGGTATTCTTCTGCCCTGGACTCGCCCCATCCGGCGGCCAGGGCGCTGCGGCGTGGTGAGCCGTTGCTTGTCTCCGGGTGCTCCGAGGAAGAGCTCCGGCAATACTGCGAGGACGACGAGCATGCGAGGCTCATCCACGAGCTCGGGGTGCAGAGCCTCATCGTGGTGCCGCTCATGGCGCGGGGGCGGCCGATCGGGGCGCTGAGCGTCGTCTCGTCCGCGCCGGGGCGCTGCTACGGGGAGGCCGACCTGGAGATCGTCCAGCACGTGGCGCACAGGGCCGCGCTCGCGATCGACAATGCGCGGCTGTACCGCGCCACCCAGGAGGCCATCCGCATGCGGGACGAGTTCCTCACCGTGGCGACGCACGAGCTCAATACGCCGATGACGTCGCTCACGCTCTCGCTCGAGGCCATGGACAGGAGCCTTCGCTCGGGTCGGCCCTGCGATCCGCCGGCGATGGGCAGGCAGGTCGAGCGCGCGCTGCGGCAGGTGAAGCGCCTGGCCCGCCTGAACCGCGAGCTCCTCGAGGTCTCGAGGATCGACACGGATCGGGTCTCGCTCGACCTCGCGGAGGTCGACCTCGGCGTGGTCGTGCGCGACGTGATCGCGCGGTTCGAGCTGGATCTGGCGCGCGCCGGCTGCTCGGTCTCGCTGAGGATCAGCGGCCGGAACGTGGGCTCCTGGGATCGCTCCCGCGTCGACCAGATCGTCACGAACCTCGTGGCCAACGCGATCAAGTTCGGCCCGGGCAAGCCCATCGAGATCGTCCTCGGCGAGGAGGCCGGGACGACGCGGCTCTCGGTGAAGGATCACGGGATCGGCGTCGACCCGGCGCGCCAGGAGCGGATCTTCGATCGCTTCGAGCGCGCCGTGTCCGAACGGCACTACGGCGGGCTGGGGCTCGGCCTGTACATCAGCCGCCAGATCGCGCAGGCGCACGGCGGCTCGATCCGTGTCGAGAGCGCGCCCGGCGCCGGCGCCACGTTCACCGTCGAGCTCCCCGGCGCCGGACCGCCGGTGTCGCCGCGCGCGCCGGTCTTCTCGAACGATTCGATATGATCGCGCGTCTCCCCAGGAGGCAGCTCACGCGGTGATTGCTGGGGATCGTTCGATTCGTCATAGCGTTCCCCTCCTTCGCGGGACCGATTCAGCAGCGGTGGTGAGAGCACCAGCCTTGGCGCTTCGCATGGACTCCCCCTTCGATCCGCGGGTCGTCACGGCATCCGGCGATGCTTCCCGGGTTGACGCTACACGCCGTCCGCCCGATAGCTTCCGCATGCGTTCGGGGAACATCCTGGCCCTGCTCGGAGTCGGGCTGCGGTGGTGAGCTATCCCCCCCTGGGCGCGCGCGTGCTCGTGTTGGCGGCGCTCGCCGCCTGCCGTGACGGCTCGGGTGCACCTGGCGCCGGGCCGGCGCCCGACGCGGGTGTTGTGGCGCCGGCGCCCTCCGTTGCGCCCACCGCGAGCGCGGCCAGCGCCGCGAGCGCACTGTCGCTGGACGCCGGGGTGGCGGACGCAGCAGCGGCAGATGCGGCAGCGGTGGACGCGGCAGCACCGGACGCCGCCGCGCCAGACGCGGCAGCTCCGGACGCCGCCGCGCTGGGCGCAGGCTGCAAGCTGCGCCGAGGGCCGCTCTCGCTCTCGCTCCGTGGGCCGGCGCTGCTGTGGTCTCCCGACGAGGCGGAGCGCGCCGACTTCCGGGTGATCTTCAACCGCGACGGCGTGGCGCAGCACGTCGCGCCGTCGTTCGGTGGGCTCACCGCGCCAGGCTCTCCGCCCGCGGAGGCCGCGCCCGACGCCGGGGAGGGCGCCGGCGATCCAGCGCGCGCCTCGTGGCCGGCGTGCGTGGTGGCCTCCCGGTTCGTGTACTGCATGGATCACGGCGGCACGATCCGGAGGACCCCGCTCGGCGGCGGCGAGGGGCCGCCCATCGGCGCCGGGCGCCGCGGCACGGGGATCTCCGCCGTCGCGCTGCCCGGAGGGCACACGCTGCTCGCCTTTCTCTCGGATCGGAAGACGAGCGAGGGCGCCGTGACGCAGGCCTTCGCTGTGCTCGACGACGGGGCCGCCGTGCCGCTCTCCGAGGAGGGCAGCGGCGCCACCTTCGTCGCGCTGTCGCCCTGGAAGGGAGGCGCGCTCGCGATGTACATCGACGCGCGCTCGGCGCTGACGCCGGTGCACGCCCGCACGCTGGGGCTCACGGCGGAAGGCAAGCTCGAGCTCGGCCCTGACGCGGTCGTCTTCGTCGGCGACGCGGGGGAATCGCGGATGGGCGGCGCGCTCGCCATCGGCGCCTCGGGGCCTGCGTACGTGCTCCTGCCGGCGGCGAAGGACATCTCGGCGTTCGGCATGGCGGCGATCCGCGTCGACGAGGCGCCGCGCGACGACATGCCCGCGGTCTGGTCGCTCTACCCGAACGGGCTCAGCCCCGCGCCGATCGCGGCCACGCAGGGCGTCTCGCCGATCCACGTGGCCCGGGTCCGGCCGGTGTCGCGCGAGCCCGGGGCGCGCCACGCGCTCGAGCTCGGGCAGCTCGACGGCGAAGGGCGGTTTCACGCGCGCTGCGTCGCGGTGGAGGGCAAGTCGTTCAAGCACGTGGCGATCGAGGCGGATCGCGGCGGCTCGCTGTGGATCGCGTACACGACGGCGGCCGGCACCTTCATCGAGCAGCGCGCCGCGGGGCCGTGATAAGCCAACCGCGTGGATTCGCGAATCCATTCCTATCGTAAATCTTAAGGAGTCGAGATGAAGCTAGGTTCTATGCCCAGGGGCATTTCATGGCCGCTCGTGTCGCTGATCGCGCTCGGCGTGGCTGGCTGCAGCGACGGCGGCGGCGGTGACGCCGGCAGCGCGGAGAGCGCCTCGTCCGCCGCCGGCGGGCCGGGGGGCGCGGGCGCGGTCGGCGCCAGCGCCAGCGCCGGCACAGGCGCAGGGGGCGGGGACGGCGTCACGACGGGCGCGGGCGCTGGTCCGGGCAGCTCCACGACGGCCGGCTCCACCTCCTCGACGAGCGGCGGCGGCGGCGGCGATCCCAGCGCCACGAGCACCGGCGCGACCACCTCGACGGGGACGGGCAGCGAGCCGGTGAGCTGCGACTATCCCGCGGAGTACGCGAACGGATCCATCACCTTCTACACGCTCGACATGGGCTCGACCGAGGTGAACTGCAGCTACCCGATCGTCGGGCGCAACCCGGACGTCGTCGGGCACGTCCCGTTCGGCGGAGGCCAGTACTTCGCCGCCATGAACACCGCCGACTACAACGCGGCGGCGATGTGCGGCGCGTGCGTCGAGGTCTCCCGGGACGACGGGCGCAAGGTGCAGGCCATGGTCGTGGACCAGTGCCCGATCGCCACGAACCCGAAGTGCAAGACGGGCCACATCGATCTCAGCAAGAACGCCTTTCTCAAGATCGGCGAAGAGCGAGAGGGGTATCTGGGGACCACGAACGGCGGCGCGGCGGGGAAGATCTCGTGGCGGTACATCCCGTGCCCGACGACGGGCGCCGTCTCCTTCCGGCTCAAGGAGCCGACCAACGTGGCCTGGAACCAGATCCTCGTCGAGGGGCACGCGCACCCGATCGAAAAGCTGGAGGTGGAGATCAACGGCACGTGGAAGACGGCCACGCGGGAGCCGTACAACTATTTCGTCGTCGGCGACGGGAACATGGGGAATGCGCCGTACCACGTCCGCGCGACCGATATCAACGGTTCCACCGTGGAAGCGATGCTGGAGCTCAAGGCCGGAAACCAGCCCGCGAGCGGGCAGTTCGCCGCCTGCAACTGAGACCGAGGCCTGCGCCCCTGCTCGAGGGCGGCCGCCCGGAGGTCCGGTGGTGGACGCGCCCCTCGCGCGGCGCGGCCGAGCTCCCACGGGCGCCGCGGCCGCGCCGGGCTGCGGGGAAGCGCGCTCGCCAGCCGGCTGGTCGCGGGGCCAGCTGGTAGGATGGGCGCCCCCTGCGGTCGGGACGCGCCGCCGGGATCTCCAGGAGAACACCGTGCAAGACCCTCGCCCCGCTCCGTCGCTGCTCACCGTCGACGACTTCGAGCGCGCAGCGCGCGCCCGGCTGTCGAAGATGGCCTATGACTACTACCGATCAGGCGCCGACGAGGGCCGCACGCTCCGCGAGAACCGGCGCGCCTTCCGCCGCCTCGAGATCCATTACCGCGTCCTCGTCGACGTGGCCGAGCGGGACATGAGCACGACGGTGCTCGGCACGAGGGTGCCGTTCCCCATCCTCGTGGCGCCGACGGCCTATCAGCGCCTCGCGCACCCCGACGGGGAGATCGCCTCCTCGCGGGCGGCCTCCGAGCTCGGCACCATCTTCACGCTCTCCACCCTCTCGACGACGAGCCTCGAGGCGGTCGCGGGCGCGTCTCCAGGGCCGAAGTGGTTCCAGCTCTACGTCCACAAGGATCGCGGCCTCACGCGCGCCCTCGTCGAGCGGGCCGAGTCCTCCGGCTACCGGGCGCTGATGCTGACCGTCGACACACCGGTCCTCGGCCGCCGGATAGCGGACGTGCGCAACGGCTTCGCGCTGCCCGAGGGGCTCGTGATGGCGAACCTCGTCGACGCCACGGCGGCCGCGCCGGCCGAGGAGCGGGGCTCTCTGCTCGCGTCCTACGTCGCCTCCCGACATGACGCCTCGCTGACGTGGCGCGACGTCGGGTGGCTCGCCTCGCTCACGAGGCTCCCTATTCTGCTCAAGGGCATCGTCAGGCCGGACGACGCGGTCCGCGCGCTCGAGGCGGGCGCCGCCGGCGTCGTCGTCTCCAACCACGGCGCGCGGCAGCTCGACGGCGCCCCCGCGACGATCGAGGCCCTCCCGGCGATCGCCGACGCGGTCGCCGGGAGGTGCCCGGTGCTGATGGACGGCGGTATCCGGTGGGGTACCGACGTGCTGAAGGCGATCGCGCTCGGCGCCCGCGCGGTGCTGGTCGGACGCCCAGTCCTGTGGGGGCTCGCCGCGCTCGGCGGCGAGGGCGTCGCGCGCGTGCTCGCGGGGTTGCGCGACGAGCTCTCGATCGCCATGGCGCTCGCCGGCTGTCCTACCCTGGCATCCATCGATCGCGACCTGATCCGACGAGCTCAGGCGCGATGATGGATGCCTGAGTCGCACGAGCGCGGAGTTTTCCAAGATCGGCGCTGTCTCGGGTACAGCCTGGCGGACGGCGGCGAGCGCGACGCGCACCTCGCCCATGTGCGCACGTCGACCAATTGCTGCGCTCCGCTGAACCGGGGTGTCAAGGCGTCTTCGACGAAAGAAAAGGTGGCGGCCATTCAGCCTCACCCTTACACTCGGCCATCGTGAGCAGCGCAGTACCTGCGAGGGAGCGGTGGCGGAGGCTCTTCACGCGAGGCGCTGGCGCCTCCGGGGGGGCGCCAGCGTCTGAGGGAGCGGACCCGACCATGGGGATCCGGCTCCGGCGCTTCGCGGGGCCGGCGGCCTACCTGGATCAGATGTCGTCGCTCCGGATTGCCCACCTGACCGATCAGCATGTCGGTCGCGTGACGTCGGTGCGGGTGCAGCGCGCGGCCGTCGCGCTGACGAACCTGCAGCGGCCCGACCTCGTCGTGCTCACGGGCGATTTCGTGTGTCACAGCCAGCTCTACCTCGATCAGCTGGAGGAGGTGGTGCGCGGCTTCGAGGCGCCGGTGATCGCCGTGCTGGGGAATCACGATCACTGGTCGGGCGCCGACGCGGTGAAGCGCGCGCTCGAGCGGGGCGGCGCCGCGGTGCTCTGCAACGCGAGCACGGTCGTCACGCTGGGCCATGAGCGGCTCCAGGTGGTGGGGCTCGACGACGCGTATACGGGCCACGCGTCGCTCGAGAAGGCGGTGAAGGGGATGCGGCGCGATCTGCCGACGCTGGGCCTCTCGCACATCGCCGAGGAAGCGGACGGGCTCTGGCGCCATGGCATCCCGCTGGTGCTGTCGGGCCACACGCACGCGGGCCAGGTGACGGTCGCGCGCCTGAACGAGCTCTCGATCGGCAAGATCGCGGGGCACCGGTACATTCACGGGCTCTACGGCACGCGCAAGCGGGGGGAGCCTGGCCAGGGGGCGGTCTACGTCGGGGCGGGGATCGGCGCGGCGGTGATGCCGTTGCGCCTCGGCGAGCGAGGCCAGCGGGAGGTCGCGATCTTCGAGCTCGGCAGCGAGCCGGGGTCGTTCGACGAGCACCACGCGGAGCAGGTGCCGCACCTCGGGCGCAAGCCGTCTCCGGAGCTCATGGCGAGCCGCGCGGCGAAGGTGGCGAGGAACCGGGAGCGGCGGGCGCGGGTGCACCGGCACGGCGAGGGGAGCGCCGGCGGCGGAGGGGCGTAGCGCCGCGGCGCCAAAGGCCGTCCCTGGTTGCGCAGGTCAGAGATCCTGCCAGCCATCGCGAAGCTCGGGCGCATCATGACGGTGCGGAGGCCAAACTCGGTGACGCCGACGAAGCCATCGACCCCTCCCCAGAACGCGATGTGCTTGCCCGTGCCTCCGAGGGCGACGCCGAAGCTCGCTCCATACATGGCGACGGAATAGAAGCCTTGCCACGAGCCGCCGACGTGGAGCCTGAGGCCGGCGCCGCGCTTCCACCCCTCCGGGCCACAGGATTCGACGGGCAGAGATCCAGGATCTCTCGTCAGACCTCGCTGCAAAGCGTGAAGGCGGCGCGGCGGAGCGCGGCGCCCGAGGATGCCGGCATCCTACCCCGGGCGCAGGACCGTGGCATCGGTCCCGCGCCCCGCGCACGATCGAGGAACCCCGCGGGTCGGTCGATTGGAATTGACGCCCGGCATGTGAACGTTCACATTTGGGGTCGCGCACATCCTCCTTTGGCTTCGTCCGGTAGGGTACCGGGCCGCTCACGAACCTGAACTGGCCACGCGAACGAGGCGCGATACCTGGGCAACCACGTTTCGCCTCCCCAGCCTTAACTGCCGGCGCCCTCGCCGGACTGGTGTAAAATGAGAGTCTCTCTGATCGTTGTTCCTGCGATGTTGGTCCTTCTTGCCTGCGGCTCCGACGCCGACCCGCCTGCGGACGACCAGGCCAGCGCCAGCACGACGAGCGCTGCGGGTTCAGGCGGGGGAGCCTCGACGGCCGCCAGCACGACCGCCTCCAGCAGCGCGAGCTCCAGCAGCAGCGGCGGGGCCGGCGGCAGCGGCGGGGCCGGCGGGGCCGGCGGCAGCGGCGGGGCCGGCGGCAGCGGCGGCCAAGAAGAAAACCTGCTCGCCGCGGCCGACAGCATCGACGGCTTCCGCTGGGAGATGCCGTGCGACAAGGACCCGGGCAACAGCGACGAGTGTGCGTGTTCGGCGCTGGTCGACGAGACCAAGACGTTCGGCGGCTCGCCCGACACGGTCTATCTGGTGACCGTCCGGCTCCGCGGCGTCGTCGAGCCGGAGACCTACAAGGGCGGCACGTCCGACGGCATGCACTTCCGCGTGGGCGGTACACCCGACAACGCGACGTACAACCGCTACAGCATCTCTGTCTCCGACCCGGCCGAGGTCTACTGGCTCAACGATAGCCCCACCGTGGGGCACGATACGTTCAAGATCGACCACACGAAGACCATTCCGATCCGGGGCGGAGCCAAGGTGTCCTTCAAGGGCGAGGATCCGAATCACATCAGCATCGCCAACTTCAAGCATCTGGTCGTGGACGGCGTCCCCCCGGCGCCCGAGCCGTACGTCGGTCAATTCATCCAGCTCGACGTGCAGTCCGTCGAGAAGAAGCCGTGAGCGCGCGCCGCGCCGCCCGCGCTCCTCGCGCCCGAGCCGCCGCGGAGCGGGGCGGCGATCTCGCTCACTCGATCGGCGCGTCCGCGCACGCGCCCCGCGCGTCGACGGAGGTGCCGCTCGCGGCCGCCGTGCAAGCGTTGGCGTACGTCTGGCCGTCACAGCCGCACACGGGCGCGAGCTCCTTCGTGCACACCTCGGGCTTCTCCGCGCAGGTGCCGGAGGCGTCCGCGCGCCCGCAGATCGCGGAGGGCGCGTACTTGCAGTAGAGCCCCTCGCCGCACACGCGCGGCCCGCCGAGGGTGAAGCCGCCACAGCTCTCGCCGATCCCAACGATCGTGGGGCCGCACTCCCCCGCGCTCCTCACCGAGACGCCGGCCGTGGCCGCGACGCAGCCGTTGCTGTACGTGCGGCCATCGCAGCCGCACACCGGATCGTACTGCTGCGGGCACGCGTCGGGCTTGAGCTCGCACGTGCCGCTCCGGTCGTACGCGCCGCAGCTCGCCTCGGGGGCGAAGTCGCAATATAGGCCCGCCGCGCAGCGTATGCCGGCGATGCCCCCGCACATGCCGCCGGGCCGCGCGCGGGTGAAGCCGCTCTCGTGATCGAAATATGCCGGTGCTGCCGCCACGTCGCTCACCGCGAGCGCGCCCTCGGCGGCCCCGGTCTCCTCCGCATCCGTGACCTCGGCCTCATCGTATGTCGCCGTGCAGGCGGCGAGCGTCACAGCGAACACGGCACCCAGAACATGTGTCATCTTCATGATCGTGAAAACTCCTCGTGAGCGTGAGGAAGCGGCCCGGCGCTCCGGGCGTCTCCTCGGCCATGCGCATCGCGCGCGAGCTGGGCAACGCGTCGCTGCGCGATGTCGCCGTGTCTTCCAACGCGTCGAGCCCTGGCTCGACCTGGGGTGACAGTGCGTCGGCATGTCAGGACTCCAGCGCCTTGACGATCGCTCCCCTTCATACCCCACGGCGTCTGCGCTCATCGACCCGGTGTTTGCTCGCTTTCCGCGTTTGCCGTTTGTCGTTCATTGAGCGTCGATTGCCGATGAGCGCCTGCCGTCTGTCATCCACCGCTTCTCGTTCGTTGCCGTCTGCAATCGGTGTTCCCTTGGAGAAGAGATGAGCCCGCCCGCCGCGGAGCTTCGCGGCGTCGCGGGAGCGGGAGCGGGGCGATCGCCAGGTCCGGGCGGGTCGGACGCCGAGAGGACCGCGTGCTCCCTGTTTCCACCTCACATGCGGCGATGCGGCGTTCCGCCACACGGGGGTGCGGGCTGTAGGAGCCCATCCCCCGAAGCGGGGCAGTTTGCTACGTGGAAGGCCGGAGGGGCGCTGCGCCGGCGGCCGTCCGGGCAGCGACGATTGTGATGCTGACATAAGCCGACGCGCCGCGGGGTGGAGCGGCGTCGAGGCAGCGACGCGCAGGGTGGACGAGAGGAAGCGGGAAGACGTGCGGGGAGAGGGTGGAAGCGCCGGGAACCACGGGTGAGACGCGGAGACGCGCGGGAGACCACGCTCGCCGCGCGCGCTTTCGTGACAGCTCGGTTGCGACCCCCCTTGCTTTTGCTGCGGGAGGACGGCTAAGTCTGGTTTTGCTCGAATGGTCCGTGCCAACGACAAGACGGCGAACAACCGCACCCCTCGGGAGCTCAACCGCTCCCTCGTCCTCGACCTCGTGCAAGAGCACGGCCCGATCTCCCGCACGAACCTCGCGCGGTTGAGCGGGCTCACCAAGCCGACGGTCTCGGCCATCATCGAGGAGCTCCTCGACAGCGGCAGCGTCCGCGATGTCGGGACCGAATCGCGCGGCGGGCGCCCAGCGCGGCTCCTCGAGTTCAACGACGACAGCGCGGCCTTCCTCGGTATCGAGATCGGTGTCGAGCAGACGGCCGTGGCCGTGGCCGACGCCCGCGGGCGGCTGCGGGCGCGGCTGGAGCAGCCCACCGTCCTGCGCGATCCGCACCGGACGGTCCGCGATATCGTCGAGCTCTTGCCGAAGGTGCTGCAGCTGAGTGGGGTGCCGCGGAAGCGGCTGCGCGGCGCCTGCGCGGTCTTGCCCGGGCTCATCGAGCGGCCGAGCGGCGTCTGCGTGCTTGCGCCCAACCTGGGCTGGGAGCGGTTCCCTGTGCGCGCGGAGCTCAGCCGCGCGCTTCGCATGCAGGTGCCTGTGTACAACCTGCCTCAGGCAGCGGCGGTGGCGGAAGGGGAGCTCGGCGCGGCGCGGGGGCACGCGTCATATGTGTGGATCTACGTCGGGCTCGGCGTCGGCGCGGGCCTCGTCGCCGATGGACGCCTGTTCTTCGGGATGCAGGGGTACAGCGGGGAGATCGGCCACTGCCGCGTTGCGGACGACGGCCCTCCTTGCGGCTGCGGGCGCCGCGGATGCCTGGAGACGTTCGCCTCGGTCATGGCGCTCCGGCGCGCCGCGGAGGCGGCGTCGGCGCGCTCACCCCAGCTCGCCGCGCTCGCTCGCCCGCACGCGGTCAGCGCTGTCGCGAGCGCGGCGCTCGCCGGCGACGAGAGCGCCCGCGCGATCTTCCACGACGCGGGCGCGCAGCTCGCGCGCGGCATCGCGGTCTTGCTGAACCTGCTCAACCCCCAGCTCATCGTGCTGGGTGGCGAGCTGCTGGCCGCGCCCGACATCCTCCTTGCAGGCGTGCGCGAAGGGCTGCCGCGCCACGCCGTCCGCGGCGCGGACGTGCCGGTCGTCGCCTCTCCGCTGGGCAGCGAGGCCGGCGTGCTCGGCGCCCTCCTGCTCGCGCGCGAGGGCGCGGTTCGCTCGCTCCGCCTCGTGCCCGACGGCGTGCTCCAGGACATCGCGCCGTAGGTGATGGGGCTCTAGGCGAGCGAGGCGCGCTCTCCGCGCGCCGGGTCGCCCTTCGGGGCGGGCGATCCGGATCGCCCCTCGGCGAGGAGCGGCGCGAACGCGTGGCGATCATGCCAGGTGAGGGCGCCGAGCAGTCCGAGGAGGACGACGGCGTTGATGCTGGCGCGGGGGTCGAGCAGCAGGTGGAACAGGGCGATGTTCACCACGACCGGCCATAACAGCGCGAGCGCGAGGGGGCGGCGGCGGTCGAGGAGGAGCAGGACCGCGGCGGCGATCTCGACGACCTTGACGGCGAGGATGTAGCCGCTGTCGACAAGCAGCTGGATGAACGGGTGGAGCGGCTCGGGGACCGGCACGATGCGCACGAATCCGTTGATGCCGCCGAGCAGGACGATGAGGCCGAGGGCGACGCGGGCTGCGCCGACAGCGCGGGGGGGCATGGATCCTCCTTGGGTTCAGGGGATCACCATGGCTCCGGCCGTGGCCTCGGCTTGTACGAAGCGGCTGCGAGCGATCGAGCCCGGAGTGCGGCCCAGCGTGGCGACGATCGCGCGGGCCAGGTGGGGCTGGTCGTGGAAGCCGCCGGCGAGCGCCGCCTGCGCCAGCGGGGCGCCGTCCATGAGCGCGCCGATGGCCGTCCGCACGCGCAGGAAGGTCACGTAATCGCGCAGCGGGTGGCCGAAGGCGCCGTGAAACAGGTGGGAGAGCCGCGAGCGAGAGAGGCCCTCCGCGGCGGCGAGCGGCCCCAGCGCGGGGCGGCCCGGCGCCTGCTCCGCCAGGCGGCGCATGGCGCGGAGCACGCGGCGATCGACCGGCGGGCCGCCCGGCGCGAACGCACCGGCGCACGCCTTCATGAGCGCGTGCGTCGCCGCGTGATCGAGCCCGCCCCGGAGCACGTCGCGCGCCGCCGCGCGGGCCCGATCGGCCTGCGCGCCTTCGAGGACGAGCACCCGCCCGCGGGCGGCCGCCTGCGCGCCGGCGCCGAGCCCCTCGGGCGCAAGAAAGGTCGTCACCGTCGCGCCGGGAGAGCCGATGGAATGGGCGACCCCGGCGCCGGTGAGCACGGGCGCGCGCACCTCGAACGGCCGCCCGACCTCGGCCTCGATCTCGAGAGGCCCCTCGACCGGCACCACCAGCTTGACCAGGTGGAGCGCATGGCGGCGCGTCCCCCCGGCGCCCTCGATGATGTGCACGCCGCCGTGGCCGACAAGCGCCGTGTGCTCGAGAGCCGTCACGCTGGAGAGCACATCACGCGGGCGCAACCGGCGCAACCGGCGCAACCGGCGCAACCGGCGTGCCCTCGTTGACGCTGCTGCATCGAGCGGGCATAAGGGGGAGATGCGCAGAATCGCTATCGAAGGGATGACCTGCGGCCACTGCGTCCAGGCGGTCTCGAAGGCCCTCGCGAAGGTCCCTGGCGTGACGCGGGTGAGCGAGGTGAGCCTCGAGCGCGGAGAGGCGGTCGTCGAGGGGAGCGCGGCGGCGGAGGCCCTCCTCGCGGCCGCGCGCGAGGCCGGCTACGAGGCGCGCGACGCTGGCTGACGCCGCGGTGCGCTGCGGCGCCGGAACGCGGCCGCCTTTGGTATGGTGGCGGCCACCATGACGCGACAGCAGAGCGAAGAGGGCTTTCCGGAAGGGTTCCTGTGGGGCGCCGCCGCGGCGTCGTACCAGATCGAGGGCGCCGCGCGCGAGGACGGCAAGGGGCCGTCCGTGTGGGACATGTTTTGTAGGAAGCCGGACGCCGTGTGGAACGGCCAGACGGGCGACGTCGCGTGCGACCACTACCACCGGTACCAGGAGGACGTCGCCCTCATGCGCGACATCGGCCTCCGCGCCTATCGACTCAGCACCTCGTGGCCGCGCGTCCTCCCGGAGGGCACGGGCGCCGTCAACGAGCGCGGGCTCGCGTTCTACGATCGCCTCGTGGACGCGCTGCTCGAGGCGGGCGTCGAGCCCCACATCACCCTGTTCCACTGGGACTTTCCTCTCGCGCTCTACCACAAGGGCGGGTGGCTGAACCGCGACAGCGCCGACTGGTTCGCCGAGTACACGAGCGTCGTGGTCAGGAAGCTCGGCGATCGGGTGAAGGACTGGATGACGCTCAACGAGCCTCAGGTGTTCGCCGGCGCTGGCCACTACGAGGGGCGCCACGCCCCCGGCGACCGGCTGCGCTTCGCCGAGGTGCTCCGGGTCTGCCACCACGTCTTGCTCGCGCACGGCAAGTCGGTGCAGGCCATCCGCGCGGCGAGCCCCGGGAGGAGCAACGTCTATTATGCGCCCGTCGCGCAGGTGAAATACCCCGCGACCTCGTCGCCGGAGGATCTGGAGGCGGCGCGCGCGGCCACGTGGTCGGTGAACGCGCGGACCACGTGGACCAACACGTGGTGGATGGATCCCGTGTTCTTCGGCAGGTACCCCGAGGACGGGCTCCGCCTGTTCGCGAACGATCTGCCCGAGGTCCGGAGCGGCGACATGGAGATCATCGCGCAGCCGGTCGATTTCTGCGGCGTGAACGTCTACTGGGGAGTCCCGGTGCGCGCCGGGGCGAACGGCGCAGCCGAGGTGGTGCCCCACCCGGTGGGACACCCGATCACCGCGTTCGAGTGGTCGGTCACCCCCGAGTGCCTCTACTGGGGGCCCAGGTTCTTCTACGAGCGGTACAAGCGGCCGATCGTGATCACCGAGAACGGCCTGTCGACCCGGGACTGGATCTCGCTCGACGGGAAGGTGCATGATCCCCAGCGCATCGATTTCATGGCGCGCCACCTGATCGAGCTGCGCCGGGCGATCGCCGAGGGCGCGATCGTGAACGGCTACTTCCACTGGTCGATCCTGGATAACTTCGAGTGGGCTCACGGCTACAAACACCGCTTCGGCCTCGTCTTCGTCGACTACCCGACGGGCCGGCGCGTCCTCAAGGATTCGGCGCACTGGTATCGTGAGCTCATCGCCTCGAACGGCGCGACCCTCGGGGGGTGAGGAGGCCTCGTCGCGCGCCGCGACTCGATAATCTGCGGCGTTAACCAGGCTCGGTCATGCTCAGGACACGAAGCCCGCCCCCGCTCACCAACGTGAACGTGAACGTTCGGATATAGGAGAACTCGGCGCGAAGCTTGGTTAACGCCGAGGGGATGATGGGGTGGTCGTGAGCTCCGCCGACCGCAGAGCGAAGGCGGTGTGAGGAAAGGCCATTCGCCCGTGATCGCCGGGCGAACGGCCGTGTCGCCGGCGCCCGCTCCTCGATAAAGCGCCTCGGGCCGCTCTCAGGAGGCGATCGGCTCGTCGCCGTCTTCGTCCTCGTCGTCGTCTTCGTCGTCTTCGAGCGACTCGTCGCCTCCGCCCGCCAGGTCGTACCCGTGCGGATCGAACTCATCGAACATGGCCTGCAGGCGCTCGCTCAGGGAATCCCACGTGTCCGGCGGCTCGCTCGCCTGGCGGTCGCGCTCGGCGAGGGCGAGCGCGGCGGCGACCACCGCCGTCAGCGGGCGCGCGTCCTGGAGCACCGCGACCTTCGAGGCGTCGCCGCTGCACGCGTAAGCCAGCAGATACGCCCTGTAGATCTCCTCATTCGTCTTGTCGCTCATTCCTGATCCTTCGTCCTTGTCGTCCGCGCGCCGACGGTCGCCCCGTCGCCGTGCTCTGGCCTCCTGGGCGCCGTGGAACCCGGCGGCGCGAGCCTAGCCCATCTCGGCGGCCCTCGGGGCCGCGTCGCGCCGGGAGCCCGCACCACGCGGGCGCGGTCGGCTCAGTAGCGCAGCCGGTCCCGCAGGGCGCGCACCGCGCGCTCGAGCCCCTCGTGGTGGTGGAAGCAGCACTGCCCGATGCGCGGCTGGCACTGCGACGAGCGGAGCATCTCCAGGAACACGAGCGCGCGCGCGTCCCCCTCGAGCGCCGCGCGCTCGAAGAGCGCCTCCTTGCGCCGGCAGGGGGCCTCGCGCAGCGCCACGGCGATGCGCAGCGGGACGCTCGCGCGCTTCAGCACCTCGGGGCGGCGGAGCAGCGCGGCCGCGCGCTTTCCGCCCTGCGTGCCCCCGTAGCCGCTCCAGATCTCGTAGGCGATGTCGAGGCCCTCCGGGCCCAGGCGGCTCTCCAGCGCGTCGAAGATCGCGTCCGCGCGGCCGCCGGTCCGGTACGAGCTCTTCACGGCGACGGCGGCCGCGGCCGTCATCACGTCGCGTTGCTCGAAGGCGGCGCGATCCTTCTCGAGCAGCGTGAGCAGCGCGCTCTCCGCGTCGCCCCACCGCTTCGCCCGGACCGCCGCCACGAGGCGCTCGCGCTCGGCCGGGAGGCCGGCGGCCTCGATCGGCTCCGGGCCGGCGAGCGCCGCGCCCGCGTCCGGCGCGCCCGCGTCCAGCGCCGGCGCGCCCGCGTCCGGCGCCGCCGCGCCCGCGTCCAGCGCCGCCGCGACGTCGGCCGAGCCAGGGGCCGAGGCGCTCGCGACGGGCGCCTCGGAGGGGGCTTGCAGCGGGGCGCCGAGGGCATCCTGCGCCTGGGCGGCCGGCGCCCCCTGCGCCTGGACGGCCGGCGCCCCGGCAGGGGCCGTCTGCGCCGCTGCGGGCGCCGCCTGGAGCTCCGGGCCGGCGGCCGCCGGGGCGCCCGCGCGCAGCCAGTCTGCGCCCGCGGGCAGCCGGCCGAGGAGCAGCGCGCCCGCCGCGCCCATCGCGGCCACGGCGGCCACCCCGAGCATCCAGCCCCACGCGCGCCTCCTCGCTCGTGGCCGGCCTCCTGCCGCCCCGCGCGCTACCTTCCCGGGCGCCTCGCCGTCAGCCCCGGCGGCCCCGAGCTGCAGGCCGGACGCGTCGGCCTCGGCGCTGCCGGTCGCCGCCCCGCCAGCCGCGCCGCCCCTGGCCGCAGCGCCGCCGGCCGCGCCCGCGCGGTCTTGCCCTGCCGGCAGCTCGGGCGGCATGGCGTGCGGGATCGCGCGCAGCGGGTCGCTGAGCCGCCACGCCCCGCTCGAGAGCGGCTCCTTCCAGGGGAGGAGGCCGAGCGCCTCGGACCTCGGCACGGCCGCGTCGAGCGCCGCGAGCAGCGCGCGGGCGTTCGCGGGGCGCTCCGCCGGGTCCTTGCGCAGGATGCGCATCACGAGCGCCTCGAGCTCGCGCGGCGCCGCCGTGCCCGGGGCGCGCAGACGGAGCGGCGGCGGCGCCGTGTGGAGCTGCTCGCGGAAGATCTCGACGGGCAGGATCGCGTCGAACGGGTGCTTCCCGGCGAGCATCTCGTAGAGGATGAGCCCGAGCGCGTAGAGATCGGAGCGCTCGTCGACGTGATCCATGCCCTGCGCCGCCTCGGGCGCCATGTACGCGAGCGTGCCGAAGACCATGCCGCTCAGCGTGATCCGGCCGGCGTCGGGCCGCGCCTCGCTGCTGTGCGCGTCCGTCGTGGAGAGGCGCTCGATCGGCACCTTCGCCAGGCCGAAATCGATGAGCTTCACGGCGTCAGTGCCGTCCTCGACCATGACGTTGCGCGGCTTCAGATCGCGGTGGATGACGCCGCGCTCGTGCGCCGCGGCGAGCGCCGCCGCGATCTGCCGCGCGATCTCCGCGGCGCGCGGGGCGGGCAACGGGCCCTTCTTGATGATGCGATCGAGCGTCGTGCCGCGGACGTGCTCCAAGACGAGGAACCGGGAGCCGTCGGGGAGCGTGCCGAAATCGGTCGCCGAGGCGATGTTCGGGTGCTGGATGTGCGCGCCCGCGATCGCCTCGCGCTCGAAGCGCGCCGTGAGCTCCGGGGAGCCCTTCGCCGCGGGCAGGAGGAGCTTCACCGCCAGCCACTTGCGCAGGAGCAGGTGCTCGGCCTTGTAGACCGCGCCCATCCCGCCCGTCGCCACGAGCTCCACGATCCGGTACCGGTCCGAGAGGACCGTCCCGACCAGCTGGGCCGCCGCGTTCTCCGCGAGCGCGTTGCTCGCGGCGGGCGGCGGATCGCCGGGGGCAGGGGGCGGGGAAGCGCTCACGTGAGGCGTGAACTGTCCGGCCTACCCCGATTTTTGTCAAAGGTGCGCTGATGTGGCGTGGCCGCGCCGGCTTGCCTATTGAATTGGCCGGGCGCCCGGGCCAAAGGATGCGCCATGGCCGATCCCGTCCACGCCCTCGCCCGCGCATTCCAGGCGGCGATCACCACCGCGTTCGGCGCCGAGCACGCCGCGGTTGATCCTTCCCTCCGCCGCTCCACCCACGCCGACTACCAGGCGAACGCCGCCATGGCGCTCGGCAAGCGCCTCGGCAGGCCGCCGCGCGAGGTCGCGGCGGCGATCGTGGCGGCCCTGGAGCTCGACGGGATCTGCCGGAAGGTCGAGATCGCGGGCCCCGGGTTCGTGAACCTGACGCTCGAGGACGCGTACCTCACGCGCGAGCTCGCCGAGACGGCGGGCGGCGGGCGGCTCGGGATCGCGCCCGCGGCCGAGCCCGAGACGGTGATCGTCGACTACTCGGGCCCCAACGCCGCGAAGGAGATGCACGTCGGCCACCTCCGCAGCACGATCATCGGCGACGCCCTCGCGCGCGTGCTCGAGGCGCTCGGCCACCGCGTGATCCGCCAGAACCACCTCGGCGACTGGGGCACGCCGTTCGGCATGCTGATCGAGCACATGCTCGACCTCGGCGAGGCCGCGGCCTCGCAGGAGCTCTCGGTCGGCGATCTCAACGCGTTCTACCGGCAGGCGCGCGCCAAGTTCGACGGCGACGCGGCGTTCGCCGAGCGCTCGCGCCGGCGGGTCGTGCGGCTCCAGGGTGGCGACGAGCAGACCCTCGCGCTCTGGCGGCAGCTCGTGCGCGAGTCGACGCGCTACTTCGACTCGGTCTACCGCCGCCTCGGCGTGACCTTGACCGACGCGGATTTCGCCGGCGAGAGCTTCTACAACCCGATGCTGCCCGACGTCGTCGAGGAGCTCGGTCGCAAGGGGCTGGCGCGCGAGAGCGAGGGAGCCCTCTGCGTCTTCCCGGCCGGCTTCACCGGCAAGGGCGGCGAGCCGCTGCCGCTCATCGTGCGCAAGCAGGACGGCGGCTACGGCTACGCCACGACGGATCTCGCGGCGATCCGCCACCGCCTCACGACGGTCGGCGCGCGCCGGATCGTCTATGTCGTCGGCGCGCCGCAGAGCCAGCACTTCGCGATGGTCTTCGCGACCGCGCGCGAGGCGGGCTGGCTCACCCCGCCGGCCCGGGCCGAGCACGTGGCGTTCGGCTCGGTGCTCGGGGCCGACAAGAAGATGTTCAAGACGAGGAGCGGCGACACCGTGAAGCTCTCGGACCTGATCGACGAGGCCACGGAGCGCGCGGCGAAGGTGGTGCGGGAGAAGAACCCCGACCTCGACGCCGAGGCCGCTGACGCCGTGGCGCGGTCGGTCGGCGTGGGCGCGGTGAAGTACGCCGATCTCTCGAGCGACCGGATCAAGGACTACGTGTTCGACTGGGATCGCATGCTGGCGTTCGAGGGGAACACGGCGCCCTATCTGATGTACGCGCACGCCCGCATCCGGTCGATCTTCCGGAAGGCCGGCGTGGAGTCGCCGCGCGAGGCCGGGATCGTGCTGAGCGAGCCGGCGGAGCGGGCGCTCGCGCTGGAGCTGCTCCGGTTCGGCGCCGTGCTGGAGGACGTGGCGGCCACGCTCGAGCCGCACCGCCTGTGCGGTTACCTGTTCGAGCTCGCGGGATCGTTCACGAGCTTCTACGAGCGCTGCCCGGTGCTCCGGGCCGAGAGCGACGACGTGCGCCGCTCGCGCCTCGCGCTCTGCGATCTGACGGCGGAGGTGCTGGCGAAGGGCCTCGGCCTGCTCGGGATCGAGGCGCCGGAGCGGATGTAGCGCGTCCGGCAGCGGCGCCCGACCCTGCCCGCGTCCGGCGATCGCGCATCCGCCCGAGGATGCGCATCTGCCTGAGCTGCGCGTGCCTGCCCGCGCATTCGAACCGAGGTTGCGCTCGCCCGCTCGAGGTTGCGCGCGACGTCGGTCCGTTCCCTCTGGCAAAGTGCAGCATGATCGAACAACGGTTGGCTCTCCCCTGCGCCGGCATGGCCGTGATGGCGGTGCTCGCCGTCGCATTCGGGTGCTCCGCGGTGGGCGGCGCGTCCGCGCCGGGGGGTGGGGGAGACGGGCGCGAGGAGCCCTCGGAAACCATCGGCGAGGACGGCCCCGGCGGGCTCGATGAGCCGGGCGAGCCAGGGCTCGGCCCCGGTGACGCAATCCCCGTCACCGATCCCAACGTGGATGGCGACGGGGACGGGTTCACGCCCGCGGAGGGCGACTGCAACGATGTTGATGGAAATGTGAATCCAGGCGCGATCGAGGTCGAGGTCACCGAGCCTGACGCGAACGGCCAGATCCCCGCGCCGGCGGACGAGGATTGCAACGGTGTGATCGACGACGTGCCGCCGCCGTGCGACGAGGGTCTCTCGCTGGAGGACTTCGATCCGGCGAACGGGGCCAGGGCGATCGACCTGTGTGCCGTGGCGTCTCGCGAGGACAGGCGGTGGGGCGTGCTCTCCGCGAGGTATGTCCGCGGGGACGGCTCGCCTGCAGAGCGGTCGCCCGCGGTAGGCCTCTTCGATGGGTTCGGCCCCAACGTGCACGTGCAGGGCGGCGCGCGCCTGCTCGCGCTCTCGACGGGGAGCGCGCGCCTGCCTGGCCACCCCGACGCCTGCTGGTCCGGGAGCTGCTCGAGTTATGGTCCCGGCACCGCGCCGCCCGGGTTCCCTCAGGACAACCCTTCCTGTCCTCCGTCCAGCTTCATCAACGACGACGTCGGCCTCGAGGTCGTCCTCCGCGCGCCGACGAACGCGACCGGCTACGAGTTCCTCTTCAAGTTCTATACGTTCGAATACCCGGAGTGGGTCTGCGAGGACTTCAACGATCAATTCGTCGCGCTGGCGACGCCCGCGCCTCCCGGGTCGTACAACGGCAATCTCTCGTTCGACGGGGAGGGAAGGCCGGTCAGCGTCAATATCGCGTTCTTCGATGTCTGCGACGGATGTCCGCTCGGCTCGGACGAGCTCGTGGGGACGGGGTTCAGCCCGCGCCGCGACGGCGGCACCCGGTGGCTCAAGACCCGCGCGCCGGTGCATGGAGGCGAGGAGATCTCGCTCCGGTTCATCCTGTTCGACACCGGCGACGATCGCTTCGACTCGACCGCGCTCATCGATGGCTTCCGCTGGATCGCGACCGGCGGCACGGTCAGCCTGGAGACGGTGCCCGCGGTCCAGTTCCTCTGAGGCGAGGGGCGCTCCTCCCCGCGCCGACGCCTCGTCGGCGTGCGGTCGCGAGGCCTGGTCGCCTCGCCGGGCGCTCCGGGCTACCGGCATGCCCGGCAGTCCCCCCCGCAATCCACGGCGAGCTCGCTTCCATTCAGGACCCCGTCGTCGCACGAGGGCGCCTGGCAGACACGCTCCCTGCACACGCCGGACCCGCAGTTCTCGCCGGTGAGGCACGCCTCGCCCGCGGGGCAGAGCGGGCACGAGCGCGTGCCGCAGTCGACGCCGGTCTCGAAGCCGTTCGCCACGCCGTCGACGCAGGTCGGAGCCTGGCAAACCCCCAGGCGACATACGCCCTCCTTGCAGTCGATGCCCGTCTCGCAGGAGGCGCCGAAGCCGCAAGGCTTGCACGAGCCGCCGCAGTCGCGGTCGGTCTCTCCTTCGTCCTCATCCGTGACGTCATTGCTGCAGTGCGGGGGGATGCAGGCGTCCGCCGTGCAGGTCCAGCCCTTGAGACACTCCTCGCAACTCCAGATCTGGATGACACCACCACTCCCCTCGCAGGAAAGGAAAAAAGGCGCCGTCAGCCCCAATGCAATGACGCGTCGAAGCATGGTGCTCGCTCTTCTCGTAGTTGATGGTCTGGTGACGATGACAGTACATCATACACGGGCATCGAGGGCACCGATCTGGCTTTTGCGCGCGGATTTATAGCATTCCGGACTGGTGGTCCGGATTGTCAAATAATCGACATGAAGAGGTCCTCGGCGTGCGAGCGCCCTGATCCGACGCCCGGAGATCGGACACGCAGAGACGGGACGTGCAGAGTAAGGCGGGTGAGGAGAGGGGAGGGGGCTCATCCACCACGCGCCACGCGAGAGGGGCCGCAGCGGCCGTTCTCTACGGATCGGCGGGAGCGCGCCGCTCGATGGCTCTCGCGCCCGACAGGACCGCACCGAGCGCGCCGGCTGGACGGTGATGGGAAGAGGGGGCCGTGAACGCGCCTGGGCTCCTTGACGGGGCGGCGCGCTCGGAGCGCGAGGCGGCGCGCGCCGCGCTCAGGTGCGGGCGGCGGCGCGGCGCGCCGTGATGAAGGATCGCACGCAGAGGGCGACGTAGCCCGCCGAGAGGACGGCCATCACGGACTGGGCGATGACGGCCGGGGGGCGCGCCACGTCGCCGCCGGAGAGCAGCGTCGGCAGCTGCGTCAGGCCGCGGGCGGAGCCGAGGAAGCCGAGGACGCCGACCATGGCCGACGCGTGCATGGCGTGCATGCGGTACCTCTCCTGTCGCGCGAGCAGGCCGAGCCCGATCGCGACGACCCCGAAGCCGGCCGGGATGAGCGCCGTCCGCGCGCTCGTCGCAGCGAATCCGCCGACGCCGAGCGCTGTGAGCAGCGCTCCGTAGCCCATGGTCAACGTGGACATGCTCGACATGAAGAGCCTCCTTTTCTTTCGGAGGCCCGGGATACCGCGCCGGGCGCGCGTCCGCCACCGCATCCGCCCGCCCGCCCGCCGCCCGACCGCGACCGCGACCGCGGCCGCCCGTGGTCGCCGCGCTCGCGTCCCTCAGCCCTCGCGCCCTCGCGGGTCTTCGCGGGCGGAGCGCCGCGGCGTGGTTAGAATCCGCCGTCCATGCTCGGCCTCTCCCGCCTGCGGGACAGCTTTGCCTACACACCACGGACGCTCCAGCTCGTCTGGCGCTCGTCGAAGGCGGCGAGCGTCGCCCTCGGCGCGCTCACGCTCGCCGCGGCGGCGCTGCCGCTCGGGGTGGCCTACGTGGGAAAGGCGATCACGGACGCGGTGGTCGCCCGCGACGAGCGCGCGGCGCTCGTGTGGGTCTCGGTCGAGCTCGGCCTCGTGGCCGCGCTCGCGCTCGCGCAGCGCGGGCTCTCGCTGACGCGGCAGCTGCTCGGCGCGCGGCTCTCGATCGACATCCACGGGATGATCCTCGAGAAGGCGCTCTCGCTCTCGCTGGTCCATTTCGAAGACCCCGAGTTCTACGACCAGCTCACCCGCGCGCGCCGCGAAGCGTCGTCTCGCCCCGCCGCCGTCGTGACCGAGAGCTTCTCCCTCGTGCAGAACCTGATCACGCTCGCGGGGTACGCGGCGCTGCTCGTCGGGTTCAGCGCCCTCGCGGTGCTCGCGCTCGTGCTCGCGGCCGTCCCCGCCACGGTCGCCGAGGCGCGCTTCTCCGGCGCGGCGTTCCGCCTCCGGAACTGGCGCTCTCCCGAGGCCCGCCGGCTCAATTACCTGGAGTACGTGCTCGCCAACGACGGCCACGCCAAGGAGGTGAAGCTCTTCGGGCTCGGGCCGACGTTCCTCGAGCGGTACAAGGCGCTCGCGGCGTCGTTCTACCGGGAGGACAGCGCCCTCGCGGTCCGCCGCGCCGGGTGGTCCTATGGCCTGTCGCTCCTCGGCACCGCCGCGTTCTACGGCTGCTATGGCGCCATGGCGGCCGGCGCCGCGGCGGGGCGCCTCTCGCTCGGCGAGATGGTCCTTTACGTCGCCGCCTTCCGGCAAGGCCAGCAGGCGTTCCAGGCCGTCCTCGCCGGCGTCGGCGGCATGTACGAGCACAACCTCTACATGTCGAACCTCTTTCAGTATTTGTCCATCCCGACCGGCGAGCCGCCCGCGCCGCCGGCCGGCCGCGGAGACGCGCCTGCGCCGCTTTCTGCCGACGGCGCGCGCGACCGGGGCGTGCGGTTCGAGGGGGTCGGCTACCGGTATCCTGGCCAGTCGCGCTGGGCGCTCCGGGGGATCGATCTCCACATCCCGAGCGGTCAGAGCCTGGCGCTCGTCGGGCACAACGGCGCCGGAAAGACCACGTTCATCAAGCTGCTCGCGCGGCTGTACGAGCCCACCGAGGGGCGAATCCTGCTCGACGGCAAGGATCTCCGCGCCTGGGAGCCCGACGCGCTCCGCCGGAGGATCGGTGTCGTCTTTCAGGACTTCAACCAATACCAGCTCACGCTGCGCGAGAACGTCGGGCTGGGCAGCGTCGAGCACCTCGCGGACGAGCCGCGCGTCGCGCGCGCGGTCGCCGAGGGCGGCGCCGACGAGGTCGTGACGGTCGTGCCCGGGGGCCTCGACGCGCAGCTCGGGCGCTGGTTCAAGGGCGGCGTCGAGCTGAGCGGCGGGCAGTGGCAGAAGGTGGCGCTCGCGCGCGCGTTCATGCGCGAGCAGGCCGACATCCTCGTGCTCGACGAGCCGACCGCGGCGCTCGACGCCGAGGCCGAGCACGCGGTCTTCCAGCGGTTCCGGTCCCTGTCCAAGGGGCGGACGACCATCGTCATCTCTCACCGCTTCCCGACCGTGCGCATGGCCGACCGCATCGTCGTGCTCGACGGCGGGCGCATCGTCGAGGAGGGCACCCACGACGAGCTCGTCGCCCGTGGCCAGCGCTATGCCCGCATGTTCGCGCTGCAGGCCGAAGGGTACCTGTAGCGCCGCCGCGCGGCGCGCTCGGCGCGCCGGCGAGCGGGCGCGCTCCTCACGCGGGGTGGCCTGCCTTCTCGGGGGCTCGGGCGAGCTCTGCCTGCTAGGCTCGCGCTCATGCGCGACACGCTCCCCAAGGAGGTCGGCCAGGCGGTCCACATCCTCCGGTTGCTCCGTGGGCTCAGCATGCAGGAGTTCGCGGAGCGGGCGCAGCTCTCGGCCACGTACCTGCGGCAGGTCGAGCGCGGCGAGCGGGATCTCGGGCTCGGCGCCCTCGGCCTGATCGCCCAGGGGCTCCAGTGCGAGCCGCGCCTCCTGCTCCCCGGCGACGGGCGCAGCCCTGTCGCGTCCATCGTGGCAGAGCGCTTTGACCAGGCCGAGGAGACGCTCCAGGGCGCGATCCTCTTTCTGCTCATGGAGCCTGACGACTCACCGAGAAAGCAAGCAATGCTCGCCCTCGCCAGCGAAGATCCGGAGCGCGCACGCCCGGCGGCTCCGCCCAAGTCGCCCCGCCCGGAGCGCGCTTTTTCAGGGCGTATTACTCCGCCGTCGAGCCGTCGTTCCGGAAAGTGATAGACCCGCCTCGCGCGCTCCGTGGCGCCGGTCCGCGCTGGCGACGGCTTCCGCGCGCGTGAGACCTCTGTTACTGTCTCCGCCAACCGATGTTCCCCGCGCCGTGTCCGGGGGAGTCATGGACTCGAACCTCGTGCCGGAGGTCCGACGCAGTGAGCAGAATCTTTTGGGCTGATCCAACACCGCAGCCAGCATTGAAGAACGCGCGCCGCGCCGTCCTCTCCTTCCAGCGCGCGAGGCCTGAATCCTCCGTGCCCGCCGCGCGGATCGAGGCGGAGGGGCCATGGTGATCCTCGGACAGGAGTTCGCGGGGTACACCATCGTCGCGAGCCTCGATTCTCCCGCTCCGGCGGAGGCGTATCGCGCGCTCGACGCCGATGGCCGCGAGGTGACGCTCTATGTCCGGGAGGGCATGGGCGTCGACGCCGATGCGTTCCGCGGCGCGCTGGAGAGGCTCCTCTCGCTGTCTGCGCGGGTGCACGGCATCGTGCCTGTGATCGCGGGCGGGATGGAGGGAGACGCGGGGTGGGTCGCCGCCCGGCAGAGCGACGATCCCTCGGTGGAGGATCTGCTGCCCCGGCTTCGCTCCGTCGCGTACGAGCTCGTCGTCGACGTCGCGCGGACGCTCGGCGCCGCGCACGCGCTGGGGCTCGCGCACGGGGATCTCGGCCCGCACACGGTGGTGATCACCGGCCAGGGCGCCGCTGTCCTGAGGGCGTTCGGGCTGCACCTGCCGTTCGGGGCGCCCGACGACGCCATGGCGGATGCGGCGCGGTACCGGGCGCCGGAGCTCTTCAACGACCCGCATGCTCGCGCGATCGATGCGCGAACCGACGTCTACGGGCTCGGGATGCTGCTGTATTGCCTCCTCGGGGGTCAGCGCCCGTTCGACGGCCGCGACGATCTGGATATGTGCGCGCTCGACGAGGTGCCGCCGCCGCTCGAGGGGGTGTCGTCCCAGGTGAACGAGGCGCTGACCCGGGCGCTCGCGAAGGACCCTGACGCGCGGTTCCAGACGGTCCACGAGCTCATGGCCGCCGTGCGGCCGCTGCTCGTGGGCGCGGCGCCGCTCGCGGGGGGCGCTCCGCCGCCGAGGGGGCCGCGCCCGCAAGGAGCGGCCGCCCCGTCGCCGCAGGAGTCGGCGCCGGATACGGAGCGGAGCGTGCCCGCTCCGGCGTCCCGCAACACGCTGCCCACCGGGACCCTGCCTCCGGAGGCCATGCGGCACCCCGTCGTCGAGATCGCCGCGCCGCGCTCGCGCAGCAACGTCCTGCTGGCCGGCGGAGCGCTGCTGCTCGTCGCGCTGACGAGCGCCGCCGTCGCGGTGCCGTTGAGCTCGTACATCGCCCGACGTGGGATGCCGCCCCCACCCGCCGGGCCGCCGGCTCACGTGAGTGATTCACATCACAATGAGCCGACAGCCTCCCCGGTACAGTGCGACCCCGGCGCCTCCGGGGCGGTGGCTCCTGTTGTCGAGGCGCCGGCGACGAAGGCCGGGGTGACGCGCCCTGTTGAGCCCGCCCCGCTCCCGCTGGTCGCGACTCCCGCCGTGGAAGCCAAGGGTAGCCCCGGGCAACCGTGGTACGGCGACCAGCTGTTCTAAGGCAATCCCGCAGGCCCGGTAGCAAACGACACCCCGGCGGATTGGGGCCGCCGGGGTGTCTACGCCGCAGACCTCGTGCCGGAGGCCTGGACGCATGGCTAGCCTACTCAATGCATTGCCTCGATCGATCGAATTTTCTCACGTAGCAGACACATTTTTGTTCGATTGCCAGCAGAGCCGGTTTTTCGGCCGGATTTGGGGCGGACGGCGGGCTGGGCGGGGACGTGGACCCGCCGACCGAGGTTGAGGGCGAGGCGCCGACCGAGGTTGAGGGCGAGGCGCCGACCGAGGTTGAGGGCGAGGCGCCGACCGAGGTTGAGGGCGAGGCGCCGACCGAGGTTGAGGGCGGGGACACCGACCGAGGTTGAGGATGCCGAGGTGGAGGGCGGGGACGCGGACCGGGGCGCCGACCGAGGTTGAGGATGCCGAGGACGCGGTCGGCCCTCAGGCTCCCCTCGCCTCACCGCGATCGCTCAGCGGAGCTCGTTCCCCGGGAGCGGCTGGAACACGTTTGCCCGGTACCACCTGAGCTCCTCGATCGACTCGCGGATGTCGTCGAGCGCGCGGTGGATCTCGCGCTTCTTGGGCGCGGCGCGCAGCGGATACCAGCGGCGCACGAGCTCCTTGAGCGTCGAGACGTCCACGATGCGGTAGTGCAGGAAGGAGAGGAGCTCCGGCATGTAGCGCTGCAGGAAGGCGCGGTCCTTCCACACGGAGTTGCCGCACAGCACGGCCGTCCCCTTGTCGCAGTGCGCCTCGAGGAACGCGCGCGTCTCGGACTCCGCGTCGCCGACCGAGAGCGTGGACGCGCGGATGCGCTCGAGGAGCCCCGAGCGCTCGTGGAGATCGCGGACGAAGTCGCTCATTCCCGCGAGGACGCTCTCCGGCTGGTGGATGACGAGGCACGGCCCCTCGGCGACCACGGTCAGGTCGGGCTCCGTGACGATGGTCGCGATTTCCACGATCGCACACGAGCTCTCGTCGAGCCCCGTCATCTCGAGATCGACCCACACCATGCGCTGCGACCGGTCCGTCATCGGCGGCGAGCATAGCCGATCCGCGCCGGCTCAGGTCCACCGAGACCCGGCGCGACCAGGCTGCCCCGGGAACGGGCGCTGTGCTAAGCACGGGCCGGACACCGGGCTCGGAGGCCTGTCATGCGAGACGTCTTCATCGTGGATGCCGTTCGCACGCCGCGCGGGCGCGGCAAGGCGGGCAAGGGAGCGCTCTCGGGCGTGCACCCTCAAGAGCTCCTCGCGCAAACGCTCAATCGCCTCGCCGAGAAGACCGGGATCCGCAAGCAGGACGTCGAGGATGTGGTCGTCGGGTGCGTGACCCAGGCGGGCGAGCAGGGCGCGTGCATCGCGCGCACCGCCATCCTCGCGGCCGGCTGGCCGGACGTCGTGACCGGCGTGACCGTCAACCGCTTCTGCGGCTCGGGCGCGCAGGCGGTGAACTTCGCGGCGATGGGGGTCATGTCCGGCCAGCAGGAGGTCGCCATCGGCGGCGGCGTCGAGAGCATGTCGCGCGTGCCGATGGGCTCGGACGGCGCGCCCCTCGACGGGAACAACCTCGCCCTCCGCAAGAAGCTCGCGATGGTCCCGCAGGGCATCTCGGCGGACCTCATCGCCACGATCGAGGGCTTCTCGCGCGAGGACGTCGACCGCTTCGCGCTGGAGAGCCAGCGCAAGGCCGAGCGGGCCGCGGGCGAGGGGCGCTTCGCGAAGAGCCTCTTCACGGTCGTCGATCTCGACGGCAAGCCGCTGCTCGACAGGGACGAGCACCCGCGGGCCGGGGCGACGATGGAGGCCCTCGCGAAGCTCGAGCCCGCGTTCGGAAGCCTCGGGTCGACGCCGATGGGCCCCGCAGGTGAGACCGTGGATGCGCTGGCGCTGGCGCGCTATCCGCAGGTGGCGTCGATCCGGCACGTCCACACGGCGGGCAACTCGAGCGGCATCGTGGACGGGGCGGCCGTCGTGCTGCTCGCGTCCGGCGACTACGTGAAGGCGCACGGGCTCGCCCCGCGCGCGAGGATCCGCGCCACGGCGACGGTCGGCGCCGAGCCGGTGATCATGCTGACGGCCCCCGCGCCCGCGTCGGAGCGCGCCCTCAAGAAGGCGGGCATGCAGGCGCGCGACGTCGATCTCTGGGAGATCAACGAGGCGTTCGCGGCGGTGCCGCTGCAGACGGCGCGCAAGCTCGACATCGACCTCGACCGCGTCAACGTGAACGGCGGCGCGATCGCGCTCGGGCACCCGCTCGGCGCGACCGGGGCCTGCCTGATCGGGACGGCGCTCGACGAGCTCGAGCGCGCCGGCAAGGCGACCGCGCTGATCACGCTGTGCATCGGCGGAGGGATGGGCGTGGCGACCATCCTCGAGCGGGTGTGAGCCGCTCCGGCGCGGCGATGGGGGTGCGCGACGATCACGGGAGCGCCTCTGACGAGCACCAGCACGGCCGCGGCGCTCGACGCGGCGGGGGGCACGATCACGGGCATCACCATGCCCCGGGTCACGGCCACGATCACGGCCATGACCACGACCACGGCGACCCGCAGCGCCACGACCACAGCCACGATCTCCGGCGCGCGCCGCTCCGCCGGCTGATCGCGGCGTTCGCGCTCACGACGTCGTTCCTGGTCGTCGAGGCGGCGGTCGGGTGGTGGTCGAAGAGCCTCGCCTTGCTGGCCGACGCGGGCCACATGCTCGCGGACGCCGCGGCGCTCGGCCTGGCCATCATCGCCCAGCGCATCGCGGCGCAGGCGCGGACGCGCGAGCGGACGTACGGCTTCCGGCGCGCGGAGGTGCTCGCGGCCTTCGCCAACGGCGTCGCGCTGGCGCTGACGGCGATCTGGATCTTCATCGAGGCGGCCCACCGCTGGCGCGCGCCCCAGGCGGTGCACGCTGAGGCGCTGGCGATCACCGCGGCGCTGGGGCTGCTCGTGAACGTGGTCGCGGCGCTGCTGCTCTCGACCGGCGAGCACGGGCACAACATCAACACGCGGGCGGCGCTGGCGCACGTGCTGTCGGACGCGCTCGGCTCGGTCGGCGCCATCACGGCGGGCGTGCTCATCCTCGCCTTCGGCTGGACGCGGGCCGATCCGGTGATCAGCGCCGCCATCGGCGCCCTCGTGCTCTGGGGCGGCTGGCGGCTCGTGCGCGACACGTCCCGCGTGCTCATGGAGGGCAGCCCGATCGAGATCGATCTCGCCCACGTCGAGGACACCATCCGGAGCGTGCCCGGCGTCGTCGACCTCCACGATCTGCACGTCTGGTCGATCTCCGACGGCTTCAACGTGCTCACCGTGCACGTCGTCCTCGCCAAGGGGCACCACGGCACGAACGTGGCCGCCGCGGTGGCCCGGCGGCTGCGCGAGAAGCACGCGCTCACCCACTGCACGATCCAGCCGGAGCCGCTCCAGGAAGAGCTCCTGGTGACGCTCAGGCGGCCGGGCGCCGGGGCGCCGGGCGGGGACGGACCCGCGGGCGACCGGAGCGGCGCTTAGAGCGGCGGTCACCCGCGTCGGATACGGGCCCATCTCGACGTTTTCGGTGCTCAGCGCACTGGAGTGCGCTTCCGCGCCGAAAACGCCGATCTGGGCCCGTCTCCTGTGCGGGTGACCGCCGCTCTAGCGGGGGCGCGCGTGTCAGGGCCGGCTGAGCGCCGCTCTAGATCCGGCTCTCCGCCCCGCGTCAGACCCCGCACTCGACGTTGCCGCGCTGGAGCGCCGTGAGGCGCGAGTCGCCGAGCGCCTCGGCCTCGGCGAGGAGCCAGCGGAACATCGCGTTCGCGATCACCCGCTCCTTGCGCGTGTTGAACAGCCAGACGGCCGCGTGGCACACGTCGGCGTGCAGCTTGGGGAACGCGAGGCGGCGGAACTCCACGCCGACGAGCACCGCCGCGGTTTCGTACTGCGCGCGCAGCGACGTCCACTCGCGCCACTCCGAGAGCGCCGGGAGCTCGCGCCGCTCGTCGACGCGGCGGCGCAGGGCGTCGCACGCGATCTCCACCTCGGACAGGAGCTCGTCGCGGAGGCGCCGGCGCGTGCGGCCGATGGTCGCGCCGAGGTCGTCCCACGCCGCGCGCGGCACGCGCGCCGCGCGCAGCGTCGCGGCGAGGTCCTCCTCGACCGCGCGCGCCAGCGGGCCGAGCGCCGCCTGCGCCCCCGAGGCCCCGAGCGACGCCGCCCGCTCGCGGAGCTCGGCCTGCGCGCGCTCGTCGTCGAGCGCCGCGTCCCACGCGCCGCCGAGCCGCCTGAGGTCGTCGCCCGAGACCTGGCCCCGGGGCCGGAGCAGCAGCGCGGCGTGGAGCAGCACCGCCCGGCTCCACAGATCGCCCTCGGCGACCTTCGCGGCGCAAGGCTCGGGCGCCTCCGGCTCCGGGCGCGGCACGCCCGCGCCCGCTGCCAGGGCCCGGCGCACGAGCGGGAGCGTGGCGCGGCGGCGGGGCGCGATGAGCCATCGCAGCCAGAGCCCGAGCGCCCCCGGCGCGGGCGCCTCGCCGACGAGCCGCGCGGCGACGGCGCCGAGCAACCACATCGCCCGGCCGCCGCTCACACACGCGTATCCGCTCACGGCCCCCCAATCGCCGCGGGAGGCCGCCTCGGCTGCGAGCCAGCCCACGGCGATGCGGCGGGCCTCGTCGGGGCAGGCGCGCTCGTCCAGGCCGGCGACGCTGTCGAAGAGCGCCCGCGCGCCCTCCACGTCGCCGCGGTACGCGGCGAGCATCGCGCCCGCGGCGATCCCCGCGCCGCGCAGCGGAGCGGCGCTCGCCGAGGACGGCGCGGGCGCCGCGCCGGTGCGCTCGATCCGCTCGCTGACCCAGGCCTCCACCGCGGCGTCCGGCTTCCGCGCGCGGCAGAGCGCCCACGCGGCCGCGAGCGCCGCGCCGCCGCGCCGGTCGGCGCGAAAGGCCCCGTCCGACAGCGACGCGACGAAGTACGCGGCGCGCGGCAGCCCGAGCGGGATGAGCGCGAGGCGAGCGAAGGACCACGGCGCCATGAGCAGCGCGAGCGGCGCGAGCGGCACCGCGCACCAGAGCTGACCCCCGGCGAGCGCGAGCGCGAGGAGGATCGCGATCGGCATGAAGACGAACAGCACGACGACGTTCCAGAGGCCCACGCCGAGCATCTGAGGGCGCGGCGCAGCCCCGGGCGAGGCCTTCCGCGCGGCCGCCTCGATGATCACCCGCACGACGATGGCGAGCACCAGGAGGCCGCCCCAGCTCATCTCGCCCTCCAGCCGAGCGCGGACAGCGCCTCGGGCCACGGCGCCCGCGGATCCTCCCCGGGCGGCTCCGGCGGCGGCAGCTCGCCGAGGTCGTCGTCGAGATCGTCCTTCGGCGGCGGCCTCGGGTCGAGCCGCGCCCAGACCTCGTGCGCCAGGCGGCGCTCCGGGTCCCGCAGCGCCGCCATCGCCTGCCGCACCTTGTCGGCCGTCCGCGCGCCGGGGCCGACCGGCGTCGGGTACGTCGCGGCGCTCGCCAGCTTGAGCTCGAGCATCCCGAGCAGCTTCTGCCCCTCGCGCTCGATCTCCGCGCGGCTCGCGCTCGGGCGCAGGCCGAGCACGTAGAACGGGTTGTCGCGGATGCGGCCGAGCGCGTCGTCCATCACCGCACCCCTGACTCGTGGCCGAGCCTGCGCTTCTGCGCGTCGACCGGCAAGAGGCGCCAGAGCTCCTCGGTGATCGTCCTGAGCGCCGCCGTGTCGCCGCGCTCCGCCGCGCCGCGCCCGTCGCGCACGAGCCGCTGCGCGCGGACCAGATCCGAGGCCTGGTGCGCCTCGGAGGCGGCGTCCTCGAACATCCACACCCACGCCTTCGGGTGGCGCTGGAACGCCGCGCTGCTCAGGTTGCGGACGAGGCGGAGCTGCCGCTGCAGCTCGACCTGGTTCTTCTCGGCGCGCGCCCGCGCCACGCCCTGCGCGGCCTCCTCGAGGAGCGCCTTCTCGGTGCTCGATCCGAGCTGCGAGATCCACGTCGACGCGCTCGCGACGGCGGCCTGCGCCTCGGCGTCGAGCTCCGGCCAGCGCTTGTCGGCCTCGGCCTGCTCGAGCAGGACGTCGAGATCGAGCAGCGCGCGCCGCGCCTTCTGCCCCGCGTCGGCGTCGCCGCCGCGCGCCGCGGCGGCGTCGCGCTCCACCTCGGCGAGCGCGCACTCCACGTAGGTGACCTTGCCGAGCGCGTGCGGCGCGTCGCTGCGCAGGGCGGCCCCGCGCACCGCCACGAGCCGCTCGCGCATGGCGGCGATCGAGGCGTCGAGCACCTCCGGCGCCGCCTCGGGGACGAGGAGGTGCGCGACGCGCTCGAACACGAGCCCCTGCGACGGGATCAGCGCGCGCGCCGAGAGGTGCCCGCCCCGATCGAGCTCGAGCGTCAGCTCGATCGCCGAGCCCGCGGGCAGGGTCGCGGTGAGCCCGCTCCCGTCGATCTCGAGCGTCCCGACCACGCGGCAGAGGTGGGCGACGTCGAGCTCGCCCTGCACGACGGGGATCTTCAGAACGCACGCGCCGGAGCCCTTCGGGACGCTCTCCACGCTGTGGTGCACGAACGTCCGCCGGGCCGGCAGCGGCGCGCCCCGCTCGAAGTAGACGCGCACGGAGTTGTCCGCGAGCGCGACCCCGATCGTGCGCGACAGCGGCGGATCGCCGATCGTGAGCCCCTGGACGATCGTGATCGCCTGCGGGTGCACCGGCACCCGCGCGCCGCCGGCCGCGCTCGCCTCGATGTTGAACACGTTCGGCCGGCGCGGCAGCAGGTCGACGG
The DNA here is from genome assembly GCF_051525985.1 of Sorangium sp. So ce145. Taxonomy (NCBI): domain Bacteria; kingdom Pseudomonadati; phylum Myxococcota; order Polyangiales; family Polyangiaceae; genus Sorangium; species Sorangium sp. So ce145. The sequence continues at coordinate 10,475,825 of NZ_CP150315.1, read as the reverse complement.
TCACCACGAACGCCCCCTCGGCGTCGAGCGGCGCCTCGGCGCTCGTCCACCCGTCGCCCTCGCGCGCGAGCCGGATCCGCTCGGGCGCGGCCCCTGGCCCCTCCATGACGCGGCCGACCACGTGGGGCGTGAGATCGCTCGACATGGCCGGGTACTGGAGCCACAGCCGGCGCCCCTCCTCCTTGGGCCGCGCGCTCGAGGAGGAGGCCCGCGCGTCGAGCCCCGCCGTCGCCGCGTAGATCGCGGCCCCCTGCGCGACGAGCGTCATCGGATCGAGCCCCTCGCCGAAGGGCGCCCCGAGCGCGCCCCGGATGCGCTCGCGCAGCGCCGGCATCACCGTCGGCCCGCCCACGAGCACGACGCGCGCGAGCTGCGACGCGTCGAGCCCGTGCGCCGCGAGCAGCCGGCGGCAGACCTCGACCGAGCGGTCGATGATCGGCGCGCAGAGCGCGTCGAGCGTGGACCTCTGCAGGACCAGGTCGACGTCGACCGGCGCGCCGTCCACCTCGAACGCCGCGGGCACCGCGAGCGCCGCCTCGTCGGCGCGGGTGAGCTCGATCTTGATCTCCTCGACCGCGAGCTTGAGCTTGCGGAGCGCGGCGGCGTGCCGCGGGTCGGCGCGGCTCACGGTGACGCCCTGGGTGCGCGCGATCTCGGCGAGCGCCCAGTCGACGATCGCCCAGTCGAAATCGCGCCCGCCGAGGAAGTTGTCGCCGTCGTGCCCGACGACGCGCAGCAGCCCGTCGCGCGTCTCGAGCAGGGAGACGTCGAACGTCCCGCCGCCGAGATCGTAGACGAGCCAGCTGCCCGTCGACTCCTCGACCGTCCAGCCGGCGGCCAGCGCCGACGCCACCGGCTCCTGGATCAGCTCGACGCGCTCGAACCCCGCGCGCCGCGCCGCCTCCGACGTCGCCGCGCTCTGGGGCAGCTCGAAGAGCGCGGGCACGGAGATCACCGCCGAGGCCGGCAGGACCCCGAGGTGCTCCGCGACGTCGGCGCGCAGGGAGCGCAGCACCTCGGCGGCGAGCTCCTCGGGCTTCTTCGCGACCTTCGCCGCCGCGAACTCGATCGGCTGGGCCGTGCCCATCAGCCGCTTGAACTCCGCGCGGGTGTTCTGCGGATCGCCCTCGAGGAACCGGCGCGCCCGCGCGCCGACCGTGACCGTCCCGCGCGCGTCGATCCGCACCACGCTCGGGGTGAGCGTCGCGCCCTGGGAGTTCCTGACGAGGGTGACCTTCTCGCCGTCGAAGGCGGCCGCGGTCGAGTTCGTGGTGCCGAGGTCGATGCCGACGTAAAGCGGGCGTGCAGCCATCGCTCGCAAGGATACACGCGCGGCACGGCAGCCGCCCGGCGAGGCATGGAACACGCACGGCGAAGCCGCTGGCGCGCGGCTGGCGCGCGGCTGGCGCCCGCCCGCCCGCCGCAAGGCGCGTCCGCCCTCGGGGTACGGGAACCGCGTACGTCAGCGCAGCGCCGCGGCGCCCGCGGTCACCCTGCGAGCAGCTGCGTCACCCAGACCCGGCCGGTCGGGTCGCGCACGACCGCCACGCCGGTCCTCCGGTAGCGCCGGTCGAGCAGGTTGCCCCGGTGCGACGGGCTCGCCCAGATCGCGCGGTGCGCGCCCTCGGTCGTGCCCGAGCTGGCCACGTTCTCCCCCGCGATCGTCGCCTCGTACCCGGCCGCCCTGAGGCGCGCCGCCGGATCGCCCGAGCCCACGTCGTGGCCCACCATCTTCGCCTTGATCATCTCCTCGGAGTGCGCCCGCGCCAGCGCGGCGAGCGCCGCGTCGCGCGCGAGCGCGGGCAGGCGCTCCGACGCCCGCGCGGCGTTCATCATCCGCAGCATCGCGTCCTCGTCGCCCTGCGCCCCCTTCGCGGCCTCCTCGCCCGGCGCCGCCGCGCGGACGAACCGGCCCGGCGGAGCGCTCCCCGCGAAGATCATCGCCTCCAGCACGGGCCTCGGCCCGGTCGACACCGTGGCCAGCACCTGCACGAGCCAGCTCCCCGGCTGATCGACCGCGAAGCTCGAGCGGAGCCGCGCGCCCGACAGGGAGCTCAGCACCGTCTTGGGCGCGCCCCGCGGCCCCAGCAGCACCACCTTCGCCGCGGTCGCCGGGACCCGCATCGTCCCTTCGAGGGTCACCCATTGCCCTACCCGCGCGGTCGTCGGCAGCGGCGACAGATCCGCGAGCGCGTCCACCCCGATCGCGGACACGATGACCGTCCCGTCCGGCTTCTTCGCCTGGGCCACCCCACATCGCCGCACCCCGAGGGTGGTCCACCCCGAGAGCCAGCCGTCGATCCGCGCCCCGATCTCCGCCGGCCCGAGCCCTCGGCCGGAGATCGACCATCCCCTCGGCCAGGCGTGCGGCGCGCCGGCGGCGCGCAGCGTGAACGAAAGCTCGTCGGGCGGCATGATCTCCCCGCCCTGGAGCTGCCGCTCGACGTTGCGTTGGGCGACGGCGGCGAGCGCCGCGTCCGCGCTGCCGCAGCGCGCCGCGAGCGCGGCGATCTCCGGCGAGACCGCCTTGGGGGGTTGTGGCGAGCGCGTCGTCGCCTCCCACGTGAGCGCCGGCGGCTCCGCGGCCGCCGCGCCCGCGGAGGCGAGCGCCGCGCCGAGCACCCCGCTGGCCCACCATGACCGCATTCGACTCGGCTAGCAGGTTTCCCGCCCCGGCGCTCGTTCCCCTGCGCCGCCGCGAAAGCCGCGCGGTCCCGCGGGCGGCTCGTGCTACCGTGGCCGTCGCGCAGCATGGCTGAGGTCTCCAAGGCCGCGAAGGTCGGCGTGATGACGATCGTGCTCGCGGGCGCGGCCTACGGCGGGTACCGCTTCGTCTCGCGCGACGTCGGCGGCGGGAACGGCTACCGCGTCTGGGCCACGCTGCCCGACGCGATCGGCGTATCGCCGCAGTCGCGGGTGATGATCTCGGGCATCCAGGTCGGCGTCGTCGACAAGATCTCGCTCTACAACGGCCAGGCGCGCATCGACATCAAGATGAGCCCCGATGTCCCGCTCTACGAGGACGCGGCCATCGGCAAGCGCGCGACGAGCCTCATCGGCGAGTCGTTCGTCGTGCTCTCGCCCGGCACCGAGGGCAAGCCGCGCATCCCCGACGAGGGGAGGGTCCTCTATTACATCGACGAGCCGACGATCCAGTCGATGCAGGGGCAGGTCTCCGAGATCCTGAAGGACGTCAAGACCGTCACCGAGACGCTGAGGAACACCGTCGGCTCCGAGGGCGGGCAGGAGCGGCTCGCGCAGATCCTCGAGAACCTCGCCGAGGTCACCGAGCAGATGAACGCGACCGTGCGCGAGAACCGCGCGGGCGTCACCGAGACCATCAACAACATCAACCAGATCACGGGCGACTCGGGCCCGCGCCTGCGGGAGATCCTGCGCAACGTCGAGCAGGTGAGCCGCGACATCCGCATGATGACGGCCGCGGCCGAGGTGCCCGGCCGGAACGGGCAGCCCGGGGAGCTCCGGAGCGCCGCGGAGCGCGTGGGCCGCGCGACCGAGAGCCTCGAGTCGGCGCTGAAGCACGTCGACAGCGTCGCCGCGCGCGTCGACCGCGGGGAGGGGACGCTCGGCCGCATCACCCGGGACGAGACGCTGATCAACGAGGTCGAGACGGTCGTCGAGAACGTCGGCGAGCTCGTCGGCGGCCTCAGCCGGTTCCAGACGGTGGTCGGGCTGCGGACCGATTACAACTTCCTGGCGAACACCATCAAGAGCTACGTCGAGCTCAGGCTCCAGCCGACGGAGGACAAGTACTACGTCGTCGAGCTGGTGAACGACCCGCGCGGCAAGACGGACTTCCAGCAGATCGACGTCGACACGACCAACCCGAACGAGCCCGCGCACTACCGCGAGGTCCGCACGATCACGACGAACGCCTTCCGGTTCTCGTTCCAGTTCGCGAAGCGGCTCGGCCCCTTCACGGGCCGGTTCGGCATCAAGGAGTCGACGGGCGGCCTCGGCCTCGATCTCCACCTGCTCGACGACAGGTTCGAGCTCCGCCAGGACCTCTTCGGCTTCGGCGAGGAGCTGTCGCCGCGCTGGCGCGTCGCGCTCGCGTACGAGTTCATCCGGAAGCTGTGGCTGCTCGGCGGGATGGACGACATCCTGAACGGCGATCGCCGGGATTACTTCATCGGCCTGCAGCTCCGGTTCAACGACGCGGACCTGAAGACGGTCCTGCCCTTCGCGCCGTCGAGCTTCTGAGCGCGCCCCCGCCCTCTCGGCGCGGCCCCGGCGGTGCGCCCGGGCCCCTGTGCTATAGCGCGAGCATGAAGCGCTCGCTTCTTCGCGGAGTGCGTCGCGGATACGCGCTCTTGATCCCCTTCGTCGCGATCTCCGCGGCGGCCTTCGCTTCGGCCTGTCAGGGGTGCAAGCTCCCCGCGACGGCCGCCGTGAGCGCGGACGCGGACGTGGACGCGAACGCGAGCAAGCCGACGGTGCGGCTCTACGTGCTCAGCACCGTCGCTGGCGCGCTGGAGCCGTGCGGCTGCACGAAGGATCAGCTGGGAGGCATCGACCACCTCGCCGCCTTGATCGAGGCCCAGCGCGGCGAGGCCCCGGATCGGCTCGTGGTCGGCGCGGGGCCGATGCTCTTCACGGACCCCGAGGTGAAGCCGGAGCGCTCCTCGCAGGACGCGTGGAAGGCCGAGGCGATGGCGCTGGCGGCGAAGGAGATCGGGCTGACGGCGTGGGCGCCTGGCGAGAACGACTGGGCGCTCGGCGCGGAGGCGCTCGGCAAGTACCAGGAGCAGTCCGGGGCGGCGCTGCTCGGCAAGAACCTCGAGGGCGCGAAGGGCGTCCAGGGCGTCGTCGTGCGCGACGTCTCCGGCGTGAAGGTGGGCCTCATCGGCGTGAGCGACCCGAAGGGCCGCGCCGGCGCCTACCCCGAGGGCGTCAAGGCCGGCCCGGCGATCGACGCGATGAAGGCGGGCGTCGAGGAGGCGAAGAAGCAGGGCGCGAGCGTCTTCGTGGGGCTTGCGGCGCTGCCCAGGGGCGAGGCGCTGCGGCTCGCGGACAGCGTGCCGGAGCTGCACGTGCTGGTGCTCGGCAAGCCGAGCGAGCGCGGCGACGGCAACGACGGCCCGAAGCCGCCGGAGATCATCGGGTCGACGCTGGTCGTGGAGACGCCGAACCACCTCCAGTCGGTGGCGGTCGTGGACCTCTTCGTTCGAGGCGGCGGCAGCGGCCCGCTCGTGTTCGCCGACGCGGGCGGCGTCGCGAAGGCCGGGGAGCTCATCAGCCTGTCGGAGCGCATCCGGGAGCTCGAGATCCGCCTCAACGGCTGGGAGGGCGACAAGCGGGTGTCGGCGAAGGACGTCGAGGCGCGGAAGGCGGATCTCGAGAAGCTCCGGGCCGAGAAGGCGCGGCTCGAGGCGGCGGAGACGAAGGTGACCGGCAGCTTCTTCCGCTACAGCTCGGTCGAGGTGCGCGAGAAGCTCGGGGCCGACAAGGACGTCGCCGGGCAGCTCCTCGCCTATTACAAGCGGGTCAACGACCACAACAAGCAGGCCTTCGCGGATCGCGTCCCCGAGAAGCCGGCGAAGGGCGAGGCCAGCTACATCGGCATCGACGCCTGCACGAACTGCCACGACGAGGAGCGCAAGGTCTTCGACGGCACCGCGCACGCGCGGGCCTACGCCACGCTGGAGCAGGATTTCAAGGAGTTCAACCTGGACTGCGTGAGCTGTCACGTGACTGGGTACGGCAAGCCGGGCGGCTCCACGGTGACGCACAACGCGTCGCTGCAGAACGTGCAGTGCGAGGAGTGCCACGGCCCCGGCTCGCTTCACGCGAAGGATCCCGAGAAGAAGGGGCTCATCGTGCTGTCGCCCCCGCCCCAGAGCTGCGTCACGCAGTGCCACCACCCGCCGCACGTGGAGGGCTTCGATCCCATGGCCAAGATGCAGCTCATCCTCGGGCCCGGGCACGGCAGGGACTGAAGGAGGGGGCGCGGCGGCGGCCCTCTCTCGCTGGTTCTTCTGGTTCTGGGCTGCTTCTGGGCTGGGCATTCCCGCGCCGTTTCGATCGCGCTACGGAATGCGCCTGTGACGAACGTCCACGCCGTCGTCTCCCGCCTGGGCCCGGTCGAGAGCGCGATCCTTGCGGAGCTCACCGCGGGCGCGCCGCCGTTCGCTGTGCATCGCCGCGCCGCGCTGAGCTCGACGCTCCGCTACCTGGAGGGCGGCGGCGGCTCGCCGGTGGTCCTGCTGCACGGCCGTGGGAACGCCGCGACGACGTGGTTCCCGCTGCTCCCCGAGCTCGCGCGGCGCCACCGCGTCGTCGCGGTGGATCTCCCCGGCTTCGGCCACGCGTCGTCTCCGCCCTTCGAGGGCGGGGGCTTCGAGGAAGGCCTCCGCTTCTTCGCCGATCCCGTGGAGGAGCTCCTCCTCGAGCTGGATCTCGGCGGCGCCGCCCTCGTCGGCCACTCCCTGGGCGGGCTGGTCGCGGCGGAGATCGCGCTCCGCAAGCGCGCGCGCCCGCGGAAGCTCGTGCTCATCGGCGCGATGGGGGTCGGTCCCGTCATGACCGCGTGGAGCCGCGCCTATTTCCGCGCCCCGCCGGAGCGCCTGGTGCGGGTGCTCGGCCCCGCGCTCTTCCGGCGCCTCCGTCCGCCGCGGCCCACCCCGCTCGGCGAGCGTCTGGCCGCCTTGCACGGCGAGTTTTACGCCGTGCCGGACGGCCGGGTCGCGCCCGTCGCCGCGTTCAACGCGCTGTTCCCCGCCCTCGGCGCCGTGCCCCATCGCCTCCCGCGGCTCGGCGAGATCGACGCGGAGACGCTGGTGCTCTGGGGCGAGCGCGACGACGTGTTCCCGGCGCCGATCGGCATCGCCGCGGCCGCGGCGATCCCCCGCGCCACGCTGCACATGGTGCCGCTCGGGCACGCGCCCCACCTGGAGGAGCCGGCGCTCGTCCTCCCGGCGCTCACCGCCTTCCTCTCGGCCGGAGCAGCTCCCTCCCTGTAGTCCTCATGCGACGGCACGACATCGCCGTGCCGTTCAGGAGGGGAGGATCGTGGTCCGGGATGGGAGGATCGCGGTCCGGGATGGGAGGATCGTGGTCCGGGAGGGGAGGATCGCGGTCCGGGATGGGAGGATCGTGGTCCGGGATGGGAGGATCGTGGTCCGGGATGGGAGGATCGCCGTCGAGGGCCTCAGTGCACGCCGCCGACGAGCCACGCCTGCGCCGGGACGAGCACCTCTTCGGGCGAGCCTCCGCCCTGCGACGCCGGGCCGGTCGCGCTGCCGTCTCCCATCGGCGTCATGCGGAACCCGTGGTCGCCGAACACGAGCAGCAGCGTCCGCGGCGGCAGGCTGGCCATGAACCGCGCGATCACGTCGGCGACCTCCTCCGCGATGGCCTCGATCCGCTCGGCGAACGGCGGCCCAGCGGCGCGCAGGCGCGCCTCCACGAGGTCGAGCTTCATCAGCTCGCGCGACCCGACCCGCTCGCGCCGCAGCGTCGCCACCGCGCGCCCGCGGGCGATGGCGGGCTCCGCCTCGCTCGGTGGCATCGTCTCGCGGAGCCCGTCCGGCCCTCGGGCGAGCAGCGAGAGCTGCGCGGTCGTCGTCGGCGGCAGCGCCGCCCAGAGGAGCGATCGCTCCACCAGGATGGCCCGATCCACAAGGATCTCCTTCAGGTGCGCGGCGACCCGCTCGCCGAGATCGAAGCGCATCGCGTCCACGAGCAGGAGCTTCACCCCGCGGGCCCCGTTGAGCCGGGCGATGCGGGCGGCGATGTCCGGCGCATCGAACACCATGGGCGGCCGCTTGCCGGTCACGCGCAGCGCCGAGAACGCCTCCCGGTAGCTGTGCTCGAAGCTGCTCCTCCAGCTGTCGACGACGCCGCGCACGGCAGCGTCCGTCTCGCCGGCGAGCGTCGCGCCGAGCAGCGGCGTGTAGTGGGTCGCGAACAGCTGCTCGATGACCCGGACCGGCTTCGGGCCGCGGGCGTTGTCGAGCTCGACGGCGAGCGCGCGCCACTCCGCCGCGCTGAGGACCCGGTCGCGCGGCGCCTTCCGCTCCTGCCGCGCCTGCGGGGGCGCGTCGGCGTCCGCGTGGGCTCCGTCGGCGTTGGGCGCGCTCGGCGCGCTCGGCGCGGCCTCGTGCGCCCCTCGCGGCGGCCGGAGCGTCATCGCTGCGCCGCGCTCCTCGTGCGGCGCGCCCGGCTCGGCGGCCGGCGCGCTCGGCTCGGCGCTGGCGGGCGCCATCGCGGCCGTCTCGTCCGTGGCCGGCGGCGTGCTCGCGCCCGGCGCCCGCGCCGCGACGGCGCTTCTCGCGGCGACGGCCGCCGGCGCGTCCGCGCGGCGGATCCTCGAGGAGCGGGGGGGCAGCACGCCGCGCAGCCGCCCGTCCGTCCGCCCTTCGGCGGAGGCGGGCGACGCCGGCGCTCCGTGCGCTTCGGGGGCCGTCGGCCTGGCCTCGAGCGCCTCGTCCGGGGCTGTCGGTCCGGCCTGGAGCGCCTCGTTCACGGCTGTCGGCCCCGCCGGGAGCGCCTCGACCGGGGCTCTCGCTCCGGCGCCCGGCTGCGCCGGCCCGGCGGGGCGCTCCTCCCCGCGCGCCGCGAGGCTCCGCGCCTGCCCGCGCGGGGACATGGAGGAGACGGCGCCGTACCCGTCGCGCGTGCTCCTCTCGACGAGGTCCGCGAGGGGCACCGGCGCGAGCACCTGCGCGGACCTGTCGTCTTCGTCGAAGACGAGGGCGACGGGCGCCTCGCGCGCCGCGCCGAGCCAGGCGAGGAGCGTCGCGCTGTCGTCCGGGTGGAGCGCGCGCGGCGAGGCCGAGCGCCCGCCCGCGAGGCGCGGAAGGGCGACGGCGAGGCCCGCGGCGCCGAGCGCCCTGGCCCGGAAGATCTGGTCGGCGATCACCACCTCGAGCGGCGCGCCTGCCTGGACCCGCGGCGGCAGCGCGCCGCGCAGGGCCAGCGCGAGCTCGACGGCCTCCTCGATCGTCGCGCGGAGCTGCCCGTCCGGCGCCGCCGGGGCGCTCGCCCAGAGGAAGCGCTGCGACCTGAGCTCGCGCTCGGAGTCGGCGCCCTGCTCGCTCGGGGCGAAGCGGGCCGTGCCGCACGGGGGCGCAGGGGGGGACGTCGGTCGGCCCTCCTCGGAGGCGGAGTCGAGGCGGGAGACAGGATCGAGGCGCATCGCGCGGGACCCTCGCAGAGCTCGCGGAAATGGGCCAAGTTTCGGCGAGCGGGCCAGTGCGCGCGACCGAAGGCCGCGCCGGCCGCAGCATCCGAGGGCCTCTCGCGAGGCCGCCGCGGGTCTCGGGTGGGGGCCGCCTAGCGGGACTCGCGCGCGGTCTCGGCCATGAGGGCGAGCAGGGAGCAGGCGATGGCGAACCGGGCGTCGATTCGCCCCTGGTTCATCGACAGGTCGAGCGTGAACTCCTTCACGAACCACCGGAACACCTGCTTCACCTTCGCGACCTCCTGCTGGTGGAGCTCGATGTGCCACTTCCCGATGAGGAGCGGGAACATGCGGCGGAGCAGCGCGGCGCCGTCCTCCTGCATCAGCCCGACCGGCTGATCCCCGGGGTCGAGGATGTCCCAGGTGTCGCGGACGATCGATTTGAGCCCGCGCGAGCGGATGGTGCCGACGCGCTCGCCGGTGCGTGCGTCGAGGACGTCGAGGCACCGGTTGAGGGCGATGACCTGCCGCGAGCGGATCGTGAGCAGCGGCTGCGACTCCGACTCGTCCGCGAAGAGGGTGAACTCCTCACGCAGCTTGAGCAGCGGGTGCTTGACGAAGCAGACGAGGGAGCCGTCGGGCGCATAGACGTGGAACTTGCGGCCGAGCAGCGACCAGAAAGGCCGCTTGATCGTGTACGTGGGGTGCGAGAACGGTTGAACCGCGAGGCCGCCGTACGCGGCTTGGGCTTGGACCATGGGGCTGGCAGGCTGCATTGGCGTCGAGTAGGCCGGAGCCGAGCGCGTCGGTCAAGCAGCGACGACCGCGCGTCTACCGCGTGAGAGGACCGCGCTCCTCCACGGCAATGCCCGCTGCGATGGTCTTCACGAGCTCTGGTTTGACGACCTTGCCCATCGCGTTGCGCGGCAGGGCCCGCACGACGATCGACTCGCGTGGCACCTTGTAGGGCGCGAGGCGCTCCTTCGCCCAGGCGCGGAGCGGTCCGGTGGCGCACTCCGCCTCTCGCCCGGGCGCGGCGACGACGACCGCGACGACGCGCTCTCCCCACGCCTCGTCAGGGACGCCGATCACCGCGACCTCGGCGATCGCGCCGTGCTCCCGCAGCGCCTCTTCGATCTCGAGGGCGGACAGCTTGTATCCGCCGCTCTTGAGGATATCGACCGAGGTCCGCCCGAGGAGCCGGAAGCGCCCGTCGCTGGAGCGCTCCGCGACGTCGCCGGTGCGGAACCAGCCGTCCTGGAAGGCCGCGGCGGTGGCGTCCTCGCGCCCGAGGTACCCCTTGAAGACGCTGGGCCCGCGGATCCAGAGCTCGCCTCGCGCGACCGCGGCGTCGCCCGGCGCTGGCGGGTCGGCCGCCGGCCGTTCCCCCGGCGGTCGTTCACCCGCCGCCCACGCGTTGCCCGCGTCGTCCGTGATGCGGGCCTCGACGGTCGGCAGCGGGAAGCCGACCCAGCCTGCCCGCCGCGCGCCTGGATCGAGCGGGTTGCTCATGCCGACGCCGATCTCGGTCATCCCGAAGCGCTCGAGCGGGATCGTGCCGGTGAGGTCGCGCCAGCGCTCGGCGAGCGTCACCGGCAGCGCCGCGGAGCCGCTCGTCGCGAGCCGCAGGGCCTGCGCCCCCGCGGCGAAGCCGGGCGCGCCGCCCCGGTCGACGTGCTCGAACAGCCGCTGGTACATGGTCGGCACCGCCATGAACGACGTCACCGAGCGGCGCGCGATCTCGGCGGCGACGCGCTGGGCGTCGAAGCGCGGCAGCATCCTGGTCGCGCTGCCCGCGAGCAGCGACGTCATGAGCGCGATGACGACGCCGTGGAGGTGGTGCAGCGGCAGCGCGTGCAGCAAGAGGTCATGATCCGAGAAGCCCCAGGCCGCGCGCAGGAGCTCCGCCTGCACGGCCAGGTTGCGGTGCGTGAGCAGCGCCCCCTTCGGCTTGCCGGTCGTGCCGCTCGTGTAGAGCAGGAGCGCCGGATCGCCCGCTGCGATGTCGGAGATCTCCGCGTCTCGCCCGGGTGCGGCGCGCTCGAGATCCTCCACGCGGAGCACGGCGCGGCCCTGCGCGATCGGGGCGGCCACGGCGGCGAGCTCGCCGTCGGTGACGATCCGCCGCACGCCGGCGTCGCTCGCGAGCCACTCGAGCTCTGCCGGCGGATAGAGCGCCGACAGCGGCAGCACGATCCCCCCGGCGAGGAGCGTGCCGAGGAAGGCCGAGACCCACGCCGCGCCGGGCGACACGAGGAGCAGGATGCGCTCCCCCTCGAGGGAGCTCGGGCGCTCGGCCTCACCCGCGCCGCGCCGCGAGCCGCCGGCGAGCAGCGCGCCGCGGACGCGGAGGGCTCGCTCCAGGAGCGCCGCGAAGGTGGTCTGCCCCCGCTCGTCCTCGACCGCGGTTCGGGCGGACGAGCCGAGCTGCGCGAGCCGTTCGACGAGCGGAGAAGCCATCGCGCGAACTCTCGCACAGCGGAGGTGCGCGGAGCCAGGCCGGTTGGTTACACTGCCGCGTCATGAGAGCTTCCTGCCTCCTTGTCAGCGCCTCGCCGCGCCTCGCGCTCGCCGCCGGCCTGCTCCTGGCCGCGGCGGCGTGCGAGAGCGCGCCGAAGCCCTCCGAGCCTGGCGCGGCCGCCACGGTGGCCCCGAGCGTCGAGGCGCCCGTCGCGCCGCCGAAGCCGAAGGGCATGCCCGAGCTGCTCGTCGACTCCATGGGCCCCTACATCGGCGGCCAGCGCGTGGATCTGGCGCAGAAGGAGGGGCCCGAGAAGCTGACGAAGGTGATCCGCGAGCTGCCGATCGAGGGCAAGCCCGTGACGCTGCTGGCCGACAAGAGGGCGAAGCCGAGCGCCGTCGCCGCCGTCGTGACCGAGCTCGGCGCGGCCGGCGCGCCGAAGGTCGTCATCAAGACCGACGGGCGAGACGACCTCCCGAAGGAGATCACGGTGGTCCCCGAGGGGCGCGCGTCGAAGCCGCCCCCCTGCGCCGTCAGCACGATGGTGCTGAAGGACCTCGCGACGGCGATCTGGCCGTTCGGCGGCGGCATGGGCAAGAAGCAGCGCAAGGGGCTCGCCGGCCCGGATCTGTCGAACACCGGCGAGCAGCTCACGAAGGACATCGCCGCGTGCAGCGCGACGGTGGCCTTCTTCTCGGCGGACGACGAGGTGCCCTGGGAGATGGCGCACAACCTGGCGGGCACGGTCATGGCTTCCGACGCGAAGAAGAAGCTCGACACGCTCGTCCTGCTCCGCGCTGCCCCGGTCGCGGGGCGGCCGGTGCAGCTCGGTGGAGGCTGACGTGCGCGGCGCCGGGGGGCTCCATCACCTGGATCGCCGTGCCTTCAGGGCGGACCGGCCGCAGGGGGCAGCGGGTGCGCTCGGTGCGCATTTTTGCGGAGGGGCTGTCGAACGCGGTGGGGCGAGATCGCGTGTGTGCTCGTTCGAGCGCGGGTAGGGTTGGCTGGGGTGACCGCGGCACGATCCGGCACACTCGATGGCGCTGCGAAGGCACGGAAATGCACGGGCGAGCGCTCGCCGTTGGGGTCGGCCTGGATCATGAATAGGGCGAGTCGCCGGTCCCCTGCGCCATCGGGGGCGTGACAATCACGGGAGGATGGTTCGGACATGTCGAAGCGACTTCTTGGATCGGCCCGCGCGAACAGGGGCCGAAGTCTCCGTCCCCGGGCCTCCCAGCCGCGGGCGTCGGCGGCGCCTGAGGGGCCGGCCGTCGCGACCAGGGACTCCGCGAGGCCGGTCGCGAGCGGCTCGGACGTCGTCGCCGAGGTAGCCGAGTGTTCCGCCGCTCCCGCGCTGGCGGCCAGCGCCGCGGACGACGTTCCCGCTGTGTCGCCGGCTCTCGAGGCGCCCGCCGCGCCGATCGTCGCGGAGGTGGCCGCGGCTGCGCCGGTCGCTGCGGCTGCGCCGGTGGCCGCGGCTGCGCCGGTCGTTGCGGCTGCGCCGGTGGCCGCGGCTGCGCCGGTCGTTGCGGCTGCGCCGGTGGCCGCGGCTGCGCCGGTCGCTGCGGCTGCACCGGTGGCCGCGGCTGCGCCGGTCGCTGCGGCTGCGCCGGTGGCCGCGGCTGCGCCGGTCGTTGCGGCTGCGCCGGTCGTTGCGGCTGCGCCGGTGGCCGCGGCTGCGCCGGTGGCCGCGGCTGCGCCGGTGGCTGCGCTCGCGCCGGCGTCCGAGGCGTTCGCCGCGCAGCGCGCCGTTCCAGGCGACACGGACGGCGCGGACCCTGACAAGGCGCTGGAGCACGACCCGTTGATCATGGCTCCACAAGCCGGCGCCCCGAGCCAGCCGGGTGCCCTTGCGTCCCCGCCCGATGAGCTGGCGTCCGACGAGGATGCGCTCGATCTGATAGACCCTTCCTCGCCCACGGCAGCGTTCTTTCGGCGCGAGGAGGAGGAGTCGTTCCCGCCGCTCGCCGAGGTGGCCAGCGGCCCCGACGATCACGCTGACGAGCGCCTCGTCGTGGTTCATCAGCTGTCGCCCGAGACCCTCGCCCGGCGGGCGCGCCTTCGTCGGATCGTCGCGGCGGTCGCGGGGCTCGCCGGGGTGATCTCCGTGGCGGTCGTCACCAAGGCGGTGTTCTCGAGCAAGCCGTCCTCACCGGCGCCGGTCGCGATGGCCGCGCCGGCTCCGAAGCCAGCGCCCGTCGAGACGAAGCTCCTGGCCGCGGCGGGCGCTCCCTCTCCGGCACGGGCGAAGACGCCTGCGCAAACCGAGTCGGCGCTGACGGAGTCCTCTGCAAAAGGGGCCGGCGCCGTTCCCGATCCGGTGAAGGCGGCGGCCGACGCGGAGAAGGCCGACGCGGAGAAGGCTGCGGCGGAGAAGGCTGACGCGGAGAAGGCCGCTGCGGAGAAGGCTGACGCGGAAAAGGCCGCTGCGGAGAAGGCTGATGCGGCGGAGAAGGCTGACGCGGAAAAGGCCGCGGCGCCGGCGGCCAGCGCGGAGGACGCGGGCAAGCTGAAGAAGGAGGCGCTGAGCTTCCTCAACCGCGGCAGGTACAAGGACGCGATCGAGGCATCTCGCGCGGCCATCGCGGCCGATCCGAGCGACGCGCTCCCCTATCTCTATCTGGGCTCGGCGCTCCAGGACACGGGCAAGTGGAAGGACGGCCTCGCCGCGTACAGCGATTGCGTTCGCAACGCCACGAAGGGCCCCGTCCACGAGTGCAGGGCCATGGGCGGCCGCAAGTAGCGCCTAGAGCGGGCGGCGAGCGATCTGCGCGAGGAACGCCGCGGCCGCGGCATAACCGAAGGCAACGCCCGTGGCGAGGCGGCTCGCATGCCAGACGGGGCGCAGCCCGAGGTCCTGGGTCGCCACGTCGACCGCCATCAGCGCGGCGAGGGCGATGAGGATCGGGCGCCACGCCGCCATCGCCAGGCGAGGGCGCGCGATCGCGGCGCCCGCCGCGATCCCGGCGAAGATGCCAGCGCAGCGACTGCAGAGCGGCATGACGACGCCGTCGAGCGCGATGGATCGCTCGGGCATCCGGTGGCACATCGGCGCGAAGACACGATCGAGCGCTGCGCCGAGCTCTCCGAGCGGCGCGCGGCTCCGCGCGAGGGGGAGGCACCAGGGCAGGGCGCCGAGGAGGACCAGCGCGCAGCGCACGATCGACAGCAGCGAGGGCCGCTCGGCCGGGCTCGATTCGCCGGGCGCGTGCGGCTCGGCGCCTGCGCCGACAGCGGCGAGCGCCTGCGGCTCCGCGCCTGCGCGGACGGCGGGTACCTGAGCCGCTGGCTGCCCGCGCCCGGAAGCGCACGCGGCCACCTCAGCCTCTGTCGGGCGCGCTCTTGCCGAGGTGGCGCATCACCTCTTTCAGGTCGCTCCAGACCTCGCGCTTCGCGCTCGGCTGGCGCAGCAGGTAGGCCGGGTGGAACGTGGGCATGATCGGGATCGAGCCCTTGTAGAGCTTCCACGTGCCACGGAGCTTCGTGATCCCCTCGCTCGTGCCGATCAGCCCCTGCACCGCGGTGGCGCCGAGCGCCACGATCACCTTCGGCTTGATCAGCGCGAGCTGAGCCGTGAGGTACGGGCTGCAGGCCGCCATCTCGGCCGGCTCTGGCTTCCGGTTCTTCGGCGGCCGGCACTTCACGATGTTGCAGATGTAGACCTCGTCGCGGTGGTACCCCATCGCCGCGATCATCTTGTCGAGCAGCTGCCCGGCCGCGCCGACGAACGGCTGCCCCTGCAGGTCCTCTTCCGCCCCTGGCCCCTCGCCGACGAACACCACCTCGGAGCTCGGGTCGCCGCGCGAGAACACGGTGTGGGTGCGGCCCTCGTGGAGCGGACACTTCTGGCAGGTGCGGACCTCCTCCGCGAGGAGCGAGAGCCGCGCCGCGCGCTCCTCCTTCGTGTCCGGCAGCGTTGCGCTCGCGCGTGCAGCCGTATCCGCGCGATGTGCCGGTGCGGCGCCCACGGCAGGCCGGGGCGACGGCTCGGGACCTCGCTGCGCCTGCGCCGGCGACCAGGCCCCCTGCGACTCGAGGCCGCCGCGCTGCTCCGGCCGCGGGGAGGCGCCTGCAGCGCCACCGCGCTGCTCCGGATGCGGCAGGGAGGCGCTCGCGGCGGCTTCGCGCTGCTCCGGAGGCGGCAGCGGGGCGCCCGCGGCGCCACCGCGCGGCGGCGGCGGCGAGAACGCCGCGCCGCTGCCCCCTCGCGCCACCGGCGGCGACGGCGCATCCTGCCCGGAGAAGCCGCGCTCCGGCCGCCGAGGCGCCGGCGTAGCGCCGTCCGAAGAAGCCGCGCCCAGCGCCTCGTGGAGCGCTGCTGGGTGGCCCGGCATTCCGTCCGCGCCGGTCATTGCGTGCCATTCCAGGAACGCCCGGACCGAGGCGGTCAGATCGGCGAGCTCTTCGCGCAGCGCTTCGACCATGGTCGTCCTCTCAGTGGCCGCCCTGCTGCGCGAGCCAGCGCTCCGCGTCGAGGGCCGCCATGCAGCCCGTGCCAGCGGCCGTGACGGCCTGGCGGTAGTTCCAGTCCTGCACGTCGCCCGCGGCGAAGACGCCCGGGATGTTGGTGCGCGTCGAGCCCGGCACCGTCTTCAGGTAGCCGTTCGGGTGCGTGTCGAGCTGCCCGACGAAGAGATCGGTCATCGGCGTGTGGCCGATCGCGACGAACATCGCCGCTGCCGGCACGAGGTGGCTGTCGCCCGTCTTCGTGCTCTTCACGCGGACGCCCGTCACCATGTCGGCCTTCACGTCGAGCACCTCCTCCACCACGTGGCTGTAGAGGATCTTGATCTTCGGGTTCTCGACCACGCGCTGGATCATCGCCTTCGACGCCCGGAACTCGTCGCGGCGGTGCACCAGCGTGACGCTGCTGCAGAGCCCGGACAGGTAGGTGGCCTCCTCCATCGCCGTGTCACCGCCGCCGACGACCACGACGTCCTGGCCGCGGAAGAGCGCGCCGTCGCAGACCGCGCAGGCGCTGACGCCCTTGTTCTTGAGCTTGTCCTCGCTCTCGAGGCCGAGGTAGTTGGCGCGCGCGCCCGTCGCGATCACCACCGCCTTCGCCAGGTAGAGCGTGTCCTCCACCCACACCTTGAAGGGGTGGCCCGTCAGCTCGACCTTGGTCACGTCCGCCGTCACGATCTCCGTGCCCTGATGGGCGGCCTGATCGCGAAAGCGCTGCATCAGCTCCTGGCCGGTGATCTTCTCGGGGAAGCCGGGGTAGTTCTCGACGTCGGTCGTGAACATGAGCTGGCCCCCCGGGATCAGGCCGCCGGCGCTGAAGCCCTCGATGAGGAGCGGCTTCAGGTTGGCGCGCGCCGCGTAGATGGCGGCGGTGAGCCCGGCGGGGCCGGAGCCGATGATGACCAGGTTGCGGACGTTCGATTCACTCATGGTGGAGGCATCTTATAGGCGCGACCGCCTTCCGCGTCGACCGCCCCGGCGGTCCGGCGCGCCTCCGCTGCACCGCGGCTCCGCGCGTCCTGCGCTCCGCTCCACTACGCCGGAGGCACGCCGGAGGCACGCCGGAGCCACGCCGGAGCCACGTCCGAGCAGCCGCCCGCTCAGAAGCGCATGGTTCCGCTCAGACCGAACTCGTCCAGGCTGCTCTCGAAGCGGCCGCCGTTGACGCTCTGGATGCTGCGGTAGCCGCTCAGCGCAGCGCCGGATACGGCCTTGAGGCGCCCGTTCCCGCCGTTGTCCAGCGCACCGAAGGACGTGTGCTGAAACGCGGCTGAAATGTCGACCGGGCCGACTCGCGCGGTCACGCCGGCCCCGACGCCGATCCGGTAGCCGAGGTGGAAGTCGAGGTTCAGATCGGCGTCGTCCTGCCCCTTGGTCTCGAAGAAGCCGCCTGCGCGCAGCGCGAGGAGGCTCGGGAGCACGACGAAATCGCCGCCGAGCCGGACTCCCAGGACGTCTCGCCAGCGGTGCGGGACGTCGGCGTTGGGCGGCACCGTGCCCACGGTCGTGCCGCGCACGGGGATGCCCTCGCGGAACCGGACCTCGATCGCGTCGACCGCGCTGTTGTTCGCCCAGGTGAAGTCGAGCTCCACGTCGAAGAGGTCATCCGCCATCGGGTCGCGGACGCGGGGCTCGGCGGCGGAGGCGCGCCGCGCGCCGGCGCGGGGCATGTGGTACCGGAGCCCGAGCTTCGCCTCCATGGGGATCCGCATCGTGAGATCGCCGGCGCCCTGCTCCTCGGTGACGTTGCACTCCGGCGCCTCGCCCTTGCAGGGGTCCTCGTCCTTCGCCCCTGCCGGCGTCCAGTAGCGGGACTCGATGGTGAGATCGGTCTTCGCGCGCACGGCGTCCTGCCACTTGAACCATGCGCCCAGGTCGAGGTGAGCCGCCGCCGCCCAGCGCGCGCCGAGGACGAAGCCTGGGATGAAGAGGTCGGTCGCCTCCGCGCGCGTGCGCAGATCGCCGTGCGCCTTGAAGTCGTCGCCCCCTTCGCCCGAGAGCGCCTCGCTGAAGTTGACGAAATCGATCGCCGCCGTGCCCCAGATGAAGCCGGCGCCGAGCGAGACCCCCTCCGCGGGGGTGAAGCCGACCGAGAGCGTCGGCATCAACATCAGGGCGTCGAGCGACGTGAGCAGGTACCGCTGGGGCGACGGCTGCGTCATGTCGCCGAAGCTCGGGTGCGTGTACTGGAGCGACTCGGGCCATGCCCGCTCGCCGACGCCGTGCGGGCCGAGCACCGCGACGCCGAGCGCGAGCGCGTCGCTCAAGCGCAGGGTCGCCGCGAGCTGCGGGTTCGGGAACAGGCCGCCCTCGGCGCACACCTCGGGGTCGGGGCCCCCGTCGCTGCCGGGCGCCGGGATCGCCGTCGTGGCGCTCGGCGGGACGGGGCGGCCGCCGGGGCCGAGCCTCGTGAAGCACTGGGCCAGCTGGATGAAGTGGACGCCGCCGTGGGCGCCGCTCCGCTGTGAGGCGAGCCCCGCCGGGTTGAAGTAGGCGGCGAGCGGATCGTCCGCCCGCGCGACCCACGCCCCGCCGCGGCCGAGCTGGAGCACCCCGATGTCGGGCGAGTCGAGCCCCGACGACGCGCGCGCGGCGCCGGCGGCCACCATCGCAGCGAACGCGGCGCCCGCGGCGCCGGCAGATCCTCGTTTCATGACCCCCCCGTCCCCGCCGCGCGGCGATCCCCGCCGCGCGGCCTCACTTCACCGGAGACGCCTTGAGCGCCGCCTTGCCGTCCTTCACGTAGACCGTGAAGCGAACACGCGAGCAGTTGTGGCGAGCCACGAGCGCGTCCTTGTTGCGCTGCAGGGTCCCCTTGAACTTCTCGAAGGTGAGCGCGTTCGTGGGCTCCCCGCACTGCTGCTTGACCGACAGGAACTCCTCGTAGACGGCGTTCCATTCGGTGAGCTCGTCCGGCTCTCCCGCGCCGTCCTGCGGCGCGGCCGGCGCGGCCTGCGCGGCTGGCGCGGCCTGCGCGGCCGGCGCGGCTGGCGCGGCCTGCGCGGCCGGCGCGCTCATCGGCTCGGGGAGCGGGTTCGGCGCGGCGGGCGCCCCCGGCGCCCTGGGCGGCGGCGGCGGCGGCGGGCGCCGCGGCGGCGGGCGCCCGGGAGCGCCCGCGGGATCGAGGGCGGAGATCGCCATCCCCGCGTCCGAGACCTCCTCGATCGCCTCGACCGGCTCCACGGAGTCGCGGGCCGGCGGCGGGCCGCTGAGCGGGTGCGAGCCGGGCCGCCGCGTGGGGCCGCGCGGGCTCACCATGGGCTTCGGGTACGAGGGGCGCGAGTCAGGGCGCGGCTCGCCGGGGCCGAGCGGCACCGAGAACGCGCTCATCGCCGGCTGCGTCGGGATCGGGCCGAGCACCTGCTCGAGGTCCGCGGCCTTCCGGGGCGCGCCGCCCTTCGCGGCCACCTTCTCGACGCCGTCGTTGATGTCGGCCGCGATCTTCCGGTAGGCGCCGCGGAAGCGGCTCGGCGCCAGCACGTCGACCTCGCCCTTGGAGAAGCGCGCCGCCTCGCCGCGGAAGACATGGAGCGGCCGCGTGTGCTCCAGGAACGAGAGCACCAGCCCGATCGCGGCCATGGCGAGGACGCCGGCCAGGATCAGCACCGTGGGCACCTCGCTCTTGTCGTCGTTGTTCGCCTTGTCGAGGAAGTTGAGCGGCGAGTCGACCGACGCCGCGAGGCGGCCGACCGCGTAGCCCGCGCCGAGCTCCCACGCCTCGCCGGGCAGCCGCGCGTAGACCACGCCGAGGTGCTGGCCGATGACGCGGACCTCCGAGCGCCCCTTCTCGATGTAGTCCTTGTTGTCGTCGAGCAGCTTCAGATCCTGCGTGATCTGGTCGAGGTTCGCCTTGTCGAACCCCTCGGGCGCGCCGGAGGCGACGCGCGCCCCCTCGGCGTAGAAGCCGACGGCGGCGCCGGTGCGCTTCGTGACGGCGCGGGCGAAGGTGTCGTCGATGAGCTTGGCGCCGATCACGGCGCCGACCGGCTCGCCGTTGACGTCCTGCTCGACGGGGCGCGCCACGACGCGGAGGATGCGGCCCTTCCAGACCCACGCGTCATCGCGGATCCAGCCGTGGAGGGCGTCGGCGACCAGCGGGTAGCCGCCGAGCTCCCAGTCCTCGCGGTGCTCGAAGTCCACCGACGCCACCACCCGCCCCGCAGCGTCGACGGCCCACACGTGATCGAACTTGAGCTCCGGGGGCACCTCCGCGGTCGCGGTGCGCAGCGCGGTGCGGGCCTTCTCGCGCACCTCGGCGCCGGGCTTGGCCTCGGCCGACGACTTGGCGAGCGCGGTCCGCAGGGCCGGGTTCAGCGCGACCCGGATGAGCGCGCTCGAGCGCTTCCGGGCGTCGTCGTTGAGGAACCACTCGACAGCGCTGGAGTCGGCGCTGAGCGCCTCGCTCATCGCGCGGTGGCTCGAGCGGTTGTAGAGCTGCGCGGCGACGAAGAGGACGAAGACCGCGGCGCCGAGCGCGAGCGCGAGCACCCCGTACCAGAAACGCGACAGCAGCATGGCCTACTTTCCAGCCTCCGCGCTCGGTCCGCCGGTCTCACCCACGACGACCGGCTCCCTGATGAACTGCTCGTCCGGCCCGGGCTTCACGATCGCCGCGATGGCCTTCCCGACCGGCTCGCCGTTGAAGTAGCCCTGCAGCGTGTACGTGCCGGCCTCGATCTCCATGGCGAAGTTGCCCTGACGATCCGGGTAGGCGACGGCCACCGCCCTCGGCTCGACGACGATCCACGATCGGACGCTCGGGGCGAGCTGGTCGCGGAGCTCGTACTTGCCGGGGCCTGGCGGTGTCCAGGCGCGGGTCTTGGCCGCGGCGATCTCGACCGGCTGGAGCCCCTTGTTGCCGACGTCGTAGATCTTGTGCGGGAACGGGTCCTGGTTCTCGAACTGGATCTGCTGGCCCTCGGCGACGACGATCGTCACCGGGGAGGTGCGGCCGCCCGCGATGACGATCGAGCGCGGCGTCTTGAGCGGCGCGCCCTTCTCGCCGAGCGCGGCGATGCACAGCTCCTTCGGCGCGTAGCCGAAGAGCGCGCGGACATCGGCGCGGACGGTCGGGGACGGCTCGCGGAAGGTGTACCGGTTCGCCTTCGGGTCCTTGGCCTCGTTCCAGACCGGGTTCAGGAGCTTGGGCATGCCCGTGGCCCGGCCCTTGATCGTCACCGCCGCCAGGGCGGCCCCGGGCACGGTGAGGATCGCGAGCGTCAAGGCCAGGCGCCGGACGAAGCGCGAGCTGCCGGGGAGGCGGCGCGCGAGGAGGCCTAACGACCCAAACCGCGCTGCGCCAACGAGCAGGCGCTGCTCGTCGTGCTGCGCACCTGCAGATCGAGGGGATCTCGTATCCATCGCAGGCCCGAAGCTACCGGAAGGGGGATGAGAACGGAAACAAAAGCCGGGCCGCGCGCCGCGTGCCCCGCCTGCGCCGCCCTCCGGGCTCCCGTTTCTCGTGCGGTGTGCTTGGCCTTGTCCGGTGCCGCGAGCGCCGCGGCGCCGCGCCCAGGCGGGGGTACCCCCCGCCGTCACGTGATGCCGCGGTGCGCCGGTCGCCGGGCGCATGTCGAGGGCATCAAAAAACTGCGGGCCGCTTGGACGGCCCGCAGGGGAGAGATGTTCCGTACCGCCGAGGACGTGGGCCGAAGGACTTGAACCCCTAGCATAGCTGCTAGGTGGGAGCCTAAGTACCGCTTCAGGCTTCCCGGTGAATGGTTCCGGGCCTAGCTCACCACGGTATCGTTGCTGGCTCCCTGGTTCTTGCTTACTCGGGATTCAATCGTCCAGCGCCTCACGAAGTCGGCAGAGGGAACAACCATAGGATAGTTCACTGGGCGGCTCCGTCAACAGCTCTTCCGCAGGTTCTCATGTTTTGATGGCCGCGTTCGCCGGTCGCCGGCGCCTAGCAGGTCGGCGAGCCCGGGTGAGAGAACAGCGCGACGATGGGGGCATGGACGAGGCCGTTCGACGCCACGATGTTGCCTGTGTGGTAGTTCGGCGGACCGCCGTCGAGCGCGGTGATGACGCCGCCCGCGCCGCGCACGATCGCGCTTCCGGCGGCGACGTCCCATGCATGCAGCCGGCGCTCCCAGTACGCATCGTAGGCTCCGTCCGCGACCATGCAGAGATCGATGGCCGCGCTGCCGCAACGACGCACGGCCTGCGCGTTGCGCTTGACGGTCATGAAGGCGTCGAAGTTGTTGTCCGGCGCCCGGTCGCGGATCGGCGGGAAGCCGGTCGCCACCATCGCGCGCTCCAGCGACGCCGTGGCGCTGACCGCGCATCGCTCGCCGTTGCGGCGCGCCTCTCCGTCGATCGCGGCCGTGCTCACCGGCGCGCGAGCGGCCTCGCGCGGCCGGAAGCCCGTCCAGCGGAGCCCGAGCGCGGGCGCGACGACGGCGCCGGCCACGGGCACGTCGTCCTCCATCAGGCCGACGGACACGCACCAGAACGGATGGCCGTGGACGAAGTTCGTCGTGCCGTCGAGCGGATCCACGTACCAGACGAGCCCGCCGCGCGGCTCCGCGCGGCGCGCGGCGCTCTGCTCCTCGCCGACGACGGCGACGCCGGGCGTGAGCGCGTCGAGCCGCGCCACGAGCAGGTCCTCGCTCGCCCGATCGAACTCGGTCACGAGATCGTGCGGCCCCTTCTCCTCCACGCGCAGGCCGCGCGGCCCTGCCCGGAACCCGGCCTGGACGAGCGCCGCCGCCTCCTCGGCGACGCGCAGGGCGATCTCGGAAAGCTCGTGCAGCTCGGCTGATCGGCGCGCGCTCATCGCGCCCCCGCCGACAGCGCGCCGCGGAGCTTCTCGTAGATGCCGCCGAACGCCCCGTTGGACAGGAGCGCGATCGTGTCGCCCTCCCGCGCGTCGCGCGCGATGGCGGTGACGATCGCGTCCACCGAGGCCGCCGCCTCCGCGCGCTTGCCCCCGCGCTCGATGTCGCGCACCAGCCTGTCGAGATCGAGCCGCTCGCCGGCGGCGATGTCCGGGCGCCCGAGCGGCGCCAGCACGACGCGGTCGGCCGCCTCGAACGCGCGCGCGTAAGGCTCCTGGTGGAGGGCGCGGCACGCGGTCGCGCTGCGCGGCTCGAACACCGCCCACAGCGCGCCTGCCGGGTGCCTGGATCGGAGCGCGCGCAGCGTCTCGTCCACCGCGGTCGGGTGGTGCGCGAAGTCGTCATAGACGCGGACCCCGCGCGCCTCGAAGAGGAGGTCCTGCCGGCGCCTGACGCCCGCGAAGCCGGCGAGCGCCGTGGTCGCGGTCGAGAGCGGCACGCCGAAGCCCTGCGCCGCGGCCGCGATCGCGGCGATGGCGTTGCGCACGTTGTGGTGCCCCGGCATCTGCAGGGCGAAGCGCCCGGCCAGGACGCCGCCGGCGTACAGATCGAACGACTGGCCGCTCTCGCCGGCCTCCGCGGGCGCGGCGAGCCAGTGCGGCGGCCGCCCGTGCGTGTCGTCGCCCTCGAGCGCGAACCACGCGACCTCGGCGCGCGCCGATCGCGACACCAGCTCGACGACCCGCGGATCGTGCGCGGCCGCCACGACGAGCCCGGTCTCCGGGATCCGCTCGACGAACCCGCGGAACGCCGCCTCGTAGGACGCGGCGTCGGGGTAGATGTCGATGTGATCGTGCTCCATCGACGTGACGACGCCCACCTCGGGCTGGTAGTGCCAGAACTTCGGCGTCTTCTCGAAGAAGGCGGTGTCGTACTCGTCGCCTTCGACGACGAACGGCGTCCTGCGGCGCCCGGCGCCCGCCTCGCCGAGGAGCGGCAGACCGCGGCGGTCGCTCGCCGACGAGGCGCTCCGGGGCAGGCGGAAGCTCGCCTCGAAGTTCTTCGGCAGGCCGCCGATGAGGAAGCCAGGGTCCCTGCCCGCCTCGTGAAGGATCCACGCGCACATCGAGCTCGTCGTCGTCTTGCCGTGCGTGCCGGCCACGACGAGCGGGGAGCGGCCGGCGAGCATGTGATCCGCGAGCGCGTGCGCCATCGTGGTCACCCGCATGCCTCCGTCGATCGCGGCGCGGGCCTCGGGGTTCGTCGGGCGGCAGACGTTGCCGATCACGACGAGATCGGGCCGGGGGTCGAGGTGCGCGGGATCGAACCCGGTCAAGAGGCGGACGCCCCACCGCTCGAGGGCCGGCCCCATCGGCGGGTAGAACGAGACGTCGGAGCCCGAGACGTCGTGCCCCGCGGCCTTGAAGAGCCCCGCCAGCGCACCCATGCCGGTGCCCGCGACGGCGACGAAGTGGACGTGCATCGCGGCGCAGTGTGCCCGAGCGCCCCGGGGGGGCAAGGGGGCATCCGCGCGAGAGCTCGCCAGACCGCGCCGATCCCGGGGAGTGGCCGCGCGCCGCGTCCGCGATGTCTGGAGTCGCGCGCGCGATCTCGTCGCGGGGATACCGAAGAGAACGAGCGCGCCTCGACTCGACATCTCACGCACCGCGCGTTGACCGGTCCTGGCAGACTCCCTGTCTGGACGGCTCGACCGAGGCGGCGAGCTGGCGCAGCGGCTCGCGTCCAGCGTCAAGGCGGATCGACGAGCACGAGCGGCCTCAGCCGCTTCAGCGATCGCCGGCCCAGCCCCTTGACCCGGAGCAGGTCATCGACCTTCCGGAAGCGCTTGAGCTTGGCTCGCAGCGCCAGGATCGCGGCCGCCTTCGCCGGGCCGACGCCGGGAAGGCGCCGGAGGTCCGCCTCGGTCGCGAGGTTCAGCACGACCTTTCCGTCGGCGGTCACGCCGCCGCCCGCGGGAGCGCCGGCCCCGCCATCGCTGGGCGGCGGCTCTACCGCTGCAGCCCCCGCGTCGGCGCCGGGCTCGGAGGTGGCCTGGGGCGGCGGGCTTCCGGCCTGGGGCGGCGGGCTTCCGGCCTGGGGCGGCGCTGGATCGCCGGCGACCATCGCCAGCTCCGCGGTCGGGTCTGCCGGGCGGGCCGGGGTTGCCGGGAGCAGGCTCAGCGCGTGCCCGGAGCCCACGAGCGCCAGCGCGAAGAACCCCGCAATGTAGGCCGCGACCTTGCCGCCCAGCGCGGTCCAGGCCGAGTCCCTCAGCGCCGCCAGCGCCCGCTCTCGCCACGGGCGAATCACCTCGTCGTCCTGCGCTGCATCGGCCGGCCCGGCGGGCGAGCCTGTCCCCTTCGATGTCGCTTGCATCGTGCCGCGTCTCCTTCCGGTCTTCCCGTCTCGTGCCAAGGACGTCGTCCTCCGCGCACCCGTGAGCGGCGTTCGTCTCCTCGGCGTCGCCGCCACCGCCAAGCGAGCGGCGTGCCGGCGCGCGATTGCCTGGAAACCCGAGCAAAATCCCGGGTGGGAGGCGCTCCGGGGCCTGGCGCCGCCATGGCGGAGGCGCGCGGCGCGGTCGGCGCGGCGCGGTCGACCTCGCCGCCGGGCGGCCGAGCGCCGTGTCTCGAGCGAGAAGCTCGGCTACCATCAGCGCCCCGGGCGCCCCGCGACCGGCGGCATTCACCGCCGCCGCGAGGCGCTCACCACGAGGTCTTATGCCCCACGATCCCCGTCGCTTCGTTGATCCCGGCCCCGCGGGGCGCTCGCGCCGAGGCTTCCTCGGCGGGCTCGTCGCCGGTGCCGCGGGCGCCGCGCTCCTCGGCCCGCGTGCG
Organism: Sorangium sp. So ce145; assembly: GCF_051525985.1. Taxonomy (NCBI): domain Bacteria; kingdom Pseudomonadati; phylum Myxococcota; order Polyangiales; family Polyangiaceae; genus Sorangium; species Sorangium sp. So ce145. Next base: position 10,450,136 of record NZ_CP150315.1, on the reverse strand, counting down.
GCGTTCGCGGAGGCGCCCCTGAGCCTCGCGGCCGCGCCGCCCCCCGGCTTCACGCCGCTCTCCATTCCGGGGAAGATCGTGAAGGTCACGAAGTCGAACTCGATGCAGCCGAACGGCCTCTGGCCCGACGCGTCCGCGGCGAAGGTGATGCTCGAGCGGGCGATGGCCGAGCTCACCGGGAAGGCCGATCTCGGGGCCGCCTTCGCGCGGTTCGTCCACAAGGACGACCGCGTGGCGATCAAGACCAACGGGATCGCCGGCCAGAAGGGGGCGACCATGGCCACCAACAAGGAGCTCGTGCTCGAGATCGTGCGCGGGGTGATCGCGGCCGGCGTCCCCGCGGAGAACGTGGAGATCTTCGAGCAGTACCCGTCCTTCCTCGCCGGCACCCGCTGCGCCGACCGCAGCGCCAAGCCGGCGGCCGAGTTCCCGGCCGGGATCCGCGCCGCGGTTCACGAGAACAAGGACGCGGTGATGCCGAGCATCTCGGTCTGCGGCATCCCCACCAAGTTCGTGCGCCCGTTCACCCAGGCGACGGCGGTGATCAACGTCTCGCTGATCAAGGACCACTCGATCTGCGGCTATACCGGCTGCCTCAAGAACATCACCCACGGCGCGACCATCAACCCGCACTCCTTCCACGAGCACACCGCGAGCCCGCAGATCGCGGAGCTCTACGGGCAGGACATCGTGAAGAGCCGTGTCCGCCTGCACATCACGGACGGCTTCAAGCTCATCTACGACCAGGGCCCGCTCGACAAGAACCCGAAGCGGCGCGTCCTCCACGAGTCGGTCTACGCCACGACCGATCCGGTCGCGATGGACGTGATCGGCTGGGGCGTCGTCGAGACGTGGCGCAAGGAGAACGGGTTGCCCACGCTGAAAGAGGCGAGCCGTGAACCTTCGTACATTCGCATCGCGGGCGAGCTCGGTCTGGGCGTCTTCGACAAGAATAAAATCGCGATGCGCGAGGTCGGATTGTAGCGGCGCCGCGGGATCCGCCCGCGTGACCGCCGTCGATGAGGCCGCTCGCCGAGGCTCGTGTTGCTCATGTCCTGCTCCAGGTCGACTGCGCGCTCGTCCACCCGCCGGAGGGCCGCGCCGGTGGTCCCGGTCCTCGCGTCCCTCGCGCTCGTCGCCTGCAGCAGCACCCCCCCGACGAGGCCGCCGGGGTTGCCTCCGACGCCGGCGTCGGTCACCCGCGAGAACCCGGGGGGCGACGCGGCAGACCCCGAGCGGGCCGCGCTGGAGCGGCTGCTGGCCGAGCCGTGGGGAAGGCGGCAGGACCGGTTCAACACGCTCGACGTACCCCTGGTCGACTGGAAGAGCTGGCGCAGGGTGCGGATCTTGACCTACCCGACGCGCGCGACCTTCCGGTACGGCGACGAGCACTACGCCGCCCTGTCGGTCGTCTACACGACCACCACGGGGCCGAGCGACCCCGACAGCTGCCTCGACGAGTTCTGGGCGAAGAACGCGCCGCTCGCCGATGGTTATGGCGTGCGGCTCGGGGAGGCGCAGATCATCCGCACGACGCAGGAGATCGACGGTGAGGTGCGGCCGCTCGTGTTCAAGGTCCTCCAGGGCAGCGTCGACTCGGTGCTCGCGAGCGACGAGTACGTCGGCGCGATCGCCGTCTACGAGTCGTGGCCGGGGACATGCCTCGTGGCCGCGATGGCCGTGAAGTCGACCCAGCACCCCGAGCTCGCGCGCCGGGTGCGCGACCGCTGGATCGACGAGGGCGCCCCGAAGCTCAAGTGGACGTCCGGCATCACCGACGCGCCCACGACCAGCGCGCGGTAACGGCGCCGCCGCGCCCCGGCGATGGCCGGCGATACGAGCGTCAGGGCGGCGTCGCGACGCCCCGCGAGATCACGGTCCTCCGGCCGCCGGGCTCTCCGCGGCCTCGAGCGACCACGGCGCGCCCTCAGCCACGCTGTGGAAGACAACGCAGGCGGCCGCGATGAGCAGGCCGACGGCGACCATCCAGGGGACCCGGAGCGGCGGCAGGACGCGGCTGTCCAGAACGACCTCGCTGTGCCGGTCGCACGAGGCGGAGGCGGGCTCGACGGCCGCGTCCGTCGCCGTGGGGCTGCCGAGGTCGTTCGCCGGCGCCGCCAGCATGGCGGCCATGGTCGTCTGATCATCCACCGCGCAGCGAAGCGGGGCCGCGACCGCGCCTACCGCGCTCCGCTTCACGATGGCGCTCCGCTCGGACGGCGGCGGGACGGGGATCGCGCGCGGCGACTCCGACGACGGCGGGGAGGTCGGCACCTGCACGATCGCGGAGAACGCTTCCATCATCTCCTTGCCCGACTGGAACCGCGCCTCCGGATCGAACTCGAACGTCCGGGCGAAGAACGCGTCGATCCCGGGCGGGAGCTCCGGCGCGAGCTTGGACGCCTTCGGGAACGACGTCTGGCAGATGTGCCTGACCAGCTCATTGATGTTGGCGCCCGCGAAGGGACACTGGCCGGTGATCGCGCGGTAGAGGATCACCGCCATCGACCAGAGATCGCTCCTGTAATCGACCTGCCTGGGCGCCATGGTCTGCTCGGGGCTCATGTACCTGGGCGTCCCGAGGACCATGCCCGTCTTCGTGATCCGATCGCGCGAGCACGACGACTTCGCGACGCCGAAATCGAGCACCTTGACCAGATCGTCGCCCGCCGAAGACGTGATGAAGATGTTCCCCGGCTTCAGATCCCGGTGGATCACCCCCGCGGCGTGGATCGCGTCGAGCGCCTTGCCGAGCTGCGTGAACAAGGCCGTCGCCTGCGCGAGCGGGATCCGCTCCTCGCGCTCGAGGCGGCGATTCAGGTCCTCTCCCTCGAGGTACTCCATGACGATGAACGCGCAGCCGCGATCGACGCCGTAATCATAGGTCTCGATGACATAGGGGCTCCGGACACGCGCGGACGCGCGGGCCTCGCGCTCGAAGCGGGCGACGAGCTCTGGCTCCGTCGCCGCGAAGCTCCGGATGAACTTGATGACGACCCGCCGCCTGAGCTTGATATCGAAGCCCAGCCACAGATCTCCCATCCCACCGCCTCCGAGCCTGCGCTCGAGACGGTACTTGTCCATGACGGCACGACCTTCAGCAGTCTCCTTCATGGCTCCGCACCTGCCACCCAATGCTCTAGCCTGGGACAAGTGATCACCCGATTCCTGTCGAAGGGCCCACCGCCAATACTACGCCTGATCAAACTATAGAGCAATCCGTCCAGGCGGTGAGCTGAAAACGTCCCGAAACAGAGCGCAGCTCACAATGAATGAGCGTACTGCGCCGAAGCGCGCGTGGCGCCCGTGTGAATCGATGTGACTTGAGGTGAATCGATGTCCGTCGAGGTGCGGCAGCCTGCGATTACAGGATGTCGAAGGGGTAGGCGCGATCCGCGTAAGCTCGCACCGCGATGGCCTTGCGCAGCTCGTCGTCGTTCTTCTGGAAGTCGGCGACGTGCTGCCTCAGCCGCTTCTGCGCCATGCCGGTGAACACGGTCGTGAGATCGATCTCCCGCCGCGCCCCGTCCTCCCCGCGCCGCTCGATGGCCCGGGTCGTGCGCGAGATGCACGCGGCCATGCAGTAGAGGTCGATGGCCATCTCCGCGATGCGGCGCTGCGCGTACTGCATCTCCGCGATCTCCCGCCCGTGCTTCCGGAGCATGTCCTCGCTGTGGGTGGCGAGCTCGGCGGTGCAGTCCTCGAAGATCACCGCCTCCCGGCTGAGCAGCGGGTGCGCCTTCGACATCCGCTCGCGCCCGAGCACCGAGCGCGCCTTGCGGAGCGCGAAATCGCTGAGCAGCCCGAAGCCCTTGATGGGCTCTCGCATCGCCTTCGCGACGTCCGCGAGCGCCTTGCCCGGGCCGCTCATCCCGGAGAGCGCCATGAAACAGCGCAGGATCTCGTTCGTCCCCTCGAAGATCATGTTGATCCGCGCGTCGCGCAGGTGCCGCTCGTAGGGGTACTCCTCCATGTAGCCGATGCCGGCCGCGATCTGGAGCGTCTCGTTGACCACGAACCACAGGGTCTCGCTCCCCATGACCTTGCAGATCGCGCTCTCGATCGAGAAGTCGGGGACCTTGGCGTCGACGAGGCTCGCCGTCAGGTACGTGATGGACTCGAGCGCGTACGTGTGCGCCAGCATCGTCGCGATCTTGTCCTTGATGAGCCCGAAGTCGCCGATGCTCCGGCCGAACGCGCGCCGCTCCTGGACCCGGTCGAGCGCCATCCGGATCAGCGTGTTGCACGCGCCCACGCACCCCGCCGACAGCCCGAGGCGCCCGTTGTTGAGCACCTCGACGGCGACCTTGAAGCCCTTGCCGACCTCGCCCAGCACGTTCTCGCGCGGGACCTTCACGTCGTCGAAGAAGAGCTCCGTCGTCGACGAGCCGCGGATCCCGAGCTTCTGCTCGTTCGGCCCGCTCTTCACGCCCATGCTCCGCTCCACGATGAAGGCGGTGAGCTTCGGCTTCTTGCCCTCCTCGAGCGCCGAGGTCCGGGCGAACACCGTGAAGACGTCGGCGAAGCCGCCGTTCGTGATCCAGATCTTCGACCCGTTCAGGGTGTAGTACGAGCCGTCGGCCGACAGCTCGGCGCGCGTCCTGATCGCCGCGGCGTCGGAGCCGGCGCCCGGCTCCGTCAGGGCGAAGGCCGCCATCCACTCGCCGGTCGCGAGCTTCGGGAGATAGCGCTGCTTCTGCTCCTCCGTCCCGAAGAGCTGGATCGCCTTGAAGCCGATCGACTGGTGCGCGCCGAGGGTGACGGCGATCGACGCGTCGAGCCCGCCGATCTCCTGCATCACGCGCGCATACGCCATGTTGCTGAGGTTGACGCCGCCGTGCTCGGAAGGGATCTGCAGGCCCATCAGGCCGAGCCTCTTCATCTCGTCCAGGACGCCCGGATCGATGGCGTGCTCCCGGTCGATGCGGCCGCTGTCGACGCTCGACGCGAAGAACCGCCGCACGCTGTCGAGCATCATCGACGTCGTCTCCCGGTCCTCGGCGGGCATCTCGGGATACGGGAAGATGATGTCCTCGGCGATGATGCCGTGGAAGAGGGCCTTCATGAAGCTCTGCTCGATCGTGGGAGGCATCGGACCGTCCTTTCCTCGAGCAGGCCGCTCGGCCTCCGCGGGAGCGCGCGGCGCGCCCGGCCTGCTCAGTGCGTCTTCCTCGGCGTTCGCACGGACTCCGCTGGGCCCTCGTCCTTCACGGGCCCTCCGGCTTCGCTCACGACGACGGGCGCGACAGCGCCCCGGGTGCTCGCGGGGGGCGGCGGGACGGCGCCCCGGGTGCTCGCGGGGGGCGGCGGGACAGCGCCCCGGGTGCTCGCGGGGGGCGGCGGGGCAGCTCCCCTGACGCTCGAGGAGGGCGGCGGGGCGGCGCTCCCGTCCCGACCCGGCGCGCTGGACGTGGGGACGGGCGTGGGCGTGCCGGGGCGGGTGGGGTGCGGCGTGACCGTCGGCGGCGCAGGCGTGTGCCCGGCGCGATCGCTCTCGCGCTGCCACGGGTACTTGATGCGCCCGTGGTACATGTTGACCAGCGTCGACGCCATCCGGCTCGTCATGATGCGCAGGTCCTCGATCGTCAGCCCGGATTGATCGAGCTGGCCAGACGCGAGCTTCGAGAACATCACCCGCTGGATCATCTCCTCGAACTTCTTGTGCTCGGGCGGCCAGATGGTCCGTGAGGCCGCCTCGATGGAGTCGACGAGCATCAGGATGGCCGTCTCCTTCGTCTGCGGCTTCATGCCGGGGTAGCGGAAGTGCTCCTGCGTCAGGTCCTTCGGGTTCCCTTGCTCGACGCACTTGTGCCAGAAATACTCGACGACCTGCGTGCCGTGGTGGGTGTACGCGAACTCGACCACCGGCTCGGGGATGTTGCCCTCGCGCAGGATCTTCGTGCCCATCACGACGTGCGCCATGATCGCGTCGGCGCTCACCTCCGGATCGAGCTCCTCGTGCGGCGATCGCTCGCCGGGCGGGAGGTTCTCGATGAAGTACTTGGGCTGCACCGTCTTGCCGAGGTCGTGGTAGTAGGCGCCCACGCGCGTCAGCAGCGCGTCGGCGCCTATCGCCGCGGCCGAGGCCTCGGCGAGGTTCGCCATCGCGCGCGCGTGCTCCCAGCTGCCCGGCGCCTCCGCCGCCATCTTCTTGAGCAGCGGCTGCTCCAGGTCGGTGAGGTCGAGCAGCTTGTCGCGGGGAACGTGCCCCATCGCCCGCTCGGCCGGCTCCCTCAGGCTCCGACCGAGCACGCCGACGAGCAGCCCCCCGCCGATGCAGGCGAGCACGTTGGAGCCGAGCCAGCGCTTCAGATCGGCGCCGAGATCGAAGCTCCCCTCGAACAGCACGGTCAGCGCGATGAACCCGATCGCGCCGGCGATGCCCGCCAGGCTGCCCGCGACGAGCAGCTGCCGCGAGCCCTTGCGCTTGAAGAAGAACATCGTCGCGGCGATGCCGCGCACGAGCAGCACCGACAGGAGCACGACGTCGAACCGGAGCAGCGACGACGCGATGAACGCGACCCCGACCTCGACCAGGAACGCGGTCCGCCGATCGAACGCGATCGCCACCCAGAGCGGGAGCGCCGCGACCGGCATCCAGAACTCGGGCAGCGCCGTGAAGAGCAGGAGGAGCTTCGCGACGATGAGCGAGCCCGTCATCAGGACGAACATGCCCACCTGCGTGCGGAGCAGCCGCACGCGGTTCTGCCCGAAGCGACGCAGGTAGACCGTCAGCATCAGGCAGACGATGAGGTAGATGGCGTACATGCTCGCGAGGCGCGCGCCGAGCCCGGGCCGCCGCATCCGCCGCACCGTCTCGTACGCCATCGCGGCGTCGTGATCCTCGTTGTGCTCCGAGAGCACCGTGCCGCGCGGCACGATCACGCGCCTGTGCTCGTACGAGAGCGTGAAGCTCCCGTCGTGCGTGTCGCGCACGATCCGCGGACCGTACGGGACGCGCAGCGTCACGGGCGCAGGCATGCCCATCTCGGGGGTGAGCGCAGGGATGAAGAGCTCGCCCACGCCGAGCACGGCGAAGCACGCCGCGAAGAGGGCGCTCAAGACGAAGCCGGCGAGGGGACCTGCCCGGATACGCGTGCGCAGCATGGAACCGCTCGGTCTCGTCCGCTGATGCAGCCTGAGAAACGGTTGACGGGGCACGCTCGCGCGTGTCCCCGCCTCCACCGGACGACCGCGAGGGGCCGCCGATGTCAATGTGTAGGCGGGACCCTAGCAAAGAAGCAAGGCCGAGTCAGCGGCGTGCGGAGCGTTGGGGGGGGCCCCCGGCGCCGCGCCCCCCTGCATCCCCTTGCTTCCCTTGCATCCCCTTGCCTGATTGCCTCCGTTCTCTGCGTACCCTCCGTTCCCTCCGCGCCGTTTCTTCCCCATGGTTCGCGCTGAGTGCCCGCCCGAGCGCGGGACGGCCGCCGGGAAGCCGGCGCCGAAGAATGTGGACGCCGGTGCGCCGTCCAACGCCGGCACGCCCGCCGGCCCAGCCGGCGGTTGGCAGAGCGCGACGCGCCGGACCCCCCTCGCGATGTTCCAATTGCTCCTGGAAAACATCGATTCGAGCAGACAATTGCCGTTCGGCGCAAAAGTTGCTACCCACAGGAAATGTCCCCGCTGCGCATGCTGCTCGAACGCCGCAGGAGCGTGGTGATCATGGGGGTCCTGAACCGCACGCCGGACTCGTTCTCCGACGGCGGTCGCTTTGCGGATGAAGATACGGCTCTCGCGCAGATCGATGCGATGCTCTCCGAGGGGGCAGACATGATCGACATCGGCGCGGAGTCGACGCGGCCGGGCGCGCGGCCCGTGCCGGATGACGAGCAGATCGCGCGCATCGGCGGGAGCGTGCGCGACGCGGTGAAGAGGGGAGCGGTGGTCTCCATCGACACGACCTCTCCCGCCGTCGCGGCGCGCGCGCTCGACGATGGCGCGGCCGTGGTCAACTCGATCTCGCTCGACAGCGCGGCGGAGCTCGGCGCGCTCTGCGCTCGGCGCGGGGCGTCGCTCGTGCTCATGCACAGCCGCGGCCCGATGTCGGCGATGGCCGGCTTCTCCGCGTACCCCGACGACGCCTACGACGACGTCGTGGCCGACGTGGCCCGCGAGTGGTCGAGCGCCGCCGCGCGGGCGCTCGAGGCAGGCTTGCCGGAGGGCGAGCTCGTCCTCGATCCGGGCCTCGGCTTCGCGAAGAACGCGCGGCAGTCGCTCGAGCTGTGCGCCAGGATGCACGAGCTCTGCGCCCTCGGCTTTCCCGTGCTCGTCGGGCCGAGCCGCAAGTCGTTCCTGGCGCGCGCCGCGGCCTCGGAGGCCGCGGCGCGGGGCGGCGGCGAGGAAGCGCTGCTCGCGCCGCCCCCGGACCGCCTCGGCGGCACCGTCGCCGCCGCGATCGCGTGCGCCGCGCGCGGCGCCGCGGCCGTCCGTGTCCACGATGTCCGCCCCGTGCGCCAGGCCCTCGACGTGATGCGCGCGATCGAGCGCGCGGGCGCCGGCGACCGTCGGCGCCCGGACGGCCCCGTCGCCCAGGGGGCGCGAGCCGATGGTTGAAGGGTTCCTCCGCCTCTTCTCGGTGAGGCCGGCGACGCAGGTCATCCGGGACTTCTTCGACATCTTCATCGTCGCCTACGTCGTCTACCGCGCGCTCCTCGTGCTGCGCGGCACCCGCGCGATGCAGATGGGCCTCGGGCTCGGCATCGTCTTCCTCATCTATCTCGGGGCGAAGATCTTCGGCCTGACCACGCTCCTCAACCTCCTCTCCTGGCTCCTCTCCTCGATCATCCTCATCGTGGTCGTCGTCTTCCAGAACGACATCCGCCGCGCCCTCATCCGCGTGGGCGGCAGCAACTGGTTCACGAGCGGCCGCGAGCAGCAGTCGCGCGTCATCGACGAGGTGGTGGCCGCCGCGACCGAGCTCGCCCGCCACCGCATGGGCGCGATCATCGCCTTCGAGCAGGACGCCAACGTGCTGGAGTTCGTCAAGAGCGAGGGGATCCACATCGACTCGGTCGTGACCCGAGAGCTGCTCGTCTCGCTGTTCGTCCCCGAGTCGGTGAACAAGCTGCACGACGGCGCGGTGCTGATCCGCGATCTCAAGATCGCGCGCGCCGGCGTCTTCTTCCCGATGCCGGAGACCAAGATCCTCGACGCCAGCCTCGGCTCCCGCCACCGCGCCGCGCTCGGGATCACCGAGGAGACCGACGCCGTCGTCGTCGTCGTCAGCGAGGAGCGCGGCACGATCAGCTTCTGCTTCAGCGGCAACATCGTCTCGAACCTCGACGGCCAGTCGCTGCGTCACGCGCTGCTCGGGCTCTTCGGCCGCTCGTCGCGCAGGCGGCGCTTCGCCAAGAAGGTCGCCCAGGTCGGCCGCGCGAGCCTCCCGACGCCGGCGCGCGGCCCCGCCGTGGGCGCGACGCAAGGCGCCGGGCAGGCCCACGAGCCCGGCAAGCCCGCCGCCGCGAAGCCCGCGCCGATCGAGGCCAAGCCCGCGGCGCCGGTCTCGAAGACGTCCTCGATGATCAAGGCGGCCGTGGAGCCCGACGCGCGGCCGATGGCGCGGATGTCGACGTCCACGCCGATGCGCTCGGGCGCCGAGGCGCGCGCCGCGACGGGATCCAGCGCCGACCTGCGCGCCGCGGCCGGGGCCGGCGCCGGTGGGACGGCCGCGCCGCAGGACGCGGATCGCCCGTCCGAGCGCGGCCGGCCGGCCATGGTCGACGTCCCCGCGGCGGCCGCGACCGATTCCCCCGTCCCGTCACAGCGCACCTTCGTCCCGACCGGGCAGGTCGCGGCGACCGCCGCATCCAAGGGGAGCGCGGAGGGGATGCCCCCGCGAGATGAGCCATGACGCTTGCCGGCATCCGCGAGGCGCTCCGCTCGGCGCTGCTCGACAACCTCGGCCTCAAGCTGCTCTCGATCACCTTCGCGCTGTGCCTCTACGCCTTCATCCACGGCGCGGAGAACGCGCAGCGCACGCTGATGCTCAGCGTCGTCTCGATCCTCCCGCCCGAGTCGAGCAACCGGCAGCTCATGACCCAGATCCCGAACGAGGTGGCGGTCACGGTGCGCGGCTCCCGGACGCAGCTCGACGACCTGCGCGCCGAGAGCCTCGGAACCCTGCGGCTCGATCTCCGCAACGGCACGGTGACGCACATCGATCTCGACGCGTCGATGTTCCACGTGCCGGCCGGGCTGATGGTCGAGCAGATGTACCCGTCGACGATCGAGCTCGGCTGGGACGACGTCGTCACCCGGGCCATCCCGGTGCACGTCCCCCGCACCGGGGACACCGCGCAGGGGTTCCTCGTGAAGGGGATGGTCTCGGTCGAGCCGCCGATGGTCAGCGCCCGCGGCCCGCGCTCGGTCGTCGACGTGATGCAGCTCGCGCGCTCCGCGCCGTTCGACATCAGCGGGCTCACGGAGGGCACCTACCAGCGGCAGCTGGCGCTCGATCGGCCGCCCAAGCTCGTGACGTACAGCTCCGAGAGCGTGATGGCGACGCTCGAGATCGGGCGCGAGCTCGCCACGCGGACGTTCGAGCGCAAGGTCGAGGTGATCGGCATCCCGCGCGCGACGGTCGCGCCGGCCGTGGTGCAGGTGAGGATCACGGGGACGCCGGAGGACGTGGGCGCCGTCAACGCCGACGCGATCGTGGCGCGCGTGGAGCCCAAGGCGGCGAACCTCGATCTGAGCCAGCCGGGCAGCGACTTCCTCGACGTGCTCGTCGACGTTCCGCGCGTCACCGCGGAGGTCAACCCGTCGAAGGTCATGGTGAAGTGGTGAGCGCGGCGCGCTGACGCTCCGCCGCCGAACGTCAGCGCGAGGGGACCACGAGCTCGCCCCGCGCGAGCCGCGCGGACAGCGCGCTGCCCCGCGCCTTCGTTGCGCCCGGGATCCTCGCCGCGGCCTGGCTCACGGCGAGCGCGCAGCGCCGGCGTCCCGGGACAGCCCGAGCTCGCCGAGCAGCGCGCGCAGCTTCTCGGGCCCGCGCTTCGGATCGGCGAGCTTGACGATGGCGTAGCGCTCCTCCTCGGTCAGCTCCGCCAGGCGGCCGAGCGCGCCCTCGTCGAGCGCGCCGTCCGGGCCGAGCCGCTCGCGCAGCCGCGCGCTCACGCTGTCCCGATCCCAGGCCGCGCGGCGCACCGGCGCGCCCGCGAGGGGGGCGAGGGCGACCCCGGCGCGCTCGGCAAAGCCGCGGAGCACCTCGGCGTAGACGGCGACGTCCTCGTCGGTGTCGGCCGGCAGGTGACACAGGGCGAGCCGCTCCGCGCGCGACAGCGCCTGCCACCCTGCGAGAGAGATCTTGATCTCGGCGAGGTCCAGCTTCCGCCGCACCGAGAGCGGCACACAGTCGAGCGAGGTGTGGACCTCGCCCTCGAGCGCGAACTGCCTGTACATGGTGGCGCCATTCTATACCCGCCGCCCGCGCCCCGGGCGCTCCGCGAGCGCGGCGCTGCCCGGAATGGGATGCGCGGCGCGGTTGCGCTAGCCTGCCGATGTGCGCCGCTCCGGGCTCCTCACGACGCTGCTCGCGTCGCTCGCGTTCGCGTCGCCGACGTCGAGCGCCCACGGCCAGGTCGCGCCGTCGGCGGCGGCGCCGGTGCCGCTCGACCGCGTCGTCGTGCGCTGGCATGCGCCGGAGACGGGCGGCGTGCGCCGGCCTCAGTTCATCTTCGAGCGGGAGCTCGCCTTCGAGGCCCGCCTCGAGGCGCTCGCCGATCCCGACGCGGAGCCCGGGCTGTACCGGGACAGGCATGTCCGCGCCGCGCTCGACAGGCACATCGCGGAGACGCTGCTCGCCAGCCTGCCGATCTCGCCGGCGCCGACCTCGGCCGAGGTGGCGCAGCGGGCCGAGGCCGCCCGGATCGCGCTGGAGCAGCGCGCTCGCGGCCGCGCGCGCCTCCTCGCCGCGGCGGCCGCCGAGGGGATGAGCTCCGACGAGCTCGACGCGCTGCTGCGCCGCCAGGCGCGCGCGAGCTTGTACCTGGATCGCATGGTCGCGCCGATGCTCGAGCCCACCGATTTCGAGCTCAAGATCGTCCTGCGCTCCGGCGCCACGCCGTTCAAGGATCAACGCTACGAGGAGGTCGCCCCGGCGCTCAAGCGCTGGGTTGTGGGGCAGCGGCTCGCCCAGGCGCTCGACGCGTACTACCAGAACGCGCGGGCCCGGGTCTCCTTGAGCATCACGCCCGCACGCTGAGCCGCGCCGAGCGACCGGCCAGCTGCGCGCCACGTCGAGCCGCACGCCCGGGCGGCAGGAGAGCAGAAGTCCATCTCGCGGGTCGATTCGACCTCTCGATAGCGAAGGACAGCACCAGACATCGTGAAGAGGGCTCACGAGCCGTTACTCATGCAGAGGATGGAGGCCTCTCGTTCAACGACTCAAGCGTTCGGTGCGGCGAGCCGGTGGCACCGCGGCGCGCGCCGCGACCGCGCCCGGAGGCCCGCCAGGCACCAGCCGGCCTCGCCGAAGCAGATGGGATGTCTCGGGGCGACAGCGCACCGCCCTTCCTGGACAAGAACATGTCCACCCACGCTGCACTGCAATCGAGACTGACCCGCTCTGGATCTGCGTCGGTCGTTGCGCTGTTGCAACGCAATGCGTTATCCTGTCGACGAAGGGCGATCTGCCTGCGCGGCCTGTGTTCCGCGGCATGGTCCTGCGCGCGCGCGCAGGATCCGCTCGCTGGCGCGACGCGTTCGGCGCGCCGGCGAGCGTCAATGACGCTCAGCGGGGCCGACGGCTCGCCCTGGGTTCAACCCAGGAGAGAGACGAGCACCGCGGCGACGCCCCGGCCGGGTGTCGACATGAAAAGCCAGGTTCGAGGTCCCGAAACACGCGGCACGCCGCCGCGCGCGGCGGAGCCATCGCGGTGCGAAAACGCAGCTGGCCGGGGCTCGCCAATGCAGCCTTCCTTTCCGTCTCACGTGCGCGGCGCGCACCAAGTAACGCACCCGGGGCACCCGTGAATTCTTCTTGCAACACTTCAGGCAGCGCGAGAGCCAGCGCGAGCCTGTTTTTGGTGCGATGCGTCATTCCGGGCCCCCGTTCCTGGTCCGAGGAAGAGAGCGGGTCCTGCTTAATCAAGTGATTTCGATTACTTAATAATAACGCGCCGCAGAAGATGACAAACTGCCGAAGGGTGTTCGGAGACCTTTGACATGAACAGAACGTTCCTGTTAACTGTGCCCACCGCGGGCCCCGCATGTGTGGCAGCGGGTGGCTCTTTCCTACAGAGTCAACTTAGATTCTCTTGACAGGCCACTTCCTCTGCCGCGCTTGGCCATCTGGCCGAATCACCTCCCATCACCCCAAGCACACTCCCAGAGAATGGATAGGAGCGTCGTTCGATGACATCACTTATGAGAGACAGGTCGTCGGTCCCCAGCAAGCGAATCGCGGGTCGGCGCGCCGCTGTCCGAGCCCTCGGGCTGCTTTCCGTCTCCGCCCTTTGCCTCACGGCGGCGCCGCGGTCGGCTCACGCGGTGGGGAGCGAGAACTTTGAGTGGCACTGGTACTCACGCCTCGGCATGGCGTGGTCCCCGGTCTACGGGCAGAACGTCCAGGGCGCGTCCCTGAACCTGCTCGGGTTCGGCATCGGCGGCCGCTACGAAGAGGGCGATTACTCCGAGCCGTCGTTCGTCGCGCACGTGGTGAAGGGCGCGACGCCGGATGACTTCTACGTCAAGTCCGAGATGACCTTCGCCATCTGGAACCAGTACGGCGGGCCGTTCATGCAGCCGTCCTCGAACGGTGGCCAGTCGATCACGGTGCAGTTCAACCAGGCGTACATCGAGGCCGGCAACTTCCTCGTCCCGGGCCTCAGCGTCTGGGGCGGCGCGAAGTTCTTCCGCGAGCAGTACGCGCCCATCGGCGACTACTTCTACCTCGACGACCTCAGCGGCCAGGGCGGCGGTATCAAGTACGGCGGCCTGCAGCTCGCGATCCTCGGGTATCGCGGCTTCGGAGACACCAGGCCCCCCTACAACATCGACGTGAACGGGGACGCGCCCGGCGGGAACCTCGAGCGCTTCCGCACCATCTTCGCCGGCAACTACAAGGCGGAGTTCGGCGGCGAGGCCAAGCACCACGTCAAGGTCCACGGCGAGTTCCACGTCCTGCCGGCCGCGAAGCTGGGCGAGGGCTACGCGGTGCCCGAGAACGCGCCGGCGGACTTCGGCGGCGTCATCGGCGCGAAGCTGCACCTCGGCCTCGGCCAGGGCAACTTCAGCGACACGGCGGTGCGCTTCGGCACCGGCATCGCCAACGGCGCCGCCGGCGGCGCGAAGACGTACCAGACCTGGGGCGCCCCGAACTCGGACCCCAACTCGGACTCGTTCGGCACCTACGCGGGCTCCTTCGCCATCGAGGCGGTCGAGCACGTCGGCTTCCGGCTCGGCGACGCCGCCGCCCTGGAAGGCCTCGCCACCTTCCACTACACGAAGGCGGCGTACGAGGCCGTGGGCGCCGCGCCCGCCACGGAGCTCGAGAAGCAGATGGACTTCTCGGTCCAGGCGAACGCCACGATCTTCGCGCACAAGAACTTCCACCCGGTCGTCGAGGCCTCGTTCCAGGGCCGTAAGGACGGCGATGGCGAGCTGGGCACCGCGGTCAAGGTCTCGGTCGTCCCGACCCTCGTGCCGACGGGCGAGCTGAGCGCGGGCGCGCGGCCGCACTTCAAGCTCATCTACTCGCTGGCCATCTACAACGATGCCGCGAGGGATCAGGCGATGTCCGGCTACCTGCAGAGGACGGGCGCCGGTCCGGGCGTCGGCTCGAAGCTCGGCCAGTACATCGGTGCCCGCACCGACTGGTACTTCTAGACCGCTCGGCGCTCGAAGCCGTCGCTCCCCTCCGTTCCCCCACCCACCCTCAGGCCAGCGCCCCGGCGCCGCGATCGCGGCGCCGGCGGCGCGCCCTCACGCCGTGTCGCTGCGCGACTCGCTCGCGATCTCCTGCGAAGCAGGCCCGGCGTCGTCGTCCACCGGCCCCTGGGCCTCGTGGTAGTGGTGCGCGAACGAGCGCGCCGCGCGGCGCGCCTTCAGGAACTCCGCGAACGCCGTCAGCGTGTCGAGATCCCGCGGACCGAGCGCCTCGGCGATGTCGCGGAGGTTCTTGCGCAGGCTCTCCACGCTCTTGCCGCGGCGGGGCTCTCGCGTCTCCTCGCGCTCGCGCGCCGGCGGCTCCACCGCAGGGGCCGCCGGGACGATCGGCTCCGGACGAGACGGCACCTCCGGCACCCAGAGCGGGCGAGGGACCGGGTTCAGCGCGTGGGCGCTGAGCCACGCCTCCATGAAGATCCGCAGCCGCTCGCTGCGGAACGCGAACCAGCGCTCCCGCTCCGGACCGTAGGACATCAAAACATCCTTGAAGCGACGGAACGCGCCCTTGCCATCGATCGCCTGGCTGAGCTTCGCCTGGAGATCCATGTCTTCCACCATCGGGATGTAGCGCTCCATCCACCGGTACTGCTCGCGCGAGCTCACGGGATCGATCCGGAGGTAGTTCGCGTCTGCCGCGATGCGCGCGTGCATCTGCGGATCCGCCACGCCGTCGACCACCCGCAGCACGTCGCCCGTGCCGAGGTGCAGGTACGAGTGCACCTCTGGGGCGTTGTTCTCGAAGGCGTCCTCCAGCGCCTCCCAGTCGATCGGGATGTCGCGAACGGCCGTCCCGCCGGCTGAAGCATTCTCGGTAGTCGGCATGTCCTCCTCGTCTCCATCGAAAGCAGCGAGGCGGCGGTGGGCTGGCCGCGCGCCTCGGTTCAAGTGCACCAAGTTTGAACGGAAATGCGCCGTCGTCATAGCACTCTACGCTGGTTGGGGGCTTCTGGGCCTAACTCTCGCAACCTAGGGTTGATTCCTTGATCCGGAAGCCCGTTCGGCCGCCGAGCCGCGGCGCGATGACGGCTCGGGAGAGAGCTTCGGAAGACCTGGTTCAAGCGGAAAACAGCGTGGAAATTCAGGGGAATCGGCGAGTGCTCAGCTGCGCTTCGCGCGCGTGCGGGCGACGGCGTCGGCCCAGCGGTGGAGGTGGGCGGATCGAGCCGCTTCGCTCATCTCGACCTGGAAGCTCTGCCCCACACGGGACATGCGGGCCGCGTCCTCCTTCGTGAGGAAGAGGCCGGCGCCTACCCCGGCGAGCATCGCCGCGCCTCGCGCCGTCGTCTCCAGGTCGGTGGGGCGCTCGATAGCGACGTTCGCCACGTCCGCCTGGAACTGCATGAGCAGGTCGTTCGCGGCGGCGCCGCCGTCCACGCGCATCCGGCGCAGCGGGTGGCCCAGGTCGTCGGCCATGGCCCGCACGAGATCCGTCACGGAGAGCGCGATTCCCTCGAGCGTCGCGCGGGCGAGGTGCGCCGCGGTCGTGCCGCGCGTCACCCCGGAGATGATCCCGCGAGCGTCCGGATCCCAGTAGGGCGCGCCGAGGCCCGAGAGCGCCGGGACGAACGTGACGCCCTCGCTCGAGGGCACGCTGCGGGCGAGCGCCTCGATCTCCGCCGCGCTCTTGATGAGGCCCAGGCCGTCGCGGAGCCACTGCACCGCCGCGCCGGCGATAAAGGCGCTCCCCTCGAGCGCAAAGACCACCTCGGAGCCGATCTTCCACCCGACGGAGGTGAGCAGGCCGAAGCGGCTCCTGAGCGGGCGATCGCCGATGTTGGCCAGCACGAACGCGCCGGTGCCATAGGTGCACTTCGCGTCGCCCGTCGCGAAGCAGGCCTGGCCGAAGAGGGCCGCCTGCTGGTCGCCCGCGATGCCGGCGATCGGGATGCCGTCGGGCAGGTGCGGGAAGCCGCGAGTCGCCGCGATGCGGCCCGCCGAGCCGACGATCTGCGGCAAGAGCGAGCGCGGGATCTGGAGCATCGCGAGCATCGCGTCGTCCCAGCTCAGCGACGCGAGGCCCATGAGCAGGGTGCGCGACGCGTTGGTGACGTCGGTCGCGTGCACCGGCGAGCCGCCGGCCGCGTCGCCCGAGAGCCGCCAGACGAGGAAGCTGTCGATGGTGCCGAAGCAGAGCTCGCCGCGCTCGGCGCGCGCGCGCGCGCCGGGCACGTTGTCGAGGAGCCACGCGAGCTTCGTGCCGCTGAAGTACGGATCGAGCACGAGGCCGGTGGTCTCCTCGACCGCCTGCTCGTGGCCCGCGGCGCGGAGCTCGGCGCAGCGCGCCGCCGTGCGGCGGTCCTGCCACACGATCGCGCGGTGGATCGGGCGCCCGGTCGCGCGCTCCCAGACGAGCGTCGTCTCGCGCTGGTTCGTGATGCCGATGGCCTTGATCGCGCTGCCGGCCACGCCCGCCGCCCTGAGCGTCTCGCCCACGGCATCCTGAACGCTCTGCCAGATCTCCTCCGGGTCGTGCTCGACGAGGCCCGGCTCCGGGAAGTGCTGGCGAAATTCGCGCGTCGCGCGGCCCAGCGTCGCGCCCGACGTGTCCATGAGGAGAGACGTCGTTCCGGTGGTGCCCTGATCGATCGCGAGGAGGTACGCGGAATCCATGCGGCCGACTAACGCGGCGGCATGTGGGCGCATAGCCGTTCCAGGCGACGCCCGCCATGAGATGCAGGGCCCGGTAAGCTAATCATCCGGTCAGGTATCCATGCGACAGCCGGCGACAGCCGCCCCGGGCGGTCGAGCTCGGCGCAGGTGTTTCCCGCGGGGCGAAGGCGCATTTTGCGCGGCCCGGCACGGTCGCTCCCCGCGGCCGGCGCTGGACTTCGGCCGGAAAGATTGTCGGTCCGTGCCCGGCTGGGTAATCTGCCAGAACCGATGGCCCGCCTCATCCTGCAGACCGCCGAGGGCCAGCAGGCGATCGATCTGCGACCCGTGAACTCGCTGGGGCGCCACCCGAACAACTCCATCCAGCTGCTCGACAAGATCGTCTCCAAGGAGCACTGCATCATCGAGCAGCGGGGCGATCACTTCGTCCTGCGCGATCTGGGGAGCCTGAACGGCACGTTCATCAACAGCGAGCGTGTCCGGGGCGAAGCGCCGCTGAAGCACGGGGACGAGATCGCCCTGGGGTCGACGCGTGGCCGCTTCGACGATCCGGCCGCCCCGGTCGCGCCGCCCCTCGTCCCGGGCTGGCCGCCCGTGGTCAACCACCAGGGCGCGGCGCCGGCGCAGCCGCCGGGCCACGGGTATCCGCCGCAGCAGCCGCAGTACCAGCGCCAGCCGCCGCAGCCGCCGCTTCCGGGCACGCCGGTGGCGCCGCCGGTGACGCGGCAGCCGTACGTGCCGCCACCGCCGCTCGGCGCCGGGCCGGGCGGGACCGCGCCGCTGCCGGGGCGCTCGGGGGCGCACGGCGGCTCGTTCGTCGCGCAGGGCACCCGCATCGACGTGAACGATCAGGCCCGGCAGATCGGGACGCAGATCGCCGCGGTCGACAAGGGGTTCTTGGCGTTCGATCGGATCGCCAACGACATGAACCAGCTGCGCGCCGACTACGAGCGGCTGCGCCTGTCGCACGAGCTGTCCCGCGAGATCGCCGCCGAGCGCGACACGACGAAGCTGCTCGAGAAGATCCTCACGAGCGTGTTCAAGTTCATCCGCGCCGACCGCGGGGTGATCTTCCTGCGCAACGAGAACGGCGAGCTCACCCCGCAGGCCATGCAGCGGCGCGACGGGACGACGGCCCCGATCAGCGTGTCGTCGACGATCCTGAACCACGTCGTCCACGAGCGGGCCGCGGTGCTGACCCACGACGCGGCGATGGACTTCGCGGCGTCGAAGGGCAAGAGCATGATCTTGAACCGGATCAGCTCGGCGATCGTCGCCCCGCTGCAGCACAACAGCGAGGTGCTCGGCGTGCTCTGGCTCGACTCGGAGACGCTCGCGCAGTTCCAGCCCAAGGACCTCGAGCTGGTGACGGCCATCGCCTACCAGGCGGCGATGTTCATCGAGATCAACATCCTCGGGAAGAAGATCGAGAACGAGATCGTCACGCGCGAGCAGCTGCGCCGGCTGCTCTCGCCGAACATCGCCGAGCGCGTGCTGAGCGGCCAGCTCGCCGTGAAGCAGGGCGGCCAGCACGTCGAGGAGTGCACCGTCTTCAACAGCGACATCCGCGGCTTCACGCGCATGGCCGAGAGCAAGCGGCCCGAGGAGCTCGTCGAGATGCTGAACCTGTACTTCGAGCGGATGGTCGACACCATCTTCCAGTTCGAAGGCACGCTCGACAAGTTCATGGGCGACGGGATCATGGCGCTCTGGGGCGCGCCGGTCGCCCACCGGGACGATGCGGTCCGCAGCGTGGAGTGCGCCCTGAAGATGGGCGAGGTGCTCGGCGAGTTCAACCGCGAGCGGCTCGAGAGGGGCGAGCTTCCGCTCGCGGTCGGCATCGGGATCCACACCGGCCCGCTCGTCGCCGGGTACATCGGGAGCTCGAAGGCGCTCAGCTACACGGTGATCGGCGACGTGGCGAACACGTCGGCGCGGCTCTGCTCCATCGCGCTGGCCGGGCAGATCGTCATCAGCGAGAGCACGTACGCGCAGCTCGGGGGAAGGTTCGAGACCGAGGAGCTCCAGCCCGCCAAGGTGAAGGGCAAGGACAAGCCGGTCACGATCTACAACGTCATCCGGAGCCGGCCGATGTCGCAGGTCCCGGCGAACGCCTTCATCCACGCCGAGCCGACCAACGCCCTCCCCGAATGACCGAGGTGACGCGTCGCCTCGGCCGATCGGCCGGGGTGTGCGCGCGCGTCATCCCGTGGACGATGCAGCGCGGCACCACAGCGCCGTAGCCGTCCGCCCGCTGCAGCGTTAGGGTCCGGGCCGTGGCTGCTTCGATCCTACCCTTTGAGAAACCTGTCGCAGAGCTCATCGAGAAGGTGCGGGAGCTGCGCGCGCTCGCCGCGGCGGACCCGCGGTTCGAGCCGGAGCTCGCCCAGCTCGAGGACAACACGGGCCGGCTGGCGCGCGAGATCTTCGCGGGCCTCACGCCGATGCAGAAGGTGCTGCTCTCGCGCCACGCGAACCGGCCGTACACGCTCGATTACATCAAGCGGCTGTTCACCGACTGGGTCGAGCTGAAGGGCGATCGGCGCTTCGCCGACGACTGCTCCATCGTGGGCGGGCTCGCGACGTACCACGGGCGGAGCGTGGTGGTGGTGGGCCACCAGAAGGGGCGCGGCGCGAAGGAGAACGTGAAGCGCAACTTCGGGATGCCGCACCCGGAGGGCTACCGGAAGGCCATCCGGCTCTACGAGATGGCCGACAGGTTCGGGCTGCCGATCCTGACGTTCATCGACACGATGGGCGCCTACCCGGGCATCGGCGCGGAGGAGCGCGGCCAGAGCGAGGCGATCGGCGCCGCGCTCGCCGCGATGGCGCGGGTCGGGGTGCCGATCGTGGCGACCGTCATCGGCGAGGGGGGCTCGGGCGGCGCGCTGGCGCTCGGCGTCGCCAACCGGGTGCTGGTGCTCGAGTTCAGCTGCTACTCGGTCATCTCGCCGGAAGGCTGCGCGGCCATCCTCTGGAAGGACGGCTCCCGCGCCGACGAGGCCGCGGCCCGGCTCAAGATCACCGCGCCGGATCTGCTGCAGCTCGGCGTCGTGGACACGATCGTCGAGGAGCCGACCGGCGGCGCGCACCAGGATCACGACGACGCCGCGGCGCGGCTCGACAAGGCGCTCTGGGCGACGCTCACGTCGATGGACGGGCTCGGGCCGGAGGAGCTCGTCGACGATCGGTACCGCAGGTTCCGCGGGCTCGGGTCGTTCGTGGGTTAGGCGGCGCGCCGCCCCGGCTGGCCCTCCTCGAGCGCCGGGGCTATACGGCTCGCGGATGGACTACGGCAAGGCGGTGCGGATGCTGCTGCTCGTGGGCACCAGCGCCGCCGCCGGCGGCGCGGTCCTCTGGACGCAATCGAGGTTCAACGCCTCGGACCGCAGGGCGGCGCTCGGCATCGTGCAGCAGTACCGCCCCGAGGGCGGCCGGAGCGTGCCGGAGGCGATCGGCGCGCGGCACCCGGGGAAGGCGCCCGCATGGAGCGCCACCACCGAGTCGGCCTGCTTCCAGCACGTCCGCGTGCGCGCGACGATCGAGGGCGAGGCGCGCGCGCGGTACGACTTCCTCGTCGACATCAACGGGCCCTCGATCCACCCGGGCAACGCCGAGGGCGAGGCGATCCTCGGCGAGCTCACGCTCCGGCCGGCCGAGTCCGCCGCGGCGCCGGGGGCGCCGTGAGCGCCGCGAACGTCCGGGTTGCGCTGGTGGGCTGCGGGCGGTGGGGGGAGAAGCTCCTCCGCGCGCTGTCGGAGAACGCGCGGGCGCGCGTGGTCGCCGTGGCGGATGTCGACCGCGGCCGCCTCTCGCGGGCGCGCGCGCTCGCCCCGCGGGCGCGGCTCGTGCGCACGATCGACGAGGCGCTGGCGGCGCGCGTGGACGCGGTGATCATCGCGACCCCCGCGGCGAGCCACGCCGAGCTCGCGCTGCGGGCCCTCGAGGCCGGCGCCGATGTCTTCGTGGAGAAGCCGCTGGCCCTCTCCGCCGCGCAGGCCGATCGCTGCGCTTCCCGCGCCGCTGCGCTCGGCCGGATCGGCATGGTCGGCCACCTGCTCCGCTACCACCCCTCCGTGGTGCGCCTCGTCGCGCTCGCGCGCGAGCGGCGCCTCGGCGATCTCGTGAGCTTCAGCGCGGCGCGCCTGTCGATGAGCGCCGGCGTCGCCGGCGCCGGCGGCGGGGCCCGGTCGGCGCTCTGGACGCTCGGGCCGCACGATCTCTCGTTGCTCTCGGCGCTCGACTCGAGCCCGCTCGCCGAGGCGCGGGCCCACCTCGCGCCGTGCGGCGAGCTCGTCACGCTCGAGGCGCGCCTCGAGAGCGGCCTCGCGGCGCGGATCGAGCTCTGCTCGTCGAGCCCGACGAAGGAGCGGCGGCTGCGGCTCGTCGGCAGCGCGGGCGCCTTTGTCTTCGACGACGTGCGCGCGCCCGACCGCATCGTGTTCCTGGACGCGCGCGGCGCCGCGGCAGGCCCGCCGGCCGGCGAGCGCGCCGCGCACCTCGAGCTCGCGCCGGCCGGGAGCGAGCTAGAGGTGCCGTGGCGCGAGCCGCTCTCCGTGGAGATCGAGCATTTCCTCCGCTGCGTCGAGGACCGCGCGCCGCCGCTGACGCCGCTCGACGAGGGCGCCGCGGTCGTGCGGATCCTCGAGCGCGTCGAGGCGACGCTCGCCCCCGTCGATGCGCGGGTGGTCGCCGCAGGGTGACGTGCGTGACGTGCGCAACGCGCGTGACGTGCGCAGCCGCGGTCCGCTCCCGCTCCTGTGCTGGCCCGAGGCGCCCGGGAGGGCGCGGAGAGCGCCGGCGCGGGCGAGCCCTGGGGGAGCCCTGGAAACCCCGGAGGCACCGCGGGATCCGAGAAAAGCGGAGCGGCGCGCGGCCGACGCGCCGCGGCGCTTTGCAGCGCCGGATCGGCGTGGTACTGCCGTCGCCTGGAAGGGCACGATGCCGCAGGATCCGAAGCTGACTCCCACTCAGGTCAAGGCGCCGCACGGCGCGCGGGTGATGGAGATCCACTGGGCCGACGGCCACCGCAGCGTCCTTCCGCACGAGATCCTGCGCGGGTACTGCCCGTGCGCGAACTGCCAGGGGCACGGCGGCACGATCAACTTCGTGCCCGGCGGCGACCTGAACGTCCGCGAGATCGAGCAGGTCGGCAACTACGCGCTCCAGTTCACGTGGGGCGATCGGCACGACTCGGGGATCTACACCTTCCGGTACCTGCGCTCGCTCTGCCAGTGCGACGAGTGCAAGCCGCAGTTCCAGCCGCCCCGCTCGAAGTGACCACCTCCCGCCGCGCCCCCAAGCCTCAAGCTGCTCCGCCGGCGCGCGCCGAGCGGCAGCTCGATCCGTTCCAGATCGTCGACTCGTCCTTCGTCGCCGGCGCGGGCTCGCTCGCGTCGCTCCCTCCGCCCGTCAGCGCGGAGGTGGCGTTTGCCGGGCGCTCGAACGTCGGCAAGTCGAGCCTCATCAACACGCTCGTCGAGCGCAAAGGGCTCGTCCGGACGAGCTCGAACCCCGGCTCGACGCGGCAGATCAACCTCTACGAGGCGCGGGCCCGCGACGGCGCGGTGTTCCAGCTCGTGGATCTGCCGGGGTACGGCTTCACCCGGCGCTCGAAGTCCGAGCAAGCGGCGTGGGCGTCGCTGATCGAGGGGTACCTGCGCGGGCGCGTCACGCTCGCCGCGGTGCTGCTCCTGGTCGACGCGCGGCGGGGCCTCGAGGAGGACGATCTCGAGCTCATCCGCTTCATCGAGGCGTCCCGCGACGTCGCGCGACGGCCGGTGGAGCTGCTGCTCGTCGCGACGAAGGTCGACAAGGTGCAGCGCTCGTCGGTCCGGCGCGCGCTGGACCAGCTGTCCGCGGCGGCCCCGCGCATGGCGGGCGGCGGTCTCCGCCGCGCGATCGGGTTCTCGTCGATCACCGGCGAGGGCAGGCGGGATCTGTGGCTCGCGATCCGGCGCGTGACGCAGCTCGGCGGCGCGGCGCCGTCATCGAGCGGCGGCGCCGCGCGCGAGGACGATGACCAGCGGACGACCGACGGCTGACCTCGCAGAGGTGCGAGATGCGCGCAAGAACAGCGCGTCTCGCCGTGGAACAGGGCCGATGGAAGTATTGACCCGCCCTGTGACCCTCCATTAACGTGCGGCTCCTCCGGTTCCGCGGGGGAGTCACCAGAGCCGACTGACACGTCGCGGGGTGGTTGCAGAGCAAGACGCGCGTGCCGGCCCATGTTCTCACCGGCTGCCCCAACGATGCCCGACTACTCCGGCCAGGTCACGCACGTCCACACGGCGCTGACGCCACTCTGGTGGATTCCGCTCCTGCCGATGCTCGGCGCGGTGATCAACGCGCTGTTCGGCCGCGCGTTGCAGCGGAGCGCGTTCGGTCGCGATGTGTCGAGGCGGCTCCACATCGGGAGCCTCGGCGTCACGCTCGTCGCCGTGGGCGCCATGCTGGGCGCCTTCGCCCTCGGGCTCGCGAGCTTCGTCCAGCTCATCGGGCTCGCTCCGGGGGAACGCGCGCTCTACAGCTTCGCCTGGCAGATGATCCGCATCGGATCGCTCGACGCGAACTTCGCGTTCGTGATGGATCCGCTGAGCTGCCTCATGACGCTGATCATCACCGGCGTCGGCACGCTCATCCATGTTTACGCCGCCTCGTACATGGAGGCCGAGCCGGCGTACTGGCGATTCTTTACCTACCTGAACCTCTTCGTCTTCTCGATGTTGCTCCTCGTCCTCGGGGACAACTTCATCGTGATGTTCTTCGGCTGGGAGGGCGTCGGCCTCTGCAGCTATCTGCTCATCGGGTTCTGGTACAGCGACTACAAGAAGGCCTCTGCCGGCATGAAGGCCTTCGTCGTGAACCGGATCGGCGACTGGGGCTTCGTGTGCGGCCTCGCGCTCCTCTTCTGGGGTCTCGGCGCCAGGTGGCTCGACGACGGCCGGTTCCTCTCCGATTACCGCGCGCGCTTCATCGCGGTGGCCGCGGAGGCGCGCGGCGATCACGGCGCCTCCGCCGGGGCGAAGGACGGCGCCGGCGGCAAGGCGGGCGAGCGCAAGGCGCAGCCGCTCGCAGGGGCGAAGGGATACCTCACCTTCACCGGTCATCCCGGCGCGCGCGTGTACCTCGGTATCGCCGACGCCGCTCAGCTCGCCTCGAGCCCGCGGCCGTTCGGCGTGTCCCCCTTCATCCGCAAGGAGATCGACGCCGGGGCGCACTCCGTTGTGATCGTGCCGGGCGACGGCGCCGTGATCGGGGGCGATGGCGTCGAGATCGCCGCGATCGAGCGGATGCGCGTCGAGCCGGGCAAGGAGATCGTGGTGGCGACCGTGGGCTCGACGGTCACGTTCCGCGAGATCCACGATCAGCTCGTCATCAAGGACGCGAGCGGCAAGGCGTTCCTCAAGGATGCCCTCGAGTCGAAGACGGTGTGGGGCGGCGTCGCGCTGATCACGCTGGCTTGCCTCTTCCTCTTCGTCGGCGCCGCCGGCAAGAGCGCCCAGATCCCGCTCCACGTCTGGCTGCCGGACGCGATGGCCGGCCCGACCCCCGTCTCCGCGCTGATCCACGCCGCCACCATGGTCACGGCCGGCGTTTACATGGTCGCGCGCCTCAGCTTCCTGTTCTCGCTGAGCCCGGTCGCGGGCGGCGTCATCGCGCTCATCGGGGCCTCGACGGCGCTTCTCGCGGCGACGATCGGCTTCTTCCAGTACGACATCAAGAAGGTGCTCGCCTACAGCACGGTGAGCCAGCTCGGCTTCATGTTCATCGGGGTCGGCGTCGGGGCGTACTGGGCCGCCGTGTTCCACCTGATGACGCACGCCTTCTTCAAGGCGTGCCTGTTCCTCGGCTCCGGCTCGGTGATCCACGGGATGCACGCGGTGGAGCACGACGAGGCCGCGGCCCAGGACATGCGCAACATGGGCGGCCTCCGCCGCGTCATGCCGCTCACGGCGCGGACGTACCAGGCGGCGTGCCTCGCCATCACCGCCGCGCCCATCCCGTTCTTCGCGGGCTTCTGGTCCAAGGACGAGATCCTCTGGAAGGCGTTCGGCACCGAGAACACCGGCCCGATCCCGGGGCTGCTCCTCTACGGGATGGGCCTCGCGGCGGCGCTCGGCACCTCGTTCTACATGTGGCGGAGCTACTTCCTGACGTTCGAGGGGCCCCACGCCCGCAAGGAGATCGAGACCCAGGTCCACGAGTCGCCGCCGGCGATCACCTGGGTGCTCGCGGTGCTGGCGGTCCTGTCGGCGGGCGCGGGCGTCGTGTTCGGCTTCTCCAGCCACTTCGTCGGCGGCCACGGCGAGCCCCTGCTGGAGGCGTGGCTCCATCCGGTGTTCGCTCACGCGGAGGTCTCGTTCCGGCGCCACGGGCTGGGGCTCGAGCTCGCGCTCATGGCGCTCTCCGTCGGCGGCGCGATCGTCTCCTTCTCGCTCGCGCGCGCCCGCTACGGCGCGCGCCGCTCCCCGCGCTGGGCCGAGGAGGAGCGGCGGCTCCCGGGCTTCCAGCTCCTCTCGAACAAGTACTACGTCGACGAGATCTACGACGCGACGGTGGTGCGCGCCGCCCTCTCGCTGCGCCTCTTCTTCGCCGAGATGGACCGCTGGATCGTCGACGGCATCGTCAACGGGATCGCGGTCCTGACCCGGGCCGCCGCCTGGGTCACGGGCGCCATCGATCGGTACCTCGTCGACGGCGTCGTGAACCTCGTCGCCGAGGGCACGCTGAGCGCCGGGGCGAAGCTCCGCTCTCTGCAGACCGGGCGCATCCAGAGCTACGTCTATTTCCTCCTGGGCGGCGTCGCCTTGTTCAGCATCGTTCATTACTTCCTGCGGTGAACGGCCGATGTCGAACCTCTCCCTCGTCAGCATGCGCCGTGGATTCGCCCTCGCGAGATCGGCCAGGTCCACCTCGATGAAGCTCCTGATCCCCCTCCTGGTCGCGCTCTCCGTCGTGCTCGGGGCGGCGCCGCCGGCGCTGGCGCAGGCGCTCGAAGCGCCGAGGGCGCCCGGGCCGCGCGGCCAGATCGCGCTGCGCGCGGAGCCGCCCGGCGCGCCGGTCGAGCTCGCCGCGAGCGGGCCGGATCACGTCGGCTCGTTCACGATCGAGAACCAGGGCGACGGCCCCTTGAAGGTGACGCGGGTGATCGTGCGGACGTCCCCCGAGGACCCGCGCGTCCCGCCGGGCGTCAGCGTGGAGCTCGAGGGCGGCGGCACCTCGGCGACCCTCCCGCCGGGCGCGAGCCGGAAGGTCGTGGTCCGGTGGAAGACCGCGGGCGTGCGCGCGCGGGAGCTCTACGGGCACGTCGTCGTCGAGTCGGACGCGGTGGCGGCCGGCGCGGCCGGCGCGGCCGGCGCGCTGGGTGTAGCGCGGACCGTCGCGATGGGCATCCACGCGGAGCGCGGGAGCAGCCTTGGCTTCGTCGGCGACCACATCCTCTCGATCCTGACGTTCCTGCCGCTGCTCGGCGTGGTCGCGGTCTTCCTCGCGCACCTCTTGCGTTACCGGGACGACAGGAAGCTCCGGCTGATGACCGTCGTGCTGATGGGCGTGAACCTCGTGCTCGCGGCGTGGCTCTACGCGCAGTTCGATCGGGGCTTCACCAGGGCCGACGGGAACGACGGCTACCAGTTCATCGAGCACGGCGTGTGGATCCGCTCGCTGAACGTCGAGTACTTCGTCGGCGTCGACGGCGTGTCGATCTCGATGGTCCTGCTCACGGCGCTGATCTCGTTCGTGGGCGCCCTCGCGAGCTACAGCGTCCACGACCAGCTCAAGGGCTACTTCGCGATGTACAACCTCCTCGTCACGGGGATGTTCGGCGTCTTCATCGCGCTCGACCTGTTCCTCTTCTTCGTCTTCTGGGAGGTGATGCTCCTGCCGATGTACTTCCTCATCGGCATCTGGGGCGGACCGCGGCGCGAGTACGCGGCGATCAAGTTCTTCCTCTACACGCTGGCCGGCAGCGTCTTCATGCTGCTCGCGTTCATCTGGTTCTACCTGAACGCCGGCCACACCTACCTGGTCGACGGCCAGGCCACCGAGCGCATCTTCTCGATCCCGGAGCTCTCGCGGGTGGCCTGGGCGGCGCAGGGGCTCACGATCCTCGGCGTCGCCGCGGTGAAGGTGGTCTGGATCTGGCTCTTCGTCGGGTTCGCCATCAAGATCCCGATGTTCCCGTTCCACACCTGGCTGCCGGACGCCCACGTCGAGGCGCCGACCGCGATCAGCGTGATCCTCGCGGGGGTGCTCCTCAAGATGGGCACCTACGGCATCCTCCGCATCAACTTCACCCTGCTGCCCGAGGCGACGCAGTGGGCCGCGCCGGCCATGGCGGTGTTCGGGGTGGTCAACATCCTCTACGGCGCCTTCTGCGCCATGGCGCAGAGCGACCTGAAGAAGCTCGTGGCCTACTCCTCCGTCAGCCACATGGGCTTCACGCTGCTGGCGCTCGGCGCGATGACGCCGCAGGGCATCCAGGCCTGCCTCGTCCAGATGTTCAACCACGGCCTGATCACCGGGATGCTCTTCACCCTGGTCGGCGTGGTCTACGACCGCGTGCACACGCGCGACATCGACAGGTTCGGCGGCCTCGCCTCGGAGATGCCGCTCTACACCGCGCTCGTCGGCTTCGCGTTCATGGCGTCGCTCGGCCTGCCCGGCCTGTCCGGCTTCTGGGGGGAGGCGATGACGTTCATCGGCGCCTTCCCGCGCTACCGCGCCCTCACGATCCTCGCCGCCGTCGGCGTCATCCTCACCGCGGCCTACCACCTCTGGGCCCTCCAGCGGATGTTCCTCGGCACGTTCCGCGCGTCGTGGCGGCAGAGCAAGTACCTCGAGCCGTTCGGCGGGAAGTTCCCGGAGATCAGCGGGCGAGAGCTCGCGTCGATCGCGCCGCTCGCGGCGCTGGTCCTCGTCCTCGGCTTCTGGCCGCGCCCGCTGCTCAGCCTCATCGATCGCGGGGCCCTCGACGTGCACCGCCTCGTCGACAGGCCGGGGCAGTCCCAGATCGCCGGCGCGCCAGGCGCAGACGGCGTGGGCGGCGCCGCGTACGCCCGCGCGGGCGCCCCGGAGGAGGGCGCCTCGCCGGGCCAGGGCGCCCTCGCCAGCGCCAGGTAAGCCGTGGAACCCCGCACCCTCGACAACGTCGCGAGCCTCGCCTACTTCGCGCCGGAGCTCGTCCTCATCGCGGCGGCCCTGCTGCTCGTCGTGTGGGACCTCGCGTCCCCGGCGCGCCTCAAGCTCGCCGGCCTCGTGATCCTCAGCCTCGCTGCGCTCGCCTGCTCTGGCGGGCTGGGCGCGTACTTCCTGGCGACGGACGCCGCCCCTCGCGCGCTCTTCCACGGGTTGCTCGCGTTCGATCGCTTCTCGAACCTCTTCCGCGTGATCTTCGCGCTCGTCACCGGGGCGATCGTCCTCTTCTTGGTGCCCCCGCGGGCCCCCGGGATCGAGCCCGAGCTCCGCCGCGACTCGGGCGAGCTCTTCACGCTGATCCTCGTGCTCTCGCTGGGCATGAACCTGATGGCGGCGAGCCGCCACCTGCTGCTCATCTACCTGTCGCTCGAGCTCGTCAGCGTCATCAGCTTCGTGCTGGCGGGCTTCAAGATCAACGACGCGAAATCGAGCGAGGCGGCGCTCAAGTACGTCATCTTCGGCGGCGTCGCGTCGGGGATCATGCTCTACGGGATGAGCTGGATCTTCGGCATCACCGCGTCGATGCGGCTCGACGAGTGCGCGGCGCGGATCGCCGCGCTCACGGCGCAGCAGGGCAAGGTGCCGGAGGTCGTGTTCGTCGGCACGGCCTTCATGCTCGCGGGCTTCGGCTACAAGATCAGCGCCGCCCCGTTCCACATGTGGACGCCCGACGTGTACGAGGGCGCGCCGACCCCGGTGACCGCGTTCCTCTCGGTGGGGCCGAAGGCGGCCGGCTTCGCGGTGCTGATCCGCTTCTTCTCGGACGCGCTCGGCGCCGGGAGCGCGCCGCCCGGCGTCGCGACGCCCTGGCCGGTGCTCTTCGGGTGCCTCGCGATGGCGACCATGACCGTCGGCAACCTGTCGGCGCTCGAGCAGGAGAACGTGAAGCGCATGCTCGCCTACTCGAGCATCGCGCACGCGGGGTACATGCTGCTCGGCTTCTCGGTGTTCAGCGGCGCCGGCGTCGCCGCGATCGCCTTCTACATCGTCACCTACTGCTTCATGAACCTCGGCGCGTTCATGGTGGTGATGGCCGTGGCCGAGGAGAGCGGCGGAGACGAGACGTTCGCCGCCTTCCGGGGGCTCGGGCGCCGCGCCCCGCTCGTCGCCGCGGCGATGGCCGTGTTCCTCGTCTCGCTCACCGGCCTGCCTCCGACGGCGGGCTTCATCGGCAAATTCTACCTCTTCTCGGCGCTGCTCGCCGCCGGGGGCGCGTGGAGCTGGGTTATCGCGGTCGTCGGCGTGCTGAACAGCGTGATCTCGCTCTTCTATTACGCGCGCCTGCTCCGCACGATGTATCTCGACAGGAGCGATCGCACCGAGCCCACACCGGTGCGGCCGCTGCTCGGCGGGACGGCGTGCGCGCTCGCGATTCCGACCGTGCTGCTCGGGGTCTACTGGGGGCCAGTTTACGACTTCGTGGCGCGCTCGGTGTCGATGCTGCGCTGAGCGCTGCGCCACGGCGCCGACGCCGTCCCAATCCAGCGCGCGCCGGGCCGAACGCGGCGGTATCGATCTCCCCGCGATCCTTGCTAGTGTGCGCGCGCGTGGCCACGACCCAGGACGCGGGCTCTCCAGAGGAACGTTTCGCGCGGGGGGTACGCCTTGTCCCGGGCGGCCTGGACATCGGCGGCAAGCTGGTCCCGCTGTACGCCGGCAGCGTGCACTACTGGCGGCTCGACCCGCAGCACTGGCGCGCTTGCCTCGAGGCCACGCGCTCGCTCGGCGTTCACCTGATCGACATCTATGTGCCGTGGGCCGTTCACGAGACCGGCCCGGGGCAGTTCGATTTCGGCCGGCTCGATCCGCGCCGCGACGTCGGCGCCTTTCTCCGCCTCGCGCACGAGCTCGGCTTCTACGTCATCGCCCGCCCGGGCCCGCACATCAACGCGGAGCTCACCTGCTTCGGCATCCCCGAGCGCGTCATCTGGGACCCGAGCTGCCAGGCCCGCTCGGCGCGCAACAACCCGGTCGTGCTCCCGATGTTGCCGTACGGGTTCCCGGTCCCGAGCTACGCGAGCAACGCATTCCACGACGAGGTCGCCCGCTATTTCAACGCGCTCGCCCCGGTCCTGAAGCCGCACCTCTACCCGGACGGGCCCATCGTGCTCTTGCAGATCGACAACGAGGGCGCGCTCTACTTCCGCGACGGGGCGTACGACCAGGATTACCACCCGGACGCGATCTCCCTGTACCGCGACTTCTTGCGCGAGAAGTACCGGACGATCGAGGCGCTCCAGCGCGCGTATGCGCCGAGGAGGGTGGAGCCCGCGCCGGAGGGCGACGCGACCGAGGACGTCGGCGCGGCGCTCGTGCGCGCGATCGCCCGCGAGCGCGCGCAGGCCGAGGAGGGCGATCTGCGGTTCGCCACGATCACGCCGCCGGTCGCGTTCGACGCCGAGACGCCGGCCGATCTCGCGCGCCACCTCGACTGGAGCGAGTTCCACGAGCACCTCCTCGAGACCGCCATGGGGCGCTTCGCGAGGGCGCTCTCCGCGGCGGGCGTCGATGGCCTGCCCACGATGCACAATTTCCCGATGGGACAGGACGCGACGCCGCTCAACCCGGCGCGCATCTCGCGCGTCGTCGACCTCGTCGGCCTCGACTACTACAGCATCGCGAGCCCGAGCAGCCGGCAGATCCTCGCCCGCCGTACGAGCGAGCTCGCCGTGCGCTGCGAGGCGCTCTCGCTGCCGCCGTTCGCGTGCGAGATGGGCGCCGGCTTCCCGCCGTTCTTCCCGCCGCTCGAGGAGCGCGACAGCGTGTTCGTGATGATGGCCGCGCTCGCGTACGGGCTGCGCGGGTACAACATCTACATGGCGGTCGAGCGCGACCGCTGGATCGGCGCGCCGATCGATCCGCGCGGCCGCCCTCGCCCCTTCGCCGCCTTCTGGCGGAGGCTCTCCGCGGCCCTCGAGGCGACGAGGTTCCACGAGCTCCGCCGCCCGGCGCCGGTGCGCATCGTCACGCCGCGCACGGAGCGCCGGCTCTCCCGCGTGATGCACGCCTTCGGCCCGCTCACCGGGGCGTTCTTCTCGATCATGAACTTCGGCGCCCGCGATCGCTGCCTCGAGGACGACCTCGGGCTCGGTTACCCGCTCGCGGTGGAGTCCGACACGTTCGTGCGTGCGTTCGAGGAGGCGCTCGACGCGCGCGGCGTCCCCTACGCCCACGTCGGTGGCGAGGATCGCGACATCTCGCTCGCCGGGGCGCGCTGGGTCATCTGCGCCACCTCGGGCGGCCTGAGCCCGGAGCTGTTCGCGTGGCTGGAGGTGACGTCCCGGCAGGGGACGCTGATCACGCTCGGCCCCCGCGAGCCCACCTTCGACGGCGCCTTCCGCCAGCTGCCGCGGCCCTACGATCTGAAGCGGCTCCTCGCCCCCGGGCAGAACCTGCCGGCGCTCCTCCAGGACGACCCCGCCGCGGCCGACGCCGCGGTGTCGCGCGCCATCGACGCGCTCGGCCTGCCGGCCTTCGCGTGTGATCCCGACAGTGTCTTTGCGACGCTGCACGAGGACGCGTCGGGCACGCCGCGGGTGCTCTTCTTGCTGAACCCCGGAGACGCCGACGTGGTGGCGCGCGTCACAGTGAGCGCCCAGCGCGCGCGCGATGTGCTGGACGACGCGCACTTCGAGGCGCGGCGCGGGGCGCTCGAGGTGCGGCTCGTGCCTCGCTCCGTGCGGATGCTCGCGCTGGAGTAGCCCCGTCGCCGCGCGCCGCGCGGCGACGGCCAGCGAGGCTCGGTATCTCCGCTCGCTCCCCTCCTGACCCGGTGTGCCCCTCGATCAGCGCTCGAACCGCAGCGAGTTGCCCTCTGCGTCGCGGAAGCGGCCCATGCCGATCATGAGGATGTCGATCAGCGACCAGATGCCGAGCCCGCCGCACGTCAAGAGCTTCGCTATGCCGAGCCCGGTCTGTCCCAGATAAAAGCGATCTACGCCAAAGTAGCCGAGGAAATAGGAGAGCAAGAACAGCGTGGACTGGCTCTTGGTCGGGTGGCCGACGGGCGCGTCGCGCCTGAGCACGAGCCCCTGGGCGTCTCGCATCGATCCGGTGCCGATCAGGATCGTGTCGATGAGGCTCCAGAAGCCGAGGCCACCACACGTGAACAGCTTGAGGAGCCCGAGCCCCGTCTGACCCAGGTAGAAGCGATCGACGCCGAAGGTCCCGAGAAACACGGCGAGCATGAAGGCCGTCGCCTGGTCCTTGTCGGAATAAGCCTGCGCCGGGGCGCCGTGAGGCGGTCCGCCGCCGTGAGCCGGCGGCGGGCCCCAGCCGCCTCCTGGCGGCGCGCCGTAGCCGCCGGGGGGCGCGCCCCATCCTGCGCCAGGCGGCGGGTATCCTCCGCCCGGCGGCGGGTATCCGCCAGGCGGCGGGGTTCCGCCCGCCGAGGACGCGCCGCCACCGCCGCCCGGCGCCACGCCCTGGCCGCCGGGCGGGCTCGACCCCCAGCCGCCATTCCCCCAACCGCCGCCTGCGTTGCCCCAGCCTCCGCCTCCGGGCGGAACTCCGCCTCCGCTCGTGCTCATGTTCGTTCCCTCCGGCTGATGCGGCTGTGGAGGCGGCCGTGCGCCCCGCGGTCGTCAGCCGAGCCTGACTGTATCCTGGAACCTCGGCGCCGCGCTTGCGCAACGCGGAAATCGCTGGTGGTTGCCGGAGGCCCACCCTACCTTGACCCACGATGGGCCGCTGAGCGCGGCGCAGGAGCGAGCGCACCCGGCGATGCAGCAAGATTTTCAGTCCGATCGATGGCTGTCGTTCGCCCTCCGGGCGGGGCTCATCGCTCTGTTCTTCTGGATGGTGAAGGGGCTGCTCGTCCCCGTCCTGCTCGGCGGTCTGGTCGCGCTCCTCGTCTCCCCGCTCCAGCGCCGCCTCGCGCCTCGACTCGGCCGCTTCCGCCAGTTCGCGCCCGCGATCTCGACGGTGGGCGTGATCATCCTCGTGTGCATCCCGCTCGCGGTGATCATCATCGAGGCCTCCGCCTCGATAAGCCGCTTCTTCGCGCGGGATTGGTCGAACACGATCGAGCGGGTCGAAGGCCTCCTGAACGACGGGAGGATAACGGGGCTCCTCAACAGGGCTGGCCTGTCCGGGGACGATGTCCGCACGTACGTGAGCAACCTGTTCGAGCGGGTGGGCAGCTCGATCGCCGGCTTCGCGGGCGGCATGGTCGCCGCGGTGCCGCAGACGATCGTCGACGCGTTCCTGTTCATCGTCGGGCTCTACTACCTGCTCCGCGACGGGGGCCTGCTGCTGCGCTGGCTGCTCACGCAGTCGCCGTTCAGGAACGAGGAGACGGACGTCCTCTTCGCGTCGATCCAGGACACGGTGCACGGCGCCGTCCTCGGCCTGCTCGCGACGGCGGCCGTCCAGGGGACGCTGACGACGATCGCGCTGTTTGCCTGCAAGGTGCCGGGCGCGTTCCTGCTCGGCCTCCTGGCCACGCTGCTCTCGCTCGTCCCCATGATCGGCACCACGCCGGTCACGCTGGGGGCCGCCGTCTACCTGTTCGTCGTCGGGCGCATCGGGGCGGGCATCGGCATGTGCGCCGCGGCGGTCCTCATCGGGCTCTCGGACAACGTGATCCGGCCGTGGGTCCAGAGCTCGCACGGCGGGATGCACCCCCTCATCGCGCTCCTCGCCATCTTCGGCGGGCTCGAGCTGTTCGGCGCGGCGGGGATCTTCATCGGCCCGGTCGTCGCCGCGATCGTCCTCTGGGCGGTCGACACGCGCGCGGGCATCTCCGGTTCGGGCCTCCCGCTGGGCCCGCACACGTCGCAGCCGCCCCCCTCGATGACATCGCGACCGCCGCCGGCCTCGCGACCGCCTCCGACGTCGCGACCGCCGGTGTGACGCGGCGGCGCGGCGGAGCGCCGCGAGAGGCGCGGTCCGCGCCCCCGAGCGAGGCGCTCACGGCGACAGGCCGTAGCCGCGGGCGAGGGTGAGGGAGAGGAGGTTGCACGCCGCGTGGAACACGACCGGCGCCCCGATGCCGCCCGTGCGCGCCCGCAGCCAGCCGAAGAGGAGAGCGGGGAAGAAGACGGCGAGCCGGGCCGGGTGCTGGATCGTGAGTACGTGGCCGATCGCGAAGATCGCCGACGAGAGGAGCCACGCCGGGCCGAGCGTCGCGCCGGCGACGCGGAATCGCGGCGGGAAGACGCGGTCGAGGGCGCTCTGGAGGTAGCCCCGGAAGAACGCCTCCTCGGGTAGCGCGACAACGAGCAGCTGCGCGGCGATCTCGTCGGCGAGCGAGGGCGGCGGGCGCAGCACGAACGGCGAGGTCGCGCCCCAGTACAGCCGGTAGCCCAGCCAGAAGAGCGGGAAGACGATCGTGGCGACCAGCGTCGCCCAGGCGACGGCGTGGAGCGCGGCGCGGGCGAGGCGCCTCGCCGACAGCGGCACGGGCTCGAGGAGCCCTCCGAGGGACAGGCCGTGGGCGCGGATCGTCGACTCGTCGTACCTCAGCACGAGCCAGGACGTCGCCGCGAAGAACGTGAGGCCGACGAGCGTGCCGGCGTAGCTCTTCGGCGCGGCGTAGGACACCGCCGTCACGGCGGCGGTCGTGATGCCAGCGGCGAGGAGCGCGCGCGCCGCGGTCGGCTCGGGCGGCCGCGGGCGCGCGCGCTCGTCGACGCTCGCGTGCGCGGCGTTCGCGGCGTTCGCGGCGTTCGCGTCTGCCGGCGCGCCAGGTGTCTCGTCGCCGGCAGGTGCGCTGGCGTCTCGGCTCGGTTCGATGGGTGTGGGCGGCTGCAAGGCGTGTTCGTCGCGGAGGGGAGCGCGCGGTGCGGGGGCGTACGCGGGGATCGCGGCCGCGCGCGCTCAGCCTAGCCGCCACGATGTCCCTCCGCGATGGTCAGCGCTCGGGGCGGCGCGATTCGGGGGCTGCACACGGGTCCAGCCACCGCCCATTTTCTAGCCTTCCAGCCCGGC
Source organism: Sorangium sp. So ce145 (assembly GCF_051525985.1). NCBI lineage: Bacteria > Pseudomonadati > Myxococcota > Polyangiales > Polyangiaceae > Sorangium > Sorangium sp. So ce145. The sequence goes on along the minus strand of NZ_CP150315.1, from coordinate 10,414,511 downwards.
CACGTTAGAGTGCGGCCGCTGTGGCGTTTTCCCGACTTCGCTGTCTGATGAAGCCGTTGGCCTGCGCGCTGCTTGCGTCCGTCGCGACGCTCGGTCCGGCGCCCGCGTCGGCCGCGTCGCCGTTCCTCATGACGCCGGAGGCGAGCGTCGCCGAGGCGTCTCCGGCGTACCGCTACGCCAACATGACGAACGAGGAGGCGCTGGCGGAGCTGGATCGGCGGAAGATCCTGTACCTCAAGGTCGACCACGCGCCTGGGGTGCGCGCTCCGATCCGGCTCACGGGTCGGCTGAACGGCGTGAACTTTCATTCGGTGCTCCCGCCCGAGCAGCGCGTGACGAGCATGTTCGAGATCCTGGACGCGCGCCTCGCGCTCGCCCTCGACGATTTTGCGGCCGTGCTCTCGAGGCACGATATCGACGAGGTCGTCCATTACACGATGTATCGACCCAACGTGCCGATGCGCGGCCGCGAGGGCGTGGACGGCGACGGAGAGCACGGGCACCCGATCGCTCATGCCAAGGCCGCTGACAGCGCCGTGCAACGGGCAGCGGCCGCGGACGGCGCTGCCCGCGAGGAATCGACGAGGCAGGCCTCGCCGGTCGAGCCTGCGCCGCCGGCGGAGCTCGGCAAGAAGGGCGCGCTCGATGGGACGTCCAAGGCACCTGAGGAGCGGCCGCGACGCCTGAAGGAGAAGGGTGCAGCGGCGGCCGCGCCGAAGGAGAAGGGATCCGCGGAGGCCGCGCCGAAGGAGAAGGGTGCAGCGGCGGCCGCGCCGAAGGAGAAGGGATCCGCGGAGGCCGCGCCGAAGGAGAAGGCCGCAGCGGGGGCGGCGCCGAAGGAGAAGGCCGCAGCGGGGGCGGCGCCGAAGGAGAAGGCCGCAGCGGGGGCGGCGCCGAAGGAGAAGGCCGCCCTGGAAGCCGATCCAGGCGCCGCTTCCAAGGCTCCTGGCCAGCGGACGCGGACGATCGCTGCGCGCAGCGGGCCGGCCAAGAAGGACGCCGGCAAGGCCGGAGCGCGCCGCGCTGCTCGGCGCAAAGCCGCGGGGCCGACCCGGGCGACAACGTCTCCGGTCAAGCACCGTGGCGACGTCGCGCTGCGCAGCGATGCAGGGCAGAAGCCCCGCGGCACGTGGGCTCCGCCGGGCACGCGGCACCCCGCCGGCCTGGCCATCGACGTCGGTGCGCTCAAGAAGCGCGACGGCACCTGGATCAGCGTCGCGCGCCACTTCCACGGCCGCATCGGGGACAAGACCTGCGGTGAGGGGGTGCCCCAGCCCGAGCTCCCCGAGGCGCGCGAGCTCCGGTCCATCGTGTGCGAAGCGGCGGACCTCGGGATTTTTACCTACGTGCTGACGCCCAATTTCAATGCGGCGCACGCCGACCATTACCATATGGAGATCAAGCCGGGCGTCCGGTGGTTCCTCTATCACTGAGCGAAGGCCGCGCGCCCCTTGTACAGCCCTGAACGGCTCGCAGCGCGCCCCACTGCACATCCGTTGATTGCGCGTTTTTTGACGATCTGAGCGGTTTGTTCGCGCAACTTCCGCCACGAGAGCGACGATTCCCTTCCCGAACGAAGGCGCCGGCGCTCCGCCGCGCGCCCCCGCGAGGGAGGTCGACGGACATGGTGCAAAAGAAAGACGGACAGCCGCTGCCGGGGACTTCGTACCGCGTGCTCCGTCGGATCGGGGCAGGCTCGTGCTCGGAGGTCTTCGAGGTGACCGGGCGCCGCGGCCAGCTGCGCGCGCTCAAGCTGCTCCGCGCCATGCACGAGGGGTCGAGCGAGATCGGAGCGCGCCTGGTCCAGGAGGGGCGCGCTCTCTCCGCGCTGAACCATCCCCACATCGTGAAGGTCGAGGAGGTCGGCGTGACGAGCGACGGCCGGCCCTTCCTCGTCATGCCGCGCCTCTTCGGCGAGACGATGCGCGAGCGGCTTGACGCGCGCGGACCGCTCGCGACGCCCACCGCCGTGCACATCGCCATCCAGGTGCTCGGCGGGCTCGCGGCGACGCACCGCGCTGGCATCGTCCACCGCGACATCAAGCCGGCGAACGTCTTCCTCGCGCAAGCGAGCTGCGCCGAGCAAGGCGTTGCCGATCTGGAGAGCGCGCCCGGTGTGCCCGAGGCCGAGCACGCCGTGCTCATCGACTTCGGCATCGCGAAGGTGAGCCGCGAGGGGCTGGAGCCGTCGACGGGCTCGAACGTCCTCGGCACGCCGCGCTACCTGTCGCCCGAGCAGATCCGCGGCGAGGAGGTCGACGCTCGCACGGACGTGTACGCGGTGGGCCTCCTGCTCTTCGAGGCGATCACCGGGCGCGGTCCGTTTCCGGTGGTCGACTCGATGGCGGTGATGCGGGCGCACCTCAACACACCGGCGCCGCGGCTTCGCTCGCTCCTCTGGGTGCCTCCGGCGCTCGATCATGCCGTCGCGCGCGCGCTCGAGAAGGATCCGGGGCTCCGCTGGCAGACGGCGGACGCGATGGCCGCCGCGCTCGCGGAGGCGCTGGGCGAAGGCGGGGGCAGGGAGACGCCGGCCCACGGCGGGGCGGGGCGCGCCGCGCCGCCGGACGGCGAGCGCAGCGCGCGGGCGCACCTCGCGGTCGGAGAGGCGCGATGAGCGGCGCGTCCGCCGAGTGCTCCGGGGCGCGCACGCTGCTCTACGCGCGCGGGGTGTCGCTCGCGCCGAGGGCGCCTCTCGCGCGGTCGCTCCGCGCGCCGGGCGAGGGCGAGCCGTCCGAAGGCGCGTGGCCGCTCCGCGCGCCGGGTGAGGGGGAGCCGCTCCCCGGCACACCGTATGTCGTGCTGCGCCTGCTCGGTCAGGGCGGCATGGGCGAGGTGTACGAGGTCGAGCACCGGGCGCTCGGCCGCCGGTTCGCGGTGAAGGTGCTGCACCGCAGCCACGCGGGCCGCAGCGATCTCTCGGCGCGCCTGCGCGCCGAGGCGCGCTCGATCGCCCGCCTGCGCCACCCGGGTCTCCCCGACGTGTTCGATCTCGGCGTCACCGACGGTGGCCGTCCGTACTTTGCGATGGAGCTCCTCGAGGGGCGCGATCTCCGGACCGAGCTCGCGCGCCTCGGCGTGGTCGCGGTCCCGACCGCGCTCGACCTGGTCCTGCAGGCCCTGTCCGCGCTGTCGCTCGCGCACGCGGCGGGCATCGTCCACCGCGATCTCAAGCTCGAGAACCTGTTCCTCTGCGACGACGGCACGCTCAAGGTCCTCGACTTCGGCGTCGCGAAGCTCCTCCACGCCAGCGCCTCGCTGACCGCCCCGGACGCCGTCATCGGCACACCCAGGACGATGGCGCCCGAGCAGTGCGCCGCCCAGCCGATCGATCCGCGCGCGGACATCTATGCGATGGGGCTCGTCCTCTACGAGCTCGTCGCCGGGCGAGGCCCCTTCGACGAGCTGCGCGGCCGGGGCGACGCGCTCCGCTTCGCTCACTGCGAGCAGGAGCCTCCTCCTCCCTCGCGCTTCGCGCCGCAGCCGATCCCGGCGGCGCTCGAGCGGCTGATCCTGCGCGCGATCGCGAAGGCGCCCGAGCATCGCTTCCAGACGGCCGCCGACATGGAAGCCGCTGTGCGCCGAGTGCACGTCCGGTTGCACGACGGATCGCAGTCGAGCGCCGGGCCGGTGGTCAGCGCGACCGCGCTCACCCCGACCGCGGCCGACGCCGTCGCGGCCTGCACGCCTGCGTGCGACTCGGCATCCGCCGAGGCGCAGCGCCGACCGCTGCTCGCCGCGTCGGCCGGCGCCGCGCGCCTCTCGCGCCGCCCGAGGGCGCGCTCGACGCGGCGCGCACCTCCGGCGCGGCCCGTCGCCCGTGCGGCGTCGCGCGCCTCCGCGCTCGCCGTCTGCGCGCTCGCCGTCGCGTCGGCCGCGCTCGGGCTCGCGCTGGCGCAGCGCTGGATCGCGGCCAGCGAGCACCCCGCGCCCGCGCCGCCGTCCGCGCACGCCGGGGCGCAGGCGCGCTCGGCTGTAAGGTAGCCTCGCCGCGCCCGTTCTCTGGTCGACACCGCAAATGCGGAGTGGAGGGACCATGAACCGGATGCGACGAATCGGGCTGGCTTGTTTGGCGATATCGCTCCTCGCGGGCGCCGCCGGCTGCGGCGGCAGCACAGCGGCCCGGCCGGCGGACTCCACGGCAAAGGGGGGACGCGCGATCACGGGCGCTCCCGAGCCCTCCAGCGCACAGGGGTTCCAGGACGGCGCCGCGTTCGACGAGCCGGGCGCGCCCGCCGCGCCGCCGTCGATCGACGCCTCGCCCGCGGCGCCTTCGGCCGAGATCGAGCGGCCCTCCGCCACGGGCGGCGCCTCGCGCGCCGAGGGGGCCGCGCGCAAGGCGCCGAGCAGCCAGGTCGCGCCGGAGCCCATCGATCGCCCGGGCCTCGGCACCGAGTGGGGGGAGACGCGCGTGTCGCGCATCTCGACCGCGCCGTTCGTCCGGGCCGACGTCAACCGCCCCTTCGTTGTCGCGAGCCTGTTCTACAACGACGCCGAGGGCGCCCGCGCCATGGCGAGCGCGTCCGGCTTCCGCCGCACGTCGCCGCGGGCGTTCACCTTGGCGGGCGGCGCCGTCGCGGTCGGGCTCCGCGGCGACGGCGGCGGCTTCCTGAGCGGCTTCGTCGCCGGCGAGAAGAGCCACGTCATCGGCGAGGCCGGCCAGCGCTACAGCATCGTGCTGCGCAACCTCACGCCGACCCGGATCGAGTGCGTCGTCTCCGTCGACGGCCTCGACGTCATGGACGGCCAGGCCGCGACGTTCAGCAAGCGCGGTTACCTGATCGAGCCCCACGGCGAGCTCGAGATCGACGGCTTCCGCCAGTCCGTCGACACGGTCGCCGCGTTCCGCTTCGGCTCGGTCCGCGGCTCCTATGCGAACCAGAAGCACGGCGACACGAGGAACGTCGGCGTGATCGGCGTGGCCCTCTTCAACGAGCGCGGGACGACGCCCTGGACGTTCGACGAGGTCCAGCGCCGCCGGGAGGCGAACCCGTTCCCTGGGCAGTTCGCCACGCCGCCCGGCATCTGAGCCTTTCCAGCGGGCATCTCGCGCCTCCTCCGCGCTCCGACAAAATCAAGCTCCCGCTCCGCCGCGCGCCGGGCTAGGCCACGGCACGGTGTCGGACTTATTGAACCCGTCTCAACGTGCGGCCGTCGAGCACGAGCTCGGGCCAATGCTGGTGCTCGCCGGCGCAGGCTCCGGCAAGACCCGGGTGGTGACCACGCGGATCGCCCGCCTCCTCGATCGCGGCATCCCGGCGCGCTCCATGTTGGCGATGACCTTCACCAACAAGGCCGCCGCCGAGATGCACGAGCGCGTCGGCAAGCTCGTCGGCTCCAAGGTCGCGCGCGAGCTCAAGGTCTGCACCTTCCACCGCTTCGGGCTCGACGTGCTCGGCGCGGAGACCCGCGCCCTCGGCCTGCGCGGCGGCTCCTTCGCCATCTTCGACCAGTCCGACGCCCTGGGGGTCATCCGCGAGATCCTCCGCGAGCTCCGCGCCGGCAAGAGCTACGACGTCAGCGCGATCCTCTCGCGCATCTCGAACGCCAAGAACGCGTTCCTCGACGCCGAGACCTGGGCCGAGGCGCAGCGGCAGGGCAAGGGCATCGACGAGTACGACGAGATCTCGATGCTCGTGTACCCGCGCTACATGGCGGCGCTGCGCTCGTTCCAGGCGTTCGACTTCGACGATCTCATCTGCGAGGTGGTCCGCCTCTGGCAGACGCGCGCCGACGTCCTCGAGCGCTGGCGGATGCGCTACCGCTTCGTGATCGTCGATGAGTACCAGGACACGAACCGCGCCCAGCTGGAGCTCCTGCGCCTGCTCTGCGGCGAGCACCGCAACGTGGTGGTCGTCGGCGACGACGACCAATCGATCTACGCCTGGCGCGGCGCCGACGTGCGCAACATCCTCGATTTCGAGGAGCATTTCTCCGGCGCGAAGGTCGTCAAGCTCGAGCACAACTACCGCTCCCGCAAGCCGATCCTCGACGTCGCGAACGCGGTGCTCGCCAAGTCCGGCGCCCGGCGGCACAAGAAGTCGCTCATCGCCACCCGGGTGGAGGGCGACAAGGTGCGGTCCATCATCTGCGTGGACCCCGACGTCGAGGCGAGCTTCGTGGCCACGGAGGCGCAGCGCCTCCTGGAGCGGGAGGCCGCGCGGCCGAAGGACATCGCCGTGCTGTACCGCTCGAACCTCCAGGCGGCCGCGATCGAGTCGGCCCTCAAGGAGCGGCAGATCCCGATCCGGATGATCGGCGGCCAGCAGTTCTTCGAGCGCAAGGAGGTCAAGGACCTCATCGCCTACCTCCGCGTCGCGCTCAACCCGGGCGACGAGATGTGCCTGCGGCGCATCCTGAACTACCCGGCGCGGGGCATCGGCGACGCCGCGGTGGCCAAGCTCGGCGCCTACGCGACGGCGCACGACGCGTCGCTCTGGACGGCGGTGTCGCGGCCGCACGCCGTCCACGAGCTGACCTCCGCCGCGATCGAGGGCTGCCGCCAGCTGCTCCGGATCATCGAGGCCACGCGCGCGCGGTTCGAGCGCGGCGAGCCCTCCGCGGAGGTCGCCCGCGCGCTCCTCGCCGACGCCGGCTTCAAGGAAGACATCATGGCCGGCTCGTCCACGGCCAACGCCGCGGCGCGCCGCTGGGGCAACATCGAGGGCCTGCTCAACGTCTTCGCGCGCCGCGACGAGAAGGGGAAGGGGGACCGCGCGAGCTTCGCCGAGTTCCTGCGGCTGCTCGCCCTGCGGCAGGACTCCGAGGAAGAGGAGGCCACCGACCGGGTGACGCTCACCACGATGCACGGCGCAAAGGGGCTCGAGTTCCCGTACGTGTTCGTGATCGGCCTGGAGGAGGGGCTGATGCCTCACCAGCGCAGCCTCGACGAGCGCGCCACGGACGCCGCGCCGAGCGGCGCGGAGGGCGGCGACACGGGCGGCCACAGCATCGAGGAGGAGCGGCGGCTCTTCTACGTCGCGGTCACGCGGGCCCGCGATCGGCTCTACCTCACGCGGGCGAAGCACCGCGGCTCGCGCGGCAAGATGGTGCCGAGGACGCCGAGCCGGTTCATGCTCGAGATCCCCCCCGAGCTCCTCGAGGAGCGCGAGGAGCTCGCGCCGGTCGCTCCGGGGATGGAGAAGGTGAAGGCAGGGGCGGCCGGCGTGCTGGCCGCGCTGTCGATGAACCCGTTCGCTGGAGATCCCCCCCTCATCCCGCGCCGCCGCTGAGCGGGGCTCACCCGCTGCGGATACGGGCCCACCTCGACGTCTTCGGTGCTCGGCGTGCTGGAGCACGCCTGCGCGCCGAAAACGCCGATCTGGGCCCGTCTCCTGTGCGGGTGAGCCCCGCTCGGCAGCGGTAGGGTCAGGACGCCAAACGAGACGGCGTCCTGGCTGCTTTGGCGATGTGGCGAGGTGTCAGGTGCGGCGGGATGGGGAGGGGGGGCTCAGAGCGCGCCCTCGGCGGCGGCGAAGCCGGCGCGGGTGATCTCCTGCACGCCCTTGCGCGTGACGAAGTCGCGGAAGCTCTCGCCCTCGGCGCGGCCGGCCATGTAGAAGCGCGCGATCGCGGCGATGACCTTGGGCGTCTCCTCCTCGGGGATGCGGCCGTCGAGGCGCTCGCCGATGCGCGCGCTCGGGCCGCAGCCGCCGCCCACGCGGAGCGAGTAGTGCGGGCGCTCGACGCCGTCCTTGCCCTTCACCATCAGGCCCGTCATCCCGATGTCCGCGACGTGGTGCTGACCGCACGAGTTCGGGCACCCCGAGATCTTGATGTCGAACTCGCCGAGCGCGCTGACGAAGTCGTCGGCCTCCTGGCGGCTGCCGTTCGGCACCAGGTGATCCCGGATGCGCGCGCCGACCTCCATGCTCTTCGTGATGGCGAGCGTGCAGTAATCGCCGCCCGGGCAGGTCACCACGTCGGTGATGTGCCCCGAGTCCGCCTCGGCGAGGCCGATCTGCGAGAGCTCGCGGTGCAGGTTGAGCAGCTGCCCCTCCGGCACCCAGCGCAGCACGAAGTTCTGGGTGTTCGTCGCCCGCACCTCGCCGTTGCCGTAGCGCCGCGAGAGGTCGGCCAGGCGCCTCAGCTGCTCGCTCGTGATGTCGCCGAGCGGCAGCTTGACCGTCGCCACCCGGTAGCCGGTCTGCGTCTGCGCGATCGTGTTGGTCCGCTTCCAGCGCGCGAACGCGCCGTCGCCGAGCGTCTCCCGCAGCGGCGTGAGCGGGGGCGGAGCGCTCTCCCGGTACCCGGCCACCTGCTCCGTCAGCTCGGCCGCGAGCGCGTCGCCGCGCTCCGCCTTGATGCGGGCGAACTCCTCGTCGAGCCTGCGCAGGAACTCGGCCTCGCCGATCTTGCGCAGCAGGAACTTGAGGCGCGCCTTCTTCCGGTTCTTCCGCTCTCCGTCCCGGTGGAACACGCTCACCACGGCCTCGCACATCGGCAGCAGATCGGACTCCGGGATGAACTCCTTCCAGAGGTGCGCGATCTCGGGCGTCGAGCCGAGCGAGCCGGCCACGTAGACCGTGAAGCCGCGCCCGCGGTCGCCGATCTTCGCGAGCAGACCGATGTCGTTGATCATGATCTGCGCGTGATCGCGCGCGCTCCCCGAGAAGGCCACCTTGAACTTCCGCGGCAGCCGCCGGTTGTGCTCGTGGAAGAGGAAATGCTCGGTGACCGCGAGCGCATAGGGCGTCACGTCGAACACCTCGTCCTCGACAACGCCAGCGAGGTGGGACGCGGTGATGTTGCGCAGCGTGTCCGCGCACGCGCCGACCGTCGTCACCCCCGCGCGCGCGAGCACGCGCTGCAGGTCGATCGTCTCCTCGATCTCCAGGTAGTGGAGCTGGATGTCCTGGCGGGTCGTGACGTGCGCTAGCCCGCGACCCCACCGCTCCGTGACTTCCGCGAGGGCTTCCAGCTGCGCAGCCGTGAGCTGCCCTCCCGGAATCTTGATCCGCTGCATGTGCTTCACGTGCGCGAGCTGCGCGTAGACACCCATGGCCAGCCGCAAAGGACGGAACTGGTCGGGGGTCAGCTCACCACGTTTGAATTTGGCGACGTTCTCGGCGTGTACGTCGATGGCCGCCGCAAGGCGCTCGACTCGTTGCGACATATCCGATGGTATTCCCTATATTTCCGACGCGTCAAGTGCGACAATTATCGCGGCCGGTTCCATGAGGGTTCCAGCCCCCAGCACCATGAAGACCGCTCTGCCGAACTCGACCGAAGCTGTGCACGCGGGCGTACTCCGCCAGCGCCCCTCCCACACCCTCGCGCCTGCGATCGCGCAGACGGCGACCTACACCTTTGCGAACACGGCGGACCTCGAGCGCTATTTCGCCGGAGGTGACGCGGATCCCGAGCGGCAGGAGTACGGCCGCTACGGCAACCCCACCGTGCGCGAGGTCGAGCAGCGCATCGCGGCGCTCGATCGCGCCGAGGACGCCCTGCTCTTCGCGAGCGGGATGGCGGCGGTGACGACCACGGCGTTCGCGCTCCTCAAGGCGGGCGACCACGTCATCCTGTTCCGCGACGTGTACCGCCGCACGCGGCAGTTCGTGATCAACGTGCTCTCCCGGCTCGGCGTCGAGCACACGCTGATCGACCCGGGCGCGTTCGATCAGCTCGAGGCGGCCATCCGGCCGCGCACCCGCTTCGCGCTCAGCGAGTCGCCGACGAACCCCTACCTCCACTGTATCGACCTGTCCCGCTTCGCCGAGATCTGCAAGAAGGCGCGGGTGAAGACGGTCGTCGACGCGACGTTCGCGACCCCTTGCAACTCCGACCCGATCGGCCGCGGCATCGACCTCGTGGTCCACAGCGCCAGCAAGTACCTGTCCGGCCACAACGACGTCCTGGGCGGCGCGGTCTCCGGATCGAGCGCGCTGATCTCGCTGATCCGCGACCTGCGGAGCGTCCTTGGGGGCATCATGGATCCCCACGCCGCGGCGCTGATCGGGCGCGGGATGAAGACGCTCGCGCTCCGCATCGAGCGGCAGAACGCGACCGGGCTCGCCGTGGCGCGCGCGCTCGAGGCGCACCCCGCGGTGGAGCGGGTGTTCTACCCGGGGCTCCCGTCGCACCCGGATCACAAGGTCGCGGCCGAGCAGATGCGCGGCTTCGGCGGCGTCGTGAGCTTCACCGTGCGCGGCGGGCGAGAGGCGGCGTCGCGCGTCGTGGACGGCACGCGCGTCGCCGCGATCGCCCCGAGCTTCGGCGGCGTGGAGACGCTCATCGAGCAGCCCTGCATCATGAGCTTCCACGAGCTCAGCGACGAGCAGCTCGCGGCGATCGGCATCTCCCCCGCGCTGATCCGCCTGTCGGTCGGCATCGAGGAGACCGAGGACGTCGTGAGGGACGTCCTTGGCGCGCTCGACGCGCTCGGCGGGGCCTAGCCCCCGAGCTTCTTCAGCTTCCGCTGCAGCGTCCGCCGGTCGATCCCGAGCAGCTTCGCCGCGGTGGCCACCACGCCGCCCGACTCCCGGAGCGCGGCGCGGATCGCCTCGCGCTCGAGATCGTCGAGCTTCAGGCTCCCCGGCGGCGGCGTCGTCGCCGCCGAGGGCGGGGGCCGCTGGCGGTCCCGGAGGCTCGCGGCCTCGCGCAGCAGCTTGTCCGCGTCGACGGGCTTGCTGAGCAGCGTGTCGGCGCCCTCGCGCATCGCCGCCACCGCGAGCGGGATGTCCCCGAACCCGGTCAGCATCACGATCGCCGCGTCGGGCTGCAGCTTGCGGTACTGGGCGAGCGCGCTGAGCCCGTCGCCGCGCGGCATGCGGTAGTCGATGACCACGAGGTCCACCGGCTCGTACTCGAGCGCCACGAGCCCCTCGTCGATCGTCGCCGCCGTCCTCGCCACGACCCCGCGGCGGCGCAGCGCGCCCTGCAGGGTCGTGCGGAACGCGTCGTCGTCGTCCACGAGGAGCGCCGTCTCGATCCGTCGCGTCATCTTCACCTCAAGCGGCCCCGGAGCGCTTCAGCGCGCCGGGGAGATCCGCGTCCATGGGGCCCGTGCCCCCGTCGAGGCGGAGGCGCAAGGTCGCCTTCGCGCCGCCGGTCTCGACGCTCTCCATGCGCAGCACCGCGTTCATGCGGGAGGCCATCATCGAGCTGATGTAGAGCCCGAGCCCCATGCCTCCCTGCTCCATCTTCGTCGTCTGGAACGGCTCCCCGAGCCGCCCGGCGATGTCGGGGTTGAGCCCCGGCCCGCTGTCGGAGACCGCGATCTCGCAGAGGTCGCCGCGCTCGACGACGCTCACCTCGATCCGCTGCTCGGCCGAGTCGGCCGTCGCCTCGGCGGCGTTGGCGAGCAGGTTGACGAGCACCTGGCAGAGCGCCGGCCGCAGCACGTCCGCCTGCACCGGCCGCGGCGTGTCGAACGCGAGCTCGCCGCGGTAGCCGAGCCGCGCGAGCTCGACCTTCGCCAGGTCGCGCACGAAGCGGGTGAGCTCCAGCGGCTCCATCCGCTGATCGAGCCGGATCTGGCCGCGCATCAGCCCGATGATGTCGCTCGCGCGCCGCGCCTCGCCGGCCACGGTCTCGGCCATGCGCGCGGCGTCCTCGGAGCCCGTCTCGCGGGCCACGTCGACGAGGTCCTTGCTCGCGAGGAGGATCGTCGCGAGCGGCGTGCTGAGCTCGTGCGACATCCCGCCGACCATGCGCCCGAGCATCGCCAGCCGCTCGTTCCGCTGGCTCTGCTGCCGGAGCTCCTCGAGCCTGTGCGCGTAGACGACGACGAAGAAGCCGAGGAACAGCGTCAGCGACGTCAGCGACACGAGGTCGCCGAGCCGCCGGATGCGCTCGCCGCCGAGCGGCGCCGCGTCGAGCGGCAGCGGCGTCGCGTACGTGAGCACGGCGATGGCGGCCAGCGTCAACAGGCCCACGAGCACGGTCGTGCGCCGCGGGCAGAGGAGGCCGGAGAGCGCGATATGGAAGGCGAGGAAGACGGCGAAGGGGTTCGCCAGCCCGCCCGAGAACCAGAGCATCCAGGCGTTCGCGATCACGTCGCCCACGAGCTGGGCGCGCGCGTGATCCTGCGCGGGCTCGCGCGCAGAGGGCTCGCCCCCGTCCGGCCGGCGCGCGCGCCGGACCCGGAAGGTCCAGGCGACGTTGGCCGCCGCGATCGCGGCGATGCCGACGATCAGCGGAGCGAGCCCGAGGTCGGGGACGAGCTTCCTGCCCGCGACCGTCGTCGCGATCATCCCCGCGATCGCCCCCCACCGCAGCTGGATCAGCCACCTGTCGGCGGTGTCCCAGGAAGGGGGCTTCGGCCCGGAGAGCAGGACCGCGAGCCGCCGGCGCGCTGCAGGGGGCGCGCTGCTCTTGGCGGGGTCGTGCCCTGCGTCAAGCGACCATGGCTGGAAGGAGGAGTGCATCCGCGCGCGGACAGGGGGGCTTTCCAGGGCGCGGTCGAGGCGTCCGGCGTCCATCCCGGAGCAACCTTCCGACGTGGCCTTGCATCCGCTCCCTTGTACCGCGCACGAAAGCCGCGAGCACGCGCGAGGTGCGCCCCGGCCCACATCCGGGGGGTGTCAGGAAAAAACCCAGCGAATACCGTGGGTTAGAATTGTTGGCTGGATTACATTCGGCCTCGCGCCAGCGGGGCGCTCGGCCCCGGGCCGGTCACTTGGCCTGTTCGGCTCCGTTGCCGTGCGCGCCCTGCGCGGGCGGCGGCGGCGCCTTGTGCGCCCGCTTCATCCTCCAGTCGTCGGCGGCGCGCTTGCCGTCGAACGGCGCCTTGATGTCCGCCGGCCGCTCGGCCTCGATCCCCTCGGCCCGGCCCCGGTTGGCCGTGTCGAACATCGTGAAGCCGATGAAGATCGCCAGGAAGATGAGCGACGACGCGAAGATCAGGGTGTGGAACTTATGGTCCCACTTGAGGTGCATGAAGATGAGCGCCACGACGCCCGCCTTCGTCGTCGCGATGAGGACCGCGATCGCCAGGTTGGCCGCGCCGAGGTCGACGTAGCTCGCGCCCACGGTGACGACCGTGAGCACGAGCAGCGCGAGCCACGTGGCGATGTAGACCTTGAGCGGCAGGACGTGAGGCACGTGGTCTGCGCCGTGGCCATGGCCGTGCCCGTGCCCGTGCGCGCCAGCTGCTTCTGCGTGTGTCGACATGCTGTCCTCTAGGCCTCAGCCCACCAGGTAGAGCAGGGGGAAGAGATAGATCCAGATGAGGTCGACGAGGTGCCAGTACAGCCCCACCCCTTCGACCGGCGAGTAGTAACGGCTCGAGAACTCACCGCGCAGGTTGCGGATGAGGATCCACGTGATGAGCCCCATCCCGATGACGACGTGCAGCCCGTGGATGCCCGTCATCATGAAGTAGATGGCGAAGAAGATCCCCGCGTGGGCCGTGGTGAAGCCCTGGGCGGTGAAGTACTTCCCGGGCAGGAGGCCGTCGTGGAACTTGTGCTGGTACTCGAAGTACTTGATCACAAGGAACACGGCCGCGCAGAGCAGGGTCACCACGAGCAGCCGGGTGGTGGTCTTCTGGTCGCTCTTCTGCGCGGACCGGACGGCGAGCGCCATCGTGAGGCTGGAACAGATGAGCACGATCGTGTTGATGCCGCCCATCACCTTGTCGAGGTGATGGTGGGCCTCCACGAACGAGTCGAAGAACCAGCCCCGGAAGATGGCGAACGCGCAGAACAGCCCGCCGAAGAGCAGGATCTCCGTGACCAGGAAGAGCCAGATGCCCATCCTGCCGGCGTCGAACTGCGTGTCGGCGGAATCGAAATGATGGGCGACGTGGAAGTTGGGGGACAGGATCGGGCCTGCCTTGTTCGGCCGGTCGGCGGCCTCGGCGTGCGCGCTCATGCGTTCTCCGTGTTGAAATCGTAGGCGCCCTTGGTCACGACCGGGGTGCGGACGAAGTTCTCGGTGATGGGCGGGGAAGCGGTGGTCCACTCGAGGCTGAGCCCGCCCCAGGGGTTCGCCGGCGCCGGCGCGCCGGAGCGCAGCGAGCGGATGAAGCAGATGGTCATCACGAGGAAGCCGGTGCCCAGGATCCACGAGCCCACGGTCGAGAACGCGTGCAGCGGCTGGAACTGGTCCAGGTAGTTGTAGTAGCGGCGCGGCATCCCGCGGCTGCCGAGGACGAACTGCGAGAAGAACGTGACGTTGAAGCCGATGAAGATGAGCACGCAGGCGACGGCGGCGAGCTTCTCGGAGTACATCTTCCCCGTCATCTTGGGCCACCAGTGGTGGAGCCCGCCCATGAAGGCGATGACGGTGCCGCCCACCATCACGTAGTGGAAGTGCGCGACCACGAAGTACGTGTCGTGCAGGTGCAGGTCGACGCTGAGCATCCCGAGGAAGACGCCGGTGAGCCCGCCGATCGAGAAGAGGATGAGGAACGACAGCGCGTAGAGCATCGGCGCGTTGAAGCTGATCGAGCCGCGCCACAGCGTGGCGGTCCAGTTGAAGACCTTGACGCCGCTGGGGATGGCGACGAGGAAGGTCAAGAACGAGAACATGATCGCCGCGAACTCGCTCTGGCCGGAGGTGAACATGTGGTGGCCCCACACGAGGAAGCCGACCAGCGCGATGGCGATGCTGGAGAACGCGATCGCCTTGTAGCCGAAGATCCTGCGCCGCGCGTGGACGGCGATGAGCTCGCTGATGATGCCCATCCCCGGCAGGATCATGATGTAGACGGCCGGGTGGCTGTAGAACCAGAAGAAGTGCTGGTAGAGCACCGGGTCGCCGCCGAGCGCCGGATCGAAGATGCCGATGTTGAACGCGCGCTCCGCGATGAGCAGCAGGAGCGTGATGCCGAGGACCGGCGTGGCGAGGATCTGGACGATGCTCGTCGCGTAGATCGCCCAGAGCATGAGCGGCATCTTGTACCAGCCCATCCCGGGCGCCCGGAGCTTGTGCATCGTGACGATGAAGTTCAGCCCCGTGAGCACGCTGGAGAAGCCGAGGATGAACACGCCGAACGTGACGCTCAGGACCGACGTCGTGGTCACCGTGCTCGAGTACGGCACGTAGAACGTCCAGCCGGTGTCGATGCCGCCCGTGACGAGCGACGACAGCGTGAAGAGGGCGCCGATCCAGTAGAGGTACAGGCTGAGGAGGTTCAGCTTGGGGAAGGCGACGTCCTTCGCGCCGATCATGATCGGCAGGAGGAAGTTGCCGAGCGCGCCGGGGATGCTCGGGATGATGAACAGGAACGTCATCACCGCGCCGTGGAGCGTGAACATCTGGTTGTAGGTGTTCGCGCTCATGAGCGTCTCCTTCGGCGTCAGGAGCTCGAGCCGGAGGATCAGCGCGAAGAGCCCGCCCATGCCGAACGCGATGAACGTGCTGATGAGGTACATCAGGCCGATCCGCTTGTGATCGACCGTGGTGAGCCACGACATGATCCCGCTCTGGGCCCGGATGTAGTCCGCTCCGTGGCCGCCGGCGGGTGCCGTATTGACGTCGAGGGTTGTTACGGTCTGCGACATGACTGCTTCTCCCCGGCGCTCACTTCACCGACTTCAGATAAGCGATGAGCGCGTCCACTTCTTTGTCCTTGAGGAGCCCCTTGAACGACGGCATCACCGGCGGATAGCCGCGAACGACCTGCCCGCCGGGGTTGAACAGGCTCTCGCGGAAGTAGTTCTCGTCCGCGATGACCTTGGCCCCGTCCGCGAGCTCCTCCTCGCGGCCGAAGAGCCCCTTGAGCGACGGGCCCTGGATGCGCGTCCCGTCGAGCGAGTGGCAGGTCGCGCAGCTCCGCTTGGCGAA
Organism: Sorangium sp. So ce145; assembly: GCF_051525985.1. NCBI lineage: Bacteria > Pseudomonadati > Myxococcota > Polyangiales > Polyangiaceae > Sorangium > Sorangium sp. So ce145. Next base: position 10,398,776 of record NZ_CP150315.1, on the reverse strand, counting down.
GAGCAGCTTGCCGAGCTCCTCGGGCGGCAGGTCGCTGTTGTTGTTGCCCTCGAGCCACTTCTCGAAGTCCGACTGCTCCAGCACCTTGACGGTCGCCAGCATGTCGGAGTGACCGGAGCCGCAGTACTCGGTGCACAGGAGCACCGTCTCCCGCGTCTCCGTCGCCTCGAACCACAGCGACGTGTACGACCCCGGGACCACGTCCTGCTTCACGCGGAACTCCGGGATGTAGAAGCTGTGGAGGATGTCCTTCGAGCTCATGATGAGCCGCACCGGGCGCCCCCGCGGCACGGCGAGCTCGTTCACCGTCGTCGTGCCGTCGGGGTAGGTGAACGTCCACATGTACATCTCGCCCGTGACGTTGATCTCGTACGACTCGGCCGGCGCCACGGAGGCGTGCACGTAGCCGCGCAAGCCCACGAAGAAGAGCGCGATCACGATGGCGAGCGGGATCAGCGTCCACACGACCTCGACCGTCGTGCTGTGATCGATGGGGCTCGTCTTGTCGCGCTCGCTGCGCCGCCGGTACTTGAGGGCGAACAGCACGACCGCCCCGGTGACCAGGATGAAGAAGATGACGGCGGTCCAGTAGGCCGCGTCCCAGCCGGCGTCGATGTGCTCAGCGAGCGTCGAGCCCTGGCGGGGCAGCCAGAAGGAGCCGAGTTCGATCGGGTTTTTCATCACCATAGTTGTGGCTCCGCCACCTTGTATCTAGGAAGCCTCGTTTACACGCGCCCTCGTGCGGGAGCGTTCAGTCCGCCAGAAGCGAATGAGCCAGAGCCCGATGAGCACGACGGTGACGACGCCTGACGCCATCATCAGCCGCCTCGTCGCCAGGACGTACCCGCGGGCGTTGGGATCGTAATGGAAACAGAACAAGAGCACCCGATCCCAGGCGCTCCCGACCTGCCCGCTGCCCGCTTCGCGCAGCGCGAGGCCGAAGTTCTTCTGTGGGAAGGAGATGCCGTACAGCGTGCGCGACAGGCGCCCGTCGGGCGTGAAGACGAACGCGCCCGCCGCGTGCGCGTACTGCTCGGTCGTCTCGTCCCACCGGTAGTGGAAGCCCACCGCGTCGGCGAGCGCGCGCACCGACGCCTCGTCTCCGACGAGGAAGTCGAAGCCGTCGCCGGTGACCGGCTTGCCGTACGCCTCGATGTAGTTCGCCCGCTTCTTGCGCGCGGCCTCGGGCGTGTCGCGGGGGTCGAAGCTGACGACGAGGGCGCGGTACTCCTGGCCCGCGGTCCAGGCGCTCTCCTTCATGGCCTGGAGCACGCCGTTCAGGACCAGCGAGCACAGCATCGGGCACTCGAAATAACCGAGCACCAGGACGAGGGGCTTGTCGCCCGCCGCATATTTGGCGAGCTCGACCTCTTGCCCCGACTGGTCGCGGAGCCGGAGCTTCTGCGGGAGCAGGGCTCCCGGCCGCTCCTCGATGTCGATGCCGGCGAGCTCCGTCGGAATGGTCGTGTCCGCGGCTCGCGCGCTCCGCGCCGGGGTGACCGTGGCCACCACGAGCGCGAGAACGGCGAGCAGGGCAGACAGCGGGCGGGACATCACTGCTCCGGAGCGGGGGTCGCCGGGGCTGCGGGCTTGGGCGCCGCGCCTGCAGGCGCGGCGGGCTTCACCGCGCCGTCCGCGGGCTTTTCGGGCTTCACGGCGTCGGCGGGCTTGGCCGTCTCGGCGGGCTTCGCGGGCGTGGCCGTCTCGGCGGGCTTGGCGGCGTCCGACGGCTTCGCCGCGTCCTTGTCGCCCGGCTTCGCCGCGTCCTCGCCCTTCGACGGCTCGCCGGCGGCGGCGCCCTCGGCGGGCTTCGCCGCGCCGTCCGCGGGCTGCGCGGGCTCGGTCGTCGCGGCGGGAGCGGCCGCGGTCCTCACGCGCTTCTCCTGGTAGTCCTTCAGGGTGAGCGCGACGGCCTGATCGACCGGGATGCGGACGACGCCCTTCTTCTCGTCAGCCCACTGGTAGTGGCTGAGCCGCTCCTTCTCCCAGGCCCGCAGGCTGCGGACCCCGCTGCTCGGCGGCTCCAGCACCTTGGTCGAGATCTCCCGCTCCATCGTCGCCTTGAAGATCTCGTTGACGAAGAGCACGGTCACCACGATCGAGAGCAGCGTGGCGATCACGATCACGAAGATGAGCGAGTTGTTCGGTCGATCCACCTCGGCCTGGGCCTCGGCGTGATCGGTCGCTGTGTTGTCGGTCGCTTCGCTCATGGCCGGCTCCTTACGGGTTGTCGATCCGAGCCGCTTCGGCAAGGTGAGGGTCGTTCAGGGGATACAGCGGGCTCTTGGCCGCCTGGAGCGCGAGCATCCAGGCTCCCACGCCCAGCGGGCCGAGCAAGCCGGCGAGGTCGATCCAGCTCAGGTGCGCGCCGTGGTGATCCACGTTCGGCATGACGAGCCAGTAGAGGTCGACGTAGTGCATCACGAGGAGGAGCACCGACGCCGCGCCGAGCACGAGCGGGCTCCGCTTCGCGTGCCGCGACAGGAGGACGAGGAACGGAACGACGAAGTGCCCGAACAGCAAGGCCAGGCTCACGACCTTCCACGAGCCTTCCCAGCGGTGCTGGTAGAAGATCGTCTCCTCCGGGATGTTCGCGTACCAGATCAGGATGAACTGCGAGAACGCGATGTAGGCCCAGAAGATCGTGAAACCGAAGAGCAGCTTGCCGATGTCGTGCTGGCGCTCGACGTTGCTCACCTTGCGCAGGAGCCCCGCCTTGTGGAGCGCGATCGTGATCAGCGCGAGCGCCGAGAGGGAGCTCGTGGCCGATCCGGCGAACACGTAGACGCCGAAGATCGTCGAGTACCAGTGCGGGTCGATGCTCATCAGCCAGTCGAACGCCGCGAACGAGATGGTCAGGGCGAAGACGATGACGGCCGGGGCCGCGCCGGCGCGCATCCTCGCGGTGGGCCGGAAATCGGCGCTCTTGTCCTGCGCGCGGGAGGTCTTGATGAACCACAGCGCGAGGCCCGCCCACGCCGCGAGGAACACCGCGGCGCGGATGTAGAAGAACGTCGGGTTCAGGTAGGGCGCCTTCTGGTGGAGCACATGATCGTTCGCCGCGTCGGGCCCCATCCAGTGATGGTAGATGTCGTGGGCGAGCACCGCGACCGGGAGGAAGAGCACGATGCAGGCGGGCAGGATGCCGCTCATCCACTCCATGTGGCGGCGCGCGGCCGCCGACCAGCGCGCGCGGGTCAGGTGCTGGATGATCACGAAGAACAGCGCGCCGAGCCCGATCGTCACGAGCCACGTGAAGCCGGTGAGGTACGAGAACGCAAAGCGCTTCGCGTCGGAGACCGCCGCCGCCGCCGAGAGCACCACGCCGACGATCGCCAGCACCATGCTCCCCGAGACGAGCCGCTTCGCGACCGCCGGATCGAGGACCTTCGCGTCCTCGGCCAGAGCACTTCCGTGGGACTTCATGGAGTTCCGCTCTCCTTCGCGATGTTGCCCCGCTGGGCCTCGGGCACGTCGTCGATGCGCGCGTGCTGGCTGCGCTGCAGCACGCGCACCCACGTGACGATCGCCCACCGGTCCTTGACCGGGATCTGCTTCCGATAGGACGGCATGTTGCGCACGCCGTTCGTGATGACGTTGAAGATCTCGCCGTCGGGCAGGCCGAGGGCCCGCTCGGACGCGAGGTCGATGGGGGGCGGGTACCCGCGCTTCACCACCATGCCCTGGCCGCTCCCGCTCTGGTCGTGGCACGGTGCACAGTAGATGTTGAAGCGATCCTGGCCGCGCCGGATCACCGCCTCATCGACGGTGATGGGCGCGAACGCCAGGAACGTCTCGCCGTCCTTGCCGGTGCGGTAGGCGTCGCTCTCGTCGAGCGCGCCCTGGGCCACCGTGCCTTCGACGATCGGCCGCATCGCCCGCCCGTCGGGGAACAGGCGGGTGCCCTCCTCGGGCTGGAACTTGGGCTGCCAGTCCATGTCTCCGAAGAGGTGGATCGGCGGATCGCTGCTCGCCTGTCCGCGGCAGCCCGCCAGGACGACGAGGAGGGGAATGCACCAGCGCTTCACGAGGAGACCTCCCGGATGCCCTGGGCGCCGAGGCGCTGGAGGAGGTTGCGCGTCTCCGTGGAATCGAACTTCGGGTCGCTCGCCTCGACGCTGATGAAGAAGGCGTCGTCGGTCGCCCGCGGGAACGAGGGGTGCGTCATGGTGGGGTGGAACAAGGTGGGCAGGCGCCCGAGCGCGAAGAGCCCGAAGAAGCACGTGAGCGCCGCGAAGAGGACCGTGAGCTCGAAGAAGATGGGGATGAAGGCCTGGTACGAGAACGACGGCTTGCCGCTGATGATGAGCGGATAGTCGTAGTACTGCGTGTACCAGGCGAGCGCGATGGCGCTGGCGAGCCCCGCCGTCCCGCCGCCCAGCACGAGCCACGGCAGCGGAGACGGCTTGAGCCCCATCGCCTTCTCCAGCCCGTGCACGGGGAACGGCGTGTGCGCGTCGAAGCGGCTGTAGCCGGCGTCCCGGAGCGCCTCGCACGCGTGGAAGATGTCCTTCGGGGTCGTGAAGTAGCCCATCACCCCGAACAGGGTCGACTCGCCGTCCGCCTCCTGCTCGGCCTTGCGCTCCTGCTTGCGCTCGATCGCGAGCGCGGCCTGACCGTGCGGCCCGCTCTCGCGGGGCTCGTCGTACTCCGCGTCGTCCTCGGGCACGTGGCCCTGCGGCTTGATGTCGGGCTGGCTGTCGCGCGCGGAGTCCTTGAGCGCTCGTGCCTCCTCGGCCGAGGAGGGCTTCCCGGAGCGCTTCTGGCGTCGAGCATCGCTGTTACGCTGCATGATGAGCCTCGTCGTTGCTGTGCGAGCCGTGAGGATCGGCCGCCGCCGTGACCCCCTTCACCTCGCTGATCGCGACCATCGGCAGGTAGCGGACGAACAGCAGGAAGAGCGTGAAGAAGAGGCCGAACGAACCGAAGAACGTCGAGATGTCCCAGATGGTCGGGCGGAAGTAGGTCCAGCTCGAGGGGAGGAAGTCGCGGTGGAGGCTCGTCACGATGATGACGAAGCGCTCGAACCACATCCCGATGTTGACCAGGATCGAGATGATGAACATCGCCGGGATGCTGGTGCGCACCTTCTTGAACCAGAAGAGCTGCGGGAAGATCACGTTGCAGCTCACCATGGTCCAGTAGGCCCAGGCGTACGGGCCGAGGATGCGGTTCCGGAAGGCGAACTGCTCGTAGCCGTTGCCGCTGTACCAGGCGATGAAGAGCTCCATCCCGTACGCGTAACCGACCATGGTGCCGGTCGCGACGATGACCTTGTTCATGTTCTCGAGGTGCCGCATCGTGATGAGCCCCTCGAGACCGAACGCCTTGCGCGCGAACACCATCAGCGTGACGACCATCGCGAACCCGCTGAAGATGGCGCCGGCGACGAAGTACGGCGGGAAGATCGTCGTGTGCCAGCCGGGGACGATCGAGACGGCGAAGTCGAACGACACGATCGTGTGCACGCTGAGCACGAGCGGCGTCGAGAGCCCGGCGAAGATCAGGTAGGCCTTCTCGTAGTGGAGCCAGTGGCGGTGCGAGCCGCGCCAGCCGAGGCTGAGGATCCCGAAGACGATCTGCTTCGTCCGGGTCGTGGCCCGGTCGCGGATCGTGGCGAGATCGGGGATGAGCCCGACGAACCAGAAGAGGGTCGAGACCGTCGCGTACGTCGAGACGGCGAACACGTCCCAGAGCAGCGGGCTCTTGAAGTTCGGCCAGAGGCTCATCTGGTTCGGGATCGGGAACAGCCAGTGGGCGAACCAGATCCGGCCCAGGTGGGCCACCGGGTAGATGGCGGCGCACGCGACCGCGAAGATCGTCATCGCCTCCGCGGCGCGGTTGATGCTCGTCCTCCACTTCTGTCGGAAGAGGAAGAGGATGGCGCTGATCAGCGTGCCGGCGTGGCCGATACCGACCCAGAACACGAAGCCGGTGATGTCCCACGCCCAGTTGACCGTGGTGTTCAGCCCCCAGATACCGATACCGGTCCCGACGAGGTGAACGAGCGAGCCAGCGAGGATGAAGAGGATGCTGATGGCAAGGCACAGCAGGACGAGCCACCCGGGGGGGCGCTTGCTGAGGACGATGCCCGCGACTTTGTCGGTGAGAGAGCGGAAGTCGTCCTTCCCCTGCACGAGCGGCGCCTCGTCCAAGAGGGCGGCGCGGTCCGAGAGCCGGGGGTGATCGACCTGGAGGGGTGCTGTGGCGCTCATGCGTCGGCGAGCTCCGGGTTCTTGTTGCGGATCTTGGCGAGGTACGTGACCCGCGGCTTGGTGTTGATCTCGTCCAGCAATCGGTAACCGCGCGGGCTAGCGGCCGCCGCGGCCACCTGGCTCTTGGGGTCGTCGAGGTCGCCGAAGACGATGGCCTGCGTCGGGCAAGCGCCCTGGCACGCGGTCACGATCTCGCCGTCCTTGATGTGCTCCCGCCCCTCTCGCTTGGCGTCGATCTTGGCGTGGTTGATCCGCTGCACGCAGAAGGTGCACTTCTCCATGACGCCCCGCGATCGGACGGTGACGTTGGGGTTGAACTGCATCTTCCGCTCCTCCGAGTCCGGCTGGCCGTACTCGAGGAAGTTGAAGCGACGGACCTTGTAAGGGCAGTTGTTGGCGCAGTACTTCGTGCCGACGCACCGGTTGTACGCCATGTCGTTCAGCCCCTCGGGGCTGTGCGTCGTGGCGGCGACCGGGCAGACCTGCTCGCACGGCGCGTTCTCGCAGTGCTGGCAGGGGAGCGGCTGCGAGATGCTCTCCGGCTCGTTCGGGTCCGTGCCCTGGAAGTACCGGTCGATCCGGAGCCAGTGCATCTCGCGGGTCTGCCGCACGCCGTCGGCGCCGACGACCGGGATGTTGTTCTCGGCCTGGCAGGCGACGACGCACGCGTTGCAGCCGATGCAGGCGTTGAGGTCGATGGTCATGCCCCAGGCGTGCCCCTGCCGCCGGTTCGGCTCCTTGAACAGGCTGAGGAGCGGCGGCACGTGGACCTGCTTCTGGGCGAACGCCGCGTCCTTCTGGAACTCGGCGAGCGTCCCCTCGCGCGCGAGCGGGCGGCCCTCCATCACGAAGTGCTCCTGGGTGCGCGCGAGCTCGACGACCTCGCCGGTCTTCTCGAGCGAGAAGCCGCCGGCGAGCTCGAAGGCGTCGCTCTTCCGCAGCGGGGTCGTGTCGACGCCGACGCCATGGCCGACCCGGAGCTTCGCGCGCCGCCCCTGGCCGACGGTGATGCCCACCGAGTCGTCCGCCTGCCCCGGCGCGACGAGGACGGGGATCCGCACCGACGCGCCGCTGCCGGTCAGCGTCACGACGTCGCCGTCCTTCAGGCCGAGCCGCGCCGCCGTCGAGGGCGAGAGGTTCGCGGCGCTGCCCCAGGTGAGCTTCGTCATCGGGTGGGGCAGCTCCTGGAGCCACCCATTGTTCGCGAACCGGCCGTCCCACGCGTGCACGTCGGGCCGGAAGGTCACCTCCAGGCCCTCGCCCACGGCGGGCGCGAACGCGCGCAGCGCCTCGATCGCGCCCTGCGCCGCGGCGGCCACCTGCTCGTCCGCGAACTGACTCCCCGCGACGAGCCCGTCGTGCAGCGCGCGGCGGAAGTCGTCCTCGGTGCGCTTCGCGCCCTCGGCGGTCAGCCAGGTCGCCCGCACCAGGTCGTACGCCGTCCGCGAGCCGCCGAGCAGGAGCTCGATGACCTCGGCGTCGGTCCTGCCGCCGAACAGCGGCGCGATGAGCGGCTGCGCGATGCTGGCCGTCCCGTCCTCCGCCCGCACGTCGCTCCACGACTCCAGCGGGTGGGCGCGGTTCAGGTGCCAGCGGGTGCGCTCGCTCGTCTCGTCGACGTGCGTCGAGACGTGCACGCTCGCGGGCACCTTGGCGAGCGCGTCGGCGAAGCGCGCGTCCGCGGGCGCGTCGAAGGCCGGGTTGCCGCCCAGGATGATCAGCGTCTCGACCTCGCCCTTCTCGATGGAGCGCGCGAGCTCGACGAGCGCCTCGGGGCCCTCGCGCGAGTCGTCGAAGGGCGCGACGAGCCGGACCGCCTTGCCCGTGTTGTCGAGCGCGAGGTTGATGAGGTGCACGAGCCCGTGGACCTCCTTCGGCAGCGAGCGCCCGGCCACGACCGCGCCCTGGCCGCGGTTGGCGGCGAGGTCGGCGGCGATGGCGGCGACGTGCCGCGTCGCCTTGGCGTCGAGCCCTTCCGATTTGCCCTCGAGCGCGCTGAGCAGCTGCGGGTCGAGCGCGACCCCGCGCTTGCCGAGCTCGGTCGCGAGGGCGAAGGCGAAGGCGGGGATCTTGCGGCTCTGGATGCGGAGCCGGTGATCCGCGGCCGCGCCGGTGATCGTGAAGGTGCTCTCGACGGCGTAGAGGCGGTTCATCGCCTTCGGGTCCTTGTCGACCGCGCGGCCCGCCGTGAACGCGCGCCCCTGCTTGAGCGGGCTGCCGTCGGAGGCGAACAGGTCGGCGTCGAGCGCGACGATCACGCGCGCCTTCGTCAGGTCGAGCGTCGTCTCGAGCGGCTTGCCGAACGCGAGCCGCGCGCCCTCACGCGCGGCGTCGCGCGAGAAGGGCTCGTACCGGACGACGCGCGCCTCGGGCAGCGTCTTGCGGAGATCGGCGAGGCGCGCGGCCAGCGTCGGCGACCGGTGCGCCTCGGTCAGGATCGTGAGCCCCTTGCCGCCGCGGCCGCGGAGCTTGTCGCCCTCGGTGCGGAGGAACGCCGCGGCGTCGTCCCAGGATTTTTCGTTCGCGCCCTCGCGCGGCGACTTGCTGCGATCGGGATCGTAGAGGTCGAGGACCGCGGCCTGGGTATAGAGGGTGGTCCCGCCGAGGCTCTCGGGGTGCTTCGGGTTGCCCTCGATCTTGGTGGGCCGCCCCTCGTGGCTCTCGACGATGACGCCGAAGGCCGTGCCCATCATCGGGAGCGCCGTCGCGAAGAACAGCGGCTTGCCCGGGATGACCTCCTCCGGGGACCGCGAGTACGGAAGAATCTGCTCGACAGGCCGGCGGCAGCCCACGAGGCCACCGAGCGCGAGCGACGCGCCCATGAGGCTCAGGAACGTGCGCCGCCCGACGCCCTCCGGCGGCTCGAACGCGGCCGGCGGGAACTCGCGCCCGAGCGCGTCGACGAAGTCGGGCGAGCCGGAGAGCTCGTCCAAGCTGCGCCAGTAGGTCTTTCCGGAGAGGTCCTGGGCGAGGGGGAGGGGAGTTCGTTTACTCATCGGTGGCACCCCGAGCAGTGGAGCGGCGCCTGCACCTGCCGCCCGGAGGAAGTGACCGCTGGCACGCGATCTTGGTAAGGCTCGTGGCTCGCGGGGATGCCGGCGCCCGCCATGGCGGCCGTCGCGGGCGCCATATCCATCTTGGTGACGTCGGCGGGATTGCGGAGGTTGGGACCCGGATCGCGGTGGCAGTCCAGACACCATCCCATGGTGAGCGGCTGGACCTGCCGGACCTTGTGCATCTGGTCCACGCGTCCGTGACAGCTCACGCAGCCGACCCCTGCGGCCAGGTGGGCCGAGTGGTCGAAATAGGCGTAGTCCGGAAGGTTGTGGACGCGCACCCAGGGAATGGGTTGATCCGTCGCCCAGCTCTCCTGCACGAGGAGGAGCTTTTCGCTGTCCCGCCGCACCTTGGCATGACAGTTCATGCACGTCTCGGTGGGGGGAACTGCGGCGAAGCTGGATACCTCTACTGTGCTGTGACAGTAGCGGCAGTCGATGCCGAGGTCGCCGGCGTGCAGCTTGTGGGAATAGTCAACCGGTTGATCCGGCTGATACCCGACCTCGAGATGTTTGTTGGTACCGTAGTACCAGAATCCGCCGATCACAGCGGCGCCGAGGGGCAGAACTCCGAAGAGCAGCCCCAGCGGAACCACTTTGTTGGCCCATCGTGGGAACAGGAACCGAGCCATAGGGTTGTGGTGGGCGTCGGAGGGACGCGCGGGCGCAGTTATGGCTTGCTGGCGGGGTGCGACAAGACGGCAAAGTGCCGCGTGACTGCGGCAGATTGCCGCTGTGGGTAATTGAGGCTCCACGCCGCGGCAGGTCGCCGCGGGGGCGCGGCAAGTTGCCGCGGATGCAGGCGTCCGTCCTTACGACACGGGGGCGAACTGGATGCGACGCCGGATCGAAAAATTCTCGAAACGTCGACGCCGGCCGGAGAACGCCCCGGGGAAGCCGGTGCGAGCCAGGGGAAGGGGGGGGCTGGCGAGCGAGGGGCCGCCGACCGCGCCGAGGCCGCCTGCCCGGGGGGAGCTCAGAACACCGGCGTGAACGTGCGTGGGGCCTTCTTCTTCCGGAGGCAGCGGGTCGCCCTGCTCATGTAGCAGACGGTGAACGCTCGCCTCGGCTGGCCGCTCCGGTTCACGGCGGAGCAATGCCAGAGGTAGTTGTGGATCAGCAGGGCCTCGCCCGCGCGCGCCGGCAGCGCGATCTTGCGGGCGTCCGCGTCGGCCGCGCGCACGCGGTCGCTCGGAACGACGCCGCCGAGCGGCGTCGCGAGCCCGTCGATGTGGCTGCCCTCCAGCACCTCCACGCAGCCGCCGTCGGCGGGGGCGTCGTCGAGCGCGGTCCAGATCTGCAGCTCGGGGTCGCGATCCAGCCCCCAGTAGCTGCCGCCGTCCTGGTGCCAGGGCAGCGGCGTCCCTCCGGACGCGGCCTTGTTGAAGAGCACGGCCCGGTAGATGGAGACCTCTCCGCCGATGATCGCGCGCGCGATCCGCTCGAAGAGCGCGTTCTCGATCCAGGCGAGGAACAGCGGGTCCTTCTCGAGCTTCTCGAGCTTCCGGTACGACGTGCTCGGCCCCTGGTAGCCCTTGCCGTACGGCAGATCCTCGTAGCGGCCCGACGCCGCGTCGTGCTGGAAGAAGAGCCCGGGGTACGTGACGCGCCCGAGCATCAGGTCATCCGAGCGCGCGCGCAGCGCCGCGAGCCCCGCGTCGGTCATCACGCGCCCGAGGCGGGCGTGGCCGCGGGCGGCGTAGTCGGCCAGGGGGCCCGCGAGATCGAGGTCCCTGGCCCCGGGCAGCAGGAGCTCGATCATCGCGCGTAGCTCGCGTCGGTGCCCAGGTGATCGCGGTAGAGCGCGTCCATGCGCCGCGCCGCCTCCTCCGAGAGCGGGCGCCCGACGGCGTCGGCCGCCGTGTCGAGGTGCTCTGCCCGGACCGGGCCGACCAGGATGGAATCGACGACGTCCCGCCCCGCGAGCCAGGCGTACGACAGCGAGAGCAGGCTCATTCCTTCGTCCGCCGCCACCGCGGCGTAGCCGGCTGCGAGCTCGAACATGCGCCTGCTCCAGTACCGGCGCTGGTAGACGCCGTTGCGCTCGAAGCGCGAGCCCGCCTGCGTCGCCTCCGGCCCCGCGTGCCGCCCCGTCAAGAGCCCGCCGGCGAGCGGGTTGTACACCGCGGTGGCCAGCGCGTACCGCCGCGCGAAGGCGGCGTACTCGACGTCGAGCTGGCGGATCAGCGCGTTGTAGAGCACCTGAGAGGCGGCGGGGCGCGGCTTCCCGACGGCGTCGCGGCGCGCGATGATCTCCAGGATCTGCCACGACGCGAAGTTGCTGACCCCGTACTGCAGGATCTTCCCCTGCTCGAGCAGGGCGTCGATCGCCGACAGCGTCTCCTCGATGGGCGTCTCCGGGTCCGGTGCGTGGAGATAGCAGACGTCGACGCGGTCGGTGCCGAGGCGCGCGAGGCTCTCTTCGACGGCGCGGATCACGCGCTCGCGCCCGAGGCCCTCGGGCCTGCCCCCGACGCGGCGCAGGCCGACCTTGGTGGCGATCTGCGCCTCGGCCCGGCGGCCCCGGAGCGCCCGGCCGAGGATCCGCTCGGACGCGCCGTCCTGGTAGAGGTTCGCCGTGTCGAACGCGGTGATCCCTCGCTCGAGCGCGCGCAGGGTGATGCGCTCGGCCTCCTCGGGCGGCGTGCGGCCGCCGAAGTTCATCGTGCCGACGAGGATCGCGGGCGGCGCGCCCGGGCGCCGCTTCGCCGTCATCTCCTCCTTCACGCCGTCAGCCCTCATGCCGTCAGCCTTCACGTCAGGCGCCACGCGCTGCTCCTCACGCCCGCGCGACGAGGAGCGCGAGCACGTACACGATCAGCCACACGAGCCACAGGGTGCTCGTCCGCCGCCACCCCAGCCGGAAGCCGTACATCGGCGCGAGCGGCGGCACCACCAGCGCGACGAGCCCGCGCCAGCGCGGCTGGCTCCGGAGCGCGAGCCGCGCGGCCAGCGCGACGTGGGTGGTCACCCAGGCGGCGAACGAAAGGACGAGCGTCGCGGTCGCCGCGATATCCTTCACGGGGCGAAGCCTAGCGTCGCCGGCGGGCCCCGCCTCTGGAAAACGGCGACCCTGGGCAGCGCGGCGACCTCCCGGCGCGGCCCGAGCCCCCGCTCTGTCGCGCTACCAAATCCGGGCTAAGCTTGGCCCGTGCCTCTGCGCAACATGCCGTGGTTTCGTCCGGATTCCTTCCTCACAGCGCGCGCCGCCCCGCTCGCGACCCGCAGCGCGAGGGCGATCGCGGGCGCCGCCCGCGCCTTCGTCGATCGCGACGGCCGCCTCATCCCCCTGAGCCTGCTCGCCGGCGCGGCGTGCAGCGTCGCCGTCGGCGTCGGCGCGGCCCAGGCGATCTCCGCTCCGCCCGATACGTTGCCGCTCTCCGAGGTGAAGCCGGGCATGAAGGGGTACGGCCTCACCGTCTTCTCCGGCACCACGCCCGAGAAGTTCGACGTCGAGGTCATCTCGACGCTCCGCAATTTCCGGCCGAACCAGGACCTCGTCCTCGTCAAGACGCAGCACCCGCGCCTCGAGGTCGCGCGCACCGTGGCGGGGATGAGCGGCAGCCCGATCTACCTGAACGGCAAGATGATCGGCGCCTACGCGTACGGCTGGCTCTTCGGCGCGGAGGCGATCGCCGGCGTCACCCCGATCAAGTCGATGCTCGACGAGCTCGCGCGGCCGCTCCCGCGCGGGATCGCCCCGAAGGTCGGCGGCCCGCTGCCCGCCCCGGTGAGCCGCGCCGGTGGCGCGACGCCGCCGCCGCGCGCCGCCGCGCCGGCCCGCCTGCACGGGAGCCGCGGCTTCCTGGGGGCCGTCGACGCCTACGACCTCGCCGGCCACGCCAGCCAGATCGCCGCGCGCGTCGCGCCGTCGCTCGCCCCGCCCGAGTCGACGGGCCTCGCGCGCGCCTCGACGCCGGTGATGCTCGGCGGGCTCGGCGGGACGTCGCTGCGCATCGCGAGCGATCTGCTCGGCCCCATGGGGCTCGATCCGATGCAGGCCGGCGGCGGCTCGTCCGCGAGCCCGGAGCCGGGCGCGCCGACCAGGTACGTCGACGGGGGGGCGATCGGCGTCGAGCTCGTGCGCGGCGACATCTCCGCGATGGGCATCGGCACGGTCACGCGCGTGTCGGGCGACAAGCTGGTCGCGTTCGGCCACCCGATGATGAACGGCGGCGTCACGAACCTCCCCGCCGCGATCGCGCGGGTCCACTGGATCCTCGCGAGCCAGAACCGGAGCTTCAAGATCGGCGAGGCGGTGCGGCCGCTGGGCACGCTGGTGAACGATCGGCAGGCCGCGATCGTCGTCGACAGCTCGGCGAAGGCGCCGGTCTTCCCCATGCGCGTCCAGATCGACGGCGTGGAGGGCGCGCCGCACCCGACGTGGAACGTCGAGGTCGCGCACGATCAGTTCCTCGCGCCCGCCTTCGTCTCGATGGCCGTCGGCAACGCCGTCGAGGCGACGACGGCCGAGCGGCGGGACATGACCTGGCGGGCGGTGAGCCAGGTGAAGATCGGGCGCTACGGCACCATCTCGCTGGTCGATTTCGGCGCCGGCAACGGCACCCCGCTCAGCAGCGACGATTTCGTCCGCAGCCGGCTCGTCCGGGCGATGGGGGCCCTGCTCAACAACCCCTGGGAGGACGTCTCGATCGAGCGCGTCGACACCCGCGTGAAGGTCACCTTCGATCGCGAGGTCGTGCTGCTGCGCGGCGCGAAGGTGCTCGAGCCGGAGATCGAGGCGGGCGCGCCCGCGCGGATCCGCCTGGATCTCCAGCCCCACCAGGGCCTCGTCGAGTCGCGCGTCATCGAGGTGCCGGTGCCGCGCGAGCTCGCCGGCGGCCGGGTGGACATCGATCTCGCGCCCGGCTACGAGGTGGAGCGCCCGATGGCGACCCCGAACAACGTCGCAGAGCTCGTGGCGATGCTGCCGAGCCAGACCCACGACGCGGAGAGCGTCGTCGCGACGTTCCGGCTCCGGGAGAACGGCGCGGCGTACCGCGGCAAGGTCGCCTCGCGGCTCCCCCCGGGCGCGATGGACACGCTGCGCCCGAGCTCCGCGTCCGACGCGCCCGAGACCTTCGGCGCGCAGGTGCAGGTGCCGGTGTCCCTCAAGCGCTTCCTCGTCGGGAAAGACTCCGTGAGCGTCACGGTCCGGCCTATCCTCCGCTGAGCCCGCCGGTCTCCCGCCTCCCTCTCTTTCCTGATCCCCCTCTCCCTGACCCCCTCCATCTTGCGACCCATGAGCACAGAGCGCTCTTCTGCCCATTCCCGATCGCCTCACCCTCGCGCCGTCCCCTCTCCGCGCAGGCTCCTCGCCGCCGCCGCCGCCGCCGTGGGGCTCGTGGCGCTGCCGGCCCACGCGGTGGGCACGCGCAGCTTCGAGCTCCGATCGCTCGAGGACCTGAAGGGCGGGGATCTCACCGGCGTCAGCGTGGACTCGAACGGCGCCGTGCGCGCCGGGCTGACGCTCGGCGCGACGCCGCTGCCGGACGCGACGTCCATCTGGAGCTCCGTGGTGCTGCCGGACGGGACGGTGCTGCTCGGCACCGGCAACGAGGGGAAGATCTACAGCGTCTCGGGCGGCCGGGTCGCGCTCGTGGCCACGACCGGGCAGATGGCGGTCAGCGCGCTCGCGCTCGCGGAAGGCGGCGACGTCATCGCGGGGACCTTCCCCGAGGGCAAGCTCTTCCGCCTGCCGCGCGGCGCCGGCAACGGTGGTCCGGCGAAGGTCTTCGCCGAGCTCCCCGACACCGAGGACGTGTGGGGCCTCGCGTACGATCCCCGGGCGAAGGCGCTCTACGCGGCGACCGGCTCGGGGGGGAAGCTGTTCCGCGTCGACGCCGCGGGCAAGGCCCAGGTGTACTTCGACAGCGACGAGCCGCACCTCATGTGCGTCGCCGTCGGGGACGACGGCGCCGTCTACGCCGGCTCGAACGGCAAGGCGCTCCTCTACAAAGTCACGGCGCCCGGGCGCGCGACCGTGCTCTACGACTTCGACGCCGACGACGTGAAGGCCATCGCGATCGCGCCGGGCGCGAAGGGCGGCGCGATCTACGCGATCGCCAACAAGTACGCCGAGGCGTTCGCCCCCCCGAAGCGCAACCGGAGCGGGCCGCCGTCGCCGCAGCCGGCGCGCGCGCCGAAGCCCGGCAAGGGCGTGCTCATGCGCTTCGATCGGAGCGGCGTCGCCGAGAAGATGATGAGCGACGACGACACCCACTACGTCTCGCTCGGCCTCGGCGACGACTTTACGCCGTACGTCGGGACCGGCGCGGAAGGCCAGCTCTACACCGTGAGCGACAACCACGTCGCGCGGCTCGTCGCCGACACCGACGAGCGCCAGGTCGGCGCCTTCATGATGGCCGGGCGGCGCAGGTTCGTCGCGACCACCGACCCCGCGGTCTTCCACGAGGTGAAGGGCGTCGGCGGCGCCGACGCGGTGTGGACGAGCAAGGTGCTCGACGCCGGGCTGCGGGCCACGTTCGGGCGCCTTTCGTGGCGCTCCGACGGCGCGCTGGAGCTCGAGACCCGGAGCGGAAACACCGACGCGCCGGACGGCACCTGGAGCCCGTGGTCCACGGCGCTCGCCGCGCCGGGCGACGTGAAGAGCCCGCCGGCGCGCTTCGCGCAGATCCGCGCGCGCTGGCGCCGCGATCCGGGCGCGGTGCTCCGCGAGGTGAAGCTCTCGTTCGTCACCGACAACGCCCGCGCCGTGGTCACGTCGATCGAGGCCGCGCCGAAGGGGCAGACGAAGCCCTCTCGCTCGAGCCTCCCGCCATCGGGCGGGGAGGCGCCGAAGCCCGTGAGCGCGCTCCAGCTGACATGGAAGGTCGACAATCCAGACCAGGACGACCTCCGCTACCGCCTCTCCTACCGGATGGAGGGGCAGTCGACCTGGCGCAGCCTGCTGAAGCCGGGCGAGAAGGTGACGCGCGCCGAGCACGTATGGGACACGACCGCGCTTCCCGAAGGCGAGTACCGCATCCTCGTCGAGGCGAGCGACGAGCTGGCGAACCCGCCCGAGCGCACGCTGCGCCACAGCCTCGAGTCCGGCACCGTCCTCGTCGACAGCACGCCGCCGGTGTTCCGGGCGCTCGCGCTGCAGGGGCGCCGGCTCACGGGCGAGGTCGCGGACGGCCTCGGTCCGGTCGCGCGCGTCGAGGTCTCGATCGCGGGCCTGGAGGAGTGGCGGCCCATCTTCCCGAGCGACGGCGTCTTCGACGAGGCCGTCGAGCCGTTCGAGGCGGATCTCGGCGCGATCGTGCCGCCGGGCGCGCACCTGCTCGCGGTGCGCGCCTACGACAGCGCGGGCAACGTGGTCACCCGCGACATCGAGGCGCGGTAGGCGCCGTCACACCCCTCGCGCGGGGCCCGGCGCGCGGCGCGACACGGGCGTCATGCTTGCGCCAGGGATGCCCGCTGGCGAGGTGCCCCCGTGCGCGCGGCGCACAGGGCGGCGTCCTCACCCCAGCGCACAGGGCGGCGTCCTCACCCAGGTTGCGCTCGGCGCCCTGGCGACGACACACGGAATCGGCACATTCTGTGAATGCAGGAGGCGACATGATACGCTCATTCCGCTTGTGCTTTTCTGGTGGTCCTGGAATGAGCTCACACCACGCCCGTCTGCTTTCTGGCCTCATGGCGACCTGGGTTTTCGCGCTCTCCGCGTGCTCGGTGGACGACGCCTCGGCGGGTGGGTACGAAGACGGCGGGGCGGCGTTCGGGAGTGGGGGAGGCGTGGGCGAGTCGACCCAATCGGGCGGCAGCCCACCGCCCGCGAGCGGCAGCGCCAGCGGCAACGGTGGTGCCGGCGGCGTCGTGAACGAGGACCTCAACATCCCGGCCGCTCCGGAGGCGCAGGACCCCTACACCCGCTTCGCTTACCTGTGCGGCGATGGCTGCACCCCAGGCGGGGAGCCGGCCGAGTGCTCGTCGGACGGCGACGCGGGCACAGGGACGGGGCTCCCTGCCGCGCAGACGCTGCACTGCCAGCTCGTGCTCGACGACGGTGATGCGATCCCGAGCTGCGGGCCGGCGGGCCGCTTCGAGGCAGGTGGCCCTTGTCACAGCGCCGCCGATTGCGCGGCTGGCCTGGGGTGCGTGGCAGCCGACGGGGAGGGCGGCGTGTGCCGGCAGTACTGCTGTGGTCACGTCGAGAGCTGCGCGGCGGGGACGTACTGCGACGAGCGGCCGATGGCCGAGTCGGTCGTCGAGGCGAGCGCGAGGGCTCCGGTCCCGATTCCCGTCTGTGTTCCCGCGACGAACTGCGAGCTCTTGAACGACAGCGTGTGCCCGACGGGCCTCACCTGCACGATCGTCCGCGAGGATGGGACGACGAGCTGCGTGGTGCCCGGCGAGGGGCGGGCCGACGAGCGTTGCCCGTGCGCGCCCGGCTTCGTGTGCTCGATGCTGACGGACCAGTGCAAGCAGCTCTGCCGGATCGACAGCAGGGCGCCCGAGTGCGGCGCAGGCGCCAAGTGCCAGGGCGGCAGCGCGATCTACCCCGCCGGGTTCGGCGTGTGCGTGAGCACGTCGTAGCCGCCGCCCGCCGCGTCGCTCCGTGAAGAAGTGTTGTCGAGCCCGGCTCCGGCGCGGAACGGAGCGGCGGGCGCGCGCCGCCGTGGTCATGCTGGACGCGTGCAGCGGCCTCTCCTCTCCTTCGTCGTCTTCATCGCTGTCTTCAGCGCCATCGTGGCAGGCGTCCACTACTACCTCTGGCAGCGCCTGATCCGCGCGCCCGAGCTCGGCCCGCTCTGGCACCGCGCCGGCAGCGTGGCCCTCGTGGTGCTCGCCTCGCTGGTGCCCCTCGGCCTCTTGCTCACCCGCGCGCTGCCCCGGCACATCGCCGGCGTCGTCGCGGGCATCGTCTACACGTGGGTCGGGCTCGCCGTCCTGCTCTTCTTCCTCCTGCTGACCTCCGAGTTCGTCCGCCTCGGCGCCCACGGCGTCACCGCGCTCCTGAACCAGCCGCTCGACGGCGAGCGCCGCACCTTCCTCTCGCGCGCCCTCGCGGGCGCGGCCGGGGCGCTCGCCATGGGCTTCGGCGTCGCCGGCGCCGCGAGCGCCCTCGGCGAGGTCGCCGTCCGCCCGGTGCGCGTCCGCCTGCGCCGCCTCCCCGCGGCCATGTCGGGCTTTCGCGTGGTTCAGCTGACCGACCTCCACATCGGCCCGACGATCGGCCGGGCCTGGCTCGAGCGCGTCGTCGCGCGCGTGAACGCGCTCGATCCGGATCTCATCGCGATCACGGGCGATCTCGTCGACGGCTCCGTGGAAGAGCTCCGCGAGCACACTGCGCCGCTCGCCGATCTGCGCGCCAAGCACGGGGTCTTCTTCGTGACGGGCAACCATGAGTACTACTCCGGCGCCGAGGCGTGGATCGCGGAGCTCCGCCGGCTCGGCGTGACGGTGCTGCGCAACGAGCGTGTCTCGATCGGCGACGGCGAGCACGGCTTCGACCTGGCCGGCGTGGACGACTGGAGCTCCCGCGGCATGGGCCGCGGCCACGGCCCCGACCTCGCGCGCGCGCTCGCGGGGCGGGACCCTTCTCGCGAGCTCGTGCTGCTCGCGCACCAGCCCAAGCAGATCGTGGAGGCCGCGGAGCGGGGCGTGGGCCTGCAGCTCAGCGGCCACACCCACGGTGGTCAGATCTTCCCGTGGAACTTCTTCGTGCGGCTCGACCAGCCCTACGTTGCCGGGCTGTCCTCGCACGGCGAGAGCCAGATCTACGTGAGCCGCGGCACGGGCTACTGGGGGCCGCCGATGCGCGTCGGCGCGCCGTCCGAGATCTCGCTGATCGAGCTCGAAGGCGCCGCCGCGGCGGAGGCCGTGGCGTGACCCGACCGGGCGCTCACGGGAGCGGGTTCGCCGGGTCTCTCTTGCAGTTGATGACCGGCGCCGGGTAGCTGCTCGGATCGGCGATTCGCTCCATGGCGAAGGCAGAGCCCTTGAGATTCAGGGGGAGCGGCCTCGCCGTCGTGCCGGTGACAATGCCACAGATGAAGTCGGCGGGCGCGCAGAGGGAGCCGCCGGTCAGCGTGATGGTGGCCTCGAGCTCGCTGCCGGAGATGGGGTTGGCGTCGCCCGGCACGACGAGCGTGGGCAGCTGCGCGGTGAACGTCCCATCGGCGGACAGCTCGAAGGGACCCACGTCGAACGGCTCGCCCGTGGGCGTCTTGCGATCGGCGGCCACGAGCGGCTGGAAGGTCAGCGAGAAGCTCAGGCCGCCGTCGCTGGCCTGGGTGGTCAGGCTGGCCACGAAGAGGATAGGGGCCCGCGGGTTGAGATAGGCCGAGAGGCTGAAGAGGAAATCGCCATCGACGGCGCCCGCTTCCGGCAGGCAGTTGTCCCCGCCGCCTCCAGCGCCGCCACCACCACCCTCGCCGCTGCTCTGGTCTTCGCGGATCGTCGTATCGCGAGCTTCGAAGTCATCGTATCTGCCTGCCGGGTCGGCGCAGCCGATGAGGAGCGCCGTGGTGGTGAAGGCAGCTGAGGCGAGCGTTGTCCGGATGGTGCGGGAGAAAAGCATTTGACACCGTGCGAAAGGTGACATTTGACTTGATCGGGTAGAACCTTCCCCGACGTGGCAGGTGTTGCAACCCTACCATGCAGGGTCCGCCGCAGGCGCCGCATTCCTCCGCCTCAGAATCGAGAACACCGGATATGTCCATCAACCGTCCCTGTTTCGCGATCTCCGTCGGCCTCCTCGGCGGTCTCGCCTGGACCGGATCCGCGCTCGCCGGCGGGTTCGCGACCGCGCGGTTTGGCGGCGAGCACGGCAACCCGATCACGAGCAATCCGACCGCGGTCTACTACAACCCCGCAGGCCTCGCCGAGAGCGAGGGGATTCATCTGTTCCTGGACGGAAACATCGCGCTGCGCGCCGCGTCCTACACGCACTCGGCGGCGGCGACCGATGACGTGACGGTGCCGCGGGCGAACACGGGGGCGGCGAGCCTGTTCAACGTGGCTGCCTCGCCGATGCTCGGCGCGTCGGCCAGGCTCGGCGATCTGGCGCTGGGCGCCGGCGTCTATGTGCCCTTCGGCGGCGCCGCGTCCTGGGACACGAACGCGGCGTTCGAGGGCAATCGCGAGCTCGCCGGGCCGGTGGACGGCGTGCAGCGCTGGCACTCCATCGAGTCTTCGCTCCAGGCGATGTTCTTCACCCTCGCCGCCGCCTACGAGATCCCGGCGCTGCGCCTCAGCCTCGGCCTCTCCGGCAACCTGATTCGGACCCAGGTGAACACCGTGCGCGCCCGCAACGCCTCCGGCGACAACCTCCTTGCGACCGAGGGGCGCTCGCTGCTCGAGGTGAGCGGCTTCCACGCGAGCTTCGGCGTCGGCGCGCTGGTCGAGGCGGTGCCGGAGCAGCTCTGGATCGGCGCGTCGTACCAGTCGCGGCCGAACGTCACGGGGGGAGAGTCGCTCGAGGGCACGCTCACCAACCGCTTCAGCGGCGTGTCGAGCTCCCCGAGCGACGTGGAGCTGCACCAGGGCCTGCCGGACATCGTGCGGCTCGGCGCCCGCTTCGTCCCGGCGGAGCGCTTCGAGATCCGGCTCTTCGGCGACTGGACGCGGTGGAGCTCGATGGAAAACCAGTGCCTCACCCAGGTCGGCGCGGCGTGCGAGATCGACCGCGACGGCTTCGCCGGAGAGGGCGCCCGCGTGGTGCAGAACATCCCTCGCCGCTGGAACGACACGTTCGGCGTGCGGGCAGGCTGGAGCCACTGGCCGCGGCCTGCGATCGAGGTCTTCGGCGGCGTCGGGTACGACTCCAACGCGGTTCCGGACGAGACCCTGGACCCATCGGGCGTCGATTTCCACGACGTCTCGTTCGCCCTCGGCGGGCGCTTCCATGTCGCGAAGCAGCTGCACCTCGCCGCGTCGTATACCCACCTGTTCTACGTCAGCCGCGACACCACGGGGGACAGCATCACCGCCGGCCTGCACCCCAACTCGAGGGCTCCCGACTCCGGCGGGCACTACGCGCAGAGCATCGGCGTGATCAACCTCAACGTCGATGTCGCCTTCTGAGCGCGGAACCTGAGCGCGGCGCCCGAGCGCGAGCCCGCGTCACGGCGGGGCCGCCGCGCCGCGGCGAGGCGCCTCAGGGGGTGCCTCGCCGGGTCCGGCGGAGCAGGCTGAAGATGCGAGCGCCCAGCTCGGGGGCGCGGAATGGCTTCACCATGTAGTCGTCGGCGCCGCTGGCGAAGGCCTCGACCATGTCCTGCGAGGAGGCGTGCGCCGTCAGGAAGAGGACCGGAAGATCGCGGAGCCCGGGCTCCTGCCGCAGCGTCCGGCACAGGTCGATGCCGGTCATCTTCGGGAGGTTCCAGTCGAGGACCACGAGGTGAAACGGTGCGCCGCGGACCTGCGCCAGCGCCTCTTCCGCGCTGGCGACGGCGACGACGGCGAGCTCGACCGCCTCGAGCATCGCCGACAGGAGCTCGCGGATGTGGGGGTCGTCGTCGACAACGAGGACCCGCGAGCCTTTGCCCTTCAGCCGAGGCGGCGCAGGGGGCGTCGGCGCCCGGCCCGCCGGGCCGGCGCCCTGGACGCCGGATGACGCGGCGGGCCCGGCCCCGTCCGCGGCGCGGAGGAGCGCCGCGGCGTCGGTGTCGGGCACGGATCCGGGGCGGGGCGCCTCCGTCCGCGCGAAGTGGGCGAGGCGATGCCAGTCGCGCGGCTCGAACGTGAGCCGCGCCCCCTCCGGTGAGACCGACGCGCACGCCGCGGCCGACGTCGCGCGGCGGTTTTCGCCCAGCTCGAAGATGGCGAGCACCCACTCGCCATCGGCCACGACCTCCCCCGCGGGCAGTCCGAGCTCGAGGTCACGCTCCTCCGGATCGCACACGATTTGCTCGAACTGCTGCAGATCCGGGAAGCGGTAGAGGACGCTCCGCACCTCTTGACGCTACACCCGCGCTAGCATCTCGCAAGGGGTCCGACTAAGCTCGCGCCGCGATGTCATTCCTGCGCTGGATGCCGCCGCTCCTCGCGTTGCCGTTGCTCGCGATCGGCGCCACGGGCTGTCCTGGGAACCCTAGCTCGAACGAGCCCAAACCGGCCGCGAACCCGGAGGTGTCGGTCTCGCTGCCGGGCGTGGACACCTCCTCGCTGACTCCCCGCGAGCGCCGGGAGTGGGGGGCACAGGTCTCCGAGCTCCTCTCCCCTTGCCCGGACACGCCGGTGAGCATCGCGCAGTGCGTGAAGGAGCAGCGCCCGTGCAAGGCGTGCCTCCCCGCCGCGCTGCTCCTGCTCGATCTGGTCAAGGACGGCCGGTCGAAGAAGGAGCGCGACGACGCGTTCCACATGCGCTTCGACGCGAACAAGGTGAAGACGCTCGCCACCGACGGCTCGCCGGAGATGGGGCCGCCCGACGCGCCGATCACGATCGTCGAGTGGGCCGACTTCGAGTGCCCGTTCTGCAGGCTGATGGCGCCGCTGCTCGAGGGGCTCGTGAAGCGCTTCGACGGGCAGGTGCGCCTCGTCTTCAAGTTCTACCCGCTCTCGGCGCACGTCCACGGCGAGCCCGCCGCGCGCGCGGCGACCGCCGCGCTCAACCAGGGCAAGTTCTGGGAGATGCACCACCTCCTCTTCGAGAACCAGGACAAGCTGGAGCAGGCCGACCTCGAGCGCTACGCGCAGCGGCTCAAGCTCGATATGGTGAAGTTCCGCGCCGATCTCGTCTCGACCGACACCAAGGCGCGCATCGACAAGGACAAGCTGCAGGCCGACGGGGTCGGGCTCGAGGGGACGCCCCTCGTCTTCATCAACGGCCGCGAGGTCAACCTCCAGCTCCTCTCGAACCCCGGCCAGGATCTCGAGGCGTGGGTCAAGCTCGAGCTGGAGCTCCTCGGCAAGACGCCGCGGCCTGCGCCCCCGAAGCCAGGCGACGCGTCGCCCTCCGGCAGCGCGATCCCCGCGGCCAGCGCCACCCCGGCGGCCAGCGCCACCCCCGCCGCCGGCACCAGCGCGCCGGCGGGCGGCGCGGCGCGCCCCGCGACCTCGGCTGCGCCCGTCCAGCCCGTCCAGCCCGCCAAGCCGAGGACGCCGTGAAGGTCGCCGACCCGTGCGGCTGCTTCCCGACGGGCCGGCACTACCCTGGGATCGCGCACCTCCTCAAGGTGCGCGCCGTCGGTGTTGCGTCCGAGATCGACGCGGGCAGCGCCTGGATCGACCAGCCGATCGCCTTCGTCGACGTCGAGACCACGGGGCGCGATCCTGCGGGCGATCGGATCATCGAGCTCGGCATCGTCATCGGCCGCTCCGGGGAGATCCTGACGCGCTACAACTGGCTCATCCACCCGGGGCGGCCCATCCCCGCGGAGAGCACCGCCATCCACGGGATCAAGGACGCGGACGTCGAAGGCAAGCCGTCGTTCGCCGAGGTCGCGGAGGAGATCCTCGGCTGCTTCAAGGGGGCGATCCCCGCGGCGTACAACGCCACCTTCGACCGCTCGTTCCTGCTCGCCGAGCTCGAGCGCGTGGGCATGCGCCCGCGCGAGCCGCCGCCCGCCATGCGGCGCGAGGTCGACTGGGTCGATCCGCTCACGTTCGCCCGTGAGCTCTACAAGAACGAGGAGAGCCGCGCCCTCGGCGACATGGCCGCTCGGCTCGGGATCTCGCTCGAGAAGGCGCACCGCGCGACGGACGACGCCGAGGCGGCGCTCCAGGTCCTGTACGCGCTCGCGAAGGATCCGCGGGTGCCTCGCGCGTACGGCGGCCTGATCCAGGAGCAGCGGCGGCTGGTCCGCCAGCAGGACGAAGCGCGGAAGTTCTGGCGGAAGGCTCCTGCCGCCGCGCCGCCCCCGACCTCGAAGCCCAGCTGACGCCATGGGGGACGCGCCCAAGCGACGCCTCCCGGTCATCGGCAGCGGCGCGGCAGGCGCGGCGCCTCCTCGGGGCGGCGTGGCAGCGCCGGAGAAGCGCAAGCTCCCCGTGCTGCAGAGCGGCGGCGACGACGAGGGCGAGGACCGGCCGCCGTGGCACTGGATCGCGCTCGGGACGGTGGCGATCTTCATCGCGTGGCTGCCGCTCGCGGGCCTCGTCAACACGCTGCTGCGCCGGATGATCGAGCGGGCGGGGGACGCCGGGGCACAGGGCTCTGTGCGGCTCGCGATGGTGGGGCTCAACGTGATCGCGTTCGCGCTCGCCGGGGTCGCCGGCGGCTACCTCGTGGGGCGGTTCGGCGGGCGCGCCGGGCGGCGCGAGGCCGCCGCGAGCGGCGCCGTCGTCGCCGCGCTCGCGTGGGCGCTCGCCCTCGCCGAGGGCGCGCCGGCGGGCGCGCTGGGGTGGGCGCTGCTGCTGGTCGTGGTGGTCACGATCGGCAGCGCGGCGTCGTACGCGGGCGGCAGCGCCGGCCTCCGCTCCCGCGCCGCTTCCGGCCCGCCGCGCTCGCGCTGAGCGCCGCGCCCGCGCGTGGCAGCCGCGCCGATCAGATCGGAGCGAGCTTGCGAATGGGCGCGCTCGCCTCGGGAAGCGCGGCGTACGCGACGGCCGTGCGAGGGTCGCGCGCGTCGGGGGCGACGTCGAGCAGCGGCCTGAGCGCGAACACACGGTCGCAGAGCCGCGGGTGAGGCACCTCGAGATCCGGCTCCGCGACGACCTCGCCCTCGATCCAGAGCAGGTCCAGATCGATCGTGCGCGGCCCCCATCGCACCGGATCGGGGCGCGTCCGCCCGAGCGAGCGCTCCACGGCGAGGGTGCGATCGAGGATCTGGCGTGCGGGCAGCGACGTGGCGACGAGCACCGCGGCGTTCACGTAGTCGCCCTGCGGAGGGCCGCCTGCGGGCGGGGACTCGTAGCGCGACGACTCGAGGACGACGTCGAGATCGGGATCAGCGCCGAGCGCCGCGATGGCGGCGCGGAGGGTCGCCAGGCGATCGCCCACGCTCGAGCCGAGCCCGATGACGACATGCCGGCGGGATCTCATGGCGAGAACCTACCACGCGCCGCGCGCATCCGGCAGCCCGCGGCGCTCCGCGCGGAGAGCGGGCGCCGCTCCGGAGATCGGCGCGAGGAGGGCGCCGGCGCGGCGGTCTCGATCACTCCCCCGGATCGCTGGCGCGGCGTCCTGCGCCGATCCGCCGGCCCTCCGGCCGCGGGGGGAAGACGCGCCGATCCTCGGGGCTGCGGCGCGGGATGGGGGAGCGGCGCTCGACGGACGGATCGCGCTGCGCCGGCTGCGCGCCACGCTGCGCCGGCTGGGCGCCGCGCTGGAGTCCCACGAACAGCGCGCGCATCTCCTCGAACGTCTCCGGCATGGCGACGGCCACGGTCGCCGCGTGCGTCCGGCACAGGCTCAGCGAGCGCCCCTGGATGACCACGCGCGCCATCCGCGTCCTCGCGCGAGGATCCCCGGGCGCACCGCCGTCCCGATCGCCCTGCTCGCCGTCGCTGCAGACGGCACACCGCTCGAATGAGTCGCCCATGGGGGAGCCTTCGCAGAAGCGGGCGCTCCGGGCCAACTTTCCGGAGCGACGTGGCTCACGCGCGCGCGGCCTGGCCGCGCGCCCGCTCCTCGGCCCAGGCGATCACCCTGGCCGCCGGATCCGCGCCGGTGAAGCGCCCGAGCTCCTGGATGCCCGTCGGGCTCGTGACGTTCACCTCGGTCAGGCGCTCGCCGATGACGTCGAGGCCCACGAAGAAGAGGCCGTCGGCGCGGAGGCGAGGCGCGACCGCGCGGACGAGATCGAGCTCGCGCGGCGAGAGCTCCGTCGAGACCACGCGCCCGCCGACGTGGATGTTCGAGCGGTGATCGTCGTCGCGGGGCACCCGGAGGATGGCGCCGAGCAGCTCGCCGTCGAGCAAGAGGACGCGCTTGTCACCGTGGACGACGGCGGGCAGGTACTCCTGGACCATCGCGAGGCGGTGCCCCTCGTTCGTCATCATGTCCGCGATGGCGCGCGCGTTCTTGTCGCGCTCGTTGATCTGCAGCACGCCGAGGCCGCCCGCGCCGTCGAGCGGCTTGATCACCGCCGTGCCGCCGAGGGCGCGCACGAACGCGTGGATCTGCTCGCGGTCCGCGGTGACCAGCGTCCTCGGCGTCCACTCGGGGAAGTTCAGCGCGTAGAGCTTCTCGTTGGCGTCGCGCAGCCCGCGGGGGTCGTTCACGATGAGCGGGCAGCGCCGCGCGCGCTCCAGGATCAGCGTCGCGTACAGGTAGCTGCGATCGAACGGCGGGTCCTTGCGGATGAAGATGGCGTCCACGTCCGCGAGCCGGAGCCGCTCGGGGCCCGCCGCGAGCGAGATGAACGGGGGCGCGTCGCCGATGAGCACCGGCGAGGCCGAGGCGTGCGCCTCGCCGCCCTCGATCGAGAGGTCGCGCGGCAAGCAGTGGAAGCTCTCGTGGCCGCGCGCCTGCGCCGCTCGGATGAAGGCGAACGACGTGTCCTTGTCGTGCGTCACGCGGCTCAGCGGATCCATGACGAAGACGAAGCGCATGCGGTCTCTCGCGGTAGGGGTTGGTCGGGGTGGGATGATCGAGGGAGGGGAGAGAACGGCGTCTGCACCCCGCCATGGAGTGGGCGCCGGCGCGCTCACTGCATCGCAGCGAGGACGAGCTGCGTGCTGACGTCGTCGCCGAGATCCGAGGCGAGCGCGTAGCCGACGCCGCTGCGCTCGGCAGCGGCGACCGAGTAGCCGTTGATGTTGCCCACGTAGACGGGGCGCTCGCGCACGACGCGCGGCTGCAGGATCGGCTGCGCCTTCTGCACCGGGACCGCGCGCGAGTTGAACATGTAGACCGTCACGCGGTGATTGCCCCGCACCACGAACTGGAGCAGCGCGGCGCGCCGATCGCGCATCGTGTGCACGCGGGCGCCCATGAAGTTCGCCGGTATCGACTGGAAGTGCGGCCTGCGGACCGGGACGCCGACGAACGGATCGAAGCGCGGTAGATCCTCCGGGTTGGTCGTCTCCGGCGGCAGCGGCTGCGCGTGCTGGGTGACGAGATCGTCGAGCAGGACCTCGACGCTCTCGATGGACGCCGCGCGATCGACCGCCGCCCTCGCGGCGTCCGCCTTCGCGGCCTCCGCCGACGCGTCCGGCCGCCGCGCCACGCCCACGACGAAGACGACGCCCGCCGCCGCGGCGAGCGCGATCGCGTACCCCCTGTGCACGAGGCGCGGCCTCGCCTCGGCCGACTGCGCCGCGTCGCGCGCCTGCTCGTGCGCCACCGCCGCGGCGACGCGCGCCCGCAGCGCGTCCGGGCACCCCGACGGTCGCGCCCGCTTCAGGCTCGCCCGCAGCGAGCGCAAGAGCCTCACCTGCTCGAAGCACGGAGGGCACTGGACGAGGTGGGACTCGAGATCGACGGCGTGGTCAGGATCCAGCTCGCAGTCGACGTAGGCGGACAGCGCGTAGTCGAACCGCGAACAGCTCTCGATCGATTTCGCAGCGCTCATGCGGCACCCCGCTTCCGCTTGCGGTACGCGTCCAGGTCGGCGGGCGCGTCCTTCGCCGCGTCGTCGCTGACGATGCCCATCAGGACCGCGTGCTCGCGCAGCGTCTTCTGGAGGAGCTTGCGGCCCCTGTGCAAGCGCGACATCACCGTGCCGATGGGGCAGCCCATCGCCTCGGCGATCTCCTTGTAGGAGAGCTCCTCGATGTCCGACAGCACCACGGCCAGCCGGAACTCCTCGGGCAGCGCGTCGAGGGCGCGCTGCACCTCCGCCTCCACCAGCGGCGTGAGCGCCTGGGTCTCCGGATCGCGCATCGCACGCATCGTCGTCGCGCCGACCCACGCATCGGTGAGCGGCTCGGCGTCGGGACCGTCGAAGATGCCTCGCTCGAGGCCCCCGCGACGGTACCGGTTGATGAACGTGTTCGTCAGGATCCGAAGCAGCCAGGCCTTGAGGTTGGTGCCCGGCTCGAACTGATCCCGGGCGCGCATCGCCTTGACGATGGTGTCCTGGACCAGATCCTCCGCCTCCGTCGAGCTCTTCGTCATCCGGCAGCTCACGCCGTAGAGCGTGTCCAGATGACCCAGCAGCTCGATCTCGAAGGCGTCGGCGCGGCCACCGTCGGCGCTGGCCAACGACAGGTCCTGCGCTACGGACGCAGGTTTCTTGCTGAAGAAGAACGGCATGGGCTCGCCCGGGGGAACAGAGGAGCGCCCAGGGCTATTCCAGCCGGCTCTCGCTCCCCTGACCCTCGCGGCCCTCGCCCGCGGGTTCGTCCGCGCCGGAGCCCGCCTGGTGCGGAGCCGCGCCCTCGATGGGTTCACCCGCGCGTCCCTGGAGCTTCGCCTCCAGCTCGTCAATGCGCTGCGACAGGCGCTTGACATCGGACTGGAGATCGCGGACCAGCCCGAGGCCCGGGAGGATGGCCCGGATGCGCTCGTCGACGGCCTGCTGCCACTGATCGAGCGTCTGCTTCGAGCTCTCGACGATCCCGCTCAGGCGCCCCTTCGCGTGGCTCGACCTGTCCGCGTCGAGCGGCGGGGGCGGATGGGACGAGGGCGACGCGGGCGTCGCCTGCTCCGTCCCCGGGGCGGGCGCCGTTCCTGGCGCCGCCACGCCGCCCTCGCCAGGGACCGCGCCGGGGATGAGCCGGCCGATCGGGCCCTCGCGCAGCTGCGAGAGCAGCCGCTCGCCCCGCTCCTGGATCAGATCTCTCAGCGTGCCGAGCGGGACCGAGCGCGGCTGCGATTTGAGATCTTCCGAGATGATCAGCGCCAGCGTGACCTCGGTCTTGTCCTCCTTGGTCGCGTTGTCGATGATCTGGACCTCTTCGCCAGCCCGGACCATCTCCCCTATCTGCTGCAGGGTGACGTAACGACTGTCCTTCGTGTCGTAGAGCTTCCGATTGGAGTAGCGCTTAATAACGCGACGCGGTACCTCGCCGCCTCCCAGAGTCTCCTTCGCCGTTTCCATCTCCTCTACGCCTCGAGTCGATTGGACCACCGCAAGAAACCTCGCGCAAGGGAAGATCACTCGATATCACTCAAATCATTCGACAAAAGAGACCGCGTGCAGGGGCCGGCGATCGATCTGCGTGACGTGGCCGCGAGCTATCCCACCGGGAGGCTGGCGCTGGAGGGGATCAGCCTGGATGTGCGCGCGGGCGAGCTCTGCGCCGTCCTGGGGCCGAACGGCGCGGGAAAATCGACGCTGGTCCGGGTCCTCTCGGGGGCCCTGCGGCCGGCGCGGGGCGAGGCGACCCTGCTGGGGAGGCCGCTCGCCGGCATGGACCGGCGGGCGATCGCGCGGTGCGTGGCGGTCGTGCCGCAGGGGATCGCCTCGGCGCCCGGCTTCACGGTGCGCGAGGTCGTCATGATGGGCCGCGCGCCCCACCAGGGCGCGTGGATGCTCGCCGCCGGCCGGGACGAGGAGGCGGTCGCCCGCGCCCTCGACGCCTGCGATCTCGTGGGGCTCGCGGGGAGGCCGGTGGCCGAGCTCTCCGGCGGCGAGCAGAAGCGGGTGGCCATCGCCCGCGCGCTCGCGCAGGAGGCGCAGGTGCTGATCCTCGACGAGCCCGGGGCGCACCTCGACATCCGCCACTCGATCGAGGTCCACGAGGTCGTGCGCAGGGAGGTGGCCGAGCGGCGCCTCGCCTGCGTCGCGGTGCTGCACGATCTCAACGCGGCTGCCCAGTACGCCGACCGCGTGGCGCTCCTCAAGGCCGGGCGGCTGGTCGCCCACGGCACCGTCGAGGAGGTGATGACCTACCGCCGGCTCAAGGACGTGTTCGAGGCAGAGCTCTACGTGGGCGTGAACGAGCTCGACGGCAGCCGGTACTTCCTCCCCGTCCGGGGCCGGTAGCCGGTAACCGGTAGGTAAACAGACAGCGCGAGCAGGAGCGCTTTTCTCCGCATTCTCGACCGCGCGAGCGGCGCGGTTTATAAGCGGCACCATGCGCGGATCTCCTCCCTGGAGAGCTCTCTCTCGAGGCTTCTTGCCGTGCCTCCTGGCCCTCCTCGCGCTGCTCGGCGCGGCCGGCTGCGCCGAGAGCAGGACGGCGCCCGAGCTCCTGAGCGTCGTCGACGTCGTGCCGCGCGAGGTCGACCTCGGCGACCGCATCGAGATCCTCGGGACCAACCTGCCCACCGCCGAGGCGAAGGAGGCGGTCGTCACGTTCCGCGGCACCCTCCGCCGCCCCGGCCAGGCGCCGCTCACCGGCCAGAGCATCGAGATCGAGGGCGCGCAGGTCAGCAGCACGAAGATCTCGCTGGTCTTCTCCGAGGGCCTGCAGTCCCGCTTCGCCGGCCGCGGCGACGACGCGGTGCACACGACCTTCCACGGCGACGTGGTCGTCGAGATCCCCGCGACCGCGCAGGGGGCGCTCCCCGTGAACGGCACGGTGAGGGGCGTCACGATGGACTTCCTCCCGCCGACCCCGCGCCGCGCGGTCATCGAGGCGCGCGTGAAGGAGGGGGCGCGCGCGCTCGCGTTCTTCGGCGTCGAGGTCGCGGCCGAGTCGCCGCCCGCCGGCGGGCTCGTCGTGACGGGCGTGCGCGACGGGAGCCCGGCGAGCCAGGCGGGGCTCCAGCCCGGCGACGTCATCACGCGCTTCGAGGGCGTGAAGGTCCTCTCGAAGGCCGACGTGATCCCGAGCGGCCACGAGCGGCGGTCGGCGGTCGGGATCCGCCGGGGCGGCGCGACCCCGTCCGAGATCCAGCTCTCGACCGAGGGGTTCCACGCGAGCGCCCCGACCGATCTGCTCGGCGCCGGGATCCTCCTCGGCGTGGCCGCCGCGATCATCCTGCTCTTCATGGCGCCGACCGCGGGGATCATCACCTGGGTCGAGCGCCGCGTCTCGGCGCGCATGCAGTCCCGCATCGGGCCGAACCGCGCCGGGCCGCAGGGCCTGCTCGTGTGGGTCGCCGACGGGATCAAGTCGATCATGAAGGAGGACGTCATCCCGGCCGAGAGCGACAAGGCGCTCTTCCGGCTCGCGCCCTACCTCGTGTTCGTCGGCGTGTCGGCCACGTTCGTCGTCATGCCGTTCGGCCAGTACCTCATCGCGGCCGACCTCGACATCGGGATCCTCTTCGTGATCGCCGTGACGTCGCTGGTCACCATCGGCCTCATGACCGGCGGCTGGGCGTCGAACAACAAGTGGTCGCTCCTCGGCGGGATCCGCTCGGCGGCGCAGATCATCAGCTACGAGATCCCCGGCGCGGTCGCGATCGTGTGCATCGTCATGATGACGGGCTCGCTGCGGCTCCAGGACATCATCGGCGCCCAGGGCGGCGCCGGGCCCTCGCTCCTCGACGTGGGCGGCTGGCCCTGGCACTGGTTCGTCTTCCGCAACCCGATCACGTTCGCGCTGTTCTTCCTGTATTTCACGACGGCGCTCGCGGAGGGCAACCGCGCGCCGTTCGACCTGCCCGAGGCGGAGAGCGAGCTCGTGGCCGGCTACTCGACCGAGTACTCCGGCATGCGGTACCTCTTCTTCTTCTTCGCCGAGTGGGCGAACGTCTTCGTGATGTGCGGCATCGCGAGCGCGCTCTTCCTCGGGGGCTGGCAGATCCCCGGCGTCTCGCCGGCCCAGCAGGAGGCGAGCTTCGGGCTCCAGCTCGTCGGCGTCTTCCTCTTCCTGCTGAAGAGCTGGGCCCTCGTCTTCGTGGTCATCTGGATCCGCTGGACGCTGCCGCGCGTCCGCATCGACCAGATGATGAACCTCTGCTGGAAGTGGTTCGTCCCGCTGTCGTTCGCGGCCTTCCTTCTGACGGCGCTCTGGATGGTGATCGGCGTCAGCAAGACGGTCCAGCTCGTCATCAGCGTCGTCACCTTCGCCGTCTGGGCGTACCTGTTCATCCACTTCATCCGAAGGGTCCAGCACAACCTGCGGGAGGCCAAGGTTGCGCTCCACCTGAATCCGTTCCTCTGAGCGCAACCGCGGTGCCACCTCGGCCTTGCGCTGAGGTATGCTGTCGGCGTGGCGGTCCCCTCGAGCCCGGCCTCCGACTTCTGCTCCGCGTGCGGGTTCCCGCTGCGTGGGCCGCGGTGCGAGGCGTGCGGGGTGGACCGGTCGCCGGTGCTCTCCGCCTCGCGCAAGCCGCCCGCGGACGCGGACTGGGACGGGAGCTCGATCGACGCCTTTCGCACGCGCGACCCGGTGCGCTTCGTCGCGCACTGCGCCTCCGCGGAGGCCGGGGCGAGCCTCCAGGCGACGACGCTGCAGGAGGGCGTGGGGTGGATCGTTCCGCTCGGGGCGATGACGCTCTTCGTCTCGCTCGACGCGGCGAACGAGCGGGTGTCGATCGACGTCCCCGTCGTGCGCGTCGCGGAGCGGCACCGGGTGCCGCTGCTCAGGACGGCGCTGGAGCTGTCGAGCGGCCCCGAGCCGTTCCGGCTGTGCATGCGGGAGGATCTGCTGCTGCTCCGCCGCGTCGGCCGCGTCGCCGCCTTCACGCCGGAGGCGCTGCGCCAGGCGCTGCGCGAGAGCGGCGAGGCGGCGCAGCGGCTCGGGGAGACGATGGGCGCGTGGTTCGACGCGCGGCCGCCGTTCTCCGAGGAGCAGCGGGCGAGCCTCACGTGGGCCTCCGCCGGCCGCGCCCGGCCGCTCAAGAACCTCACGGTCCCGCCCGCGCCTGCCCGCCCGCAGAGCGCTCCGTCGGTGAGGGCCGGCGCGCCGGCGACGCCGGTCTCGGGGGCGCGGACGCCGCTCGAGGAGCTGGCGGCGTGGGCGGCGCCCCCCTTGCCGCGCCTGCCCGAGTCGGTCGCGCGCCCCATCCGCGACGCGGACGCGATCCCCGACATCCTGTCCCCGTCGCTGGCGTCGGCGCCGATGCCGGCGCCGAGCGCCGCGTCGTCGAAGAACGGCGGCGCGCCCGCGCCCAAGGCTGGCATCCTCCCGCCGGCGCACGACGCCGTCGCGGCGTCGAAGGCGAGCGGCGGCGCCGCGATGCCGGGGTCCGAGGGCGGCGCCGCGAAGCCGGCCCCGGGGAGCGCGGTGACGGCGGCGCCGCTGCCCGGTGAGCAGGCGGCGGCCGCGGAGACGCCGGCGCAGGTCAGCGATCGCCGCAGCGCGCGCACCGTGCCCTTTCGTCGCGCGTCCTCCATGGCGGCGACGCCGCTGTCGGTGCGCCCGCCCGCGCTGCCGGAGGTGGAGATCGAGCCTCCGTCGCGCCGGAGCATCCCGTCCCGCCCGGAGTCGGCGAACGCGGCGGCCGATCGGTTCTGCCAGCTGCTCCGGGACGCGCAGGTGCTCGGCGCGGCGCTCAGCTTCCAGGAGCGGCCGGGCGTCATGGTGCTCCTCATCCGGTGCACGGTCTTCCGCGCGATCTACGAGCACGGCGAGGCGATGCCCGACGCGGTGGCGCACCTCTACCGCTGCACGGCGGCCGCGACCCGCGAGCTCATCCAGGCCGAGGGCGGCGCGCGCCGCGGGAACACCGCCGGCGTCGCGGAGCCGGCGCTCCTCGCGATGGAGCGGCTCGTGGCGGTGCGCGGCCAGGTGCCCGAGGAGAAGCCGCTGCACATCGATCCGCTCACCACGGCGGCGCTCGCGCGCGAGCACCTCGGCCGCTACCTGCGCGAGATCGAGCGCGCGCCCGCTGACCCGATGCTCCGCCACTTCCTCGCGATCGGGGCCCTGTCCGAGCTCCTCGTGCGCACGAAGCTGCCCGCCAAGACCGAGCAGCGGCTGCGCGACATCGTCGCCTACGCGCAGCGGGACGGCGCCAAACCCGGCACGATAGAGCTCCTGATGACGGCGCTCTCGAGGATCGTCGCGCAATGACGTCGCAGCTGGCGGCGCACGGCGATGGCGATCTCGCGCTGCTCCACGAGCGCGTCGCCCGCGCCCGCCGCTCGGTGGTGGCGATCCGCGCCGGCGCGCTCGTGACGACCGGCTGGGTTGCGCTCGGCAACGGCGTCGTGGTGGCGAGCCGGCGCGGGCTCGGCTACCCGACGGAGGTCGCGCTGGCGTTCGAGGACGGGCGTGGCATGGCGGGGCGGGTGATCGCCGCGGACGTGGGCCGCGACGTTGCGCTCGTCGCGCCGGCCGATCCGCCCGGCGTCGCGGCGCTCGCCGCGCGCGCCGCGGCCGAGCCGCGGCTCGGCGAGCGCGCCGCGGTGCTGAGCTGCCTCCCGGGGCAGAGCCTGCGCCTCGCGGTCGCGCGGGTCTGCCACGTGGCGCGCAAGGTCGACGGGCAGCTCCCGGTGTTCGAGCTCGACGTGGCGGCGCCCCTCGGCGCGCCGGTGCTCGATCCCGAGGGGCGGGTGATCGGCGTGGTCGCGGCGCCGTCCGGCGCGGCCGGGGAGCTCGCGGGTCACTGCGTGGTGGTCCCGGCGGGCGCGTTCCAGCCGCTGCTCGCCCTCGGGGATCGGCCGCTCGCGGAGCTCAGGGATCGGGCGCCGGTGTACCGCTGCCCGGCGTGCGAGGAGCCGTTCGACGTCGAGTGCGACAGGTGCCTGGGCTGCGGCCGCCTGCTGCCGCACGCGTACCCGCCGTGCCCGGCGCGCGCGGGCGTCGAGCGGGTGATCCGGCAGGGCCTGTCGACGCTCGGGCTCATCGCCAACCGGGTGCGCGTCGGTCCGAGGGCGTGGCGCATCGCGCAGCGGCCGTACCCCACGGCGGAGGCGGCGACGCAGGTGGACATCGAGATCGACGAGGCGGGGCGCCTGCTGACGCTGCGCGCGCCGGTCGTGGGGTTGCCTGCGGCGAACCACGAGCCGTTCTACCGGTTCCTGCTCACGATGAACGACCAGACGACGGGGGAGTTCCGCGTGTCGCTCACGGGCGACGAGGTGTCGGCGTCGTGCGTGGCGTCGCTGGAGGGGTGCGCGGACCACGACGTGGCGCTGCTCATCGATGGGCTCGTGCAGATGGCCGACGAGTACCGGAGGACGCTGGCGGAGACGTTCGACGCGGCGCCCAGGTTCGAGTCGGCGGCGGGGCGCTGAGGACGCGGGTCGAAGGCTTCCGACGCGCTCCGGAGGTTTCCGACGCGCTCCGGAAGCTTCCGGCGTGGAGGCGAGATGCGGAATTTACCGGGAAATTCGTCCTCCAGCGCGTGTCGGACGGCGCCGGGGGCGCAACGGACGCTGCTAAGTACGCGAAATTTCGTGCTCCGGAGCGCGTCGGAAGCTTTCAGAACGCGTCGGAAGCTTCCGGAGCGCGTCGGAAGGTCTCATCGGCGCGCCGGAGGCGTTGGTTTGTGAGCCGGGCTACTCGATGTGCCTCTCGTGGGTCGCTTCGCCCGGCGAGGTCGGCTGGGATGGCGTGGCCGTAAGCTTGCCCGGCTTGGGCGGCGCGGCGGTGGGCTTGCGCTGGCGCGCCTTGCGGCTCGCGAGGCCGAGGCGGATGAGGTAACCGCGCTTCTTGATGACGGCGCGGGCCGTGGTCGACCACTCGTCGAACCAGGAGCGCAGCTTCACGAGCGCTTCGCGCCGGCGCGCCGTCTCCGGGAGCTCGGCCTGCTCGGGCAAAGGGGATGTCGGGCCGAGCGCGACGTCGACGAGCCCCTGGAGGCGCTTGCGCTCGGCCTTGTCGAGGCTGCGCGTCGCGAGGAAAGCAACGGCCTTCTTGTCGCCCTGCTTCGTTCCAGCGCGGCCCGGGTCGGTGCCATTCTCGAGGGCATCGAGCCGCGCGAGGAAGGTGGCCACTCCCTGGACGGCGGCGGTGCCGGTGGAGGGCGCGAGGTCCTTGAAGACATAAGCGTTCACGTCGGGGAAACGACGGCGGAGCGCGGCGCCATGACGGGTGAAATTGGGCTCGTCCCACTGGTCGAGCTCCGTCGTCGCGGCGCGCTGCGCCCTGGCATCGTCGGTATCGGGCGGCGCGCCCATCTTGCGGGGAGCGGCGAGGACGTCGAGGAGCAGCGCGCGGCCCTCCAGGATGTCGTCATCCGTCATCCCCGCCTCGGCCATCGACGTGCGGATCGCGGCGACAGCGCCCATCCCCGTCAAGAACTTGGTGACGCGCTCAGGCGTGGCCTCGAGGACTTCGTCCGAATAATCCATGCTGAGTTCCTCCCTGCCGACCGGGGGATCCGGACGGCGGCAATGAGAGCAGAAGCTACAATGGGTGTTTCGACGGTTGAAAGAGGATTGTTGCGCGCGCGGGAGTGAGAGACCGTCGGTTTTTTGCTCTATCGGTCTGGTGCGAGCGGCGCTCCGTAGACTTGGCGTCCTTGGGGACAATCGCGGACTCCGTCGGACGCGCGGGCGGCCCCTCACGGCACGAAGCACGCGCGGCGCGCTGCCACGGAGCAGCCCGGCGATGGTTCGTGCGTTGAGGACGGATGAACGTCAATGAAACGAAAGCTGGCGCGCCCACCTACGAGGCGGACGTCACCTCGCGCAAGCACGTCCAGTTCATCGAGCGCCACGCCCCCCTACCACGTGCGGCGCCTTCCACGCGGCGGCGTCGTGCTGGCGACCCACCCGTTCCGCACGCTCTGGCCGCTGTGGGCGGACGCCCTCTTCTTGCTCGGCATCACGTCATGACGGAGGACATGTTCGTTCCGCCTTGCGGCTCACTGTATTTCATCGAGACCTCCATCAACCATCAGAGTCGATCCTACCGTCTATGAATAACGAACGTCACGAAAGGATGGGCGAGCTCTCGCGTCTCGTTGCGCTGGTGCTCGACGTCGCAAAGAGTGCTCTGGAGGAACAGGGGACATTTCTCCCCGGTTCCATCGCGGTCGACGCCGCCGGGAAGTATGCCATCGGCGTGGCGCCGCACGGCGGTGTCAACGGCTGGACGCTCCTCACGACCGCGTTCCGGCAGCGCGCGGCGGCCGAGGAGCTCCGAGCGGTCGTGCTCTATCGAGACGTGCGCGTCCGCGAACGAGGCGCATCGGAGGACGTGGACGCCATCCATGCCGTCGTGGAGCTAGCCTCTGGCGAAGCGGTCCAGGTGTTCCAGATCTATCGCAAGAATGACGCGGGGGGGATCGTCTACGACAAACCGGAGATCGAGCAGGCTACCTCCGTCATCTTCGTAGAGTCGCATTGAAGCAGGAGACG
Organism: Sorangium sp. So ce145; assembly: GCF_051525985.1. NCBI lineage: Bacteria > Pseudomonadati > Myxococcota > Polyangiales > Polyangiaceae > Sorangium > Sorangium sp. So ce145. The sequence continues at coordinate 10,361,579 of NZ_CP150315.1, read as the reverse complement.
CGAGGCGGCGCGTGAAGAGCGGTGGTGGCTCCCCCACGTGCTGCCGCGTAAATACGCCGGCCCGAACTTCGACGAAGAGCTGAAAACCCAGATAGAGGGAGAGCAAGATGGCCAAGGTCAAATTCGTGGAGCTCCACCTCGTCAGGGCGCGCCAGGTGGTCGTCCCGCTGGCTCGCTTCGTCCTCGGGTCGGCGGGCCCCCCGTGCAGATCGTGAAGCTCCACCCGGATTGCATGAACGCGGTGGGCGACATCCTCGAGCAAGGGCTGCCTAGCTACGAGCGCGTCTACAACCTCGAGGATGGGCTCGATTTCCTGAAGGCCTTGCGACGAACCTATCACTCCCTTCGGTACTACGCGACCGAGGTCGCCGAGATGGACGAAGAGGAGGCGCTCCGTGGCTGCGAGGACGGCGAGGGGTAACGCGCGCGGGCCCACTGCGCCCACTTTCCGCGCCGCTCTCGCAACGCCGTCCGAGCGCAGCGCGGGCCCGGGGAGGCGCGGTCGGCTCGCCCGGTACGCACACCCCCTGGACGAAGTCAACCCACACGCCCACACGCCGCCGCCATCCGCGGGCGACGTCGCGCAGGTCCGTCCCGCGCCGCCGCGCCGCCGTCCGGAACTCTCGCCGAGCGGCGCGTGGTAGCTTCACCGGCGCCCGCACGAGGCCGTGCGGCCACCCGCCATCGAGGAGACCATGAAGCGAGAGAAGCGACTCACCAAGCGCGAGCGGAAGGCGCTCGCGCCCGCGCGCCCGGCGCAGCCTCACGAGCACAAGCACATCCACTGCGTCGCCTGCGGCAAGCACCTCGATCCGGAGGAGTTCCTGGCACAAGGGTCGGCGACCTGGATCCAGTGCCTGCACAAGTCGCGCTTCGCCACCTGCACCGAGTGCGTCGAGATCTCGAAGCGCCTCCTCGCCGAGCACGACCGCACCGGACAGCCAGTTCAGTCCGCTCAGGCATGGCACTGAGCGGCCGACCCCAGCCGGCCCGCCCGCGCGGCCTCGCCTGAGCACGCTCGCACCGGGCGCCATGCTCAGTCCATCCCAGAAACCCACATCCCATCTCCCCGCGCTTCTCCCGGAAACGGAAGTGCTCTGAGGACGGTCGATCACCGGAACGCACGGGGCATCGGTAATCCAGGGGACGCCGTGCGCCGCCTCTCATTGCAGCTGTCGCTCGGTGTCGCACACCCGCGCTTGTCCGCCCGGCGTCCCGCGGCGCCTCGCCGATTCAGCGCGCGCCCTCGACGGCGACGCGTAACCTTGCTCGCTCTCCCGCGCGGCCGTCCACCTCGGATACGCTTGCGCTCGGGGCCCTTTCCGTCAATGGTTTGCGCCCCATTCATCTCTCCGGAGGATCTGCATGACGAAACCAATCCGCCGCGCGGGCGTCATCGGCGCGGGCGTCATGGGCAGCGGCATCGCCGCCCACCTCGCGAACGCCGGCATCGAGGTCCTGCTCCTCGATATCGTGCCCCCGAACCTCACCGACGCCGAGAAGAAGGACCCGGCCGCCCGCAGCAGGTTCGCCGCAGGCGGGCTCGAGAAGGCCCTCAAGGCCAGGCCCGCCGCGTTCTTCCACCCGTCGAACGCCCGCCTCGTGCGCACCGGCAACACCGAAGACCACTTCGCCGAGCTCGCCCAATGCGACCTCGTTATCGAGGCCATCATCGAGAAGATGGAGCCGAAGCGCGCCCTCTTCGCGCGGCTCGAAGAGGTCTTGCGGCCCGACGCGGTCGTGGCGTCGAATACGTCCGGGCTGCGCATCGAGGAGATGATGCAAGGGCGCTCCGCGGACTTCCGCAAGCGATTCCTCGTCATGCACTTCTTCAACCCGGTCCGGTACATGAAGCTCCTCGAGCTCGTCGTCGGGCCCGACACCGATCCCGCCGTCGTCGCCCGCGTGCGGAAGCTCGGCGAGGACGTGCTCGGAAAGGGCCTCGTCTTCGGCAAGGACACCCCGAACTTCGTCGGCAATCGCATCGGCACCCACGCGATGCTGACCGCCATCCACCTCATGATCGAGGACGGCCTCGCGCCGGAAGACGTCGACGCCATCACCGGCATCGCCATGGCCCACCCGAAGAGCGCGAGCTTCAGGACAGGCGATATCGTCGGGCTCGACACCTTCGCCCACGTCGCCGACAACTGTTACTCGGCGCTCGAGCGCGACGAGGACCGCGACGTCTTCAAGGTGCCCGCCTACATCCGGAAGATGATCGAGGCGAAGCTCCTCGGCGACAAGACCAAGGGCGGCTTCTACCGCAAGGCCAAGGAAGGCCTGGAGACGCTCGACCCGGCCAAGCTCGAGTACCGCCCCCACGGCGGCGACGAGGCGATCAAGAAGGCCACGAGGTCGTGCGAGAAGATCGAGGACCCCGCCGCGCGCGTGAAGAAGCTCGCCAGCGACCCCGGCAAGGCCGGGCAGTTCGCCTGGAAGGTGCTCTCCCGATCGCTCGCGTACACGGCGCGGCGCGTCGGCGAGATCGCCGACAGCATCGTGGCGATCGATGACGCCATGCGCTGGGGGTACAACTGGGAGCTCGGGCCGTTCCAGACCTGGGACGCGCTCGGCTTCGCCGAGACCGTCGAGCGCATGCAGAAGGACGGCATCCAGCTGCCCGAGTCGATCCTCCGCATGAAGCAGAGCGGCGCGACGTCGTTCTACCGCGCCGATGGGGCGGTGTTCGATCTGCTCAAGGGAGAGTACGTCGCCCGGCCGGTCGATCCGCGCAACGTGACGCTGGCCGGCGCGCGCGCGGCCGCGAGGGGCGCGAAGGCCGTGCTCGCCAACGACGGCGCGGAGGCCTGGGACCTCGGCGACGGCGTGCTCGGCGTCACCTTCAAGACCAAGGCGAACAGCCTCGATCCGGACTCGATCGGGATGCTCTCGCTCGCCGCCGAGAAGGCCGAGCAGGACTTCCGCGCGCTCGTGGTCTTCAACCAGGGCGAGCACTTCTGCGTCGGCGCCAACCTGTTCCTCGTGGCCATGGCCGCGGGCAACAAGGACTGGGACGCGATCCGGAAGATGGTGAAGGCGTACCAGGACGCGACCCAGCGGCTGAAGTACGCGAGCGTGCCGGTCGTGGCCGCGCCCTACGGGATGACCCTCGGCGGCGGCCTCGAGCTCTGCTTCGCCTGCGACGCGGTGCAGGCCGCGGCCGAGACGTACGCGGGGCTCGTCGAGGTCGGCGTCGGCCTGATCCCGGGCGGCGCGGGGACGCTCAACATGCTCTGGCGCGCGCTCGAGGGGATCCCCGAGGGCGTGACGGTGCCGACGTACGACATCGTGACGCAGGTCTTCAAGAACATCGCCCTCGCCAAGGTCGCCACCAGCGCGGACGAGGCGAAGGCGCTCGGCTTCTTCCGCAAGACGGACGGCGTCTCGTTCGACCGGGCCCGCCAGCTGTACGAGGTGAAGGCGCGCGCGATCGGGCTGGCCGAGGCCGGCTACCACGCGCCCGTGCCGCGCGCGTACAAGCTGCCGGGCGAGAGCGGGATCGCGACGCTGCAGATGATGATCGACACGCTTGTCGCCGGCGGCCACGCCAGCGAGCACGACGCGAAGATCGCGCGCAAGCTCGCCGAGGTGCTCTGCGGCGGCGCCGGCGGCGGGGCGCGCGAGGTGACCGAGGACGAGATCCTCGAGCTCGAGCGCGAGGCGTTCGTCAGCCTGTGCGGCGAGCCCAAGAGCGCCGAGCGAATGCAGTACATGCTGATGAACAACAAGCCCCTCCGGAACTAGGTGAACGCCATGGTCGACGTCGTAATTGCAGAGGCCGTCCGCTCGGCCGTTGGCCGGGCCCACAAAGGGTCGCTCGCGCTGAAGCGCCCCGACGAGCTCGCCGGCGAGGTCGTCGCCGCGCTGCTCCAGCGCGTCCCCCAGGTGAAGCCGGAGGACGTCGAGGACCTCGTCCTCGGCTGCGCCATGCCGGAAGGCGAGCAGGGGCTCAACATCGCGCGCGTCGTCTCGCTCCTCGGCGGGATGGCGCAGGAGGGCTCCGCGATCACCATCAACCGCTTCTGCTCGAGCGGGCTCCAGGCGATCGCGAGCGCGGCGGGCAGCATCGCGATGGGATCGCTCGACATCGCCATCGCCGGCGGCGTCGAGTCGATGACGATGGTGCCGATGACCGGCAACAAGCTGAGCGCGTCGCCGGAGGCGATGGAGCGGTGTCCGACGGTGTACACGCCGATGGGCATCACCGCGGAGAACGTGGCGAACCGCTTCCAGGTGAGCCGCGCCGACCAGGACGCGTTCGCGCTGAAGAGCCACCAGAAGGCGGCGGCGGCGCGCGCGGCCGGGCGCTTCGAGGACGAGATCGTCACCGTGAAGGGGGTGCGCTTCGAGAACGGCAAGCGCGCGTTCTTCGACTTCCGCACCGATGAGCTGATCCGCAAGGAGACGACGGCGGAGGCGCTCGCGGGGCTGAAGCCGGCGTTCTCGGCGAAGGGGAGCGTCACGCCGGGCAACAGCTCGCCGCTGTCGGACGGCGCCGCCGCGGCGCTCGTGATGAGCAAGGCGAAGGCGGACGCGCTCGGGGTGAAGCCGCTCGGGTACTTCCGGGCGTTCGTGACCGTCGGCGTCGACCCCGCCATCATGGGCATCGGCCCGGTGCCCGCGGTGCGCAAGCTGCTCGCGAGGACGGGGCTGAAGATGGCCGACATCGACCTCTTCGAGGTCAACGAGGCGTTCGCCTCGCAGGCCGTCTACGTGCAGCGGACGCTCGAGATCCCCGAGGAGAAGCTCAACGTGAACGGCGGCGCGATCGCGCTCGGCCACCCGCTCGGGTGCACCGGCGCGAAGCTCACCGCGACCGCGCTCTACGAGCTGCGCCGGCGCGGCGGCCGGTACGCCATCGTGACGATGTGCATCGGCGGCGGCATGGGCGCGGCCGGCCTCATCGAGCTGGCCGGCGCGACCGCGCGCGCCTGATCCCACCGCGCCGATCCCGCCTCTCCCATCCCGTCGCGTCGGCCACGTCGACAGCGCGCCCCGCCGCGGCCCGAGCCCCGCGCTCCGGCTTTCCCGCGGCGGGGCGATCGCCTATAGATCGCCCATGCCGAGCCACCTGACGACCTTTCAGGGGTCGATCCCCGAGGCCCTGAAGCAGGCCATCGAAGCGAAGATCGAGGGCTCCACCGCCGAGGTGACCGGCGGCGGGGGCCACTTCAACCTGGTCGTGACCTCGCCGGTGTTCGCCGGCAAGAGCATGCTGGAGAGCCAGCGGCTGGTCTACGGGGCGATCGCCCACCTCATGGCCGGCGACCAGGCGCCCGTCCACGCGATCGACAGCCTCAAGACGCGTACGCCTTGAGAGGGGCGCCGCTCGGCGGCGCGGATCAGTCGTTCTCGGCCTGGCAGGTGCTGCTGCAGCCGTCGCCGTCGGCGGTGTTGCCGTCGTCGCACTCCTCCAGGCCCGCCTCGATGCTGTCGCCGCAGACGGGGGCGCAGACGCTGGGCTCGCCGGTGCAGAGGTAGCCGTGATCGACGTCGCAATCGGGGCTGCAGCCGTCGCCGTCGACGGTGTTGCCGTCGTCGCAGCCCTCGTTGCCGATGAGCAGGCCGTCGCCGCAGAGCGGGCCGCAGGCGCTGGGCTCGCCGTTGCACTCGTAGCCCGCCTCGATCACGCAGACGGCGTTGCAGCCGTCCTCGTTCCGGACGTTGCCGTCGTCGCAGGCCTCGGCGCCCCGCACCAGGCGGTCGCCGCACATCGTCGAGCAGATGCTCGGCGCGCCGGCGCAGGTGTAGCCGGGCTCGACGGCGCAGCCCGCGTCGCAGCCGTCTCCTGCCGCGGTGCCGCCGTCGTCGCAGCCCTCGGCGCCGCCCACCGCGCCGTCGCCGCACACGCCGCCTCCGGCGCCGCCGTCGCCTGCGCCGCCCTGGCCCCCGTCGCCCGCGCCGCCCTGGCCGCCGTCGCCCGCGCCGCCCTGGCCCGTGGCCCCGCCGGAGCCCGCCGTCGTCGCGCTCGACGCGGCGCTCGACCCGCTCGTGCTCGATCCGGAACCGCCGCCCCCGCCGTCGCCGTCGCTCGCGCCTTCCCGTTCGCACGAGAGCAGCGCCGTGGCCGCGATCACCGCGGCCGCCCCAGTCCATCTCGTCAACAGCATCTGTTCCTCCAGGAGCGAGGTCCGCGAGCGACGGGGGCCTCCCCTCGACCCTCGAGCGCGCGCCGAGCACGTGTTGCCCCAACCTTCCACGGAATACTCCGCTCCGATCGTCCGGACAACTTCGCCCTACCCGGACGTCCCGGCGTTCGGCCGCGCGCCCCGCCGGCGCGCATCCGCGTGCATCAACTCATGATTCCGGCGGATCGCGGGCCCTCGCGAGGGGGCGGCGGGCGCGCGCCGCGCCCGAGCTGAGCGCCCGGCGCCGGGCGCGCGGAGGGTCGCGTGGCGGCCGCGTGGCACGTCGAAATGGGCGCCGCGCTCGCTCGCGCCGCGCGCTCGCGGCGTCGTCTGTTTGACACCGGAATTCGCGCGATGGTACGTGGCGCCGGGCGCCCCACGCGCTGGCCTGATAGCGACCTCACACGATCCCGAGGACCCTCCCATGACGCCTCGTTCCCCGCTGCTCCCCGCCGAACCGCCGCTCCCAGGCGCTCCTGGGGCGAACGACGCCCGGCTCCCGGCCCAGGCGCGCCCCGGCCGAGCCTCCCGCCTGGGCGCCGGGCTGCTCTCCTTCGTCCTCGGCGCAGCGATGACCGCCGCCGCCGCGGGCGACGCCGCGGCCCAGACGCGCACGGGAGACGGCGCCAACGGCGACGGCATGGACCTGCACCTGTTCCGGCCGGCGGTCGACTCCAAGGGGCTCTTCTCCGTCAACGGGGCGGACATCCTCGGCGCGAACGACATCAGCCTGGGGCTCGTGCTCGATTACGGGCACAACATCCTGCCGCTCACCAAGAACGACCGGGGAACGGAGGTGATGCTCAATCACGCGTTCCAGGGGACGTTCCAGTTCGATTACGGCATCGCCAACTTCCTGGTCGTCGGGCTCTCGGTCCCGGTGGTGCTCAACGGGGGCAAGCCGGTCGACGACATCGGCCCGGGCGGCAGCGCCAACTACAACGACGACTCGCTCGACGCGCAGGCGCTCGGCAACCTGGCCGTGCACGCGAAGGCGCGCATCCTCCGCCCCGATCAGGACGTGATCGGGCTCGCGGTGATCGCCCAGGCAGGGATCGGGGTCGGCGGGAGCCAGGACTTCGCGTCGGATCCGGGGTTCTTCTTCTGGCCGCAGCTCGTGCTGGAGAAGCGGCTCGGGACGAGCAACCCGTTCCGGATCGCGGCGAACGTCGGCTACCGCGGCCACGCCGGAAAGAACCCGGTGTTCGGCCTGCGCCAGGACGGCGCGACCTTCCAGCTGGAGCACGGGGACCTCGAGTACTCCGACCTGATCACCGCCGGGGCCGGCATGAGCTACCGCGTCCTCACGCCGCTCGACCTCGTGGTCGAGACCTACCTGACCCAGCAGGTCGGCGGCGGCGACAGCGCCAAGCAGAAGCTGTCGGCCGAGGCGATCGGGGGCATCAAGCTCTTCATCGAGCGGAACAGCTTCCTCATGCTCGGCGCCGGCGTCGGGTACACGCCCGGGTTCCAGTCCGCGGCGCAGCGCGCGACCATCGGGTTCGTCTTCGAGCCGTCGATCGGCGATCGGGACGGCGACGGCATCAAGGACGACCAGGACGACTGCCCCGACGAGCCCGAGGACTACGACGGCTTCCAGGACACGAAGGCGGACTCGCCCCCCGGGAAGTACGGCTGCCCGGATCCGGACAACGACGAGGACGGCATCCTCGACGTCGACGACCGCTGCCCGAACAACCCGGAGGACCGCGACGGCGACGAGGACGACGACGGCTGCCCGGAGGGGAGCGACGGCGATCGCGACGGCGACGGCATCCTCGACTCGCGCGACAAGTGCCCGGACGACCCGGAGGATCGCGACGGCTTCCAGGACAAGGACGGCTGCCCGGATCCGGACAACGACAAGGACGGCATCCCCGACAAGTCCGACCAGTGCCCGAACGACCCCGAGGACAGGGACGACTTCGAGGACGAGGACGGGTGCCCGGAGCCCGACAACGACAGGGACGGCATCCCGGACGTGGTCGACAAGTGCCCGAACGATCCGGAGACGTTCAACGGCCTCGAGGACGAGGACGGGTGCCCGGACAAGGGCAGCGTCGTGATCGAGGAGAACAACATCGTCATCCTCGAGAAGATCCAGTTCGCGACCGGCAGCGCCGAGATCCTCCCGGAGTCGTTCGGCATCGTGCAGGCGGTGGCCGAGACGCTGAAGCACCACCCGGAGTTCACGATGATCGAGGTGCAGGGGCACGCCGACGAGCGCTCGGCCGACGCGTACAACCTCAAGCTGACCCAGGCCCGCGCGGACGCGGTCGCCGCGGCACTGGCGCAGCGCGGCGTCAACAAGAACAGCGTTCGCTCGATGGGCTACGGCGAGTACTGCCCGATCGATCCGGCCCACAACGCGGCCGCCTGGGAGAAGAACCGGCGCGTCGAGTTCAAGGTCGTGCGGACCGACAAGGGGCCGACCAACGTGGAGCTGGGCTGCGCCCTGGCCCGCTCCAAGGGCGTCATCCCGCCGCCGCCCTGAGCGGAGACGCGGCGCCGCCCGGAGCAGAACCGCGGCGCCGCCGATCTGGACAGGACCGGTCGGGCCGGGAGAGAGTGAGCCCATGAAGGCCCGCGCCAGGCGCTCCGCCGCCACCACGCTCGCCGCCGCGGCGCTCGCCGTGATGGCGAGCGGCTGCATCAACACCGACGCGGCCGTGTTCGTCGAGCCGTCGATTGCGGCGCCTGAGGCGACCGTCTCCTCGAATGCGCTGGGGACCGGCCTGACCGCGAGCTTCGCGCTGGAGCTCCACCTGAGCGCGCGGGCCAGCGGGCCCAGCCGCGTCGCGGTGCGCACCTTCGCGATCACGAGCGCCGATCAGAAGACCTCGATCGTCGAGCCGCTCCCCGTCGAGACCACGGCGGCGCTGCCGGTCGAGGTCGCTCCGGACAGCGATGTCACCATGGCGTTCAACGTCGATACCGGCGCTCAGGGCGGGACGCTCCCGGCCGAGGTCGCGGCGGCGCTCTGCGCCCCGGAGGGGATCCGCATCACGGGCGCGATCGAGGACTCGCTGGAGGACGGGGCGACGCCGGTCGCCTCCGCGGTGTTCCACGCGGTGTGCCCGTGATGCGGCGCACGCCCGCCGCCCCGGCGCGCTCGCCGGCATTGTCCGGCGTCGTCGCGCGCGCGCCGCGCTAAAATGCCGGCCATGGCGCCTCGAGAGATCACCCCCCCTCCGGAGACCGCGGCGGACCGAGCGGTCGGGTCCCCGGAAAACGCCGGCGAGCGCGGCGGCGACGCGCTCCGCTCCACGAACGGCGGGGGCGGAGAGGGGCTCGCGCTCGACGAGGCAGGGCTCGCGGCGCTCCGGCGCGCGGTGGCCGCGTGGCGCGCGGGCCCGGTCGCCGAGGCGTCGGCGCGCTTCCCGCCGCGGAGCGAGCGCTTCACCACGTGGAGCGGCATCGACGTCCCCGACCTCGCGACCCCGGCCGACGCGCCGGTCGACCACGCGGCGGATCTCGGGCTGCCCGGGGAGTACCCGTTCACCCGGGGCGTCCAGCCGACGATGTACCGCGGCAGGCTCTGGACGATGCGGATGTTCGCGGGCTTCGGCACGCCGGAGCAGACGAACGCGCGGTTCAAATACCTGCTCGCAGAGGGCCAGACGGGCCTGTCGACCGCCTTCGATTTCCCGACCCTCATGGGCTACGACTCCGACTCTCCGCGGTCGCTCGGCGAGGTGGGGATGTGCGGTGTCGCGGTCGACACGCTCCGCGACATGGAGGTGCTCTTCGACGGCATCCCGCTCGACCAGGTGACGACGTCGATGACCATCAACGGCCCCGCTGCCGTGCTGCTCGCGTTCTATATCGCGCTCGCCGACAAGCGCGGGATCCCGCGGAGCCGCATCGGCGGCACCGTGCAGAACGACTGCCTCAAGGAGTTCATCGCCCAGCACGCCTGGCTCGTCCCGCCGCGCCCGGCGATGCGGGTCGTGACCGACATGATCGAGTTCTGCGCGCGCGAGGTGCCGCGGTGGAACTCGGTGTCGATCAGCGGCTACCACATCCGGGAGGCGGGCTCGACCGCCGCGCAGGAGCTCGCGTTCACGCTCGCGGACGGGCTCGCCTACGTCGAGAGCTGCGTCGCCCGTGGCCTCGACGTCGACGCCTTCGCGCCGCGCCTGTCGTTCTTCTTCGACGTCCACAGCGACTTCTTCGAGGAGATCGCGAAATTCCGCGCCGCGCGCCGCATGTGGGCGCGGTTCCTCAAGGTGCGGTACGGGGCGAAGAAGGCCGAGAGCATGAAGCTCCGGACGCACGCGCAGACGGCCGGCGTGTCGCTGACGGCGCAGCAGCCGTACAACAACGTGGTCCGCGTCTCGCTCCAGGCGCTCGCCGCCGTGCTCGGCGGCACCCAGTCGCTCCACACGAACTCGCTCGACGAGACGTACGCGCTCCCGACCGAGGAGAGCGTGACCATCGCCCTCCGGACCCAGCAGATCATCGCCCACGAGAGCGGGGTCGCGAACACCATCGATCCGCTCGGCGGGAGCTACTATGTGGAGTGGCTCACGGACCGCCTGGAGAAGGAGGCCCTCGAGTACATCCAGCGGATCGACGAGATGGGCGGGATGGTGGCCGCCATCGAGAAGGGGTATCCGCAGCGCGAGATCGCCGCCTCGGCCTACAGGTTTCAACGAGAGCTGGAATCGAACGAGCGGATCATGGTGGGCGTCAACCGCTACGCCGCGGTGGGCGAGAAGACGATCCCCCTCCTCCGGATCGACGAGGAGGTGCAGCGCGTTCAGTGCGAGAACCTGGCCCGGGTCAAGGCCCAGCGCGACCAGGACCGGGTGCGGCGCGCCCTGGCCGACGTGAGGAGCGCCGCGCGCGGCCGTGACAACCTGATGCCGCCCCTCATCGCGGCGGCCAGCGCCTACGCGACCGAGCAGGAGATCTGCGACGTGCTGCGCGACGTCCTGGGGACCTACAGCGATCCGGCCGAGTTCTGAGCGCGCCGGAACGCGCGGGGAATCGCGCGGGTAATCGCGCGGGTAGGAGCGCGCGCGGCTTGCTGCGGTGCGCCGCGGCCCCGGCGTGCGCATCCGATCAGGTCGCGGGCGGCGCGGTGGCCGGGGAATCCCTCGATTCGTCAGGTTGACACTTCTCTACGTCGGCCGGTAGAGTGCGCCGGCGTCAGGTTGCCGCAGTCGCGGCTCATCCGTGGCGCCGCCGTACGGTCTGCTGTTGTCGCTGCGCTGCGGCGCTGCGAGCTGTCGGTCGAGTGAGAGGATCGTCGTGGGCGACCGAGGTCGCCGCGTAGGAGCAAGCTTATGAAGAGTCGATCCATGTCGCGCCGCATTTTTGCCCTTTCGGCGCTCGTCCTATCTGTCGGCGCCACGGCGGCCTGCGACAACAAGTCCGAGTCCGGTGGCACGGCGCCCGCGGGCTCGGCCGGTGCCGCGGCCGGGCCGGCTGCGAAGGGCGATGCGAAGGGCGGCGCGAAGTTCGTCACCATCTCCAGGGAGCAGCAGGCGTCCTGGGTTCGTAACTTCAACCCCCTTCTCGGCGAGGGGGCCACGCGCTTCCCCACCGTCGCGGGCATCTACGAGCCCATGATCGTGTACAACACGATGAAGGGCGAGTACGTCCCCTGGCTCGCCACGAAGTACGAGTGGAGCGACGCGAACAAGAAGCTCACCTTCACGACCCGCACCGAAGTCAAGTGGTCTGACGGACAACCCTTCTCGGCGAAGGACGTCGCGTTCACGTTCGGGCTCCTCAAGAAGTTCCCGGCGCTCGATCTCACGGGCGTGTGGAAGCTCGTCGACTCGGTCGAGGCCAAGAACGACACCACGGTCGAGTTCGTCTTCAAGGAGGCGTTCGTCCCCGGCCTCACCTACATCGGCCATCAGCCGATCGTGCCGGAGCACAAGTGGAAGGACGTCGCCGACCCGGTCACGTTCACGAACGAGAACCCGGTCGCGACGGGGCCCTTCACCGAGGTGAAGACCTTCCAGAACCAGATCTACGAGCTCGGCAAGAACCCGAACTACTGGCAGAAGGGTAAGCCGGCGGTCGAGGGCCTGCGCTTCCCGGCGTACCCGGGCAACGACCAGGCGAACCTGGCGCTCATCAACGGCGAGGTCGACTGGGCCGGCAACTTCGTGCCCGACATCGACAAGACCTACGTCGCCAAGGACCCGGAGAACAACCACTACTGGTTCCCGCTCGTCGGCGGCACCGTGACGCTCTACCCGAACGCCACGAAGAAGCCGTTCAACGACATCAAGCTGCGCAAGGCCATCAGCATGGCCATCGACCGCGCCCAGATCGCGAAGGTCGCGGTCAACGGCTACACGGTCGGCGCGGACGGGACCGGGCTCGACGACGCCTACGGGCGCTGGCGCAGCGACAAGGCCGCCGCGGCCGGCGACTGGACGACCTTCGACGTGGCCAAGGCGAACGCCCTCCTCGACGAGGCCGGCTACGCCAAGGGCGCCGACGGGATCCGCGCGAAGGACGGCAAGCCGCTGAAGTTCGACATCAACGTCGTGACCGGCTGGTCCGACTGGGTGCGCGCGGTCCAGATCACCACGCAGAGCCTGAAGGCCGTCGGCATCGAGGCCACGCTGAAGACGTACGACTTCAGCGCGTTCTTCGAGGCGCTCCAGAAGGGCACGTTCGACATGTCGATGGGCTGGACCAACACCGAGCCCACGCCGTTCAACTACTACCGCGATCTCATGGCGCCGGAGTTCGTGAAGGCCGTCGGCGAGGTCTCGAACCGCAACTGGCACCGCTTCGCCGCCAAGGAGGCCGAGCCGCTGTTCAAGAAGTTCGCGGCCGCGACGGATCCGGCGGAGCAGAAGAGCATCGTCGAGGACCTGCAGATGATCTACGCCACGCAGGTGCCGGTCATCCCGCTGTTCAAGAACCCGTCCTGGGGCGAGTACAGCACGAAGCGCTTCGTCGGGTGGCCCAGCAAGGAGAACCCGTACGCGAAGCTGTCGCCGAACAACTCGCCGGACTACCTGCTCGTCCTGACCGAGATCAAGCCGAAGTGACGGCTCCTGCGTTGCGCGCCGGGCGTCCGGCGCGCAGCGCGTGTGTTCTCGCCTAGCAGCGTTTCTCTCTCTTTTCTCTCCGACCCAGCACAAACCTTGGCCGCCGGCGGCGCCGGTGCGAAGATCGCGCTGCATGCTCCCCTCGGGCGTCCAGATTGCGCGCTTCGCTGCGCTCCTCTCCGGAGTCTTCCTCGCCGCCTGCGGCGGCAACCAGCACGCGGGCGCCGCGGCGTTCTGGGAGGGCGGCACCGTCGATCCCGTCGCGCCGGCGGATCAGGCGGGCGCGAAGAAGAAGGCGCCGCGCAGGGCTTTCGGCGTGCCCGACGATTTCGGCGGCGCCCCGTCGACGCCCGAGGAGCGGGCGCCCTCGGCGTGGGTGGGCGTGCGGCACGATCTCTCGCTCGCGCGCGCCGACTCGCGCAAGGAGCGCTGCAGCTGCCTGGCCGTGGAGGTGGGGGAGGCGCGCGATCCCAGGTTCCAGTGGGCGGCCGGCGCGCCGGAGACCTCGGCCAACACGCTGGCCATCGCGCTGAGCGCGCGCGGGGTGCCCTGCCCTGGCGGCGCTCCCGACGAGGAGAGCCGGCGACCCTCGATCTCGGCGGTCGATCAGGAAGGGAACGATATCGTCATCGAGGTCGAGGAGCTGCCCACAGGACGGCCGCTCGCGACGGGCGCCGTGATCCCGAGGCCCGCTCCGGGCGGGGCGATCTACGTGAAGGGGCGCAGCGCGAAGATCCCGTATGCGCGCGCCGCGGGCGGCGCGCGCTGCAAGGTCTACTGAGCGCCCGCGCTGCAGGGACAGGCGCTGAGCCGGGCAGACGGGCTCACTGCTGGGGAGCGCCGGCGCAGATCCAGTCGTTGATCTTCTTGATGCTGGCCTCGGGCAGGGCATTGCCCGAGTCCGGGGGGGGCATGCGCGTGTCGTCGCCGCAGAGGCCGGAGCCGCGCACCTTGTTGATGATGTAGCTCTCGCTCGGCTTGCCCGGCACGACGAGCTTCCGGCCGGTGCATTCCGAGCTGTTCCCGTTGACGAGCTCGCCATGGGCCGCGTTCGCGCGGAGATCGAGGCCGGCGGCCGCGGGGCCGGCGTTGCCGTGGCAGCCCGCGCAGGTCGTCGTCAGGATCGGCCGCACATCAGCGAAGGTCGCGGTGCCCGCGCCGCAGAGGGGGTCGCCGGCGGGGGCGGAGCCGCCTTCGCCGCCTTCGCCGCCTTCGCCGCCGGTGCCGGCGCCGCCGGTGCCGCCGCCCTGGCCGCCCGTGCCGACATCCGAACCGCCGGTGCCGCCGCCCTGGCCGTCGGTCCCGCCGGTGCCGCCGCCCTGGCCGTCGGTCCCGCCGGTGCCGCCGCCCTGGCCCGCGCTGCTGCTGCTGGTGGCGCTGCTGCTGGTCGAGCTGCTGGTGCTGGTGCTGTTGTCGGTCTCGCCACCGTCGTCAGAGCAGGCAGCGGCCGAGAACCCGATGGTCAGACAGAGGACCAGTTGAAGTGCAGTTTTCTGGGAAAGCATGTGAGGACCCTCTTTGACGCTGTGTTCGCGCGGCGAGCGCCGCGCCGTCAACTCGCGGAGGACCCTAGATGGCATTGTGCGCATCCACAATGCATTTCATGAAGTGAAAATAGTTATCGTTATCGCGAGCTTGCGACACTGCAATGAAATGATGGTGCTGTACCGGGATCGGCTCGTCGCGTCTACGCGGAGAGCGCCTTCGAGGAGAGCAGCTCTCCGGGATCGCGCTCGGCCAGGTCCTCGAAGCGCGGGAGGTCGGCGAGGCGGCGCGTCGTCGTGGCGGAGGTCTCGGGGTCGCGCTGGAACGCGATCGCGCGGCTGAGGCCCTGCTTCGACACCCCCCTGAGCAGCGCGGGCGAGTGCGTCGTCGCCACGATCTGGCAGACGGAGGGCCGCGCCGCCCCCTCGAGGAGCTGCGCGAGCACGGCGGCGCGCTCGGGGTGCAAGCCGGCGTCCGGGTCCTCCATGAGCAGGAGCGACCCCTCCGGCGCGGTGAGCACGCCGGCGATCTTGCCGAGCGCGCGCAGCGCGCCGTCCGGGAGGCTCGGCGCCGGGACGCGGGCGCCGCCCTTCTCGACGAGCACCATCATGACGTCGCCGAGGCCCGTCTCGGCGAACTCGATATCTTCGATCTCGGGCGCGAAGATCGAGCGCACCCAGCCGAGCACGTCGGCCTTGTGCTCGGCCTCCTGGCAGAGCCAGCGGAGCACGGCGGAGAGGTTCTGCCCGCCGGCGCCGAGGTTCTCTATCTCGTGCGGCACATAACCCCTCATCCGCGAAGGATCGATGTCGAGCGACAGCGTGCTCCGCATCGCGACCTGCAGCGCGTTGCAGAGCGCGATGACGTCCGCGAGGCTCACGTCCTCGCCGCGCCCGCGGTGGTGCTCTATCTGGCCGAGCAGGCTGCGCCGGGCGGGGTTGCGATCCATGGATGCGATCCGCATCGAGCGGCCCTTCTTCGACGCCGCCTTCATCGCTCCGCCCGAGGCGAACCCCTCCAGCCCCTTCAGCGCCGACGCCGGCGTGTCGAAGAGCGGGCCCCCGGCCGACTTCGCCTCGAGCGACTCGTGCTCCACGATCACGTCAGGCTCGACCTGACAGGTGATCTTGTGTGTGAGCTCCTCCTTCCCGATCGCCCATCGGCTCTCGATGGTGAACGATTTGGCGCCCCTGTGCGTGGCCCCTTGCGTGCCGCCGCGCAGGCCCGGCCACACCTCGCGCCTGCCGTCGACGCGGCCGCGGAAGATGTCGCACAGGGGTAGATCCAGCCCGACGCCCTGCAGGAAGCGCAGGGCGTCGAGGAAGTTGCTCTTCCCGGAGCCGTTGGCCCCGAGCAGCAGCGTGAAGGGGGACAGCTCCACCGTTTGATCGGCGAAGCTCTTGAAGTTCCTGAGTCGGATGGATGTCAGCATGCCTGGCCGCTCGCAGCCATCATGTGACCAGGCAGTCGGCCGGATGTAAAGCGCCGGCCGACGGCTCAGCGAAAGTCGATGAGCTCGACGTCGAACACCAGCATGCCGGCGGGCGCGCCGGGCCGTGTGGGTTTGTCGCCGTAAGCGAGGTCGGCCGGTATCCAGAATCGCGCCTTCTCGCCTTTCACCATCAGCTGTAAGCCCTCCGTCCACCCCTTGATCACGCCACCCACCGGGAAGGTGGCCGGCTCGTCGCGGACGATGGAGCTGTCGAACATCTTCCCGTCGGTCGTCCAGCCCGTGTAGTGGACGACGACGCGGCTCGTCGGCTTCGGGTGCTCGGTGCCCGTGCCCTTCTGCAGGACCTGGTAGGCGAGCCCGGAGGCGGTCTTCTTCGCGGTCTTCGGCGCGGCCTTCACGTCCTTCGGCGCGGGCGGCGGCTTCGGCGCGGGGGCGAAGTCGAGCAGCTCGACGTCGAACACCAGCATTCCGGCCGGGGCGCCCGGCTGGGCCGGCGTGTCGCCATAGGCGAGGGCCCCGGGGATCCAGAGCCGGCGCTTCTCGCCCTTGCTCATGAGCTGGAGCGCCTCCGTCCACCCCTTGATCACGCCGCCCACCGGGAAGGTGGCCGGCTCGTTGCGGACGATGGAGCTGTCGAACATCTTCCCGTCCGTGGTCCACCCCGTGTAGTGGACCGTCACCTTGTCGTCCGGGCCGGGATGCGCCGTGTCCTTGCCCGGCGCCAGCACCTTGGACGCGAGGCCCGATGCCGTCTTCTGCGCGTCGGCCGGCGGCGCCGCGACGTCCGGCGGCGCGGGCAGGCCGGCGGGCTCGGGCGGCGGCTGCGGCGAGGCGGCGGGCTCGGGGGTGGGCGCCGGCGGCGGGGCGGGCTTGACCGAGGCGCTCACCGGCGCGTCGGCGATCGCCTGTGAGGCGGGCTTCTGGTCGCACGCGGTGAGGGGGACGGCGAACATCGCAACGAGGACGAGAGAGAAGCGCTTCATGCGCGGCTTCATAGCTCGTCCGCCGTCGAGAGCCGGTATTTTTGTGAGCTGCACGCGTGAGGCGCACGCCGCGGTTCCGACGGCTCTGGATCGGAGTGGGGCCGTCGGCGGCCGTCCGTCCGTCGCACCTCCATTCCGCCGTTCGACGGCTCTCGACCTGACTGCGAGGACGGTCTAGCGTGCGCCCGCCATGGGGAGATCGATATATTTCTTCGGCGCGGGGCAGGCGGACGGGGACGCACAGCAGAAGGATCTGCTCGGCGGAAAGGGCGCGGGGCTCGCCGAGATGACCCGCCTCGGCATCCCGGTGCCGCCGGGCTTCACGGTCACCACCGAGGTCTGCAACGCCTATTACGCCTCGGGCAAGGCGCTCCCCGCCGGCGTCGAGGACGAGATCAAGGCAGCGATCGGCCGGCTGGAGTCGCTGCGCGGCGCGGGGTTCGGCAGCCCCGAGGCGCCGCTGCTCGTGTCCGTCCGCTCGGGCGCGCGCGCGTCCATGCCGGGAATGATGGATACCATCCTGAACCTCGGCCTGAACGACGAGATCGCGCGGGGGCTCGCGCGGCGCACGGGCAGCGAGCGATTCGCGCTCGACGCCTATCGGCGGTTCATCCTGGCGTATGCCGATATCGTGCTCGGCGTGCCCCGCGACCGCTTCGAGGAGGCGCTCGGCCGCGCGCGCAGGCAGGCCGCCGCGAAGCTCGGCGTCGACGCGACGCGCCTGAACTCCGCCGAGCTCGAGCGCAAGGTGCCCGACTCCCAGCTCGATCCGGAGTCGCTCGCGGCCTTGATCCAGCGCCAGAAGGACATCGTCCTCGGGGCGACGGGCCGCCCGTTCCCCGACGATCCCTACGCGCAGCTCTGGGGGGCGATCGGCGCCGTATTCGATAGCTGGAAGAACCACCGGGCCCAGGTGTACCGGAAGATGCACGACATCCCGGAGGCCTGGGGGACAGCTTGCACCGTCCAGGCGATGGTGTTCGGCAACCTGGGCGACGACTCCGGCACGGGGGTCGCGTTCACGCGCGATCCGTCGACGGGAGAGCGGCGCTTCTATGGCGAGTGGCTCCCCAACGCGCAGGGCGAGGACGTCGTCGCGGGGGTGCGCACGCCGCACCCGCTGTCGAGGCCCGGCGAGGGCGGCGGTGCAGACGACGAGAGCTCGCTCGAGGCGCGGATGCCCGCGGCGTACGCGGCGCTGGTAGAGGTGCAGGGCAAGCTCGAGCAGCACTTCCGCGACGTGCAGGACCTGGAGTTCACGATCCAGCAGAACGAGCTCTTCCTGCTCCAGTGCCGCACCGCCAAGCGCACGGGCCGCGCGGCCGTGCGCATCGCGGTCGAGATGGCCAAGGAGGGCCTGATCAGCCAGCGGGAGGCCATCCTGCGGGTGGATCCGGGCTCGATCGATCAGCTGCTGCACCCGAGCATCGACCCGAGCGCGCCGAAGTCGCTGCTCGCGCGCGGCCTGCCGGCGAGCCCCGGGGCGGCGACGGGGCAGGTGGTGTTCAGCGCGGACGAGGCGGAGCGGCGCGCGGGGCAGGGCAGGGCGGTGATCCTCGTGCGGTCCGAGACGTCGCCGGAGGACATCCACGGCATGAAGGCGGCGCGCGGCATCCTGACGGCCCGCGGCGGCATGACGAGCCACGCGGCCGTGGTGGCGCGGGGGATGGGCAAGAGCTGCGTCGCCGGCTGCTCGGCCATCAGCGTGAGCCAGGGCCGGATGGCGGTGACGATCTACGACGATCACGGGCGCGCGACCGGTTCGATCACGGTGAAGGACGGCGATCTCATCACGCTCGACGGCGGCACCGGCACGGTCTACCTCGGCGCGGTGCCGACCATCCCGGCGGCGCTGAGCGGCGAGTTCGAGGAGCTCATGGCCTGGGCCGACGCGGTCCGGCGCCTCCGGGTGCGGTCGAACGCGGACACGCCGCACGACGCGAGGACGGCGCGCAACTTCGGCGCCGAGGGCATCGGGCTCTGCCGCACCGAGCACATGTTCTTCGACGAGGAGCGCATCCAGGCGGTGCGCGAGATGATCCTCGCGGACGGCGAGCTCGGGCGGCGGCGCGCGCTCGCGAAGTTGCTCCCGTTCCAGCGCAGCGATTTCGTGGGCGTCTTCCGGGAGATGGCGGGCCTGCCGGTGACGATCCGGCTGCTCGATCCGCCGCTGCACGAGTTCTTGCCGCAGGACGAGGCGCAGCTCCAGCAGCTCTCGAGGGCGACGGGCGTCTCCGCGGAGGATCTCCAGCGCAAGAGCGAGGAGCTCGCCGAGTACAACCCCATGCTCGGCCACCGCGGCTGCCGGCTGGCGATCACGTCGCCGGAGATCTACGAGATGCAGGCGCGCGCCATCCTCGAGGCGGCGTGCGAGGTCGCGGCGGCGGGCATCGAGGTGGAGCCGGAGATCATGATCCCGCTCAGCATGACCCGGCGCGAGCTCGCCCTCACGCGCGCGCTCGTCGAGGGGGTCGCCGAGAAGGTCTTCGCCGAGAAGGGGCGGCGGGTCGACGTCCGGTTCGGGACGATGATCGAGCTCCCGCGCGCCGCGCTCAGGGCCGGCGAGCTGGCCGAGGAGGCCGAGTTCTTCAGCTTCGGCACGAACGATCTCACGCAGACGAGCCTGGGCATCTCGCGCGACGACGCGGGCCGGTTCCTCGGCGCGTACGTCGAGGCCGGCATCTTCACGAAGGATCCGTTCCAGTCGCTGGACGTGCCCGGCGTCGGAGAGCTCGTGGAGATCGGGCGGGATCGAGGGCGCGCGGCGCGGCCCGGGCTGAAGCTCGGTGTCTGCGGCGAGCACGGCGGCGACCCGAGCTCGATTGCGTTCTTCGAGCGGGCGGGGCTCGATTACGTGTCTTGCTCCCCGTTCCGCGTCCCCATCGCCCGCCTCGCCGCGGCGCAAGCGGCGCTCGCGGCCGAGGCCGCGAGGGGTCCGCGCGCGACGGACTGACACCCACCCTCCGGCGACATACGCCCGGACAGGGCGTCGGGACATCCGTTCTCACGAGCGTGCTTTGATTATGCTCGTGCGAGCTTTGGTATTGCGCCAGGTCTGCTAAACCAGGAACCTCGCTGTTCATCGCCGGTGTCTCGCCGGGCGCGCCTGACTGCCCGAGCGGCTCCACCGCGCGCTGGCGAGACATGGAGGTTTCATGCGTCATCTCGGCGTCTCCTCTGCGCTCCTCGCATTTCTCGGGGCCGCGACATCGGGTGCGTTCGTCGCGGTCGGCTGCCACGCCTCGGGTCCGCACGTCGAGATCGGCGCGAGCGGCGGTGCGCCCGGCGACGGCGGCGGTGGCGCGGGCGGCGGCGGCGCGTCCGGGGGCGGCAGCGGCAGCGGTGATTTCGTTCCGGATAACGGCCTTGGCGGGTCTGCCCCTGGCGACGACGACGCAGGCGCCGGCGACGCTGCCGTGAACCCGTGCGGGACCCAGTGCGGTCCGGAGGAGCTCTGCGATCTCAACCATCTCGGCCTCGACGACGACTGCGACGGTCAGGTCGACGAGACGTGCTCCTGCGTCGCGGGGCAGGCGCACGCGTGCTTCATGGGTGATCCGTCGTACCGCGGGGCGGAGGGGTGTTTTCCGGGCACCGAGCTTTGCAACGAGGTGGGCGTCTGGGGGCCCTGCGTTGGCGGCAGCCACGCGACCGAGGCGTGCTTCAGCGAGAACCCCGCGGGGTGCCACGCGCTGAGGGTACCTCCGTTCGCGAACGTGGATCTGAAGGAGGGGACAGGCACGTTCAGCGTGGACGCCGAGCCTGGCTCGGAGACCTGGAGCGTGGTTTGCCCCGCGGGCA
Organism: Sorangium sp. So ce145; assembly: GCF_051525985.1. Taxonomy (NCBI): domain Bacteria; kingdom Pseudomonadati; phylum Myxococcota; order Polyangiales; family Polyangiaceae; genus Sorangium; species Sorangium sp. So ce145. Next base: position 10,340,701 of record NZ_CP150315.1, on the reverse strand, counting down.
TCGACCCGTGTCCGGCGGTCTCCGGGGCGAGCCCGGCGGATGATTACAAGCCGCTCCAGTCGGGGGAGTACACGGTCATCTACACGAAGCGCCTCGCCGACGGCGCGACCGACTCGTGCGAGTACGCCCTTTACGTCGGCGCGCCCGGCCTCCGGGTCGAGCTCGAGTGGGAGCACGACCTCGGCGGCGAAGGGGTGGATCTCGATCTGCACCTGCACAAGCCGGGCGACACGCGGCCGTGGGCGGTCGCGGGCTCGCCGGACGACTGCGGTTACAACAACTGCACCGTGGACACGCTGGGGTCGGATCCGGAGCTGCGGTGGTTCAGCGACGTCGCGTCGCCGCCGGAGCCGGTGAGCTGGTATGCGGATCCGGAGGAGGCCAAGAACACGTGTTATTACGCCCCTCGCGGCGCCGGGCAGGCGTGGCGCGATCTCGGCAAGGGTTGCTACAACCCGCGGCTCGATATCGACAACATCACGTGCGACCCCGACGTCACGGACCCGGACAGCGATGATTTTTGCGCGCCCGAGAACATCAACGTGGATTTTCCGCCGTTCGGGCAGTGGACGCGGATCGGCGTCCATTATTACTCGGCGCATGGCCGGAACTACGCGGTTCACCCGCGGATCAAGATCTTCTGCAATGGCTCCCTCGGGGCGGATCTCGGCCCGACGGGGTTCTACGACCCGGAGGCGCCCGTCACGTTCGCGCCGGCCGACGGGAGCACCCGGTACTGGCTGGTCGCCGACGTCGCGTTCGTCGAGGGGGGGGAGTGCGGGGAGGACACCTGCGTGGTGAGGCCGCTGTACGAGGACGAGACGCTGAAGACGCCGCTGCTGACGACGCGGTCGTCGGTGGAGTCGAGCTTCGGTCCGGCGTACCCGCCGCCTCCCTGATCGCCGGTCTCCCCGGGGCCGCGGGGGGGCGCCCGCGGCCCCGCGCGCGGGCGCTTTACAGGGGCGGCGGGGCGGTGCACGCTAGCGGCATGGGCATCTTCGACCGGATGGGAAAGGTCATCTCGAGCAACGTCAACGCGCTCCTCGACAAGGCGGAAGATCCGAAAAAGTCGCTGGATCTCATCGTCGAGGAGATGAAGGACCAGGTCCGCGCGGCGCGGAAGGAGCTGGTCGACGCGGTGGCGGCCGAGAAGGTGCTGCGCAAGAAGGTCGACGAGCTCGACGCCGAGGCGGAGAAGTGGGAGAAGCGCGCCGAGCTCGCGCTGAAGGCGAACGACGAGAAGCTCGCGCGCGAGGCGCTCGTGCAGAAGAAGCGGGTGGTGGGCGAGCGCGACCGCGCCGAGGCGATGCGCGCGGAGCAGCGCTCGGCGGTGCTCTCGATGAAGACCGAGCTCGAGCGCATGGAGGCCAAGCAGGAGGAGTTCCAGGCGCGGAAGGGCACGCTCGCGGCGCAGATCCAGCAGCAGCGCGCCGGCGGCGGGGCCGAGGGGCTCGGGGCGAGGGGCGGCCAGAGCGCCTTCTCCGAGTTCCGGCGCATGGAGGAGCAGGTCGAGGGGCAGGTGGCGCAGGTCGCGGCGTCGCGCGAGATCGAGGAGGCGATCTCCGGCGGCGGGCTGTCGGCGGCCGAGCTGGAGGCGAAGTTCGCCCAGCTCGAGCACGGCCGCGGCGGCGCCGGCGCCGGCAGCGCGGACAAGCCGGGCGGGTCGGCGGTCGACGACGAGCTCGCCGCGCTGAAGAAGCGGATCCGGATCGGGTCCTGAGGGGCCGAGAACTGAGAAGAAGCGCGGCAGGAGGGCGGGGGAGCGGCGGCCGTCCTCGCCGGACGCGCCGCGGCGCTGGCGATGCATCGAGCGTCATTCCGCGTCGGCGAGCATCCTTCCTTCGACAGCTGACGAAGGCTCCCTGACGGAGCGGTGGGGGCGGCGTCGCTCACGCCGGCACGCGTGGGCCGCGGGGCAGCGCGCGCTGCGCGATCGCGGGTGCAGCCGCCAGGGCCGGTATTTTTGCGCATCTGTAGCTCATGTTACGCTGCCGCGCGTCACAGAGAGCCGAGGTGCGCATGAAGTGGAGTTCGATCGTCTTTCTTGGGTGCATGCTGGTCGCCTGCGGGGATGATGAGGTCAGCTTTGGTAGCGGCGGCGGGGGGGCGGGCGGCAGTGCCGAAGGCGGCGGTGGCGCGGGCGCGGGCGGCGGTGCCGAAGGCGGAGGCGGCGCGGGGGCGGGCGGCAGTGCCGAAGGCGGCGGCGGCGCGGGCGCGGGCGGCAGCGCCGAAGGCGGAGGCGGCGCGGGCACGGGCGGCAATGCCGAAGGCGGCGGCGCGGGCACGGGCGGCAGCGCCGAAGGCGGAGGTGGCGCGGGCACGGGCGGCAGCGCCGAAGGCGGAGGTGGCGCGGGCACGGGCGGCAATGCGGAGGGCGGCGGCTCGGGCGGCACCAGCCTCGACAGGACGGAGCTCGCGATCGCCCCCGACGACGCCGCCACGGCGGGCTGCGCGACGTTCGTGGACGGGGCCTGGGGCGTCGGGGAAACCGACTTCATCGGCGGCGAACCCACGAACGACGAGTGCGCCCTGGTGCCCGTGCTGGTCGAGGGAAATCCCTATTGGATCGCGTCGCGCGGGTTCGAGGTGGACATCGATATCGACAGCCTGGAGCACTCGTTCTCGGACGCGGCGGCGGCGATCGGCGAGGGGAGCTACACGCTCGTCCTCCGCAACTTCACGTTCGAGGAGCTCTTCACCGGAACGCTCGACGTGGCCCATGTGACGGACGATGCCGTCATCCTCTCGATCGAATAGAGAACGTCGCCCTCGGGTAGTGGTCAAATTTGAACATGGAGGAAGGCGGGAAGACGACCTTGATGATCTTCCCGCTTCCCGCCTTCATGTGGGCTCTCTCTGGGCAAAGCCGCATCGGCGTGGAGCCGACGCCGATGGCGCTCACCCCCCTCTTCGACGACTCTGCCGCTTGCGGAACCTCCGGGTCGGTTTGCGGCAAGAGTTCGGGAGTCGGATCAAGTAGTCCCTTTCATGCTCGAGCTCGCGCGTTCTCCGTCCCGCGCGAGGGGGCTGGGCCGTGGGCGCGGTCGATCTGGTGAGAAATAGCTGGCTCCAAATGCAATGCTCGGTTCGCTCCTCTGGGCTGTTGCGATAACCCGGCGGCTGCGGCAAAGCTGCGCCGTGCGCCCTGTCTCGATCGAGCCGACCCGCTGGGATTCCCCGCGATGCGATGACTACGAGGACACCGACGCGGTCCGCCGGTACGAGCGTGAGGTGCGTGTCTATCGAGCGCACAGCGAGCCTTTCTCCGTCACGCCGCTCAGCGGTCGAGTCGACGGCGACTACGCCGTGGCGAGCGGGAGCGGGGGGCGGTACGTCGTCGATCTCGTGGACGCCGGCGCGCGCCACGACACCTGCTCTTGCCCTGATTTCCTGGGCAACGAGCTCGGCACGTGCAAGCACCTCGAGGCCGTGCGCCGCGCGGTCGCGGAGCGTCCGGCGTGGCGCCGCGCGCTCGCCCGGATCGACGCACCGGCGCGGCCCACGCTCACGGTCGACGCGCAGGACGGCCTGCGCCTGCTCGCGGTCGGCGCATGGCCCGCGTCGCTCCGCGAGGAGCGCGCGCGCCTCGTGCAGGCCGGCGGCCTCCTGAGGATGGCGTCGGAGGGAGGTCTCGGGAATCACGCGCCCGCGTCCAGGATCGTCCACGCGGCGTTGCCGGCGGCGGAGCGGCTCGCTGGGGCGATCTGGCGCAAGCGCCGCCGGCGCTCGCTCGATGCGCGGGCGGGCCGCGAGCAGGGCGCGCTGGAGGCTCTCGGGCTGCCGCTCTTCCCGTACCAGCGCGAGGGCGTGCTCCACCTCTTCCGCAACGGGCGGGCGCTGCTCGCCGACGACATGGGCCTCGGCAAGACCCTCCAGGCGATCGCGGCGTGCGAGCTCCTGCGGCGGCGCGGGGAGGCGCGGCGGGTCCTCATCGTCACGGCGGCGTCGCTCAAGCACCAGTGGGCGCAGGAGATCGCGCGGTGGACGGGCGAGCGCGCCGCGGTGCTCGGCGGCTCTCCCGCGCAGCGCACGGGGGCGCTCGCGATGGAGGCGGCGTACACGGTGCTGAGCTACGAGCTCACCTGGCGCGAGCTCTCGCGGCTCAAGGCGCTCGCGGCGGACGTGCTGGTGCTCGACGAGGCCCAGCGCGCGAAGAACTTCCGCACGAAGACGGCCGCGACGCTGCGCGCGATCCCGTCGCGCTTCCTGTTCGTCCTCACGGGGACGCCGGTCGAGAACCGCCTCGACGACCTGTATGCGCTGCTGCAGCTCGTCGACCCCGCGCTGCTCGGGCCGCTCTGGCGGTTCAACGCCGACTTCCACCGCCAGGACGAGCGCGGCAGGATCGTCGGTTACCGGAACCTCGGCGAGCTGCGCCGCCGCGTCGCGCCGGTCGCGCTCCGGCGCGAGCGGGCCGAGGTGCTGCTCGATCTGCCGCCGCTCCTCGAGCAGACGCGGTACACGCCGCTCACGCGGGAGCAGCGCGAGCTCGAGGCGGACTACCGCGCGCAGGCGGCCCGGCTGCTCGCGATCGCGGAGCGCCGGGCGCTGCGCAAGGAGGAGCTGGACCGGCTCATGATGATGCTCATGAAGGCGCGGCAGGCGTGCAACGCCCTGGAGCTGTGCGATCCGAGGCGCCGCAAGAAGGCGTCTCCGAAGCTCGACGAGCTGGAGGCGCTCATCGCCGAGGTGACGGCGCAGCCCCGGAACAAGGTCATCGTGTTCTCCGAGTGGGTGGGGATGCTCGAGCTGGCCAGCGAGCGGCTCGACCGGCTGCGCGTCGGTCACGCCATGCTCCACGGCGACGTGCCGACGGACCGACGCCCGGCGCTGCTCGACCGGTTCCGGGACGACCCGGCGGTGCGGGTGCTCCTGAGCACGGACGCCGGAGGCGTCGGCCTCAACCTGCAGGCGGCGAGCTACGTCGTGCACCTGGATCTGCCGTGGAACCCGGCGCGGCTCGACCAGCGCACGGCCCGCGCGCACCGCCTGGGCCAGGGGCGCAGCGTGAGCGTGACCTACCTCTGCGCCGAGGAGGGCATCGAGCGAGGCATCGAGGGCATCCTGAGCGAGAAGCGCAAGGTGCTGGTGGCGTCGCTCCGCGCCGACGCCACGGTGGAGGAGCTCTCGGCGCCGAGCTTCTCGGTGGTGCTGCGCGAGATGCGGCAGGTGCTGGCGGCGGCCGAGGAGGGAGCGATGGGCGCGGCGTCGGAGGGGGTAGCGGAGGAGGTGCATGCGGCCTTGCCCGCGGCGGGCGACGCGGCCGGAGGACGGGGCGCGCCGGCGCTGCTTGCCGGATGGCCGGCGAGCGAGGCCGCGCCGGCGCTGCTTGCCGGATGGTCGGCGAGCGAGGCTGCGCCGGCGAGCGGCGCCGTGGCGCGAGCCTCCGTGGCGCAGGTCGCCGCGGAGGAGGCCGCGCCGGCGGCGCTGCTCGCCGGCGCTGCGGAGGCGGGCGGCGGGGAAGCCGCGGAGGCGGGCGGCGGGGAGGCCGCGGAGGCGGGCGGAGATCGCCCGCGCGCGCATTGCCCGCGAGTAGAGGCCGCGCAGAGGGCCGCGCAGGACCGACTGCGGCTCGCGCAGGTGGTCCTGGACGCGGGCTTCGCCGCGGACGCTGCCCGAGCCGCTTACGAGGCGCTCGCCGGGGCCATCACGGGCCTGTTGGAAGGGCCGGCGCCCGAGTCGCACGCGGCCCTCGTCGCGGTGGTGTACCGGGAGCTGGTGCCGAGCGGCGGGCTTCCCGTCGAGGCCCACGCCGTGCTCGCGCGGCTCCACGACCTCGGCACCCTCGCGCGCGCGGGCGTGACGCTCGATGCGGCGCTCGCGAGATCGGCCGTGGACGAGGCGGCGACCTGGATCGACAGGCTGGGGGCCGGAGCGGCCCAGCGCGCTGCCGAGCCGCGCGCAGCGCGGTAGATCCCGGTCGCGTACTCAACTCTAGAGGATGTGCTCCACGGAGCCCGCCCCGCAGCGCTCAGCTCTGTAGGATGTATTGCGCAAAACTCGCCCGCAGCACTCAACTCTGTAGTCGGTGCGTTCTGAGAAGGCGTACATCACGGTCTCGCGCTGCTGCGGGAGCTGGTCGACGCGGCAGCGCCGGGGCTCCGTCGATCCTTGTCACGAGCGAGTGTCTTCGCGAGGGTTCGAGGATCGACAGCTGCACGCCCTGGGGTGCCTCGCGCACCGACACCACGGGGCCGTGGCCAGGGAGCCCGCGGCCCGCGACGTCGGTGAGGAACGCCTCGAGCACCTGCCCGAGCTCGCCGCGGTGGCCGAGGGCGTGGGTGGCGCCGCGGATGGGCTCGAGCCGCACGGCCCGGTCCGTCGCGCGGGCGGCGCTCGCGACGGCGTCGGCCACGACGTCGCCGAGCTGGAAGGCGCAGAGCGGATCGGCTGCGTCGCGTTCCATGGATCGCGTTCGCTCCCGGACGTCGAGGAGCGCCGGGCGTGATGCGGCGCTCCATGTCTCGGCATCATCGCGTCCCGCGCGCAGAGCAGAGAGCGCGTCTGCAGGGAGCGGCTGACGGGTCCCGCGTCGGTCGCTGCCGCGCGGCGAGCCTCCTCTGGAGAGCGCGTCGTCGCTTCTCGGCGTGAATGTCTCGGCCGCGCGCGGCATCGGAGGGGCGTACGCCGTGTGGATTCGCGGTGACCGGTGGGGACCATCGGGCATCACCTGCGTTCGAGGAGAGCGCGATGAGCCGCAGCCGACTCCGCTGGTGGTGCGATCGATCGGGCCAGCCGGTTCGCGCTGGAAGCGCCGTTGCTAGACGGGAGCAGGGCGGGGGCGCGTGGCGCCCGGTGGGACGTCCGGGGGGCTTCGCCCCGTCTACGAGGCGATGGGTGGTGGGGTACTTTGGCCGAAGGTGGGGTCCTTGGAGCCGCCAAGTGCGCCAAGCGCGCCAGAAACGCCAAGAAAAACACAAGAATCTTGGCGTCTTATGGCGTCTTGGCGGTCCCCTCATTCCGGCGATCCCGCGGTGCCCGGCCAGGAAAACCGCGGGAGCTCCTGGCCTGCTCTCTGCGGCCTGGACCGTCCCGTCCGGACCCAAACGCTCCAAACGCCGCAAACGCCGCAAACGCCACAAACGCGAAGATGCGGCGGCTTACTAAATTGTGTTGCCATAGTCGACTGGCCCATCTATAGAGTCAACCGTGGGAGACCGCGCGTGCATGACGCTCCCGCGTCGCGGGGGTGTCAGGGCGACGGCGGGCTCTCATGACCATCGACCATCGACCATCGACCGAGTCGCTCGGAGTCCAGCCGCGCTTGATTCTGCGGTTCCCGGCAGTGGGAGCCGCGGAGTTTCGCGGCCTGCTCTCTGCGGCCTGGACCATCTCGTCCGGACCAAAATGCACGCCAAATGCACGCCAAATGCACGCCAGAACGCACAAATGACCAAATGCAACTAAATTACTAAATTGTGTTGCCATGGTCGACTGACCCATCTATAGAGTCAATCGTGGGGGACTGCGCGCGCATGACGCTCCCGCGTCGCGGGGGCATCAGGGCGATGGTGGGCTCTCATGGCCATTGGACCATTGGCGGAGGGTACGATCTATGGACAAGCACATTCGATATGCTCTATCGACCCTGCTCGCGGCGGCGTCGCTGGGCACGGCGGGAACAGCTCATGCATACGTGACCATCACGGGGGATGTGTCGCCCCAGAACCCAAGCGACCCGTGGGATCTGGGGTCGGGCACCCTCCGCGTGGGCGGCGCGAGCAACCCCTGGGAGCCCACCTTCACCAGCGGGGAGGTGATCGTCGCGAGCGGCGGGCAGCTGTTCAGCGCGGGCGCATTGGTGGGGAATGATCGCAACGGCACGGTTCAGGTCATCGGGTACGGCTCGAAGTGGACCAACAGCGGATCCATCCAGATCTGCGTCAGCGGCGATGAGTGTCATGGGCTGCTCGTCGTCCAGAGCGGCGCCGAGGTGCTCACCGAGGATCTCGTGGTGGGCGATCGCTCCTCGCAGAACCACGGGGTCCTGCGCGTCGAAGGGTATGACGCCACCGTGACGAGCCTGGGGGATACGTACGTCGGCCTCAGGGCGCAGGGCAGCGTCGAGCTCAAGCAAGGGGCGAGCTTCTTCTCGAACAATGTCTACATCGGCGGTGCGTCGGGCTGCTCGAGCTGCAACGGCCACGTGACCGCGGCAGGCTCCGCGACGAAGTGGGTGAGCACAGGAGAGTTCGTCGTGGGGATGTACAGCCTCGGCACGCTGGACATCGACCGGGCCGAGGTCTCCACGATCAATGCCAGGATCGGCTACCGAGACGCTCTGATGCGCCCCGCGGCCAGCGTGCGCGGTTGGGGTGGTACGTGGACCAACCAGGGGCTCTTTCGCGTAGGGACGGTGCAAGGGAATGGCGAGCTCACCATCGGGGCGTACGGGACCCTCGTGACGGAAGATACCGAGATCCATTCCGAGCTCGGCGGGGCCTTCATCAAGGTGAATGACGTCTACGCGTCATGGCTCAACAGCGGCGACGTCACCGTCTTTGCCAGCGGCAATCGGTCTCCGTCGATCGTGGTCGGCAAGGACGCCTTCGTGAGCATCGACGGCCTCCTCCGGACCGCGCCGAAGGCCGTCGGCCTCTATCCCTACCTGGGGCCCTCCGTGCGCCTCGAGGACGGCGACCTCATCGCGGGCGCCATGGAGGTCGAGGAGGGAGACCTCGACTTCGCCGGCGGGCGCCTCGAAACCGGCAGCTTCGTGGGAGATCTCGCCAACACGCAGTCGGGCGAGCTCTCGGTCGGAGAGGCTCACCCGGCGACGGCCATCGTCGGCAACTACAGCCAGGGGCCGGGGGCCACCCTGAGGATCGTCGTCGGGGGATCGAGCCCCTCGCCGCTTCTCGAGGTCGACGGGGACCTCCTCGTCGATGGGGCGCTGGAGGTCGTGCCGGCCGACAGCTCCGTGTCGTTTCAGGTCGGGGACACCATCGCCCTGCTGGGCTGGGGCGGTGACCTCGCGGGGACGTTCGCCGCCGTGAACATCACCGTGCCGCTCGCCCCAGGCCTCGCCTGGGACACCTCGGCGCTCTACACCACCGGCGAGATCACCGTCGTGCCCGCGACCTGATCACGCCACGCCCCGGCGCCCGCGCCTACTTCGGCCCCGCCCTGCCGATCGCGATGACGTTCTGCTGCGCGGCCGGCTTGCCGCCCTCGTTGGCGGAAACGAACGCGCGCGGGTGCGCCCTGAGGAGCGTCACCGTGAGCGTGATGCCCCAGCCGTCGTTGGTCTTGAGCTCGGCGTGACCGTGGCTGTCCTCGACCGCCACGATCAGCCGGCCGAGCGGCTCTAGACCGGCCGGGGCGGAGCCAGGGGCGGTGAGCACGCGCTGGAGCGCGGACTCCGGCAGCCCGAGGCCGAAGCCGACGTCGAGGATCGACAGCTGCACGCCCTGGGGCGCCTCGCGCACCGACACCACGGGGCCGTGGCCAGGGAGCCCGCGGCCCGCGACGTCGGTGAGGAACGCCTCGAGCACCTGCCCGAGCTCGCCGCGGTGGCCGAGGGCGTGGGTGGCGCCGCGGATGGGCTCGAGCCGCACGGCCCTGCCCGTCGCGCGGGCGGCGCTCGCGACGGCGTCGGCCACGACGTCGCCGAGCTGGAAGGCGCAGAGCGGGTCGGCGGCGTCGCGCACCGCGAGCGGCCGCACGTTGTCGGACACCGGGGCCGCCTGCTGGACGGGGATCAGCGCGGCGACGTAGCCCGCGATCCACGAGGAGCCGTCCGACTCGCGCCGCAGCGGGCGCACCGAGAGCACGGCCGGCTCGGGCGCGCTGACGCTGAGCTCGATGCCGTCGTCGCTCGCCATCACGCTGGAGAGCGACACGGCAGCGTCGCTCGCGGACGTGGCGCCGAGGACGTCGCCCAGGGTGAGCGAGCCGGGCGGGAGCGCCGCGCTCGCGCTCTCCGCGGGCACCGTGACGTCGCGCGCCCGCAGCCACTTCGCGAACTCGGGCGCGACGAAGCGGACGTCGCCGAAGGCGTCGGCGTACAGCAGCCCTACGGGCGAGCTGCGCAGCATCGAGCCGAAGAGCTGGAGGTCGTCGAGCGCGACGCGCGCGCCCTCGACGAGATCGTCCTCCGGCGAGCCGCCGCCGCGCGCCTCGCCCGCGCCGGCCTGCGCCGTGCGCGCGAGGCGCTTCCTGCGCAGGAGCAGCGCGAGCTCGCGGCCGACGTGCTCGGCGCGCTCCGGCTCGCGTGAGAACGTCGACTCGGCGACCGGGCCGCAGAAGAACACGTACCCCTCGATCTCGCCGAACGCGATGAGCGGGACCACGACCGCCGGCATGTCCTGCTTCGCCAGGAACCGGCGCGAGAGGCGGATCGCCGGCACGCCCTGCTCGCTGCTGTACGGCGGGCGGCGGACGTCGCGGCGGAGCTCGGCGACGAGGCTCTCGCCGCCGCCCTGCCTGTCGTTCCAGAACCGGAGGTGCCAGCTCCCCGCGGGCAGCTCCGCGACGAGCACGAGATCGGCCGGGTGCGCCTGCTCCGCGAGGCGCGCCACGCGCGGCCAGAACTCCTCGTCCGGCAGCGTGTGGACGCCCTGCATGCGGAACAGCGCGGCGCGCTGGATGAGCTCCGCGGCGCGATCGACGGAGCGCTGGACGACGAGCCCGCGCACGATCATGACCCCCGTGAACGCGACCGCGAGGCCGAACAGCGCGCTCGGCAGCGCGATGAGGCTCGCCTCGGCCCGCGCGGCGAGCACGCCCTGCCCCGCCGCGAGCGCGAACACGCAGAGGAACAGCGCGGCCGTGGCGACCAGGCTCCCGTAACGGCGGCGCGCGCTCCTCACGAGCCCGCCCGCGAGCAGCACGAACAGCGCCGGCACCCACGCCGGCGCCGAGGCGCGCCGGCCGCCGTCGAGCAGCCCGCCGAGCACCGCGGCGACGCCCCTCGCCGGCGGCAGCGCCGACGTCGCGACCGCCTGGGGCGCAACGCCGCCGGCGCCCGCCGCGACCACGGCGATGCGGCCCTCGAGCGCGCTCGCGGGGACCTGGCCGTCCGCGAGATCGCGCAGGCTGACCGCCGGGACGCTCTGCGGCGCCTTCTTGAGCACCCAGGGCGCCGCCGAGACGCCGAGCGCGCCGAGCTCCGGCGCGCGCTCCCCCGCCGCGAGCGGGAAGAAGCCGACGACATCGCCGGCGCTCAGGCGGAGCAGCTCGGGCGGCATCCGGACGATCGGCGCGGCGCCCGCGGCGCTCGCGGCGCCCGCGCGGCTCGCGGCGGCGCCGCCGCCGCAGAACGCGTCGGCCGGGGGGATCAGCAGCGCGCCGCGCGCGCGCCCGCGCTCGAGCAGCCCGGGGAGCGAGCGCTCGCAGAGCCCTTCGCGCAGCGCCTCGGGCGAGGCCGTGACGAGCAGCACCTGCGCGGACGGCGCGGCGTCGGCGAGCGCGGACGCGGTGAGGCCGCGCGCCACGTAGTCGAGCCGATCGAGCGGCGCCACGGCGGCGATCAGCGCCCCCGCGACGATCGAGAGCACGTCAGGCGTGAGCCACCCGAAGCGCGTCGCCTCCGCCTGCGCGGCCATCGGGCGCGGGATGCGAAAGGGCTTGGGGATCCGCGGACGGTAAGTCTTCGCCATAATCGCTGAAGGCCGCGGCCATCGAGGGGGTCGCGGGACGCCCCGAGCAGCCTGAGCGTCGCATCGTGGTCGAATCAATACAATTGTCCACCCGGGGCCGCCGCGCCAAAAACATCGGCTGTGCGACGAGAAGGTCGCTCCCTGGGGCCCCAGGCGCAGCCGTTGTGCCCGCCTCTCTCGTCCTCCGGCGCGCCGCGATCTCCGACCTGGACGCGGCGCCGCGATCTCCGACCTGGCCGCGGCTCCGCGGCGTAGCGGTTCGCGACAGGGTGCGACGTGGTGCTCCCAACGCTCCGCCGACGCGCGTTGTGTTGCGGGCGGCGCACGTGTGATGCGACGTCAGCGCGCTGTGACGATTCGGCTGGATCGGCCTGTCGGAAGGGGCTTGAATCCTTGGTGCGTATGCGCCGTGCTTCACCTGTGCTTCGTGCCGCGCCCGTCCTTGGTCTGCTCAGCTTGGTCAGCAGCGTGGCCTTCTCGGCCTCCAGCTGTGGCTGCGAGTCGGATGTGCAAATCGCAGACTCTTCGGGCAGCGGGGGCGCGGGAGGCGGCGGGGGCGCCAGCAGCGCGACCGGGAGCGGCGGCGGCGGCGCGGCCGGGAGCGGCGGCGGCGGCGCGGCCGAGGCCGGCGGCGGTGGGGCAGGCGGCGCCGGTGGGGAGGAGCTGCCGGACGAGCTGCCCGACTTCACCGAGGAGGAGCGTGAGCCCACCGAGGCCACGGACGGCATCCCGAGCCCGCTGCCGGGCGTGTACACCGACAAGGGCGTGGCCGGGGGCGACGAGGTGGTCCGCGCGCTGATGGGCTTCCCCATCCGCAACTCGGGGCTGCTCGAGCAGCGGATCGCCGAGATCTACGACCCGACGGGCCCGCGGTTCCGCCAGTACCTCACCCGGGACGAGTGGATCGCGGCGTACGCGCCGCGGGAGCGCGACGTGCACCTCGTGAAGCTCTGGCTCGAGGAGCAGGGGATGCAGGTGAACTTCACGGCCACGAACCGGCTGCTGATCCAGTTCACCGGCACGGTGAGCCAGTTCAACGAGGCCTTCGACACGGAGCTCCGGGTCTTCGAGCGAGAGAACCCTCAGGCGGGGAATCCGCCCTTCGACGTCTACGGCTCCCTCGGCCAGCTCACCGTGCCGACGTGGGTGTCCGTTCGCACGACCGGCATCATCACCGCGGATCTCGCGGCGAGCACGCGGGCGCTCCCGGGCGAGGCCGGGGAGATCGAGCCGGATCCGCCGGCCGGCGTCGACGGGGGGCTGACCCCGGCGCTGATCGCGGGCGCGTACGACGTCGACGATCTCTACGAGCTCGGGTTCACCGGCGAGGGCGTGAAGCTCGGGGTCACGATCGGCGCGACCTTCAAGTACAAGGACCTGCAGTCGTTCTGGCGGGCGCTCGGCGTGGAGCGGGCGAACCCCGAGGTCGTCCAGACGATGGAGCCGGTCGCGACGCGCTACGTGGAGTCGACGCTCGACGTGGCGTGGTCGGGCGGCCTCGCGCCGGGCGCGGACCTCGTGGTGTACCAGGGCCCCGACGCGCGCAACACGTCGATGGTCTACACGTTCAACGAGGCCATCGGCCGCGGCGAGGTGTCGGTCATCACGGACTCGTTCGCCCACCGCGAGGACTCCGAGCCGCCGGCCGTGCGGCTCCAGTACCACCGCTCGGCGCAGATGGCCGCGGCGCTCGGGATCACCGTGGTCGCGGCGACCGGCGACTCGGCGCAGACCGACACGCCCTCGGCGAGCCCGTACGTGACCGGGGTCGGCGGGACGTCGCTCTGGCTCGACGACGACGGCGAGGTCGAGGACGAGCTCGCCTGGTCCGGCTCCGGCTCCGGCCCGACGCTCTCGTTCCCGATCCCCTCCTGGCAGGTCGGGGTCGTCGAGGGGTCCGGCGGCAAGCGGGCGGTCGCGGACGTCGCCATGCACGCCGCGCCCTCGCCGAGGCCGTACTGGGTCTACTACCTCGGCGAGTGGCGGACGTACGGGGGGACGTCGTTCTCGGCGCCCGCGTTCGCGGGGCTCATCGCCGTGGTGAACAGCTACCGCGCCGCGCAGGGCCTGCCGCGCGCCGGGTTCCTCAACTCGATCCTCTATACGACCCCCGCGGTGCAGGCGACGTTCCGCGACGTCGTGCGCGGCCAGACGGAGTTCTTTGCCGCGGGGCCCGGCTGGGACTACCCGACGGGCTGGGGCGCGCCGAGCGCGATCGGCCTGGCCACCACGCTGCCGTAGCGCGCCCGCCCTGGCAACCGCGCCGGGCGGCGGCGCGCGCCGACCCGCCCCGCCGCCGCCGCCCCGCCGCATGCTCGAGAACCTGCCGCTCTTTCCACCGAACGGGCTCGATCGGAGCCTCCACACCGCGGTCCTGATCGGCCTCGTCTTCGGGACGTTCTTCACCGAGACGCTCGGCTGGACGTACGCGGGGCTCGTCGTGCCCGGCTACCTCGCGACGGTGTTCTTCGCGGCCCCGGTCACCGCGGTGTTCATCGTCGCGGAGTCGATCGTGACGTACCTGTTCGTCGCGCTGATCGGCCGCTGGATCACCCGGACGGGCGCGTGGTCCACGGCGTTCGGGCGCGAGCGGTTCTACCTGTTCATCGTCGGCGCGGTGATCGTGCGGCTCTTCGTCGAGGGCTTCGTCGTGCCCGAGGTCTCGGCGCGCTACGACTTCGTGCACTCGCGGGAGCTCTACAGCATCGGGCTCGTGCTGGTGCCGCTCATCGCGAACGCCTTCTGGAACAGCGGCTTCTTGCGCGCGGCGCCGCGGCTCGCGGTCGTCACGGCGCTGACGGCGCTCGTGCTCGGCGTGCTGCTCCGGACGACGAACCTCTCGGTCTCGCGCTTCCAGGTGCTCAACGAGAGCCTGTCGCTCGAGTTCCTCGAGCTGCCGAAGGCCCACATCATCCTGGTCATCGGCGCGCTGCTCGGCGCGCGCAACAACGTCCGCTACGGGTGGGACTACAACGGCATCCTCGTGCCCGGCCTGCTCGCCGTGGCGTGGTACGAGCCGACGAAGCTGCTCACGACGACGATCGAGGCGCTGGTCGTCTTCTACCTCTCGCGCTGGATCACCTCGGTCCGCCCGTTCTCCCGGATGCTGCTCGTGGGGCCGCGGCGGATGATCTTCGTGTACGTGCTCGGCTTCCTCGTGAAGATGGCGATCGGCTTCGCCATGGTGCGGTACGCGCCGGGGCTGCAGATGGTCGACTACTTCGGCTTCGGTTACCTGCTCCCGAGCCTGCTCGCCGTGAAGATGTGGAACAAGGAGCACGTCGGCATCGTGATCATGCCGACGATCCAGGTGTCGTTCACCGCGTTCCTCGTCGGCAACGGCGTCGGTTACGCGCTCGTGGCGCTCGGCTGGGGCGGCGCGCCGCCGCCGCCCGCGGCCGCGGCGAGGCCGCTGCCGCGCATCGAGAGCGCCGCGCTGTCGCTCGTGCTGGCGGACACGGCGCCCCGGCCCGGCCCGCGTCCGAGGGCGGCCGCGATCGCCGCCGACATCGAGTCGCGGCGGATCGCCCACCGGCTCGCGCGCGGCGTGCTGCGCGACGGGCAGCCGGCGGACGAGCTGCTCGGCGCGGCGGAGCGCGCGCGGGTGTCGGTGGCGCGGGAGGGCGACGGCGAGCGGCCGTGGTACGTGCTGAGCCCGCGGTTCGACGATCCGGACGACACGCCGAGCGCGCCGCGGGCGGCGATCCGCAAGCGCGTCGGCCGGAGCGCGATGTCCGCGCCCGCGCCCGAGTGGCTGGTGCTGGCCGCGCCCACCGAGCTCGGCTCGGCGCTGCCGGCGGTGGCGCTCCGGGTCGCGGAGCTGCTCGACGCGGCCGGGGTCGTGCTCCTGTCGCGCCACGGGGCGATCCGCCGCCACGACGAGGCGTTCGTGGCCGCGATGATCGACGCGATGGAGAGCCCCCAGGTGCTGCTCGTCGAGCCGGGCGGCGGCGACGGGCCGGAGCTCAGCGTGGTCGGCTCGCCGGCGGGGCTGCCCGTCGTGTCGATCGGCCTGGGGCTCGGCGCCGAGACAGCGATGACGTTCCGCCCGGCGGCGGAGCCGTCCACGCCCCTCGGCGACGCGCCGCGCTTGCACGTGCCGCGCGAGGTCGCCGAGGCGGTCGGCGCGCGCTCGCTCGGCGCTCCGGAGGCCGTGCGCTGGACCGGGACGCTGGAGGAGGAGCTCGCGAAGCGGATGGTGTCCTTGACGGAGGTCCAGCCGGGCCGCTTCCGCCCGCCGTCGCTCGAGGAGCTCAGGCTGTTCGACGCCGTGGTGGCGCCGCGGCTGATCGCGGCGGCGACGCGCCCCGGCGGCGCATCCGGCGCGGCGCCGCCGACCGCGTGGGAGCGGGCGATCCTCGGGCGCCTCGGCTTCCGCGAGGTGCGCATCGGCGGCACCGACGCGGCGCCGGCGGCGTGGGGCATCGCGGAGCCCGGGCCGGCCGAGGGCGGCCCGGAGCGGCGCGGGAACCCGGCGTGGCTCGTGCTGGCGCATGCGTCGGCGTCGCCGCCTGCGGCGTCGACAAGCGCCATCTTGCCCGCGCCGCCCTCGACGGAGGCGGTCAGGTCGCCGCTGACGGGCGCGATGCTCGTCGAGGTGCCCGCGCCGCGGTGGCAGATCGGGGTGTTCGGCGCGGGGCTCGCGCTCGCCGACGCGCTCTCGGCGCAGTCGCTGCTGCTCGCCGGGGCGGTGCCCACGGCGGAGCCGGGCGGGGCCGCCGACGTGCGGCGCGCCGAGGGGCTGCGCAGCTACTTTCAGCGGGCGCACGAGGTCTGGGTCGGGGACGGCGGCAACGCGCTGTCGGTGCAGGCGATCGAGGCGGATCGGACCTACGAGCGGGACGCGGTGGTCTCGTTCGGGTACGAGGTCGTGCGGCCGGGGCACGTGCCGACGTTCGCGGGGCCGCTGCTGGAGACGCTGCGCGATCTCGAGCTGCGCGTGGGGATCTTCGACGGTACGCGCGAGCAGGTGCCGTTCAGCGGAGCGACGGACATGGCGATGGCCTACGCGAAGCGGTTCGCCGAGGGGCGGTTCGCGATCGTGTACATGGGCAGCGCGGTCCGGCGCTTCTTCGAGCTCCGGCGCTTCGTCGAGCCGGGGCAGGGGGAGACGCGCCTCGAGGCGCGGCTCGCGCGGCTCGGCGTGACGCCCGAGCCGCTCGACGTGGCCGCGCGCGCTCAGGCGCTCGCGTCGTGCGCGGGGAGCGCCGGCGCAGGCGCGAGCGGGGACGAGCTCTGCCCGACCCGGGGTGTGACAGCGGCGTGCGATCTCTCCGCTGCGATGGAGCCCTTCCGGCGCTACACGACCGAGCGGAACCCGTATTACCTGAGGGCGCACTTCGCGACGCAGGCGGCGCCGACGGCCGGGCCGGCGAAGGCGGACGCGACGCGGGCGGCGGTGGCGGACGCGTCGCGGGCCGGGTCGGACGCGTCGCGGGCAGCGGTGGCGTTGGCGCCTCGGGCAGGGCTGGCGGCCGCGGCGCGCGCCGCGGCGGCGGCCGCGCTGCGCGGGAGCGCGCCGGCCGCGCCGCGGCGCGAGGCGCAGTGCCATGTGGAGATCGGGCGCGACGTGATCACGGGGCGCCCGTGGGTCATCGCGGCGCGGCCGGGGGAGGCGCAGCTGCTGCCGATCGACGGCGCGCTCGTCGCGGTGCCGGGCGCGGCCGTGCCCGGCGGTTCGCGGCTGCGGCGCGCGGTCACCGTCGGCACGAGCGCGCTCCGGGTCGAGGCGGCCGGGCCCGGGGCGGCGCCGCAGCAGGGGGCCCCGTGACCGCCCCGGCGAAGCGCCGCGCGCCGGGGGGCCACGAGGCGGCCGCGCCGCGTGGGAGCGCGGCGGCGCGGCCGCCGTCGCGGGCGCGCCTGGCGACGGCGGGGTTCCGTGCCCGCGACGGCGCGCCGCGCAGGGCGCTGAACCCGCGATGGCTGATCGCGATGGCGCTGCTCGGGGTGACGGCGTTCGCGCTCTCGCAGCTGTCGAGCGCGCCGCCGCTGGGCAGCGCGCTGCCGGCCGAGGACGAGATCCTCGCCTACCACATCGAGCCGGAGCGGGACCTCGTGATCAAGGTCCCGGCCGAGATCGACGCGGTGGAGGTGACGACCTGGGGGAGCGTGAGGACCGACGCCTGCGACTCGGCGCGGCGTTACCCGTACGGGTTCGTCGCGGCGTTCGTGAACGAGCGCGGGGAGGAGGTCGCGCGGCACGCGATCGATCTGGAGAGCCGGGTCAGCTGCGATCCGGATCGCCCGCTCGGCGAGGGCGAGTACGCGGCGCGGCTCGCGAGCGGCGGGGGCGCGGTGACGGATCCGCGCTCGACGCTGCTCATCACGCACGACGTGCTCCCGCAGGGCGGGCAGGTGCGGCTCCGGGCGAAGCCCGCGGTGGGGAGCGACGGCGGCGACGGCGCGCGCGTGCCGAGCGAGCTGACGATCCTGTCCCGGCTGGAGGGGCGCTACCAGCGCAGCGAGGCGTCGCGCGCGGTCTACGAGCAGAGCCTCGACGCGGAGGAGCGGCGGCAGCTCGGGCTCCGGACGTCGGCGCTCGGCTTCGCCGACCTGCCGGAGCCGGCGCGCAAGGAGCTGCTCCGTGGCTGGGCGCGGCGGCTCGAGGCGGGGGGCCGCGAGGGGATCGACTACGACATGTCGCGCCTTCTCTTGCGGCGGTTCCGGATGCCTTACCCGCGCGCCGAGGGGCGCGGCGCGTCCGAGTTCGTGATCGGCGAGCGCCGCGCGGCCGCGCTGAACTTCCGCGGCCCGCTGTCGCTCGACATCGAGGGCCCGCCGGGCCGCGCGGTGCGGGTCGCCGACGGCGCGAGCGGGTCCGCGAGCGTCGAGCTCGGCCCGCTCGGGAGGGCCACCGTGCGGCTCCTGCGGGAGGACATCCGGACGGTGGTGATCGACGGCGTCGGCCCGGATTTCGGCGTGCGGTTCGGCGCGCCGGAGGCGCAGGCGATGCAGCAGATCGGCGAGATCGTCCACCCGGCGATGCCCTCGCCCGCGGGCGCGGGCGGCCCCGGCGCCGCGCCGGAGGCGCTCCCGCCGGGGACTGCCGCGGAGCCGCCCGCGGCGCGAGCGGAGGCGGCTCCGGCGCGGCTGCAGACGCCGCCGGACGTGCGGATCGTGCGCTACCTGGCGCTGGATCCGAGCGACCCGGTGATCGCGCGGATGGCGCCCGGGCAAGAGCTCCTCGGGCTGCTGATCCGGACCGAGATCGACGCGAGCGGGGGCGCGAACCAGGGCGACGCGACGGTGGTGGCGCGGTGGGGTCCTGGGCCGTCGGAGCGGGCCGAGCTCAAGGTGACGCTCCCGCGATCGCGGTTCGAGTGGTGGAACGAGGGGTTCGACGCGTCCGAGCCGCGGCTCGCGATCCTCCGGCCGCCGGCGGGGGTGGAGCGGATCGAGATCACGGGCGACGCGAGGACGCGCCTGCGGCTGCGCGCGATCGAGCCGGGCGTGAACGAGACGCTGTACCGGCTGCCGTACCGGGTCACGCTGGCCGAGGACGAGACGTGGCGCTACGCGCCGTTCGACGTGAGCACGTGGACGGACGTGCGGGCGCTCAACCTCGACGATCTGGAGCGGAAGGAGCGCTTCTCGGATCTGCGCGAGCAGGTGCGGATCGAGCGGGCGGGGGAGGGCGGGAGGTCGAACGCGGATCGGCCGGAGCGGGTGCTCGTCCCGGAGCACGCGCCGGTGCGCCGTCGGCTGCTGATGCCGGCGTGGCAGTCGGCGGGGGAGCCGTCGCCGGGTGACGCGTGGACGCCGCTGCTCGTGGCGAAGGACGTGCGGGTGGACGGGGCGGGGGCGCGGGCCGGGCGGCTGTCGGTGATCTACCGGGCCGCGCGCGCGTCGCTGGGCAAGGAGGTGGCGGTGCGCGTGGACGGCGAGGTGGCGCTGAAGGAGCCGATCGTGGCGCTGTCGGGGTCGCTCCGGGTGGCGGCGCCCGCGGGCGCGCGGCGGATCGAGGTCGAGGGGCTGGGCGAGACGGGGGTGGCGTACACGGACGCGCCGCCGGCGAACGGCGGGGCGATCGTGCGCCGGCGCGACGTGTTCGAGCTGACGCGCGGCCGGCCGATGACGTACGAGTTCGAGCAGGAGGCGGGCGAGACGCTGCACCTGGTGCTGTTCGTGGTGACGCCCGGGGAGAACGCGGACTATCGGATCCGGTACCGGCTCGAGGGGGCGAAGCCGGCGTCGCGGGAGGCGGCGTTCTTCCGGCGGGTGACGATCCCGGAAGGCGTGCTGGCGGGCCGCGGCGGCGACCTGACGCGCGCGACGCTGTGGGAGGCGGCGACGGAGAAGCGCGGCACGGACGGGGTGGGGCGCGCGGTGATCCGGCTGGGCGACGACCTTTCGCCGGGGGAGCGGGTGGTGAGGCTGTCGCTGCTGGGGCCGCAGCCGGGCGATACGGGGGAGCCGGCGAAGGCGGTCTGGGTGGGGGCGGTGCTGGTCGGGCAGAAGGCGCCGGGGCGGGACGACGGGCCGCGGCTGTGGGTGGAGGACGATCCGTGAGGAGGAGCGGGCGGCGCCGTAGCGCTCGGCTGCCGCACCCCGTGAGACGCTGCGTATTGGGGCGTTACGTTCAAGGCGATCTGGAGAGTGCGTCTTCCAGGGACGTCGGCAGTGGCTGTCGTACCGCTCGTGGCTCGATCAGGTGTGCGCGAATCGAGGCCGCGCAGCCGCGAGAATCGCCTCGGCGAGCTGCTCCTCGAACCGGCGGAACGCGGGCAGTCGGCGTAGCGTCCGAGGGTCGATGTTGGCGCCGAAGAAATCGTAGAGATCGGCACCGCAGAGGCGACCGCCGCCGCTCGCTGTGAGGACCTCTTCCAGCGCACGCTTTGGATCGAGCACGCTCTCTGGATCCGCCGGTAGCAGAAGCGGCGACATCGGCGGCAGCAGCTTCTGGAACGGCAGCGCGTCGACGAGGAGCCATGCCTCGATCTCGCGCACAGGAACGCACGCTGCGGCCGCCAGATCGGCAAACTCTGCCCGGGCCAGCTCCAGCCCCGGCTCGATCTGCTCGCGCTGTGTCCGCTCGGAATCGCCCGATCCATCCGAGTGGATGACGAAGAGCGTACATTGCTCCCAATACGCGCGAATGGAGGCCGCGATCCGGACGTCGCGCCGCCGTGACGTGCGGGCCGGGGCGTCGATGCCCACGCTCGGGCCGATCATGGGAACCTCGGGAAGCACCTTGGCGGCGAGCGCGGGGATCAGCTGATCGAGGAGCGGCAGTAGCAACGCATAGTCGGTTTTCCCCTCGGCGAAGAGCCCTGCACACAGATACGTCATGCCTCCGCGAGCTCCGCGGGGCTGGCTGTCTCCAAAATGCGCCGGAGCTCTGCTGTGGAGATGTACTGTTCGCGATCGATGACACCGACAGGCGCAACCCTGCGTACCCGTGTATGCCGGAGCCCGCTGCCCAGCCGTACCAGGTCGAGCGCCATGATGCACTCCGGGTGATCCATCAGGGCCGCGAGGACGACTGGAGAGTGGCTGGTGATCAGCACCTGCGCAGTGCCAGCGGCAGCCGATTCGGTGTCGCTGGCGACCGGGCGCTGCGTCGCCTCCAGGATCCGCTCGATGAGCGTCCGTACGCGCGCAGGGTGGAGCCCGTTCTCCGGCTCTTCGATCGCGATCAACGCGCTCGATGCGTCTGCACGGAGCGCTGTCGAGAGCGCCAGGATGCGCAGCGTCCCGTCGGAGAGGACACGCGAGGGGAGGCGCTGGCCATCGGACGTTTCCATCTGCACGACGAGCGTGTCGCCCTCGACGACGACCTCGAAGGTGCGGACTCCAGGTACGAGGCTCGCAACGTCCGCCCGGATCTCGGCGATCGCGCCGGGGCTCTGCGCCGCCAGCGTAGCCGCCAGGTTGGCGCCGTCCGTTGAGAGCCTCGCTGGTGCGCCAGGCTCGCTCGGCTCGCGGATCCGTTGGGCTTCCAGGTGCAGGACGCGCAGGCCGCTGAGCTCCTCGGCGACGGCGCGCAGGTGCGGCGAGCGAGCCTGCATCTCCGGCTCCGAGAGAAACGTTGCCTCGGGAACGTACTGCACGGTCGCTGTCATCGAGAACTGGGACGCGCTCGGATCCGCCACGGTCAGAGCCCGCTCGTACTCCACGAGCGCGCCGCCATCTCCATGGCGTAGGCGCGACGCAAAGGCTGGATGGCGCCTCAGCCATGCATCCTCATCCGACGTCATCGACCGCAGCACCTCGCGAACGACCGTCAGACGCTCTCTCATGGAGCTGAGCTGCTGAAGCTCGATGTTCACCTCATAACGGAGCCGCGTCGCCTGGAGCGGTACGTCGCGCAGGCCGACCCTCACCGCGGAACGCGGCAGGATCACCTCGATCGCGAGCGCCATGCTGGCGAGGGCACCGAAGCCGCGTTCGACCGTCGTGGTCGGCTCTTCGTCCCGGCGACGGAACTGCTCGCGGATCCGCCCTCTCCCCTCTCCGACGGCTGCGGCGAGCGGGCTGCCCGCGAGCCGCGCAAGCAGCGAGAGCGCGTCGAGCAGGTTCGATTTTCCGGCTCCGTTCGGGCCGATCAGAACGGAGAACGGCTCGAGATCGAGGGCGAAGCCCTGAAAAGACTTGAACCCGTCTATCTCGATGCGGGTGATCATTCCGGCGCCCTTGTGGCAGAGCCTACAGCACATGAGTCCCGCGGGCCAGCGGTTCTCGGGGCTGAGCCGGCCATGCGAAGCGGGCGGCGCCAGCGGCTCTTGCCGGTGCGGTGTCGCCGAAGTCAAACTGAGCCGGCACCCGGCTCAAGGGCGGGCGACCGGCCTGCCGAGAGCAACCGCGTCGGCTGAGCGCTCGGCCGGCGGCTGCTCGCAGCAGATGGCCAGGCGTTCTTCCG
This sequence comes from Sorangium sp. So ce145, assembly GCF_051525985.1. Lineage (NCBI taxonomy): Bacteria > Pseudomonadati > Myxococcota > Polyangiales > Polyangiaceae > Sorangium > Sorangium sp. So ce145. The sequence goes on along the minus strand of NZ_CP150315.1, from coordinate 10,318,243 downwards.
GCGGAAGAGCTCGCCTGATAGCGCAGCGGGAGGCCCTCGGGCCCGGTAATCCATGCAGGTGCGGAGCCAAGTGGGTTATCTGAAAGCGTTTATCGCCGACGGGAACGAAATGGCACGGTGCGCGGCTCGCGCACGCCTCCGTTGTCGCGATGGTCGCAGCTGCCGAAGTCCGCCCGGTCTCGGTGTGCACGCACCGCGCGCCGCACAGCCACGTGGGAGCTACGTCGAGCGGTGCGGATCGCATTGGAAGGGGCTCTCCTGGTCAAGCCGAACCATGCGCTCGCTCATTGATGGGTTGGTCGTGCGCCTTTTTTGTTGTAGGGTCTCCCCGCGCGCCCCCGCGGCTCGCAGCAGCGGAACGAGCACACATGGCGGAAACGACGACGAGCCCGCTCGGGAAATGCCTTGTTGCGGTGCCCATCCTTCGCCTCGCCGACACCCGCCGCGGTGCCAGCCGCGCGCGAGTCGCGCGCGCCTTCGCCGGCCTCGCGTCTGCCGTCGCGGTCGCGCTCGGGGGCGCGGCGGCGCACGCGCAGGAGCCGCCGCGCGACCCGGTGGCCGCGGAGGCGCTCTTCAAGGCCGCGCGCGCGCTCGTCGACAAGGGGGACGACGCGGCGGGGTGCCCGAAGTTCGAGGCGAGCCTCGCGCTCAACCCCTCGGCGAGCACCCAGATCAACATCGCGCGTTGCCGCGAGCGCGAGGGCAAGCTCGCGACGGCCTGGCACGATTACCATCGGGCCCTCGTCCTGAACCGCGAGACGGCCGGGGAGCAGCGGCGGCGGAGCCTGGAGGAGGTCGCGAACAAGGGGATCGCGGCCCTCGAGCCGCGCGTACCGAAGCTCGTGATCGTGGTCAAGGGCGCGCCCACCGGCATGGAGGTGCTGCGCGACGGCACGGCGCTCCCGGTAGCGGCGCTCGGAGAGCCCCTGCCGGTGGATCCCGGCCCGCACGAGATCCGCGCGAGCGCGCCCGGGCACGAGGCAGAGACCCGCTCGATCACGCTCGCGGAGGGCGAGACGACGACGGTCGAGCTCACGCTGCGACCCGCGGCCGCGGCCGCGGCCAGCGCCGCGACGCTGCCCGCCAAGGCGGACGAAGCGCGAGGCGGGGGCACCCCGGCCTGGGCCTGGATCTCCGGAGCCGCCGGGATCGCGCTCGCCGGCGCGTCGGTCGGGTTCCTGATCGACGACCTCTCCGCGATCAGCGCATTGCGCGAGAACTGCCGCGAGGTCCCGGGCGGGACGTACTGCGACCCCGGCTATGACTTCGCGGCCGACAATGCGCGCAAGAACCGCGATTTCGGGCTCTTCGTCGGCCTGGGCGCCGCGGGGCTCGTCGCGATGGGGGTGGCGGTCTATGGGATCGTCCGGCCGGGCGACGAGGCGGCGCCCGCGCCGGCGGCCGTCGCGGTCCCCTGGATCGCGCCGTCCGGCGCTGGCGCCAGCATCTCCGGGAGCTTCTGATGCGCATGGGCGAGAGCAACCGCGTGGTGGTCTTCAGGCCTCTTGCCGCGCTGGCGATCCCGCTGGCCGCGGCGGGCGCGTGCATCCCTGACGTGGAGCCCGACGTCTTCGTCGTGCCGCACTGCGAGCAGGTCGCGCCCACCTGCGGTCCGGCGGCCGACGAGAGCTGCTGCGCGGCGGGCGAGGTGGTGGGCGGCCAGTTCAACCGCCTGAACGACGTGCGTTATCCTGCCACGGTCGCCGATTTCCAGCTCGATCGCTTCGAGGCGACGGTAGGCCGGTTCCGGCAGTTCGTCGCGGGCTATCCGGCGACCAGGCCGAAGGCGGGAGTGGGCGCTCATCCGCTCATCCAGGGCAGCGGCTGGGACCCGGCGTGGGATGCGAGCCTGCCCGCGGGGCAGGACGAGCTGCGGGCCTCGCTGCAATGCGACTCCAACTTCCGGACGTGGACCGATGAGCCCGCCGGCAACGAGGCCGCGCCGATCAACTGCGTGAGCTGGTATCTCGCGTTCGCGTTCTGTGCTTGGGACGAGGGCCGGCTGCCCACGGAGGCGGAGTGGAACTACGCCGCTGTCGGGGGGAACGATCACCGCGCCTATCCGTGGGGAGACGAGGCCCCGAGCCAGGATCTGGCGGTGTTCGACTGCGATACCACGACGACGGTGTGCCCGATCCCGTCCGTCGGGTCGAAATCCCCTGCGGGCGACGGGAGATGGGAGCAGGCGGATCTGGCGGGCAGCTTGTTCGAGTGGGTCCTCGATTACCACGCCGATCTGACGGGGACGTGCACCAACTGCGCGGCGCTGACCGACGGAGGCTTCGGGAGGGGCTCCCGCGGAGGGGCGTTCTCGCACACCGAGGAGACGCTCAGTCCGACGTACCGTATCGGCGAGCTTCCGGAGAGGGCGCTGTCTTTCTACGGTTTCCGCTGCGCGCGGGACGAGTAGGGGCGGCGACACGACGGCGGCACCGAGGCCTGTGGTGCCGTCGACTCGGTGGCTTTCAGGAAGCGTTTCCGGTGCGCCCGGGGCGGTAAGACCGGCCGGCCGGGAGCGTTTCCGGTGTCCCGGAGGCGGTAGGACCGGTCGGCCGCGAGCGTTTCCGGTGTCCTGTGGGCGGTCGGACCGGTGCCCGGGAACGCGGGCCCCCTCGCCGATCGCGCGCTTGCGCTCGAACCCGGAAATCGGGTAGCCCGGTAGATCACGGCGCGGGGCGTAAGCGGGCATGGTGCAAGGGTAATCGCCGTGGATCTCGACGCCTTCCTCGGGGCCGCCGCCCGCCGCGCGCTGCTCGCCGCGGCGCTCGTGCTCGCCTTCGGCGCCTCTGGCGCCCGCGAAGCGGCCGCCGCCGAGCCGCTCGCCTGGGTCGCGCCCGAGAGCGTCCGCGTCGCGCTGTGGAGCAACGGCCCGCAGCAGGGCGCTCCCGCTCCAGACGAGGCGCGCGCCGCGCCCGTGGCGGCCGACCCCGCCGCGCCCGTCGCGCTCGCCGCAGGGCAGCTGCTCCTCGTGCCCGTGGAGCCAGGCGACCGGCTGGAAGTGCGGGGCGACGTCGCGGGGATCGGCCTCGGCTCCGGCGTCGGGAGCGTGCCCGATGTGATCACCTGGATGCCGCTGCCTCCCGCCAGGGCCGGCGCGCGCGATTTCGCGGTCCCGACGTGGTCGAGCGCGCGCTTCGTCGTCGTGCGCGCGGCCGCCGCGCGCGGCGCCGGGGGCACGCCGGTCGCCGTGCGGGTCGCCGCACGGGAGCGCGCGCCGCTGGCCTGGTACCGCCTCGACGAGGACGTCGCCGCATGGCTCGGCGGCCGCGCGCCCGCGCCGGCCACTGCGCCGGGCGAGGCGGCCGCGCTGCTCCGCTGGGTCGACGCCGCGCGCGCGGCGCTCTCCGCCCCGGCCGCGGCGGGCGCGCCCTCCGCGCGCCTCGCCCCGGCCGCGGCCGCATGGCTCACCGCGCGCTATCTCGAGGAGTCCCTGCTCCTCCGGCCGCTCGTCGAGCCGTACTTCGTGGCGCGCGGCGTCGAGCTGCGCGGAGGCCGCGAAGGCTCCGATCTCCCGACCGTCGAGCGCGCCACGCCATGGCGCTCGCTCGGCGCCGGGGCGCGGCTCGAGCTCCGCGCGCCCGGCGCGGACGTGCTGCGCATCGCCCTCCGGGCGCGCACCTACGGGACCACGCGCGTCGTGGTGCGCGCCGGCGGCGCCGTCGTCCGGGAGCTCGTCGTTCGCACCGGGTCGCGCCTCGCGGACGCCGCGCGCTGGAGCGAGCCGCGGTGGATCCGGGTGCCGCTGCCGGTCGATGCGCGCGCGGCGACCGTCGACGTCGTCGAGGGGGAGCTCGCCGTCGCCGCCAGCGGCTACCAGCAACGCGCCAGCGTCGCCGAGCTCCTCACGCCGCAGCGCGACCGCGCCGCCCTGCTCGATCGCGCGGCGCGGCGCGATCAGGCCGGCGACGGCGATCGCGCGCCGGTCCACGCCGAGGCGCCGCGGCTCCTCGCCGCCGCAGACCGGGCCGCCGCGCCGGACGCCGCGAAGGCCGCGCTCGACCTCGCCGCGCGGCCGGCCGTGCCGCCGCCGCTCCGGGCGCTCCTCCTCGCCGAGTCGGTGCGGTGGGCGCCCTCCTCCGGCGCGGCGTTCGCGCGCGCGGCGCAAGCCTACACGGCGGCGCAGGCCTTGGTCGCGGCGCAAGGTGGTGATGCGGCGGCGCAGGGCCGCGCGGCGGCGGGCGCCACGTCGCTCCAGCGCGCCATCCTCGCGCGGCTCGCCGCGGCGCACGCGGAGCCGGGCGCCGCGGATGCGCCCTGGTCCGGGCCTGCTCGGCCCGGGGCCGCGGCGCCGCGCGAGCCCGCCGGAGGCCGCGCGCACCCGGACGACGTCGCGGCCGTGTCCGCGCTGGGCGCGGCGCTGTCGCCGCCGAGCGACGGCCGCCGGCCAGCGGGGGCGCCGCTCGCGGAGCGTTACGCGCTCGGCCATGGCGACGTCGAGAGCGCGGCGCCGCTCGCGCGCACCGCCTGGGCGCGCGAGGCCCCGTGGGACGCGCTCGACCTCCCCGACGGCGTGGCCGCGTGGAGCGCGATCGCGCCGCCTCGCGACGCGCTGCCGCCGGCGGGAGGCGGCGCACCGGGGCGCGCCGCCGCGGACGGCTTCTGCGAGGTGGACGCGGGGTCCGGGCTCCGCTGGACGCTCCTCGACGCCGCGCGCGCGCAGATCGACGTCGAAGCGCCGCCGGGGGCCCACGCGCGGGTGCTCCTGCGGAGCGCCTCGAGCCAGGTGGTCCCCGAGTCGCCGGTGCTCATCGACGGCGCGCCGGCCGCGGTGCACGGCGGCGCCGGGCTCACGTCGGTCGTCGCCGTGGCGCCCGGGGCGCGCACGTTCCAGCGGCCGGCGGGCGCTCCGCCGGTGCTCGCGCGCATCCCGCGCAGCGGGCGCGCGCCGTGCGCTTCGCTGCGCGAGATCGTGCAGTGGGCCTGGGTCGACGGCTCCGCGACCTTCGTGCTCCCCGACCCGGAGCGCGCCACGCTGGCCCGCGTCGTCCTCGCGCCGCCCGCCGTGGCGGGCGAGGCGGCGCTGGCGTCCGGAGCGCAAGGCGCCGCTGCGCCGTCGCCTGGAGCGCAAGGCGCCGCTGCGTCGTCGCCTGGAGCGCAAGGCGCCGCTGCGCCGTCGCCTGGAGCGCAAGGCGCCGCTGCGCCGGCGCCCGGAGCAGCGGCGCTGGCGCCCGGAGCGCGAGGCGCGCCGCCCCCGGCCGACGGTCCCGCGCGCGTGCTCCGCGTGCGCGCTGGCGCCGCCGTCCACGAGGCCTGGGTGCGCGCCGGCGCCACGGGCTCGATCGAGGTCCCGGTCCCCGCCGGCGCGCACGAGCTGCGCGTCGAGACCGATGCGCCGACGCTGCTCCGCGCCTCGGTGCGCCTGCACCCCGCCGCGCCCGGCGCCCCGCGCGCCGTCACGCCGGTGCGCCCGCCGGACGGCGCGCCCGTCGACGGCACCCTCGAGCAGATCCGGGGCGCCACGCGCGCCCTCCGCGCCGCGCCCTCACCTGCCCGCGCCGCGCTCCACGCGCAGCGCGCCGCGGCGCTCGACGCCCTCGGCTTCCCGGCCCTCGCCGCGCTCGACCGCCCCGCCGAGGAGGATCCCTGGGACGCGGCGCATCTGCCCGGCGCGTCGACCGCGGGCGCGCCGTCGAGCATCGCCTTGACCCTGCCGCCGGGCAGCCCGGTGGCGGTCCCGCTCGGCCTGCCCGCGCGCGTGCCGCCGCTCCCGCTGCCCGACGACCGCGCGCCGCTCGCGGCGGCGCGCGACGCGCGCGCCGGCGTCGATCCGCGGCGCGGCGTCGCGCTGCTCGCGGGTCCTGCAGGCGACAGCTCGGGCGCGGACGCGCTGCTGCTCGGCCTCCTTGCCGAGCGCTCCGGCGAGGTGCAGCTCGCCGCCGACGCCTTCACCCGGATCGGGCTCGCCCACCGCTCCTCCGCGGCGCTCGCCCGGGCCGCGAACCTGGCCACCGACGTGGCTTCCGCCGCCCCGGCGCCCGATCGACGGCTCACGCTGCGCGCCCTCGTGCTCGCCGAGCTCGCCGTCCAGGAGGCCGCCCGCGAGGCCTCCGCCGGTCAGCGAGGCGCCGCGCCCGCGGCCTCGGGGAGCGCCGCGCAGGGCCCGGCCGTGGCTCCTCCCGCCGGCGCCGCGCCTCCGCCTGTCCAGCTCCCGCCGGCCTCCCTCGCGCGGCTGGCCCCGGTGACCGGCTGGGCCGTGCCGCCGCGCGCCGACGCCACGGCCGGCACGGCCACGCTCGAGATCCGGGCGAGGGCCGATCGCGATCTGCCGCTCCGCGTCCGGGTGCGGCGTGCGCTCGTCGATGCGCCGGAGGCGTCGCTCCTCATCACCGACGGCGCGCGCGCCGAGTTCCGGCTCGACCGCGCCGCGCCGGGCGCGATCGTGCTCGACGGCGTCTGCCGGGCGCTCGACCGAGAGGAGACCCCCTGCGCGTTCTCGATCGCGCTCGACGGCGAGCCCGTCGCGTGCTCCGCGGCGCCCGCGCCGATGGCGGACCGCTGCGTCGTGCAGGTGCCGCGGGGCAGCCACCGCATCGAGGCGCGGCCTCCGGCGGACCGCAGCGTCCTCGGCTGGATCCGCGCGACCGCGGCCGGCGCGGCGCAGCCCTTCTCCGGCCGCGTCCTGTCGACCTGGAACGACATCGACCCCGCGCGCCCCCTGGAGCTCGCGTTCGTCGGCCCGACCGTGGTGCGCATCCGCGCGCGCGCCGCCTACGAGTGCGCGTCGCCCCGCGCGCGCGCCGCGCCCGTGGACGGCGGGGATCCGGCTTGCCATCCCGAGGTCGCCGCGGCCGCGCCCTCTGGCCAGCTGCGCTTCTCGGTGGCGCCGCTCGACGGTGCCGGCGGCGAGTCGAGCGGCGGCGCGGTGGAGGAGGGCACGCTCGCGCTCGACGCCTCCGAGGACCGCGCCGCGCGCCGCCTGGGCGTCACGCGCGAGCCGTTCTTCTGGCTCGGCGGCGAGGTCGAGTCCCGCGTCGCCGTCCTCCCCGAGGGCCCGCACGTGCTGCGCGTCGCCTCGCCCGGCGGCCGGGCGCTGCTCCGCGTCGAGCTCGCCGTCGCGAACGGCGCGCCCCGCCCGCGCGTGCCGCCGCCCGCGCCGCCGCCCCCTGCGCCGATCGCGCCCGCGGACGAGCTGCTTCGTCCGGCACCCCCGGTGGGAGAGGACCCGGACCCGGGGCCCCTCTCCGTCGGCGGCTACGCGCGCCTCGCCGACAGCGAGCTCGCCGAGGAGGACCACCGTCTTCCGGTCCGCTTCCTCGAGCTCGGCGTCGACGTGCACCGCGAGCTGATCGAGCGGCGCGCCTGGATCGCGGCCGCGGGGTTCGGCCGCCTGCGCGACGGGCCGGAGAGCTTCGGCGCGGAGGCGCGCTTCGACCTGAGCTCGAGCGGCTGGGTTCCCGGCGGCTCGCTGAGCGGCCGCGTGGTGTTCCAGCCGGACGCCAGCGACGCCATGGGCGCCAGGGCGAGCGCGACCGCGTTCTGGTCCATCCCGCTCGGCGGGCTCACGCTCTCGCCGTGGGCGGGCTTCACGTGGCTCATGGTGGACGAGTCGCTGCGGGGCTTCATCGGCGCCGACAAGGACGTCTACACGCTGTACGGCGCCAAGCACGACACGCAGGCCTCGCTCGGGGCGCGCCTGCGGTACCGGCCGTTCGTCGACGCGCTCGTCACGGCGGGCACGTCGCTGCGCCTGAGCCCGGCGCCGTCGGAGCTCGACCGCATCGACGCGACGCTCGACCTCGACCTGCTCCCCGGCCGGGGGCTGTGGCCGTGGATCCAGCTCGGCTGGCTCGCGAGCTACCGGCCGGTGAACGAGACGCGCGACGAGGCCTTCCTGCGCGACGCGTTCACCGCGGGGCTCACGTTCTGGAGCTGGCTCGCGCGCGGGCACCGCGCCTCGCTCGGCGTGGAAGGGACGTTCCTGTTCGACGTCCCGAGCCTGGCCGAGACCTCGCCGCGCGCCGCGGGGTTGGTCTTCCTCCGCTACGACTACACCGCCCGCCGCGGCCTCCGCGACTTCCCGCCGGCGTCGACGCCGTTCCGCGACCGGCAGGAGGAGGGGAGCGGGCGCGTCGAGCGGGAGCGGCCTGCGGTCGAGCGCTCCTGGGAAGAGCCGTGAAGTCGGCTCATCGCGGGCGCTCACTTGCCCGGGAAGAGCTCCTCGGCCGTCATGTACTTCGCCCCGAGCGCTCGCGCGAACTCCCGGTCGCTCTCCATATCGCCGACCATGACCAGGTGCTCGCGCGCGAGCTTGTGGCGCTGGATCAGCGATATCCCGAGCCCCGGCAGGGGCTTGCGGCAGAAGCAGCCGACCGGAAACGCCGGGTGCGGGCAGTACACGACCTCGGCCACGGGCAGGCCGAGGAGCTCGATCGTCCTCGAGAACGCGGCCAGGACAGCCTCTTCGGTCACCGATCCTTTCGAGATGCCGCTCTGGTTCGACACGAAGAAGAGCGTGTATCCGTCGTTGACCCAGCGCTCCAGGGCCGCGCGCCGACCGGGCAGGAGCTCGACGTCGTCGGGATCGCGCGGGTAGATTTCGCCGCTCTTCGTCGTTCGCAGCGTACCGTCTACGTCGAGGAGCAGGCCCTTGCCCGTGAAGAGCGGATCGACGCGCCGGGCAAACGGGATCTCCTCGACCACCGAGAAGCCCTCATCCACGTGCGGCGCCTCGAAATTCGCAGCCCACCGCGAGAGCGCCTGCGGCGGCGGCAGGTTGGGATCCTCTTTGCCGAGCGCTTTCATGTCCTCCGGCCCGAGCAGCTTGCCGTAGCGCTCGAGGACGCGGAGGACGACGTTCGCGTAGGCCTCGTTGATGGGCGTGGCCAGGTACCGGCACCGGACCGGCACGCCGTGCGCGTGCGCCATCCGGAGCACCGCATAGCGCGACGCGCGCGTGCCGTACGTATTGTCGAGGACCACCCGCGTCTGCCCCGAGGAGAGCAGCTCTCCGAGCTTCTTGACCACGCCGTCGAGCGTGCCGCCGAGCTCATCGCGGTTCAGGCGCGCGTACCCTTTGGCCGTGTAGCGGGCGACCTCCGACGATTTGCCTGCCCCTTGAATTCCCATGATCACGACCACCTCGGGCGCATCGCCGGGGCCCTCTCCGGGCTCGAGCTTGCGCAGGCCGGCGGGGATCACGGGTGGCGCGACCGAGGCCAGCACATCGGCCGTGGGCGCGAAGCTGGTCTTCGAGAGGTCGGCGCGATCGCGCGCGCCAAAGGGGATCCGGAGCGCGCGCAAGCAGGACTCGACGCTCTCCCGCCTGGTCGCCCCGAACAGGGGAAGGACCGGGGGGCCGAGATCGAGCAGGGCCGCGAGGGCCGCCTCCTGGGACGTGACGCTGTGCCGCGCGGCGATGGGCTTGATCGCGCGGTTCTTGAGGAGGTTATCGACCTTGGCGTGACCGCCGAGCGGCCGGTGGGCGAGGAACGGGATGCCCATTTGCTTGGCGAGCTCGAAGAGGCCTCGGGCTGCGCTGCCGCGATCGAGGACGCTCAGCTCCTCCTGGATGGCCCGCACCGGAAAGTGCCGCTGGGCCTGGCGGACCTCTGCGATGGAGGTGTTGCTGAGGCCGAGGTGCTCGACGAGGCCCTCTTTCTGGAGCTCGGCGAGAGCGGCGAGGCTCTCTTCGAGGGGGGTCTTGGGGTCGGTCACGTGGAGGAGGAGCATGAAAATCCGCGAGACGCCGAGCGCCTTCAGGCTGCCCTCGACCGTGCGGCGCAGGTGGTCGCGGCCGCCGTCCGGGACCCATCGCCCTTTGGGTCGGGTGAGGCCCGCCTTGGTGATGACACGCACGTCGTCGCGCGGGCCGGACCACGCGTCGAGCGCCTTGCGGACGAGGCGCTCGCCGTAGTGGGCCTCGCGGTCGGTGAGGCAGTAAGAATCGGCGGTGTCGAGGAGGCGTATGCCTCGATCGAGGGCAACGTGGATGACGGCGGTCGCGTCCTCTTCTGAGGGGCGCCCCTCCGTGGCCAGCCGGAGCAGGCCGAGGCCGAGGGGGACGTCGAGGTGGCCTAGGACACCGTAGGGCGAGGGGGCGGGAGTCACGGAGACGATGACGTAGCCAGGTCCGCGGATCGATGCAAGCGCTCGCGCTGATGTTGTGATCTATCACGCCATGCGTACTGAATAGATCGGCGGCAGGTTATTGGCGACGGTCGTCCAGCCGTCTCCGCCGTCATCGCTCACGTAGAGATTGCCCGTCGTGGTGCCGAATGCCACGGTGCCGTCCTTGTTGGCGAGCGCGTGGCGGTAGATGACGTCGTAGGCTTGCTCTTGCGGCAAACCCCTGCGGAGCTGCTCCCAGGTCTCACCGCCGTCCTTCGTGCGAGCCACGAAGAGCGCGCCGTCGACGGTGATTCGCTGCTGGTCCGATTTCCCGGGGACGACCCACGCCGTGCGCCCGTCCCTCGCGTCCGCTGTGATGGGGAAGCCGAAATGCACGCCTTGCTCTGGACGGCTCACCTTGCGCCAGCTCTTGGCGCCGTCGCTGCTGTAGTAGATCCCGACGTGATTCTGCTGCCAGACATGGTCGGGATCGCCCTCGCATTGCTCGATGTAATGCGTATCGTGGCCCCACTCGGCGTCTGGTTCGGGCGTGTGATCGAGCCGCATGCCGTTGTTGCGCGGTTGCCAGGTCTCTCCGCCGTCCGCTGTTTCGATGACGCCCGCCGTGGACACGGCGACGAGCATTCGCTTCGGGTCACGCGGGTCCACCACGATGGAGTGAATGCCCGGGGCGAACTCGCCACCCTCGGAGGCCGGCGTGCCAAACCATTTCGTCTCGCCTTTGCCCTCGCCTGTGAACAGGTCGCCGCCGCGTGACTCGTGGTTCCAGAGCGGCCGGTTGAGCTCGAAGGAGCCGCCGCCGTCGCGGCTGACGAACAAGCCACCCGGAATGGTGCCCACGTAGACCGCGCCGCCCGGGCCGAAGCCGATGATCCAGAGCTTTTGCACCGTGGCCGGGCGCGTGACGATCTTGATGCCGACGCCGAAGTCGCTGCCGGCGTCTTCGTACATGTCCTGGCCGATGTAGCGAGCGCCCTCGGGATATTTGATCTGGGCGGGGTTGTCATTCCAGGTCTCGCCTTCGTCCGTCGAGACGGACAGCTTGGCCCCCCAATGGCCGAAGCCGAGCAGCGCCCAGAGCTTGCCCGTGTAGGGATCGCGCGCGACATAGTTGACGCCGCCGCCGGCGTGGCCCGCGAGGCGCGGCTTCCACGAGCCGTTCTTTTTCTCGACGATAAACGTGCCTTTTCGCGTGCCTACCAGGATACGGCTTGCCATTTCACCCTCCGCTCAACGCCTGCAGAATATGGACCTCGTCGTCGGCAGCGACTGCGTCCGTGAGTCCCTTGCGGTCGCGGATCATCTGCTTGCCGACGAAGATGTTGACGTGCGTCCGCAAGCGGCCGCGCTCGTCGCAGATGTAGAAGCCGATGCCGGGCGCGAGCTTCTCCAGGGCCGCGACGACCTCACCTGCTGTCGACGCCTCGACGATGAGGTGTTGACCTTCGAGGTGCGGAAAGAAGGTGTAGAGGTGGCGCGTCAGGTGGACAGACGGCATGGCGTGCTTGGCGTACTCCCGGGCTCGCCGCGCGTCAATTGGTTTCAAAGGCCGGCAGGCAAGACGCAGCCCCACGCAGAGCCCCGATGTTCTCAGGGCCCAAGCCTTCCCACGCCCGTTCCCGTGCCCGTTCCCGCTTCCCCTTCCGCTACCACCTCCGCAGCCGCGTTGCGTCGAGGTAGGTTGATTCGGTGGGAGCGTGCGCCCTCATTGGGGCCGATGAGTTGCCGCTGACAAGGGGCTGGCACGTTAGCCGGCTTCTCGCGGATCTCGGGCGTGCCGGGGGCTCTCGTCAGCGCTCTCGTCAGCGCACGGGGGGCTCCGAGGCGTGCTTCAGGCCGGTCAGCACCCTGTAGCGGGCGGCGATGGCCTCCAGCTCGCCGGGGGCGAAGACGTCCTCGATGCGGTCGAAGCCGTTGGGCGCGCGCTCATAGGCGATCTGCAAGCACTGCTCCGGACCGTTGCGGCGATTGGCCGCGACGATGGCGGCGGTGGCGGGCAGGCGCTCGGCCTCGTAGGCGGCCAGCGCTTCCACCGGATCGGCATGGGCGTCGAGCGCGCGGACCAGGGCCTGGGCGTCCAGGATGGCCTGGCTCGCCCCGTTGGAGCCGTTCGGATACATGGGATGGGCTGCGTCGCCCAGCAGCGTCATGCGTCCATGGCTCCAGCGCGGCAGCGGATCGCGGTCGACCAGCGGGAACTCGTAGATCGCCTCGGCGCTCCGGACCAGGCCGGGCACATCCAGCCAGCCGAAGCGCCAGTCCTCGAACCTGGGCAGGAAGTCCGCGGGGTCGCCCCGCCGGTTCCAGTCCTCCCGTCGCAGGCTCCTGGCGATCGCGAGATCGGCGGCCCAGTTGATCCTCTGGCGGCCGTCCGGCCCCGGTGGGGAAATCGGATAGACGACGAACTTCTGGTCCTGATGCCCGGCGATGATCATGCTGGCGCCGGTGAGGAAGGGCGCCGCCAGGCTGGTCCCCCGCCAGAGGATGCGACCGCCGTAGATCGGCGGCCCCTCGTCCGGATAGAGGCCGGCGCGCGCCGCCGAGTGGATGCCGTCGGCGCAGATCAGGAGATCGGCGGAGACCTTCCACGCCGCGCCCGCGCGATCGAGGAAGAGCGCCTCGACGCGGCCCCCGCCCTGCTCGTGGCCCGCGAGGCGCCGATCGCAGAGCACCCGGCCTGTGCCCAGCCGCTCGACGGCGGCGTCGAACAGCACGCCTTGGAGGGCGCCGCGGTGGAGCGAGAGCTGCGGGGTGGCATGACCCGCGAAGCGGCCGCGGGGCTCGCCCCAGATGCGCTGGCCGAAGCGGTTGAAATAGATGAGCTCGCGGGTCGCCACGCTCTGGGCCGACAGGGCATCGAAAAGACCCAGCTCGCCCAGCACCTCGGCGGCGTGGGGCAGGAGGTTGATGCCGACCCCGAGCGGCAGGATGGTGGGCGCCGCCTCGAACACCGTCACCTCATGACCCGAGCCGTGCAGCGCCAGAGCCGCGGCCAGGCCGCCGATCCCACCGCCCGCGACGATCACCTGCATAAGTCCTCCCGTAGACATGCGGCTCGACGCCGCCCCTCGTTGAAGCCGCCGCCGATCGCCGGCGCGGCGGCCGCGGAGGGTCATCATCGCGGCCGCCGTGTACTGCAATGAGCGCGCCGAGCGGTCCACGGTTCCATACCACGATGGCCTCGCCGTCGCTCGAGGACAGCACGTACCTGGCGTCCAGCACCGTGCTCGATCCGAGCAGCTGGTCGTCTCCTCCCGATCCGGTCCTGAAGGTCGTCGAGCAGGACGCCCTCGGGATCACCCGCAGGCTACATGTCCGAGAACTCGCTCTTCTCGAGCTCGAGGAGCCGCGCGAGGTTCGCGGGATCGGTGCGCGACGGCGCGAAGCCGATCCACCGGAGGCCGCTGGCCCTCGCCCTCTCCCATGTCGCGCGGCATGTCGGGAACCAGTCACGAACGAGCTCGTTCTGGCTATCTCGGAACTCTTCGGGCCGGTACATCATGGATCGATAGGCAAGGAGCATCACAATCTTCTTGAACGTGGACATATCGATGTCGCGCGGTATCTCATCCGACCAGACCAGCATCCCCTTGCTCAGCTCGTAGCCGACCGTCGCGTCCGGATCCTCCGTGAGCGCCTCGATCTTCGCCCGGTCGGCGGGCGGGAACAGATCGTTCGAGTCACCGTCGAACAAGTCGTTCATTCGACGAGCGTATCCAGGTGTCCATAACGCGTCCAGGGGCCGCGCGCCTCCGCTTGGTCCGCGTCGTGGCCATCCCACCGTACAGCCACGCTGCACGCGCTGGTGGACATGTAGGACCTTCCGCGATCCGCATCCCTCCCGGAAAAGTGATGCTGGTTCAGCAACTTATCCATGCATCGACGGGGCCGCGTCCGCTCCACCGCCCGCGGGGTGAGCGCCGCGCTGCAACGGAGAGTCTTCGCCTGCGCCACAGAGCTGTCACGAGCGCGGAGCACGCTGTTTCCCAGAAACATGCGGATCGACCCGCCTGCCACACTGGGACGACACACCGTGACCCTGTACCTCGGGCCGGTGGAGGACGAAGGCCCCGAGGCCAGCGAGTCATCTGGCGAAGCCATCTGGTTCGACCGCCGGGATCCGCAATCCATTCGCCGCGCTCAGGAGATCCTCCGGGACCGGCTGCGACTCTCGGTCGCACCGACGCTGTGCGACGAGCCTTCGCCTGGCCTCGGGGCGGCGCTGGGCCGGATCCTCGCGGCCCTCTTCGGAATGGGGCTCGGCGCGGCGAGGGCTGCGGCGCGAGAGGGCCGCTGAGGCCGATCGCCCTGGTCATTGGCCGGCAGGCGGCTGAGTCGAGCCGCGCCGCGAAGCGGCGCCGGCTCGAACGAACTGTCGGCTATCGCATCATAGGTTGGCGGATGATGGTCTTCCACTTGGCCGGATCGGCGCGGCGTATGTCGCTCAGATACACCTCATGGTGCTTTCCTGCAAGCGCCGAGCGCGCAACGATAAAGTCATGGACTCGCTGAATGGTCGGCCCTTCTTCAGTGAAGGGGCCAATATGAAGTATCTGAGCGCATGACCCTTCCGTGAAGTTCTCCAGTCTGAGCGCGTCAACCGCGGGGAGCGCCTTCTTTCGCCTCACCTCCGCCATGGCCGCCTGAATCACCGCTTCCTCCACGAAGTGAGGCTGCATGATCATCATCGTCCATTTCCACCTCGACCTGTCATTGGAGGTGAAGGCGGACATGTCATCCGACCACCAGAGGCCTTCGAGAGGCATGACCGCATAGTCGATTCCTTGCGCCCCCTTCTTTATCATGAACTTCGTCGTGTAGGAAACGGAGAACAGCGCTTCCACTGCCGCGGCATACGCCTGTGATGTGTTGGGGTCGCCCTCGCCGTCGATCATGAGGAACCGAAATGCCGGCACGTCAACCTGAACCACCTCCTTCGCGGATGCCTGGTAGAGATGTTTGAGCTCCCTCTTGAGATCAATCTTCGACACGAATGCACCTGATGATAGCCAACGTATTGCGCTCCAGCCGGGGCGCGTCAGCGCCGTCGGCTGCGAGCGCCGGTCAGGCGCCTCTTGCCGACCGGCAAGCTCTAGCGCTTCGACTCCTTCGCAGCAATGCCCGGGGACATGGCCACTCTCCGAGACCGAGCCGTGTTCGATGTTCATGGCGCGGCGCTCAAGCTGACGGACAATCCGCTGCTCTCCGGCGCAAAAGCCCACAAACCCGCAAGCGCAGGTGCAGCGCCTGCGTCCGGCCCTACCGGCTCTTCTCCGCGAACCAGCCGTTGTAGTCGAAGAAAGGGTGCCCCCGAACCCGGTGCCCGCCCCGCAGCTCGTCCAGCGACCACAGGTGCGCGGTGTAGTCGTCCATCGCGGCCCCGCTGAACCGGGACAGCAGCCCGGCCACGAACCCGGCCACCTGCGCGTCGCCGGGGTGCCGCCCGGACACGTCGGCGATCACGCAGACCGCCGGCTCGCCCCCGAACCTCTGGACGATGTCGGCCCAGTCCTCCGGCTCGTGCTCAAGAGGGCCGTGCCGGTACAGGTTGATGTACAGGCAGGCGTCACCGGCCACGAACACGACCCACGGGTCCCGCTGCTCCGGGTAGGCGGCGTCGAGGTACGCCGTGACCGCAGACTCCATCGTGTCCCGCAGGAAAACAACGACCGATCGCATCGCGCCCCTACCGCCTCCGCTCGCCGAAGATACCGGCGCTTCGGCGGCGAGCGCAAGCTCGTCCGCTGTAAGCGCCAGTTAGCCGCCGTACATGATGCGCGAGTCGACGAACGATACGAAGGCGCTCATCAACGCGGCGCATTCGGCCGGATGGGTCTCCAGCAGGAAATGCGGGCCGTCGAGGATGTGCGCCTCCATGCGCGGGAGCGCCTTCATCCAGGAGAGGGTCTCCTCGAGATCGAAGAAGATATCGTGCCGCCCCCACAGCATCAGCGCCGGGGGTTGCCAGCGATCGAGATAATCGGCGATCTCCCCGAACCTCGCGACATGGCTGCGATAGTCGAGCACCAGCGCACGCTGCGTCTCGAGCCGGCCGGGGAGCGACATGATCCGCCAGTCCTCCTCCCACAGCCTGGGATTGATGCGCTCGGCGATGTCCCGGGGCACGCCACCCAGATATTGGTCGCGCGTCCCCTCGAAGGTCAGGTGCGCGGTCGCCTCGGCTTCCCGCTCCGGCGTGGGATCGTCCCAGTAGGCCCTGGTCGCCGACCATTGCGGCCCCATCCCGCTCTCATGAGCATTGGCATTCTGGACGATGAGGCTGCGTATCCTGCGCGGCGCGCGCGTGGCGAGATGAAGTCCTACCGCCGTTCCATAATCGTGGAGGTAGAGGTGGAAGGACCCGGCTCCGAGCCGCGCGAGCAGTCCGTCGATCATGTCCGCGAAACGCGAGAATGAGGGGCGCTCGACCGGCTCGGAGCCGCCGAACCCCGGAAGGTCCGGGGCGATCACGAAGCAGTCCCGCGCGAGGGTGTCGATGACGTTCCGGAACGACTCCGAGGAGCTTGGAAAGCCGTGGATCAGGAGGATCGCCGGCTTCTCGCGATCGCCCGCCAGGCGGACCGCCATTTCGGCACCCTCGATCTCGAACCTCACCAGCTCCGGTTTTTTCATCGCACCTGGCTCCTTCGATGTCTTCAATCGTCTGACGGGCCTCCCGGCAGAAGGTGACACGCCCATCGCGCGCCGGCTATTGTCTCCCCCCCTTCAAGCGGCCTATTTCGCCTGCCGAATCGTTCGACGGTCCGCCTCGACGCTCGGGTCCAGGAAGAACGACAACGGCGCTGCGCGCATGGCAGCACCCGAGCCTGAGGCGAACTCACCGCGAGCTCCAGCAAGAGCCCAGTGGGCGCCAGCGGCGAGATCGCGAAGCGCCTTGAGCGTCGCAGAGCCTACGCCGGAGATGCGGCCCGTCTCGAACCAGTGACGAAAGCGCTCGGCGATCCGCTCCGGCTGTACGCGTCCTCGGCTCAGCACGATGGCCTCGCACGTGGCGAGGGTCAGCCAGGTGTCATCGGAGAGCCGCGGAGCCTCTCGGAAGACGGGCTGTACCGGCCCGGCAAGGCCCTCGTACGGACCGCCCCATGCGTCGCCGAGCGCACCAGCGAGGAGGCAGCTGCGTGCGCGCGTTCGCCTCTCGACGGTCGTCATTGATCTACCCGCAGCGCAAAGCGGCGTCGCGTGCATTGCCGTATTGGGCGGGCCATTCACAAGGCACGAGTGAGCCAGTACAGCGGACGTCGCTTTGCATGCGCGATGGCGAGCACGAGCGTGTGCTCGGGGTGCATCTCGAACGCAATGACGTACGGAAAACGGTCGACGGTCGCTCTGCGAATGCTCCGTGGTACAGGAGAAGTCCCGGGCCAGATCCGAAAAGATGTCGGGGCCTCTCCGATCTTATCGAGCATCGACGAGACCTCGGCGATGAGCTCGTCGCCCAGCCCGGGGCGCCTCTCGTCGTACCGATGGCCGCCGCACGAAGCTCAGCGCGCGCTTCAGGATGAAGCTCGACCCGCACGCCGGTCCTCGAGCTCCTTCAGGATCTCCGCCCGCGCCGTGCCCCAGTCGACCGTCTGGACCTTACCCTCCGCGACCTCGCGCGCCCGGCGCGTCAGCTCATCCGTCCACGCTGCTGCGACCTCCTCGGCGTCGGGCTCCTCAAGGCTGGAAAGCACCTCTTCTGCCAGCCGGGCCCGCTCGTGGCGGGGCAACAGCAGCACCTGCGCGAGAAGTTCCTCGGTGGACATAGGGGAACTGTAGCATGGCTCGGGTCCGCCACCCACGGCGATGCGGCCTCCGGCTGGGAAGCGGACTGGGCCGGCGACGGCGGCTGGGGCACGCGGGGCCAGGGCAGCGGCGGAGGCGGCGGCCACAGGGGCGGGTTCGGCGTGTGCGGCGCGGCGTCCAAGGGGGGCGCCGGGGGAGGAGCGGGAGGAGCCGGCGGCTGGGCGGGCGAGGTGGCAAGGGGGCGAGAACGGCTACCCGAGCACCGGCATCGTCGCGCTGCACGCTCATGCATCTGCCCAGATCACACGGACATCGTAGGGCGCCAGGAGTCGATCGGCGGTGACGATCTGGATGTCCTCGACCTGGGCCTGCGCGACCAGGATCCGATTCAATGGATCCTTGTGATGCAGGGGAAGTCCGGCGACCTGGAGGGTGTGCCGTTGCTCGATGGGCAGAGAAAGGTGACCGAGGGCGGCCATGCGAGAAGGCTCGTGGCGTACCTCGAGTCGCTCTGACGCCACGGGGGACGCTCGCCTTCGCGCAGGGCGAGTCGACCGACCATCCGAACGACCTTGGCACCGCGGTGCTCGGAGCTAGCCAGTCAGGCGGCCTCTGGGCCTCTCTCTGCGCGGACGCGTCACGAGCGACGTTGCGCGGTCGGCGACCATTCGAGCCGGAGCTCCGGATACTCATGCCCAAAGGGGTCGCGCTCCAGCTGCGCGGCTTTGCTGAACTCGACATCTCGTGCGCCATCGACGTAGAGCAGCCGAAACGGGCAGCAGCTGCCGTCCACGAAGGCGACGCAGAAGGTCGTGAACGGATTCGTCAGCCCCGCGGGGCCAAGGATGAACGCTTCAAGCTCCGCACGAGCGGCGAAGCCCCAGACAGAGGACGCTGGCACGTGGGCCTCGTGATCGACGACGATGAAGCGATCGTTCAGCTCGAGCTCCGTGCAAAACGGCGGCTGAAGAATGCCGGCCGTCATTTCGATCCGGGAGAGCGTGTCCAGGAAGTCGCCGCCGTCGAACGCCCAGGGATCAGCGACGGCGCATGCGGTCAGGGCGTCGGCCAGCTGAATCAGGTTCATGGAAGCGCGCAGGAAGCGGTCACGTAGGTCGGCCTGACGGCTGTGCATGACCCGCAGCTCGGAAAATAGCACCGCAACGCGCCGGGTGGCAAGACAGCTGGGCGCCGTATGACTGCTGGGCCTTCGACGCGCCACGGCGCCCAGCGGCGATGCCCTCTTCAGGGAACCAAGCCGCCGGCTTCATGCACTCGTTAGCCAGGATGACGATGGCGACCGTTGGAGCCCGATACGCCACGCAGACACAGCTCCTTGCTTGGATTGCGTGTCGATTGCAATCAGAAGCTCACGATCGTGAACGACCAGCGCGACCTCGAACGAGGCAGGGAGCTTATGCTGCGCCGCGACGTCCACGAAGGTTCCGTCGCACGTGCACACATAGACATCCTGCCCATCAGCAAGAACGAGTTGCCGGCCATCAGGACTCAGGCTCAGCCAGGAGAACGGGACGGGGGCATCCATCGCGACCACCTTGGCGCCAGGCTGAGCTTGCACGAATGCCAAGCGTCCTGACATGCGATTGTGGGTCACGCTCTGACTGGTCACGTCAAACGGAACGCCGAGACCAAGGAGAACCACAGCTGCTTGGTCCGCGTACGCTGCATGAATGAAAGGGCCCGGCGCTGCGATCGTCGTGAGGGTCACTTTGGCGGCATCGAGCATCGCAACGACGCCCTCGCTGCCTGAACAGATCAGCGCGCTTCGAGCGTCGTGACGATAGAGCCCCTGGCAGGAACCGACTGTCTTGCGGCGACAGGAGCCGTCATCGAGATTGAAGAGCCCTACCGTCGGTCCTCGCGAGGACATGCACACAGCGAGCTCGCCAATGCGCACAGAGTGGTGAGCGTACTGTGGTACACCCTTGTCCCAACGCCTTATTTCGCGCAGAGTCGCTCGCTCAAGCTCAAGAAGGCGCTTGCCGGATGCGACAAGGAGGGATTCTGACGAGGGGCTCAAAGCCGTCGAATACACGGCGGACCGGACGCGAGCGGTGCCGGTGACCTCGCCATCCGACAATGACACGCGCCGAAGCGACAACGACGCGAAAGGAGTGCCCCAGCCATCCGAGACCAGCACAGATCCCGTCATGGGATCAAAGACAGGTGCCATCGAGCCGGTCAGCGAGTACGGAAGTTCGGTAGTCCAGATGGGTGTCATTGAAGATTGGGTAGATGAAGGAACGGGCTTTCAGGGTCTCTGGCCAGCATCGCAATCAACTGTGCCGCGCGACCCGAAGAGGCGTATGTCCTCTGGATCCGGGCATCTGTCCGACCCCACCCCCTCGTGTCGCTTCCATACATCGTGGAAAGATAGCGTATCCGACGGCTGCCCCACCTTGTCAAGGTGTGCCTGGTCGAGCCGGCCGAGGCCGGCCCTTCCTTCTCCGACAACTGCCGGTACTCGCTTCGCTTCATCCCCAGCAGGCGGCTCCAGGAGTAGAGCGTGCCTGCGCTGACCCCCTCCTGCTCCGCGAACACGCGGGCAGAGTGCCCGCTCTTGTGCCAGTGCGCCACCCGGTCACGCCAGCTGCGTCTGCTTTCGTCCATCCACACCTCCGGCGCGGAACGCTACGCAGCGCAGAGGCTCCAAGACAGCATGCGGGTCGCCGGACGCGACCCCGCGCTCGCGGCGGCGCCGCCGGGCTGGGCGGGGGCGCCGCTGCCCGATCGCCTCCCTCGGGAGAGGCGGCAATCCGCGGATTGTCGAGATCCAGCCGCGGGAAGTTTCCCCTCTGGAACTCGGCGATCCGCTCCTCGCCGAAGGCCTCCAGGCTCTCCTGGAGCTCTCGGTAGGTCACGCATCGCACCTCGGGCCTCCCGCAGACCTCGCTGGCGAAGCGCTTGAGGGCGTTCCAGTAGGCGCCCTGGTTCCAGAGCGAGAAATGGTGGCCGATGTGAAGAGGCGCTCGGTTGTCGCTGTAATTGCCCTGGAAGTAGTCGAGGTACGTCTCGTAGGTCTGATCCTCGAACTGCTTGCACTTGACGGGATCGCTCACCGGCCGCGCGCTGGACTGGGCGTCGTAGAAGTTGTAATCCATCGAGAGGGTCTTCTTGCCGGTGCCCGCGATCCTCAGCTCGGCCAGGGGGAAGTTCCACACGCCATCGAGCTTCTCTGGCCAGTAATCCGCCGGCGCCGTGCGGCTCGCGTCGTACTTGAAGCCGAACTTCCTCAGCGCAGGCCAGAGACCGGGGGTGACCGCGAGGTAGGGAGCGCGGAAGCCGATCACGCCCGGCTTGATCCCGGGGCGCCAGGCATGCACGGCCGCCTCGGCGGCCGTGAAGCCGTTGTTCCTGAAGACCTCATCGAAGGTGAGCAGGCTGAACTGCCTGAGCTCACTCCCCCAGTCCTCCTCTGTCCAGCCCTCCTCCGTGGCCTGGAAATGCCCGTTGGCGTGCGAGGCGATCTCGTTCCCCTCCGCGTCGGCCTGATTGACGTAATCGATGCGCTCGAGGATGTCGGCCCTGCTGCCGCTGAAGCCGATGTCCGATTGGCCGGGGTGGTGCCTGGGCCCGTGATAGATCGTCTTGTTCTCGGGCGCGAGGAAATAGACCCCGCTGATGAAGTAGGTGAAGCCGAAGCCCGGCGCCTGTCTCGCCCTGAGCTCGCGCGCGAAGCGGAGGGTGTCTTCCCAGCGGTCCAGCGCGAGCGACCCATCGAAGGAGAACACGACGAACTGCGGGGGGCGGCGCTCTTCCGCAAAGGCGGCAGCGGGGAGGGCGAGGGCGATGGCAATCGCCAGGGCGCGGCCCGTGGAAAACAGTGGATTCATGGCGAGGTCCTCCTCCTCGGCGCCGCGGTGCCGCGACCGACGGTTGACGCATTCGTGCCCTCGACGGGGGCGACCGACGCCAGCCTTGTACATTCACTGGTGCTCCCGCCAGAAGCCGTCAATCACGCGGCGCGCGGCAGGGGGCTCGCGGCCGGGAGGTATCCCGCCGCTATGGCGCGCGTCATGGGCTCCGCCAATGCAGCTTTATCCGCGTCCGCCCCGCCCCCCGTCTCCGCCGCCGCGCTCCCGCCCTCAGCGCCGCCTCACCCGCAGGCTGTGGAGCGAAGGCGGCCCTTCGATGGGATGAGGCAGCCAAGCTGCGCCTGGACCCACGATGCCGACCGCACCGCCCCGAGCTTCTCGGATTTTCCGCTGACCGTCGTGCCGGCGACCGCCGAGGACACGGGCGCGGACGGGGTATCGAGAATCGTTGACATGATCCTCACTTCATTTGGCCCGATCACGATGCTCGTCCAGTCGAACACCGAGGTCGAGATCCTCCGAGGCAGGTTTCGCCCCTCCTATGGTTGGGGGGCCATGACGGCGAGGATTTGCCCGGGCCGAGCGACGCAGCCGACGGCGCCGATGGGATGTACGGAGAGGGGATGCGCGCTCGGCGGAGACCGTGGCGGGCGGGCCTGCCGTGGTGAACCCGTGCGAGGGCGGGCTCCCGAGCGTCGGCGGCAAGGGCGGTGACGGATTACCCGGCGGCGCGGAGGACGGGCGCATCAGCGAGGCCGGCTGGGAAGCAGACTGGGCCGGCGACGGCGGCCGGGGCACGCCGGGCCAGGGCGGCGGCGGAGGCGGCGGCCGCAGGGGCGGGCTCGGCGTGTGCGGCGCGGCGTCCAAGGGCCTGGTGGGACCGCATGCGGCGCTCCCATCACCTCTTCCTCCAGTAGCCCGGCCTCTGCTTTGCGTGTGCGATGGCCACGACAAGAATGCGCGTTGGCTCGTCTCGGTACACGACGAGATAGGGAAACCGTGTCAAACGCACCCGACGCGTCCCGTAACGGGTGGAGGGCCAGCTGTCCGGCGCCTCCGCAATTCGGTTGAATGCCGCCTCGATCTCTTCGGCGAACCGTGCCGCTACGCGTGGATCCCGTTCCGCGTACCACGCCGCAGCCTACTCGGCTTCCGCGAGTGCGGCTGGCAGGACCTCAAGGAGCTTCACGACGTCCGTCTGCAGCCGCCAGGATGCGGCGCCTGGCTTCCGGCCAAGGGACCGGCGTGACGACCCCGGCGTCGACGTCGGCGAGACGTCGCTGGATCTCCTCGGCCCACGCAGCCTCGACCTTCTCGGTCGTTTGCTCGGTCTCGTCGAGGCTCTGGATCAGCGCGGCCGCCACGGCCGCTCGGTCCTCCGCCGACAGACGCAGCGCTGCGACCAGGACATTCTCGACCTCGCTCATGATGCAGGGAGCTTACCGCAAGTTCGGCAGGGTCACGAGCCGGGCCCGCCCCGGCGCGGGTCCTGGGCGAGGGGCCGCGACTCGCGGCGGCCGTGGTCCTTGGTCCGCTCCCCGGCGAGGGCCGGCCTGCAGGTCACGAAGAACGGAGCCTGGCTCCTTCCCGACCAGAGGCCGCTCGTACCCGAGCGGAAGGGTTCCTCGCCGCCGGCGAGCCACCCGTCCGGGCTTCACGGAGAACTCGATCAGCCTTGACAGGCGGCCATCGTCGGCACGGTCTTCGGAGGGCGGGGCCACCCGACCAGCCGGGGCGCCGGCGCGGAGACGGCGTGGCGGCGCGGCGTCAACCGAGCACGCCGAACAGCTCGCCTTCGAGCGGCCGCGAGCGGAACCCGTCGGGCCCCTGGGGCAGCTCACCTGCGACGGTGATGCGGCGAACGACGCGCGGCAGGTCGAAGTGAGCGTAGTCGATGGGGCCGGCGTGGGCGGTGGCCTGGTTGTCCCATACGGCGATCGCGTTGGGCGTCCAGCGGAAGCGCACCGCGTACTCGGGCCGCGTCACCTCGTCGGCCAGCATGTCGAGCAGCGCCTGGCTCTCGCGCTCCCGCAGGCCCACGATGTGGCTCGTCGTCCCCGGGTTGACGAACAGCGATTTGCGCCCGGTCCGCGGGTGCACGCGCACGAGCGGGTGAAGCGCGGCGAACGGGCCTGTGGCCTTGCGGCCAGGCCTGGGCTCTCCGCTATCATAGCTGCTCGTGCGGTGGACGGCTTGGAGCCCGTCGACGAGCGCCTTGATCGTGGGCGACAGGCCGTCGTAGGCGCACTCGAGGTTGCTCCAGAGCGTGTCGCCGCCGTACGGCGGGATCTCCACGCCGCGCAGGATGGAGTACCTGTTCGGGTTGGCGACGAAGGTGATGTCGATGTGCCATCCCTTGTAGTCGCGCGGCGGCTTGGCGGTGGGGATGGAGAGGTCCGACCGGTGGTTCTCCTTGTACTCGGCGGCCTTTCGTTCCCAGATCTCCGGGTGCTCAGGGAGCCCCAGCGCGATCGGGTGGGCCGGCGTCAGCGGGCCGAAGGAGCGGCCGAAGGTGAGCAGCTGTTCGTTGGAGATGTCCTGCTCGCGGAAGAAGATCACCTTCCATTGGAGCAGGGTTTGCTCGATTGCCTGCACCGTGGCGGGGGCCAGCGGCTTGCGCAGGTCGACGCCGTGGATCTCCGCCCCGATCACGGGCGTCAGCGGTCGTACATCCAGCCGCAGAGGGTGGGTCTGTTGTTCGGCAATGAGGGCGGACATGGCACTCTTCTCGCAGTCTTGAAAGATGAACGAGCCTGGACGCCAGCTCGCGGCTCGCCCTGAGCATGTGCCGTTCCAGTCCGGTGACTCGAGCAATTCTTGTAGGGCCGCACAGCTCGGGGCATGGCGCCACCCCGCCGTGGCGACGCGGTCGCGCGGTCCGTCGCGTCGAGCGCGCGTGGAGCAAGGGGGGGCTCTCGACGAGGCTCGGCGAGGTGGCGGAAGCGTGATGTGCCGCCGCGCCTGCTCCGCAGGCAGCAGGGTTGCGGGTGCGGTGTTGCGCACGAAGCAATCCCCGGGGGGACCGATCAGCGAGGCCGTCCAGGAAGCGGACTGGGCCGGCGACGGCGGCTGGGGCACGCCGGGCCAGGGCGGCGGCGGAGGCGGCGTGCGGGGCGCGCGGCGCGCACGGCAGTGAGGTGATCGCGGGGCGGGGGACCAGGCGGAGCGGCGGCGCGGCGGCCTCCTGCGCAGCGCCGCCGGCCGTCCTGCGCAGGCCATTGGCCTTCCTGCGCAAGACCCGGTGCTCTCCTGTGCGGCCCCGTCGACCCTCATGCGCAGCCCCGGGGGGGTTCCTGCGCGGCCTGGGCGCGTTCCTTTGCACCCCCCGCTGGTGTCCTGCGCAATGTTCGCCCCTGTCCTGCGCGGCCTCCGCGCCCCTCCTGCGCGCCCCCGTTGGTGTCCTTCGTCACCATTGTACGGCTCCTGGGCAGCCCCGGTGAGTTTCCTGGGTAGCCCCGGCGTCGTCTCGCGCCCGTGGCCGCGGCGCCGTCCGCGATGCAGGAGAACTCCACACTCCGCGGGCTGTGGTGGACGACCGACCGTGCCACCCCGATGGACCGAAGAAACGGCGGCGAGGAGCAACAACGCCGCGTAGCTCACCGTCTTCCGCATGCTCGATACCTGTTCGGCAGGCGACGTGGCTCCGAGCCCTGGCGACGTCGAGGGGGCGCCTCCCGGCTTCCCGCGCTGCTCCGCCCGCGCAACGGCAGCGGCCTCACCCGCGGGGCGCGGTGCCGAGCGGAGCGAGACTCCGCGCACCGTCGGGTGCAGGCCGTTGTTGGCCGGCGCACGCAGCACAGCAATGGGGCCGATGCTTCAAGAGCGCACCTTGAATTCGCCTATCCCTCCGCTACCTTCAGGAATGCCTCTTCCAGCGTTCCCTGTTCCCAGAGGTCGGCCAGATCCTGCTTGACCTTCGCGTCTCGGCGTCGCTTGTCGCGCAGTTCGTCGACATAGCACATGACGGCTACCTTGTAGACTAGCGGTGCCAACAGATTAAGGAACGGCTTCTCCTTGTCCTTGAACGGGAACAGCCGATCCACCTGCACCGGATTCCCGTGTAGAAAATCGTTGCGAGCAACGTAGAGCTCCCGGTACAGCTTTCCGACAAAGCTGACTCGTCTCCTATTATTCCTCGGATATTCGACCACGTACCGCCGGTGGCCGACCTTTCGATCGTTCCACTTCGCCTTTCCCAGCAGATCAAGTACGGTACCGAGATTCGCACGCCCGGATGCACTGTTGGCGAGAATCTCGCAGGCACTCACCCACAGAGCAACTCTCGCGCCATGCTCGTAGGCGGAGTTGGCCAACGGAAGACTTGCGGCTTGATATGCCACTTCCATGGACCGGAACAGAGCCTCACGTGTCTTTGACTTACTCTGCACGTGTCTGATCCACTCGTCGCGAAGCCTGTCGACGAGCATGGGATCGGGCTGAGGCCTTAACAGATTCGTGCTCATAACATACGGGGAAACCTGGCCACGAAAATCGGCGGCCGGGTCGAATCCGCGGACCGCGGCCGTGATGGTCATGAGATCGTCCCCATCGTCGGTCGGGACGATGGGGTACAGGTCGAAGTAAGTCGTGTAGATCAGGTTCCATCCCACCGTAGTGGTGAGCGCCATCTGGCAACCGTACGCGAGCGACGATATTGCGAAGACGTCCCGGAATCCGACGATTGCTTGCCTGGTTCGCCAGCTGTCGGGAGCGTCACTGCGGACGATCAGGGCGCATGCGTTCTTTGCTCTGCCATAGGGATCTGTGAACCTTGACATTAGGGCTCTAGATGCCGCCGAGCGCTGTCCGAGTTCCACCACACGGGGATCTGACGCGGGGACGATGGCGAGGAACTCGCTCTCGAATGGCGTGACGACGCCGAGGTTATTAAGCGCGTAGGCGAGGTCCCACTTGTGCGCCATCGCAGCAGCGGTCGCTGCTGCGGATGAACCTGCTACGCGATGACTCCGTACGGGCTGCGGCTTCGCCTTCTGTTTAGTCATATTTCACACACTATGTCAGATTGCATGTGGCCTGCTACCAACGTCAAGTTGTCTTGGACTCACCCGCCGAACGCGTTGACGGTGTTCCGCGGGCCGGGCTGCCCGGAACATCGAACACCACCGCCTTGTTCGGCAGCGCGCCGGGCAGCGTGGGGCATTGTTGACGCTCAGGCTGATTGATGGCGTTGCGCGCCGTCTGGTTGATGGCCATCACGAGCTTGCGCGGGCAAGGTCGAGGAGGGCGATGGCCATCACCCGCCTGCACGGGCCGCGCCGCTGGGCGATGGCCATCTCCGGCGCACGGGGGCCCTCAACGCGCGATGGCCATCGCGTCGAATGGCCCGTAGGCGCCGACAGCGCGATGGCTGCCGGCGCCTGCCACGCGTGAGCGTAGACGCCGTTCAGTCGGCGTCACCCTTCACGTCGCCGATCACCCGGGCCATGACGTCCCGCTCGACGAGCTTCTTTTTCCGCCGAGCCGACTCGCGCAGCACGGCGGTGGCCACGCGGTCGATCTCGCGCAGGCTCGAGCCGGCGGCCTCGTGCAGCGAGGTCAGCGCCTCGGAGGTAAAGAGATCGCGATCGCAGCCGGCACGGCCGAGCCGCAGGCGGACATACTCGCTCGTATCATCCGCCGTCATCGGTCCGATCGACAGGCGTCGGTCGATCCGCGAGTACAGGGAGCGGTTCTTGCGCAGCTCCAGCCGGTCCTTGAGGTCGGGCAGCCCCACCAGAATCAGACTCAGCAGCGCCCGGCTGTCCCATTCGTAATTTGCCAAGATGTGAAGATGGTCCAACGTGTCCTGATGAAGTAGGTGCGCCTCGTCGAGCAGAAAGACCGGGTGAATCCGTTCTCGTCCGAGGTTCTCGACGTGCGCGCTGATCGCGTAGAAGACGGCGGCCGCGGTCGCGGCAGGGGTCAGGCCGAGGGCCTGGCAGAGCTGTCGGTAGAAATCGCGGCGTCCGAGCGTGGCGTTGTGGCAGTAGGTCAGGCGGAATCCGGCCTGCGGCAAGCGATGGCGCAGCGCGCGCAGCACGCACGTCTTGCCGGCGCCCGGCTCGCCGACGAGCAGCACCTGGGAGCGCTCGTGGACCGCGTCGCACAGCTCCTCGACGAGCTCATATTTCGAGGGCGGCAGCCAGAGATCGCTGTCCGGGATCTCCTTGGAGAAGGGCGACTCGGAGAGCCCGAAGAATCGGACGAAGGACTCGCTCATCGAGCACCTCCCTCGGAGCTGTCGTCGGGCTGCGAGGCCTGCGGACTTTCGCTTCCAGCCCGCAGCAGCGTTCTCGTCACATCGAAGTCGGTGGGGCGGCTCGGCCCTTGTGCGAGCGGACCGCCGCGTGGCGGCCGCCGGCGCCGCGCGTTCTTCGCCGGATCGAGGAGGCGGAGCGGCAGGCGCTTGCCCTCGTGCTCGACCCACGGGGTCGCGTCCGGGGCGACGTGACAATGAGCCACCGTGACGAGCTGGCCAGCCAGATAGCCCTGGTCGAGCTCCCAGGCTTCACCGTCGATGGAGATCACGTTGTCGCTGGACACGCGCCGCCGGCTGCGTTCGGTCAGCGCGGCGCGCAGCGCCCGCTCCTCGATCGCGCCGTCGCCGGCGGGCTTTTGCGCGTACAGCTTCGCGGGGCTCTTGCCCATCAGCCCGGCGTGCGGCGCCGCGTGATAACGTCGTTCGAGGAAGGCCCTGAGCCGAGCGTCGATGTCCTTGAGCGACGCGACCTCGCCGAGGAAGCTCAGGCACCCCTCGCGCAACGTCCGCCAGAAGCGCTCCATCTTGCCGCGTGCCTGCGGGTCATAGGGCTTCGCATGCAGCAGGGTGATACCGAGCCGCGAGCACGCCGTCCGGAGGACTTCGCCCCGGTAGGTGGAGCCATTGTCCAGGTAAAGGGCATCCGGTTTGCCGTGACGGCGAAGTGCGTCCACGAGCAGTCCGAGCATGTCGACCTCCCTCTCGGTCGAGTGCGCCTCGAGCGCGACGACGTAGCGAGAGGCATCGTCGAGCAAGCCATGGATGCGGACAGGCACCGTCCGACCGCCCATCTTGCACTGCGGCAGGTGGCAGACGTCACCGTGCCAGAGCGCTCCGGGCCGCTCGGCCTGCCAGCGCAGTCGTGTCCTCGGCTGTTGCTCCGAGCGCTCCGCCCGACGCGACAGACCCGCCGCCGCGTACAACCGTCGCACGGTCGGCGCCGAGACCTGGCCCGGATCGATGCGCCCCTCGTCGACGAGCGTGCTCAGGATGAGCGACACCGAGGCCGCGGGATGCTCGCGCCGGATGTCGAGCAAGAGCTCGCGCAGCTCGGCGCATAGCTCCTGCGCGAAGCCGCGATCGGAGCGCGGCTCGGGACGAAGGCCGGCGAGGCCTGCGGCGCGGTAGGCGTACAGCCAGCGCTCAAGCGTGGGGACCGAATAGGTGCGCGTGCTGTCGGCGCCCGGCGGCCGGAAGCGCTGGGCGCTCAAGGCGCGCAGCTCGGTGGCGAGCCGTCCGCGGCCGAGCTCGCGGTGCATGACGGGGCCGATGACCGAAGCGCGAAAGATCGCGACGGCCTCGGCGTGATCGGCAGGTCCGAGATCCATATCGAAGGGTCCTTTCTGCGCCCTGCGGCGCGGGGCCCTTGTGCGCCACCGAGGCTCGTCGAGGGAGGGATCCTCTCGGGTGGGCCTTGTTCTCTGGGCTCGTCGCTGTCAGCCGCCCTCACGCTGCGTGCGCGGCGCCGAGGAACGCTCGGTGCTCCAGCGCTTCGCCCCGGGAGGTCGGCTCCGCGTAGGCGGCGAGCGAGGCCGCCGCGCTCGCTGCCACGCGGCGCAGCATCGCGCTGGGATCAGACAACGGCAGTGCGGCAAAGAGGCGTCGATGCGCGACGGCGCGCGTCCAGCGGCGGAGCGTGGCCCAGCCGGTGAAGGCCGTGGCGCCCAGGATCGTCTGCGGGCTGATCCGCCGGCGCACCTCGCGGACGGTCGCCAGCACCAGCCCGTAGAGCGCAAGAGCGAAGCCGATCGCCGCGGCGCTGTAGTGCCGCCGCGGCAGCAGCTCGCGTGGACCGACGAGGATCACCGCCCCGCAGGGCAGGCAGCGGTAACGGCGCAGCTTGAGCACGAGAAGAACGGCGGGCGCGTTCGGGTCGGCCGGGCCACGCACCTGCCGCTCGCGAAGGCCATGGCCGTGGAGGCCAAGAGGTGCCCCGACGGGGTGGCTCGCCGCTCCGCACGCAGGGCAGCGAGCGGGGCGCACCGCCTCGACCGTCGGCAACTGCTGCTGCCAGCTCTTGATATCGAGCGCGCTGTGGACGAGACTGTGACCGCTTCGATTCCTCGACACGCGAACCGGAGCACGACGAGGAGGTTGTCCGCCAAGACTGGGCCTCCTCGTCGCCTTTTGTGGCTGGCACCGCGCCGATGCTCCGCTCCCACTCCGCGGCCGCTCCTACACCCGTGGGCGGCGGGAAAAGTGTTGAGGAGCATGACAATTTCGGTCGGGACGAAGCAATGCATCTCGGCGTGGCGAGCCCGGGCGGCGACGCGAACGTCCGCGTTCCCCATGATCTGAGAAAAAGCGCAGGGAGGAGCAGATGGCGTGAGAATTTGAGATAGGTCGCGGGAATGCAGCCGGCGGGCACGAGGAGGCGCCCCTGCACCCACGGTGGACGATGCCTCGTGCGGGGGATGCGTACCCTCCTCCATCAAGGAGCTTGAGCGAGATGTCGGCCTGAAGCCTTATTGAGGCTGGGCGCTAACAGGCATGAGCGCCGTCTCGCTGCGGCAGAAAGAACACCACGCGCGGGCTCGTCCGCGTGGAAGACCACGGCACGCCGCGCCTCCCGGCCCGCGGCAGCGGCGCGCGACCGCAGCGCATTCGGGGCCGACTGCGCTTGGAGGCATCAGTGCCCGCACCCGCATCTGCAGTGGCCCGAACCACGGTAGGTGCCCGCCGGAATCCTGCCTGCGCCAGCGTAGTCGCGAGGTTTTCCCGCCTTCAGGCTCAGAAAAACCTCACAGCCCCGTGGATCAGACCAGATCCAGAGGCCTCCATTCCACGGGGCGGAGTGCACGCGGGTGCACCTACCATCCTTGCCATGGCCGATCCTGAAATCTCCGCCGCTACCCATTTGGGTCAAAGCGACCTGCCAGTACTGCTGAAGCGACTGCGCCACGAGCACACACTGCGGATCGGTGAGATTCGCAGAGATCGAAACGTTGGCCATCGGTAGAGTCCTCGCAAGGCTAGGTACTGGGTGTGAACACGGAGCAGGCGCATCCGCTATCTGGCGACAGAGCCTCGCAGGAACGGACCGTGCCGAGACTCCGCCCGCCGAAAGGCTTCCCTATCAGCCGCCGGGTGGGCTGGCCAGCGAAGCGAGCCTGCCCGCACGGTCGGCTGCATCGGGTTCTTCGGCGGCACCGCTCGGGTGAGGAGCTATTCGGACGTCTGCAGTGTGCGAAGTGCCTCAAGGTAGGCCTCGGTCGTCGTGGGTTGTGTTATGGAGCTATGTGGGGACTGGCGAACCTTCAGCTCGGGTAGGTAGGTAAGTGCCATCGGTCCACGAGTAAATGCATCCTCCGTGTGATGGTATCTCAGACTTGGCGTTTCCATTTGGTGTTTACGCCAATAGTTATCGGTCTCCAGCCTCCAGGAGAGCCTGTGGATCCGCCGTGCGAGTTCATGCGCCCGCATGAGCATGCCCTCCCTAAGGCTGTTCATATGCGCCGTGTGCAGTGTTTCAAACTCTGCAAGGTACTCCTGTACGGCGACGTAACTATAGTGCTTGTGCAGGTCGCTTCTAATACTCGCGGCTCTGTCTTCCAGCACATGAAGCAGTTCGTGGACGCTCCCCGGAACTTCAGTCAGGGAACTGGCCGCCGATGCGCTCAGCTCTCGACCCAGTTCGCGACTCTTGGCAGGAGGTCCTGCGGCGATGTTTTGAGCCCCAGGGCCGTGAACGATGCAACCAAGCGCATCGAGGGCCGCCTGCACGTCTGCGCTCGGCTCTCCCAGAGACGCGATGTTGGTTCGAAGCCTTTCGACAAGCTGCGCGGCCCCATTCATAATGGAAATCGTAGCCTGAACGCTTTCCACAACCTTCGTCCATGCCTCGTCACGGTTGGGCCAGCTAGTTACCGGCATCCCGCCAAAGGGCAGTACCACGGCGGGGACCCACATCGCACTCCTCCACAGGCAAGCGCGCGCAATGATGGCGACGTTCGAAATTCCGTGGTTCTCGCGGCTGATGGCCTGCTCCGCCTCGTCACGGCACAGATCACTCGCAAGGTAGTCCGAGCTTATGAGATGCAAGACTAGGGCGGCTCGCGCGAGACGGACGGAGGCCTCCCGCATCGACTCCGCTCCTGGGGCGACATGTCCCCTGTGCCAAATATCGACGGAACCATCAAGTGGGGCCAGATGTTGCTCCAACTCGCGCAGCAGAGACGCGTCCTGGTCGGCGTGACAGATGAAGACGGAAATCGGCACGTTTTCCATAGCTAAATTCCTGCAGAGTCAGAGCGAACGATACACTTGTGCGCGTCCTCTTCGCGCGAAGCTGCTGCTCGCTTTGGGCTTTGCACGCCTGCCACCGACGCCCGCCCGCCGAACGCCAAATTGAGCTGACGGGCCGGCGAAACCCACCCGCCAGCTCCAATTTGATGCTAGACCTTGCTCGCGGCATTGGTGCCCCAGCGGTTATATCACGAACAGTCGCCGGCGCCCGTACAACTCCATCGCCTTGGCGGCAAAGGCAATCGAACACGCTTGTCCAGAAACAGGGTCAATCGGTATCAAAAGCAAGTTTTCACGGCACGCGGACGTTTTTCTGTAAGCGCATTGCTTCGTATGCAAGAGAGAGCATGGGGCTTTGAGGCCATCGTTGGAGAGCCCCAAAAGGAGCTCGAAGCACGCGCTCATTGCGTGACATATCCTCTGGAGTTCGAGGTCCGAGGTCAGAGCGATGTAATGCGTTCTATCTGAAAAGAAGATCGGGGGAGCGCCCATCTTCTCTACGATGCCAGTGAGGAAGTCTGGTCCATAGTGGAAGTCCATCGTGCAGGCGCCGTCGTGCTCCCGTAATTCCCACGCGCGCCGAAAGACATCTAGTAGCCGTCGGAACAATGCCCAGAACGACCCTTCGCCAGAGGGGAGTCCGGCCTCGGCGAGATCAATCTCATTTAGGATAAACTCGCGGCCTTCTTTTAAGGCTACCGTGCGATCCAGCGCGCGGCGCACCTCCTTGTAGCCTGCCAAGCTGCGCGGGGCATGTACGGACTCGAGGCGTCCAACGAGGTATGACAGTGTGGAACCCGGCACTCGTGAGCACAAGGAGGCATCACAGAGGAGTATCGTGGTAAGGAGTGGATCCCACGTCGGGAGGCGTTGCCGCACGCACCTCAAGACGGCGTAATAGTAGATGTTAGGACGAGGCAAACAGTCGCCGAGATCGTCGTCCACGTAGACACGTCGCTCAGCCAGCCATTGCGCGCACTTGGCCATTCCCTCAGTCAACGCGTCTCCGAGGATGGGCACCCCGAAGGCGCGACCATCGGATGAGGTGAGGCAGAGGGCAACAGACGTAAGTGGTGTCTGATCACGTGGATGGGGAAACGAGTAGTCGTAGAACGTTCCATTCGGGTGCGATGCTGCTTCGGCCTGAGGACGAAGGGGGTGACCGGTGCCAATAAGGGCATTGCTCTCCGCTAAGTAGTCGGCAAGTGTCCGGACGGC
This sequence comes from Sorangium sp. So ce145, assembly GCF_051525985.1. NCBI lineage: Bacteria > Pseudomonadati > Myxococcota > Polyangiales > Polyangiaceae > Sorangium > Sorangium sp. So ce145. The sequence continues at coordinate 10,284,871 of NZ_CP150315.1, read as the reverse complement.
GCGGATGATGCCCGGGGCGGCGCGCTGGGCCTGCAGTTCGTTCATGGGAACAGGTAGCGGGTCGATGTGCAACAAGTGTCGCGCGGTCTCGACAATCACAGCGAACCAGTTGAGCAGTACACGCTGTCCAAGGACCGTGGAGATCGCTTGGACGTAGTGGAGCGCCTCATGGACGAGAACAGGCCATTGCGGAGAACCATGTATAATGCTGCCATCCTCTGCAAAGATGTCCGATGATGAGCAGTCGAGTTTAATGAGAAGCTTTTGGAAGTGAAAATGCGCTCCGCCAGCTGCCGCTGAGGAAGCTGTGAGCAGCCGCGCTGTAGACTCCACTTCCTCGCGTTCTGCCTTGAGCCAGTCCTCAAGAGGTGTGTGCCCGGGGCGTCCACGATTGTTGAGCCAGTGGAAATAAGCGCGAATACGGATTCGTTGCTCAAGCTCGTCGGTACTCATGCTGTGTCACCTGCAATCTGAAACATATCTAACGCCGTAGTCGGCTGTGCTGTATGACATGTATTCGCGTTTTCGCATGTAGGCTGCGAACAATGGTGCACTATTTCTGTGTTCTCGTAGGTGAGTCGCGGTGCCCCATGACATGTCTTAGCATTCGCGGACAGGTCGCGATCTTCCGCAGGTCATCTGCGCATCTCTGCAGATAGGCCACCGCTGCATAACTACGTATCCCTGTTGATGCGCTTCGGACGGCGACGACGTCGCCACGACGCAAGATGCGCGCCTGCAACTTGGTGCCTCGGGCGAGCAAAGTGCGGCCGAATGTCCCCGGCCACCACAACTCGCGCCGCCTCACGCCGATAAGGGGCAATGCGGGTCCGGCGAACCGGCCCATGCACTCAGGACTATCCCCATGCTCCTCATCGAGGCCGTACGCGTCAAAGACGTCGACCTCGATCGGCGGCCAATCATGGTGCGCCGCGGAAAAGGACAGCACGACCGGCCGGCCTTGCTCCCCGCTCGGGCGCGCGACGAACTGGAGGCCCAGCTCGTCGCCGTTGCGCGACGGCAAGAGAAGGAACTCGCGACTAACCGCGGCGAGGTCGACCTGCCCCACGCCTTGCGAGGACCGCCGCTTCCGCGTGGAACGCGTTGAATTCCGGCCCCACCCCCACGTGCTGCCGCCACGCATCGTGGAAAGATAGCGTACTCGACGACTGCCCCACTTTGTCAAGGAGGCCGGCGCAGGACCCTGCGGTCTATACACCGGACGAAGGCGCGAGCGGGCCCTCGATGCCCTACCCCTCCGAAGCGAGGGAGTGCCCTTGCAACGGCCGGGCCGGTCAGCGGCGGTGCTGTTCAGGTTGCCGCAGCTTGCCTTCTCCAGCACGCTGGACGGCGTCCTAAGCCGCAGCAACGCACACGCCGACGATGAGCCAAGTGGAGAAGCGCGCGAATGGCGGCCGGCTGTCGAGGTGCGGACACCGGGGCCCGGCTGTCAGGTGCCGGCGGGACGCTTGCGCGGCCGGCCGCGCTTGATCTCCGGCATCTCCGCGGGCCGGAGGAGAGCCGCCGGTGAAACGTCGAGCGCGTTCGCGAGCCGAACGAGCGCGCCCAGGCTCACGCTCTGCCGCATGCCTTCGATGTCCTGCAGCGTTCGGAGATCGAGCTCGGCAGCCTCCGCGAGGCTCTCCTGGGTCATGCCGCGCTTCTGGCGTAGACGCCGAAGATTCGCGGCGATGTAGACCAGAACGGTGTCCAGGGTGAGCGTTCGCACCAGGTCGTGCGTACACCCTTGCCCGACCCATAATAACGCGGCCCGACCGTGCTTTTCCTTGACGCTTCCTGCCGGCAACCCGTAGGGTTGCAGGACCACGAATAGTGCCGCCCGCGGGTGCTGGTAACACCCCGGGCGGCGTGGCCGAACCCCGCAGACACGAGGTCCGACATGGGAACAGTACGTTCACGCCCTGAACAGGGCCAAGAGATCGATCCGCCCTCTCGCCGCCGCGTCCGCTCCGGCGCTCCACGTCCGCTCGGGCAATGGCCTGGCAGGCGCGGGTCTCCCGCCGCGCATCCCGCCGTCTACTTGGACGTCACCGCGATTCTCGATCAATCCCCCTTCATCCGCAGCGCCCTCCGCGCCCGCGGCGTTCTCCCCGCCGATCTCGACGACCTCACCCAGGACACCATCCTCGGCGCCTGGCGCAGCCTGCGCGCCGGCCGCTTCCGCCCGTCCCCCGCTCTCCCTCCCGCCGACGCCCTCCGCCGCTGGCTCGCCGGCATCGCCTCGCGGCAGGCCTCGCACTACCGCGACAAGGCCCACCGCCGCCACGAGCTCCCCGCGGTCGACCCGGACCGCCTCTCCGCCTTCGCCGCCCCCTCTCCCGAGGCCCGCCTCGTCGCCCGCGGCCTCCTCCGCGCCTTCCACCGCCTCCGCCCCGAGCTTCGCGAGATCCTGTCGCTCGCCGCCACCGGCCTTTCCTCGCTCGAGATCGCCGCCGTCCTCTCGCTCCCGCGCCCCACGGTCGCCACCCGCCTCCGCCTCGCGCGCCGCCTCTTCGCCCGCGCGCTCACCCGCTCTCGGAGGTGGCCTCGATGAGCCCGATGAGCCGCGTCCCCATCGACGCCCCCGCCGAGACGGCGGCCGAGCTGCCGACCGCGACCGAGGCCGCCCTCCTCGAGATGGTGCTCGGCCTGCCCGGCGTCGGCCCGCGCATCCTCGGCACGGCCGCTCTCCCCTCGCTCGGTCGCCTCTCGCCCGCGGCCCTCGCCGAGCGCACCCAGATCGCCCTCTTCGACGCGACCCGGCTCGCCGCCGCCTTCGAGCTCGGCCGCCGTTACCACGCCGCCCGCGCGCGCCGGGGCGCGCTCCTCACCGACGCCGCCCGCGTGGCGCGGTACTTCGGCCCGAGGCTGGCGTCCCTGGTCCACGAGGAGCTCTGGATCGCAGCGCTCGACACCCACGGCCGCGTCCGCGAGACGCGCCTGCTCGCCCGCGGTTCCGACGACGCCCTCCACGTCGGCCGCTCTACCGTCCTGCGCACGGCGCTGGACATGGCCGCCCACAGCTTCGTCCTGGCCCATAACCACCCGAGCGGCGACCCGACGCCGACCCGCGAGGACGAAGCGATGACCCTGGAGCTGCGCCACCTCTCCGCGGAGTTGCTCGTCCCGCTCACGGCCCACGTCATCGTCACGCCCAGCGGCCGCTACGCCGCCGTCCACGAGTAGGCCCTCGCGGGGCGCTTGCGCCCCCTATGCCCCCTGCGGCGGCGCGCGGCGCCCCTGCGCATCCAGCCTCCAGCGGACGCCTCGGCCGGCAGCTTCGCAAGCCTCCGGCAGCGGCGTCTCAGGCTGGCGCCCCCGCGCCATCTGGTCCGGCCTGGTGGGATGGCCATCGCGGAAGTCTCTGGTCACAACACCGGGCACGCTCGCGCAATGACGGCCGGCGAGACGCCTGGCGCCGCATGCCCGGCATGCCCGGATGGCATGCGGCACAGCCCGCCGCGATGCGGGGCTCGTCCATCGCAGCAGCGCCTGGTACGCTCCGCCCACGATGGGCGATCCCGAAGCGACATCTCCGGTCTACAATGAGGACGGCGTCGACCTCACGCTCATCCGGTGGATGCTGAGCCTCACGCCAGCGGAGCGGGTCGCCACCCTCCAGGCCCACATCGACTTGGTCTCGCTCGCCCGTGAGAGCAGGCGCGCGCGAGATCCGCATGTCCGCGCCGACGAAGATCGTTGAGCGCCTCAGTGTGCTCGCCCGGCACCTTTCGTGCTAAAAACAGACTTGCCCGCCTCTCCGAGCAACCAAGGACGGAACATGGCAACTCGACAGATTGTGGTGGATGTGCCCGAGAAGGTGCTCCTTGCGGAGAAGATGGACGAAGCTGAGTTCGCGCGAGAGCTCCGCACCCTCGCTGCGGTCAAGCTGTACGAGCTGGGGCGGCTCTCGTCCGGCCGCGCTGCGGAGCTCGCCGGCATGGCGCGGGTCGAATTTCTGCTGAGTCTGGGTCGCTACAAGGTTTTCCCTCTCGACGCCGAGCTCCGCGCGCTGGAGGCCGCCGTTGGTTGAGGCCATCAGCAATACCTCACCCCTGCTGTACCTTCACCGCATCGGCGCCATCGACTGGCTCGCCGAGATGTTCAAAGACGTCTGGGTCCCCAGCGCTGTGGATCTTGAGTTGAGGGAGGGGCGACGCAAGGGGTATGAGGTCCCCACGCTGAGCACTTATGGGTGGGTCAAGATCAATCCATGCCATCGGAATGGCTCGCGCTCGACTTGGGAGCGGGAGAGCTTGCAGCGATGGCTCTGGCTCTGGAAAATCCGTCGCGTGTGATTCTCCGTTCGTCCTCGTCATGGCGGTTGGCCGGGGAGGGGAGGAGCGGGGGTTCTCCTCGTGCTAGCCTCGACGGCGAAGCGGGCTTGCCTCCCGCGTCCACCCCAGCGCGATGTCGACCGCCACCGTCACCCTCGCTCTCCCCGAGGCGCTCTACCAGCGGCTGAGGGGGACTGCGCTCGCGACCCGACAGCCGCTCGAAGCCGTGATGCTGCGGGCGCTGAGTCTCGGCAGCCCACCCGCCTGGGACGACGCGCCCCCGGAGTTTCAGGTCGACCTCGCCTGCCTCGACAAGATGGACGACCTCGCGTTCTGGCAAATCGCAAAGAGCCACAGGCCAGAGGCAGAGCTCGCGCGCCACGACGAGCTGCTCGACCGGAACGCCCACGAACCCCTCACGCCAGGGGAGCGCATCGAGCTCGAGCGTCTTCGCCACGAGAGCGAGCTGTTCATGCTCCGCAAGGCGCACGCGGCAGCGCTCCTGCGATGGCGCGGGCACGCGGTCGCTTCTCCGTAGCGCGCGCCCTCCACGAGATAGAAGACGGACTGCGGTGTCAACCTACGTCTCCGAGCTGCTCCGTTCTCGAATCGAAGAGGCCGATCGGCGCCGATGTCAGTACTGCCTGACGAGCGAGGCCAATAGCGGTATTCCCCTGACCTACGATCACATCACGCCGGTCTCGAAGGGCGGACCGAATTCGCTGGGCTGAGGATATTTTACGGGGACGCGCTCAATCGAGAATGTCACCAATGGCCTGTCCACGAGCTTTGCGCCCATGATTTGACGTGCCTCCGCCTCCGCCATCGCGAGCTTCAGGTATCGGCGCAATAAGAGCAATGGAGGAAACTTCTCCTTGGACGCGTACCACTCGAGCAGGTCTCTTGCATTCTTGCTGCTGTTGCAGGAGCGGCACGCCCAGACCAAATTGTCGCCTGATTCGAGGCCGCCTCGATGTCTAGGGATCAAATGGTCGCCATGGAGCTTTGGCGGCGGCGTGGCGCCGCAGTAGACGCAGCGATCACTCGGCATGTCGCGAACATCGGCGAAGAGCGAACCGACTTTCATGGTGCCCGCGCGAAGCCCCTTGAACAGCTTTGCGCGGATCATCCAACAGCGAGTGTCGTAGCGCGTGAGCCCAGCCTCCGCAGCGGCGCACGCGGCCGCGAGACAGGCGTACGACCAATAGAGCAATTCGCCAACGGTCTCGACCTGGCCCGTTTGCTTTTTCGCCGGGGCAGGAGCAGCCCCTTCCGAGGAGTTCGAGTCCAGTGAGCGCTCCGCGGCGCGCGTCTTCCGTCCTCGGGACTTGGTACGTTCTTCCATGACCCTTCTCGGGACTACAGGGTGCTACTATTCACGATGTGCGCCCCAGTTCCTGCCGGACGCGCGGAGGGGCTCGCCAAACGCGAGGCATCGCGTACGCTCCGCCACAGCTTCGCGACACAGCTGCTCCAGACGGGGACCGATATCCGAACGATTCAGATCGTGTTCGGCCACAGGGATGTGCGGTTCACGACGGCCTGTGCCTACATCGTTAACCGCGGCCCTCGCGGTGTCATCAGTCCTCAGGGTCGCTGACCACCGCCTCCACATGGAGCGCTCTGACCTCCGCCCCCACCATGTCGTGCCGCCACCATGCATCGTGAAAAGATAGCGTATCCGACGGCTACCCCGTCTTGTCAAGGAGACCAGCACAGGCGCACGCGGGCTCCACCGCGTACGACCGCGCGAACAGGCCCTCGAAGCCTGTCCTCCGAGCCGAGGAAGTGGCCCCGCAACGGCCCGGTCAGTCATCGACCTGACACTTGATGGCCGCCCGACGCCGACCCGCGAGGAAGAAGCGATGACCCTGGAGCTGCGCCACCTCGGCTCGGAGCTGGAGGTCCCGCTCAAGGCCCACGTCATCGTCACGCCCAGCGGCCGCTACGCCGCCTTTCACGAGGTTGTCCTCGCGGCGCGCTGCGCCCCGCCCCTGCGCATCCAGCGCGCCACCTCCCACGCCTCACCCCGGCCGGGAGCTCCGCGAGCCCGGGCAGCGGCAGATGCGCTGGAGCACGCGGAGCAACCGACCGTGGCTTGGCTAGCCCGAGCTCGATCAGGCCGCTCCGTGCCTGCGCCCTGCGCCACGCCAGTCAACGTCGGCCATCGCCGTCGTCGCGGCATCTCCTCGCCGATGGGGAAGCGCGCCTGGGCAGCCTCCGCGCCGCGCGGTACAATCCCCCCGTGAACCTTCCCGAGCTGGAAGCCGAAGCCCTGAAGCTGCCCGTCGCGGAGCGCGCACGTCTCGCAGAGACGCTTCTGGAAAGCCTGGATGAGCTCTCCGAGGAGGAGCACAGGCGCCTCTGGACCGAGGAAGCGACGCGCCGGGACGCAGAGCTCGACGCAGATCCGTCCCGGAGGCGACCGGCCGAGGACGTCTTTCGTGACGCCTGCGCGCGGCTCCGGTGACGCTCCCGGTCATCTTTCACGACTGGGCTGAGTCGAGCTGAACGAGGCCGCCGCCTACGACGCTCGGGCGCGTCCTGGCCTTGGTGACACCTTCGTCACCGAGGTTCAAGGCGCAGTCGATGCCCTGGCTGCGTCACCGCTCGCGGGGAGGGCTGTGGAGAACGATGTTCGCTGGTGGCTCGTGCGGCGATTCCCCTACAGCGTGCTGTACCGGGTACGCGACGATCACATTCGTATTCTCGCGATTGCACATCAGAAGCGGCGGCCCTTCACCTGGCGCGGGCGCCAGCAATCCGGCTCGGCGCCTGCTCGCCCGCGGTTCCGACGACGCCCTCTACGTCGGCCGCTCGACCGTCCTGCGCACGGCGCTGGACATGGCCGCCCACAGCTTCGTCCTGGCCCATAACCACCCGAGCGGCGACCCGACGCCGACCCGCGAGGACGAAGCGATGACCCTGGAGCTGCGCCACCTCTCCGCGGAGCTGCACGTCCCGCTCAATGCCCACGTCATCGTCACCCCCAGCGGCCGCTACGCCGCCGTCCACGAGTAGACCCTCGCGGTGCGCTGCGCCCCTGCGCATCCAGCCCGCCACCTCCAGCGCTCTACCCCCGCCCGCATCTCCGTAGCCTCCGGCAGCCGCACAATAAGCTGGAGCACGCGGAGCGAAAGGCCGTGGCTTGGTTCTCCCAACCTCAGTCGGGTCACTCCGCCTCGTGGCCGGGGACCGTCGCCTCTCACGACGAGCGGCGCGTCCAAGCGCGCTTCGAGCGGATCGTCCGGCAAGAAAGGCGTGGTCGCGCGGACAGAGCTCACGCCGGACGAAGCCCTGTCAGGGGTCAAAGAGTGACTTCGGGTGGATCTGGAGGGATCACGATGCGCGGCGAGCTCGGAGCGGTAAGCCGGAGGAAGTCCGAGCCGTTGAACGTCACGAGCGCATCCGCGCCGGCATGCTCGGCAGCCACGAGGTGCAGGGCATCGAAGAGGACGCCGGAAGAGAGCAGGCGATCGGTGCACCGCTGCATCGCCTCGTCGTACACGGCCGGATCCACAGGGCGGACGTCGTACACACTCCGGACCCGACGGACGACTTGCAACGCCTGCTCCGGGCTCGCTCGCGCCGGCTTCGGCAGGCGGGTGAGCACGGACCAGAGCTCCGCGAGGGCGTGCCAGGTGGCCAGGCCGCTCACCCGTCCCTCGGCCACCGCGTCGATTCAGACGACGGCGTGACCGTGGAGCGGATGCGCCCGGTGCAGTCCGGCGACCAGCACGCTCGTATCGAAGGCGAGCTTCACGAGTCTCCCTGGATCCGGTTCGCTCGTGCATCGCGATCGGGGCGATGGTCGAACACTTCCGCCGGCATGGTGGCGTCAGCGTCGACGAGCAGCAGGCCGTGCCGCTCGGTCAAGGTGACGCCCTCACGTCGAGCTGGATGATCTGCATCAGGGACGTCGCTGGCGGCCTCGTGCGCGACCAGCTCGATCACGCGAAGCCGATCGGTGACAGGGAGGGCGCGGATGGCGGCGACGATCTGCTCGACGGTCATGCCCGGCAGGATGCCATCCCCGCAGCTAGGAAGGAAGTCGCGCGCCCGACGTGCGACCTCGACGTGATGGCACGCGAGAAAGGCGCTCGCGAGTTCGGGCGGTGGGCGCCACCCGACCGCTGCGACGTCCAAGGCGGGAGGACTGTGACTCGCGTACGCGCTCAGGGAGACGACAGCCGGCCGGCCTCGGGAGCCATGCTCGCTCGCTATCCTCGGGGATCACCTCGGTGGTACAGTCGGTCAGGAGCCCGACGCCGATGCGTGATCGCCAAGCCGAACGAACAGCGGCTGAACCCTCCGACGCCGAGAAGAGCTGGGATCAGCGGATTCTCGAAAGAGTCCCCTCCGGCGTTGATGCATCGCTCATCGCCGAGAACCTGCGCTTGACTCCCACCGAGAGAGTCGAGCGGATGCGCAAGGCACTGGAGTTCATCGAGGAGGCGAAGGCAGCCCATGGTCACCAACTTTCGGCGCGTCGTTGAAGCGCTCATCGGTGAGCATGTCGATTTCGTGAGCATCGACGGGCTCGCGGGTAATTCAAGGCGGACTTCGAGCGACGCGTGCGCTCCTGCACGGCAGGAGGCACGGCAGGAGGATCGGAGGTCGGCTCCGCTGGATCTGGCAAGGAGCTAGGATGTCGGCCGGGAGCGAGCGTCGGGCGAGAGAGGGCACCCCGCCGGAACGACACCCCGCCTCGCGGGGGACCGGCGGCGAGCCCTTCCCGTGCGAGCGGTTTCTGCTAGACGCATAGTGCAGTTCGATGGTCGACACCTCGCCGCAAGCGGACGCACGCTACCACGAGCTGCTCCGGCGCATGCTTCCGGAAAAGCGGCTCGAGGCTGCTCCCTGAGCCCGCACGCGCGCCGCTCGCGGGCGCGACCCTCGGCCTGCACCCAGGCCCGATCGGGCTCAGCGGCTGCTCGGCGGGCGGGCATCGTGCCGAGTGGATCCGCTGTTTGCCGTCAAACGGTGGGCACAGTGCCCCCGTCGATCAGGTACTCGCTCCCATGGATGGACGCCGCCCTGTCGGAGGCGAGGAATGCGACGAGCTCCGCGACCTCTTCGGGCCATGCGGGACGCCCGATGGGGATACCACCGAGCGCGTTCATGATGCCCTGCCGGGCCGTGTCTTCATCCGTACCGGCCTGGTCGGCAAGGCGCTTCACCAGGGCGTCGGCTGCCGTCGTGCGGATCCATCCCGGGGCGATCGAGTTCACGCGGATGCCCTTCGGTCCCAGCTCCTTGGAGAGCGCCTTGCTGTACGTGGACAACGCGGCTTTCGCCGACGCGTACGCGATCGTCGCGTCGTGGAGAGGGAGCCGGCGCTGGATGGACGAAACGTGGAGGACGACCCCGGCGCCTCGCGCGATCATGTGCGGGAGGAGCGCGCGATCGAGACGCACGGCGGCCATGAGGTTGAGCGACAGCTCGTCGTGCCAGACGTCCTCGGTGAGCGACGCGAAGCCGCCGCCCGGCGCAGAGGAGCCGCCGACGGTGTGGACCAGGATGTCGATCCCGCCAAGCTCGCCCAGGACCGCGCGGACGACGGCGTCCACCCCTGCCACCGTGGTGAGGTCGGCCTGTACGAAGACGTTCGGCGACTGGCCTGCCGGGAGCGCGGAGCGCGCCGTGGTCGCCGTCACGGCGCCCGCCGCGCCGAGGCGGCGGACGATGGCCTCGCCCGCCCCCTTGGTGCCGCCTGTGACGAGCACGCGCTTGCCGGCGAACTCCTCGGGATCGATCGAGAATCTTCGGGGCGTGTTCATCCGTCGATCTCCGGGCGGGCGATCCGAGCTCGATCGAGCATGGCATCGACGCTCCGCGCGTTCTGCGCGGCGACGTCCCCTGCGAGCGGTTCAGGTACTTGCATGGGCGGTGATTCCTCCTGAGGGACGATGACTCGCGGCCCGGCGCGCGGGCCCCCTCGCACGCAAAGTTGGGCTAGGCTCATCGGGTGGCAAGAACGCACGAAAAGGTGGGGTACGCACCTGAAGGTGAGTACGACGAGCCGGCGACTCCCGAGATCGCCGCCGAGCGTGTCGAGCAGGCCCTCGAGCTCCTCAAGGGGCGCTGGAAGCTGGTGATCCTCTTCCGCCTCTTCGGAGGGAAGGTGCAGCGCTTCTCGGAGCTCGAGCGCGCCATCCCTGGCATCTCGCAGAAGATGCTGATCCAGCAGCTCCGGCAGATGGAGCGCGACGGGATGATCTGGCGCGTCACACACCCCGAGGTGCCGCCCCGGGTCGAGTACGGGCTCACCGAGTGGGGACAATCGCTCTGCCCGGCGCTGGACACGCTGCTGCGATGGGCAGCCAAACGCGGCGCGTCCTCTCCCGTCGATCCGCGTCCGTGATGGCTGCCCCGGTGGCGCTCGCCGAGGGCGAGTCGGAGTGACCGCGTCCGCGGACCTCCCCATCCATCCATGGAGCAGAACGAGGGGAACCTTGGCGCCTCCAGCTCGGAGGTAGTGGAGGCTGATGCCGTTCGTTTCGCAGACTCCACTTCGCCCGCGCCCTCACCCGCTCTCGGAGGTGGCCCCGATGAGCCCGATGAGCCGCGCCCCGCCGAGACGGCGGCCGAGCTGCCGACCGCGACCGGAGCCGCCCTCCTCGAGATGGTGCTGAGATGGTGCTCGGCCTGCCCGGCTCTGGCACTCGCGAAGAGCCAACCAGCCCGAAGCAGAGCTCGCACGCCGTGACGAGCTGCTCGCCGATGATCCGCAACGCCCCCGTGAGCCGCGTCGTTGACCCGGGCGGCACAGCTCGGCTCTCGGCGAATCGTGGCGGATTTCCGAGCGTCAACGCGTCGTGAACAGGTGGGTGGAACTGAGTGCGATGCCTGGCGAGCAGCACAATGCAGCCCTCGACCCGGTCAAGATGTGACTTGGGCGACGCGCGCGACGCGCGACGCGCGACGGGGCGCCGGGGAAGGGGAGCTGCGACAGACGGATGGGCTCGTCGAGATCGCGCGCAGAGCTCGCTAGCTTGTTCGCGGACAGCCGCCTCGCACGGTCTCCGGCCGCACTGCCCGCCGCGTCGCGGCGGGATCATCGGCGGGTTGCGCTGGGGCACAGCGGCCGGCTCATCGCTGATGAGCCGGCGCGGCGCTGCGCGGCCCCTCCGCGCTGAGGGTCGCAGGTTCGCCGCGAGCCGCTGCGGGGGGGGGGGAACGAAAAAGATGCTGTTCCGCTTGCATATCGCGTTGTAGCGGAGTAGAGTGCCGTTTCCTCACGACGTCACTGGCTCTCGACACGATGCTTTCTCTCTCCCTTTCATGAGGGAGGCTATTGCTCGCGCGGATGACTGGACGACGCACCGTGTGCTTGCGCAGGTTTCGCTGCGCGGCACCTTACCGTTCGATCCGTAGCGGCTTCATCGAATGGCAGGCGGAAGAGCGCTCGCGAGCGCGTCTAGAAGCCGTGAAAGCAACGTGTCATGGGTAATCGTCTTTACGTCGGCAATCTTTCGTACAACACCTCGCGCGAGTCCCTCGAGGCCGCGTTCGCCGGCAGCGGTGAGGTCCGGGAGGTCGCGATGCCGACCGACCGCGAGACCGGCCAGCCGCGCGGGTTCGCGTTCGTCACGATGGGCTCGGCCCAGGAGGCGAACAGCGCGATCTCGCAGCTCAACGGCATGATGCTCGATGGGCGCTCGCTCAAGGTGAACGAGGCGCAGGAGCGCCCGGCCGGCGGCGGCGGCGGCGGCGGGCGCGGCTTCGGCGGTGGCGGCGGGCGCGGCGGCGGCCGCGATCGTTACTGAATCGCTCCGTTCGTTCGATCGACATAGGGCGGCGGACCCCCGAAGGTCCGCCGCTTTTTTTTGGGCTTATCGATAGAGCTCGCGGGTGAGCCAGTCGCCGGATTCAGGCAGATCGCCGAGCGCGTTGCAGAGGGCGACCTTGCGTGCTCGCACGTCCGGAATCAATGGGTTTTTCCGGTGAGGGTTCACGCTTGTTGTCGAGTCTCTCCCTGGACCGTGAGCGGATGCGCTTCGTGCACCGAACCGGCCCAGGTGGAGCTCCCGACGACCGCGGAGCTCGCGTCAACCAACACGCCCGTCCAGGGGCGTCCTGAGATGGAGTCATCATGCAACGACAGACCGCGTTGAAGCGACAGAAAGAGCGCGCTCGTATCGAGAAGCAGCGCGAGAAGACGGCGAGCCGCCTCGAGCGCCGCAATGACAAGCCGTCCAGCGTCGCCCTGGCGCCGGGAGAAGATCCGGATCTCGCGGGCATCGTCCCGGGGCCTCAGCCGCAGATAGTCGACTGAGGCCCGCGGCCGAGGGGAGCCTGCCGGCCGAGGGCGACGTCACCTCGGCGGTCCAACCCACCTGCACGAGGCGGGCACCGATATCCGGACGATTCAGACATTGCTCGGCCACAAGGATGTGCGGACCACGATGATCTACACCGACATCGTCGACCGCGACCCTCTCGGCGTGCTCAGCCCGCCCTCGCCGATGCCCGTCAGCCGAGCCCGCCCTCGACGTCCGTTTTGACATACGCGTGTCCTTGATGACGGATGCTGCCCTTGCTGCGCCAGCAGCGGGCGTGTGCTGCGCGTGTGCTGCTGGAGCAGCAGGCAGCGGGAGGCGCGGCGACGAGGCGGTCGCCATGGCCCTGCTCCGGCTCGGGAGCGTGGCTTGCAAGGCGCCCGCGCGGCAGCAACCCTCGGTTCGGCTCAGCGGACGAGCGCGCCGATCGACCGGTCGCTCGCCTCGGTTCGCGTGATGACATCTTCGCCGCCTCTCCCCCAGCGTTATCTCCTCGGCTTCATGGTGCTCGGCCTGCTCGCGGGCTCGAGCAACGGCGTGGCCAAGGTGGTCCTGCCGCTGTATGCCGCCTCGCTCCACGCCTCCCCCTGGCAGATCGGCCTGGTCGGCGGCCTGCAGTTCACCGGCATGCTGCTGCTCTCGATGCCTGTCGGAGGCTTGATCGACCGCCACGGCAGCCGGCCGCTGTTCCGCTTCGGCGGCCTCGCGGGCGCGGCGCTGTACCTGATCGGCTTCACCCACATGGATCGGCCCTGGCAGCTCATCGCGGGCGTGGTCCTCTTCGGGCTGCTCAACCCGTTTCGCATGGTCGCGACCCAGACCGAGTTTCTTCACCTGCTTCCTCGCCTCGGCCCGCGCAAGGCAGGCTGGCAGCGCGCGTCCCACTCGCTCGGCATGTTCTTCGTAGGCCCGATGCTCGGCGCGCAGCTCCTCGGCCTGCTCGGCTACACCGGCGTGTTCGTGGTGACCGGCCTCGGGCTGCTGGCGACGGTCTTCGTCGGCGATCGCGTGCTCTCCGGCGCTCCCCCCGGCCGCGGGCGCTCGGCCACGCCGCTCCTCGAGCGCCTGCGCGGGCAGGTCGGGATCATCCTGTCTCGCCGCGAGCTGCGCCAGAGCATGCTCATCGAGCTGTGTGGTCAGATGGCGATGTCCTACTTCGCCGTGTTCGTCGTGTTGATCGGGATCCGCGAGTTTCACCTCTCGGTGCCCCAGGCCGCGACCCTCGTGACCCTCCAGGGCGCCGTGTTCGTGCTGACCTTGCTCCTCGCCGGGGGCGCCCTGGCGCCGCTGCGCGACGCTGCCCGCTACGCGATCGCCTTCTCGCTGCTGCTCGCGACCGAGCTCCTGCTGGCTTTCCCCCTCGGCGTCGCGTCGCTGTGGATCGGGGCGGTCTTGCTCGGGCTCGGGCTGGGCGTGCAGCACCTCACGAGCGTCAATCGCTTCGCGGCGCTCACCGCCGAGCTCGGCCGCGGCCGGGTGGGCGGCCTGTTCTCCCTCTCGGGACCGGCCGGGGGCCTGATCGGCGCGGTGGCGGGCGGCTCGCTCGGCCAGCGCTTCGGCCTGTTCAGCGGCTTTCGCGTGCTCGCGGCGCTCTATGCGGTGCTGATGGTGTGGCACGGGCGCGGCGTCCTGACCGAGAACGCCCAGCCCGTCGCGCTCGCCGAGGGCGAGCCGGAGTGACCGCAGCAGCTACGCCAGCTCGCGCAAGAACGACAGGACCACCTCTCCCAGGCGCTCGGGTCGTTGAAACGGAAGGCCGTGGCCGGCGTCGTGTACCTGTTCGATCCGTACGCGTGGGTTGAGACCCCGCAGCTCCGTTGCCATCTCGAGCGTGACGACGGGGCTGTCGTCACCGATGACGAGCAGGCTCGGGACGTCAATCGCGCTCACCACGTCGCGGTACGCGGGGTTGGGCGGCGTGAGAACGTCGAGCGCGTCCATGCGGGTCTTCAGCCTCGCCTCGGCTTGCAGCTCGATGAGCTCGAGCGAGCGACGCGGGTCTCGGGCTCGGGCCTTCGCAACGAGGTCCGACTTCTGCAAGGCGAGGGCCTGGCGGTGTTGCTCGGCGACGTCGCTCGCGTGCACCTCGCGCTGGCGCTCGGGGCTCAAGAACGTCGGGTCGACAAGGATGAGGCCGCGGAGGACCCCCGCCCCTCGGCTCGCCACCACCGCGGCGGTCATGCCGCCCATCGAGTGGCCGAGCAGGACCGGACGAGAGAGCGAAAGGCCGCGGATGAGGCCCACGACGTCGCTCGCGTGATCGTCGTACCGGTATCCGTGGGGCGGCGCGCTCGATCCGCCGTGCCCTCGGGCGTCGGGCATGACGACGTCGAACTCCCCTTCGAGCGCCCGCGCCAGGGGAGTCCAGCAGGCGCCGCTCCCCATCAATCCATGGAGCAGGACGACGGGAACCTTGGCGCCTCCCGTTCGAAGGTAGTGGATGGTGATGCCGTTCGTTTCGCAGACTACGCTGATCCAGGTCGTCATGGAACTGTCCCTGCCTGCCGCAGCTTCGCACGTGTGATCTCTCCCGTCGCGCATTCGACAGGCCTCGCCAGCAGGAGGCCACGCCGTCGTTGAGGTCGGCGACGTAACCGTCGAGCGACATGGACATGATTGCGACGACCTTCGACATTGCGATGCTCCTCTGGAGGGTGGAGGCTGCGCTCAGGGGATAGGAAAGAGTACCATGGAAATCGACGCTGCGACGCTTTGGAGGGCGGACGCGGCTTCTGCCGCGTGTGGGTGTGCGCAGCGCACCCGCGCGTCGGTCAGCAAGCCCTCGTTGGGCGGAGCTCCGTGTCAGTCGTCCGGCACGGGGACCCTCTCGGAGTCCCACTCGAAGAAGCCCCGTGCGCGGATGGTGCGGTCAGCCAGCGCTCGCGCTGCGAGCTGGCGCTCCTCGATCGTGGAGACCCCGAAGAAGCGACGCGCCGCCTCGGCGACTTCACGGTCGCTGCGCTCGAGCTCAAGCAGCAGGTTCTTGTTCCCCGGCACCGTCCCGCGCTCGGCGCGGAGGTGGTACCGGAGCATCTCCATGACCGCCTCACCGAGCAACGCGCTGGCCATGTCGGGATCGCGCTCCACGATGTCCTCGCCGTCTTCCAGGAGTGTCGCCGCGGAATAACGAGCGAACGCGTCCTCATCCGGAGTGAGCACGGCGCGCTTCTTCAGCCACTCGGCGGCCTCCTCCCGCAGGCCGTCGATCGCTTGGCCGCCGAACACAGGGAAGCCGGTGGCGATCATGTGCGCCGCGGAGGGGCGACCGAGCTCGTGCTCGCTGGCGAAGTACGCTCGAATTGCGCGTGCCGGGTTGACGAAGATCTCGACCGGAACGTCGCCGAACCACCGCTGTAGACGCTGCTTGTACGGACGCTCCTGTACGACGAAGATGTCGAGGTCGCTGCTTCGATCCCCTGCGCCACGGACGACCGACCCCGCGGCGACGATCGCCCGCGGTTCGAAGGTCTCGAATACAAACGCGACGACCGCGCGGAGCGCTGTTGCATACCTCGGCGGGAGGTCGGGCCAGCTGCACATGGCAAGTTTGTCGGGGCTCATTTTGTTCTCCGAGGTCGTCTCATCTGCCCGCCCAACGACCTGCGGCTCGGCTGCGGAGCCGGATCTCTGGACACGGGGAGGCACGTCAGCAAAAATGGCACGTCTGGCGGAGAGCGCAGCCGAAGCATCGCTCGGCGAGCGCCGTGAAGTCGGGCACGGCAAAGGGAAGACCTCCCTCGCGCGAGAACAGGTCTTCGAAGAGCCGCGCAGGCGGAACAACATAGTTGCCAAAGGTGATGCTCACATCGCCTCCGCCTTGAAGGCCAAACTCGGATCGAGCGGGACGAGCAGATGAGAATAATACATGCTCATGGATTGCCTCGCGGTCCTGGGAGCCCTCCGTGAACGAGTCGCCGCGCATCCATGGAGGGCGACCCGTACGACGAAGCTGAGGCTCGAAAATGGTCATCAGCAGCCTGCGCACCGCGCAGTCAGCCGTGCTGCGCGGCATATCTTTGCGTTCTTGCCGCGGTGCCCGATCACCGTATTCATCGCTGCGCCCACGCATCGTGGAAATTTAGCGTATCCGGCGGCTGCACCACCTTGTCAAGGAGACCAGCGCCGGACCGTGCGGGCGCTCCACCGGGCGAAGGCGGGGCTCGTGCCGAGGGCGGCGAGCGGCGCGCCCGCGTTCGCGCGGTGTCGCCCCGCGCCGGAGGGCGGCCACCGGGCCGGGCGCCCGGTCAGGGGCGGCGCGGCGATTTTTTTTCAGGCGACCGATGATTCCTGGCGGGGCCGGGGGTCTACGGGGTGAATCCCAGCACGGAGGCACCCATGACCGCGATCTCCACCAGCATCCATCATCGTGACCAGGATCTCACCACCGGGCCCCGGGCCGAGGCGCCGACCAGCGCCGCGGCCCCCGGCGCGGCGCCGTCCAGGCGAGCGCTGTGGGCGGGACGCGTCCTGAGCGGGCTGGGCGTGCTGTTCTTGACGTTCGATGCCGCGGTGAAGGTGCTGCAGCTGTTCCCCGCGGACGCAGCCACGGCCCAGCTCGGATTCCCGGCCAGCCTCGTCCCCACCCTGGGCTACCTTCAGATCGCTTGTCTGGTGACGTACCTGATCCCGCGCACCGCGGTGCTCGGCGCGGTTCTGTGGACCGGTTACCTGGGCGGCGCGATCGCGATCCACGTGCGGGTCGGGAGCCCGCTCTTCAGCCACACGCTCTTTCCGATCTACATCGCCGCGCTCCTCTGGGCGGGGCTCTGGCTGCGCGACCGCCGCGCGCGCGCGCTGCTCGCGAGCCCGGCGTCGCTCGGCCGATGAGCTTCACATGGGCTTCCCGCCTCCCCGCCTTCATGGTCAGATCGGGCCGCGGCCTGCCCGCCTCTCGAACCATGGATCGCGAGCAAGGAGACCATCGATGATCAAGGTCTACAACTTCGCGCGCGGGGCCCGCGGCCTGCGCGTGATGTGGCAGTGCGAGGAGATGGGTGTGCCCTACCAGGTCGAGATGGTCTCGTTTCCGCCGAGCGAAGCGTACCTCGCCCTGCACCCGCTCGGCACCGTGCCGTTCCTCGAGGATGAGGGCGGCGTGGCGATCCACGAGTCTGTCGCGATGATGCTCTACGTGGCGCAGCACTACGGGCCCACGCCCCTCTTGCCCGGCAAGGGCGATCCGGCGCTCGCGCGCGTGCTGCAAATGGCCGTGTTCGGCGAAGCGACCCTCGGGGCAGCCGTCAATGCGCTGCTGACAGCACATTTCGGCGCGCCGGAGGCGGACAAGCGCAACTGGTCGGTCCGCGCGCACGAGGCGAGCGTCGAGAAGGCCTTGCGCTTCACGGCCGACATGCTCGGCGACATGCCTTTTCTCGCCGGCGAGGGCCTCACGCTCGCCGACATCTCCGTGAGCACCGCGATCGGAATCTATCGCGGCGCGCTCGGCAAGACGCTGCCCGACGAGCTCGTCGCCTACCAGGAGCGGATCGCCGCGCGGCCGGAGTACCAGCGCGCGCGCGCGAGGTGCCGCGAGCTCCGGAGCGACGGAGGAGCGCCATCATGAATCGATCGTGGCCCGCCGTGGTCAAGTCGTTGATCTTCGTCCTCGCGGCAGCGCACGTCGCGTGCGGCGACGCCGGCGTGGATCCGGACGGGGCAGGGGGCTCGCGCCCGGGCTCGCCCGGCAGCTCGGGCACGCCGGCGTCGACGTCCACCTCATCGACGTCCGCCTCATCGACGTCCGCCGGCGGGGGCCCCGGCGTCTGGATCCCGGCGCTCGAGACGTCGTGGCACTGGATGATCGACCATCCCCTGGACCTGGACGACCCCAGGGACATGGGCCTGGTCGATCCCACGGGAGCGCCCATCGAGTCGCCGCCTCCCACGGTCTACGACCTCGACTGGGAGTTCACGCCGGCCGAGACGGTGGCCGCGCTGCACGCGAAGGGCGCCAAGGTCATCTGCTACGTCGACGTCGGCGCGTTCGAGGACTATCGGCCAGACGCCGGCGACTTCCCGGAGTCGGTCAAAGGCAACCCGGACTACCACTGGGAGGGCTCGTTCTGGCTCGACATCCGGCAGATCGATGTCCTCGGGCCGATCATGCAGGCCCGGTTCCAGGTCTGCAAGGACAAGGGCTTCGACGCCATCGAGCCCGACGAGGTCGACGGTTACGCCAACGACTCCGGGTTCCCCCTCCGCTATGAAGACCAGATCGCCTACAACGTGTTCATCGCGGATCTCGCCCACTCGATGGGCATGTCCGTGGGGCTCAAGGGCGACATCGAGCAGGCGGAGGACCTGTGGCCGTACTTCGACTGGACGCTGAACGAGCAGTGCTTCGAGTATGAAGAGTGCGAGATCCTCGTCGATACCTTCCTGGCGAACGGCAAGGCCGTGTTCGAGGTGGAGTACGACGATCCGTTCTCCGGTCACATGACCGACAGGTCGCTCTTCTGCGAACAGGCGAACGCCTGGGGCTTCAACAGCATGGAGATGCCGCTCGACCTCGACGGCGGCCGGTGGCCCTGCCGGTGACCCGCGGCCTTCCGAGCACCCGCATCATCGCCTTGCTGGTGAGCTGGACGTAGGCCTGGAATCTCGAGGTCCACCGGGCTTCTTCCTGGTGCCCTCCGCCGCGCCGCCGCGCGCGCGGGCCGTCGCGGAGCGCGGTGATGACGAGCTCCCGGAACGCCGAGGGCGTCCGCGCGGCGCGCCTTCGTCCCGCAAACAATCGGCCGTCGCCGTCGAAAACGGGACGCTCCTCAAAACGCGCGAGATGCGTGATGGACGTGCTCCCGAGCGCTCCCGAGCGTCACCGACGGTCAAATCATAACAATTTTTCGACCGCCACGGGCGTCAATATCAAGCCTGTCGAGGGTGATTTGCGTCATGCCGTTGGGTATGACAGCTATTCCTCGGAACGTCGGATGTGGGCTTCTCGGGGGGAGGGGCAGTCTGGCGGGGGGCGCGTCGCAGTGCGATACAGACCGCACAGGCGTGCCGGGGGTACATCAATGAGCAATGAGAATTGTGCGATACGGGTTGGGCAAGCGGATGTCCAGGCCGTCAGGTACGTTCACAAACCGAACACCACGCGCGAGCTGAGGGGCGTGGCTGGCGATGACGCCGCGGTGGCCGCCGCCGCGGGCTGGGCCATGCGCGACGCGGTCGGGGTCCAGGCCACGCTCAGCTGGCTCAAGAAGTACCCCGGGCAGAAGCGGCGCGCGGAGATCTGCTTCCATGACGATCTGCGCGCGTACGGCTGGATCACGGCCAGTGATCGTCCGCGGCTGACCTGGGATGGGAGCAACGCGCTCGATGTGCTGTCCCGCACGATCGGCGCGGACAGGACGAGCGAGACGGTGCGGTTCCTCCACCAGCACGCCACCATCGACGCGAACAGCCGCGTGCTCGACGTGGGCTGCTCTATGGGGCACATCCTGCGGAGCGTCGCGGCGCGGCGGCCGCTCCGCGCGGTCGGCGTCGACAATGATCTGTTCGCGCTCCACGTCGCAGCGCTCAGCAAGAGCGGGCCGCTGTCGGCGCGGGAGCCGGAGTGGTGGTGCGCGAACGCTGTACGCCTGCCCTTCGGCGATGGCGAGTTCACGCACGGGCTCTCCTTCGCCACCCTGAATCACCTGCCGGTGCGCGCGTCGCTCCGGGAACTCGCGCGCGTCATCCAGCCCGGCGGTCAGCTCATCGCCAGCGTGGAAGGCGAGGGGTTCTGGCGCTACAAATGGAGGCTGGGCGATCCCATTCGTCGCATTCACCTGATGCGCGAGCGCCTGGGCGGCGCGGTCCTGCTCTACGCGGACTGGCAGCGGATCCCCGTGCTCAGGCGGCTCTCCCGGCGGGTCTATTTCTCCATGGCCGACCTCAAGCAACTGCTCCCGGAGGCCGGCTTCGCGATCGAGCGCTGCGAGGCGCTCTGGGAAGAGCAGGGGGCGCCCTGGGCGATCGGGATCGCCGCGCGACGCAAATGAGGCTCGTATCAGGCTGATCTCGGCGCTTCCTCCTCGTCGAGCCCGCCGACACGACGAGCCGCCAGACAACGCGCAGCGCGCCTGGAGGTGGTAGCCAGCCCCGAATTCTCCGGATCGGCGATGCTGTCCTTCTGCAAGATCACGCCGAAATCGTTCGGGACGGCCCAGCGCAGATCCCGGTCGATGTGGGCGAGGTGGATGTAGGGGACCGGCAAGCTCGTGCTCGCTCCGGGTCACCTCGGATCCGTCACCCGGAACCTTGGCACCGGCAACCGGAGAGCGGCCGCACCCGGAACCTTTGCACCACCAATCAGCGCCCGAGCGCCCGCGCGGTGATGCGCGCGAACACCGGCCCCGCCACCTTGCCGCCCGTCGCGTCCTCCGCGGCGACCACCGCGCCGACGAGGATGACGAAGCGCGGCTGCTCGGCCGGCGCGACCCCGATGAAGCTCGCGTAATTGCGCGGCTCGCCCGCCGCCGATCGCTCGTCCGTGGTGCCGGTCTTCCCGGCGACCCGCACGCCTTGCACACGCGCCGCTTTGCCCGTCGCCTGCTCGTCGCTCACGGCGCGCTCCAGCATGCCCATCACCGCCCGCGCCGTCTCCGGGCGGAGCAGGCGCTCGTTCTCCGGGTGGTGCTCGAAGCGGACGCCGCCGTCCGCGCCCCGGGCGCGCCGGGCGAGCGTCGGCGCATTGAAGACGCCATCATTGGCGATCGCGGCATACGCGGCGGCCATCTGCAGCGGGCTGGCCATCGCGCCGCCATGGCCCGATGCCAGGAACACGCCGAGGAGCGAGCCGTCCGCGATGACCGGAGGGATCTCGCCGACCGGCGCGCCGCGGAGCTGGATGCGCATCGCCTCGCCGAAATGAAAGCGCCGGAGCCAGCGCCCGAGCGCCGCGCCGCCCAGCTTGTCGAAGATCCGCGAGGCCCCGATGTTCGACGAGCGCACGAGGATCTGCGGCACGTCGAGCCACTCGTTCGGGCTCGCGTCGCGGAGGACTTCCTTGCCATAGCTCCGCGCGCCCTTGTCGCAGAAGAACCGGTCGGTCACCGCGATGGCCCCCTCGTCGAGCGCGGCCGCGATGGTGAGCGACTTGATGGTCGAGCCGCTGACGCGCGGCGCCGAGGCGGTGCTCGGATCATGGATGGCCAGGACCTCGCCGGTCCTTGGATCGAGCACGATCGCCGTGGCGGCGACAGGGCGCCATTCGTCCGCCATCCGCTTCATCTCTTCCTCGACGATCGCCTGGATGTCGCGATCGATCGTGAGCTCCAGGCGATCGGCCGGGGCGCCCAGTACAGAGGCGACCTCCGCGGTCAGGTGGGCCAGAGAGGCCGGCGTGGAGCCAGCAACGGCGGAGGTAGAGGTCGGAACGGACGAGCCCGCTGGTGCAGGAGCGACCGGCCCCGACTTCCCGGACGGATTGGCCGGATTGGCCGCCACAGCCGCGGCAGGTCCTTCCTTGCCGGCGGTGACGCACGCCACCACCCCGAGCAGCGCCGCGGCCGACGCGGTGATTGCAACGCCCCGCGCGGCCGACGTGCGCAGAGACCCCGCCCGCGGTCGCACGATGGCCTCGACCCGCGCCAAGAGCTGCGAGGGCTCCGCCATCCCGAGCGCTCCGCCCGGCACCTCACGGAGCCGCGCGGCGCTCGTCGCGATGGCCAGCAGGTGCTCGGCATATTCGGTCGGCCGCGCCCCGCTCGCCAGGACCCGCTCGTCCGCCGACAGCTCGCGCTCCATGCGAAGCCTGCGCGCCGCGAGCCACACAAGCGGGTTGAACCAGTGCATTGCACAGGCGAGCTGCCCCACGATCTGGGCAAGACAATCGCGCTGCCGAACGTGCGCCAGCTCGTGCAACAGCACGGCCCGCCAGCGCGCCTGGCTCCACTCGAGCGCCCCCCGCGGCACCAGCACCACCGCCGAAAAGACCCCGGTCACCGCCGGCACATCGATCTCGGAGCTGACGCACACGCGGGCGTTCATGCGCGCTTCGCCGAGGGTCGCCGTGATCGCGGGAAACGAGAGCGGGGTTGCGCGCCGGGCGATCCCATGCGCCTTGGCGAGGCCATGGGCGAGGCGAGCGAGCACCGCAAATGCCCCGAGCGCCCACACGGCAAGGAGCACCGGGCCCCACGGAAAGGATTGCTTTGCCGGCGCGACAGGCGCGGACGGAGCCTGCATTACGGCGTGGGAAACAGGCTCGACGGAGGGCGGGGCAATGGCATCCCCGATGGGCTCGGCGAATGGTCTACCCGCGTCCGCGGCGCCAAGCTCGGCGACCGGCAGCACGCGCCACGCCGGAACGAGCCGCGAGGCGACCGGCACCAGCGCCGCGGCCGCGAGCCCGAGCACCAGCACGAGCCGGCGCGTGGAGGCCGGCGCGCGGCGGAGCAGCGGCATCACCGCGAGGGCGAGCCCGAGGAGCACGGCGCCCCGCGCGGCATCGACGAGGAACGGTAGCAAGCTCATCTCGATCGGGCTCATCTCAACCCCCTTCTTTCTTGGCGCGCTCGATCACCTGGGCGATGCGATCCAGCTCTTCCCGCGATAGCTTGGACTTCGACGTGTCGACCAGCGCGGTGACCGCTTGCTCGACCGAGCCTCCAAAGAACGTCCGCACGACCTGCGCCAGCGCGCTCCTGCGAGCCTCGCTGGGGGCCGCGACCGGCGTGTAGACGTAGCGTTGCCCTTCCTCCACGTGCTTGACGTGCCCGCGCTCCTCCAGCAGGCGCAGCAGCGCGCGGACCGCGGAGTAGCTCGGCGGATCCTCGAGGTTGTCCTTCACCTCGTGCGCGGTCGCGCGCCGCAGGCGGTACAAAATGTCCATGATCTCGCGCTCTCGGCGCGTGAGCGGCGGCTTCGGCATGACGTCCATCCGTAGCCTGGTGCTAAGAATTTAGCAAGCATCGCATGCTAATTTCTTAGCACGTGCGATGCGACCCGGAGCGCCCAGCCGCCCGGCCCAGCCTCGACCCCGCGTAGCGCAGGCGGCCCCGGCGGTGCGCGGCGTCACGGCCGGAGCTCCGACCTCCTACGAGCTGAAGATCCTGCTCGAGAGAAACGGCAACAGGCCGGTGACCGACAGGCTGGCTAAGGGTTTCTGGCGCAACGCGACCCGATGTTGCTTCGGAGCTCGGGGTAGTAGACGTGGCGGGTGGCTGACCGAAGGGTCGGGGCGAGGTCGTCGTTGCTGCCGCTCCGGAAAGCCCGGTAGGAGCCTGCTGTCACGGCGGCGCAGTCATGGCATGGCATTGGGTACTGGACCGGGTCCCAGTCCAGCGTCCATTCCCACGCGTTCCCGCCCAGGTCGGACTGCCCCCACTTCCCGTCGCCTTTGGGCGACGTCGAGCCGACGTTCCGCAGGCTGCAGGTGCCGCCGCAGTAGGCCGCGTAGCTGTCATCGATTGCCGTAGAGGTCGCTGGTTTCGACCACGGATAGTACCTGTGCTCGCTGCCCCCGGAGGCCGCGTAGTTCCACTCCGCCTCTGTCGCCAGCCGTCCCCTGTCCCACGCACAGAAAGCGAACGCCGTGTACCAGTCCAGGCAGTTGATGGGCTTATTTTCGTCGCTCCCCGCCGTGTCCGTCCAGCTCTGGTGCACAAAGCAATTCAGGGCGTCTTTCAGGGCAGCCGTGTTCGGCGGCAGCTTGGTGTTCCACGCCGAGCTCCAGCCAGAGCCTGGGATCTTTGGATGTGCGCCCGCGCCATCCCCAGGCGGGCTGGCCTGCGTGCCCATGCCTGCGTTGACGAACGCCCGGAACCGGCCCACGGTGATCTCGTACTTGTCGAGGTAGAAGTCGCTCACCGTCGCCGTGTAGCTCCGGTCCAGATAGTCCACGCCGTCGTAGCTTCGAGCGAAGGTTCCGCCGGAGACCAGCAAGCTGTCGCAGCAGTCCTCGTTCTCCGATGGCCCGCAGGTCGCCGGCAGCCCGGTGCAACTTGGCGCCGTTCCAGCCCAAGCGCCCGCGTGGCCGCTGCTTCGATCCCCGGCGATCGTCTCGTCCGCTGCGATCATCTCCTCGTTTCCGCAGGTGCAACCTGCCGAGAGCAGCAGCCCGAAGAATGCGATGCAAACGGTGTGGCAAGGAGGGGCAAGCGAAATCATAGGTCACCCACGATGGTCAGATCCTGCTCTCCTCCGGAGCGCGCGCCACCACGCGTGGCGCGCGCCCGTCGACATCGCAGCTCGGTCTCCTTGGGCCTGTGCTCCGATCAGCCCCCGAAGAACGCCTTCGCCTGCTCTCCCAGCACGTTCTCGCCCTTCGGGCTGCTGGCGTGGCAGCCGTCGCTGACCTCGCCGGCGTCGTTGTTGAGGATGAACTTCCCGAGGTAGCTCATGTTCTCGTTGATGGTCGAGTCCTTGGCCAGCTCTTGCGCCTTCATGTCCGTCCAGTCGGCGCCGCCCGCTCCCGCGATGAAGCAATCGTGCCCAGCGTTGTAGACCGGCTGGCCCACGATGTAGATATGCGTGCCCGGGTTGACGTGCTGGCGCGCCGCGTTGACCATGTCACGGAGCTCCTTGTCGGTCGCCCGCTGCGACAGGATGCAGATCTGGACCATGATGGCTTTGACGACATCTTTCCCCCCGATCGACTCCATCTTCCGGTCGAAGAGCTGCCAGGAAGAGCTGTTCGGGTTGGTCCAGTTCTGGACCACCATGGCGCCCGTTTGATAGTTGTCCGCGTTCCACATGACCTTGCCGCCGACGCGCTTGTAGCCAGTGCCGATGTTGTTGGCCATCGAGCAGCCGGTGTACGCAACCGAGTTGTCGCCCGTTGGAGGCAGGCCGTCATCCCCGCCGCCCGTTCCGGGGTCGCCGCCCGTGCTCGTGCTGCTCACCGACGCTGGTCCGCTCGGGTCTGCGCCGCCGGTGCCGCCCCCGCCGGTGCCGGAAGCGCCGCTGGTAGCGCCGCTCGGGGCTCCTCCCGCGCCGGTCGTCCCCATTGTCGCTCCGGCAGAGCTGGAGCTTCCAGCGCCTGTCCCCCCGCTCGTCGAGCTTCCGGTCGTGGAAGCGCTGGTGCCCGTCGTCCCTCCGGTTGCTGCGCTCTCCGACTCCGAACCCTCGTTCGGGTCGACTTCTGAAGCGCAAGCTCCGAGGCTGAGCACGGCCATCCCAAGAGCGCAACGGACCACCAATCGGGAGGAAAGAACAGGATAGTTCATCGTCGTCACCTTCTGTTAGGGGGCGCTGGTCAGGACCTGCGGAGACCCTCGGCTCGCGTCCGACCCTCCTTGTTCTATTGCCGCTGCGACTCGCGTGAATAGACGGCGAGATCGCCGTCGCCCCCCTTGGACAGATCTGTCATCCCCCGCTCGTCGACCTGGAGAGCCGTCACGATGCCCACTCTCCGAGGGGAGCGTCACCGAAAAGTTCCGTTCGGTCTGACCTCGCGTCTGTGCCAGTTCGCGACCCTTGCCGCCGCCCCCTTCGGTGCCCTACGTGCGCCGCCATGCGCACGTTGTTTCTCGATCTCGACGGCACCTTGACGGATCCGGCCCCTGGCATCGCCGCCTGCTTCGTGCACGCGGCCCGTGTGCTCGGGCACGGCTCGATCGGCCTCGCCGAGGTGCGCCGCTTCATCGGTCCGCCGCTGCGCGAGGCGTTCGCCGAGATCCTGGCGACGCGCGACAACGTCCGTATCGAGGAGGCCGTGCGCGTCTATCGCGAGCGCTTCGGCACGCTCGGCCTGTTCGAGAACAGCGTGTATCCCGGTGTGCCAGAGGCGCTCGCGCAGCTCGGCCAGGCGGGCCACGGCCTCTGCCTCGTCACCAGCAAGGCGGCCGTCTATGCCGAGCGCATCATCGACCACTTCGGCCTTCGCTCGCACGTGCCCCGGGTCTACGGCGCCGAGCTGTCGGGCGAGCGCTCGACCAAGGCCGAGCTCATCGCGCACGCCCTGGAGCGCGAGTCGCTCACCCCCGCCGACGCGTGCATGATCGGCGACCGCGAACACGATGTCCTCGGCGCCAAGGCGCACGGCCTCGTGGCGATCGGGGTGACCTGGGGCTACGGGTCGCGCGCGGAGCTGGAGACTGCGGGCGCCGACCGCATCGTCGACACGCTGGAGGAGCTGGTGCTGGCGGTGCGTGCGCTGAGGGAGACTCGAGGCCGAGCGGCTCGATGAGTCCGCGGCTCCGCAGCGCCGGCCGTTGCGGACTGCGAGCGGCGGCAGCGCCATCATGACGAGCCGCGTGTGACGGAGCGGGCCGAGGAGGCGGTCTGCGAGAGATCGTGCCTCTCGTGATCCGCTTCACATGGAAAGCAACGTTATCTCAGGTCCATCCTCCACGTAGGAAAGCGGCTTCCGTCACACCACAGCCCCCTGCGGGCCCCCATGGGCTGCCGCTCGTCGCCCCTCCCCACGCCCGGGGGGTGTCGGGTTTGTCACTCCCCCCGCCGGTCTGTGTGGCGTTACTCTGTGGCGCGCAACGAGGCTTCTCGTCGATACGTATCAATTTATGACGGTAGAGCTGATTCATGCCATCGTTCGTCAGACCACCGTCCTCATCGCCCAGCTGGCGACCTCGGGCGGCTGGCGCGCACCCCTGGCCCAGCTCGCAGACCAGGTG
The DNA here is from genome assembly GCF_051525985.1 of Sorangium sp. So ce145. Taxonomy (NCBI): domain Bacteria; kingdom Pseudomonadati; phylum Myxococcota; order Polyangiales; family Polyangiaceae; genus Sorangium; species Sorangium sp. So ce145. The sequence goes on along the minus strand of NZ_CP150315.1, from coordinate 10,257,751 downwards.
TTCCAGGACCTGGTCACCGAGCTCGAGCGGCAAGGCGTCAGCCGCAAGGTGAGCGCCGACATGTTCGGCATGGGGCTCCGGACCTATCAGCGCCGCGTCCGGCGGATCACGGAGAGCTCGGTCGAGCGCGGCCGTTCGCTCTGGGAGGCCGTGCTGGACCACATCCGCCGCCGGGGGATCACGCCGCGGGCCGAGATCTTGAGGGCGTTCGCCGGCGAGGATGACGTCCTGCTCCGCGGGGTGCTCTTCGACCTCTGCGAGAGCCGCCTGATCTTCCAGGCGGGGCAGGGGGCTCAGGTGGTGTATCGCGCGGTGTCCGACGACGAGCTGGGCGCGCTGCGCGCGCTCCGCTCCGGCGAAGGCGTCGACGAGCTCGTCTGGGCGATCATCTACCGGGAAGGCCCGCTCGCGCGCGACGAGCTGCTTCAGCGGACGCACATCGAGCGCGCGGAGCTCGACGCCGCCCTGGGGCGCCTCGTGGAATCGGCGCGTGTCGAGCGGAGCGGGGAGGGCGCCGGGGCGACGTACAGCGCCGGGAGCCTCTATGTGCTGCTGGGCTCGCCCGTGGGGTGGGAGGCGGCGATCTTCGATCACTTCCAGGCGATGGTGAAGACCATCCTGTGCCGGCTGCGCGAGGATCGCTCCGCGCCCGGCCTCGGCGATCGCGTCGGGGGGAGCACCTATACCCTCGACCTGTGGCCCGGCCATCCGCACGAACAGCGGGCGTACGAGACGCTGGGGCGCCTGCGTGCCCAGCTGGTCGAGCTGCGCGAGCAGGTCGAGGCCTTCAACGCGGCGCACGAGAGGCCGGACAGGTACACGCAGGTCGTTCTGTACATCGGACAGTGCTTCATCCAGCAGGACAGCGGGGGCGGCGATGAGATCTAGGGTGGTCGTGACGGCGTGCCTCATCGCGGGCGTGACGGGCGGCGCGCTCCTCGGCTCGGCCTGCAGGGACATCGGGCCTCAAACGGGGAGCGAGACCAACTTTCTCAGGAGCTGTGATGCCAGCTGCGCGGACGGCCTCGCCTGCATCTGCGGCGTCTGCACGCGCGCCTGCTCTGTCGCCCGCGAGTGTACGGCGCTCGTCTTCGGCGCCGAGTGTGTGGCCGTGGCGGAGCGGCCTGCCGAGGCGGCCTGCGACGCGGCCGAGAGCGCCGCGTTCTGCGATATCTCCTGCAGCGGCGACGCCGACTGCGAGCCGCTCGGCGCGCCGTTCCGCTGTCAGGGCGGCTTCTGCCGGACGCCCGGCGAGGGCGAGACGGCGACCGCGTGCCCGGCGACGACGCTTTCGCCCGGCGACAACGAGCGCACGGTGACGGTCGGGGACACCACCCGAAGCTACGTCGTTCGCCTCCCCGCGAGCTACACGGGCGCGAGCCCCATGCCGCTGGTGCTCGATTACCATACGCTGGGCGGGACCCCGGCGGAGGAGGCCGAGGCCTCGGGGTACCGCGAGCTTGCCGAGGCCGAGGGGTTCATCGTCGCGTGGCCGCAGGGCATCGACGGCGCGTGGAACATCGGTCCGTGTTGCACGACGTCGCGCGACGTCGACGACGTGGGGTTCGCGCGCGCCCTGGTCCAGGAGGTCCAGAAGGAGGCGTGCGTCGATGTCAAGCGGGTCTATGCCGTCGGCGTCGCGAACGGCGGCGGGATGGCCTACCACCTGGCCTGCAACGCCGCGGACGTCTTTGCCGCGGTCGCTCCCAGCGCGTTCGACCTTCTGGCGGAGTCGGAGCAGCCCTGCCAGCCGTCGCGGCCTGTGACCGAGATCTCGTTCCGGGGTACCGCGGACTTGCTGGTGCCTTACGAAGGCGGGCCTCAGCAGGCGCCGAACGGCGCGAACATCACCTTCCTCGGAGCCGCCGGCACCTTCGAGAGGTGGGCCGAGCTGAACCGGTGCACGGGATCACCGAGCGCGGCGGACAGCGACGGTTGCTCGACGTACTCGAGCTGCGCAAGCGGCGCGGAGGTGACGCTGTGCACCGCGGAGGGCGGCGGCATGACCTGGGGGAGCCCCGAGATCGGGTGGGCCACGCTGAAGCGGCATTCGCTTCCTTGACACGGAGGCGGCCACCCAGGGATGTGCACGTGGCTATGTACTACGGCGCGCAGCCCGGGGCCGAGGATCGTCGCGCGGCGCGACGCCGGGGCCCCGCGATCACCCTCGGCGCTGTCCGGGGGCGGGGCCGTTTGACGGGGGCGGCCGGCGCGTGGGAGAACGCCCGGCCCGGACGCGATGACGTTCCTCCCGCTCCAGCCGCCCGATCTGCCCCCCATCCGCGCGCGCGGGACGCCGCGCTGCCGCGGCTGCGGCTTGCCGCAGGCGATGTGCCTCTGCGGCGCGCTGCCCCGGCTCTCCGTGCGCACGCGCGTCGTGCTGCTCACCCACCGGATCGAGCGCACGAGGAGCACCAACACGGGCCGGCTCGTCGCGCGCCTGCTCGAGGGCGCGGAGGTGCGCGTGCGCGGCGAGATCGCGCCGCGGCCGCGCCCGCCGCTGCCGGAGGGCCGCCGGCTCGTGCTCTTCCCGTCGCCCGAGGCGCGCGCCCTCACGCCAGACGACGCGAGCGGCGAGCCGGTGGTGCTGCTCGTTCCTGACGGCAACTGGAACCAGGCGCGCCATGCGGTCCACCGGGACGCCGACGCGCGCGGCGCCGAGCCGGTCACGCTGCCCGAGGGCGCGCCGAGCCGCTATGGCTTGCGCCGCGCGCCGCACGAGGGCGCCCTGTCGACGCTGGAGGCCGTCGCGCGCGCGCTCGGCCTGCTGGAGGGCGCGGCCATCGAGCGGCGCATGATGGAGGCGTTCGACGTGTGGGTGCACCGCGCGACGCGCGTGCGGCTCACCGGCAAGCTCGAGGAGGGCGCGGCGGTCCTGGGAGAAGATGAATCCGCCGGTGCCCGCGGGGGCACGGCGCCCGACGGATGAAGCCCGCGAGCGCTCGCCGCGCCCGTCACCGGAAGTTCTGCACCGCCCAGACGCTGCCGTCCGGGAAGGTGTGGAACCCGCAAGCCACCTTCGTGAAGCGGGTGCTGCTCATGTTGATGAAGTGGCCGTGCTTCTCGAAATCCTCGCCCGGCCCCTCGTCCCACATGACCTGCAAACACGGGACGATCATCGATTCCGGCGGGCCATCCCACCCGGGGCACTCGTTCTGGGCGTTCTCCTTGCAAGCGCCGAACGCGCCGTGAAACTCGCCGGTGTTCCCGTCGGACTCGGCCTCTTCATCGGAGCACGACTCCGCCTCGACCCAGCGCGCGAGGGGCGGCAAGCCGAGCGTGGCGCGGTGCTGGTTGATCGTATCGACGCACAGCTGCGCCGCGCCGGTGGCGCCGCCCGAGCCCCCAGCGCCGCTCCCGGAGCCCTCGCCGCTCGAGCCTCCGGTGCCGGCCGTGGTCGAGGCCGTGGCCGAGCCCCCGCCGCCCTGCGCGGAGGAGCCGCCGGCGCCCTCGGCCGACGAGCCGCCGGCGCCCGCCGTGGCCGAGCCCCCAGCGCCGCCTGTGCCCTGCGCGGCCGAGCTGCTGGCGCCGCCGGCGCCCTCGCCGCTCGAGCCGCCCGCGCCTGCCGTGGCCGAGCCGCCGGTTCCCTGGGCAGACGAGCCGCCGGCGCCCCCGGTCGCCGCGCCGGACGAGCCGCCCGTGCCCGCCGCGGTCGAGCCGCCGCTGCTGGTGCTCGGTCCGCTGCCGGAGTCTCCCGGGTGGATCACGGCGCCGGCGCCGCTCGACGGCCCGCCGCCTTCGCCATCGAGCGACCCGTCGCCCACCTCACCGACGCAGCCCGACAGCACAGCACCGATGAACGTCGCGGCGAGCGCGACGGCGCATGAAGGAGTCCGAGGGTTAAGCATCCGTCGAGTCTATGGGGTATTCGACGCATGCTCAACATCGACCGATCCTGCTTCACTTTTGCATGCTTGATCGGTTCAGGCTCGATTGGCGGGCTTCCCGCGTGTCTGTGCGGAGAGAAGCGCGCGTGTCGCATGAATGTGTGTTCGTTTGCTTCGAATTCCACTCGTGCGAGACAGGACAGCCAGCGCACCGCGACCGGCTCTCAAATGTCGCCCGCGCGGGCCGGCGGCCCGGGGAAACTTGAACGCTCGCCGGGCCCTGGCCTCATCTTCTGCCGAGCGAGGCGCGCGGCGCCTCCGCTGGAGATAGACGATCGTCGCGCCGGCGAGCGCGTTCGCGACCATGAGCGAGTTCGTCGCCACGAAGACCCAGCTCTCGAGCATCCAGCTGTAGATGACGAACCCGATCGACGCGGCCAGCTGGCCGATGAAGAGCCACCTGGAGATGCCCTGGCTCGTCTTGCTCCTCCATTGCTTGTAGACCTGATTGCCGATGGTCAGCACGAGGATGCCAGAGCTGACCCAGCCGATCGCGTCTTTCATGTCTCACCGCCGGACCGCCGCGCGACCTCTCTCCTCGAGCGGGCCTCGTCAGGCCCGGGCCGCGCCGTTCGCGTGGCTCTCGTGGATCGCGCGGCTCGCCTGGTCCGCGGACGTCTTCTTGTAGCCCGCCGGCAGGAGCGTCTCGTAGCCCTCGGCCAGCCGCTGCTCGAACTCCGCCTTCATCGACCTGCCGAGCTCGCTGAGGCGCTTCTCGTCCACGGCCTTCTCGACCGCCGGGAAGAGCTCCTTCTCCTCCTCCTCGACGTGGTGCTGGATGAGCTCCTTCAGCGTCGTCACGCGCGCCTTGAACGAGAGATCGTCCGGGGAGGTCGAGAGCAGCCGCTTCAGCGCGAGCTCGGCGATGGCGTGCTCCTCGAAGCTCTCGAGGATCACGTCCTCCTTGATCTGCTGCACCGCGGGATAGAACGTCTCCTGCTCGATCGCCATGTGCGCGGCGAGCTCGTTGGCGAGCTCGGCGAGCACGGGCGCCGGATCCGATCTGCCGCTCTCGAGCTGCTTGAAGAGGGACTCCACCTTGCGATGCTGCTTCTCGAGCAATGACGTCGCTTTCATCTTCCTGCCTCCATGGTGCGCCGCGCCTCGGCGCGGCCGGGGTTGTTCGGGGTTCATCGCCGGCCGGGGCGATCTCGCGCGCGAGGCGCTCCGGCCAGCCTTGCTCACGAGGCGCAGCGAGGGGCGAGCGCACCGGCTCGCCCCTCGCTGCGCGAACGGCCCGAGATCGCTCGGGGCCGCTAGTCGGTCTTCTCCTCGATCTTGTCCCCCGCCTTCTCGGCCGCGTCGCCCGTCGACTCCGCGGCGTCCTTCGCCTCGTCCTTGACGTCGCGCGCGGCGTCGTCCACGGCCTCGCCCGCCTTCTCGGCAGGTCCCTCCGGCTGAGGCTTGCTGCCTCCGCAACCGATCACACCGACGCAACCGATGACCATGCTGCCCAGGAGCAGCGATCGAATCCCTGTTTTCACGGTATCCTCTCCTCCGCGCTCGACCATGTCAGCAATGCCTGGGCCAAACCGCGCCGAGCGCCCGCGCGTGCTCCTCGTCACCACACCCTCGGATCCGGGGATCGCGCCCCTGAGACACATCGCCTCGACCGTGGCGTCCTGCGACGCGCAATGGCCGCCCGCCCAGGATCCGGGAGGCGGGCGCTCTTGGCGCAGGGGCAGGGGAGGCCCCGCACCGCAGCGCGGGCGCCTCCGCTTGGCCTCCGCGGCGATCGGAGCAAGAATCCGCCCGGAACCGCGACATGACCCACGACTTCGCCAGCGCGCTCAGCGCCATCTTCACGGGCGAGCGAGCCCGCCTGCTGCACGTGATCGTGCCGGCACACGTCCACGGCCACACGCTGGCGCTGCTGCGGGCGCTCGGTGAAGCAGGCCCGGCGCCCCGTCCCGTCTGGGTCCTGGCCGATCCTGTCTACGGGCCCAGCCGCGGCTGGGCGGCCCGAGAGCGCTCGCTGTCGCGCGAGCTCGGCGCCCCGGCGGCGCTCGCGACGCCCGAGGACGGCCCGCTGCGCGAGCCGCTCGACGCCTTCGCCAGCGCCCTCGCGGCGCACGTCGCCGCCAGCGCCCCGGACGGGACCGCGGTCGTCGTGCTGGCGCCGCAGCACATCGACGACCCGCGCGCCTATGCCCGCGACCTCTTCTGGCTCGCGCATTGCCCCGACCTCGCGCTCGTGCGCTGGGTCCTCGTCGATCCTGCCCACTCGAGCGTCGGCGATCTGCTCGCGCGCCTCGGCGAGGGCGCGTCCCGCGTCGTGTGGCCGGAGGCCGACGGCGCGGCCATCGCCGATCTCGAGCGCGTGATCACCGATCTCTCGGCGCGCGGGCGGCGCCTCCCCGCCGATCTGGAGCTGCGCATCGCCGCCGAGTCGCCCCTCCGCGCGCCGGAGCTCCTCCCCGCGCGGCGCCTCCTGCACGAGGCGGACACGTGTTTTCACGCGGGGCGGCACGCCGACGCCGCGCAGCTCCAGCAGCAAGCCGAGGAGATGCTGGCGAGCCGGGGGCTGGCCGAGGAGGCCGTCCACATCGCCATGCAGCGCGCGCGCTCGCTGATCGCGGCGGGCGTGGTCGAGGAGGGGCATCGGGTGTTCGTCGCCGCGCTGAAGGAGGCGGAGCGGCGCGGCCTGTTCGCGATCGTCCCCGAGGCCTACGCCTCGCTCGGCAGCCTGCACAGCAAGCAGCGCCGCTTCCTAGACGCGTCGGAGGCGTACGCGCGCGCGGGAGAGCTCGCGAACCGCCGCGGGAGCCACGAGTTCGCGGCGGACATGCACCGCTGCTCCGGCCACGCGGCGCTCAACGCCGACATGCCGGACGCCGCGGCGACGGCGTGGCGGCGGGCCTTCGAGCTGCTCGGCTCCGTGGCCCCGATGGTCGGCGCGCTGGAGAAGCCCCAGCAGATCGTCGTGCTCGGGCTCTCCCTTGCCGACGTCTTCGAGGAGCACGGCAACCTCCCGGCCGCGCGCGGGCTGCGGGGGCACGCCGAGGCCATCGAGACCCGCCACCCGCGGCGCTCCGCGACGTGGAGCTGAGGCGCGGCGCCGGCCGGGTCAGGCCGGCGGGCGCGCGGGCGGCGGGGCAGCGCCCGGGCCGGGCCGCTCGGCGACGAGGAGCCGGGTGTTCGTGGCCGGGTTGGACGGCGCGAACGGGGCTCCGAACTGCCGGGCCCAGTCCGCTGGGCCCGTGTCGCGCAGCGCCCGGAACCCGGCCCGCTCGACCTCCGCGAGCATCACCTCGCGCCGGCGCAGGCCGATGAGCGGCTCGCTCCAGAGCCACGTGAGCAGGCGGAGGATGCGCTGCGGCCGGCGCGATTCGGGGGGTTCCATGTAGTACACGAGGAGGACGCTGCCCGGCGCCGAGGCGTCGGCGAGCGCCCGCAGCGTGGACCGCAGCGCCTCGTCCGACAGGTACATCACCACCCCCTCCCAGACCCACGCGGTCGGCTCGTCGGATCGATGGCCGGCGGCCGAGAGGCCCGCGGCGAGCGCGTCGCGCTCGAAGTTGACGGGCACGTAGGTCAGCTGCTCCACGAGCGGCGGCAGTCCCGCCGCCTTGCGCCGCTTGAAGGCCTGCGTCGCCGGGTGATCGATCTCGAAGAACCGGGTCGCCGAGAGCGCCTTCATCCGGAAAGCGCGCGTGTCGAGCCCCGCCCCCAGGCTCGCGACCTGGCGGCACCCGAGCGCCACCGCGCGCTCGAGCTCGATGTCGATGGCCATCACGCGCAGCGGGACCGCGGAGAGCCGGCCCAGGGCGCGCGCGCGCTTCGCGGGGTCCAGGCGCCGGAGCCGGCGCGCGAACAGCGCCAGCGCGGCGCTCCACCGGCGCGACAGCAGCCGGTGGACGACCGGATCCTCGAAGCCCGGGACATCGGTCAGGCCCTGGTCCGCGAGCGCCCGGATGAGGGCGACGATGAATGCCGTCTGGCTGGGGCGACGCTCACGCATGCCTCGTGCATAGCCTCCGGCGGCGGGCTTTCAACGCGCGAGGCCCTGGGCCGCGGCCCCGCGGCGCGGTGACGCGAGGAAATTTCGTCGATTCCGGTTCATCGATCCCGACCCGGCAGCTCCGAGCGGCGCCGTCGCCGTCCAGGCCGGACACGGGGCGGAGCGGCTCGGTGGTCATCGCCCCAGCGCGGCCTCAACACCCCACGAGGCGGACCGTCTTTCCCCCGTGCGCCACCTCGCGCACGAACAGCTTCTCTGCCCACGATCGCTCCTTGCGCAGGTCGAACATCACGAGCCACCCCTCGCCGAGCCCCGCGTGCTCCAGGTACCGCGCCACCTGATCGAGCGCCTCGGCCTCGGTCTCGGTGTCGCGGCGGACCTTCACCTCGATGGCGTGGCGCTCCTCGCGCCAGCAGATCATCAGGTCGAGCGCGCCGCGCCCGAGCCCGTACTCGCGCTCCACCCGTCCACCGCCGTTCACGACCCGCTGCAAGAAGGCCATCAGCATCAGGTGCGGCCCGGCCTCGCGGTAGCCGAACCCCTCGGCGGCGAGGTGGCCGTCCTTGCGCCAGAACGCTTGCCAGTCGGTGAAGAGCTTGCCCATGTCGAGCGAGCCGTCCGGGTTGACGTAAGCGGCGGGCTCGGCCGGGATCTGCGCCTGGCGAATGAACGTGAGCGCCCGAGGGACGACCTCGCGATAGATCGGATTCGCGATCTCGAAGCGCCCGCCGTGGAAGCGGATCAGGCCCAGGCCGAGGACGTAGGAGAAATCGTCATCGAGCACATCGCTGTCCGTTTGCGTGCCGGCCAGCATGGGATCGAGCACGCGCCGCACCCGGGGCTCGCGCAGCCGGGCGATGAGCGAGTCGATGTGCGAGCGGCGCTCCAGGATGAGCGTCTCCTTGGCCGCCTCGACGTGGGCTGTCGTGATCGGGACGGCGCGGTCCTCCACGTCGCGGCGGACGATCTGGTCGGCCATCGCGCTGGTCAGCCATGGGTGGCCCTGTCCCAGCTCCCAGATCCGCCGCACCGCCTCGGGCTCGAAGCGCTGTCCGGTCGCGGCGGTGTGCTGCGCGAGCAGCTCGGCGACCTCGGCCTCGGTGAAGGGGCCGAGCGTCGTCGCCTCGGCGGTGATGTTGAACGGCGACGTCGTGCCCAGCCACGCGACCGCGCGCCGCTCCTCCAGGGCGAGCGCGTAGTCGCGCACCTGGCGCTGGCCGATGAGGGCCACGCTGGAGGGGAACGGGATCCGGCTCCGGTCGAGGTAGCCCTGCCGGAGCTGGGTCAGGAACGAGACCATCGCCGCCCCCACGAGCCCATCCGCCTCGTCGAAGAGCACGACCAGCGGCCTGTCGCTGCGCGCCGCGAGATCGCGCAGGTAGCGCAGGACGAAGGTGCTCGCCGGATCGACGCGGCGGACGTCGTCCGCGGGGCGGCCGAGGTCGGGCAGGTCGCGGTCGACCGCGGTGTCGAGCGCGTAGAGGACGGCCTCGAAGGCCTTCGCCGGATCGGGCTCTTCGCGGGCGATCTGGACGTCGACCCAGACGGCGCCGAGGTCGCCCTTGTGGTTCAGGTGCTCGGCGAGCCAGCGGGCGCTGGTGGTCTTGCCCGTCTGGCGGCCGGCGTGGAGCGTGAAGTACCTGCGTTCCTCGATCGCATCGAGCACCGGCCCGAGCCGGCGCTCGGGCGGCAGCATGTAGTGCTCGCCGGGGATGCAGGGGCCAGCGATGTTGAACGAGAGCTTCACGGGCGAAAGCTACCACGCGAGGGGCGGCCCAGCGGTCGGGCCGCGAGGCTGGCTCGCCTCCGGTCGAGCGGCCGCCCTCGCTCGCGCCGTCCGTGGCGGTCGGGACTCCCGTGCTCGGATCAGCCGCCCGTGGTGTCGATGAACCGCATGTCGCGCCCGCTGCGCTCGGGCTCCTCGGGCGGCTCCCACATGTCGCTCGCCAGCTCGAACATGTCCGGTGGAACCACCATGGAAAACGTCTCGCCCTTCTCGCGGTTGCGCTGCTCGACCCGCTCGCGACGCAATTTCGCGGGAGACAGGGCCTCTCGTGATGCCAAGAGTGTCAGGAGGGGACGACGCCGCGCCTGGAGCAGCGCCTGGCCAGCCATGAAAGGACCATGACGGCCACCGCGGCGGCGCCCATTCCGGCCCACGCCGACGGGGGTGCGTCGCGCAGGGCGTCGAAGACCCGTTGGCCGAAATAGGCAGTCGCCAGGAGCGGCAGGGCGTACCCGGCCAGCGAGCCCCAGAAATGCGTCCAGAAGCGCACCCCGGAGACGCCGAAGAAGACGTGGAGCATGGGCGGCATCCAGAGGACAAGGCGGAGCACGAACACCGTCAGGAACGCCCGCCGCTTCAGGGCCTCATCGTAGGCGCGAAAGCGCGCCGGCACACGCGCTGCGACCCAGTCGCGGGCGACGAAGCGCGCGAACGAGAAGCCCACGACGCTCGCCGCCATGGTGCCCGCCATCGAGAGCGCGAACGCCACCGGCCAGGGCCAGATGAGCGGCGCCGCCAGGATGAACACCGTGCCCGGCACGCCGAACGGCTGGAGCGCGGCGTACGCCAGGACGAACGCGACATACCCCCACGGCCCGAGCGAGAGGAGCGCCTGCTTGATGCGCGCCGGCTCGCCGAAGATCTCGAACAGCCCCATGCGCTGCGCGACGACGAGGAGCACGGCGGCCGCGGCGACCACGCCGATCTTCACCCCCCGGCGGGCGCGGGAGGGAGAGCGCGCGGGATCGGCCGGGGAGGCGGGCTGGCGCACCCGACGTACCTGACAGCCCACCTGCGCACCGTCAAGGCTCCTGTTGACAATTTGGTCTACTATTGTCAATATTGACCATCGTGAACGAGGGCGGCCCGAGCTCCACCGACAGACCCGCCGAGGATCTGCGCCGCCGCAAGCTGATGGACGCGGCGTTCACGGTGTTCCTGCGCTTCGGCTTCCGGAAGACGTCGATGGACGAGGTCGCGCGCGCGGCGGGCGTCTCGCGGCAGGGCCTCTACCTCCACTTCGCCACGAAGGAAGAGCTCTTCCGCGCGTCCGTGGAGCACTTCTTCGACACCGCGCTCGCCGCGGCCGCGGCCGCGCTCGCCGACGCGGAGCGCCCCCTGGAGGAGCGGCTCGTGGCCGCGTTCGACGCGTGGGTCGGCCGGTTCGTCGGCGCGCTCGGGGCCGACGCGGCGGATCTCTCGACCGCCGCGAGCGAGCTCGTCGGCCCCCTCGTCGCCGAGCACGAGGGGCGGTTCGTCGAGGCCGTGGCCGAGGCCTTGCGCGCCTCCGGGCTCGCGGCCGCCTACGAGCCCGCGGGGGTCACCGGGCGCCAGCTCGCGGACACCCTGGTTTCCTCGGCGCGCGGCCTGAAGCACGGCGCCGCGACGCGCGAGGCCTTCCTCGAGGGCATGGCCATCGCCGCGCGCGTTGTGTGCTTGCCGGAGCGGCGCGCCCGGGAGGCGAGGGCGGGGCAATCACCGCAGGCGGCGCCATCACGGCAAGGAGAGCCGTCCGCGCCGGGCCCTCGCCGCGAGGGCAAGGGCCGCGGCAGCGCGGCGCGCAAGGCGCGCGGCACGGCGCGATAGCCGGAGGGTCAGCCGAGCTCGGCGCGGCGGCCCCGCGCCTCAGCCGCGGCTGAAGCGCAGCCGCGAGCGCTCGCGCGCCTTGGTCGCCTCGATCTCGCGGTCCCGCGGCGCGGCGGTCGTGGACAGCGACGCCATCAGCACGCGCGCCGCGGCCGCGACGTCCTCCACGGCCTGCGCGAACGCCGCTTCGTTGGCCTGCGACGGCCGGTTGAAGCCGCTCAGCTTCCGCACGAACTGCAGCGACGCCGCCCGGATCTCCTCCTCCGTCGCCGGCGGCTCGAAGTTGAACAGCGTCCTGATGTTCCGGCACATGGCGATCTCCCGAGGCTCGATGTGTACGGGGGACGATCCTAGTCTCGAGCCGCGCCGGCGGTCCAGGCGCTCCGCGCGGCGGCGATGAGCACGGGGACGCCTGCCAGCAACAAGAATCCAACGGCCCTTCGATCCACGCGAGACGTCCTCCACGCCACGCGCGCGGCGTGCGCGGCGCCGCTCTCCTTCTCCTATGGGTCTCTATCGGCCCTGGCGGCGAGCTGCTCTCGCGGCGCGCCAGCGCCTCCGCTGGCGCACACCACAGTCGTTGACGCGGCCACCGTGTAGGCAGTTCGCGCATACACGCGGCGAGACACACGACGAGACACGCGGCGAGATCGCGGCGAGATACGCGGCGAGACACTCGACAAAAGCGACACGGCCGCATCACGACATCACCCTTGTTGGCTGCCCAACAGGGAGCACACCAGCGGCATCAGGAAGTTCTTGATTCCTCAAGGATAACCGTGCACTTCTACACTGAGGAGTCCTTTTGCCAAAGCCCCCTGGCAAGGAGGTCGGTATGCGCCCACATCGTGCACTGCGCTCCCAGAATCGCCTGCTCTCCACCGCCGCCACGCTCGTTTGCCTCGCTGTCGGAGCAAGCGCGGAGGCGGCTCCGTCGTACACCCTCTTCGAGAGCGGTCAGGTCCGACCGCTCGCGCTGTCACCAAGCCGAAACCTGCTCTTCGCGGCCAATACACCCGACAATCGTCTGGAGATATTCTACGTCTCGTCGGGTGGTCTGACACACATTTCATCCGTGACCGTCGGCCTGGAGCCCGTCGCTGTCGCCGCGCGGAACGACGGCGAGGTGTGGGTCGTCAATCACCTCTCCGATAGCGTCAGCGTCGTCGACGTCTCGTTTCCCTTGCGGCCGCGGGTCGTGCGCACGCTCCTCGTCGGGGACGAGCCGCGGGACATCGTCTTCGGCGGTCCCGGGCGGTCGCGCGCGTTCATCACCGCCGCCCACCGCGGCCAGAACGCGCCGTTCGATCCGCAGCTGACGACGCCCGGGGTCGGCCGCGCCGACGTGTGGGTGTTCAACGCGAGCGCCGTCGCGACCCAGTCATCGCTCGGAGGCACGCCCCTCACGATCCTCTCCTTCTTCACCGACACGCCGAGGGCGCTCGCGGTCAGCCCGGACGGGACCTCGGTGTACGCCGCCGGCTTCCACACCGGCAACCGCACGACCGCCGTGCACCGCGCGATCGTGGAGGACGAAGGTGGGATGCTGCCGCCGTTCACGAATTACCTCGGGGAGCCGCAGCTGACGACGTCGCTCATCGTCCAGCACGACGGGACCCACTGGGTCGACGCCGGGGGCAACCCCTGGGACGACTCGGTCATGTTCTCGCTGCCCGACAAGGACGTCTTCGTCATCGACGCCACGGCCAATCCCCCTGTCCAGCGGCCCGGCAGCGCCGGCTACTTCACCGGCGTCGGGACCGTCCTCTACAACATGGTCGTCAACCCGGCGAACGGGAAGGTCTACGTCTCCAACACCGAGGCGTTCAACCTCGATCGCTTCGAGGGCCCGGGCACCTTCGCCGGCACGAGCGTCCGGGGACACCTGCACGAGAGCCGGATCTCCGTGCTCGGCAGCGGCGGCTCGGTCCTGCCGCGGCACCTGAACAAACACATCGATTACTCGACGTGCTGCGCTCCGGTGCCCAACGCCGAGAACGCGAAGAGCCTGGCCACGCCGGTCGACATGGCGGTGACGAGCGACGGATCGAAGCTCTACGTCGCGGCGTTCGGGTCGAGCAAGGTCGGGGTCTTCCAGACGGCCCAGATCGAGAATGACACCTTCACGCCGAGCCTCGCGAGCCAGATCCAGGTCACCGGCGGCGGGCCGAGCGGGCTAGCGCTCGATCAGCCGCGCGGCCGCCTGTACGTGCTCACGCGCTTCGACAACTCCATCTCGATCGTCAACACGTCCACGAACGCCGAGACGGCGCACATCCCCCTCCACAACCCCGAGCCGGAGAGCGTGGTCCGCGGGCGGCGGTTCCTCCATGACGCGAGCTTCTCGTCGGCTCACGGCGACTCGTCGTGCGCGAGCTGCCACGTCTTCGGCGACGTCGATAGCCTGGCATGGGACCTCGGCAACCCCGACGGGGACACCGTGACGAACCCTGGGCCGTTCACGAACATCAACCCGCCGTTCCCCGCCGACACCTCGCTGAAGCCCATGAAAGGGCCGATGACGACCCAGAGCCTGCGCGGCATGGCCAACCACGGCCCGATGCACTGGCGCGGCGACCGCACGGGCGGCAACGACGCGTCCACCGCGCAGCCGGACAGCGGGGCCTTCGACGAGCGCGCGGCATTCGAGAAATTCCAGGGCGGCTTCACCAACCTGCTCGGCCGGCACGCGCCCATCCCCGACGAGGACATGGAGGCGTTCACGGACTTCATCCTCCAGCTCTCGTATCCGCCGAACCCGATCCGGAACCTGGACAACTCGCTGAACACCGATCAACAGGCCGGGCGCGATCACTTCTTCCGCGAAGGCGGCGCCGGGACCTTCTCGTGCAATTCCTGCCATACCCTGGACCCGGATGGGAACGCCGGTAGCAGCGAATTCCCTGGCTTCTTCGGGACGGACGGCGCGAGCATCGGCCAGGAGAACGGCCAGAGCTTCAAGATCCCCCACCTGCGCAACATGTACCAGAAGGTCGGCATGTTCGGCATGGCCCCTGTCCCGAGCCTCTTCCACCTGGGAGACAACGACTTCAAGGGCGACCAGATTCGCGGCTTCGGGTTCATGCACGACGGCGTGATGGACACGCTCTTCCGCTTCCACCAGGCGATCGGGTTCGAGCAGAGCGAGTTCTCGCCGAACGGCTTCCCGCCCGGCGCGCCCGGCGAGCTCCTCCGCGAGCAGGCCGTGGAGTACATGCTCGCGTTCGACACGAACCTCGCCCCCATCGTCGGGCAGCAGGTCACGCTCGGCTCGCACAACGCCACGGCGGCCTGGCCGCGCATCGACCTGCTCCGCCAGCGCGCCGAGGTAGGGGAGTGCGACCTCGTGGCGAAGCTCCCGTTCCTCCTCGAGGAGACCGGCCTCCTCTATATCGGAGGTGGCCAGTTCACCACGGCGCGGGCCGCGGCCCCGCCCTTGAGCGATCTCGTCCTGCGCTCGCTCGCCGCGCTCACCGGGCACCCGGTGACGTACACCTGCGTGCCGCCGGGCTCGGGCACGCGCATCGGCATCGACCGCGACGGCGACGGGTTCCTCGACGGCGATGAGTGCGACGCGGGCACGGATCCCGCGGATCCGACGAGCCACTGAGTCAGCTGACTCGAGCCAGCGCCGCGCCGCGCTCCACGCGGCGCGGCCGGCGCGGCGCCCCAGCCGCGCTCCACACGGCGCGGCGCCTCGCCTCAGCGGCGACGCGCGCCCATGCACCAGCGCAGCGCTTCCTTCAGGCTGCGCAGCGTCTTGACCTGCGAGAGATCGAAGCCGAGGCCGACCATCGTCTGCGCGACCGGCGGGCGAATGCCGG
Organism: Sorangium sp. So ce145; assembly: GCF_051525985.1. Classification (NCBI taxonomy): domain Bacteria; kingdom Pseudomonadati; phylum Myxococcota; order Polyangiales; family Polyangiaceae; genus Sorangium; species Sorangium sp. So ce145. The sequence goes on along the minus strand of NZ_CP150315.1, from coordinate 10,242,487 downwards.
TGACCACGCCCTTGCAGCCGAGCAGCGTCAATCCATTGATGATCTTGATGAGGTGCTGCGCCGTCGTCGTGTCGACCGAGTCGAGCCCGGTGAGGTCGAGGATGGCGAAGGCGGATTGCTTCTCCACCACGCTCGCGAGCAGCGACTCCATCACCATCGCCGCGCGATCCGCGTCGACCGAGCCGATCAAGGGGACGATGAGCACGTCCTGCCAGACCTCGATGATGGGGCTCGACAGCCGCGCGATCGACTCCTGCTGATCCTGCGTGAGCCGCAGCTGCTCCCGCAGCTGCTGCTCGACGCGGAGCTGCTGCGTGATGTCCTCGCAGATGGCGCCGACGCCGGTCGTCTCCCCGAGGACGTCCTTCTGCGGAACGAACCTCGTCCGCCAGATCCTGTCTCGCCGGACCTGCTCGACCTGCGCGATCTCCCCGGAGAGGGCGTGCTCGAAGGCCGCGCGCACGTCCTCGGTGTCGCCGCACAGCTCGCGCATGTGCTTGCCCAGCTCGCCTCGCTCCGTACAACCGATCTGCGCGAGCGCCCCGCCCTGCGCGATCACGCAGAGGCCGGCCCTGTCGAACGCCAGGATGGCGATGGGCATGCTGTCGATGCAAGCGCGGAGCAGCTCTCCCTTGACGGCGAGCCTGACATCGTCGGCCAGGTTGATGCCGAACGTCTGGACGCCCACGATCTCGCCGTCATCGTCCCGGCGGGGCGCGTAGTGCACGATCCAGTGCACGCCCCCGGCCACGGTGTCCGTGCGGACCGGCTCCCCCTCGAGGACGCGCTTGCACAGGCCCATGATCTCCGCGTCCGCGCCGTAGAGATCGAACATGTTCATTCCGACGAGCTGATGTCGCTTGAGCCCCATGCTCTCGAGCCCGTTGCCGTCGGAGACACGGAGCGTGCCTGCCCGATCGCACCACCAGACGATCGCATCCATCGTCTGGAACACGTCGACGAGGATGCGCGCCTGGTCCTCCCACTCCCGGCGATCGGGCTTCACGGCGGCCCAGAGCGCCGTGTCGTCGGCTCGCCACAGCGTCCAGTGCAGCGGGACGCTCTCCCCGCGGGCGCCCACGACGCGCGCCGCGGCGGAGGCGCTGCCCGCGGCGGCGAGCACGCCGGTGATCCGGGCTGACAGCTCGCCCCGATCGTCCTCGTGAACGCGCTCGAGGAGCCGCCCGGACGGGCCAACGCAGCGCTCCCAGGCCGCGTTGCACGCCACCACCTCCCCCGCGCTGGAGAGCAACGCCAGCGGTGTGGGTGTGCCGTCGAGCAGTGTCTTACACGAGAGCGAAGCGAGCCTGTCGTCCATTGAATCCTTGCAGGAGGCCAGAAGCGACGACCCTCGGCGCGCCAGCCCCAGGCTTCTCACGGTGGGTGAACAAACGCGCTGTGGGCGCCGTCACGACACCGGGTGTGAAGAGGTGGGATGCTGCTCGGATTCTCGGCGCTGGGGTCATCGAGCCTGGCACCATGGCGAACCGTAACGTGGTGATATCATTTGAGGGCGCCGAGACGCCAGCCTCATCGCTAGACGCGCCGCGGCGGATCGAGGCCCGGCGCGGCGCTCGGGGGGCGCACGTACATCCGCCGAGAGGTCGGCCTGGAGCTCGCCGCGTGGAGAGGGAGAGCGGCCGCCGCTGCATGGCCGCCGAGCGCGAGGCGGACGCGCGGACACTGGCGGTGACGTGCGCTGGCGGAGGTCGTTTAACGCGTCGCGCTCGCCTTGTCGTGCGCGCCAGCGCGCGTTGCTAGAGACCTGCCGAATGGAACCCGAAGGCCACGAGTGACTCGCTGACTCGGACCCGAGTTTCCGACGACTCCATCCTTGCGAGCGCCTCATCAGCGTCGTGCAGGGCCTCTCGCTGGCCCGCGACCTCCGGGCGATCATGCGGATTGTCGATCGGGCCGCCCGCGACCTCACGAATTCACCGGGAGGCGGGGAGGAGAATCCAACCGATCTCCCCGTCTCCCTGCTCAAAATTCCCGCCAAGAAAGGTGAGCAAGATGCGGGGATTGCTCCACGACGAGGAAGTGGTGCCGTCGTCGATGTCGTGTGATGTGATCTATCGATATCGCACCTCTTCCCTGGCGGCCGAGCGAGAGGCGCGCAGGCGCGCGCACGCGAGGCCGCGCGCCTCTCGCTCGGCCGCCCGGCGATGCCTCTCGCGTCTTGCGATTCCGGAGGCGATCATGTAGCGCAGGATCCACGGTGAGCTCTCTCGCAGACCCCGTGCACATCGCGACGCGCCCGCCGCGGGCGCCCCCCCTCGGGCTCGTGCCGCGGCCGCGAGGTGCCTCATGAGGGAGCGGCTCGAGAGCTTGCTCCTCGTCCTGGCCGTCGGCTCGGCGGTCGCGATTGGGGCGAAGCGCATCGCGATTCCCTACAACGTCGCGCTCGTGCTCGTGGGGCTGCTGCTCGTCGTCGTCGACGTGCTCCCGAAGGCGCCGATGGACCCGGAGGTCATCCTCATCGCGTTCCTCCCGGTGCTCGTGTTCGAGGGCGCCCTGTTCGCCGACGCGGACAGCCTGAGGAGCGCGAGCCGGCCGATCCTCGCGCTCGCCGTGCCGGGCGTGCTCATCTCGCTGCTCGGCACCGCCGCGGTGGCGACGCAGCTGCTCGCGCTCCCGTTCGCGGCGGCGCTCCTCCTCGGCGCGCTGCTCTCGATCACCGACACCGTGAGCGTGCTGCTCGCCTTCCGCAGCGTCCGCGTGCCGCACCGGCTCGCGGCCATCATGGAAGGCGAGAGCCTCTTCAACGACGGCACGGCGCTCGTGCTCGTGGTGCTCGCGTCGCAGGTCCTCGCGAGCGGCACCTTCGACGGCGCCGAGACCTTCCGCGCGCTCGCCCTGGCCATGGTCGGCGGCGCGGCCGTCGGGGGCGCGTTCGGCGCCGTCGGCGCGTCCCTCCTCCGCCGCACGCCGGATCACCTGACCGCGATCCTCGCCTCCATCGTGCTCGTCTTCGCCACGGCCCTGCTCGCCGAGCGGCTCCACGCCTCGCCGGTCATCGCCGTCGTGGTCCTCGGGGTGATCGTCGGCAAGGCCGCGCGCCGCATCCTCGAGCCCTCGCGCGTGCTCGCGCTCCAGGGCTTCTGGGAGACGAGCGGCTTCTGCCTCAACGTGGTGCTCTTCGAGCTCGTCGGCATGCAGATCCAGGCGGACATGCTCGTGCGCGAGGCGGCGTCCATCGGCCTCGCGCTGATCGCCCTGCACGGGGGCAGGGCGGTGGCCGTCTACGGCTGCTTCGGCGTGCTCCGGGCGCTCACGGGCGAGCTCGTGCCCTTCCGCTGGCAGCACGTGATGCTGGTCGGCAACATCAAGGGCGCGCTGTCGATGGCGGCGGTCCTCAGCCTCCCGAGCGGCCTGCCGTACCGCGACCGCCTGATCACGATCGTCTTCGGCGTGACCTTCGTCACGCTGGTCGCGCAGGCGCTGCCGTTCGCTCGGCTGCTCAAGTTCCTGCGGGTCGCGATCCCGACGGCGGACAGCGCGCTCGACGCCGCGAAGGCCACGCTCATCGCGGCGCGGCGCGGCCAGTCCGAGCTCGACGATCTGCTCGCGGCGGGCCTCGTGTCCCGCAAGGAGCACGCCGAGCGCCGCGCCGCGTTCCAGCGGCAGGTCATCCACGCGGAGGTGGCGCTCCAGACGCCGCAGGGCGAGGTGGTCCGCGACCACCTCACCGATCTCGCCCTCCTCTCGGCGCAGAAGGCGGCGGTGCTCGACGCGGCGAGGCGCGGCCTCATCGCCGCCGACACCGCGCACGCCCACGTGAACCGGATCGACAGGGCCATGGTCGAGCTCCCCGGCGGACATGCGGCGCCCGGCGCGAACCCTCACGAGCACGAAGGAGAGAGCTGACATGCGCGTTCTCATCGCGGGCGCCGGGCGCGCGGGGCTCAGCGTCGCGGTCCACCTCGCGAAGATGGGCCACGACGTGACGACCGTCGATCGCGACGAGTCGATCGCCAACAGCGCGTTCGAGCGGCACGGCCTCGTCTCGCTCGTGGGCGACGCGACCGACGCCGGGCTCCTCCAGGAGGCCGAGGTGGCGCGCGCCGACGTGGTGGTGGCGATGCTCCGCCGCGACGCCGACAACCTCGCGGTGGCGCTCCTCGCGCAGGCCGGGGGGGCCAAGCGCGTCATGGTGCGCATGCGGGACCCCGCCTACCGGAGCGTGTACGTCCGCGCGGGCGTGGACCAGATCCTCTCCGAGATCGACGTCTTCATCGGCGCGATGGCCACCGCCATCGAGCACCCGGGCGTCCGCCACGCCATGGTGCTCGGCGCCGGCGAGTCGGTCGCGTTCGAGCTCGACGTCCCGGTCGACTCGGTGATCGCGGGCCGCACGGTGAGCACCATCGCGGGCAGCGCCAGCTTCCCTTCGTCGTGCGTCTTCGCCGGCGTCTACCGCCCGGATGGCCGCGTCGAGGCGCCGCGCGGCTCGTCCGTCGTCGCGGGGGGCGCCACGGTGCTCCTCGTGGCCGCGCGTGATGAGCTCACCGAGGTCATCGCGTTCTTCCTCCGGCGCGAGCCCGCGAGCGGCGGGGGCAACGAGCGCCGCTGACACGAGGCAGGTGTTTTATGACGAGGTGCGCGGGGACCACGGGCTCATGGGCATGGCTTGCGGCGGCGCTGGCCGTCCTCTCTGCCTGCGGCGGCGATGACGCCGGGGCCGCGGCGGGCGGCGGCGTCCAGGCCGCCGTCTCGTACTACCGGGACGTCAAACCCATCTTCGACGCGCGGTGCGCGGGGTGCCACAGCGACGGCGGCGTCGCGCCGTTCTCGCTCGAGGGCCACGAGACCGCGGCGTCCTGGGCCGCGCCCATCAAGCGGGCCGTCGTCGAGCGCACGATGCCCCCCTGGCCGGCCGACAACCGCTGCGCCGAGTACGTGGGCGACCGTTCCCTGTCCGAGCAGCAGATCCAGACCATCGCCGCGTGGGTCGACGGCGGCGCGGCCGTGGGCGATCCGGCGGACGAGGGCCCGCCGATCGACCCGCCGGCGAGCGCCGCGCTCGCTCGTGTGGACCGGACGCTCGAGATGCCGGTCGAGTACACCCCGCAGACGGGGCCCGACGAGTACCGCTGCTTCGTGATCGACTGGCCGGAGGATGCCGTGCGGTACGTCACCGGCTTCGGGATCAGGCCCGGCGAGCAGCGCGTCGTCCACCACGTGATCGCCTTCATCGCGGCGCCGGACCAGCTCGCCGAGCTCGACGCCCTCGACGCGGCCGACCCGGGCCCGGGTTATCCCTGCTACGGCGGCCCTGGGCTCAAGCCGCGCTGGCTCGGCGGCTGGGTGCCCGGCGGCGGGAGCATGATCTTCCCGCAGGGCGCGGGCACCCGGATCGAGCCTGGCTCCAGGCTGATCATGCAGGTCCACTACAACACGCTGGCGGCGGGCAAGCTGCCGGATCGCACCGCGATCGACGTGACGCTGGAGAGCTCGGTCGAGCGGGAGGGCACGATGCAGCCGTGGGCGAACCCGGCCTGGCTCACCGGCGACTCCATGCTGATCCCTGCCCTGGAGAGCGACGTCGTCCACCGCTGGGGGGCCGATCCCTCGCGGGCGCTCGCGGGCAGCGAGCCGATCGAGATCCACTGGGTGGGCCTCCACATGCACACGCTCGGCACGCGCGCGCGCCTCGAGATCGAGCGCGCGGGCGGCGGCTCGGAGTGTGTGCTCGATATCCCGCGCTGGGACTTCCACTGGCAGGGAAACTACAAGCTCGCCGAGCCCAAGGTGCTCGAGCCGGGCGACAAGCTGTCGATCGAGTGCCACTGGGACAACACGCCCGAGAAGCAGCCGATCATCGACGGACAGCCGCGGGTCCCCGGGGATGTCGTCTGGGGAGAGGGCACGACCGACGAGATGTGCCTCGGCACGTTCTACATGACCGGGCGCTGAGCGCGGGCTTGCCTGAAGCGATCTTCGGGGATCGCGGCGTGCCTGCGTATAGGATGCAAGACCACCCGTTGGATCCTCGTCCGTGAGCATCGCGAACCAGACCCCCTTCGCCGTCCAGCCGGTGCCGCTCCTCGATCGCGAGGGCAACGATGTCCTGGTCGCCATCGTCAAGGCCACGTTCGTCGTCGATAGGAGCGGGGGCGCGCGGCTCGCCGATGACCCCGCGCCGGTCCGTGTCGCCGACGAGCCCTGGGAGCCCGAGAGTCCGCGGAGCAGCCTCCGTTTCCCGTCGGATCTCGGCGTCGCCAAGCTGGGCACGGACGTGGTGGTGACCGGCGACGCGATCGCCCCCGAGAAGGTGAGGGTGCTCGACGTCGCGGTGCGGGTCAGGCAGCGGCTGACGCCCCTGCGCGTCCACGGGCAGCGCTTCTTCTTCAAGGGCGTCCTCGGCGTCGGGATCGGGCCTGCTGCGCCGTTCGAGCGGGTGCCGATCGTCTACGAGCGGGCGTATGGCGGCATGTCGGAGGATCTCTCGGTGGTCGATCTCCGGAACCCGTCCGGCGTCGGCGCGGCGAGGAGCGCGGCGGACCTCGTGGACACGCAAGCTCCGCAGATCGAGCACCCGGAGCGGCCCCACGCCTCTGCGTCGGATCGCCATGCGCCGGTGGGCTTCGGCGCGATCATGATGCACTGGTCGCCGCGCCTCGAGCACGCTGGCACGTTCGACGAGCGGTGGAAGGCGACGCGGATGCCGCTCCCGCCGGAGGATCAGGACATCCGCTTTGGCAACGTCGCCCACCCTTCGCTCCAGTTCGAGGAGCACCTCGCGCCCGGGGATCCGGTGGGCATCGTCGGCATGTCGCTCGAGCCGGTCGTCTTCGCGCTACCGGGGTTTCCGGTGGTGGCGAGCGCGCGTTACGACACGGGGGAGCGCGTGGTCGTGCGGCCGCCGATCGACACGGTGCTGATCCAGCCCGAGGCGCGGCGGGTGGAGCTCGTGGCGCGCGCCGTCTTCCCGATAGGCAGGGGCCGGCGGGTGCTGCGCGAGGTCGTGGTGCGCGGCGATGGGTGACGCGGCGGGCGGCGCTGGGGAGCCCGTGGATCCCGAGATCGCGGGTGTGCCGCTCTCGGCCTATGCGGCGGTGCTGGCGTACACGGCGGAGGGCGTCTCGCTCGAGGCGAGCCTGGAGCACGTCGCGATCGCCCTCGGAGCCTGGCCGCCGGCGGAGGAGGCCTGGTCCGCGCGCCTCGCCGAGAGCGCGATGGGGGACGGGGCGCTGCTCGCGGCGTGCGACGAGCACCGCCTTGCGGCGCAGGCGCACGTGGAGCGCAAGGTGCCTCCGCTCGACACGGACCTGCGCGCCTGGCTCGATTTCTTCCGCGCGTTCACGGCGTCGGAGGATCCGCTCGGGTTCCTCGAGGCGCGCGGGCTCGGGGAGGGCGACGTGTTCCGGCTGCTGCGCGCCTGGCAGGAGCGGATCGTGGCGGAGGGGGGCGTGCGCGCCGAGGCGACGGCGATCCTCGCCGCCGCGCCCGGGCCGGTGCCGGAGGTGCGGCCGGAGGCGCCCGTGCTGAGGGCGTCGATGCGGAGGCTGCGTGGCGGCGCGGCGGCGGCCGTGAAGAAGGGGCGGGCGGTGGTGGCGGTGCGGGGCGAGACGGCGGATTTGCCGCGGGATTTATCGAAGCTGATCTTGCCGTTCGTGAAGCAGCCGGGGGGCGCGGAGAGGGCGGAGCCGCCTGCGCCGGCGGCGAGATCGGGGCCCGTGCTTCCGCCGTCGCTGGCCGCGCCGGAGCTCCCGAAGCCGGTGCTCGCGCAGAAGGAGATCGCCGAGACGGCGCCGGTGTTCCCGGCGCCGAGCCGGCCGGCGCTGCCGTTTGGGTCGCGCGTGGGGGAGCGGGACACGCCGCGCTCCGGGCTGCCGGCTGCGGGGCTGCCGCCGTTGCGTGAAGGGGCGTTGGAGGAGTCGATTGCCGGGACGCCCGGCGTCGGGACGGCGCCAGTGATGTTCGAGGCCGCGAAGCCGGCGCTTCCGTTCGCCGGGCCACCGGACGCTCCATCGTCGGGCGGCGGCGCGCCCCCGCCTGCTGCCCAAGGGCCCCGGCTCTCGCTGGAGGATTACGCTGCGATGCTCGCCGAGATCGCGGCGAGCCCGGCGACGGCGACGGCGACGATCGCTCGCTACGGGCTCACTCGCGAGGCGAAGGGCGCCGAGGACGCGGCGTGGCAGGCGAGGTTCGCGACGGAGCCCGGGCTGCGGATGAAGTGGATGCGGGCGCTGGTCGAGGCGGGAGAGCGGGTTCGCGCGAAGCGGTGAGGGAGAGCGCGATCGAATGGAGAAGGGGTCGAGCACGGTATGTTCAGGGCCATCGCATCATCGCCGCAGCCCATCCGCTTGCACCAGCTCCAGGGAACGATTGTCGCGTCTACCGGGCCCTACATCGCGCGGGCCCAAGGCGGGCAGCTGCTTGACTTGCGGAAGACGGAGGTCGTCGGGCCGCCGAACGCCAAGGGGGAGTACTCGCCGCCGTTCGCTACAGAGTACATTCGCTCCATCGATGGCCGGTGGCCTGACTCCGCGTGGACCTCGACTCAGGTGGGATGGGCATTATCGCACAAGACGCCCTATCCGAGGGAAGGGATGGTCCGCTGGAACGAGGAGCGTGGCCAATGGGTCGAGCAGCCGGACATCGCGTGGGCCCGTGGTTGGGCGGATGGGGTGCTCGCCGGGAGCGTCGACGGCGAGCTCAGATGGGTGGATGGTTCGGACCGACCCATCCCTCCAGTGCTCGCCGAAGGCCTCGTCCCGGACTTCTTGAGCGTATCCCGGTGTCGGGTAACGAAGGCCGGCGACGTTCTCCTCGAGATCCAGCGGTCTCCCCATTTTGCGCCTGGGTGGTGGATGTTCCCGCGCGGAGAGTGCAAGCCGGAGAGGGTCGTGTTGCCGCCCGATATGGACGAGACATGGGTCTCGCTGGAGTTTGGTCATTCACCCTGCGAGTTGGTTGTCTATGGCAGAATGAAATCCGGGGAGCCGTTTTGCGCCTATCGCGACCAGGGGGTATGGCACCCACTGCCCCCTCTGCCAACCCATCCTACGTGGACTAGATTGATGAGCACGCCTTCTGGCGATTTTGTCATCATTTCATTGGACTGCTCGTCCTTGTTCTCCATGTATCGGCTTGTGCGACAAGAGGTCTGGGAGCCCATGCCCGTCTTCTTCTATGCGAACAGGTGCTTTCCCTCCATGTATGACTTCAAGAGCGGCGAGGGGGGTGAGCTGTGGCTCGCTCTCGAGTTCAGCACCTCCGGTATGCACGACGCGATCCTCTATCATGCGCGCATCTAGGAAGCCGATCACGTTGATCGAGCGAGAAACGAACCGCCAAGGCGCCAAGGACGCGCAGAATAAAACACAATCTTGGCGTCCTTGGCGCGCTTGGTGGTTCAAATTCCTGCTCTTTCCCGGGGTTTCAGCCCGTTTGTCGCTCTAGCACTACTGCAGAGAGCTGCCCTGGATCGGCAGATAAGCCGCCATGCTACCAAGGCCACCAAGGGGAGAGAAAGTGCTGTCTCGACATTGTTCCCTCCTATCTCCCTGGTTTTGGGGCGCCGTTCGCGTCATGGCGGTTCGCTCGCTCGTCCGACTTCCCGCAGTAGTGCCAGGCTCTGTTGAACGGGCGTCGCCAGTTGCCCGAGCGCGGGGGGGCCTCCTGGCGCAAGCCTGAAGGTCATTCGTGCTCGAATGTCAGCTCTGGTTCAAGCGCGGGTTTAGCTCGACGGTGGCTCTCGGACGGGTAGCCCATGATTCGGTGGGGACACGTTCAGAGGCTGCGTGTTCCCCAGCGGCTGGTACCGATTTCGGTCCTCGCCGGCGGGGACGCCTGAGCGCCAAAAGTTCCACCGCCCGAGGCGCGTTTCGTCATATTTGGCCTCGCTCACTTCCTTGGCGGTAGGCCTCCATTGTACGCTGTTGATGACCCCGATGGGTGGAGCGACGCGATGACCATCCCCCCAGACCATATCGTTCGGGGCACGGATGTCCCGGTTGGGCAAAGCGGCGGAGACCTGCTGGGCGACGCCGTTGTGCGTACGCCCCGTGTTGCACGAGTTGAGGCTGATAAGGCGCGCGTTGTGGTAGTTGTCGGCGGCTTTGATCATGGCCACGAGCTGGGATGGCGCGAAAGCCGCACTCATCCCGTTCACGTCATCCGCCTCCACGTGGTCGGGCGTCCCGTGGACCATGACTCGATAAATGTCCGGGTTCGGCTTGATGTAAAGCATAGCCATACGGGCGCCGCTGTCGTGCAAAGGATTGCCGATGATGACACAGGATAGGCCCAACGGATCGGCGTGGGTGGTGGGGCTTCCGTCAAAGGCGAACAGGTTGCGGCCGCCGAAAAGTTCGATTGGATCGGGGCTCAGGAAGCGCGCCGTCTGTGGATCGAAGTAGCGATAGCGGACATAGCAGAGTCCAGTCTCTTCGTCGTGGTACTGGCCGAGCAGGCGGAACGGCGACATCACGGGCGCGCCGCCGGTGGGTTGCATGGTCTCCAGGACGATGCCGAAAACCGAGTGGCGTGCCGACCACGCGACCTCCCCATCCGACCCGATGAGCTCGGTCGGGGTGCCGATGTGATCGGTGATAACCGCGTAGATGGCCGCGCCCTCCTGTTGGAGGAGTGGGCACATCGTCCCAGGCTCGTGCACGAAGATGCGCGTGCCGCGCTCGGAGTCGATCTCGGCCGCGAGGCAGAGGCCGTCCCACAGGTACTCGACCACGCGGGGCTTCGGCGCTCCTGCGGGATCGAGCGCGCTCGGGGCGGAGGGTGGGACGACCTCCTTTTTGATGCGGCGGCTGAACGCATCGTAGGAGAAGCGAATACGCGTTCCGTCGGGGCGCCGGACTTCGCGGAGCTGGCCGCGGCAGTCCCAGAGGTACTCCGTCTCGCCATCTGAGCGCGTCTCGTGGATCCGTCGGTTCCCGGCGTCGTAGGCATAGGCGGACTGCTCGGTCCGGAGCAAGATGCCGCCCGGCCCGGTCTCCCAACCCGAGCCCGCGGGTTTCAGCGAGCCTCCAGCGTCGTACGTGAAGGACTCGCGACCTTGCGGAGAGATCGCCTCGAGCAGCATCCCGAGCCGATCGTGTCGGTAACGCGTGAGGCCCCAACGCAGATCATTGCGCTCCACGAGCGTGCCGGATGCGTCGCGGGCATAGTAGCGATCCACGAGCGTGCGCTTAGCGCTGCCGACCCAGTCCCGGGTTGGGCGCGCCATCGGGTCGACCTCGCGCCGCGCTTCCACGCCCGCGCTCGCGAATATCTTGCGGACCACCGAGCCGGCGAGATCGCGCTGAATCTCCACGCGGTAGCCGTCGTGATCGAGCGACGAGACGTGACCTTCCTCGTCGTAGGCGTAGCGGGTCACATGCCCTGTCGGGAGGATGCGCGCGGTGCAGCGGTGCTGTGCATCATACGCGTAGCGAATGGTCCGGCCGTTTTGCGTCTCGGCGACCACGCGGCCGAGCGCATCGCGCTGGACGCGCAGGCGGGCCTCCCCTGCAGGATCCTCGTAGATGTACTCGACAGCGAGATCTTCGGGCGTCTCGACCTTCACGGCTCCGTGTGGCGTCTCCTCCGCGACCAGCCCCCCCGCCCCGTCGTACCGGAGCGCGCGGAAGGTGCCGTCGGGGCTCTCTACCCGGGCCAGGCGGCCGTTCTTGCCGTGCTGAGCGCGACAGAGCCGGCCGTCATACGAGCGGTATTCGCGGAGGTTGCCGGCGCGATCATAGCGGAGATCGAAGGTATCCCCCTTGGGGTTCTTCACCTGCTGGAGGCGCTCGTTGAGGTCGTACGACAAGGACCAGATCGAGCCGTCAGGCTGGATTACCTCGATCGGCGATTTCAAGCCTGCGTAATGGAAGGTCTCGATGCGCCCGAGCGCATCGGTGCGGCGGGTGAGGCGTCCGAGCGCGTCGTGCTCGAAGCGCAGTGAGGTCCCGTCGGGTAGGTAGACGGCGAGCGGCTGTCCGACGGCGTCGAGTTCGCGACGCGTGACCCGGCCGAGGGGATCGGTGTACGCCACGGGCCGGCCGAGCGCGTCGTGGCGCCAGCGACGCGCCCCGCCGCGAGGCGTGCGCTCCTCGATGACGTTGTGCTGCTCGTCGTAGGCGAAGCCGGTGCAGAGCCCGTCCGGCCCGTATACCGCTGCGAGGCGTCCCTGTTCGTCGTATGTCAGCGTGAGGAAGGCGCCAGGCGCGTATTTCACCGAGGTGAGCCGGTGTTGAATGTCGTATTCGTACTCGGTGGTCAGGCCGTTGGCGCGGCGCCGTACCAGGAGATCGTCCGAGTACTCGAGGTCGATGGCCCGGCCGAGAGGATCGGTGATGCGCGTGACGTTGCCCCGCCCGTCGCGGGTGAACACCAGAGTGTCGCCGGCCGCGTTCTTCGTCTTGAGGAGCAGGCCGTCGGCGTCGAACTCGAGATCGCGTGCGGAAAGGCCGTCGGTCGAGGCCTCGCGTACCACCGAGCCATCTTCGGGCCGCCACGTGAAGACGCGGGGCTCGGGATTCCCGGTGAGGTGCGTGACCCCTCGGTCGAGATCGTAGGTGAGGTCGCCGGCGTGTAGATCGCCGTCGCCCCAGGATCGGATGCAGCGGCCCGTCTCGGGATCGTAGAGGTAATGAAACGAAAGGCCGGTCGGCAGCGTCTTGCGATTCAGGCGGCGCTGCTCGTCGTAGCCGTACGCTTCTGCGTGGCCGAGCGGATCGGTCACTCGCACGAGCTCCCCGCCATCACTGTATGCGAACGCGACGGTGTAGACGGATGCGCGCCCCCCGCTGCTCGTGGGGAAGACCTCGAGGCGCACGATGTGGCCGTCGCCGTCATGCGTGAGGGCGATCGTGCGACGCGCGGTATCGACGAGCCGGGCGAGCCGCTCCGCCTCGTACTCGAGGACGATCTTGTGCCCGGATTCATCGCTGATCTCCCGGAGGAATGCGCGGCCGCCGCCGGTCGGGACAAAGGTGCGGGTGAGGCGCGTATCGAGTGAGAAGACCGTGGCACCACCCCGGAGGTCGCGGGTGATCACGAGGCGCCTGCCGCGGTGGAAGGCCGGCTCACGTGGCTTCGTGTCGTGCAGGGTTACTGTCGCCCCGTCCGCGTCGCGGAGGCGCAGCACGCCGCCTTCGATCTCGATCCACTGGTGATACGTATGCGTCCAGCCACAGCGCCCTAGCGGGGTATTCTCGCAGTTGCGTGCGGAGCTGTAGATGCGCTTCCACTCGACCGGAATGAGTCCCGGGATCGAGACATCCATTTTCTCGTCGACGGTGGCGCCCGATGCAACGGAGATCGGATCGAGCACCAAGTGTACGTTCGTGGTGGTGTTGTTGGACGTGGTGACCTGGACAGTGTCCGCCGCCAGGAGCACTCCGTCGATCTGGCTTATGCCGTGCTTGATGCGTTCGATCTCCCCTTTCGTCGCTGCTACGTTGAGCTTCACCAGATCGCCGGTGCATGCGATTCCATGGCCGGCAGCCATCACCCTCGACGACGAGGTGTCGACGGAGCACCCCCCGTTCACGAAGTGTGTAACGACGTCGCCGCCGGTTGCGCTGCAAGGCAAGTTACCTGGCGCTTGCAGACCCATCGCGCTGCCGTGAACGAGCACCGGCGCGCCCCCGATCTGGAACCGCTCGTCGGTACCCGTCGCCGTTGCTGAGAGCGCGATATATACGAACGGGGTTGGCACCGGACCGATGGGAGGCACTGGCGGCGCATGGCTCAGGGCCGGCACGAAGCCAGGACAGAAGTGATTGCTCCGCGTCGTCGCAATATATTTGTAATTGATCGTCGCCACGGCGATTTCTCCCTCTCCCGCTCGCCCCCGCCCCTCAGCTCCGGCTCCGCGCCACCTTCAGGAACGCCGCCAGGTTCGCCTCCGCCCTCGCCCAGAAGCCGCTCACGTCGACCGCATCGGGCAGCCGCAGCCGAGCGCGCAGCTCGTCGACCCGCGCCTCCACCGCGATGCGCGACAGCCTCCCCGACGCGCACTCCTCCGCCGCCACCGCGGTCGAGAGCGCTCGCCCCCCGCGGTAGCGCCCTCTCGGATCGAGCCGCTGCGCCGCGATCGCCTCCCGCCACGCCCCGGCCTCCAGCTCCCGCGCCTCCTCGACGACCGGCCCGAACAGCGTGCGCAGCGCTTCCGCCGCATCGTCCGCGAGCGCCTCGTCGTCGAGCCGCTGGATCATCCACCCGGCGCTCGCCGGGCAGCCGAAGCGCGCCACGGCGGAGAGCGCCGCGCGCGTCGGCCGATGGCGGCCGAGAAGGCTCTCGAGCCGGGGCCAGTCGGCCGGCTCGCCGGCCAGCGCGAACAGCTCCGTCGCGTACAATCCGAGCCGCGCGCTCAGCGCCTCGTCCCGCACGAGCTCCACCTCGCCGCCGATCACCAGCATCCTCGCCGCCGACCACGCCACACCGGCGGACGCCTCGCCGCAGAGCTCCCGCAAGCGCTCGACGAAGCGCGCACGCTGCGCCGGCGGCAGCCGCTCACAGGCCCAGATCCCGGCGCGCATCACCGCGCCGTGCTCGTCGGCGAGCGCGGCGCCGATCCCTTCGACCGGCAGCTCGCCGCGCATCGAGCGCAGGTTCACGCCGGCAGCCCGCGCGATCGGGTGCGCCGACGCCGACAGCGCCCGCGCCAGCCCCGCGAGCCCGGGCCGCTCGACCAGCGCGAGCGCCTCGGCCACGGCGATCGCGTGATCCTCGGCGTCCTGCGGGAGCAGGTGCGCCGCCCGGTGGATCGCGGCGAGCGCGTCGTCCCCCGCGAAGGCGGCGAGCGAGATCGCGCCCGCGAACGACTTCCACGGGTCGTCCATCCAGCGCTCCCAGAACGCGGCGACCTCGATCAGGGCCCGCGGCCCCGCGGCCACGATCGCGTCGATCTGCCGGAGCATCCGCGGCTCCGCCTCCGGCAGCCACGAGCGCCGCCCCTCGACGCGATCCCGAGCGAGCGCGGCCACGAGCTCCGCGCAGTGATCGACGACCGACGCGTAGAACCCCGCCAGCGTGACCTCGGTCACGCGCCCCGCATCGAGCCGCACCGCCGGCGCGGGCGCGCTCTCGCGCGGCAGCTCCGGGAGCGCCGGCGCCACGTCGTTCGCCGCCGCGACGGCCGCCGCCGCGACGGTCGCCGCCCCGATGGTCGCCGCCGCCGCGCCCACCTCCCCGGCGCCCTCCTCGAGCCACGCCTCGTCTCCCGGCTCCTCCGCCTCGACCGGCGGCGGGACGAACGCCTCGCGCTCCACCTGCCGCGCGATCACCGCCCCCGAGAGCGGCATCATCACCGGAAGCGCCCCCTCCGCTCCCGCCGCGACCTTGCCCGCTCCCGTGCGCGCCGCGGCCCCGAGCGCGATCCCGCGGGTGCCATCGCGGGAGATCGCCCAGGCCACGAACGACCTCCCGGCCTCGGCCGGCGCCGCGCCGTGCCGGAGCGTCGCGAACGCACACGCGAGGCCCATCACGCCCGCCGCGGCGCCGAGCTCGCCGATCTCCGCCTCGAGGCAGCGATCGAAATAACTCGGCGAGAGCCGCTCCGCGCACCGCGCCGTCGTGAACTGCCACTCTCGGCACCGGAGCGCGCCAGCACGCCCCTGCCCGAAGACGGCCTGGATCGGCCCGGCAGCGGCGGGCAAGCCGCGCAGGAGCGCGGTCATCGCCACCGCGTCGACGGGCTCGTCGTCCTCGTCGGTCGCGCGCCCCGGCGCGTGCCGGCTCGCGACGATCTCTCCCACGGCCGCCGCCCCCCACCGCGACGCCTGCTCCGCGGAGGCCACGAGCAGCGCCCCCGCGCCCTCCGACGGCGGCGGCGGCGCGAGCAGCCACGGGCTCTCCGGTCTCCGCCGCCGCTCGGCGAGCGCGTCCACCCCGGCGTACGAGTCGACGCCGACGAGGAGCGCGGCGCCGCCCGCGCCGCCCGCGAGCAGCTCGGCGATCCGCGCCAGCGCCGCGAACGCGCCCGCCGCCCCGGCGAAGCGCTGCGCCGCGGGGCCGAGCGCGCGCGCCAGCTCCGAGAGCGCTCCCTCGGGCAACCCCGGCCGTGGCGCCGGCGTCACGACGAACCTCGGGATCCCCGCCGCCTCGTCCGCGGGCACCACAGCGAGGGCCTCGGCCACGGCGCCCCGCGCGAGCGCGAGGAGGCGGCCCGCGTCGGCCTGCGAGGGCCTGATCCAGGGGCAGTAACGCGCGTCGAGCCGGCGCCCGTCGGGCCCGACGAACGGCGACGGCGGGGGCGGCGGCGCCCCGGCGCGCGGGAAGAAGACGTGATCGCGCGCCGAGGCGCCGGCGGGCGAGACCAGGCCGAGGCCGAGCACGGTGAGCTTCATCGGTGCGTGAGCGAGCCCGACTGCTTCGAGCTCCCGGTGATGGTGATCGAGGGGGACTTGATCGTGACGCCCGCCGGCGTCGCCGAGATCTCGGACGCGCCGCACCGGAAGGTGATCGGGCTACCGCCGAGCTTCAGGTTCCCGCTCACCTCGAGCGTCAGCGCGCTCTTCGCGGTGAGCGTGTACGAGCCGCCCGCGCTGATCTTCAGCGCGCCCTTCACGTCCGAGGTCATGGCCCCCGCGACGCTCCGGGTGATCGCCCCCCGGCTGCCGATGTTCAGCGAGCCGAGCCACTCGCCGAGGCCGCCGCCCACCGTGAGGCCGGCGCTCGCCGCGCTGCTCGTGTGGCTCCCGTTGATCACGGTCGTCGCGGGGCCGGCGGTCACCCACGAGACGGGGCCCGGCGTGGTCAGCGTGTAGAGGGCGCCCACCGCCTCGGTGTACGAGCCGCTCGCGACGACGCTGCGGTGGCCCGGGCCGGGGCCCGCCGGCCCGCCGCCCGCGCCGCTCGCCCCCGCGGCCCCGCCGCCCGGCGCCGCCTCGCCCTGCGCGGGCCGGCCGTGATCCCACGGCATCGGGCTCGACGACCCCTTCACCGCCGCAAGGATCGCCTCGCCCCCCGGCAGCAGCGACATCGCGCTGCCCGCCGCGCTGTCCTTGATCGCGGCGAGCGCGCCCTCCGCGCCCTTCGCCTGGTAGCCCTCGTAGGCCGCGCGCGACGCGCCCATCGCCGACGCCGCGATCTGCCCGGCGGCGCCCCGTGCGCTCACCTTCGACAGCAGCGCGGACGCGGCGAGGTTGGCCGCGCCCTTCACGGGGTTGCCGGCCTGCTCCACGAGCATCCCCCCCACCACCGCCGTCTCGGCGCCCACCTCGCTCACGAAGTTGCCCCCCGCGCTCTGGCGCTGCGCGCCGCCCACCGTCACGCTCCGGGAGCCGTAGCCGCCGATGTACCCGAGGTGCACCGAGGTCGACTCGTCGCCCCCGACCTCGGCCTGCAGGGCGGCGCCGACCTGGAGATCCTCGTTCTTCAGCGTCTGCGCCTCGTGGTCCCCCCCGACCGTCGTCTCCTTGGCGAAGGGCGCGTGCACGAGGACGTGCTCGCGGCCGGCCGCGTCGTCCATCTGGATCGCCGTCCGCGCCCCCCCGCCGGGCGAGCTGTCGGTCGCGATCGACGTCACCGTCTTGTTCGCGGGCAGCGCGAGGGGCGGCCGCTGCTTCTCGTTGTACGAGCGCCCGAGCACCACGGGGCGATCCGGATCGCCGTCCTCGAACATCACGAAGACCTCCCAGCCCACGCGCGGCAGGAGCATCGGATCCGGCAGATGCGGCTGCGCCACCCGCACGGGCAGGCTGCTCCGCTGGTCGCCCTCGCCGTGCAGATCCCAGTGGAAGCGGAGGTGGACGCGGCCGAGCGCGTCGGGGTGGATCTCCTGCCCGCGCTCCCCGGTGACCCAGGCCGACTGCACCCCGGCGATGCGCGGCCTCGGCGTGACCTTCGGCAGGCGGAAGGGCACGCTCGCCGGAATCGCCCCGACGCTGGCGCGGAAGACCCCGTCGCCCGCGTCCCAGCGCAGCGCGACGTCGGTCACCACGCAGTCGCCCGCCGCCTGGACGACGCCGTGGTGGTCCGGCGCCTCCACGAGGCGGCAGCGCGCGCCGGGCGAGAGCGCCAGCGCGTTGCTGTCGAACGACAGGCGCGCGGCCTCGGCGCGCAGCGACTCGAGCCGGATCCGCGCGCGCGCCGCGCCCTCCGCCGGCGAGGCGAAGCCGCCGGGCGCCTCGTAGACCTCCACGTCCCGCTCCGCCTCGACGCCCCCCGAGGCCTCGGCCTCGAGCGAGAGTCGGGGCTGATCGGGGCTGTGATCGCGGAGGACGACCTTGCCGGCCGCGCGCCGGAGCCGCCGCGCCGCGTCCACCGCGACGGGCCCCGGCTCGTCCAGCGTGCTGCGGGTGACCAGCGCGACGCCGCCCGGGTAGGCGTCCTCGGCGGAGGCGGAGTCGTCCTCGAGGACGAACACCTCGCCCTCGCCGTCGTCCTCGAACCGGAAATACAGCCCGTGCTCCTCGCAGATCCGCCGGACGAACGCCGCGTCGCTCTCCTGGTACTGCACGACGTAGCGGCGCTTCGGGTAGGACGCCGCGAGCCGCTTGCGCACGGCCCTGTAGCCGCCCCCTCGCGCCACCTGCTCGACGATCTCCGGCGCGGTCATCTCCTGGAACGTGCGCGCCCTCCGGGTGAGCGCGAGCAAGGCGAAGCGCGACGCGAGCGTGAGCCGGTAAGCCCGCAGGTGCTCGTGATCGCTCGCGATCACGGCGAACCGGGTGACGACGCCGAGGAACGTCCTGCTCCCCGTGGGGGCGTCCAGGGCGAGCCGCCCCGCCTTGCGGAGCACGCTCCCGGGCGCGACGAGCGCGTCCCTCGGGCCATGGAGATCGATCTCGAACGCCGAGGCCTCCCCGAGCCGCTCCGCGCCGCGGACGCGCCACGGCGAGAGATCCGGATCGCCCTCGATCGTCAGCGCGACGCCGCTCACGGCAGCTCCACCCGCGCCGAGAAGATCCGCACGAGCGCCGCCATGTCGATCACCAGCCGGTCGCCCTCGATCCGCACCGCGCCGCCGGGCTCGATCCGGAGGCTCGATCCCGGCACCTCGAGCTCCAGCGTCTCCCTGGCGCGCAGCCGGAGGTGGCGGGCGTCGAGCGCCAGCGTCCCGTGCGCGTCCGGCGCCGGCGCCGAGGCCGTCTGGAGCGCGCCCAGGATGGCGACGCCCCCGGGCGCGTCCGCGAGCACGACGGTGCGGACCTCGCGCATGCACTCCTCGATGAACGCGGGCGAGACGCCGGCGGCGAGCGTCGCGAGGAGCCGGCGCCCGTCGCTCGAGCGCACCTGGAACGCGGGGCGCGCGTCGCTCTTCTCCTCGCCGCGCGCGGCGATCATCTCCACGATTCCCGGGTGGAACCCGGGGCCGAGGGGCTTCGCCTCGCCCCGCGCGGGGCGGGCGTTCGATTGCTGGACCGTGCGCGACCTAGCCATAGTGATGAACCCCTTCCTCGACGCTCGACGTCGGGCCCTCGAGCTTGCCCGAGATGGTGATGGAGCCGGGGGTCATGGTGATCGTCACCCCCTGCGCCTTGATCGTGAGCTTCGCTGCCGCCTCGACGGCGATCTCGGCGCCGGCGATGTCGGCGGCGCCTCGCGAGGTGGTCGTGACCTTGCCGAAGCTCTCCGCGACGTCGCCTCCCGCGGCGACGCTGCGCGAGCCGAAGCTCTCGGCGTAGAGCCCCCGCACGGTGAGGCCGTAGGAGCCGGCGTCGATGGTCTGCGCGCCCGAGACCTTCACGATCGCCGCGCCGGCCACGCCCACCGACTCCGACGGGCCGGCGGTGGTGCTCACCGAGCCGCCGACGAGCAGCGTCGAGGCGCCCTTGGCGAAGACGCTCTGGTGCTCGACGCCGACCTCCTGCTTCGCGCCGCCCACCATCCGGACGAAGCTCGGCGTCACGGTGAGGTAGTCGCCGCCGGCGCGGATCACGCGGGCGCCCCCCACGGTGATCGCCTCGGAGGCCGCCTTCAGCCCGTAGTTCGAGTCGACCGCCACCTTGCGCTCGCCGCCCACCTCGAGCGACAGCGCGCCCGCCACCTTCTCGACCCGCCGCTCCTTGACCTCGACCGTCCGGGCACCGCCGACCACGCGCTCGGAGCGCCCGGCGATCTCGGTCCGCTTGTCGTTCTCGGTCCGCTCCCGGTAGTCGCCCGACGTGTCGAGCCCGAGGCGCTCGTTCCCGGCCTCGTCGCTGATCCCGACGCCGCTGCCGCCCGAGCCGCCGGGGGTCGCCCGCGTGCCGAGGCGGGTCTCGACCTTCTTCGCGGGCAGCGCGGCCGGCGGCGCCTGGACGGCGTTGTACAACCGGCCGAGGATCACCGGGATCTCCCCGCCCCGGTCGCTGAAGCCGACGAGCTCCTCCCAGCCGACCCGCGGGTTCAGCATCGCGCCCGAGAGCTGCGGCTGGGTCACGCGGGCGAAGCCGGAGCTCCGGTTATCTGACGTCTCGCACGTATCGCACGTCTCGCACGTGCCCTGGCGATCCCAGCGGAGCCGGAGGCGGCTGCGGCCGTGCTCGTCGAGGGCGATCTCCTTGCCCGGCGGCCCGGTGACCACCGCGGTCCCGGCGCCGCCGCGAGGCTCGGGGGCCCGGCGCGCCGGGCGGAAGCCGTCGCGCGCCGGGACCGCCTCGAAGCGAGCGCGGTAAGCGAGCTCCTCCGGACCCCCCTGCGCCCTCGCCTCGTGCACGACGGCGAGCACGAGCCAGCGCGCGTCGCCGAGCTCCTCGGGCGGGTCGGTCACCTCGACGATCTCGCCGGCGCGGAGCTCCGGCGCCGTGGCCTCGCCCTCGAGCGAGGTCGCCCCGGCCCGGCGCTCGGCGAGGCGGATCGCCGCGAGCTCGCGGCCCGCGCCCGGATCGTCGAGGCCGCCCGGGACCTCGTACCACTCGAGCGCGCCCTCGCCCGAGGCGCCGCTCAGATCGAGCATCGGCCGGGTGAAATCGTACGCCTTGAGCGCGACCTTCTCGACCGCCACCCGCCTCCGGACCCGCGCCGCGTACAGGGCTCGCCCGGGGACGAGCCCGGCCTCGTCGCGCCACGGGATCGCCGCGCCCGTGTCGAGGAACGTCTCGGGCGCGTCCGCGACGTGGAGGAGCGCGGGATCGCCCTCGTCCGGGAACCAGCTCATGCCCTCCTCGGCGAGGAGGCGGGCGCAGAAGCCGAGGTCGCTCTCGAAGACCTGCGCGCAGTGGGGCCGCTTCGCCGCCGCGCGGCGGGCGCGGAGGTCGAGGCGGACGCCGTGATCGCCGAGGACGCGCGCCGCGATCTCGGTGGCGCTCTCGTCGACGAAGACCCGGTAGTCGCGCGTCCCGTCGAGCCGGGCGACCGGCGAGGCGAGGGTCACACGCGCGTGGGCGTCGCGCTCCTCGACGGCCTCCACCGCGAGCGCGAAGCGCCGCTCGACGCCGTGGAAGCGCAGCGTGAGCGTCGCGGCGCGCCCGATCAGATCGAGCGCCGCGAGCTCGGCGGGCTCGCCGCCCACGAAGGCGGCGCAGCGCGCGTGGGCCACCGTCGGGGCGCAGGCGCGCTCCTCGACCTGGCACGCGTGGACGCGGAGCTCGGCGTCCACGCCGGGGATCTCGAGCAGGATGGGTCGCTCGCTCACTTGCCCGCCTTTCCGCTGGCGCGCCGGGTCGTGCCGCCGTCCACGTGGGTGACGCCGCCGGTCGTCTTCAGCTTGCCGCCGCCCAGCGTCATCGTGCCCGCCGCGATGCTGCCGCTGGCCTGGATCGTCACCACCGGCGCGCTGATCGAGACCTTCCCGCCCGCGCCGATCGAGACCTTCCCGGCCGTGATCGTGCCCATCGATGCCTTGAGGCCGACGTTCCCCGCGGCCCGCTCGTGCACCGCGCCCGCCTGGCTCCGCTTGCCGCCGTTGATCGACTCGGCGTAGCTGCTGCAGCGGATCGTCCGGGAGCCGCGGCAGGCGTAGGTGCGCGCCCCCGCGACCGACTCCGTGACGCCGAGGCCGCTCGCGATCGACGTCGTCCCGAGCACCACCCGGGCGCAGCCGCCGCTCACGTTGACGTTGGACTGGTTGCAGAGCAGCGCGTAGCCGCCGCCCACGACCTCGACGCACGACCCGCTGGCCAGCACGGCGCGGTTGCCGGTGACGTCGACGAGCTCCACCCCGCCGACGAGCTCGGAGCTCGCCCCCTCGACCGAGAGGAGCATCTCCTGCCCCACGTCGACGCGCTGGGTCGCCCCGACGCGCGCGGCGTGGCTCCCGAGCACGTTGCTGGTGAGCGACAGGCCGACGACCTGCGCGTCGTCGCCGTCGATCCGCGTCGCCTCCGGGCCGCCGACCTTGACCGAGAGATCCCGCGAGGCGTGGATCGAGAGCGCCTCCGCGCCCGCGTCGTCGACCATCGTGATCCCCTGGGTCTCGCCGCTCCTCGGCGTGGTCCACGACTGGAGCGCGGTCGTCGCCGACGCCGCGGGGAGCGGGAACGGCGCGACGGCGGTCGCGTTGTAGGCGCGGCCGAGGACGAAGGGGCGATCCGGCGAGCCGTCGAGGTAGCCGACGTGGACCTCCCAGCCGACGCGGGGCAGGAACATCGAGGCGCCGAGCGGGTGCTGGAGGCAGCGGATCCAGTGCGATGCGCGGTCGTCGGCGATCCCGGAGCGATCCCAGAGGAAGCGCAGCTTGATCCGGCCGAGATCGTCGACGTGGATCTCCTCGCCGGGCGGCCCCGTGATCACCGCGCCGTCGATGTGCTCCACCGCGGGCGCCGGGCGGATCGCGGGCCGGAAGGGCGGGTGATCTCCGCCGTCCGCGGCCTTCGTCGGCCTGAGCGCGATCCGGTTTCCGTAGGGCGTGGCCGCGCCGCCGTCGCGGCTCGGCCGCGCGTAGCGGTGGGAGAGCTCGGCGACGAGCATCCGCTGCTCGAAGAGGTCCGCGCCCGCGCCCGTGATCTCCACGAGGCGCCCTGGCCCGAGGCGGATGCAGTCGCTCTCCCCCGTGACGGCGACCTTGTCGCGCTGCAGCTGCTCCAGCCGCCGCCTGGCCCGCGCCTTCGCGGCCTCGGCCGTGGGGACGCCGGCCGGGACCTCGAGCCACGCGAGCTCGCCCTCGCCGGCGTGGCCGTCGACGTAGACGTCCGGGTGCCGCACGTCGAAGTCACGCACCGTGACCCGATCGGCCACGGCCTGCTCCTCCCACTCGAGCGACGAGAGGGCGCGCGCGCCGAGCTTCGCCCCGCGGGCCCCGGCGTAGGGGAGCGCCGCGCCGCCCTCGATCCCGTCGTGCGAGCCGCTGCCGTCGCCGAGGACGATGCGGTGCTCGCCCTCGGCCGTCGTGTCGAACCAGTACGAGATCCCCTCGTCGGCCAGCAGGCGCTCGATGAACGCCCACTCCGCCTCGGCGTACTGGACGCACTGGGGCCGCACCGGGTACGCGCCCGCGAGCCGCGGCGCGATCGCCGCCGCGGGGATGCCCGCGCCCGCCAGCACCTCGGCCACGATCTGCTCGGTCGTCTTCTCGAGGAAGACCCGGTAGCCGCCGCGCAGCGTGAGGAGCCATGGCGGATCCGAGAGGCGGAGCGCGTAGATCCGCTCCCGGCCGCGGCGGAGATCGCAGCTCGCCTCGACGACGAGGAGGCGGACGAGCCGCTCGGAGCCCTCGGCGGGGTCGACGAGCGCGAGCGTCGCCGGGGCGCGGAGGAGCGCCGCGAGATCCACCTCGCCGGGGACGGCGACGCGCACCTCCCAGGACGAGAGGGCGTCCATGGCCTCGCGCCCCGCGAGCTCCAGCACGACGCACTCACCGAGCGGCCCGCAGGCGAGCCGGACGTCGACGTCGCTCATGGCTCCCAGGTCCGTGAGCCACGGGGGAGGCCGGCGTCGTTCCGCGGGGATCTGCGCATGTTCGCTGCCACCTCGAGATCGCTCCTGGCCACGCGAGGTCGCCGTGGCCGGTGTAGACAAGAGCCGCAACACCGTAACAGAGCAGATCTGCACGCCCGTTGGCCAGCCCGTCGCGCGGCGTCGGGAGGCGGACCGCCCGGGGAACGCTCGGATCGGTTCTTCGAGGAGGCACGCGGGGCTCGTCCTCGAAGGGCAGCACGACCATGCCCGCCGGCCGTCGTGAGTCTCTGGGTCCCCAGCGCACCCAGGCTCACGCAATTACGCGTGTTCTGCCGGAATCATCTCTCTATTTCTGCCGAGCAGAGTGGTTATTTCAAGTGCGCCTGTGCCCGAGCATCGATATCAGAGCCGTGTGGGAAAGCTGGACCGGTTCGCGAAGCAGACGTTCGCGGAGGAAGCGGCGCGGGTCACGGGCGGCGCCGCCGCGTGGCAGGAGGCGCCCGAGGTTCGCCTCGATCGGGTGCAGGCCGACGGCTACCTACGGGTGCTGCAGCCCGACGGCCTGGCTCCCCTGGCTGCGCCATGGCCGGAGGCTCGGGGACATGAGGAAACGCCTGGACGATTTCGCCCGGTGGGTCGCACCGCGGCGGGAAGTGGAATGGGTGCTCTCCATGCTACAGTACATGTCGATGTCACCGTGGACCCAGGAGGAATTGAAGCGGCGGTTCGCTCGCTCCGATGATCCGGAGATCGAGGCGCGCCGGCAGGGGATCCTGCGCACCTTGCTCGCGGATAGCCCGGAGGTGAAGGAGGAGCTCATCGAGGAAGGCCAGCTGACCGAGGCGCGCGCCGCGCTACGCACGGTGCTGGCGCGGCGTGGGCTCGCGCTCAGTCCCGCGCTGGAGGCGCAGATCGACGGCTGCGTCGACATGCCCACGTTGCACCGATGGCTTGAGCAGGCCGTGACCGCGGCCGGCGCTGAGGAAGCGCTGACGTAGATCGCGACGCGTCGCAGCAGCCGCCCGCCTGCCGTCACCCCCGCGGCATGGTGTGGCACAGCGTGGGGTCCACGGACTGGGGCCCGTGCCGACGCTCGTACGCCAGACCATGGGGCACTTGGGTCAAGAACACGTGGATCTACGCCGCTCTGTACAGCAGGGGTCTCTATCGACTTGCCGCCGGTGGCGGGAGCTGGCGGAGAGTGGGAGACGTGGAGCCGCTTCGATTTTACGTGCATGGCGAGTCCCTCCTCACCGGGCACAACCCGGGAGGGGTATACCGGTCCATCGACGAGGGACTGACGTGGCGTCTCGCTGACGGTCTGACGGATCGCTCACCGACCTGGGTGCTCGGCGGCGCGGGCCCGAATGTCCTCGTGGGAACGTCACCGGAAGGTGTCGCGATCAGCCACGACGGAGGGGCGAGCTGGAAACCGAGTGCCGCCGGGGGCGGCGGTCGTCGCGCTCGCGGCCGACAAGAGCTATGTTCTCGCGGGGGTAGTGACTCAAGACGGCAGGTAGACCCGGGGTGAGCGGGGATTGTTCGGCGGGCAGAGGCACCAATGAAGCGACGGTTTCGGGAGGAATACGATGACAGCCCGAGACCCATCGCTCCGGGTTCGGTGTCGATCCTCCTCGTCGCTTGTCCGCGCTGCTGCGAACGGGCCGAGCTGGCTCGCCGCCACGAGCCGCCCCAGGAGGTGCTGAGCTGCTCGCGATGCGGGCACGTCGAGCAGAACCCGAGCGGATATCGGTACTGGCTTCGGGTCGCGTGCTGCGGCCACACCCTCTATGCGGTCGACAGCCACCACCTCGCGTTCCTGGAGCTCTACATCGCCTGTCCCCTGCGCGAGCGCCTGCGGATGCATTGGGCCGATCGCGATTACCTGGCCACGCTGCCCCGGTGGATGTGCCTCGCCAGGAACCGCAAGAGGGTTCTCCGCGGTTTACGGGCCTTGCGGAACAAAATCGTTGATTCATGATCGGGCCGATGGCCACGCGGTTGACGCGGTCCGCCACGCCACACCTGGTCGCGGCGTGACTTCACCGTCGACGGCGTCAGGGCGCACGGGTAACACTGCGTGGCGCCGCGGACCTCCATGACCGACGAACACCCCGCCTTCGGGCAAGCCATCCGCGACGTCATGGAACGCCGCGCCCGCGCCCTGGTGACGCGCGACCTCGCCGAGCTCGCGCTCCTCCTCGCGGACGACTTCTCGTACGTCAATTCCCAGGGGACCCTCTGGGGCAAGGCCGAGTACCTGACGGCGGTCGACGGGGGCGCGCTGCGCTGGAGCGCGCAGACCGCGGAGGAGGTCGGTGTGCGCGGCTACGGCGACCTCGCCGTGGTGACCTGCGTGGTGCGCGACGAGGGGACCTGGCATGGCGAGCCGTTCAGCGCGCGGTTCCGCTCCACGCAGGTCTACGCGCGCCGCGAGGGCGTGTGGCGCTACATAGCGGGCCAGTCGACGGGCCTGGATCAGGGGTGAGCGCGGGTGGACTGCGCGGCGTCGGGCGGCGGACCCCACAGGGAACGCTCGGCTCGGGTATAGTCCCCGGGCGCTTGGCGCGAGGCGGGCCCTCGTGAAAGAGAAGATTGCTTCAACCCTCTCGCAGGCCATCCTGCGCCCCGGCGGCGCGGAGACGCAGTCGCGAGCGGGCGACGCCCTGCCGCCGCCGAGCTTGGGCCCGGAGAGCCTCGCCCCGTCGAGCTTCGGCCCGGAGAGCCCCGGCCCGTCGAGCTTCCACCCGCCGAGGCGGTTCGAGGAGTACCGGCTCCTCCAGAAGCTCGGCAGCGGCGGCATGGGCGACGTCTACCTCGCGCACGACACGCTGCTCGACCGCATGGTCGCGGTGAAGTTCATCCGCGCGGCGACCGCGGACGCCGAGGTGCGCGCGCGGCTGCTCGCCGAGGCGCGCGCGGCCGCCCGCATCCAGCACCCGAACGTCGTCGCCGTCTTCCGCGTGGGCGAGCTCCGGGGGCGGCTGTTCGTCGTCTCGGAGTTCGTCCGCGGCCAGAGCCTCGATCGCGTCGACATACCGATGCCCTCGCGCCGCGTGCTCGAGCTCGGCGCGGGCCTCGCGCGGGGCCTCGCGGCCGCCCACCGCCGGGGGGTGCTGCACCTCGACATCAAGCCGGCCAACGCGGTCCTCACCGCGGAAGGCGAGGCGAAGCTCCTCGACTTCGGCCTCGCAAAGCTCCTCGATCCGGCCGCGCGGCCCGACACCCGCGGAGCGCGATCCGACGCCCCTGGAGGGCGATTCGACGTCCCTGGAGGGCGATCGGACATGCCCGGAGGGCGATCGGACATGCCCGGGGTCCGATCGGACATGCCCGGAGGGCGATCGGACATGCCCGGAGGGCGATCGGACATGCCCGGAAGGCGATTCGACGCGCTCGGCGCGGACGCGCTCTCGGGCGGCGAGGCCCTGCGAGGAGCTCCGTGCGACGTCGACGCGGCGATCGCGCCCGGCGATGAGCCGCTCGAGGGCGAGTTCCGCGAGGCGGCCGAGATGGCGGCGCGCCTGCTCGACGTGACGACGAGCGTCGGCGGCGGCACGCCCCACTACCTGCCGCCCGAGCTGTGGCGCGACGAGCTCGCGACGCGCCGCTCCGACGTGTACTCGCTCGGCGCGCTGCTCTTCGAGCTGTGCGCCGGCGTCCCGCCGCACCACGACGTGCCGATGACCGAGCTCCCGCTCGTCGTCCAGACCGAGGCGCCGCGGCCCCTCGCCGCCCTCGCGCCGGGCGCCGACCCGCGGCTCGCGGCCGTCATCGAGCGGTGCCTCGAGATCGACCCGGCCGACCGCTTCGCCTCGGGCGATGAGCTGCGCGACGCGCTCGAACAGCTGCTCGCCAGGAGCCGCCACGCCTCCGTCGCTCCCGAGGGCAACCCGTACCGCGGGCTCCTCGTCTTCGATCTCGAGCACCGCGCGGTGTTCTACGGGCGCAGCTCCGAGACGGGGACGATCCTCGATCGGCTCCGCTCCGAGCCCATGATCGTCGTGGCCGGCGACTCGGGCTCGGGCAAGTCCTCGCTCTGCCGGGCCGGCGTGCTCTCGCTCGTGCTCGAGGGCGCCCTCGGCGGCGGGCGCGCCTTCCAGGCGGCCATGATGGTGCCGGGCCGGCACCCGCTCGCCGCGCTGGCCGCCGCGCTCGAGCCGGTCCTCGGCGCGCCCGCCGAGCGCATCGCCGAGGCCGTGCGCGCCGCGCCGGGCTCCCTCGCCCGCGATCTCCGCGCGCGGCTTGGCGAGCGCGGCGGGCTCGTGCTGTTCATCGACCAGATGGAGGAGCTCGCGACGCTGAGCAGCCCGGGCGAGGCGGCGCTCGTCGGCGAGGTGCTCAGCGCCTTCGCGGCGCGCTCGCCCTCCCTGCGCCTGCTCGCCACGGTGCGCGGCGACTTCCTCGCGCGCGTCGCCGGCATCTCCGGCCTGGGCGACGACATCGAGCGCGCGCTCTACCTGCTCCGCCCGATGTCGGCGGACAAGCTCCGCGAGGCCATCACCGGGCCGGCGCTGGCCAAGGGCGTCGCGTTCGAGTCCGACGCGGTCGTCGACGCGCTCGTCGAGTCCACCGCGCGCGCCGAGGGCGGGCTGCCGCTCCTCCAGTTCGCGCTCGCCGAGCTCTGGGACGCCCGCGCCGCGCCCGACGCGCCGCTCAGCAGCGCCGATCTCGCGCAGATCGGCGGGGTCGAGGGCGCGCTCGCCCGCCACGCCGATCGCGTGCTCGGCCGCATGCCGCCCGAGGTCCACGCGGCCGCGCGGCGGCTGCTCGGCGCGCTCATCACCCCGCAGGGCACGCGCGCGCGGCGCGCCGAGGGCGAGCTCGCGGAGAAGGGCGGTGACGGGGCGGCGCGCGCGGCGCTCGACGCGCTCGTGCAGGGCCGCCTCCTGTTCGCCCGCGAAGGCGAGCAGGGGACGGTCTACGAGATCGCCCACGAGGCCCTGATCCACGGCTGGGGGACGCTGCGCCACTGGCTCGAGGAGCAGCGCGAGCAGCGCGCGACGCGCCAGCGCCTCGACGCCTCGGCCGCCGAGTGGGAGCGGCTCGGCCGGCGCCGCGACGCGCTCTTCAGCGCGCGCCAGCTCAAGGAGGCGAAGGGCCTCGACCCGGCCGACCTGCCGCCGCGCGAGGCGGCGTTCCTGAGGGCGTCGCGGCGCGCCGTCCTGACGCAGCGCGCGGTCCGGTGGGCCCTCGCCGTGGGCGTCCCGCTCGTCGCCGCGCTGCTCTACGGCACGCTGGAGCTCAGGGCGGCGCGCCAGCTCGCCGCGCGGGCGGACAGGAAGATCCACGAGGCCGCGCTCACCTCGGCCGCCGCGGCGATCGAGGGCGCCCAGGCCGAGGCGATCCGCGCGGAGGCGCTCTCGGCGTTCGATCGCCGGCGCCGCGACGAGGGGGAGGCGCTCTGGGAGCGCGCGCAGGGGCGCGCCGCCGAGGCCGAGCGGCTGCAGCTGCAGGTGAGCCAGAAGCTGGAGGCGGCGCTCACGCTCGACGGCGCCCGCAACGACGCGCGCGCGCGGCTCGGCGACGTGCTCTACGAGCGCGCGCTCGCCGCGGACGCGCGCGGCCACGCCTCGCTGCGCGACGAGCTGCTCCAGCGCATGACCACGTACGATCCCGACGGCGAGCGCCGGCAGCGATGGAACGCGCCCGCCGAGGTCGCCATCGAGACCGATCCCCCCGGCGCGGACATCACGCTGGAGCGGTACGAGAGCGACGCGGAGGGGCACCGGCAGCTGACCGGCCAGCGCCTCCTCGGGACGACGCCCTTCGCGAGCATCGCGCTCGCGCAGGGCTCCTACCTGCTCACCTGCGAGGCGCGGAATCGCACCATCGTGCGTTATCCGTTCCTGGTCCAACGCGGAGAGTCATTGAAGCTCTCCATCCCGCTGCCGCACGCCGGGGACGTTCCTCCCGGGTACATCTACATCCCGCCGGGCCGGTTCCTCTTCGGCGCCGCCCTCGACGACATGTACCGGTGGGCGTTCCTCTCCACCGTTCCTCTCCACGAGATCCGCACAGGCGCGTACCTGATTGCGCGACACGAGACGACGTTCCAGGAGTGGCTCGACTACATCCAGGAGCTCCCGAAGGAGTCCCGCGGCAGCTGGTCCATCCAGGCGGGCAACGGCGCCATGACAGGCGCCCTGGGGCTGCGCCGCCTGCCAAGCGGTGTGTGGCAGCTCACGATTCAGCCCACGATCCAGGCGTATACCGCGCGGGCAGGGGAGCCGCTCGTGTACCCATCGCGGGCGGTCCGCGCGCAGCAGGACTGGCTTCGTTTCCCCGTCACGGGCATCTCCTTCGCTCAGGCCACCGAGTATGCCGCGTGGCTCCACAGGACAGGCCGCGTCCGCGGAGCCCGCCTCTGCACCGACTACGAGTGGGAGCGCGCGGCGCGGGGCGCCGACAGCCGCATCTTCCCGCACGGGGACAGGCTGGCTCCCGCCGACGCCAACTTCGATGAGACCTACGGCAAGGAGAGCTCCACGATGGGGCCGGATGAGGTGGGCTCGCACCCCGCCTCACGTAGTCCGTTCGGGGTCGACGACATGGCGGGAAACGTGCTGGAGTGGGCCATTTCTTCGATCGAGCCCGACAAAGTGCTGTTGCGAGGTGGTGCTTATATCTATGATCAAACCTCGGTCCGAAGTGACAACCGGACCGTCGTTGATGGCACCTTCCTCGACCCGGTGATCGGGCTCCGCATCTGCGCCTCGTTCCCTCCACCACCGTGAAGGCGGCGAGGCCTGCGGCGCTCGAGCCGACGCGGGCTCCATCGCTCGCGTGATCGGGCCCCGACCGCCCGAGGGAAGACCGTCGATGCGCAAGGCGTCACGGCTTTAGCGGCAGCGTCCGGAGGAGATCATGTTGAAGCGAGGGTTCCTGGCAGGGGCGATGGTCGGGCTCATATCCCTCGGCGCCGGTTGCGCCGCGGAGATCGACGGCGGCGAGGACGAGGAAGCGCTGGCGGAGAGCTCGTTCGCGATGAGCAGGCTCAACGGCATGAACCTCAACGGGGTTCGCTTCAACGGGGTTCGCTTCAACGGGGTCCGCTTCAACGGGGTCCGCTTCAACGGCGTCTCGCTGGACGCGACCACGCTGGTCGGCACGCGCGAGGGCGACGGCGCGCCGGTCGCCGGGGCCGACTTCATCGGCGCGGACGTCGAGGCGGTCCTGGACGATGGGTCGTCGGTGGCCGTCCGCGTCACGAACGTCGTCGAGCGCGACGGGCTCCAGTACTACACGGTCAAGTACAACGCCGGCCTCGGGGTCTGGGTGAACATCTGCGGCGAGGGCCTCGACGCGATCCCGGTGAAGGGGACGTGGGACGCGGTGACGGGTGCCCACTCGGACGACGGGGGTATGTTCACGTTCGCCTGTCAGGGCGCGGCGATCGGGAAGTGCGCCGAGTGGGGCTACAGGGAATGGATGGCCGAGGCGGAGTGCAACGCGAGCGGCTGCGAGGACAGGGATCTCTCGTACTTCCATCAAGCGTGCATCCGCATGGTGCGCGCGGACTACTGCGGCGACGGCGTGCCGCACACCCAGACCGGGACGGCGATCGACGTCTGGGATGCGCTCGGCATCCAGACCGAGACGGTGGGCTCTGGCATGAGCCTCGAGGCCGAGTGGACGGTGGACGGCGCCGCCTGCGTCAAGCACACCCGGTGGAACGGCCTCGGCAGCAGCAACCCGGATCGCGACTACATCCTGGCGCATTGCCCGGAACGTTGGGCCGGGGACGATCCGAGCTGCGGCGGGAGCACCTCGACCTTCCACAAAGAGAACGGCTTCGCGACGCCGCTCGGCCAGCGGCGCATCTTGCGGAACGCGTCGTTCACGACCAACGTCAGCCCCCTGTAGGCGGCGCCGTCGCGCAGATCCGGACGCAGTCATGCCCGCGCCTGGGCCGGGGAGTGCCGGAGTGTGTCAGCGCTGCGGCGCGACGATCGAGGGGGGCCGCTGCGCTCCCCGCGAAAACCGCTGGCCTCGGCGCGATCGAGCCCCGCGCGGCGGTGGACCATGTCTTGCGATGAGGGCTGGAGCGTCAGGTACAAGCCGCCCTGTTCCGAGCTCCTCGCCGCGCGCATGAGGCAGCGGGCATGGGCTGGAGGTGCACGTCATGCTGCTCGACCGATCCTTTCGACGAACGCTCCTCGCCCGCCTCCTGCTGAGCGCCGGCCCCTCGGCGGCCGCAGCGCTCCTCGTCGCAGCGCCGGGCTGCGGGGAGCCCGCGGCCGAGGCCGAGAGCGCCCAGCAGCTCCGTTGCTTCGATTGGTTCGACGAGCTCGGGGCTTGCCTGGACCGCGACGCGGCGCTGGAGGAGTTCCGCACCATCTACCGGCCCTGCGACGGCAAGGACAGGGAGCTGGAGAAAGACACGATCGTGTCGGTGGAGAGCGACGCGACCCGCCGTGACGGCGCGTGCTGTTACGAGGTGATCGTCGAGGAGAACACCATCGACTGCGCCGCGGTGGGGCGGCCCTTTTCCCTGGACGGGCACCACCTCACGGCGGCGCCGCGGCCGGCCGAGGCGGGGTGGCTCGCGCGTGCGACGGCGAGCGGCGCCGGCGGGCAGCAGCCTTCGCTGGCGGATCTGACGGACGAGGAGCGGGAGACGCTCGCCGGGGGATGGCTCCGGAGCGCGCTGGAGGAGCACGCGTCGGTGGCGTCGTTCGCGCGCTTCGCGCTGGATCTCATGGCGCACGGCGCGCCGTCGTCGCTCGTCGAGGCGGCCCACATCGCCGCGCTCGACGAGGTCGGTCACGCCCGCCTCGGGTTCTCGCTCGCGACCGCGTACGGGGGCGGCCCTGTCGGCCCGGCCGCCTTCCCGATGTCGCCGGCGGTGCCGATCGCCGCGGATCTCGCGGCGCTGGCGCGCGCCGCCGCGGAGGAGGGCTGCGTCGGCGAGACGGTGGCCGCGATGATCGCGGCGGAGAAGCGCGCCCGCGCCGAGGACCCCGCGGTGCGGGCGGCGCTCGAGGTGATCGCGGAGGACGAGGCGCGGCACGCCGAGCTCGCCTGGCTGACGGTGGCGTGGGCGATCGGGGCGGGCGGCGAGCCGGTCCGCCGGGCCGTGGCCGAGGTCTTCGAGGCCGCCGCGGCGTCGCTCGGGCGTCCGCCCCCGCCGGGGGCCGAGCCGGGCGGCGGCCGCGCCGCGGCGCTCGCGACGCACGGGCACCTCGCCGTGGCCGAGATGCGCGCGCTGCAGGGCGCGGCGCTCGCCCAGGTGGTGCTGCCGTGCGCGCGCGCCCTGGGGCTCTGGAAGCCCGCGGGAGCGGCTCGGCCGGCGGCGAGCGCCTAGTACTACAGCCGTACTTGCGGTCCATTTGCGGCTGTAGACGGGCGGACGGGCACGGATTTCTCGACGATTTTGATGTCTACAGCCGCACCTCGGACCAAGTACGGCTGTAGTACTAGAGCGACAAACGGGTTGAAATCGCCTGAAACGCGCAGAATCTTGAACCGCCAAGAACGCCATAAGACGCCAATGTATTTGTATTGAATTTTCCCTTGGCGTCTTATGGCGTCTTGGCGGTTTGTTCTCGATTGAATGACGTGATCGGGTGTTCCAGACGCTTTCAGCCTGCCAGGCATCCTGGCGACCCTGGATGCGCTCAGCGCCTCGCCGCGAAGACGCGGGTCGAGGAGAGGCACGGCCAGGACGCCTGGAGGGAGACGGAGAGAGAGGTCTTCTCCGACGACGCCGAGAGAGACCTCGTGTCCTTCGTGGCGAGGCGCAGGCGGCGATTCGGTCGCGCGCCGCGCGACCAGGCCGGCGCCACCACCAGGCGCGCAATACCCGCACGTCCCGACCGAAAGCTAAGGTACCACCCGATGCGCAGTCCACGCTATACATGCGCTGGCCATGCGCTGGACACCTGGGAAACGCAGTGAAAACCTCCGAGACCTCCGCGGCGCGTCCGGCGGAGCGAAGCTCGGTGTGGGCGGGACGGTGATCCTGCTCGTGCTCTCGCTGGTCTTCGGGAAGGATCTCCTGTCGGGGCTCGGTCAGGGCTCCGCGATCCCCGGCGCGCAGAGCGGGCGCTCGAGCTCGCCCGAAGAGGAGCGGCTCGTCGATTTCGTCTCCTTCGTCCTCGATGACACCGAGGCCGTGTGGACGCAGGTGTTCAGCCGGACGGGGCAGCGCTATCCGGCGCCCGTGTTGACGGTGTTCACCGACTCGGTGAGGTCGGGCTGCGGTGTCGGCGAGTCGGCGATGGGCCCGTTCTACTGCCCGGCGGACCGGACGGCGT
This sequence comes from Sorangium sp. So ce145, assembly GCF_051525985.1. Lineage (NCBI taxonomy): Bacteria > Pseudomonadati > Myxococcota > Polyangiales > Polyangiaceae > Sorangium > Sorangium sp. So ce145. The sequence goes on along the minus strand of NZ_CP150315.1, from coordinate 10,208,516 downwards.
ACATCGACCTCGGCTTCTACCGTGAGCTCAAGGCGCGGTTCGGCGCGCCGGGCGACTTCGCCCAGGCGTACGTGCTCGCCCACGAGATCGGCCACCACGTGCAGAACGTGCTCGGGACCGAGCGCCGCCTGCGCCAGCTGCAGGCCGCGCGCCCGGGCGAGAAGAACGCGCTCTCCGTGAAGATGGAGCTCCAGGCGGACTGCTTCGCCGGCGTGTGGGCCCACTCCACGCAGAAGCGCGACCTGCTCGAGGCGGGCGACGTCGAGGAGGCCCTCCGAGCCGCGTCCGCGATCGGCGACGACCGGCTGCAGAAGGCCGCGACCGGCAGGGTCAACCCGGAGACGTGGACGCACGGCTCGTCGGCGCAGCGGGTCGCCTGGTTCAAGCGCGGCATGCAGGGCGGCCGCGTCGAGGACTGCGACACGTTCGCCGAAGGTTCGCCCTGAACAGGCGCCGTCCGCCCGCGCGCGGGAAGGCGAGGGGAGCGCAGATCACACGAGCGGCGGCTCGCGACAGCTCCGCGCGACGGTGTACGCTGCTCGCCCGCCGATGGTCTCGCCGCACGGTGCCCCTCGCTCCCCGACGCAAGGCCGCCTCCGCCCTCGTGCGCGTCCCCTCCGCCCTCGCGCGCTCGCGGAGGCGCCGTGAGCTCGCGCGAGGCGCCTGACTCCTGGACCGCCGCGCCACGATCGATCGCGGAGGTCATCGAGGACAGTCTCCCCCAGATCGAGGTGCGCCTGCGCCCGCGCGCCATCGCCACGGTCGTCGCGCGCGTCACGGCCGACCTGGGCGACGAGGAGCACCCGAGGCCCGCGCTGCTCGCCGCGCTCGCCCGGTGCGCCGACGGCGCGGCCGCCGAGGTCGACCGACTGCGCAGCGCCGAGTCCGCGCTCGTGCTGGCCTACCAGTCGGCCGCCACCCCCGCCGAGCGGCGCGAGCTCCTCGCCCGGCAGCTCCGCGTCTGGGCGCGAGAGCGCGAGCAGCGCGAGAGCCGCGGCGCCGCCTCCCTGCTCGGCTGGGTCGCCGCGCGCGTCGAGCAGGCCGGAGACCTGTCGGCGCTCGGCCGCAACCTCGACCTCGAGGCGGCCCAGGAGCGCTTCGCCACCGCCATCGCCGACCGCCTCGACGAGATCGAGGTCGCTTACCACGCCCTCACCCACCTCGCGAAGCACCTCGACGACCCGTCCGACGCGGTGCACGTCGCCCGCGACGGCGGCGTCCTCCGGCTCGCCATGGCGCACGCCGAGCCGAGCCGCCCCGCGCCCGTCCGCCGGGCCGCGCTGCTCGCCGCCGTCGCCCTCCTGCACCGCCTCCCGGCGCGCGAGCGCCTCGGCCACCTCGGGCTCGACGCGGCCCGCTCCGTGCTGGCGTGGTCGCGCGGGGTCAACGCGTCCCGCTGGGTGCAGATCGCCGCCCTCGAGATCGGTGTCCTCCTGTTCCCCGACGAGGCGTTCTCCCTGCTGGCCGAGCGCCTCCGCGCGCGCGACGCCGCCGACAAGGACGGCCCCATCCTCCGCCGCAACGCCCTGCGCCTCCTCGGCGCGGCGGCGCGTCCGTCCGCCTCGGTGATCCCGCTCGACCGCGCGGCGCGCCTCGCCGGCGCCCCGCGGGACCCGCGCCGCAGGGACGGCGCGCAGGCCAGCCGCGCCAGCCGGTCGAGCATCGCGCCGGACGACGCCGCCGCCTCCGGAGGCGCCCTCGAGGGCGAAGGGCCGCCCGACACGCCCGCGCCCGACTCGGCGCCCCGGCTCAGCGCCGATCCCGCGGCCGGCGCGCCGCCCGCGCGCGTGGCGCCCGCGAGCGCGGACCCGCTCGCCATCGCGCTGCTCGCCCGGGACGATCCGAGCGAGCACGTCCGGCAGGAGCTCGTGCGCCAGCTCGTCGAGCTCGGCGGCGCGGAGGCCCTGACGGCGCTCGTCGAGCTCGCCGAGGGGGACGGGTCGCCTCGCGTCCGCGGGTACGCGCTGCGGGAGCTCTCGCGGCACGCGACCGACCACGCGGACGCCGCCCCGTTCGCCGAGCGCGCCGTCCGGTTCGCCCTCGCGAAGCCAGGCCCGCCGCTCGCGTCCCGCGCGGCCCTCGAGGCGGTGCGCACGCTCTGCGCCGGGCCCTACGCCCCGCTGTCTCCGGGGACCTTCGTCGAGCTGCTCGCCGAGTTCGCGAGCCGCCCGGCGATCTCGCCGGACCTGTCGGACGATGCCGCCGCCACGCTGCGGCTGCTCGACGTCGAGAGCCGCCCGGTCGCCGAGCACATCCGCCAGACGCTCCTCGCCGCGGCGTCGGAGCTGCTGGAGGGCGAGAGCGCGCCGGTCGAGCTCCCGGCCGACGCCGAGCCCAGGGACGTCGAGCGCGCGCTCGTCGTCGCGTCGCGCGGCGACATGACGTACACGCTGCGGCGCCGCGGCCGGGGACGGTACCTGCTCACGCGCGGCGAGCCGCGCGGCTTCCGCCTCTGGCGGCTCATCCACGAGATGCGCACGCCGATGCCGGACAAGCGCAAGGGGTGGATCCACACGAACGGCCGCCTGTTCGCGGGCGAGCTCGTCGCGCCGCCGGTCGGCATGGCGGAGGTCACGCCGACGCGCGTGCCGGGCGAGCGCCACGTCTACCCGCCCGTCGGCGGCTGGGGGCCGTTCGTCCCCCGCATCGACGACCTGCTCGCCGCCGCCAGCCTGACCCAGCGCGAGATCCGCCTCATCACGGCGCGCGGCACGGTCACGGTGCGCGGCCCGGCCAAGCTCGCGCACCGGCTGCGCGCCCGCGCCCTGCTCACGCTGCGCTACGACCGCTACGCCCAGGCCCGCATGCGCGCGCTCGTGGCGCAGGAGCCGGCCGAGCAGAAGAAGTTCACGCTGATGACGGGCGAGCTCGGCTTCACGGTCGCGCTCGGCGACACCGGGGGCGAGGTCGAGGGCCGCCCGTACGCGATCGAGCCGCACCTGCCGGGCAAGTACCTCGCGGTCGCGCTGGCGCCTTTGCTCCAGAGCGGCCGCGACTGGCTCGCCGGCCCGTCGGTGCCGGTCTGGATCGACGGCTTCTTCTCGTACCTCGTCTCGCCGGCGGGCAACGTCCCGACGCAGCTCGCGTGGATCGTGTTCCTCGTCCTCGCGTACATGGTGCTGCGGGCCGCGTGGATCGCGGCGCAGATCGAGCGCGCCCGCCGGGGCATCCCGCTCACGATCGGCGGCTGGGGGACGCGCGGCAAGAGCGGCTCGGAGCGGCTCAAGGCCGCGCTGTTCCACGCGCTCCGCTACGACGTCGTCGTGAAGACGACCGGCTGCGAGGCGATGTTCATCCACGCCATGCGCGACCTGCCGGCGCAGGAGATCTTCATCTACCGCCCGTACGACAAGGCCACGATCTGGGAGCAGCGGAACATCCTCACGGCCGGGCGGAACCTCCGCGCCCAGGTGTTCCTGTGGGAGTGCATGGCGCTCCAGCCGCTCTTCGTGGACACGCTCTGCTCCGAGTGGATGCGCGACGAGATCACGACGCTGACGAACGCCTACCCGGATCACGAGGACATCCAGGGCCCCGGGGGCGAGGACGTCGCCCGGGTGATCGCGCGCTTCATGCCCACGGACGGGCTGTCGTTCACGACGGAGGAGCAGATGCTCCCGCTGCTCAAGGACCAGGCGCAGCGGAAGGGGACGAACCTCGTCGCGATCCCGCCGATCGACGCGGACCTCCTGCCGGTCGACCTCCTGGATCGGCTCCCGTACCAGGAGCACCCGCGCAACGTGGCGCTGGTGCTGGCGCTCGCGGACCATTTCGGCGTCGATCGCGAGTTCGCGCTGGTCGAGATCGCGGATCACGTGATCCTCGATCTCGGCGTCCTGAAGACGTACCCGACGGTGCAGTACCGGGGGCGGAAGCTGACGTTCTCGAACGGGATGAGCGCGAACGAGCGCGCCGGCTTCATGTCGAACTGGACGCGGCTCGCGTTCGACAAGCACGACATGGACGCGACGCCCGGCAAGGCGACGGTGATGGTGGTGAACAACCGCGCGGACCGGGTCGCGCGGTCGCGCGTTTTCGCGCAGATCATCGTGGAGGACATCGGGGTCGATCACGTGGTGCTGATCAACTCGAACCTCGGCGGGATGATGCAGTTCATCACGGAGGGGCTCGACGCGCGGCTCCGGGACATGGTGATCACGGGCGACGGGGGCAAGGAGCGCGCGCTCGAGCGCTTCGACGAGCAGATGAAGAAGGTGGGCGTCCCGGCGCGGGCGGGCGCCTTCGAGGAGGATCTCACCCGGATGCTGCGCGCGCTGCCGGCGATCGACGAGGCGGCGGCGGCGGCGATCGTGGGCGGCCCCGGGGTTCTGGGGAAGAAGGGGGAGCCCGAGGCGATCGAGGCGGCGGTGAAGCAGGCGCTGGAGGCGCACGCGCCGCCGGCGGGCGAGGACGACATCCGCCCGGACATCGTCCACCACGCGGCGCGGCTGTCGCGCCGCCTCGCCCGCCGCGACAAGGCGCGCGCGGAGGTGGAGGCGGCGCTGTCGCGGGGCGCGGACGCCGAGGCCAACCAGGCGTTCCGCGCGGCGTTCCGCGAGCTGTGCCTCGAGCGCATCGCGGTCCTGTGGAACGCCGACGCGAAGGGGGACAAGGTGATCGACTTCATCACGCGCGAGATCCCGCCGGGGTTCGACGCGCGGCTGATGGGGTCGCAGAACATCAAGGGGACCGGGCTCGACTTCGTCTACCGGTGGCTCTCGATGGATCGCGTGAGGACCGCGATCGAGCGGATGCAGAGCAACGCGTCGGCGCGGCGCGAGGTGCTGACGTTCTTCCTGTCGTACTCGGATTTCGGCCTGATCGATCTGCGCGAGGCGCTCGCCGCGACGCGCGCGGCGAAGGAGCAGGGCGGCGCCGGGTGGGCGGAGCACGCGAACCTGATCGACGGGGCGATCCGCAGGCTCGAGGCGCTCGACAAGGAGAAGACGGCGGCGCTCGTGGTGACGGGCAAGACGGGGGTCGGGACGAAGGTGCTGCTCCGGGTAGAGCAGTTCGTCGATCACATGGACTCGGTGCGCCGGACGCGGTGGGCGAAGATCGTGATGGACGATCTGTTCGCGATGCGCATCGGCCACGGCCAGGCCGCGCTGCTGCTGCGGGAGATCGTGGGGCGGCAGAAGGGCGGCTGGCTGGCGAAGGATCTCGCCAAGTGGGTGGAGAAGCGCAGGGCGTGGCTGGAGAGCCGCCGGAAGAAGCAGCCGAAGAAGGCCGAGTCGGCCGCGCCGCCGGGGGCGGCGGCGGAATCAGGGTAGGGGGCGTAGGGGCGTAGGAGCGTAGCGGCGTAAGGGGAGTAGGGGAGCGCGCGCCGGGGGCGCGTGGCGGCACGGCAGGCGGGGCGCCTCGCCCCCGAGGGGCGGATGCCTTAAGCTGTCCGGGCGATGGGACATCCTGCCAGGCGCACCGGCCTCTCGCCCGCGGAGTACCTCGCGTTCGAGCGGGCTTCCGAGCAGAAGCACGAGTACGCGAACGGCGAGATCTTCGCGATGTCGGGCTGCACCCGGGCGCACAGCCTGCTGGCGGGGAACATCCAGCGCGAGCTCGGCAATGCGCTGCTCGAGCGCGCCTGCGAGGTCCACACCTCCGACATGCGCGTCAAGATCGCGCCCACGGGGCGCTACGTGTACCCCGACGCGTCCGTCGTCTGCGGCGATCCCGTGTTCGAGGACGCGGAGATCGACACGCTCCTCAACCCGAACGTCATCGTCGAGGTGCTCTCCGATTCGTCGGAAGCCTACGATCGCGGCGACAAGTTCGCGCAGTACCGGAGCGTCCCCTCGATCGCGGAGTATGTGCTCGTCGCCCAGAAGGAGGTGCGCATCGAGCACTTCCAGCGGCAGCCGGACGGCCGGTGGCTGCTGTCCATCTTGGGCCCCGGCACGCAGCTCGAGCTCGAGTCGGTCGGCGTCGTGATCGACGTCGATCGCGTTTATCTCAAGGTGCCGCTCGCGCCTTCCGCGAGCGATTGAGCGGTGTGCCTCGAGAGGCGCCGGGCGCATTCTCGCTCTCCGCGAGGCGCTCGCCGTGGTGCGCGCGGCCAAGGAGCAGGGCGGCGCCGTGAGGTGGAAGCGTGCTATCCTCGCAAGCCGTGATGGCTGGCGCCGCCGTTGCTCGGGACAGCTCGGACCGCCTCAGCGATGAGGCGTGGCTGGAGCTCGCCGAGGACGAGCCGGGCGAGCTCGTCGGTGGCGTGCTCGTGGAGGAAGAGGCGCCGGACTGGATCCACGAGACCGCCGTCATGTGGCTCATCCGGGTGCTCGGCGCGTGGGCGGCGGCCCGGGGAGGCTTCGTGGCCGGCTCGGAGCTCAAGTACCTCCTCCGCAAGGGCAGCGGGCGCAAGCCGGACGTCTCCATGGTGCTGCCCGGGCAGAGGCCCCCGCCGCGGCGCGGACCCATGCGGCGCCCACCGGACGTGATGATCGAGGTGGTCTCGCCGCGGCCGCGCGATGTCCACCGCGACCGCATAGAGAAGCTGCGCGAGTATGCTGCGTTCGGCGTGCGCTGGTACTGGCTGCTCGATCCGGCGACGAGGATGCTGGAGATCTACGAGCTCGGGCCGGACGGGCGCTACGTGTGGGCGCAGGGAGCCGCGGGCGGGCGCGTCGAGGCAGTGCCAGGGTGCGACGGGCTGGTCGTCGACCTGGACGAGCTCTGGGGCGAGCTCGATCGGCTGGGGGAAGAGGAGCCGGCCGAGTAACCTTCTCCGGCTCAGCCACCGGCCGGGTCGTTCCACGAACCAGGGACGAGCTCGGGCGGAATATCGACTCGACGGGCAGCCATAGCTGAACAATGCGGTCCTTGCCGTCGTCTGGTGGCAGGCCGAGCAGCTGCCACGCAGCGCGCGGAAAGGTCAGCTGCCGGGCTCGATGCGGGAGAGGATCCCCTCCAGCGCCTCGACGGCGCGCATCGGGAGCCGCACCGAAACGGCGGTGGAGATCGCGGTGAGCGCCGGGTTGATCTCGATGGTCGGAACCCCGGAGTGCGCGGCCTCCAGGACCGGCCTCGTGATGTAGGGGAACAGGCTCGACGTTCCGATCGAGACGACCACGTCGAAGCCCCGCGCGAGCTCCCGCCGGAGGATCTCGACCTTCTCCAGCGGGAGCATCTCCCCGAAGAGGACGACATCGGGCCTGAGCACGGCGGCGCACGCCGGGCAGCGCGGGCACGGGGCGAGCTCCGCGTAATCGTCGACGTGCGCCTCGTACGGGCAGCGCGTGCAGAGGATGCGGTGGAGATCTCCGTGGATGTCGATGACGTTCGTGGAGCCTGCGCCGCGGTGGAATCCGTCGACGTTCTGGGTGAGCACCCAGCAGCGCTCGAGGCGGCGCTCGATCCGGGCGATCGCCGCGTGCGCTGCGTTGAGCCGCGCGCCGCGGCACGCGCGCTCGATCTGGTGGACGTACTTCCAGGTGACCTCCGGGCGCCGCTGGAACATCTCGCCCGAGAGCGCCTCCTCGATGGCGAGCCCCTCGTCGGTCGCCTTGTCGCTGTAGAGCCCTCCGATCCCGCGGTAGGTGGGGATGCCAGAGGCCGCGGAGACCCCCGCGCCGGTGATGAAGAGGGCTGAGCGGGCCGAGGCCAGGAGCGCGCTTGCTCGTTCGATCGACATCGCGCGGGCAGTTTACCCGCGTCGCCCGGGCTCCCGCCTGCGAATGGTCAGGGGCGCGAGCACGAGCTGCGCAAGCGCGGGCGCAGGGCCGGCGGTGGTGCGGCACCGGCCTCCGGGCCCGCGGCCCGTTGCGCCGGCGCGCCCGCGTTCGCCGCGGACCCGGCCAGCCCGGGCGCGTCTACAGGCTCTTCCCGTCGACTTTCATGGTCTTGAGCGCGTCGATATCGACGTCGTCGAGACATCGGACGTTGATGGCGCACATCTCCTGTCCGTTGGGACCGACTCCCCGCGCGAACGACTCGATGCCGCAGACCGAGCAGAACACATGGTGAATGACCTTCTTGTTGAACTGGTAGTCGGTGAGAACGTCGCCACCCTCCTTCAGCGTGAGCTGGTCCACCGGCGCGAAGGCCAGCATCGCGCCCAGCTTCGAACAGCGCGAGCAGTTGCACATAATCACGGGACTGCTCAGGTCCACCTTGACCTCGTAGCGAACCTTCCCGCAGTGACAGCCACCTGTATAGGTCTTGAGCTCCGTCATGCGCGCATGGTGCCACAAGGATCTGGCCGCGTGACGCAAAAATGCGATGTGTCCGCCGGTCTCGGCTGCGCTGCATTGCATCCTGTCGGAAACTTTTCTCGACTCAGGCGGTCTAACGACGCCCCTCCTCGGCGAGGGGCTGTGCCCCGCCTACTGCTCCTCGTAGTTCCACGTCAGCCCGCCATCGACGAAGTACGTCGAGCCGGTCACGTAATCGGCGTCCGCCGAGGCGAGGAACACGGCGAGCCCGGCCACGTCCTCCGGCTTTCCCAGGCGGCCCAGCGGGATCTGGTCGAGCAGCGCGCTCAGCTTGTCGCGATCCTTGAGCAGAGCGGCGTTGATCGCCGTCTCGATCGCGCCCGGCGCGATGGCGTTCACGGTGATCCCGGTGCCGCGCAGCTCCACGGCGAGCGTGCGCGTGAGCATGCGGACGCCGCCCTTGCTGGCGCAGTACGACGCGAAGTGGGGAAATGGAAGATCCTCGTGAACCGAGCTGATGTTGATGATCTTGCCGGGGCGCCCCGACTCGCGCAGGTGACGGACCATCGCCTGGCTCCCGAAGAACATCGCTTTGAGGTTGGTGTTCATGACCGCATCGTAGTCCTCCTCGGTCACCTCCCAGAACGGCGCCCGCTTCTCCAGCCCGGCATTGTTGACAAGCACGTCCAGCCGGCCGAAGCGCGCGACGGCCTCCTGGATGAGCCCTTGCACGCTCTGGACGGAGGCGACGTCGACCGCGAACAGATGACCTCGCCTCCCAGCGGCCTCGACCTCGGCGAGGGCCTCCTCGGCGCCCTCCTTGCTCTTGTGGTACGTGAGCGCCACGTCGGCGCCTTCCCGGGCGAACCGGACAGCGATGCTGCGGCCAATGCCCCGGCTGCTCCCTGTGACCAGCGCGATCTTGCCTTGCAGTCTCATGGAACCTCCTGTCTTCACGAGCATTGTGCCCGCCGCGCCCCGCGGGGATCGCCAGGAGATAGAATACCGCGCATGCGCATCGCCTCCCTGCTGCCGTCCGCGACCGAGATCGTCTGCGCGCTGGGCGCGCAGAGCGAGCTCGTCGGTGTCTCTCACGAGTGCGACTTCCCCGAGGGGCTGACCGGCCTCCCGGTGCTCACGCGCCCGCGGCTCAGGCCGGCGCGCTCCAGCCGGGAGATCGACGCCGCGGTCCGCGACGTCCTCCGGGACGCGCTCGCGGTCTACGACATCGATCTGGACGCCCTCCGGGAGGCGCGGCCGGACGTGATCGTGACGCAGGACCTCTGCGACGTCTGCGCGGTCTCGTTCGATGACGTCCGCGCGGCCGTCGCCCGCCTTGCGCGGCGGGACGTGCGCATCATCAACCTGCACCCGACGCGGCTCGACGACATCTGGGCCGACATCCGGCGCGTCGCCGAGGGGATCGGCCGCGCGGCAGGCGGCGAGGCGCTCGTCGAGCGGCTGCGCGCGCGCATCGCCGCCGTCGCCGCGCGCGCGGCCGCGGCGCCGGGCAGGCCGCGCGTGCTCGCGGTCGAGTGGATCGAGCCTGTCATGATCGGCGGCACGTGGATGCCGGAGCTCATCACCCTCGCGGGCGGGGAACCCCTCGTGACGCGACCCGGCGAGCACGCGCCCACGCTCTCGCCGGCCGCGCTCGCCGCGCTCGATCCCGACGTGGTGATGATCAAGCCGTGCGGCTTCACCCTCGAGCGCACGCTGGATGAGCTCGATCTCCTCCCCCGTGTGCTGCCCTGGGCGACGTATCGGGCCGTGGCGCAAGGCCGCGTGTACATCGCTGACGGCAACGCCTTCTTCAATCGCCCTGGTCCCCGCATCGTGGAGTCGCTCGAGATCCTCGCGGCCTGCGCTCACCCGGCCTTGTTTGCCGACGCGCGCCGCGCGCATGCCCGGTCGGTGGCGCGGATCGACGCGGAGCTCCGGCGGCACGCCTTCGACGACGGATGACCCCGGCGCTCGACGCCTGCGGCTGTTCTATCGTGTGGCCCGACCGGCCGCCCTGGACGCCGGCGGGCGCGCCGCCTGCCGCGCCGAGTCGAGCTCCTTGCGGAGCGCCGCGAGCTCACGCTCGAGGGCGGCTATCTGCTTCTGCTGCATCTGGATCGCTGCCACGGCCATGCTCGTGTACCCATACAGGTCGACGTGGTCGCCGTCGCTCGCGACCGCCGGGCTCGCCGGATTGTCGTCGATGATGAACCCGAGTCGCTCGCGGCCGTGCCCGCCCTCGTGGTTGTAACGCCAGGTTGCGAGCGGCGTGGCGACGAGCTCGTCGCGCACGCGCGCGAGCTCGGTCTCCTGCAGGTACCGGATATCGTGCTTGTACCGGGCGCGGGATCTGGGGCAGCCCTCCGGCTGCTGCCTCGGATCGTCGCTCGTGCAGAGCAGCTGGGCGTTGCAGTCGTTCGCGGGATCGCATGTCGCGTCCGGTGCGGCGCACGGCTCCCCCTCCTTCTCGTCGGTGCATGGCTTCACCCCGTCGCGGGGCCGGTGCCCGCTGCATACCGGATCGCCGCACGTGAGATACCATCTCAGCTCCTCCGCCCCGCCGCCGGCGCCAGCGCCTGCGCCGCCGGCGCCATCCGCGCCGCCGCTGCCGGCGCCCGTGCCGCCGGTGCCAGCGCCCGCGCCGCCGCTGCCCGCGTTCGCTCCGCCGGCGCCGGAGCTCGCTCCGCCGTTTCCGCTGTCCCCTCCGCCCGAATTGCAGCCTGCCGCTGCGGCGAACGCGAGCGCGCAGAGGAGCGCCATCGTCCCTGTACCGTGAATGCGCATGAGAGACCTCCTTGGAACGACTGTCCCTGACCGACCAGGGCAGCATGTCGAACAAGGGCAGGAGGCGGCAAGAACCGTGCGCTGTCGGCCGTCTCCGCTTTTGCGACGCGGGTGCTCGCTCCTCGGGTATCCTGGGCGGCATGTCTCCACGTCCCGCGCTGGCGTCTTTCGCCCTCGTGACGGGCATCGTGCTGCTCCTGGGCGGCGCCGCGCTCGCCGGGTCGGCGCGAGGCCCAGACTCAGTGTTTGCCGAGGCGCCTCACCTCTTGCCCTGCGAGCAGCAAGGACAGGCCTCTTGATCTCGGCGCGACCGAAGCGGCGGTAGAGCCTGCGTGTCGATCTCGGGCTCGGAAGGAAGGCTTACCGCAGGGTGCCGCTCTTCCGCAGCCGCCGCAACGCGAGGAGGGCGAGCGGCGAGGCGAGCGCCAGCAGCCGCCACGGAGACCCGCCGCGGAGGTCGCCGGCGTCGATGGCGCAACCGCCGCTGTCCGCTCCTCCCTCGTCCGGCGCGCCGCCGCCCGCGGAGCCCGCGGAGGCAACGGTGCCGCCGGCGCTTCCCGCGCTTCCCGCGCTGCCAGCGCTCACGGCCGTGCCGGCGCCGGTCCCGCTGCTGCACGTGCCGCTCGGGCAGCCCTCGCCGGGCGCGCAGAGGCCTGGGTCCTCGTCGACCTCGCCGTCGCAGTCGTCGTCGAGCGCGTTGCACACCTCGGCGCTCGGTTCGCCGGGCGTGCATGACCCGGGCGTGCACGCGGTCGCTTCCCGCGCGCACATCCCGACGCCGCACACCTCGCGCACGCCCTCGTCGATGCGGCCATCGCAGTCGTCGTCGGCGAGATTGCATGTCTCGGTCGCGTCCGGGTGGACGTCAGGGGCCCTGTCGTTGCAGTCGTTGGAGCTCGGCGCGTACCCCTCGGGGGGGCACTTCGCCGTGACCGTCGCGCCGAAGAACGAGCCGTAGCCGTCGCCGTCGGCGTCTTCATACTGCGTGGTGACCTCGAGCTCCTCGTCGATCTCTCCATCGCAGTCGTCGTCGATCTCGTTGCAGGCCTCATCCTGATCGGGATGGATGTTGACGCTGTAGTCGTCGCAATCGCCGCCGCGGTCGGCGTGATCGGCCGGCCGGGTGCAATCGACCCTGGGCACGCTGGAGTCGCCGTAGCCGTCGCCGTCGCGATCGAGGTAATACGTCGTCCCGGTGCACCCGTAGGCAAACGCGGTGTCGGCGGACGAAGCGCCGTCTCCGCGCGGGCCGTTGTCGCCGTTGGCCGCGAGGGCCCACACCTGGACGACGACCCCGCCCGGCGCGCCCGGCGCGATCCACTGCGCGTCGAAGCGGACGACCCCGCCGCTCGCCCGCTTCGGCGCGTCGTGGACGAGCTGGTGCTCGTCGATGAGCTTGGTGCCTTGACCGTTGATGGGGGAGAGCCGACCTGTTTCGGTCAGGAGATAGATGCCCCCGGCGTTGATGTTGGCAGAACGGATCTGCACCTGCAGAGTCACCGTCTCGCCGGCCGCCGGGTTCTTGGGGCTATAGTCGATGGTGATGTCCGGCACCGTGCCGCCGGTGTGGCAGCCGTTGCACCCCTCCACCGCAAGCCCGTTGCGGCGGGCGTGGGCCTGCGGCGCAGCCAGGGTGGTCAAAAGGGCCAAGCTCACCGGGAGGACCGGTGAAATAAGCGATGTACTTCGCATGCGCCTCGCCGCGCAGCCCAGGCTCGCGAGCTCCGCGCGCTCCGCTGCGACGCTCAGGGATAGCTGCCCTCGCCGGGTGCGACAAGTGCATTTGTGCGGAGTGTAAACTTGCGCCGTGACCATCCAGAGACGCTGTTTTCGACGTTTCTCGGACAGCGGTTGTCGCGACGTGCATTGCCGCTCGCTGCGACGCGTTATCCGGATTCGAGCCGAACGTGCTGCGGCCTTGTCACATCGCAGACGACACCGTGGTACTTGAGGAGCCCTTCGTCGAGCGTCACGACGGTCGCATCCGCGCGGCGGGCGGCCCACAGATACACGAGGTCGGTCGCGTTGGCGAAGGGCCTGCGGCCGCGCATGCGCCTCGTCAGCTGGTCGAGGAACTCCGCGATGGCGCCCGCGTCCACGGGCGCGACCAGCTCGATCGCGAGGCCTCCCAGCGGGCTCGCGGCCACGGGCGCGGCCCGCCGCGACGCCGCGAGCCGCTGCTCGGCGACGTACACCTCCAGCCATAGCTCGGGCGGCGCGAGCACGCGCGCCGCGCCCGCGGCCACGGCGGCGCGGGCGCGCTCGAGAAACCCGAGCGCGTCCGCGTGCCCGGGCTCTCTGGGCTTCATCGAGGCGATGGCGACGGAGCTATCGAGAACGATCTGCATGAAGCCTCCTCGAGACGGACGCACCATCGCGCCGCTCCAGATCTGCCCGGCCGTCCGGGTGGTCTGGTGACATCGAGACCCGGTATCCAGGGCCGCGGCCGGATGGAAGGTCCACCGGCAGCATGGGCCGAGGCCGCGTGGAGGGTACAGGGCGATGGCACATGCTGGCACGGCGGTGCTCTCCCGGCGGCCGGAGACACGGTTGTTCGCCCGGTACATGCCTTGCTTGTCGCCGTCCATGCGAAACTTCCTGCTTCGAATCCTGGTCGCATCCCAGTGGGGCGCGAGCCTTGCGCTGGTGTCGGGCTGCGGCACGCACATCGAGTCCGGCGCCAGCTCGAGCTCGCCTGGAGGCGCGACGTCGGGGCCGAGCTCCGGCTCGAGCTCGCCTGAAGGCGCGACATCCAGCTCGAGCTCGACGGCAGGCGCGACATCGGGGGCCGGAGGAGGCGGCGAGGTCGATCCTCCTGACGCCTCGGCGCCGCTCGATCCCTATCCGGATCCGACCTGCGTCGGGCCATTTCATGACGGCGGCTATTACGGCCAGTGTTGCTACGAGGTGCACTGCACGGCGCCGGTCGGCGGCGCCTGCCCTGCGTCCTCCGAGGCCGCGCCGCACCTCGACGACCTGCCGCCCGGCTCGGGGACGTGTACGTGCAGCGCCGAGGGCGAGGGCGCGGCCGGGTGGATCCAGGGCCCCTACGCGAACCGGACGGCGTCGGATCCGGCGCGCTGCTGCTACCTCGTCGGTTCCATCTCCTGTGAAGGGCGCCCCCTCCTGGTCCGGGGCGAGGCCCGCGTCGCGCCGCTCTCGCGCGCTCCGAGCGCGTGGTCGCAGACCGACTTGCGGCGCTTCGAGCGCGCGCTCGCCGACACCGACCTGAGCGCGCTCGCGCCCGCGGCGCGCCGTGAGCTCGCCCGGCGCTGGGCCGAGCGTGGCCAGAACGAGCACGCCTCGGTCGCCTCCTTCGGCCGCTTCGCGCTCGCGCTGATGGCGCAGGGCGCGCCTCCCCAGCTGCTCGAAGCGGCGCACCGCGCGGCGCTCGACGAGGTGCGGCACGCGCGCGTCGCGCTCGCGATCGCCTCGGCGTACGCGGGGGAGCCGGTGGGCGTGGGCCCGCTGCCCCTGCACGGCGCGCTCGACGACCTCGGCTCGCTCGAGGCCCTCACCCTGGCGACCGTCGTGGAGGGCTGCGTCGGAGAGACCCTCTCGGCCATCGAGGCGGAGGTCGCCGCGCAGGCGGCAGAGCCGCCGGCGGTGCGCATGGCGCTCCAGGCGATCGCGCGCGACGAGGCCCGCCACGCGGAGCTCGCCTGGGCGTTCGTCCGCTGGGCCGTCACGACGGGCGGCGCGCGCCTTCGAGAGCGCGTCGCCGCGGCCTTCGCGCGCGCGCTCGAGCAGGTGGGCACCGGGGCGCCGGACTTGGCCGACCGCGATCTCCCGCCCTCCCACGGGTTCCTCGCGGCCGACGAGCTCCGCCGGCTGCGGCGGCAGGCCGTGGCCGACGTGCTCCGTCCCGCCGCCGCCGCGCTCGTCGACGAGCGTGGTTCATCCGCCGGACGAGAGTTCAGCGGCGCTCGCGGGAATGCCGTGCTGCGCGGCGGCGCGACGTACCTGTCGACGTGACCTGGCGCCGGGCGAGCGCCGTCCTCGCCGGGTCCGCGCCGGCCTCGCCCTCGCGGACGCCGGCGCGCTGCCGAGGCGGCGCGCCGGCGACGGCCTGGATCCTGGCGCGCAGTCAAGCCCTGGGCACGATCTTGCTTGTGCGTCGCGACGAGGTGGAACGACATGGCTACACTCTCGACGTCCGCATGGGTGCTGCATGAGCTCGGTCTGGCCGCGGGGTTCGGCGGCCCCCTCTTCGGCCGGCTGGCGTTGCGCCAGGCGGTCAAGGACATCCATTCCGAGGCCGAGCGGGGCAAGGTGCTCTCTGACGCATGGCAGCGGTACAACCTCGTCAGCGCGATCTCGCTCGGCACCGCCGCGGCCACCTGGTTCATCGGGCGGACGGTGATCTCGGGGCGATCGATCGACCGTGAGACCCGCGATCTGGTGCGCTTGAAGGACGTCCTCCTGGGCGCGACGCTCGCCACGAGCGTCGCCAGCATGCTGGGCGGACAGCAGATGCGCGAAGAGGCGCCCGACGGCGGGGTGCACCTCCTCAACGAGGGTGAAGCGCCGGCGCCTCGCCCGCCCGCGAAGGCCGCGGCGCTGCACCGGCTCCTCGGCGTCATGGGGCCGCTCAACATCGCCCTCACGGCGGGGGTGATCGGCGTGACCACGGTCCTCGCCATGAAGTCCGGTCGTTCGGCGAAGTGGAGCCTCCTCTCCCGGCTGCTGCCTTGAGCTGCGCCCTCCCGGGCGCTGTCGCCGGAGAGAGCCGGCGCGCCGCCCTGGCTGCTGCCCACTGGCGCCCACCTGGGCCGCGCCAGCGCGCGCCGTCGCGCTCGTGATACGGTGGGCCGATGAAGGTAATGACCATGTTGGTGCTCGCCCTCGTCGCCGTGGGCTGCAGCGACGAGCACGGCGAGGAGGGGTGCCCTGAGCTCTGTGAGCAAGCCGTGGAGTGCCCGGGGGACGCCATGACGGAGCAGAGCTGCCTCGCGATGTGCAGCGCCGATACGGAGGCCGCCGAGGAGGCAGGCTGCCACGACGCCCGGGAGTCGTATCTCGAGTGTCGGAGCCACGCCGAGGACCACTGCGATCCTGCGAAGTACGACGAGGAGTGCAGCATCCAGAAAGACTCGCTGAGCAGCTGCCTGGATCGCAGCTGAGCCGGGGTGCCGGCGGGCGCTCGACCGGGTGAGCGCCGCCTGCCCGGTCCGCGGCTACTCGAAGCGGTGGACCTCGCGCCCGCTCGGGAGCTCCTCCGGGATGAGCGCCTCGAGCCGCTTCGGCGTCGCGCGCGGGTCGAGCAGCGCCTCTCCCACGAAGGCGCAGAGCCAGCTGATCTCCTCCTCCGTGAGGTCGATCGGCTCCTGCAGCAGCGGGTCGACGGCGGCGAGGACCGGCGCGAGCGGGCCCATCTCACCCCGCAGATCGCGATCGAGGTGCTTGTTCGTGTACTCCGTGGCCGACGTGTAGACGTCGAGGTGGTGGCGGATGGCGCCTTCCAGCGACGTGAACGAGCCGTTGTGGAAGAACGTGGGCTGGAGGGCGACGTTGCGCAGCGGCGAGGTCCTGAACTTGTACCGATCGGCCGGATCCCCCGTGACCTGCTCCAGGCCGAAGTCCTCATCGGCGTTCGGGCCGTCGAAGACCACGTTCGAGTGCGCCGGGTCGTCGGTCGGCGCGATCTGCGGCACGCCGATCGCGTGCTGCTGGAAGTCGCTGAACATCTCGTTCGACTCCCCCGACACCGCGTGGCACCTGACACACCCCGCCTCGCCGAAGAAGAGCAGCGCGCCGCGCTTCTGCTCCAGCGTCATCGCGTGCCGGCGGCCGCGGGCGAACCTGTCGATGGGCGCGTCGGCGAACGTGAGCGACATCTCGAACTCGGCGATGGCGGCCGCGATCATCTCGTAAGTGATGTCGTCCCCTCGCTTCACCGCCTGGAAGCTCTTGGCGAACCGCTTCCGGTACGCTTTCACGTCGTTCACGCGCTCGGTGACCTCCTCGCGCACGACATCGTGCGATGGCGGCCCCTCATACCCGGTCATCTCGGCGACCTCGGTCGGCGGGATGAACGCCTGGGCGTTGAGCAGGTGCGGCAGGGAAGAGAGCGACGTCCCCTCCGGCGCGGTGAACGAGAACCCCCGGCTGTTGTCGAAGGGGTCGCCGGACACGGCGAAGAACCGCGAGTTCCACATCAGCGCGGGATAGAAGGCCGTGTTGATGATGGTGGGCGTGCGGCGCTGGTTGCGCGGCCCTGTGCGGTGCGGCCCGACGACGCCGTTGTTGTCGATGCCGATGGCGATCGACTGCGTGTCGGCGAAGCCCGCGGTCGGCGCGTGGCAGCCTGAGCACGAGTTGTCGTCGTTCAGGCCGAGGAGGCTGTCGAAGAAGAGGTCACGCCCGAGCTTCGCGAGCTTCTTGTCGAGCTTCCGCCCGAGCCGCGACTCCAGCGTCGACTCGATCTCTCCGGTGAACCCGTGTCGGGCGAGCACCTTGGCGAGCCGCTCATCGACGGAAGAGCCCTTGGCGCGCGCCGGTCGCGCCAGGACGAGCGTGAGGACGAGAAAGGCCGTCAGGGCGGCGAGCGCGCGCCCGAGGGATCGCAGGGTCATGGTGCCTCCAGGTCCCCCGGCGGGGGAGGCGCACATCGGGGTGCGCGCTTGAGATCAACCAGTCCTGCC
Source organism: Sorangium sp. So ce145 (assembly GCF_051525985.1). NCBI lineage: Bacteria > Pseudomonadati > Myxococcota > Polyangiales > Polyangiaceae > Sorangium > Sorangium sp. So ce145. The sequence continues at coordinate 10,190,938 of NZ_CP150315.1, read as the reverse complement.
CAGATCCTGACCGAGCGGCGGTGAATGGGATGATGGGAATCTAACGTCGTGAGCTTTCGATCGGCAAGGCAAATTAGATAAATATTCCATGATTCAAAGGGCTTACTACGTGTCCTTGCGTATCCATGCGTGTCAGCGCGTGTCCCCTCGTGCTCTTGCGTGTCCTCGCGTATCCCCGCGTGCTCTTGCGTGTCCTCGCGTATCCCCGCGTGCTCTTGCGTATACGGCGGTCCGTTCATCGCGTTATCTGCGGTTGTCGCGCCTACATTCGGCGGGCGCGCCGCGGTGCGGCGGGCGTGGCGTCGTTGTAGGTGCGTGGCCGGCGCTCCGCGTCCGTGCGGCGCCCGCGCGCAGCGCGCCTCCGAGGTCGCGTGACACTCATGCTTTGTGGGGCGCGATGGGCCGTCGTATGCTTGAGGACATGGGCCGGACAGCACCTCTGGCGGATCCGACGGCGCTCGTGGGGGGCGCGCTCACCGGCGGATATCGGATCGTCCGCGTCCTCTCCGCGCAGGGCTTCGGTGTCGTGTTCGAGGCCCGCGGCCCCTCGGGGCGCCGCGTCGCGCTCAAGGTCTTGCGGCCCGAGGTCGTCACCGAGGACACGCTGTCACGGCTCACCCGCGAGGCGAGCGTCACCGCGAAGCTCGACAACGCGCATGTCGTCCCGATCGTCGATGCCGGCCACGACCTCGAGCGCGATCTCGCCTACCTCGTGATGCCGCTGCTCGACGGGACCGACGTCGCCGCCCTGCTCGCCGAGACGGGGCCGCTCGCGCCCGAGGTCGCCGTGCGGATCGCGCTCCAGGCCGCCGCGGGGCTCTCGGCGGTGCACGCCGCGGGCCTCGTCTACCGCGACGTGCGGCCGCCGCGCATCTTCCTGGAGCACCTCGCGAGCGGAGAGATCCTCGTCCGCGTCTTCGGCTTCGGGCTCTCGAAGGGCTGTGACACGGCCACCTCCGCCCCTGGCAAGGCGGCGAGGAGCACCGGTCCTCTGCGCGACGAATCGGGGCCGCGGGACCGCACCGCGGACGTGCGGGGTGACGTGTTCGGCCTGGCGGCGACGCTCTACGAGATGCTCTGCGGCGCCTCGCCGTGGGCCGAGCTCGACGTCACGGCGGACACGGCCGAGCTCGGCCCCGCGGACACGGCGGCGGACGCGCCGGCGTCGTCCCTGGCGCAGTTCCCGTCGATCCAGGATCGCGCCCCGTGGATCGGGGCGCGCCTCGCGACAGCGCTCTCGCTCGCGCTGCACAGCGACGTGGACCGGCGCTATCCGTCGATCGAGGCGTTCGCCGAGGCGCTGCGCGCCGCGTCGGGCAGCGAGGAGCGCATCACCATCGACATGCTGAGGCCGCTCGATCCCGAGCTGCGCGAGGCCATCGCCGAGCGCGCCGGCGCCGAGACCGATCCGCTGGTCGGCCGCGAGCTCGGCGGCCGGTACGCGGTGCGCCGGCTGATCGGGCGCGGCGGGATGGGCGCCGTCTACGAGGCGGAGTCGCCCGAAGGGCGGCGGGTGGCGGCCAAGGTCATCTTCAAGAGCGCCGTCGGGCAGGACGACCACGCCGTGCGCCGCTTCATCCGCGAGGCGCGCGCGGTGACCGCGATCCAGAGCCCGCACGTGGTCAAGACGTTCGAGCTGGGCACGGATCTCACGCTCGCGACGCCGTTCATCATCATGGAGCTCCTGCACGGCGTCGACCTCGCCAAGCTCCTCAGGATGCGCGGGCCGCTGGAGCCGGAGCCCGTCGTGCGCGTGTTCATCCAGGCGGCGCGCGGGCTCGCGGCGGCGCACGCCGAGGGGATCGTGCACCGCGACATCAAGCCGGCGAACCTCTTCCTGCACGCGCCGTTCGAGGGCGCGGCCCAGAGGCCGCCGACCTCGATCGCGCCGCCGTCCACCCGGCGCGGCGCGCTCGCTTCGGGGCCGCCGTCCACCCGGCGCGGCGCGCTCGCTTCGGCGCCGCCGTCCACCCAGCGCGGCGCGCTCGCTTCGGGGCCGCCGTCGGTGCGGCGCTCGTCCGGCTCGGTCCGCCCGCCGCCCTCGGGGCGGCGCCCGTCCGGCTCCATCCGCCCGCCGTCGTCGAGCGATCGCAGGATCGTGGTCAAGGTGTGCGATTTCGGCATCGCGAAGCGCACGGGGGATGGTGTCTCGCACGAGCTCACGCGCGCCGGCGGCGTGCTCGGGTCGCCCATCTACATGTCTCCCGAGCAGGCGAAGATGGCGAAGGACGTCGATCACCGCTCCGACATCTGGAGCCTCTCGGTCTCGCTCTACCAGGCGCTCTGCGGGAGCTGCCCCTGGGATCCCGACGCCTCGCTCGCCGAGCTCCTGCTCGCGATCTGCACCGAGCGCGTGCCGCCGCTCTCCGGGGCCGCGCCGTGGGTCTCCCCGGCGCTCGCGGCCGTCGTGCACCGCGGCCTCCTGCGGGATCCCGCGGAGCGCTGGCAGAGCATGGAGGAGCTGATCGCCGCGCTCGAGCCGCACGCGGACGGCACCGGCGTCGTCACGCTGGATCAGCTGCGCGGCATCGACCCCGAGCGGCGCGCCGGCGCCACCCCGATCTCCGCGCTGCGCGAGTCCAGGCTCTCGCGATCGGCCGAGGGGGAGGAGCGATCCATCGGCGGCAGCTCCTTCACCGCGGTGAAGGAGCCTTCCGGCGCGGCACGGCGGCGCTTCGTCGGGGCGGCGGTCACGGTGGTCGCCCTCGCCGCGATCGGCGGCGGTCTCGCGCTGCGCGCCTCGACGGGCAACGAGCCGCTCGCGTCGCCCGCAGCGCCGAGCGAGCCCGCGCTGCCCGTCGCGCCCGCGCCCGCGCCCGCGCCCGCACCTGCGCCTGCGTCCTTCACCGCCGTCGTGACGCTCCCGAAGGAGGCGACGGTGCGGGTCAACGGCGCGGCGCGTCCGGTGAGCGACGGCCGGCTCGACCTCACGGGCAAGGCCGGCGACACGTTCGAGATCGAGGTGACCCGCGGCGGCGCGACCACGAAGGAGACGGTGTTCCTGCTGAGCGACGGCACGATCCGCCCCGATCGCATCGATCTCCAGCCGCCCGCGCCGGCCTCTGCGTCGGTCGCGGCCTCCGAGCCTGCCCCGCGTCGTGACAGGAAGAGCCGCGCCCCGCGCGGCGCTCTTCCCGTGGCCGAGCCTGCCGCGCCCGCCGCCACGGGGGCGCCCGTGGCTCCGGTGGCTCCGACCGCGGTGGTGCCGGTCGACCGGTGGTGAGACCGATGCCGCGCGCCCGTCGCGCCCTGCGGCGCTGCCTGTCGGCGTGCGCGCTCGCCGTGGCGAGCGCGGCGCCTGCGCCTCCGGTCCGCGCGCAGCCCCCACCGGCGGCGGCTGTCCCGGGCGCGCCGCCCGAGCCGCCTGCGTCGGCGCCCGCGTCGCCCGCGTCGACGGACGAGGCGCTCGCCCGGGCCAAGGCGCTCTTTCAGGAAGGGAACGAGCTGCGCAAGATCGGCGACTTCCAGCGCGCGCTCGAGCTCTACCTGAGGTCGCGTCAGATCGTCGCGTCGGTGCCCAACACCCTCAACGCCGCGTTCTGCCTCGATCAGCTCGGGCGTTACGACGAGGCGCTCGAGCTCTACGAGGCGCTGCTCACGGAGCTCCGCGCGGAGCTCGGCGAGCCGGAGCGCCGGAGCGTCGCGTCCGCGATCGCGACGCTGCGAGCGCGGATCGGCAGCGTCGTCGTCTCGTCGAACGTCGATGGCCTGGTGCTCATCGACGGGAGGCAGCGCGGCCGGCTCCCCCTCGCCGGCCCGATCCGGCTGCTCCCCGGGGATCACACGCTCCGCGTGGTCAAGGACGGCTGGCACACGTTCGAGCGGATCGTGACCGTCGGGGTCGCCGAGACCAGGTCGGTGGACGCGAAGCTCGATCCGCTCGCCAGCACGGGCCGGCTGAAGGTCGAGGACGAGCGGCTCGTCGGCGCCGATCTCACCATCGACGGCGCGCTGATCGGCCAGCTGCCGTGGGAGGGCGCGCTCGCGCCTGGCCCGCACTTCTACTCGGTGCGCAAGGGCAATTTCGGCTCTGCGCCCCGCGAGGCGAGCGTCATCGCGGGGCAGCTCGCCGTCGCCACGGTCGAGGCGGGGCCGCTCGGCGAGGAGGTCCGCGTCGTCGCCCAGCCGCTGAGCGCGGATCTGACCATCAACGGCGTCCCGGTCGGCAAGGGGCAGTGGCGCGGGGCGCTGCCGCTCGGGCGCCACACCTTCGAGGCGCACGAGCCGGGCTACTTCGCGCGCACGCTGCGCGCGACCGTCGACAAGACGACGAGGGGCGACATCGTCCTGCCGCTCGCCATCGACGACGCGCACCCGCGCTGGGGTCGGAGGGTCGGCGTGTTCCGGCTAGAGGCGACCGGCGGCTATGCCTTCGCGTCGTCGCTCGAGAGCGACGCCGAGCGGAGCTGCGGCAGCTACAGTTGCTCGGGCGTCTCGCGCCCGTCCGGCGTCCTGGCCGGCGTGCGCGGCAGCTACGAGTTCCCGATCGGCGCCGCCATCGAGCTCACGGCCGGGTACCTGAGCCTCCACACGACGCTCGATCGCTCGCTCGACGCGACGTACGCCGCTCCGCGCGGGGGCGACGAGAGGCTCCCCATCCGCTACAGCTTCCACGACGACATCGGCATGGCCGGCGTGACGGTGATCGTCGGCGGCAGCTATCATTACGGGCTGTCGTCATGGCTCGACGTCGGCGGCGCGCTCGGGCTCGGCGTGGTGCTGGCCGAGATGAGCGACGAGGTGACCGGCACGGCGTCCGACGCGGAGAGGACCGTCAGCGTGGCCGTGCAGAACGCGGGCAGGGCCGTCCGCGCCGCCGCCCCGTTCGCGATGCCCGAGCTGAGGCTCCGGCTGAAGCTCGGGCGCTTCAGCGCCAGCGCGGGCCTCGGCGTCGGTTTCTTCCTCGTCGACGGCCCGCCGCTCGAGACGGGCAACACCTACGTGGTCGGGGCCGAGTGCGACGAGGCGCACCCCACGGTCGACTGCGCGCCGGGCAAGAAGGTCGTGTTCGAGGAGCTCGCCCACGGCACGTTCACGATGTTCTTTCCGAACGTCTCCGCGGGATACCGGTTCTGAGCGCCGCCGCGCGCGGCGCTCACCGGTTCGCCTGGTCCCTCGCGAGGCGCGCCTGCTCGCGCACGAGGTCGAAGAGGGCCGCCGCGTCGAGCAGCGACGTCGTGAGCCGGCCGAACTGGATCACGTCGCCCACCGAGACCTCCTGAGGCTCGCTCTCGGAGAGCAGCTTGCCGTTCACGCGGGTCCCGTTCTGCGAGCCGTTGTCGATGAGCACGAGCTGCCCCTGCTCATTCCGCCGGAAGTGCGCGTGCAGCTTGGACACCGAGGGGTGGCGCAGCACCACGTCGCAATTGCGCGTGCGGCCCACCGAGATCTGGTCGAGATAGGGATTGCCCTTCGCCTTGACGAGCTGGAACACCTCGCTCGCTGGGCCGGGCGGAGGCGGCGGTTTCCGGTGCGCCGCCGGCGACGCGGCGACCGTCCGGAACGCGATCTGCTGGTTGTCCGGACCAGCCTCGGACACCACGAGGAGCAGGTTCGTCACCTGGCGGACGAAGCGGTCCCGAGGCATCACACGCGCTAGCTCGATGATGTCCCCTGAGTCTTCCACGATGCGTCGAGTATAAGCCGATCCGGCGCCGCGAACCGTCCAGGGAGGCACTTTTGCCGTCGCGTCCCGCCCACGCACGGGGTCCCCGGCGCACGTGGAACCGCGATGCCGCCCGCACGTCATCGCAGCGCAGCGCGAGGCACCCCGGGCCCCCCGAGCGCATCTCGGCATGCAGCGCGCGATGCCGCGACGTCACGCGCTGCTTGTTTACCGTGTTGCAGTAATTCTCTGGCGTCGATGCGAGCTCAACGGGCAGCTTGTGCTCGAAAGCGCCGGGATCTGGCGTACCTTCCGCGCCTATGCACGCACCCGTTCGTGGACGCATCTCGGTCAACCCCCGTGGCTTCGGGTTCCTGAACATCGAGGCCTCTCCGGAGAAGGCGGGGGGGCCGGGCAGGCCGGGCTGGGCTGCCCTCGGCTCGGCGACCGCCTTCATCGCGCCGCCCGATCTGAACCCGTTCCTCGACGGCGACGTCGTCGACGCGGTGGTCGTCGAGGCGGAGCCGGGTCGCTTCAGCGCGTCGCAGCTCGCCCTCGTCCAGCGTGATCGCTCCGAGCTCTTCGGGACGGTCGTATCGCACGCGAAGCGGCCGCACCTCCGGGTCGATCGCCTCGTCTCCAACACGGACTGGCCGTTCAAGCCGGGCAGCGCCGACGACCTCCCCGAGGGCGCCGCGGTGGTCGCCACCATCGAGGGCGCGGCGGTCGTCCCGGCGCGCGTCGTCGCGTCGGGCGCCGACCTCGGCATCGAGCGGTGCCTCGCCCGCAACGGCGTGCGCGCCGTGTTCTCGGGCGAGGTCCTCGAGGCGTCGCGCGCGGCGGTGGCGGCGGTGTCGGTCGAGCGCGAGCTCGCGCGCGGCCGCCGCGACCTGCGCGACGTCATCACCGTCACGATCGACGCGCCCGTCACCACGGACATCGACGACGCCGTCTCCGTGCTGCCGGCCGGGCCCGACGGGGCGCTGCGCGTCCTCGTCTCGATCGCCGACGTGGACGCGTTCGTCCCCGAGGGCTCGCCGCTCGATCTCGAGGCCCGCGCCCGGGGCACGAGCGTCTACCTGGCTGGCCGCGTCATCCCGATGCTCCCCGACGCGATCTCCAGCGAGGCGGCGAGCCTGCTGCCGGGGGTCGATCGGCTCGCGGTCACGGTCGAGCTGCGCATCGACCCCGAGGGGGGCATCACGTCGATCGATCTGCACGAGAGCGTGATCCGCTCGCACGCCCGCCTCTCGTACGACGCCGTCGAGGAGTTCCTGACGACGGGCCGCTCCGCCGGCATCCCCGAGGCCGCCCGGCCGGTCGTGCGCTGGCTCCGCACCGCGGCCGCGCGGCTGTCGACGGTCCGCGCGGCGCGCGGCGGCGTCGAGCTCGATCGCGAGGAGGCGTACGTGACGCTGGACGCCGAGACGCGCGAGCCGACCGCCGTCTCGCCGCGCTCCGACACGGGCGCGCACCGCCTCATCGAGCGGCTGATGGTGGCGGCGAACGAGGCGGTGGCCAGCTGGCTCGTGGCGCGCGGGCTCCCCTGCGTCTTTCGTGTCCATGACGAGCCGACCGAGGAGCGCGTCCGCGCGCTCGAGCAGTTCGCGCACAACTTCGGCGTCGAGGCCGGCTTCGGCGCGCGCCTGAGCCCCCTCGGCCTCGCGGCGTTCGAGGCGCAGTACAGGGGCTCCGAGCTCGCGCCGGCCATCCGCACCGTGGTCGGCAAGGCGCTCGGCCCTGCCCGGTACACGGGCGCCGGAGGCCTGCATTTCGGCCTGGGCGCCCCGCTGTACCTGCACTTCACGTCCCCGATCCGCCGCTACGCCGACCTCGCGGTGCACCGCGTGGTCAAGCGCTATCTCCAGGGCCGCCGCGACCAGCGCGTCGAGGCCGAGGCGCTCGCGTCGCTCGCCCACCACCTGAACGCGCGCGCGCGCAGCGCCGCCAAGGCCGAGACGGAGCGGCACCGCATGCTCGTGGCGCGCCTCTTCGCCTCCCGCGTCGGCGAGGAGATCGAGGGCTACATCGTATCCATCAAGCCGTTCGGCCTCGTCGTCCAGATGGTCGAGTCCGGCGCGACGGGCACGATCGCGCTGGAGGCGCTGCCGGGCGGCCCGTATCGCATCGACGCCGCCGCCCAGGCGCTGGTCGGCGCGAGCCGTCGCTACGGCGTCGGCGAGCCGATCCGCGCCGCCATCGCGGCGACCAACGAGGAGCTCGGCCGCGTCGACCTCGTCCCTGCGGGCGCACGCGGCGCCCCGTGACCGGGGCCGCGGCTGCGGTCTACGGCGACAGGAGCACGACGAACGCGTCGGTGCCGTTCGCCTCGCGCTCGCCGAAGCCGAAGTCGATCTTCCCCTCGGCGGTGCCGGAGAGCGCGATGACCCCCGTGCTCGGCGCGATGGCCGCCGCGTTCGACTTCTGGTTGCCGGCGGCGCCGAGCACCTTCCCCCAGAGGTGGTTGCCGTCGGCGTCGAGCTTCGCCACGAAGGCGTCGAAGCCGCCGCCGCTGGGCAGCGGCCCGCCGCCGAGGTCGACCACGCCCTGGACCGAGCCGGTCACCACCACGCCGTTCTCCGCGTCCGCGACGATCGACGTGCTCTCCTGGGTGCCGTCTCCGGCGAACCACCGCGCCCACACGGGCACGCCGTCGGGGGCGATCGACGCCACGAACGCCGTCTGCACATCGTTGGCGGGGAGCGTGCCGGCCGCTCCGAAGTTGAGCGTGCCCATGTACGTCCCGGTCACGAGCACCGCGCCCGAGGGAGCGACGGCGATCCCGGTGCCTGCCTGCGACGCCGTGTCTCCATAGTCCGAGAGCCAGACGCCGTTCCCGCTGCTGTCGAGCTTCAGCACGAACAGGTTCGGCCCGAGCCCGGTGTTCTTCACCTGCCGGGGGCCGACGGTCAGGGTGCCGTTGTACCGGCCGGTGACGAGCACGCTGCCGTCGTTGCCGACGGCGACGCCGGTGGCGAACTGGTTCTTGTCGTCTCCGTAGATCCTGGTCCACAGGACGGCGCCGAGCGGATCGTACTTCCGCACGAAGACGTCGGTGCCGCCTGCGCTGGTGGCGCAGACCGGGACGGGCGGCGACGAGCAGAGCAGCGAGCCGCTGAAGTAGCCGGCGATCACGATGTTTCCGGCGGGGTCCACCGCGATCGAGCGCAGCGTCTGATCGGCCGCGTCGCCGAGCTGGCGTGCCCAGCCTTGCTCGCCCTTCTCTCCGGTCATCGTGACCACGAAGGTGTCGAGCGCGTTGACGCTGCTCAGCGTCGTGCCGCCGAACGTGAACGAGCCGTAGAACGTCCCGCCGAGCACGAGGTTGCCTTCGGGCGTCACCGCGAGCCCGTTGAGCGTCTCGGCGCCGCTGCCGCCGAACCTCGCGCTCCAGCGGTGCTGCCCGGAGGGGTCGAAGCTCGCGACGTACACGTCGGAGGTGCCGATGCTGACGAGGGCGCCCGTCTCCTTGCCGGTCAGGTTGATGGTCCCCGAGAAGGTGCCGCCGATATAGACGTTTCCCTGCGCGTCGACGCCGACGCTGGTCGCGCTCTGGGTGTTCTGATCACCGTAGACGGCGGCCCAGAGCGGCGTGCTGCAGGCGAAGCCGTCGCAGTCCTCGTCGGTGTCGTCCGTGCACGTCTCTCGTTGCGGGGTGACCTCGCCGCCGCATGGCCGCCACGACGTGCCTGAGAGATCGCACATCTGCAGCCCCACCGCGCAGAGCCCCACGCCGCTCGTCCCCTCGGGGCCGCTGTAGCACGTCTTGATCTGGCCCGGGGTACACACGCACCCTGCGTCGGGCTCGTTCGTCGCGCCGTCGCAGTCGTCGTCCACGGTGGTGCTGCAGTCCTCGGGCCTCGGGACCACGGCGCCTTCGCACTCGCCGAAGCTCTGGCCGTCTGGCTGGCACCTTCGCACGCCCGCCGCGCACACGCCGACACCCTCGGTGTCTGCCGGGCCGGGATAGCAGGGTTGCACGTCGCCGGAGCTGCAGAGCGGCGGCGCGCCTCCGCTGCCGCCTCCACCGTCGCCGCCGGCGTCGGGACGTGGGCCGATCGGCACCGGGTCCGAGCACGCTCCCGAGAGCGTGAGCGCCAGCGCAGACCCGACGAGCATCGATCGAGCGCGCGGGGTTGTCCTCGTCACCATGAGGGGGCGGAGCTCCATGTTCGGCGATCTGGCTTCAGTCCTGGCGTGATTTTCTCGTCAGCTGCTTCTTCTTGGTCAAGTCGATGATGAACGTGCTCGCGGGCGGCGCGCTCGCCGGAGCGTTCGGCGCGTCCGGGCGCATCGTCGCTGGCTCGTTCACGTTGCTCCGCGATCCTGGCTCGTTCACGTTGCTCCGCGATCCTGGCTCGTTCACGTTGCTCCGCGCTTCGTCGGTGCTCTCCGAGGACGGGGAGAGCTGGGTCGGTCCGGCGCTCGCGCTCTGGGCCGGCAGCAGATCGTGCTGGACCGCGTCGCTCTGGGGTTCGTCGCGGAGCGCCATCCAGACCGCGAGCACGCTCACGATCATGAGCGCCACGCCGCCGAGCGCGAGCGGGATCACGAGCTTCGGCGGCAGCCTCGGCTGAGCGTGGCGCGGCGCCCACGCGGCGGCCGGCTGCTCGCCGTAGGGCGCGCTGGCGCCGTGCGGCGGCGCGGGCGCGCCGTAGGCCGAGCCGGTGGCGTGCAGCGACGAGCCGGTGTTGTGGAGCGAGGCGGGCGCGCCGTGCGGTACGCCGGCGCTGTGCCGCGGGGCCGGCGCGCCGTAGGCCGGGCCGGCGTTGTGCAGGCCGGAGCCTGTGTTGTGGAGCGAGACGGGGGCGCCGTGGGGCGCGCTGGGGCCGTGCGCCGGGGCGAGCGCGCCGTAGGCCGGGCCGGCGTTGTGCAGGCCGGAGCCCGTGTTGTGGAGCGAGACGGGGGCGCCGTGGGGCGCGCTGGGGCCGTGCGCCGAGGCGGGCGCGCCGTAGGCCGGACCGGTGTTGTGCAGGCCCGAGCCTGTGTTGTGGAGCGAGACGGGCGCGCTGTGGGGCGCGCTGGCGCCCTGCCACGACGATGGGGGCGCGCCGTGCGCTCCGGCGTGGCCGGCGCCGGTGTTGTGCAGGGCCGACGGCGGTCCATTCGGAGCGCCGGGGGCGGCCTGCGCCATGCCGGGGTGGCCTCCGTGCGCCTGGGCCGCATCCATGGCGCTCCCGCGTGGAGCTCCGTGCGCCGCCATCGTGGCGGCCTCCCACGAGGACGCCCCGCTGCTGCCCGGGCCGAGCTCCGACCCGATCGCGGGCGCCGAGCCCACCTCGTTCCATCTCGCGCCCGACGGGGCCGCGGGCCGCGGCGGAGGCTCGGCCTGCGCGTCCGCCGAGGCGGCCGCCGACAGGAGCATCGGGGAGAGCGGCGGCGCGCCCGCCGACGGCACGTCGCCCGCCGCGAGGCGCGCCGACGCGTGCGGCGGCGCCGCTCCATGCAGCAGCGCGCGCACGTCGGCCTGCATCGTGCGGGCGTCCGGGTAGCGCCGGTCGCGATCGAACGCGAGCGCCCTGTCCACGACGAGGCACAGCCCGTGCGGCGTCTCCGGCGCGACGCTCGCGAGCGGCGGCGCCGCCATGGTCGCCATCTTCACGAGCAGCTCGGACTCCGTGCGCGCCTCGTGGATGCGCCGCTTCGCGATCACCCGGAACATGGTCGCGCCGACGGCGAACAGGTCCGCCCTGTGGTCGACCGAGATGCCGCGCACCTGCTCCGGGGCCATGTACGACACCGTCCCGAGCGTCGCGCCCGTGCGGGTCCGCATCGCCGTCTTCACGCCGTCGCGCATGCGCGCGATGCCGAAGTCGAGCACCTTGAGGCGCCCGGTCTTCTCGACGAAGAGGTTGTCGAGCTTGATGTCGCGGTGGATGATCCCCTGCCCGTGCGCGGCGCCGAGCACGTCGAGCAGCTCATCCATGAGCCGCAGCATCTCGCCCGGTTCGATGCTGCCGAGCCGCTGGATCCGGTCGGCGAGCGACTCGCCGTCGAGGAGCTCCATCACGAGGAACGGCGCGCCGTCCTCGGTCACGTCGATGTCGCGGATCTCGACCACGCCGGGGTGCTGGAAGCGATTGACGGCCTGCGCCTCGCGCTCGAACCGGGCGCGCAGGTCCTTCGAGCGCGCCACCTCGGGGTGGAGGATCTTGATCGCCTCGCGCCGCCCGATCTTGTGGGTCGCGGCATAGACGGCGGCCATCCCGCCGATCCCGACGAGGCGATCGATCGTCCATTTGCCCCGCAGGGTCGTTCCTACGCGCCTTTCGCAGGCCGCCCTCTCGTCGTCCATGCCCCGATCGAATGTCACAGCGTGCGGGATCGAGGTCAAGGTGAGAGCCGCGGCGGAAGCGACCTCGGCGCGCCTCTCCGCGCCGACGAGCCTACCAGCGATCCTCGCTCAATCGGGGACGGGGTGCACCCCGTCGCGCACCCAGGGATCGATGGTCCGCCGGAACGCCGCCTCGGTCCGGAGCCCCGCCAGCACGGACGCGAGCCCCCACTGCAGGCGATTCACGAACGTGAAGTCCTGCGGCATCTTCGGCACGTGGGGGATGGTGGGCATCTTCTCTCCCTCCTTGAGGGCGAGCCCCCGGATACCGCGGGTCAGGTACGCCACCGTCTCGCGCGCCTTCTCCGGGGAGCACTTCCAGGTCCCGTGCGTGCACAGCGGGACCATGAGCTCCATCGTGTAGCTCCGGTAGAGATCCCAGCTCTCGTCGGCCGGGTCGTAGCCGAGCACCTCCACGCACGCCCGGTCGAACTCCTTCCAGTCCGCGTCCATGGCGGCGCGCATGTAGCGCTTCATGCCCGCCACGAGGTCGGGCGGGAGCTGCTTCACGCAGCCGAAATCGAGGATCGTGACGCGGCCGTCCTCGTGGAAGCGGTAGTTGCCCGGGTGCGGGTCGGCGTAGAGCCAGCCGTACCGGAGCATCGAGCGGAAGGTGAAGCGCCAGATGGAGAGGCCCGCGCGGTTCTTGGCCTCCTGGCTGCCGCGCTCGCAGAACTCGGCGTAGCTCATGCCGTCGACGAACTCGAGCGTGAGGACGCGCCTCGTGGTGAGGCTGTGGTGGATGCGCGGGATAGAGACGTCCTCGTCCCCTGCGTTCATGCGGCGGAACAGGTCCGCCATCTCGGCCTCGCGCGCATAGTCGAGCTCGGACAGGAAGACCTTGCGGAGCTCGTCGACGGTCTGCCGGGCGTGCAGCTTCTTGGCGAGGGGCGCCATCATCGCCTCGAGCATCGAGACGCTCTTCAGGTCGTTCTCGATGGCCCTGTCCATGCCGGGGTACTGCACCTTCACCGCGACCCGCTCCCCCGACCTCGTCGTGGCCCGGTGCACCTGTCCGATGCTCGCCGCCGCGAACGGCTCGCGCTCCCAGGCCGCGAACACGTGCTCGGGCGGGGCGCCGAGCTCCTCGCGGATCATCTGCTCCGCGGCCTCCGGCGACAGGGGCGGCGCCTTGTCGAGCAGCTTCTTCAGCGTGGCCTGGAACTTCTCCTCGTATCCCGGCGGCGCGAGCCCGTCGATGTAGCTCGCCATCTGGCCGAACTTGAGCGGCAGGCCCTTCATCTCGCCGAGCGTCTTCAGCATCGCCTCGGCGGTCTTCTTGACCTCCTGGGCCATCCTCCGCCGCGCTTCGGCCTCCTCCTCCTCGGTCCGGGTCGCGCCGAGGACGCGCTTCGCGCCCTCGATGGCGAACGGGATCGTGCGGGGCGCGAGGCCGGCGAGGCGCGCGAGGCGCCCCAGCTTGGAGGTCGGCGGATTGTCTCGGGGTTTGTCGTCGGCCATGCGGGACTGACTCGCTAGGGTGGAAATGTCGGCGGCGGGGTCATGCGCCCGCGCGGCGCTTCGGGGCCGCGCGGATCTTCGGAACCGGCCACATGGAGACGGTGTTCCTCAGCTGCTGAGCCTGCTCGGGAGAGATATCCCCTTCCACGTGGACCCGGGCGCGCCGGTCCTCGACCACGACCCGCACCGCGCCCCGCCCGACCGGCGCCGCGCGGAGGACGTCCGTGATGTCGTCGAGCAACCGCTGCGGCATCCGGCCCCGGAGCAGCCGGACGTTGCGCCCCTCGACGCGCACGCAAAATAGCTCATTTGCGCGCAGGAGCGCCACGACGAGCGGTACGACGAGGGCGAGCAGCGCGACGGGGATCAGGAAGGACATGGGTGGCCGCCCACGACGAGAGCTCCTCCCCAGGCCCACCGCGGGCCTCGATCGTGAACCGGTGCCGGCCGTTGTCAACGAGGGAGACGCGGCCGGCTGCGCGGCTGGAGCGCGCTGCGCGGCTCGGGCGCCGGCAACCGCCGCACCGGCTGCGTGGCCGTGGCTGGAGCGCGCCGGAGCGCGCCGCGCGGCTCGGGGGCCTGGCCAGCGCGCCGCGCGGTGCCTACCTTAGGGGGCCATGACGAGCGCCGCGCCCCAGCCTGCCGCCATCGATCCACGCCTGGATCTGCACGACGAGATCAGCCGCCTGAAGCGGGAGAGGAACGCCGTCCTCCTCGCCCACTACTACCAGGACGGCGACATCCAGGATCTCGCAGACTTCCTCGGCGACTCGCTGCAGCTCGCCCAGCAGGCGAAGAAGACGACCGCGGACGTCATCCTGTTCGCCGGCGTGCATTTCATGGCCGAGACGGCGAAGATCCTGAACCCCGAGCGCATCGTCGTTGTCCCCGACCTCGCGGCCGGCTGCTCGCTCGCCGACGGCTGCCCCGTCGACCGCTTCCGCGCCTGGCGCGCCCGGTACCCCGGCGCGGCCGCGATCTCGTACATCAACTGCTCCGCCGAGGTGAAGGCCGAGAGCGACTACATCTGCACGTCGTCGAACGCGGAGAAGATCGTCCGCGCGATCCCGGAGGGGCAGGAGATCCTCTTCGCGCCCGACAAGAACCTCGGGCGCTGGCTCGTCGAGCGGACGGGCCGCCCGATGCGCCTGTGGCAGGGCAGCTGCGTCGTTCACGAGACCTTCAGCCTGCGCAAGATCGTCGCGCTGCGCGAGCGCCACCCGGACGCGAAGCTCATCGCGCACCCGGAGTGCGAGGAGCCGATCCTGCGGATGTCCGACTACATCGGCTCGACGACCGCGCTGCTCAAGTACACGACAGCGGACGACGCCCTGAAGTACATCGTCGCGACGGAGAGCGGCATCGTGCACCAGATGCGCAAGGCGTCCCCGCACAAGGAGTTCATCGAGGGGCCGCCGGAGGGCAACTGCGCTTGCAACGAGTGCCCCTTCATGCGGCTCAACACGCTCGAGAAGGTCTATCTCGCGCTGCGCGATCTCGCCCCGCGCCTCGAGATGGCGCCCGAGCTGCGCGAGCGCGCGCGCGTCCCGATCGATCGCATGCTGGCCCTCAGCTGAGCTCGCCGCGCGACGCGGCGATCACAGCACGAGGGAGAGGCCGAGCGTCTGGACGAACGAGCCCCGGGCCTGCGGCAGCGCGCCGACGTTGCGCCGCCGCCCCTGGGCGTCGATGGCCTGGCCTTCCCGGGTGGCGTCGCCGCCCCGGCCGAGCAGGAAGGCGCCCGAGGTCTCCAGCTCGATCGTGAGCCAGCGGCGGATGATGTCGAACGACACCCCGAGCCCCAGCGGGATCTCGACGTACGACGCGCCGCGCTCGCGGATCGTGAACTCCCCCCCGGGGTCGGAGACCCGCATGCGGTTGAAGTCGAACCTGTCGTAGCCGACGCCGACCGACAGCCACGAGCGGGCGCGCTCGCCGAGCGGAAGCGTGGGCGCGAGGCGCGCGCCGAGCGCGAGGGTGCGCACCGCGGGCGCGCCGTCCTCGCGCGGCTCTGCCGTGATCGGGCCGGGCTGCGCGAGCGCGCCCGCCTGGAGCGAGAGCTCGTGCTTGGCGTGCACGAAGAAGGCGGAGAAGCGCAGGTAGTCGAAGATCTGCCAGCGCGCGTGGGCCCCGACGCCGATCGCGGGCTTCAGGCGAATCCCCGTCGGCTGGCCGGCGGCGTCGCTCGAGCCGAACCGGTTGACGAGGGCGATGTCCGCGCCGACCTCGATGTGCCTGGCCCAAGGCAAGCGGGTCCGGGGGGGCGCGGGCGGCAGCGGCGGCCGCGGAGGTCCCGGTGGCTGCTCGGCGGAAGCGGCATCCTTGGAGGTCGCGGCGCTCGAGGGCTCCTCGGCGTGCGCGGTCGAGGCGCAGGCGAGCGCGACCGCGCACGCCGCCGTGCCTCGTCCGACGCGGGCGCGAGCGGTTCGCATGCCCGCCCTTGTAGCAGGCTTTTGTGTGTGGCCGAGCCGCCAGCTGCGCTCGCGCCCCCGCCGCCCGCCGCGGGGCCGCCGGGCGCGCTCCGCCGCCGCCGAGGTG